>NZ_SMAG01000022.1 GCF_004341825.1 Hazenella coriacea | reverse complement strand
GTATCCCTACCGGAAGGTGGGGATGGATCACCTCCTTTCTACGGAGTATCTTTATTGATACATGACGAACGAATTTTCTCTCTCAGGTCATGCTTTTACTCACTCTTTAGTTTTCAGGGAATATGTACTAAACCTCTGGTTGTGAAAGTGACCAGAGGTTTTTCTATATGATCTAATGGCCTATTGACCATTCTTCACATTTAACCGAGAGGATTCCTGTGAACTAGATATCTAAATTGAGATCATCTATACTATTTTGAAACGCTGGTTAGATCACTGCTAGGTACCGATTTAAATGAAATAAAATGGTCAGACTTGCGAGAGGACAAAACCCTCCCGTGGCTGACCTTTGACTCTCATCGAAGCAGTAGAAGCTAAGGGATTTCTTGTTCGCAAAGATATAAAAAAAGACAAGTCATCGCTTGTCTTTTTACCAATATGATTCTAGTTGGGACTAAAGTATCAAGATTCGCTATGGAAAGTATAAGAATCACCTACGTATAGTGTTACAAATTCAAAAGCATTTTCAATTATTAGACGAGCTACTTCGATTCCTTCTGGACTAGATAATGCTTCTTGTAAGGATTCAGCGCTTTCGAAGTACATATCTCCTTGCATGAAATAAGGTGTTTCTTCTTTAACCCCTAAAGTATCGTGAAAGGGGGATGGGGCTAAGCGAGTTACTTCGACTTTAATGACCCCTGGAATTTCTAATAAGCGTGGAACTAGTTCATTAACATAATATTGTTCAAAACCTTCATTTTGATTATGAACTCGATAAAGACCGACAATTTTAAACATAGCCTCTCCTCATTCTACAAAAAAATAAGTATGATGCTTATAATTATTCGACTTTAAATACTTAATTTCCTATCTCTCGTAAATTGTTTCATAATTTACTCATTTGAAAAATATTTTTGAGTGTCATAGGCTCTTTTCTACACATCTTATCTTTGTACAAGAGAATCTAATTGATCTATGCTAGATAAGAGATCTGAGTTTGGTAGTCCACTCGTTAATATAGATATGATGAGTGGACAAATGTTGAATTTGGGTGGATTTGGGAAGTTATTATTTTTCATTTCCCTCTTGATCATTTTCTTTATACATGATATATTATTACTTGTCGCCGCGAGATGCGACGAGATGAAGATTGCACCTTGAAAATGTGAATATGGAAGAACACGATATCTAGTCTAGATGTCATGTTGCATTCACCGGAAGAAGTTTTA
>NZ_SMAG01000021.1 GCF_004341825.1 Hazenella coriacea | reverse complement strand
CAAGGTGCAATCTTCATCTCGTCGCAATCTCGCAACGACAAGATATAATATATCATGGTCTGATAGAGTTTGCAACCCCTATTTTAATGTTTTTTAAGAGGGTTTTACATAGTAGGAAAACCTTTTACTTTACTACTGCGTAAAACCCTTTACAATTGTCATTTTATTGATTTCACGATATAAAATTCTCTATATATTTTCTACAAAGGAGTATTAAGCAGTACCCTATTTACACCGAATCTGTAGATCGATCGACTCCTAAATTTGTAGACTCTTTTAATAATAGCTACCCAAAAGCATTGGAATCTTATTTTCAATCCGTTCTTTCCGATCTTTCATAAAGGTTTGACACCACTCATTATAGGAGCCCGCACCAAAACTACGATGAATGACAATATATAAATCTATTTCGCGTAACTTTAAAAACAATGGAATCCAACCGAGTTCACGATCATTGATGGAACGTATTTGTTGATAACCAGTTAGTAACTGATCAAGGAATCTTTTAGCTGACTCTGTTTTCTTCGCCTCTGATTCAGAAAAAGGAATGGCATAAAAGAGTGAAATAGCAAGATCAGACATAAACCAGCTGTACTGAGAATCATCAAAGTCAAGTAATACTAATTGGTGATCATCAACAAAAATGTTTCCCGGATGAAGATCATAATGAATCAGTCCATAGTTATCTGAAGTTTGCGGGAGAGAAGAAATTTCCTCCATAGTAGAATTAAAGCGTTCAATTACTTTTCTTTCTGTAGGGGATAAATATTTTTCGGCAAATCCGTGCAGTTCCTGTGACCAATGGTGACGTTTCCAAGAATCATAGCGAGGAGAATATGTTTGTGTAGCCAAATGTAACTTTGCCATCAGTGATCCAAGTTGTTGAACTAGCTGATTGTTATCATAAAGACGGTTCATTTGTTTACCAGGTAATTGATGAAAAGAAACTGCTGTAAAAAACGTTCCATCATCTAGCTCTACAACAACACATGTCTCTTGATCAGGCGTACTCGCTACTCGTACAACAGGAAGTTGATGTTGCTCTAACCATTGGAGCCAATCCAGTTCACCACGAATCATATCTGGTGTACGTCGACTACTATGGGAAATACGTAGAAAAAAAGGGGTTCCTTGCTTTTCATAACGGTATAGAAAACTTTCTGTACTTTTATGAAAATCCAAATCAGATTCATCAACACCATAAGACTGAGCTATTTTTCTTAGTATTTGGGGATTCATCAATTGTTTTACTTTTGGGTCCACATGATCACTCTTTCTTTATCATTTTTTAGCAAAACACTTTCCTTAACTTCTACTCATGTATTTTCGACACGTATAAAGAAAACACCTAGTTTCGAAAGAAACTAGGTGTTTATTTTTGGTGGAGCTAAGCGGGATCGAACCGCTGACCTCCTGCTTGCAAGGCAGGCGCTCTCCCAGCTGAGCTATAGCCCCAAATATAGATGGTGGGC
>NZ_SMAG01000020.1 GCF_004341825.1 Hazenella coriacea | reverse complement strand
CCAGGATCAAACTCTCCAAAAATGGTTGTTTGATTCTATGCTCTCAAAAAATTAACAGGTCATGGTTTCACTCTTTAGTTTTCAAGGAACACTGTGTTGCTTTTTGTAATGACATGTGTTATCTTAACACATCCATAACAATAAATCAACATTTATTTTTAATTGATTATTCTTTGTTAAAACTTCTATCGCATCAGCGACGTTAATTAATATATCATGGATTCATAGTTTCTGTCAACACATTTTATAAGATTAATAGGATCAATCTAATGTCAGTAGTGTCGATGAGGTAATATTCATCCTCACTATAGATCATTGGAGCTCGATTTCCTCCTCTATGAACTTGTCCCTTGCAAAGAAGAGAAGAATTCCACTAAGCAACAGTACAATGTCATTTCGTGCGAAAGATTGACCCCTAACTTCTAGTGAATCTAAACTGCCGCCTTAATATATAAAACATCACTCTCATTTTCCTATTTAAAACATACACAGTAAACTGACACTAGCATGAGATTAGTCATACTTTTCACATCTTGGTTAACTCATCTTCAACGATAATGCTTTCTATGGTTTATTGTGTCATTCTACTAAATTGAGCAACGATAAAAGACTAGGAAGAATAATACCCTTAGGAATTCACATCAACTAATTGATTCCAATAAGTTTATCATAGACAAAACATTCATATTATGATTCTTTTAAAATAGGTAATCCTACAAAAAAGGAGCACACAACGATGTACCTATTTATTGTGAACCCGATCTCAGGAAATGGACGTGGAAAAGGTATTTGGGGAGAAATCCAAAAGGCTTTAGATGAAAAAGAAATCCCCTATCAGGTCAGGGTTACCGAATACCAAGGACATGCAGTCCTCATCACACAGGAAGCAGTAGAACAAGGGGGCTTTCGAGCTGTTATTGCTGTTGGAGGTGATGGCACAGTACATGAAGTGGGTAATTGTTTAGCTGGAACACAATTGCCCTTAGGCTATATTCCTGCAGGAACAGGAAATGATTTTGCTACAGCAGAAAAAATTCCATCCCAGCCCCTTCAAGCTTTAGAACGAATTTTAAAGCATGAAGCACGAGCCATCGATACAGCTAAAGTAAATGGCAAAGTGATCATCGGCTTTATTGGGATTGGCTTTGATGCACAAGTCACCCAACATGTAAATGGATCATCACTGAAAAAGTGGCTTGGCAAGTTCAGCTATTTAGTTGGGGTTTTCCGTACCTTTTTCCGTTTTCGTCCTGCTCGGTTTACTCTTCAGATTGACGAGGAAGCGTTTACATATGATGATGTTTGGCTAGCTGCTATTTCCAATATTCCCAACTATGGTGGTGGGATGATGATCAACCCAGGTGCGATTAATGATGATGGAATTTTACAGGTTTGTTGTGTCTACCAAATCTCCCGATTCGAGCTCTTGCGAATGTTCCCAACAGTCTATTGGGGAACACATACTAGCCATCCATCTGTAGCTCTTCATCAAGGAGCCAAGGTTCGCATTCAGGCAGATCCTCCACTTCCTGTACAGATTGATGGAGAAATTTACGGAGAAACCCCCATGACCATCGAAATTCAACCGAAATCATTACTTATTTTATAAAGTTATATCATCTTATCCAAACACTCCACTGCTTTCATTTAGCGGTGGAGTGTTTATATATGTTAGATCCAGAGAACAGAGAAGCAAAAGAATTGAAAGCATCTCATGACCTTCTCTTTTACTATCACTAAAGGGTTGTACAATGTCATTTTCGCAAAATCGATTCCTGAATACGGGAAAATTAACGCTACTGATTTTTTTTCCGATCTTTTAGCCAGTCCTTCACAAAATAATAGGCTGTCGACATGAGAAAAATGGCAAGTAACATCATTATAACAAATGGGGTCATGAAACTTTCACACCTTTCTCTTCGATCTGACCTTTAAGTTGATCTGCTTTCCAAAAGATCATCAACAACTTTTTACGATCCATCCATAATAGAATCACATTCATAATCACAAGCACTGTGCTTAAATCTTGTACTCCTATGTTAAAGCAATAATTAACTAGCATCACATTGATAGAGATCGGAAAATACATGACAGCTCCTAATGTGCTGGTTCGCGGAATCATAATAAGTATAGCAGCAATGACTTCTCCCCAACCAATTACCAGCTCATAAAATCGAGAGTATCCAAAAAATGTCCATGCTAAAGCGAAGCCTTCTCCCTGTGAAACAATTGCTGTAGGAGCAGGTTCACCAAATTGCCCCATCACTATTTTAGCTAATCCATAAATCAAAAACATGATTCCTAAATAAAGGCGTAAAGTAGTTGGAAACGCTTTTTTCATTGATGTGAACAATCTTTTCATTTAACGACTCATCCTCTTTTTCGATTTGTTCTAATCATCTAAAAATCTTTTACGAATGTCTGGTGAAGGAATCATACATTGTTCTTTTTTGCCCCGAAAGCGATAACGATTTTTTGCCACCCATCGATAAACTACATCTCGAATTGGTCTTGGAATCACTATAAATCCATACAGTAATCTCCACCATCCACCTAATCCCTTACAAATCCGAAGTACTGCTGAAGATTCCGTATAATAGCGCCCCTCTTCGATCAACACAATGGAGTCCAAACGCTTTTCTTTAATTCCATAGGTAGTAAATAACGTGTCAGCAACTTTCGATTGTAAAGATGCAAAATGAAAGTAAGCATTTGAGTCTCGCGAAATAATCCATTGTACTGCTCCGTTACAAAAGTTACAGACCCCATCAAATAAAATGACTGCTTGAGCTTCATATTTAGTCATTAGTTATTCTCCTTCAGTATCGATCTACACAATAAAACAGGACTCCATATTTCCTCTAAATGTCTTTGTTTTATCTATCATAGACTCTAGTTGAAACCACTTTGGATGTCCAATAAATTCCTTACTTGTTCTAACATCTGGAATAAGTTAGGTTCATATGAGATCGATACATCTTGGATTGGATATCTTTCATATTAATCAACGAAGGTAAACAACAATTGAATTACAGATAAACAATAGTTAAACAAATAAATTCCCTTGAATAGATCCTTGGATTAAATTTCTCCATACCAAAAAACCACCCAATGATTTGGATGGTTTTTTGATTCATTTTAAACATACATGTTTTTGTTAAACTGTTGTGCTTGTAATCGGATGATTGTCTCAGAAAGTTTTTTGTCAGTTTCTTCGATATAAAAAAGCACTTGCATTTTGCAAGTGCTTTACCTCATTTGCCTGGCAACGTCCTACTCTCCCAGGGGTCTGCACCCCAAGTACCATCGGCGCTGGAGGGCTTAACGGTCG
>NZ_SMAG01000019.1 GCF_004341825.1 Hazenella coriacea | reverse complement strand
ACTTCTTCCGGTGAATGCAACATGACATCTAGACTAGATATCGTGTTCTTCCATATTCACATTTTCAAGGTGCAATCTTCATCTCGTCGCATCTTTTGGCGACAAAAATTAATATAACACCTTTCAAAAGAAAAAACAACCCCTAATAAGAAAAAAACCTCTCTCCAGATCCCTATTCATAAACATTTGGTAGTCGTCCGAACATTCCACCAAAAGGAACTCCAACTCATACCAATTTCTTTATTACTTTGTTTTACGATATCCCTGAATGCAGATGTCTCACGACTCTAAGTTGGTTTTCTTGACTAATTTTAAGATAGTAAATAAACGCCCTTAATGTTGCAGTTTCGTAAAAGGCCCCATTACAGAGTTCTCATCATCAATTGCTAATAATACCAAATCATTTAGTCAATAGTTAAACAATGAAAGCATTACCACACTCTAATAGTAATACTTCATTAGTTAAATCGAGTTATTAGAAAAAAGCACAATTATTTATTATTTCATCTGTTCTAAGTAAAGTAGCTTCTCTAATCCCCACATGATTAGCTTTCATAAAAGACTGTACTACTTGGTATCCAACTGCATAACCCGCAAATGGTGATAATCCAACCGGTTGATATCCCTGCTCATTTGCAAATGTATCACCAAACATGTAACTGCTAACTTCGGAAAATCCTTTCACATTTAACGCCCCTTTGATTACTTCCGTTGAGTATTCTAAGTCTTCTTCATCAAAAGAGGTAACCCAAGGCCCTAGTAAATCTTCACCATAAAGTTCTTTAGCAAATGACTCAGCTAATCCCTCTATAACTAAGTAATCACCAACAGTCACGTTCCCATGATCCCAATCAAAATATGAAAAACGGATATTATGATGAAATTCATGTGCAATTAGAGCGGGAATTTTCGGGATATTATATGGGTTAGGGTAGATAGTAACTTGAATAAATCCCGGAATTCCCCCAAAACCACAATATCCTTTCTGTAACTCCAGTTTTTTAGGATCAGCTATATACAATCCAAACTTTAATTCATCAGTTTTTATATTTAAATTATTCTTTTGAATAAAGTTAACACAACGTTTCAGTGTATCATGTGCCGTTTGAAGAACTTGAATTTCTTTTAGCCTCTTCAATGCGATTCTTCCAGTTTCCGTATCTAATATACGAAGAAATCCAAGCATATTTGTAGCCATGATTACATCGTATCCATTGGGTTCTTTAGTTTCTAAAGGAACATTCATTGTACTCCACATCTTTTCAAAAGGCTTCATCATACCATATCGAAAGAAGTTCTCTCTTCCTTCTGCCAAAGAGAATAATTTTTCATATTGTTCGATTGTATTTTCAATGACTATTCTCATTGCAACCACCTATGTTCTTTTGTTATTATCTGAAAAAAATTTCATCGCTTCACTCATAAACTTCGCTAATCCCTCACCATACTTGTCAATGTTTCTGGTAAAGCGTTCATCCTCAATATAAAGTTGACTTAATCCATAAAATGCCTCAAGAGAGTATTCACCAAAGTTTTCATTTAAAAAACCATACCACTCTTCAATTATTGATTGAACTTCTTGGGATTCTGGGGATTGTTTACGAAGGAGTGCAAGCTTTTTAAAGATCAAATCCCATCGTTCAGATAAACTTCTTTGCTCATCTTTAGACATTCTCTCTAATTTTGCATTTGCCTGATCGACAGCTTGCTTCCCCCAACGTTTACGAGCCTCTTGTTCATAAGGATTATGATTAAAGTCAATCCCTTCAAATCTTTCTTCGTTTGTCATATGAATTTCCCCAATCATATGTTTAATTGTTTTATCAATGGTAACAATCATCTTATCGAGTTTATTCCGCTTCTCAATCAACATTTTTCGTTGTAAAATCAACGCTTCGTGCCGATTAAATAAAGGACTATGAATAATCTTTTTTATTTCCTTTAGAGAGAAACCAAGTTCTTTAAAAAACAAAATTTGTTGTAACATCTCCAAGTTTTCCTCTGAGTAAATTCGATAACCTGATTCGGTTGTTTCTTTTGGAGTTAACAAACCAATCTCATCGTAATGATGGAGTGTACGGATACTAACTCCAACCAAATCAGCTACTTCTTTAACTTTCATAGCTCTTTTTACACCCCTTTAATTGCACTATAAAGTATCACACAACGTAAGAGTCAATAAAAAACAATTTATTAGAAACTCGTTTTGAATAGTGTTTTGTTGAACAGAAATTAAATAGAACTCCTTACACATAAACAAAAATAAAAGTGGCATATTATGATTATCAAATTAATTTAACAGCTAAATGATTAACTTTCTTTTTGAGATGTTAATCTTTCTGATGATTTCTCCATTTGAAACATAGACTCATAAACTGTAGTATAGATAATGCAAAATAATTCTATATCTACTTAAAAATTATTTCATTCAGCATTTCCGAAAAGGAAAGTAGGGGATATAATGCCAAATAATAATCCTGTTAAGAACAATGATTTTTCGAGAGAATTAAGTGATCGTCACATCCAACTCATCGCCATTGGAGGAGCTATTGGGGTAGGCTTGTTCTTAGGATCAGCAAAAGCAATCCAAACAGCTGGACCTGCACTAGTTCTTGCCTATGCACTTGGTGGATTAGTTATCTTTTTTGTGATGAGAGCACTAGGGGAATTAGCCCTTTATCGACCGGTCGTCGGCTCTTTTAGTGCCTATGCTAACGAGTTTATTGGCCCTTGGGCTGGATTTATAACCGGCTGGACTTATTGGTTTATGTGGGTAGTTACGGGAATGGCAGAAATCACAGCTGTAGGTGTTTATGCCCAGTATTGGTTTCCTGGAATCCCGCAATGGATTCCAGCTTTAATCGCTTTGTTATTTGTCTATTTGATCAACTTAATTGCTGTAAAACTATTTGGGGAGTTTGAGTTTTGGTTTGCATTAATTAAAGTGGTCACCATCATTCTTCTTATTGTTGTAGGCCTTGTTATCATTACAACAGGCTTCGGCAACAATGGACAACCCATTGGCTTTTCAAACCTTTGGGAGCATAACGGATTCATGCCGAATGGTGTTTTAGGGGTTTTACTTTCTTTACAAATGGTAATGTTCGCTTTTCTAGGAGTAGAATTGGTCGGTGTTACAGCTGGTGAGGCCAAAGACCCAGAAAAAACCATGCCCTCCGCAATCAATAAGATCCTTTGGAGAATTTTAATCTTCTATATTGGGGCTTTGTTAGTTATCATGTCTTTATATCCTTGGATTGAGCTTGATGGAAAAACAAGCCCATTTGTACTTACATTTCAACACATTGGAATTCCCGCCGCTGCAGGCATTATTAACTTCGTTGTGCTAACAGCTGCACTCTCTTCTTGCAATAGCGGCATTTTTAGTACAGGTCGCATGTTGTATACATTAGCGAATTCACGTCAAGCACCACGAATGTTAGGAGCTGTAAGCAAACGTAAAGTTCCCGCACGTGGAATTACATTGTCTGCTATTGCTTTGCTATTTGGTGTAGTACTTAATTACATCATGCCTGAAAAAGCATTTATTTATATTACCAGTGTAGCTACTTCTGGTGCTCTTTGGATCTGGGGGATTATCTTATTTTCTCACATCAAATATCGTCAAGCTGTTAAGCAACATAAAGTTCGTGAGAGTTCTTTTAAAATGCCTGGTGCCCCTTGGACCAACTGGATCGCACTTTTCTTTTTAGGATTCGTTGCTGTATTACTTGGTTTCAATGAAGAAACACGGGTTGCCCTTTATGTTGCTCCTATTTGGTTTCTCATTCTGGTGATTAGTTACCAATTTGTCCGTAGACGACAAGAGTCAAAAGATATATAAAAAACTAAGCTACCTCTGCATAGAGGTAGCTTTTTTAATGGTACTATATAAATTAACTATTTATATTGATTGAAAAGATTGGAGAGACACTTCATGACTCAACTACTCATCATTGATCTAGAATCAACATGCTATGAAAAAACTAAACAACCACCTTATTTCTTTTCTGAAATCATTGAATTTGGAGCTGTAGTATTTGATGTAAATACTTTAAAACAAGTAGAGGGGTATCAGACTTTTGTTCGTCCAACCCTATTTCCTCAATTAAGTCCTTTCTGCAAATCACTTACAACAATCACTCAAGAACAAGTAGAAACTGGAAAATCGATCGAAACAGCGATTACTGAATTAAATGAACTTTCCAGACGAACCAAATCTATATTTAGTTCTTGGGGGTTTTATGATCAACGCCAGACAATGGCTGTTTGTAGACGGTTTCAACTCAAGTATCCATTTCTCCCCCAACATATCAATCTGAAGCAAGCGCACAAAGAGTTCTATCAATTGAAAAGACCTTTAGGGATGAAACAAGCACTTCAATACCTTAGTTTAAACTTATCAGGAACCCACCATCGTGGAATAGATGATGCAAAAAACATTGCAAAAATTGCTAATCAAATGATTGAGGATGGATGGGATCCACTCTCTTCTATTCATTGGGTAAAAGATAAATAGTACTACTAAAGTGATTTTCTACAAAATCTTTGGTTCACCATACATTAAAAAAACTACACTTTGCAGTGTAGTTTTTTTAATGTATTCCCTGAAAACTAAAGAGTGAGTAAAAGCATGACCTGAGAGAGAAAATTCGTTTCGTCATGTATCATAAAGATACTCCGTAGAAAGGAGGT
>NZ_SMAG01000018.1 GCF_004341825.1 Hazenella coriacea | reverse complement strand
AAACTTAAAACTTCTTCCGGTGAATGCAACATGACATCTAGACTAGATATCGTGTTCTTCCATATTCACATTTTCAAGGTGCAATCTTCATCTCGTCGCAATCTCGCAACGACAAGATATAATATATCATGGTCTGATAGAGTTTGCAACCCCTATTTTAATGTTTTTTTAGTTGTTTTTTATTAGACCTTTAACAGATAGTAAAGATCCTTTTAATAAGAGTTCAAAGCTATTTCAGGTTTAAAGTCAATTCCAAACTCAAATGAATTCAAACCTATTGGTAGCATAATAAAAATCATATTATCGTCCTCAATTCAACTTGGAAAATAAAAAAGTTAGATAAGTAATACCAAGCATTCCAAGGACCCTCTACAAAACAAAGATTGATTCTATACGCGATCCAGCTTTTTATATTTCCGAATAATCTGATCCAAAAAGTCATTCACCTCATCAACATCATAACCAATGAATGAACGCTTAAACTGTTTACTATGTATACCATGAACACTTAAATGCGACTGTGCTTCTTCCACATCGGATCCAAGCCCCTCAAAATCTTGAATAATCAAGCTTAAATAAGCATTCACCTCATCGGCATCAAAACCCAATAGTGAACGCTTAAACTTTTTACTTCGAACATCATGAACACTGAAGTCAGACATCTCTCCCATTTCAGTGCTAGGAAGCGTTCTAAGCCGAAATGAACGTATACAAAAAATCACAATAAGAACTCCTAATAAACTAGTACTCCAATAAAGCCATCCATCGATCTTAGACGCAGTAATAATAAAGAGTACAATTAGAACAATCCACTTTAATATTTTCAGTAATTGATCCACACTCATCCCTCTTTTATTTTAGTAACTTTGCACATTCTCCACTTTATAGAGACACAAAGATTACAGTGTAGGGATTAAACAGATCCAACTACAACAGCTATTGATCTTGGCATCCAGCCCAATTATGTCCATAAAAATACAAGCAAATGGAACAAGCTTAACAATGATAGTACTATGGCTGATTCAAACCAAAATCCTTTTATTTCTACGTCTTTCTCTCTAAAATACAGAAGCCAATAATAAACAGTTGCAAGAGCAAAAGGGATCATTGATTCCTCAACCCAATTAACATTCTGAAAATAATATACATAGCCCCATAATAAAATATAAATAATGAAAAAACTATAGGTAGTTAACTTTCCCTTTTTTGACACTTTGGATTTTCTCCCTACTATTGATCATCAATAAGTATAATTATTGATGAAAATCCCCCATTGGTCTGCTGAAAGTTTCATTTGATGAACACCTATCGCCGCTTTAAAATATTTATGACAAACACAATAAACATTATAAGTATGTATAATACTAAAACTCCACCAATAAGATATGATGATATAGGATACTCTATTTCCAACTTCTTAATTACATATGCACCTATCATCATAACAACAAAGACACCAACACTCATCATGATTCCATAAATAATCATTGTTTTTTTCTCCATCAGATCTCCTCCTTTTTTATCAATATTTTTTTCTTAATTGAAAGAGACTCCATTCCTCATATCCCAAATTCACATATTTTTGATAAAGCCAAGCCTAGATCATTTGTAACCTACAATCCTAATACAATAGAGTCAGAATAAAATAAGTAGTGATTCCAATAATGAAAATATGAAAAGTTTCTTAATCACCTAGATCCCTCTTTTAAAATCAAATACCTTAATGTAGTTATTAACATGTAAATATAAAGTCGAAAATCATTTCAACTATCCTTCTACCTGTATCTCTTATGAGATAAATTAGAAAATACTTATTACCATCTAAGACTAAACATATTTTTTAGATACATATATAAACTAAAGCCAACAATTGCTGTTCCAAACGAAAGATATAAATCCATTGGAAACTCAAATCTAACTACTTAACCAAATATATTTAATCTCTGAAAAAATAAACATGATAGTCATGAAGATAACAACGATACCCAATAAGTTACCAGTTATTTCTTTGAATATTGCAGGCAATCTTCTCAAACTCCCCATCACTTTTAAATTTTCTAAGGAGTTTATTCGGACCAGTCGAATATAGCCATAATTATACAGTCGATAGATCAAATCAACATATCGTTAAAGAAAAGTACCATAAAAATGAATATCATGATGACATCAAAAGCAATAATAATTTTCTTCCTCTTCGAAGGCTTCATCTTTTTCAATTTGAGCCCTATGACAAATGTAAAAATAGTGTGTAGTACAGCAAAAACTAAAATACTAATGATCGGCAAATCCTGTTCCAACTTTATCATCTCCTTTAGAAACTCTTTCATTTTAGCTATTATTGATTTTAATTTACAAAGGGAGGATAGCCCTTCTTCCATTAATTAAAGAACTAGTACATACAAATTGCTCATTCTCTACGAAACTTCTTAATCCTTTCCAAGACCTTTTACAACATTATTTTCTTCCAAATCTATTATTAACACCACTACTACATAAATTATATTTAAAATAGCCCAACTTGACCCTAAATAGTAAAATCAAAGTTGTTAATAAAAACAAAAAGGGGGTTACTAAAAAAAGACTATCCAATTTCTTTTTCTTTGTAGTCCTCAATTCATAGATTAAATTCTGATCAATACAATTTATACATAACCTCTGTTACTTCTCCCTATTTTCAATTCTGAAATAAAAAAGGTCTTCGATCTACCGATGACCTCAAGCAATTATAAGTCTATTTTTTGGGTTTATCAAAAATACAATTATCATACAGATCTGCAAAGAGACAGTGAAATACCCTAACCTCTCCTTCTTTATGAAACTCCATTTTAACACCTTCCACCAGCATGCTTACAATCTCATTGGATAGTAATGAAATAATTTTTTGATCGTTTCTACATAATGATCCAGAAAAAATATGAGACCATGCCCCAATGTTCAAAATTACTCAAAGAGACATGATCTAAAAATTAGTTAAATAAGGCTAAGGTTTTTCTTTCTTATGACTGTCATCTTCTTGATTCATGAACCTAGCTATTAATTTAGCAGACCATTTTTTATAATCAAGGGAAATCCCAACAATTAATGATAAAAGGGAACTAATATAGCCAATCGAACCAAGAGACTATTCGTCTTCTCAGCCCAGATCATAAAAGATAAAACTAATGTTGCAGTTACAAGTAAGATTGTTACTATGAGCACGACAAATAAAGTGTCATCCATAATATATCACCTCTAAAAAATAACAGCACTGTGAAAATAAATTTTATCTATATCGCCAAGCAAGACGCATGTAATTTACACCATCTCTTATTCTTAAGAGCCCATTTATAACAAAATACAACCTCACTTTTGCATAGACAACAGTAACGAAACTTGCGATCAACACAACTTAATAAATCTAAAATCCTAGAGTGTAAACTATCTCTCGAATCTTTTTTTCTCAAGTACTTCTGTTATAGGGTTGTGTATAACAATAAGTTTACACAACCCTATAGCCCTGGACAAAGAACTATGTTACAAAAGAGATTAGCTTGGCTACAATCTTCCTATTTTACACATTGTTACCTTTTTGATGATTGAATAGTAGTTTAAAGGTTTTTTCACCTGTAGTATCACAGTTCATTTTAATTACATCTTCAATGAAAACAGTTGATTCTCCATCTTCTAATCCACTATAAGTAATTCGTGAAATAGTAATCTCTTTTGCACAAACATCTTTAACAAACCCAATTATATCATCTTGATTTTCTGTCTCATCTACACAAATAGTTACTACTAAATTTTTCTTTTGAGCAATACTAAGAGATTCTTTAAATAGATTCAAATTCTGCATTGCTAATATTTTAATGAAATCTTCATGTTGTTGTTTTTGAATTGAATATAGTAATTCTAGTCGCCGTTCATACTCTCCACTGACATCAACTCGAAAAACATCTTCTATTCTTCTGATAATATAACCATCACTAATCCCTTCTGGTGTTACATGTTTCATGACAAATTGTTCAGTGGTCAATGAATCTATAAATCCGACAGACGATTTCTCAGGTTGATATCGATTTGAATAAACAGAAACCATTAATCCTTCTTCAAATGAGCGCTTTAAGACTGACATTATATAGCTTTCCTTCATTATCTTTCACTCCAGTACACTTTTCCTACCTAAATCTTTTCCAAGTGTCTTTCTTTTTCTTCTTTTCATTTCCCACATTACCTACTTTACCTACTTTGGAAACGATGGCGGTAATGTTTCCTTTGGCATCATAGGTGTATTTGAACTCTTCAAGAAGTTCTCCTGTTTAAACCGATAACCGGATATGGATTCTTTCCGCGGAGCCCGTGGTCGAAGACAGATTATTTTTATTGTCATATTCATTGGTTGTTGTATTACCTTTGGCATCCGTTTCTTTGATCGGATTATTTTGGTCATCGTATTGCGTTGTTGTTGTTTCACTTAACGGATTTGCCGTTTGGGTTAAGTTTCCATTTTCATCATATGTATTTCCATTAAATATAAAACCCTGTTCTATAAATAAAAAACCGCCTAGTTTCTTATTAAGAAACTAGGCGGTTAATCTTTGGTGGAGCTAAGCGGGATCGAACCGCTGACCTCCTGCTTGCAAGGCAGGCGCTCTCCCAGCTGAGCTATAGCCCCAAATATAGATGGTGGGCCTAGGCTGACTCGAACAGCCGACCTCACGCTTATCAGGCGTGCGCTCTAACCAACTGAGCTATAGGCCCATTATGTATTCCCTGAAAACTAAAGAGTGAGTAAAAGCATGACCTGAGAGAGAAAATTCGTATCGTCATGTATCAATAAAGATACTCCGTAGAAAGGAGGTGATCCATCCCCACCTTCCGGTAGGGATACCTTGTTACGACTTCACCCCAATCATCTGCCCCACCTTCGG
>NZ_SMAG01000017.1 GCF_004341825.1 Hazenella coriacea | reverse complement strand
CAGATGATTGGGGTGAAGTCGTAACAAGGTATCCCTACCGGAAGGTGGGGATGGATCACCTCCTTTCTACGGAGTATCTTTATGATACATGACGATACGAATTTTCTCTCTTCAGGTCAGGTTACACTCACTCTTTAGTTTTCAGGGAATACATAAAAAACCTACACTCATTGTGTAGGTTTTTTATGTTTAGTAATTCATAGTACGATTGGATTGGTTGATTTTTTCTAGAGCGAACTTAGATCACTCATTCCAGAAATTTATAGTCAACAGAGTAATCTTCATATTAAAAAAGCCATCTGTTTTACATAGGAGGGAATCAACATGAATTGACCTTCCTATGTATACAGACGGAATAAATGGGTTACAGATGAGAGACTGGCGTGTCTAAATGTATATTCGTTAGAGATTATATATTTTTGTCATATAAATAAAAAGGCAACCTAAAGTCGGAATTTACATAAATATTAAATAGTAAAGTGAATTTTTGTTAATTAATAATATTTATAGTAAAAACTCATCTAAATAACAAATAGGTAACATTAACCATATTCTATGCTTTTATTAAACGGAAAAGGGGATATATAAATTGTTGTATTTGTTTTATAAATGATAATTTATGATTAATAAACAAAAATATTTTAAAAATTGCTTGTTATTAACCAAAAAAGGTATTAAAATAGAATTGTAAATTCAAATATTTACAACTTTATAAATTCAGGGGGGGTTCACATGAGCCTAAAGCGTTTTACATGGTTTGCATTCATGTTTTTACTCACTCTTTCTGTGGTTGCATCACCGGTCCTAACAGTTGATGGACAAGCAGCTACCAATTCGGCGGCAGTTCAGTCGGAACAGATGGATCAACCCAGTATTTATTACGATTATTTTATGGAAGCATCGAAGGAGTTCGGTGTCCCTAAGGAGATTTTGCTCGCTGTTGGATATGCAGAGACTCGTTGGCAGGATCACAAGGGTGAGCCAAGTCAGTTAAATGGATATGGAATTATGCACTTGGCTGAAAACCCAACTAACAAAAGCTTAAAGAAAGCTAGTCAATTGCTTAAAGTTTCTCAAAAGCAATTAAAAACCGATGTTCGCCAAAATATCCGTGGAGGAGCAGCTGTTCTAGCGGAAATTGCTAAGGAACAAAACGGTGGGAAAAAGCCAGAAAAATTGGAAGATTGGTATACCGCAGTGGCTGTGTATAGTGGCTTAAGTGATAAACTAACCGCTAAATGGCACGCAGATGAAGTATACAAGATTATTAATGAAGGTGCTTATCGGGAAGTTGACGGTAAAGATATTTTCTTAAATCCTGTTTCTGTCACTCCAAATCGTGGTGAATATGAACATGTAGGTAATGTTTCAACTTTTGCAACACCTGACTATCCTAATGCACGTTGGGTAGCAGCACATAGCAGTAACTATACAGCGGCAAGTCGCTCATCCATTAACTATGTGATTGTTCATACCACTCAAGGTTCGTACAGTGGTGCAATTAGCTGGTTCCAAAATTCCTCAGCAAACGTGAGTGCTCACTATGTACTCCGTTCCAGTGATGGACAAGTTACACAAATGGTACAAAACAAAGATATTGCTTGGCATGCAGGAAACTGGACTTATAATCAGCAAAGTATTGGACTTGAGCATGAAGGATATGTAAGTGATCCAAAGTGGTATACCGATAGCATGTATCGCTCATCGGCGAACTTAACTCGTTGGCTTTGTGATCGTTATGGAATTCCAAAAACACGCACTCGTATTATTGGTCATAATGAGGTTCCTGGGGCGACTCACTCTGATCCTGGGGTTCACTGGGATTGGAACTACTACATGTCTTTAATTAACGGTTCAAGCGGCGGTGGCGGTGGTGGAACAACTGAAATCGTTGTCGATAACACAACTTCTGGACGTTTTTCTGCAAGTGCAAACTGGGATGGAAGCACTTATAGCTCACAAAAATATGGAACGAACTATCGCTTCGCGACTCCACAAGCAGTAAGTGATGCAGCTTGGTATAAAGCAAATGTTCCTGCAACAGGAACTTATGATGTATATGCTTGGTGGCCAGCTAATAGTGGGTATAATGATGCAACCCCATATGTGATTAAAACCACAACAGGAAATAAAACCGTGACTGTGAATCAAAGAGTAAATGGTGGTAAGTGGAATCACTTGGGTACCTTCAGCATAGCGGGTGGCGATGACTATGTTGTAGGTGTTTCAAGATGGAGCACTGGGTCAGGCTATGTAATTGCAGATGCAGTTAAATTAGTCAAACGTTAAGTAATTGTTAACAACAAACAAAAACCGGAGTAGACTTTAAGTCGCTTCGGTTTTTGTTTGTTTAAATGATGTGGCAAGGTATAATATAGGTTAATATTTAGAGTTTAAACGATCGAATATGATTATAAGTTAAGGATAAAACCGATGAGGAGGTAGTCATGTGGATAAAAAATCACTAATCAAGAGAAGTCGCTTTCAAAGGGAAAATGATAAGCAGTTAAAGAAACGACTGACTTCTTTACAATATCAAGTGACACAAAAAAGCGGAACTGAACCTCCATTTCGAAATGAGTTCTGGAATCATCAAGAGGAAGGCATTTACGTGGACATTGTTTCAGGAGAGCCTTTGTTCACTTCACTTGATAAATTTGATTCGGGATGTGGTTGGCCTAGCTTTACCAAGCCGATTCATAAAGAGCAAATTGTTGAAGTAGAAGACCGTAGTCATGGTATGATTCGAACAGAAGTGCGCAGTAGGGAGGCAGACTCCCATCTGGGGCATGTGTTTAACGATGGACCTAAACCGATGGGATTACGATATTGTATCAACTCAGCTGCATTGAGATTTATTCCGAGGAAAAATCTTGAAAAAGAAGGGTTTGGAGAATACCTACATCTATTCAAAAATAAATAGTGTTAAAAAGAGTTCATGGACTTTGTGCGATTTAAAATCCCCCCGATACTACTGTAATCTGGGGGGATTTTACTCTTTCAGCTATATGAAGTTTATTCAGCGAAGAGAAGCTGTTCAAATTCATTTAGTTTTTGTTCGAATACTTGTAATGCTTGACGGATTGGATCAGCGGATGTCATATCGACTCCAGCTTTCTTTAATACTTCAATCGGATAATTAGAACTACCTGCTTTTAAGAACTGTAGATAGCGGTCTACAGCAGGTGTACCTTCTTCAAGGATTTGTTTGGATAGGGCTGTGGCTGCACTAAAGCCAGTTGCATATTGATATACATAATAATTGTAGTAGAAATGGGGAATGCGTGCCCATTCTAATCCGATTTCCTCATCATTCACAATTTCTTGCCCATAATATTTTTTGTTTAGAGTGTAGTATTCAGAAGTGAGAAGATCTGGAGTTAAGGCCTCACCATTTTGAGCTTTTTGATGGATCAGGTGCTCAAACTCGGCAAACATAGTTTGACGGAAAACAGTTCCTCTAAAAGATTCAAGATAATGATTCAGCAAATAGAGTCGTTTTTTAGGATCATCGATTGTTTTTAAGAGATAATCGTTTAATAAAGCCTCATTACATGTGGAGGCAACTTCAGCTACAAAAATGGAATAGTCTCCATAAATGTAAGGCTGTGTTTTTCGTGTATAGTAGCTGTGAACAGAGTGACCGAATTCATGGGCTAAGGTAAATAAGTTATCCATGTTATCTTGCCAATTCATTAAAATGTATGGGTTGGTTCCATAAACACCTGATGAATAAGCACCACTACGCTTTCCTTTATTTTCATAGACGTCTACCCATCGATTTTTGTAAGCCTCTTGAAGAATTTCAATGTATTCATCCCCCATGGTAGTAAGCCCTTTGAGTAAAATTTGTTGGGCTTCAGGATAGGAGACTTTCATATCTACATCATCGATGAGAGGTGTGTAGATGTCATACATATGTAGCTCGGATAAACCTAAAGCCCGTTTACGGATGTTGACATAGCGATGTAAAAGGGCAAGATGTTCATTTACAGTTTCAACTAGTTGATCATAAACGCTTTCAGGAATATAGTTGTTGCTAAGTGCTGCTTCACGTGCCGATTTATAGTTCCGAACACGTGCAGTAAAGTTGTTTTTCTTAACCACTCCGCTCAAGGTGCTAGCGAAAGTATTTCTATACTTGTCGTATGTTTCATACATCGCTTTAAAGGCACTTTGCCGTACTTCACGACTTGGACTTTCCATAAAGTTAATGAACCGACCATGGGTAACCTCGACTTCATCACCATCGCCATCTTTAATTGTTGGAAATTTTAAATCAGCATTGTTCAGCATACCAAAAGTATTACTCGATGCCCCCATAACCTCTGATGCTTGGGCAAGTAAAGACTCTTCCTTATCGGATAAGACATGAGGACGTTTTAAATTCAACTTCTCAAACTCATGTTCATACACTTTCAGTTTTTCATCTGACTGTAGAAACTTATTGATTTTGGACTCTTCGATTTGTAGAATTTCTGGCGTCATATAAGCCATCATACTCGCTGCTTCTGTATATAAGTTGAGAGCTCGATCATTTAACCCTTGATAAAAGGAGTTTGTAGTGTCTTGGTCATAACGCATATGAGCGTATGTATACAGCTTTTCAATTCGATGAGAGATTTTATCACGTAATGTGAGTGCAGCTAGCAGTTGTTCAGCTGAATTAGCTAATGATCCTTTAAAAGTTGCCAATTGAGGTATTTGGTTCTTCACTTCCGCTAGTTCTTGTTCCCATAGATCATCTGAAGCAAAAATATCTTCTAAACGCCATGTATATTCAGGAGCCACTTCACTACGAAGAGGGAGCCTTTTGGTATTATGTTCAGACATTATAATCCTCCTTTAATAATGTATAGATTCATTATACTATTCCAAAGACAGCAATGGTAAAAATGAAAAATATTTTGAGTCTCGAAGTGATTGTATGTTTGAACGTGTTGATCTGCTAAGATACTATAAGTGAGTGGGACCTTAGCGTAGAAGCCATAAGATTAAGTTATTCATAATCGTTAATCATATGCAATCTTATTTTTAAGTTTCTTACAAGGTATGAGATCGAGGATGAACTATTACATAATTGACTACTTAGGAGGGCTTGTAATGAGTTATTTGCAAGATATTTTAGAATTAGATTTTGCCTACTTAGAAACTTTTACAACACGTACAGATACGAATTGGGGAATATTATTTTGTAATGAAAACCAGCCTCAATATTTTGATGCAAATCATGCTCATGTAAGTAATTTTGTTCATGAACCCCAGTCTATAATTAATGAAGTGGTCATGTATTATCAATCGAAAGGAATTATACCCAGATTCTATATATACAATTTGGACATTCAAAAGGAATTTCTTTCACTTCTAGAAGAAAATAAATTTAGTATGGAACAATTAATTAGTCCAGTCCAAATATGGAATAAAGAGGTTTTTGAAAAGGTAACTCCTGATAGTATTACAATAGAATTAGTAACAGAAAAAAATTACTCCGAAGCATTAGATATTGAATGTAGTATCAAAGAGTTTGGGGGAAGAACGGTTAGAGAGAAAGCATTTGAACAGGAGTTTAATCATCCAAAATTTAAGCATTATTTACTCAGATATAAAGATGTTGCCTGTGCTACTGCCTGCTTATTTGTGAATAACAATCAAGCCCGAATGGAAAGTGTAGCTACACTGGAAGAGTATAGGGGAAAAGGGTTGATCGGATACTTAATTCATCATATTCAAGTAGAGGTGAGAAATATGGGATTGGAAAATCTTTGGGTATTCCCGATCAATGAAAAAATAGAAAAGGTATATCAAAAATATGGATTTACAACAGTGAGAAAAATAAAAGTGGGACACGCGTTTTTAGGAGGAAAAAGTATTAAAGAGATTCAGGGATAATTAGAAAATATCTTTAAGATTTGCGAACGGGAATTCTCCCCATTTCAATGAGGAGATGAAAGTGAGGCAATAGGCAGTTAAACACACCCAAAGAGGGCTTCTAAATTTGAAGTCCTTTTGTTATTAAATTAATATATAAAGATCTTTGTAAAAAAAGTTTTGCATTTATTTTTATAGCGTGTTATATTATTACTTGTCGCCGCAAGATGCGACAAAATGAAGATTGCACCTTGAAAATGTGAATATGGAAGAACACGATATCTAGTCTAGATGTCATGTTGCATTCACCGGAAGAAGTTTTAAGTTTTTTA
>NZ_SMAG01000016.1 GCF_004341825.1 Hazenella coriacea | reverse complement strand
GCTGATTCACGAAAACCAAGTCATCAGCTTGGAAGATTTGCAAGTAAAGAACATGGTGAAGAACCATCGGCTAGCTAAATCCATCACAGACGCTTTATGGTCTGAGTTTGTAGCCTTGTTGGAATACAAGGCTGAATGGTTTGGGAGAACCATTGTCAAGGTGGGTAAAACCTTTCCTTCTAGCCAATTTTGTTCTCACTGTGGTTTTAGAAATAAAGAAGTGAAGAACCTGAACTTGAGATCATGGACTTGCCCTGCATGTGGGACAGATCATGACAGAGACTTAAATGCAACAAACAATATTTTGAATGAAGGGTTGAGACTTCTTGCCGTAGGAACTACGGTTGAAGCTTAGTTAAGATCCTGTCTGTGGATGGGAGTTTCTAAGAATCCCCCACCTCTTAGCCATCGGCGTAGGTGGGGGGGAGTGTTCAAAAAAGGCTTATGGGGGAATTCTGTTGCAACCATTAAAAGAGAAAATCTTATCAGAAGGTAAAGTGCTTTCAAATGAAATTATTAAAGTGGATGCTTTTATTAATCATCAAATTGATCCACTTTTGATGAAAGGAATCGGAAGTGAATTTTGCCGTCGTTTTTCAGACACAGAGATTACGAAAGTGTTAACGATTGAATCATCGGGCATTGCTCCTGCTCTTATGACAGCTTTAGAACTACAAGTTCCAGTAGTATTTGCAAGAAAGAAAAAATCGTTAACCTTGCGGAATCATTTATATGAGTCAAAAGTATTCTCATTTACTAAGAAAGAAGTCAACCATATTACTGTTTCCAAAGATTATATTACGAAAGAAGATCGGGTGTTAGTGATCGATGACTTTTTAGCAAATGGACAAGCTGCTGATGGTTTGATGGATATTGTGGAGCAGTCTGGAGCGCACTTGGTTGGAATTGGTATTTTAATCGAAAAAGCGTTTCAAGAGGGAGGTAAATTATTGAGAGAGAAAGGCATTCGTGTCGAATCTCTAGCCAAGATTGCTTCATTAGAAGATGGCAAAGTACTTTTTGTTGATTAGAATCGAGAACCAGATTTCACTCTTATTAATGGTGTCTATGGCGGGATATGATTTGGACGAAAAATGGACTCTAACTGTGGATGTTTTGACACTATCTTTTTTATACTTATAAACATGTCCGTATAATGCGGACATTTTTTATTTCCGGATTTGGTTTTATCGGTTATAATCTAAGAGTATTTATATATAAGTTATGGAATTGTTGGAAAGGGGTGTCCGTCATGAGCGGAACCATGCGTGCTCTAGTTAAACATCATTCGGGTGAAGGGGCTATATTGAAAGAAGTACCGATCCCAACGATTGGTCCTGATGAAGTGCTCATAAAAGTGAAGGCGACGAGTATTTGCGGGACGGATATTCATATATATACTTGGGATGATTGGGCGAAAAGTCGTGTCACTCCCCCTTATGTATTTGGACATGAATTTAGTGGTGTAGTGGTGGAAATAGGGGATCATGTTACCTCAGTAGAGGTGGGAGATCATGTCTCAGCAGAAACACATATTGTGTGTGGGCAATGTTCAGCATGCCGACGTGGAGACGGACATATTTGTTTACATACACAAATCATTGGTGTGGATCGAGATGGCTGTTTTGCTGAATACGTAGCATTACCAGCGTCGAATTTGTGGAAGAATAGTAAAGAGCTACCTTTTGAAATCGCTTCCATCATGGAGCCGATGGGGAATGCTGTACACACGACTCTCTCAGGGGAAATTGTGGGTAAATCGGTTGCCGTTGTTGGATGTGGTCCGATTGGTATAATGGCTGTAGCGATTGCTAAAGCAGCTGGAGCATCCAAAGTGATCGCTTTAGATGTAAATGAGTATCGCCTTCAATTGGCTGAACAAATGGGAGCCACTCATATCGTTCATTCTTCTCAAGAAGATCCTGTAAAAATGGTTCGAGCGATTACTCAAGGTCATGGTGTTGATGTGGTTCTAGAGATGTCAGGACATCCAGTCGCAATTAAACAAGGATTGGAGATGTTGGTTCATGGTGGTCGAATGTCTATGTTAGGCTTACCAACACGTCCAGTAGAAATCGATATTACCAATCAAATTGTTTTTAAAGGAATTACGATTCATGGGATTACAGGGCGTAAGATGTTTGAAACATGGGAACAGACAGCTGGATTGTTAGAGTCTGGGAAGGTAAATCTTCAACCGTTGATTACACACCAACTACCTTTTGAAGAGTTTGAAAAAGGATTTGAACTGATGAAGAGTGGAAATTGTGGAAAGGTTGTACTTACCATCAACTAGTTTAAGCTTGGGAGGGAACAAGTGTGAAAGGTTTTTCTTATCTTGAAACAGAGATCCAACAGTGGAAGGATGCAGGTACATTTCGTCCTTTAACTGAACTATTATCAGCTCAAAGTTCAAAGGTAACCATTCGAGGAAAAGAAGTCATTCAACTTTCTTCCAATAACTATCTGGGATTAACCACGCATCCAAAATTAAAGCGAGCTGCACTAGAAGCGGTCGAAAAATATGGTGCAGGAACAGGTTCGGTCCGAACGATTGCTGGTACATTTCAAATGCATGAGGACTTTGAAAAAAAATTGGCTGAATTTAAACATACTGAAGCTGCACTTGTTTTTCAGTCTGGTTTTACTGCCAATGTTGGAGTAATATCCTCGATCTTAACAGATCAGGATGTCGTGATTAGTGATGAATTGAATCATGCTAGCATTATTGATGGAATTCGTCTAACTAAGGCGGGGCGTCGCATCTATAAGCATGCTGACTTAGCCGATCTAGAAAAAGCTCTGCAAGAGACACAGTCTGCACGTGTTAGGTTAGTGATCACGGATGGAGTCTTCAGTATGGATGGAGACATTGCCCCTTTACCTGAAATCGTAGAGCTATGTGAAAAATATGATGCTCTAGTTATGGTAGATGATGCTCATGCCAGTGGAGTTTTAGGTAGTAATGGAAGAGGAACTGTTGATCATTTCGGCTTAAATGGACGAGTTCATATTCAAGTGGGTACATTATCTAAAGCCATTGGTGTCTTGGGAGGATATGTTGCAGGCCCCCAAGTGTTACGTGACTATCTGATTCATCGAGCACGTCCTTTCCTATTTAGTACCTCTCACCCACCAGCTGTAACTGCGGCATGCAGTGCGGCGATTGATGTTTTACTAGAAGAACCAGAACTCATCGAACGACTTTGGGAGAATGCCCGTTTCTTTAAAGAAGGACTAACCCAACTCGGTTTTCAGACAGGTAGTAGTGAAACGCCAGTTACGCCTGTGATTGTAGGGGATGACGCTCTAGCTATGAAGTTATCTGATGAGTTGTTTACTGAGGGGGTTTATGCTCAGGGGATTGCTTTCCCAACTGTTGCTAAAGGAAAAGCTCGGGTTCGTACAATTGTAACAGCTGTTCATACCAAAGAAGATTTACAGGTTGCTTTGAATGCATTTGAAAAAGCAGGTAAACAATTAGGGATTATCTAGAAAGTAAGAAGATGATGAGGGGATTTCCTTTCATCATCTTTTTTATTGTTTAAGGTGATTATTGATTTCAGAATCATGCTCCTTCTACTTTTTCTAAGACAAAATGAAGAGTAATTTTGTAGTAATTCCATAATAAAAGATAGTTTTAGATTATTTTTAATATAAACAAGTTTGCTACACAAACAAAAACAGGGATTTGTTAGATTCTAGGAGGCTTACTCACACTAAGTGAGTAAAAACTGTATTATATATTAAATTAATCATCACAAGTAAGAGCTCATCCATACATAAAATAAAGTTGCCAGGATCAATACCTGACAACTTTATTGATATTACTTGCGATTTTTTAAGAGAAAACGGATGTACCAGATACTAGATAAGGAGAGAAATAAGAAAGTGGCTAGTCCAACCCAGTGCACACCAAACCATTTAGGACTTGATACATCTTCAAAGATAAATTCAAATAGACCGCTAAATAGAGCCAATGGAAATCCATAGATTGAAATGAAACTAATTAAACGATTGATGCGAGCTTCAGAATAGTTTTTGATGATATTTTCTATTTCTGTAACAGATTCATATAAATCTTCTAGTTGGCGTGAAAGTCCCCAACGTTTTTCAATAGTGGTACGAAATTTTTGTAAGTTGTAATCAATGGAAGAAGGCATGGTAGCTAAGATCGTGTGACGCAATTTCATTTTTTGTTTGGCAATCCAGTTGTTTAAAGAGAGAATTTCTGAGCCTGATAAGCTTTCTTTTTCTTCAAGTTTTTGTTTAATATCTGCAACTCGATTGGTAATTTCAACGTGGATTTCTGTGATCGCTTTGACCCGTTGGAGTAAATGGTGAAATTCCTTTGTATATAAGGGGAAATCTAAGGGGTCATTGTTCCAATCATCTAATATTAAGACACCATTATAATGAATAATAGCAAACCCACATGAAAGTTCGATAAAGTCAAAGCTGACTTCATTGGGAAGAGGGTGAATCGGAGGGATCTCCCCTTCAAAGCTTCCTGAAGCACATACAGCAAGATATCGTTTCATACTCGGTGAGGTAACTAGAGATTGTTGTGGACTTAATGAATCCCATTTGACTGCTGTCAATTGTTTTTGAGTTGACGGATCTACAATCAGAGGGTCGCATTGGTAGATCATCTGGGTTTCACCGATCGAACCATCTTCAAGAAAAGGGCGGACAGCTAACGAATTAGCAGGGTTATATAGTTCCCAAATCGCACTGACAACATCTGACCAGTCTAATTTTGAGCCATATGTATAGGGATCAAGTCGTTGTGGCGCAGCAATCAGTGCATATCTTCCACGATCATCGTACCAAGGTTGGTTCGCTTCTGAACGATCAGGGAAACGTGGTTGATCACAGGGACGATGACCTTCCCATCTTTCGTTTTCCAAATCCTCTAATCGAATCCATAAATCTTCAAGATGGATATTCATGTTTGGGTCTACCGAGATCACTATGTCACTGCCTGTTCCTTTGAGTTCGGGACGATAAATCGCCATAAAACTAAATCCCGACTCTAACCATGTTCGCTCTTCGTCGTTACTCAAGAATGATTTCAACAGACCAATGTAAGTATTCTCTGTGGCAATAAAGGCATCAACCAATAGTGTTCGATTGGAATTCCGGATCGGAAGTTCTAATTGGATAACTGTTGCATGGTTAAGGGCTTGTAAATATTTTTGATATTCAACCCGAACAAACCCGATTGCACGTTGATACTCCTCAATGTGATCTAATTCTGGAATCTCATAAGGAAGAACTTCCTCAAGTAACAAGTCGAGAGCAAATTTTACGCAAGCTAAAAAGCCGCTTACATAGTTTTGAGGATCAATGATTGTCATATGGTTTCCGTGTTCATCCATCACTTCTTGTACGGTAACATGCGCATGTGCAAGAGCACTATGTAGACATCCCCAAGATTCAAACGGTTCCCCGGTTGTTTTGACATCTCCTTGTTCCCATTTATTCACATATTCGATCCAATCTTCTGGAAAATCATCAGCAGGAACTTCTAAAAGTCGTGTACAGAATAAGATAAATCCTAAACAGGAATCAGGAGACAGATCATCGATGTTAAAGCGTAGCTCTTCTAATGAACGACTGAGTGGTAGCTCAGCTTGGTCAACAAAATAAAGATATTCCGTAACAGATTCGTATTCAGTTCCTTCATGGTAATAGCTAATTCCAACTGATTCAGGCTTATTTGAACCAATATAAATTGTATCTTCTTGATTAGTTGGATTGAGGTGACTAGTGGGTTCATATTGAATATTTAAATCATCTACAGTTTCTATCAGATACTCTATAGCTTCAGTAAGTTGCATAGAATGATTCCTTTTCCTTTCTATAAAGTTCAACACTACTAGCGTGAAATCTATTGTAATAAAAAACTTAACATCTAATTATGTAAATAATCGTAACAAAAATGCAAATAATCTGCCGCAGAGTTATTTTTTAATAAAATGATTGACTTTCAGTTTTTATGGTGTTATTATAAATCTTGTCGCTGCGAGATGGTGACAAAAAATGAATCACATGAAAGTGTTCCTTGAAAACTAAAGAGTGAAACCATGACCTGTTAATTTTTTGAGAGCATAGAATCAAACAACCATTTTGGAGAGTTTGATCCTGGCTCAGGACGAACGCTGGCGGCGTGCCTAATACATGCAAGTCGAGCGAGGAGCTTCGGCTCCTAGCGGCGAACGGGTGAGTAACACGTGGGCAACCTGCCCGCAAGATCGGGATAACTTCGGGAAACCGGAGCTAATACCGGA
>NZ_SMAG01000015.1 GCF_004341825.1 Hazenella coriacea | reverse complement strand
TGAATGCAACATGACATCTAGACTAGATATCGTGTTCTTCCATATTCACATTTTCAAGGTGCAATCTTCATCTCGTCGCATCTTGCGGCGACAAAAATTAATATAACATCTTTCAAGATAAAAAACAACCCTTTTTTTATAAAAATATCTATAGCTGATCTTATCATTAAATATCATTAAATAACATTAAAAAACCTAAGAGCTTGATAACTAGTCAAAATAAGAAAAACAAACAAAATAACAAGGATGAACCACGAATAAACATGTTTTTTATTTCGAATAGCCTTATAGATAAATAAACATAACACACTGAAAACGAGTATATTGAAAATAATACTAATCAGTAATAATAAAATATACATCTTCATCCCGTTTACAATAATCCTACTTATTATTAGAACTGGACTTAAGCAAAAATTCAAATCTTTAGAAACCAAAAAAGCTGTTTCTCTGTCCAACTCTCCTAGCATGTTGACTAAAATTGTTCGTCAGAGAAACAGTGATCTAACAGAACTTAAGTCCATGTCTCACTAAATCTTTTCGATAGAGCTTCTAGAGAAAGAATAGAGTGAACTATATCGCCATCATTGGTGAGCTTCTTGAATCATTAAGCCACCCCATATCACATTCTTCATTAGGTACATCCCATACTTGAAATGATTAGTTTACCAAGTTCCTTGTGTTTCCACACTTTCTAGAAGCTATTGATTCAGAAATTTAATCCAAGCCCACCCTAAAAAAGAGAGTACTGGGCAGCTCGCCGTTCAAAAAAGGTGGAGTTCCCACTCTATCTTAAATTTTCAACAGCAGGTAATCACTTTTCATGGCAACATTATTTACAATATAACTATCATTTTCTCACTCAATAGCTCATTTCGTCGAGCAATCAGTTTGGGTAAAATCATCTTTACCTTCTTTTATGACCTGCTCCAAACTATCTAACATCCTCACAAAATTTTCTCGCTTTATTTTCCCCATAAAAGCTACTTGCAACCAATTTCTCTGCTTTAAATAAGAGCTTTCAAATTGCAAATGAAACCCTTGGTCTAGCATTCTCTCTCCAATTCTTGATGATGAAAGCCTTGGATCTAACTCAATCGTCAAAATCCCAGGAGCTGATACATCTCTAGGTGCTAATATTTTTAACCCTAATCGTTGCTCTAGCTGATTGCGTACCCAATCATACATAGAGCTGGTCTCTTCATAAACTTTAGAGTCTGTAAACTGATCTAAAGTCACACTTAAAGCATTCATTAAATTAGAAGAATGTGAATACGGAATACTATCCCACTCCTGATACATCCCCAAATCTAGATATCGGGGCAATCGTGAAGACGGCTGAATACGCTCTTTATGAAAAACAAAAGACAAGCCTGTTAACGCTCCGATTGCTTTTCCACTGACTCCAGTCGCCATAAACACATCTTTTAAATCACAAGGAACCGTCCCCAACGAACTAATACAATCACAAACGACTTGAACCCCATATTTTTTACCTAGCCGTGTCATTCGAGGTAAATCATTTAAAACTCCTGTTGATGTCTCACAATGGACAAGCCAAACCCAACGATACACTTTTTTCTTCAATAATTCTTCAATCCGGTCTAAAGAAAGTGGTTGACCATAGGCTTCCTCCAAAATATCAAAGTTTAAAGAAAAACGACTTGCATGATCCACCAAGCGTTTTCCAAACTCGCCATTAACCAAAATCAACCCACACCCTGGCTCGAGTGATAATTGTGCTGCTACCGCATCATTTGCAAGAGTGCCACTTCCAAGCAAAATCTGAACATGAGAAACTTGGGTCAACGAGCAAAGCTTTTTTTGTATGTGCTTCATTTGCATGATAAATTCATCATTACGGTGAGACTTTGCTTCTTTTGCAAATGCTTCATAAACATGCTTTTCTACTCCTACTGGTCCAGCAAGATAACTAGATGTCATATCAATAATTCTAAACGCATCTGAACGACGATATGTATCATAAGTCAAATACATCGGCTGATACTCAGCCTTCTTGGTTCCTACCCGTTTAGCAAATGGTGTAAATCCGAAGTGATGATACAGTTTCAACTCTCTCGTAGTACCTGAAATCACTGCAAAGTCGATCCCTTGTTTTTTCAGATAACGCATCAAAAAACGCATCAACCCATAAAAGATTCTTCCTCTCCGATGTTTAGCATCAACCGCCAACAGCCGAACTTCTACTATTTTTTCGGGAACAAAAGGAAGGTACTGATCTAAATCATCTATTTTATCATCCAAAGAAAATGGTCGTTGAGTTCTTACCGCAAGCATGCCGACCACTTTCTCTTCGTGAAGACAGATCAGATAAGTATTTTCGTCGTGAAAACGATCGATTAACCTTCGTTCTGGATTAGGGGTGTGTTGGGGAATCTCCTCTACAAAAGTTTGGTAGTTTAACTGATGAATCTGTATAATCTCTTGCGGAAGACTAGCAATTTTAAAAAAATAGCTCACATCAACCATCTCCTAGTAGGAATGTAAAATGTACTAAAAAACGAATAATAAGTGCAAAAACAATAAAATTTTGCCGATTTTACTAATCCCGTCACTATCTTCTAGCACTTGAAAGTAGGAAACTTGAATACTAGACTAGTAAAATGAATGAAAAGGGGATATATTTTTATATAATATAGAATTCCAAGTAAGATTTAGATAGAATTACTATAATGAATAAATATTATCAAAGCTTATCTCCAAAAGAAAAGCTTTTTTTCTAGTTCCAGCTGTTACTTACTTAGCTGGATTCTATCTGTCTAGTTTTTTAAATCTGTTTGAAAAGGGGATACATACTTATGTTAAATCCAAAATCTTTCATTGGTACTTGGAAGCTTGTTTCTTTTCAAAGTACACTCGCAAATGGTTCCACTGTCTATCCACTGGGTGAAAAGGCTACAGGGTTTATTCTTTATAGTGAAGATGGGTTTATGAATGTAGCGATCATGAAAGAAGGATTTGAGAAATCTAGTTCTCCCCAAGTTTCTTATTTGGATTATTTTGCCTATGCAGGTCGGTATGAGCTAAAAGAAAACTCGGTGATCCACCATATGGATGTTGCCGTGATTCCTCAGTGGATCGGTCACCATCAAGAGAGGGTTGTAGAATGGTTGGACGATCAACTTTGCTTGTCCACCACAGAGCCCGTTACACTTGATGGCATCACTTATGAATCAAATCGGTTGATTTGGGAACGAGTAGAAAAGGAATAGACCCTAAATAAAATCGGACACTGTCTTTGGTGTCCGATTCCTACATTCTTCCTATTCTTTTTCTGAGCTAGTTTCGAGAGAAGCAGGGGTTGGAGCTGGGGCATTAGAAGGAATTTCTTTTTGAACTGTAACAGAACCACGTAAAATAGTAATGGTTAATAACCCACCTAAGATCCAAGTCAAAGTCTCATCTGTATTACTTAAATAGGTACCTGTTCCTAACTCAGTACCAGATTCATAGACTGTGATTGCATCCCCTTGATCAAATGTTTTCGTTAGAATGGCAGCTACATCACCACTAAATAAAGACATTTTTTCACCTCCCTAAGATTATATTGTCTAATATATACATAGAGTCATAAACTTGATTAAACAAGTAACTACTTTTCTATGAAATAGATTTACCTCACTAAGGTTTCGGACTTATTTCTAGGTATTCTAAAAATATTGGTTATCTTTAAAATCATTTTCTTTTCACGTCTCACTTCACTACTCCATGAATATGGTTGTAGAAATGTGAAAGAGGCGGTGTGATTGATATGACTTGTCCATATAAAAAACAGGTAGAAAAGGCGATTAATTGTTTAGCCAATGAACTTTTAGACCAGCAACAATCCGATGGGCGATGGTCCTTCTGTTTTGAAAGTGGCACCATGACTGATGCTTACATGCTATTACTCATGAACTTGCTGGATCAAAAAGACCCCATTCTCCATGAAGCCCTAGTGGAACGAATCATCCATAAACAAACCTCTTCAGGAACTTGGAAGCTTTTTTATGATGAAAAAGAAGGGAATCTATCAAGTACCATAGATACCTCTATTGCACTTTTATATTCAGGAGCCAAAAGTGCTAATGACCCAGAAATGAAGAAGACTATCGAATTTTTACAATCTCATGGAGGGATCAAACGTGCTGGATCCATGACACGTATTGTCCAAACCTTACTTAGACATGGCAGTTGGTCCCAATTCCCTAAACTCCCTATAGAGTTTTTATTACTTCCCCTTTGGGGCCCTGTTAACTTTTTTGACTTTGTAGGATATACACGTGTTCATGCTGCTCCAATCTTAATTGTGGCTGATTCTTCTTATTTCGTGCAATTATCTGGCTACGAGGAAGTTGACAAGTGGTTATCCTCCCTCGATTTGAGCTCTTATTCTGAGCAACCTCAACCTCCCATATATACACAAGAGGAGATCCTACAAACTCTCTCTCTCCCCTACCAATTTCGCTCTTATTACCATCAACAAGCTGTACAAATCGGGCAACAGTTTATGTTGAATCGAATTGAAAAGGACGGAACTCTGTATAGCTATATGACTAGTACTTTTTTAATGATTTTTGCACTTCTCTCCCTTGGATTTCCCAAAAATCATCCAGTCATCCAAAAGGCTTATCATGGCTTAACTCAATTGGTTTATCCATTACCCCAAGGTGCACACTTACAGGAAACAACCTCCACCGTTTGGGATACATCACTCATCCTTTATGCTCTTCAAAAAGCTGGCGTCTCTTCGAAACATCCTTCAATCAAGAAAGGATTAGCTTATTTAAAAAAGCGACAGCATACGAAAATCGGAGATTGGAAATTACGTAACCCTCTGGGGGCTCCAGGAGGTTGGGGATTCTCCGATATAAATACCATCAATCCCGATGTCGATGATACAACCGCTTGTTTACGGGCTTTCACTCCTACAGTTCGGAAGGGCAAGAAAGTGAATACTTTTCAACGTGGACTTCAATGGTTGCGATCAATGCAAAACTCTGATGGAGGGTGGCCTGCTTTTGAGCGGAATACAAACAAATTTTGGTTTAAATTTCTACCCTTTGAAGATGGAAAAAGCGTGTGGGGAGATCCTTCTAGTGCTGATCTAACCGGAAGAACCTTACAATTCATTGGAAGCGAACTAGATGGTTCTCTAAAGGACATACAAGTTCAAAGAGCTTACCAATGGTTAATCAAAAATCAACTCCCTGATGGCTCTTGGTTTGGTCGATGGGGAGTTACTTATATCTATGGCACTTGGGCTGCTTTAACTGGGTTAGCATCTATCGGAATTCCTAAAGAGCATCCTACTGTCGCAAAGGGGACCAACTGGTTACATTCAATCCAAAATGAAGACGGGGGATGGGGAGAGTCTTGTTATAGTGATACCGCTAATAAATATATTCCACTAAATGCTTCTACGCCTGTCCAAACTGCATGGGCACTTGATGCATTAATCGCCTTTCATGATCAACCCACTCCAGAAATAGAGTCTGGTATTCAATGTTTATTATTCCTATTGGAGCAACGGGGATGGGAATGGACTTATCCTGTAGGAGCAGGTTTAGCTGACCAGTTTTACATTTACTATCATAGCTATCCCTATATTTGGCCTTTAGTCACTCTATCTAACTACCTTCAAAAATATAATACTAAAAAGAAGAAATCATAAACTCTTAATAGTGATGACAAGCAAATAAATATCAATCCTCACTCTGTTTCTAAATTTTCAATTTTCCCCTCCCCTGATCTTGAAGCTAGAAAGAGACCAAGAATCAAAAATTATTCTCAATAAATAACAAATCTTTTTTGATTCATTTGAGCCCGCATACTCGTAATTTTATACATAGTTCTATTACAGTACAAAAAACTTCTCCTGCTCGGGTTTCTATAGAAACTAGTTCAAGAAATAAATAACAAATCCAATATAAATTAGGGTGAATTGGACTTGGACTGAGTCCGACTATTTTTTGTCTCTCTATTTACATATGTTAATAAAAAGTAGATATTTTTAATAAACTCTTACTTGCCCTAAAGAGAGACTTATTATAATGTTTTTTTATACCCCAATAAGGAGAGAAGCCTATGATTGCGACTCCAGAAACCCACATCTCATCTATATTTCTGGAGGGTTAAAAGTGATAGAAACAAAACGTTTACAGATGGTTCCTTTTACACTTGAATATGTACGTGCTGCGATTATGGGAAAGGAACAACTAGAGTCTATCTTAAATTACCAGGTTTCAGAACAATGGCCTAACCCAGATTTTGCAGAGATTCTGCCTTGGATGGCTGACCAATTAGAACAAAATCCTTTACAAAGTAAATGGAGTGGATTGATCGTTCATAGAAGTGAACAAATCCTGATTGGCGAAATAGGTTGCAAAGGGTGTCCCAGTCCGGATGGTGTTGTCGAGATTGGCTACGGAATTGTGCCCGATTATCAAAACGATGGGTATGCCACTGAAATGGTGCAAGGCTTTGTGCAATGGTTACTCCAACTTCCTGAAATAAGAAAAGTGACGGCAGAATGTTTGAAAGACAATAGACCTTCTGTAAGAGTGCTAGAAAAGGTCGGATTCACTCAAACTCGGACTGATCAAAGTTTCATCTATTGGGAAATCTCCTAAAACATCAAACCCTCTATGCCCCAAAGGTTTTAGAGGGTTTTCTCATTATCAAATCTAAAAATAAAAAACCCCCAAAAGCTTTTTTGCTTTTGGGGGTTTGTATTCCCTGAAAACTAAAGAGTGAGTGTAACCTGACCTGAAGAGAGAAAATTCGTATCGTCATGTATCATAAAGATACTCCGTAGAAAGGAGG
>NZ_SMAG01000014.1 GCF_004341825.1 Hazenella coriacea | reverse complement strand
TCCTGGTTGATCGGTTGCATGCTCTACCTGGCTGATAGATTCGGTTGGCTGCTCTATCTGGTTGTTCGGATCTACTTGGTTGGTTGGTTCGCTTGGTTGATCTGGCTCGGTTGGCTGGATCTGTTTGGCTGCACGCTCTACCTGGTCGGCTAGATCTACCTGGCTGATAGATTCGGTTGGTTGGTTGCTCTTCTTTTTGAATTGGTGAGCCAACAACCCTTTGGAGACCAACAGCAAAATAGGGGTACATATTCCGATTGCCCTGCCTATCCAAGTGTCCGACATCCCCGAAATATTTGAGAGTTCAACGAATCCGAATCCCAACAAGAACCCCAACCAGGGAGCCCATCCCGACTTTAAATTCCCCTTTTTGAAGTCGTTTGATAAGATGATTGACGAGAAAATAAAACAAGATTCCCAAACAATGACCGCTATCCATTCGAGACCATACATGAAACCTGCATCTCTCAATAACTCTAAAGAGTGTGAAGCGGATAAAATTATAGTTCCTACCAGGATCACTAAGTTAGTTATAACTAGAGACAACCGACCAATAGACCCGAAAAAAGCGGATATCATCGGCTTGAAGTCTCCGAACCAGTCAAATACTCCGTATAATCCCCGGACAATTAAATTTGGTTGTCTTATATGACCACGAATGACCCAGCTAGGAGTTTTATTATTGTTGTGATACAATTATTTCACCTCTGTTTTTGGGGTTTTGCCCTGGCTGATGGATCGGATCAGCCAGGGCTTTAATTTATTTGGATTTATCACCCTTCCTTTTGTTCCTCTAGATACTTTTTATAGTGATCTAAAGCCAATTCAATCAACTTATTACGACTAATAGAACGTTCAGTTGTTTCGTTTTTGAGCCATTCGGAATGCTCAAGTGTTACATCGATAGTAATGCGAATCTTCATTCATTTCACCTCTAGATACATTATACAACATTGTATGCATGCATGCAATCATTATTATGCGTTTTCTTCTTCTTTTTTTCGTTCCTCTACCATCAGATCAGCTTCTTCACCATAGCGACTAAAGAATGATTCTAAGCTATCAAAACCATGTTTCCTGTAATGATCACGCTGAAAATTGCCAGAATTCGACCATGTACCACACTTAGGACAAGGTAACTTCCCATCAATCTTCCATCGGCTCGAATTGAATTTCTTAGATTTAACTACGTTTGTATTTTTGTTTATTCGCTGTATATTCCTTTGTATTTGGTTTGTAGTTGTTTTATATTCCTGTGTATACTTTTGTATATCCTCATCTTCTACTTCTTTTTTGATAAGTAAACAAACGGCTTCAGACATGGTTAAACCTAAATGATCGCAATGATTTTTAAACTTTTCATAAACTCCGTGAGGAACTCGACTTGTTATGATCTCCTCTTTTTTTAACCTGGGATCTCGTTTAAATCTCTTCAGATACCCGCCCATTCGCTAACCCCCTCCATGATACTGTTCTTCTATTTATCTTCATCATCTCCTCTTAGATCCTTCCTACCAACAAACAATTTAATGTTATTTTTTAATATAAAACCTTGCCTTCTTTAGTTTGATGTTATATAATAATATTAAATAATAATATTATTGGAGCTGATCGAATGCGTATTGTTTCTTTAGCTAATCTTTCTAAAATCAACACACCGCCCCCCCCTGCTAAATGAGTTTATGAAGTCTTGCCAGGAGGATGGAAGGCTACAAACTTCTAACGCCTGGATAATCGATAAACCGACCAACAGAAAGAATAAAGAATGGACGCTCCGAGTAAGAATGCAGCCTAAAAGCTTTGTTAGATTCGGGATTTATATGGTTTACTCAGAAAAGCCCTACACCGTTTACATGCATTTACCAGAGGGATTGACCTTCCTTGTCCTGAAGCATATGAAAGACATCAAGAGCGATCCATACGATGTTAAACATTTAATCCCCGAAGAAAATAGGGACGTAGCGGATTATATCTCCTTCTCCAAGGGCTGCGCAGCCTATAAATTTAATAGTGATTTTATACCCTTCGGTTATAATGTGTGGTTCGATCTGGGTTGGAGATAGAATCAACAAAGACCAGGGAACAACAACCCTGGTCTTTTAATGTTATTTTTCAACATTAAATTTAATAAACAAAATCTTCTATCCCTTCATCTACCAATATCGACCATCCGACCTTCCCGCAGCTAGAACATCCAAGCTTCTCCGTCGGTTCCCATTCATTCAAGATAGTTACGTGTCCGCAGCCAACACATTCATACAAAAATACATATTCCGCCATTCTCTAAATCACTCCTTCAGATAGTATATTAGAGGTCAAGGTGGTGGCGCTGAAATTTTTTAGGTGCTTTTCCTAAAAAAATTTGGCTCCCCTTGACCTCTATCCAGGAATCCCAAACGCTTAATTCTTTGCCCTGCCCGGTTTTTATATGGGCAGGGGCTGCCTGGCGGCGAGCGTTCCCCCCGAGATCGGGGGGGTTAGGGGGGCTGATCTTTTTATCTTTCTCTCTCTGAAAGACCACCAGTTAAATCCCTAGTGATCCTCTGGACATAGGGCGAGCGTTCCCCATCCATTGGCTGGCTAATAATTTCTATTAACTGATCCTGTTCCCTGTTTGGATACGGGGAACCATATGAGACCGGAACCGCTGGAACCTCTTCAAAATCCCTGACGAGCTGATCAAATTTATTTTGTCTTTTCAGCCAATCAAACATCTATTTCACCCCTTCTTTTTTCTCGGGAAGTTCTATCACGTTATCTATGTCGCTATTTAGCTTTTCTTCGATTTCGTCTAAAATACGTTCTTTCTTTAACTCTTTTCTATTTAAAATCCTAAGATCCTTCCTCATTAGCCGGTGTAGAAGATTGTCTTTCCAGTAATATATCGGATCAACTTTGCAAGGGGGGGTCTTGAACGAAAATAATATAGGTTTCTCCAGGTCGCTCCATTCTTCTGATCGGATCAAGGGGACTCCTGTTTGATTGTAGCGTTCAGACTCTTTATTCCTTTCACGATCCCTCGACATTGTTTCAATGGTTTGTTGTCCAGCTAATTTTGTAAAGTATTCTTGTGTTTCTGGGTCTTCGATACCTAACACAAGCTTGTAGCGACAATTGTCCAGGATCATTTTTCTGCCATTTACCCCATACAATTCATCTAGCTGGGCGAGGCTTTGAAACGAAAGTAATATATGAACATTTCTAGAGCGTAATGTTGCTAAGCCTTGGATTAAACTTGGTAGATTCCCCAGGGTGTAAAGTTCATCTATTAGTAAGAGTACCGGGGGGTCTTTCTTTTCTTTTCTTTCGGTCAGATGGTCAATGCCTTGGTTTAAGATAATGCTCAGGAGCTTCCTATATTGCGGTAGTTTTAGTTTTTCCTCTGGAATGGATAAGTAAATAGTTGAATGTTCTTCCAATGCCTTCACGCTAAAATCTGAATGTGAAGTAGCCCTTCTGATGTGGTCGCTGGTCGCTATTGTATTTAGGTTTCGAATTAGGTCACTCATGACGTTAGCCAGGGTGTTTTCCTTCAAATGAAGTAAAGGAGCTGCCAAGATTCGAACCGTTTTATTGTCATGAGTTAGAAAATGATTCGCCATATCCTCAACTGTAGAAGTACAAATGTATTCGCATACTTCTACTAAACTTTTTTCTTTCAAATATCCTTCATGGGTGGCAGCTGCAACAATCGCCCTGGCTGACTCAGTGAAGAAGCTATATTTTGGATCTTCTAACGGTATAAGAATTTGGGAGATTGAAATAGATTTGTCTGGGGTATCACAGAAGTCTATAGGGTTATACTTGCTTGTGCTCTGCGACATAGGATTGAATATATAACACTTCTGAAATCGAGAACGAATTAAAGCTGTCTTGTTTGCTAATTCGCCTCCCTTCGGATCTAATACAAGCGCTGATCCTTTCCACCTCATCATCGAGGGGGTCACGACTGTCGCTGTTTTACCGAGTCCAGACCCCCCCAACACAGCCACATGACCCTCTGTTTTCTCGCTTTTTACAACGAGACTTTTTCCAATTAGATTATTTGTTTTTCCGAAAACAACACCTGTTTCCCCGAACATTTTCGATTTTCTCAGGTCTTTTGTCTCGGCAAATTTAGCAGAACCAAAGTTTTCGGTCTTTTTTTCAAAATCCATATATTGATTCTTCCAGGCTGACACACTCCCATATACCCCAAGGACTAAAAACGGAATATCGAAGGGAGTGAGCAGATAGCCATAGTGGTTAGCGATCCAATGCGGAGAACCTATTAAAATGGTGCCATGCAGCAAGGTTCGGGCTATCCCATATTTGTCTTTTTCGTTGGAATCATCCACTTTGAAAAATAAGATAATCCCTTTTGCTAAACATTTATTTAAAAATAAAAAAGGAGTTAAAGGAAGTTTCATCACATTAAATCCAAGCTTGAATAATGATCTGAACATATCAAACATGTTATAATACCTCCTAAGGAACAAACCCGTTAACGGGTTCGCTCCTGGTCTTTGGCTCTTGTTTTGCCTGGTTGGGATTCGCGGTCTTGAACCAGGTAAAGCAAGGGCTTTTCTCTTTTTTTGTCAATTCCCTTGATTTTTTCGTTAAAGTCTTTTACAGCCTGCTTGGATTCCCTAACGATCTTGGTCGCTTCGTCCTCACGTTTAACCATAAAGTCGTTAAACCCTTCGCCATTCAACCTATCCAAGATCCAGGTTGCCACCTTGTCTTCCACCGCGATCCGTTTTTCGAGAATTTTATTTTTAATCTCTTGACGCTTTTGGAAGTTCTTTTCTTGCCGTTCCTCAAGATCCTTACATTTCCCATTCAACAAATCCATTTTTCTTTCTTTCGGGGTGACTGTTGCATGCAGCTCATCAGCCACAAACCCACCTAAACTTTTAGCCATATCCAGAGGTAAAAGGACAACCTTACCTAGAGACTCCATAGAGTCCCAATCATCCCCACGAACGTTAAACCAACTCATCTTTCAAATCCCCTTTCTTTTTCTTTGTTTCGTTTTAATGTTTCATTTGAAACATTATCTCTGTCAAGAAGCTCTCTTTCTTTTTGCAATTCTTCGAGCCAGTCCCTTTCTTTTTCAATCCAGGGCTCAGGATCGAGCGACCACCCCCTTTCAATATTCCTTTTATGAACACGCCCTTTTTCTGCATCTGCTATTTTTGCAAGGTGTTTCATCCGTTGGACGTCGATGTATACGGACTTTCCAACTTCGCAACGACCTCGAATAACCAAATGTGCGTGTGGGTGCTTTGGGTCATCGTGGATCGCAGCGATCCAATCAAGCTGTTGCTTATACTTAGATTCGTATTGAGACATGCTTTCGCGTACTAAATCTTTTAGATTTACGCCTGTTCGATCACGTTCTTCCTCGTGCAAGGAAATTACAAGTTTATGAGCTACTACCCCGTGGGGTTTTTGTTCTTTTATCTTCTGGTAAAAGTCTTTTCTATCTACCTGGTCTTCGTCCCGAGAAAATAAAACAACTTCATTTCTATGCTTGTCCCTATTCGCTTCTATGTATTTTAGATGTTTGTTTATAGCTTGCAGCGGGCGACTTTTCCCCACTGTGCGGTATTTATAGTATCCGGTACGCTTGACCAGGATAGCCATTTGTTTACCCCCTTTCGTTTTCTAGAAACTCATTCACGAGATCCTGAACAGGTTTTGACAGTGTATAAGTGCCTACTATCGTCTTTTTCTCACTAGATGCTATATGTTTTATTAGTCTTTTGTACCTTTGAATTTGTTTTGTATAAGATTCTTTTTGTTCTTTTTGCTGCTGGATCTCTTCAAGAAGAGATCTATTTTTATTGTTTGCTTGTTGCTGTTGCTGTTTTAATTCTTCTATTTGTTTTAATAACTGTTGATTTTCTTCTAGTAACCCAATCGTCTGAGGACTCCCAGCGGTTGCATAGTGGAGTTGTAGAATTTCATGAGCCTTTTTCCATTTGTTATCCCTAATCTGCTTAACCATTTGTTTGTTAGGGAGATCCATATATTTTAGCTGTTCTTCTGTAACTAGAGATCCATAGATAGTATAGAAAGAATGTTTTGCCAGAAGATCGCCAACCCGCTCTATTAGTTTATCAAATTCAGTTTCGAATTTATGGTTAACTCGTTTGAAAAGTTCGCCTTCTGTGGCTGCCATTAGCTGCGTCAGATCATCTCCAGTTTGGCGAAAAGATATATATTTTGTCATCGCATCTTCCCAAACGGGACTTATTCTAGATGCGTCGTCGTAGTCTTGCTTCGCAATCCGCCGAGCGGATTCCGCTACAGCTGGCGTTATTCGAATAGTTATTTTTTCATTATAGGTTCGTTTTTTTGACATGTGGATCACTCCAATATTTTTTATTGATCACCTCTCAAGGTGATCAATCGCCCAACAGGGCGAAAGTTTTTAGTTTTTATTCTTTTGTTGACAGTGCCAGCGTCAAAACCTCCGATATATATAATATATATCGAGGTTAGCGGCACTGTCAACATTTTTCAAATGGCTATGCCATCTTGAAAAATCAGCCCCCTGCAAGGGCAGAGTTGCGCCCGCTGGCGCATTTGAACTCTGCAACGTAGTGTTACCCTTCATTGTAGGAGTAGGACGAAGCCAACATGTAGGACTTCCCGACAGGGGAAATGGTGGTCCGATACGACGACAATGAACGGGTAGGTTTTAGCAATGGAAACGAAAATACGGAAAGGGCGTCAAGCCTTTTCCGTATTTTCGTTTCCATTGCCTGGCGTAGCCAGAACGGGGAACGGAAGAAAGTAAGTTGGTATCCTGGATAGCTCGTGGGGTCTTGACGACCCTAGAGCGGATCCAGGATACCAACGGATCGAAAAGATAATGTGATTCTAATGGAAACTGTAATAACGTAAGTCTAAGGATCTTGGTAAATCCAACGAATAGACCAACAGGGCGTATTTATGTATGGTTACCGCCGATCGCAAGGGCAACCGTTGGGGTTCTCCCGAAACAAAAAGACAGCTGACAGAAGATTTTAAGGATATTATTTAATGTTAAATACGAACATTAATAAACTGCAACTTTTGTATGCTGCTTGATCCAGGAAAGAACTTTTTCGGTGTTATTTAAAGACAATCCGCAGAGTTCAGGAATTTCAAGGTCTTTATCTACGCCGCAAATAACAAGAGACCCTCCCACTACCCCTAATCCTTCGATTTCTCTGTTTGCTGGTAGACTTCGATCCACTGCGGCGAAATCATCCATATAAATAAGAATAGACCTTTCACTATCTATAAATGTGCAATCTGTATTGTTTGGGAGTTTTTTATTTATTAAATCCCTAGGGTTAAAGTTTGATTCTACAACTTGTGGTTCTTGTCCTGGATCTAGAACTACTATATATTTTTCCATCCGTCTTTCTCCTTCACTTCGTTTCTAAGTTGTATACACGCTCTGTCGTTGCTGCCACTTGATCATAGATACCGTTGACAGACGTTTCAATTCTATCGAATCGTTTATTTGCTTCATCAAAACGTCTTTCGACCTGGTTAAAACGATTGTCCATGTTTTCTTTTACTTCTTTAATTTCGTTTTTCAAATCTAACAATATGTCAAGGATCGCTTTCATTTCATTCACAATATTTCACCTCTTTTCCTTCTACATAAGAGATTCGCCAGGATCTTCATTATTCCTTTGGGTTTGCATTGCAAACCGAGCCGTTTAAATCCATTCTAAGGTGTTTTAAAAGACTCTGAAGGGTAATAGTACCCCTCATCCATTTAATGTTAATACTATTACCATTAACATTAACAACGAAATTAATATTATTTTGTAATATTAAGCGGAACCCTTTTAACTGGATCAAATAAACTTGTTATCTCTATATCTAAAAAATTAAGGGATACCAACACCCTGGGTATCCCTTTTAAAGCTCTTACAGAGAGTTAGAACGCTTTTCTTTATTCTTATTAAACTCCTCGTTCATGCGATTTAATTTTTCTTTAATACGCCTCTGTTTTTCTTCATGTGATACATTTTCTTTCGGTTGACTTTGTTCGTCTGTATCTTCTTTAATTTCAAGCGATTGAAGTGATTTAGGAACGATTTCCCCCCTGCCTTGAAACTTCTTATTGATAGATTTCTTTTTAGGTTTTGGTTTAGTTGGTACAATATATCCACCTTTATCTATGCAGCTATAAACAAAGGCGAAGTTATCATGGATAGCACTAATGTCGTGATGCTTCTTGATTTTCTTTAGAATGTCTACAATAAAATCTATTTCAGCATATTTAGTAAGAGTCAGGTAAATAGCAGGATCTAAGAGCTCTTTAAAACTTTCTTGCCAAGCTTCATTTACTTTTACATAATTTTTATCTGACTCTATTACACTACTACTACTAAAAATACTACTACTACTACTAAAAGAATTCTTAGACTCCCCGTCCATACCTTCGGACGCTGCGTCTGTACCCCCATGGACGTCACGTCCATACCCTTCGGACGCTGCGTCTGTACCCCCATGGACGTCACGTCCATACCCTTCGGACGCTGCGTCTATGCGTGGAATTGTTGGGATCTGATCGGGGTGGTAGATGACATATAGATTGGAGTCTCGTTCTTTAGAGTCTTTTTTGTACCGCTTCCGCTTTTCGATTAATTTAATTTCACACAAGAAATTAACACATCTTTCCACCTGTTTCGAGGACATTTCGGTAGCTTCGCCGATCTTTCTGTAACTCGGGAAAACCTCTCCAAACACATCGAGACAACGAAGAAGATAGATATAAACTAGTTTTACACTAGTTCCAGAAAGCTTAGACTCTTTCATCTGGTCTTTTCTTTTCTCGCGATAAACTCCCTCAAGTTTTAGATTCCAAACGTTATCCGGAGTGTTGAACTCTTGTTTTTTCCAACCTCTCATGACTTTATTAGTCACTACTATTCCTCCTTGTTGCGATCCAGGAGGAAGACACAAACCCCGATAGGTTTCATTGACTGGTACAATCTTAAGATGGTAAACTGTTTACGAGACTATTTTTTTGTTCGGGGCGGTCTTCCTCTAGCTTACCAGGGCGTAGGAGATCGCTTTTTTTATTTTCTAGTATATCAATTTTTTGGACAAACCGTCTAATTTTGGCGGTTTGTTTTTTGTTTAGTCCATGTATTTGTAAAAATCATCGTCATCATCAGAAACTACTTCTATGACTTTTTTGTATTTTCCTAAGATCGCTTTCATGAGTGATTCGGCTGCCAGGGTTGATGTCCTGCATTTTTTGTGAGTCATGGGACAAATGTATTTTTTGGACTCCTGGTCATATAAATCCGTTAGACTTGCCTCCTGATATGTCTCATATTTTTCAAAGAGAGAGGGCGGGAATAAAAGTCCCATGTATTCGCTTAACATACTCCTTCTAATTTCGACGTTTTTAACTTTTTTAGTCGCTAAACTGAAAATATCCATGGCTTCATCTTTGGTTATTTCTATTATCCCATTCCCTCTAATGGTCATTTTCTTTTTTTGACTCTTTATTTCTCGTTCGATTAACCACCCCCCTAAGCATAATATAACCTTTTCAGGGGTGCCAAAATTCTTACCCGTTCCCGGGCACTGATAAGGGCGTGTTTTATGTGTTTTTGGTTTATACAAATCAGTTACATCATTTTCTCCAAAAACCAGAGATTCTAATTTTTTATAAGCATTTTCGAAGACGGCGTGAGCCCCTCCTTGATAAAGGTCGGTGGGGATGGAGGTTACATCCATCGAATTAATGTAGATTTGATGGACTTCTTCTCTCCTTAGTTCCCTTGCTACTTTTTCTTTTTGGGGTTTTGGAGTGCTGGCCAAGGTAGAAGGGGATGATTTTAATCTTTCAAGTTCATTTTTGAGCTGCTGGATCTCACCCACTAACCTGGCATTCTCCTCTTTCAATCGCTTAACCTCTCTGTATAAGGGGTTCTTTTCACTTATGAATCGTTCCAGTTCATCCCCTGAAACCTTCCAACCTTCCTTTTTACTTGCTCGAATTCCTTTTAAATCGCCTTCTCTAAGCCATTTTCTTAAAACTTGGTCTGTCACTTCAATTCCGTTCTGTTTTAATCGCTCCGTGACTTCGGGAACTCTCAGCATTTCCAATCGTGTGACCTCCTTTGTTATCAATTAATATTAACTATTAATATTATTATATAATATAAAACGAAGGAAAGCAAGAGAAAAGAGGGAAAAATATTAATTAGATCGAATAGAATGAGATAGAATAAATACATAGCATTAGGAGGTTTTTATATGAGTTGGTTACATGAAGAAGGAAAGAAAGGCAATTGGCTAAAGGCTGGGCGGAATGAAAACCCGTTGGGGGTCGGTTGGTATGACGGGAAAAGTAGACCGCTCGGAACGCTGGTAAAACAAAAACAAGTAACCCCAAAGACTTTCTTTACAAAGATAGGTAAGTCTTTCTTAAGTCTTAGATAGTAAAAAACCACCGATCTAATAGAGTCGGTGGTTTTACTTTATTTATCGTCTTGGCGGATCTCGACATAGACCCTAACACATTCACTGTTTCTATTAGCGTATGGCTCTGAATGTTCTAGTACATGGTAATGATCCTTTAGGCTTTCCAGAAATTTTTGAACCTCACCAAGCGAACCCTGGATACGTAGTTTTATCACGTTATCACCTCAAAAAGGTAGATCATCATCCGGAATATCAATAGGCTTCCCATCATCCGCAAATGGATCGCCTTTAGGCTTTGTGGCTGCTACTTCACCCGCTGAAATGTATTCTTCTAACTTCTGTTCGTCCAGTAGCAAAGTTAGGTATTTTTTATTATCTTCGTATAGTTTACGTTGCCGAATCGCTAGGCGTTCAATTTCAGATGTGATATAGTCCATTTCCTGTTCATTTTTTCTATATTCATCATGAATCAAAACGCGTTTGTAATCCATCTCGGAAAAGTTAGGTTTGTATGATTTTTTCACTACTTCCAAAGTCGCCCGGCAACTATCCAACGCTCTGTGAGTTAAATCCCGATCCGCTGCGTTTCTTAACTTCACCCAGTGATCCCACCCTATTAAATCGGAATATGTATCCATGACGCAATTGAAATTGCTATCAATTCGATCTAGTTGATCCCTGAGATTCTGAAAACTTTCATCCCACCAATCCGAGAAGTGAGCCTTGAAACTCTCTATCATTACCCTAGAACAAAAATCAGCGTTGTAGGCTAGGATATTTTTATCCTTTAGAATCGGATATAGATTCTGCCAAATCTCCAACCACTGAGGGGAATCCTTCACCATCTCCTCGTTTATCCCGTGGATCTCGAAGGCTTCGGGCGAAATTTCGCCCCTAGGCTTGACCAAAGAGTCAAAGAGAATATTCTCGTTAATGTCAACCACGCTGATTTCTACAATTTCGCAGTCATGCAAATCTGTCGTTGCTGCGTGTAGGATAACAATGTCATCTTGATTCCACTGGTTAAATCTAAGCTGTGCAGCAGCTTGGTTACCGTTAATAGAGTACATATTTTTATACCTCCTAATTATTTATTTCTACCACTCACAGAATATTATTAATCTTCTGATTTAAAAATGTCAAGAGGGAAAGGGGACTATTTTTCTAGTCCCCTTTTAAGTGGTCGAAGCTCTTTCCGTCATCAAACTTCCAAAACAAACGCTGTAACTCCTGGATCTTCGACTCGGGGTATTCTTTTTCAGTCCATTCATCCATCATTTTGACGATACCCAGGCGGATTAGATCTCGTTCCTTTTTACTGAATAGAAGATTTCTCTTCCTGATGAACTGACTGGATAATTCTATTTTTTTATTCATTGGCTCACTGCCTTTAACACCTGGATTGCTCTATATCTACTTATGTTAGCCATTTCTGCAAGCTTCCTTTGACTGGGCAGCTTCCCTTTTTCGTTTAAATATAATAGGGCTATTTTTTTCGCTGGCTGCTCTATCTGGTTGTTCGGATCTGCTTGGTTGGTTGGTTCGCTTGGTTGATCTGGCTCGGTCGGCTGTTCCTGATCAGCCAGATCTGTTTGGCTGCTCGATCCTGGTTGATCGGTTGCATGCTCTACCT
>NZ_SMAG01000013.1 GCF_004341825.1 Hazenella coriacea | reverse complement strand
GATACGAATCGGTCGAGGGCTTAACCTACTTCTTATCTTCTTCTTATGCAACATGTTCTTCCTTCACATTTTCAAGGTGTGAAACCTTCACACTAATTCAATACCTGTCTGGTGATGATGGCGGAGGGGACCCACTCGTTCCCATCCCGAACACGACCGTTAAGCCCTCCAGCGCCGATGGTACTTGGGGTGCAGACCCTTGGGAGAGTAGGACGTTGCCAGGCAGATCCAACCACCCTTCCTTAGGTGGTTTTTATTTTATCTTTGCTAATATGAGTCGAGCGTAAAAGGGATTATTTCATTTGTCACTGGAAGTTAATAAACTACTTTTGGAATAATTATTTTTAAAAAAGTGTTGACTTATCGTTTGAAACTGTGTAATATATAACTTGTGAGTTGCACGCAAATTGATTGAAATCAACTTCATAATCAAACATATTAAATGTCGTAGCACTATTTTCATTCAGAAATAAACTTTGATTTTGGAGAGATGTCCGAGCTGGCCGAAGGAGCACGATTGGAAATCGTGTAGGCGGTCAAACCCGTCTCGAGGGTTCGAATCCCTCTCTCTCCGCCATTAAAACTTCTGAATGGGACAGAAGTTTTTTTAATCAATAAAAAGCATTGACAAATGTCTGTTTAGGATGATACAATAAGGCTCGGTAGCTCAGTCGGTAGAGCAGAGGACTGAAAATCCTCGTGTCGGCGGTTCGATTCCGTCCCGAGCCACCATAGATCTTGCTGGTGTAGCTCAATTGGTAGAGCACCTGACTTGTAATCAGGGGGTTGTGGGTTCAAGTCCTATCACCAGCACCATGTAGGGGCGTAGTTTAATGGTAGAACAGAGGTCTCCAAAACCTCTAGCGTGGGTTCGATTCCTACCGCCCCTGCCATTATTTTTTTAAGGCGGCATAGCCAAGTGGTAAGGCAGAGGTCTGCAAAACCTTTATCCCCGGTTCAAATCCGGGTGCCGCCTCCACTCACTATATTGAATGATTACCTTAAACATTAAAAGATACTTTTGATGTTTTTTTATTGCATATTATTAACTGAAAAAACGGATAATTGAGTCGTAGATAAGAAGGGGTTTGTTTTGAACCGAATTTATTACATTTGAATCAAATTTGTTACAAAGGAAGTTTTTAAATAACGAGGAAATAGAGTTTCTAATCTCTCTATTTCCTCGTTATTTTTATATCTCTTTCATTAAAGTGGGTGCTAATCAGGTGCCTCTTAATTACTGAGAGGTATACCCTCCATCAATCACGATGGCTTGTCCTGTTACTCCCTGGGCATTGTCGCTAGCGATAAACATCGCATAATCTGCGATCTCTTTAACTTGGAGTAATCTTTTTTGTGGGACGAGTGGATAAATCACTTCTTCAAGTACTTTCTCTAAAGGAACATTTCTGGTTTTGGCTAGATCTTGTAATTGGTTCCGAACTAGAGGGGTATCTACATACCCAGGTGCTAAAGCATTTACGGTAATTCCAAATGGTGCTCCTTCTAAGGCTGCTACTTTTGTTAAACCGATCACACCATGCTTTGCGCTGTTATAAGCAGCTTTACCTGCAAAGCCAACCAATCCGTTAATAGAAGCCATATTGATAATCCGGCCTTGTTTTTGTTGTTTCATGATTGGAAACACATGCTTAATAGCAATAAAAGGAGCAATCATCATAATTCGCGTGAGTAATTCAAACTTTTCAATAGGAAACTCTTCAATGGGCGATACATACTGCATCCCTGCATTATTAATTAAAACATCCAGTTTTCCATAATGCTCTACTGTTTTATCGAGAGCATTTTTGATTTCTTCTTCTTGGGTTACATCAGTACGTAATCCAATTACATCATAGCCTTTGGAGGACAGCTGAACAGCGGCTTGTAGAACCCCCTCCTTGTTTAAATCAGAGAGGACGACTTTGGCACCATTTTCGGCGAACTTCTCTCCGATTTGGTAACCAATCCCTCTAGCAGCTCCCGTAATAAAAACGACCTTATTCTTTACCATGTAAAAGTCCTCCTTAGAAAAGTCCTCAGTTGATCTACGATCCATTATAAATGAGGTGTTGGACTCGTTGCTTCATCCTATTTATCTCTACTTGCAGAGTAATTTAAAGATATCTGATCAGGGTTACAGCTATGTAACAAGGCAAGGATGAAGATTAAAATCATCCATAGAGGAATATAGAGGAATGAAATATGGTCACAAAATTTTTTGCCTACTATTAGGTGAAGTTCAATTCGGCGAACTCACTAAAGTTTTTATTGACTTTTCTATTGATACGTGTTACATTATTCTTTGTCGATAGTAACAGATAGTAGAGATATAGTCCCTTGCGGACGTGGCGGAACTGGCAGACGCGCAAGATTCAGGTTCTTGTGGTCATTGTAGACTGTGGGGGTTCAAGTCCCTTCGTCCGCACCATATATGTGCCCTTAGCTCAGCTGGACAGAGCGTCTGACTACGGATCAGAAGGTCGGGAGTTCGAATCTTCCAGGGCACGCCAATATCGTTACTATTGATTCCTAAACTTTAGACTTTTCTAGATTAAAGGCTTGACAGAAGTTTGTTTGCGATATATAATTATATTTGTTTTTGATGAGAATATACTTATGTGCCCTTAGCTCAGCTGGATAGAGCGTCTGACTACGGATCAGAAGGTCGGGAGTTCGAATCTTCCAGGGCACGCCAATCTCATTACTACAAATAATGATGGTGATATCTCTTGCTATGATGGATTCATGAGTTCAAAAAGATTTAGTCAACCACACTACAAGAGAATATACTTATGTGCCCTTAGCTCAGCTGGATAGAGCGTCTGACTACGGATCAGAAGGTCGGGAGTTCGAATCTTCCAGGGCACGCCAATAAGAAAAAGTGAGGCTTATATTGACCTCACTTTTTTTCTTTTCTATTATTTGTAGCTTTCTTGAGCTTTCTTGCTTCTATGAAGCTCCTTTTCAATAAGGTGAATGCTTTCTAGGTTCTTGCTATCGTTAACTTCACTGATTACTCCAGCAATATCAGGGTGATTGGCTTTGATCGTTTGTAGTTTGTTTGAGATTCCAATCTCATCTTGGTAGATTACTGACTTTTTAGTCCCTGCAACTTGAACAGTGGAAATTAAGTCCCCGTTGGCCTGTCGAACCGTGTCGGATTTGGTTTTTAAAAGAGTTTCAACTTCATGAGGTGAAAGCTCTTCCCAGTAGTCATCATTCTTATTTATGTATGCATTTGTGGGTATGTGTACATGGATTTTAGTGGGGGAAATCTGTTGCTTTGTAAACTTAATAACTTCATCAAGCCAATTAGTTGAATAGGAAGTCTTTTGATGGATGTATACAGGCTTCACAATGACTTGATCTGCATACTTGCCTAGTTGATGCCAGTTTTCTGCTGGTGAGTTTTCAACTTTATTCTGTGTGTTGATAAAGGCATGTAGCGAGATGCTTAGCTTTTTGTGACTATCATGGAGATCGCGAGATAACTCCTGTATAAATGTTGTAAACAGCTTCTGATCTTGGAGTTGTATTTGATTGAGATTGATGTGAACTCCCCGAAGATTATATTTCCTTGTTAGCTTTACTAATTCATTGATTGTTAGGTTTCTCTTATCTGGTGAAGAAATCCAATGATAAAATTGTTCGGGTGAAATTTTACTTTCTAAACTGATATAAATGTCCGATTGGGTCATTGAAGCCATTTGAAGAGTATTTTCACCTTCATCAGTCTTTTCCAATTCTCCTGTTGGAGATAGATAAAAACCAGCGGTATAAATTTGATTAAATTTTTTTTGATATAAAGGCTTAAGTTCAGTAGGACGACTGGGATAATAGACTGAGATTGATAGAGATGAGTATTCAGGCAACAAAGGAAACAATTGAGTTGGATTCTCCCTCACTTTGCTTGGAAGAGAGACTACATGTTTAGGCTCAATGACTGTAATCGTCGTCTCTGGGGACTCTGTAGTAGACAAGTCTTGTTTGCTGTTATTCTGAGAGTCAGGGTATCGATCAAACCGATCTACAACCACATGAGGTGTAGGATCAGAAGGTGTACTCGGTGGGGATTGGTTGTTTAAGTGATCCGGTTTGAATAGGTAATAGGTTCCAATAAAAGATAGAATGGAACAAGCCAGACCTAGACCTATAAAGGCAGTGGTACTTCGTTTGAGAAATTTCGTATACTGAGAAAATGATTCCTCATGATCTTCCGATTGAGGCGGTAGGTTATGTTTTCTACGCATCAAACGTTCCCCCCTTCAACCAAAATCTTGCTTCTATACTATTCTTTTTACAATATTTTGTATAGAGGACTCAAGTACTATTTTTGTAAAAGTGGTAAGAATTACACAAAAATGTCGAACTTTTGTAGTAATAGGATAATCCATTAGATCAATTGGGCGAATTTACCGAAAAATTTTTCACTTTTTATCGCAATATTAGAAGGGATTCACAAATTTTTGTCGAATTCGAATAATAGTATTTTCTAATCACATATATATTGAGGGGGTTCAATATGAAACGCTGGCGTATATCTTCTTTCATTCTACTTAGTTTTATGCTAGTATTGTCAGGGTTTTCGATGACAACAGCAGATGCTGCTAGTCAGCAAAATTCATCCAAATCAGGATACTATTTTGTACAGCTTGAGGATCAACCAGTTGCTACATACTCTGGTGACATCAAGGGATTGCAAGCAACAAAAGTGGAAAGTGGTAAAAAGTTAAACGTTCAAGGTGCAAATGTTAAAAATTACCGTTCCCATCTAGCCAAAGAGCGGAACGATGTAAAAGATTATATTCGTAAAGAGATGAAATCTGCGAAAGTGGTTTCTGAATACTCGCTTACCTTTAATGGGATGGCAGTGAAGTTAACTGATCAAGAAGCTAAGAAATTAGCAAATGCTCCAGGAGTCAAACAAGTGATTCCAAGTAAAAAGTATCGTCCAGTTATGAATCGTAGCCATGAAATCGTTAATGATCTTCCAATGTGGAATGCAGGTTATGATGGTAAAGGAATTAAAGTAGCTGTCATTGATAGTGGGGTTGATGTCAATCATCCGTATCTAAAAGACTCATCCTTACCAATGCCTGCAGGATTCCCAAAGGTTCAGAATGATGAAAATGGTAATCCTATTTCTGAATGGTATAAATTTACCAGTAACAAAGTGATCGCTGCAAAAGTCTATGGTCCAGATCCACAGTCTACACCTGAAGCAATCGGTTCACATGGAACCCATGTAGCAGGTACCATTGCAGGGATTTCCAATTATGAAGATCCCACAGGAGTAGCGAAGAGTAAATTAAGTGGTGTAGCACCTAAAGCGTATCTAGGGAACTATAACGTTTTCCCTTGCGAGGATTGTAGTGCTGATGATATTTACATCGTGAAAGCTGTAGAAGACGCACTCAATGATGGAATGGATGTTGCGAACCTAAGCTTGGGTGGAGATGCATCACCTGGTTATGACCCATTAGTGGAAGCTGTAAATGCTGCTTCTGATGCTGGAATGACTGTTGTGATCGCAGCAGGTAATGATGGTCCTGGTCCGATGACGGTTGGATCACCTGGAATTGCTGAAAAGGTAATTACAGTAGGAGCTGTTTCCAATAAACACTTTATTGGTAAGTCTATTGACGTTACTGTAGATGGTGAGAAGCGTACCGTTTTTGTAGGCTCATCTGATCCAGGCGGAAAAGTTCAACAAAAAGTATCTGCACCACTTGCTGTGATTAGTGAACAAGATGGATTGGGTTGTGATCCGATCAATGCTGATTTAACTGGAAAAGTAGCTGTACTCAAACGCGGCGGATGTACATTCTCTGAGAAAGCTTTGAATGCTCAAGCTAAAGGGGCTGCTGGTGTTATTTTAATCAACAACAGTGCTGGAGACCCAACTCAGATGTCCGTAGAACCAACGGTTACGATTCCTATGGTGATGGTATCGGATCTAGATGGTGCTTGGATTTCCAAAGCGGCTTCAGGCTCTGTAGTCATGGAACCAAGCCCAGATCGTGAGTTCTTAACCACGAATGACCGTCTAATCGCTAACTTTTCATCTCGTGGTCCAACTGTGAACTATACTTTAAAACCTGATATTGCATCCGTAGGTGTCAATGTCTATTCCAGTGTAGTGGGTGGAGGACTTGCTTCTTATAATGGAACTTCAATGGCTACTCCACATGTAGCAGGAGCAGCTGCATTGTTAAAACAAGCACATCCAGACTGGAAACCACAAGATATTAAATCTGCTTTGATGGCAACAGCCAATGCTCCAAAGAGTGCATATGTACCTGTTGAAGTGGGTGCTGGAGTGATGGATGTAGCAAAAGCTAACAAACCTTCAGCTTTAGCATACCCTGCTAGCTTAAGCTTTGGACCATTTAATAAGGGTGCAAAGAATCAAAAAATTAAGGTTACCTTGAAGAACCCAACATCTTCCTACCAAGTTTATACTGTGGTTCCGGACAAGCCTTCTCAAGTGATGGTTAACAAACCAGTATTGGCTGTTGCTAAAGGGAAGTCTGCAACCTTTACTGTAACAGCTAATGTGAAATTTAAGAAACCAGGCGATTATCAGGGTTATATCACTGTTAAAACGCTAGATGGAAAAACAAGTCGTATTCCTTATTACTTCAACGTTCAATAAGTAAAAGAAAACCCAGTTTCGTTACGAAACTGGGTTTTTTCTATGACTTTCATTTGATTATGATGATGGGTCGTCAGAAAAATATCTTTTTAAAGGGTTTGATCGATGATCCCGCCACCCAAACAGATGTCTTCATTGTAAAATACGACGGATTGACCTGGAGTAACGGAACGTTGGGGTTCTTTAAATTCAACACGAATTGTTTGATCTGATTGAGGAATAACACGCACAGGTTGATCCTTTTGTCGATATCGAAACTTTGCAGTACATTCAAAAGGTTGCAATGGGATTTCATCAGTGAGCCAGTTGGCGTCTGTGGCAAGTAATCCTTTTGAATAAAGGGCCTCATGATCATGTCCTTGAGTGACATATAAAGTGTTCGTAGATAAATCTTTTTTCACTACAAACCAAGGGTCTCCACTTCCATTGCCTCCACCAATCCCCAACCCTTGTCGTTGCCCAAGAGTATAATACATTAATCCATCATGTCGACCTTTTAACTCACCTTCTAATGTGCGGATTTCACCCGGTTGGGCTGGGAGATAGTGGCTTAGGAATTCTTTAAAGTTACGTTCCCCAATAAAACAAATCCCTGTACTATCTTTTTTCTTGGCTGTTGATAGACCGATTTGTTCAGCTAAAGCCCGTACTTCACGTTTATTCATATGACCAATGGGAAACATGGCTTGCATCAGTTGGGGCTTTTTGACAGCATAAAGGAAGTAAGTCTGATCTTTGTTAGGATCAGCACCTCGAGCTAGGAACTTTTGTCCATCTTTTTCGATGATTTGAGCATAATGACCTGTTGCGATGTAATTGGCTCCAAGGAGTTTAGCTTTCTTTAAAAACTCCCCAAATTTAATTTCACGATTACACATGACATCGGGATTGGGGGTTCTGCCTCTTTTATATTCATCAAGGAAGTACTGAAACACTTTCTGCTCGTATTCTTTTTCAAAGTTTACTGAGTAGTAAGGAATACCAATCTGTGCACATACACGACGAACATCTTCAAAGTCTTCAGTAGCGGTACAGTGACCAAATTCATCTGTATCGTCCCAGTTTTTCATAAATAAACCGATCACTTCATATCCTTGCTCTTTAAGAAGCCAGGCGGTGACTGACGAGTCCACACCACCGGACATACCAACGACAACACGTATATTACGATTACTCATATGATCAGTCCTACATTCAATTTGTCTAGCAAACATGATACTTGTTTGTTTCCTAGGATTGTCTTTATTATAATCTAAACCCAATGTTCTTTAAACAAGCGGATGAGGTTGATGAAGTCAACGAATAATGGGATAACTAATAGCATTTTTTGATAGAGTGAATAAGAAGATGATCCTTTTGCAGGGATTTTACAGATCATTATAGAAAACTATATGGGGTATATAGGGAGATTTCAAAATGTATTCTACCCTGATTCTTCAAATTGAAATAGAATCGCCTTAATCGAGTACGGGGAATAGTTGCCAAAACTCATTACTTCAAGTAATCTAAAATCATACAAAACTTTTTTTTAGGCAATACTTGGTATAATGGATTCTGTGGGTCGGGAGAACAAAGGAGGTGCCTATGAGAGTTAAGGCAAACAAACTTTGGCTCGCTGTGAACATATCTCTTTGTTTTTGTTTGAGTGGTTGTGCTACCGTGGTTCAACAAATTCAAAATACGACAGGTAGTCAAATTGAAAAAGTGGATGAGTTAGCAGTTCCTTCTGAAGTTGGAGCTAAAGATGCAGAATCGCAATTCACTGATGTAAAGGCTTCGAAGAGCCCTTCTCCTTCTACTGATCTAGAGAGTATCTTGGCAGATGAAGGAAGAGGGGAATATGCAGGAAAAAAATATGACCCTGTAAAAGTAGAAAAAGCATTAAAACAAATGCCAAAGGGATTAACAGAAGATAAAGCTTATGCTTATTTACTAGGTTTGGTGGGCGAAAGTTATAAACAGGATGCAGAAACTTTCAGTCAGATGCAAAACCCTGAATACCAAAAACAGATCGATGCCTGGAAAAAAATGAAGACCGTGAATCCTGTACCAGCCCCTTCTCCTGTGCCAGCAAATAGTGATCAAGCAAAAAAGAAAGCAAATGTAGTTGTTTTATTAGATGCAAGTGGTAGTATGGGTGCTGAGCTAGGAGAAAAGAAAAGAATGGATTTGGCGAAGGAAGGGGTACAGCAATTGACCTCCATTTTGCCACCCGATACATCTATTCATATAAAGGCATATGGTCATCGTGGAAATAATGGTAAAGACGGTAAAGCTGAGTCATGTTCTGTGACAGAAAATATATACTCAGGCGTTTTGAATCAACCACATCCTTTGCAAGGCTCTTTAAATCAAATAAAAGCTACTGGATGGACTCCATTAGCACGTGCGATTCAAGAGAGTGCTAAGGAAATGCAGAATGGGGCTCCTTCTCAAGTAGAGAACTTTATCATCGTTTTTGGTGATGGAACAGAAAGTTGTAATGGCGATCCGCTAACAGCTGCTGCTCAAACCCATCAGTCAAAAAGCTTGGCTCACATTGATGTTGTTGGAATCGACGTAAATACGCAGGACTCCCAAGAACTAAGAGATATGGCGAATGTTGCTGGGGGTAATTTCCAATCTGTGACGAATGAAGATGAAATGCTAAAAGTACTATTTGAACAGCAAAAGAAATTACAGATGATGAACCAGCCGTGGGGTCCGAGAGCACTTGATTCAATGGCTCGATTATACAAACTGGATAATCAGCGCCTCAATACACATCATGAAGAAGTAATAGAAAAAACGAAACAAGAATATGAGCGGTTAGATCAAGCAAATAATTATATTAAAGAGCAAGGAAAAATTGAAGGCGATGATTGGGTTACCATTGGAAATTGGATTGATAGTCGTTGGAAACAAGTTGGTAAATATACAGACCAACGTTGGAAAGAAGTCAGCGAGCAAATGGATGTAGACTATCATGAATCTTTGGTTGAATTGGAAAAAGAATGGAAAACAGATGAGGGCGATCCAGCTCTTCTCAACAAACAAAAAGAGCAGCTTTTAAATGAAGCACCTAAAGAACGAGAAGATCAACAGATAGAAACACAGGTGGAAGCGGAATAATAGGTTGTTTTCGGAGTTGAGTTCATGTCAGAAAAACAGTATGAAATTCGTTATGATGAAAGGCTACAAGTGGAGCGACCTTATTTAAATATCGAGTACGAGTGTTTACCTGAAAAGGTTCAACAGGAATTTGAGTTGAAATGCCAAGAAATTTGCTCCCAAATTCCTGAGCAGATTAAATTATTTGAGCAAAAGTACATGGTTCATTTTGATCAGCTACGAGATGTGGAAGATGAAACAGAATTTCTTAGATTGACCGAAGAGATGAATGAGATCTCGAGTGTGATCTGTGATTTAAACATCTTGTTTCTGACTATTGAAGGAAACTTTATTCATTATAGCTCACATGCTTAAAGCTGTTGGCGAGTAAAATAATCTCGCCAGCAGCTTTTCCATTTTTAAGATTTGAAAGTAGGTACTCATTTTGATTAAAATGGGAATTACGTTCATTGAACTTTGAATGTAAATTTTTTATTAAGATTATATTAATCAAACCTAAAAATATGGTGACGAGAATAAAAAATGCTTTCCAACAAGGTTTTATTAAGATTAAGATAAGATTTAGTTAAACTTAAGTAAATCAGGAGGAATCAAGGTGCTATTTAATCGGAAGAAAGATCAACTATTTTATCAAATTATGCTAGATGCAACGTCTAACATCGCTGAAGCAGCTCAACTCTTCAGAGAAAACGTAGAAACCTTGGAGAAAAAAGAAGAGTATGCTGAAAAAATTAAAGATCTAGAATTAGTTGGTGATGATTATACGCACCTTTTGATTCAAGAGCTTAACCAAACTTTTGTCACCCCACTGGATCATGAGGATATTTTAAAGTTAGCTAGTCATTTAGATGATATTTTGGATGGCATTGAAGCTTGTGCAGCTCGCTTTGTGTATATGCATGTTGATAAATCTACACCTTTCCTAGTCATGTTTGCTGAAAATATCCAGAATAACGCTCGTTACCTTCAAGATGCCTTTATAGCTTTACAAAAACGTGATTATGCATCAATTCGTAAAGCATCGATCGAGATTAATAATTTGGAAAATGAAGGAGACAAGTTGATGCGGGAAGGAATCAGCTCATTATTTCAGGAGACCATGGATCCCATTGAGTTGATTAAGATGAAAGAGATTTATGAGCGTTTGGAAAATGTAACGGATACCTTTGAAGACTTGACGGATTTGATGGAAAGCGTGGTAATGAAATATGCTTGATCCGTTTTGGATTATGGTTGCCGTCATCATTTTAGCATTAGTTTTTGACTTTACTAATGGATGGCATGATACAGCAAATGCGATTGCTACAGTTGTTGGAACCCGTACTCTTTCACCAGCGAAAGCGATCATGATGGCTGCTGTTTTAAACCTAGCAGGTGCTTTTTTTTCTACAGAAGTAGCGAAAACGATTGGTAAAGATATTGTGAATCCTACATTAATCACACAAGTTGTACTTATTTCTGCCTTATTAGCTGTGATTACTTGGAATATTGTAACCGTTTTAATGGGGTTACCTACTAGTTCATCTCATGCGCTTATTGGTAGTCTGGTGGGAGCGGCGATCGCTTATCAAGGACCAGAAGTACTTAAAGTGGGTGGAATCCTAGAGATTTTGGTCGCTTTACTCGTTTCTCCAATCCTTGGAGCGTTAGTGGGGGCTGGACTTATTAAACTTATTCGTTCTATTTTTAAAAACACGCCTCGCTCAAAAGTAAAACGGGTATTTCGTCCTTTGCAAATTATCTCTTCAGCACTCATGGCATTTAGCCATGGGGCTGCGGATGCCCAAAAGGCAATGGGGATTATTATGATGGCTTTAATCGCTGCAGGATATCAAAGTGCAGATAATATGACAGTTCCCTTCTGGGTGATTTTGTCAGCAGGCTTAGCGATGGCTTTGGGAACAGCTGCAGGAGGACGGAAGATTATTCATACCATTGGTTCTCGTCTGAGTCGATTGGAGTCTCCGCAAGGATTTGCAGCTGAAACAGGTGCGGCCCTAATCTTAGCGACTGTTGCGAAACTAGGGATTCCAGTGAGTACCACTCACACCATTACAGGTTCAATTATTGGGGTGGGAGCAGCTGAACGTGTCAAAAGCGTTCGTTGGACAGTCGCCGGAAAAATTGTGTCTGCATGGGTCTTAACGCTTCCCGTCACTGCATTGATTGGATATTTGTATTACTTTGTTCTCCAATTTTTAGAGAAATAGATCGAAACAACTCAACTTGGAGAAAACGACTTGAAGTCTTGGGAATCGCTATTGATCTCTTTGTATCAATCGAGGAGGGAGATGTGTCTCTGGCGAACGACTTTTGCGAACACGACCCGAGTGTGAGATAGAGAAACAAAGACCCGACTGGATTTGGATCAAATGGCTCATATAGAGTTGACGACAACAAGCATCCATGGAAGTGGAGGATGCTTGTTGTTTTATTTTTAAACTAGTGGATCAGAAAATTGATTGTCTAATATTAAAGCACAATCTTTTCCTGTATCATAGGAAAGGTTACCAATGAGATGTTTGATTGGTTCGATCAAAGCTTGATCAGACTTCCAGTATTGTTCAATCAATGGGAAGAGTTCTTTACTTTCCTGAAGTGCTTGATCCCATAGATCCCAAAAGCTTTCTTGGTGCTTTTCCTCTTTAATGGCTGGGTGACTCCAAGAAGTACGCTTAATATTAAGAAAGTCTTTGGCTGGAATTCGCTTCGAATGTCGGAATGGGCGAATCTTACCGAAAGTAAGAATGAGTTTGATTCCATAGGGATCAAAAAATAGTTGGAAAGCTCGTTTCGTATCCTGATAGGCTTGCTGATAATCGGCAGCGGAAAACTGTTTTCCTTCTGAGAAATGTTTCTTAGACACATGATGGAGAATTTCTACTAACTCGTCAGGTAACTGATCCCCGACATCAATCTCGGGAGCTAAGGGAGTTCGCCACGTTTCTAGATTGGCTATGTTTTTAGCGATGATGGTATCTAAAATCACTTCTAATTCCTGATGTTTATATTGTTTATATCCGGCGCGGTAATGAATATATGGATGAGTATTGCGATCTAAGAGGTGATGAGTGACAAAACCTCGCATATAATCTTGAATAGTTGGATGTTCTTTTGCAGTGATAATCAAATCGACTAGTGTAGAACCACAATCAATGGTATGAAACAAATTTCCCAATTTCTCACCACGAGGGTCATGAATCCAAGGCCAAAAGCGATGAAAGAAAAAAAAGTCTGGTCCTTGACACCCCAGTTGAAATAATTGTTGATGTTGCGGCTTGCAGAGAATTTTTTCTTTTACTAATTGTCTTCCGAATAAAATATGTGTCCAGGCGTAAGGCATGTTTCATCTCCTCACATAATTTCATGTCTATTCTCTATATGAGCATTTGTAGTAACATAATGATCTCGATCCCGTCGGGTCGCTGTTTCTCTGTCTCGCTCTCATAGTGGGTTCACAAAGGCTCGTCAGAGAAACAACTCCCCTCCTAGGTTCATTCAATCAAGCCATTTGATTTCTAATTCATTCAAGTTGTTGCTCAAGTCGAGGTCTATCTACCATTTCGGGGAGTCATCCGAATTCTCCTTTTTAATAACAACATTTGGTTTTGAATTGATAAGCGTGATATATTAAATGTGTTGTTCAAATGGGGGAATATCTTATGGGAATTCATCATCTTGAGTTTTGGGTTCGAGATTGGAGGCTTTCTCAACCTTTTTATGAAGAATTATTTCGACTAGTTGGTTGGAAACAGTTAAGTAACCATGCGTTCGTGAAGGGACAAACGGAAATTTATTTCGTGGAGCGTCCACAGATCCAAAAGCAGGATACGTTAGGTCCACGTCATATATGTTTATCAGCTTCAAGTGAAGAAGTTGTTCACCAAGTAGCGAAATGGCTTCAAGAACAGCAGGCTGATGTGATTCGTGGTCCTGTTGAAATGGAGCACTATTCACCCGGTTATTTAACCGTAGACTTTAGAGATCCAGACGGTTACATATGGGAAGTTGCATTTACACCTAATTTTGTATGGGAATAGTAGGAGGGTTGTTCATGAGTCAAATTCAGTGGATGGAAGAAGTTCAAAAAAGAAAAGAAATATTGTTGGAAGAGTTAAACCAATTTTTAGCGATTGAGAGTGTTCTAGATGAAGAATCTGCTAGCTTAGAAGCTCCATTCGGGAAAAAAGTAGCTGAAGCACTTCGTCATATGCTACAGCTAGGGGAACAAGATGGATTCCAAACGAAAAATCTAGATGGTTATGCAGGTCATATTGAATGGGGTCAAGGTGAAGAGTTGATTGGTGTCCTTTCTCATGTAGATGTTGTACCTGCAGGAGATGGGTGGACTTCACCACCTTTTACCCCAACGATTCGTAATGGAAAGCTTTTTGCACGTGGTGCGATTGACGATAAAGGACCCACGATGGCAGCTTACTTTGCCCTTAAAATCGTGAAAGAGTTAAATCTCCCATTATCCAAACGAATTCGTTTGATTTTAGGAACAGATGAAGAATCTCAATGGCGTTGTATGAATCATTATTTTGAGCGAGAAGAGATGCCTTCGATGGGTTTTACTCCAGATGCTGACTTTCCTATTATTACTGCTGAAAAAGGTTTATTAGATATTCAAACGTTTGGAGTTAGAGAAGATCACTTGTCTGAAGATGGAGCATGGACTCTGCTCTCCTTTGAGTCAGGACAACGGGTGAACATGGTACCTGATCTAGCTAGAGTACAATTATCTGGTGATGGAGATGTTTTTGCATTAAAAGAAAAAGTACAAGACTACTTACTCAGACATCAAATCAGAGGCTATGCTGAAGAATCCAATAGCCATGTGAGTATTGTCCTAGAAGGGCGCTCTTATCATGGCTCTGAACCAGAAAAAGGATTAAATGCGGCATTAGAAATGGCGAAGCTGTTGGAGCAATTCTCATTAGACGCAACAGGAGCTAATTTTGTTCGGATGATCAACGAATTGTATACAGACAGTTTTTTTGGTGAAAAATTATCGATTCAACAGGAAGATGAGATTGTTGGTAAGTTAACAGTTAATGCGGGTGTGTTTCACTACAAACAAGGTGAAAAACAATCGATCCGAATTAATGTTCGCTATCCAATTTCTGGGGATTGCGATGAGATTGTAAAAACGATTGAAGAGAAAGTAGCTGACTTTGGTTATCAAGCTCACGTCTTTAGTCATGCCTCTCCTCATTATTGTGAACCTGAACATCCATTGGTAAAAACGCTAGCTAAGGTGTATGAGGAGCAGACAGGCGAGCCAGCTAAGTTATTAGCCATTGGTGGTGGGACTTATGCAAGAGCCCTTCATACAGGTGTAGCATTTGGACCTTTATTCCCAGGTAAAGAAGAAACAGCTCATCAGAAAGATGAATTTATAGAAGTAGAGGATTTATTAAAAGCTACTGCAATTTATGCACAAGCGATCTATGAGTTAGCTAAATAAGCTTGATTGGATGAACTTAGAAGGGGAGATGTTTCTCTGACGAGCGACTTTTGCGGATCTGCTACGAGAGCGAGACAGAGAAACGGCGACCCGACGGGATCTGGAACATTATGTTAGATTGGGAATAAGAAAACACCCAGAGATTAATCTTGGGTGTTTTTTGCTTTGTAGTGAAAGATTTGATAAATGAATGTATCTGGCTTTTCAAGGTGCTTAGGAAGAGGTCGTTTCTTTTCGATTAATACTCCATGATTCACCATGACACGGTGAATTCCCATAAATTCTTTAGCCTCAAATAGAGGTGAGTTATAGTTATTGAGATCGATCGTGGTTCCATCTTTAAATTTGATAATGTATTGTAAGCGAATCTGTTCGTTTGGTAGCCAGGTAGATTGTTGATAATCTAGAACAACCCGATCGATCTCTGACCATCCTTTAACTTTCTCATCTTTGATTTTTAAAAACTGATTATAAGCAATTCCTTTGGGAGTGACCAATAGATAATTATCAAAAGACATGATAACTAAAGGGCTCAATAGTAAATAAAAAGCAGAAAAGATAAAGAAACGCTTTTTAAGAACATCAGGTTTTTTTCGATGCTTAATAAAGGTGAAGATAAAGAATACCACACCACAGAGAAAAAGATAGACGAACCCATAGGAGATAATTGCTCCCACAAGATAAACTTGATCAGGTTCGGAGTAGTTAAACCACTGTAAAAAAACAAAGAGAATCCAAGCGGCTGTTGCAATCGACAATCCCAATATGAGTTGTAATAATGGTTTAATAAACCTACTCAATGATCGGTAGCCTCCACGATTGATGTCAATTTTTATTGATTTTGTTGTGCATTAGATCTCAGAATCAAATCATCAAAGATCGTAAATAATGAAGAGCCTGTTTAGAGCTCTCAATAAACAGATGAATGTCGTTTTCTGTAGTCTCTTTTCCAAATGTGATTCGTAGGCTTTGGTGAGCGATATCATCGCTTTTACCCATTGCTTTTAATACATGAGAAGCCCGATGTTTACCGGCACTACATGCTGATCCACTAGATACATAAATTTGTGAGCGATTCAGCTCAAGTAAAATAGCTTGTCCTTCAACCCGATCAAAACTGAGATTCAAGTTGTTGGGAAGACGAAGAACAGGATGACCATTTAGTTCCACATTTCCGATTTCATCTTGAATTCTTTGCCAACAGTCATTACGTAATGAAGTTAAGCGTTGAGATTCAGATTTAGCTTCTTGGACGGCTAGTTGGCATGCCACACCGAATCCAACAATTAATGGAGTATTTAAGGTGCTGGGTCGTAAACGACGTTCTTGACCGCCACCAAACATGATGGGTTCAATCTTGGTTCCTTTGCGAATGTAGAGAGCCCCCACTCCTTTGGGACCATATATTTTATGCCCTCCGATCGAAAGTAGATCGACTCCCAATTGATCAACAGTAAAAGGAACCTTTCCTATGTACTGAATAGCGTCTGTATGAAAGAGGATGGGGGTTTCTTTTAGGAGTTGACCCATTTCTGCGATGGATTGAATGGTGCCCACTTCATTATTCGCAGCCATGATGGTGACTAGAATTGTCTGATCCGTGATGGCATTTTTCAAGTTATCGATGTGAACAGAACCAAAGGAATCTACATCTAAATAAGTGACTTGAAACCCTTCTTGCTCCAAATATTGACAAGTCTCTAAGACAGAGGGATGTTCAATTTTCGACGTAATAATATGATTACCCTTGGAGCGTTGCAGACGAGCGGCTCCAATAATGGCAAGATTATTTGATTCAGTGCCACTGCTTGTAAAAAGAATCTCTCTAGCTGACTCTGCTCCTAATGCTTGGGCAACTTGAACCCGTGCGTATTGAATGGCATCATAGGCACGTTGCCCGGCGTCGTGAATACTCCCTGGGTTTCCATATTCATTTTGAAAATAGGGAATCATCACCTCTAATACTTCTGAGCGAACGGGACTGGTTGCCCCGTAGTCCAGATAAATCGGCTTCATGCTTGAATTCCTCCGATATCAAATAACTAACTCTTTCTTCATTATAGCTGAAAAATAAGGGGATAGACTGCTTTTTTCTTTTTTGTCAGAGAGATTGTCAAGAGTTACAGTTGATCCTTGATGGAGTCGTTGAGAATGGAGAAATGATTAGGCAAAAAATTATGGTTGACATTGTTTATTTTCCTGAGAAAATAAGGTTGAAACAAAATGTTAAGATTTCGTGAAAGGATCTGTAGAAAATGACGCGTAGGGTAACCGATTTTATCGTTGTGGGTAGTGGCATTGCTGGATTAATGACCGCTCTATCCCTCGCCAAAATAGGGGAGGTTGTTATTCTAACTAAAGCGAAAGAGGAACAAAGTAACTCCTTTCGAGCACAAGGAGGGATTGCCGCCGCAGTGGGGGAAAACGATTCTCCTGAATTACATGGCAAAGACACTTTGCGTACGGGCGTAGAGCTTTGTGATCCTCAGTCTGTTGATCTACTTGTTCACATGGGGCCCTCCACGATTGATCTATTAAACCAATGGGGAACAGACTTTGATCGTGAAGGAGATCATCTGGCTTTAGGACGTGAGGGTTCGCATAGTGTTTCTCGAATCTTGCATATTGGTGGAGACTCTACGGGGGCTGGAATCACTTCATCATTACTTACACAAGCCGAACATCATGATAATATTAAAATGATAACGCATACATTGGTGTTGGATTTGTGGTTGCAACAGGGAATTTGCCGTGGTGTCACTGCTGTTGATCTAGAAAAAGATCCAGTATTATATGTGGCTAAAAAGGGAGTGGTTCTTGCGACGGGGGGTTGTGGTCAGCTATATCAATCTACCACCAATGAAATCGTTTCCACAGGGGATGGTTTTGCGATGGCCTATCGAGCTGGCGCATTACTAAGAGATATGGAGTTTATTCAATTCCACCCGACAGCATTGGCTGTAGAGCAAAACCCTATGTTCCTTATTTCAGAAGCAGTACGAGGAGAAGGTGCTATTCTGGTTAATGAATTGGGTATGCCAATCATGCAAGACTACCATGAATGGCGAGATCTAGCTCCCCGCGACGTGGTTTCCCGAGCGATTTATAGTGAGATGAGCCAAAATCATCAAATATATTTGGATGCGACAAGTATGAACGAACGATTTGAAGAACGTTTCCCTAAAATATATCATCAATGTATATATCACGGGATTCATCCTTCACAAGATTTGATCCCCGTAACTCCAGCAGCCCACTTTATTATGGGGGGGATTCAAACAGATCTTTACGGACAAACAACGATCCCAAGGCTATTTGCATGTGGTGAGGTCGCATGTACAGGTGTTCATGGTGCGAATCGACTAGCCAGTAATTCGTTATTAGAAGGTGCGGTCTTTGCACAGCGAGTGGCAAGTCGATTGTCTTCCTTAGAACCTCTGGAGGCTCACATCGAGGAAAGAGACCTATTCCACTTGCCTACTTTGTGCAAAGATAAGCAAATAGAAGAAAAGTGGAAGCAAAAAATCAAAAAGGTTATGTGGGAGAAGGCCGGCATTGTTCGTTCATCTGAAGGTTTATTAGATGGGATTGCACAATTGAAGGAGTTATCACTTCAAATCCCTGATGGATATGTAGAGTGTCGCAATATGTTAATAACTGCACAAATTATTATGAAGGCAGCCTTATGGCGAGAAGAGAGTCGAGGAGGACATTATCGTTACGATTTTCCAAAAACTCTGCCTGAGTGGGCATCTAGACATAATGAGGTAAGGAGAAGCGATTATGAATCCAATTGCTTTGAAACAGTTTATTCGTGAAATTCTGAACGAAGACATCGGAGCTGGTGATTTAACAACAGAAGCATTGGTTCCTAATGACCATGCTAGCTCCTGTGTGTTCGTGATGAAGCAAACAGGTGTAGTAGCTGGATTACCGATCGCAGCACAAATATTTCAAGAACTAGACAGTTCCTGTGAATGGGTGTCCTGTGTCGAAGAAGGTGAGGAGGTTTCCAAAGGAACCATCATCGCTCGCATCATTGGACCCACCCAAGCCATCTTAACCGGAGAACGGGTAGCTCTCAATTTACTCCAACGGATGTGTGGAATTGCTACTCTTACTAGAGAGATGGTAAAAAAATTGGAAGGGCTCGATTGTCAGCTACTAGATACAAGAAAAACGACTCCCGGATTACGCCAATTAGAAAAATATGCTGTTCGGATCGGTGGGGGAACGAATCATCGCTTTGGCTTAAGTCATGGTGTGATGTTAAAGGATAATCACATTGCAATGGCAGGTAGTCTCTCCCAAGCGGTAGAACGTGTCAGACAATATGTTGGACACATGGTAAAAGTTGAGGTTGAAGCAGATACACTTGAACAAGTACAAGAAATTCTCACATTATCTGTAGATGCCATCCTACTTGATAATATGGATCTACCCACGCTACGAAAAGCAGTTGACCTGATTGATGGACGAGTGTGGACTGAAGCATCAGGTGGAATCACTCCTGATACCATTCGTTCGATTGCTGAAACTGGGGTGAATGGGGTTTCACTGGGTTGGCTGACTCATTCAGCTACTTCTTGCGATATCAGCTTAGATTTTGAAGGACCGAAGGGGGCATAAAAGATGTCTTTAGATATGATGACACCTATAACCAATCAACTTCCTGAAACATATCGTGCACTTTCAAGTGAAGAGCTAGATCGACGTATTACTGAAGCTAAGAAGCAATTAGGTAAAGATCTAGTTATTTTAGGACATCATTATCAACGAGATGATGTGATTCAATATGCCGATCATCGAGGAGATTCTTTAAAGCTGGCTCGGATCGGTGCAGAACAGCGTGAAGCCAAATATATCATTTTCTGTGGCGTTCACTTTATGGCGGAGACGGCAGATACATTGTCAACACCTGAACAGATCGTTGTATTACCAGATCTAAAAGCAGGTTGCTCGATGGCAGATATGGCCGATATTGAAGAAGTTGAAGAAGCTTGGGAAGTGTTACAAAAAGAATTTGGCGACACCATCATTCCCGTTACTTACGTCAACTCAACGGCTGCCATTAAAGCTTTTGTAGGGCGGCATGGTGGGACTACTTGTACCTCGTCCAATGCACACGCCATCCTCACTTGGGCATTTGAACAAAAGAAACGGGTCTTATTTTTACCTGACCAACATCTAGGAAGAAATACGGCTTACCAAATGGGGATTCCATTGGAGGAAATGGTGGTTTGGGCACCGATTTCTGGACAGTTTGAAGAGGTAAAGGGGAATTTAGACGATGTTCGGATGATTTTGTGGAAAGGACATTGCTCTGTTCATCAAAAATTTACACCTGAACAAATTCAGGGAGTTCGTGAGCGAGATCCAGAAATGAAAGTGATTGTACACCCAGAATGTTCTTTTGAAGTGGTACAACAAGCTGATTGTTCGGGTTCCACCGATTATATTATCAAAGCGATTGAAGCTGCCCCTCCAGGTAGTAGATGGGCGATTGGCACAGAAGTTAATCTAGTTCAGCGTTTAGCTAATGAACATCCTGAGCAACACATTGTTTTATTAAGTACCACCATGTGCCCATGTTTGACAATGAACCGAATCGACAGACCACATTTATTATGGGCTTTAGATCAAATTTTAGAAGGAAAGCCCACCAACCAAATTAAAGTGGAGCCAGATATTGCTCATTGGTCCAAAGTAGCCCTCGATCGTATGCTTGAAATAAAATAACCATAAAAACAAGCCCGTTCCTTTTTTATTGGAAACGGGCTTGTCCTATAGGATTAACGTACTGTGCTATTATGAACGAAACCTAAGCTTTTATCGGCTAGTTGAATGACATACCATTCTCCATTTACACCTACTTGGTTTAGTTTGGTTCCTTTGACCACTCTTTGTTTAATGGTGGCTTTTAAAGAAGGACTCGTACGTATATTTGCTAGATTGACAGTCACAGTTAGCTGCTTGCCTGTTGCTGGTTGTGAAGGTGTAGATGTTGCTTTTTGTGCAACAGTCTTATGGACATAAGCGGTATATCCATTGGACAATCTTACTTGGAACCATTCTTTGTTTTCACCGATTAGGGTTAATTTCGTTCCTTTTTTGGCTTTTTGTACCACTGGAGCATTTAATGATGTACTGGAACGAATGTTGGCTGTGGATGCAGTGATCGTCACAGTTCCACTTGCTTTGTTCATGTCTGGAGAAGGTGTAGGACTTGTATTGCCAGATACTTTTTCGTATACAGACTTGTGTAAATATCCTACTTTACCACTAGGATGTTTCACTTGAACCCAATCTTTCACAAAGCCAGTGACTTCAAAGATTGTTCCAATTTTCTCTTGTGAAATCACAAATGCACCTGTAGAAGGACCTGTACGAACATTTGCCTGATCCACAGTTACTTTTACTTTACCATTGGTAGGTTGTACCGCAAAAGATGGATCGCCTTGCCAACTCCCTTTTGAGTTACCACTGTGAATCCATACAGGAGTTCCTTCAGGAATTAAACTGTACAGTTCATTCAAGTTTTCTTTACCCATACGGATACAACCGCTTGAAGCATGTGAACCGATGGATGATGGATTATTAGTCCCATGAATTCCGTATGTACGACCTTTGTCGCTATTTACAGTGATCCCAAGCCATTTATCACCAAGTGGATTTCGTGGATCGCCACCCGGGATGTTTTTCCATCCTGGTTTGTTGATTTTTACTACCATTGTAAAGGTACCTTCAGGGGTTAAATCTTCTGTACGACCCGTGGCTACAGAGTATTCTTTAAAAGGTGCTCCATCTTTATAAAGAATGAGTTTGTTTGTTTTTTTGTTTACTTCTACTTGGTAGTTTGCGGCAGCACCCGCTGTTGAATAAAAAGCACCAAAGACAACAACAGTAGCAACTACAGCTGAAACCAGCCATTTCCAATGTTTAATCGTAATGGTTCCCTCCTGCTTCCTATGTCTCCTCCTCTTAGATCGAGAGGATCATGGGAGTTGATGATTAAATGAATCTTTACGTTGTTTTACTCATATATTTATTCGAGTATAGGAAACAGTTTGGTGTCATATTAATAAAAAAAGGTATTCAAATAGAATACCTTGAGATGGCCGTGAGTCTATAATTTGGTGAACTACATATCACCATTTAAATAGGAGTTTCCTATTCTTGTTGCAGCTTGAATTTCCTACAAAATGGCAAGTCTAATGCTGAATGAGACTAAGTTGATCAAGCCTTTACTGCCTGATCAATGAACTACTGTTTATCTTTTGGCAACAGAGTTATGGAGATAAGCGATTTTACCATTAGCAAGTTTGATCTGATACCACTCTTTGCTAACTCCAATCAAGGTGAATTTAGTACCTCTTTTGGCTTTGGTCATGACAGGAGAAGTGAGGCTTGGGTTTGTACGTACATTAGCTACGTTGACGCTAATGACCACTTGACCCGAAGCTTTGGAGAAACCAGAGTTTGCTGGAGCCGTTTTCTTAGCCACTGTTGAATGGAGATAAGCGATTTTCCCGTTCGGTAACTGAACTTGGAACCATTCTTTGTTATAAGCTTTGAGTGTAAAGATGCTTCCTTTTTTAGCTTTGGTGAGAACAGTTGATGAAAGACTTGGACTGACTCTAATGTTGGCTATATTCACTGTAACCTGCACTTGGCCTGAAGATGGAGTGAAGTTAGATGTTGGAGGAGTTGGAGTAGGTTTGGAGCTATCAACCACATAGTTTTTGTGAATAAATGCAATTTTACCATTAGGTAATTTGACTTGTACCCAATCGCCAGATACACCTGTTCGAGTCAAAACAGTTCCTTTATTTAAGGATTGAACAACAAAAGCACCCGTAGAGGGACCTGTACGTGCATTTACATTCGTACCATTCACTTGTACGGTTCCACTAGCAGGTTTTAATCCAACGCGAGAATCTCCACGCCATTTGTTGTTACTTGTACCACTGTGAATCCAGACAGGAGTTCCTTCATAAATCGTGTTGTAAAGTTGGATCACGTCATTGTTATGCATGCGAATACAGCCACTAGAAGCACTCGAACCGATTGACTTCGGGTTATTGGTGCCATGGATTCCGTACATACGGCCATTATCTCCGTTGACACTGATGCCATTCCAGCGCTCACCTAGTGGATTTTCAGGGAGACCCCCTGGGATATGTTTCCATCCTGGTTTTGAGATTTTTACCACCATAGGAAATGTCCCTTCAGGTGTAAGAGCGGTGGTTCTTCCTGTAGCTACAGGATAAACTTTGCTTACAGATCCATTTTTGTACAAATATAGCTTATTTGTCTTTTTATTTACTTCGATTTTGTAATCAGGCGTTGTAGCCGCTTCGATGGACCCCGGTAAAGCGTAGCTGGTGAGTACAGCTAACATAAACGTTACAACTATAAACCGACACCATTTTAACATGTCTTTGGTGTTCTCCTTCCCCTTCGTATTTCATGGATGGACTCACGGCAGGAATATTTTTCTTTAATTTTATGATAACTTATATATTGAGAACTGGGAAGGTGAAAAGCGAACCAATTTCGCATGAAGCCTTGAAACCTACACCTGTCTTCATTAAAATAAAGCGATAAAGGAAGCTTACTACTTTTTAGGGAGTTGGACTTTTTGTACGATATCATCTTATTTGATGTAGATGGTGTTTTTTTGAGCGAAGAGCGTTGCTTTGACGCTTCAGCACTGTCTGTGTGGGAATTACTTCACGCCCCTCACTTTTTAAATTTAGATGGAAGTGGTTATACCCACCAACCATCAGAAGAACAGATCAGGGCCATTCGAAAAGAAGTATTTCAAGATAACCGAATTTTAGATTGGATGAAAACTAAGGGAATCAATTCTAATTGGGATATGGTTTATCTCAATTTCTCAGCACAGCTTTTACTAATTCTTAAAAAGCTGTACACTCAGTTTCCTGAAAAAGTACGTTATTTTCTCTCTCAACCGATTACTGAACAATCACTAGCTGGACTAAAAGAATGGGGTGGTCCATTACTAACTTCTTATCAACCTTCCTATGATCAATTACCGATTTTATTTCAAGATCAAGAGAAGATCGAGAAGCATGAACTATTAGTCTATTTTAATGATCTGGCTAGTCGTTGGTTCGATACTTCTGTGCACCTTTTTTCACGGAATAGTACTTGTTGGATGTTAGGTTATTCTGTGTATCAAGAGTGGTATTTAGGGGATCAACTATATCAAGAAACTGAAAAAAAGAACCCAAGAATTGAGGGGAAACGAGGCTTTTTGTATCAAGAGATTCCAATTGTTGCTCCAGACCGAATCCGTATGATTTTGGAAAGAATAAGAGCGAAAGGGATCGTACTGGGGATTGGTACAGGAAGGCGTTGGCTGGAAACCAAAGTACCACTAACCGAATTAGAGTTATTATCTGTGTTTGATGCGGATCGAATTATTACAGCCTCTGACGTGATTCAAGCGGAAGAAGCTTATCCAGAATATTCTCCGTTAGGGAAGCCTGAACCTTTCACCTATGTTAAAGGTCTTTTAAGTCAGTCAGCAACAGTGGAAGAGTGTATTCAACATCCTTTACCTGTAGCCCATGGGAAAAAGGTATTGATTGTAGGCGACTCGGTGGCAGACTATTTAGCGGCTCGAAAAATGGGATGTGATTTTGCTGCCACGTTGACAGGTCTTACTGGTCAGGACGCACGCTCCAAGTTTGAAGAGTTAAAAGCTGATTATATTTTAAATGATGTGTCTGAAGTGGAGCAAATCATATAACTCTATATGAGTCATTTGAGTTCATATGGATTCAAATCTCCTCGAGTTGTTGTTTTTCTGTCTCGCTCTCGGATCGAGTTCGCCAAAGTTGTACGCTAGAAAAACATCTCCCCTTCTAGTTTAATTAGGACAGAATAACATTATTTAATTAATTTCATAGTTTGGCTCACGTTGAGATATAATGAAAATGACAACTGAATGATTCACAAAATCTAAAGAAGACTTTTTCTACTTTCTAAACAAAATGATTGACTAAAGTGAAGTGTTTTTAGCATAATAAAAGAGGGTAAGCAATGGATAGAGCCATCATGTACGTCATGATGGAAGAACCCAATTACATATCAGGAGGGAATTTCGTTGGCTAAATACGAATTACCAAAACTTCCATATGATTTTAATGCTCTTGAACCTCATATTGATGCGTTGACGATGGAAATCCATCATGATCGTCACCACGCTACTTATGTGAACAACCTGAATGCGGCTTTAGAAGCACACGAAGTTGGAAATAAAACAGTTGAAGAATTAATCTCAGACTTAAAAGCACTTCCTGAAAGCATTCAAGCAGCAGTTCGCAACAATGGTGGAGGTCATGCAAACCACTCTCTCTTCTGGGAAATCTTAAGCCCAAATGGTGGAGGTTCTCCAACTGGTGAGCTAGCCAAAGCAATCGATGAAAAATTTGGTAGCTTTGATCAATTTAAATCCGCATTTGGTGATGCTGCTGTCAAGCGTTTTGGTAGTGGTTGGGCTTGGCTAGCTGTCAAAAATGGTGAATTAGAAGTAACCAGTACACCTAACCAAGATAATCCAGTGATGGAAGGGGCTACTCCAATTTTAGGCTTGGATGTTTGGGAGCATGCTTACTACTTGAAGTATCAAAATAAACGTCCTGCATACATTGAAGCTTTTTGGAATGTAGTTAATTGGGAAGAAGTAAACAAACGTTATCTAGCTGCACGTGGCTAATATTTTTATCTGAACACAGTCTGGGACTCCAGGCTGTGTTTTTTTATTAATAAATACGTTAACGCCCCTCCTCATGGGTTGCTAATGGAGATTTGTAGATGAAAAAGTAAATGTGATGGAACAACTTGATCGATTTTACCGTTGAATAGATAGAGGGGAGATTACTAAAGATGTTTCAGATGATTTCCCGTTTTCTGTGTAAATTTTACTGTCCGTTGAAGAAAGTGTAGAATAAATTGAACATCCGGTAAGAATGTTATATAAAAATAATGATAAGGAGCAAACTATCTGTAAGGAGGTGTCAAAATGACCCGACGACGCAGAAGGTTGCTCATTTCTCATGCAAGAGAAGAAGTGGATGAATTTAAAACAAAAGTGATGAACAAAGTCTTAGGAACGAATATACTAGACCCTAATGACGTAAAAATGGAAGTGGCTAAACAATTGGACATCCCTTTAAATCAATCCGGTAATGGAGATATCAGGGCGGAAGATGCTGGGAAAATCGGTGGTGCCATTGGAGGTCAAATGGTTAAAGAGATGGTTCGTTTAGCTCAAGAATCACTTAGAAAATCTGGAGAATAAAATATTAATCATACGTTAATTTTGCACATGAGTTTTATGGATGAAACTTCTTTAAAAGTAGAACTGAGTATAATGGGATTAGGGAGGAAAGGAGGGAGTCACCATCGAACGCATCTTACTACTGTCCATGGGATTTGGTACAGGTCATAATGCAGTGGCAAAAACTCTAAAATGTCATTTTGAACAGTTGCCTGGTGTAACTGCTAAGGTGGTTGACCTATTGGAGTTGATTCCCCAGACCTTTCATCCCCTTTTGCAATCAGGCTATCAAGGGATGTTGAATAAATTTCCGTTTTTTTACCATTACTTATATGATTGGACTCATCAATCCCGTGTGATTCGGTATGTCTCAAGTGAATTGATTGCGAATATGGGCTGGACGATCCGTAAGAAATTAAATGCTCTATTTAGACAAGTCCAACCAACAAGAATTGTTACTACACACCCGTTTGGATTACTGATGGCACCTTCCAAATGGGCAGAAGTTCCTTCGATTGGTGTAGTGACAGACTATGAACTTCACCCGATGTGGTTGGCTCGCGTTCCTAATGTTCTTTGTGTTCCCAAAAAGCTTCTTGGAAAAAATGAATGGGGGCGGATCGAATGGAAGACGGGATTAAAAGTAGTCGAAACAGGTTTACCGATCCACCCTCATTTTTATGAAGCGGTTGCTAAAGAAGAAGCGAGACTTCAGCTGGGCTTACAACAACAGCGACCTGTGGTACTGATCATGGGAGGCGGAACTGGTTTAGGTCCACTGGAAAACTTAGTGGAGGCTGTACGAGCTTCTAAACATATTCAATTCGTGGTTTTGACTGGAAAAAACAAGGATTTATATGAGCGGTTGTCCCAAGAAATCCACCCTCATATTCGAGTGGAGTCATTTAGAACAGATATCCCAGTCTGGATGTCCGCAGCTGATCTTCTTGTCACAAAGCCAGGTGGAGTTACAATTAGTGAGGCCATCGCGAAAAGGCTTCCCATGCTACTGTTTGAAGCTTTTCCAGGTCAAGAAGAAGCTAATCAGCAGTATTTACTCCATCATCGTGTAGGGATGATTACCCACCCATCTACGATTCGCTTTCAGATTGAGAACTTTTTCTCCCCCTATTTTCAAAAAGACCGATTGTGTGGCAGCTTTGAAGAGCTTAGTTCTGAAGAATCAGCCCAACATATTGTGAATATAACGATGAAAGCAAAACGACCTATTTTGCAGACTCTTTGAAGAAAAGTCTGCTTTTTTTCTTGCGATTCTCACTCCTTCACGAATATGCTTATATAAAGGAGGTTGAAGCGAGTGAAGTTAGTTTCCTATCGGATCAAAGTAGATGAAGACCCTTTACATATTCAAAGTTTGAATGAAAGAAACTTGAATATGAGGCTAGGATGGTTGACTCAAGGGCTAGTTGTCGATGTAGGATTTGCTGGTCAATGGTTACAGTTGGAAAAAGGGCTCGCATTTTCACATGGATTGCCTACGAATATGCAGACCCTTTTAGAGCGAGGGAGTGATGAGATCCAACGTCTACAAGAAGTGAATCGGCAGATGGAGTTGGAAGAGACCTCCCGATTAACGGTCGAGGGTGAACCCGTAGCTCTTCGTTTGGATGAGGTGGATCTTCTTGCGCCTTTACCTCAACCCAAAAGTGTGCGAGATTTTTATGCATTTGAACAACATGTGATGACTGCGCGACAACGTAGAGGGTTAGCAATGATTCCCGAATGGTATGAGATTCCTGTTTTCTATTTTACCAATCATCAGTCTATTATTGGTCATGAAGCCCCAGTTGTGAAACCAGAAGAGACTCAATGGCTGGACTACGAGTTAGAAATCGCTTGTATCATTGGTAAAAAAGGAAGAAATATTTCTGAAGCTGATGCACAGAGTTATATAGCGGGCTTTACCATTATGAATGATTGGAGTGCTCGAGATTTACAAAGACAAGAAATGGCAGTTGGACTCGGACCTGCGAAAGGAAAGGATTTTGCGACTTCACTCGGACCTTGTTTGGTGACCTTAGATGAATTAGAAGACCGAAGGAATGGACAGCATTGGGACTTGAGAATGACTGCCAAAGTCAATGGACAAACGATTTCTCAAGGAAATGTGAAAGATTTGTATTGGAGCTTCTCACAAATGATCGCTCGTGCTTCTAAAGATTGTGATCTTTATCCAGGAGATGTGATTGGATCTGGGACGGTAGGAACAGGTTGTATTCTGGAACTAGGTCCTGAGGTTCACCGTTGGATAGAATCTGGAGATGTGATCGAGTTAGAGATTGAACGGCTAGGGGTTTTACGTAATACGATTACTGAAGCATAGGGACATAAATGATTTTAACATTAGGAATTAGCACTCTCCTGTGCTCCAAGGATCTGTAGGGGGAGGAAGTGTTAGAGATCATTTAGGTGATTTTTAGAATTGAAAAATAAGAGCTCATCGATCTTCATGAGCTCTTATTTTTTAAAGACAAAAGGATATGATTTTAGTCATGTTCAAGTTAGTTTAATTACTTGTCGCCCTCGTTGAACGGCGAATGGTAAGTGGATAGATGAGAGTAACGATTAGAACTGTAATTCCTGTGGCAATCGTACCATAAAATGGTGTTGTAAGTGTAATGCCGACAAAAATGATTCCTAAGATGATTAAGCCGATCCAAGAAGTGAAAGGAAAGAATTTTACATGATATTTATTTGTATCAATGCCTTGGGAACGACTTTTCAAATGAGCCATCAATAATAGGATCCAGATGAGTAACATGGAATACGCAGGAATTACCATTAGGTAATCAAAGGTTTTTCCTTTTGCAAAAAAGGCGATAATAACTCCGATATATAAAAATGAAGTACTAAACAATAAAGCAAAAACAGGTACTTTTTGTTTAGATAGTTTGGCTAAGAATTTAGGTGCATGACCAGAGCGTGCTTGAGAATATAGCATTCTGGATGCGGCGTACATACCGGAGTTGGCTGAGGAAATCACTGCAGTTAGTAACACAAAGTTCATGATATGATCTACATAGGGAATACCAATTGCCTGAAACACAGTGACAAATGGACTGTTCTCTCCCAGTTGGTTCCATGGGACAAGGGAAACAATGACAAAGATCGGCAGAATATAAAAGACGATAATACGAGTGATCACAGTTCGGGCGATTCGTGGGACTACTTTTTCGGGATTCTTCATTTCTCCGAGTGTCATCCCAATCATCTCAGCGCCCCCAAATGAGAACATCACGATCAACATCGATGAAGCAATCCCTACGATGCCATTGGGGAAAAAACCACCATGTGCCGTTAAGTTTGTAAGCCCTGGTGCCGCATGGTCACTAAATCCTGTAAATAAAAGAGTTCCACCTAAAAGTATAAATAAAATTAATACAAGAATCTTAATACCAGCTAGCCAGAACTCTGTTTCTCCATAGATTTTCACTTGAAATAGATTGATACCAGTGATCAATAAAGAGATGATTAAGGATAAAATCCATAGGGGGATATGATCAAACCAATATTGGAGAAAAATAGCTGCTGCTGTTATTTCAGCGGCCATGACTAACACCCAAGTGATCCAGTACATCCAACCTGCTAAATAACCAGCAAAGCGACCTAAAATAGGCTCGAGTAAATCACGAAAATTTCGAGCATGTGGATGACGAATGGTCATCTCGGCTAATCCTTGCATAACGAATAATAAAATGATGCCACCAATCAAGTAAGAAACGACCACTCCAGGACCAGCAGTAGCGATTGAGCTACTGCTCCCTTTAAACATACCTGCTCCAATGACTCCCCCTAGTGCCATCATCGTAATATGGCGTGGGGTCAGACCTCTACTCAACTCATCTTGATTCTTACTCATTTCTCGTCTCCTTTTAATTAGGCTCTTTACAATCATTAGATCTAAAATAGGGCTGAATCTTAAATTGTGAACTCTATATGAGCATTTTAGTAGATATTGATCCTGATTCCATCGGATCGCTGTTTCTCTGTCTCACTTTCGGATCGGATCCGCAAAAGTCGCTTGTCAGAAAAACCTCTCCCCTCCTTGGTTCGAATTAAGTTGCTTAATTTTTAATTCATTTAAATGGTTTTGCTCAAGTCGAGTTATGAAGAATATTATATTTTATTGGGGTATATTTGAACAGGCATATCTAAATAGTGTTGACCAAGTAATGATTACCAATGACAAAACGAAAAATACTTTGGTGGAAAATCACTTTTAATTATGGATGAATGGATCCGATTGGGTTTGAGTCATTGCTTTTATGCGGATAAATTCCAGATATAGGCCACTTCTTCTACACTTTGCGAGCCAATAGTCGTAGTGGTCTGAGTGAAAACCGTGCCACCTAAATGTTCATAAAAGCGACGGGCAAGATGATTAGTTTCTAATACCCATACGATCATATGGGAATATGGTTCTTTTTGTAATTGGCGGATGATCGAATTGGCTAGCCGTTTGCCAACTCCTTTTCCTTGTTGATCAGGTAGCAGATAGATGGCTGATAGTTCCGCCCAACCCTGATATTGACCTGAAAGTTCTTTTCCTCCACTAGCAAAACCAATGATATTTCCATGATCATCTTCGGCCACATAGACGATCGTGTCACTTGGAATGATTTTCTTCCACTTCTCTTCATGTTTCGTAAGACTTAACTGCTGTAGGTAATTTTTGTGAATCATTCCTTGGTAAGTATGACGCCAACTAGCTATTTGGACAGAAGCGATTCCTTTGGCATCGGCTAAAGTTGCTAATCGAATTTGAGTCATGATTTACTCCTCACTGTAATGTTTTTTAAAGGTAAGTTTATTTTGAATCATATGCATATTTATTTTAATTTTCAATATCTATTTTCCTTGCTAAATGTGACAATTATATGGAGAAGGATTTATTATAAATCGCCAAGAAGACCCTCACCTTCTATAAGTGGGGGATGAATGGGGGCGTCGGACGAGGGAGGGTTCTAACCCTCTCGCAAGTCAGACAACTTTTTAAAGTGTGGTTTCAGGAAGCATTCCACCATCTTACTAGCATCAGTGTTCTCTCTGACTTCTTACATATTAACTGTAGAATCACTTCCACATCTAGGAGGGTGTGAAATCTTTTTCGTGCTAGATGAAATCTCTTATTGCGAACATGCGTGCCTATAGGTATGATGTTACGCAAGGAGGTGAAAAGCAAGTGCATCAGGCCTACAAATTTCGTCTGTACCCAACAAAAAAACAAGCAACACTCATGAATAAGTC
>NZ_SMAG01000012.1 GCF_004341825.1 Hazenella coriacea | reverse complement strand
CGTTCGCCGCTAGGAGCCGAAGCTCCCCGCTCGACTTGCATGTATTAGGCACGCCGCCAGCGTTCGTCCTGAGCCAGGATCAAACTCTCCAAAAAGGTTGTTTGATTCTATGCTCTCAAAAAATTAACAGGTCATGGTTTCACTCTTTAGTTTTCAAGGAACACTCTATCAATCTATTTTTCTTTATCACCATCTTGTGGCGACAAGTAATATACTAACATCCTACTACTAAGATGTCAACACCATTTTTAAAAGTTATGATTATCGGAGATCATAACATAAGAAAGAAGAGATATAATAGCTTAGCTAAACCATCACATTAACAAGATTTTTTATTAAAACTGAAATAATCACATCAATCATCCTACATAGACACAGAATTCGACGAATGATATCATACCATTCACATTCAATATTCCCACTATAAGCAAATTTTTTATCATAGGAGGATCGTTTTGTTGAAAACTAATATTATCCGTTTCACTTACCTGAGCTTACTTTTAAGCAGGTGTAATCTTGTTCAATCCACTGATTATCTGGTTAAATTTAGTAGATTTAATATTGATCTTTTGCAAAACTCAAGTTGTAACTGCTAAATATGACCTTAATATAAAGGAGAACCCATATGTATAAACGCTTTCTATATCTATCACTTGCCATTATCATAGCGTTAGTCACTACACCCCTACTATTAAATTTTCTTGATCCACTCTCCTCCCAAATTTTTTTATTAGCGGTGATTGCTGTCCATCTCCTGATGAGTCGAAAGTGGAAACCTTAACCGCAAAAAAAGGATCAAGGTTCTGGAAAATGGAGAGTTTCCCAGAACCTTGTCTAGCTATATCATATTTGCTTAGCGATTCTTAATTGTTTCCCATCCAAACACCTTCTCGGTTGCTTGGATCATCTGTGTCATCACTTCATTCATCTCTACTTTTTGTCCCAACACTTTTTCTAGTGAAGTGACTCCAAACTCTTGAATCCCACAAGGAACAATCAAATCAAAATAATGGAGATTCGTGTTTACATTAAAAGCGAAGCCATGACTAGTAATATAACCTTTACGCACTCGACCTCGATTAAATTTAACACCAATAGCGGCAATTTTACGATCTTCTACCCAGACACCTGTATACTTTTCTTTACGACTTCCTTTGATTCCCCAATACTTTAAAGCACAAATGATCATTTCTTCTAAATCACGAAGGTACTGGTGCGCTCCGTTCCCTCTTTCACCGAGATGAAAGATCGGATATCCGACCAACTGACCTGGACCATGGTAGGTAACATCTCCCCCTCGATCAATCTCGACCAGGTCTACTCCCATTTTTTGATATTGCTCAGAGGTATGGAGTAAGTTCTCTGAATGTGAGCCTCTACCTAACGTGATTGTGTGTGGGTGTTCTAATAGGAGAAGTTGATTATGAACAACTCCTGTATCAATCTGTTGAACTAATTCCTTTTGTCGGTCCCAAGTAGATTCATAAGGAACTTGACCTAATCTCTGTACTTCAAACACAGCAATTCCTCCGATCAAAAGAAAGGCACCCTGATTCAGGGAGCCTTATGAGATGGGTAAAACTCAGATTTCGGTCTCAGGACCATATGATTCGAGTCGTTCTTTCACACGCTTAAGGAAACGTCCTGCCATCAAACCATCTAAGACTCGGTGATCCAAAGAAAGACAGAGATTCATCATGTCTCGGACTCCGATCATCTGATTGACAACTACAGGGCGTTTTACAATCGATTCAAAAGATAAAATGGCTGCTTGTGGAGCATTAATTATCGGTGTAGAAGCTACTGAACCAAATGAACCAGTATTATTTACAGTAAACGTTCCACCCTGTAAATCAGATAATCCCAACTTTCCAGCACGTGTCTTTTCGGCTAAGGCATGAACCGATTTAGCCAGTCCGAGGATGCTTTTTTCATCAGCGTCATGAATGACAGGCACATAAAGTGCTTCATCAGTCGCAACAGCAATCGAGATATTGATACGTTTTTTAAGCACAATTTTATCATCTGCCCAAACAGAGTTTAAATACGGAAACTCTTTTAACGAATCAACCACTGCTTTAATGAAAAACGGCATAAATGTTAATGGAACGCCTTCACGTTGATAGAAATCTGCTTTCAAACGATTTCGCAGTTCAACAAGCCCTGTCACATCCGCTTCCATCATCGTCCATGCATGAGGAGCCTCATGTTTACTCATCACCATACGTTGCGCAATCGTTTTACGAACACTTGTTAGAGGTACTTCAATGTCCCCATCTTCCCAAGCGGTATTGGTAGTAGAACCCGGTGTTGGAGTTGGTTTAACCTCAGGACGAGAGACTTCTACTTGAGTAGGCTCTAGCATTGGAGCTACCACCGTTTGTTGACTTGGCTGAACCGTTTGAGGTGCTGGTGTTGATGTGACCCCTTGTTCAATCGCCTTTAATACATCTTTTCTTGTAATTCTACCTCCCTTACCCGAACCTTGAAGCTGGGTAAGATCGATTTGATTCTCTTGTGCCAAACGGAGTACAGCTGGTGAGTACCTTGTTTTCATGGACTGATCTGCCACTTGGTCTTTCGTTGATGCTGGATCGGTTGCCATTGGTTTTGAAGCGATGGAGTCTTCAGCTTTTTCATCAACCAATTCTGCTTGTCCTGCTTCTTGGATTCGGCAGATTAATTGTCCTACTTCGATCGTCTCACCTTCATTAGCGATGATTTCAAGCATGGTTCCATCAATAGTAGAAGGAACTTCCGCATTTACTTTATCGGTCGATACTTCACAGATAGGTTCGTATTTTTCTACAGGGTCACCTGGTTTTTTTAACCACTTGGCAATCGTGCCTTCGGTTACGCTTTCGCCTAGCTGTGGCATTTTTACATCGGCAGCCATAAGCGACCTCCTTCGTCAAATATAGTACAAGTTTAAAATTCAGCTAGTTTGCGGATCGCATCAGCAATTTTATCTGGATTTAACATAAATTCTTTCTCTAGTGGTGGACTATATGGCATGGCAGGTACATCTGGTCCACAAAGGCGTTGAATGGGTGCATCTAGTTCAAAAAAGCCTTCTTCTGCAATGACAGATGCTACTTCTCCACCAAAACCACCTGTTTTATTGTCTTCATGTACAATCAATACTTTTCCTGTTTTAGCGACGGCTTCTAAAATAGCTTCTTTATCTAATGGAACAAGCGTACGCAAATCAAGCACGTGAACACTGATCCCTTCTTTTTCTAACTTCTCAGCCGCTTGTAGGGCAAAGTGAAGCGTAAGTCCATATGAAATAACCGTTATGTCTGTCCCTTCCCGTTTTACATCCGCTTTCCCAATCGGAAGGGTGTAATCATCATCAGGAACTTCTCCCTTGATGAGTCGGTAACACCTCTTATGTTCAAAAAACAGGACAGGATCTTCATCACGAATAGCTGCTTTCAACAAGCCTTTAACATCATATGGTGTTGATGGCATAACAATTTTCAGGCCGGGAACCCCTGCAAAGATTTTTTCAACACTTTGCGAGTGATACAAAGCACCGTGAACTCCACCCCCGTAGGGAGCACGCACAACCATCGGACAATGCCATTTGTTATTGGAACGATAACGAATTTTAGCCGCTTCACTAATGATTTGATTCACCGCAGGCATAATAAAGTCAGCAAACTGCATTTCCGCAATAGGTCGCATTCCATAAGCTGCTGCTCCAATAGCGACACCAGCAATGGCTGATTCTGTTAATGGGGTATCTAGCACACGATCTTTTCCAAACTCTTCATAAAGACCCGCAGTGGTACGAAATACACCGCCACGAACCCCCACATCTTCACCCAAGATAAATACTTTGGGGTCCCGTCGCATTTCTTCTTGAAGAGCTTTGGTTACTGCATCGATATATGAGATGACTGCCATTCTCTGTCTCCTCCCTTTTAGGCAAACACATGTGTATAAGTATCTTCAGGATCTGGATATGGAGCTTGTTCTGCGTAATCAGTCGCATCATTCACGATTTGGTTGATTTCCTGTTCAAGCTCTTTTTCCTTTTCTTCGGTGAGAATAGATTGTTCTACTAAATAGTTTTTAAATGTGAGTAAGGGATCATTTTGCCGTGCTTCATTGACTTCTTCTTGTGAACGATAAGTACGATCATCGTCATCACTTGAGTGTGGCACCAATCGATAAGAAACGGCTTCAATCAATGTAGGACCTTCCCCACGGCGTCCACGTTCAACAGCTTCTTTTACAGCTTGGTAAACCTCAAGTGGATTATTTCCATCCACTTTCACTCCTGGGAAACCATAACCAATCGCTCTCTTAGACACATCTTGTCCAGCTAACTGTTGTTCAAGTGGAACAGAGATCGCATATTTATTATTTTCCACCATAAAAATCACTGGCAGATTATGTACTCCAGCAAAGTTACAGGCTTCATGCCAATCTCCTTGGTTACTTGATCCTTCACCACATGTAGTCAGAACCACATGATCTTTGTTCTCCAATCTACCCGCATAGGCAATTCCAACCGCATGAAGAACTTGAGTGGTCACGGGACTAGAGCCGGTCAAAATTCGGAATCGATGATCTCCATAATGACCAGGCATCTGTCTTCCACCACTGTTCGGGTCGTCTTTTTTAGCAAATGCAGACAACATCTGATCTCGAGCGGTTTGTCCGAAAACTAACACCATACCCAAGTCACGGTAATAAGGACATAGCCAATCTTTTTCTCGATCTAGGGCAAATGTAGCTCCAATTTGGATCGCCTCCTGTCCTTGACAAGAGATCACAAATGGAATTTTCCCTGCACGATTCAATTTCCACATACGCTCATCGATTTTGCGTGCTAAGAGCATGTAGCGATACATCTCAAATACTTGTTCATCAGTCAAACCTAAATCTTTATGTTTGTATTCGCTCATGGATGATCCTCCTTTTGTTTAACCATGAATCGGCTTTCCATCAACGGCAAGGGCTGCTTCACCAAATACTTCAGATAAGGTTGGATGCGGATGAATCGCTTGCGCAATCTCCCAAGCAGTCGCATCTAACACTTTGGCTAGACCTGCCTCTGAAATTAAGTCGGTGGCGTGAGGGCCGATGATATGAACACCTAATAAATCATCTGTATTTTTATCAGAAATAATTTTGATAAACCCATCCACTTCTCCAAATACCAATGCTTTTCCAATGCCACGGAACGAGAACTTCCCAACCTTGACTTCATGTCCCTTTTCCTTAGCCTCCACTTCTGTCAGACCGATGCTACCGATCTCTGGACGACTATAGGTACAGCGTGGAATAAACTCGGACTGTATCGGGTTTACCTCTTTACCTAACATATGATCCACTGCCAGAATTCCTTCATGGGAGGCAACATGTGCGAGTTGGTAACCACCCACTACATCCCCGATCGCATAAATGTGAGACTCGTCCGTTTGCATAAACTCATTCACTTGAATGTGACCCTTTTCAACTTGGATCGATGTATTCGGTAAACCGATATCATCGATATTAGCAGAGCGTCCTACAGAGACTAAAGCTCGATCTGCTTCTAAAGTAATTTTCTTACTTCCTTGCTCCGCTTGAATCATCACTTTATCATCCTTGATGGAAGCGGTTTCAGATAATACTTTCGTCCCTGTGTAGATTTTGACTTTCCGCTTCTTCAGCAAACGAGTCATCTCTTTACTAATCTCTTCATCTTCGAATGGTAGTAGACGGTCGGCAAATTCAACAACTGTCACTTTCACACCGAAGTCACTCAGCATGGACGCCCATTCGATCCCAATCACCCCACCACCGATGATAATGATCGACTCAGGTAAGGTTTCCATTTGTAAAGCATGGTCGGAGTTCATGATATAGTGACCATCAATCTCTAATCCAGGCAAAGAGCGAGGGCGAGACCCTGTAGCGATTAACACATACTGGGGAACGATGAGCTCAGCCTCACTATCATCATTTTTCTCGATAGAAATCGTTCCAGGCATAGGAGAAAAGATGGATGGACCTAAAATACGACCCGTTCCTTCATAAATATCCACATTGTACTTTTTTAATAACCCTTGAACTCCTTGATGAAGCTGGGAGATCACTTTTTCCTTGCGATGTTGTACCAATGAAAAATCTAGTTCGACATTAGAGGCACGTACTCCATAGTTTTCGCTTTCCAACATGTTATGGTATACCTCTGCACTTCTTAACAAAGACTTACTAGGAATACAACCTTTATGTAGGCATGTACCTCCCACTTTCTCTTTTTCAACGATGACCACTTTCATTCCTAATTGGGCGGCACGGACCGCGGCAACATAACCACCAGGCCCTGCCCCCAATACCACGAGGTCTACTTTTTCAGCCATAAGTTACCTCCAATTCTCGATCTTCTCGAGTATATATTAATGCTTCCTCTTCTTTTCGAATGACACGTAATGCACCTTCGGCTAGAGCTTGTAGTTCATCTTCACCAGGGATAATCTGGACAGGAGCCATCCATGCAACTCGATCCATAATCATCTGAGTAAATAGTTCACTATATGCAAGCCCACCTGTAAGGATAATCGCATCCACTTGTCCAGCTAATACTGTGGCACAAGCTCCAATTTCTTTAGAAACTTGGTAAGCCATTGCTTCATAAATCAATGATGCCTTTTCATCTCCTTGCTTGATCCACTCTTCCACTTGAATCGCATCTGTCGTATTAAGATAACCCATCATTCCACCTTGCCCGACAATCAGCCGCATCACTTCATGGGCATTATACTTTCCAGAATAGCAAAGAGAGATTAAATCGCCTACAGGCAACGTTCCAGCACGTTCGGGAGAAAAAGGACCTTCTCCATGCAATCCGTTATTTACATCAATCACTTTTCCTTGACGGTGAACCCCTACTGTAGTTCCGCCACCCATATGACAAACAATATAATTTCCTTTTTCATAAGACGTACCTTGCTGTTTAGCGACACGTCGTGCAACCGCTTTTTGATTGAGCGCATGAAAAATACTTTTTCGTTCTATTTGTGGAATCCCAGAGATTCTGGCAATGGGCTCCATTTCATCCACAACAACAGGGTCAACGATAAAAGCAGGAACCTGTAAGCGATTCTCGATTTCAAAAGCAATGAGCGCACCCAAGTTGGAAGCATGTACACCGTATTGTCCTGAACGTAATTCTTCAATCATCGTCTGATTGACTCGGTAAGTCCCACCTGGAATGGGACGAAGGAGTCCTCCCCGTGCAACTACCGCATCGAAACGGGTTAAGTTCATCCCTTCCCGATCTAAGGTATCCAAAATGATTTTATTGCGAAAAGAATATTGTTCTATAAGTTTGGTATATTTGGCTAGCTCATCGGGTTCATGACGTAATGTCACTTCTAAGACTGCTTTTTCATTATCAAAGACGCCTATTTTGGTAGAGGTTGAACCAGGATTAATTGCCAACACCCGAATCGGTTCGTACACAGAAAACACTCCATTCTCCCCATTGCAAATTAACGGGAAAGATTCAATAAGTTACGCTCGTTTTGTAAAAAGGTACTTCTAGAATTACGTACAGATGCAATTCGTTCTTCAGCCATACGATCAGCTGCTTGATAGCTCGGAATGCCATCACGTTTTGCAATTTCAAACACACGTAAAATATTGTCATAAATACCATCGACCTTTTTCAAAGCACGTTCCTGATTATAGCCTTGCAATTCATCAGCAACGTTAATGACGCCACCTGCATTAATCACATAATCAGGCGCATAAACAATTCCTAACTCTTCTAAATGAACTCCATGACGTTCTTCTTTTAATTGGTTATTGGCTGATCCTGAAATCACTTTACATTTGAAACGTTCGAGAGTCTGATCATTTACGATCGCACCTAAAGCACAAGGAGAGAAGATGTCACATTCAACATCGTAGATTTTTTCTGGTTGTACGAATTCGGCTCCAAACTCTTGAACAGCTCTGTCTACATTGGTTTGGTTAATATCTGTAACGATTAAGCGAGCTCCCTCTTCGTGTAGATACTTACACAAATGATAGGCAACGTTTCCAACTCCTTGCACAGCAACTACTCTCCCTTTTAAGGAGTCATCTCCAAAAGCTACTTTAGCAGTCGCTTTCATTCCTTTGTACACGCCATACGCAGTGACAGGAGATGGATTTCCACCTGATCCAAATGCTGGGGAGATTCCTGTTACATAGTTCGTCTCTTGATGGATTAAATCCATGTCCTCAACAGTTGTTCCCACATCTTCAGCTGTAATATAACGACCATTGAGACCTTGAATGTAGCGACCAAATGCTCGGAATAACTCTTCACTTTTGTCTTTTCTAGGGTCTCCGATAATCACCGTTTTCCCACCACCAAGATTTAATCCAGCAGCGGCATTTTTATAAGTCATTCCTCTTGCTAGACGAAGGGCATCCTCAATGGCATCTTCTTCTGAGTCATATGTCCACATCCGAGTCCCGCCGAGCGCAGGACCCAAAGTGGTATCGTGAATAGCGATAATCGCTTTTAAACCCGAGTTTTGGTCTTGACAAAAAACCAGTTGCTCATAGTCATATTTTTCCATGTATTCAAATAGAATCATTGAACTTCCCCCTTAGAATTTCTTAGATAATCAGCTTGTAATACAGCCAAAGCAATCGAATACATTTTTGCTTCAGGGGAATCGGCACGTGAAGTTAACACTACAGGTGCTTTTGCACCCAAAACAAGCGCTCCGATTTTACTGTTAGCAAAGTATACCATCGATTTGTACAACATATTACCAGCTTCAATATCAGGAACTAGCAATACATCTGCCCGACCTGCGACAGGACTTTGGATTCCTTTATGCTCTGCCGCTTCAATCGAAACTGCATTGTCAAGGGCGAACGGACCATCAATCTCCCCACCTTTAATTTGACCACGGCGGTTCATCTGTGCTAATGCAGCAGCATCAAGCGTTGCAGGCATATTAGGATTCACTACTTCTACTGCTCCCATAGCGGCCACTTTTGGATTTGCATTTCCAAGTGAATGGCAAAAGTGAATGATATTTTGAGCGATTTGAGCTTTTTCTGGTAAGGTTGGAGCAACATTGAGTGCTGGGTCTGTCACATGAATGAGACGATCATACCCTGGAACTTCAAATGTTGCTACATGGCTCAATACTTTCCCACTCCGAAGACCTTGCTCCTTATTTAATACCGCCCGTAAGAAGTCGGAGGTTTGAACCATTCCTTTCATCACTACATCGGCTTGGCCATTACGAACCGCTTGTACGGCTAAGTAACATGCCTCAGCATGACCCTGCGCATCAATCACTTGGGAGCCTTCCACTTCAAGTCCGATTTTTGCGCTAAGTTCTTCAATTTTCTTTTTATCGCCAAAGAGTAAAAACTCCGCGATTCCCCTGTTTTTTGCAGCCTGTACAGCTTCTAAAACATCTTGATCATCTGCAACTCCAACTGCTACTGTGACAGCGGGTAAAGATTCTGCTTTTTTTACTACCTCTTCAAATGTTTGGATCATTTCCATACACCTCTTAACCGACCGTTTAAAGTCTGTGATTTGTTAATTGCTGTGATCATTTCTTGGATTGATCGGTCACCTACTAATTATGCAAAACGCATGCCAATGAACGTATTTCGCATAAAATGGGGGATCAATCCGATTTTGTAACAAAGAACCTGCAAAATAATGCAGGTGGTACGCATTTCTTTTCATGCAATAATTTGCAAACATTTACAGCAATCCATATCGTTCTAACTTATAATACAAGCTACGAATAGAAATGCCGAGTTGACGAGCTGCCTCTGTTTTATTTTGTCCACAAACGGCATAAATGCGCTCAATATATTCTCTTTCCTTTTGGGCCAACATCTCTTTTAAAGGTAGGGGATTGTCCAAGTGGAGATCAGAAGAATGCCCTTTATGATAGTGGTGATTGGATGTTTGAGTGAGATCTAAAGGAGGTAAATGAGAAAACCTTATTTTTTTATCGTTAAATGCCATATTAATCATTGCTCGTCCAAGTACATTTTCTAATTCTCGAATGTTACCAGGCCAATCATATTGAGAGAGAACTTGAATCGCCTCAGAATCAATCTCTTCGACATTACGACCAAATTCCTGATTAAATTTTTTTATGAGATGAAGAGACAGGTCATATAAATCCTCTTTACGTAAACGAAGTGGCGCAATATGGATCGGTAACACATTTAAACGATAGTATAGATCTTCTCGAAAGCGCTTTTCTTGAATCGCCTTTTCTAGAGGAAGATTGGTTGCAGCAATCACTCGAACATCAACACGAATCGATTTGGTTCCTCCAACTCGAATCACTTCTTTTTCCTGTAATACTCGAAGTAATTTAGCTTGAGTACTTAACTGCAATTCTCCAATCTCGTCTAAAAATAGGGTTCCCCCACTCGCCTCTTCAAATAAGCCTTTTTTTCCTCCTCTTTTTGCCCCAGTAAAAGCTCCTTCCTCGTATCCAAACAACTCACTCTCTAATAAAGTTTCAGACAGAGCCGCACAATTGACTCGCACGAATTGGTTATACTTTCGGTCACTAGCATTATGAATCGCATGGGCAAAAAGTTCTTTTCCCGTTCCTGATTCCCCTCTTAACAAAACAGTGGCACGGGTGAGAGCTGCTTGCTTTGCTTGCTCTTGTGCAAAGCGCATTGGTTCACTATGACCAATAATATCTTCAAATGTGTATTTCGCCTCAAGCGTACGAATAATTCGCCGCGCCCGCTCCAAGTCCCGATTGAGCTGTTGAAGTTCAGACACATCATGGACAATGCCAACGCTTCCTTTAAGCTCATCATTAATAATGATAGGAGCCACATTAACAACCACTTCTTTGCGATGCGGACCTACCCTCATATGTACCCCACGTACCGGTTGACGTGTTTTAAGCACTTTCATATGCATGCTTTCCCCTTCGGAGATATCTGTTTCAGCTGGCTTTCCAATGACCTCCTCAGGTTGTAATCCAGTCAATCGAGTATAAGCAGGATTAATTTGGATTCCTAGTCCATGAGTATCCACAACTGAAATCGCATCATCAAAGGAGTTAATGATCGCTTGCAACATACTTTTCATATCTTCTAGTTCAATCACTTGTTGCGTCAGATCTCGCAATTCACTCACATCGCGAAAAACTGCTACTGCGCCAATCGTATTTCCTTGCGGATCCTGAACGAGAACTCGATTGGTAACGATTTCAATTCCTGTAGGTAGCTGAAGCTTCTGATGTAATTCAGGTATACCACTCTTCAACAACACATCAAGTCGTGTATTGGGAATCACTTCACGAACAGGGCTTCCCAAAGCTTTTGGAGCTTGAACACCTGTCATTCGTTCAGCAGCCTTATTAAATAAGGTAATCTCACCATTTTTATTGACAGCGATCATACCATCATGTGTAGAGTTAATAATCGCTTCTAGTTCTTGCTGTCGTTGTCGCCAAGCTTGAAACCAACAATCCTTTTCCTCAACTAATCCCAACATCAACTTGGCAATCTCACCAGAAATCACTAAAGTTTTGGTTGATTTTAATTCCATCAGCTTCGAATACATCCTGGGATCTCCAGTAACCTCCAGAATTACATCTGGAGAAAGATGAAGAAATGGCTCAACCTCATGCCCAACCGGAATCCCCTGATTTTTTGCCTCAATAATCCCAGGAGCATTAGATAAGACATCAACAACACCAATTACTTTAATAAACTCGACGGAAGAGAGGGTTTGAAGCATCGCTTTTCCTCCTTTACCTCCGCCAACGATTAGGCATTTTTGCAAAAAATCCCCCCTTTCTTTTCTCCACCCATTATATATTATCATAATGCCCATTCTCATAAGGGTGGCATTCTCTTTCTAATTGCGTTACTATTAGCTTGAGTGGAGAAAGGCGGTATCATCAATGAAATTAATCTATCAACGGATTATAGCTATCTTGATCATGTGTATTCCTGGAGCTATTTCCATATATGGTTGGACGTTAATGAGAGATATCCTGTTCGATTATTTTGCAAACCAAGGTTTCGCATGGTTTCCCTTTCTCGGTGGACTAATCTTATTTTTACTTGGTTTGGTTTTCATTGGTGGGTTTATTTTTCACCACGATAAAAAGAGAAACAAAATTAGTCCCAAGTGGCTTGGTAAAGATGCAGATCCTAATTACGAACAAAAACCTGGATGCGGGTGTTAAAAAATAGGAGCTTATTTTCGACCTAAAAAGGAGAAAATAGGCTTTTTTATTTTTGCATGTCATCCTTCAATTTAATAATCGGTGTCGTTCCCTAGCACCTTTCAAAAGGTGGGCACATAACCTAGGTGTGAAGAGAACAGTTTAGGAGGAACCTTCATGTACGACTCACACTCACCTTGGTACATCTACTGGTTTAAACACCCACTTCTCCAGACCATCCACCTTTACCGAAACTGGATCAAAAATCATTCAACTACTAACGAAAATATAGAGAAGCTTCATCACGCTGACAAGCAGCTGAAACAAATGGAAGTCGCAGTCCGGTCAAGACAAAGTGACCCTCGATCCCTTTATCAATGGTTTTCAGAATTATTTTTACTCCAAAAACAACTCCTAGACACCGATGAAAATGAATTTTCTCCTCAGCTACTCCAAATCACGACAAGAAAAAAGGAGAGCTCATGTCGAGACTCTTCCCATTTTTATAACGAAAAAGAGAAGCCTGTTCGCTCTACACAGCCCATTTCAGAGCCCCGTGTTCCGATTGGCAAGCATAAATTGCCTCCCCTTCCCTATGACTATGCAGCTTTAGAACCCTATATCGATGAAAAGACCATGCGTCTGCATCATGATGAACACCATCTAAGTTATGTGAATGGGTTAAACAAGGCCGAAAAAATGATGGAAAAAGCCAGACAAACAGGAAATTATGAACTGCTCAAACACTGGGAACGGGAAGCTGCTTTCCATGGTGCTGGTCATTATTTACACACACTCTTCTGGGAAACTATGAGTCCTCAAGGTGGTGGTGAACCCTCATCCCTATTGCTAAATCAAATCAAACGAGACTTTGGAAGCTTTGATGCTTTTCAAATGCACTTCTCAAATGCTGCAGAAAAAGTAGAAGGGAGCGGATGGGCCATTCTGGTCTGGGCTCCCCGTTCACATCGACTCGAAATCCTCCAAGCCGAAAAACATCAAAACTTATCTCAATGGGATGTGATTCCTCTTTTACCGTTAGATGTTTGGGAACATGCCTACTATTTGAAATATCCCAATCGTCGAAAAGAATATATTGAAGCGTGGTGGGATGTGGTCTACTGGCCAGAAGTAGAAAAACGTTGGGTCACCGCTAGACAAGTGATTTGGAAGCCTTATTAAACATTAGAAAATGAATCAAGTTCTATAAGGAGGTTTTCCATTGGCTAAGTTTAAAAAAAGCACCTCTAACAAGCAAGTAAACAACCCACGCAAGCCCAAGTTTACCCTTAAAGCACATTTATATCATCGAGACGTAGTTGCTCCCCTTGAGAGAAAATACCGGCATGCAATGAAATCTAAAAACTATGAACTCGCAAGAAAAATATTCGAACAGATCAGAGACCGAAAAGAAGAGCATCGTCTCTTGATCCATCGGAAAGAGAAAGTTCGGATGAACTAACTCGATTTGAGCATAGCGACTTGAAGTCTGCGATGTTTCTCCAGCAAACGACTTTTGCGAACACGATCCATAAGTGAAGTAGAGAAACAACAATCCGACGAGATTTGGATTCATATGTGACTACGTTCATTTAATGGAATAAATACACATATTTTATATCATTAATGCCCAACATCTCTATAGTTATAACGTCCATTACCAAAGAGTTATTTTATGGTAAAATCATTGTTATTTGTAATAAACCTCCCTGGATAGTACATTCTATAACCATAGGAGGAGATATAGTTATGAAAGCAGCTCGCTGGTATGGTCCTAAAGATATTCGCGTCGAAGATATTCCTGAACCTCAAATCAAACCGGGATTTGTCAAAATCAGTGTAGAATGGTGTGGGATTTGTGGAAGTGACTTACATGAATACTTAGCAGGTCCCATCTTTATCCCAGGTGATGAACCCCATCCGCTTTCTGGTGAAAAAGCTCCTATTGTCATGGGGCATGAGTTCGCAGGAGAAGTGATCGAGATCGGGGAAGGTGTACAAAAAGTAAAGGTGGGAGATCGTGTAACTGTTGAGCCCATCTTAAACTGTGGAACCTGTGCTGCCTGCCGTTCGGGTCGTTATAATATATGTGAATGGATTGGATTCCATGGTTTAGCTGGCGGTGGTGGAGGCTTCTCTGAAGTAACCATGGTTAAAGAACATATGGTACACAAAATTCCAGATCATATGACATATGAACAAGGGGCTCTTGTTGAGCCTACAGCTGTAGCTTTACATGCTGTACGACAAAGCCAAGTGCGAGCAGGCGATTCCTGTGCTGTATTTGGTACGGGTCCCATCGGTCTATCCGTGATTCAATGTCTCAAAGCAGCTGGTGCTACCAACATCATCGCAGTAGAGATTTCTGCAGAGAGACAACAAAAAGCAAAAGAATTAGGGGCCACCCATATTATTAACCCATTAAAAGCTAATACAGTTGATGTCATTCGTGAAATCACTAAAGATGGCGTCGATGTCTGCTTCGAAGTCGCTGGTGTAGAAGCCACTTTAGCAAGTGCTATGGATAGCGTTAAATTTGGTGGTCAAGTCTTGATTGTCAGCATTTGGGAGAAAAAAGCTGCCATTGCCCCCAACAACCTCGTTATTAAAGAAACGAATATGAAAGGCACCTTAGCTTATAGAAACATCTTCCCTGCTGTCATTCAATTGATTTCCGAAAGAAAAATTGAAGCTGAAAAAATGATCACTAAAAAAATCAACCTCGATCAAATTGTGGACGAAGGTTTTGAAGCACTCGTTCAAAGTAAAAGTCAGGTTAAAATTTTGGTTAAACCAAGATAAAAGAAAGGCTGCAAACACTTGCAGCCTTTTGTAATAATGAACTTCTTTACCCAACTTTATGTTCGACTACAATTTATCCGCAACCAGGGCAATAAATTTGGACGATGACATAGGGAATTCGAAATTATCCAAATAAAAGACACCGCCTTTGTTGGAAACGTTCCTAACAAATAACGGTGTAAAGTTAATTCCTTCTCGCGTATTCATCGGTTCAAAAAAATTTTAGTCAGTACAATTACGCTAATAATCCTTTCGAAATCCTCTCGTAAAAACCTTTCACTTAAAAGGTTTATCCCACTTTATGCTCGATGCGCAATTTATCCGCCACCATCGCAATAAATTCGGAATTGGTTGGTTTTGCTTTAGTCACATTGATGGTGTAGCCGAATAGATTGCGAATCGAATCCATATTTCCCCGACTCCAAGCCACTTCAATGGCATGACGAATCGCCCGTTCTACTCGACTAGGAGTTGTATTATATTTATCGGCAATTCGTGGGTATAAGGTTTTGGTAATCGCCCCCAATAAATCAACTTCATTGTAAACCATAGTGATCGCTTCACGAAGATACAAATAACCTTTGATATGTGCAGGAACACCAATCTCATGAATCACATTGGTAATATTCGCATCTAGATTATTGTTCCGTTGGACGATCCCATTCGGATGACTTTTAAGAAGAGGAGCCGAAGAAACCACTCCTTTCATTTGCCGAATTCGATGTGTGAGAACCTCCATATCAAAAGGCTTCAAGATGTAGTAAGAGGCACCAAGTTCGACAGCTCGCTGGGTAATATTCTCCTGTCCAAAAGCAGTCAACATGATAATCTTTGGCAAAGGTTGAATATTCAATTCTTGTATTTGTTCAAGAACCCCTAGACCGTCTAAGTGGGGCATAATAATATCGAGAATTAAAACATCTGGCACTTGTTGATTGAGCATCTCAATCACTTGTCCACCATGGTTAGCAACCCCAATCACTTCCATATCGTCTTGGTTTAAGAGATGCTCTTTTAATAACTCAGCAAACTCTCGATTATCATCAGCTAAAATGACGCTAATTTTCTCCAACAAAAGCCCTCCAATCCGTCATCAACACTCTCTTTTTCCATTTCGACAAATGAAAGGTTCTTCCTCCCTCTTTCGTCTTCTCCGTATGGAAAAACCCCTTAAAAAGGAAAAATTATCGTTTGTTTCCGTTTTTCGTCATATTATTCTAGTACAATTGCCTTGTGTTAAAACTGACAAACTATCAAGGCAATTGTACAATGAAGTTAAGTAAAAATTATTTGAGATCTTATTATTTAATTCGTATCATCCTTAATTTCTACTTGAACTACCTCTTTATAACAATAAGTAAAGTCCACCACTTTTTTCTCTTCAGGTCCTACTTCTAACCAGAATGTAATTCGGTTAGCACTTTCTAGCACATATTCATCTGTACACTGAACCATTTCCCAGTTAGATGGGTAAATTGAAAAATTACATTTAACTAAAGCCGTTTCTGATTTGTTATTTCTTACTTCGATTTGATGTGTTTCATGTTGAAGGCCATTGATCTCGGTTTTTTTCATTTTCTTAGATTCGCATTTAATATCAAATGCTTTTCCGATCATTAAGTTTATTGTTTCATTCTTCGGTGTATGTTGAATCCGATTTTCACCCATAAACTCTAAATTACCATCTGCTTCATCTTGAAGATATACTTTGACTTTTCCTTTCGGTAATGGAATTCCTAATCCATGCTGCTCATCATTAATTAATTCCAAGACAATATCAACGTCTTTTCCAAAGCTGTAATACTCGTAGTATTTACGATAAGAGACTTGCTCTTTGCGTAGGAAACTGATTTGCTTTGATTGCTGATCTTTTAAGGTAGTAGTTCCATCAAACGTATATAGATGATAATCACCAAAACTTTTTTCTTCAAATGACTCACTACTACTGCTTTCGGATAGTCTACGAAGTGCCATAGAACTATAAGCATGGTGACTAAACTCTTTAACCCGATGGATATCTCCTGCTAATAGCTTCAACTGTGCGTTTTCATAAGTCATTCCTGACTCGTTATTGATCTCGACCCCGCCCAATAGATCAAGACTTTGCTCCTTTAAGTGGACGACATAATTCGCCTTCCATTTAAACCCCTTTGTTAAATAAGAGACTTTCACATTTTTACAAGAGGTAGGATCTATTTTCCAGATCAAGCTTGGCTTTACAATCAATCCATTGGGAAGAAACGGAAGAATCATCTGCCCTGTAGGGTTAATCATAATTTCTTTGGTCGAAGTTTTCTCTACGACAACTCCACCCATCACACTAAGTAAACGATATTCTTCTCTCTGCTTTGTTTCAGGGTCTTCGATATATATTTGCTCATCTAAGTATTTTTCTAAAAGTTTCTTTTCACTCACTAGATCATATTCATAGTTAAGTTCTCTTACATGGGGTCCTTCGATTAAGATCGAATCAATCTCTATTCTTTTCGCTACATCAAGATAGCACACTTCTAAGTCTTGATCAGACAAGTCCATTTCTCTAGTTTCTTTGACAAAACCTGTATCATCGTTATAGATAGTGAGAGATAGTTTTTTAGTCTCACGGTTGCTAGAAATATACGACATACTCACAGCTCCCAAGAAAATAATTAGTGAATGACAAGACCTAACTTCATCGAAAAACTCTTTCAGCCACCCAATAATAACTTAATTCAATGACCATTCCCACTGATCTGGATTCTCTTTTCCTTGTAGATGATTGGTTGTAGTTGATAACATGTGACCCCTCCAGCTTTTATTGATTGAGTTTGTTACTTATCCCTCTACTTCAACAATGGATCTTGTGGTTTTTTGCAACAGCTTCAAGTTCATATCCCTTCTTCCCTATATTAACTTAATTTTATAATCTATTACTATTTTAATTTAAAATATTTTAATTAATTATTTTGATTTATGATCCAATTATAGCGAAATGATTGATGTATAGTAGTTTTTTAATCGTTTGTTTTTAAAAAATGAAAGATGAGTGAACCTTCCAAAGGAATTGGCTCACTCATCTAGAACAGAAAATTATGCTGGTTCCATAATAATCATCTCTTCCACACTAACAATCAGTCGATCATTGACTCGCGCTTCGCCCCTCCCGCTCAACATTCTTTTTCGTTGGCGAGTCACTTCAAAATACAAATCTAATCGATCACCAGGGCGTGCCTGATTTTCAATCGAAACTCCCTTTAAGGAAGCTAAAAATCCTAATGAAGATGAATTGTTTTCCAGAACAAATGCACTTAATTGGGCAATTGCTTCAACAGCAATCATTCCTGGAAGAGTGGCATCTTTATTATTCATAAAAAACCATTCATTCCGAGATAAATTTTTATAACCTTTTACCCACACTCCTAGCTCCTTTTCTACAATTCGATCTACAAATAAAAAAGGATAACGATGAGGCAGGACAGATAATAGATCATCCATTCACTTCACTCCTCCTTGATCAAAAGATCAAATCCCCTGACAACGGAAATCCATTTTATAACGGTCCTTGTTTCATCACTTTGTCAATTTTGGCGAGTGCCTGATCTACATCTGATGAAGAAACCCCCCGATGAAAAACAGCACGAATTCGTCCGTGGCCCAATTCCGCTAATAAAACATTTTCTGCTCTCATTGCTTCGATAAAGCTTTCCCAAGTAAAACGCTCATCTGTAATTTTGAAAAAGACGATATTCGTTTCCACTTGATTGAGATCGACAGCAATTCCTGAGATATCTTTTAACCCTATAGCAAACTGTTGCGCGTGATGATGATCTTCAGCTAGCCGATCTACCATGTGAGTGAGCGACACGATCCCAGCCGCTGCGATTACACCTGCTTGTCTCATCCCACCGCCCAGTAGTTTACGCCAACGCCGAACACCTTCAATAAATGATTTTGTCCCTGCTACCATAGAGCCTACAGGGCTGGATAATCCTTTGGAAAGGCAGAATTGAATCGAATCCGCATACGCAGTAATCTCAGACACAGGTCGTTGTAATGCTACCGCAGCATGAAATACGCGTGCTCCATCCATATGAACAGGTAACGATTTCTGATATGCAAATTGCTGAACCTCCCGTAAATAATCGAGAGGTAACACTCTACCGCCACAGCGATTATGTGTGTTTTCTAAGCAAATCAAGGAGGGAAGCGAAAACTGAGGATCTTCAGGATCTACAGGGAAAGCTGCTTCTAAATCCTCTAGAAGTAATTTTCCATCTGGTTGTGTAGCGATCGGTTCATAGATGACCCCACCACAAACGGAAGCTCCGCCCGCTTCATAGATATAAATATCCGTTTCATTCCCTACAAGTACTTTTGTTCCTCTAGGACAATGAGTGAGAAGTGAGGTTAAATTGGCCATCGTTCCGGAAGGAAGAAAGCATGCATCTTCTTTCCCTAACATTTCTGCCGACAATTCTTCCAATCGATTCACTGTAGGATCTTCTTTGTAGACATCGTCCCCCAGTTTAGCTTGTGACATGGCTCGAATCATTTCTTCTGTAGGTAATGTAAAAGTATCACTTCGAAGTTCAATCATATTGTTAACCCTCCTTATGATGCTCAATGTGTAGTTGAATCTTCGTTGTCGCCTGGGCTAAAGATTGTTGAACTTGTTGATGCGAATCACCCGCAGCAATCAGATAACCTAGCCGATGGTATGCATTTTGCGGTGGTAAAACCTGAGAGCCTTTGGTAGCAGTTAGCTTCACAAGCTGAATCCCTGCTACTTGTTCAGCTAACTCCGTTCCCTGATAATCTGTCAACACTCCTAATTGATCAGCCATGATAAAAGTAATCCCTGCTACTCGCTTATTTTCATGTGAGAGCTCCACATTTTTTCCAGTAGCGGTTAAAATCTGTTGTTCCAATAAATCCATTCCTGTTGCGAGTCGAATTAACTCTGGGATCATCCCTCCCGCTAAACGAGCATTAATCTCTATAATCGCAGGACCTTGGGCTGTCCATCGCACCTCTGTATGACTGGGGCCAAATTGGTATCCCACTATTTCTAATGCCGTTTGGACAGCTTCAATGATTTGTTGTTCCTGAACCTTGGATAATAAAGCTGGAAATAGATGTCCGCACTCTACAAAATACGGCTTACCCATCACTTCTTTTTGTGTAATTCCAATACAGTGTGTACCCTGTTGATCAGAAAACATCTCAACACTATATTCTGGACCTTCTAAGTACTCTTCGATCAACGCAGTTTGAGCAGTTGCTTGTCCTCGAACATTAGCCTGAATCGCCACAATTCTGCTCACCTGTTCAGAAACTTCTTTCATATGATGGCACAATTTCACCTCGTTAGAACCACTATCGTCGACAGGCTTTACAATACAAGGAAATGTCATGTAGCGAGCCGCATTTTCCCATTCTTCGACGGAACGAACCATCATAAAACGAGGTTGTATCAGTGGCGATCGTTCTAATGCTTGACGCATCAGACCTTTATGACGACAAGCACGAATCGCCTCTGGAGAGTTACCAGGGAGTTGATATATTTTTTGAAGTTGGGCAACTGTTTCCAAATAGAAATCACTGGTTGTTGTGATGCCAGCAATGTGATTCGTTTCGATTTTCTCAGTAATCGCCTGCTGAATTTCAGACAATGAATGAGTATCGCATTGAATCACTTTACACTCCGTTTCAGTCAAACCTTTATAGCGCTGGGGATTGTTTGTAATAAATATTGGAGAGAAGCCTAACTCCTTTGCCCTCACAATAGCAATCATTCCTGTACCGGTTGTATTCGATTCTATAAATAATAAATATTGCTCCATGTTTCCTCCTACTTTCCTCTTTCAACCATATTCCTGTTCATTATTTTACTAACTGAGCATAGGACCACTGAGAGACTTCCGTTTCATACTCGACTCGTTGGGGCTCCTGATGAGGGTTTAGCGGAACAATCCCCTTTTTGGTACGATAATCTTCATTAAAGATCGTTTGAACGTATCGATCCCCACTATCTGGGAATATCGATACCACATGGATATCTTCAGGAAGCTGATGTGCTAGCCATTGAGCAACAGCATAAACGGATCCTGAACTATTTCCAGCAAATACTTTTTCTCTTTTAGCCAATTCTAATGTCCATCCAAAAGCTTCTGAATCATTTAACCAATGAACTTCATCAATGACAGAAAAGTCTACATTCGGTGCAATCAAACTGTTCCCTAATCCGCCTTGCAGTCGTTTGGGGTTATCTGGTTGTTTAAAAATAACACTTCCCACTGCATCAACTGCAATCACTCGAAGATGTGACTGACTCTTTTTTAGAGCTCTTGCAGTCCCACACAAAGAACCACCACTTCCAACAGCTCCTATTAATACATCTACTTGAGGTAATTCTTCTAAAAGTTCTTGAGCCAATTCTTCATAAGCGTCTGGGTTATCTGGGTTTTCATACTGTCTTAACCAAAAAGCATCCGGATTTTTCTCCATAAATTGAGCTAAGTATTCAAGCCGTGCACTTTGCCAACCCTGTGCCGTCATTTTTTCTACAATATGAACTTGGCAACCTAATGTTTTTAATTTCGCCAATGTTAACAAATCAATTCGGGGATCTGTCACAATATGTACTTCATGCCCTAGATATGTTCCAACCATGGCTACACCCAAAGCCAAGGTTCCCGATGAACTTTCAACAATGGGCATGCCATCTTTTAAAACACCTGTTTCTTTTGCACGAAGAATCGCTCTTTTTGCAACTCGATCTTTCATCGCAAATGGATTCATCAGCTCCATTTTGGCAAAAACACTTGCTTGAGCAGTTGAATCCAATTTTAATTTCACTAAAGGAGTTCGTCCAATACAATCTATCATATGATGTTTTAACATGACTCTAACCCCTCTTCAAAGTTTAGGGAATGACAAATCAACATTTCCTTATCTAATTTCGATAAATATTCGTATGCTTTACGATACTTTTCTTCATACTGAGGATCTATAGATGATAAAAGTAAGCCTAAGTAAGTTCCACTATGAGCCACAGCTACTCCTAATCCACCTATGGAATCAGACAGTTCCATTATCAGATCCAAGTTTGCTTTGGGTTGAAAGCGTTGGTTCAACACAGCACTACGTGTAGCAACTTTTCCAACCGTCTCCAGATCCTGTTCTTGAATAGCCAGTGTAATCTGCTGATGGAGTTGAAAATATTCCTTTTTTTCTTCTAAGGTGAACTCTTTAGGAATTCGGTTAAAATCTAATGTATCTACCTCTCCACCTTCATCTATTCCTATAATCGTAATAGAAGGCAAGCTTCCCATAAAACGATATAACTCAACCTTTCGATGACAGTAAGAAACAATACCTGGATACATGACTCCATCAGAAGGTTCGATCTTCGACATCAGTGTCTCTAATAACTCCATAGGAATCTCAATCTGAAAGCATTCTTCAATTGATCGAGCAGTAGCGACTAAATCAGCAGAGGAACTAGCTAGTCCTTTCCCCTCAGGCAACTCACTCTCAATTTTTAAATAACCACCAGCCGGCAACCCAAAATGATGGAGGATCTGACTAGCTAATTGTTGTGATTTCTTTTTATATGAAGGAAAAACTTCGATTTCCTCTATTTCTACATGAGAGATAAAAGAAGCCTTAGAATATCGCGCAATTGGCAGAGTAACTAAAAAATTCGTTTCATCTTCAAAGACCCCTTGGAGAAGTTCACCAAAAGTACCAAATGATTGACCTGTTCCTATTCGGTAGGATGAGGAGGAGATTTTAGAAACTGGTTGTTGGCTAACGGACATCCGTGAAATCTCCTTTCTATTTAAGTGCTTGTCTCAATGTCGGATCAATCTGATCTAAGCGCTCTCTTCTTTCTAGCCATTTTTGTTCACATTGGTTTAATGTATGTTCTTGTTGCTCTAGCATCAAAATTACCTCAGAGGGATGAGTAGAACCTCTTGACTTTTTGCTTTGTAGATTCGCTTCCCTTTCAAAGATTTGGGAGATCACTTCTGAGTCTAATGAGACATGAATCTCATGTGTAACGCATACTTGCTCTAACAATGAAACATCACATTTTAATGGACTCTGATTAAGCTCAATCGCCTTTGTAATATATTGACCTGCGATCACTTGGGCTTTTCGATAAGGAACCCCAGCAGATATCGTCAAATAGTTGGCTAGACTAAATCCACCAAAATACTCTTCAAAACAAAGCTTTTTCATTCGTTCTTCATCAAAAGTGACATGTTCCATGAAAGTATGAAAAAGAGCTAAAATCGAATGGATCGTTTGAAACATCGATAATACATGGGATCCAGCTTCTTTTGAAACTTCAACCAAGTTACTAAAAGGAGTATTTCGTTGTCCAAGGAGCATATCCATATAGTAAGAAGTCAAATGTGCTGTTCTTCCACGAACCCTCTCTAAAATTGGGAAATTCTTCTTTTGGGGCATAGCTGAAGAAATTCCTGACAATTCATCGGGCAAATCGAGCCATCGATAAGAACTACTCCCCCAATGAATGAAATCTGTAACAAAGCGACTCAAAGATACCCCCCAATTTGAAAATGCAGCTGCCATCCGAAGAGTCCAATCCCTCGATGCAATTGAAACAAGTGCATGGGTCTCGGCATCATAAAAACCTAACATCTCTGCCATTCGCTTTCGATCCCACTCAAGTTCTTGTCCAGCCATCGCACCTGCACCTAGAGGACAAAGGTTATTTTGATCCCAAATATCAATGAAATTATTAATTTCTTTAATCAATTGGTCTGTAAAAGCTGATAAGTAAAACCCTAAGCTAATCACTTGGGCAGACTGATAATGAGTATAGCCAGGCATCTGAGTATACACATGTTGTCTTGCCCGTTGCTGAATTAACTTAGTTAAACTGATACACTGTTGAATTACTTGTAATAATTGCTCTCGAGCAAACATTTTCTGTGCACAAGCTTGGTAATCATTTCGACTGCGGTCAACATGCCAGTTGACTACAGGCTGTTGCAGTTGATCAAAAACTTTCTTTTCAATACAAAAGGCAATATCTGTCATCGTCTCTTTCGCATTCTTGCGAATTTCATCTTCATTTAAAGAATGGAAAGAGGAGAGAACCGACTGGATCTCCTCCTCAGTCATTAAACCCATGCATTGGTAATCCATCAGAAGAGCTTGTTCGATTTGGATATAGTGATGGAGTAAATATTCTGCTTCATACGAAAGTTGTGGATATAAAACCTCATCATTAAGTACCGTATGGGGATTTTTCTGAATCCTTCCTGAAAATGAATGAGTCATCTGTTGATTCCTTTCACTCTTACAAAATTTTTTTCAATTGTTGTGCTAAAACCTCGACATGGGGTGGATCGACTAAGTTATGATGATTTCCTGTAATCTCATAAACATGTAACTCCCCTTGCGTTCGTTGCTGCCACACCCCACGATCTACAAGATCAACTGGATTTTTCTCAGCTATTTCATCGACTCGAAATAGATATAAATCAGATCGAATCGGAGAAGAACAATGATATTGATCTGCGGCTACCCGATTGGATTCCATAACAGCTAAATGTCGTTGGACAGTTTCTGTTGTTGCGCTACTTGGAAGAATCGATCTTTCTTGAGCACGTTGGAGAATAAGCTCTTTCTGTTCTACTTCTGATAAGCTCAAAATCTCTTCTTCGTCGATATCTAGAAGATTCGCCCAAGAAATCAACGATGGTTTTCTACTCTCTTTTGGTGGATCCATAGAATCAAAACCATGTGCATCTAGCAATCCGACAAAATCAACTTTGACTCCTTCTTCTTCCAATAATCGAGCCATTTCAAAAGCAATTGTTCCTCCCAAAGACCACCCTGCCAATCGATATGGACCTTCAGGTTGAACTTCTTGGATCCATTTCACATAGAGTTGGGCCATTGCATGAAGATCTGATAAAGGAACTTCTCCATGATCAAATCCCATCGCCTCAATCCCATACACTGTAAAATCATTTCCCAACGATTTGGCTAAATGAATATAACAGAGCGCTCCTCCACCCCCAGGGTGAATAAGAAACAACGGCGTTGTGGTCCCTTGTCCAATCTGTATAGGGATCACACCATGATGAGGATGAACTTCATCCTTTTCCAAGAAAAGAGCTAACTCTGCAATCGTCTGATGATAAAAAAGAGTTGGTAATGTCACATGAATCCCTAACTCTTTTTTCAATTCTCCAATCATCTCTACTGCTTTTAAGGAGTGCCCACCAATAGAGAAGAAATTATCAGTCACACCTATGCGTTGGATCTTTAACACCTTCTCCCACACCTGTGCAATCTTTAATTCCAATTGGGTTCTAGGTGCGACATAGGTATTACTCTCTTGAAAAGTCAAAGTCGGTAAAGCTTGAACATCCACTTTCCCATTGATGGTAATCGGGATTCGATCGATTTGTATACAATATTTAGGCACCATATACTCAGGCAATCTTTCTTTGATCCGCTTTTGTATCTCTGAGATGTTTAATTCACCTTGAATCTGTGGAACCAGATAGGAGACTAACTGACTACTTCCATCTGATGTTTTCTGAACCTGAACAATAGCTTCCTTCACTTCAGAAAACGACTCCAAGACTGATTGGATCTCACCTAATTCAATGCGCATCCCTCGAATTTTAACTTGATTATCAATTCTTCCTAAAAATTGTAGATTTCCATCAGGCAACCATCGTACAAGATCACCCGTCCGGTACATTTTAAATGAAGTCGCTGAGTCTAAAAAATGGGGAACAAATTTCTCTTTCGTTAATTCGGGGCGATCTAGATACCCCTCTGCAAGACAATCTCCTGCAATATATAATTCACCAGCAACGCCCATAGGAACCGGCTGTTGATGTTGATCCAGTACATAAATTTCCGTGTTACTAACAGGTCTTCCAATTGGAATCGTTGGAGAGATCAACTTTTCTCGACAATCCCAATATGTCGTAACAATACAAGCTTCTGTCGGTCCATATAAATTGATTAATGGAATTGACATCTTCTCCAAAAATCGTTCACGTAGTTCAACTGGCAATAACTCTCCACCTGTGAATACATGAGTTAAATAAGTTTCTTCAAGGAAATCTTTACGCTTTAGCAAAATGTCCAGAATGGAATGGAACGCTTGTAATCGAGTAATCTGATATTTTTTTAAACAATCAACTAAATAATCTAGATCTAAATGTCCACCTGGTTTCATCACGACCAACCCAGCCCCTGACAAAAGAGCACTAAAAATCTCTGTCAATGATGGGTCAAAACTATAGGTTACATTTTGTAAAATCCGATCTGTCTCTGTGAGTGGAAAAGTCGTTTTCATCCATGTGATATGATTCACCAATGCGCGATGAGAAACTACCACTCCTTTGGGTTTTCCAGTCGAACCCGATGTGTAAATCACATAGGCAGGATCTGTTGATAAGAAGACTGGAAGCTCTTCCTCTGTGACTATTTCTTCGCTTTGTTGATCCATGCAAAAAATATTAGCTTTTGTTGAAGGTAAATCGTGACGAACCGAAGCTTTCGTTAAAATCCATTCAACCTTAGCATCTTCCAAAATGAACGATATCCGTTCACTTGGATGGGCAGGATCAAGTGGAATATACGTACCTCCAGCTTGCATAATGCCTAAGATTCCGATAATCATTTCAATAGATCGATCCACGCATAGAGCGACCTTGGTTCCCCTTTGTACACCACGTCGCTTCAACTTCCGTGCTAGTTGCAAAGAGCTGAAATATAGCTCCTCGTATGTAAACGCCTGATCTTCATAATATAATGCGATAGCGTGAGGGGTTTGTTGGACCTGTTCTTGAAATAACTGGGGCACTGTCTTCTCTCTGGGAAAATCAATATCTGTCTGATTCATCTTTAACAACAAATGATCTTGCTCCGCTTCACTTAATAAGGGAAGCCTTGCGATCGATTGATCTGGGTGCTCAACAATGCCTTGCAATAAACTCTCTAGTTGACCAGTCATTCTCTCAATCGTCTCTGGATCAAACAAATCAGAACTGTATTCAAACTGACCCTTTAAGTGTTCTCCCTGTGTATATAAAAACAGACCTAGGTCAAATTTAGATGTGTGATTATCAATTTCATGATAGCGAACTGTCAATTCAGGTAACTCCAGTTCGACAGGGATCTTATTTTCGTATGAGAAAACGACTTGAAACAAAGGATTATAGCTCATATCCCGTTCCGGTTGAATTTCTTCAACTAATCTTTCAAATGGTAGATCCTTATGCTCATAAGAGTCTAAGACTACTTGTCCGACACGCTTAAGCAGTTCGCGAAAGCTGGGTTCACCAGAGCAATCCGTTCTTAAAACCAACGTATTGACAAAAAAACCAATGAGATTTTCTAATTCTTCTTCATCACGATTGGCTACAGGTGTACCAACGATGATATCTTTTTGATCTGTATAGCGAGATAACAAAACCTTAAAAGCTGTCAATAAAAGGATAAAAGGTGTTACTTTTTCTTCTTGAGCCAAACGAATGATTTGTTTTGATAGAACTTTAGGAAGAGCAAATGACCATTTATTTCCTTGATAACTCTGACTTGCAGCCCGAGGACGATCCGTGGGCAGTTGAATCACAGGAAGTTCTCCCTTTAGCTTCTCTTTCCAAAAAGAGAGTTGTTCTTCTAAGATCTCTCCTTGTAACCATTCCCGTTGCCAATGAGCAAAGTCTGCATACTGAATGGATAACTCAGGAAGATCGGGCTCCTGACCGATTGAAAAACTACGGTAAGAGGTTAAGAGCTCTTGTTCAAAAACCCCCATCGACCATAAATCAAAGATGATGTGATGGAATTGAACCAATAAATAGTGTGAATGATGATGAATTTGATAAAGATGAGTGCGGAACAGGGGCGCCTTCGATAGATCAAACGGCTGTTGGGCTTTCTGTTGAATTTGAGAGAAAGCTGCTTGCCTAGGATCTTGTTCAGCCATCAGATTGGTGATTGGAGTTGAAAAAGAGTGTGGAGGGGGGAGAACCCTCTGTTTGAGTTCATCCCCTACACGTATAAATTCCGTTCTCAATACTTCATGTCTCATCATAAGATGACAAATGCTTTTCTCTAGAACCGTTAGGTCAAGGGCTCCTTCAAATTCGATCAGATACGAAATATTGTAAATCGGCTGATCTGGCATCAGTTGATCAAAAAACCACATCCGTTGTTGTGCATATGAACTCGGAAGTAGATACACATCTGATGTGCTCAATCCCTGAGGAGTCATTGGTGTAGTCATAGCCTCACTTCCTTTACTTGCTGAGCTACTCAATATGTTGCTCTCTAGAAATCTTTCGCAATACAGGTTTTTTCCTTGATAATTTACTGACCTGTTCAACTGCTGCAGACAAATCAGCAATGGTTGGTTTTTCAAAGAATTGTTTTAATGGGATCGACTTGTTAAACTCTTTTTCGATTCGAGTAAGCACCTGCATGGCTAACAACGAGTGTCCACCCAATTCAAAAAAGTTACTGTTAATACCGATCTGCTGTGATTCAATCGTAAGCACTTCAGACCAGATCTGAATCATTCTTTCCTCTATTTGATTTCTTGGAGCTACCATCTCCGTTGTAACTTGTAACATTTCTGGTTTTGGCAGAGATTTTCGATCTATTTTCCCATTAGGTGTCAATGGAAGTTGTTCCAAAAGCATGAAAGCTGTTGGAATCATGACAGGAGGTAAAAACTCCGATAGATAGGTGCGTAGCCGATTTGTATTTAAAGAGTGATGAGTCACTGGCACCAGATAAGCAGCAAGGAAAGACTCTTCCTCCTTCGGACAAGCTAAAACAACACATGACTCCACTTCTTCATGTCGTACAAGGGTATTTGTAATTTCGTTCAGATCGACGCGAACCCCTCGAATCTTCACTTGTTCATCTGAACGCCCTAACACCTCAAGCAGTCCATCGGGGCGAAGTCTTCCTCGATCACCGGTATAGTAAACTCGATCATTTTCATCATCAAGAACTGGATGAGGAGCAAATGTGGAAGCATATGATTCCAAATACCCCAGACTACGGAACGGAGTTCGGATCACGATTTCACCTGTCTCTCCCACTCCACACATTCTTTCTGCTGAATCCATCACATAGACTTGTGTTTGTGGGATGGGTTGACCTACAGGTAACATTCCCTGCGGAACCCTATCAGGTACAACATAGAAACATTTTGCTAATGTCGTCTCTGTCGGTCCATAGAGATTAACGATCTTCCCTGATTGTGGGAACTGCCTTCTCCACCTTTGAACTAGAGAACCTGTCAAAGGCTCACCCGCAAAAAATAGAAGTCGTAACGAAGCTAGTGATTCAAATGACTCAGATCGAGACAACCAAGTTTGTACAATGGAAGGAACGGTATGCACAAGAGTAATTTTTTCTTTTTCCAACCACGGAATCACATACTCTCCACTGATATCTTCAGGGTGATCTGGAATACAAAGAGTTCCCCCACTGATCAATGGGATCAGACTATCACGCAAAAAGACATCGAACGAAAGATTGGTTAATTGCCCCACTCGATCACTAGGTCCCACTGCAAATTCAGATCGTTGCCATTGTAGGAAATGACTTAATCCTTGATGACTGCCCAGTACACCTTTGGGTTTCCCAGTCGTCCCAGATGTAAAGTAAATATACGCCGGATCAAGCTCGAGGTGTTCCCAATCACTGGGGATCTGTTTGGACGTTAAGCGCTGGATAGAGAATTGTTCTGCGAAACCAACGTCGATCTGCTCTGTATGGAGATCAATTAACCAGGAAGCTGCAGACTCTTCGAGCAACAATTCTTGCCTTGAAGCGGGTAAGTCGGGATCGATCAATAGGAATACTGCTTCAGTTTTCCAGACACTTAACAGGGATACCATCAGTGGAATACTTCTTTGCCCTCGAATGGCCACAACCTCTCTTGGTTTCACTCCTTGTAACTGGAGGTGTTCTCCCATCTCTTCCACTCTTTGAATCAGTTCTTCATACGTTAACGTCTGGTTTCGATGGCTGAGTGCTACTTGATATGCGAACTGTTTTTGTTGGGACACGATTAAATCCCATACTCGCTCCAACGAAGGTCGATCCAATGATTCAGTTAGATCTGGCAGTAAATGCTTCGATTTTTCTCCTGCCAAAGAATAGGAGTTAAGTGGTTGATCTGGACTTTGAACCAGCTGTTCCAGAAGAAACTTAAACTGGTCTAACCAATGGATCATTCGTTCATTTGAAAAAGCACCTGTAGGATGAACGAGATCTAATTCGATTCCATCTTCTAGATCTACAATATACAGTGTGAGTAGAAACTTAGACTCTGGATCATGCCAATCCAAGGTTTCAGCTTTCAACTGTGGTAAAGACCAACTTGGCTTTTGAATATCTTCAAAATTGACATAGTTAACAAAGATATCGAACAATGGATTTCGATTTAAACTCCGAGTTGGCTGAATCTCTTCAACTAGCATCTCAAATGGAACATCTTGATTGGTATAAGCTTGAAGGGTGGTCTCACGAACTTGTCCTACAAACTCTTTAAAGCTGATTTCATCTGAAACTTGGTTTCTTAAAACGAGAGTATTTAAAAACATTCCAACCAAAGGTTCCAACTGTTCATCACTACGATCAATGATTGGCGTTCCAACAATCATATCTTCCTCACCAGTAATCCGATAAAGGAAGGATTTAAATGCCGCCAACAAAGTCATAAACAAGGTTGCACCTTCCGCTTGACTCCACTCTCGCAAGCGCGTGCTTAATTCAGGTGAAAGTTGGAGTGTATGTCTTGAAGGTTGATCCGTACCAATCCCTTCATCCATCGGTAATGAGATTCGTGGTAATTCACCAGATAGTTGTTGTTTCCAATACGCTAATTGGTTTTGGAACTCTTCCCCTTCCATCCACTTCCGTTGTGAATAAGCGAAGTCTGCATATTGAATTTGAAGAGGTGGTAAGGAGAAATTTTGCTTTTCCACAATCCCTTGATACACTTGCGTCAACTCTCGTTTTATGATATCTAACGACCAGCCATCTGCTAAGATATGATGGAGAATCATAACAAGGACAAATTCTTCTTCATCAATTTGGAGAAGCGTAAATTTAACTAAAGGTCCCTCTTTAAGATCAAACGGCGCTTTCATTTGCTCCAAGTACCAAGCTTTCGCTTGTTCCATTCGCTGGTGTTTCAGAATATGGAAAAATGGAATAACTGGTAAATCTACATGAATAGTCTCTAAGATTGACTGGGCTGGTTCTCCTTCACTTTCTTGAAACACTGTACGCAAAATTTCATGACGATCTATCATCTGTTGTAGGCCCTGAGTAAGGGCTTCAACATCCAACTTCCCTTGTAAGTGAATACAAAATGGCATATGATACGCCGTACTTAATGGCTCCAACTGATGTAGAAACCACATACGCTTTTGTGAATATGACACAGGAAGCGTTTGTGTACGATCTACTTTTTGTAACTGTTTAAAATCACATAAAGTAGCTTTTTCTTTCTCAATCACCTCAATCAATTGCGCAACTGTAGGCGACTCGAAAATAGACCGTAATGGTATTTTTACATTGAAAGTATTTTGGATACGAGAAACTACCTGCACTGCAAGTAATGAGTGTCCTCCTAATACAAAAAAGTCGTCATGAATTCCCACACGTTGGACTCCTAAAATCTCAGAAAAAATGGTAGCTAGTGATTTTTCTGCCTCAGTCGTAGGCTCGACTGTATGATCAAGTACATTTTCTGACAAATCAGGTTGAGGAAGTGCTTGGCGATCTATTTTTCCATTCGCATTTAGAGGTAGTTCATCAAGGAGCATGTAATAGCTAGGAACCATGTAGTTGGGCAATTGTTCAGACATAAAAGAACGTAATGACTGGATGTCCACTCCCCCTACAACATGAGTAGCTATATAAGCAACCAATCGTTTTACATTCCCATGTTCTTGAACGATAACGACTGCTTCCTTCACACCAGGATCACGACGCAAAGTACTCTCAATTTCTCCTAGCTCCACGCGCATTCCCCGAATTTTTACTTGATTATCTTTTCTGCCTAGGAAAATGATCGAGCCATCTTTGAGAAAATAACCACGATCTCCTGTCCGATACATGCGAGTACCAGGTACAAAAGGGTTTTCTATAAATGCCTCTTTGGTTTTATCAGGCTGATTGATATACTCTCTAGCCAATCCGATCCCTGCTAAATATAAGTCACCAGGAACACCAATCGGCACTGGCTGGAGATCATCATCCAAAACGTAAACCATATTATTATCAAAGGGGCGTCCCACTGATACAATCCCACCTCGTTGGACATCCTCTTCTGAACAAGTATGTACCGTGGAATCGATTGATACCTCTGTCGCTCCCCATGTATTAAACAACGTTCCGGGCATTCGTTCTAAAAACTTTTCTACTAATCCTGCTGGAAGTGCTTCTCCACTTGATATGACCACTCGAACACAAGATAGTTGTTCTTTATCTTCAGGGGTCATGTTATCCAAAACCATTCTTAGCATACTGGGTACAAATTGAATTAATGTGGCCTGATACCGAATACCAGCATCAATAATGGCTCGTGGGTCACGATGTAAACCCGGTTCAATTAAAGCGATTCGTGCCCCTACCATCAATGGCCAAAAAATTTCTACCGCAGAATCATCAAAGGTAAGCGTTGTTTTATGTAAAGCTGTTTCACGCTCCACCATCTGATGTTTCCTTTGCATCCAAACCATTCGATTGACCCAACCCTCATGAGTACTTGCTACCCCTTTTGGTTTTCCAGTTGAACCAGAAGTGTAATAGATGGATACCAGTTGTTCAGGATTTACATCTAGATCTATATTCTGTTCTGAATACGTCTCAATGGTCTCCCAGCTCTGTTTAAGCGCAATACTCTCTACATTCATCGATGCAAACTTCTTTTGAAACTGATCTTGTATCAGACAGAACGAAGAGTCTGCATCTTGTAAGATCTGCTCTAAACGAGCCGCTGGACTTTCCGTATCTAATGGAAGATACGCTCCCCCTGCTTTTAAAATCGCCATCAAAGCAACGATCAAATCAAAAGAGCGCTCAATACAAACACCTACTGCTTGATCTTCCTGAACCCCCTTCTCCCTTAAAAAGTGAGCCAATTGATTCGCACGACGGTTTAATTCATCATAGCTGAGCGTTTGATCTCCATAGATCACAGCTGTATGATGAGGCGTGAGAAGTACTTGCTCTTCAAAAAGCTGATGTAAACCTTTTTCACGAGGAAATGGAACTTCTGTTTGATTCCAATCATAAAGAACAAGCTTTTTTTCCGCTTCCGTAATAATTGAAATCTTTTCAATAGGCTGTTCAGGAGATTTACACACTTCATGAAGCAACTGGATCAAGTGATCTGTCATCCGTTCAATCGTGACCCGTTCGAAGAGGTCTGTCCGATACTCCCATCGACCATACAATTGCTCTCCCTCATCGATATAAAGGGTTAGATCATACTCTGATAATCCAGTGGGTACTTCTACTGGACGATGGATTGTGAGATCAGAAAATTTCCATGGATCTGTTGGCATTTGCTGATAGGCAAACATCACTTGGAAAATGGGAGTATAGCTTGGGTTTCGTTCAGGTTGAATCGCTTCAACTAATTGATCGAATGGAACATCTGGATAAGAGAAAGATTGAATTGTTTCTTCACGAACTCTTTGTAATAAGTCAGAGAAACTAATTTCTCCTGATAAGTCTGTTCGTAAAGCAAGCGTATTGACAAAAAAACCGACCAGATCTTCCACTGCAGAATGATTCCGTCCTGCAAAAGGAGTACCAATCAATAGATCTTTTTCCCCTGAGTATCGAGATAATAATGTTTGATAAGCAGCCAATAAAGTCATAAACAAGGTTACCCCATGATTACGACTCATTTCTTCTAACTTAATTTTTAGAGTCTCAGGAATCTCAAAGCGATAAATCTCTCCATCGTGTTTCAACATTGGAGGACGTGGGTAATCTGTGGGAAGTTGGAGTACAGGTAATTTGTCTTGTAATTTATCTATCCAATACTCCATCTGTTTCTCTACCATCTCCTGATAGGAATTCTCATGTTGCCATATCGCATAGTCACTAAATTGAATGGGTAATTCTAGTGACTCTGAGCCTGGACCTGAATCTAGAGATTGATAGTCATGAACCAACTCCCGAGCGATTACATCCATCGACCATCCATCAGATATAATGTGATGAGTCGTTATACAAAGCTGATATTGAGCCTCATCCAATTGGATCATACTAATCGCAAAAAGTGGGCCCTTTTCTAGATTAAAACGTTGTAGAGTCTGATTTTGAATAATTTGTTCTCGTTCAATCTCTTTACTCTTTGTTGTTAACTGTCTCAAATCATAAAAATTAAAATCAATCTCCCATAAGTCCATAACCGATTGAACAGGCTCTACATCTTTGACCACAAATCGAGTACGTAAAGCTTCATGGCGAACCACGATTTGCTCCCAGCTTTTTTCTAAAAGTTCCCGTTTCACATTTCCTTCTATATTCATCGTCACTGTGATATTGTAAAGCGGATTTCCTGGGTCTAGTTGGTCCGCAAACCATAATCGTTTCTGAGCAAACGAGAGGGGTCTTGCACCTTCAAGTTCTGATCGACATAAAGGCGTTAAAAGCGGCATAGTTTCAAATTGCATCGCTTCTTTAATCTGCTCTGCAATTTGAGCAACCGTTGTAGCTTCAAACATAATACGGATCGGCAATTCTACTTGAAAAGACTCTTTCACACGGGATGCAAACTGCATAGCCATAATCGAATTAGCGCCTAGCTCTACAATCGAATCATGAATCCCGATCTGCTCTATTTCTAGTAGCTCTTTCCAGATTTGTGCTACATCTTCCTCGAGTTGATTTCGAGGGGGTGTATAAGGGGAAAGCTCCATCTCTTCAAGATCTGGAAGCATAAAAAAGTTAATTTTCCCATCTGGTGTTTTGGGAAAAGCTTTTAAGAAAATAAAATGTGTATGTTGAACTGAAACGGACATCTTGCTTTTTAAAAGTGAAGTTAGTTCCTCAATCGAATTATCAGTTTCTTCTGTAACTAGGTATGCAACATGAATCGACTGATTCCCCTTTTCTTTCGTCACTACTACACAATCAGAGACTAAAGGGTGATTGAGAAGCTCTTCTCTGAGCTTTTCTTCACTTAGACTTACAAATGTGTTCACGGATTTCCCCCCTTCATTCTTCCCATTTTCGAACAGCTAAGCAAACATTGTGCCCACCAAAGCCAAATGAGTTACTAATTGCAGCACGGACAGGAACCTCCAAAGGTTGATAAGGCACATAATTTAGATCTAATCCCTCTTCAGGCTCATCTAAATTTAATGTAGGTGGCACTTTTTGCTCTTGGATCGCACAAATCGTAGCGATGAGTTCTACTGCTCCTGCTCCACCCAACAAATGACCTATCGAAGACTTAATAGAACTTACAGGAATTTCATAAGCTCGCTCACCCAACGCTTTTTTTATGGCCGTCGTTTCGAGTTGATCATTGAGTTGGGTACTAGTTCCATGTGCATTAACGTAATCAATCTCATCAGGTGTCATCCCAGACTCCTCAATGGCCATTCGAATCGCGCGAGCTTGCTGTGAAGCCTCTGGATCTGGCGCTGTAATATGATAAGCATCTGTGGTGGCTCCATATCCTACCAACTCCGCTAGGATTGTCGCTCCCCGCTTCATCGCAAATTCAGCCTCTTCGATAACTAAAACACCTGCCCCTGCACCTAATACAAAACCATCTCGATCCTTATCAAAAGGGCGGCTTGCTTTGGTCGGTTCATCATTTCTTCGAGATAAGGCTCTAATCTTAGAAAAAGACCCTAAGTCTAAAGGAGTACAATCTCCCTCAGCTCCTCCGACAATCATCACATCTGCTGTCCCATACTGAATCATCCGCATTCCTTCTCCAATACAACTACTGGCAGTTGCACATGCAGTTACTACCGCTGAAGATGGCCCTTTAGCGCCAAAAATAATGGAAATTTCCCCAGCGGCCGAATTGATCAGCATCCCTGATGAAAGATAGGAGCTAATTCGCTTAGGTCCTTTTTCAGAAAGAGTTTGATACCCCTCCTTAACCATATTCATACCACCACTCCCCGAGCCAACGATGACACCCACTCTTTCTGCAATCTCCTCTGTAATTGAAAGTTGGGCATGCTCAACAGCTTGCTTCGCAGAAGCGATCGCATATTGCGTATATGGATCTACACGACGAACCTCTTTACGTGAAATATATTTTTCAGGCTCAAAACCTTTAATCTCTGCTCCAATGGTAGTGGGAAATTCTTTGGTATCAAAAAGCGTAATAGGACCGATCCCACTTTTTCCTTCGATCAAACCTCTCCAAAAATCCTGGGGATTTAATCCGATGGGTGTAATACACCCATATCCTGTAATAACCACCCGTTTTTTCAAAATTTCTCCCACCTTTAACAGTAAGCAAGAATTGACAATTTATTTTCATTTTACATAGTTGCATGATGAAGAAACATCCGTAAATACCGCAACATGTCCATCTATATATTTTAAAATTCCAATTTCCTTATCTATAGCTGAAGGATTAAGTAGTGGAAATTATATAGATACCCACATTTATTCAGAATCTTTTTTTATTAATACACTGGTTGATTCCCATTCCTGAAAGTATATACTAGGTATATAAGTACTCAGTACATAGATAACCTACCAAGGGAGGAAAAACGCTTGATTCACGCCGCTAAGCTAAAAAAAGTTTATCAAATGGGAGAAGAATCTTTCACCGCCTTAAAAGGAATTGACTTAACGATCAATCGTGGTGAATTTGTATCTATTATGGGACCTAGTGGTTCAGGAAAAAGTACACTGCTTCATTTACTAGGAGGGCTAGACATCCCAACTGATGGAACTCTTAAAATCGAAGATGTTTCGTTAGCCTCTTTATCCGAAAAAGATCGAACATTTTTTCGTAGAAGAAAATTGGGATTTATCTTTCAAAACTATCAGTTGCTTCCGACGATGACAGTTGAAGAGAATATCGCTTTTCCAATGGCTGCAGATCGAGTGCCTAAAACAGAACAAAAAAGCCGTGTATCTGAGCTCATTAAAGCTGTAGATCTTGAGGGAAAAGAAAATTTTTTCCCTTCTCAATTAAGCGGAGGACAGCAACAACGTGTTTCAATTGCTCGTGCATTAGCCATGAAACCTGGGTTAATTTTAGCAGACGAACCAACTGGAAACTTGGACCGAAAACGAGGTAAAGAAATTTTACAACTCCTTTCACAGCTACATCGAGAAGAAGGGCTTACCATTATTATGGTTACACATGATTTATATGCAGCTGGATACTCAGAGCGTGTTCTACTCTTAAAAGATGGGGAAATCAAATCAGATATTTCGAAAAAGGAAGGTGAGAATAGTCGTGTCATGGAGGATCTGTTGGCGAAACTTAATGCGTAAAAAATTACGTACATTTTTCACGCTTTTTGCAATTATCTTTGGAGTCGCAACGGTATTAGCTGTGATTAGTTCTGTCGACACTGCTAAAAAAATGACAGAAAAACAAATGCAGCTGATTGCAGGAAATGCTGACTACTCCCTTTTAAGCACCCAATACACATTTCCAATCGAGATCCTTTCCAAAGTTAAAAAAGTGGATGGGGTCTCAGATGCCTCAGCAGTTCTCTACAAACAATCTCAGGTTCAAATAGCCAATCAATCTCAACTGGATGCTACCAATAATCGGGTTCGACTAGCTGGACTTAGTTCTTTAGATAATAGTTTATTACAACTACATGTTCTGCAAGGTGACCTTCAACAAACAGGAGCGATCCTACCAGAGACAACAGCAAATCTTTGGAAAGCAAACGTTGGTGATGACATCTCATTTTCAACTTCCACAGGGTTGAAAACCATACCGATTGCCGCAGTTGTAAAAGATACTCCTTTTTTAGAAGGACCTTCCGACTGGAAAAGTGCTCAAGGGAAAAATTGGCGAGTTATTATCCCCATTGCACAGCTACAAGAATGGTATGGATTAGAAAACCATGTGCAAGAAATTCGAATACAAGCAGCCCCCAATGCAGCTAATCCTCAATTAGAAAATCAAATTAAAATAGCAGTCAACAATCCTGAGATCTATCTACAGCCGATTGTTCTAGATGAGCGACAAACCAATCAACTGGATGATCTATATCTGCTCTTCTATCTGATCGCTGGACTCGCCATTTTCATTAGCGGCTTTATCTTATTCAATACTCTATTCGTCAGTGTCGGTGAACGTAAAAAAGAGTTTGCCATTATGAAAACAATCGGTTTTACACCCGCACAAGTAGGTCAAGTAATCATGTTAGAAGTACTCCTGCTATCTGCTCTAGGAACTCTGATTGGGATTCCACTTGGCATTGAAATGGCTAAACAATTACAATCTGCTTTGTTTAGTTCCTTTAATGTTAGCTTCTCTTATACTACAGAGTTAAGCTTAGCTATTCCACTTTCCTTGGTGACTGGGCTTGTTATTCCAATCATCGCTGCTCTTTTCCCCGTCATCCAAGCAGGTCGTGTCAGTGTTGTTTATGCGCTAAAGAACCAAATTCAACAACAAGCCGATAAAAACCAAAAGTGGCGCTTGATTTTAGGCTTATTGCTCCTCATTGTAGGTGTCATCAATAACAACATGCTTAATTTCTTAGCTATTTTTGCAAGTGCGACCTTACTCTTTCCTTTTGTATTACGACTTATTCGCAAATGGTTCTCTCCTGTGAATAGTTGGATTTTAGGTTATGAAGGATCAGTAGCCTCACAAAACGTATCCCGTCACATCAATCGTACAGCCAATATGTCAGCGATCTTATCATTTGGGATTTGTCTAGCTCTGTTTGTTACTTCAGCTTTTGAATCCGTTAATGACAGCATTGGTGATACCATTAGAGAAAATTTTGGCGGCGACCTACATTTACAGCTTGAAAATTCGATTGACCAAGCGGCCATCAAACAGATTCAGAAAATTCCTGGAGTGGCAGAGTTAACTACCTATAAAGAAGCAAAAGTATTATGGGAAGCGCAAAAGCAAGAACGTCAATTTACAGTTATGAGTGTAAATCAAGAGTGGATGATGAAACACCCTTTGTTTACTCCAGAAAAGCAATCCGTATCTGATCTGATGAAACAACTATCGCAACCCAACACAGTCATCCTCGGGAAATATGCATTTTCTGAGTGGGGTGGAAAAGTTGGCGAAACCATCAAAATACGTACTTTCCAAGGAGAAAAAACATTCAAAGTAATCGGAGTTGTCAACACCTCTAAGTATAACAGCTATGTAGCTTTTACTTCAGATACTCATTTTACACAAACATTTGGGGTTGATTTTACAAAAGACATACTCCTTTCCTTTCAATCACCCGCACAAGAAGATTCTGTAAGAGAAACGCTATTAAAACTGTACGGAAATCAAATCGTCGAACTCAATACAGTCAACCAGAACATTGAGCGAACGAAACGTGCATTACCAGGAGTGAACACCCTCTTTAATGGCTTATTATTCTTAGCGATCCTTATTTCAGGCATCGGGATCGTCAATACGCTTCTGATGAACGTGATGGAAAGAATCAGGGAAATTGGAGTGATGCGCTCCATTGGATTTACCAAAGGACAAGTTAGAAAGATGATTCTAGGTGAAGGGCTTATTATTGGAGTGACAGGTGTCATCAGTGGTCTTGCATTAGGGATCCTACTCATTTATGTGAATGCTGCTCATGGAGATTCGAATTGGGATATGGACTTCTTAATTCCATGGCCTATGCTCATCCTATCTAGTGTTCTAGGAATCTGTACCAGTCTAATTGCGGCATTACTCCCAGCACATCGCGCAAACCAAATGGATTTAAATCAAGCACTTAAATATGAATAAAGGGAAATGGTTTAATCAAATAAAAACAAGCAGGCGCTGTGGCGTTCCTGCTTGTTTTTTATTAACCCTCAAGGAATCGGAGCTCGATTTTTACCTTCCATGTACTTGTACCTAACGAGGAAGAGGACAAGTCTGCTCTAACCTTCGATGTAAATAGACACATATCCATGAAGTGTTGTCTTCTCCTTTCCTTCATCAAAGGGAAGGGAGAGCTCAGAAGCAGTACAATGGTATTTCGGGCGAAATATCGATTTCTAACTATGGGTTCTAGCTTTTTATTGATACTTTCAGTTCACGGAACCTACTGGATGATCTAAGGTTTGGTAAAGACTATTGATAAATTCCCCCAATTCTTTTTTGTGTGGTTCCAAGTCGCTAAATTGGGATTCTAAATGCTCTTCCAGTTCGATCATCCATTCCTTACCACCTTCTGTTTTCGCACAGATGTAAGGATGAATGTGTACACTCTTCGTTGGATCACCAGGCTCACGTGGAATCGCTAATGGGTCGGAAAACTGATTGATATCACCATAATCCAAGTAAGCAGCTAATAAAATATGACCTTTTTTCGCTTGGAGTTCTTTATATTCCAAAGCAGTAACGTGACCTAACTCTTTCCACTCTCCCTCTGGAGAATACTCCAAGAGATAGTAAAGGTATCCGGGCTGTAAATAAATATCTCCTGATTCAGTCAGCTCATCTAAGATATGTTGTACAATTCCCTCTTTAGCAACTGTATTCTGTTTCAATGGGATCTCTAAACGCTCAGCTAAACGATGGGACAATAGCTTCGAATTATAACGGAATCCATGAATAAATCCGCTGAATGTTTTTCTATAATCTAAGCTATGCGTTTGTGTCCCAGCAAAATAAAGTCCCTCAACTTCAGTAGATTCAAAGTTTCCTTTGATTGATGGGTATTTATCCATCACAAATTTGACACCTAAGTCTTCTTTTAAAGACTCACAATTAGCACGGAATCCAGTCGCCGCAATCACTTCGTGGAAATAGAGCATTTCTGTTTCACCCATCGCATGATTATAAGCAACTGTTACATTGTAGCCTTCATTTACTTTTTCAATATTAACAATCTCACAGTCGAGCAAAGCGGCTTGGTGTTTCAACTGATAGTTATCTACTAGCCAAGCGTTCACTAAACGAACATCTCCCACGTAGTGGGTTTTATAAGCTAATCGAGTAGAGCTCCGGCTAGCAATCATAATCATACTTGCTTCATTTAAAATTTCTTGAGCCGATTCCATCCCACTGTTACCTTTACCGATCACTAACACACGCTTATCACGATAGTACTCTTTTTCCTTCATATCTTTATAGATCGTTGCATTTTCAATTCCTGGAATTTCCGGAACATAAGGCTTCATTCCAGTCGCTACAACTAAATGCTTTGCTTGAAAATCACCTTGATTGGTTTGAACGGTAAAATTCCCTTGGTCGTCTTTGGAAGTTCCTTTCCATTCCGTTTCATACATCACAGGCAGTTGATACTCTTCTACCAGCTTGTTCAACATTTCTACTAAAGCTTCTCGCTTTGGAAAAAATTCACGGCTAAATTGACGCATTAATACCTTTTTCTCTTTAGTAACTAAGCTATTCCAGTCGAAGCGCTCAGAGAAACGGCTTTCAGGAGCTTTACCAGTGTACAACTTATTATTACTAATCAATGTACCATGAACAGGATATTGGGTAAAAAACGTTCCAGCTTGTTTACCTGATTCGATGATCAGCATATTTAAAGGATGATTATTCTCTTCAGCCAGCTCTTTCAAAGTGATCGCAACCTGTAATCCACCAGGACCTGCGCCTAAGATGATGACATCATACATTTGATTCATCTGTACTCCCCCTATGATTATTGTATAAATAACTTCATCTACCTAACTCAATTTTTTGATAACTAAGGCTATTTTAATAGTGAATGACTCTGAATGAAATTAGTAATCAACGCAAAAAGAATTGCGGAAATCCGCAATTCCAGATGTAGTGTAGTATAAATCATAACTAGTTCTGCTGTATGAGCTCTTTTTCTTCTACTTTCACCTTATTTTTCGATGCTCGTGGATAAGAGAATCGATAAATTGGCATCGCTAATGCAGTTGTGACAATCGCCATTAGAACGAGGACTGCAAACAAGTCTTTGGTAATGATGTTATACATAAATCCGATATTAACTAAGATTAAAACCATGAGACCTCGTGCATTCATGAGACCTCCAATCGCAGATGCTTCTCTGAATGAATACCCAAGTAGTTTCATCGTCAGTGTACACCCACCATACTTACCAGCTACAGAAGCCAATAAAACGATGAGGAAAATCACTAGAGCTGACGCATGGCTAATCAGTGTTAACTGTGTATTTAAACCTGAATAGACAAAGAAAATGGGAACCAAAAAGACGATCACAATATCTGAAAGCTTTCCATGTAACTCTCGTAAAAAGACAGGGTTTTTGGGCATTGCCAAACCTGTGATAAATCCGCCAAACACCGAGAAAATTCCAATATAATCTGTAAACCAAGCGGCTAGTAATACAGATATTAGAATGATTGCTAAATGAGTATGGGATAAATTTTTGGTTTGTTCTGTTTTTTCTCCAATGATGCGAAAAAGGCGTTTTCCTACTGTTAACATCAATACAGCAAAAATAGCACCACCAAAACCTGCCATTAAACCAATCAAAATGCTTTTAGCTTGTGCAAGTGCAACAGCTAAAGCAACTAAACACCAAGCAGCAGCATCATCGAGAGAAGCCGCTATTAATGAGAGCGTTCCGATCCGTGAATGTGTTAAATTCTCTTCTTGTAAAATCCGTGCTAACATAGGAAACGCAGTCAACGAGATCGAAGCACCTAGAAAAATAGCAAATACAATAGGATTTACATGTGGCAAGGATAGCGTGTCATAAAAGAAATAGGCGATCACTCCACCCAATACAAAGGTAGGAATCAGTCCCGAAGCGAAAAGCCACATGGAATGCTTGTACATTTTTCCTGTTAATTTTTGATGATCTACATCAGCTCCTACTAAGAACATATATAGGGCTAGTCCGATATTGCTAAGAACAAATAAAACAGGGATTACATCTTTAGGGAATATTGTTGCTTGTATTTCAGGAGCAATCAGCCCAAGAAATGATGGTCCCACCAAAACCCCTGCGATCATTTCACCAACAACACGAGGTTGACCGATATAATAAGCAAGCCATCCACAGATGCGGGCAACTGCGATAATCGCAGCCAAAGCTAAGGATACTTCTAAAAATAATCCCATTAAACCTCCTTGCATAAATTCCTCTCCTTCTATTTTTTATTCTTTGGAAATAGCGTATACCAAATTGCCATTACCACATCGATCAAAAGTAAAATGCTCCAAACCAAGCTTACCTGATTCACTTGCTCACTTTGATAAAAACCAATCTCTGGCTGTTCAAAACGTACAGAAAAGAATTCGCCCGAAAAAATAGACGGAAGGCGAGGATCATCATGTACCCCCACAATGAAGATGAACACAATATGAGCGATCACATAAACCCCTACATGCATGATTGTACGCTTCCGCTCTTTTTTTGCGTGAGCAGTCCCGTATTTCTCTGCTTCTTGTTCTTTTAACTGACGATCCAAAGTGGGATCATGCTCTCCACGTAGATTCGCTACAAATCGTTTAATAAATAGATCCAAACGAGCAAAGTCCTTTTTACCATATGTAAAACCATAAATAAGAATCAAAATCACAAGGCCCTGAAATCTAGAAAATTGACCTGTCTCCATATAGTCGACGATTGCCAAAAAAGCAATAAAAATTTCGTTCAAAATGGTAATTATAAATAATTTACGACTGACACCTTCATTACGAAACCAATATCTTACTACAAAAAAGACAACGAGCGAAATCCAAAATATAACCTCAGCAGTAACGAGCAGCCACCATTTGTTATCTGCAATAAACTCCATCTTGATCCCCTTTCAAATCACAAGCCTTCTTTAACAGTCATTTATAATTTATCATATTTTCCTATAATTCGACCCATTTTTATCTTCTATGAGTCGTAATCATTTCAATTTTGTGGCTGGGCTTTAAGGTAATGATCGGCTGCATTTGTATATCTGGGTGTCCTTCTTTCAACTGTAAAGAATACTTGGACCCAATCACCTGTAAAACAATCGTTGATAGTAATAAGGTGAGATGTTTACCCAAGCAGATTCGCTGGCCAGCCCCAAAAGGAATATATTGATATTTAGGGATTCTTTTAAGTAAATCCCCCATAAACCGTTCTGGCTTAAATGATTCAGGTTGATCAAAGTAAAATGGATTTCGATGAAGTACATATTGACTCACAATCACTGAGTCACCTGGGGAGACTGTATAACCTCCCAATTCTACTGATTCTTTTACTTCTCTACCAAAGTGAGTCGCATGAAGGCGTAGAGATTCACAAACAACCGCTTGTGTATAACTTAGGTGAACAAAATCTTTCAGACTCAGTTCTCTTCCAGCAAGAACTTGCTCCCACTCTTTGACTAACTTTTCTTCTACTTCTGGGTGTTGCGAAAGAGCATACCACATCCAAGAAAGAGAAAATGAAGTCGTTTCCTGACTGGCTAAAAAGATGCCCATAATCTGATCTCGGATCTCTTGATTGGACATCTGAGAACCATCTACTTCATCTTTTGTCTCCATGAGCATTGTTAAGATCGTTGTGGGAGTATTGGTTCGTTCTCGTAACTGATCGATCAATTCAAATAGAACAGAGTCTAGCTCTTGAATCGCCTGATAATATTTCCTATAGAGCCGTTTCCGCAACCACAATGGAGTTTTCATGAAAATTTTCCACTGTGTTGTATACTTCGTAATATCCATTAAAATCTGATAGATTTCTTGCATTTTTTCCTTAGGTACCAAAGAGCCAAACATCGTCCCCATAATTAGCTTTAGAGTGAGCTCCATCATATCGTCAGTGATAATCCGACTCTCTCCATCCTTCCAATCCTCAATAAATTGAGCAGTTTGAATCGTCATAGAATCAACAAATGCTTCCATTTTTTGCGGATGAAAGGAAGGTTGCATCCAGCGACGTTGTCGAATATGGGTTTTTCCTTCGCTTGTAAGTAAACCCTCTCCTAACAAATCTCCAAACGTTTTCAACCCACTTGTCTTTTTAAAATAACGCTCCTTCGTAACTAATAACTCCTGTACAAGATCAGGATTTATTAAAATATAGACATACTTGAACCCAAATCGTAAACGCAACATATTACTCTCAGGGTGTTGCAGAGATAACGAGTATACATATTGGAGTGGATTCTTTTTAAATATAAGATTACTATCATCAAAAACTACCTCTGAGTGAGCACTCGCATTTTCTTTCATCTATCATTCCACCTTTATTTGTATATCGCATGAATTGATCACATAGGCGCAACACTATAGACCGACTGAATTTCCTTCGGTACATCATTCATTTTGACATGTGCTTCCACGACAACTGTTTTTCCTTGTCGATAGTGTTTCAACGCTTGCGTTAAGGTGGAATGAATCTGTTGTTTTTCTTTTATTTCAAAGTAACTCCATCCCACTGGATTAGAATGAGTCCATTCATCTTGCAAAGTTAAAAAGTTATAGCCATAAGAATCTAGCTCTTTTTGTTGTAACTGATATTGAAGCCATCCATAACCACCATTTTTCAACACTAAGAAAAAAATCGGCAATTTGGATTCGATCACGGTGGACCAATCTGTTTGAAGCATATTAAAAGCTCCATCTCCTACAATCGCTACAACGGCACGATCTGGATGTGCCCATTTCACTCCTAATGAAGCGACTGCCCCGAAGCCTAAGCTCGTTTGTTCACTTGGGACTAGGACTTCATCCTCACTCTTTAGTTGTAGATAAGGATAAAAATATCCCCACATATCGTGAAGTCCGTTTTCCTGGATATAAGTCACAGGTTGATCTTGGAGCTGTTGGATTGTAGACAGAAGCTCTGCGACATGTACATCCTCAGATGAGGACAAGGATTGGAAAATCGATTGAGTTTGTTGATCATTTTTACTTTGTAAGCTGTGGATCTTCTGAACCCAATCCGCTCGTTCTGAAACCTCTTGAAGATGTGACAACCAATAACGAGTCACTTCACCTCCCTCACCCCAAAGATAAATCCCTGGAAACTGAACTGCAAAATCATCAAGCTCTACATTAACCTGAATGACTTTTGTGTCTTGTGAACAAGTATCCCAATAAAAGGTTGCTGTTTCCTCTAATCTACTTCCTAACGTAATAATAAGGTCAGTCTGTTTCCAAACCTCTTGCATGGATTCCACAGTATACAAACCTGATAGACCACAAAACAAGGGGTGTTGTTCATTCACAATTCCTCTGCCCGAAGCAGTTACAAACAAAGCCGCTCCCAATTTTTCCGCTAACTTTTCAATCATTTTATTTGAGTTGGACTGTTTTAATCCACCTCCAACTAATAGAACAGGACGCTTTGCTTCACTGATCATTTCCAAGCTATATGCTAACTCTGGCTCACTAGGCAGAATCGAGAGACGCTTTCTTTGTTGAAAAGGAGTCTGTTGCTTTACTTCACTAAGTACGAGGTTTTCTGGCAACTCCAGATAAACAGGACCAGGTACTCCATTACTTGCTAAAAAGACTCCCTTTTCTAAGGCCCAGATCAATCGATCCATATGTTCAATTCGATAAGACCACTTAGTCAACGATTGGATCATTGCCATCTGATCTGCTTCCTGAAAAGCTCGCATGCCCATTCGGTCATTACCAGTACCTAACCCAATCATTAATAAAGGTACATGTTGGGATTTAGCTTCTAAAAGTCCTGTAAGTGTATTCGTAAAAGCGGGTCCTTTCCCAACAATACAAACCCCTAAGGAGTTCGAAGTTCTTGCATATCCAGTCCCCATAAACACGGCATTTCGTTGGTCTTTAGTTATAACAAATTGGATATCCGAAGATTTCATTGCATCCAAAATATCTAAATCATCACTCGGCAAACCAAACACTACTTTGGTCTCAATCTCTTGAAGATAAGAAACAATTGCTTCCCAAGCATTTTTATAAACAAACATTCAATCTATTCTCCTCTTATTCTGTAATCAATTCACTAACCACTTCTGAAATCAAAATTGGTTTGAGTATTAACTCTCCCTGATAATAAATATAGTTTGCCATCGGACCATACCCACCAAATGGTGCATTTCCATCTTCGATATCACCTAATGTTTGGTTCACTGTGACTGTATGACGCTTCTGCAAAAATTCAACTAAAGAGCCACTCCCATAGACACTGGCTCCCATCGCTCTTTCACGGAAATAGCTAGTGTGAAGTAATTCTTTTAATTTCTTCTCATCCTTATAACGAACTACATTGAAGATTGGTGCAAAATATTCATCAACTTCAATAGCTTCCTCAAAATCACTATAAAGCAAAGTCGGCTCTAATCGACTCTTAGCAAAATCTATAACTCCACCATGTACAATATATTTCATATGTTTATTTAAATATTGAGCTAATGTTTCTAAAATGTAATTGTAATAAATGCTTCCATAGTCAGCGTTAGGATCTGTATTTAAACCAAATTTCAATTGACTTAAGCGCTCTTTCAGTCGTTCAACAAATTCATCGGACACCGATTCGTGAACAAAGAAAACGTCTGGTCCCATACAGTCTTGACCTGAGTTTAATAGACGGATTTTAACCGCATCTTCCACAGCTAAGGCTATGTTTGCATCTGATTCAACAATGAAAGGATTGACTCCCTGTCCGAAAAAGATATATAGTTGCTCTTTCCGTAATCCAGCCTTAATAATTTCTGCATTTTGATAAGTGCCTGTAAAAACAACGATCTCAGACTCAGCAACCGTCCCTTTTACAAATTTCCTCTGACTGCTTTGCTCCAATTGAATAGGCAACTGATGAACAGCTTTTAACAAATCATCTAGTTCCTTCATTTGACTTGCCACATAAGAAGAAGGACGGAAAATGATTTTATCCACAAACAATGAAGGAATCAGCAAGTATAAAACATACGAATAGAGAATCACATTCGAAGGCATAAAAACAGCCATTTGGTTTACTTTCGAAGGTTTGTTCTTATTGATTTCTGCTAAAGCTCCTTCCAAAGCACAAAGAGATGATTCATACTCAGCTACAGCAGAACAGTGGTTTGAAATTTGCAAAAGTACGGATAGGACTTCTTCCTTATGATTCCTCATATAATCTAAACAATCTTGAATAGCCTGATATCTTTCGGGAAAAGGAGCTGCAACTTGTAGTTCTTGGTTTAGTACGTTAGTCATAAATCAATTCCTCCTTCATGGTTCTTCTTTCTAATAATTCCTGCTTAGCTATTTCTTTCAACCGCAATAAATCAACTTTTCCATTTCGATTCAGCGGAAACTGATTTAATAGCATTAACAAATCTGGATACATGTAGTTAGGAATACTTTTAATAATTTCTTTTCTAATTACAGATATCTCTTTATTTCGTGGATTTTCTATGAAAATGGCAATCAGTGATCCCTTTTTATCATCTTCTAATGTAATTACTTTGTTTACATACCCTAAGCTTTCTACACGTTGTTCTAGTTGAGCTGGTTCGATCAAGTAACCCATGCGATTCACCGCTTGTCCAGCTCTACCAATTACAAATAAATTGGCGTTTTCATCTAAAAACCCTAAGTCTCCAGTATCAAACCAATGATTGATAAATTTTTGTTGGGTTAACTCCTTTTGGTGTAGGTAGCCAGACATACGTGCGGTTGATCGCACCCAAATCATACCTACTTCGCCTAATGACTTTTCTAGCCCATTACGATCCAAGATTTTAATCATCACTCCTGGAAGAGGTTGTCCACATCCAACCGGATTTGAGCCTGTCGCCAAAGCAATATTGCCAAGCTCAGACATTCCATACCCATCTAATAAGGGCTGTCCCATTTGTCGTTGAAAATCCTGAGCCAATTTTTCAGTTAAAGCGGCTCCTCCCACACACCACATCCGGACTTCAGAATTCCTGTATTGCTCAAGTAATGCAGGTCTCGCTTGGAATACTTTTATCATTGAATAATAGGATGAGGGTGCTGCGTCAACAATGGTTACTTGATGATCAAAAATAGCTTTGAGAATTTTTCCTGGATATCGATCATGGGTAATAACGATCGAACATTGAGTAAACCACCAGATAAACAAGAGCGAAAGTCCATAAAAATGGGAAAAAGGTAACAATGGCAAAAAAACATCATCATTGTGGTAATTCATTCGCTCCATTGTTTGTTTAATGTTCTCAATAAACGAACGCCCTGACCGAACAATACCTTTTGGCTTTCCAGTAGAGCCTGAAGAATAAAGAATGATTGCATCTTCTTTTTTAACCCATTGATCCATTAAAAATGGAACTAGTTCATTTTCATCTTGACAATCTGAAGAATTGACTTCATGGATAAAAATCAGATGAGGAGCACTTTCCGTCAATCGATCTGTAATAATCCACTTCGCTTGTGAATCGGGGAAATAGGTGTGCAATACTTCTTCTTCAGTAATTTGACTATCAATAATTACAATCGAAGCATTTAATTGAATGAGGGAAAAGAAATTTACAATAAACTCAAATGAATTACTACATTGAAACAAAACTCGATCGTGTTCAGAAACCCCCCTTTCTTTTAATCTCTGAGTTGTTCTACTAATTGCTAGTAGCAAGTCATGAGTGGAATAAGAGGAATTAGACAAGATGATCCGACCGCTTTTCATTATGTTCACCCTATCATTTACTGTCTTAAATAGCTTTTACGTTCCTCATCAAGTACATGTTGAGGAGTTATTAAGTGAGTTTTAAAATGATGCTTAAGGGTTGGACCTAAGATATCCGTGGGGCCCATCACAAAAACTTCTGTCACCCCAACCTCCTTCATTGTTTGAACTGTTAAATCCCATCGAATTGGATGATCTACTTCATCTAAAATCATTTGTTTTAACAAATGGCTCTCTTTCACAATCACACCATCAACATCTGAAATGACAGGTATGCGGATTGGCATAAAGGATATATGATCGAAAATTTGCTCTTTTGCTTTTTCATTTAATGTAGAAAGACGACTACAATGAATCATACGATTAATCGTATCCAGTGAGATGCTCCGTTTTTCAGCTTTTACAATCTGTTTGACTTCCTCAATGCTATCTATGCTTCCTGTTACAGCCAGTAGATTTTCATTAATGTAAGCTGAAATCTCTAGCCATTCCCCCTTAGAAGAAAAGTATTCCACCAGTTGTTCTGCTTTTTCTAGAGGATAGCGATATAGAAAATGGGTTCCAAAATCTTGTTTTATTTGAGATTTTAACTCTCTTTCCAAGAGAGCACTTTGATAGGTAGCCTGAACCGCATCATGGTAAGTGATACTTCCAGCATAGACAGCTGCAACCATTCCGCCAAAACTTCCTCCAACACAATAATCGGCAGGAGCAGAATCTTGACTTTCAACCCAATCTAAAGCCGCCACACTCATAGCTACAAAAGCACACTGTGCAAATGGACCATACTCTTCCAATTCATTTTTAAAGTTTTCTTTTAGGGATAGACCCAAAATCTCATCAGCCTCAGCAAAGCGCTTCCAAGCGAATTGACTATTTTCGATAAACATTTTCACTTGATCAAATGTCATTGCAGCTAAACCTGGAAAGACATAGGCTTTTTTACTCATGTAAATCAACTCCAAAACAGTAAAGTGAAAACATAATTGAATTTTTATTCAATCTATAATCCAAGCAAAAAACAATAAACCCCTTGAAAACAATACTAAAGATCATACAGCAACTTTTCAAAAGTTCAATTTTTATGTATAATTGATGTATATAAATTCATCTCGTAAAAAATACGAGATTGAAGAGGAATAATAGTTTCACTCACCCCTTCCAGATCTCAAAAACAGATCAAATTGAATGGGTTTTGATCGAGTAGGACTTAAGCAGGAACTCATATTTCTTGACAATCGAATATAGCTCCTGCCTTAGAGGTCCTATTCTTTAGATACAATAGACAAACATATATAATTTATATAAAAGTTCATTAGGTTGACAATTTTATTGTAATTGATAATCCAACACGGTACATCAGTAAATCACGCAGAGGTTTTTGTGGATTTCCGCAACTAGATTTTAATTATTATGATGAATGAGTGCTTAACCAATAATCCTGCCCATATAACCCCAATGCTTTTACAGCCAATCCCACTCTTGATTTCACTTTTAACTTTTGAATCGCTGAAGTGATATGATATTCAACTGTCCGACGGCTAATGTAAAGGGTTTCAGCAATTTCTTGATTGCTTTTATCTTTAATAATTTCTTGAACCACTTTCTTTTCCATATCTGTCAACGGAATCTCTTTAGGCATTTGATGCCTAACTCTATTTTTATGCCAAAATTTATCTTTGGAATCCTTACATAAATATAGCCCTTGGTTTTGAACAACACGAATCGCTTGGGGAAGTTCTTGAATGTTGTCTTTTAGCAATAAAGCGCTGATCCCATATTTAATACATGAGAAATACTCTTCCGACAACTGATCAGCAAGCAAAACAACATCTGGAAATGGCTTTTTCGACATACAATGAAGCATCTGTTCGTATACCAAGTCTAAGCATCCAATTAGAATTACATCAACATCTATATCCAAATACATGAGCTGTTTGAGTAACAGCGGCTGAGATACAGAACCTACCATTTCAATCTCAGGATCTTCTCTAAGAACTTGTTGAGTCCTAAATAAAAATGCCTTATTTTTTTCCCAAATTAGAACCCGAGTGAATTGTTTCATTTGTTCCCTCACCCCATTATTAGTTAAGTAAATGTGATTTGACTTTCAAATGGTTGTTGCAACACAAAATACGAATATTCACACCAAAAACTTGAACAAATATTCGTTCTATTGTTCCTAGTGATATTTTGTATATTAATATTTTTTTGCTAATACATACTAATATAGCATTAATTAAAAGTTTAATGTATATAATTATTCATTTTTATATAGATTCTATTACAATTTGATTAATTTTATTAAAAATTATTCTATAATTATTTAATTAAACAATTGATAAACATTTTGATGATTGTTTTATATTAATATTTAAATAAAACATAGACACCTTAAAGGTGCCTACAACTTAAATCATTATTTTTGAATTCATAATTTTTACATACTAATAATATTAAACCCATTATCCACATGAATCACTTCACCGGTAATTCCCCTTGAGAGATGACTCATTAAAAAAAGAGCAGTATCTCCAACCTCAGAAGCGTCTGTTGTACGTCGAAGAGGTGCTTTTTCTTTGATGACATCAAGAACTGTATTGAAGTTTTTTACCCCTTTAGCTGCTAAGGTTTTAATTGGACCTGCCGAAATGGCATTCACTCTTATTTGATGAGGACCTAGGTCATTCGCTAAATACTTCACGTTAGCTTCTAAAGCAGCCTTAGCTACTCCCATCACATTATAATTAGCAATCACCTTTTCAGAACCTAGATAAGTCATAGTTACTATGCTTCCACCATTTTTCATCAGTGGTTGTGCCTCTCTAGAAACCGCAACTAGTGAGTAGGCACTAATCTCCTGTGCAAGGTGATACCCATCTCTAGATGTTTGGACAAAGTCGCCATCGAGATCTGTCGATTTTGCAAATGCGATGCTGTGAACAAGTCCATCCAAATACCCCCATTTTTGTTGGATCACAGAAAATGCTTGTTGCAATTGCTCATCCGAGGTAACATCACACTCTACACATAGAGAGCCTGGCATGTGCTCATCAATAAGCTGTTTCACTCTTTTTTCCAAACGCTCTCCTTGATAAGTAAACGCTAGTTCTGCCCCTGCTTCATATAAAGATTTGGCAATTCCCCAAGCAATGCTACGTTGATTTGCCACGCCCATTATAACAATTCGTTTTTTTTCTAATAAATCCATTTATAAATCTCCTTTATTTTATTCTAAATACGAATTAAACATTATCTGATAAGGGCGATCAGTGTCAATAGAACAAAAAATAAAAATACGAAATCTATGATCTTATTGTTTTTTAATTAAGCTATACTTAGTATATAGGTACCTAGTATATAGCTAAAGAAAAGGAGTATCAACTATGATTTGCTCTTCACTAGTCGCAGAGAATTTACTGACATTTAATGTTAAGCTCATCATCACCTTAGAAAAATCATATGGCGATTAATCTTCTAGCATTTCTTCTAGAAACATAAAAAGAATATTTGAATTTTTAAATTTCGTGAAACAGAGTAACTGTCACTCAAGCCACAAAGAGTATCCACAAAAAATGAAATACAACCTTGTCAATCATGATGGATTAAGCTCGTTTTAGAGAGGAGGGTATATATGTCAGTCAAGCATGCGATTCTTGGACTTCTTTATCAGCAACCTCGTTATGGATATGAACTAAAGTTGGAGTTTGAAAGAATGCTTTATCAGTTTCATCCATTAAACCAAGGGCAAATTTACTCTACACTGGAGAGACTTGTTCGTGATTCATTAGTAGAACTTTTAGGGCAAGATCAACAAGGGCGTAAGCAATATATCATTACAGAATTAGGTAAAAGTGAGCTTCACGATTGGTTATTAACTCCTGTTCCACGTTCTGTTTTAGATAATTTTTTATTCAAACTTATTTGTGCCAGAGAAATTCATTTTTCTAATATACAAGATATGATTGCACAATATCGCTCTAGTTTAATACAAAATATTTTGCATTTTAGAACTCTACAAAATGGATTACATACAAAAAAAGAAAAAAACATCCAACTGATTATCGAAGCAGCTTTATTGCACTTAGAAGCTGATATTGAATGGTTAAACCTACTTGAAGAAGAGTTAAAGGATTCTTAACTTTACATAGTAGTTGTTGCATCATGATAGCATCACTTAGGTGTTTTACCATCCAAAATAATCTATATTCTTAATTACATTCAATCTATTAAAAAGAACAACTAACGATCAAGCTGGGTCGTCACCCAAGTTGTAACAAGCCTTTATTAGTTGTATCGGTTGTCTAACATGATCAATAACTGGAACACATACCCACTCTCTCCAGCTAAGACTCTTTACAGCTCTGTTTCTGCACTAACAGATTCAACGCTATTAGCCATTCCAACTCTTTTTTCAATGTGGTCAGTTGTTTCGAACAAGCATTGTACGTTAAACCCTTGTTCGTTGCCTCATATGCTTCATTCCATTTAGCCCAAAAGTGATTGTACACAAAACGACTACAATCGATGCACTTATTCATGAGTGTTGCTTGTTTTTTCGTTGGATCCAGGCGAAATTTGTAGGCTTGATGCACTTGCTTTTCACCTCCTTGCGTAACATCATACCTATTGGCACACACGTTCGCAAGGAGAGATTTCATCTAGCACGAAAAAGATTTCACACCTCCTAGATGTGGAAGTGATTATACAGTTAATATGTAGGAAATCAGAGAGAACACTGATGCTAGTAAGAATGGAACGCTTTTGAAACCATGCTTTAAAGAGTGGTCTGACGGAAAAACTCTTTTTCAGAAGAATAATAGACCTTTTTATAAAATATTTTAACTAAAGATTTATTTTCCATTGGCAAATCCGACATTTTCATTGAAGAAACTTTATTCCTTTCATGAAAAACCCAAAAAGCTGTTGACATATATCAACAGCTTTTTGGGTGCCTGGCAACATCCTACTCTCCCAGGGGTCTGCACCCCAAGTACCATCGGCGCTGGAGGGCTTAACGGTCGTGTTCGGGATGGGAACGAGTGGATCCCCTCCGCCA
>NZ_SMAG01000011.1 GCF_004341825.1 Hazenella coriacea | reverse complement strand
TGACGGGTTGCGGCGGATCGTAGCAGAAAGAATTTTTCCTTCTACTTCTCTAGACTTGGCGAACTTCACCCAGCCTAACTTTGGGAGCTTGATTCGGTTATTTTTCACCTCTATATTTTTGTTGACACATTGGCTCGTATAGGATTGGACTCGATTTCGCTTGCTCTTAAAATGGGGTGGATCGTTCTGTTTCTTGAAAAATCGTTTGAATGCATCATCCACATTTCTGAGTGATCTTTGCAAGGAGGTCGCGTCTACTTCCTTTAGCCATTCCAACTCTTTTTTCAACACGATCAGTTGTTTCGAACAAGCGTTGTACGTTAAACCCTTTTTCTTTGTTTCATAGGCTTCATTCCATTTATCCAAAAAGTGATTGAACACAAAACGACTACAACCGATGGACTTATTCATGAGTGTTGCTTGTTTTTTTGTTGGGTACAGACGAAATTTGTAGGCCTGATGCACTTGCTTTTCACCTCCTTGCGTAACATCATAACTAGAAGCACACATGTTCGCAAGGAGAGATTTCATCTAGCACGAAAAAGATTTCACACCCTACTAGACGGAGAAGTGATTCTACAGCTAATATGTAAGAAGTCAGAGAGAACACTCACACTAGTAAGATGATGGAATGCTTCCTGAAACCATACTTTAAAGAGTTGTCTGACTTACGAGAGGGTTAGAACCCTCCCCCGTCCGACGCCCCCATTCATCCCCCACTTATAGAAGGTGAGGGTCTTCTTGGCAATTTATGATAAAAAAACACAAAAACCACTCCCACTCTAATTAGTGAGCCAGATCTTTGTGTCCAACTTCTTATCCTTTAAAACAGGCACCCAACTCTTTGGAAATCCAACCTAATACGTTGATTTCATTAATAAGATTTAAAATTAACCATGGCAACAATCCAAATCGAGTAGGTGCACCAGATCGCCTCACAAGTCAGATACCCCAATCATCGATCTAGATCCTAATAGGTTTAAAAACATTAAAAAAGAAGTTAGTTGAATTATACCTAATTCTGTCCATTTAATAAACTATCCAATCAGAATAAAAAAGAATCTATCATAAATGAATAGTTAATCCAGAATGAGCTACCATCGTTTCTCTTGAAAATTGACCCGAAGCTTCACTCCGAAGATCTTCAGGAGCATAATCCGGATAAAGATGGGTCAATAACAATCGTTTTGCCCCTATTTTTTCAGCTACTTGACCTGCCATTTGAGCTGAACAATGTCCTTTCTCTTCGGGTGGTAAGTCTCGGTGGAGATAACTCGCTTCACAGATCAATAGATCCGGATCCTTCCCCATCGATTCCCAATCCGTTTGTGGACCTGCATCTGCTCCATATAATAACGTATGTTTTCCATCTTGGATTTTCATAGCATAACAAGGAATCGAGTGCTGTGTTCGGTAAAATGTAACTGTGACACGATCACTAAGGGAAACTACTTGTCCTTGTCTGATTATATGTTTCTCTATATATGAGCCATAACTTAAGGGAGCATACCAATGCGAAGGCTGATCAGGTGTCCATACTGGTAATGGATGTTGACGATTTTTTTGTATATGTGAAATCATAATCGCATATTGGAGTACGAAAAAATCAGATATATGATCGTGATGTAGGTGGGAAAGTAAAACTACATCCACCTCATACGGTCGTATGTATCGAGCCAACTTAGATAATGTTCCACTTCCACAATCGATCAGAATTCGCTTCCCATCCACTTCTAACAAATAGCCTGGGGTTGCTCCATCAGCTGCTGGGAAAGGAGAATGACATCCAAGTACTGTTAACTTCATTTATTATTCCTCCATTAATTGAAAGTAATTGATTTCATCGACTCTACCATTCTTAGGGAATAAAAAAGCGCTCTACTAGATATTTATAGTTTTCTTCGTCTTGATTTGAAAGGTTCCCTCTATATTATATTTATCATTCCCTAACGTATTGCCGCACATGTCAGATTATTTTTCAATTTAGTTTATTCATTTTGATAAAGTAGACATTACACCATTTTTTAATTAAAAATCCGAACTATTACGTTTAAATTGTTTCATAAATAAAAATAAACATTTGAAAAAGGAGTGATTTGACTTCACCTATTTTGCAAAAGGAGTTATAATATTTAAAAATAGTATGAAAATATAAGAGGGATCACTATGAAAATCAGATCAAAATTTCGTCAACAGTATCGACTCATCCCTTATGGTTTACGCTCTGATCAATCTATTGTCTTGCCTGAAGAAGCCCGTCCAGGAATGCCCTACAAATGTCCTGAGTGCGAAGAAAGGTTGATCCTACGCACCAGTAAGCTAAAAAAACTTTATTTTGCTCACTCACAGAAAGGAATGTGCGACTTAAATCAGTCACCTATTGCTTTGGCCAAACATGTTCTTCATTTAACCTTTAAAGAGTGGCTCGAAGGAAAGGGAGTTCCGATTGAAGTCCAAACATTATGTAGCCCACGCCATGAACTCCCTCGAACTCAAATCCACAAAGTCAAATTAGAAAATCGCCCCCAAACTAACGAGGAGAAATCTTTCCCACACCTCTATCTTTTAAAACAAAATGGTGATCTTTTTCTAAGCATCAAACTATATTACGAAAAACCCCTGCCAAACGACAGCAAAGATTCCACTCTAAAACTATCTGCAGAAGAAGTATTAACCAATCCCTATCTATTATCATCACTTAACCCACATTCATTAACAAGCTTCTTGCAACCTGACTATATTCAACTGAGCCTATTTTAACCCTAAAACATTTTTGGATATAAAGCACTTTCAATAGATAAATGAAACAAGTGTTATTAAATAATAATTAAGTCTATATATGAATGGAGTTATTACAAAATATTCAAACATAGGGGAAAAGGCTTAGTGACCAAGCTAAGAATGAAAACTACAAAAAGACTAACTTTTAATCCCTCTAAGGATTTAAGTTAGTTTTTTTGTGAGCTTAATGAATGTTCAATTGACTATGAGAATCTAATAAAATTAGCAAAATAGGTTTAATCATGTACAAATACTCTCCTAGATTATTCATTTACTCTTAACGAAGAAGAGAAACGTGATTAGGTGGTTCTCAGAGTGCTCACTGTGAACCAAAAAATAAAAACCTAGTTAGGATTATTAAGTCTGGAGAAATTCCACTAATACAGGGTGATAACTTCTGAGGCAACGTTGTGGCGCTGACTTTGTAGAGTGCGATCATGCGCATGAGTGAGGTGATCCATGACTGTTTTCGCAGAGTCATGGAAACCTGTAACGTTACTTGATAGGGAAGTAGTTATTGAAGAGATTGTAGATGCTCTGCGAGGCGATCCCAAGTTTCAGTAATTCCCTGCTCCATCCCCATATCTAAGACGGTTTTGAGAGCTTCAGCGGAAGCGTATTGAGTCCGGCAGACGAGCTTCGTCTTACCTTCGTGCTCTACAAAAGTCATTGTAATCTCACACTCGGGCATCCCCTCCACTTCATTACATTCGGCATCAGAGAAGGAGTCAACGTAGGCGATCTTCTCCGCCTCTACGATTTCCTTGTAAATCGCTTTTCCCCAAGATTCGTTTCCGTAAAAATCCCCTTGATTCTCATCGATGCACTTCATACAGTAATGCCAGATGCCGCCTGGACGAAAATCTATATTGCAAACCGTAAGTGTCCAACCACGAGGCCCCCACCAGTGCTTCAGATGCTCTGCCTCGGAGAATGCTTTGAAAACCAGCTCACGTGGTGCATCAAAAACACGCTCCAGAATTAGTTCCCGGCCCTCTACTTTAGAAATCATTTTGTTTGACATTGAAAATCCCTCCTGAAATTTAGTTTCTAATTTTGTTTTTTGATTGTAGCTCTTGTAGGTAATTCTCCAAATTATCGAATCGTTCCTCCCAAACACCGCGGTAGGCTTCAAGCCCAGCGTCCAGTGCTTGGAACGGCTCCAATCGGAGCTTGTAGTTCCGGCGATTACCAATAGCCTGTACTTCGACTAGTCCAGCCTCCAACAGGATACGTAGATGTTTCGAGGCTTGAGGCTGGCGAAGTTGAAGTCGATCAGCGATTTTCCCTACGCTCAAGGGACCGCTGAGCAAGAGCTCCACAATGCGAAAGCGGTTGGGTTCGGCGAGTGCACTAAATATCGTGATGTCCATGGTTCAGATGTCCTTTAATAAATCGATTTTTTATATAAAATATAGCTTGTTCCATTTCCCGGTTCCAGTTAGATTAGATCACCTTGGTTTTCGTTCGCTAGTTACCCTGCTCACATTTATAATATTCCTCTAGAGGAATATTCATCCCAAGGAATATAATAAAACATTTTTAGCTGTGTGCCCAAATAAGCTTTGATTCATAATAGAAGTAGTTCCGCATTTCGGAATGTAAGTATAAGTTTTTTTGGATGATTCAATCATTCTAAGCACTATCTTTTCAAGAGAGCACTCTGATATTTTTGTATATAAAATTTAAAGTCCAAGTGATCGCATTCCTGCATTAGACCTTACTCTTCTTGAATTCTTCTACAGATTGTAAAGCTTTATGAACTAAAGTAATATCACTTGGGTTACCTGTTTGTTTGGCATAGTAAAGAGCTTTCTGATAAAAATATTGAGCGTTGTTATACTCAGATAGCCTCTTTCGATAAACATCACCTATATGTAGAGCTGTTAATACTCGTTGTTGCCAAACTTCTGGTGTCTCAGGAAGACGTGAGAGAGAAAGGAATGCCTGTTGTTCCAATTCTAGTGCTTCATCGAATCGATCCTCAAAATAGGATAAAAGGGCTAACCCATTTAGTATAGCAGCACCAATAGTAGAATATTCTACATTCGCCTGTTTAAGCTCAGTTAATGCTATATGATAGTGTTCACGTGCTAATTCAAAGAAGACACTTTTTCGGGTTCGAGTAAGCAGTTGCCCGAATTCATAATGAATTCGAGCCCTTTCAAAAAGGTCAGTAAGACCTCTTAATCCCTCCTTGATAAGTTCCAACACTTCTGAGAATATAGTACTTGGTACAAAAGCAAGAGCAAAGCCCAGGTTTATTGCAGCTCGAGCCACAATCGATGGATCTGATGACCTCTGATATAGTGTAGTATAATGATTAACGAGATTGTCAACAGTCTCCTTATCAACGGAGGGATCTAGTCTTAAATCCACAACATCCCAAGCTTTCATGATTTCACCTCTATCAATCTTTTAAGAGTATCAGGATTACTAAGCCGTAAAAAGAAAGCAGCTACCCCCGTGTACCCAGTCATTAATTCTGGAGAGAACGTTTTTCCATCCTCGCCTGGCCAGAGAATCACATTGTCCTTATAAACAGACATTGCCTCTAAAATTCTTGCAAGTTCATGAGCACGATCAAGCCAAATGGACTCTCCGCTTGCTTGATAAAGATCTAGTAAAAACTCAGCATTACCAGCTATACCATGACACTGAACAGTTGGACCACCACGACTTCCATTATATGTAGCAAGACCTGCTCGTTCTGCCGCATCAGCATAAACAGAGTTACCAAGCTCACTGTAAGCTCGTAAGAAGAAGATTCCAACTCCAGAAGCTCCATGACACCAGTGCGGCCAAATAGTCGGATCCTTCGCAGTACGTGGCCAAGACCATCCACTACATTGAGGGAGTGATTCAGCCGCAACTAACAAATCTTGTGCAATTTTTACGACATTAGTATAGAATCGTTCTTCACCTGTAGCCTTATAAAGCTCAAGCAAAAAATAGCCAATTCCAGCAATACCGTGCGCAAAACCATAGTAAGAAGTGTCAGATATTCTAGAAAGTAACCAATCACCTGTAGCCTCTGCTCTCCCTATCTCACCCACTAAAAGGTATGAGAGCCCTATTCCTGCTGCGCCATGAGTGATGTCAACACCCGGTAAAGGTAGGGACGCAACTTGCTCAGTCACCATTTTTGCTTCTTCTTTCCATCCTAAACGCCAAAGAAACCAAGCTACTCCTGCATCTCCAAAGTAAAGACCAGGGTGACGCAAATGTTTCGCAGATTTTAACCGATTAAGGATCCAATGACCTGTAGATTCTGCTGTTTCCCTATAGTGATTTAAACCAGTAATACTATGCAATTCTGTTAGAAAAAGGCCAATTCCAGCTCCACCATTATGTAGGTTGGTAGGTACAGTGTTTTCATAACTTGCTGACCAAGGTCGATCTGGAGCATTAGGATTCATAATGTGACAGAGGTGATCACCAATACCTTGTGCCAATACTAGAAAATGATCAGAGTCGGGCAATGTTACATTTCCGAGTAAAGATCTTAATTCTTCCACTTTGGTGTATTGGTGAGAAAGACAGCCTGAGATCAAGTCTACTAAGGTGTCAGGAGTTTCAGGGCGCAGTCGACGAAGCAACTCTATCAGTCGAGGTATAAGCGGACGGTGATCGTCAGGAAGATATGGATCATGACCAGTAATGATCAGAAAAAGTGTCGCTCCAAAGCTATACAAATCCTCCGTCACACTTGGTGCGCTTGAATATACATTCTGGCCGTACCCAGGTGTGTAAACGTAGAAAGGATGATCAGATATTTCTCGTCCCCAAGCCCCCTCTAGATCAACTAATCGTAGACCATTTGTTGTGTAAATTAAATTATTAGGAGTAAAGTCCCTTAATAAAAAATCCTTTTTATGAAAAAAACCAAGGATCTCTAGCATTTCTTTACCCAATTCAACTACTTGTTTAATAGAAAAATATGTTCCTTTATTATGTAAATCTATAACATAATTACGTAAAGAGTTGCCTTCTATACGCTCTAAAACAGCATATAGATTACCTTCTTGTTCAAAGAAATCGTATACTTTTGGAAGCCAAGGGCATGATGAAAATTTTTTCAAAAGTTCGATCTCATAGCAAAGTCGATCACGGACGTCACGACTATACTTATCAGTTCCTATATGCCTTCGAGCTTCCTTGATGACTACTTGTAAACCAGATTGTATATCTGCAGCTAAATATATACCACCACGACTAGCTTGGCGCAGACAGTCAAATACACGATAACGTTGACCGATTGGTCCTGGTTCTGGAGTGTATGGTAAGCCTACCCCAGACTTTACAAATGGGTTATCATGAATCCATTCAGGTAGTTCAAACCAAGGATGACGTAAATCTGGTATCAGATGTCCATCTGGGTGAAATAGACCAGGCTTTACTATACCATCTGTATCAATTAAGTAAAAAGGAGCAAAGGCACCAAATCGGTAATGAACTAAGCTATTTGGGTGCAATGGTTGATCAGAAGGAATACGAGGACCTTCCAGTCCGCGAGTCACCTGATCCAATTCAAGGGCAACGGAAATTGCTTCTTCTTCGTTTGGTGGATAAATCGTTATAAACTTACCTACTTGACTACGTTCACTATGAACATCGTTGAGTCTATCCAGTTCAGCAAGACTAGCTGCCACTTTAAAAGTGTGATTAACACGTTTAAGAACTGGTAAAACACTCTGAAGAACAGCTAAAGCTGAGTCGGTAGTAGCTGAAATATGTAGTTTCCACCCTTGGCGTGGGTATGTACTTTTATCTGAAGATACAAAGATCCATGGATCATCGAATTGCACTGGCATGTCAGCAAGAGCTTCCTTAATAGGATTTTTCATATAAACACCTTCTCTTGAAACTAGGGCAGGGAACAGTCAAATCTTACACCTCAGCTGCTAGAGTTTTTCCGCCGCAAGTATGAGTACAAAGTGTACAACCTGAGCCAGAAGCAAGAAGTTCTTCGACAGTCATTTTAGACAAATCTTCAACAGAAGTTACTTCCTTCTTTTCAACCATAAATCCACCTCCTCTACACAACGATCTAAGTAATCAAAATGAGCGATGATCCTGCCCCAGCTTTTAAAAATTCGCTCTTATATATATTCTCCTATGTTAAGCGTAATATACATTTATATTAAGGATTGGAAGTGGTACCGTACCGAAATTAGATCCTTCTAGAAACGGTTTGATAATATTATTCCAAAAGTATATTTGCGTTATGCACACTACTGAAGCCCTAAAAAAGAAGTGATCATTGACTGTATGCTCCAGTTAGTTTTATATAAGACAAAATTCCAAAGGCAGACAAACTCATCTTTAATAAACAGCATCAGATTTATGTTTGGACTTCCAGTTCACAGATGCTTCAATTATTTCCTTCTAGAATTACTCTAAAGTACTTACATTCATCAAGTAAGTATAAGGGAAAACATAGAGTTAGGTTTTGTAGTTTATTCAAGTTTTTTCAATACGAGAGTCCTTCCCTGAAAATTTTGATACCACTCACTTTTCCAGTAGAATAAAAGAAAAGAGTTAGTTTTCTTCAATAAAAAACCACCTCTTAATAAAGAAGTGGTCAAAGCTCCTATTTCTAGTTGCTGTCTATAATTATTCTTAAATCAAGTTAACCAATCACACTAAAAAACAACCGGTAGTTCTACTAACGAGCGCATTAAATAAGCGGGACGCCATTCTAATGAATGACGATCTACATTCAAAGATAAGTCAGGCATCCGACTTAATAACGTTTGGATGGCAATTTGCCCCTCGAGTCGAGCTAATGGTGCACCCAAACAATAATGAATCCCCATACCAAAAGCAATATGACGATTATTTTTTCGAGTAATATCAAAGCGATTGGCTTCCTTAAACTGTACCTCATCTCGGTTGGCCGAAGCTAAAGCAACTACTACAATTTCACCTTTACGAATGAGCTTATCGTGTAACAAGATATCCTCGTTAGCCCAACGATTCGTAGCTAGCTCTACAGGTCCATAATAACGTAACATTTCTTCAATTGCTGATGGGATCAATTCTGGATTGCTCTTCAGTTGCTCCATTTGTTCTGGATGTTCAAGCAAAGCCAATACACCATTACTTATTAAATTAACTGTTGTTTCATGCCCAGCAACAATGAGTAGGAAAATCATTGAGTATAATTCTTCTTTTGTAAGTTTGTCACCATCAGCTTCTGCTTGGATTAAAGCACTAACTAGATCATCTTTAGGATTTTGTCTTTTCTCTTTAACAAGATCCTTAATATATTGAATAAAAGCAATATATTGTGGTGCAAACTGCTTCACTTTTTCTGGCTGATTTGAAGATTCAACTAACGCATTAGACCATTCTCTAAAAAGAACATGATCTTTTGCTGGTACGCCTAGCATTTCACAAATCACATTAATAGGTAACGGAAAGGCAAAATCATCAACAAGATTCATCTTACCTTGATCTTGAACTTTATCAAGTAAAGTATTGGTTATCTCTTGAATCTGTCCCCTTAGCCCTTCGATCGTCTTTGGGGTAAAGGCTTTATGAGCCAAATTACGTAAGCGAGTATGATCAGGGAAATCTGAAGCCAACATATGACTAAACAACGAACGGTTCTCCATATTAGGAAATAGTTTCGTTAATTGTTCAGATTCATAAACTTTTTTTGGATCTTTAATAAATCGATAATCCTTGAGTACCGCATTCGCATCTTCATAGCGTGTAATCAACCAAGCAGTCTGACCATTAGGAAGAATAAAATGATATACAGGATCCTTCATCCGTAGCTCCTCATAAAAAGGATAAGCATTCTTTTTAAATTCAGATGAAAACAAATCCAGTCGAGGTATTTCTTGATTCTCATTTGTTTGTATAGACATCTTCAATACTCCTCTCACTTTTCCCTAACAGAGTGACTAATCAGTTAATTCTATTTTCTCATTACTTGACTGAATCATCAATAATATCATCTATAATTATTTACAAATAACTTGATAGACTCTTACAAGAGGAGAAAATGGTTTATATAACCATCTTCTTTATACCAAATCTTTGATATCTCTTTAGTCTCCATATTATAACCGTAGATAGCTCTAACTTTTATCTCTCGTCCTCCTTGATCTGTGATCCATTTGAAAGGCTTAGGGGTAGCTATAAAGTATATATTCTTTTCGTCGGGAGAGTATTGGGCCAGATTTAGCTTTGAAAAAGAAGTAGAATCAGATAACAGTGGCGTATATTTACCACTCTTTAGATTCAGTCGGTACATCGTTTTTTTGGCATCTTGGGTAAACTCACCACTTGCAGTGAATAGGATATTCGTCCCTTTAGGAGAAATCGATATATCTTGGATGAACTTCTTGATAGTGCTAATTTGTTTTGACTTTTTACTATCAATGGTGATCAAATTAATCTGTTTGGTGGAAGGTTCTAATGGTGTTTGTGTTTCATTTGCTCTTGATACCTTTTCATAATCTTCTTTTACAGATTTGGTTAATGTGGCAATCTGGTTATGAAACGCATTGTAATCAAAATAAACAATACTTTGGTCATCTTCAGAAGGATTCCAAACAGCCGTTTGATGTGTATTTAGATCAAATGTGCCCAGATGGAAGTTTCGATGTCCTGGTAATAAAACTCTCATATACACTTTATCATTCTTTTGATCGAATCTTAATGTATCAACATTGAGAAATTCCTTTGTTAATTGTGTTCTTTTATTAGTAACCCTATCAAATTGAAATAATTGTGTATGCCCTTTTGGGTCTTTGGTAGTAAACAAGAGAGTATTTTTCCCCTCGATCCATAGAGCAGAGAAGGATAATCTGTTATCTGTTTCTTATACAATAAGGTCGGAATACCTTGTCTAGGGGCATCCAAGTAATAATGAGTCGATAAATTTTCGTCCGTAAAAACGACTAACATCTTAGAACCATCGGAGAATACTGTACTATTTGTAAAAGTCTCTTTTAAAAAAGTTCTTGCTCCAAAAGCAGCTCCGATCAACAAAACAAAGCTTATAACTACAATACCTATGTTTCTTTTCTGAACCACCACAATACCCCCATATGAAAAAAGAAGTAAAGAGAGTTAATCTCCATACTTCTATAGCATGTCCTAATTTCATACGTGTAGTATCCTGATACTAACCTGAACATTGTAAAAAAGGGGACGCTCCATGATGTTAAGAGTGGATATTCATTTTTTTCCCTTCTTTACGCCATTCTTTAAATTCAGCTGTTGCTGTGAAAAGTACGTCTGTGGATGAGTTAAGTGCCGTTTCAAAAGAGTCTTGTAAAACACCTATGATAAAGCCTACTCCAACTACCTGCATAGCAACATCAGGTGAGATTCCAAATAAACTACATGCTAGAGGAATCAGCAATAAAGAACCACCAGCAACCCCCGAGGCACCACAAGCGCATACAGCTGACAATACGCTGAGGATAATTGCTGTAGGGAAGTCCACTTGAATACCAAGTGTATGAACCGCTGCAAGTGTCAAAACAGAAATAGTAACAGCGGCACCACCCATATTGATGGTTGCACCTAATGGAATGGATACTGAATAACTATCCTTATTTAAACCTAGATTTTCACATAATCTCATATTTACAGGAATATTCGCAGCTGAGCTACGTGCAAAGAATGCTGTAATACCACTTTCCTTTAAGCACTTAAAAACAAGCGGGAAAGGATTTTGACGTATAAATATGAACACAATGATTGGATTGACAACCAGTGCCACAAAGACCATACAACCAATCAAAACCGCAAGTAATTTTCCATAGCTTAGTAATGCCCCAATTCCATTTGTAGTAATAGACTCAACTACTAGACCCATGATTCCTAATGGCGCAAACTTAATAATCCATGTAACTATTTTAGATACACCGTCTGAAAAATCAGAAATCATCATTTTTGTCGTATCAGAGGCATTTCGTAAAACCAAACCAAGAAGGATCGCCCAAGCTAAAATACCGATATAGTTCGCATTATAAATTGCTTTAACTGGGTTATCGACAATGTTCAGCAGTAATGATTTGAGAACCTCAACAACACCGCCAGGAGCAGTCACACCTTCAGCGCCCTGTGCAAGTGTTAAACTTACAGGAAAAATAAAGCTTACAACAACGGCGGTTAATCCAGCTAAAAAGGTTCCTAAAAGGTATAGGAAGATAATAGATTTCATATTTGTCCGTTGACCATTCTTGTGTTGAGCGATGGCCGACATAACCAAGAAAAGTACCAACACAGGTGCAATTGCTTTCAAAGCACCTACAAATAAAGTGCCTAACATTACAACAGGTTTTGCTACTTCTGGGATTGTCAAAGATAAAATAATTCCAATAATCAAGCCCACAATAATTTGTTTTACCAAACTTACTTGACTCCACTTTTTCAGTATACTGTTCATAGATGTTCCCCCATTCGTTTAAGATAAATTTGTAACATTGCTACTATGAGCTATTCATTTCTCACAACCCTACAATCAAATTTAAAATTAAGTCTATTACAAATAGCTTCGATTGAAAAATAGAAATCATTTGGATAGCCATTTTCATCACATACCACTCGATAAAGACAACTATCTTTCTATTAAGTAGTATTATAACGGATTATTTTTATATATCACAATACTACTTACCTTATTTTAAAAAAATTTAATTTTCAATACAAAAAAACTGTGAGAAAGACTAAACAATACAAATCGACAATCTCTTCATGAACAATGGCTACAAAGCAATTTATAACTCCCTGGAACTAAAAAAGAATTAATTCTAATAAAATCTTCATAATTTTATTTTTGGCTCTCTCTTCGGATTATGAGTTTGTAACCATTTTTCTGCTTTGTCCATTATCCAAATCCCAAAGTCATTGATAAAATCTAATATAAAATCAGGTTTTGTAGTGGGCTCAATCGCATATTCAAGAGCCTTTCTCATACGAGGTTCTTCCTGTGGAAAATGTTTTGAGAACAACTGATAGGCGGGATACAAGTCCCTCGTGTAAAGGTTCTCATCAATAATTACAAGGGCAAGACCTGCTCTGATTATAATCTTCATAATCCAACTGCAACAATCTTTAATATCTTCTGCACCCTCATTATTAATTAGGTCTGCCTTAGCCCTTTCTATTTGACTCTTCAAGTGAAAAAGATGCTCATTCGCTAACGCTTTATCTGCTTTATATTCAGGTAACATCTTTATTAAATCCTTACCATACACACATACGCTGTGAGTCTTTAACATAAAGGAAATGATTGAGAAATTTGAGATTTCTAATATATCTTCTACATGGTAGAAACTTAGTTCAATTCCATTTACACAACTGAAACTCCTATTCATTTCTTGCTCAGCTTGTTCAACCCAACTTAAATCTAACTCTTTTGGATTTTTATAGGTCATAGCAATTGTATCTAAATCTGAAATGCCTTTTATCGCTAAACCTCGCGGGACCGAACCCCTTATGTATATACTGTGAATATCACTTCCTAAATGTTTAAGATAATTTTTTATTACTTCCTGAAGGATTTCTAGATATTCTAAATCAATTTTATTTAAGGCTGCGTCATTGCTTATATATCCGCTTTTATCTGTTAAACAATAACGCCCAATATTTTTAATGAGTACCATTCTATATCCCCTTATATTTAGTTAAATAGGCTTTCTTCAACTAATCTGCCTTTATTTGCACAAGAAAACCAAACCCTACTCCTTATAGAATTAAAGGAATGGTTAATAAGAACAGGATAAGTTACATCTTTCCTTACATCCCAATTTTTAATGATTATTCATTGGGCTTATGAATTTTATTTTGCGGATTGACCAACATCTCTTGAAACTGTGCAGGTACTGAATGATAACCCACCGCAAATGCTCCAGCGACAGGGTTCCATGCTTCATAAACTCTTGCTGCCTTCTGAATCTTCTTCTTCTGGTCATCCGTGGCGGTATAAATAACTCCGGGTAGCGATTTTGCCCAGTCTGCACGGGCGATGAAGAAACGGGCGTCTAGGGTTTTCCCTTCATTGTAAAGTTCATTTAATGCTTGTCCAGCCCAAGCATGGGAGATCGATCCATCATGGTAACTCATCGTTTTATGACCACTTACGGGATACATGGCCATGTACTCCAACATCAATTGTTTCACACTATCTTTATTAAATGTTCCTTCTAAATCCAAAGGACAGATATGGATATTCTCTGGCTTGACTCCTAACTGACCGAGAGCTGATCGAAATTCATTGTTCCTCGCTTCAGTAAAGGCTGCATCATTGAGACGAGCATATCCCTCAAGATCTGGGTTGTGCGTTCCTCCCCAATACCCTGAGCTTAGTTCACCGTTAATGACTTTCTGGGCAACCGAACCTCTACCACTTGTATAAAGTACACAGATCACTTCTCGTCCAGCTCCCACATGTTTGATAATATCAATAGCCATGCTGAGAGTTTCATCATCTTGGTGTGGGATATAATAGATTGCTGGAATTGTCATTGATCATTTCCCCTTTTCTATTTGATTCATCATGATAAAATATGTAGCATTTCAGTAATGTCGATTCGGTAATATAGACCTTCACTATTGAGCATCGAAGCTCTATTTTCCCCCTCTATGAGCTTGTACCTTGCAAATAAATAATTGAATATATGGGAGATTACATCAATAAAAGTAGTTAGTTTGGGTTCTTTTTAATTATTCTTTCTATTTACAGTCCAATGATTTGATTAATAAGTGAAAAAATACTTCAATATCTCTATAATAACTTTATCATATAAAAAATAAAACTCCCTTTTACATTTAGAAGGGAGTTTTATCATAAGTTAAGCAAATTCAGCTACAAGCTTATTAAATTGTTCTTCAGTAATTTGTAGATCTTGCTTATTTAAAGGTGTTTCTTTAAAACCTTTGATAAGTTGTTCGTAAGATTTTCTTTCTTTATTTTGATAAATGATACCCGTAACAAGTCCTTGATTTTCCATCAATTTTTGCATAGCCATCGAGCGATTGGAAGAATCATAATCAGGATCATCCTCTAATTTTACAAGGTTCTCCTTAAACCAGTCATAGGTGTTTACTTTATTGTAAGTTACACAAGGGCTGTAAACGTTGATTAAAGAGAAGCCCTCATGTCTAATTCCCTCTTCAATGACATGAGTGAGTTGTTTTAAATCACTAGATACCGATTGAGCTACAAATCCTGCACCTACCGTTAAAGCCATTTCCATTGGATTAATTGCTTCTTCAATTGAGCCATTTGGAGTTGATTTCGTTTTAAAGCCCATTTGGCTACGTGGAGAAGTTTGTCCTTTGGTCAAACCATAAATTTGGTTATCCATAACGATATAAGTGATATTGACATTTCGGCGAATGGCATGAACGGTGTGTGCCATTCCAATCGCAAAACCATCTCCGTCCCCACCAGATGCAACAACAGTTAAATCGCGATTAGCCAGTTTGAGCCCTTGTGCAATTGGCAAAGAACGTCCATGAACTCCATGTAAACCATAAGCATTGACATATCCAGAAATCCGTCCAGAACAACCGATTCCAGAAACAATGGCTACATCATGTGGTTCTAAGCCTACATTTGCAAAAGCACGTTGCATGGCGGCCAACACGGAGAAGTCACCACAACCTGGGCACCAATTGGGTTTCACTTTGTTGCGGAAATCTTTAAATGTGGCCATGAACCAACAACTCCTTACATTGATTATAAATTTCAGATGGCAAGAATGGATTCCCATCATATTTATTGACTTGAACCACTTTTTCTGCCATACCTACATTCATTTTGATTAGATTAGCGATTTGTCCTGTAGCATTGTTTTCTACTACAACTACTTTTTTCGCTTTTTTCATTTGTTCTTCCATGATTTCAGTTGGGAATGGAAGAAGTTGACGAATATGCGCATGGTTCACTTTTAGACCATCAGCTTCTAAACGCCCCATCGCTTCATGAATCGTTCCACGAGTGGAGTTAAAGCCTACAATTAATAAGTCAGCCTCATCATGTTTCGCATCCAAATAGACTGGGGTATCAAAGTCAATACCGTTAGCCACTTTAGAGAGGCGTTTATTCATCATTTGAACCCGGTTGATTGGGCTCTCAGATGGACGACCTGTTTGATCATGTTCAACACCAGTTACATGGTGGATTCCACCTTTTTTACCTGGTAGAACACGACGAGAAATCCCATCATCACTAAGTTCATAGCGTGGGAATAGCTGAGAATCTTCTAATTCTGGTAGCTCTTCATCTTCAGAGACTAATTTTCCACGTTTAATCTCGATCCGATCATATTCTAGTGGTTCCACTGTTTGTTTACCGAGGGAAAGCGCTAAATCCGTTATCAAGATGACAGGGCATTGATATTGTTCAGCCAAGTTAAACGCTTGAATCGTGTCATAGAAACATTCTTCAGCCGTACTTGGTGCAATAACAATTTTAGGAATCTCACCATGAGTGCTGTACAACATAGCTAAGACGTCACTTTGTTCTTGCTTGGTTGGGAGACCTGTACTTGGACCTCCACGCTGGGTATTCACAATGACTGCTGGTTGTTCTGTCATTCCTGCCAAGCCAATCGCTTCAGTCATCAATGAGAGTCCAGGTCCAGAAGAAGCTGTTAAGGCACGAACTCCCCCATAGTTAGCTCCAATGGTCATCGTAATCGCCGAGATTTCGTCTTCTGTTTGAACAACCGTTCCGCCAAATTCAGGTAGCTTGCGAATCAAGTACTCCATAATTTCCGAGGATGGAGTAATTGGATAAGCGGCCATCAACCGTGCACCTGCAGCCACTGCCCCTAATGCAATTGCGTCATTTCCGATCATATATAGACGTTTTTGACCATCTGAAGGCTCAATGATAAAATCAACAATCGGTTCATCGAGCTCAGCGCTCACAAATTCAACACCTCTTGAGATCGCTTCCATATTTTTGTCGACAACTTTTTGTCCTTTTTTCAAAAAGCGCTCTTCCATTACTTCTCGGAACGCTTCAACAGGAAGACCTAAGAGTGCAATGGAAGCTCCAACAGCAACCATGTTTTTCATTTGAGCCATGCCAACTTCTTCAGCAATTTTCGTAAATGGTACTGCGAGAAGATGGGCACTAATTCCTTCAGGTACAGATGGATTAAATTTAGCATCTGCGATGATCACACCATGAGGCACTAACTCATGTGCGTTTAGATCGATTGTTTCTTGGTCAAATGCAACAAGGATATCTAGCTCGTCAGATATAGAGCCAGTTGGGCTTGTGCTAATTCGGATTTTGGTGTTGGAGTGTCCACCTTTAATCCGAGATGAAAAGTGTCTGTATCCATAAAGATAGTATCCTTTTCGATTTAAAGCGGTAGATAAAATTTCTCCAGCACTATCAATACCTTCCCCTTGCTGTCCGCCAACTTTCCAGGAAAGCTGCTTGATCATGAACTCATCTCCTTTAAACTCCCACACAAAACTCACGCAATTGGTTAAAATAGTATATCGGCTCTTCACAAAAAGTGAAGGAAAGTTTCATTTTTGTGGCTGAGTCGATAGTGCACTATCAACTATTAATTCTAGTCCTCTAAGTTTTAAAAAGCAACCGTTATAACAGCTCAATCCGTTGGATATCACCTTCTCAGACTTGATTATTTCCCTTTATAAAAAGTTAGCCTATTTTGTGACGCATTTAGTCGCTTTTTGACATGAGGTGTTTTGCATAAAAGGAGCACGCATTTTTCCAAGCCCACTTTTGAACCAATGATTCTGGATACCTCTGTAAAAGTGCTTCCTTTAGGTTCTGTACCTGCCTCACATTTTCTAAGCCAACGATTTTAACATCAATACCGTCGAAATCAGAGCCAAAACAAAGCTGATTCTCTCCCCCTAGTTCACATATATACTCTACATGACGTAGTAAATGTGCAATCGTTACTTTGGAATTACCTTGATGAACAAATGGAGGATAATAAGTGAGCCCGATTAAACCTTGTTTCTCTATTATAGCCCTTATCTGTGAATCATCTAGGTTCCTTTTATGTTGGCAAATGGTTAAACTATTGGAATGAGAGGCGATTACTGGTAATTGATCAACATCCACGACCTCCCAGAAACCACGGACGGACAAGTGAGAGACATCTAAGATCATCTGAAATCTCATCATCTCCTCAACTACTTGTCGTCCAAATCGAGTTAATCCACCCCCACGGTCTTCTTCAATTCCATCCGCCACTTCATTGGCGTAGTTCCAAGTCAAGCCAATCTGTCTGACTCCCAGACGGTAAAAAGTCCGTAAATTAGAGAGCTCTCCTTGAAGGGCATCAGCTCCTTCCATCGCTAATAGGGCTCCCATCCGTTGAGGAGAGCATTCATGAATATCTTCTCTAGTGGTAACAGGAAATAGTTTTTCACCATCACGAATGATATGTTCATAAAAATCATCGATCTGAGCGAGTGCTGTAGCGAAGCGTTGACCTACTGCTACTTTCGTAGGGACAAAAGTGGCGAATACTTGTAAAACTTGATGAATTTCTTTCATATAATGCTCGTTTACATCTAGCGAAGAATGGAGATCATAAAAGTCTCTATTTTCATTTTGAAATCTTGAATCCCATCTTCTCCACAGTACATCACAATGTCCATCAAACCAGTACATGATTCTCTCCCCCAATAAAAGAAAAACCTGTCTATATAATAAACAGGTTTAAAAATATATGATCCTCTTTTTTAACGAGGTTCTACGATCAACTTGATAGCTGTTCGTTCTTCACCATCGATGACGATATCGGTAAAGGCCGGGATGCAAATCAAGTCGATCCCGCTTGGCGCAACAAATCCTCGTGCGATCGCGACAGCCTTGACAGCTTGATTTAGTGCTCCTGCACCGATCGCCTGCATCTCTGCTTGACCACGTTCCCGCAAGACTCCGGCTAGTGCACCTGCAACAGAATTCGGATTAGATTTTGCTGAAACTTTTAATACTTCCATGAAGGTACCTCCTCGATGGTTGGAGTGAGTCCACTTTTATCCTATTCGACCAACTTATAAAAATTCCTTCTACTTTTCAAAGACACGAATGAAAAATTTGAAAGAAAATTATATACAATTAACCAAACAAAGGATTCTCTTCATCAATTCGAATTCTTTTCACCTGTTTTGCTTTTTTAGTTTGTTTATCAAGTTCAATGAAAACGGCATTAAATTGAACTCTGCCTTTAGCCACCTCAAATCGAACGGGTAATTGGGTTAAATAGCGTCTGATCACCGCTTCTCGATCCATCCCAATCATTCCATCATAGGGACCAACCATCCCCACATCGCTCATATAAGCCGTTCCCTTTGGAAGAATCCGTTCATCAGCGGTTTGGACATGTGTATGTGTCCCCACTACGGCTGAAACACGTCCATCCAAATACCAAGCTAAGGCTTGCTTTTCTGAAGTTGTTTCCGCATGCATATCCACTAGAACCGCTGATGAACGTGGGATCTTATCTAAGATCTGATCCACCGTACGAAAAGGGCAATCGAGTAGCGAAGACATAAACGTTCTTCCCATGACATTGATGACTGTCATCTTTCCGGCAGGTGTTTGAATCACTGTGTACCCTTTGCCTGGTGTATCTTCAGGAAAATTAGCCGGGCGAATCAATTTAGCTTCCTCATCGATGAAATCAAATATTTCTTGTTGTCCCCAAGCGTGATTTCCTAAGGTAATACAGTCAACACCTGCTAAAAAAAGCTCTTGGACAATTGCACGTTGAATTCCTCTCCCATTATTGGCTGCATTTTCGCCATTGGCAATCACTACATCAGGTGTGTAGATCTTTTTTATTTGTGAGAGATAAGCAGACAAGGCTTCTCTTCCAGGAACACCGACAATGTCCCCAATCATCAATATTCTCATTATTTGTGTTGGCCTCCAACCTACTTAAAAAAATAAAGTGGCCTAAGACCACTTTATTTGGCATACTCTACCGATCTTGTTTCTCGAATGACTGTTACTTTGATGTGTCCAGGATAATCTAACTGATTTTGAATTTGCTTGGTGATTTCACGTGCAAGACGACTTGATTCTGCATCGTCGACTTCATCTGGCTTGACGATAATTCTACATTCACGCCCAGCTTGAATGGCATATGATTTCTCCACACCATCAAAGGATTCACATATTTCTTCTAGCTTTTCTAACCGTTTAATATAAGCTTCCAGTGTTTCACGACGAGCTCCAGGTCTAGCTGCAGATAATGCATCAGCTGCCCGTACCAAGACAGCGATAACACTGGTTGCTTCCACATCTCCATGGTGAGAAGCAATTGAATTGATTACAACTGGATGTTCTTTATATTTTTTGGCTAGTTCTACACCGATATCTACATGTGAGCCTTCTATTTCATGGTCGATTGCTTTACCAATATCATGGAGCAATCCTGCCCGCTTGGCTAAGTGTATATCTTCTCCCAATTCAGATGCTAATAGACCGGCAAGATGGGCGACTTCCATGGAATGCTTCAAGACATTTTGTCCATAACTAGTACGGAATTTTAAACGCCCAACTATTTTTATTAAATCCGGATGTAGCCCATGTACTCCTGATTCAAATGTTGCTTGTTCTCCATACTCACGAATCCGTTCATCTACATCCCGTCTTGACTTATCAACCATTTCCTCAATGCGGGCGGGGTGAATACGTCCATCAGCAACTAATTTCTCAAGCGCAACACGAGCCACTTCACGGCGAATCGGGTCAAATCCTGATAAAATGACTGCTTCTGGTGTGTCATCAATGATGAGGTCAATCCCTGTCAGCGTTTCCAAGGTGCGTATATTGCGACCTTCTCTACCAATGATTCGCCCTTTCATCTCATCATTAGGTAAAGTAACGACAGATACCGTCGTTTCTGCGACGTGATCAGCTGCACAGCGTTGGATCGCTAGAGACAAGATATTACGTGCTCGCTTGTCCCCTTCCTCAATAGCTTGCTGCTCCATCTCTTTAATAATCTGCGCTGTCTCGTGTCGCATTTCACTTTCAACTTTGCTAAGAATCAGCTGTTTTGCTTCTTCTGTAGATAAACCAGAAATCCGTTCCATCTCTTTCGTCTGTTCCTGGTATAGCTGATCCACTAGCTGTTGTTTCTGTTCAATTTGTCGTTCTCGCTGATTAAGGGCTTCATCCTTTTTTTCTTGAGATTGTTGTTTCCGTTCAAGTGTTTCTTCTTTTTGACCTAAACGCCGCTCAACCCGTTGCAGTTCATTTCTTTGCTCACGGATTTCTTTTTCAGATTCGTTACGAAGATGATGAATTTCATCTTTGGCTTCAAAGACTTTTTCTTTCTTTAGCGCTTCCGCATCTTTATTTGCTTTTTCCAAAATGGCAGATGCTTCTTTCTCAGCGCTTCCAATTCGAGCTTCTGCTGTTGTCTTACGCAACCAGTATCCAGCACCGATACCAATTCCCAGAGAGGCAAACAGCAGAATGATGTGGGGTAACTCAAACATCGATCATGCTCACCTCCTCTGTTCCTTTATTCAAAAACAAGACCGATTCACTCGGTCCTCTCTCGTTCATCCTTCAGTTTTGCTATACCAGGTGAAGGCTGGAGAATTCCAGCTAAAACATATTTTCTCTTCAGTGTCACATTAACTAAATATGGAACCAGAGGTATCAGAGCATATAAAACGCAGAGATACAGTACAATTGTATTATTTATACAAACCGATTGTCAAGATGACGAGAAATCAGTACTTCTGACTTTCCACTTGCCAAACGTACAAAATAAGCAGTGTCTGCTGATTCAGTTAAATGCGTATTATGTGTGACAAGAATAATTTGTCTTCCAAATGTTTCAGCGACAGATTTTAAAAATTGGATCATCGGAACAATATAATCTTCACTTACATGCTTACCAGGTTCATCTAAAATAATCGGACCTTGCAGGCGAGGTTGAATAGTTTCGATCAAAGCAATCCGTAAAGCTAGTGAGACAATATCTACGATTCCACCCCCCCGTGAATCTTGAGGTTTATTTTTAATCGTTTGTCCTTCCCATTCTGAAACTACATAAAACTCTGCGGTTGGATTCCCTCCATGATCCGACAAATCGATTTCAAAACGAAACATAGGACCAAACACATATTGCAATGCATTCGTTACTAAAGTTTCCAATTGTTGCTTCGCCTGAGTTCGTGCGTGATCCGCAGAGTGTTGAAACAAAAGTCGTACTTTATCCAATAATTCTCGGTGTTCATTCAAGTTTTTCCATTTCTCTTCATTCAGCGAAAGTTGTTCTTGATAAAGATCTCTGGTTATTTTTTTACGATCTAATTCACTTTTTGCCTCTTTTAACGCCTGACCTAGTTCATGAAACGGTTCGCTACCCATTCTACTTTCTCAACTCCTGAGGAAGTAAACTCCAAGCCTCTTTCAATTCTTCTTGAATCTCTTTTTCAAGACGTTCGATCTCTTCTTGAAGTTGATCTGGTTCCACTCCCAATTCTTGCGCTTCTTTAATCAGCTCTGCTTCTTGATTGTGTAAACCTTCTAACCTAGTTTCCGCTTTGACTAAATCGCTTTTTGCCTTTTCAAGTTGGGTTCTAATTTTTTTGATTTTCTCTTCCAGCTGCAGCATAGTGAATCCCTCCACGATATTCTTCCATGATATGTTCCGCGACTGAAGAATGGATCGGTGAACCACAGGTTGGACATTTGCCCATTTTTTTAAGCAGTCTTGCCCATTCCTCAGTTAATTGAACGATTTGTTCAGTTTTATCACGACAAAACTGGTTTCCAATCTCTATCCTTTGGTGAATTTCCATTCGTTGATCATTGATCTTCCTTAATCGTAACCATTTTTTCCATTTATCTTCGATCTGAGGTATTTGAATAGCCAACTGAGGTACATCTTTTCTTTGCTCAAGCAGGTGAAGTAGGTTCTTTTTTTCTCTTTGCTGTTGTTCCCAACGATGGTGAAGAGTAGATAAACGTTGCAATTGATTTGCATTTTGTTGGATTGCTTGAATCATTTCCATCGATCGAGGAACTTCCAAATAAGATTGGATCATCTTTTTTAGCTGTTGTTGTAAATGAGTGAGTTCGCTCCAACGAGTATGAATCTGATGAGACCTATTCCATTTAGACCTTTTGGCTTCAATCTGGATAAGCAACTTTTCCACTTTGGGAAGATCCTTTGATTGACCAATTCGTTCTAGACAAATCTCCTTTTCTTGACTAATGAGAGTTTGTTTTTCTTGTAATCGTCGCATTTGACGGTATAGAGATTTTTTCAGTTCCAACATTTGTAGAAGTTGCTCTAGACGAGGAATGTGTTGTAAACGTTGAATCACTTGTTCCAAATGGTTCATTTCTTCCCGAACAACTCGTAACTCGATCAGTATCTTTTTCAGTTGATTGACTTTCTCTTTTTTATGAGTAGCTTGTGCAAATAATGCTTCTGTCTGAAGATAAGCTTCCTCCATCTTAGGAAGTTCCGCATAGGGTTCCAATTTTTCCTTTAGGTTTGCTATCTGCTGTTCAAGTTGCTTCGTTTCCATACCCATCTGCTGTCGGTCTGCACTTGTTTTTTTAAGGGCATTGTCAATCAGATGTGCACCACTGATCCTCCCGATGATTTTGGCTTTATTGCGATCAGATTCGGATAGCAAAAAAGGACTTTCCAGTTGTGTACCAAAGTGCAAAAAGATCTCTTTCTGATCCAGTTGGATGGGTTCAATATGATGAACTTGAATAATTTCTTGTGGAACCGTATTCCCAAACCCTTCAAACTGTTGCTCTTCTTGATCGGGTATTCGTAAAATATATCGATTCACTGATGAACTGCGAAGTCTTATCACTTCCGTCCCATCTGCAAAAATCAGGCTAACACGACATTGAGTAGCCCCTTTACGAATAAAATCAGTTCCTCGTGGTACATTGAATAAGACCCAACGAAGGGCTCGTAAAATAGCACTCTTTCCGCTGTCGGAAGGACCTACAAATACATTAAGTCCTGTCGAAAAATCAATCACTGTATGTTCGTGAGATTGAAAGTTTTCAATAATGAGTTTTTTAAACAGGTTCAAGATATGGTCTCCCCTTCTGCTTCCTGTTCAATTGCAATCCGCCGCTGCGCCTCAAATCGCACTTCGTCAGGCACTCCCTCCAGTCTAGAGATCTCATCGATAATCTCCAACACATCAATAGCCCGAAAATCGCCTGCTGAGCGAATTTGTTGTACAAATGAAGTTAACTTTTCTTGACGATAAGCTTCTTTTTCAATAGCGGTACGATCTAATACACTCTCCCCTTTTTCTGCACATTGAAGGGGAACCAGTTGGACCTGTATTTCATTCGTTAAGTCCAAGATGACAACTTGTGGAGTTCTTTTCATTTCAGAGACATGATTATTAATTCGAGCGATAGCTCCTGGGTTAATGATATATCTTCTGTTATGCTCTTGAACAGGAAAGCCGGCGTGATAATGACCTGTAAGTAGAATATCAACCGAATCGTTCCAAACTTGGTGGATCATCGTATGAGCCACACCATCTGGCAAAGCTCGATCTACAAGCATTCCATGCACCATATGAATACAATAGTTCGCTCCTATTTCATTATCAACCACATAGTCCTGTCTTACATCACGTTTATCGATATCATAGTGAAAGGGTTGTCCGCTTAGCTGTACAATGATCCCGTCTTTTTCTAGGCGAACTTTCTCTCCCTCTTGAATCAAAGATAGTGTACCAAACGCATCTAAAAGCCCTAGCATCGTCCGATCAACGGTCATTGGATTATGTCCATAGATATCATGATTCCCAGCAATCACATACATAGGAACTTGAAACCCGCGAAAAATGCGAGCGAATTCGCGTACAACTGCTGGTGATAAGCTAGGTCTGTCAAATAGATCGCCACCATGAAGGATATAATCAACTTGTTCACACTTGGCAATCTCAATAATTTCATTTAATTTATTGCGCAAAGTTTCTTGAAAGTCATCTGTACGACTACGAGGGGATGTCCCCCGAATATGTGTATCTGTAAAATAAAGAAATCGCATTAGAAATCTCCTCTTTTTTCTTGCTCATGACGCGATCGAAAAATAGTTAATATCGGGTACACAATCTCAGCCGAGTATCCTTGTCGTAGTAGATACTGACCTAGCCGTCGTTCCACCTTCGGCCACGAGTCCTGATAAATACGAAGATAGCGCCGTTCGGCAATTTTCATTGCCTGTTGGCGCTCCTCATCATTATCTGTATATGATAATGCCTCATCAATCCACTTCTCCGCAATTCCTTTTTTTAGCATTTCTTGCCGTAACCGGATTTGACCATGTCCTTTATGTGCACGTCGCTCTTCCACCCAAGAGCGGGCATACTGACGATCATCTAAATAACCTTGATCCTGAAAGTCTTGAATCACTTGTTCTGTATATTCGGTCGCAAAATCTTTCCCAGCAAGATACTGTTTCACTTCCCAGATGGTCCTCGGTTTATAGCTCAGATATCTCAAAGTAGCTTGGCGAACTTTTCCATATTCTTCAGAAGAGAGGATCTCTTGGATCTGTTGTGGATCGATGGGCATCCCTTTATACAGTCGATGCTTGACCAGTACATCTTCGTGAACAGAAAACTGCAACTCGTCATTCACATAAATCTGGTATCTTCGTGAATAAGTAGACTTTTTTTCGATGCGGGTGATCAACTGTGTTTCCATCTATATTTCACCCACTTTCCTGAAAATCAGACGATCTTTCTACCCTTCTAGCGAAGCTTTTTCATCTTTTTCAGCTACTTTGTCTTTACTTTTTCGACCTTTCTTGGTCTCTGCTTTTTCTGTCGTGGCAGCTTGTTCTACCATAACATCTGCTGCTTGTATGAGAGGAAGCTCGTAGTGGTCACGAACTCGATTTTCGATAGTGAGATAAACATCTTTACGCTCTTTCAAAAATTGTTTAGCATTTTCTCGTCCCTGTCCTAGACGTTCACCTTCAAAAGAGTACCATGCTCCACTCTTGTTAACAATATCTAGTTCCGTTCCGATATCAAGAGCACTTCCTTCTTTCGAAATCCCCTCACCAAACATGATATCTACCTCTGCTTGCTTAAATGGAGGTGCAACTTTATTTTTGACCACTTTAATCCGAGTACGGTTTCCGACCATATCATTTCCTTGCTTGATCGTTTCAGCACGACGTACTTCTAAACGAACACTGGAGTAAAACTTAAGCGCACGTCCACCAGGAGTGGTCTCTGGATTTCCAAACATCACTCCGACTTTTTCCCGAATCTGGTTGATAAAAATAGCGATTGTTTTTGATTTATTGATCGCTCCAGATAATTTACGTAGGGCTTGTGACATCAGACGTGCCTGTAAGCCAACGTGAGAGTCGCCCATCTCCCCTTCAATCTCCGCTTTCGGTACAAGAGCTGCTACAGAGTCGATGACAATCACATCAACCGCACCACTACGAACCAATGCTTCTGCGATCTCCAAAGCTTGTTCACCTGTATCAGGTTGGGACAATAATAGCTCAGAGATGTCTACACCTAATTTTTGAGCATAAATTGGATCTAGTGCATGCTCCGCATCAATAAAGGCTGCTTGACCACCTAATTTTTGTACTTCTGCAATCGAATGCAGGGCAACCGTCGTTTTACCTGAAGACTCAGGACCATATACTTCGATAATCCGTCCGCGAGGGAATCCACCAATCCCCAGAGCAATATCTAAGGCTAGCGCACCGCTAGAAACGGTTTCAACTTGGGTAGCTACCTCTTCCCCCATCTTCATGATCGAACCTTTACCAAACTGCTTCTCTATTTGTCTAAGTGCCATTTCTAACGCCTGACGACGATCTGACATGCACTTTCCTCCTTTTTTCTCCCATAAAATCAACTATCCACATCATACATTGTTTTTGAATATCTGCCAAGATCATTTACGAACATTTATTCGACTTTTTGTGTATAGGTGTGAGTCATCTAGGTTTGTGGTACATTACAAAAGAGAGGAGGGTGGAAAAGTGGATAAAGAAATAATTAAAGAACAGATCATGGAACAACTAGAAGAAGTCAATGATCCTGAGTTAAACATTGATGTAGTCAATCTTGGTTTGATTTATGACGTTGACCTTGACGATGAAGGAAATGTAGACATCACCATGACCCTTACGGCTATGGGTTGCCCACTCGCTGGCATGATCAATGGACTGGTTGAAGATGCTGTACGAAAAGTGGAAGGTGTCAATCAAGTTCATGTCAACATTGTGTGGGATCCACCTTGGGACAAAAGTCGAATGTCCCGTTATGCAAAAATTGCGCTAGGTATTGCCGATTAATTGATGATCACACACCAAATCCTTAACAAAATAAAAAGCACCCAATGATCAAGGGTGCTTTTTATACTTTTATTCTGAACGTTGATTACGGGGACGTGCTGGTTCCATGTTGACCCGTGTTCCATTAATTTTTGATTGACGAAGCGCCTCGTATACAAAAGGTGCTACATCCTCAGGGACTTCTACGAAAGAGAAACGATCATAGATATTAATTCTACCTACTTGCCGCAAAGAGATGCCTGTGTTTTCAGCGATTGCTTTTGACAACTCTTGTGGACGTAGATTCGCATTACGTCCAACATTGATAAAGAATCGAACCATTCCTGGTGAGGCACCTGTTTCTCCAAAGTTATAAGTTGAATCTGCATTACGGGAAAAGCGTTCGGAAAAAGCTAGATGAAGTGCGGCTGCTGCCACTTTTTCCGAAGAAAATTTTCCACTTAATTCTTCAATCATCTCTTCAAAAAGTGATAAATCAGCATCTGATTGAATTGTTTCTTCAATTTGACTCATCCAAGATTGCTGTTGTTTGGCAGCCACTTCTTCCAATGTTGGTAATTCTTTTGCTCTGAGTCGTGAACCAGTTTCTTCTTCAATGGTACGAAGTTGTTTCATTTCTCGTGGGGTGACGAGTGTTAAAGCGACTCCTTTTCGTCCCGCACGACCTGTACGACCAATTCGGTGGACATAGCTTTCAACATCTTGTGGGATATCATAGTTGATTACATGTGAAACACTGCCAACATCAATCCCGCGTGCAGCAACATCCGTAGCCACAAGGAGTTCAATATCTCCATTACGGAAAGAGTTCATCACCCGGTCTCGCTGTTGCTGTGCTAGATCACCATGAAGTCCACCTGCTAAATAACCACGTGCCTGTAGTGAATCAGTTAACTCATCTACACCCTTTTTAGTACGACAGAACACAATCGCCAAGTCTACTTCTTCGCTATCTAAAATGCGACATAGAGCTTCAACTTTAAAGTTCTCTAACACACGATAACAATATTGCTTAATCACCGGAACCGTCACCTCACCACGATTAACAGTGATATATTTGGGTTTACGCATGTATTTTTGAGCCAATTGACGAATCGCTGGTGGCATTGTTGCAGAAAAAAGTAACAATTGACGTTGATCTGGCAAAAATTTCATCACAGACTCGATATCTTCGATGAATCCCATATCCAACATTTCATCTGCTTCATCTAAAACAATCATTTCCACATGATTTGCTTTCAATGTTCCTCTGCGTAAATGATCCAAAAGACGTCCTGGTGTACCAATAACTACATGAACACCTTGTTGTAAAGCTTTAATTTGACGTCCAATCGCTTGCCCACCATAGATCGGTAAAGTTTTTACTCGCTTGGGACGACCAATACGTCTTAACTCCTCAGAAACCTGGATCGCTAGCTCCCTTGTTGGAGCCAAAATAATACTCTGAACGTGACTGTCAGTCGGATCAATTCTTTCCAATACAGGAATTCCAAATGCGGCTGTTTTTCCTGTCCCAGTCTGAGCTTGACCGATTACATCTTCTCCACGGAGAACTGCAGGAATACATTCGATTTGAATAGGAGACGGCTCTTCAAATCCTAAATCTTGAATCCCTTTAAGGATTTCAGGGCTTATTTGAAACTTGTCAAAACGATTCATGTTGTAGTTTCACCTTTCTTTAAGCATTGCTGAAGAATAAATAAGGCATACTTGGCTGCAAGTAACTGAATCCGTCTACGTGAACCCTTAAATTGAAATTGATAAACACGAGACGGTTGTCCCTTTTCAGCCAATCCAATATACACTAGACCTACCGGTTTTCCTTCAGAAGGATCAGGTCCGGCAACACCTGTTATACTCAAAGATAAATCAGTCTGAAATTGCTTGAGGGTTTGCGTCGCTAAAGATTCCGCAGTCCAAGAGCTCACTGCACCATGTTGCTGGAGAACATCCAAAGGTACTTGAGCGATTTGGTTTTTAACTTCATTGGTATAAGAGACGATTCCACCCTTAAAAACTTCACTACTTCCAGGAACCGACGTAACCATATGAGCTAACAACCCACCTGTACAACTTTCAACCACAGAAAGCGTTCGTTGCTGCTGTTTGAGAAAAGAAATTACGACTTCTTCCAAGGATTCCTCTTTTTCACTAAAACAGTACTCACCTACTCGTTCCATAATCGCAGAAAGAGTCGGTTGAACCATCGCATGTGCGGTTGTTTTATCCTTCGCTTTTGCTGTAATACGTAATGTAACACCTGCTTCTTTGGCATATGGAGCAATCGTTGGATTGGTCTGATTCTCTATGATGTCATTTAAACGTTCCTCAAGTAAAGATTCCCCAATTCCAAAAAAGGACAAGGTATGTGAATCAATGACTTGCTTTTCGGGTAACAACTGAAGCAGAAACGGTCGAATACTTGTCTCAAACATTGGTACTAATTCGTTGGGAGGACCCGGCAGACAAATATATGTAACTCCCTTACTCTTCACTGATAAGCCAGGAGCTGTTCCGTTTTGATTAGTGAAAACAACACCATCAGGAAATACATAAGTTTGTTTAAAATTATTCGTAGCGATCGTTCGCCCCACAAATAATTTTTCTAAATGAGTTACAGTCTCTGGATCTTGTATCAAACGAACATCAAGATACTCAGCCAAAGTTTCTTTCGTCAAATCATCCATGGTTGGACCCAAACCGCCACATAAAAAAATTAACTCTGATCGTGAACTAGCTAGTTGAATCACTTCTAATAACCGTTGACGATTATCCCCTACGGATGTATGGTAATAGACTCCAATTCCCAAAGGGGAACATTCTTGGGACAGATATTGTGAGTGACGATCTAGTGTCTGACCTAGCAATAATTCGGTACCAACCGTTATGATCTCCGCACGCATAAAACATTTCCTTCCCAACATAAAATGGTTGAACTATTCTCTGGTAACGCTAACCAGCTTTCTATTTTTATAAAAATAATCCAGACCTGAGACAATCGTAATAATGACAGCTAACCATTTAGCAATATCTGCAAACGGAAATGCTAGTGCTGAAAAAGGAAAATTATTTAACATCAATGAGATAATCGCAACGATTTGGATGATCGTCTTCAATTTCCCCATTGCACTGGCTGAAATAATTACTCCCTCAGCTGCAGCGATTAAACGTAATCCTGTCACAGCAAACTCACGGCTGATAATCGCAATAGCGATCCATGCCTCTAATCTTTGCATTTCCACCAACGATATTAAAGCAGCGGTAATTAATAACTTATCTGCCAGAGGATCTAAAAACTTACCAAGATTTGTGACTATTTTATTTTTACGAGCAATATAACCATCTAATCCATCTGAAGCCGCAGCCAAAACAAAGACGGTTGTTGCAATGATTTCACTAATGGTTAATTTGGTATCTCCAACATGAATATAACCAATCTCAAAGCGAACCAATAAGAAGATCATCACAACTGGAACCAAAAAAATTCTAGCCAGCGTGATTTTATTGGCCAGGTTCACCTTACCAACCTCCCTGGCAACTCTCCAAACCACGGATATCGTAAAGAATGGAAGGTAAATTGTTTTTGTGCCACGTTTCTTCCTCCGGTTGATAACACCTAGTAATAATTCTTTCGTAAGTATAAACCAAGCAGAACAATCGTGTCAAAAAGAGAGAGCAGAGAGGATGATCACCTCTCTGCTCCATCAACTACTTTTAGCTGATATACTTGGATCTCTTTTTGTTCTGAGGTATCAATCGTCACACCGTTTACTGAAAGTAAAACATGGCTAGGATGATTCACTCTTAATGAGATCCACTGATCATGAGTAAACGTCTCAACCTGATTCGATTGTAACTCTTTTTCAAAAATAATTTTCCCCTGAGGTCCACTTTCTCGAACTCGAATCTCAGTTGGTTTAACTGCTGTAACTTTCACTTGAACTTGGTCAGATTGTGAAATCCCATAAACATCCCCATAATCATATGTTTCAGATGGCTGAATCAGCTTAACCTCGGCACGAGTTGATTTCGATTGCTCAGAGGTCACTTTTGCATCTGAAGGTGAGGAAGTAGTAGAAGGATTGACTGAGTGAACAACTGTTTGATTATCATCAGAAAGCCACCAAATCAGTAATGGAATCGCTAAAATAATGAGTCCGATCAATGACCAAATCGGCCAACCAATCGAAGATAACTTTTTACCCATCCACTTTTTCTTTGATGAAGAACTTCGCTTTGACTGGTGTAATTCAGCACGCTCTTTACGACTTAATGGTGGTGTTGAATTCTCATTGTCAATAACTACTGCTTCTTTGGGCATCGAATCCTTGTACGCTTGAAGTAAAGGATTTGGATCTACTTCTAGAAACCGCGCATAAGTTCGAATATAACCTTTTGCATAAAGAGAAGGTAAAGTAGAAAACTCCTCATTTTCAATCGCTTCTAAATAAATGGAATCAATATTTAATTCTTCGGATATTTCCTCAATAGATATACTGTCTTTTAACCGAGCTTCTCGTAATGAATTTTTTTGTAAACCGGTCATATTTACCCGATTACCTCCTGTTAGTTCATTCCACGGTTAACTTCATCAGTATATCGCAGAGTATAGAACACGTCAAAATAAGCAAGCCCCTTAAAGAAGCGAGGCTTGCTAATTATTTCGTATATTGTACATTCACAAGTTTAGATGAGCCAATCTCTCTGCCATTCACTTTAATAGAAATATTTTTAGGTTCACCTATTTTAATCCATAAATCTTTGTTTTGATCGAAATCATATTCATAATCCCAAACGAACCCTCTGGTTACCGTTTTATCTTCCATAAGGTTTGATTCTATTTGTATTCCTGTATTGGCAATCGCTACTCTTGACTCTCCACCTGAACCTACAAAAGTAAGCTTTACTTTACCTTTAACCCCAGATAACTGATAGGTATTTTGCTCAGCAGATTCGGAGACAGTAGCGATGGTGGTCTGATCCATCACTTCAGAAGGAACTTGATTCTTATTGTTAGAGGTGACTTTTTTATCATTAGCAGAAGACGTGTCTGTTTGATCATCTCCGAAAAACTGTGTTGCCCCCCAAACCAAACCACCACATACTAAAATACCAGCAGCAATGCTAGATACCATTTTAACTGGAAAATCCTGTGTTGCTTTCTTGCTTTTTCTATTATTTTTAACGGCACTTCGACTTAGTTGGTCAAAACGCAAAGCAACTTGAGATTCCGGCTGATCCTCAATTTCTTGAATACTTCCAGAAGCCACTGGTGGCATGGAAGATTGAGTCAATTCTTTTTTCGAACGCGATGAGCGGGATGATCGGGTTGGAATTTCGTCTGCGGGAATTGCAGATTTTTGGGAACGTTGGGTTCCTGTTTGGTTTTTATCCCACACCCGACCCATCGATGGGTCCGTTGTACGCATGGATGGATTGGAATCTTTTAAATTTCGTGTTCCACTAAGTGGTGTTGTATCAGCAGAACGTGTCCGATTCACAGTCGATTCATCCGCATAACGTTTAATTGGATTTGTACTTTTGCTAACCACCGCTCGACTTTGACTTGGAACAGACTCCGATTCAGCTATAGGTAACCCAGGAGTTGATCTTGTCCCGCCGCTTGTTCGTTGATACCCTAAATCTCGTCGTGCTGAATCGCTTGATTTACGTGTCAGCTCTTGATTTTTAGCAATCGTTAAAGCGGTATGTGCACTAGTCCGATGTTTAGCATGATTCGCTCCAGATTGAAACTGGGACCCGATCGTAGGCATCGACATGGTTTGACCTGTTAGGTGAGGTAGTTGTAATGTTTGCTGAGATGTGAAGCTATTGTTTAGCATATCTTCAGTAACAACTTTATGTACACCCGTTAAGCCACGCTCACGCTGTTCTTCTTTACGATACTGCCTCAGGATATGATGAGGCTCGACTTTCACACAATTCGCATAAGAACGAAGGTATGTCCTTACATAAAAAGGACTTGGTAGTTTATTAAATTCGCCATTCTCGATTGCGACTAAGAAAGATTTTTGAATCCTGGTCTTTTCCTGTAACTGATCGAGGGACAGTCCAATCGACTCTCGGGCTTGTCGAAGAAACGAACCGATTTCGACAGACACCCCAGCCACCTCCTAAGGGTTGTGTGAACGTCCGCAATCCACAGAATTTACAGCGGAAATCTAGTTCTTTCAACCTTGTACAAATTGTTAGTTCAATAAACAATAAATTTTTTAATTTGAGAGTGTAGATGATTGGTGTAGATTGCGAAGTATGTTAGATACTTCCAATTAGCAAATCCACAAATAATAAAAATAGTAGATGAAACGCAAGATCTTCCTTTATCTCCATTTAAGAAAAAAATTCTTACGATCACTACCAATTTAAATTTGATACAAGCATACCACGCTATGTTTTATGTGTCAAAAAAAGCTCTCAAGTTGGAGAGCTCAGTTTACTAGATTAATATGAAAACTTTTTTCTTTCTTATAGCCGTTCGTAGGTAACTGTTTTCCGTTGAGTGTAACTGTTGTATCAACCGGATGGCTTAATGTTATCCAAATTGTTTTATTTAACGATTTTGTAAACATTTTTCCGGGCTCCAGTCGCATGGAGACAATAGGTTCACCGACTTCCTGATCACGAATCTCTAACTGGCTTTCTTTTCCCACTGCCACATCTACCTTTAAGTCAATTTGTTGAACATTTGAAAGCTCCCACCGATCCACTCCATTTGGGGCAGTAGAAATTAAAGTCAATATAGGTTCCTGTTTAGTGGAAGATCCACCTTTTGAGTCCGGTTCTTTAGATTCTATTGGAGTCTTCGAAGAAGCACTTGAACCTTCTGGTTCGCTATACATAGTCCAAAGGAAGACAATTACTGCAATAGCTAAACCAATCGCTCCAACAATTAACAACCAATTGTATAGTTTTCCCCAAGAGAAACCTGATTTTTTATTATGATCTTCTTCAGTTACTGCCCGCATCCGTTGAGTACGACTTGGAGTAGATGTGCTTCTACTTGGAAGAGGAGTCATTTCAATTTCTCTGTGCTTTGTCTTAGGTTCAATTCCTAATTCTTCAGGATCAGGTACATCTTTAGGCATAGTAGGTCTTCTTCTTTGTGAGTAAGGTGTAGATGAAACAATTTCTGCTTCTAGAACAGTCGACGATTCTTCATTAATGTTAGATCTTGCTGAGGGTTGTGCTGGATAAGTATTTGGTTCAGGTTGAACAATCGTACTATTGGAAGGATTTACCCTTCTTGATCTAGCAGCCATCGTTTGACTTAAATCCCTTTGTTGCCACTGCTCTTGATAAGCTGTTGGATGCGTATGATATTCCCCACGATTCTGTGAAGACTCATAAATCTCTCGATTTTGATATCGACTTTGACTTTGGACTGCTTCACTTCCAGAGTAGCCATATGAAGACTCGCGTCTGGATGAGGATTCTTCCATGGATGAGCGATTTCGGGTAGGAGCAATCGCCGGCCGATCTCGTCTAAGCTCTTGACGAACCGTTGGGTAGGCACTTGTAGTTCCCCTCGATGTAGAGGCATTCGATGAAGGGTTATAGTGCCTAAGAAGAAGCTGAGGATTTTCTCCAACTCTATTTGCATAACTTCGCACATAGGATCGAACATAAATCGGACTTGGCAAGAGATCGAACTGGCCATTTTCGATAGCGAGTAAATATTTCTGAGGTATTCTTGTTTGCGCCGCTATATCTTCGATTGTAAGTCTGTGCATTTCACGTGCTTGTTTTAGGCGTTTTCCAATATCTACTGACAAAAGAACACCCCCTAAACTATTTTTTGTTCTTTACTTGAATGCGATAACTTTTGTCTGTATCCTGCGCCATAGTATTAATCAGTTGTCCGTTTACAATCACTTCTACATTGGAGGGAATCGTGATGCGAAACCAAATCTGATTTTTACCAGCTGTATCGATTTTAAGGGATTGTCCTACACGCAGAGTCTTTTGTTCTCTACTTGAGCTATTTGGACCATATTGAACAACAGATTCCCCATTCTTTCCTTTTAAAACTACATCTAATTGATCTACATTATTAATGTAATACAACTGACCTTCCAATTCACTACTGGATGTCTCTCCCTCCTCTAAAAAAGGAAGTTGTTGCTCTCCTGCATTTAAAGAAAGGTTAGGTGCTATTGAATCTGGATTCTGATTTGAACTTGAATCTTTTTTATTTACCTGATTAGTTTGAAGAAAGTCCGAATTGTATATCGCCGTCCCTCCCCCTACTAATAATAAAGCACCTATGGCAATAGTAATAGCAAGTTTAGGCACTTTTTTATTTTTATTTTCTTTATTAGTCGTTCCTTGTTTAGCTTCTAAAGCAACTCTACGTGGCGAGAGAGCTTTCTTGCTGGGATCATTAGGCTGAGAATTAACTGGACTCTTTTTGATTGATTTAGATGGTGTAGACTCTAGTGCGTGAACACGCTTCTGTGCAGGTGTTTGACTCTTAGCTACATCTGTTGGATCAGATGAATGAACCCGATCAGAATCTAGTAGAGAGCCTGTTGTCAAGGGTGAATGCTGGGAGTTAGTCCCCTTTGAACTAATCCCTTCTAACCGATCTGGTGGTGGAAGTAAAGTTGGACGCATCCTTGTCGGAGTTCCTTCTTGCCCAATATTTCCAGGCAAACGTCCAGAACTATGTATTGGAGGTGAAGGAAGTTTAGGTTGAGCCACTTGTTCATATAACTCAAGTAAGGGCTTTACCTCTAATTCTAAGCTTTTTGCATAGGTACGTAAAAAGGCTCGAGCGTAAAATGGACTAGGTAATATATCAAATTGATCATTTTCTAGTGCCTGTAAATATTCAGTGTGAATATTAGTAACCCTGTTCATATCCTCTAAAGAGTAGCCTAACTTCTCTCTAGCCTGTCTCAAATATTGACCGATTTCTGCCATTTCCTAACCTCCTTCAGGATGCATAATTATAGTTAAAGTGTATTAAAACCAGGCTCAATTACATCATACGTAATCTTTTCGTCTGGATGATTTCGAAGTTCAATGATGTAGTGAAAGTCATCTAAAGAAAATTCAGTCTCTCGGATAAAAACATCAGGATGTTCAATCACTTTTGTTGCATTCATTCGAATAATTTCTCTGACAAGAGTATCGTGTCGTTCGGTTGACCGAAGTGTAGAAAGAATTCCATCAATGATATAGACATGATTACTTTCAGACATCTCGTTATGAGCTAGTTGACTTCTCACTGTTTGCTTCAACAGAGTGGACGAAACAAAAGTCCATCGTTTATTTGCGCAAACACTGGAAGCAACAACAGATTCAGTTTTACCAACCCGAGGCATTCCTCTTACCCCAATTAACTGATGTCCACTTTTTTTAAATAACTCTGCCATAAAATCGACAAGTAGACCTAATTCATCCCTAGTAAATCGATAAGTTCGCTTATCTTCCAAACAACGGTCTAAATATCTTCCATGGCGCACGGCCATTCGATCCATTAATTTTGGGGGCCGTAATGCAGTGATCGTGATATTATCAACACGAAGTAATATTTGCCGCAAAACTTCAATTTTTTCTTGCTCAGCTGTCCGTAACAACATTCCACGCCGATGGTCTTGTACCCCATTAATTGTCAAGATATTTATGGATAGCATTCCCAATAATGAGGCAATGTCCCCTAATAGACCTGGTCGATTATTATGAATCTGATACTCTAAATACCATTCTTGGCTATCCATTTCCTCAACCTACCTTTTTATGGATAAACTAAGCACTTTCCATTATTATCAAATATTTGTATTTGATAATAATATGGTTCTTAGTATAGCATATGATAAAAGTCTTGCGAACACTTTTAACAAAGAATAAACGCTTCATATCAATGGTTTATACAACAGATCTACTGTCTATAACACCCTCACTTTAGAATATCTAGTGGGTATTTGAATCCCAAAAATTATTTTATACATCAAGATATTATTATATAAGTATAAGATTAGCAAAATTTCTAGTTATATTAATGAGTGTATAAAAATGGATGATTCTATGTGAAACTCTGATTCCTCGACTTCCTTATTTGATCTAAATATCTTGATTTCTGTTACATAATAGCTTCCCATAATGTTTGGAGCACTGTTCTATATATATGTGACTGACTTAAACCTATTATATAATAGAATATTCCTCAAAATTAACATTGTAATGTTTTTTTGTATGATTTTTGAATCCTTTTTTATATTATTAGCTATCACTCCCTATTTTCCTTTATACCCGTTTTTTACCCCATTAAATATGAAGTGAAAAGCACCCATGTTTTTGGGTGCTTTTTAGATGTAATCATTTCATTATTGTTTTTCTACCAGTTTTACCATAAGACCAGCCATCGTCTGTTGTTCATTTTGATCAGCAACATCCCAAAGATCTTTAAGTAAACGCTCTTGTACATTTTGAGGATCAATATCTTTAGCTAGATAATCTCCTAGTTGAAAGGCGAGGTCGTTGATGCTTTGACGATCCATACCTAAACTTTCAGCTTGCTGGAGTCGATGAGCTAAAAATTCTTTCCACTCTTGAAAGTTATCTAAAACAGACATCTATATTTCCTCCTTTGACCTGAATACGTCTAGGAGTAATATGGGTCTGAACTGAAATTCTTATACTCTTTTTTATGTTCCAATTGATTCCATCTTCATTACACACTTGAATTAGCATGACTTTATTATCAAAATTTACGTATACCATCCACCATTGACTCGTAACACCTGACCCGTTACATAACTCGCCGCTGGTGTAGCTAAATATGCTACCATCGCAGCAACCTCCTCAGGTTTACCCAATCGACCAGATGGAATTTCTTCTGCAAGAGTTTCCTGATCCTCAAGTGGCAGTTGATGATCCAATAGTGCGGTACGAATTGCACCAGGAGTAACCGCATTCACAGTGATTTGAGAGGGTGCTAACTCTTTCGCCAAAGCCTTCACTAATCCTAACTGTGCCGCTTTGGCTGTGGAATAAAGCGTTTCTCCTGCCCCTCCCGTTTCTCCCCAAATAGAAGAGATTAGAATAATTCTTCCTTCTTTTTCTCGAATCATTGGCGGAAGTACACTTTGTATCATCCAAATGGCTCCACGAACATGTACATCCATTATCTGATCATAATCTTCATCCGATATGTCTTGAATCAAACCCACATGGGTTTGTCCCCCTGCATGAATGAGATGGGTAGGAGCGCCAATCTCTTGGCAAATAAACTGATACGCCTGTTGAATCGATTTCCGATGACGTACATCTACTTGAACTGGTTGAGACCTTACTCCCCATTTTTTACATTTTTCAGCTACTTGTTCTGCTAATTCTTGATTCGCAAAGTAACCTACTGCTACATTAATCCCCAAACGAGCCAAAGACTGTGCAATAGCAGCGCCAATCCCTCCACTCGCTCCAACAACCCACGCAATTGATGGCTTTGGTGACTGCATCATTCATTCCCCCTTTACTTCTCCTCATATCTCCAACAGAGAAAAAAATACATAAAACTAATCATAAGCTCAGAGCTAAAAAGAAAACAAAATTAGTTTATACCCATTCAATTTATTGGACAAGAAAGTTAGATTCTTTCTCGCAATTTTTCAAGGTTAATCTGACCTCTAGATATAAAAAAGCACCCTCGGAAGGGCACTTTTGAAGTGATTCATTTTAAGACTGTAAAGGTCGAACAAGAGACACAGCAAAACGATTCCATTGGATATGTTCGATCATTCGTTGATTTACATCTTCAAGCGTAATCTCTTCCAGTAGCGGAATGATCCGAAATAAATCAGAGTCATTAAACCGATAACTAGTAAATTGGTTCGCAATCGATTCTGAAGAATTGAGAGATCGTAAAGATTGACCAATTTTCTTCCTCCGAATCCGCTCAAACTCATCTTCTGAGATCCCTTTTTCGACAAAAGCGGGAATCTCTTTTTGAATTCGCTCGAGAAAACGATCTGGATCCGATGAGTCTCCTCCCATCATCGAAAAGCCATAACCTTGTTCCAATGAATAATCAAACCCAAAGTTATCATCGATGAGTCCATCATCGTATAACGACTGGTACAGCTCTGATCCAGAACCAATCATCACATCCAAGAGTATAGAAGTAGTGAGTTCCTGTTTCAATAACTCTTCTCCAGTTTTTCCAACAGCCTCCCTACCCTCCTTAAATCCACACATTACTTTTGAAACACCCACACTTAAACGCATTTCATTCACTTTTTGCGCAACTTCATCTGGTTCTTTCTCAAAAAAGCGTTGGATTTCTGCTTGTGGTTTAAAAGGCTTTTGAGCTTGATTTTCCTTAATCAAAGTTATCATCTGTTGAGGATCAATAGGACCAACCATAAAAAGTAACATATTACTGGGATGATAAAAAGTTTCGTAACAGGTATAGAGTGTTTCCTTCGTAATTTTAGCGATCGATTCTACAGTCCCCGCAATATCAATTTTAACTGGATGTTCTTGATACATGGCTTCAATCAAGCCGAAATAGGATCGCCAATCAGGATTATCATCATACATGCGAATTTCTTGCCCGATAATCCCTTTTTCCTTCTCTACATTTTGATCTGTGAAATAGGGGCTCTGCACATAATTAAGCAAAATATTAATATTTTGTTCTACATTTTCTGTACAGGAGAATAGATAAGCGGTACGCGTAAAACTTGTAAAAGCATTAGCGGAAGCTCCTTGTCGAGAAAATTGTTGAAACACATCTTCGCCAGACTCTTGTTCAAACATTTTGTGTTCCAGAAAATGAGCAATTCCGTCAGGTACAGAGATTTTTTCTTTTCCTGGCACTTGGAATGTGTTGTCAATCGAGCCGTACTTTGTCGTAAACGTAGCATATGTTTTACTAAATCCGGATCGAGGTAACAAGTAAACTTCAAGACCATTATCTAATTTCTCATGGTAAAGGGTTTCTTGAACCTGTTTTAATTCGATTTTATGCATGTGAAGTCCCCCCTTGATCCCGAAGGAAGTAAATCGTATCTAATTCAACTTTTTGAGCAACTCGCTGAATATCTTGTTTACTCACACTAGAAATCTCTTCTAAAAGTTGCTCAAGTGGGCGATCTTTTCCACTCAAAACATGGTGATAGTGATAATTGATTAACTCGTATGAACGATCTTGTACTTCTCTATACTGGTTAGATACAGTCGCTTTTGTTTGTGCGACTTCTTTGTCGTTGATTTCACCTTGTCTCATCGCTTCCAATTGCTGTTGAATAATCTCGACAGCTTGTTTATAATTAGCAATCTCAATCCCCGATTGAATATTGAGTAATCCTTTATGACTTTCTATACGTGAAGAACAATAATAAGCTAAGCTCGCTTTTTCTCGAACATTCATAAATAGTTTGGAATGTGGGAAACCACCTAACACACCGTTATACATGAGTAATGCAGGATAGTCCTCATCTTGAATCGAGATCTGAGTTCGGCATCCTAAGTTTAACTTACCTTGTTTGACATCAAGTTGGTCTTCAACTACTTTTACTTTTTGTACAGGATGTTGAACGGTAGCGACAGAGATCTTTTTTCGCTCCCCTGATAAATCTAACACGAGATGCTGTTGTAAAAGCTGAACCACTTCATCTGTAGTTACATTCCCTACACAATAGAAGTCGATGGGACACGTTCTTATCACATCTTGGTAGTATGTATATAAATTTTCTCCATCGATGACTGGTATATCTTCCAATTGTCCATGGTTGAAAATGGCGTAAGGTTCTCCTTGACACATTTCTTCCGTCATCCGTTGTGCTGCATAACGGATTTTGTCATCCTGTAAGCTTTCAATCCGTTGTTTTAATACTTTCTTCTCAGATTCTACATAAGAACTTTTAAAGCCCCGATTTTCAGTAACCGGTTTAGATAATACTTCACTGAAAAATCGAATCGCTTCAGCTAACAGTGATTTGGTTTCTTTCAAATACTGCTCATTCGCTACTTCCATACCAAGCTGAATAATGTGTCTTTCACCCCGTTTAAATAAATCCCCATAAAAAATGGTGCCATAAAGATGGTCTAAATATCTTTTAAAGTCAATGGTTGTTGGATAAGAGATCGTTCCTCGTTGTAAAATTTGCGGAAGTAATGCCGTTCGAGTCACTAAATCTTTTTTTAACTCTTGTTGTATATTAGCAACCAATGTTGTAGTCTTAAATTTTTCACTTGCACAAACATGAACTCGAATATTCCCAATCGAAACTGTATCAAATTGAGCGTAAGTCAAGATAAAACCTCTCCTTTAAATATGCCATTAAGAGTCTAATCACTAATAGTTTATTCCCTACAGATTAGAAAAGAGAACCATCTAAAAATATGTACTACTGATTCATAGTATAACCTAAAATTGACAAAAAAAGCGTGAGTCTAATTTTTAATACCCAAACTTTAAAGGGCCCTGCTTCTCTAATCTAGAGAAACAAGACCTATGATAAACAGACTTAACAGATAACTTCTGTAGCTTTTACAAATAACTCTTCTGTCTTCTGATCAAACAAAGGACCCCATAAAGAATCTAAATCATTATTTAAACGAAATGAATTGTTTCCGATAATGTACTTCTCTTCTGCAATCCATGCCCCTCCACTCGCCCCTTTGCCAAATGGATTCCCCTTCATCTGTACAACCTGTCTGGAAACCATTCCTTTGGTTCCATTGACTGCATACATTTCTCGCTTTAACCCATAATTTTCAGGATATCCGATCGACTGAAATTGGGAGTAGGTACATCCCAACTTTAAACTCATTACGCCTTCTTCATAGGGTTTACTCGTTAGACAAAATGCATAATCATAGGCAGGATTTTTATTTTTGATCCACTCATCCCAGACTAAAATTCCTTTAACCACAAATGATTCTCCTTGATCTTGGTCATACGCTCGAGCAAAGACTGGATGTTTACGGAAGTTTCCCTTATCATCAATCACCACGTGGGCAGCTGTTAATAAAATATTTCCTGAAGATACAAATTGAGCTGTGCCTGTGCGATTGGTTCCATCTGGATCTGAAACGAATAACTTTCCTCCCGAAGAATAAGGGTAAGTTGTCACATCCACTTGATGAGGGGTTGCTTTCATTTGAGAATAATCTTCACTTTTAAGTAGCTTCTCATCTAACACAGGAATTTCAATCGGCTTCGCTTTTTGACGCTTGTCATCTGTCCAATACTCTTGAAATAGATGGGTAGACGTGTAACAATGAACTACTGGACTTACCATTTAATATCCTCCTAAGCAAGCCGAAAGTTAACTGAGAATCATTTTTTCTAATTCTCTTAAGCGACTTGTCTGTTCTTCGATCTTTTTTGCTTCGGTGAGTGTAATCGTATCCAACAGCTCCAATAACTTTGCATAGTCATTGATCGTAAGCTTTCCACTCAATAGCAACGATTCGTATTCAGCTACCTTTTTTGACTTGGCTTGAGCTTCTACTTGTAGCCTTTTTTGTAACCCTTCTGATTTTTGAGGGGTAATACAATTCTCATAAGGGTCTTGGAAATCTTGAAAATATTGATTTGTCTCTTTATTACAACTTACTGCTAAACTCATGGATGTGTTTAACATAAGGGGTACTTTATTTGAAAATTCAACTTTCTGTTTGTAGGTGATTTGTTGGTTAAACACTTCACTGCTATAGGATAAATTGAGAGAAACTGTCCAAGGCAACAACTTACTTGACCATCCTTTATCTTTAGGAGGAGGGCTTTGCGGAGTAGGATTGGGTTCAAACTTAAACATCCCTTCCCCTTTTACAATCTGGTTGTTAATCGCTTCAAAAACAGTTTTGGTCGTTTCAAGAAGCTGACGGCCAAATTCACTTTCCCCAGACCCTTGAATGTAACGAATGTTGATAATATTTTCTTTCACCAAGGACTGGGCAATTTTATCTAACTGTGCCCCCAAGTTCATCCAACCATATACCCCTGTTTCAAACTGGGTACGTGTATATTTCCATACTTGACTCAGATCACATTCAATTTCAGCAATCCATGGATCACCATAAAAATCAGCGGTTCCATAGATGTTCACCCCAAAACTAGGATTGGCATTTCCATCCACATATTCAGTTCGATTACCCGCTAACTGAGCGAATAAACTATTTCCAGAAGTTACGTTATACATAAATGAATTTCCTAATTGGAATTGATCAGGAAAGACACTTGAAGATCCATATCCATTATTTTGAACTCCCTGTGCTAAAACGGGTTGTACCCGAATCCCCTTTTCTAACGTAAGGGGAACGAGATTAGGAGTGATATTGTAGCGCTCCTTAATCGCTCCCATAATGGCTTCTCGTTGTCCTTGAGTCAGATCGGGAGCAGCTCGACCCGACAACTCTGCACCCACAATACTTTCCACCTTTTTTCCCACTTGCTGATAGTAGGGTTTTGAATTAATCCCCCAGTATTTCACACTAAAATCTTTAATGGTCTCTCCTAAAACCGCATCAATTCTTGCTGGCCAATAGTGAAATGTGGATTTGTCTGCATGATCCCGATAAGCAATCACGCCATCTTTAGCAACTGCTTGATTTAAATTTGCACCCATTTTAACCGACTCCTTATTTTTTATTTCGTTTATACCTACATCTGTTTTTCTCTTTAGCTCTCCTTTCATTGTTAAGTTATCTTTATCATCTCTAAAGAATTGATCTACTATTCACGGAGGAGCAAATTCATAATAACGAATGAATTGTAAAAATATTTTATCTATTGTAATTGCGGATGATTGAGGATAATTGCGAAAAAATACTAGTTAGAGCAAATGAAATCAAATAAAAAAAGAGTCTAGGAAGATATCCTCGACTCTTTCATACGTACTATTTAAATGAAGCTAGCTCCGCTCCTGTTTTTGGAACTTTAATTTCCCCAGAGACAATTTTTTGTTTGTATTCATCTACTTTTTTCAGGATATCTGCAGGCACATGTTTTTGGGTATTGGGAGCATAGTTAACCCCTTCCTCTTTCAATCCATACAAAAGTTCCTGTCCCATTTTAAGTTCATTATTTTTCACTTTTTGAATCACATCAAAAACAGCTTGGTCAACTCGTTTGATCATGGAACTAAGAGTGTGATCAGGCGCTAGGGATGATTGATCCATATCAACACCAATCGCCCAGTATTTACCCTTTTCACGAGTTTTCACTTCATCAAAGAGACCTTTCCCCACTCCACCTGAAGCATGGAAAATAATATCGACTCCATGGTTGTACATATTTTGTGCGAGAGAGCGTCCTTTCGTAGCATCAGAGAAGCTTTCCGCATAGGCCACTTTTACAGTTGCCTTAGGATTGGCAGCTCGTACTCCCGCGGTATAACCCACCTCAAACTTCTTGATAAGTGGAGAACTAATGCCACCGATAAATCCTACTTTATTTGTTTTTGACATCATGCCAGCAATAACACCCATTAAGAATGAGCCTTCTTCTTCTTTAAAAGTAATCGCAGTTACATTTGGAGGGATGTTGCCACCAAGATTGCTATCAACGATGCCAAATTTGACATTACTAAATTGTTTAGCTACTTGTGGTAAAGCTTTTTCAAATTTAAAACCAATTGCCCAAATAATATCTCGTTTTTCACGAGCAAATTTGGTTAGATTGGGTACATAATCTTCATCACGCTTAGACTCCAATGCTTTGATATCTGCACCCAACTCTTTTTGGGCCCGTGTAAGACCAGCCCAGGAAATTTGGTTAAATGACTCATCATTCAAGCCACCTGTATCCGTAACCAAACCCGCTGATAACTGATCTTGCTTTTTGGCACCTGCACCACCGCCAGTCTTGGGTTGATTCATGTTATTACATCCCACCATAATTAGAATGACAACGGATAGAATCATCCCTATGATTCTCTTCGACATAAGAAAACCTCCTTAATTATTAGGTTTTCTTATTATCTCCAAAAAAACTTCGACCACTCTGGCATTAAACATCCTTTTACTATTTAGAGATTGTTAGATATTCTCTTCATCCACGTGTCATGACCTAGTTTCGGTCAGTTCGTCAAAAACAGGCTTAGACATCATTCAAATAAGGCAATGGCACGATTTTATGTAACATGCTCGATTTAGTCAAAATGCCTGTACCAATTCTCCTTTTTAAGAAATATGATAAGATGTATCGATTTTTCTACCACAACTTCTTTTCTGGGTGTCATTAAAAACAGCATCCAACCCAAATGGTTAGATGCTGACTTTTTTTAACGACTTCCTTTTTCATATGGCTTTCCTACTGCTGCAGGTGCCTCGGCTCTACCAACAAAACCAGCCAAAGCCAAAATGGTAAGTACATAAGGGGTCATACTGAGAACTTCACTTGGTACATAATTCGTAAATCCATACAATTGCCCGATTAATGCAAGTGCCACAGCAAAGCCAAAGAAGCTGGCTGCTCCCAATACCCCAAAGGGCTTCCACTTACCAAAAATCAAGGCTGCTAGTGCGATAAATCCTTGTCCAGCTACTGTCGTCTGATTAAACTCACTACCAATCGCGATGGAGAGACCTGCTCCACCAATCGCTGCTAAAGCCCCACTGATCATTACCGCTATATATCTCATCCCGACTACACTGATTCCAGCCGTTTCTGCTGCATGTGGATGTTCACCCACTGCCCGTAGGCGCATCCCAAATGTAGTCCGATACAACACAAAATAACTGATAAACACAACAGCAATGGCAATATAAGTCGTAGGCAATGCATGAAATAGCGAAGGACCAATTACAGGAATCTCACTTAGAAACGGAATCGCTACTTTTTGTAATGTCTGTTGTACAACTGGCGTTTGACCTGCACCATCATATATATCTTTTACTAAATACATGGCTAAACCTAACGCCAAAAAGTTGATCGCAACACCACTTACTACTTGATCCGCCTTAAAGGTCACAGATGCGATGGCATGAGGAAGAGATAAAATAATTCCTGCCACGATTGCTGCGATTAAACCATACCACGGATTACCAGTTTCTAAAGCAACCACTGCAGCTGTAAAAGCACCAATCGTCATTAATCCTTCCAATCCAATGTTTACAACCCCGGATCGTTCAGAAAATAATCCTCCCATTCCTGCTAGAATCAGAGGGGTAGCATAAAGTACCGTTGTCAGTAAAATATTTGTTAATGTATCAAGCACCTTTATTTACCCCCTTTTTCTTTTTCAAAAGGTTAAACAGAGGTTGTGTTATTTTCGCTGCAACAAAGAAAATAATTGCTGCAAACACGACACGAATCACTTCGAAAGGAACACCTGCTTCAAACTGCATATTGCCTCCTCCATAAGTGAGAACACCAAAGAGGATCGAAGATAGAATGACACCTACAGGTGTATTTGCACCCAACAAAGCAACGGCAATTCCATCAAAGCCAATTCCAGTAAAAGCGGCTTGAATCGACACATAACCAGAAGTCCCCAACAATTCAGTTGCACCAGCTAATCCAGCAAAAGACCCACTGATCATCATAGAGGAGATCATGCTTCGTTTTACACTCATCCCTGCATATTCAGAAGCAGAAGGATTGTAACCTACAGCCCGCATTTCGTAACCAGATTTTGTTTTCCATAATAAGAAATACATAAAAAATGCCGTTAACAAAGCCAGAACAATTCCTAAATGAATTCGCGCGCCCTCAAACATCTGCGTGATAAAATCAAAACGAATCCAAGCATCATCAGAAATGACTGGAGTCGAGTCAGCTCCTGAAGATAGTTTTGTTCGAACAAGTACATTAGATAAATAGAGGGCGATAAAGTTCATCATGATACAGATAATAACCTCATGAACTCCACGTACAGCTTTTAAAAATCCGGGCACAAATCCCCAGACAGCTCCAGCCAATCCCCCAGCAAGAATCCCAAAGATTGCTTGTACAAATCCAGGTAAACCGAGTGCTTCTGCCCCGATCACACCCATATAGGCAAAAACTTGACCAACAATAAATTGTCCTTCTACCCCAATGTTAAATAAGCCCGTCCGAAAGGCCAACGCCACTGCTAATCCTGTAAACAGTAATGGACTAATTGTTCGAATGGTTTCTGCCAAATCGTAGGGTTTAACCAATGCATTAGTAAATAACGCTTTATAAGCTAAAACAGGGTCGTAACCAGCGACTAGCATCATGATAGCTCCAACTAAAATCCCAAGTAAAATAGAGATTAGTGCAGCGAGGAACGTGGAGCTCTTGTTTAACTTAGCAAGCAACTGTGACATGTTTACCTCGCCTCCTTTTGAATCGTTCTACCTGCCATCAATAATCCAAGCTCTTCTTGTGTAACTTCTTTTGGGTCAACCCATCCCACAATTCGGCCTCCATTGATGACAGCAACACGGTCACTCACATTTAAAATTTCATCCAACTCCAAGGAGACTAACAATACCGCTTTTCCTTTGTCTCGTTGGTCAATCAATCGACGATGAATAAATTCAATTGCCCCAACATCCAAACCACGGGTAGGTTGAGCGGCAATCAATAGATCCGGATCACGATCCACTTCACGTGCAATGATCACCTTTTGTTGATTTCCTCCTGATAAAGATCGGGCAAGGGTATCCTTACTTGGAGTACGAACATCAAACTCTTGAATTAATCGGTCACTATATCTTTCCATCTCATCAAATTGTAACTTTAAGCCTTCAGAAAAAGGACTGCGATAATAAGTTTGTAAAACCATATTTTCACTCACACTAAAGTCGAGAACTAACCCACGTTTATGTCGATCCTCTGGAATATGACCTAACCCTGCTTCAGTTGCTTTTCTGGGTCTGAGGTTGGTAATATCACGGTTTTTCAACTGGATCTGACCAGACTTCACCTTTCGAAGACCTGTAATCGCCTCAATCAGCTCAGACTGTCCATTCCCATCAACACCAGCAATCCCAACAATTTCACCTGCACGAACCTCAAGATTAAGTCCTTTCACAGCATCTAATCCTCGAGTATCTTCCACATAGAGATCTTTGATACTGAGAACAGCTTCTTTAGGCTCGGACTCTTTCTTTTCAACGGTAAACTCAACTTCCCGCCCCACCATAAGAGCTGCTAATTTCTTTTCATCAGTCTCCGATATCTTTACCGTTTCAATGACTTTACCACGCCGGATCACAGTACATAGATCTGCCGTACTCATAATTTCTTTTAACTTATGTGTAATAAAAATAATCGTTTTTCCTTCTTTGACCAATGTCCGCATAATGGTCGTCAATTCCTCAATCTCTTGTGGAGTTAAAACAGCTGTCGGTTCATCAAAGATTAAGGTATCCGCTCCTCGATAGAGCGTTTTCAAAATCTCTACCCGTTGTTGCATCCCTACTGAAATGTCAGAGACTTTCGCCTTAGGATCTACTTTTAAGCCATACCGATCTGATAACTCTTGAATCTGTTGTTCAGCTTTTTTATAGTTAACTAATCCACTCTTACTACGCTCATCACCAAGGATGATATTTTCCGTCACAGTAAACGGTTGAACTAACATAAAATGTTGATGCACCATACCAATACCCAATTGGTTAGCCATCGTTGGTCCAGTAATGGTTACTGGTTTTTCCTTGATCAGAATTTCACCTTCATCTGGCTGGTATAAACCAAACAAAATGTTCATTAATGTTGACTTCCCTGCTCCGTTTTCACCGAGCAATGCATGGATTTCACCTTGTTTTACAGTCAGATTGATGTTGTCATTGGCTACAATACCAGGGAATCGCTTGGTGATCCCTCTCATTTCAACAACGTTCACTGATCTCCCCCCTTATTTATTTATCATTTACCAAGATGTTGCTGGGAATGTGAAAGGATTATTGATTATTCAAATCGGTATAACATATAGCAACTTGATCAGACATAGAATGATTTTACTATGGGAATATGAGAACACAAAGAGAAGAAATTGAGTCAATCGAAGGAATTGGGTCAGTTTAGCTATTAGTAGGAAACAACATCAAATTTGACAAAAAAAGGCTAGCGGGATTTGCTAGCCCTACAGCATGAAACATGGAATTATTTTGCAAACTGTTTATATTCTTCCTCTGTTTGTGGAACGTTGATTTCACCGCTAACGATTTTTTGCTTAAACTCTTCAACCTTTTTCAATACATCTTCACTTACATGCTTATTGGTATTTTCAGCAATCCCTACACTTTCTTCTTTCAAGCCAAGCTCGATTTGTTTACCAGGTTGAAGTTTTCCTTCTTTTAATTCTTTCGTTACTTCAAATACAGCTACATCTACCCTTTTAATCATAGAACTTAATGTATGATCAGGTGCAAGGTTTGATTGGTCCATATCTACACCAATCGCCCAGAATTCACCTTTTTTACGAGTTTTAACTTCATCAAACAATCCTTTACCCACACCACCAGAAGCATGGAAAATGACGTCAGCGCCACCGTTATACATGTTTTGTGCTAAAGAACGACCTTTGGTTGCATCGGTAAAGCTTTCAGCATAAGCGACTTGAACCGTTGCTTTTGGGTTTGCTGCATGTACACCAGCTTTAAAGCCTGATTCAAATTTGGAGATCAACGGGGAACTAATTCCACCAATAAATCCTACTTTGTCTGATTTTGTGGTTAGACCAGCAATTACCCCCATTAAGAAAGAGCCTTCATGCTCTTTAAAAGTAACCGCAGTTACGTTTGCAGGAATGTCTCCTCCTAGATTCGTATCAACAATTCCGAATTTTGCGTTGGGGAACTGCTTAGCAACCTCAGGAATTGATTTTTCAAATTTGAATCCGACTGCCCAAGTAATATCACGTGGTTCACGTGCAAATTTGGTTAAGTTTGGTACATAATCTTCATCGCGTTTAGATTCTAGTGCTTTAATATTAGCTCCCAAATCCTTCTCGGTTTTTTTGATTCCTTCCCAAGCGGTTTGGTTGAATGATTCATCATTTAGTCCACCTGTGTCCGTAACCATACCTACTTTAAATCCACTGCCTTGATCTGTACTCCCTTGATCTTGACCACCACAACCGACAGCCAAAACAAGGATCGCAGAAAGCAACAATGCGAGCCAAGACCTTTTTTTCACAGCTCTTCCTCCCCTTGATGATAACTGGTATATTTTCGGGGATCAAATACACTTAGGAACATATCTAAATTTAAAATATGTATAAGAGCACCTAAGTGGTAAATAAAGCAATCCATGGTAACAACTAACGAGGTTTAAACCCATATCTGTCCAATTAGAAGGTTGTTATACCATAATTGCAATGATTACCCCTTTATTGTTATACCATTTGTTATTCTATTTGGCTACTCTTTTATTTTCTGCAAATTGTTCCATAGTCACTAATACCTCTCGTGGTTTACTACCTTCATGCGGACCCACGATACCATTGTTTTCCATCATATCAATTAAACGAGCAGCCCGTGTATACCCAACCCTTAATCGGCGTTGAATCAAAGAGACTGAAGCTGTTTTCGCTTCTAGTACAAGCTGTACAGCTTGAGGATAGAGTTCATCCTGAAACTCCTCTCTCCGGCTGTGATCCACTGCAGATGGGATCAATTCTTCGTTGTATTCTGGTTTCTGCTGATTTTTAACAAAATTAACAATCGACTCCACTTCTTCATCAGAAAGAAAAGCGCCCTGAACTCGAACCGGCTTCGAAGCTCCAATAGGAAAATATAACATATCCCCTTTACCTAGTAGCTTATTCGCTCCTCCCATACCGAGAACGGTTCGTGAATCTGCTTGGGAAGAGACAGCAAAAGCGATTCTCGATGGAATATTCGCTTTAATTAACCCAGTAATGACATCGACAGAAGGACGTTGTGTGGCGATGATTAGATGTATTCCCGCAGCACGCGCCATTTGTGCCAGCCGACAAATCGCATCCTCCACATCAGAAGGAGCTACCATCATCAAATCTGCTAATTCATCAACAATCACCACAATATAAGGATAAGCAGTGAGTTCATCTGATTCAGCAGCCATTTGATTATATCGTTCAATATCCCTTGCTCCATATTTGGCAAAGTTCTCATAACGCTTTTCCATCTCTACAACTACTTTTTTTAGTGCCATCGCTGCTTTTCGGGGATCTGTAACTACAGGTGTAAGTAGATGAGGAATTCCATCATAGATATTCAGTTCTACTCGCTTTGGGTCAATCATAATCAACTTTACCTCATCGGGGCTTGCTTTAAATAATAAACTTGTAATAATCCCATTAATACAAACACTTTTCCCTGATCCAGTCGCTCCAGCTACCAACAAATGAGGCATTTGCGCTAAGTTGGCTACGATCGGTTCCCCAGAAATATCATATCCTAAAGCCATACTTAACTTAGCCGATGATTGTTGGTATGCTTCACTCTCTATCACATCTCTAAGAGCTACCATCGAAACTTCCGCATTGGGAACTTCAATCCCGACAGCTGATTTGCCTGGAATCGGTGCTTCAATCCGAATATCTCTCGCTGCAAGTGCAAGTGCAATATCATCCGCCAAACTAACGATTCGACTTACTTTCACCCCAATTTCAGGTTGAATTTCATATCGAGTAACCGTTGGACCACGATGAATATCTGTCACCTTGGCTTGTACACCAAAACTATCTAGTGTTAGTTTGAGTAAATCTGCGTTCGTATTGACATCCTCTTTATCCTTCCCACTTCGCTTTTTAGGTCTCTTTAATAGCGAAAACGAAGGCAGACGATAATGAGTTTTTTGAGGCTTAGTAGTTTGAAAAGACAACTCTTCCAGATCCATAGGTTGACTTTCTTTGTTGACCTCATCTACGATGGATGAACCTTTGATATTAAGACTGAGCTGCCCCGCCTCCTGTCCTTGAGTCTGGGAAGAACGTACATACGCCTTTTCTTCAAAATCATGAACCACTGGCTGCTCCCCAATCGGATCCAAGCTAACATTTGGAAATGGGACTTTTTTTCCGCTAGTTCGTGTAGTCTTCTGAGAGTTTTGATTTGCTTTACCCTTAATCCAATTAGCCAACCATTGTTTTCCTTCTTTTTTCTTCTGCTCCCAAGCTTTGCGAAATTTGCGAATGAATTTGAGAAAAGAAGAATCGGTTACAAGCAATACCCCTGATAAAACCATTGCTCCCAATACAATTAATGTACCAATGTCATCAAATAAGAAGTGAAGGAGTGTATAAATGATTGCCCCAACCATTCCTCCACCCACATCCAATGGAACAGGAGATTGTCGTTCTTGTAAAAGCATATACCAAGTCGAATCTAAAATTCCCTTACCCCCAACATGAATCACTTGATATGTTAGGTAGTGAGTAAAAGTTAACAAGGTAAGTAGTAATAGAACAACTCCTGTCATACGGGGAGACCAATTTCTTGGCCATTGCCGTTTTACAATGACATAGACAGATAAAGCAACCCCTAATAAAGGGAGAATAAAATCCCATGTCCCCACTACAAAACGGGATAGGGTTGTTAAGTTTCTCCCTATGGCACCATACCTAGCAATGGCAATCAACGATATTGCAAGAATACCAATCCCATATAACTCGAAAACGATCTCTTTCTTCAATTGCTCTTGGCGAGTCGGATTTTTCATCTTTTTCTTAGGCATAACGACCACCTTTTCTTCCAATCCAGTCCATTTCTCATTATAGCATGGAAATGCTCGCCAGCAGATCTTTCACCTAATTTTCTGGAATGAATTGTAATTTTTCACCTGGTTGAAATCGTGGCTCTAAAAACTTATACAGATCTGCACATAACACCCGAATAATCGTTCCTTCATCAGCGTTATCCATGCGAACTGAAAGATGAACCCCATCAATGACCATTTCTTTTTCTTTAGATGAATTATTTTGTTCATCTTGAAAAGCGACCTCTTGCGGCATGACCGAATAGTAAATCATTGTAGCAACTCTCCTCGATTCGCTTGAATTTTTTGATTCAATTCAGATAGCGCATCTGAGATTCCACCCATTCGATCAATTAAACCAATGGAAACAGCATCTTTTCCGATCACATTTGTTCCGATGTCGCGAGCTAATTCTCCTGTACGAAACATCAAATCTCTGATCTTCTCTTCGCTAATGCTAGAATGACTAGCGATAAAGCGAATCACTCGATCCTGCATTTTTTCCATATATTCAAATGTTTGGGGGACTCCAATCACGAGTCCAGTCAGTCGTACAGGATGGATCGTCATAGTGGCTGTTTCAGCAATAAAAGAACGATCTGCTGCGACAGCTATAGGTACACCAATGCTATGTCCTCCTCCCAATACAATGGAAACAGTAGGTTTACTCATCGTTGCGATCATTTCTGCAATCGCTAAACCTGCTTCCACATCTCCCCCAACTGTATTAAGGATAATCACAATTCCTTCGATTTTAGGGTTTTGTTCTGCTGCTACGATTTGTGGAATAACATGCTCATATTTAGTTGTTTTGTTTTGAGGAGGCATCACTAAATGCCCTTCAACTTGCCCTATAATAGGTAAGCAAAAAATATTTGATTCAAGTTGTGGTACATTTGTAACCCCTAGTTGTTGAATCGATTGAATTGCACTTTTCTTCTTCTCCAATTCCTCACTAGGAACCTCTTGAGACTGGAATTGTCTTTCATCTGCCATTCAAATCACCCTTTCGATCTCCTCCTTTCAGTATGTACGAATGAAGAGATAAAAAAACCTGGTTTCCAAGGGAAAACTACTCTTCTCTATTTCACGCCAAACTCTTCTCTTGCAAAAACTAATAACAAAAAGAGCCGACAATCCTTTATTCAAGGAGAGCGACTCTTTTTCATGAGTTTGTGATTAAACTTCCATGATAATCGGTAAGATCATCGGGCGACGACGGGTGCGTTCAAACAAGAATTTACTTAGAGCATCCCGAATACTTGTTTTTAATGATGCCCATTCACTCACTTGTTCTTTCATACATTTTTCCATAGTCTGGTTGACAACTTGATTGGCTTCTTCAAGCAACTGCTCAGATTCACGAACGTATACAAAGCCACGTGAAATAATGTCAGGACCAGATAAAATCGTTCCATTTGCCTTACTTAGGGTGACAACAACAACTAAAATTCCATCTTGTGAAAGGAGTTTGCGGTCTCTTAATACGATATTTCCTACGTCTCCAACGCCTAAACCATCAATAAGTACCTTACCTGTTGGGAGTTTAGGACCATATCTAGCCTTGCCTCCCGAAATCTCAACGGTATCGCCGTTGTCGCAAATAAAAATATTTTCAGGCCGTACACCAACAGACTCAGCAAGTTGTGCATGAGCACGCAACATGCGATACTCACCATGAATCGGAATAAAATATTTGGGCTTCATGAGATTGAGCATTAACTTAAGATCTTCTTGAGAGCCATGACCAGATACATGTACATGAGAAGTTTTACTATAAACAACATCGGCACCAATACGGAATAACTGGTCTACGGTTCGACCAATCAGTTTTTCATTGCCAGGAATTGGGGTTGCAGCGATTACCACTGTATCACCTGGTAAGATTTCTACCTTCCGGTGAGATGCATTTGCCATCTGGGTTAAAGCAGACATAGACTCCCCTTGACTTCCAGTAGACATTACCGCTACTTTGTGAGCTGGTAAACGGTTAATCTCATCTGGATCAATTAATAAGTCAGAAGGAATTTGTAAATAACCTAGATCAGAGGCAATGTTAACCACATTCACCATACTGCGCCCTACCACCGCCAACTTTCGTCCATACAAGTTACATGCATCTACCACTTGTTGGATGCGATGGATATTTGAGGCAAACGTAGCCACTATGACACGCTGTTTAGCTTTGCGGAAAACTTCGTTTAACCCTTCTCCTACTGTCCGTTCAGAGCCAGTAAAACCAGACCTTTCGGCATTTGTACTATCGGATAATAGACACAAAACACCTTTTCTTCCAATTTCCGCCATCTTGTGAATATCAGCTTGCATCCCATTCACAGGAGTCATATCAAACTTAAAGTCTCCCGTATGGACAACGGCACCTTCTGGAGTTTCTACACACACTCCAACAGAATCTGGAATACTATGGTTGGTATTAAAGAATGTTGCTTTTAAAGCACCAAAAGTAATTTCTGATTCACTACTGATCAGAACTCGCTTGGTGTTATTTAAGATATGTGCTTCTCGTAACTTATGTTCAACTAAGCCCATTGTTAGCTTAGTAGCATAAATGGGAACATTGAGTTGTCGAAGAATATACGGAAGCCCACCGATATGATCTTCATGTCCATGTGTCAATAGAATCCCACGTACTTTATCCTGGTTCTCAATCAAGTATGTGATGTCAGGAATTACTATATCGATCCCAAGCATTTCTTGCTCAGGAAACATAAGACCCGAATCAATAACCACGATGTCATTCCCGTACTGCACCACATACATATTTTTTCCGATTTCATCCAACCCACCGAGAGCAAAAATGTGTAACTTGCCTCGCTGGTTTTTAATCAAAAATGTAACCTCCTATATTTAATTGTTGGTTCACCCTTCACCGCACAAATCTCACTAACCACATTATATACGATTGGAAAAAGTGTATGCAACTAAATGTTTGATTTCCTTTTCAGTTTCGAGGGAAATGGGTAACACTTTTCATCCTTAGTTTGTTCGAAATTTATTTTTTCTTACCTTAACAACAAAAAAACCGCCTCAATGGGCGGCATAGTATTACGATTCCATACTTATTTTATACTGTTTTCTTTAATAGCTCGATCCATCCATCGGTAGCTAATTTCTCAGTTTCATCCATTTCAACTAGTGGTAGACGTACCCAAGGCTCACATAAATTTAATTTAGACAAAGCGTATTTCACTGGAACTGGATTAGAAGTAATAAATAGTCCTTGGAAAACAGGCAAAAATTGTTGATGAATAGAAGTTGCTGTTTCATGATCCCCAGCAAAAAACGCTTCGATCATCTTTTTCATTTCTTTTCCGATTACATGACTAGCCACACTTACAACGCCTACCCCACCAACAGCCATAACAGGTAAAGTAATCCCATCATCTCCACTGTATACTGCAACATCGTCAGGAATCGAGGCAATCAGTTGCGAAATTTGCGTTAGGTCTCCACTAGCTTCTTTAATTGCTACCACATTTTTCAAACTAACGAGTTTCACCATTGTGGATACACTCATATTCACGCCCGTTCGACCTGGAACGTTATATAACATAACCGGTAATGATGTAGATGTAGCAATCGCTGCAAAGTGTTGATATAAACCTTCTTGTGATGGTTTATTGTAATAAGGGACAACTAACATCACACCATCTACACCGATTTTTTCAGCTTCTTTGGTAAAATCGATGGTTTCTTCCGTGTTGTTTGATCCTGTGCCCGCAATCACTTTCACACGGCCCTGTACTTGATTTAATGTAAATTGAAAGAGCTTTAATTTCTCTTCTTTTGAGAGATTGGGGGATTCTGCAGTCGTCCCGGAAACAACAATCGCATCGGTGCCTGTCTCAATTAAATGTTCGATTACTTTCTCTAAACTTAACCAATCAATTTGATGTTCCTTGGTAAATGGAGTAATCATAGCTGTTACTAACCGTCCAAATTGCATCTTCATTCCCTCCATCACATCGATCCATAGTTTAATAAATGCAAATTAAATTTCCTGTGTAAGGCACGAACTGCTTGAGCCATATCAGTTCCTTTCACTAAAACCCAAATCGTTGTATGCGAATCCGCTGATTGTAAGATTTGAATATCTTCTTCAGTAAGTGCTTCAACGATCTTCGCCATTACACCAGGAACTCCGTAAATTCCAGCTCCTACGACAGAAACCTTTGCGCAATTCTCTTGTAACTCAGGCTCTAAATCCAAATCTCGTAAAATTTGCTCGGCACGTTTCGCATACTGATCATACACAGTATAAGCTATTCCACTTGGATTCACACTGATAAAGTCAACACTAATCTCATTATCTGCCATTGCTTTAAAAACTTTCAGTTGCATATCATATTGACCTTTATTGGTTGGCACCCTCACCTGTGTGACATCTGGCATTTGGGTAATCCCAGTAATGAGTGAATCTCGCATCTCTCCAGCTACAGTGTTCGTAGTCAGGACACTCGTCACAAGCGTTCCAGGATGATCCGTTTTTGTACACCGGACACGAATGGGTACATTCGTCTGCATCGCAATTTCTACAGCACGAGGATGGATTACTTTTGCTCCTTGAAAAGCCAAATTACACATCTCAATATAAGTGACTGTTTCAAGCGGGGAAGCATCCTCAACAATTCGAGGATCAGCAGTCATAATTCCTTCTACATCTGTAAAAATATCTACACAGTCAGCTTGTAAAGCCACACCTAAGGCAGTAGCAGTCGTATCACTGCCTCCACGACCGAGGGTTGTGATTTCTCCATCTGTTGTTTGACCTTGAAAACCAGCTACAATGACCACTTTTCCCTTTTCCAACTCTGCCCGAATCCGTTTGGGATTAATCGTAATGATTTGCGCGCTGGCGTGATGATCATTGGTGATAATTCCCGCTTGTCCACCCGTCAATACAACATTTTCAATCTCCCGTTGGGAGAGTAGGCTAGAAAGAGTAGAAGCAGAGATGATTTCTCCACAACTCATTAATAAATCTCGTTCTCGTAAAGATATGTTTCCGTATTGTTGGGTTAGACCTAATAAAGTATCTGTTGCGTATGGGTCTCCTTTTCTTCCCATTGCTGAAACAACCACTACCACAGCAAACCCCTCTGCTTGAGCACGTTGAACATGGTGTAGAACGTATTGACGTTGCTCAGGTGTCCCCACAGAGGTGCCCCCAAATTTCTGCACTAAAATTTTCATAAATTTCCCTTCTCTGTTCCTAGTCTGCGATGATGGCTTCTGCAATTTGAATCGTATTCACAGCAGCCCCTTTTAATAAATTATCAGAAACCACCCATAAGTGGAGACCACGGGGATGACTGAGATCACGACGAATCCGGCCTATATAAACCTCTATTTGATCAGTAGCATCTAGGGGCATGGGATAAATCTGCTTCTCGATTTGATCTTGCACAACGACGCCTGAAGTAGAGCTAAGTAATTGCCGCACTTCTTCTAGGTCATATTCACTTTTTAATTCCACATAGATCGATTCACTATGTCCCCGCAATACAGGTACACGCACACAGGTAGCTGATAACGCAAGTTCATTTTCACTAAAGATTTTTCTTGTCTCATTAACCATTTTCATCTCTTCAAGTGTGTATCCATTATCTTGAGCCACATCCACCTGAGGAATCACATTAAATGCCATTTGGTGGTGTTGCGGCAATCGTCCTACAGGCAAAATTTTCGCTTCAACTTGTTCATCCTGGAGGACCGCATTACTTTGGCTGAGAAGCTCATCCGAAGCTTGCCAACCGGCTCCAGAAACGGCTTGGTACGTAGAAACAATCACCCGTTCCAAGCCATACTGGTCTAATAACGGCTTTAAAGCCACGACCATTTGAATCGTTGAACAGTTAGGATTAGCAATAATCCCTTTGTGTTCCTGAATGGCTTCCCGATTTACTTCCGGAACAACCAATGGGACTTCAGGGTCCATACGAAATGCATTTGTATTATCAATCACAATGGCTCCATGTGCTACAGCTTCCTTTGCTAAGGAGAGACTTACACTTCCACCAGCACTAAATAAAGCAAGATCAACGCCCTTAAATGCATGAGGTGTTGCCTCTTGTATTTCTACTTCTTTCCCTCCAAATGTAATTGTCTGACCCACAGATCGTGCAGAAGCGAGGGGGCGTATCTCCTTAATTGGGAATTTTCGCTCCTCCAAATGTTTGAGAATCTGTTGTCCAACCGCACCCGTTGCTCCAACCACAGCCACTGTGTATAAGTCCTTTTTCATCTGGTCATTCCCCTTCCCATCTTAAAAACAAAATACAAAAAGTCCCCTTCAATATATTTATACTTTTATGTAGGGGACTAGTAAACCTCATCGATTTGCATCATCCATAAAGATGCTTTCATGCTTTATCTTGTTAAAAATATTTCTTTGACCCATTGTTCTTATCTATTATGATGTGAAGTCACGGTATTTTTCAACTACTAATGGTTGGAGTTGTCTACCTTCGATCGCTAATCGGCATGTCTCAGGAATTAACTCCATTCGTGCAACCATTGATTTTGGCTTCTTCTCAGGATTATCTTGACCAAACGGTACAAAATAAAGATCCTTCGCTGTAAGAAGACGTGCTAAATTGGTTGCATTCAATCCAAGTGCATCATTCGTAGAGATTGCCAACACAACCGGACGATGATTCCTCATCTGTGCTTTAGCAGCCATTAAAACAGGTCCATCCGTAATGGCATTAGCTAACCTTGCCAGTGTGTTACCCGTACAAGGAGCAATGACCAAACAATCTAATAATCCCTTAGGTCCAAGGGGCTCCACTTCTGGGATCGTCATGAGTGGAGTCTCACCAGTCATTTCAATAATTTGTTTTTTCCAATCTTCAGCAGTTCCAAAACGACTATCCACGGTTGCTACTGTATGGGACAAAATAGGGATGATCCGTGCTCCTTGTTCAACTAATCGTTTCATTTGCGGTAATACTTCATCATGAGTACAATGGGAACCCGACAACGCAAACCCGATTGTTAGCCCTTCAAAGTTCATTGTACTGTTCCCTCCTTTTCAACCGCATGAAACATTAGTTGTGTAATCGTTCGTGCCAAGATTTTCCCAGCAGTTTTGGGTGCCACGATTCCTGGTAAACTGGGAGCAAATAATGCTTTAATCCCTCTTTTCTCAGCAAACGCATAGTCAACGCCTCCGGGTTTGGAAGCCAGATCTAGAATCACAACATCATATGGCATCTGGGCTAAGATTGGAGCGGTAATCACCACTGCAGGGATCGTATTAAATACAAGGTCAGCGTCTCTAAGATGTTCTGACAAATCTTGAATATGGAAAGGTTCGACTCCCATTTCAAATGCTCTTGCAAAGTCATCAGAGCTTCTGATTCCGACTTTCACCTTTGCTCCGATCGCATGTAAGGTTCGAGCTAGGGTCATCCCAACTCTCCCTAATCCCAACACAATACTGACCGAACCATGTATAGTGATATCTGTATTTTGAATTGCCATCATTAAAGCTCCTTCCACTGTTGGAATGGAGTTGTAAATGGCAACATCATCGCGATCCATCAGCTCGATTAAGGTGACATCATACGTTTGACATAACCTTGTTAAATAAGAGCGAGCAATTCCTGCAAAAACGATACAGTGCTTGGGTAATGCTTGAACGTGTTCTTCTGAGAGGATGAGTTGTTTAGAGGTAAAAACACTGTTGATCTGTCCTTTTTCATCTGTGCCAATGATAGGTAAAACGAGGATATCTGCCTGTTTGAGAAAATCGGTACTTAATTCTCGAAGGGTAGCTCCACTAAAAGGACTTTGTAAATTGTCATAGCCGATCAAACTAACTTTGGCGTTCATCTGTATACAACTCTTAATCACTTCTAATTGTCGTGCATCTCCACCGAGAAAGACGACATGTTTTCCTGCCAGCATTCGCTCATGACCCCTTTCTACAGAAATTGACTGGTCATCCTAAATGAGCGTTCATCTTTCTTGTTCTTCCTTGATCCCATCATATGTTGCTGGCAAGTAACTGGTTCCCTTATTTAAAGCTAGTTTCACCTTTTGCTGTTAGACGATTAGATGATGTATCAACCAAAACCATTTCTGGACCAATTTTTTTAATTACTTTCCAGGAGAGTTCTACTTCATGTTTATTTTTTTTAAACCAAGATGTTTGAGTTGGAACTAAGACCGTTTCAATTTTTCCCGTTTGTGGGTGAAAGGTAAGATCTGCTTGACTAAAACTACCGATCTTCTCACCATTAACCATATCAACACACTCTTTAGTAGAAAATTCACTCCATCTCATCCAGCTTCTTCCTCCCTTGATCTACGTTGTAAAAAATGTATTCAAGCAGTTCATTCATTTATGACAAAAAAAGTTCACCTTCATCAAAAGGTGAACGAATCATTGGATTAACAATGCCTTTGCTTTTCTCTTTGAACTTGTACAATGATGTCATCGAGTTCTTGGGAGACAGGCAAAACTCTGGCATCTGTTAAACGAGAAAGCTCCCCATTAACAGATTGATAAAGCTCAAGTCGCAGCCTCTCTAACTCTTTTTCTAATTGTAGGCTCTGGGACGTTGTAACCATAGGAAATCCACCTCTTCCTATTTACCGGTATGTCCAAACCCACCTGTTCCTCTGGTTGTTGAATCTAGTTGATCTGTCACTTGCAACTGAACGTCAGGCACTTGCATAAAGACCATTTGAGCGATTCGCTGTCCACGTTCCACTTGGTATGGCTCTTCCCCAAGGTTAAGTACTAAGACACCGATCTCTCCCCGATAATCCGCATCTATGGTACCTGGGCTATTTAGTACCGTAATACCATGTTTGAATGCTAGTCCACTTCTCGGCCGGATCTGTGCTTCTAATCCTGGTGGCATGGCAATTGCAAACCCTGTAGGGATCAGTTTCCACTGTCCTGGCCGAATGATAACGGGTTCGTTCACTGCCGCTTGTAGATCAAATCCGCTGGAACCTGAAGACATTTGAACAGGAAGAGGAAGATCTTTATTTCCTGCTAATTGAATCATTTGGACATTAAACAAGATTGTTCCTCCTAAAAGTTGTCGGCTCTTTCCCTGTTGGTGAAATTAATGCGAGTGACATCTCAGATGAGAAAATCTCTCTTGCGAGCTGATTCACTTCATCAAGAGTAATTTTTTCTATGCTGTCCACTACTTCATCTAAGCTTAGATGTCTACCTAAAAGGATTTCATTACGCCCCATCCGACTCATCCGATTATTAGTACTTTCCAAACCAAGCATCATACTTCCTTTGAGTTGCTCCTTGGCTTTCTTTAATTCCTTAGGAGTCAATCCCTGATCTCGAACATGCGCCAATGTTTGTTGAATCCGTTCACAAACTTCATCTTCTTGTTCATGCGCTGTCCCAGCATAAATAGAGAAAATACCTGTATCTCGATGTGCGGAATGATACGAAAATACAGAGTAAGCTAACCCACGCTCTTCACGAATCTCTTGAAAGAGACGAGAGCTCATATTTCCACCCAATACATTATTTAATAATACTAAAGTATAAATGCGTGGATCTCCCACAGGAAGCCCTGGTAATCCTATACAAATATGAGATTGCTCTGTAGATTTTTGTCTAATTTTCATATTAGGTGTAAAGACCGGTTGCTCACATATATTTGAAACAGATTCACCAGTATATCCTGAAAACAAGGCTTCAATCTGTTCCAAATAATCATCTGGTAGATGCCCTGCAATCGCAATGACCACGTTATGAGGATGATAGAATTGATCTTTATAATGTATGAGATCATCTCGCTGATAACTTTGTACATTTTCTATCGAGCCTAAAATAGGATAGCTTAAAGGGTGGATCCCCATTGAGGCTTCAGAGAGCAAGTCATGTACAAGATCATCAGGGGCATCTTCCACCATACGGATCTCTTCAATAATCACCTTTTTTTCTTTTTCAATCTCTTCTTCTAAAAACGTAGAATTAAAAAACATATCTGCTAAGATTTCTAAAGATGTAGAAAAATGTTCGTCAAGAACTTTGGTATAATAACAGGTCATCTCTTTGGAGGTAAAAGCATTCACATGACCACCGATCTCATCAAATGACTCAGCTAATTGGCGAGCCGTACGACTTTCTGTCCCCTTAAACATCATATGTTCAATGAAATGGGAAATTCCATTGTTATGAATAGTTTCATTTTGAGAACCTGTACCGATCCAGATCCCAAGAGCAACAGAACGTACATGAGGGATTTGTTCTGCGATTACCCGAAGTCCATTGGATAGCGTTTGTTTAACGATCATTAGACCCTCCTAGTTTATGATCAGTTTTTGAGTTAACTTATCGATCAGAGCTCATTTTTCGCTCTCTAAGAGCTTATTCAGATTCATTCATTGCGGAAATATCGTCTCTTTTATTCATCCACACGATTGACTCCAGAGTGCAGTATACTCTACTATAACAAAAAAGACTTGCATCACTCAATGACATCTACTCTTTCAGATGACAAAACATCCCCCACAGTTCCCAACTTTAACCCCTTTTTCTTCACTACACGGATGATTTGCGGAAGTGCTTCAACTGTTCGATCTGTTGGATGGGTCAAAATCAAATGTCCTGAATCAATATTTTGTTCAATTTTTCGAATCATCATCGGAGGACTCGATGTTTTTTTCCAGTCTACAGTATCAACTGTCCATAAAACAGTTTTCATCCCATGTTGACTCGCCACTTTGACGACTTGATCATTGAAATCACCAGCCGGTGGAGCAAACCACTTACTTTTAATATGTAAAGTTTTTTCAATCAGTTGTTGGGTCCGAGAAATCTCCTGATCCATTCGATCTTGTGTGATTCGACTCATTAAAGGATGGGAGTATGCATGGTTACCTATTTCATGACCTTCTTGGACAATCTTCTCTGCTTCTGTTGGGTGTTTAGCCAGCCAAGACCCGTCTAAAAAAAAAGTAGCTTTGACCTGTTCTTTTCGTAAAATATCAAGCATGTTAGGAAGGTGTTCAGTTCCCCAAGCCACATTGATCATCAAAGCCGCAGCACGTTTTTGTTCGTTTCCACGATAAATAGGTGCATGTTCAAGCTCATCTAAAGTTACCTTAGGTTGGATTTCGCGAAATACCCATGCTATTTTTTGCTTATCTTTCTGTTTCATCGTTTTAGCTAGAGTTGCTTCTACATCTACTTCACGTCCATTTAGACCAGGAATTGCTTTCCAAACTCGATCAATCCGAGCATCGATCGGCTTTATGTAGTAGGATGATGCTTCTTCTTGAATTTTCTTCTTTAAGAGATTCTCTTCCTGATCAAAGGAAAACACTGGAGTCACTTGATTCTCTTTTACTTCTAATACAAAAGAATCCACGGGTGGTGATTGAACTATATAAATGACGAATACAACCGATACAATCAGACCAGCCACTCGAAGTGGAAAAGTCATAGCTTGTTCACCTCCTTTTTTAACTTATGCGTGTTGAAAGCTACCTATTCACAACTACACAGAAAGTAAAAAAAGAGGCAGATCGCTCTGACTCTTTTGTTGCCATCAGTATTCAACTTTTACGATCAAGAGTTTTTAGCTTTTTCGGAAGCCTCTTGTTGCTCTTTTAAAATCGCTTTGCGTGACAGGTTAATCCGTCCTTGGTCATCAATCTCGACGACCTTTACCATAATCGAGTCACCGACACTAACCACATCTTGAACTTTTGCGACTCTGTTCATATCTAATTGAGAAATATGACATAAGCCTTCTTTTCCAGCAAAAATCTCAATAAACGCTCCATATTTTTCGATCCTTTTCACTGTACCTAGATAGGTATCACCTACAACAACTTCACGAACAAGATCTTCGATAATTTTCTTTGCTTTTTCATTTTGTTGTTGCTCAGGTGAAGCGATATAGATTCGACCATCTTGCTCGATATCAATTTTAACGCCAGTCTCTTCGATAATCTTATTAATGACTCGACCTGAAGGACCAATAACATCACGAATTTTATCTGGATGAATACGCAGTGTGAGGATTTTAGGCGCGTAAGGTGAAAGTTCTTTACGAGGCTCAGCAATCGCTTCCTCCATATGATCCAACAAGACCATACGTGCTTTTTTCGCTTGTTTTAATGCTTTCTCTAAAATATAGCGGTCGATCCCTGCTATTTTGATATCCATTTGTAGAGCAGTCACCCCTTGACGGGTCCCTGCTACTTTAAAGTCCATATCACCTAGATGATCTTCCATCCCTTGGATATCAGTGAGTACCTGAACTTTGTCATCTTCCTTAATTAGACCCATGGCAATTCCTGCGACAGGAGACTTGATGGGTACACCTGCATGCATAAGAGCAAGCGTAGATGCACAAATACTTGCTTGGGATGTGGAGCCATTAGACTCTAAAACTTCGGATACAACACGAATCGTATAAGGAAATACTTCTTCAGACGGAATCACAGGCTCTAGAGCTCGTTCGCCCAAAGCACCATGACCAATCTCTCTTCGACCTGGTCCCCGTAATGGACGTGATTCACCCACACTAAATGGAGGGAAGTTATAGTGATGCATAAAGCGTTTAGACTCTTCAAGATCCAGACCATCCAAGATTTGTACATCACCGAGTGCTCCCAATGTACAAATGCTTAGCACTTGAGTCTGTCCACGCTTAAATAAACCTGACCCATGTGTCCGTGGAAGAATATCAACTTCGCTTGATAAAGGACGAATTTGATCTGTCTTCCGTCCATCTGGGCGTTTTCCTTCTTCAAGAATAAGACGACGAACCTCTTCTTTGACTATGCGATCTAAAACAATATTTATTTCTTTCTCTTTCTCAACGAAAATCTCTGCTTCCAGTTCCGCTGCTAATTGCTCAATCACTTTGTCTTTGACTTCATCAATCGCTTGTTGGCGAGCTTGTTTTTCCTCTACCAATACAGCTTCAGTCAAAGAAGTGGTAGCTAAGTCACGCACTTTTTGATTGATATCAGCTTCTACTTCAAATAATTGGGGCTCCATTTTTTCTTTGCCCACTTGAGAAACAATTTCTTCTTGATAAGCAACCATCTTTTTAATCACTTCATGACCATAGAGGATCGCCTCTAAAACAGTCTCTTCAGGGATTTCGTCAGATCCTGCTTCCACCATATTAATTCCATCTTTGGTTCCAGCTACAACAAGGTGCAAATCGGACTTCTCCATCTGCTCCACTGTAGGATTAATCACATATTGACCATCGACTCGTCCTACGATCACTCCAGCAATCGGACCTTGGAAAGGAATCTCGGAGATGGATAATGCTAATGAAGCTCCAATCATGGCCGCAATTTCAGTAGAACAATCTTGATCTACTGACATCACAGTCGTTACTACCTGAACTTCATGACGAAAACCATCCTCAAATAAAGGGCGAATCGGACGGTCAATCAATCGACTAGCCAAAATAGCCTTTTCGCTTGGACGTCCTTCCCGTTTAATAAAACCTCCTGGGATTTTCCCAACTGCATATAAACGTTCTTCATAGTTAACAGTTAGTGGAAAAAAATCCGTATCCTTAGGCTCCTTTGAAGTGACAACGGTTGCAAGAACCGCAGTATCTCCATAGCGAACCATCACAGCACCACTTGCTTGTGCCGCAAACTTACCAACCTCAAAACTTAGGCTTCTGCCTGCAAACTCTGTTTCAAACCTTGATGACTCCATGAGCTTTGATGTCCTCCTTTCAAACACAGCAACATACCATATTTCTTCATATGTACAGTATTTCCTTCTCTCCACTTTTTAAAAGATAAGATAAAAAAGCGGGGCAAGCACCCCGCTTTTTTCTATCGACGTAATCCAAGTTTTTGGATAAGTTCACGATAACGAGTAACGTCATTGTTTTTCAAGTAGTTTAACAAGTTACGACGTTGTCCTACCATTTTTAGAAGACCACGACGTGAATGATGGTCTTTATCATGATCTTTTAAGTGAGTGTTTAGCTCATTAATCCGATGCGTCAGAATAGCAATCTGAACTTCTGGAGATCCAGTATCGCTTTCATGCGTTTTAAATTCAGCGATAATTTCTTTTTTGCGATCGTTAGTTAATGCCATGTAGGGACACCTCCTTCTAAACAAAACCCCATGACCCAGATCATCGTCGAGGTTATCGATCATCCGCGTCAAGGTTTTAGCTAGTAGCAATAGGCTACGCGTGTAAGTATATCATAAATGAGTGCATGAGTAAAATAGCAAGATTAAAGTTATTCTACATATGCCGCCAACCATTCTTCGGCCGTTTGGCGATCCTTTTGAATCTGTTCTATCAAAGCATTCATGGAAGAAAACTTCTGTTCATCTCGAATAAAATGTAACATTTCCACTTCTAACTCCTGCCCATAAAGATCGAGATCTCGGTCTAATAGATGAACTTCTAGTTTCTCCACTTGTTCATTCTCCGTAAATGTAGGACGAACACCGATATTCATAATGCCCGATGCAACACCTGTAGGATAATGAACTCGTGCTACATAAACCCCACGTCTAGGAATCATGTATGGTTGATCAAGCTGTAGGTTAGCGGTAGGAAACTTCATCTTTCTTCCTCTTTGATCTCCTAGTACCACTTTGCCTTTAACCTTATAAGGTCGCCCCAAAATTTGCGAAACTATTTCCATTTCGCCCTCAGCGAGTTCTTTTCTAACTCGAGAACTGCTAAGTACTTTTCCCTCAATCTCCACAGGTTGTACAATCTTGGCTGTAAACAAATCCTTCCCTAATATAGCCAGATCCTCAGCCTTTCCTGATGCAAAACGACCGAACGAATAGTTAAATCCAGTGACAACACCCTTCACCTGAAGAGGGACCAGTACCTGTTGCACAAATTCTTCTTTAGTTAACTGAGCAAATTCAGTGTCAAACTTCATCACATAAGCACGCTTTACACCCAGTTCAGAAAAAGACGCTAGCTTTTCAGATAAGGGAGTCAAGTAACGTGTAATTTTTGCTTTTCCTAATACTTCTCGAGGGTGAGGGTGAAAGGTCATGACTGCTGGTTCAGTTCCTGACAAATGTGCCAACCGTATAGCCTCCTGAATCACAGCTTGATGTCCAAGGTGTACACCGTCAAAATAACCCAACGCCATCGTAACTTCAACATCAAAAGTATGAGGTTGAAAAGGGTAACTTAGGTTGATGATTTGCATTCCACATCCACATCCCGAAACACTTTTTCTGGTTTTGCCAACGGTTCTTCCAAACGATATAACCCACAAAAACGCCCTGATTCAGAATAAACTCGAACTAAAGAATGATGACTCAACGCTCCCTTTTCGAAGTCGACCTGGAGCGACCATCCATCTAATGCACGTAAGGCATCTTCTTCTTCAAGAATAACACTAGGAAAATGACCTAACACCGCATCCAACGGTGTCAATACCTCTTCCCAACTTCCTTTTTCCGCTACAAGTTCAAGTTCAGAAAAGGTGAAACAATCCGCTGTTCGAAAAGGTCCGCTCTCTGTACGGATTAATGATGCCATATGAGCAGGATATCCCAAAGCTCTCCCTATATCGACACATAATGTGCGTACGTAAGTTCCTTTGGAGCAGACCACATCGAAATCAATCTGAGGTCGTTTTCCTTGAGTCACTCTTGTACAATGTAGCTGATAGATTGTAACTTGACGTGAAGGACGCTTTACTTCTACTCCTTGACGAGCCAAGTCATATAATCGTTTTCCACCCACTTTTACTGCTGAATACATTGGAGGAACTTGTTCAATTGTGCCAAGAAAGCTTGAAAATACTTCTTCAACCTCTTCTTGAGAAATTTTTACAACGTCAACTTCTTCAATCACTTTTCCAGTCTGGTCCTCGGTATCAGTTGCAGTCCCTAGAAGCAAAGAACCCTTGTATCTCTTAGGTAACTCTTGAATATATTCAACCAATCGAGTCGCTTGCCCCAAACAAATAGGTAGCACGCCTTCCACTTCTGGATCTAGCGTGCCCGTATGTCCTACTCTTTTTTGCCCCGCCAGACGACGGATTTTACCTACCACATCATGAGACGTCAACCCACGAGGTTTATAAACAGGAATAATCCCATGTTTCAACTTAGTTCACTCTCCAGCTGTGCATGAACACGGGACAACACTAGTTTTTTTGCTTCATCCACAGTAATATTCAGTAATGTACAGCCAGCAGCACGAGCATGTCCTCCACCACCCAAAGATTTAGCAATCTTTGCGACATCGACACGTGCACGGGATCGTAAGCTAACTTTAACAGAGTTATCTTCTGTCTCCCGAAAGAGAAGTCCAACATCAACACCCTCAATATTACGGGCATAATTCACAATACCATCCAAATCCTCGTTCGTTGACACTTTTCTTAGATCTTCAACATACATCGTCATCCAAGCCACCCATCCATCTTCTGACCGTTGCAAGGTATGGAGTGCTGTTTGAAGAAGTTGAAGATGTTCGATCGTTGTTGTCTCTAACACTTGATCTGCAATTTGATAAGCAGGAATTCCTAACTCCACCAAATGTGCTGCTTGCCTTAATACTTGAGGGGTTGTATTAGAATAACGAAACCCTCCTGTGTCTGTTAGAAGACCTGTATAAATCATGGTAGCTAGAGAGTGAGTCCATGGAATCTGGACCTCTTCAATCCACTGAAATAAAATTTCTGCTGTGGCTGCTGCCTCTTCTACTACATTGATCATACCAAAATAATCATTCGATATATGGTGGTCAATATTTACAATTTGTACATCATCAGTGAACTTCTCCCGAACTGATCCGATTCGACCTTCATCTCCACAATCTAATGCCACAACGAACCGATAATCATGGGTTAATTGTTCTGGTTGAAGAATATCCCCCGCACCGGATAGAAAAGAAAACTTATCTGGTACGGGAGATTCATTAACCATCGTTATTGATTTACCCAAAAAACGAATAATTTCAGCTGCCGCCAAAGTTGAACTGACTGCATCACCATCAGGATTCACATGGGAGACAACTAAAATTTCATCAGCCTCTTGAATGAATCGCATTACATCAGCAAATTTATTCATTTCCTTGCTTCTCCTGATCATGGACATCATGCAATAATTTTGAGATATGTTCACTATGATCAAGGGACTCATCCATCACAAAATGCATTTCAGGGATATGACGCAGATGAATTCGACGTCCAACTTCAGAACGAATAAATCCTTTTGCCTTCTCTAGTCCAGCAAGCGTTTGACTTTTTTCTTCCTCTTTTCCAAACACGCTTACATAAACTTTGGCGATTTGTAAATCACCGCTCATTTCTACAGAAGTCACTGTAACAAAACCGATGCGAGGATCTTTAATCTCTTGCTGAATAATTTGGCTTAATTCTTTTTTGATCTGCTCGCCGACACGGCTCACTCGAATGCGGGCCATTGTCGAAACCTCCTCTGCTGATTACAAATAGGATAGTTCTGCTTCATAAATCTCAAGTCCATCTAACGATTCCAATAGTTTCAAGGCTTGCTGCAACTCTTTTTCGACGATCACTCGATTACTTCCAACACCTACTAATGCTAATTCTGTTATTTGTCGATCATCCTGATGACCAATTTCTGCCACTGAAAGATTAAATTGATTACGGATTCGAGTTTGTCCTCTCTTGATGACGCTTCGCTTATCTTTTAACGAAGAGGAGCCAATAACTCTACCAGAAACCTCCAGCAAACCAATCACCATGATTAGCTACGCTTCACTTCTTCAATGACATAAACTTCGATGACATCTCCTTCTTTGATGTCATTATATCCATCAATCGTCAATCCACATTCATAGCCTTGAGCCACTTCACGAGCATCATCTTTATAACGCTTCAATGTATCTAACTTACCTTCATGAACAACAATTCCGTCACGAATCAAACGAATATGCCCATCTCGAACAACTTTTCCTTCTGTGACATAACATCCCGCAATAGTTCCAACCTTGGACACTTTAAAGATTTGTCGAACTTCCACAGCCCCCACAACTCGCTCTTCATATTCAGGGTCTAGAAGTCCTTTCATCGCTGCTTCAATCTCTTCAATGGCTTTGTAAATAATCCGATGTAAACGAATTTCTACTTTTTCAGCCTCAGCTACTACCCGGGCGTTTGGTTCTGGACGAACATTAAAGCCAACAATGATCGCATTGGATGCAGAGGCGAGAATAATATCCGACTCAGTAATGGCACCTACACCGGTATGAATAATTTTCACTCGGACGCCTTCGATGTCGATTTTTTCCAATGAGCCTTTCATTGCCTCAGCGGCACCATGAACATCTGCCTTAATAATAATATTTAACTCTTTGATATCGCCTTCTTTAATCTGTTTAAACAGATCATCCAAGGTAACTCGAGAATTGGCCCCACGATCTTCTTCTCTCTGTTTAAAGAGACGCTTTTCAGCAATAGCACGACCTTTTTTCTCATCTTCAAAAACCATTAACGGATCCCCAGCTCCTGGAACATCAGACAAACCTAAAATCTCTACAGGAGTTGAAGGTGTAGCTACTTTTACACGCCGTCCGCGATCATTGACCATCGCTCGAATTTTACCGAAGTAATTCCCAGCAACGACTCCGTCTCCCACTTTCAAGGTTCCATTTTGAACTAATACTGTAGCAACCGCTCCACGACCTTTATCCAGTTCAGCCTCGATGACAACACCACGAGCTCGTTTAGATGGATTTGCTTTTAATTCTTGAACTTCAGAAACAAGAAGTACCATCTCTAGGAGATCGTCAATTCCTTCGCCTTTCAATGCCGAAACAGGTACAAAAATTGTTTCGCCACCCCATTCTTCTGGAACAAGACCATGTTCAGTCAATTGCTGTTTGACACGATCAGGGTTGGACTCTGGTTTATCCATTTTGTTCACAGCAACAATGATTGGAACTTCTGCTGCTTTCGCATGGTTAATCGCTTCAATCGTTTGTGGCATAACACCGTCGTCTGCTGCAACTACCAAAATAGTGATATCGGTAACTTTAGCTCCACGTGCACGCATGGTTGTGAAGGCAGCGTGACCGGGTGTATCCAAAAAGGTGATTTTCTTCTCATTAATTTCCACTTGGTAAGCACCAATATGTTGGGTGATGCCACCCGCTTCACCTTCAGTCACTTTACTCTGGCGAATTTTATCGAGTAACGTAGTTTTACCATGATCCACGTGACCCATAATCGTAACCACAGGTGGACGTTCCACCAAGTCTTTAGGATCATCAATCTCTTCTTGATCATCAAAGTTGGATTCATCCACTTCTTCCTCATACTTGAGAGGAACACCAAACTCTTCAGAAATGACGCTCATCGTCTCTACATCAATCTCTTGGTTGATCGTAGCCATAATCCCGAGTGCAATTAACTTCCGGATCACTTCAGAAGCTTCTTTACGCAACAGCTTGGCAAAATCTCCTACACTGAGAGGACCTGAAACGATAATCTCTTTAGGCAGAACAGGTGCTTGTTTTTCCTTTGGAGGTCCTTGCTTTTTCCGATTCCAACCTTTACCACCACGATTGGGTCTCGTGTTATCTTTGGATCTGGAGAAAGAGGATTTCCCTTTATTATGATCAGCTTTTTTCCCACGGTTGGCAGCCCCAGCATTTTCCGTTCCCTTGAAAGAGTCTGTCTTTTTGGCCCCTTCATTTCCTGGACGTGCGGGCTTCTGATTCGGATTAGCATTTGCCCTTTTCGCTTGAGGTCCTTTTTGTGGTTGATTACTTTTATTCGGGCGGCTTTGTGATTGATTGCTTTGAGTTTTATTCGGTCCGCCTGTTTGCTTTCTTTGATTACTTGGCTTTGACTTCTTCTCTCCCTGGGACTTTTGCTCCTTGCTTGGATCAGGAGTCGTCCCTTGTTTCACTTTATTAACGAATTGCTCCACTTTTTGCATCATTCCTTCGTTCATCACACTCATATGATTATTTACTTTCTGGTCCATACGCTCAAGTATGGTAATGACTTCTTTACTGGTCATATTCATTTTTTTTGCGTATTCATACACGCGCATTTTGGTCAAACCATTCACCCCCGTCAGTTACTGAACGAGCTTCTGCATTGACCGGGAAAATCCTGAATCTGTAATTGCGATAACGACTCGCTCCGCTTTACCAATCGCATTTCCCAGTTCATGCCTTGTTCCGTATCTGAGGATCGGGATTTGGTAGGTTGAACATTTATCAGAGACTTTTTTCTCAGTATTTTTAGCTGCATCTATTGCTAACAAAACGAGTTGAGCTTTTCCCGAACGAACTTCCTTAAGTACAAGCTCCTCACCCGATACGATTTTACCAGCCCGCATAGCAAGCCCCAGCAAAGAGAATAATTTATTCATCTGTCGCTACCTGCTTGATATATTCTCGTAACTGGTCATAAAAATCTGGTCTTACTGAAACTTTTAAAGCTCGATCCAAAGCTTTTCTCTTTTGCGCCATATCGATATAATCTATATTGGCACATAAGTAGGCACCACGTCCCGATTTTTTTCCAGTGGGATCAATAATGACCTCATTTTCAGGTGTACGCACCACACGAACAAGGTTCTTTTTAGGAAACATTTCCTGAGAAGCAACACACTTACGCATGGGAACTTTTCGTTGCTTCATCATTGCAACCTCCCGAATTTCACTTATGTTCTTCTTGCTCATCGGTGAAATCTTCTAATTGTTCATCACTATGAACATCCGATTCCGACTCGCTTTTAATATCGATTTTCCAATTAGTTAACTTGGCTGCTAAACGTGCATTCTGTCCTTCTTTCCCGATCGCTAATGATAACTGATGATCAGGAACGACTACACGTGCCATTTTTTCTTCTTCAAAAACAGTTACGCTAACGACTTTAGATGGGCTCAATGCATTAGCGATCCACTCATCAATATCATCAGACCAACGAACGATATCGATTTTCTCTCCACGGAGTTCATTGACAACGGTCTGAACACGAAGCCCACGATGTCCGACACAAGCACCTACTGGATCAACATCTGGATCACGAGAGTAAACAGCCACCTTCGAACGATATCCGGCTTCTCTAGCTACTGAACGAATCTCAACTACACCTTCAAAGATTTCAGGAACTTCTAATTCAAACAGGCGCTTTAATAAACCCGGATGTGTCCGTGAAACAAAGATTTGTGGTCCTTTAGTGGATTTCTCTACTTTCGTGATAAACGTTTTAACACGATCACCGTGTTTAAAACGTTCTCCAGGCATCGTTTCTGTATGTGGTAATAATGCTTCAATTCGCCCTAAGTCAATATAATAGTAGCGATTGTCTGCCCTTTGTACAATCCCAGTCACAATATCTTCTTCACGATCAATAAAGTCTTGGTAGATAATACTGCGCTCCGCTTCCCGAATCCGTTGAGTCACCACTTGTTTCGCTGTTTGTGCGGCGATTCTTCCGAAATCAGCGGGAGTTACCTCGATCTCCACAATATCTCCCAATTGGTACACTTTATTGATTTCACTTGCTGCATCTAAAGAGATCTCTAACCGCGGATCAAGAACCTCTTCAACAACTGTCTTTCTAGCAAATACCTTAACTGCACCATTCCCACGATTAATATCCACCCGTACATTCTGAGCAGAATGAAAATTCCGTTTGTATCCAGAGATCAGTGCAGCTTCAATCGCATCAATCAAAATATCCTTACTAATTCCCTTTTCTTTCTCTAGTTGACCGAGGGCCTCGATGAACTCAGCATTCATCGGTCTACTTCCTCCCTTCAGATTAAAAAACGATTGCCAAGCGAGCTTTAGCCACTTTATTAAGTGGAATATGAATGGTATTTCCCTTATCATCTAATGTTAATTGTTCATCTAAAAAGTGGGATAATACTCCTTCAAAAACTTTCTGCCCTTGTATTGGTTCATATGTAGTTACATGAACATGTTTACCAATCGCTTTTTTAAAATCTGCTTCTTTTTTTAACGGGCGTTCTGCACCTGGTGAAGATACCTCCAAAAAATACGCCATTGGAATGGGATCCACTTCATCCAGCGCATTGCTGAGTTGTTCACTGACTCGACTACAATCATCAAGATCGATAGAACCCTCTTCCCGATCAATAAACACACGTAAAAACCAATTCTGCCCTTCTTTTTTGTACTCAACATCTACTAACTCGAGCCCTTCAGCTTCAAGAATAGGCAAGGCAATCTTCTCGACAGTTTGAGTAACTTGGCGGCTCAAAGCCAACCCTCCTTATCCCTAACTTGAGTTTGTCTTAAGCAAATGCAAAGAGTGGGCCAAAAAACCCACTCTTCCGCATCAGACGTATCTACACTCAAGTATAGCCAAATTGATTATATCACAATCATAAAAACAGGTGCAATTGGATTTCAAAAACCTATTGATTTCAAGCTCAATCTTTTGTCAAGTACTTGTTTTTTTCGCTCTCGGGATAAAATCATCCTCTCTTTTCTTTTTATGAATAATTTTATCCCTAAAACAGGTAAATGAAATCATTCTTAAAAAGTGCAAAATATAAACAGGAAGAAATGTACTGGATGCCTAATATCTTCTGTGAGGAATCTACTGGACTTGTCATTTACAATCTGACAATCCACCCTGAACAACATTGGAACCATGACTCTGTTCCTGTTCATTCACCTTCTGGGTCCATGTTAGTGATGTTACAATTGAGAAGACTATCAAATGAAAGGTTGGTTACAACAATGGCTGAAAAAAAGATAACGAGTTCAGGTTTAAAATTTTCCGCAGATGTGATCGAAACCATTGCTGGAATTGCTGCGAGTGAAATCGAAGGAATCGTAGCGATGAGCGGAGGAATGGTAGAAGGATTTGCCGAACGACTCGGACGAAAAAACCTATCTAAAGGGGTTAGTGTAGAGCTAGGTGAAATGGAGGTAGCTGTAGACTTAAAAGTAATCGTAGAGTACGGGCGAAATGTCCCCCATCTATACAAGCAAGTGGTTGAATCTGTTGAACAAGCCATCGAAAATATGACTGGTCTCTCTGTAGTTGAGGTAAATATGTTCGTCGAAGGAGTGACTCTACAAGAGGAAAAAGAAGAAAAACAACCTAAAAGTACAGAACCACATAGAATGATAAGATAAATAAATTTCCATTTAAAAGTGATAATTTCGCAACTGTACAGGATCCCTCGAACAGCGGGTTCAACTCCCTTAATTAAGAAAGGGAGTTTAATCTAACTGATTTCTCCCAATTGAACCCTTATGTAATGTGCAAGGATATCCTTTTCTCGGCTTTGTATCAAACAGGGTCGAGAAAAGGCTCCTACTTTCACTATCACCCATTTTAAAAACTATTTACCTTTTTTATTAACAACAAATCTGAAATCTATCATTGATTGACATTCAGCTAGCTTGTTCTGAACCCCAATGACTTTGCCTCTTGTAGGATTTTAGTTGATAGCTCCACAATAGTACACTTGTTAATAAACAAATTGCAGCCATTGACATAAACATCACTTGGTTACCCAACTGCTCAAATAAATAACCACCCAATAGAGGTCCAATCATTCGCCCAACTGAATGTCCACTGACAGCAATTCCTTGGTAAAACCCTTGCTTGTCTTTAGGTGCAATCTCTGCAACCCGAGCAGGAACCGCTGGCCAAACCAGCATCTCTCCAAATGTCATCACAACCATCCCAAGAACAAACCATTCATAGTGAGTTGCTTGAGAAAGAATCAACATTGTAATCACAAACAGAAGCGATCCCGAAAAAATCTGCATATGAAGTTTCATCCTTGTTACACGAATGAGCCAAGTTACAAATGGTTGCCCTGTAACAACAAGCAAGCCATTCACCGTCCAAAGCAGACCATATGCTGTTAAAGGGATATCAATACTTTTTAAATAAGTTGGGACAACCGTTTGCCACTGTACATAGGAAATAATTAAAATACTAAAGAACGATGTAAGCATAACCAGTTGAAACATCCCTCTTTTTGAATCAACCACTTTTCCGACAGCTGATTTTGATTCCTCAATCTCATTTTCTGTTTCAGTAATAGTTTGAGAGAGACGTCGAAACAAATAAGGGGTTGCTACTAAAACTAAAATATAAGTAAAAGCATTTCCTGCAAACACTAAATTCATCGAAACTTCTCCTAGAAATCCCGAACAGGCTGCTCCAAGTGCGACACCCAAGTTCTCCATCACATAAGTCACATTTACTGCATCCCTACCCCCTTCAGGCCAAATCTGAAGAGGAAGAGATCTTGCTAAAGGAAGAAACATCCCTTTTGAAAATCCCAATAATAATAGAAGGGTCGCATACAAGTAAAATTCTTTTGCTGACATCATCAAAATAACAATTAAAAATGAAAAAGAGATCGATAACGTGAAGATCCGTTTCGCTCCCCAACGATCATATAAATACCCACCAATCAGATTACCTATAAAAGCAATTGCAAAATGAAAAAAGAGGACAAATCCGCCAACTGTTAATGATTGTCCAAATTGTTGATGGATATAGGTCATCTGTAACGGCCATAACAGAGATTCCCCTAACGTGTTTACCATAAAACAAACGGCTAATATCCACATAACCGTTGGCATCTGTTTCCATTTCTTTATCATCTCTCGATCCCTCTCCACCCAAAAAGACCCCCATCAAAAAATAGGGGTCACCTACGGTTCACCAGTTTATTTCGATTACAGAATTACTTTATCATGTTCCATTTCTAGTAACAATACTAGATGTAAGAATGAGATCAGAGATGGTCGAATATACCAATTCTTTATCGAGGCTTATAAAAATGATATAACATAAAAAAACCTAAAATAGAATTATACGCTCCGTCGTTAGCTTTTGTATCACAGATACAATCACTGCCGACAAAATGGGTTCTGGCATAAGCTTCTCGTTCTTATAATCCGAGCTGGATGTCAGGGAGACAATATAGTAGCCACCAGAATAATATTTCATAGTATAAAATCATCCTTTATTGACATAAACTTAGCTAACTGTTTTCCAAGTTTGTTACTTTTAGTTGTCATTGAAATCGTTCTTCTAGCATCCACAATGGGTAAGGCGAAGAGTTGGAGGTGATTTAAATTCTTAGCCACCAACTCAGGAACAATCGTTATTCCCATCCCCGCCATCACATACCCATAGATAAAATCACCAAAAGCAACCTCATTAATGATATGAGGCTTGTGTCCAAGCAACTCCATTTCGGAAATAATATGTTTCCTTGAATCACATGGGGCTTGATGAACAATGAGTGGCTCCTCACAGATCTCAGCAAGATCAACAGATTTTTTCGAGTGGAAACGATGCTCTAAAGGAAATACTGCGCAGTAAGGTTCCTCAAATAATTCATAATTCCATAAAGACTCGTCTGTATATAATGCATTAAGAAACACGACATCAAGCCTTCCTTCTTGTAATGATTGTATGAGTTCCCTTGATGTGTTTTGAATCATTAAAGTATGAGGGCGATTTATTTCTTGAATTTCTTTTAATCTTGCAGGTAAATAGTATGTAGCTATACTCGGAAGACTCCCTATAGCTATTGGATTACTTCGGCAAAATTGGCGTAATTCTTGGCGGATCTCAGTTATTTCTGAAATAACAGGCATAATCCGAGCATAAAAACGTTTGCCTGCCTCAGTGAGTTCGATTCCAGTAGAGGTTCTATAGAATAATGTAACATCTAGATCATTTTCTAGATTACGAATATGTTTGCTTAAAGCAGGTTGGGAAAGATTAATAGCTTTGGAGGCTTTAGAAAAGCTTTTTAGTTTAACAGCCTGAGCAAAACTGTTTAACCATTCCATATTCATTGCTTTAATCCCCTTTCGATATAACAATTCGTTATATCTATATAGAATAATGTTTATTCCTTATGCAATAAATCTCTGATACTTTATATAACACATACAGCTTTCATCATCATAACATAATGTTATATAGAGCTTGTCTAAGATCAGGGATTGTTTATACCATAATTCCCTCTTAAACAAAGATGAAAGTAGTGATACAAAACATCTAACTCATCAACTTAAACGAGGGGATCCAGATGAAAAAGGTTTTACTTCTGACATTAGGTATGTTTGCTCTTGGATTTGATGCTTATGTAGTAGCAGGTTTATTACCTGAAATTAGTGCAACATTTAGCATTAGTCATTCACAAGCAGGGCAAGTAGTCAGCGTTTTCACTCTTTGCTTTGCCTTAGTAGCTCCAATATTTGCAACACTGATAGCTAGAAAATCAATGCGTAATATTTTAGTTATCGCATTAGCTGTATTTTCTATTGCAAATGCAGCTAGTGCATTAGCTCCTAATTTTTCATTGTTGCTTATAGCACGAGCAGTCGCAGGTGCTGGGGCGGGTCTATTTTCTCCATTGGCCACTGTTGCAGCGGCAAGCCTTGTTTCTGAACAAAAACGTGGTCGCGCTCTCGGTATGACACTTGGCGGTATGAGTATGGGAACAGTTATAGGGGTTCCTCTTGGTTTAATTACAGCCGAACAAGTTGGATGGCAAGGAACTCTCTGGTTGGTTACCATAGTAGGTTTTATCCCAATAATCGGAATAATCGTTTCATTTCCCAACACCCTTGCTAAAGCCCCACCATCATTACGTCAACGTTTTACAATGATGACTAATAAAAAAGTCTTAGCAATCGTTAGTATCACATTTATAGCTGCCATTGCTAGTTTAGGTCTTTATACGTATATCTCATCTCTCTTACAGAATGTTGGAGATATTAATAATGTCACTCCATACCTGTGGGCTTGGGGAATCGGAGGAGTTGTGGGAAGCTTCTCAATCGGAACCCTAATTGATCGACTAGGACGTCCAGCATTACTTTTGTCTGGGATCTTAGCTGTATTGGCATTAGCAATGTTTAGTCTGCCCTTTGCACTTAAATTTCCTATGTTACTATATCTACCTATTTTCCTTTGGGGAACAATGGGTTGGGCTTCTTTAGCACCACAACAACACGCCTTACTTCTTGCACAACCTGATCATTCTGAAGCTGTTGTCGCATTAAACAGTTCTGCAAATTATTTAGGGGGTGCAGTAGGATCAATGGTTGGAGGATTTATTCTACTTTCAGGTTTAAGTCCTTCTCAACTTCCTGTTGTTACTGGTTTACTCGTGTTAGTAGCCTTTTTGGGACAATTAGTAATAATGTTTACAAATAAAACTAAAAGTCAAACGGATTAAAATTTACACACCATACATCCCAAATAAAGAAAAGAATGAGTTAGGATCAATCTCCTAACTCATTCTTTATAAATTGCCTGGCAACGTCCTACTCTCCCAGGGGTCTGCACCCCAAGTACCATCGGCGCTGGAGGGCTTAACGGTCGTGTTCGGGATGGGAACGAGTGG
>NZ_SMAG01000010.1 GCF_004341825.1 Hazenella coriacea | reverse complement strand
ATCAAACTCTCCAAGAATGGTTGTTTGATTCTATGCTCTCAAAAAATTAACAGGTCATGGTTTCACTCTTTAGTTTTCAAGGAACACTTTCATGTACTTCTTTATTCTGTTGTCACCATTTCGTGGCGACAAGTAGTATATTATCATCGTTATAAATATATGTCAACACTTTATATAAAAATAATTATAGATTTGTATAATCATCCTAATCCACTGTAAATAATTCACAATAATGATATCCAGAAAATTTACTTCGTGATTACCCTACTCCTTATGGGTTACTTGGTAATCAAGGAATTTAGTTTAAGAGAAGTTCTTCCTGCTCTAGAATTATGTTTACCTGCATTTGCTGCTTGGTGGATTATTTTTTTATTTCAAGACGTATTGGAAGAGGAAGGAACAGAGTTGATTCTAAGTCTCCCCATCACTCGATGGAAATTAGGAACGGTTCGTGTTGGCTTTTTCTTTTTGATTCACCTATTTAACGGCCGAATTTATTCAATCGAAGACCTGTCTCTTTGGTCACTGGAATGAAATCTTGACTACTCTTCAGCGTGAGCTCTTCAGACTTTACACCCTTACTTTTTCTGAAAAAGGGTATACTGAAATTGATATGAATCAGGCTAGTGTGGTTGTTCATCCTCTATGAGAGTGTGTAAAACCACCACAACTCCTAACAGTTTGTAAATCATCACACTCATCTCGTGCACAGAAAGGGATTTATTCTAAAATGATACAAGTTATTCGATCACAAGAACGATATAATGCAAATTATGGATGGTTGGATGCAAAGTATAGCTTTTCCTTCAACAGATACTATGACCCCAACAACCTTCAATTTGGAAGTTTGCGGGTGTTTAATGAGGATCAGATCCAACCGGGTGCTGGATTTGGCATGCACTCGCACGATAATATGGAAATTATCACTTATGTCATTTCAGGAGCCCTGGAGCATCAAGATAGCTTGGGCAACAAAGGGATTATTCAAGCTAGGGAACTGCAACGCATGACCGCTGGAAGTGGGATTATGCATTCAGAATATAACGCTTCAAAAAGCGAACCTCTCCACCTTTTACAGATCTGGTTTATCCCTAACCAGATGAACTTAACTCCTTCCTGGGAACAAAAAAAGTTCCCACAAACAGAGTTACGCAATCAGCTTCTGCCAGTTGTTTCGGGAAATAGTGAGTCGGGAATGTTATCTATTCATCAGGACCTCACCATTTTCCTATCTACCTGTGATGCTGGAAAGGAAATTGAATATCAATCTGCTAACCAACGTAGTCTATATTTATTTGTCATCGATGGGCAGATTCAGTTAAACGAACAACATACCTTGTCACAGGGAGATACTGCTCGAATCACTCAACTTTCTCAGCTACAAATTAAAAACGAACAAGATTCACATTGGATGTTGATAGATTTAGCTGAGTAGTACGATCTAGGTAACTGAGATAGCATAAGCTCGGATTAAACAAAGACCAAAAGTTTCTCCAACATGGATGAACCTTTGGTCTTTTTGAAATAAACCATAACTAAGAATCACTATTCCTTCGACTCTAGTTAACTATTCTTATTTGGTTGTAACCACATTCTGAACCTCTGGCTTCTGTCTTGGGAACCAGAAAGAAACCAATAAAGTAGCAGCTGCAATCACAACTAACAGTATAAAAATATGATGGATACTACTTTCCAGGCTGCCTTTCAGCACTTCGATCACAACGCTAGGAAGCTTTTGGATTTCATTCGGATCCAACAACTTATTCAAATCGGAAGATTGAATGGGTATCGACTGTGGTTGACTTTGTATATACTGCATCACCCAACGATTAAACATCGTTCCAAAAATTGCGACCCCCAACGTCTGTCCTAACATACGCAAAAATGTATTCGATGAGTTAGCTACACCTCGCATGTTCCACTCTACCGAAGACTGAACCACTACTGACATGACTGTAGTCATAAATCCAAAACCAAATCCAATGATACTCATGATTACAATCAAATACCCATATGGAGTTTGCGCACTTACCATACTCAGCCAGATACTACCGAACAAAAGCGCAATAAGTCCCAACACGGCTGTTTTACGTGGTCCAATCTTAAGCATCAACCGTCCCCCCCAAGTTGCACCAATCGGCCAACCGATCGACATGGGGAGTAAAGCCAATCCAGCCTCTGTTGCCCCTTGTCCATAAACTCCCTGCACCCAAAGAGGAAGATATACGGTAATTCCGATTAAGATCATACTTGATAAAAAACCGGTCGAATTAGAGACAATAATTGCAGGAACTTTAAATAGGGGAAGGGGAAGCATCGGTTCAGAAAATTTACTCTCAATCCAGAAGAAGATAACTAGAAAAAGACCGCCGATAAGAAAAAGTCCGATCATGACAGGAGAATCCCATGCATAAGTGGTTCCACCCGCCAGTAAAGCATAAATGAATGAGGTGACAGCAATCGTAAATGTAAGTGCACCCCAATAATCTATTTTCTTCTTCGTTCCAGTTTCTAACTGATCTTCTTTCAAAAAAATCCAAAGCATCACAACGGCAATGAGACCAAAGGGAATATTTAAATAAAAAATCCATCTCCATGTAACAAAGTCAACTAAAAATCCACCCACCAGGGGACCTATAATCCCAGACAATCCCCAAATCGCACTAAATAATCCCTGAATTTTGGCTCTCTGTTCATAGGGATAAATATCGCCGATAATGGTAGATGTGGTTGGCAAAATAGCTCCTGCACCAATCCCTTGAAGTGCTCGAAACAAAATTAATTGAGTCATCGTTTGAGATAACCCTGAGAGCATTGAACCAGCTAAAAACAACACGGTTCCCACAGTAAAAATGATTTTTCTACCAAATAAATCAGCTAATTTCCCATAGATCGGAGTTGTTACGGCAGATGTAAGCAAATAAATCGCAAATACCCAACTGATCAATTGGATTCCGCCTAAATCGCTCACAATCCGCGGCATAGCGGTACTAACAATCGTAACTTCAATCGAGGCCAAAAAAGTAGCGATGATCATAGCGATTGTCACTTGTCGTCGGTTCGTTTGCATAGAAGCCTCCCCCAATCATCTTTCATCTTATGTAGAAACCACCCCAAAGTCAGTCAACACAAAGTCATTGGGGAAAAATATCGACCCCTCACTGTAGGTAATTTGACAACATTATCCGAAAGCAATTTATTAACAAAGCTTTAAAACATATTATACATGATCGCTTATGATGTAGGAAAAGTAGAGTCTTTAAATATACTATTCATCGACCATCATTCCGAATTTGAATATCAATAAACATCGTGATACAATCAAGCTGAACTAATCCTAGACACCATTTTATTTTTCACCCTACTGTATAAGGAGGAGCAATCAATGCTTCTTTCCGGTAAATTAAATAAGATTCGTACATTTGCCCTACTTCTCATCTTTATTGGAGTAGGAGTGATGTATCTCGGTTTTGTATGGCCAAGTTGGATGACTCTTTTCTTTATCTTTGGCATGCTATTCGTCTGTGCCAGTGTAGCCATCTATTTTTGGATCGGAATTCTCTCTACACAATCTGTAAAAGTCCATTGTCCCGTCTGTTCCAAAGAAACGAAAGTATTAGGTAGACGAGACCAATGTATGCATTGTAAAGCTATTCTTTCTCTTGATCCTAAAGATGCGCCTGATGCACCATCCCAATCAAATCAAGAAACAACACCCACTCAACCATAACGCTTTCAAATAAAAGAAGGCGTTTTTCTTTTGAATAGCGAAAATAACTATATTCTTTACGATTTTCTCATCCATTTTTTGAGAAAAAAGCTTCCTATACCAATTGGACTTTGAAAGTAAGACATTCTCTTTTGTCAAAATCATCGATATAATATTATTGTTTATGCTTTGGAAAAGGAGGGCTATACTCATCTATGAAATCTCATAATCTCATCGATTTATTAGCAAAGAGTGTGAAGAAAAACTCTAACCAGATAGCTCTACAGTGGAAACAAGAAGGTGTTACCAAGACATTTACATATCAAAAGCTGTGGAATACTGTTCGTGACTTTGCATTTGGTCTAGAACGACTGGGGATTCGTGCGAACTCCAAAGTGGCCATCCTTGGAGAAAATCATCCTCATTGGCTGATCAGTGATTTGGCAATCCTCAGTTTGGGAGCCATTACGGTGCCGATTCACCTGACATTTTCTACAGAACAAATTCACCAATTCATGAAACAGACTGACGTGGAGACAATCATTGTTCAAGATTCTCAGATGCTTAAAAGACTTCATTTACTCGATTTACCTGTCAAACATCTCATCTTGATGCAAGGTACCCCCAATGAAGACCAAAAGGCATTGCAATTTGAAACAGTCATTCAAATGGGGCAAACCATCGGCATTGAAGAACTTGATTGGGCTTATCCATCCATTCAGCCTTCTGATTTGGCCACCATTGTTTTTACCTCTGGTACAACTGGACAACCTAAAGCTGTGATGTTATCTCATTTAAATATTTTACATCAAATCGAGTCATTTGCTTTTGCCGTTCCCTATTCAGTATCTGATATTTTCCTTTCCGTCCTACCTATGTCTCACACCTTTGAACGGATCACAGGACAATTTGCACCACTTGGCTCTGGGGCAACTATCGCCTATACAAGAAAGACTGACAACATCCAGCAAACGATGATCGAAGTAAAACCAACCATTATATTAACTCTACCTCAACTTCTTGAGAAGCTACATAAACAATTGGTTCAAGAGTGGACACATAATAACTTGAAACAAAAGCTCTTTGATTGGGCTTCATCGATCGCTAAATCCTACTTAGAGACAACCGCAAAAGGATTTAATTGGTCAGTTCCCAATGATCTCCGAGTAAAACATACACTAGCCCATTTGGCTGTCTTCTCCAAGATCCGAAAGATGTTAGGTGGACAACTTCGTCTCATGATTTCATGTGGTGCTCCCCTTCAAACAGATGTAAGCTCATTTTTCGCTCACAGTGGTGTTCCGATTATTGAATCATATGGTCTGACTGAGTGCTCTTCCATCGTACTATCTAATCAAGTACATCAGATGCAAAATGGTACGATTGGTTCCGCTATTCCTGGTACAGAGATCCGCATTCTTCCTGATGGGGAACTTCTCGTAAAAAGCCCTAGTATCATGGTTGGTTATTATAAACAAGAAGAAGAAACTGCCCAAACAATGAGCAATGGATGGTTGCATACAGGAGATTTAGTTGAATGGAATGAGAATGGGTCGCTACGATTTTTTGAACGCAAAGAAGGACATTTTGAACTATCTACAGGTCAATCGATTGAGCCACGAATGATCGAACAAGTATTAGCAACAAGCCCTTACATTAAGCAAGCAATCATTGTTGGTAAAAATCATGACTATTTAACTGCACTCATTATTCCTAACTTTACAACTTGCATGGAATACGCGGAAAGGAAGCAATTGTTGATCAAAAATCGTGAAGAATTGATACGATCCAATGAAATTGTCCATCTCTTTCAACAAGAAATAGACCGCCTTCTTGTTCACCTAGAGCCCTTTCAACAACCAAAACAGTTTACACTTCTTGATCATGAGCTTTCACTAGGAATCGGCGAGTTAACTCCCCTTTTACAAACAAAATTGGAACAAGTAGAGCTCAATTATACCGCTAAGATTGCTACGATGTACTCCCCCACCCACACTGAAACAGCTGTCACCGAATCTTCTACAAAAGACAAAACCTAGCATTTACATATAGCAGAAATGCTAGGTTTTACTTTTTTCTTCATAAATGATTTTATGCCTATTGTTTATGTTGTGAACAAGTTGGGCATGTTCCGTAAATTTCCATACGGTGATAATCTACTTGATAACCAGTCGCACATGCTGCTTCTTTTTCCACACTTAATAGTGATGGATAATCAAAGTCAGTAATTTTACCACACACATGACAAATCACATGATAATGATCAATCATATTGGCATCAAAGCGGCTGGAGGAATCACCATATGTGAGTTCTCTGACTAAACCCGCCTCTTTAAACACCCTTAAGTTATTATAAACCGTAGCCACACTCATATTTGGAAAGTTTCCTTCAAGTGCTTTATAGATTTCATCAGCTGTCGGGTGAGCCATTGTGGAAAGAAGATAGTCCAAAATAGCATGTCTCTGAGGTGTCATACGGACACCTATGGACTTCAATGTTTCAACAGCTTCAGCCAGACGGTTATTAGCCATGTTCATCACCTCGCAAGTCCGCCATTTACCTTTGATGGATATATAACCATTCTTAACTTAGAATCTATATAATTAGTCTACGTCTCTTTTGTATTCTTTGTCAATCGCTCGTAATCTTTCCATACCAATTATAGGTACACAAAAATAAATCGTGACTCTTTTTTTGGATCGATTCTTATATGTAGGAGAAACAATTCAAAAATCAAACTTATAAAGGATTTGTACCTTTCAATTAAAATAAATAGAAATGAAACACAAAATAATCAAAAGAGAAGGGATCTACTTTTAAAAAACAAATACCAGCAAACTCCTTTACACAAAACTATGATGCATGATCAACTCAAAACAGTTCAGTATTTACTAAAAAATGGTGCATCTGTCCGTATCATATATGACTTCGAATAATTCATTTCTACTTTTATATTTATCGAAAACCCCCAGTGAATGGACTCAACAATCCATTCACTGGGGGCTATAAACCTAAGTCCTTCGAATATCTTATTTTATCTCCCAATCAGATCCCCATATTCTTTCCATACCAACAATAAGATAATAGATCACAATTGCTGCATTTAGGATTTCTGGCACTACAAATTCTGCGTCCATGCCAGATCAGTTGATGATGGGTATCACTCCACTCGGCACGTGGCACTTTTTTCATGAGCTGTCGTTCGACTTCAAGAGGGTTTTCACTATCGGCTAATGCCAAGCGGTTGGAAACTCGCTGTACATGGGTGTCAACGGCTAAAGCTGGAACGCCAAATGCGTTGCTTAAAACCACATTGGCAGTTTTCCGTCCGACTCCCGGGAGAGCTTCTAAGTCCTTTCTGTTCTGTGGAACCTCTCCATCATACTTATCTACTAAGATTTCACATGTTTTCATGATGTTTTTACTCTTATTGCGAAAAAGTCCTAACCCCCGAATATGATCTGCTAACTCCTCCACGGTAATGGTTAGAATAGCTTGTGGAGTGGGGAATTTTTCAAATAATCCTTTGGTCACCTTGTTCACTTGCCGATCTGTGGATTGGGCGGATAAGATGGTAGCGATTAATAACTCAAATGGATTACGAAAGTCGAGTTCACAATGCGCATCTGGATACATCTCAGCTAATGAGTCGAGAATCTTTCTGGTCGCCACTCGTTTTGGTTTGGGTTTCAATCGTTCTCCCTCCCCTCTGTTTTTCTATCTGTCTGTATTTAATATCCTTTGGACAAGTCAATCGGATTGATCCAGTTTCCAATCTGATTTTGATAAACCTTCATATTATGAATAAAAATCTCCATGGCCCTTGTCATATATAGAGGGGAGCGCCCAGATAAATGAGGGGTTAAAATTACATTGGGTAAATCCCAAAATGGATGCTCAGGAGGAAGTGGTTCCTGTTCAAATACATCGATGACTGCCCCTGCGATTTTTTCTTGTTGTAACAAATGGAGCAAAGCGGATTCTTGAACCACCGCACCACGAGCAATATGAATCAAATAGGCAGAAGGCTTCATCATGTTTAGCTTTTGTTCATCAATCCAATGATGTGTCTCTGGGGTTAATGGAACGGTCACAACGACAAAGTCAGAGTAGGTAAGTAGTTCATCCACCTGTTGAGTCTGTACCATCTGATCAAAGTTTGGACGTACATGTCCATCCGTGTTACAGCCGATCGTTTTCATTTGAAAAGCTTTTGCTCGTTCTGCAATGGCTTGTCCAATGGCACCGGCTCCAATAATCCCGATTTGTTTTCCCGCTAATTCACCAGTCCTTATACTTCGATCCCAATGCCTAGCCCGTTGTCGATCCATCAAAGGAATCGTACAACGTGTGATTTGTAATAGCACAGCCATCACATACTCAGCCATAGGAATCGCATGAATCCCTCTGGCATTCGTCACATGGATATTCTTTTTTTGTAAAGCCTGAAAAGGCATACATTCTAACCCAGCACTAATCACTTGAATCCAGCGTAACTTTGTACACTTGTCGATCACTTCGTCAGTTAAATCTTCCCCATAAGTAATCAATACTTCCGCTTCAGGCAAAGCACCTCGCGCTTCAGAAATCTCATTAAAAAAAGAAAAACGGATCCCTGGAAAGGTTTCCTTACACAAAAGTTGGTGCTTTTCACTCATCTTAGCTGTAGAAACAACATGAACCAACTATGTCCCCACCATTTCTAAACGATTCTTTTCACTGCTTCTATAATTAACTCCGTACTTTGTGAGTCAAAATAAGTACGATGAAAAGATCCATATTGATGAACCACTTTAAATCCACAAAGGTTGAGTAAGTGTTGCATTTCAGTCGGAAATATATAACGGAATCGAACAGAGGTCCGAATTTTATTTAACAAGCTACCCTGTGGATCGAAATGTTCTACATAACGTACGATAGTCGCTGTCTGATGAAAATAGTCGTACTCTGTGTAGTCATATAGCTCAACCTGATCAAAGGAGCCTGGAACTGGAAATGTTCCTCGATACGAGTAGGATTGATCCATTTGATGGAGATCTTCAATCCAAGGTACAAAAATATTAAATGCAAATACACCCTCATCACTCAAATGCTTACGAACTCTTTTTAAGCAATTGATTTGATCTCTAACTGTTAATAAATGAAGAAATGAACGGTAAGGAATGATGATGAGTGGAAATTGTTCCTCTAAATCTAGCTGAGTCATATCAGCTTCCAAAAAACGAACATGGGAAAGAAGCCCCATTTCGCTCGCCTTCTTCTCGGCTTTCTTCAACATGGGTGCAGAAAGATCAACCCCAACGACAGGAATTCCCTCCTTCGCAATCGCGAGGCTGATTCTACCTGTCCCACAACCTAACTCTAATACGGGTCCTCCCGACTCCTTTGCAAGTTCCACATAATATGTAACATCCCGCTCTAAGCCTGGAGAAGTCCAATCATAATAATCAGGCCAATCATAAAGTGTTTGGGGCAATCTCCCTCCTCCTTTATTTCAAATGTTGCTGAATAAAATGTAGCGCCTCAGCCACATGATCTTTTACTTTTACCTTTCGGTATACCTTAGCCACTTTTCCTTGACGATCAATGATAAAAGTAGATCGTTCAATTCCCATCGCTTTTTTCCCAAACATATTCTTTTCTTTAAATACACCATACTGTTGAGAAACTTCCGCTTCAGGGTCACTCAATAATGCAAAGGGAAGATTATACTTTTCAATAAATTTTTCATGACGAGAAATCGGGTCTCGACTCACACCCAGAATCACTGTATCCATTTGACTAAATTGTTCATGGTAATCACGAAAATCACACGCCTGTGTGGTACAACCTGGGGTCATATCTTTCGGATAAAAATAGAGAACAATATTTTTGCCCTGAAATTCTGAAAGGGAAACCTTTTCTCCATTGGAAGCTTCTAATGTAAAATCAATTGCTTGATTGCCTTCTTGAATCATGTACTATACACCTCACATTTCATCGTTACATCCATTCTAACATGTGTCACATCTAGTATGTACTTTCTTCACTGACTCAAACAGTTTGAAGTAAATTTAAAATGTATCGATTTAGTTATATAAAGTTAGTTCATGGAGGAGGACTCTTGTGTTCCCAAAGATGTTGGTTCGGGCTTTGGTACCCTGGGTACTCTGGGTGGTCTTACCCTTGGACGTCTAGGTCTACGGGGTCTAGTAGGTGGGAGGGGGGGCTCTCCTTGTGGTTGAGGTCTTTGTACAAAGTTAAGGGTTGTACCGATATTCACAGAACCAGCTTGATACACTGTCTTAATATCAATACAGCCAATATTGACTTGAATCACTTTGATCACCCCACTCTGGGCGTATCCACTAGATCCGGATCTATATATACGTTTCTTTCTAAGTCCATATTTCTAGAAAAATCCCCGATCGGTGCAGATCCCCCTACAGATTTGTTCACACTTTCCGCTCCAATATTAACGGTATTACCAAAATTGACGGAGGCTGCACTGGATACACTATTTATTTTTAGGTTAAATATATTATTGATCGTACCCACTCGTTCCCCCTCCTTGCTTTTTACATCTCTCTAGTCTTGTGCATTAATTTTAATTTTCTTAGCTTGTTGACGAACTTCTAATTTGGGAAGCCGAATCTCCAAAACCCCTTTCCGATACCGCGCACTCGTATATTTATTAGAAACATCATTTCCCAAATTAATCGTTTTTTCAAATTCTCCCCGTTGTCGCTCTGTCGTAATAGTTGGATACCCTTGATAAGGAGAGGTTATAAATCCTTTGATCTTCATGAGTGCCCCTTCCACTCGGATGTCTAGGGAGTTAATATCCTCCATCCCAGGGAGATCAATAACCACAATCACTTCATTTTGCCCTTGATACACATCTGCATAAGGCCCCTGACCTTGCTTGAGTGGACCATCCATCATATCCTGAAAAAAATCCTCACCAAGAAATTGACGAGCTAATTGATTCCATTTCGTAAAATCAAAACTGTTTTTACTATTATTCAACACCCCATCCTCCTCTCGCTCCCAAAACAGTCTCTCTGGTCTCACTGCACACAGTTTATTCGATAAGGGCTCGTCTTGTCACAGATTGGGAATGAAAGAGTACAACAACACCATATACTTCTATTAGTAATCATGACCGGAACCGAGGTGATTGGGATGTACGATGCTAATGTTCCTTACTGGTGGGCACGACTTCAACAATTGGAGGACGAGATCGCCAAATTAAATAAAGAGAGTCAAGAGTTAAAAGAAATGATAAACAACTTAAAACCAATCCAAATCGATAAAATGGAATATAAAATCCATGAACTACACGTGCAAACTCTCAGTGGTACACTCAATGTAGGATTATCTGCTAACGGAGATGAAACATGTATGAGCGGTGTCATTGATCAAATCATGAAAGAACATCAGACCGAGAATTCGAAGGAAGGGCAAGAAGCAAATGAAGGAGGAGAAGAATCCGCTCCTTCAGAAGAGTCAACCGTGGAGATCGACTCCTCAAGTATAAAAGAGGATAGAGAAGAAACTTCATGAATCGGTGATGTAGATGGTTTCTTTTTCCCGTAGTGTACTCACAAAATTCGTTCGCTTAAGATATATAGTCCCCTTTTCGGATTAATCAAAAGCAACAACAAAATTCCTATCGAGATTGGAAACAACACCACTCCTTAAAAAAAGTCTTTGTAACGGTCCCTAGCGAACTTCATTCATTTTTGTTATTTTATTGGGAGATAACACAGAGAGGATTTTTAGTAATGAGACAAATGTGGGTGGTGGGAATTGGTGGCTTTATTGGTACTCTGCTCAGAACTGGAGTTTCCTTTCTTTTTCCGTTTATTCTCTTTCCATGGGGAACCCTCATTGTAAATGTAACAGGTAGCTTTTTATTAGGCTTTCTGTTTGCCCTCTGTACCCGATTCCCCCGACTTAAAAAATGGCGACTTGGATTAGGAACAGGTCTTTTGGGCTCTTATACTACTTTTTCAGCTTGGAGCGCTGAGATGTCTCAATTAGAAAGCATCCCTTTGCAACTTATTTATTTAATCGTGACATTCATTGGAGGTCCTTTATTTGCTTGGTGGGGAGATCATCTGGGAACAAGGGGGTACAGCCATTGACACCGTTCATCCAACTACTACTCATCGGAATTGGCGGAAGTATAGGGGCGATGCTCCGTTTTTTTCTTTCGCAAAAAATAGTCTCTCAACATCCAAGATGGAGTCGCTTTCCACTAGCTACATGGATCATTAATTTTTCTGGCTGCTTTCTCTTAGGAATTCTCCTCGGATTACAGGAAAGTAGTTATTTCTCTTGGTCTATGTTCCTATTTCCTATATTAACAAAAGGATTTTTAGGCGGATACACAACCCTTTCTACCTTTAGTGTTGAAGTAGTAAAACTGATACAAAAAAAAGACTGGCTCACCACGACAATCTATGTGAGTGGGAGTGCCATCTCCAGTCTCATTGCACTGTATTTCGCCAAGAATTTATTTTAACTTTGGGGAACTTGATTTGATAAGACAGTAGTGTTGAAATACCCATAGTTAGGAGTCGATATTTCGGACGAATTGACTTTGTACCACTACATAGCAGAACCCTTTGATGAAGGAAAAGAGGAAGCTACTCTTCCTTGTGATGCTTCTATGCCGTTTGCCTCCTCCCGGAATCAAAGGGTGAAGCGGACTTCTCCACTTCTTTGCAAGGTACAAGCTCATGGAGGGCGAAAATCGAGCTCCGAGTCAAGTTTAATCACCTTCAAACCTCATATTATCTCCATTCTCCACTGTTTTTCCCCAATAGTAAAGTAAAAATAAAGTCAATCCAATTCCTCTTTTCTAAACCACAATCAAATTGGTATTCTACAGTTAAAAAAACATGGGAGCAATGTATACTCCCCATCGCTCCCATGTTTTTTCAATCATTACCTACCTAAAGATTATTCAGTTGTACAATTTTTCTTCAGTTTTTTCTAAACCAAGAAAAGTTAAGAACAATAGGAGAAGTTTTCTCCACTTAATAATCCGTTCTTACATATAAATCATTAATAAACTTAGTAAATGATTGTCTGACAATGCGAACTTGTTTCAGATTAAGCTTAGTTCCATTAAAGATCTCTGACAGGGCATCATCAGATGAAAACCAAATAATAATAGGATTTTCCCGACTTTGTCCGTAATAAAAGCTATAAGGATTCAAAGCAGAGTCAAATCCGATGGGAACAATGAGTCCCGTTTCCTTCAGTTCCTCATTTCCCTCAAACAAAGCTTCTACCTCGTCTATGATTTCCTCTAGATCGTACAGTTCATCAAAATGGTATGGTTCATCATCAATGAGAATGTGAGCATGCCCACTCTCTGGACGTCTATGTTTTTGAATCCAATCCACATAATCTCGTGGAAAGCAGATCCCTAGACTTTCTTCAATTTGGGCAAACTCTTCAATAGGAAGTTTTACTTCTCTTTTCAACCATGTAATCATGTGACAAACTCCTTTTACGGATTACTAGTTTCCAGATTGTTGACCCCAAATTTTGTGACCACCAGTATGTTTGAAAGTGTTGTTTAAATCATATGGCACTAGAATCAGTTTTCCTGTATCTTGATGATGATGCCATGTGAGCTTTGTTTTTCGATCATTCTTTCCACCGATGGAGCCTTCCCCTTTGTCTATTGATTCGATTTGATCATTAGTGAATCCTTGATTTTTCAATCTATCTTTCCAGTTCTCACTTCCATACTCTTTTACATATCGTTCTTTCAGCAGGATCGTTGCAAACCGAGTTTGATCACTGCTGCCGCCCACAATCGCATCTGATGGTAAATGAATTTCAGCCTTTTTCCAAGGGTCAAAATTCGGGAATCCATTACTATCATACGTAACAGTATAAGTGTTTCCCTGTTTGGTTGTTTTTTCAACTGGACCTGTATAATGATATCTATTCTCAATAACCCTATTATCACTTGTTCTTATATAGTGTTTCCCATTTTCTTCATATACTGAATAGGTGAAATTCGGGTTTCCATTTTTAAGTCCTGAAGGTTTTCGAGTATGATTCGTCCCAGATTCATTGGAATTGTTATTCTGGTTATTATTATCTCCATTTGAACTAGGCTTTGGATTAGAGTTATTTCCAGTCGGACACCCACAACCATCATGAACAAGAATCTTCTTCCCTGCACTACCTACTTTTAAAATCTTAGTGGGTAATGGGAGACTTTCGGCTACCTTCCAGACCCGATTCAGGATCGGAATATGGTCTCCGTTCTCATCCTTCCCATGCCAACCTTCCATAAACTGATCTTTATCGAAGATTAATGTCCACAAAGTACCCAAGGGGTCTTCCCAAGCCGCATTCCATCCATCTTTGATGACATTCCACGAATCTTTGAGGTAACCAAGGGGATCACTGGTGATTTTATTCCATGTCTCCTTGATATCCTCCCAGCCAACCATATCACCTAGATAGCCAAGGGGATCATTCCAAATGCGTTTCAGATCACCTTCCTTGATTTGATTCCACTGATCTCCGAGCCAATCCATACTATCATTCCAAGTATCTGAAGCCCATTCGACTCCATCATCCCAGGTATCTGAGGCCCATTTGGTTCCTTTATCCCATTTATCTGAGACCCAACCCGTTCCTTTATCCCATTTGTCTGAAATCCAATCAAAGACTCCTTCCTTCTTTTCGTCTTTTTGATCTGAATCTGAGGAGGAATTAGAAGGAGGGGTAGAAGGCTTTGGATCATTTATAGGATCATTCCCATTTGTTTGTTCATTGGAATGTTCCGAATTGGGTTGCGAGACTGGAGGCGTTGTTTTGCCATCCAGTGCTTGGGTTACTTTGTCTTCCACTTTCGTTTGCATCAGGGAGTCTTTCATAAACATAAATAGAATCGCTGCTAGAAGGACACCCACGGCAATAATAATCACATACTGTAACGTTGACGATCCTTTTTGAGAAGAAAGGGGCCGTTGCCAACGTCTAAGAAGCTCCAAAAAATTCATGGCTCGATTCTCCTTTCTTCTCTCTATGCAAATGTAAGTGAAGCGATAATGAGTAAGAAAAATAAAGTGAAGGGAATGAAAAAGATGGAGGCAAAACCTTTCCAAGCTGAAAAGTCGTTGACTTCTCCCATGATCTTCGAAAAAATTACATAGTAAATCACCGTCATGGCTAGATCTAAAACACTAAAGATGAGGAAGAGGATGAGTAAAAACATAGAATCATCCATAATGGGTGTTTTCGACAGAAAGAGTTCACCACGAAAGATCAATAACATTGGTAGCAGAAGCACCCATTTGGAGGTATAAGGAATCGTTGCCCACGTAACAGCTTGCCTTGTTTCCGTAAATGTAGCGACACCACCAAATAAACGTGACGAACCGTGAATAACAAGAGTTAGGATCAACCAGGCAAGGGCTCCTAAGATCGGTCCGATGATGAAAGCTAGTATAAATAACGCCCCACCTGAAGTGGTATCCCCCATATCACGCATCGATGCTTGCTCTACAAATAGAGTGATCCCAAATAGAGAAATTAAAAGAATAGAAAGAGCTGGTGTAGTTTCCTTCATGGCATCATGGATGGCAACACGAGGTTCTTTCCAAATACGAAGCCAATAACTTTTCAGTACCTGAATCATCTGGTGACACCTCTCTCTTCGGGTTTGATCATGCCAATCAGATCGGCTTGAGATATGGGACCTAGCTGTCGGCTATCAAAACTATAAAGTCGTTCATCCCCCAACACATAGTAGCTATTTTCAGGAATTTTAGTAGGTTCAATATCTTTAATCTCTGGATATTTAGCAATATACGGCTCAGGGAGAACCGTTCCATTGATATAGACGCGATGATCTCGAATCTCGATCGTCTCTCCTGGAAGAGCAATCACTCGCTTGATGAAATCCATCTTTTCTTGTGAGGAATGAAATACAACAATATCTCCTCGATGAATCGTAGAGTAATTTTTATGAACAGTATAAACTTCTCCATTTTTCAAAGCAGGTTCCATACTATTTCCATCCACTTGATAAAATGTGTAGAAAAATGAGTAGATCCAAAATAGCAAAATCACTATCGAACAAGCAATTCCAATCATTATCCATAATCGCTTTTTGGAAGTGATCAACTCCATACAAAACCTCCTTCATCCATGGAACTATTCAGCATATTTTTATCCTTGTTTATTATAACAAAATTGAATTAGTAAATAGATTATTTTCTAAAATTTATTTAATTAGAAAATAAATAACATAAAAAAATAGCCTCTCTTGGAATCTAAGGAGGCTACCATATTAATTTCCATTCAAGAACAACTCACTTTAATCAGGAAAGAAGTACTATAATATATTTTTCTCAGAATCAAAAAAGGGATCCTCTAAGAATGATATTTGAAACTATCTCTGCCATCTGAAATATTCAGATAGATTTCTGATATACTTTTTATAATCAAAGTTTGATTAGGTAAATTAGTGAGCAAAATCTATATATGTTTTCTTGGGTACTATTCCATCAATTAAATTATCTTTCCAAACATCCTGTACATCTAAACCACCCATATTAATCCCTAAGAAGGATGGATCTAAAAAAATATTCTGCCCGTTAGATAAGTTAATCTGTAAGGCATCACATAATACACCACTCTCCCTTGCTTCAAAATTGTAAAAACACATACTTGCATCCGCTAAGGGATTTTTGAATACAACCTGACTAATTCTAGATTTACCAGGAATCATATCTTCCTCTAGTTCAAATTCATGCCTAATCAAGTCAACGATTGTAATACGAAGTCTAGAAAATTGATCAATAGATTCAAATTCTATAAATCGATCACTAAACTCAAAATACAAAAAGCGATCATCCGCATAAAATTCAGCAGGTTCATTCTCAATACCCACAAATCCCGTTAAATAAATATCTTCTAAAAAGCTACCTTCTATTAACTCTTTTAATTTATCAATCATTTTATCTCACTTCTCCAAATGTTATTCTATAAACTGTATTCCAAGATCCATTCCTTTCATCACATCATGGATGGTAGCACGAGGAGCTTTCCAAATACCAAGCCAATAACTTTTTAATACACTTCATTTCTTCTTCGCAAGGTACAAACTCATGAAAAGTGAACATCGAGCTCCGACGCTCTAAGATTTAGGTAATCATAGCCATATCAACACTACTAAATTAAAAATAATAGCCTCCCCAGAATTTCTATCTAGGAGAGGCTACAACATTGATCTATTTAGTTTCCAGCTCCACGATAATGACGAATCCCTCGGTTCCATAGATAAATTCCTAGTCCTAGATACACAACTCCCACAACGGGGGTCAGCATGGCATAGAACATCCATCGATCTTCATCGAGTAGATAGCTTGCGGGATAAAAGCCCACAAAAGCGAATGGTAAGAGCCAAGTAAGCACAAATTGAACCGTCCAGTGATAGATATTGATCGGATAACGCCCATAAGTACCAATGTTATAGATAATGGGCTGGATATCTGATTTGGAGTCGGTGTAGAGGCTGATACTGGTTAACGCAATATAAATTCCAGCATAGACGGCTACTCCTCCCAACGTAAATAAAATGAACCAGATCACATCTAATAATGTCCAATGAAGATCCAGATGGGTCATTCCATAACCCATCACAATCCCTCCTGTGAGAATCCCAATCATTGATTCAGGCGTCATCGTTTCCATAATCACCTGAAGTAAGCTATGAACGGGTCTTGTAAGAACTCGATCCAGTTCACCTTTAATAATATAACGATCATTAAAATCCCACAGATTGAAAAAAGAAGTGAAGATTGCCCAAGGAATTAAGAAGTAACCATAAATAAATATGACTTCATATTGATTCCAACCACTAAGACTTGAAGTGTGTTGAAAAACTACTAAGATAAAGACTAGGTTCACTGCCTGAAATAGAAAATCTGTGGTAAATTGAGCGACAAAATCCCAACGATATGACATTCTAGACTTTAAATATTGCTTGATATATTCAATAAACAACTGAAGATGGAACATATTTAACCACCTTGTACCACTAAAGTTTTTCTTGCTTTAAGCCAAATCACTTGAATGGGAATCCACAAAAAAATACACCAAAGTACTTGTATTCCAAGAGCTTGGACCAACTGATCACCCGCAAAGTCTTTCACTAGAATCATACTGGGAAGATAGCTAATTGCCTGAAAGGGTAAAAAGGATAAAATCGATTGTGCCCACTCGGGGTAAAACGTGATTGGAATAATCAACCCTGACAATAAATCGACAGCTACACGTTTCGCCCGAATCAACCCTTGATTATTTAAAATAAAAAAGGCACCCAAACCTGTGATGATATTGACTTGAACATTTACAATAAAACCCAGCAACAGACTAAGGGCAAACTTAAACCAGACTTCTGAAAAAACAGGTAAGTGGATCGGAAAAATAAAGGAAATGATAATCATTCCTGGAACACTAAAGAGGAGCAGACGAAATATTCCTTCTCCAAAGCCCTGAGCTGCTTTGACAAGCAAATAATGATAGGGACGAATCAGCTGAATCGCAACTGTTCCATCACGAATTTCTTGAGCAATTTCGCGATCTAGATTATTAAAATATAAGGCTCTTGCCATCCAAGAGATTGCAATATACGTAGCCATCTGAATAGCGGTTAAACCTTGTAAACTGGGTTGATCTCCATAAATGGACATCCATAGAAAGTAATTCACTCCGATATTTAAACTATAAATAATGATTCCACTATAATAGTTCACCCGATAAGCAAGCATCATCAAAAAGCGGATGCGAATCACTTCCCAGTACATGTTCAGCTTATGCAAGCGTCATCCCCTCCTGATAGATCTTGCGAACAATCTCTTCAGTGGAGGTCTCTTGAATCACCATCTCATGAATAGCGATATGCTGTACTAGTTTCGATAAAACCTCAGATACACTCGCTTCTCCTTGTTCTACATATGCAATCACTTGCTGAGGACCTCTCTGTTCCCAACGGATCATCAGTCCTTCCGTCCACGTCTCTAACTCCTGAATCTGAACAGGACGCTCCATTTCCAAGTGGACCTTTTTCGTTCCTCCCCATTCAGATCTCAATCTTTGTAAGCTACCATCATAAATGATTTTTCCTTTATCCAACATCACCACTCGGGAGCAAAGGGCTTCAATGTCTGATAAATCATGGGTCGTTAACATAATTGTTGTTCCCAACTCTTGATTCATCTCTTTGAGAAATTGACGAATATTCTCTTTCACTAAGACATCTAAACCAATCGTCGGTTCATCTAAAAAAAGAAGGGAAGGCTGATGGATCAATGATGCCACTAATTCACAACGCATTCGTTGTCCCAAACTAAGCTTCCGCACGGGCTGATCTAATAAGTTCCCAATTTCTAAGACTTCAACCATACGCGACAAATGTTTGTGATATTGATCCGATGGAACCTGGTATACTTTTTGTAATAGACGAAATGATTCTTGAACAGCAATATCCCACCAGAGTTGACTTCGTTGACCAAAAACGACACCAATGGTTTTGACAAACTTTTCTCGTTGCCGGTGGGGATCATATCCATTCACTTGTAATTCACCTGCAGTAGGCTGTAAAATCCCCGTTAGCATTTTAATCGTTGTTGATTTGCCGGCTCCATTCTCTCCAATATAACCCACTGATTCACCTTGATCGATCTCTAAATCAATTTGATCGACAGCTCGGATCGTACGATACTCACGATTCAATAAATCCCGAAAAGCTCCAGCTAACCCTGGGCGGCTTTGATAAACTTTAAACTCTTTAGTTAAATGCTGTGCATGGACTGCTTTCACAAGCTCATCCCCCTACGAAACTTCATTGTACCTTTCAAAGAAAAAAGGTATTCCATTTGTGGGAATACCCTATAGAAGCAAACACCCTTGAGATCTCATGGAGAAAACGCCTGTGGACTTTAGATCGAACCGCCCCCAAGCGTGTTCTTGTTCCATGATAACGCTTTTTTTGTAAATAGGTGTAGCTTTATCATTTTACATATTATGAGTTGGACACTCTTCTATGCATTCAATTTTTATCTCTGTTACTCCAAATGAGGCGTAATTAATTCTTCTAAGCGATTTTGCAATTCTACTAACCCACCAGCATCTACATCTGCTTGTTTAACGGTAAAAGGAACTAAGCGTCGATCTAAATCTAATGCTTCCTCCATGGAGCTCATAAAGCAAACGGCTTTTCGGTCTACATTCATGATTACATCAACGCTATCTTCTTGTGCTGTAAACACAAACTCTAAGCCGTCAAGAACTTGATTATAGCGACCTGATGGCTTTAATTTGTATACCTGAACAAACGGATGACGGGAAAAGTAATGTTCAAAATCATACTCAACACTATATAATTGAAAACCTACACGTTCAGCTGCAATTAAAACAGAATCAACAATTGAATGCGGTTCCACATCAATCCCGTCCATATCACCAGGGTCGATTGCCATTTTGATATCCAAACCCGTTTTTAAATAGAGAGTGGATCCGTAACTTGAGATTGGGGAATCATAAGGCAGCTGAAATTCAAATGGAATCTCTTTGATCTCGCGTGGAGCAATGAGGATGAGGTCAGTTAATCGCTTCTCTTCAATCACATATTCACTTTGAGAACCTTCATGATAGTATTGAACAATTAAGTAGAGGTAAATCTCATCTATTTGTTGCTCCGCTTGTCCACCTTGAATAAAAATTTTACCTTGAATCATTTCTCCTTGCCTAAACTTAGCTTTTTCCAGACGCGTATCTACCTTTGCTGCTCCAACACCTAAGCTGGCTAGCGCCTTGCTAAACACCATTCATTCAACTCTCCCTACCTATGACAGTGTTTTTCTATTTAACATATCTTGTATTTTGTCTACAGGATCTTGATAAATATGTTCATCGTTTACATGTAGAGTACCTTCAGGGTCATCTATGGACCAGTGGAAATTACTCCGTAAAAATCTCGCAGAACGGTTCATCTCAACATCCATATTCACTTCATTACCATTATGATTAATATAAATGATCATTTCGTCCACAAATCCATGATATGAACCCGTCGGCTTATATTTGAGCATTTGAAAGAAAGGTGGATCACACTGATCATCAAACTCATTGTGAATTTGATATAAGACAAATCCAGCATCTTCAAATTGCTGTAATACTTTTTGCACATACGGAGTAGGTAAGACTTCAATTCGATCTGTATCACTTGGATCAATCGCCATTTTGATATCTAGTCCCGTTTTTAAATACACAGGAAAAGCTCCACTTGACATGGGAGTTTCTAGAGGTAACTTAATTTTAAAAGGCACACTATGACTCCCATTCGCTTCAATCAGAAATGAAGTGGATAAATGATAACTTTTCAATACATGAGCGGTTTTTTTATCATTTTTCGAAATATCTACAACCAAGTAAAGGTAAATCTCATCTACTTGTTGCTCTGCTTGTCCCCCACGAATAAATACTTCTCCATTCACAGTATCCCCTGGGAAGAATTGTGTTCCTTCTAACTTTGTATCAATCGTGGCAGCTCCAACACCTAAACTAGCTAATGCTTTAAAAAATACCAATCAGATCACTCCTTTGTGTCTCTGACCCAAAAAAGTAGAGATAAAAGGTAGCGGTAAGTCCTATAGAAATGAGCTCTACATTTCCACCGCTACACCTATTTAATTGTTTTTATACATTTGTTTCATGTATTCTTCAAATTGTCTAGCTAAACGTGCATGTTCTTCACTTTCTTTAGCTCGCTGATTTTCCTCTTGTTTGGCAATGCCCGATTCAACTGATGAATTGGGTTGGGCAAAAGAATTTAAGTTTTGCAAAGAATTCCCATCACTCAAGGGTTGCAATTCTTTGGATTTCTCCCCGTATAATTCATCTTTCATTTTTTCTAGAGAATCTATTTGTTTCGGATTTTCACTTTGAAGCGGAAAAGACACTTCAATTTGTGAAAGCTGTAATTCTAATTTCTCAATCAAAGCACGTTCTCGATTTTCAAATGATAAACGTGCCTGCTCCATACGCTCCTGTTCACGGCGTTCCCATTCCAGACGTTCATCCCTTAACTTCTCTAGTTCCAAACTCATCTTTTCCTTTAATTCACGTTTCAAACGTTCTCGTTCGCGACGCTCCCATTCCCGACGTTCACGTTCCAAACGTTCTTGCTCCAAGCGTTCTTGCTCCAAACGCTCTCGTTCCAAGCGTTCTTGCTCCAAACGCTCTCGTTCCAAACGTTCTTGTTCCAAACGCTCTTGCTCCAAACGCTCTTGCTCCAAACGCTCTTGTTCCAAACGCTCTTGCTCCAAACGTTCTTGTTCCAAACGCTCTTGCTCCAAACGCTCTTGCTCCAAACGTTCTTGTTCCAAGCGTTCTCGCTCCAAACGTTCTTGCTCCAAACGTTCTTGCTCCAAACGTTCTTGCTCCAAGCGTTCTTGCTCCAAACGTTCTTGCTCCAAGCTCTCTTGCTCCAAGCTCTCTTGCTCCAAGCTCTCTTGCTCCAAGCTCTCTTGTTCTACATCGTTTTCGCTTGTACTTGTTTGCTCCAAACGTTTTTGTTTTAAGCGTTCCTGCTCCAAGCGCTCCCGAATGCCTCGCTCTTTTTCCAATTCTTTTAGAAATTCCTGTCGTTGGCGTTCCATTTCCAATTCCATTTGCAGCCGCTGGCGTTCGATCTCTTCCTGCTGCTTTCGCTCTAGCTCTCGACGTAATTTGTCTAAATACTCCACATCAGTACTTTTGCGTGGGTCTGCTAAAGTGGGCTCAGGTCCAACGATCTGTTCAGGTCGAGAAGGGAGTGTGCTTGGGGGTTCTATTGAAGGAGAAGAATTTTGGGCATCTTCATTTAGTGTCGCTTCATTCGAAGATTCTTTCTCTTTTTTTCCTCCACCTAAGAGAAAATCGAGAATCCCACCTTTCTTTCGCTTCTTCTCATAAACTTCAATATGTGACAAAATCGAATCAATGGAGTTATTTTGTAAGCTTTTTTGAATGAGCCGATGTAAATGTTTGGAACCCTCTAAATCATTGGGAACCTTATCAATGGGTCCTTCTAAATGTTCTTTACTAACCAAGCTATAGAAAAAAGTTCCCCAATCAAGTGTCGATCGAAGAGCTGTGATATGTTCTACCCCACAGAAGAGAACTTTCAACTCATCAGTTTCTTCATCAAGACCTATATTTCTCGGGTCCGTGAGTAAATACATAGGCATCGCTTTCGTTTTCAGCTCAGCAGCAAGTAACAAGAGTTGTTTACCCCATTGAACAATGGTATCTTCTGCTATGTCTTCTTTCATCACAACTTCATGTAATGGCTTAATCGAACAATAAGGTCGAATAAAAACTAGGGAGCGATCTTCAGTATAAACTTCAGTAAAAGGTATAACTAGAGGATGATTTAATGAACGATATTGCTGGATTGCCCGGGAGGGAGCCTGTTTTTTTAAGTGGGCAGATTGCAAGTAATACCTCTTTGAATCCAAGTGAGAAATGGCTAGCTCACCATCGAAAAATGGAACCACATGTTCGATGGTGTATGAGTTTCTATATTTTTCCCCCACATTAAATAACGACAATCTTCCTCGCCTCCACTTATTTCTGTTGCAGTAGAAATTTCTAGAACTAGGCAGTTGCAATTACCATCACATATCACTTTTAAACAAATGATAAGTTGATCTATATATGCAACAAACTTTAGAATATAAAGTGCTTGACCCCACAAGATCATACGTTACCATTTTCAGAATATCACAAGTTAAAATCAAGAAACAACTGACTATCGAAGAACTCTTTTACATTCCCCTATGATTTTTTAAAAAACATCGGTACAATTGTCTTTGGTAAAGAAAGGAGAGGACTTTTTCTTGGAATTACAACGTTCAAAACAATTATATCAAGAAGCTTTAGATGTAATCGTCGGGGGGGTAAATAGCCCATCACGTTCTTTTCGTGCTGTTGGCAATGGAACCCCTGTATTTATGAAAAAAGCACAAGGACCCTATTTTTGGGATGAAGATGGCAATCGTTATATTGACTATCTCGCTGCATTTGGTCCCATCATTCTAGGTCATGCTCATCCACATGTGACAGCTGCGATTATCGAGACTGCTAGTCATGGTGTATTATATGGAACACCTACGGAAAAAGAAGTACGTTTAGCACAGATGTTACGTGAAGCGATTCCATCCATGGAACAAATTCGCTTTGTTAATAGTGGAACTGAAGCTGTCATGACAACAATCCGTTTGGCCCGTGCTTATACAGGGCGTAATAAAATTCTTAAATTTGCAGGATGCTACCATGGTCATTCTGATTTAGTACTTGTCGCTGCGGGCTCTGGTCCCTCAACACTTGGAATTCCCGATAGTGCTGGTATTCCACCTAGTCTTGCACAAGAAGTCATTACAGTTCCATATAACGATTTAGATGCTTTCCAACAAGCGTTAGATGCTTGGGGAGATCAAATTGCTGGGGTATTAGTTGAGCCTTTAGTGGGTAACTTTGGAATTGTACCTCCAGCTCCTGATTTCCTCAATCAAGTCAAAACAAGGGCTCACCAAGCAGGTGCACTAGTCATCTTTGATGAAGTGATCACAGGATTCCGTTTCCACTATGGTGCAATCCAGACACTCTTCGATGTAGAACCTGATTTAACTGCATTAGGTAAGATCATGGGTGGTGGACTCCCGATTGGTGCTTATGGTGGCAGTAAAAAAATCATGGATCAAGTGGCTCCGATGGGTCCGATGTATCAGGCTGGAACCATGGCAGGAAATCCCTTATCGATTGCAGCTGGAATCGCATGTTTGGAAACACTTGCTCAACCTGGAACTTATGAACGACTTGATGAGATGGGTCGTACGCTCGCTGACGCCATTGAAGAATTAGCCAAAAAGTACAATATTACCATTACCCTTAACCGTATGGGTGGGGCTTTTGCAGTATACTTCACTGATCAGCCTGTGGTAAATTATGAAGACGCACAACAAGCAGACGGAGAGCTATTTGGGCAATTCTTCCGTTTGATGTTGGAAGAAGGTGTTTATCTAGCTCCCTCTAAATATGAAGCTTGGTTCTTAACCACGACCCATTCTGATGAAGACATTCAATTTACAATCCGTGCAGTAGAACGATCTTTTAAAAGAATGTCACAGGGTAAGTAGCAAGGAGCGATCAAATGAATGAAAAAATCACCATCTACGAACGTATTGGTGGTGCTGAAAAAGTTAGACAATTGGTAGAAGCTTTTTATCCTAGAGTTCAGGCTCATCCATTACTAAAGACGATCTTCCCTGAAGATATTCAACCTGTGATGGAAAAGCAATACCTTTTCCTGACTCAGTTTTTCGGCGGCCCTCCATTATATACCAATGAGTACGGCCATCCTATGCTTCGAGCCAGACATTTACCCTTTCCTATTACCCCGGCACGTGCTGAAGCATGGTTGTCTTGCATGCATGAAGCACTCGATGAAGTGGGGATTTCAGGATTAGAACGGGAGCAGATCTGGAGTCGTTTGGTCATGTCTGCTCATCACATGATCAATCAACAGGAAAAATAGTTCAAGTCTGACTAGCTCTTCAAATATTGAAGAGCTAGTTTTTATTTAGAGATAATTGTATTCTAGAGTCTCTTTATTTTTCCGTTGTATTTAAATAATTCGTTGATTAAGATAAATTTATCACCCGATTTTCAAAAATCTTTCATCTAAGAGGTAGATATGACACAAATAACCCTTTCAACCACGCACTCTTTATCAGTTCAACAGCCTAAAAATCGCTTTCATCAACTTCGAGACCTTAGTGCATGGGTTTTATTTATTATTCATTTAGCACAACGCTTAATCAATTTTGGTTTATTTGAGTGGACAAAAACGGATCAAAATACATGGTTGATTCAATTCACAGATTATCTACCTTTATGGTATAGTGTCACTTTTTCGTTCATGGATCTCCTTAGCCTCGCCGCTACTCTATCGTTTCTCTTATTTGGATTCTTGACTTTATTTTCATATGAAGCTCATCTTCAACCCTATCTATCTCTTAAAGATTTGGTCTACTATCTTGCTTGGAATCAGATTATTTATCTCGTCTTTTTTTATCTGCTTAGTGTTTTAAATGTCATTTCGATTGATCCTTATATTATTAATACCTTTTTTCAATTCTTCATAGATATCTCTTATTTAGTTACAGCAATTGCCTTATTTTGGGGACGATTCTCTGTGATCGGATTTCGCATTCAAATCCCATTTCGATGGCTGTGGTTCCTTCTTCCTTTGTTTACGATCTCAGGCTACTTTTTTATTTATTTCATTGTCGATGGGGTCATTACGGAAGCCGTGAGCCAACTTTTTTCTCTAGATCTTGGGTCAGAACGAATGAACTCGATTGAAGAAGATATTCAACATTCGATCGAAAAAGGTTGGGCGTATATTCTTGTACAGTGGTTATGCATTGGAGTCATTGGCCCCATCAATGAAGAGATTTTATATCGAGGTTTCTATCAACAACTATTTACGAAGCGTTGGGGAGCCTTGATTGGGATTCTGATCCCTTCATTTATTTTTGCACTGGATCATGTAGACATTCCGTTATTTGCTCCTTTGTTTATTTCAGGGATCGTATTTGCTATTTTCCGACATTTATATCAAAGCTTATGGGCTCCGATCCTGTTACATATGGTTTTAAATACGACTTTTTTGGTGTTTGATATTCTAAATTATTGGTAATCGGAATTTATGAATTAGGAAGCCTACTTATTGAAGCATAAAACGCTCCTCTGTTGAAGTTGACGAGAGGAGCGTTTTTGATGTATTTTTTTATAATTAGTTTATAATTATAAAAACAGAAATGAAAGCGCTTTCTTTATGAATTCCTTCTTCCTCTTTAATTTAACGCATATATACACACTTCCAAAGAAAAAGCACATCGTATAAATAAACGTTATGATAAATAAAAATGTTAATTCAATCTTGTTTGCGTAAAAAATTCATGTTATTCTATTTAATATACTCCTCTATATAGTCATATGAGTAGCATATTGATCCAAGGAGTATCAATGATTTGTAAATGATTCTTTTATCGGAGGTGAAAGGTCAACCCTGACCGTTCCTATGACAAATATTTCTCAATTGGGTCGTTTTCAAGATTTGTTATCTGAAGAGTACGACAGCTGTGGAATTGTTACCACCATCGAGAAAGACGGAGTTGCCAAACAACAAAATATGTTGGACACCATTGAAGCGTTAATCAAGTTGGAACACCGCTCTGGTTTTATTAATGGCGAAGGGGACGGATGCGGAATCCTTACAGATCTTCCACGTAAAATATGGGCAAAGCAGTTAGCCGCAAATGGATGCTCCGCTGAGTTGGCCGAAGATCCTCACTTTGTTGTCGCTCATCTGTTTCTTCCTAAAAACTTGGAACTAGGGACAGAGGAAGTAAAGTCCCAGATTCGCTCTCTCTTTAGAGCTCATAGGTTCCAAATTTTAGCTGAAAAATTTGACCAAGTAAATAGTTCGGTACTTGGAACAATTGCTCAAGCTGATGAACCTCATTTTTGGCAGGTTGGATTGCTCCCCGAGTCGTTTGAGCAACTTACTCGTCGTTGCTTCGATTGGGTGATCGAAGCAGAAAAACGTTTTCCCATTCAAGTTGCCTCTTTTAGCGAGCAAACCGTAATCTACAAGCTTATGGGTGCTGCCAGTCTACTTCCTCTCTATTTTGTCGATCTTCATGACCCTGACTTTCAATCCTTAGTTACCTTAGGTCATAACCGCTATTCAACTAACACGTTATCTAATTTTTTTCGAGTTCAACCATTCTCTCTTCTTGGACATAACGGTGAGATTAATACAATCCGCAAATTACGTGATGAGGCTCTCATGATTGGAGTTCCTCTTGCCGAAGAAAGTAGTGACTCACAAGATGTCAATCGTTTAATTGAAACATTGATTCACAAGTATCAATATAGTTTATTTGAGGCCATCGAAATGGTCTTCCCACCCATTATCAACGAAATTAAATCACTTCCGAAACACCTTCAAAACCTTTATATGTACTATCGACAAATCTGGGGACCTTTTGCTCAGGGACCAGCTGGAATTATTTCACGTTATGGCGATGAGTGTGCTTTCCGTGTGGATGCGTTAGGGTTACGTCCACTCTGGCAAATCGAAAGTGAGCGAGCCTATTATTTCTCATCGGAACAAGGGATTATTCCCGGATTGGACATGGTTAGTGAGCCAAAACCTCTGGCTCCTGGAGAAACCATTGGTGTCCAATTGACTCCTACAGCTAAGTTAATCCCCCATCATCAGCTACAGCAACTCGTTTGGGAGCGAACCACTTCACAAATGGAGATTTCCGATTTCCGTGACTTTATCACTACACCGCAAGGAAACGGGTTAGCATCAACGTGTTTATCTGTTACAGATCAAGCCTATGCAGCATTTGGTTGGGAACGAGAACATCTCCAAATGGTCAAGCAAATGGCTGACACAGGCGTTGATCCGATCCGATCCTTGGGGCATGATGGACCATTAGCCGCTCTGGCAAAAGTGAGACAAAATCTGCCCGACTATATCAAAGAAAGTGTTGCTGTAGTTACCAATCCAGCTATCGATCGTGAGCGCGAAATGGAGCATTTTTCAACTCGAGTCGTGATCGGTCAACGACCTGTTCTCCAATCGCCTACTGAGCAAAAGGCCACCCGGATCGAATTACCCTCTCCCATTCTTTTGGAAGGTCCACATGCAGCTGAAGTATGTAACCAATGCTTAACCCTTTCTTTTGATGATTTGGTTCAATTTTTCAATCAAAAAAACCAAGTTACAAAACTCTCTTTGACCTATTCCCCAGCCACAGGAATCCAGCAACGATTAACTGAATTGGCTGAGGAAGCAAAGAGTGCCGTTATAAATGGAACTACACTCTTGGTCTTTGACGACGAAGAATGTCATCAGCAAAATTCACTCTATCTGGACCCCTACCTAGCTCTTTCAAAAGTAGATCTAGCCCTCAAACATACGACACAATCTGAAGGACAAAATTTACGTCGCTCTGTCAGCATCGTACTACGATCTGGTGCCATCCGTAATTTACATGATCTCGCCATCGCAATCGGTCTTGGAGCTGATGCAATTTCTCCATATCTGATGTTTGCAACAATCCAAGAAAAAGAGGCATTATCATCTGTTCACTTATATCAAGCACTCTATAAGGGGTTAGAAAAAATCGTTTCCACCCTAGGTATTCATGAGCTTCGTGGATACTCACGCTTATTTTCATCTATCGGTCTTCACTCTGAGATTGCAGACCTACTGCAAATTGTAAACTACTGTGGCACAGACAAAGCGGGACTTTCCTGGGATCAGCTGGAAAAAGATGCAGAAGAACGCATGGCTGACTTTCATAGTGAACAAGCGAAGCCAGCTCGCTTATTTCACTTATGGCCTAGAATCTGGAAGTCGATTGGGCAATTAGCTCAAGGGTCGATCAGCTACGAGGATTTTGCACTTAAACTACATGAATTAGAACGAGATAGCCCAATCAGTTTGCGTCATTTGTCTGACTTTCGCTTTTCTGAAACAAATCACATTCACCCCGATGACGTAGATTGTTCCATTGGTCACCATGATCTTCCTTTTGTGATTAGTTCTATGTCATTTGGATCGCAAAACGAAGTGGCCTTTCGAGCATACGCCGAAGCTGCTGAGCGACTTAATATGGTTAGCTTAAATGGTGAAGGCGGCGAAATTAAAGATATGTTGGGGAAATATCCACACACACGTGGACATCAAATTGCCTCTGGACGATTTGGTGTCAATATTGAACTAGCCAACTCAGCCAATCTCCTAGAGATCAAGATTGGACAAGGAGCCAAACCTGGTGAAGGTGGCCATCTCCCCGGAAAAAAAGTATCTGAAAAAGTAGCAGCAGCACGAAATGCGACACCAGGTAACGACTTAATATCTCCTTCGAATAATCATGATATTTATTCGATTGAGGACCTAGCACAGATCATCACGGAATTAAAAACAGCCAATCCATTTGCAAAAGTAATTGTCAAAGTTCCTGTTGTGCCTAACATTGGTACTATTTCAGTCGGAATTGCCAAAGCAGGAGCAGACATCATTACCCTGAGTGGCTTTGATGGAGGAACAGGAGCAGCACGAGTTCATGCTTTACAACATGTGGGTCTACCTGTTGAAATCGGTGTAAAAGCCGCTCACAACGCTTTACTTGAAGCTGGAATTCGCCATCAAGTCGAGATTTGGGCTGATGGTGGGCTCAAAAGTGCACTTGATGTGATCAAAATCATCTGCTTAGGTGCAAACCGAGTCGGATTTGGCACACTTGCTATGTTAGCCATTGGATGTACTACATGTCGGGGATGTCATCTAGATACTTGCCATGTAGGAATCGCCACTCAAGTAGAAACTGTCGCTGAGGCAGAGGAGCATGGATTCCGCCGATTTGTACCTCGTGAATTGGATCGTTCGATCGAAGGATTGACACAACTCTTTACTACTTTAAGTAAAGAGATTCAGCGAATTACAGCACAACTTGGTTTTACACGAACTCAAGACTTGGTGGGACGCTCTGACTTACTCATACAAACAAGGGAACAAGAACGACTCGACCTATCTGATCTACTTCAAGTCAGTTCGATTGAGTCTTCCATTACACCTACTATGATCTCAGCTGGGTTGGAAGAAAACCATTTACCTCATAGTCATCGGAATGAAGCTCCCACTTCTTATACTGGCATTCATAGTGCTCATCGAGTATTAGTGAGTGACTTATCTAGTCAACGAGTACGCCACCGACTGGATGGAAGTTATCGTTCACTTCCTCCAACCTCACTCGAATACTTGAATGGATCTATCCCAGGCAATGGATTTGCCGCCTTTCATGCTGATGGAATCCAAGTCACAGTCCACGGCGGAGCTCAGGATGGTGTAGCAAAAACTGCTTTTGGTGGAAAAGTAGCCATCTTGAAATCCCCCAATAAAAAGCTTAAATGGATGAATGGCTCAGTTGGAAAAGGATTTTGTTATGGTGCACAACAAGGCTTGTTCATTGTTCAAGGAGATGCCGATTCACGAGCAGGGATTCGCCTTTCGGGTGCAGACTTGATCATTGCTGGTGAATTGAAAGAGCCACTCCGTGATGATCTTGGTATGATTGCCAATCGAGCCAATATCAAAGGATTTGCCTTTGAGTATATGACAAATGGGCGAGCTGTTGTGCTTGGTGATCCAGGTCCTTGGATTTGCTCTGGAATGACCGGAGGAGTGGTCTATCTTCGACTCCAACCTCAGTTAGGGTTAGATCAAGAAGCCATTCAGCGACGAATCGCTAAAGCAGCAAAGGTGGCGTTGGGACCACTCTACGATCAAGGTGTACAAGATCTTCAAGAACTATTGAATGCTTACCTAGTAGAATTAATCGCTTCTGGTCAACTCTCCACTGCACAACAAATACAACTATTATTGGAAAATCTCTCAGACCATTTTGTCCAGATCATCCCTGTCCAACAACAAGCAGACCCTTCCATCTCTACAGAATAAAGTTCAAAAAGAACAACCTGATCCCTCTGAACAGGTTGTTCTTTTTTCAACACATGATCCAAAAAAGGAAATATCTAGTTAAAAGTAGAATGTATACAAAAGTTAATCATGAATTATTAAGTGGTTGAAAAATTGGGTGCGCAACTAAGCCCTTAGAGGGTAAATCTTGTGTGCACCGAAAAAGGATGGGATTTATCGATGTTTAAAAGTCATACTCCTCTCTTCCTCGATGATCGAAAAAAAGAGCTTGAGGGAAGTATCGCTATCATCGAACAAGTAACGATTGGTGGCATCAAACAAACCATTATGATTCGCGGAAGAGATCGCCATCAACCTATTCTTCTTTTTTTACATGGTGGTCCCGGATTCGGTCAAATCGGGTTTATTCGCCGTTATCAAGAAGAACTGGAAAATCACTTTGTCATCGTCCACTGGGATCAACGTGGAGCCGGAAAGTCTAATTCCTATGTCTCCCCTGCGACATTCACCATTGATCAATTCGTCTCAGATACACATGAGTTAATCCAATATCTATTAAATCGTTTTCAGCAAAATAAAATATACCTAGTTGGTCACAACTGGGGAAGTATCATCGGGATCTTGACTGCTAGTTTATATCCTGAACTTATACACGCTTATATTGGAATGAGTCAGCTTGTGGAACCACAAGAAAGTGAATGGGTTTCTTACCAACTAACTTTAGATCACTCCGTGAAAACGGCTCACCATCGAGCCACTAAGCAACTCTATCTAATCGGTGACCCTCCCTATCGTAGAAGTGAGAAACGAAAAATCTTATACCACTGGTTAAATAGTTTCGGTGGAGTAATCCGCTTTCGCTCTTTCTCACACATGATTCTCTCTGGTTTTATTTCCTCTGAATATACATGGCTAGATTGGTGGAAATGGAAACAAGGCCAAAGCAAATCGTCCAAATACCTATCTCTTGAGCTCAAACAAGTAAACCTTTATAAACAGGTTCCCAAGCTAGAAGTTCCGTTCTTCCTCATGATGGGACGCTATGATGTCGTCAATCCAGTCCAAATTCAAGAACATTACTTTCACTATATCGAAGCTCCGATCAAGGAGATCATTTGGTACCACAATTCAGCTCATTTCCCACATATTGAAGAACCCATCCCCTACATGGTTCAACTCCTTCGCATCAAAGAGAATATCCATCTAGCCAAGAGAAAGGGCAATTTACTTTTTCTATCCCAAAACCAAGCGCCTGTTTTACCTCTCTAATCTTGAGCTGATCCATGGAGTCAACCTTTCATCTGAAATCACTTATGAAATCAATTTGTGCTACTTTTAGCGGAATCCCTTGATATAGAGAAAACAACTTTTCAAGGGATTCTTTCATGGCTTTTGTCATCTCTCGGAATCAAAGAATGGAGTGGACTTCTCTTCTTCAGGAAATACGGGAACCTGGATCGTTATTACACAACCTTTTCCTAACTCGCTTTCAATATCAATCCATCCCTGATGAATCTCCACAAACTCTTTGGCGATCGCTAAACCAATTCCTGTCCCACCAGATAATCGATTTCGCGAACCATCGACTCGGTAAAATCGTTTAAATATATAAGGGAGTTTTTCATGAGGAATTCCAGGTCCTGAATCAGTGATCACCATTTGTACCATATCATAATTGATTTCAGCTTCAATCTCGACCCGCCCACCATCGGGTGTATATTGAAGTGAATTGCCAAGGATATTGATGAGTACTTGTTTCATTCTGAGTGGGTCCCAATATACTTCTCCCTGAATCAGATGCTTTATCGATAGCTGAATCTGTTTTTCTTCAGCTTCAATGGCAAGAACTTCAATCATCTCCTGCAACCAATCTTCGAAAGAAATCCATTTTCTTTGCAACTGAATCTTACGAGACTCTGCTAGACTAAGTTGCTGCAAATCTTGAATCAAACGGGACATACGGATCGTCTCATCAATAATGGGAAACAGTTGAACTGAATCTACTTTTTCTTGATTCACTAGGGATTCCAACTGTCCCCGAATAATCGTTAAAGGAGTTCGTAATTCATGAGCGACATCCGCAACTAATTGACTACGCAGCTCCTCTCCTTCTGATATACGATTTCCTAGCTGTTGAACTGATTTTAGCAATAAGGATATCTCGTCATTTGTATTTACGTGGATCTGATTCAGTTGGGGGCGCATCTGGATCTGTTCAGCTAACTCTCTAACTAGCTGTAAACGCTGTCTTTGTTTGAGATGAAACCAGAGTAGGAAAGTAGCTCCTAGAAGCCATAAACTACCCCATAAATACCAACCCCAGAGGGAATCATTGGAGACCATTCCCACCTGTCCCATCCAAACAGAGACAAACATACATAAAAGAAAAAAAGCTTGCATCCCCAGTCCATAACGGTGAATCCAAGCTCTCATTTGCGATCACCTAGAGTATAGCCCACTCCAAAAACTGTCCGAATCCCATTAAAATTAGGGGATATTTTTTTCATCTTTTTACGCAAATTGTGGATATGTGTATCGATCGTTCGTTCATAGCCCAAATATTCTTCTCCTAAAGATACCTCTATCAGTTGTGCTCGACTGTATACTCGACCTGGATGCGAAGCAAGCGTGGATAGGACTTTAAACTCTGAAAGGGTACAATCTATTTCTTGTTCACCGAGCCATGCTTGGTGTGAGTAAGGCGACACTTTTAATTCATCCACCACGATCATTTCTTGATGTTCACGATGACTGAGGGAAGAAATCGTTGGTGTTCTACGCAATACGACTCGAATACGGGTCACCAACTCTCTCATCGAAAAGGGCTTAGTGATATAATCATCAGCTCCTAATTCCAATCCTAATAACATCTCATACTCGTCCGTTTTAGCAGTTAAGAAAATAATAGGGATATGTGAGAAAGTCCGAATTTGCTTACATAGATCCATCCCATTGAGTTTAGGCATCATCCAGTCAAGTAAAATAAGATCCACTTCTAAACCATTTTGCAATCGATCGAGAGCTTTTTGTGGATTCGTTTCTCCAATAGTGATGAATCCCTCTTGATTTAAATATTGACTTACAGCTTGTATAATTTGGGGTTCATCATCAATCACATATATTCTTTTTTCCATCCAAGCTCCTCCTTTTTTCCTCCTTTCATTTTACAAGAAAAAAATAGCTCGTTCATCATTCAACTCCTTACTACTCTAATGATGAACGAGACAATGATTACCAATGAACTTTAACCATAGAAATTGCTATCCAACCTCTATAAACCCAATGCTTAACTGACATATCGGGTCGCTTCGACAGGTGTGAGTCTGAGTGTTTGACGGGCGGGTAGGGCTGAGCAAAGTACGACCATAAACAAAGATACTAAGACATAAGTGGTCGACTTTAGATATGGGAAAACTAACGGTATGGTTGTATTCCCTTCAGCTAAAACAGTTTGAATGATTGTTATCCCTACATAAGTACCTAGCAGCAATCCTAACAGAATTCCTGTCATTGCAATCACAGTTCCCTCTAAAATCATACTCCAGAAGATAAATGATTTATGAACTCCCATAGCTCGCAACATCCCGATCTGTTGTCTTCGTTCGCGAACCACTCGGAACATGACAACCATTAAACCAACGATCCCAATCACTGTTGCCAAAGCACTAAATCCTTCTAATAGAGAAAGTAAAACTCGAATAAAAGATTGAGAGGCAACAAAAAGCTGTTGTGGATTACGAGTGGGATAAATCCCTTGCTGATTCATCTCCTTTTCAATCTCTTTAGCAGTCATTGCAAGACGATCTGAGTCTTGTACTTTAAACAAAATCGTTGTTGTAATTAGCTTGTTTTGTGCGATTCGATCCAGTTCACTCTGATGAATCCAAACTCCTTGTGAAGTAGCAAAACCATAGCTTTCTTTTGACGTTTCGGCAATCCCGATCATTTTTTTCGATACACCAGGTGCCACTTCAAATAGATCACCCACTTGATACTTTTTCTCACTACCCATGTTAATAGATTCTGAAATGATTACCACTTCAGGGTTTTTCTTCAACTCATTCCATACCTGTTGATCTGATGTATAACCATCATCTCGTGAAAGCAATTTAATTTGTTGATGTTGCACAAATCGTTCATCCACACCATTGATTAATTCACGTGACAGTAACCGATCACTCTCCAATGGAAAATGATGAACCACAGTCACAACAGATAAATCGTTTTGCTTGATATAGGAAGATTGCTTGATCATCTGGTCAACCTGCTCTTGGGTTAAAGCTCGATCCGTTTCTGCTAGTACATCAAATCCACCTGTCGCCTTTCTGGGATCAAACTGTGCAAAATATGGAGCGAATGTAGCATTAATGATCCCTGAAAAACCTGTCATAAATAAAACCATCGTAAACATACTCAGTAGAAGAAGAGTTCTCTTTTTGTTCAACTGTGGATAACGAAAAGCTAGACCAAGAACTCCATATAACCGTGAGGAGAAGGACATCATTTTTTGTAGTCCTTTATAAATAAACGGTAATCCCATAAATACAAACAGAATCGAACTAATAATGATCGTTAAAGAAAGAATCACTTGAACAAGAGCGGCTTGTTGTTCATGTTGTTCTAGCCAAACTTGGTAAGCTGGGCGCATGGTAATCACTACAAGAACCAATGAAATCATTCCAAAACAGAGTGCAAATAGGGTCTGAATCAGCGTTTGATTCCACCCATTCCCATCTGTCTTTTTTATAGCAAATAGATCCTGCAATAATTGTACAATAGGAGTTTTAGTCGCTCTCCAAGCAATCCAAACCATACTAATATAACCCAATAGAATTCCGATTGAGAAACCCGTAATCAGTGATGGGGCATCAATATAAAATTGGTATTGGACATTCAATTGACTCTGATACTGGATCGCTTGTTGAAAAACCTTACCAATTCCCTGCAAGATTAGCTTCGAGATTCCAATCCCAGCTAATGTTCCTAGAAAGCTTGAACCTAGAGCATAGATCATTCCTTCTAAACGAAGCATACGAACTAGATCTTTTCGCTTCATCCCCACTGCGCGTAACATGCCCATCTCTCGTCTACGTTCATCCGCAATCATTTTATAAATGTTTAACATTAACACGATTCCAATGATAATCGCATTCACACTTGCAATTACAAACAATGGAATGAACTTTAAAATCCCTTCTAGTTGATTTAACGCCAAACTAAAAACATGGTATTGCTCCCAATCATCTAAGATAGAAATCCACCCACTCGACCATTCTATTTGTGGATTAGAACCAACTAAGACATTGGTATATCCCGTAGAAATCCCTGTTAGCTCTTGAGCCAACTCCATTGAAATCATACCTGTACCGGTTCCATTCTGTGATCCTCGATAACCTGTTAATCCTTGTTCTGGCACAATTTGTTTTACTTTTAAAGAGACTGGGTTTTTTTCAGGAACCTGCAACTGTACAGAATCTCCCACCTTTAACTCCAAATGATCAGCTGTTGCTTTTGAAAGGATCATCTCATCTTTAGTGGGTAGTTCTTGTATATCTTTCATTCCTTTTGGATCAAACTGTTTAGCTAAATCTAAATCAAAGGCTTTTAAATAAATAGCAGGTTGAAGCAAGATAGGTTTTCCCTTTGAATCTACTTTAAGAAGCGTCCCATAAAGACTGTTTACAGGCAGAAACCCTTTAAATTCTTCACTCTGTTTAAAGATATCCTTTTCAATTTCCTTCAGGTCTCTCTCTTCAAAATAATCCCGATGTAAATCCTTTTGTTGGGATGCATAAATATCTGAATAGATCGGACCAAAATGCTTATCAAAGTATTGATCAATACTCATTTCTATAGATGTCTGCAATAATAAAGCTGATGTGATGAGAGCAGTTCCGACCATTGATCCGATCATGGTTAGTATGCTCGTGGTCTTTCTCAAACGGATATTTCGAAAAGCCATATTTCGTAGGTGTGGATACTTGAAACTAAGAAAGAGTGTCACTCCAATTAGCAAACAACATAATGAAGCCATAATGATAACCCCTATCTTCATCTCTGTTCGCCTGCCTTTACCTTTGTAGTGGTCGGACGCTGGGTCAATCTTTCTTTTACAATTACTCCACTATCCATATACACAATTCGATTAGCCTGTTCAGCAACTTTTGGATCATGAGTAACAATTACAATCGTTGTCTGCTCCGTTCGGTTAATATGATCAAATAAATCAAGCACCATTTGGCTAGTTTCACGGTCTAAAGCACCCGTTGGCTCATCTGCCCAAATGACTTTCGGTTGATTGACAATCGCTCTAGCTAACGCAACACGTTGAGCCTGTCCTCCTGATAACTCGGTCGGTAGATGATGAGCCCGATTACGAAGTCCTACTTTTCCTAATGCTTGTTCTGCTTGTACTCTTGCTTTTTTCACAGGGATCCCCTGTGCTAATAAAGGTAATTCCACATTTTCCACTGCTGACAACACAGGGATGAGATTATATGCCTGAAAAACAAAACCCATTTGTTCCGCACGAAATTGATCCAGTTTCTTTTCTTTCAACCGATGAATATTTTGTCCAGCAATCTCTACAGAACCCTGTGTGATGTGATCAAGCCCAGATAAACAGTTTAGAAGGCTCGTCTTTCCACAACCAGAAGGTCCCATCACTGCAACAATTTCTCCCGCCTGAATCGATAAATTCAATCCTCGTAAGGCTTCAACCCGTTGCTCTCCTTTTCCAAATACTTTCCACAGCTCAGATGCCTGAATCACAATCATTTCCCCTTTTGACTAATATTTTTAGTAACTGTTTACTTTCTCTTATCTTAAATAAGAGATATCCAAAGGGATTCAATCACTTATCAAGATCTTGTCAAGAAACCTATTTTAGCAGAGAGGGTCTCATCCATATCGATGAGGAAACGTTCTCCCCTATATTCTTAACCACAAAAAAGCCGCTCTGTCAGTTAGAAACAGATCGGCTTTAGCTAGGCATTCTATTTATCGTCAACTGAAATCACTTGCAGGGAACCTAACTTCATTTTTTGGAGTTGAATAGTCGCATCCATTTCTGATTTTTGATCAACAAAACGATATTCAGTAGACAATTTTTTTGTTTTTAGATCAATGGGCATTAAAATCAATGCATCCTTATAAGTATCTACAACTACATAAGGTTGGGGTTCTAAAGTCACTAGATACTCTGTCTGATTAGCAGCCACGATATACCCACTTGTCCGCGAAATCCCAATAACAAAAATGATGAATAAAAGACCCGCATAAAACCAGCTTTTCCTAACTGCGAAAGCAATCATTCCGGCCGTAATAAACACAAACAACAAAAGAGTGATCACTAATAACCAGATCGGGATGTTAATTTCAAAATCAATTTTGATTCCTAGAAAAATTGCGATTCCTAGAGGCAGGATTACAGGGACCGTAAACTTTCCGTATCTAGAAAAAGTAGAATGATTAATAGCTAAGTACAACATCCATAGGACAATTACAATCGATGAAATAGATAAAATAATGGCATTAAGACTCACATCAGCATACAGGGATGGTAAGCCAAAGTATGACTTATATCCCGTTTCGGATAAGTAAGCAGCAAAATACCCAATACCCGTAACTCCACCAATAACTAGACCATCTGACAATTTCACACGTGGAACCATCGAATGAAGCATTTTGGCTTCTGTATCCTGTATCACCGTTTTAGGTGTTTCGTTAAACATAAACTTCCTCCTTTCCCAACGAATCTATTATACTTCCGACTGAAAATAAAAGGAATTCTTTCTTTATTATCAACTTACATATCAGCAGTATGATCAGTAAAAAGAAAAGGATCCAAACCTGTGGATTTGGATCTGCTTCAAACGTGCAAATTGTCTAACCTACAATTCAATTAGAACCCCCAATAGGCTCGAAACATATTAGTTGTTTCACCCTCTGGGAATATCTGAAATAGAAGTAAATAAACAGCTACACCTGTGATCGCTGTAACAAACCAAACTCTGGCTGCCCATGGTCCGATCTTTCTATGCTTCTCAAAGTTCTCTTTCTTAGCATAAATCAAGGTCATCACAACTAAAATCGGTGAAAGAATGGTTAAGATAATATGGAAAGTCAAGAATGCTGTATAATAACTACGATATTCAGCTGGGCCTCCAAAATCCGTATTTCCGATAAAAATTGTTCGATACATATAAAGCGTAAAGAAGAGTGCAGCTAGAATGACCGATGAAATCATTAAGTTACGGTGTGCCTTTTTATTTCCTCTGCGTATCATTGACCAGCCCACAGCCATACAAATTGCACTTGAAGCCGTACAAGAGGTACTGATCAGTGCCAGAGTGCTTCCATCCATTGATTTCTCTCCTCTCTTTAAAGAAGAAGCCCTCTACCAATCGCCGGTAAGAGGGCTTCCTTCAATCCTTAATCCATTAATACCATACCAGCAGCCGAATATACTGCGATGAAAATACCCAAGAACAGGAAAATCGAATATATTTTAGATCCTTTTTGGTCTAGATGCATAAAAATGAATAGCTGCAACAATACTTGTAGAACTGCTAAGACAGAAAGCATTGGAAAAATCATATCATTAGCGACTACACCATTCGCAACAATATAAAAGGCTGCAGCAGTTAGACCAATCATGCATATAAACGAGAGCAAGTATTTGACTACACTCGAATTTTTAGATGCGGGTTTCGTAGCAACTGATGTCGAATTTGGTTGTTGAGTCATGCTTACCCCACCTTTCCAAGCAAGTAAACGAGACTGAAGACGAATACCCAAACAACGTCAACAAAGTGCCAGTAAAGAGTAGCTAGAAATACTTTAGGTCCTGTTACTTTATTGATTCCGTGCTTAGCTACTTGATAAATCACGGTAGAAATCCAAAGGATTCCAAAAGTCACGTGAGCACCATGTGTTCCAACAAGAGTGTAGAACGAAGAACCAAAAGCGCTACTCATCATCGTATGACCTAGAGAAGTATAATGAACAAATTCATAAATCTCTAGACAAAGGAACGCCAAGCCTAATAGTACGGTAACGCCAAGCCAAATCAGTGTCAGGCGTTTTTTCATTTGGTGCAACGCAGAAACAGCGAATACACTAGTTAAACTACTTGTTAAAAGAATTGCAGTGGTCACTGCAACCAGATTGAGGTCAAACAGTTCAACCCCTGTAGGTCCATCCATCGATGCACTACGAAGAGCAAGATAGGTACCAAACAAACAAGCGAACAAAACTGATTCAGCTCCCAAGAAGAGCCAGAAACCGAGAACTTTATTCTTACCTTCAAGGGTTGAGGTCTCTATATGGGTGACACGAGGGTTATTTGAATTTACATCCGTTTGCGCTGCCATTATGCCTTAACCCCCTTACCGTCTTTTTCTAATTCCTCTACTTCAATGTGATACCCATGGTCATTGTCAAATGAACGCATGAACATCGTGAGGAAGAATAATACTAAACCGATGATCGCAATCGAGAAATCTCCTCGAGCAATAAATCCATATCCTGCAACAAATAGCGACAGTGACATTAGTATAGGAATTGGCGAATTTGATGGCATATGGATCGGACCTAGTGGTTCTGCCACAGGTACTTCTTTATTACCAGCCTCTTTCTCCAACCATAAAGCATAACGACCACGTACTAATGGTGTTTGTTTAAAGTTGTAGGCTGGTGGTGGAGAAGAAATTGCCCATTCTAAGCTACTTCCACCCCATGGATCTGCAGGAGCAGTTTCTTTGCTCTTAAAGGTTTTAACCACGTTCCACATAAAGATAAGTGTACCAATAGTCATTAAGAAAACACCGATAGTACTAATCAAGTTAAGTGTTTCTAAACCTACACCTGCTTGATAGGTAAATACCCGACGTGGCATACCGAAAAGTCCAAGGAAATGTTGTGGGAAGAAAGTTAAATGGAAACCAGGAACGAAAATCCAGAAATGCCATTTACCCAATTTTTCATTTAACATCTTACCGAACATTTTGGGCCACCAGTAATATGCTCCAGCAAAGAGACCTAGTACGGTACCACCCACCAATGTGTAGTGAAAGTGAGCAACAATGAAATACGTATCTTGATATTGGTAGTCAGCTGGTGGTAAAGCCATCATAACCCCAGTCATACCACCAATTACGAAGGTAGGGATAAACCCAATCGCCCAAAGCATAGCTGCATTGAACCGAAGCTCTCCGCCCCACATGGTAAACAACCAGTTAAATACCTTAATCCCGGTCGGAACCGCAATCGTCATCGTTGCAACCGCGAAGATAGAGTTAGAGAAAGGTCCAAGACCTACTGTATACATATGGTGAATCCACACCATAAATCCTAAGAATCCAATAATGGCACTTGCAAGAACCATGGAGTCATATCCATAGAGTCGTTTTTTCGAGAATGTACTAAACACTTCAGACATAATACCGAAGATCGGCAAAATAACAATATATACTTCAGGGTGACCAAAGATCCAGAATAAGTGCTCCCAGATTACAGTGCTTCCACCCATCGTGTAGTCGAAGAATGCAGCTCCAAATAAACGGTCAAACATCAAGAGTAACAACGCAACCGTCAATGGTGGCATCGCAAAGATAATTAAGGCAGAAGTAACGAGACTGGTCCAAGTAAACATTGGCATCCGTCTGTATGTCATACCTGGTGCACGCATATTGATGATGGTAACCAAAAAGTTGATTCCACCGATCAATGTACCAATCCCAGCGATCTGTAGACCTAGAACATAATAGTCCACACCCGCGCCTGGGCTAAAGTCATTTAACGCTAGAGATGTGTATGAAGTCCAACCTGCATCTGGAACTTCACCAAAAAACCAACTGAGGTTTAGTAACGTTCCTCCAGCTGTAAATAGCCAGAAGCCCAAAGAGTTTAAGAATGGGAAAGCAACGTCACGTGCTCCGATTTGTAGTGGTAATATCACGTTCATCAAACCGAAGATCATAGGCATAGCTGCCAAGAAAATCATTGTAGTACCATGCATGGTTAACAACTCGTTAAAAGTGTCCCCGATAAACAAGTCATTACCAGGTCTCATTAACTGTAAACGCATAAACAATGCTTCAATTCCACCAATCAGGAAGAAAAAGAAGCCTGACAAGAAATACATAATCCCGATCTTTTTATGATCGACTGTGGTGAGCCAGTCCCAGACCGTACTATTCTTTACTCGGCTATTAAATTTACCATTATAGCCACCCATAAAGATCGCCGTTAAGAACAAGGCTAGGACGATTACAATAATCAGCGTCCCCAAAGTAAACCCTCCTTCTTAATTAACTCAAAAGCATATTTTCTATTTTTCATTATTTACGATCAAGGAGATATTGGGTTAAAGCATCGAACTCTTCATCACTTAGATAGTCAATTTTCGGCATCAAGCTACCTGGTTTAAATGATTCAGGATCTTTTAACCAAGCTCTTAGATTCTCCTCATTATGTGGAAGGAATCCAGCAATCGAATCACGAGTACCAAATTTGCTTAAATCAGGACCTTTATATTTTGGATCTACTCCAGCATGACAGGTCATACAGTTTTGTTTGAAGACTTCTTCACCTTTTTTATCAGCTTCAGTGGTTACAGGAGCTTTTTGCATTTTGGCTACCCATTTATCGAAGTCTTGTTCACTATCTGCATAAACTTTAAAGTCCATCAGTGCATGTCCTGCACCACAAAGTTCAGCACATTTTCCTTGGAAAACGCCAGCTTTGTCAGCGTGTAAAGACATCACGTTTTCGCGACCAGGAATCACGTCTGTTTTACCACCCAATGCTGGTACCCAGAACGAGTGAAGTACATCTTTCCCGTGAAGCTCTATACGAACTTTTTTACCTACAGGAATGTGCATTTCTTGAGCTGTTTTAATCCCTAAGTCAGGATACTCAAATTCCCACCAATACTGATATCCAGTAACTTTGATATACACAGTCTCTTCTTTATTAGGTACTTCAGAGAGATCAAAGGTATATGTCACAGTAGGTACTGCAAGAATAGCTAATAGAATAATCGGAATAACAGTCCAAGTAACCTCAGCTTTCCATGAACCTTCACTCTTACTTGGCGTCCGCTCTACACCTTTCCGCTTTCTAAAGCGAATCAGTACATAGATTAAGATGGTCGAAACCACAATAAAAACGCCCAGCATAACGAGGAAGCTCCAAACAATGATATCTAATTGCTTCTTCGCATTATCTCCCGAAGGGTCTAAGGCGCTGAGTGATGGATCTCCACTACATCCTGAAAGCGCAAGTGCTAATAGAGAAATCACTAAAAGGACTTGCCACGTACGTAATCGACTCACCACTATCCTAACCTCACTTTCTGTTCTACTGGCTCGAATTGAACCAATTTATAATTTCACAGTGCATTGCTAGATCTATTTAAAACTTTATAAAAGCACTGTTCCCTAGTTTGAAAGTTACATCAATTGTATAAAACCTCTGATTACCACATCGACAATCATCGCAAGTAGTAGAGTGGTTAGATAAATCAATGAATAGAAAAACATTCGTTTTGCCCACTCATCATCTTCGGATGATCGAAATCCTTTCAATGCTAAGGCAATGTATATTCCACCTAGCAATATGGCAATCATAAGGTAAAACCAGCCAGCAGCCCCAGTAAAAAATAGTAGGACAGATGCGGGGACTAGTAGTAGGACAAAGATAAATGTTTGTTTTTTTGTCTCGGCAAACCCTTTGATTACTGGAAGCATAGGAATCCCTGCTGCACGATAATCCTCCACTTTTCGCATCGCAAGTGCAAAGAAGTGAGGAGGTTGCCACATAAATAAGATAGTAAACAGAATCCAAGCGGAAAGGTCTAGATTATTAGTAACAGCAACCCAGCCGATCACTGGTGGAAATGCTCCAGAAAAACCACCCACAACAGTGTTTAACGTACTAGTTCTCTTTAGCCACATGGTATAGATAAAAACGTAGACAAAGAACCCAATAAAGCTCAGAATTGCTGATAGTGGATTAACACCAACTGCTAGAACAACTAGACCAATAATAGTAAGGATAATACCATACCATAATGCAACAGTGGGTTTAATTCTACCTTCTGGTACAGATCGTGTTCGTGTTCGTTGCATCAATGGATCAATATCACGATCATAAAAGTTATTGAGTGTACATCCTCCAGCAATCACAAGGGCTGTTCCCAACAATGTAAACAAAAGAGTTACAAAGTTAAAAGCGGTGAAGCCAGCTGCTAGGAAATATCCAGCAAATGTTGCAAATAAGTTACTCTTATTAATGCCTGGCTTTGTAATTTCAATATAATCACGCCAAGTGGCTTTGTTCACCTTGGTAAACGGCTCTGCTGTGATGATCCGATCTGCAGTGGTCTGCTGTGTCATGGATCGTTCCACCATACAGACCTCCTTTCCAAATAAACAGAGTCGCATTTCTTCAACTTTCGAGAGATAAAACGTTTTCACTCTCATTCGTCGTGAAGAGATGTGTATCACGATAAACCATCTCAATATAGGAGATACCAAAAATGTAGTTCAAACACACAAAAAATGTAATACCAAAGGTGCTTTACCTATGATCTTACATTACCATCTCCTAACACCCCTGAGTAAGAAATGTATTTATATTGCTTAATACCAACCCCATTTTAGATGATGATGATGGTTCATGCAAGCATAGGTCCTAAAGGTTCATAATATGGAAACAAGGTGCAACTCATATTTTTGGTTTATCCTAGATCATTACTCACTATTTAGTCTAATAGAATCGACTTCGTTTCAGTTGGCATATATGTGAACATTCTATGATCACGTTCAAATAAATGTTGGAAATTCGTGTGGGAAAACCACCTCGGCTTCCGAAGAGGTGGTCCCATGATCTACTCAACGACCCTACTTGGTTTCACCCACTTCGTCGCTTCCACACAAGTTCCTAATTCTACAGGAATACTAATCAACTCATCCATTAACAGACCTACTTGTTGTAAACCTGAAGCCTCACCGATCTGACGGGACTGATGTCGCATCAATTGATCAAAATCAGGTATTCCTGGACCCAAATCTTTGACTTGGATTCGCAAACCAACTCTTTCGTCTTCTTTTACCTTAAAAATGGTTAATGTCCCTCTTTCGGCATGCTGGATGACGTTTCGCGCTAATTCTGAGATGGACTGGACGATTCGTGCCTGATCCAAATCATCAAATCCAACCTCTTTCGCCATCTCGCGGACGTCGCTTCGAATTGGAACGATATCCCACTCATAATCAATCTGGAATGTTTTACGCATCCATTTTCCCTCCATCGATTAACGAGCATCCATTTTGATCTTTTGATCATCTACTTGTGATGGTGAATTGAGATTTTGCACATTGAATAGCTGCGCATACATTCCGTTTTTAACCATGAGCTCTTCATGTGTTCCCTGTTCTTTCACTTGACCATGGTCAATTAAATAGATTTGATCCGCATGTGTAATGGTAGATAACCGGTGTGCAACGACAATCGTTGTTCGATCTTTGGAAAGGCGGTCTAGAGACTCTTGAATTAAATATTCCGATTGTAGGTCAAGAGCTGAAGTCGCCTCATCTAAAATTAAAATGGTTGGATTTTTAAGAAATACTCGAGCTAAAGCCACACGTTGCTTCTGTCCCCCCGATAACTTAACACCTCGTTCACCGATCTCTGTTTGATACCCATTGGGTAACTCCATGATAAAATCATGTGCATTCGCTGCTTGAGCCGCCTCAATGATCTCATCCATCGTCGCATTAACTTTCCCCATTCGTATATTTTCTGCGATTGTACCACTGAACAAAATATTTTCCTGCAAGACCATTCCGATTTGCTTTCGTAAACTATTTAGAGTGAAGTCTCGCAAATCCCGTCCATCAATCATCACTTGTCCATGAGTCACATCATAAAATCTAGGAATTAAGGAAACAATGGATGACTTTCCTCCACCACTAGGTCCCACTAATGCAATTGTCTCTCCTGGCTGAATGGTGAGATTGATTCCCCGTAATACTGACTCTTGATTTTCATGATAACGAAAATGAACATCTGAAAACTGGATGGAACCCTTCACACGAGCCACATCTTTCGCTTGAGGATGATCGATAATCTCATACTTTTCATCCAAAAACTCAAAAACACGATCCATGGATGCATGAGCTTGTGTCAAAGTGGTAGACGAGTTAACTAAACGACGAATTGGACTATAGATAAGACCCATATATCCATAAAATGCGGTCAGTTCACCAATCGTCATATTCCCTTGAACCACTTGATATGCAGATACACCTATAACGATAATAGGAGCCAAATCTGTAATGGTATTGATCACAGAAAATGTTTTCGCAACCCATTTGGTCTGGGTGATCGCTTTATCAAGAAAGTTTCCATTCTGTTTCACAAAGGACTTCTGCTCACTTTCTTCCAAATGAAATGCACGAATCACAGAAATCCCCTGTACCCGTTCATGTAAATGACCTTGCAATTCAGCTAATGCTTGTGAACGCTCTTTTGTATATTTCCGCATATTTTGATAGAAATATTTAACGGAGACAACATATAAGGGGAAAATAGCTAATGAAACAAGGGTCATCCAAGGATCAAGCCAAATCATAATCGCAATAGCGATGGCTAAAGTTGTAAAATCAAGCCAAATATTCATCATTCCGGTAATGACAAATTCTTTGGTTTGCTCAACATCGTTGATCACTCGGGAAATAATCTGCCCTACTTTCTGATTATGGTAATACCGCAAGGAAAGCTTTTGGATGTGGTCAAACAAGCGGTTTCGAATATCAAATAGAACCCGACTGGCCGTCCACTGAGCGAAATACTGCCGAAAATATTCTACAGGTGCGCGAACCACTGTAAATATAAAGAAAGCCCCGGCGAGTGCCCAGACCAATCGCTCCATTTTTTCTTGCGTAGATAAGCTGGATAACAAGAGGTCATCCACTACATATTTTAGTAAAAGAGGGAGTAATAGAGGAATGCCGAACTTTAGCACTCCAACGACCATTGTTAAGGAGATCTCTTTCCAGTAAGGTTTTACAAACTGGAGATAACGGCGTATACTTTCCAACATCGTTCAGCTCCTATTCATTTTCAACGGTCTTCACCATTATAGCAAATCTCATAAAAAAAGATGTTAACAGGTTTGGAAACCTCACAGAGCAATATATAATTTATTGAAAATGAGTACAGAGGAAACCAATTAGGTGGTGACCCAGTATAGGAAAAGGTCTGTGCCATTAACCACTTAAATTTATATGCTTTTAAGTGGTTGAAGTGTCGAAGTAAGGATATTATACATTAACGAGTTATAGTATATAAATGCTCCGACTTATTCACATAAAAAAATCCCCAAAAACAAAGATTGTTTTTGGGGATTTTCGATCTTCATTTTGTGGATTAATGACGAGCTTTTTCAAGAGCTGGTAATAGTTTTGGATTCAAGATTTTAATATAGGTCCCTTTCATCCCAAGAGAACGAGACTCAACCACACCTGCACTTTCTAGTTTACGTAAAGCGTTTACGATCACCGACCGGGTAATCCCCACACGGTCCGCAATTTTACTTGCAACTAAAAGCCCTTCCAATCCGTCTAATTCATTAAAAATATGCTCAGCAGCTTCTAATTCACTAAAAGAAAGTGAATTGATTGCCAATTGTACAACTGCACGACTCCGAGCTTCATCTTCGACTTGTCCTGCACGTTCTCTTAAAATTTCCATACCGACAACCGTTGAGCCATATTCAGCGAGAATGAGGTCGTCTTCCTCAAATGGGCGGCTAAGTCTGGATAAAACCAGAGTACCCAAATGATCTCCGCCACCAATCACAGGTACCAAAGTGGTGTAACCTTCGCGGAAAATGTCTTTCATTTCAGTTGGATAAGCGGTATAAGGGCTATCCACTTCGAGATTTGGCAATGTTTTAGTAACTTCTAATAATAAGCGAGCATACTCAGCGGGAAACTCCCTTTTTTCTAAGTATTGAGTCATACGCTCACTTTCAAAATCGTGGTTGATCGCCATTCCTAAAAGTTTACCTTCTGGTCCAACTACGTAGATGTTGGAAGAAATAACATCGCAAAGCGCTTGAGCGACCTCATCAAAATCTACAAGGTGATGTCCTACATTTTTTTGTAAAATTCTTGAGATCCGTCTTGTTTTGGCAAGTAATTCCATGACTAAAGTCCTCCTAAAAATCGAAAAAATTGTATGTTTAATGGGCTGCCCAATCATCTAACCGTACAGATTCCTGGACGCTTTACAGGATAGACACGGGGGTGGGTATCTATTGAGTACTTTTCCTATTATGCGATATTTAACCAAATACGCAAAATAGTAATTGTGAACAGTTTTTGACTTTTATTCGTTTTTAAAATTGTTTTCTGCTCATTTACAGTGATGCAGCTAATGAAGGTCTCCACAAAATAAACTCCACTTTTCCGTGAACGAGCTGAACAGGAACAAGACCTACACTATCATACCTGCTGTCTCTACTCGCATACCGATGACGGTTATCCCCTAAAACGAATACTGTTCCTGGTTTAACAACGATTGGACCAAAATTACCATCTTCAATCGATGAATCGATATATGTTTCATCTACCCTTTGATTGTTACGAAATAACACCCCATTTTTAATTTCTATTTGATCTCCCTGAATCCCAATGACTCGTTTTACTAGAAAACGGTGATCATTGGAAGGGTCTTGAAAGGTAATCACCTCTCCAATAGCAGGTTGATCCAATAAAAACTTAAACTTGTTAATCAACAGACGATCTCCATGATGTAAAGTTGGCTGCATGGAAGTTCCATTAACAACAGATAGGGCGACTCCGAAATGGTTCAATCCTATCACCAACAAGCTTAAAAGGATTAAGGATAACCCCCAGTAATATAAACTTGGAACCTTTTTTCCTTTCATATCTTTCACTCCATCATTGCTTCACTTTTTTAAAGAAAGGTATTGATGATACCATTCAGTAGCAAATGTTGGAGTAAATGGTTCTTCTTGAAGCCTGACCCGTTGTTCTAGTTGAAGACGCGCCTTGTTAACCTCCTCGATGATAGAAATTGGATAATGATACATCTGTTGATTTTTGATAAACTCATCTTCATCTACCCAACGGTAATTAAATCTGGGATCAATAATTAAGTCCAGATCATAATCAATATAAGAGATCACTCGTCTCTGAATATCAAGCTGATAAGGAGAAGCCATATTACAATAGTACTGTTCAAGACGATCCTGTTGATCAAAAATCAACACGATGTTAAACCAGTCTCGTTTTGAAAAGTAGCAGATGGAAAGATTGGGAAAAATAAGTTCTCTCTCTCCACTTTCTAATACTACTACATCTTTGTTTGCAATGATTAGTGGATCACCTGATTGTAAAACAATGGACTCCGTCCAAAAGCGATGAAAGTGATTGCCATGCTTCATACTTAATACTTGGATCACATCACCACGGGTCAGCCTGCTCATCTCAATCACTTCACCACCTATCATTCTTTATTGCCAAAATGAGAAGATTATAAAACACCTAAAACTCAGAATTTATTATGGTCGATCTTCAAAATCTTATTGAGATGAGTTACACATATTCACAAACCGATCGCCACGGCGCAAAAAGCTTGTCCACATCCCTATTGGAATCTAAAGAATCATTATATTTAAAATAGGCAAGTTGGACAAGCAGTAAAAGAAAAAGCTAAATCTTCTTGATCTAGCTCTTTAGGATGTATAAGATTCCTCCATCTCTCTGGAGCGCTCTGCCGCACGATGAACAGCTTCAACCAAAGCTTCTTGGAAGCGATATTGATCTAGTACTTTCAAACCCGCCATGGTTGTTCCTCCTGGAGAAGTCACCTCTCTTCTCAATTGTGCAGCTTCCTTTCCTGTCCTTACAAGCATTTCTGTAGCTCCTAGTAAAGTTTGAATCGCCAAATGTCGTGCTGTTTCTGACTGAAGCCCAGCATGTACTCCAGCAGCTTCCAATGACTCAATCAAATAATAAACATAAGCAGGTCCACTTCCAGATAAACCTGTTACGGCATCCATCATTTTCTCCTCTACAATCTCAACAGAACCCATTAAAGAAAAAATATACCGAACCAGTTCAAGTTCGCACTCTTCTACCCATCGACCACGACAGATCGCCGTTGCTGATAACCCTACTGCACAAGATGTATTAGGCATGACACGAATGACTCCCACCTGTTCAGCTATGTTTCTTTCGATGAACGAAGTAGAAATCCCAGCTACCACCGAAATGATTAGCTGTCCTTTTCGAAATCGCTGTCCCCATTCTAGCATGACCTCATTCATGTCTTTAGGCTTCACGGTTAATAAAATAATATCTGCTTCATTAATCTTTTCAGTAATATTCCTCTGTTTATCAAAACCAAATTTTTCGCTTAGTAACTCTAAACGCTGTTGATCAGAACGATTGATGATTGCTACTTGATGGGGTTTCACCTCACTCTTTCCAAATAAACCTGCAAGAATCGACTCTGCCATGGAACCAGCTCCAATAAACCCAAAACTACGATTTTTTAACATTTGAATCACTCCTTCTACATGATAAAAAACAAAAGAACCCTCTTTCATCCTAAAGGACGAAAGAGGGTTCTTCCGCGGTACCACCTTTATTAGCGCACAAGCGCTCCACTAATGGAGATTGATCTCACTTTGATAACGGAAAATCCCGATCTGATAAGTATCAGCCGCTTGGGGGATGGGATTGACGAGAATGATCATGGCAAAATCTCTCAACCTGTGGATTTTACTCTCTGTACAGATCAGATTTCTCTTCAAGTCCCCGTCTTGGCGTTTCAAAATATCTGTATTTTCACCATTATCTGTGATAAATATTATTTTGTCAAATACTTCATTCATTTTCATAACTTAATATTCATAAAACCCTATTCTAGATCTATGACGAAAAACTTAAATTCATTGATAAGTAAAAATAAATTTGTATCTTCAGTTACTATGGCTTTGTTCATATAGTGAATCAATGAAAAACATACTCTACAAGCCTTATATAATTATATGAATGGGTCTATTACCTAATTACTTCAATTATTTAATAATTAACACTCCTAAATTATAGAAAAATAAAATAATATTAACTCTTAAAACAAAGCCTACAAACTACTACATGATTGCATAAAAATTAACGGTTTGCTATATTATAAATGTAAGAATAGTTCCACTTCACATCGTTGAATTTGTAATTCTCTTTATTCAGATGATCAACTTTGTGAACCGATACACAACGTTCAAATATTCCCTCTATGAAAACGCATTCAAATGTATTATGCTTAGATTAATAAATTGATCTACGGCATTATTAATATTTGTGAGTGGATTTGGATAAAAATAGACAAAAAATAAATCTGCCGATCACCTGGCAGATCTTAATAAAATTAGTTCATCATGTGAAATAATAGACCAAAACAACTAACTGATTTTATGCCTGTGCTTGTTGGTAGAGAACAATAGATCTTTCTCCAATCGGGTTGAACAGCTATTGGTATAACCCAGATGTCGATAGAAAGGTAATAACTTCTCAGTTCCTTCATCAACTGCAATCCAAATCCTCTTCACACCTTTTTGAACAAAGCGCTGTTCTAAGGCATCGACAAGTTGTGTACCCACTGTTTTCTTTTGATAATCAGGATGAACAGCCAAACAGTAGTAAAAACCACTATTCCCATCGATTGTACCCACAATTGCCCCAATGACTTGTCCATTAGGAGCCTCCGCTACAATGACAAGATCCCGATCATATCCCAATTGTTCAGCAAGTACTTTTAAAGTCTCTTTTTCACGCTCTTGAGACGCTGTCATTTGCCATATCTGTGAAACATCATGGACATCGGATAGTTGAAAAGAACGTAGACGCATACAGACCCCTCCATAGGAAGTTTCACAATATCGTAGCCTTTTTATTTTACTTTAGAAACTATTTATTTGCAATCTGTAGTTAAAATCTAGGTTTAGTTGGAAAATTGTGGTTTCATCTTCCCGCCTACAATCCACAACCAAGGAATATACATAAAGATGGAACTCCCAATAAAGTAAGGAAACCACTCTTGAATGTAATTAAATACAACCGTCCCTCCCAATAACACTCCCCAAATCGATAAGGACCACCAGTTTAATACCTTTGAGAAAAAGTGTGTCCGAAACATGACAGCTGTATAGATCAAACCACTGATCGCAAAACAAGTTGGAGCATATAGCTTCATGATTAGACTAAGTAAATCATCCCATTGCTGCATGTGGTTAGCCAAGTCATACGAAGGCATTTGCCAAAACAACTTAAATAAGTTTGCGATGATGGTCACCTGCATGAAGTGATTTAACAATATCGCAACTGCTCCAATCACACTGATCAGCCATGCCCACCGCAAGATGATGCGATAGGATTGATCCAATGCAAAAGTGAAAATAGAAAAGGTAGCCACCATGGAGAAAATTGCAAGTAAGGAACTCAACCAAGATACAATAACCCAGTGCTCATTGTACAAAAAATAATTCATCCGCACCCCAAATGAACCACCTACAACATGCATCAGAACAAATAACATGAACAACGAAGATGTGAAATGAAGACAAGCTGATCCCCGAAAAAGCCAATGAAACCAACTCTTTCTTACTCCCATCCTCCCACCCCATTCTTCTTAATCTTTTCCTCCTTCAACCTTTTTTTCATCTTAATGATTGATCGTTACAAAAATGCGAAAGGTTTAGAAGTTTTCTTTTCTATTATTATTTTATCCAAATCAAGAAAACCCAAACCCCGTTTTCCATATTCAGTATCCCACTGAATTGAATGAAGACATTTTTACGAAACAAATCCCATAGAGTATTCTCTCTTCAGTTCAAACGATTACTTTGGAGCAATGATTTCTTTATTATTTAAGGGTATGAAAAGATCGGTTTATTTCATACTAAATAAGAGGTGATCTCAATGTATCTAGGTAGAGATTTAAGTGAATTAAATATGACTCCGATTCCGGATTGGGCTATGGAAGAGTTATCATATCATCACTATATGATGTCTCAGATGTCCCCATTCATGAATGAGCAAGGGGTAAGCCTTCATAGAGATGTCATTAAGGAAATTGAAAGACGGGGTGGATTAGCTCATCTAGATAAAACCCACTCCATTCATGATATATAAAGTAAAAAACCTAGTATTCGCAAATCTGAATACTAGGTTCGAAAAGTTTCTTATTTTTTATCAGTAGAAGTTTCTTTCTGATCTGATTCTTTCTTAGCTACAAAAGAGTCTGGCTGATCATCTTTTTTGACTTTATATTTCTTAGCATTAGGGGCTGTGTAAGTGGATACCGTCATAGCATTCGAACCGACATTTACTTTAATTAAAACAGGTTTATTTAGATTGTTTTTAAAACGGAAGTCTGGTCCTCCCCAAGAGACCGTAGCATCCCGACCTGGTGGAACATAAGTTACTTCAGCACTATGGTGTTGAACACGGGTAATTTTTAAACCTGCATCATCCACACTATTAAATAGCGTTGAAGAAACCTGACAAATCCCCCCACCAATTCCTTCACTAAACTCACCTTTGACGATAACACCTGCTGATTTGTAACCACGTGCAGTAGTCCGTTCTCCGACTACTCGATTAAATGAAAATTCTTCCCCTGGCATCAGAATTAGATTATCAATCGCTTTAGACGATAAACGAATGTTAGTGGTTCGATTCGTATTACCTCCATCAAATGTAGTACGATACTTACCCATTAGCTTTTGATCTACCTGACGAAGGTCTTCTGCTGTAACCAATGGTTCTTCCGGGACCATTGGAATTTGCTGTGGTTTATTTACAAGTAGTTTTAGATCAGAAAGCCACGCCTCTACGGCTTCAACATCCATTTTACGACCTGATTTTTCTGGTGTGATTTCTTTTCCAAACCATTTTAACTTCGCATCTTCAGCGGGTTGGTCAACTTTTTTCTTCACTTCATCCAACCAAGTACGCAGTTTCATTTCGTCTACTGTTGCTAGATCTTGACCATTATAACCTACTTGATATAAATCCAATTCATATTTCTGATCATCTAACAATAGCTGTAAGTTAGCGGGTTGTGGCGTAGGTGCTTCTGCGACTGCTGGAGCTCCATCACCAAAAGGAATCAATGTATAAGCTACAATCGAGCCCACTACAAATAGAGAAGCAGCAACAATCCCACCAATGAGCTTTTTTCGTTTAGGATCATGCTTCGGTTTTGCTTGATCCGTTTGCTTTGGAATCTTAACTTGTTTAGGACTTTTCGCTGGAGCCTGAGCATCACTTGGCAACTCTGACTCTTGATTTTCCTTCGTAGAAGATGGAGCTCCTTCTTCGGTTTTCCATTGGTCAAACACCCTAAATTCCATCGTATTAAAGGCACGATCATCTTTGGGTGAAGAAGACTTAACCTCTTCTTGATTTTCCTTCGTAGAAGATGGGGCTCCTTCTTCAGTTTTCCATTGGTCAAACGCCCTGAATTCCATCGTATTAAAGGCACGATCATCTTTGGGTGAAGAAGACTTAACCTCTTCTTTGGTATCATTCACTGGTTCATGTGCTGTAACTGGACTCGGTTTAGATTCTTCTATCGTTAAATGAGTCTGCTCCTCATTATTTTTTTCCGAGGAGGAATCGATTGACTTATCAGACTCCTTTGATGTTTCTTTCTGTTCGGTCGAAGATCCCCAATAAAAAGACATTTTAGGCTCTTCAACACTTGAATGATCTGAAGGAGGTAGATCATTTTGTTCCTCTGTTGATTCAGACGATTGGTTAATGGATTGATCGTCTGAAACAGGCTTTTCTTGAGTCTTAGAGTCAGTTTTAGAATCTAACTCATCTTTAGGTTGATCTTTCTCTAAAAAATTTTCACTCGATTGAATCTGTGAATTGTTTTTTTCAGGTTGGTGTGCAGATACAGAGCTCTCCCCTTGTGAACTTTGTTCCACTTTTTTGGATTGATCAGTCTCGCTCTCAGACCCTACCTTTTTGTTTTCTTCCAACCGTCTCTCTCCTCTAGCCTAAAGTAATCATATAAAACTAGTTCAATATGCTTTAAGCTTGTTACAAACTAACTGTTCATCATTTTTGAAACAAAAAAGATAGCCTTAATGCCTTTAATCAGAAATCACAACATCGTTGTCGATACAAACAACAGCCTAAAACCTAGTAAACAGTTTAGAAAGCTCCTAACGAGATCATATCCTATATAGACACTAGTTGCTGAAGTGCCTTTCGGTAAACGTTAGGAAATGCCCTAGTATGAAGCTGGTTCAAAGCAATCCACTCCCACTCATCAGGTAAGGAAACAGATTTCTTTAAATCAGCTTGAACTAGTGTAATCTTCCAATGAATATGGCTAAAAATATGATCGAGATTCCCCCTAATTATTAGATTCGTAAGCTGAATGTTTTTTGTGTCACAGAATTCATTAAATACTTCTAAATAATTTTCTTTTTTAGCCTGTTCAATCGTTGGCAGTGACCACATATGAGCTAAAAGTCCTTGTTCAGGGCGTTTTTCAATAAGAACTTTATTTTCTGATACAATCCAAACAAAAATAACATCTACAGACTTAGGTGAAGTTGCCTTTTTCTTTCGGGGTAATTCTGATTCTCTTCCTTGTTGATAAGCCTTGCACACAGACTGAACTGGACAAAATAAACATTTGGGAGACTGCGGAGTACAAACCATAGCCCCAAGCTCCATCAAAGCTTGATTAAAATCTCCTGGCGATGATTCGGGAATCAGTTTCTCAGCAATCCTCTCCATCTTCTTTCTCGTTGATTGCTGAGAAATATCATCCTCGATCGTAAAAAGCCGGGAAAAGACACGCATCACATTTCCATCTACAGCAGGAACTTTTTTATCATAGGCAATACTTAATATAGCTCCAGTCGTGTATGGTCCTACGCCTTTTAGTTTGGAAATTTGAGCTACTTTATCGGGAACCTTACCACCATATTCAGCAACGACTTCTTTGACAGCAGAATGAAGATTCCTGGCTCGGGAATAATATCCTAAACCTTCCCAAGCTTTGATCACATCCTCATCAGCCGCTGCTGCCAACGATTCGATCGTAGGAAAGCGACTAAGGAACCTTTCATAGTATGGGATCACAGTATCTACTCGTGTTTGTTGCAACATAATTTCAGAGACCCAGATTCGATATGGGTTCTTATTTTCTCTCCATGGTAAATCGCGCTTATTTTCACCATACCATTCCAATAAATTTTGTTGAACGACCTCTACCACCTGATCAGATGGCAAGAGTACTTGATTATTTGCCTTATTCATTGGTTCCATGGATGTAAGCCCCCTATTTGATGTCGATGTATAGCTGTTATGGTAGTTGAACCACAGAAACACGATATCCATGGGCAAGTAATTCAATAGCTAAAAGATGATGCCGATTATCACTTAAATAAAAACCTGCTAATGACTCAGGAAATTGAATCATTGTTTTTTCCTGCATAGAGGGTCCTATGAATAGAAAGTCTTTCGCTGACGCTAACCAGATCCCATTTGAATCAAATCCAAAGGTAGGGAACTTATTCTCTTTCTCTTGCATATAACCATCGTATACACGTAACTCTTGACTGGGTAAATAAACGATCCTAATCATTCCATCGGCAATATAATGTAGAAATGCCCCATCTAGGCTTAACTCTATATTTGTTAGATGAGTGGGTAGTGAGTTTCGTTCATTTTCTACATAATGAAACAGTTGTAAGTCCATCACATGAACTCGTTCAACTTTCATATTTCCATCTTTATAACGTCCTGTGGCAAATGCAAAATATCGTCCTGATGGGTCCCAAACAGGAGGTGACCAAATCTTCTCTTGTTCGTCTACCGTATATACAACTTTCTCTACTCCTGACTCTATATCTCGTAAGCGGAGATCCCCCTTCTGATCAACAAATAGAAGCTGATTGGAAGTAGGTGACCAACTCCCCCATTTCCCTTGTAATAAACCTTTAATCTGTCCGTTAGACCGCTGAATAATCATCTGATCCCATAAAAGGAGATAATCCTCATCTTTTGACCACACAATCCCGTCTCGTAACAGAAGTTCATCATGAAAGTGGGAAAGAGGTGGAAGCATTAAAGACCGATCATCATCTTTATTATGTAATATGATGGTTTCAAAGGTGGAGTCTAACATGACAAAAGAGCTTCCGCTTGGGGATAAAGCGAGGACTTGAAACTCTTTGTTCTCTTTGTTCTCATAGTCAGGAATGATATTCTTAAAAAGAGAAGCGATCGCCTGTGCTTTGATTTTAGATGGGTCAGTTCTCGAAATCACCCTTACTTGCTTTAGCTCACCTGTCTGTTTTTGAAATCTCCATAACGAAGAAATTTGTCCACGTTGAGCTAGGAAGTAAACTGAGTGATCATATTCCACTAAGGGTTCGAATTGATCGAATTGGAGTGGTTTTCTGTGGGAAGGATGGGAATAATATTGATTCTGACTCCACCAAAGTCCTCCATAAAGGATTCCAATAAGAGTTAGACATATGAATCCGATTCGTGTATGCCTATGAACCTTCATGTATGTGACTTCCTTCTATAAGATGGGTTCAAAAGCCCAGATATGAATTTTCTCTTTTCCACCCTGAATCATTGAATGCCATTTAGAAAAAAGAGGATGTTCTCCATCTGTACGAAACGGACGAAGTTGCTGATAAATCTCCCAATCTGTCAATCGAACTTCTTCAACAACTCGGAAAGGTTGCTCTGATCCAGTTAGAAATTCATGTGAAGTAACAGAAGAAAGTTTGGCAGTTTCATGTTGAATCTCAGGAATGATCTCAACAAAAGAAAGCCACATATCTTCCTTGATTCGATATTCAATAAAAATAGTAAATGATTTCTCTTTCATAACCACTCAACTCCTTATTTCTATACTGTTATCTTAACAAATAGTGATAAATACTAGTAAGATGAAAAGATGAAGATTCATCAATCTTTGATCAAGAATTAATTTTAAAAGACAGTAAAAAGACCTAGCTTCTAAAAAAGGTGGAGAGACATGGACACAGGTACACACTTTGTGATGGGAGTTGGACTTTTTGGATTGGCTCATATCGATCCATCTGTAGTCAATCACGCTGATACTTCTCAAGCTGTTTTACTTGGTACGATCATTGGATCTCAAATGCCTGATATCGATACCATTTATCGCTTCAAAGGAAATGCTACCTATATACGAAATCATCGTGGTTGGAGCCACTCTCTTCCTATGCTTCTTCTATGGCCAGTTTTATTAACCTTATTGCTCTCTTTTATATTCCCAAATTCTTCATGGACTCATTTGTGGATATGGACTCAATTGGCTGTTTTGATCCATATTTTTATCGACTGTTTTAATACGTACGGGACTCAAGCGATTCGTCCCTTATCTTATCGCTGGATTTCATGGAACATCATCAATATATTTGATCCATTTATTTTTACTATTCATGTCATCGGTTTTATGGCATGGTGGATTACACCTTTAGATCCAGGTTCGATCTTCGCCCTGATCTACGGCCTGATCATTGTTTATGTTCTATGGCGGACTTGGGTTCATTACCGATTGGTTCAATGGATTCAACTACAAATAGAGCCGATGGGAAAAGTGACTGTTACACCGACCATCCGTTGGAACGTTTGGAATGTGATTGTGGAGCATCACCAATTTGTTAAGATGGGCACACTCGTTAATAAAAAGCTAACTTGGACAGGTCAATTAACGACAGAGAATATTCATCATCCTGCTGTCATTTCGTCTAAACAAACTGATCCTATCGACGCGTTTCTTTCATTTACATCTTATGGCTATCCACAAGTGTATCAACGTTCTTATGGTTTCGAAGTTCGTTGGCTAGATGTTCGCTATCACTATAAGAAACACTTTCCCTTTGTTGCTGTAGCTCTTATCGATAAAGAATATAAACCTTTCCATTCTTTTGTGGGATGGATGAATGAAGGTCAATTGGAAAAGAAAATACGAAATTTGGTATCATAAGGGTTGTGCCAAACAATTACTCTGGAGGTGTAACCCCATTTGTTTTCGGATCTGACCCAAACAGTACCTTCAAATTCATCAATTTCAGTAGGCGAAATCACAGGAGAAACAAAATCAATGGTTTCCAAGATGATCGACAACCCCATTGATTTTTTGCTCATTCCTCTTGGAGAATTATTGATAATCATTGTTTTAACCTTACTGGCGCTTCGATTTATTGACAAAATTATTGATCAGATTTTTTCACTCAGTCGAATCGAAAGTAAAAAAGCACAAACGTTACAAAAGTTGATCAAATCAGTTTCAAGATACGCCATCTACTTTATTTCTCTCTTAACCATTATGATCAACCTAGGTTTTGACCCACTGCCAGTGTTGGCTGGTGCTGGAATTTTGGGTTTAGCGATTGGCTTTGGAGCCCAAAACCTAGTGAAAGATATTATTACTGGCTTCTTCTTAATTTTTGAAGGTCAATTAGAAGTAGGAGACTTTGTACAAATCAACGGAAAGATCAAAGGAACCGTTGAAGAAGTGGGATTACGAATCACAAAAGTCAGGGAATTTAACCAACGCCTTCATTATATCGCTAATGGGAATATATCCCAAGTCACTAACTATAACCGAGAAAAAATGCGTGCGATTATCCCCATTACCGTTCCATATGAAGCGGATCTCGAGATTGTAAACAAAGCATTAGAGGAAATTGTCGAGGATGTCAATGAAAAGTATGGATCAATTCTTGTGGATGAACCCGAAATCATGGGTGTTACCAACATGGATCAAACCGGAATTCAATTTACGATCACTGCTCTATGTGATCCTGAGCAGTATTGGTCTCTTGAACGAGAAATGAGAAAGATTTCGGTTTTAATTCTCCATCGTTATGGGATCCAAATTGCTTATCCACGAAGTGTTATTTATAATCCCATACAACTAGATGAGGTACTTCAAGAAAAAGAAACAATCTCTTCTGCAAAAGGATAAAAGGCAGGCTGGATAATGTCCACCTGCTTTTTTCTTTCTGATCTTTATCTCTCACGATCTTAAAACAGGTTTTTTTGAGCAACGGCTAAAATCCCTGTGACAACGATAGCCACCGTAATCCAAATGGCTGTCTGCTTCATATCACGCATCAAAACACCATTTGCATCAACCTCAGCGACACGCTTAATCTTGACTTTCTTTTTAGCCAATGGACACCCTCCTTCAATCTCCGATCAAGTACTCTTTAGATCATACCATATTTTTCTCCTAGAACTTAACTCATCCCAAGATAATTGAACAGTTATCCATCGGTAACTCTCATAAAAAAACCTAGTACTCAGAGGAGCACTAGGTGATGAGCCCATCATTTATTCTACTATTTCCACACGTACATCTTTTTTCACCCCAAATTGGCGTGCATCTTTAAGGTCATTTACATATAAATCAATACGATTTCCTTTGATCGCTGAACCTGTATCTTGAGCCACTCGATAACCAATCCCCTCGATATAAACGCGTGAACCGATTGGGATCACCTTTGGGTCAACAGCGATTGTTACTCCTTCGCTAACTAATGCACCACTTGAGGTTACTCCATACGCAGGATCACCTGGTTTTTTTCCTGTAGATTCAGGCCCAGCCGTATAAGCGGTTAAGGTAAAATTGCCTAACATCCGTCCCCGTGAAAGCGTAGGTATGCTAGAACTAACTGGAACAGAATCTTTCTGTTGAAGGGTATTAGGTTGTTTCTGTCTTTGTTCGGATGATGGTTTCAACTTAGTCCCGGATAGATAAAGAACCTGCCCTACTTGAATACGAGTTGGATCTTTAATCTTATTTTCTCTAGCCAACTGCTCAACGGTCGTTCCATAAGTCCGAGCTAATCGGTACAGAGTATCCCCTTTTTTGACAGTAATCGAGATCGACTCTTTTTCTTTAGCGTCTACTGGTACGAGATAATCATTTCCCTGATAGAAGACAAGAGCCATGACTAACATGGATAAACAGCTAAGCAAAAGTAAATTTCTACTCCCCATCATTACCACCTCTTTGTTAAAACTAGATGGTAACAGCATTGTCAGAAAAATGATATTTTATACAAAAAAAGAGCCTAATCAAACACATGATTAGGCTCTTTTTTTCACTGCTCCAATCCAGTGATTAAAAACACTGCGCAATTGGTTTCGGGTGTAAAGGAAGATGGCTGATGCCCTTGACAAAGCAAGTGATCTTGGATTCAGCTCAGTGTCTGGACTGCTCCATTCGGGTCGATTCAAACAACGACGCTCATATTGAGTATGAATAATGATAACGCTTAAGAAAAACATTAAGCCAACTTGTGGGGCAATGATCGGATAATCATACATTCCATGTCCCAAAAGTGCAATAACCTGAGAGATTAACATACCTGCAAGTCTTTTTTCTTCTTTGGAATTTGCATTTTTTCTCCACCGTCTAGCACGACGCAAGGTAGTAAAAATTAATGATGTGAATAAAGCTAATCCAATCACTCCAAATTCAGATGCAACCCCAAGAATTACATTATGGGCATGGTAAACATAAAACCCAGCTTTTTCTGAGAATACTTGACCGAAATGAAGAGGAAGCGTTCCAAAGAGCCAATAATCTTGGAAAACCTTAAAAGCATTTGACCAAACACTAAAACGAACCTCAGCTGTACTAATCAGGGAATCTTTTCGTGGGATTACTTGTGGATAGATAGATACAAGTATGATCAAAAAAAGTGTCAATGCTACAGTTCGCTTCCGATGTCCTGTCATCCAGACTTGAACAATTAAGCCGAGCACTAAGCCAACCCAAGCACCACGTGATCCTGTACACCAAATAGCGATGCAAAAAAGGAGTAAAGCACCAAACGAAACTAACTTTTGCCAGTTCTTTTGCAAAACTGATGAAGCATAGATACTCATCAAGGTAAAACAGATGAGCATCGCAGCTGCTAAGTTGGAGTTACCAGCAGTACCTACACTTCTGACTGAATGCTCTGATTGCCAACGAAACTCATTATAAAATTTTAATATGTTACCTAACCATGAGGAATCTAAAACAGCCCAATCCACTTGTTGAATAATCACAATGGCAGCAACATATAGTCCTCCTAACCAAAAGTGAATATACATTTTTTCAACATCTTGCCAAGTCCATTTCACAATATCTCGAATCCATAAAGTAAGTAAGAAATAAGCTCCGAATAATGCAATTGGAATGATGCCAATCGGAATCCAGTAGAACCAAGAGGGGTTAAACAACCAACTCACGAAAGAAAGAATCATAAAGCCCAAAAAAATCCCCTCTGGCCAACCAAGAAAATTCCACTTCTGCTTGTATAGTAAAATCGTTGCAACTCCAATCACCAATAGGGCAACTGGAGGAGCAAAGGGTGAGAGTAAAATGGATAAGTATAAAAATTGGGTTAACCCCATGACAAATTTTCTGTTTATATCCGGTTTCAAGAGAATGAACTCCCTTTTTTTATAAAGATGAGGAAAAGCGCCTATTGTATTATAGCGATCTCGTTACTGAAGAGCAAGGATTACTCGAACAAAGCCTAGACATTCGAACACAGCCAACTATGGGTATCAATTTTACCCATTTATCTTTGGTATTTCAACTTAAACTCTGTTCATCAAACAACAGCAAAAAATTCAGAACTCATCCTTCATTGGTTCTATGAGTATTTTAGTCAATTGATTCAAGTGGGTTTGCTCTAGTCGAATTCAACAACAAACTCTTCTTATTTTAATCAACTGGTTACCTTTGTTATACCTTTTTCACCCTTTCTTTTTCTGGTGATTCCTATTGCTTTTGAAATTCATTTTGCTTACAGAACGTTTAAGTATCAATGGAATGAGATCACACAGATATCCTTAAATATCATAACGTAGTAAGATTACTTTTGGTTTCAACACATTCTTCTTATTTGTATTTTTTCCATCTTTTATATAATGTTTCCTGTATCCCCGTTTCTTCACTATTCGATCAGAAAAAATCTGCTGTGATTGGTTACACAGCAGATTTTCTAATCACTCCATATAAACAAGATTAGTAACCAGATGATTTATTAAGGTAACGGATATGAAGAAACCAACACTTTTTTATCTTTAACTCTCATTAATCCATCAGAAGTTAGGCGGAGTTGTGGAAGATGAGTCGATGAAAGAAATAAGAAAGTGTAAATGGGATCATCAAACGGATGTCCAAACTGATGAAGATTTTCAATCAGTGGATCTAATTCGGCAATCAACTGATCAACTGAATGTGGACTCATCGAACCAGCGATCGGTAATTGGATTTGGTGGATGATTTGGTTATTTTGAACCCAAACCACTCCACCCTTTTGTTTTATCACTTGATTGGCGGCTTGAGCCATTGCATGCACATCTCGCCCGATTAATAATAAATCATTGGAACTAGTGTAACTGGAAGCGATTCCATCAATCCCTTTGCCAAAACCTCGTATTACACCAGGTGTCATCCACTTCCCTTTTCGGTCGATTAAAAAAGTGTAACATCGATCATCATCATCATCCCAGTGTACATTTCCATCCACCAATGGTAACTCTTCGATCGTCATTTTTGTAATCACAGGATTTTGCAAGTTCATTACTGGAAATGATTGGCGTTCCTTTTGAGGAATTTGTAAAGCAGTAGGCTTGATTTTGACATTCATCTTCCACTTTAACTTTGAATATGACTTCCAATCCATTTCGAAAAATGAATGGAGTACCTTCTGATTCTCGGCTAACCTTTCACCTTCTACATAGACTTGAAGCGGAGTTGGTTCATCAAGAGAAGATAAAATATTGAAATCAGCCAATTTTCCGGGAGCAATTCCTCCTAATTGCGAATCCAATTGGTAATAAATCGCAGGAAAAAGAGTCACCATTTGATAAGCTTGAATCGGTGGGCATCCATGCTGAATCGCTGTACGAATCAGATAATCACTAAAACCCTTTTTTAAATAAGGTGGAGTTGCCCCATCCGTCGTCATCATAAGCCGGTGCCAAGGTACATCTTTTTCTTTACTTAATTGCTCCATCAACACAGGAAGGTCGGGTCTGATCGAACTATGTCGAAGTGTGACCATATATCCTAACTCGAGACGTTGCCATACTTCTTTAAAAGAGATACTTTCGTGATCTCCTGTCACTCCCGCAGCTGCTAATCGAGATAATGTTAGAAAAGAGGCTCCTGGAGCATGCCCTTCGATCCTTTTTCTATTTTGTTCAGTCTGACTCATCCAACCATGCATTTTTTCATCTTCCAACAATAGTGGCATCCAATCAGTTAATTCACCACTTTGTAAAACTAGCTCATGATCGATTAAAGGTTGAACCCGTTCTTTCGCAAATAAATGTTTTTGTTTGGTGGAAAGATGTGTTTGGGCATCAAGTCTTGCCCACCAAAATTGTTTAACAGGAGAACGCTTATCAATTTCCTCAATCAATGCAATGAACTCATTCACTTCAAGTTGACTAAAGAAAACTAAATTATCATTAATCAAAGTAGTTGTTCCATGGGCACACACTTTTTCAGCTAAGCTAAGTGGATGATATAACTGAAAAGGATGAGCATGAGGTTCAATATAACCAGGTACAACTACTTGTCCATCAAGATCAATAATCTTCGTATTTTCATTGAAAATACAACCACTCTTTGTATAATCACCTACATATGCGATCCATCTTCCAGCAAGAACTAGATCCTTTTGTTCCACCCGTCCTGTATACACATTTAGAATCTGTCCACCCCGGATCAATACTGTTGGTACATCTCTGCCCATTACGACATCCATCAAATATTTTTTTTCTGTTTGGGTGCAAGTGATTCGCAAAAATCTCCCTCCAATCGCCAGTTATTTCAATAACTTTCCCTTTTTCCTTTGAATAAGCCCTCCTGATCAGCAAATAATAATTTTGCGGAGCCGGAAAGGAGTTGAAATCAGTGAAAAAAAATGTAGGTACTATTGACGCGATCATTCGCATCAGTTGTGGGTTAGTGGGGTTAGCTTGGAGTGCTTCCCGATCTAGAAGAGGATTCCCTTTTCTATTCGCCATGATGTCAGCAATGAAAGTGGCTGAAGGGATTACAAGATATTGTCCTATGCTTGCCTTATTTGGCAAATCAACACTTTCCAAGCAAACGGATCATTCAAATCCTTCTCTCTCGTTGGACTCCATGTTCTCTCAAGATCAATAGTTTTCAAGTTAAATAAGTCCTTTTTACCCTTATTTTTCGCTCCCCTTTTCTAAGGGGAGAACTTATTTTAGGTATTATGAAAAAAGAAAAGAAAATCCCTTGTCTATATTCAGACTTTTTTGTATAATAGTTTCCAAGATGAGTTGAGGGGGTAGATGTACAAAAACATTTTTCTGAGTATTATGTCTGTTATGTGAACAAAATACAAGTCTGGTTCACAATTCCTATTCTATTGATTAAGATTGACATGGTATATTCAGAAGTAAATGGTTTTTTTACTCTCTACTTACTCAGTTAGATCGGTTGGAAAGCAGATATATTTGGGTGGCACATGATCTACCAACCATACTCCATTCTCTGTTCGATAAAAATCAACTCCCTCTCGCTCCATTTTCCCAGCATCAATTTGTAACACAATAGGAAATCCATGACGTTTTCCTACCTCAACTGCTGCACTCCTCCGGTCTGATAAGTGAACATGATGTCGCTTTTTCTTCAGTAGACCTTCTTTAAAAATCGATGGGAGAAAATGCTTAGCCGTTCCGTGAAACAAGGTAATAGGAGGGGATGTTGGCTGGAGACCCAATTGTACCTCAACAGAATGACCTTGATTGGCACGAATATATTTAAAGTCCCGTGTAAACGAAAAACGACGTTTATCATTCGTTCTAACAATCTCTTTAAGCTCTTCAAGTGTGATTTTAACCCCAGCTTTTCTACACCCTTCTAATAGCTGGGATACATTAACCCAACCTGCTTCATCTAAAGAAAGGTTGACCAATTCGGGTTGATGTCTCAATATAAGACTTAGGAATTTACTCACTCTGGTATGTCTTTTGCTCACCATAAAGATCCACCTTTTTCATGCTGTTAAATAACCTTCAACTCAAAAAATGGGTTAATCTTGAAGACAGATGCCCTCAGCACATACCAGTTTAACATATAATTTCGACAAAAATCGAATCTTGATAATGTTTTGTCAAAAAATTTGTCAATTTTTATTTTAAAAAAAGAAGGCATCTTGTAACTTTCCGTCGAAAAAAAGGGTACATTGATTTTTAAGAGATCGAAGGTGGCAAACTGAGGGCAACGTGGTGTAAAATAAGATTACAAGCAAGAACATATGATCGGTTTTTAAAATCCAAACCGGTTTGGGAGTGTGAGAATAATGTCGCTCAGCGAAATGGAAAAAGAAACAGTGATCCAGTTTGATGAGTCCACCAACCTCGCCACCGTTTATACGGCCAGTTGGACAGTCGCTCGTTCTTTGAAAAAAGCTGGGTATCAACCAGTGAAAAAGACACAAGGTGGATGGTGGTTTAAGATTCCAGTCAACGGGATTAGTATTCAAGGCGAAAAAGAAACCACAAAAATCGGCTAACACATGAACATAGGGATCACCTTCGTTTCCTTTATACAAACAGAAGTAACCAATAATGGTTACTTCTGTTTGTCTTTTCAGTATGTTTCTAATAAAAATTGCAGAAATATAATTTAAACCTAATGTTAGTAAACCTTTGTATTTATAGTTTTTAAGATCATAAATTTCATATGATTTTTAAATTCAAGACTAACTTTCATCAACCGTCGTCAGTGCCTTAAGACCTATATCTGTACGATAGTAGACATGACTAAAATGAATTTGTTTAACTAGCTGATAAGCTTTCTCTCGTGCTTCCATCAGATCCTGACCTAATCCAGTCACCGCTAAGACACGCCCACCTGCTGTTAAAATATTGCTTCCCTCTTTCTTTGTTCCTGCATGGAAACAAACACTATCTTTTCTTTTACGAGGCAAACCAGAGATGATATATCCTGATTCATATGCCCCTGGATATCCTCCTGAGGCCATCACCACGCAGACAGCTGCTTCTTCAACCCAATGTACCTCTTGTTCATCAAGTCGTCCTTCTGTGACTGCTAGCAAGATCTCCAATAAATCTGTTTGAAGTCTTGGTAAAACAACTTGGGTTTCCGGATCACCAAAACGAGCATTAAACTCGATTACTTTAGGTCCGTCTGAGGTAACCATTAACCCAACATATAAAATCCCCTGATAATGAATCTTTTCTTGTTGAAAAGCATGAATCATTGGCTCGAGAATCGTTTGAATCGCCTCATGAACTACAGCCTCTGGAATTTGTGGGACAGGCGAATAAGTACCCATTCCACCCGTATTTGGACCTTCATCCCCATCAAATGCAGGTTTATGATCCTGGGCAACGACCATCGGCTTATACGTGGAACCATCTACAAAAGCCATGAGTGAAATTTCTTGACCTTGGAGAAACTCTTCAATAACAACTGTATTTCCTGCATCACCAAAAACCTGCTTTTCCATGGCATCTGAAATCGCCTCTTCGGCTTCCTCGATGGTTCCAGCAACGACAACCCCTTTTCCTGCTGCTAGTCCATCTGCTTTGATGACGATGGGAGCTCCTTGTTTATTAATATAGGATTTGGCCTTGTCAGGATTGGTAAAAGAGCGAAACTTTGCTGTAGGAATCTTGTACTTTTTCATCATTTCCTTAGCAAATCGTTTACTTCCTTCAATTTGAGCAGCTTTTTTACAGGGTCCGAAGATGGCCAAACCTTCTTGTTGAAAACGATCGACAATCCCTTCTAATAATGGGATTTCAGGTCCGACAACAGTCAAGTCGATCTTTTTTTCTTTAGCAAAAGAAACTAAACCTTCTAGATCCGTAGCCTCTATAGGGACACAAGTGGCTAATTGCCTAATCCCTCCATTCCCTGGAGCACAAAAAATGGTTGAAACCTTCTTACTTTGTGACAACTTCCAGATGATCGCATGTTCACGACCTCCGCTACCTACTACTAAAATACGCAAAAAAACATCCCCTCCCCCAATGCTTGTCTCTTTTTACACATAAACATCGCCCATACCTTTACTGGGCGAATCCTACATGAATAAACTTATACCAAATAGACTGATAGTGACAATAATACAAATAAACGACCATTCTTCTCGATAAAAAGCTCGTGAGCGTTTTCGATATGCTGCATCAGTAGTTAACACTCCACCCACAACCAAAGAGATCAAGAAAAAGAGTCCTGCAGCCATTCGCAGTTGAGTTTGCCATAATGTCCAGTCAAAGCTAGAAGAAATAAAGGAAATGACACCTGTTACTAATATAACACTAGCAATCCAAAAGATCGCCCAAGTAAGTAGACGCACGAGGGCTTCCCCCTTTGCATTTTTTCATAGTATACGCAAAGGAACCCCTTTTCGATACGAAGCATGTCTACAACTGATTGAAAGTGATCCATAGAGCATTTTTAGGGCTAAGCACCTAATTTCCGCAGATAAAAAGGAGCCATCCTTTGTTTTGGGGACGCTTTGTCCTAATACAAAGGATGGGGATAAAATCTATAAAATTAATGTTTAAAATGGCGAACGCCAGTAAATACCATCGCAATTCCATGTTTATTGGCTTCTTGAATCGAATCCTCATCACGAATGGAACCACCCGGCTGAATGATCGCAGTAATTCCCGCTTTGGCTGCGTTCTCCACCGTGTCTGGCATAGGGAAAAATGCATCACTTGCCATCACAGAACCTACAGATTCAGATCCCGCCTGTTGGATGGCGATCGCCGCAGAGCCAACCCGATTCATTTGTCCAGCTCCTACTCCAAGTGTACGTGAGCCTTTCGCTAAGACAATCGCATTTGACTTGACGTGTTTCACTACTCTCCAAGCAAAGAGGAGTTGTTTCCACTCTTCTTCACTAGGTGTCCGTTCGGTAACCACTTCACAATCTTCTTGACTCACGGTGGCAGTGTCAGTTTCTTGAATTAAAAGTCCACCACCCACACTAGTTAATTTTACAGATGGTGGCTTCGCCAAGTCGAGTCCCAACTCAATCAGACGTAAATTTTTCTTCGTCTTTAAGATCTCTAAAGCCTCTTTTTCAAAATAAGGAGCAATAATAATCTCCAAGAAGATTTCCTTCATTTTGGTAGCAACTGTTGCATTGATGGGTCGATTACTAGCGATAATGCCCCCAAAAATCGAAACTGGATCTGCCTCATACGCCTTTTGATAAGCTTCATCCACTGTGGGGCCTATTCCAACACCACACGGATTCATATGTTTAACAGCCACTACTGCAGGATCGGAAAATTCGTTAACCAGTTCAATCGCTGCATTGGCATCTTGAATATTATTATAGGATAGTTCTTTTCCATGTAACTGTTCAGCTGTGGCAATGAGTCCACTTGACGCCATCGGTTCACGATAAAAGGAAGCTTGTTGGTGAGGGTTTTCCCCATATCGTAACCCTTGTTGTTTCCGGTAAGTAACTGTCAGTTGTTCAGGGAACTGATCTCCGAGCTGTTGATTGAGATATCCAGCGATAATCGAATCATAGGCTGCTGTGTGACCAAATGCTTTAGCCGCCAACTGCTGACGTGTCTTCTCGTTCGTTTCTCCAGTCTCGCTAATTTCTGCTAATACTTTGTCATAATCCACAGGATCAACAATTACCGTAACATCACGATGATTTTTCGCAGCAGAGCGTACCATGGATGGACCACCGATATCAATATTTTCAATAGCTTCTTCCATAGTGACATCTTCTTTTGAAATCGTTTGTTGGAATGGATATAAATTGACAGCTACTAGATCGATCGGTTGGATCTGGTGCTCTTCTAATTGTGCTTGGTGCGAGGGGCGATCACGTAAAGCGAGTAATCCTCCATGAACCATTGGATGTAATGTTTTCACACGACCTTCAAGGATTTCTGGAAATTGGGTCACTTCTGAAATAGCTGTCACAGGAACTTCAGATTCGAGGAGAGTACGATAAGTTCCACCAGTTGAAATAATTTCTACACCTAAACGAGTTAATTCTTTAGCAAATTCAACAATGCCTGTTTTATCTGAAACGCTGATGAGAGCGCGGCGAATGCGAGTCAAAACAGTTCCTCCCTACTTGATTTGGATTGATGGGTGAGCACTACTGGCAAGAAGCTGAACAGCCACTTCAGGATAGATTTGATGCTCGGCTTGGTGAATTCGTTGTGCGAAACTTTCCAAGGTATCCGTTTCATACAATGGAACAGGGACTTGAGCAATAATCGGTCCTGTATCTAAGCCTTCATCTACAAAATGAACCGTTACCCCTGAAAGCTTCACTTGATATTGGTAAGCTTGCTCAATCGCATGAAGTCCAGGAAACGCGGGTAATAGTGAAGGGTGGATATTTACAATCCTGCCTGAATAAGCATTTAATAACGTCGATCCAATAATGCGAAGATATCCTGCTAGGAAGATCCACTTGACTCGATACTGGTGTAAAACTTGTAAAATTGCTTCTTCATATGCTTTTTTATCAGAAAACTGCTTAGGCTCGATCAGAACAGCCGGAATTCCTAATCGCTCAGCCCGTTCCAATACCTTTGCTTGTGGCTTGTCACAGATGAGTATAGAGATGGACATCGGCCACTCTTTTCCTTTGGAAGAACAAACCAATTGCTCGAAGTTACTTCCACTTCCTGATGCAAAAACAGCGATACTCATTCTGTGGCTCCTCCTGACCAAACAACTCCTTGACTTCCTTCTGTGATCTTCCCAATAAGCATTGTTTTTTCACCCATGGCATTAGCCACTTGCATCACTTCATCCGCTTCGTTCGCAGGTACAATCATTACTAGACCGATTCCCATATTAAACGTGCGATACATATCCTCATCAGATACATTCCCTCGTTGGGCTATCTCTGTGAAAATGGTAGGGACTTTCCATGATGACTGATCAATCTGTGCCTGACATCCCGATGGCAACATCCGAGGCACATTTTCAATCAATCCACCACCTGTAATGTGAGCCCCACCTTTAACCGTATATTGTTTCATTAACTCTAAAAAGGTACGCACGTAGATGCGAGTAGGAGCTAACAAAGCATCTCCCCACGTTTGATTCGTCCCAGGGACAAGCTCATCTAAATTTACAGGATGATCTTCCAATAAAATCTTGCGAGCCAGCGAAAATCCATTACTGTGTAATCCACTCGATGCAAACCCAATGAGACAATCACCGGGCTGAATTGTTTCTCCCGTCATTAGGTTTTCTTTTTCTACAACACCTACACAAAAACCGGCCACATCATATTCTCCAGCAGCATACATCCCTGGCATTTCAGCCGTTTCTCCTCCGATCAGAGCACAACCTGCTTGTTCACAACCATCAGCAATTCCTTTTACGACTGCTTCTGCTTGAGTTGGAGAAAGTTTCCCCGTTGCTAAATAGTCGAGGAAAAATAATGGTTCCGCACCTGAAACAACAATATCATTGACACACATTGCTACACAGTCGATCCCGATTGTATCGTGACGATCTAGTGCAAACGCAACCTTCAGCTTCGTACCCACTCCATCTGTTCCTGACACCAAAACTGGGTTCTTATATTGAGAAGAGAGGGCAAACAACCCACCAAACCCGCCAATTCCCCCTAATACTTCAGGACGACGGGTTCTTTGTACATGGGCGCGAATACGATCAACGGTTTCATTCCCTGCATCGATATCGACACCTGCTTGTTTATATGCTTCACTCATCGTTTTCCCTCCAGAACCATTCCACCCTTGATTTTTGTCGGATAATCACCTGTAAAGCAAGCTAGACAGTGTCCTTGATTCTTCCCTATATGTGAACTTCCAATCGCTTCTACCATTCCTTCTGCACTGATAAAAGCAAGTGAATCTGCGCCAATCTCCTGACGAATCTCTTCAACGGATCGTGTGGAGGCAATTAACTGTTGACGTTCAGGTGTATCAATCCCATAAAAACAGGAATGGGTTACTGGAGGGGAGCTAATCCGTACATGAACTTCAGTCGCACCTGCTTCTTTTAATAGACCCACAATTCGACGACTCGTGGTCCCACGTACAATCGAATCATCAACCATAACCACCCGTTTTCCTTCAACGACACCGCGAACTGCACTTAACTTCATCTTAACCCCTTGCTCACGAAGCTCTTGACTCGGCTGGATAAACGTTCTTCCCACATAACGATTTTTAATTAAACCTAATTCATATGGAATCCCAGTAGCTTCTGCAAACCCAATCGCCGCAGACGTACTTGAGTCAGGAACTCCTGTCACCACATCTGCTTCCACGGGTGCTTCGACCGCCAACTGTCTTCCCATCCGTTTACGAGCGGCATGTACATTCACCCCACCAATATCACTATCTGGTCGAGCAAAATACACATATTCAAATGAACAAATCGCCCGCTCTTTTGGCTTTGAATAATAACTGGTTCGCAATCCATCTTGATCGATGACCAACAATTCTCCTGGCTGAATATCACGAACCATCTCTGCACCAATCAGATCGAAAGCACAAGTTTCAGAGGAAAAAATATACGCATCGCTCAACATTCCCAAAGAAAGAGGACGAAGTTGATGTGGGTCTGTAGCCACAATCAACTGGTTATTCGTTAGAATGAGAAGAGCATAAGCACCCACAACACGATTTAATGCTTCTTTGACTGCCTCTTCAATGGAGGGAGCATTGGAACGAGCAATTAAATGCGCAAAAACTTCTGTATCTGTAGTTGTTTGGAAAATAGAGCCTGTCTCTTCTAACTCTTTTCTTAACTGCTCGGCATTAACCAAGTTCCCATTGCTAGCAATTGCCAATTCGCCCTTCGCGTAATTGAAAACAAGGGGTTGGGCATTGGCTAGCCCTGTTCCCCCTGCTGTGGAATAGCGTACATGACCAATCGCCACATGCCCTTTAAATTTTTTTATATTTTCTTGATTGAAAACTTCTGTTACTAAACCCATTCCACGGTGAAAAGAAAATTGCTTTCCATCCGTAGCAACGATCCCTGCACTCTCTTGTCCACGATGTTGGAGTGCATGTAAACCATAATAGGTAAATTGCGCTGCATCGGGATGACCCACGATCGCAAAAACTCCACATTCTTCATTTAGTTCGTCGAAGATGCTTTCATCTTGCATGGGATCGCCTCCTCCCACCATTGGGTTAACACTTGAATCTCTTCTTGGATCACTGTTTGCTCATTGACTTCAATCTGTAGACGAGGCTCTTGGGTCACATGACCGATTTGTGTATCAGTGATACCTAGCTCATTGGCTAGTTGTTTCACTTTTTCCACATGCTCAGGAGCTACAGATAGAAGGACACGAGATTGTGTTTCACTAAATAGCTGAACAATCGGATGAAGATCGGTCTGTAACTGAATCGAAGCCCCTAACTGCCCATCCATCGATGCTTCTGCAAGAGCTAGAGCTAGTCCACCTTCAGATAAGTCATGCGCGGAGCGTACCCAGCCTTTTTGAATCGCCTGTAACACCGTTTCTTGAACCACTTTCTCTTTTTGTAAGTCTAGATGTGGTGGGCGACCACTAATCGTTCCAGTGATCAGGTATTGCAGTTCGCTTCCACCCAACTCTGCTTGGGTATCACCAAGAAGAAGGATCACATCACCATCTTTTTTCCAAGCTTGGGTCGTGATGTGCTCTCGTTTCTCAACTAGACCTACCATGCCTACAATTGGAGTTGGATAAATGGGAGTACCTTTGATTTCGTTATACAAGCTCACATTTCCACCAACGACTGGCGTTTCTAAGACTCGACAAGCTTCGCTCATACCATCAATCGATTTAGAAAGCTGCCAATAAACTTCTGGTTTTTCAGGACTACCGAAGTTGAGGCAATCTGTCACACCTAACGGTTTGGCTCCTGAGCAAACCACATTTCGTGCAGACTCTGCAATGGCAATCCGTCCCCCTTGCTCAGGATCTAGATAAACATAACGTCCGTTGCCATCTGCAGACATCGCTAATGCCTTTTCTGTACCACGAACGACAACGACTGCCGCATCAGAACCCGGGCAAACAGCGGTACTTGTCCGAACCATATGGTCATATTGTTGATAAACCCATTTTTTACTTCCCATATTGGGTGAAGATAATACTTTTTGTAATGCTTCTTGTGGATCAATCTTCGTCAATGACGAAAGGACATCCACGTGTTCATTTTCTTGATAATAAGCCGGAACCTTTACTTCTCGTTCATAAACAGGAGCATCATCAACTAAAGTATTCACTGGAATATCAGCTACCAAATCACCTTTGTGGAAAATCCGATAGCGATTTCCAGCAGTCACTCGACCTACAATCGCTGACTGAAGACCCCATTTATCACAAATGGCTTTAATCTCATTTTCACGTCCTTGTTCTACAACGACAAGCATCCGTTCTTGAGATTCGGAAAGCATCATTTCATATGGTGTCATCCCTGTTTCACGTTGTGGAACAAGATCTAAGTTGAGATCAAGTCCGTGCTCACCTTTGGCCGCCATTTCAGCACTTGAACTAGTCAATCCAGCCGCACCCATATCTTGAATACCCAATAAGATATTAGCTTCCACCATTTCCAGACAAGCCTCAAGTAACAACTTCTCCATGAATGGATCGCCAACTTGAACCGCTGGACGTTTTTCTTCGGAGTCCTCACTTAATTCTTCAGAAGCAAACGTCGCTCCATGAATGCCATCCCGCCCCGTACTCGCTCCTACATAGATCACCGGATTTCCCACACCAGTCGCAATCCCTTTTTGTAAATCATCATGGTTGAGAATTCCCACACACATCGCATTAACGAGTGGATTTCCTTCATATGAGTTTCCATCAAATACGACTTCACCAGCTACCGTCGGAATGCCTATACAATTTCCATAGTGAGCAATTCCTGCGACAACTTCTTCAAAAAGATAACGAACCCGTGGAGATTCTAAATCACCAAAGCGCAATGAGTTTAAAAGAGCAATCGGACGAGCGCCCATAGAGAATACATCACGGATAATCCCACCAACTCCTGTAGCCGCTCCTTGGAATGGTTCCACTGCAGATGGGTGGTTATGGGATTCCATTTTAAAAACGACTGCTTGTTGATCCCCAATATCAATCACGCCAGCTCCTTCTCCGGGCCCTTGTAAAACACGAGAACCTTTCGTAGGAAAACGACGCAGAAGGGGCTTTGAGTTTTTGTAGCTACAGTGCTCAGACCACATCACACTATAGATCCCAATCTCTGTCCAGTTAGGCAAACGACCATTTAAATGACCGATGACTTGATTATACTCGCTCTCCATCAAACCCATCTCTTTATATAACTGTTGATCACGAATCATTTCTGGTGTAGGTTCATGAGCGAGTGTTTGAACGACCGTTTCTTTAGGCTGCACTGCCATTCTCCTTCCAATATTGAAGCATAGATTTAAAAAGACGAGTGCCATCCGCAGAGCCCATCCAATCAAAGATAGCTCGTTCTGGGTGGGGCATCATTCCTAATACATTTCTTTTTTGATTACAAATACCAGCTATATTTTCGATCGATCCATTCGGGTTTTGATCTGCATAGGTAAAGAGAATCTGACTATTTTTCTTCAACTCTGCAAGTGTCTCAGGATCACAAAAATAATTGCCTTCCCCATGTGCCACAGGAATCCGAATCTCCTCACCACGTTGATACAGATTGGTAAATGGAGTATCGATCTGTTCGACCCGAAGAGTTGTCATTTCACAGCGAAATTTCAGATGGTCATTTCGCATCAAAGCCCCTGGTAATAAACCTGCTTCCACCAAAATTTGAAATCCATTACAGATCCCGATGACCAACTTTCCTTGTTCGGCTGCTTGTCGAACTCCCTCCATCACAGGAGAAAAGCGAGCCAATGCTCCACACCGAAGGTAGTCACCATAAGAAAAGCCGCCTGGTAAAATAATCGCATCATAAGAAGATAAGTCCGAGTCTTGATGCCAAACAGCTGTCACCGACTCTTGTAAAACATCCTCCACCGCATGGATACAATCAATATCACAGTTGGAACCTGGAAAAATAGGAACGGCAAAGCGCATTTATGCCACCTCCTCCAACTCAAAACGGAAGTTTTCAATCACTGGGTTAGCCAGTACTTTTTCACAGATTTCGGCGATTTGTGCTTCTGCTTCTTGACGATCCTTAGCCTCGATGAGGACTTCCATCCGCTTTCCAATCCGTACATCAGACACTTTTTGATAACCCAGTGCATGTAAAGTTCCTTGAACTGCCACTCCTTGTGGGTCTAGAACACTCTCTTTTAACGTTACATAAATGGTCGCTTTAAACATGTTTTTGGCCCCCTAGCCGTGAAAAAATTTCTTCATATGCCTCAACCACATTTCCCAAATCACGTCTAAATCGATCTTTATCCAATTTTTCACCTGTATCTTCATCCCAGAAACGACAAGTATCCGGAGAAATCTCATCGGCTAAAAGTAATTTACCTTCCTCATCGAGACCAAACTCAATTTTGAAATCAACTAAAATGATTTGGAGCTTAGACATTAATAGTTGGAGCAGATCATTCACTTGGAGCCCGATTTGCTTCATCTCTTCCACTTGCTCAGGTGTGGCTAAATCCATTACAGCAATGTGATCTTCATTTAACAGAGGATCACCCAAAGCATCATCTTTATAGTAGAATTCCACAATCGGATGCTTTAATTTGGTTCCTTCTGCGATCCCGATTCGCTTAGCTAAACTTCCAGCCACTCGATTACGAACAACAACTTCTAATGGAATGATCTTTACTTTACGAACAAGCTGTTCCAATGGAGAAAGGGTCTTGATGAAATGATTAGCTACTCCATTTTCCTCTAAATATCGAAAGAAAATGGCGCTGATCCGATTGTTCATCTCACCTTTTCCAGCCAATGTTGCTCTTTTTTCCCCATTAAATGCAGTTGCTGAATCTTTATACTGAACACGCAACACTTGAGGATCATCGGTATGGAATAGCTGCTTGGCTTTCCCCTCGTACAACATCGCTTCTTCTTTCATCATGTCTAGCTCCTTTCTTAGAGAGAAGTAAGGTGAAAATCAAAGTTACTCATTCAATCCTAAACGGTTAAAAATCATATCCACTTGGGAGAGATGATATTGATAGTCAAAACAATCATCAATCTCTTCAGATGTTAAATGCTTTGCAATCAAATCATCTGCTTGTACAAGAGGTTTGAAGGGGCGTTGCTCTTCCCATGCTTGCATCGCTAACCGTTGCACCCGATCATAGGCTTCTTCTCGTTTCAATCCTTTATTGATTAAGCTGAGCAGGACTCGTTGCGAATAAATCAAGCCAAATGTACGCTCCATATTTCGCTTCATATTTTCTGGAAAGACCGTTAAATCCTTAACAATATTCATAAAGCGATTGAGTAAGTAGTTCAATAAAATCGTAGAATCAGGCAAAATAACCCGTTCAACAGAAGAATGGGAAATATCTCTTTCATGCCAGAGGGGAACATTTTCGTATGCTGAAACCATATGTCCTCGGATCACTCTAGCTAAACCACTAATATTTTCACACCCGATGGGATTCCGTTTATGTGGCATCGCTGATGAACCTTTTTGCCCTTTCCGGAAAGGCTCTTCCACTTCACGGGTTTCACTTTTTTGTAATCCCCGGATCTCGGTCGCAAATTTATCAAGCGAAGTGGCAATCAAGGCAAGGGTGGCCATGTATTCAGCATGACGATCTCTTTGTAGGGTTTGAGTTGAGATTGGGGATGCTTGCAAACCTAACTTTTCACACACGTATTGCTCAACAAAAGGATCAATATTGGCATAGGTTCCAACAGCTCCAGACATTTTTCCATAACGAACCGAATCACTTGCGTGTACAAAACGATCCCGATTGCGCTTCATTTCTTCATACCAAAGAGCCATTTTTAAACCTAAGGTGGTTGGCTCCGCATGAACTCCATGGGTTCGTCCCATCATCACCGTATATTTATGTTCTTTAGCCTTGTCAGCAAGGATGTCAATGAAACGATCTAAATCTTTTAGTAAGATTTCGTTGGCTTGTCGAAGTAAATAAGAAAGAGCTGTATCCACAACATCGGTGGATGTTAATCCATAGTGAACCCACTTCGATTCAGGTCCTAAGGTTTCAGAGACTGCACGAGTAAATGCTACAACATCATGACGAGTCTCTTGTTCAATCTCTAAGATTCGATCGACATTGATTTTTGCATGTTGGCGAATCTGTTTCACATCTTCTTTAGGGATCACTCCCAATTCAGCCCATGCTTCACAAGCAAGAATTTCTACTTCAAGCCAAGCACGAAACTTATTTTCTTCCGTCCAAATCGCAGTCATTTCTGGTCTTGAATAACGTTCAATCATTTTCATACTCCTTTTACTTGATTGTTTCTAATCCAATCTCATGTAGTTCCTTAAGGGTAAGTGGCTCCCAAATCCCCGTCTTCTCTATGAGATGAAGGGCTTCTGAAACTGAGTCAGTGAGAAAGGTCAGATGACCCATTTTGCGTCCACGTTTCGCTTCTGTTTTGCCATACCAATGCACTTTTACTTCCTGAGACAACTGGGAAAACTGGCTATAGAAAGCATTTTGATGTTCACCCAATAGATTCACCATCACAGCTGTTTGATGAAGTTGAGTTGACCCCAAAGGAAGTCCTAATACGGCTCGTAAAAACTGAGCAAATTGCGAAGTCTCACAAGCATCAAATGTATAATGACCCGAATTATGAGGACGAGGTGCCAATTCATTCACAATCAATGAACCGTCAGGTAACATAAACATTTCTACCGCAACTAAACCAATCACTTCCAGATGTTCAGCAATCTGAATCGCCAACTCTTTCGCCTGTTGAATCACCTCTTGTTCGATCATGGCAGGTGCCACAGACAGGTGTAAAATATGGTTGCGATGAAGATTTACTGTTGGTGAGAAAGCAGATACTTCTCCAGTTGTACTTCGTGCAACAACCACAGAAATCTCCCGTACAAAAGGAATTAACTGCTCCAAAATATATTCCTGTCCAGATGTGAACATCTCATCAGGTAGTGTTTGTAGATCTTCCTCCTGCTGAAGAATCCATTGCCCTTTTCCGTCATATCCGCCCATGGTTGTTTTTAAAACGACAGACCTGTTCCATTCTTGCATCACATTAAGTATTTCATGCCGATCTGTGATGGCTCGATAAGGAGCTACAGGCACTCCAGACGCTTGGATCGCTTTTTTTTCAGTCAACCGATGTTGAGTCGTTTCCAGCAGACGACTTCCTTGTGGAACCGCACACACGTCCTCCAAACGGCGAACCATCGCACCATCGATATTTTCAAACTCATAGATAATCACATCACATGCGTTTGCTAGTTCTTTCATCGCTTGGGAATCGTCATAAGCCGCTACAATCTGCCGATCTGAAACTTGACCACCTGGGCAATGGGGTGAAGGATCTAAGGTGATAAAACGAAGCCCTAGCTTCCTTCCTTCTAAAATAACCATTCTACCTAATTGGCCCCCACCAATCACACCAATGGTCAGCCCTGGTAAAATAGGAGTGTTTGTCATGTTCATCCCAGCTCACTATCCTTTAATACTCGTTCTCTGATCTGTTGACGACGTTCTTTCAAATGGATGCGAACATTCCCATCATGAATGCCTAACATCTCTGCTGCCAATAAACCTGCATTGACCGCACCCGCATCTCCAATCGCCACTGTGGCAACAGGAACTCCACCAGGCATTTGGACAATTGATAACAAAGAATCCAAACCATTTAAGGTAGAAGTTTTAATCGGTACGCCAATAACTGGTAATACAGTTTTAGCGGCAACCATTCCTGGAAGGTGAGCCGCGCCTCCCGCACCAGCGATAATCACTTGAATTCCACGTGATTCCGCTTCCTCTGCATATTGAAACATCTCATCAGGAGTTCGGTGCGCAGAAACAACTTTTGATTCATATGGGATCATCAATTCATCCAACACTTGGCAAGCTTTTTTCATCGTAGGCCAATCGGATGTACTACCCATGATCACTCCGACACTTGGTTGTTGATTCATATCATATCCCTCACAAGTTCTCTATTCACCTTAATAAAAAAACGCCTCAACTGTAGTTTTTCCCTATGAATGGAAAAATCTACAGTTCAGGCAACACGAACCCAAACGAGATTTTTCTCATAGCCAGGAAATTTACGGTTTCCTTGTAGAAACGCCTAGGCCCTATCCCTAAGCTTATATGAGAAAGATCATCACTTCCTTTTTCAGTGTAACAAGGAAGCGATCAGAAAGTCAAACATAAAAACGAACATTATGCATCGTTCAATGAAACAGCGTTCGTATTTTACTGCGATAAAGGATGGATACATTCAAGCTGAGGTTCATTTCCCTAAAAATCAAGATCTGTTACGACCTTGATGATTACTGAGCGATGAGGCCTGACATCTTGGATTCATGCGCCACCTATCAGTCATATCGATGTACCAGAGTTAGGAGTCGATCTTTCGTACGAAATGACTTTGTACCACAACTTAGCGGAACTCTTCGATGAAGGAAAAGAGGGGATAAACTCTTCTTTGAGAGACTTTTATACCTTTTGCCTCCTCCCAAAATCAAAGGGTGGAGCGAAATTTTCCTCTTCTTTGCAAAGTACTAGCTTAGGGAGGGGGAAAATCGAACCCCGATGCTCAATAGTGAAGGGAAATATTACTCAATCAACACTACTGACCGCTCATAAAATATTTTACACCAAGGAGGTATTGATACTAGTTATACATCAAACCCTATCTAACCCACAACATTTTTTTAACAAAAAAAAGCTACCCTTTAGAATAAGGTAGCTGTAAAAAGTTTATTTCTTTTATTAAGCGGCGACTTGTTCTGTTTTTCTCTCCCGCTTTTCTTCACCTTTAGCAACTACAGCTGCTACACAAAGGTCTCCTGTAATATTGGTAGCCGTACGACTCATATCGAGCAAACGGTCTACACCCATTACAATCGCGATTCCTTCGACAGGTAAACCAACGGCATTTAAAACCATGGCTAAGGTAATCAAACCAACTCCTGGAACAGCAGCTGTTCCGACCGAAGCCAACGTTGCAGTTAAAATAATGATTAACTGTGCTTGTAAATCAAGTGGAATGCCATAAAGTTGTGCGATAAAGACAGCAGCAACTCCCTGCATAATTGCTGTTCCGTCCATATTGATCGTCGCTCCTAATGGAATGACAAAGCTACTGATCGACTTAGGAACTTTTAACCCTTTTTCTGCACATTCCAATGTCACTGGTAAAGTCGCAGCACTACTACTGGTAGTAAAAGCAACCTCCATCGCTGGAGCCACTTTCTTGAAGAAATGAAGTGGGTTCATTTTTGCAAAGACGCTTAATAGGAAGCTATAAGTAACACCCATATGAATGATTAAGGCTGCAATAATCGCAATCATATACAAGCCCATCGAAGCGATTAGGTCTACACCAGCTTCTCCAATCGCCCGTGCCATCAAGGCAAATGCCGCGTAAGGAGCTACTTGCATAACGATCTGTACTAACTTGATCATAATTTCATTCGCTTGATCGATAAACTCTTTAACTCGACTTACTTTTTCACCAAGTAATGCCATTCCAATTCCAAAGAACAAGGCAAAGGTAATGATTTGTAACATTTCTGCTTCAGCCATTGCTTGCACAGGGTTAGCTGGAACAATATTTAACAAAGTATCTTTAATATCTGGAGCTTCCTTGATTTCAGGTTTCTCCGTTGACTGTTGAATCTGAGTTCCTTCACCAGGATCAATAATGTTAGCGATTCCAAGAGCAAAGGTAATTGCAATCGCAGTCGTTAACATATAAAGAATAATGGTCTTGCTACCAATTCGTCCCAATTTCTTAGGATCAGCGATTCCAGCCGCTCCAGATGCAATCGAAAAGAAGACCAGTGGAACCACAATCATCTTAATGGCTTTAATAAATATTTGCCCAATCGGATCAAAAACCCAACCATTTACCTCTGTAAATACGGCAGGAAAATATAAGTGCAATACCAATCCAGTAATAAGACCCGCAATAATCCCAATTAAAATTTTTACTGTCATAGACATCTTTTTCATCACATCACTCACCTTTCAATCTAATTCAAAAAAAGATCTCTCTTGAGGCTGTTGCACCATGTCCTCTATAGTGCAGAGCTCAATCTTCATTTTCCATGAACTTGTTCCTTGTGAAGAAGCTAAGCAGGATCGCTCCTTCTATTTACTCAGAAGCGGTGCAAAATCATTTCAAACGAAAGATCAGCCAAATGACACTACAGATTCAATACAATAAATTCGCCAAGGAAAAGGAAATTAGAAGTATAATTCGAAATAATCAATGAAGTCGAATAATCCCGAATATTGCACCGTTCAATTTCACCCTAATTGAGACCATTGAACTTTTCACTGTTCAAGTCAACTATTTACTTGGTCAAGTAATAGGGAGAAAAAAAGATGGAGATACATGAAACTCAGAGAGATCCCATCTAAGAACTAATTATATTATATTTTCCACTATATGAAAATAGTTAATCCTTATTTTCCAATAATATTTATTGATCTAGATACAGAGATTATAGGCAAATTAACCGACAAACTTGTGTTAATAAAGCTATTTATAAAATTATTGATTATTTTCTTTTTATTTATTTATACAATCATCTATTTAAACATACATGTTTTTGTTAAACTGTTTTATTTGTAATCGGATGATTGTCCCAGTAAGCTTTTTATCAGTTTCTTTGTTACAAAAAAGCACTTGCTAGAAGCAAGTGCTTTTTGAGTGCCTGGCAACGTCCTACTCTCCCAGGGGTCTGCACCCCGAGTACCATCGGCGCTGGAGGGCTTAACGGTCGTGTTCGGGATGGGAACGAGTGGGTCCCCTCCGCCATCATCACCAGACAGGTATTGAATATAGTGTGAAGGTTTCACACCTTGAAAATGTGAAGGAAGAACATGTTGCATAAGAAGAAGATAAGAAGTAGGTTAAGCCCTCGACCGATTCGTATCT
>NZ_SMAG01000009.1 GCF_004341825.1 Hazenella coriacea | reverse complement strand
AACTTCTTCCGGTGAATGCAACATGACATCTAGACTAGATATCGTGTTCTTCCATATTCACATTTTCAAGGTGCAATCTTCATCTCGTCGCATCTTGCGGCGACAAATAACAATATATCATGTATAAATAAAATGATCAAGAGGGAAATATAAGATATTATGATTCAACTTGGTAACCTATTCAACTTTACAAACAAAAACATATTTTATGTCCTAAATATGAGATCACTCATAGACACAAATCATTTTACGGTAGGAAAATCATTCCTACCGTAAAACAGTCAACATTTGAGTCATATCGATTTGTTTTCATCTAGTTTATATCTTCAACCATTTTATAGAAAAAACAACTATATCATTTTCTTTTACTGATATATCTTAACTTCTCATACAAGGATCATAGATCATCGATCCATTTAGAAATATCAAAGAAGAACTCCCTTTTTAATTTTATTAGCAGCATATGCATTCATAAACTTTTTTGGCAAAACAAATCTGACTAAAAAAGCGAAAAGCTTATTTTGGAATCCATCAATCACTTGATCCTTTCCGCTTTCCAAGGCAGCTAAAGCCGTTTCAACTACTTGTTCTCCAGTTCGTAAGTTAGTAGGAAATGTATTTTCCGCGATCGATGCTCGTTCAAAAAAAGCACTCGTCGTAGGACCTGGACATAAAGCTAACGTTTTGATCCCTTTGTCTTGATACTCTTTTGAAATCGCTTGTGAAAAAGAGAGTAAAAAAGCTTTCGATGCTCCATATGTAGACATAAATGGCATGGGTGTTAATGCACCAAGGGAAGAAACATTGATAATCCTCCCTTCTCCTTTAGAGACCATATCGGGTAGATAGGCATGAGCTAGTTCAACAGGAGTAACTACATTAAGCATTAGTTGCTGGTGTAATTGCTGTGAATAAAAAGTATGTAGCTCTCCACTTAACCCTATTCCTGCGTTATTGATTAGCAGATCTATATGTATACCCAACTCTCGAGTTCGTCGATAAATTTTACCTGCAATCCCACTTGCACCTAAATCTTCTACAATTAAAGTCACCTTGACTCCATCATTTTCTTGAAACTCCTCAGCTAAATCTCGTAATTTCCCTTCCGAACGAGCAACAAGAACTAAATCCCACCCTTCAGAGGCCAATTTTCTTGCGAAACATTCTCCAATACCTCCAGATGCTCCTGTAACCAATGCTGTTTTGGACATTTGCTCTCCCCCAACAAAAAATAGTCCTATAAAAGTTAAAATGGATTCAAATAAACGAATAATTCCATCTTTAACAAATGAATGGAATTAATTAAAAACTAGTCAAAAGATTTGACCTTTCAAAGCTCTCTATCAATCATCACAATTATAATAAATATTTTCATTGTATACTTCCCTTTTTTCCTAGCATTAACACTTTACTTTGAATAACTGATTCATCACATGGATTCCAATATCCACTTTTATCTAAGACTCAAAAGCTTAATAGGTCTTCAATTGTATAATTTAATCACTTCAACAAATCCTATATCTAAGAAGGAGAGTGTGACGGTGAATTTGTTAGATATTCTAGCACGTACTACTACTTCATTTGTCGTCCTGCTAATCTTGACTCGATTACTCGGAAAGAAACAACTTAGTCAACTAACTTATTTTAACTATACTACAGGAATTACAATTGGTTCGATCGCAGCAATTATGGCTATGGATCGGAGTAGACCGTTAAGCGATGGTTTAACAAGTTTGGTTTTCTGGTCACTTCTCACCTTACTTGTAGGATGGATTAGTTTAAAATCAGCAAAATTACGAATTTTATTTGATGGTGAGCCAACAATCGTTATCAAAAAGGGGGAAATTTTAGAAAAGTCCTTATCCAAACTCCAATTAAGTATGGATGATTTAAGCATGCTTCTTCGTAATCAAAAAATATTCTCTATCAATGAAATTGACTATGCAATCTTAGAGCCCAACGGAGTGCTATCTGTATTAAAAAAAGTCAATCATCAAACTGCATCCAAACAAGATGTCCACACCGTCATTTCCAAACCAAAGTATATCCCAAGCGAAATCATCGTCGATGGAAAAATTATAATGAAAAATTTAAACGAATTGAACTTAACTCCTGAATGGCTAAACAATCAATTAACTCAAACAGGGATCAAGCAAGAAGATATCTTTTATGCGGAGATCCAAAGCGATGGTTCATTATTCATTGATAAAAATGAAAGTAATAACTAAACTAAATGGTCATGGTTCAACAAAAAAAGACTTATGGAAATGATCCACAAGTCTTTACGTGTTGGAGCGGAAGACGGGATTCGAACCCGCGACCCTCGCCTTGGCAAGGCGATGCTCTACCCCTGAGCCACTTCCGCAAATATATAATGGGGCGATCGATGGGAATCGAACCCACGAATGCTGGAGCCACAATCCAGTGCGTTAACCACTTCGCCACGACCGCCATAAATAAGTGGCGGAGCTGACGGGATTCGAACCCGCGATCTCCTGCGTGACAGGCAGGCATGTTAGGCCTCTACACCACAGCTCCACATGGTGGACGGTGACGGGATCGAACCGCCGACCCTCTGCTTGTAAGGCAGATGCTCTCCCAGCTGAGCTAACCGTCCAATTCTTTAAAAGTCAATGGTGACCCGTAGGGGATTCGAACCCCTGCATGCCAGCGTGAAAGGCTGGTGTGTTAAACCGCTTCACCAACGGGCCATGCTGGAGCTTCCTACCAGGCTCGAACTGGTGACCTCTTCCTTACCATGGAAGCGCTCTGCCAACTGAGCTAAGGAAGCATGGCTCCTCAGGCAGGACTCGAACCTGCAACCTACCGGTTAACAGCCGGGCGCTCTACCATTGAGCTACTGAGGAATATTGGAGCGGGTGAAGGGAATCGAACCCTCGCAAACGGCTTGGAAGGCCGATGTTCTACCACTGAACTACACCCGCATCATTGGTGCGGTCGGCGAGACTCGAACTCGCATGGTCATAAGACCACTACCCCCTCAAGATAGCGTGTCTGCCAGTTCCACCACGACCGCATTAAAATGAATATATAGTAGATTCTTGGTGCGGGTGGAGGGACTTGAACCCCCACGCCTGAGGCGCTAGAACCTAAATCTAGTGCGTCTGCCAATTCCGCCACACCCGCAAGTGATCATTATGGTGAGCCATGAAGGACTCGAACCTTCGACCCTCTGATTAAAAGTCAGATGCTCTACCAACTGAGCTAATGGCTCATAAAATAAAATGGCTGGGGAGGTAGGGATCGAACCTACGCATGACGGAGTCAAAGTCCGTTGCCTTACCGCTTGGCTACTCCCCAATCTTTATAAGAGTAAGTGGTGGAGGGAGTAGGATTCGAACCTACGAAGGCGAAGCCAGCGGATTTACAGTCCGCCCCATTTGGCCACTTTGGTATCCCTCCATATATTGGTGGAGCTAAGCGGGATCGAACCGCTGACCTCCTGCTTGCAAGGCAGGCGCTCTCCCAGCTGAGCTATAGCCCCATCTTATACTCTGGTGGGCCTAGGCTGACTCGAACAGCCGACCTCACGCTTATCAGGCGTGCGCTCTAACCAACTGAGCTATAGGCCCTTAAGAAATCAAGTTGCTCACAAGTCAATACTTTACCATGGATTATGTAATAAAGCAATACCTTTTTTACAAATAAATATTTTATGATCCATTCACATAATAAAAGCCAACCACGATGGAGGTGGTTGGCGGAAAAACTTGCGAAAGATTCTTCTATTTCATTGGAGCCTGAAGATCAATTCCCCATGCCATTGGCAAGATGAAGTAAATAGCAGCAACAATAACTAAAATAGAGATGATATTTAACCAGAAACCAGCTTTAACCATGTCACCGATCTTTATATACCCTGAACCAAACACAACTGCATTCGGCGGGGTGGCTACAGGCAACATAAATGCACAAGAAGCGGCAATTCCTGCACCTACCATAAATCCATATGGATGAACAGAAAGCGCAGCTGCAAAAGAAGCCATAATCGGGAACATCATAGTAGCTGTAGCTGTATTTGAGGTGATTTCTGTCAAGAAAATGACCAGTGCTACAACTACAACCAGAAGGAGTAAATAAGGAATTCCCTCTAGCGAAGTTAACTGTTCTCCAATCCACTTAGCTAATCCAGACTCTTTAAATCCAGCTGCAATTGCTAAACCTCCACCAAATAGTAGCAGAATTCCCCATGGAATATTTTTAGCAGTATCCCAATCGAGTAATCGAGTTCCTCGATGATTTGGTGCTGGAAGTATAAATAAAACAAGCGCTGCAATAATCGCGATCAATGTATCATCAATACCCTTGATCAAATCTTCTAACAAAAAGTCCCTCGTGATCCATGCTAAAGCCGTTAATGCGAAAATGGTTGCCACCATTTTTTCTTCAGTTGAAAAACCTCCCAATGATTGAAGTTCTTTTTTAATTACTTCACGACCTCCAGGGATCTCAACTGATTTCATTGGAAATGCAACTTTTACTAGATACAACCAAGTCAATGTAAGCAGTACAACAACAAGTGGAACACCAAACATCATCCAAGAAGCAAATGAAATCTCAACATTAAATAATTTAGATACTTGTGCCGCAAAGATAGCATTGGGAGGTGTTCCAATCAGTGTGCCTAATCCCCCAATGGAGGCTGAATAAGCAATCCCAAGCATTAATGATTTACCAAAAGGAAAATTCCCAGGAGTAATATCCACATTTCCATTGTTTTTCATCGTCTCAGCTAGCTGATAAATAATCGCTAACCCAATCGGGACCATCATTACCGCAGTAGCTGTGTTGGAAATCCACATAGATAAAAACCCTGTAGCAATCATACTTCCTAATACGATGCGGTCCGTCTTCGTACCAACCCACGAAATAACATTTAATGCGATCCGCTTATGTAGATTCCATCTTTCAAGTGTAAGAGCAATCATAAATCCACCCATAAATAAGAAAATCGTAGGATCTCCATAAGAAGCGGTCGCCTCTTTCACTTTTAAAGCACCTGTCAGAGGAAAAAGTATAATTGGTAATAAGGACGTAGCTGGAATTGGAATCGCTTCAGTAATCCACCAGGTCGCAATCCAAACGGTACAAGCCAATACAGCTTGAGCTTGTTCACTCATTCCAGGAAAAGAGCCAAAAAAATAGATTAGTATAAAAAGTAGTGGTCCAAGAAAAAGCCCTATTTTTTGATGTGGTTTAAAGCTTGGAGGCTTACTAGTATTTAAATCCACTTTCGTCTTGATTTGATCAGGTGAACCTGATGGGGTTACTCCTACACTAAAGCGGAGTAGATCTTTGGCTTGATGATGGAGTCCCCAAGCATAATTCCACCATCTACCTATTACATTTGATGTGCTCATAACTACCTCCTAATTTACGAAAACGTTTACAATGTATTTCTATAATAGTAGGTATAAACTATCATTTCAATACATTTATATAAATGGAAATTAATATTTATACTTGCATCCCCTCCTCTACCAGTTCCAACTACGTAAATACTCTTTAAATGATCGATGCCAAACTTACCCAATTGATATATATTTAAAAACTGTGTATGGCTATATGTTTTCTTCAAATAGAAAAATCACGCACACTTTTATACTATACATTCAGATTCCTTAATCATCTATAATTTAATTCCACTAAAAAAATCACCAGATCAAACTTTTAAAGTTCTATAAACTCCTAAATAGGCTGAAGGATCGATCACACCTAATTGAAAGCGAATTCAAAAACAATTAGCAACGCTCGATCTTTATTGATCATATTCATGTTATAAACTAAGATATCTCTACAAAGAACACATACAGAATCCATCACTTTCTCTAGGTTTTGTTATATAGCTCAGTTGTTCATATATCTGCCATGTATTATAACAATAAATCTTATTGTATATCAATCCTGTTTACTTTATGATAGAATAAATTAAAAATTTAACTAATTCCTATTCTATCTGAAGGGGTGTTACCATGAATGTACCTTTAATATTAACTCATTTTTTAGACAGAGCAGTTAAATTGTATGGTGATAAAAAAGCGATTGTAAACGAAGATCAAGTCTATACATACCAAGAGCTCAATGATCGTGTCAACCAATTGTCACACGCTTTAAAAGCCCTTGGAGTGACTAAAGGGGATCGGGTAGCCTATTTAGCTCCAAACACATTGGAAATGCTAGAAGGATTCTATGGAATCTTTCAACTAGGAGCAATTATGGTTCCATTAAATATTCGTTTGACTCCCCAAGACTATCTTTATATTTTAAATCATAGTGAAAGTAAAGTTTTATTTGTTGATGCAGAGCTGTATCATTTAATCGAACCCATCCGCAAGCAATTAACAACAGTTACAGAGATTATCATTCATTACGGCCAAAAAAATGAAAGCGGTTTAATTGCATACAATCCTTGGCTTCAATCTTTTCCTACGACTCCATTTAAACGGGAACAGTTATCCGAGGATGATGTTTGTAGCTTGTTATATACAAGTGGAACAACAGGTCAACCTAAAGGGGTCATGTTAACGCATCGTAATAATTATCTACATGCTTTATCATCACAACACCATTTACGTGTGACAGACCAAGATGTTTTATTACACATTCTTCCTATGTTTCATGTGAACGGTTGGGGCTCACCATTCTACTACACAGCAAACGGCGCAACCCAAGTGATGCTCCGTAAAGCAGATCCCACTCTCATCTTGGATAAAATGGTTAAACATGGGGTCACTGTCATGCATATGGCGCCTACTGTTTTAAATGCTATTCTAGTGAAACATCAAGAAATCAAACCTACGATTCCACAACAAGTCCGAGTAGTGATCGCTGGTTCTGCACCACCACAAGCCTTTATTACGCGAGTAGAAGAAGATTTGGGATGGGAATTTGTTCAAGTATATGGGATGACAGAGTCTTCCCCTCTTTCAACAATTTCCTATATCCGTTCCCATCATCAAGAAGAGCCCAAAGAATATCATTATCGAACCAAAGCAAAAGCTGGTATTCCCCTAATTGGTTGTGAAGTGAGGGTAGTGAATGACCTTGGTGAGGATGTTGCTTGTGATGGACAAGAAATCGGAGAATTGATTGTGCGTAGTAACGGCGTGATGAAAGGGTATTGGAAAAATGAAGAAGCTACTCGAACCACGATTATCAATGGATGGCTTCACACTGGTGATATGGCAGTGATGGATTCAAGAGGAAATATCGACATTGTAGATCGAAAAAAAGACATCATTATCAGTGGAGGAGAGAATATTTCTTCCATTGAGGTTGAAGGCGTTTTCTATGATCACCCTGATGTACTAGAAGCTGCAGTCATTGCTATGCCTCATGAAAAATGGGGTGAAACTCCTCATGCTATTATTGTTTCTCGTCCAGGTGCTGAATTGTCAGAAGAAGGAATGATTGCTTTCGCTCGACAAAAGCTAGCCCATTTCAAATGTCCTACTTCAATCACTTTTATGGATGAATTACCAAAAACAGCATCTGGAAAAATTCAAAAAGTACATCTTCGAAACCAGCTATGGGGAGACTCACAACGCAAAATCAACTAAGCATTCAAACAGGTATAGAATATCGATTTTCAACTTTGATTTAAGATACGATTCGATCCACGCTAAAAACCACTTCTTTAAACAAAGATAGTGGTTTTTAGCATATTCTCTGAAAACTAAAAAAGAGGATCATATGACCTATAATGTAAAAACAATATACTTATCCAAAAAACTATTTTAGATAAACCACTGCTCCTACAACGTTATTAAAACATCCATATAATTAGAATTACACAACTTACTCTCCAGTTCATCAAAGTGTCTATATTTATGATTATTAAATATTTTCTGAAGGAGTGGTCTTTATATGTTTTTTTCTACTGATGGTATTTATACTCCTATGTTGTCTCATCAGTTTAGTCTTTGTCATTAAACCTTTTTGGATCATTAAAGCTCGGAGTACTGCCATAAAAAAAACAATGACTTGTTACTCTCATATTGGGCAACAAGTCATTGCGTTATATCATTTATGCCGCTTATTTCAGCCAGTTAAGCAGTTCATTCGTTACTTCTTGTACACGTATTTCTTGGGTATCTCCAGTTTTCCGACACTTGATTTCAACGATGCCGTCGCCAACTTTTGCTCCAACGGTTACACGGACTGGAATCCCTAAGAGATCCGCATCTTTAAATTTGACACCCGCCCGTTCAGGACGATCATCAAATAATACTTCGAGCCTTGCTTTTTGTAATTCTTGGTATAGCTCTTCAGCTACTTTCGCTTGTTCTTCATTTTTCATATTTACTGCAATCAGATGAACGGTATAGGGTGCCACTTCCATAGGCCAAGTGATTCCATGCTCATCATGGTGTTGTTCCACGATTGAAGCCACGATTCTTGAAACTCCAATTCCGTAACATCCCATAATAAAAGGTTGCTCTTTGCCTTGTGGATCGAGAACATTCGCATTCATCGCTTCACTATAGCGTGTACCTAATTTAAATACATGCCCCACTTCAATTCCGCGCTGGAAATGAATCTTACCTCCACAACGAGGACAAGCATCTCCTTCAACAATCATTCGCAGATCGACTACTTGATCTACACTAAAATCACGTCCTACCTGCACATGCATGAGATGGGCATCTATCTCATTAGCACCCACTACAAAATCATTCAGTTCCATCACAGCTTGATCCGCAAGGATCTGTACTTTTTCTTTTAAACCAACAGGTCCTACAAATCCACTAGGCGCTCCTGTTACACGACGAACGGTTTCTTCATCAGCTAGTTCACAAACGCTAGCATCGAATAAATTTTTCACTTTCACATCATTCACTTCATGGTCACCACGAACCAATACAAGAACAGGAGTTCCATCCACGATAAAGAGGAGACTTTTCACTAACTGTTCAACAGGAACATTTAAGAATGCAGAAACTTCTTGAATCGTCCCTTTGGAAGGGGTTGATACTTTTTCTCTCTCTGGAGCAGGTTCTTTGTCTTGAACTTCTGCTTTCCCGACCACTTCAGCCATCTCTGTATTCGCTGCATAATCACATGAATCACACATGGCAATTAAATCTTCCCCTGCATCTGAGAAAGCCATAAATTCATGTGTTCCTTTCCCGCCAATGGCTCCTGAATCCGCTTCAACAGCACGGAAGTTAAGTCCACAGCGGGTAAAGATCTTGGTATAGGCATCATAAAAATCCTGATAGGTTTCATCCAAGGAGGTCCGATCAGCATGGAATGAATATGCATCTTTCATGATAAATTCTCGACCACGTAACAGACCAGAGCGAGGTCTTCGTTCATCCCGAAACTTGGTTTGAATCTGATAAAGAGACATGGGCAGTTTTTTATATGAATTAATTTCATCACGTAACAAATCTGTGATGACCTCTTCATGAGTAGGTCCTAATACAAAAGGACGCTCATGACGGTCTTTAAGCTTCACTAGCTCTGGTCCATAGTTGGCATAACGTCCTGTCTCTTCCCATAATTCGGATGGGTGAAGAGCAGGTAACAACAATTGTTGGGCACCAATGGCATCCATTTCTTCTCGTATAATCGTTTCTACTTTATGTAACACTCGATAGGCAAGCGGTAAGTAAGTGTAAACTCCTGCAGCGAGTTGGCGAATCATTCCAGCACGTAACATCAACTGATGGCTGATCATCTCAGCTTCTGAAACTGTACGTAACGTAGGAATTAGAGCATGTTTTTGGCGCATAATATTCCCTCATTTCTATCTTTCCATCATCGAGGAGCTTCTCGGTTTCTAATATAGTAACTTACATCGCTCCACGGCACAATCAACTTTATTAAAAAGTGTAGTTTACCCAAGCTTGTTCTTTACAGAAATCTTGTTAGATGAAATTCTACTCAAAATTAATGAGACTGATGCTGAACCAGTCCATGTAACTTCAATTAAAGTGAATAATCCTTAAGAGAAGCTATAAAACAAACCCAGTTCCCCACTAAAAGTAGGAGTACTGGGTTTGCCGTTAAAGCTCATTGAAGTTCAAACAATAGAAGATTACGTTCTTTTTCGGCAACCATTTTAAGTAAAGAAAACCTTTTTAATATCATTAAAAGTAACCACAAACATCAGCATCATCAGTAGTGCAAAACCAACAAAGTGAACCATACTCTCTTTATTAGGATTAACTGGACGTCCTCTAACTGCTTCCAAGCCAATAAAGACAAGGCGACTTCCATCTAAGGCAGGGATTGGCAAGAGATTGAAAATCCCTAAATTCAAACTGAGTAATGCAGTCCAATGAATTAGTGGGATAATTCCACCCTCAGCCGCTTTCCCAGTAATACTTCCCATCTGAACCGGTCCAGCTAAACTATTCATAGATAATTGTCCTGTTATCAGCTTACCAAATCCATCTAAAATCAAGACAGTCAGTTCATAGGTCTTCGTAAATCCGCTCGTGATCACTTCGAGGAATGATGCCTCACGTTTCATCTGGTCAACGCGAAATTCTGCACCAATGAGATAGATCTCGCCCTCTTTCTCAGGTGTCATCGTAAAGTTCTTTGTTTCGCCGCCTCTTTTTACGGTAATCTGTACCGGTTGTCCTTTGGATTCAAACAAGTTATAACGTAACTTCTCCGTGGTATGCACTTCATTACCATTAACAGCAACGATGATATCACCCTGCTGAATTCCAGCAACTTCAGCAGGCTTCCCTGGTTGAACTTTATTAACAGGTAATTGATACTCAACTCCAGTTACCCATGTAAAAATAGCAAACAGGATGATGGTTAAAACGATATTAAATAGAGGCCCTGCAAAAATCGTCATCGCTTTTTGTCCAACTGATTTTGAACCAAATTGACGATCCAAAGGGGCAATTTGCATCATAGACTTTTCACTGTGATGAACAAAAGCTTTGGGATCAATCTTATAACGAGCTTCTTGTTCATTTTGATCTTCAAGAACGATGTACAACTGATCTTCCAAATCGGTATCGATCACACGACCGACGAGTAATTCTTGTTCAATCTGAGGTGGTTCATATAGATAGATATGGTTCACATAACCATTCTCATTACGGGTTGCATAGACCAATTTCCCCGTTTGAATATCAATCACTTCTGGATCTTCTCCAGCCATTCGTACATAACCCCCAAGGGGTAGAGCACGAATCGAATAAAGAGTCTCTCCACTCATTTTCGAAAATACTTTGGGTCCAAAACCAATCGCAAATTCACGAACAAGAATGCCTGCACGCTTAGCAAATAAGAAGTGTCCAAGTTCATGAATGAAAACTAATAGACTGAGAACGAGGATAAAAACCAAAACTGTTTGCATGAAAGGTTCACCACCTCGATTAGGTCAAAACATATCTTTCTCATGAAGACGTGTTGATTCTGGCATGATTAATATGGCTAGATCAACACGTCTGACTCCCGTTAGAGCGAAATACTTAATTGCACGTTTCTAGCAAAATTTCTAGCCCATTGATCCGCCTCTTCAATTGCCTCGAGTGTAGGATCTTTAACTGGGTCATGAGCCTCAAGAGCACGCTCAACCGTTTCTTCAATCGCCAAAAATGGAAGTTCATGATTTAAGAAACGCTCAACTGCAATTTCATTAGCCGCATTGAGTACTGTGGTCATGGTACCACCTATTCTCCCAGCATCATAAGCCATTTTTAAACAAGGGAAGCGTTCCAGATCAGGGGCACGAAAATCGAGACGTGACAAAGTGATCAGGTCTAATCTCTGGGTTTGCAAAGGATAGCGATGTGGGTATGTAAGTGCATATTGAATAGGAACTTTCATATCTGGAGTACCTAATTGTGCCATCACAGCTCCATCGTTAAACTCTATCATCGAATGAATGATACTCTGAGGATGAACCATCACATCGATATAATCATAGCTTAACCCAAACAACCAGTGTGCTTCAATCACTTCTAACCCTTTATTCATCAAAGTAGCTGAGTCAATCGTTACTTTTGCCCCCATCGACCAATTGGGATGTTTTAAAGCCTTTTCTACAGTGGCTTCTTTTAACTGTTCACGTGTCCAATCTCGGAAAGAACCCCCAGAAGCAGTAACGATCAACCGTTCAATATCTACTTTTCTTTCTCCATGTAAACATTGAAATATTGCCGAATGCTCACTATCAATCGGTAACAACGGAACATTTGCTTCACGTGCAGCTTGAGTAACCAAATGACCAGCGGTGACCAACGTTTCTTTGTTAGCTATCCCGATTTTTTTACCTGCTTGGATCGCCGCTAATGTAGGGGGGAGTCCTCGACTTCCTACTAAAGAAGAGACCACATAAGTAGCTTCTGGCTGTGTAGCGATTTCCAACAATGCCTCTTCTCCCCAGATCACTTTTGTCTGATCTCCTACTTCCAATTGTACCTTTTCCGCCGCTTCTTGTGTTGCCATGGATACAATTTTAGGATGAAATTCGTGCACTTGTTTTACCATCTCGGACACATTCGTACCTGCTGCTAAGGCAATCACTTCAAAGAGATCACGATGTTGTCTAATCACTTCAAGCGTGCTTGTGCCAATCGAACCTGTTGAGCCCAAGATCACAACTCGCTCTAGCATAACTTCTCCTCCAGTTAGATGATGTTTGCTATGTGTAGAACAATAAAGGAGAACAACAGACTATCAAAACGGTCCAACACTCCACCATGTCCAGGTAATAAAGAGCCTGAATCTTTAATGCCCATTGTTCTTTTCCATGCCGACTCGATGAGATCTCCCATTTGACCTGCAATACTGATCATTAAGCCTGTGATCATCGCAGTAAATAAACCACCAAGTTCAGGGATAATCATAAACATGAATATACTGATCAAAATCCCTGATACAATCCCAGCGATACTACCTTCCATCGTTTTATTTGGACTAATCTGTGGCCATAGCTTCTTCTTTCCCCATTTACGTCCAATAAAGTAAGCTCCAGAGTCACTTGACCATGTAATAAAAATAACTAACAAAGAGATCACGAAGCCATTGGGTTTCCAAACCATCTGCATCATATAAGAAAAGCCAATTCCGATATAAACAGCTCCTACAAATAAAAAAGCCATTTGATGAATATCGAAATGATTTCGACTCAACACAATGAAGATAAGATATAAAACGAGTCCAATAATCACTGGGTCTGGCATCTGTTGGAATCTTTCTAAAAACCCAGTCTCTTGTTGTGCTAACCCATGGAGAAAGATCAAACCAATAGTGAGCAGCCCCAACAAAACTTGTGGTTTTTTCCAAGAGATTTGTTTCATTTGGGCAAATTCAATAAAACCAATTAATGCGCTCAAAAAGAGTAGGCTTGTATACCACCAGCTCCCCAACCAGAGCAACAACAGAAAACCTGAAGCTCCAATGACTCCCGTTATAATTCTTTGTTTCATTTTTTATTCTCCTGCCTCTGTCATACCGCTCCATAACGACGTGAACGACGTTGAAAATCTTCAATCGCAAGATAAAACATTTCGGGAGTAAAGTCTGGCCATAGTGCATCTGTAAACCATAGTTCACTATATGCAAGTTGCCAGAGTAAAAAGTTACTAACACGAATTTCTCCACTTGTGCGGATCACTAAATCAGGATCAGGAAGTCCACGAGTTAATAAATGTTGGCTGACGATTTCTTCATTGATATTGTCTTTATCAATATTGCCTTTTTGCACCTCATCTATAATCTCTTTAAAAGCAAGAATAATTTCATCACGAGAACCATAATTAATCGCAAAATTAAGGATAAGACCGGTATTTTGTTTCGTTTTTTCTTCAAATTCGAGCAAAGCAGCCTGTGTTTTGGATGGTGTTTTACTTTTTTCACCAATCATTTGTACTTTGACGTTTCTGTCAATCAACTCTTTTAAGTCTGTTTTCAAAAATTCAATGGGTAACTTCATAAGGTAATCGACTTCTTCTTGAGGTCGTTTCCAATTTTCAGTAGAGAAAGAATAGAAAGTTAATACTTTTACTCCCAATTCATCCGCAGCGCGAATCGCTTCCCGAACACGTTTCATTCCGGCCGCATGCCCTGCTGTTCGCGGAAGCCCTCTTTTTTTAGCCCAACGTCCATTACCATCTGTGATGATTGCAATATGTTGAGGTAATGATGACTTTTTAATCGTTGCAAGAAGCTCTTCCTTACTGCGATTTGGCTTTTTTTCATTTCCTACGAACCGCTTAATTGACTCAAGCATGAATCATTCCTCCGAACCAAGACTTTTTCCACAGAATCACATCTGTATATCAGATTCGTACCCTAGATCCGTAATCTTTCACAACATCAATTTTGAACGCTTCAAAATAACACCCAAAATTAGCCAGAAAACCCCCTCACACTGAAGGGGTTCTCACCCAAAAATCCTATTAAATTTCCATAATTTCTTTTTCTTTCGCAACCACAATTTGATCAGTTTCTTTAATAAAACGATCTGTCAATTTTTGGATCTCCTCTTGGCTACGACGAGACGCATCCTCAGGCACTTCACCATTTTTTTCAAGTTTTTTCACGTCATCATTGGCATCACGACGAATATTACGGATGGCCACTTTTGCTTCTTCACCCGTTTTACGAACGAGCTTCACTAATTCATTTCGGCGCTCTTCAGTAAGTACTGGGATCGAGATTCGGATCACATTACCATCATTGTTAGGGTTTAAACCGAGTTCAGACTTTGAAATAGCTCGTTCAATTTCAGATAATGCCGATTTATCCCAGGGTTGAATTAATAGGGTGCGTGGGTCTGGAGTCGATATGTTTGCCATTTGGTTGATGGGCATTTCACTACCATAATACTCAACAACTACCTTATCTAGAATAGCGGGATTTGCTCGACCTGCCCGAAGTGTGAGTAAATCTCTTTTCAGCACTTGGATTGCTTTATCCATTTTCTCTTGTGCCTGGTTTTTAATTTGATTTACCATCAATTGCTCCCCCTTACTACCGTTCCGATGTGCTCTCCTAAAACGACTCTTCTGATATTACCTTTTTCAGAGATATTAAAGACAATCAATGGAATATGGTTATCCATACATAATGATGAAGCAGTGGAGTCCATCACACGAAGTCCTTTATTTAAAATCTCCAAATAAGTGAGAGTCTCGTATTTAGTTGCATTTTCATCCTTACTCGGATCAGCTGTATAGACACCATCTACATTATTTTTAGCCATTAAAATTACATCTGCTTCAATCTCAGCAGCACGTAGAGCAGCAGTTGTATCCGTAGAGAAAAATGGATTTCCATTACCTGCTGCAAAAATAACTACACGCCCTTTTTCAAGATGACGAATGGCTTTACGACGGATATAGGGTTCCGCCACTTGCCTCATCTCGATGGAGGTTTGTACTCGGGTCGGAACGTTCATGTGCTCCAAAGCATCTTGTAAGGCTAGGGAGTTCATCACAGTGGCCAACATCCCCATGTAATCAGCAGTAGCACGGTCTATTCCACGATCAGAACCTGAAATACCACGCCAGATGTTACCTCCCCCAACTACAACTGCTACTTCAACACCCAGTTCTACAATTTCTTTTATTTGTTTTGCAAAAGAAGTGATTACATTTGAATCAATTCCATAACCAATATCACCAGCTAGAGCTTCACCACTTAATTTTAGTACAACACGTTTATATTTGGGAGTACTCATCAGCGTCCTCCATTCTATCCATTGATTCTTCTTGCAAAAAAAGGGAACACAAAGTAGTGTTCCCTATATAACTGCCTTACCCTTTGTTAACTTGAGCCATAACTTCTTCAGCAAAGTTATCTTGGCGCTTTTCGATTCCTTCGCCTAGTTCAAAACGTACAAAACGACGAACCGAAATGTTTTCACCAATACGGGCAATTTGTTCTTTAACTAGTTGATCAATTGTTTTATCGCTATCTTTGACAAAATCTTGTTCAAGCAGACAAACCTCTTTGAAGAATTTAGACAAACGTCCTTCAACCATTTTGTCAACAATTTTTTCAGGTTTACCTTCAGCTAAAGCTTGTTGCTTCAAAACTTCACGCTCTCTTTCAACATCTTCAGCTGAAACTTCTTCACGACGAACATATTTAGGGTTCATCGCAGCGATTTGCATAGCAATATCCTTCACAAATGCTTTAAAGTCATCTGTTTTTGCAACAAAGTCGGTCTCGCAGTTAACTTCTACAAGAACTCCGATTCGTCCGCCAGCGTGTATGTAAGATTCAACTAAACCTTCAGCCGCGATCCGTCCTGCTTTTTTCGAAGCACTTGCGATTCCTTTTTCACGTAAGAAGTCGATTGCTTTTTCCATGTCACCATTTGTTTCAGTTAGAGCTTTTTTACAATCCATCATCCCTGCGCCTGTTTTTTCACGTAGCTCTTTAACCATAGCAGCTGTAATTGCCATGAGGATTTCCTCCTTCGTTCTTCAAAGATTCATAGAATAGTATCTACTAAAGAGAATGTTGCATCCATATTGCTCATCATTTGAACTCACTCCCGAAGCAAAATACCCCCAAGTCGTTCGTTTCAACTTTGATGACATGATACATTTAATATATGCAACAAGCTCTTTTAAACAAAAAGGATGGCAGCGAAACGGTGCCACCCTCTTTGTTTATTTCTATTAGGAAGCTGGGTTTTGTTGCTCGCCTTGGCGACCTTCCAAAATAGCTTCAGCAATTTTACCAGTAAACAGACGAACAGCACGAATTGCATCGTCGTTACCTGGAATGATATGATCAATTTCATCTGGATCGCAGTTGGTGTCTACGATAGAGATAATTGGAATGTTTAATTTACGGGCTTCAGCTACAGCGATCCGCTCTTTACGAGGATCAATGATAAACAATGCATCAGGCAACTTTTTCATATGTTTGATGCCGCCCAAGAATTTTTCAAGTTTCTCATGCTCTTTTTTAAGTAGAACAACTTCTTTTTTCGGTAAAACTTCAAATGTGCCATCTTCCTCCATGCGCTCCAACTCATGTAAACGCTCAATACGTTTACGAATGGTTTGGAAGTTGGTCAACGTACCACCTAACCAACGATGGTTTACATAGAACATGTCAGAACGAATAGCTTCTTCTTTAACTGCATCTTGAGCTTGTTTTTTCGTACCTACGAAAAGAACGGTGCCTCCATCAGCAGAAAGATCGCGAACAAAGCTATATGCTTGCTCCATCATTTTCACAGTTTTTTGTAAGTCAATAATATAAATCCCGTTACGCTCCGTAAAAATATACTTGCTCATTTTTGGATTCCAGCGACGGGTTTGGTGTCCAAAGTGAACACCTGCTTCTAACAGTTGTTTCATTGATACGACTGCCATTGAGTATTTCCTCCCTGTGGTTTTATTCCTCCGGCTCAAGGTCATCGAGAGTCAGAAAACCGAAACCATCGGCACCGCCTGCTCACTACCTCGCCGTGTGTGTTTACACCATTGATGACTATACCATAATTATTAAGGACTCCGCAAGTTTTTCCTTTAAAAACCGGCTTAAGGACTTCGCAATTTATATAAAGCAGGAAGAAGGCGATCATTTAAGATCTTAATATAGGTTCCTTTCATTCCCAAAGAGCGGGACTCAATCACCCCTGCACTTTCCAGCTTCCGAAGTGCATTCACAATAACAGAGCGAGTGATTCCAGCTCGATCAGCAACACGACTTGCAACAAGTAACCCTTCATTTCCATCTAATTCTTCAAAAATGTGATCGATCGCTTCCAATTCACTGTACGATAATGAGCCAATCGCCATCTGAACCACCGTGCGATTCCTTGCTTCTTCTTCCGCCTTTTCAGCTTTTTCTCTTAAAATCTCCATCCCTACTACAGTAGCCCCATACTCAGCTAAGATTAGATCATCATCCACGAATTGCCCATGATAACGGGTTAGTAATAGTGTACCCAATCGTTCTCCACCACCAATGATGGGTACAACCGTGGTATAACGATGTTCAACCATGCCTCCAACTTGGTTAGTAAAATTATATTCACTATCCTTGTCCAAATTGGCTGAAGTCTCTTGGATTTGTTTGAGCCATTGATTATATTCATCAGGAACCCGTCTGTCTTTAAATGCGAGATGGATCATTTCGTCATCCATAAACTGCTGAGCAATTCCAAAGCCTAATATCTTTCCTTTTCGGCTGATGACATAAATGTTTGCACCAATCACATTTTGAAGCACTTCCGACATCTCCATAAAGCTGACAGCTTGTCCACCTGTCCGCTGTAGCAAACGATTAATTTGCCTCGCTTTAGATAGGAGATTCACTGTTCATTCTCCTCTCCCATTACAAAATATATTGACTGAGGTCTCGATCTGCCACGATATCAGATAAGCGATTTCTTACATACTCTGGAGTAATAGAGATTTCACCCATTCCAATTTCAGGTGCTTCAAATGATAGCTCCTCAAGCAAACGTTCTAAAATAGTGTGCAGACGACGTGCACCAATATTTTCTGTACCACTATTCACTTGTGCTGCTAAACTAGCAATCTCATGAATGGCTTCGGTTGTAAAAGTAACTTGAATCCCTTCGGTCTCAAGAAGTGCTGTATATTGTTTAATCAGAGCACTTTTCGGTTCGGTTAAAATTCGAACAAAATCCTCTGCTGTTAAATCCTTGAGTTCAACACGAATCGGAAAACGCCCTTGTAGCTCAGGAATCAAGTCAGAAGGCTTAGCAACATGAAAAGCACCAGCAGCAATAAATAAAACATGATCAGTTTTGACTGGACCATATTTCGTAATCACAGTTGACCCTTCGACGATCGGAAGGATATCACGTTGCACACCTTCCCGAGACACATCTGGTCCTTGGCGATCTTTTCCAGCAATTTTATCGATCTCATCTAAAAAGATAATGCCTGATTGTTCCACACGATCAAGAGCATCTTGAGTCACCTGATCCATGTCAATCAGTTTTTGACCTTCCTGCTGTGTTAAGACTTCTCTTGCATCTTTTACAGGTAGACGACGTTTTTTAGTTCGTTTAGGGAGAAATTGCCCAAGCATTTCTTGCATGTTCATGCCCATTTGCTCAGCACCTGTACCAGCAAACATATCAAACATAGAAGCAGATTGCTCTTCTACTTCAATCTCAATGATATGATCTTCTAATTCTCCCTGTTCTAATCGCTCTCTCATGGAACGACGAGCATCCTGAACCTTTATTTTTTCTTGAGAGTCTTGTTGCTGGGTAGCTTGATTCGAATTTTGATTAAACAACAGTTCCAAAGGATTGTTAAATTTACTTTCCGACTTTTTACTTGGTACAAGCAACTCAACAATCCGTTCATTGGCTAATGAACGGGCCTGCTCTTTCACACTTTCCAGTTTTTCTTGTCTGACCATCCGAATCCCGGTTTCTACTAAATCTCGAACCATGGACTCAACATCACGACCTACATAGCCCACTTCAGTAAACTTAGTTGCTTCTAGCTTAATAAATGGCGCCCCTACTAATTTTGCCAAACGGCGAGCGATTTCAGTTTTTCCCACTCCTGTAGGTCCGATCATTAAAATATTTTTAGGAACAATTTCTTCTTTTAGATCTGTGGGGAGTAAACTGCGACGATACCGATTTCGCAAAGCAATCGCTACAGCCCGTTTAGCACTATTTTGTCCGACGATATATTTATCTAGTTCTGAAACAATTTGACGCGGTGTCCATGTCTGTTGGCTCGAATGAGACATCTTAAATCTCCTCCACGATAATTTGACTATTGGTAAATACACAAACTTCACTAGCAATCGTCAGTGCTGCGTGGGCAATCTCTTTCGCAGATAATTGAGGAGCAAACCTTTTCAACGCACGACCTGCTGATAAAGCATAACTTCCCCCAGAACCGATGGCTAGAACATCATCATCAGGCTCAATGACTTCTCCGTTTCCGGAAATCAGTAATATCTGTTCTTTATTTATAACGATCAACATCGCTTCAAGTCGGCGAAGCACTTTATCGGCTCGCCAATCTTTCGCAAGCTCTACCGCAGCTCGAGCTAAGTTTCCATGATATTCTTCTAGCTTAGATTCAAATTTTTCAAATAAAGTAATTGCATCAGCAACAGAGCCTGCAAATCCAGCTAAAACCTGACCTTTGTACAAACGGCGCACTTTTTTCGCTCCATGCTTCATGATCATCTGATTCCCGAAAGTAACTTGACCATCTCCAGCTATTGCACCACTGCCATTATGTCGAATTGCAAAAATAGTTGTTGCGTGAAACGAACCCATCTATTTTCCTCCATCCTAAGATCTATATCAACAAACGGTGCATCTCATAAGAAAACAACAACAGTTCATTTGTGACTGTCGTTTCTCAGAAACTGGGATATTTGCGGGTTTGCACCGTCATACTATCACACCCTTACAGGGTTATCAAGGTTAATTGTCTATATAGACAGAAAAATTCTGAATGTTCTCCAATGCCCGCTGTGCATATTTTTCAGCTCGTTCTTTTTTAGAGCGAATCCGCTCAGGCAGTTCTTCAAGCAAACCAAAATTGGCGTTCATCGGTTGAAAGTGGTCTGGATTTGCTGTCGTTATATAGTGAGCAAGACTGCCAATCGCTGTCGATGATGGAGGTACGACTAATTCCTTATCCAAAACAAGTCGAGCAGCATTTATCCCAGCTATTAATCCTGCCGCCGCCGATTCCACGTACCCTTCTACACCGGTCATCTGCCCCGCAAAAAACAAGTCATCTCGATCACGAAACTGATAAGTAGGTCTTAAAACCTTAGGTGAATTAATAAATGTGTTACGGTGCATCACTCCGTAACGAATAATTTCTGCTTCCTCTAAACCAGGAATCAGCTGAATCACTTCTTTTTGCGCTCCCCACTTCATATGGGTCTGAAAACCTACTAAGTTGAATAAAGTTCCCGCACTATTATCTTGCCGTAATTGAATAACAGCATGGGGACGTTTTCCTGTATGTGGATCTGTAAGTCCTACGGGTTTAAAAGGTCCAAACAGTAATGTTTTTTTCCCCCGTTTAGCCATTACTTCAATCGGCATACAGCCTTCAAAGTAGATCTCCTTCTCAAACTCTTTTAATGGAGCTACTTCAGCTTGAATCAGTGCATCATAAAAACGATCAAACTCTTCCTCTGTCATCGGACAGTTGAGATAAGCCGCTTCCCCTTTATCATAACGGGAAGCCATAAATACTTTATCCATATTAATGCTATCACGCTCAACGATTGGAGCTGCAGCATCGTAAAAATAAAGGTACTCTTCCCCTGTTAGCTCTTTTAATTGAGCTGACAAAGAGGAAGAAGTGAGAGGTCCTGTGGCTATCACTGTTGGACCCTCTGGAATCTCGGTCACTTCCTCTTTCATCACTTCCACTAATGGATGTTCATACAGAGCTCGAGTGATTTCTTCTGAAAATGCTTCACGATCCACGGCAAGGGCTCCTCCAGCAGGAACAGCATGCTGATCTGCACAACGCATAATTAATGAATCAAGCTTCCTCATCTCTTCTTTCAAGATGCCTACTGCATTGGTGAGTGTATTGGCGCGTAGTGAGTTACTACAGACTAACTCGGCAAATTGATCTCCCCGATGTGCTGGTGTCATTTTAACCGGACGCATCTCAATTAACCGTACAGGAACCTCCTGTCTAGCAATTTGCCAAGCAGCTTCACTACCAGCAAGCCCTGCTCCAACAACTGTTACAGGTTGTTTTGCCATCATTTCTCCCCCATCTAAGTCTATGATTTCTCTTCTTGATAATCACACTCGGAACATCGAATCATCGTCATTTTCTTTGTCTTTTTCTCTACCATGACATTTCCACAACGAGGACATGGTCTTGGAACAGGGCGATCCCAAGAGACAAAGTCACAGTCCGGATAACGGTTACAGCCATAAAAAAGCCGCGCCTTTTTACTCTTTCGTTCTACAATTTCCCCTTGCTTACATTTAGGACAAGTAACCCCTGTCGATTTGACAATCGCTTTAGTGTTTCGACATTCCGGAAAAGCAGAGCATGCGAGGAATTTGCCAAAGCGCCCAAACTTATAGACCATGGGACTCGAACATTTCTCACAGATTTCATCTGAAACTTCATCTTTAATCTCCACCTGTTCCATCTCTTTTTCAGCCACTTCAAGACGTGGTTGAAAAGAGCGGTAAAAGCGATCCAATGTTTCAATCCAATTGGCCATTCCTTCTTCCACTTGGTCCAAATCCTCTTCCATATGGACAGTAAATTCCACATTGATCACTTCAGGGAAGAACTGTTCCATTAGTTCCAGGACAATTTCACCTAATTCAGATGGGACAAATCGTTTGTCTTCGAGTAAGACATAACCCCGCTTTTGAATCGTATCCAAGGTAGGTGCATACGTACTGGGTCTGCCGATTCCTTTTTCCTCTAACTCTTTCACTAAACGAGCTTCTGTAAAACGTGGAGGTGGCTGTGTAAAGTGTTGCTTGGGATCGATGGACTTCCTTTTTAACTGTTGTCCAATGGAAAGGGGAGGTAAAAACCCTTCTTCTTCTTTCTTTTTATCATCTGTCCCTTCTACATACACCTTCGTAAAACCAGGGAAGCGAATTTTAGAGCCCGTTGCACGAAATAAAGCCTCTCCGATTCGAATATCAGCCGAAATCATATCCAAAATAGCTGGAGCCATCTGTGAAGCAACAAAACGTTCCCAAATTAATTTATATAAGCGAAGTTGATCCCGAGAAAGTACACTTTTCATCTCACTGGGAGTACGGAGGACTGAGGTAGGACGAATCGCTTCGTGTGCATCTTGGGCTCCAGCTTTTTTCTTATGGATGCGAGGTGTTGCGGGAATGTATGACTTACCATACATCTGTTCAATGTAAGCTTTCGCTTCTCGTTGAGCTGTTTCGGAAATGCGAGTAGAGTCGGTTCGCATGTAGGTAATAAGTCCCACATTTCCTTCCTTTCCAATGTTCACACCTTCATACAATTGTTGAGCGATCGCCATCGTTTTTTGTGCTCGAAAGTTAAGCTTGCGAGCAGCTTCTTGCTGTAATGTACTTGTGATAAAAGGAAGCGCCGGATTTTTTTTACGCTGACTCTCTTTGACCTCTTCTATCACAAAACGCTTACCTTTAATATGACTTAATAATTGCTCTACTTCTTCTTTCGATTTTAGTTCTACCTTCTTCTTTCCATAGCCATAAAACTTAGCCGCAAACTCTTTTTCGTCACTGAGTAAAATAGCCGTGACGGTCCAGTACTCTTCAGGCTTAAATTGGCGAATTTCTTTTTCACGATCAATAACTATTTTTAATGCCACTGATTGTACTCGACCCGCAGACAAACCCTTTTTTACCTTTTTCCATAAAATCGGACTAATTCCATAACCAACTAAGCGATCTAAAATTCGTCTCGCTTGTTGTGCATTAACCAAATCCATATCGATCTTACGTGGTTCTTTAAAGGCATCTTTCACTGCTTGTTTCGTAATTTCATTAAAAACCACCCGACAATCTTCATTTAAGTCGATATCCAAGCTGTTCGCTAAATGCCAAGCAATCGCTTCCCCTTCACGATCAGGGTCCGCAGCTAAGTAAACTCGCTTTACTTTTTTCTTGGCATCTCGGAGTTGCTTTAAGACATCTCCTTTTCCTCGAACAGTGATATACTTCGGTTCAAAATGATTATCGACATTCACACCTAATTGACTTTTTGGTAAATCCCGCACGTGACCCATCGAGGCTTTAACAATAAATTTTTTCCCCAAATACTTACTGATGGTTTTGGCTTTGGCGGGGGATTCGACAATCACTAACGAATCAGCCATTTATAGGCCCTCCCCTCAAAGATTGGTAAGCCGTCCCTTTCATTTCGACCTTGCCTTTATTCTGTCGATCCATGATTCTTGCACTTGCATTTGTTACAATACCAAAATTTGTATACGCTCAGCAACTATCAATGAGAAGTCCATTTCAAAGGATCACCCTCATTGAAAAAATCCATACTTTTAGAAATGAAATAATTACTTTCTGATAACTTGAGCACCAGGTAGTTGTGAAATCTTTTGTTTGATCTCTAATAAACATAAAGCTTGATGCATTTCGCTTAGAGTCATTTTTTCTTTTAATTGTTCCATCAGCTGATCAATCAACATTGGTTCCAACGGAATTAAGTTTAAAACATCCTGCTCCTGAGTCGTCAAGTTCTCCTCGTGAGAAGAATCAGATGAATCCTTGACCGGCAAAAGAGGTTTTATATGTATAAACTCATCGAAAACATCTTGTGCTGTAACCACACATTTAGCGCCCTGTTGAATCAGCTTTAGAGCACCAATACTTTGCTTTGAAGAGATCGGTCCAGGCACAGCAAAAACGTCTCGACCTTGTTCCATACTATAATCCGCAGTGATCAACGAGCCTGATTTTTCTGCCGCTTCTACCACAATCGTTCCCAAACTAAGACCACTGATAATTCGATTTCTTTGCGGAAAAAGACCTGGGTGTGGCCGAGTTCCAGGTGGCATTTCAGAAACAACAACTCCCTTTTGAACGATCTCTTGATATAAAGAACGATGACTTTTGGGATAAATCACATCTACTCCAGTAGCTAGTACAGCAACCGTTTTACCACCCGATTCTAACACACTTCGATGAGCTTCACCATCAATGCCACTCGCCATCCCACTTACGACAGTCCATTCTTGTTCAACAAGCTGTTCTGATAACATCCTAGCTATTTTTTTCCCATAAGGAGTCGGTTTTCGAGTCCCCACCATCGCCAGTGAATAACAACTTAGTAAAGAAGAATCACCTTTAAGATAGAGAATCCATGGTGGCTGTGATATTTCTTTTAACCATGAAGGATACATTTCATGCCATGGAGTGATTGCTTGAATTTTTCTTCGTTGCAACTCTTCCTCTACTTGTCTAATAAAAGAAAGAGTCCATTTCTCTTTGATACGATCTAATAGTGGTTGCGGAATACGACGATGCTTTAATTCAGTGATTAGTGAAGGGGTTAAGGGTCTACCTAGATCCCAGCCAGCATCAAACATTTTTTGAATGGTATGCCATCCTACCCCTGTAATCTGATGTAGAGCAATTAACGAAGAGATCTCATTCAATCGCCTGGCTCCTCTCCTTGAAATTGGATATAATCTAATTTTTACCATAATAATATCAACTTTCAAGGAATTTTATTCAAGCCTTAGATTGAATGTGGTTTTAAAGGGGATTTCAGAAGACAATACAAAAATGAAGGGCACCTGATTAAGGCCCCTTCACTTTACTTAATTATTTAATCGTACATGCTTCAAGTAAGCCTTTTTCTTCTAACACACGAACGAGCGTTTCGCCAATATCAGCTGGTGTTGGAGCAACAGCTACTCCACAACGTTCCAATGTAGCAATTTTTTCAGCCGCAGTTCCTTTTCCACCAGAGATGATCGCTCCAGCATGGCCCATACGTTTTCCTGGAGGTGCCGTTTGCCCACCAATAAATCCTACAACTGGCTTAGTCATGTTGGCTTGAATCCATTCTGCTGCTTCTTCTTCAGCCGTTCCACCAATTTCACCGATCATAATGACAGCTTTGGTTTCTGGATCTTCTTCAAAAGCTTTCAGACAATCGATAAAGTCGGTTCCATTGACTGGGTCTCCACCAATTCCAACCGCTGAAGTTTGACCAATGTTACGAGTCGTTAATTGATGTACAGCTTCATAAGTTAAGGTTCCACTACGAGAAACGATTCCCACATGCCCTTTCATATGAATATAACCAGGCATAATACCAATTTTACACTCATCAGGAGAAATGACTCCTGGGCAGTTAGGTCCGATTAATCGGGTTTTCTTTCCTTCCATGTAACGCTTTACTTTCACCATGTCTAGTACTGGAATTCCTTCTGTGATACAAACAACTAGATCTAGTTCTGCGTCGACAGCTTCCATAATTGCATCTGCAGCAAAAGCTGGTGGCACATAAATAACTGAAGCATTTGCACCTGTTGCTTCTTTGGCTTGGGAAACAGTGTCAAAAACAGGAATCCCTTCGATTTCCGTACCACCTTTACCTGGTGTTACCCCAGCCACTACTTGAGTTCCATATTCAATCGCTTGTTTGGTGTGGAAGAGTCCTGTAGCACCTGTAATCCCTTGTGTGATTACTTTCGTATCTTTGTTTACAAAAACACTCACCTAAAACCCACCTTTCTCAAATCGTCGTCGTGGTTCCGATTACTTCACAAGTTCTACGATTTTTTGTGCACCGTCTGCCATTGAGTCAGCAGGTACAATGTCTAGCCCTGATTCTCTTAAGATTTTCTTACCCAATTCAACGTTGGTTCCTTCTAGACGAACGACCAATGGCTGTTCTAAACCAATTTGTTTAGCTGCTTCTACAACACCAGTAGCAATGACATCACACTTCATAATGCCACCAAAAATATTGACAAAGATTCCTTTTACTTGTGGATCAGAAAGAATGATTTTAAATGCTTCTCTCACTTTTTCGGCTGTTGCACCGCCACCTACATCCAAGAAGTTAGCAGGCTCACCATTATAATGTTTGATGATATCCATCGTTGCCATGGCCAATCCAGCACCATTCACCATACAACCAATGTTGCCATCTAGTGCAATATAGTTCAGATCATATTTGGATGCTTCAATCTCTCTTGGATCTTCTTCATCCAAGTCACGTAACTCTTGAATATCTTTATGACGATATAAAGCATTGGAATCAAAGTTCAACTTTGCATCTAGAGCCATGACTCGACCATCGGTAGTTGTGATCAATGGGTTAATCTCTGCAAGAGAACCATCTTTATCTACAAATGCTTGGTAGAGTCCTAACATAAATTTGACAGCTTGATTCACTTTATCTTTTGGAATTGAAATGTTGTAAGCGAGACGACGTGCTTGGAAAGGCATCATCCCTACAGCTGGGTCAATCACTTCTTTGAAGATTTTTTCAGGAGTTTTAGCTGCTACTTCTTCAATTTCGGTTCCGCCTTCTTCAGAACCCATCATAACTACACTGTTGGTGCTACGATCAATGACAACGCCGATATAATATTCTTTCTCAATCGGACATCCCTCTTCGATCAGAAGACGTTTTATTTCTTGTCCTTCAGGTCCCGTTTGATGGGTCACTAAAGTTTTTCCTAACAATTCTGTAGCATAATCTTTCACTTCATCCAAACTGCGAGCCAATTTCACCCCGCCAGCTTTTCCACGTCCACCTGCATGAATTTGTGCTTTGACTACCCAAAAGTCTCCACCCAATTGTTTAGCTGCTTCAACAGCCTCATCTGGTGAAAACGCTACATGTCCATTTGGAACGACTACACCGTATTTTTTCAGGATCTGTTTCCCTTGATACTCATGTACGTTCATTTCCGATCCCCCAATCCTTTACAATTACGAGCTTAAAGTTCTTTTCAGACAAATAGGGTACCCTGAAATCATTGAATCAAACGTTTTCAAAAGTTCCCTCATGCTCGTTGATCATAGAAAAGAAGCCAAATATGAAAATATGTATCCCATGTATTCTCTTAATCAGTAGCCTTGTTGTACCATCTCTGTGAATCGCCTTACCACTCACTCCTGTAGCGAATCTGCGCCAAAGTCGTTCATTTCAAAAGCGATTCGCTATTGGATCAACAAGCTTAACTAGTTCACAGAGCATCACATGGATTTGGATTTGGCCCTTTTGCAAGTATAGCTTAGAGCAAGATGTTTGCCAACTGTTCAGCCTATGAAACTCCACACTTTGACGTTAAAAAGGAGGTTCGGTTTCCCGACCCCCTTTTTCTGAAAGTTACATAAAAAGAGTAGCAACTGTAGCTGCAGCAAAAATACCCATGAGCACAACTACCCCAACACCACTAGCTACAATGAAATCAATGAATTCATTTTCTTTGTTTTCACCTTGAACTTGAGATTTCATGTGCTGTTCCCTCCTTGCAACGCGACTATAAACAGAGTTAAACAAACCCTATTCAAACAGTTCAAGTATAGCATGCTTTCTTCAAAACCAAAAACCATTTATTCGGCCGCCAAAATCTGATGACGATCAAACCAACGAGGGGCTTGTCGCAAATAACAATAGGCTTTTACTTTTTCCTCATTCATACTGAAAATCTTGATCCAACGCTGGGTAATTTGGTTATTCTGATTAAGATAGATGATCTTTACTCTTCTTCCAGACACATTAGCTCGTCTTAAGACTAAATCTACCATATCTCATCACCCTTGACACAGGAACGTTTGTTCTTATTATATCTCTATATCCATATGACGAGAACTGGTATCTATAGGAACAGAACTATGATGACAATCAAAAAATAATGATTTAGAAGAACTCTTACTTTTTGCTATACTGGTGAACAGGAGGGGAAAAATGAACATACAATTTCAAACACCTCATCAATATTTATTTATCCACCAAAATGTCAAACATCTTCTACTTTTATGGAAAAAGGAGCGGAAGCGCGATTTATATCTCGTGGAAGAGGAGAACGACCAATACAATCTTAGTTATCCAGGGGAAACCTATGTGGAAACAGTATTAGAACAAATTGAACCCATTCTTCTTCAACATCTAGAAACTGAAGAAGAAACTTTTACAGCGATCCTTGGAGCTACATTCCATTATCAAGATAAGCTGATCGCTTTGTATTATCACCCAACTTTTCCAGATGAGCAGCTCTACTTTTTTGAAATTCAAGGGGAGACACTGATCGATCTTTCTGATGAAGAATTTCCTCTTGTTTTACATACCTTTGCCACTGAATTTCCTGAGTATTTCTCATCTAAAGCTTAACTGAGAAGGAGACTCTTATGCTCTTACGAAATATCACAGAAGATGATTATGAATCTATTCTTTCGGTTCTCAATGAGTGGTGGAATGGAAGATCGATGACTCACCTTCTCCCTCGCTTGTTTTTTAGTCACTTTCAAAATACTTCTTGGGTGATTGAAGAGAACAGGAGGATTATCGGTTTTTTAATCGGTTTCCTATCGCAATCAAAAATAGGTGAAGCATATATCCATTTTGTTGGAGTAGACCCTACCTATCGGTACCAAGGGATCGCCAAACGTTTATATCTTCATTTTTTTGAAACCGTACAAAATCAAGGATGTCATACAGTTCGTTGTATCACTTCACCAGTCAATAAAGATTCCATTGCTTACCATACCAAAATGGGATTCCAAATGGAAAAGAGTACAATCATTGAAAATGGAATACCGATCTTTCCTAATTATGATGGTAAAGGAGATCCTCGAGTTTGTTTTGTAAAGAAGCTTTCTGAATGACAACAAAAAAAGGGCCAGATGGCCCTTAAAGAGTATTGGTTGTGGAGTTGCCATGGCTGCGGTTGTTTGCTGTTGCATCGCCAAGGTTAATTGGGATTTGGATTGGGATGTTGATTAAACCACTGTTTGCTCCCATCCGTGGTGCATTGTTTACAATCGCTTCCGCACCAACGCTGAGTCTACGAACGCGTCTAAATACACGTCTCATATGGTGATGATGTCTGTGGTGGTGGTGATGTCTACGGTGTTTACGACGCTTATGGTGATGTCTCCATTCACACATTCTGCTTCACCTCCTTTCAATGCATTAACCCATACTATTTAGACTCTTCTTTATCTTTTATTTTTTTTTGTTGCTCTTCGACTGCTTCTGTCATCACATTGACCAATTGAGGTGCAACAGATTTTGTTCCTGACTCGATGATGGTTCCTACTACTCCACCTAAGCCATTAATCATTCCAAGAAAACCGGTGGATACACCTTGGAAAATTCCTGTCACCACATGGGGCACACTATTTAACAATGTTGTTAATTGATCCACCCCGCTACTTTCCGCTTTAGCCATGTGTATTTCTTCTTGCTTACTCAGTTCTTCTCGAATCAAAGACTTTATAAATTCCAATTCCTCTGGAGTTACCCGAACTCCCATCTTTTCACCTCCTTTCACTGAGTCCTGTGAATGAGAGGTACATTCCTTTGTATCTCCTAAAGAGTATTGGTTAAAGAATTTTCATTACTTTTATTCAGACTGGTAGAGTCACCTAAGTTAATAGGTATTTGGACAATAATATTAACTAATCCACTACTAGCACCGATCCTTGCACCGTTTTGTATCGAAGCTTGAACCGTTTCCTTTTCTTTTTCTACCAAATGTTTGACATAGACCCGAATCCAATAAAGCAACTCTCGATTAGCATTTTGCTTCTTTTGTCGTTTTCTAGCTATTTTTTTTAGAGGTCTATGTCTGTTTGAGATCCTTCTTTTCAAACAGTTCGCCTCCTTTTTCGACGAGGGGTTTGCAATTTTCGAAGCTTTCGTCTTCGTTTCGTCCTCCTCTCACTGGCAACTACTTTTGGTAATTCTTCTGCTTGCTCCAGGGAGGCTGTTTGAGATTCCATGCTTTCTTTAATTGCCTGAACCATCTTCTGTTTACTTCCTGGCTTCAGTTTTTCCATCATTTCGATAACAGGGGCAAACGTTTGATTAGCTCTCTTCTCATCATCTAAAAGTCCCAAAAGGGAATCATATATTTTAAGTTTGATCTGTTCTTCTAATTGTTTAGATACTTCCTTCAATTCTTCGGGTTTCATATTTTTATCCATTTCTTATACCTCCCTGTGATTGAATCCTGATACTCTATTTATATTTTTTTGAGAAAAGAAGGTGTGGACTTCAGATAAATTTAGATTCTTTATTTCTAATCTCCGATTCTTCTTCGACTTTTATATACTTCAATATATGAACCTTCTAGCAAAAAGTTCTAGGTTCAAAGGAATTTGGTTATTTATAACTCTAGTAAACGTTTCAATAAGCATTCTAACGGTAAAAATTAAAAAACTAGTTCGTGGAGAGGAACTAGTTTTTTTGAGAACATTGAAAGGCACGAACTCTTTAAGAAAGACTTGTAAAGCCAAAAGCTAGGTTTAGTTCTTTTATTTTTTCGTTAATATGATGTTGATACGTCTGAATATAAGCCTGTGGTTCCTTTGGATTTGGCCAACGCTTAAAACCACCAGTGATCGGCGAGATGATTTTGCTAACAGCCCCACATCCTAGGCCTATAATGGACTGCCGCTCTTCCATAATGAGAATATTGTATAAGCTTTCTTCACCTGGCAAAGCATAACCTACATTTTCTTGATTACCAAGAATATTTTTTTGACGATAAAGATAATAAGGAACATAGTTCATTTTCTTGGCCCATTCTCGAGCCATTCTTACCATTTGAGCTGTTTCAGTTCGATCAGAAACCTTAAATCGATCTTTCTGCTGACTCATTAAAGAACCCCTTTTGAAGGAAAGTGTATGAACAGTCAGTGACTCAGGACGTAGCTGTTCCATCATATCTAGAGACTGACTGAATTCATCTACTCCTTCATTGGGGAGGCCTATAATTAAATCCATATTGATATTATGCAAGCCCATTTGGCGAGCCAATCGATAGGTTTCTAATGTTTCTTTTACTGTATGATGCCGACCAATCAACTTTAATGTTTCTTCTTTAAAACTTTGTGGATTAATACTGATCCGATCGACTCCCCAGGCTCGAAGCAATTGGAGTTTCGCTTCATCTAATGTATCAGGTCTTCCCGCTTCAACCGTTAATTCTCTGACCTGATTCCAAGATGAAATCGATGCCTTGAGCTGAACAAATAAAGCTTCCATCTGCTTCACTGAAATGGATGTAGGAGTACCACCACCTAAATAAATGGTAGTGACAGGGATTTGGTGTTGATCTAACCAAGAGCCAATCGCAGCAATCTCTTCATGTAAACCGGTGAGAAATTGCTCGACAGATCCCGTTCGACCTTGAATCGCATAAGCTGGGAACGTGCAATAAGCACATTTGGTAGGGCAAAAGGGAATACCAATATAGAGGCTCACTTCTCGATCAAGATGATATAAATCGGGTAACGCAGTCATTTGTCTTTGCACAATTTCATGGAGCAATTCTATTTTATCGGGCAACACTTTATAATGATGAACAAAAGTCTGTTTTACTTCTTCTTGAGTCTTTCCTTCTAACAATAACCGATGAACCAACTTAGTAGGTCGAATTCCCGTTAAAATCCCCCATGGTTGTACAATTCCAGTTAAATCTTGAAAAAGTTGCAGACAAGCATGCTTAACTGTACGCTTCAACATCTTTTTCTCAGAAATTCCTTGTTCTACATTTCGTTCGTCTGTAGCTTTCCATACCCCTCCACTACATCGATCCGTAAAAGTCACCTCTACACGAATCGGATTACCTTTTGTCACCTCTACATGCAAATATATATCGGTTTCACTCACTTCTTTGGTCACTTTGACGTCCTCAAAAAAGAGACCCACAATATGTTCAATATCTCGAAAATAATCAGGAGAAATTCCTGTCACTTGTATCTTTTTCATTCATCACCGTATCACCAGAAATGTGACACGTTCTCCCTTCTCCTATATAGCTAGGTATCATTCTTCCATTGATATATGGATGCACCAGATTTTACTTTTCACAGTCTATGACACCTGATCACCAAAATCAATATTCTTTTATCGAGTGGAGTAAGCTTATTCTCTACCTACTGAACATTTGGTAAAATACAGTCAACTATGATCAGGAATAGGCTTGATGTTCATCCCTTTCATAAACTTGTCGTAGCACAGATTCATTCGGAGGTTCAATATGAGAATCCATTATCTATGGGTGATTGTCGCTCTGTTAATTTGGGGGAGTGTCGGCCTTTTTGTTCGTTGGGTTAACCTTCCCTCAGAAGTGATCGTCTTTTATCGGGTAATCATTTCATTTCTTGTACTCGGAATGTTTTTATTAAGTAAAGGTGTGAAATGGGAAAAAGTATCGTGGAAGTGGTTACTTGTGAGTGGACTTGCTCTATCCCTCAATTGGGTATTATTTTTTAAAGCGATTCAAACAACAACCATTGCCAATGCGGTCTTATCCTATAACTTAGCACCTGTCTTTGTTACCCTTTTATCTCCTTGGGTTCTTCGAGAACGGATCGAAAAAAAAACGTGGCTAGCCATGGGAATAGCGATGGTTGGAGTGATCTCTTTAGTAGGAGTTTCTAAAGAGCCTATGGATTCAATTGACTTACAAGGAATTAGTCTGGGATTAACAGCTGCCTTTTTTTATGCTTGGGTCACTCTCTCCGGTAAAAAAATGGAACACCACTCATCCATGCAACTTGTTTTCTGGCAAACTGGATTAGCTACCCTTATACTAACTCCTTATGGTTTGCAACAAGGATGGGTAGGATTGCCCTCATTGGGAATTCTCTTTATCTTAGGTACGATTCATACCGCTCTTGCACTTGTTCTCTACTATAAGGGATTAAAAAAGATCAAAGTACAACATATTGGAGTTTTAGCCTATCTTGATCCAGTAAGTGCCGTCCTTTTTTCAATGTTCTTATTAGGAGAGATTCCCAGCATTGGAGCACTACTAGGTGGAGGACTCATTCTAGCTAGTAATTATCTTATTTTACGAAAAGAGATCACTTCATCCTAATTATCCTAAAAGGAATCATGTCTACGGATCAATCCACCTATCTGTTTGATACTTAATTGGTTATTTTGGCAAAAATGTTCGTAAATTTTTAAACTAGATACGCTCAGTGGAACCAAAATGATTTATAATAGATTTATAAATAGTAATAGTAAGTATTCGAGAGGAGTCACAACGATGAGAAAAACAGTTGGAATAGTATGTGCATTTATTTTGTCCTCCTCACTTCTTTTACCTAACTCCGTACATGCCAGCGATTCCAAGCAAATCTTCTTTAGTGGGGGTCCCTTATATAAAACGGGTATTTACAAAATGAGTGAAGAAACAACAAAAATGGAGAAAGTCCTTGATGGAAACTATGTAGATGTTTCTCCAGACGGAAAAAAATTAGCGTTTATTAAAGAGGATAGTCTATATATCTCTCAAGTAGATGGAAAAAACCTAGTACGCTTAACCAATAATCAATTTCCAGTCTATGATGCTTCACCCCGCTGGTCTCCTAACAGCAAGAAAATAGTATTTAGTAGAAGTGATGGTAATATCTACACCATTCAAGTTGATAGTAAAAAAATCACTAATCTAACGAAGACGGACGAAACCATAATCAACTCTGAGCCTGACTGGTCTCCAGATGGCTCGAAGATTATCTTTCACTCCAATCGAACTGATCGAAGTCATTTATATGTGATGAATGCAAATGGATCTAATGTCAAACAATTAACGGGTCTTCACAATGATGAATCATCTGAATATAGTGCGCACTTCTCTCCAAATGGGAAGAAAATAATATTTGGTCGTGCAGGCCATGGAAATGCAGATATCTATATCATGAATGCAGATGGGTCTAGTCAGATCAACCTAACTAAAGACTTTGACCAAGCTGTTGCAACTCCGATCTGGTCTCCTGATGGTAAAAAAATTCTTTATACAATAAATAATCCTGAAGATTCATCGAATAGTTCCTTATACACCATGAATCCCAATGGTTCAGGAAAAGCAAAAATGAAATTGGATTTACCCTATGCAAATCCCTATGCTTGGCAATCAGTGGAAGTAAAAGCGAACGATGAAAAGTCCGGTTTTGAAAAAACGATCGATTATATATCCAATCTCTTTTTTTAATTGATGCTAATCTCTCCTCTAATCGGGGCTACCATGTTCCGACTAGAGGTTTTTTATGTCCAATCATCAAAATCGACCATCATAACCCTTCTATTCTATTTAATTTCTAGTTGAAAATCATAACCAATTTTTTGTCATTGAACTCATTGTATAGTCAGTTAGACTTTTAACTATAAGCAAAGTTAATTTTCCCTAGAAAGGATGAGTCGATGAAGTCTATTGTTATTGGTGGTTTTTGTGCCTTAAGCCTCATGGGGTTCTCAACCAGTCATTACTTTGCGGAAGACCCACAAGCTCAAGCCCAAAAGATTTTTGTTCAAAAAGCACAGGTGACTGCACAGAAACATCTTTCTATTTCAGATATAATAACGAAGAATACGGCTAAGAAAATAGCGAAGTGGGAAGTAAGTCAAAACGAGAAAACAAAAGATTCAAAACAAAAGATTCAACAACCAAAGAAATCTCCACGCCATACCCCTATATCTTTAAAACCTGAAGAAAAGACATCAACTCCCAAAAAGACTACTACAAACAATCCCTCAAACACACCTAGTACTCAAGTCAAAAAAACCAATACAACTCCTTCAACAACCTCTGGACAAGTATCAGAATTAGAAAAAGAAGTGGCTCGGTTAGTTAATATTGAACGAGAAAAAAGAGGGCTCAAACCCCTAACCATGAGTAGCCAAATCTCAGACATCGCTCGTAAAAAGTCCAATGATATGAAAGTTAATAACTACTTCGATCATCAATCTCCTACCTATGGGTCCCCATTTGATATGCTTAAACAGTTCGGTGTGTCATATAAATCAGCTGGTGAAAATATTGCAGCAGGTCAACGGACTGCACAAGAAGTGATGAATGGTTGGATGAACAGCGAAGGGCATCGTGCCAATATTTTGAATCCATCTTTTACACATATAGGGGTAGGTTCGGTTACTGGAGGCAATTATGGAACCTACTGGACACAACTCTTCATATCTAAATAGGACTCAAAATAACAAGTATTCGAAGTTCCTCCGGATCTCAGAACATCCAACTGTAAATTGGTACACTTAAAGCGGGGTTATTCCCCTGTCTCTCTTGACCTCAGATGCATAGTGTAATATGAACCCGATTCCCCTACAAATACACTAAAAGAGGTGACAAGAGAAACAATGAGTAACATACAGACTTCTGGGATAGGAGCATTGCTCCCACTCTTCGGAATTAAAAGCTTGGCTGGCTTAAGTATTTGGAAGATCATCCTATCTATTTTATTTTTCTGTTTTTCTTTCTTTACCAAGACAGGGCTCTTTAAAAAGTTTTTAGCCTAATTAACATGCCGCACTTCGATGTTGAAGTGCGGATTTTTCTTTAATTATTAAAAATAGGAGTCCTTTTCAGATGAGAAAAGGACTCCTACAAACGCTTACCCTCGTCTAACCCCATTTCCAACGAGAAGTATCTTCATCAACCCCATTTTTCCAAAGTTTAGGAGCTATGAGCGACACTACCCAGCCAAAAAGTACTAGGAAAAGGGTCCCCAGCAGGTAAGCGGTGAAACTGGACTCAAACCAACCATAAGCTAAACACAAAATGGTTAGTACAAAGAACGAAATTCCACTGCCTACCAAATACCTATTCATTTTTTTTCACCTCTCTTCTTTCTATACCTGTTTAACTCAAAAAATAAACTAGGTTTAGATTTAAAACCTAATCTATTGTATAACTACTATACGCTTACAATTTTAACAAAATCACGAAAAATAATGGATAGGCTCCTCTGGATTTTAGAACCGTCAAATAACTTTTCTTGAACACTTCACCTAAAACACTAAGTGATTCACTTTTTACAAAAAGCTCTATCTAAACAACCTAGCTGTTTTTCTTTCTCTAACCAATCGACCTGGAAGCTTCCATTCATAAAAAGTAGAAAGCATTCGTAACGTTACAACAAGTACGAAAACAATATAATACTCCCAAGCCTCACTCACCAAGTTGCATCCGATCACAATTCCACTCAAAATTGCCCATAAAGCATAAACCTCTTTATGAAAGACTAGCGGTTTTCTACCTGCTAATAAATCTCGGACAATTCCTCCGCCGATTCCAGTCAATACAGAAGCAACAATGACAGCTACTAGAGGCATCTCTGTTTTTACAGCGAATAATGCACCTTGAATCGAAAATGCTGCTAGCCCAATCGCATCAAAGAAGTCTAACCATTTTTTTACTGACTGAAGCCATAAAGATGGACTCATTGAAATGAGAGTCACAGCAAACAAAGCAATATAAATAAAAATTTCTTGTTCCCATAACATACTCACGGGTAAACCAATCAGAACATTTCGTATGATCCCCCCGCCAAATGCGGTTACAAAACCTAAAACATAAATACCAAAAATATCATATTTCTCCTCGATCGCAATCAATGCACCACTCACCGCAAAAGCTGCTATGCCAAGTGCATTCAAAAGATCCCAAGTCATTGTCCTTCCCTCTGTCTTTTATAAATAATAGATAGCTCCATCATTATAGTATGTTGGGTTATAGAATGGAATATATACAAACAGATACACAATCATTTGAATATACTTGATTCCTCTTCTCTTCAATCCTAGATAAAGCAAATGATTTTTAAAAATAATGGAAGGAAAAACAAAACTTAGTAAGAATATATTTCTTTGCAGATAACCATTATCTGTCTTATGGACAAATCGCTGAACGATCGGCAAATGATTCGGAGGTTAAACATGGATAGGAAAAGCATGGCAATCGCCTATGTGTTATGGTTATTTACAGGCTTATTTGGGGGACATCGATATTACATAGGTGATACTCGGCTTGGGATCTTCATGTCTTTAACATTGGGTGGATGTGGAATTCTTTTTCTGGTCGATATGGTGATGCTCTATCATTGCGTTGAACGCTTTAACAATCGGAGTGCCTTAGAAAATTCAGCTACCTATAGTACACATCAGATTCGATTTATTCAAAGGTGGATTGGTGATTCTCCTACACCTACTCAACAACAGATGCTTAAAGAGTTTCATGATACCTTTGTATACCTCTCTCAACACATCGATGAGGATCAAGAGCACATTTTGAAAGCTATTCCTGTTAAAATGGATCAAAATAGAAAGAAGAAGCAAGCGGGTATTCTTGTATCGACCTCCAAACGTCTTGTTTATGCCAATGTGAAAGACTTTAATCCCACCATCACTAGTTGGGAATATGAAGAGCTTCGTGGCATCGATATCCAATCAGACGGAATCGCACACTATCACCTTACTCTTGAGCTAACAGAACACACTGTTCAGTTTAAAGAGATTAAAAACAATCACGATTTTGAGCACTTTATTCAACTTGTTGGAGATCTCCGGAATCGTCTCCATCTTCATCGAATCGAACAGAAATATGATGATTTAAAACAACTGAGAACATTAGAGCCGATGCGAAATCGATTTTCTCAAACCCAGCAATCGATTAAGGCAGCCAAAAGTTAAACTTGGTTTTGATGCCTTGAATCCTGTTTTTGGGGCTTCAAGGCATTTTACAACAAGGATCTAAGTTTGATTTGATCAAACCTATAGCTAATTAAAAGGGGAAGATTTATAATATTCCTAAATATACTTTTATCTACGGGCTTTACTTCATCTTTGCTTGTTCTGTACAATTATGATTCAATTGGAGGTTATGAAATGAAAAAAATCATCGGCTTGACAGCAATTGGGTTAGTTATCAGTGGTATACTGATTTATATTTATCAGTCACAAAATAGTTCATATGCAGAAGATGATAATCCCTTAAAAAATCAGCCCATAACAAGTGGTCCATTGGCTCCCCCGCCATCAAACATTGCCCCTTCTATTCCTCAAGAAAAAAACATTGGCAAAGGATCTCTTCAACTCACTGGAAGCAGTGTCCCAATCGGTGAGAGCTACCCACTCACTATCATGACGCCAAATGAAACGGATCCAGTTGAACTAACATTTACATTAGAAAATTATCAATCTAACCTAGACATATTTGTTTATTTAAATGATAAGCAAATTAAAAAGCTACCCTCTACTGAAAAAGAATTTACATTGACGATCACCCCTGATCAAAGAAAAATTTTAGAATCCATCAGTGCCGTGCAATATAAACAAAATAATCTTAAACAAGAACCGATTGAATATCATGAACAACTCATTCATTAAATAAATTAACATGGTGACTCCTAATTATTTACCAATTTATACCGCTATCAACCTGTACAAATTGGAGATATTAAAAATGTGGCAAAACATTGCTTTAGGAGGAGTCCCATATGCAAATACAATCAGGTAATCAAACCAGTTCATCATTGAATATGCAACAAGGAAATCAACATGTATCCATGAAAATGAATCATGGTGGTCATGAAGTTTTTGATGTTCATGAAGTTCTCTCAGGAACAATCGATACATTAAATCAATATATGATTCTTCGTCAATTAGTGAAGGATCAAGAGTTATTAAACATCCTAAATCGTCAATATCAGTTCATATCCGATGAATACAACATGTTAGTCCAATGTTTTAGTACAGGACAGGATCCCTCTCATGGAACAAAACCTTATCAAATGAACCAAGATAATCAAGTCATCTTCGGAATGAAACCAACCCAACCCAAAAAACCAGCTCAATCCACTAATGAACTTTCAGATGGTTGTATTTCAAGTCAAATGTTAAGTATGCTCAAATCTATGGCTGGCATGAAAGCCGTCGCAGCTTGTGAAGTGACCAATCCAATCGTACGTCGGGTATTAGCTGAAAGTGTTCCTAATTGTGCAGAAATGGCTTATGAATTATTCCTATACCAAAACAAAAAACAATTTTATCAAGTTCCTCAATTATCCCAACAAGACATGCAAATCATGTTAAACTCTTTTGCTCCTACCCACAATCAACCGCCAATGTCTCAACCCAATAACATGATGCAATAAGCTAGATCCAAATTTGGGAGCCCCCTTTATTAGGGGGCTTTCTTAACAACTTGGAGGGGGAACCATTGGAGAAACAACCTTTTAGAGAAAATTATACACTCCATATCATCATACTTAGTTATTTTGTTTTTTGGGTTATCATGTCTATTTCTCCTCATAACCGGAATATCTGGTTTATAGAACATGTATTAATCTTCCTTTTCTTTGGTTTTTTAGCGATTACCTACCATCGTTTTCAATTTTCCAATCTCTCCTATGCCATGATTGCTCTTTTTTTCGCTCTCCATACCTATGGAGCCTCTTATTCCTATAGCACTCCTTTTGACGCTTGGATCAAGGGATGGGTGGATCTATCAAGGGATTACTATGATCGAGTTGTTCATTTTTCCTTTGGACTTCTTATCGTGTTACCCGTTTATGAACTATTTTCTCATATAATAAAAATCCCCAAAAAATGGATTGGATTCTTTTCAGTCATCACCATTTTAGCCGCAGGTGCATTTTATGAACTGCTTGAGATGTGGACAACCTTTATCGTTGCTCCAGATTTAGGAACCATGTTTATTGGATTGCAAGGCGATCCATGGGATTCCCATCATGATATGGAATTAGCTATGTATGGGGCAATCATTACACTATCCATCGCAGCCGGCTACCGTAAAATTCGCAAGCGATCCTTCACTTTTAACAGCTGATTCTCAAATCTCTTTCATAAAAAATAAATGAACCACCACACATCCTGCGTAGGTGGTTCATTTATTTTATTGATTTAATTTGTTGAGAATTGATTCATAAACTCCTGGGCTATGACCGTGGATCTGCTCAATTTCGTCTTGTAATAAACAAGTGAGCATTTCTTTCTCTTCTTCCGTGACATTAGCTTTTAAATCTTTTAATTTCTTCTGTAATTGACTTACGATATGCAATTGCTGATCAGCATTACTTTGCTCAATCGGTTGTTGACTATATTGTTGATGCAAGCGTGCCTTTTCCTTTTCAAGTTGTTCTGATAGCATATTCATTTCCTCTAAAGTCAGATGTAACAATTTCCCTTCCTCCTCCAATTATCAATCAATCGCTTATACAAGTAATATTTCTTATTCACTCCCAAAGGATACAATCTGATTCCATTCAGCTCCTTAGATAATGAATTACCCATAACGATGAAAACGACTCCTCACCGATCATGGTTAGAAAAGAAACGCTGCTAAAGTTATAATAAGATCATCAGCTCAGCAAAATGGAGGACATTTATGCCGATTAGTTATCGCTCAGAACAGGTCATCATTTTCCAAAGCCCCCTCTATCAAACTAATTCTACTATTGTGATTACAAATGATATCGTTTTAGTCGTTGATCCTACTTGGCTACCCCATGAAGTAGATGAAATTCATGATGAAGTCGAACGAATCCGCGAAAATCGCCAACTGGTTTTATTGTTTACTCACTCTGATTTTGACCATATTCTTGGTGCAGGTGCCTTTCCTGAAGCGACCACAATTGCTCACCAACTATTTAATCAATTTTCCGAAGTAAAAAAGGCTGAAATTCTAGATACCATCCAGCAGTTTGATCAGAAATATTACTTAGAACGAACTTATCCCAATCTTTTTCCACAAGTGGATCATCCCATTAGTAAGGATGGACAAACCATTCGTTTTGGACAAACCACTCTTACCTTTTATCAAACTCCTGGACATACGCCAGATGGAGTGTTTTGTATTGTTGAACCTTTAGGGATCTGGATCGCAGGTGACTATCTCTCTGATGTTGAATTCCCTTTCATTTATGACAGCTTCTCTGCTTACCAAAAAACCTTAATCAAAGCAGAAATAATTCTCAAGCAACATTCTATCCGATTACTTGTACCTGGTCATGGTCAATTTACAACTGATCCCAATGAAATGAATCATCGTTGCGAACAATCAAAAGCCTATTTGAAGTTACTTACTCATGCAGTAAAAACCAATCAACTCCATCTTCTTGATCAAGAACTAAAACATTATCGATTTCGATCAGGACTCATTTCATCCCATGAGTCAAATATCCAGTTAATCAAAAAAGAACTTGGACTTTAGCCGTTTCAAATTTTTAAATAAAAAAACTACAGAAACCGGAGTTACTATCCTAACTCCGGTTTCTGTAGATGATACTTAAAGAGTACCTGGATAATCATATGGCTTCATACGTGGTTGTCCTTGTGATTCATGATCCGTATTAGCTAATACATTAGAGTCTCCGTACTCAAAGTCAATCAACTTTGACTCTTCTTCCTTCAATTTATCTTCCTTCACCAACTGTTTCACCCTTTTCTTTCATGTTAAACTTAGATTGATCTTACAAAGGAAAGAACATGTTAGTAAATAATGGACAAATATAATGAATATCTATAAAGAAATTCCATAAATCTATACATCTTGTGGATCGCTGGACCATCATGTCTTTGCTAAATTTGTTCTGATGATCAAAGTGACTATTGTAAGTTAAATAGAAATCACAAAATATGCTTCAATGACTTTGACCATTTTTTCTAAAACTGAACGAAATTTTTCCGCATCTATTTAAACTTAACTTTACCTTCTAAACAAACAAAACTCTAGAATTTATAACATAATACTGATAAGATAAGTTCGACAAGAAAAACATCAGTATTTGAAAGGGGAAACAAATCTTGGAACAACCCATGAGTTTTGAACCACAACCTAGTAAAGGTGATCCTCAACACAACACTAAAGCTATTGTTGGCTTAGTTTTAGGGATCATTGGCTTAGTATTTATATTCATCTTTCCACCTATTGGTTTGATTCCTGGAATTATAGGTATTTTTTTGAGTGCTAAAGGCTTGAAATCTGAAAATAAAGGAATCGCTATAGGTGGTTTGGTAACAAGTATTCTTGGAACCTTGATCAATGGTATTTTTACTGCCCTTTTGGCTATAGGTTTAGCTCTTCTTGGTACCATGAGCAATTTATAATCTTTAAAATTCCCATGAACGTGTGAAACATGATTAAAGATCTTTCATTGGAAAATTTTCGAGACGTGTGATCTGTTACACGTCTATTTCCATTCACCATCTAACCTCAACGATCTGGAGGTATCATATGAGAAAAGTGGAGGTAACCGAATATAACCCCTCTTGGAAACAACAATTTGAGCAAGAAGCTATACAGATAAAAAAGATCTTTACCAATGAGATCATCGATCTTCATCATATTGGCAGCACTTCTATCCCTCATTTAAAGGCAAAGCCGATCATCGATATTTTGATGGTGGTTAAAAACATCGACCTCATTAACCCTTTTTACTCCCAAATGAGTCATCTCGGTTATAAAGCTAAAGGAGAAAATGGGATTTCTGGGCGAAGATACTTTGAAAAGGGAGAAATTGTTCACTTGGCTCATGTTCATGTTTTCCAAGAAGGAAATGAACACATCCATAGACACCTCGCTTTTCGTGACTTTCTTCGATCCCACCCACAAGTTGCCAATGATTATGGGGAGTTGAAAGAAATTCTTGCACAAAAATACCCTTATGATATTACATCTTATATAGCAGGAAAAAGGAAACTTGTGGAGGATATCGAACAACAAGCACTCGCTTGGATCGCCACAAGTCAATCATAAAGTCGTTTCTTTTCATTAAGAAACGACTCAGATTATAGAAAAACCACTTCTAAACATCATGATCAGAAGTGGTTTTTCCTTTATATTAGTTTAATCATATGAGCAAAGGGGATCGTTCCCACTTGCACAGTACCATCCTCTTGAAATCCAATTTTTTTATATAAATGGTAAGCAGGTAGATTATCTCTTTCAACAAGAAGGGATAATTTATCATGAGTTTGTTGTTTTGCTTTTTGTTCAAACGCTGAGATCAGCTCAGTTGCTAGTCCTCTTCCTCTATATTTTTTATCTACGCACAGAGTATCTAGGTAAAACTCATCAGTCTGAGCTTCTCGAGCAATCGTAATATCTTGTTTTTGAGTCTTTGCTTGCAAATGTTCTACAAAAGGTTGATCTAACTCTTCTGATTGACTACCGTGATAACAGACAAGGATTCCTGCAACATCCCCATCAATTTCTTTCACAATTACATTTTCATAACTGAGTCGATTTCCTGGTTGCCGAAAAAAAGACTCCAATACTGTAATCGTCTCTTCATCACTTTCAGTACCCGCCAAAGTCCTTCCAATTGACCCGATTGTCTCATAAATGAGTCTGACTGCTATTTTGTAGTCTTCTTTGGTTGCTGGTCTAATCACTTATTACACCTCTTGCCTTCTAGACAGTAATTATTTTCTAATTTCATTATAACATAGTTCTCTAACCCTCTCTTACTTGCAACCCAACACTCCAGAAAATCCTTCATTAGCAATAGATTTCATCATTATTTTCTTTTATTAAAGGTAATCGAATCAACACCTTCATTTAATTTTTTCACTAAATACGCACTCAATTCTTTGATATTTCGAGCACTTAATGATGCCCGATCTGCTCCATTCACCACTACATCATAAAATGGTTTCGTTTTTTGGTTAACTGGTGGTTTATAGGCAATTCCAAAATATTCACAGATTCCTTGGGCTGTCTCCCTCGCACATTCTTGTTGGAAAGCTACATTTAACATTAAACGGGCTTCATGTAAACTAGGATCATCCATAAAACCGTATTCAATAAGGACGGATGGCATCTTGGTCTCTCTGAGCACATGAAAATTAGCTGTTTTTACACCACGATCTCTTTGTTTGGTTCCCTGAATCACATATTTATGAATAGTTCTAGCTGCTTTAGCTCCTTGAACACTCCCCGGAAAATGGTAGGTTTCTACACCTGATCCACCACCTGCATTGTAGTGAACAGATACATAAAGGTGTGCTCCTTTCTGATTGGCTAAACGAGTTCGAGTGGACAAAGGAACATCTTCATCGGTAGGTGCTACAAGTAGAGTTCGGAATCCACAACGAATCAGTTCTTGATGCAAATATTTAACGACTTCTCTATTAAACTCATTTTCATAGATCCTTCTATTAATTTCTGGAACCATCGGTGTTCTCTTTCCTGGTGTAGGAGTAGGAAATAATCCATGCCCGTCATCCAAAGCAATCAAATAACTCATGACTTATTCACTCTCCCTTTCCCATATATGGTTAAAGCAGATCATAATGATTCCTAATTAGTCGTAGCACCCTTTTTAATATTTTTTATGAAGGTATTTTTTAAGATATACAACTAAATATTGGTATTAATAAATTTATTCCACATCACGAAATAATAAAACTATTTTTTAAGTCTATTTTGCGAAATATATTTTCCTAAATAAAGGATTTTGTTGAAAATTGTTGAATTTTAATGCTAGTAATATTCACCATGCGGAGGCGGATTGATTGTACGCAAAACTATATAGTGCAAATGTACTTGGTATTGATGGATTTATTGTTGAGGTTGAGGTTGATATAAGCAATGGGTTACCGATGTTTGATATCGTTGGTTTACCTGATTCTTCAGTACGCGAGGCTAAAGAACGAGTGAGAGCTGCGGTAAAAAATTGTGGAGCGAACTTTCCTTTACAACGAATTACGACTAATTTGGCTCCAGCAGATGTAAAAAAAGAGGGAGCTGGACTTGATCTTGCTATTGCAGTAGGAGTACTGATGGCAAGCGGACAATTAGAAGTTCCCCAGACAGAAAGGTTTCTTTTTATAGGAGAATTAGCGTTAGATGGAACTTTACGCCCCCTGTCAGGAGTACTATCCATGGTGCTGGAAGCAAAAAAGCAGGGGTTTCAAACCGTGATGCTTCCCGCTTCGAATGCAACAGAGGGATCATTGGTTGAGGGAATTCAAATAATTCCTGTACAAACATTACAGCAAGCTGTTCAATATTTCCGAAGTGAATGGACTCCCTCACCCACTGCGATTGAAACAACCCAGCATCCTTCTACTCCGTCCATCGATTTTGCAGATGTTCAAGGACAAACACATGTCAAACGAGCCATGGAAGTAGCGGCTGCCGGAGGACATAATCTCCTCCTAATCGGTCCGCCTGGCTCAGGTAAAACCATGCTTGCTCGGCGCATCCCGACGATCTTACCTCGAATGAATTTACAAGAATCCTTAGAAGTAACAAAGGTTTGTAGTATTGCTGGTCTAACCTCTCAACGTGGAAAACTTATCACAGAACGTCCGTTTCGTTCTCCCCACCATACGATTTCTTCAGCAGGCCTCATTGGTGGCGGAGCCATTCCAAAGCCAGGAGAAGTGAGTCTTTCTCATCGAGGAGTCCTATTTTTAGATGAGTTACCCGAATTCTCAAAGTCGTCTCTGGAAGTGTTACGACAGCCTTTAGAAGACCGAGAAGTTACCCTAGGGCGAGCTCGAGTCGTCTTAACGTATCCAGCAGAAATTATGCTTATAGCAAGTATGAACCCTTGTCCTTGTGGCTTCTTTGGCTACGAAAGTGATCGAACTTGCACTTGTACTGCTCATCAAATACAACGGTATCGGTCCAAAATATCGGGACCTTTATTAGACCGGATCGATATTCATATCGAAGTCCCTCGGGTTGATTATCAGACACTCTCTTCTAAACAGACTAATGAAGACTCTACCGCTATTCGTGCACGTGTGAACCAAGCGAGAGAGCGGCAAGATTCCCGATTTAATCAAAGTGAGACTCTGTCTAATTCCAACATGAGCACTTCTGAAATAAGAAAATACTGCAAAATTAATGACGCATGTCAACAGATATTAAAACACTCTTTTGACACCTTAGGACTCAGTGCACGAGCTCATGATCGGATTTTGAAAGTAGCACGAACTATTGCCGATTTAGCAGCGGAAGAGGAAATTCAGGTAGCACATATTGCAGAAGCGATTCAATATCGAACATTAGATCGTAAGTTTTGGGAATAAAATCACCCTTATTAGACTTCTGGTTTAGATCAAGATTGTAATCTATTTTTATTGGTCAACATGGAAGGTCAAAATGTAATAAAAAAACCTGTCATTCAGTATGACAGGATCAAAGGGATTATCAAAAACGGTATCACCGATTTTGTAGGTTTGAACCTTAGGTTCTTCCTGTGAAAACTGATCCCATTAATTAAGCTCGAATAATTTAGCTCGTTCGAAATAACAATAACTATGAGTCCAAGTTGATCTAAAGGAGTGAATCTTTTTGAGTGTAGATACAATAAAAGTACACCCAAAAGTAGAAGACTTTCTTAAAAGTAGTCCTAAAAAACTATTTATAGGTGGGCAATTCGTTAAGTCCATCTCAGAAAATACCATTAAAAGTTTCAATCCAGCTACCGGAGAAGTTCTTTGTGAAGTATATGAAGCAGATGAGCAAGACGTCAATCGAGCAGTAGAGCTAGCGGAAAAAGCATTCCGAGGTGAATGGTCAAAAATTTCTTCGAGCGAAAGAAGTCGGATGCTCTGGAAATTAGCAGATTTAATTGAGGAAAATTTGGAGCCGATGGCACAATTAGAGACACTTGATAATGGAAAACCGATCAGGGAAACTAGAAACGCTGACGTTCCTCTTGTGATTGACCACTTCCGTTACTATGCGGGATGGGTCAATAAATTTAGTGGCGAAGTGGTCAACAACTCCTTACATCCCCATATGTTTACATATACACGTCGTGAACCCATCGGGGTATGTGGGCAAATCATTCCTTGGAATTTTCCATTACTGATGGCTGCATGGAAATTAGGTGCGGCACTTGCAACCGGAAACGTAGTGATCTTAAAATCTGCTGAGGATACTCCTTTATCTGTATTATTTTTGGCAGAGCTCATCCAACAAGCTGGCTTTCCTGAAGGTGTTGTCAATATCATCACAGGTAAAGGAACGGTTGCAGGCTCAGCAATGAACAAGCACCCACGCATTCGTAAAATCGCTTTTACTGGTTCAACCGAAGTTGGAAAGATCATTATGCGTGAGGCATCTAGTAATGTAAAAATCGTAACTTTAGAGTTAGGTGGAAAATCCCCTAACATCGTTTTCCCAGATGCCGATTTCTCAAAAGCGATTCCTGGTGCACTCCATAGTATTTTCTTTAATCAAGGTCAAGTATGTAGTGCAGGTTCTCGGTTGTTTGTCCATAAAAAAATTTATGACAACTTCCTATCCGATATGGCTTCTGAAGCGAACAAGTTAAAGGTAGGGCCAGGACTTGAAGAAGAGACACAAGTGGGTCCCCTTGTTTCGGCAAAGCAATATGAAACGGTACGAGGATACCTAGAAAAAGGGAAAGCGGAAGGAGCCAAAGCTTTAGCTGGTGGCGCTCCCAAAGAAGGACCAGGGTATTTTGTGCCTCCTACTATTTTTGCAGACGTCGAAGATAAAATGACGATTGCAAGGGAAGAAATTTTCGGACCCGTCGTATCCGCCCTCCCATTTAGCGATGACGATCACCTCTCTGAACTCATTCAACGGGCAAACTCTAGTGAATATGGATTAGCGGCTGGTGTTTGGACCACTGATGTTCGTAAAGCTCATAAAGTCGCTCATGCATTAGAAGCAGGTACGGTTTGGGTAAACTGTTATAATGTTTTTGATGCGGCAATGCCATTTGGTGGATTTAAACAATCCGGTATTGGTCGCGAGATGGGTAAGTATGCACTTGATATGTACACGGAAGTGAAATCTGTGTGGGTTAATTTAGAATAGTTAAACATCATTTTGACGATACCTGCAGGAACTGATTTAATGAGTATGAGGGCACCTGAACCGTGCTCTCTTTTTATTTTTTCACTAAAAGAAGTTTTGACCGGGTCAAGTCATGGAATCATTCGAGACTAAATAAAAAAAGATACCTTGTTGAACTAAAGGTGTTAGTTCAACAAGGTATAGAAACTTTTATAAACATCGGCTTATCTAAATCTCCATAAGTAAATTATAACTATTTACGTTTAACACAACCACTTAAAAAGCCAGTTCTCACTTAGGGACTGACTTTTTATTATACACACACCGATGAAAAACACCTACACATCTCAAAACGCTCCCTCGATCAGATCCACTTGTGTAGGGATACCATCCCTTCCCATAAACACAGAGATTACATCAAAGCGAATAGGTAAATGATCCCATTGCTTCATTTGTATGTACTGAAGTGCTAAGCGTCGAACTTTTTGTTGTTTACGAAAGTCCACGGATTGAAACCCATAACCAAAATAAGTACTACTCGTTGTTCTCACCTCAACGAAAACGATGGTTGGATGGTCTATAGCGATGATGTCCAATTCTCCGAGACGTGTCGACCAATTGCGATCAAGGATTTTCCAACCCCTATTAATAAGGAATTCTGTTGCCGCTTGTTCACCTGCTTGTCCGACTTGTTTACGGAGATCTTTTTTCATCAATTCCCTCCTATTGGGTATACAAAGCTAAAGTTTCTTGCATTAACTCTCTAACAGGCGCAAAGGAACGTCGGTGAATCGGACAAGGTCCATATTGCCGAATTGCCTCAAGATGTGTAGGAGTTCCATAACCCATGTGCTGCTCAAAACCATATTCAGGATATTCTTCAGCAGCTTGTCTCATCCATTCATCACGAGTGGTCTTAGCAATGATCGAAGCAGCAGCAATCGAGTGGCTTTTGGCATCTCCTTTGATGATGGATTTCTGAGGAATAGAGATTTGTGGGATGGTGACAGCATCCGCTAGAAGTAGGTCAGGAACAGGTTGACATTGTTGAATCGCTAGTCGCATAGCTTGGTAAGTCGCCTGAAGGATGTTAATGCGGTCAATCACTTCCGCATCGACGATTCCCACTCCTATGCTGATCGCATTTTGTTCAATTTTTTGCTTCAGTTTTTCCCGTTGTTCTCCACTTAACTGCTTGGAATCATTGATTCCTGTCACATCAAAGTCTATGGGGAGAATCACTGCAGATGCCACCACAGGTCCAGCTAAAGGTCCACGTCCTGCTTCGTCTACACCTGCTATGATTTGGATCCCCTTGGTTCTAGCTTCCCGTTCATATTGCCACATTTGCTCAAGTCGTTGAAGTTCTTTTTCTTTCTGTTCTTGTCCTCTTAGATAAGATTGCACTAATTTACGAACTCCAACACGTGAATCGTTCTGAAGCTCTTTAATTTCCTGTGTTGAAAGTACCTCTTGTTGCAACCATGCTTTAATCTGAGGAATTGTCTTCTTCATGATCGGTCTCTCCTCTTGCCTTCTCCCAGTCCTCAGGTAATTCAAAGGTGATCCGTCCCAGTCGACCTGATCGTAAGTCATTTAAAATGATTTCGCTAACTTTTTCGTAATTGATATCTCCGCCTTTTTGTAAACAACCTCGTTTTTTACCGATTTCGTCTAGTAATTGTACACCTTCAAGTGAAGTTACATCAGCCATTTTATATCTGGTCGATAATAATTGAGGGTATCTTTCGGCTAAAAAACAAACGGTATAAAAAGCAACTTCTTCTCGCGGCAAGATTTCTTCTTTAATCGCTCCACTTGCTGCTAGACGCATCCCGACTTCAGGGTCATCAAATTTAGGCCATAAAATCCCGGGTGTATCCAATAGCTCTAAGTTTTTACCGATTCGAATCCACTGTTGGGCTTTCGTGACCCCAGGTCGATCTCCAGTCACAGTAGCGGTTCGTTTCGCTAAACGATTAATTAAAGACGATTTTCCAACATTAGGAATCCCTAACACCATGGCCCGAATTCTTTTGGTAAGAATCCCTTTTCTTTGTCTAGCCTCAAATAATGGCTGAAGAAGTCGCTCGGTTGCTACTTGGATTTGTCCAACACCTTTTCCTGTTTGTGCATCGACAGGTAAGACAGTCATTCCTAATTGGCGAAAATATTGAATCCAAACCTGATTCGCTTTCTCATCAGCCAGGTCACACTTTGTCAGTAAAATCAGACGAGGTTTATGCTTCACAACTTGATCAATCATCGGGTTTCGACTCGAAAGGGGTAAACGCCCATCAACTAGTTCAAAAACAACATCTACTTGTTTTAGCTTTTCTTCTACTTGGCGTCTCGCCTTTGCCATATGACCGGGGAACCACTGAATGTTCACTACCTATCACCTGCTTTATCCCTTTATTTAATCATCTAATTCATGTATGTAATCCCATTTTTTTCTGTATAGAGTCGGAGAAAAGAGCTTGATAGTTCAAGCTCTTCATCGTTCCACACTTCAAATGGCATGCTTTCTTGACTACCAAAGAAACTCAAATTGACTCAAAGGCCAATAGATGAGATCTGCTCTTCCAATAATACTATCGATCGGAATGGGACCTAAATCATGGCTACGGCTATCTGTACTATTTGCTCGATTATCTCCAAGTACGAATAAATGTCCCTGTGGTACGGTTACAGCTTCAAAGTCCATGGTTCGCATATTTTCACTTAAGTATGGCTCTTCAATAATCTTATCATCCACGATTAATTTACTATTTTTCACTTCAACCTTTTCACCAGGTAAGGCAACCACACGTTTCACAAAATCCTTCTGCTCTGAGCCAGGAACATGAAAAACAACGATTTCCCCTCGTTCTGGTTCACCAAATTTATAGATCAACTTGTTCACCATGACGATATTCCCAGTATGCATCGTGTTTTCCATAGAGGGACCTGAGACATCAAAAGGTTCAAATAAAAATATGCGAATCACCACAGCGATGATCACTGCCAATCCAATGACTTTAGCCCACTCCCAGGCCACTTTCTTATTATCTGAATGATCTTCTTTTCTTCTTTTCCTGCCCAAATGTTGAGAGCGTGGAGGATAAGGTGTCATTGGAACCTCCTTTTACCAATTGGTTCATTTACATAGATGCGAGAAAAGGGCTTGAAACATGATCAAGCCCTTCCACTTTATGAACTATCTTTGATGAAGTTCTTTAATACGAGCTGCTTTACCACGTAGTTTACGTAGGTAGTACAATTTCGCACGACGAACTTTACCACGACGCATTACTTCAATTTTATCAATCCGTGGAGAGTGAAGCGGGAAAGTACGTTCAACTCCAACCCCATAAGAAATCTTACGAACGGTAAAAGTTTGTTCGATCCCACCACCACGACGTTGAATCACAACACCTTCAAAGACCTGAATCCGCTCGCGTTGACCCTCTTTTACTTTCACGTGAACACGTAGAGTGTCACCTGCACGAAATTGTGGAAGATCTTTACGAAGTTGCTCTTCAGCCACTGCACGTAGAATGGATTGCATCAAAGTTCCCTCCTTTCAGGATCCGAAAATGATTTTAAGTTTTTCCTGTATATACCTAATTAATAGGATTGAACGGAGAATATTGTAACATAACGACCTGATTGAAGACAATTACTCATTCCTAGTTTGAGATTGCTCTAACTTTGCGAGAAATTTACGATCCTCCTCAGAAAGTGGAGCGGTGACCAGCAGATCAGGACGGCGTTCCCAAGTGCGAAGTAACGACTGTTCTCTTCGCCATTTTTCAATCTTGAGATGATGTCCCGATAGGAGTACATCTGGCACTCGATATCCACAGTATTCAGCAGGTCGTGTATACTGTGGATATTCCAGCAAACCTAGGGAGAAAGAGTCCGTGACAGCCGAAGTCTCGTTGCCGAGGACACCTGGAATGAGTCGACTCACGCTATCCATAATCACCATAGCGGGGAGCTCTCCACCTGTAAGTACATAATCACCTATGGAGATCTCTTCAGTTACCAAATGTTCACGAATCCGCTCATCATACCCCTCATAATGGCCACAAAGCAATATGAGGTGCGAGTATTGAGCTAGTTCTTCTGCTTTTTTCTGTGTAAAAGGCTCTCCCTGTGGAGACATTAAAATAATCGGCGGACGTTGCTCCAATCCTTTACACAGATCATCAACGGCATCGAAGAGTGGCTGTGGCTTTAATACCATGCCACCTCCCCCACCATAGGGAGTATCATCTACCGTTTTATGTTTATCTGTAGTAAAGTCTCGAAAGTTGACTATGGTGGTTTCAATAAACTCTTTTTCATGTGCTTTTTTGATGATACTGGTATTTAAGAAGCCAGTAAACATTTCCGGAAAAAGAGTGAGTACATCAAATCGAATTGTCGCCACTATTCACCCAAACCTTCCATCCACTGGATCGTAATCCGCTTTTGTTCAACGTTAACCTCTTTCACTACCTCTTCGATAAAAGGAAGCAGAATCTCTTTTTTAGATTCACGATCATCAACGACCCATACATCATTCGCTGGCAAAGGTAGAATCTCTTTGACCTTACCTAGATGCCTTCCATCAGTCGTGATCACTTCACAGCCAATAATCTGATGAAAATAATATTCGCCTTCGTCTTCATTCACTGGAACAAGATCATCGCTCTTGACTACCAGTAGCCCACCTTTGTACGGCTCCGCTTGATTAATGTTATCCCATTCTCGAAACTTAATCAGAAGAGCTGACTTATGCGGACGACAGACCTGTATGGTAAGGGGAAAAGGCTCGACCAACTGAGGGTGCATAAGAAAGAGTTGATTTCCTAAAGCGAAGCGATGCTCTGGAAAATCGGTATCAGAGAGAACACGTACCTCACCACGGATCCCGTGTGTCCCGACAAGACGTCCTACTTTTAAATAGCCAGTTAAATCCAAGTTGCTTCCTCCTTGTCGGTCGTTTTAAACGATCTCGATCATCACTCGCTTATTTTCTTTCACGGCAGCTGCTCCAACAACTGAGCGAACAGCTTTGACAACCCGACCCTGTTTTCCAATCACTTTCCCCTTATCCTCATTAGCTACAGTTAATTCATAGATAATGGCTTGCTCAGTGACTCGTTCATGAATACTCACTTGTTCAGGATGATCCACTAGTGATTGAGCAATCAGTTCAATCAGTTGTTTCATTGCTACGACCCTCCGCCGTTCTGCGAAACACCATTATTTTTGGTCTTTCAAGATACCTTCGCGACGGAATAGGTTGCGTACGGTATCTGAAGGTTGTGCACCAGTTGCTAACCATTTCATTGCTTTATCAGCATCGATTTTCACTTGTGCTGGTTGAGTGAGTGGATTGTAATATCCAATCTCCTCGATAAAACGACCATCACGGGGTGCACGTGCATCAGCTACGACTACACGGTAGAACGGAGATTTTTTCGCACCCATACGTTTTAAGCGAATTTTAACTGCCATCTGTTTCACCTCCTAGCAAAAGTTACGAGCTTACCTTTATCTCATGAATGGGAGACGGAAGCCACCCATTCCACCTTTTTTTCTTTTGCCGCCTTTAGTCATTGCGGTCATTTGCTTCATCATTTTCTTCATATCATCAAATTGCTTCAGAAGCCGATTGACATCTTGAACCTTCGTTCCACTTCCCATCGCAATTCTCTTCCGACGATTGGCGTTAATAATCTCGGGCTGCATTCGCTCTTTCGGGGTCATAGAACGAATAATCGCTTCAATTCGCCCTAATTGTTTCTCATCTACCTGAAGATTTTTAAGTCCTTTGACTTGTCCAGCTCCAGGTAACATGGATAACATATCTTCAAGCGGTCCCATTTTTTTCACTTGTTGGAGTTGTTCCAAGAAGTCATCAAAACTAAAGGTCTGAGTACGCATCTTCTCGGCAAACTCTTTGGCTTTTTCCTGATCCACTTCTGCTTGAACTTTGTCAATCAGGCTAAGTACATCGCCCATACCAAGAATCCGTGATGCCATTCGATCTGGATAAAAAGGTTCAAGAGCATCCGTTTTTTCACCCAAACCGACAAATTTAATTGGACATTGAGTTACCGCTTTGACTGAAAGTGCTGCACCACCCCGAGTGTCTCCATCGAGCTTTGTCAGTACAACTCCAGTCAAGCCTAATTCACGATGAAAGCTTTGAGCTACATTGACAGCATCTTGTCCTGTCATCGCATCAACGACAAGCAAAATCTCATCAGGCTCAATCTTTTCTTTAATCTGCTTCAGTTCTTCCATCATGGTTCCATCAATGTGCAAACGACCAGCCGTATCGATGATGACATAATCGTAATTTTCCTGTTTAGCTTGTTCAACCCCTTGTTGAGCAATCTTTACAGGGCTTTCTTGATCTCCCAAAGAAAAAACTGGAGTTTTTAAATCTTGACCTAATATTTGTAACTGTTTAATGGCTGCTGGGCGGTATACATCCCCTGCAACCAACAGAGGTCTGCGGTTTTGCTTGGTTAAAAAGCGTGCTAATTTGCCAGAGGTTGTCGTTTTCCCAGCACCTTGCAACCCTACCATCATGATTTTGGTAGGTGGTCGGTTTGCCTGGACAAGTTTACTTTGCTCGCCTCCCATCAGCTGAGTTAATTCCTCATTAACTACTTTGATCACTTGTTGGGCTGGGTTTAATCCCTTAAGCACTTCTTGTCCAACGGCACGTTCAGTAACACCTTTAACAAAATCTTTCACGACTTTAAAGTTGACATCTGCTTCAAGGAGAGCTAAGCGAACTTCACGCATCGCTTCTTTAACGTCTGATTCACTTACCTTTCCTTTACCACGTAACTTTTGCATGACAGCTTGTAGGCGTTCGGACAAACCTTCAAATGCCACGGTGCCACCTCCTCACGACTTAATCGATGTCGATCAACTGTTTCACCAGTTGGGTCAACGCATCTCTGTCTGGCAATGCTTCTATCTGTTTAAATAACTCTTCAGCGATTTGTTGTCGATTCAAATGCTTTTGTAATAATCCTAATTGACTTTCTAAATCTGTCAAAGTCTTTTGTGCACGTTTGATCGCTTCAAAAACAGCTTGCCGAGATACTCCCTGATGATCAGCAATTTCACCTAATGACCAATCATCGAGGTAATACATTTCTAATAATTTCTGCTGTTTATTGGTCAAGAGCAATCCATAAAAATCATAAAGTAAGTTCATTTCTGTGGTTTTCTCCAACATTGGAGTCACCTCAAATTATCTGTCAAGGAAATAACCTTTACAGATGTATACTATAAATGAAGGCGAAGCACCTTGTCAAGGATTTTACCTTGATAAATTTCCACTATCCATTCACTTCTTCTTTTTCAATCGCATCTTTAAATAAAGCGTGTAAAAATTGGTTTGAGTCAAATTCTTGTAGATCATCTGCTTTTTCACCAAGACCTACAAATTTAACAGGTAATTGAATCTCATTATTGATCGCAATCACGATGCCACCTTTGGCTGTTCCGTCTAACTTGGTTAAAACAATTCCAGAAACCTGCACAGCTTCCCCAAATTGTTTGGCTTGAATTAATGCATTTTGTCCGGTTGTAGCATCTAGAACCAATAAAACTTCATGAGGAGCACCAGGCACTTCTCTCTGCACAACTCGATGAACTTTTTTTAGTTCTTCCATTAAGTTTACTTTATTTTGGAGACGCCCTGCGGTATCACAGAGCAGAAGATCTGCTTGACGAGCCTTTGCCGCTTGAATACCATCATAGATCACAGCGGCGGGATCTGAACCCGCTTGGTGTTTAATCACATCAACTCCCACACGTTCGCCCCATGTTTCCAATTGTTCAATCGCACCAGCGCGAAAGGTATCACCCGCAGCAAGAACCACTTTTTTACCTTCACTTTTAAATTTATGTGCTAATTTTCCAATTGTAGTTGTTTTTCCAACCCCATTGACACCTACAAACAATAGAATCGTCATACCATCTTCATTCATTTTGATATTGGTATCTTTCTGTTCATACTCTAACATGTCAGCGATAATTTCTGACAAAAGAGGTTGAAGCTCTTGGGGGTCTTTCACTTTTTTCTCTTTCACTTGCAGACGAAGTCGCTCAATCAAATCCATCGTGGTTTGAACCCCCACATCTGCAGTGATCAAAATCTCTTCCAATTCTTCGTATAGTTCCTCATCGATCTTTTTCCTTCCCGTAAAAAGATCATTCATCGCCCCAGTAAAAGAGTTACTTGTCTTACTCAGTCCTGACATAAACTTCTGGGTCACGGATTCAGTCTTTTTTGAAACACTTTCTTTAATCCGTTTAAAAAAGCTCATGGATGCAATCCTCCTTTCAAAGCTACAGCAAACATCTACTATCCATCATACTCTTCTAAACTGACCGATACCAGTTTGGAGACCCCTGATTCTTGCATGGTAATTCCATACAAGACATCAGCTCCCTCCATCGTATGTTTACGGTGTGTAATAATAATAAATTGTGTCTTGTTGGCAAATTCACGCATATAGCGGGTAAACCTTGTTAAGTTGGCTTCATCGAGTGCAGCATCCACTTCATCAAGGACACAAAAGGGAACTGGTTTAATACATAGAACAGCGAAAAGTAAGGCTAAAGCAGCTAAAGCTCTCTCTCCTCCAGATAAAAGAGTTAGATTTTGCAACTTCTTCCCGGGAGGTTGGGCTACGATCTCAATTCCTGTCTCTAGTAAGTTATCTGGATCTGATAAATGAAGATCAGCTCGACCTCCGCCAAACATCTGAACAAATACATGCTGAAACTCGCCCCGAATCAGTTCAAAGTTTTCGGCAAATCGTTTCCCCATTTCAGATTCCATACGCTCAATGATCTCATATAATGTTTGCTTTGCTTCTAGAAGGTCAGCTTCTTGTGTTTTTAAAAACTCCAAGCGTTCACTGAGTCGTTGATATTCTTCAATTGCCCCTAGATTCACTTCTCCTAAAGATGAGATTTGCGATTTCAGAGAACGAACCCTACGTTCTGCTTTTGCCGGCTCTTCTGGTTTATCATAAACTTGTTGCGCTCGTTCAAAACTAATTTCATATTCTTCAGCTAGTTTTTGAAGTAAATGGTTCAATTCTACGTCTAAGCGATTGACTCGTACTTCTTGATCGCGAAGCCCTGTCTCTTTTTTTCGAAGCGCTTGCTGAGTTTGACGAACCGCTTGCTCTTGTTCATCACGTTGTTGGAGTAGCTGTTCCCGATGAGCACGTACTTCACTTAATCGTTGCTGCTGTTGCTCTTTATTCAGCCGCAACTTTTCAATCTGTTCTTCTAAAGAAACTAATTCAACTTGTCCACTTTCATCTTGTGATTCCAATGCACCTAACTCTTCTTCCACAGAAGTTTTTTGCTGTGCCAGTCGAATCAGTTCTTGTTGCATACGAGTCTGATTTTCTGTTAAGTTCGTAGTTTCTTGATTGAGGCGAGCTACTTGTACTTTCCACTCAGTCATCCGTTCAGTTGCTTCTTCTTTTGTTGTCGCCTGCTGCTTCACACGGGCTTGTGACTGTTCTACCAATGTTTCCATTTGATACTTTTCTGTTTCTCGTTGACCAATTTGCTCGTGTAATTCTTGTAAATGAATACGAAGAGCTTGTTGTTTCTCATGAGTTTGTTGGAGTTCTTCTTGGTATTGTTGTTTCTGATCCGTCACTGACTTGCTTTTGATCTGAAGCTCTCGTTCCAGTCCGTGTAGTTCCTGTTCATACATCCGCCGTTCTTCTCCTTGACGACGAACATTTTCCCAGTCTTCCTCTAATTTTTTTCTACGTTGTTCTAGTTGAATCAGATGACCGCCAATCTCTTCCCATTTTTGCTTAGCAGTCTCCAATTGTGCTTCTAGTTCTTCTAACTGTCTAGATCGCCCTAAGAGATTGGTCTTGGTTTTCTGTCGACTTCCCCCTGACATCGAACCACCAGGGTTCACCACATCTCCATCCAAGGTAACTACACGATATCTATAATTGAGTTGTCGTGCAATCCGATTGGCTTGCTCAAGCGTTTCGGCAACAATGACAAGCCCCAATAAATGTTGAATTAAGGTGCGATATTTTTCATCTGTTTTGACCAGTTCTGCTCCAACCCCGACAAATCCAGGGACTTGCTTTAATTTTTCTCGCTCTGCTGACGGTAAATATCTTCCCTGTAAAACATCTAATGGTAAAAAGGTAGCTCGCCCTAACCGCTTTTCTTTTAAATAAGTAATGCCTTGACGACCCACTTGTTCATTTTCCACAACAAGATGTTGTAAGGCTCCACCTAATGATGTCTCTAGAGCTGCTTCGTATTTTTCAGGAACTTGAATCAGTTGGGCAACAGCCCCGTGAATTCCCTGTAGATGGGAAACTCCCCGGTCACGGGCTGTCAGAATTTCCTTTACTCCTTGAAAGAAACCTTGATGCTCAGCTTCCATTTCACGGATCAGTTCATATTGAGAACGAAGTCGGTGTAATTGCTGTTCAGCATCACGATTTTGCTTAAATAGATTTTTTTCTTCTTCTTCAAGTTTTTGCTTTTGTTGAGCTATAGATCGAACTTGCTCAGCTGCCTCTTTAAGTTGTTCTTCAACAATCTGTAGCTTGTCTGCAATCTCTTTAGACTGGGTGCTATATTCAGCTTGTTGTTGCTGAAACTGTTGCTCTTTCTCCTGAAGGCTCTTTAACCGTTCATCCAATTGGAAACATTGCTCTTCCACATACTGCTTTTCACTACGTAGAGCCACGATCTGGTTCACATTGCCTTGTACGCGCTCTGTCAATTCAGCTAGTTGTTCACTCTCATCATCACCAGCTAATGACATTTTTTGCTGTACCAATCCCAATTCCCATTCGGCTTGCTCTAGTTCTTTTCGTTTCACTACTAGTCGATCATCCAACTGTTGTGCTTCTTCAGATAGACGAATACGCTCTTCCTCTAACTGTTGTAAACGTTCTTTTAGTTGGTCTTTCGTCAATGTCCGGTTACGATTTCGCTCTAAGCGAACTTCACGCTGTCCTTCAGCTTTTTCTAATTCTCCACTGACAGTAAGTAGACCCGTTTGAACTTCTTCCCACACTTGTTCATGGTCATTTAATTGCATTTTCAACTGTGCAAGTTCGGCTTCTTTAGTGCTTAGTTCAGCAGAAAGACTCACTTGGAATTCTGTAAGCTGCTTCACTTCTTGTGTAGCTAGTTGCCATTGATCATGCAACGTTTCAATCTTATGTACATAAAGCCCAATTTCTATATTTTGCAGTTCATCTTTAAATTCTTTATATTTCTTAGCCGTTTCGGCTTGTTCTGATAGGGGTTGCACCTGAGAATCGAGTTCATGAATCAAGTCATGAATCCGAGATAAGTTTTGCTCTGTTCCGTCTAACTTTTTTTCTGCCTCTTTTTTGCGGGTTTTATACTTAACAATTCCTGCTGCTTCTTCAAAAATAGCTCGACGATCTTCAGATTTGGTACTCAGAATCTCATCGATTTTTCCTTGTCCAATCATGGAGTAGGCATCTTTCCCGATCCCAGTATCCATAAAAAGCTCATGAATATCTTTGAGCCGACACAATTGTTTATTGAGAAAATATTCACTATCCCCTGAACGGTACACGCGTCGGGTTACAGTGACTTCAGCATAATCAAGTGCAAGGCGACGCTCACTATTATCGAAGGTCATGGAAACTTCACAATAGCCCACAGGTTTTCGAGTATCACTTCCAGCGAAAATGACATCTTCCATCTTAGCACCACGAAGTGACTTGGCACTTTGCTCTCCTAACACCCAGCGGATTCCATCTGTGACATTACTTTTCCCACTCCCATTAGGACCCACAACAGCAGTAATTCCAGGAACAAATTCTAACTCTGTTCGGTTTGCAAATGATTTGAACCCTGACATCTCCAAACGTTTTAGGTACATAACCGTCCTCCTCTCCTACAGGTTAACTGATATATTTTAGCACAAATCGTCTCAAAGATGAGTGATCCTCCCTGGTTTTCCTTTAACAACAAAGTATTCTTAAATATAAGAGGTGATTTTTTTCACCTTCAGATGATTGAATTCGTTCCTACTATTATAATTTTTTAAACAATACCATCTTTTATTTTAATCTACTTTTTAATAGACTAGAATGGCATATTAATTTTCAAGAAGGAGGAATTGATTTGATTAGGAAAAAGTTTGGTTTATCTGCCCTAACTTTGTTACTTACAATCTCTTTAACAACATCGTTGACTGCGACCAATACCGTCAGCGCAAAGGAAAAAGAACAAAAAGTCACCATTATGCTTACCAGTGATTTACATGGGTATATTACCCCCATTCAGTACACGAACAATGAACCTGTTGATCACGGGCTCGCTAAAGTGTCTACCTTAATTAAGCAAGTTCGCCAGCAAAATCCAAATGCCTTGTTACTTGACAATGGTGATCTCATTCAGGGATCTCCGATGGAATACTATCATGCTCGCTTTGACAACAAACCCATCGACCCAATGATACTTACGATGAATGCATTAAAATATGATTCCATGACCATCGGAAATCATGAATATAATTATGGACAAGCTGTAATGGAAAAGGCTATGAATGAAGCCAAATTCCCTTGGCTTTCTGCCAACACTGTCTGGAAAGGTACTAACAAAGTTTATACTAAGCCTTATCAAGTTTTTAAAATGAAAAACGGTTTAAGAGTGGGCGTCTTAGGCTTAACCACCAAAAAGATCCCGAACTGGGAAGACCCTAAAAATATTGCTCATCTCGATTTTTTAGATCCTGTAGAAACAGCAAAAAAATGGGTGCCACATTTAAAGAAAAAAGAAAAAGTAGATGTCGTTGTCATTGCCTATCATGGTGGCTTGGAACATAAGAAAGAGGCAGATGGAACGATTACACCTCTTCCTTCACACGATGGTGAAAATCAGGCTTACGAATTAGCCACTCAGGTGAAAGATCTTGATGTTATTCTGACAGGTCATATGCATATTGCTCTCCCTGATGTGCGTGTGAACGGTGTATTGGTCACAGAGCCTGGTAAATGGGGATCTCATCTCTCTGTCGTTGACCTGAATGTTAAGAAGAAAAAAGGGAAATGGATGGTCACAGATAAAAAAGCTCAATTATTATCCGTGGAAGGAGTACCTGCAGATCCTAAAGTACTAAAGCTCATCCAAAATTACGAAACAAAAACACAAGCCTTCCTTGACCAACCTGTAGGGAAAATTAGTGAAGATCTATCTGTAACCAATCATCATTATGTTCGCACCCATGATACAGCACTTATTCAATTTATTAACAAAGTGCAAATGGAAGCGAGTGGAGCCACGATCTCTTCCACTTCACTCTTTGATAACACAGTTACTGGATTACCCGAAAATGTGACGACTCGCGACATTTTAAGTACCTATATCTATCCAAATACCTTAAAAGTAATTCAAGTTAAAGGTTCAGACATCAAAGCTGCTCTTGAACAAACCGCTAAATACTTTAAACAAAATAATGGTCAAGAACCTGTCGAAGTAAATCCTCTTTACCTCTCACCCAAAGTTCAACATTATAACTACGACATGTGGGAAGGTGTCCAATATACGATCGATGTCTCTAAGTCTGAGGGACAGCGTATTGTTGAATTGAATGATCTAAACGGGCAACCACTTGATCTAAACAAAGAGTACAACATTGTTTTGAATAATTACCGAGCGGGTGGCGGCGGCAACTATCCGATGTTTGCAGGTAAACCCGTCTTGAAAGATATCAATATTGAAGTCTCCGAGTTAATGACCAACTACATTGGTGAACAGGGAACTGTTCAAGCAGAAGTCGATCATAATTGGAAAATCATCGGTGGCTTGGTTGAATAGTAATAGCCATTCACCTGTATGTTGAAAGACCGCCTAATCACTATGGTTAAAGTGATTAGGCGGCTTTTTATTAATAAACCCGACTCCCCAACGGAACCTCATGTTCAATTTTCAAGAGAGAAACTCCTCCTTCAGTTGCAGGAACCCCTAACACTAATACCTCTGACATAAAATTAGCCACTTGTCTAGGTGGGAAGTTGGTGACTGCCACAATTTTTCTCCCCACTAACTGCTCACATGTATAGTGATCTGTAATTTGAGCACTACTTTTTTTAACTCCTAGTTCGCCAAAATCAATCCACAATCGATATGCAGGCTTTCTAGCTTTAGGAAATGGCTCTGCACGGATAATTTCTCCTACACGAAGCTCAACTTTCTCAAAATCTTGGTACGTAACTTCGCTCATTCTAATGCCTCCCTTTGAATACTGATATCTATTTGTTATAACTGTGAAACACAACATAAAGTTCCTATCCATCCTAGCTGAGGTTGAATTTTACCCTTCATCACCTTATTGTGGTACAAAGCCAACTTCCAACTTATAGTCAATCAATACTACTGATTCACCATCTATAAAAAAGCCTTGTTTGTAAAACAATAAGTAAAAAAGCTGGAGGAAGCACAATGAACAAACAATCTAGACTCATTTTCTGTATAACTTTCATCTGCCTTCTCTTTTCAACAACTGGTCAAGTGTTTGCGAACCCTGATTCAGAACAACAGATTATTACAGATGCTTTTAAGACTACATTAGTGAAAGCCATTGATGATGCCCTTGTTGGTTATTATGGAAAAAGATACAAAAGTTTTGAGATTCATGAGATGAAAGTCAAGGAAGTACATAGAATGACTCCTAGTGGCTTTGGGTTTATAGTTAAAGTTCAAGTCGATACATTTGAAGGACCTCACGAGCCTCCTTACGGGCGGGAAACCTTGACTCTAGAAGTGGGACCAGGTGGTGTATTTGTAACAAAACTCGAACATAAAGATCTCCCCTAGGAAAAAAAGCCGACATTCGGGACGACTGGATGTTGGTTTTCTTTTCTAGAGGGTTATTCCATGATGGATGATTGCCCATGCGGTAATAAAACATCCTGTAAAGAAACTCCCATAATTCCTAGACGTTCAAATAGAATACGACTCGTTTTTACTTTCCCCGGATTATGTGTTGCGATGAGCAACTTCATCCTTTCTCCTCCTTCAATTACAAACCTAAAAACTCCTACCATAGACCTAGTCGCAAATATTCAGAATACCCAATCCATATACAACTAAACCACCGTCCCCTCTCAGATCCGGTGGTCAATCTTAACCCCTATCCTTTTCGCCAATGCTTTAACGCTTCAGTAGCTGCTTGTTGTTCAGCCTCTTTTTTGGATCGACCTGCGCCTTGACCTAACCGTCTATTTTCTAAATAAACTTCTGCAATAAATTGACGATCATGTGCAGGGCCTTGAGTATCTACAATCCGATATTCGAGAGGACCCATTCGTTCTTGTTGAACCCTTTCTTGCAACTGACTTTTGGCATCAGTCATACTCGCTAACCAATCATCACTTAGCTTTGAAAAAACGACGACATGTAAGAAGTGTTTAACCACTTCTAAGCCTTGATCTAAAAAAAGCGCTCCAATAAAGGCTTCAAAGGCATCTGCTAGAAGAGAAGGGCGAGATCGGCCACCAGTCATCTCCTCTCCTTTACCTAACCGTACATAACGTCCAAATTCCAATTCCTTCGCGAACGAAGCGAGTGAAGGTTCACAGACCACACGTGCACGCGTTCGAGTCAATTCCCCTTCACTCATTTCTGGATAGCGATAAAAGAGATATTCGGAAACGGCCAGTTCTAACACTGCATCTCCCAAAAATTCCAAGCGTTCATTATCCGAATAAACTCCACTATGTTTTCTTTCATGAGCGTAAGAGGTATGGGTGAACGCCTGTTGGAACAGCTTTTTATTTTCAAAAGAAATTCCTATTCTCTGTTCCAAGCCAGTCAAATTCATTGAATGTCACCACCTACTATTTACGCATCCTCATAAACTTTTAATAAGATTGTCGCATTGTGTCCGCCAAATCCAAGTGAGTTGGATAGTGCAGCTCGAACATTAGTTTTACGTGCTTCATTTGGTACATAATCCAAATCACATTCTGGATCAGGATTTTCATAATTGATGGTTGGAGGAATCATTTGTTCTTTTAAGGCGAGGGCTGTTGCAATCGCTTCGACTCCACCAGCAGCTCCTAAAAGGTGACCAGTCATCGATTTCGTCGAACTAACTGCTAAGTGATTCACATGTTCTCCAAACACTCTCTTAATCGCAAGTGTCTCAAATTTATCATTAAGAGGTGTTGAAGTTCCATGAGCATTGATATAATCAATGTCACTTGGTTCTAAGCCAGCATCGTTGATTGCTATTTGCATACTTCTAGCTGCCCCTTCACCCTCAGGATCTGGGCTTGTTAAGTGGTATGCATCTGCAGTCATCCCATATCCAGCGACTTCTGCAATGATATTAGCTCCACGATTTAAAGCATGCTCAAGCGTTTCCAAAACTAGAACCCCTGAACCTTCTCCCATGACAAAACCATCACGTTCTAGATCAAAAGGGCGACTCGCTTTTTGTGGGTCATCATTTCGCGTCGATAGTGCTCCCATCGATGAAAAGCCTGCAAATGCCATTGGTAAAACAGTGGCTTCTGTCCCGCCAGCAATCATCACATCTGCATCCCCACGTTGAATGATCTTAAAAGCATCTCCAATACTGTGCGTTCCTGTTGCACAAGCAGAAATCGCTGCACTATTAGGCCCTTTTGCTCCAATCTGCATCGAAACTTGACCTGATGCCATATTAGCAATCATCATAGGAATGAAAAATGGGCTCACCCGACGTGGACCCTTCTTGAGTAAGGTTTTGTGTTGTTCTTCTAATGTACCCAAACCACCAATTCCCGATCCTACATAGACACCCACTCGGGTTGGATCTTCTTTACTCATATCCAATTCTGCGTGCTTCACAGCCTGAGTCGCAGCAGCAATGGCAAATTGAACAAATCGATCCATCTTTCTTGCTTCCTTACGATCCAGATAATCTAGAGGATCGAAATCCTTCACTTCACCAGCAATTTTTACAGCGAACCCCTCTGTATCAAAAAGAGTGACTGGTCCAATTCCTGATTGTCCTGCTAAAAGATTTTCCCAAAAATTAGATGCATCACTACCGACCGGGGAGACGACTCCAAAACCCGTAATTACCACACGATTATTTGTCATCTCATACACCGCCTTTCTCAACGAAGTTGAACAAAGGACCAAAAAAGATGAAGGTATAAAGTCCCGCAAAACACGGGACTTTAACGAAAGTACGTCAACAAAGAATTATTTCGCATGTTTGTCAATGTATGTTACCACGTCACCAATCGTGGAGATCTTTTCAGCTTCTTCATCTTCAATATCCAAATCGAACTCTTCTTCAAGTTCCATGATTAAATCAACAACATCTAAAGAGTCTGCTCCGAGATCTTCTTTAATTCCAGCTTCCATAGTTACTTCTTCAGCTTTAACATTAAGACGATCTACGACGATTTTTGTTACTTTTTCTAAAGTATTTGCCATATGTATTCACCTCCTCTCGTATTATACGTAAATCAACAAGGACAAGCAACGTTAACAAGATTTTTTTAAGAAGTTACCATGCCACCATCAACATGAATCGTTTGACCTGTAATATAACCGGCTGTGTCTGATGCTAAAAACTGAACCGTTGTCGCTACATCTTCAGCTGAACCTGGGCGTCCCATCGGGATCGATGTGAGCATTTGTTTTTTGACCTCATGATCTAAAACATCTGTCATATCTGTTTCAATATATCCGGGCGCAACTGCATTCACTGTAATCCCACGATTGGCTAATTCTTTAGCTGTTGTCTTCGTCAAACCGATCACACCTGCTTTTGCAGCAGCATAATTGGCTTGACCTGGATTACCAGAAACTCCAACCACAGAACTGATGTTGATGATTCGTCCACTACGTTGTTTTAGCATCGGACGGGTAACCGCTTTTGTACAAAGGAAAACTCCTTTTAAGTTCGTGTCCATCACCTGATCCCACTCGGTTTCTTTCATTCTCATCAATAATTGATCACGGGTGATTCCTGCATTATTAACAAGAATATCAATACGCCCAAAGTTTGCTAACACTTGCTTGAAAGCAGCATCCACTTCTGCTGATTTCGAAACATCCACTTGTAAAGCTAATGCTTGGCGACCCAATTCTTTTATGGTTGCAACTGTTTCTTCGGCCGCCGCTTGATTTCCAGCATAAAAAACAACTACATCTGCACCAGCTTGGGCTAGAGCCACTGAGATCGCTCGACCAATTCCACGAGATCCACCTGTTACAACAGCGACTTTACCAGACATATGAGTATCCTCCCTGCCTATTAAAGGGTCAAATTTAATTGATTCAGCACATTCTCCAGAGACTTTGAATCTTGAACAGCATAGGTAGTAACCTTGCGATCTACTTTTTTAACAAGTCCAGACAGTACAGTCCCTGAACCAAATTCAACAAAAGTAGTGACTCCTTGTTCAATCATATCACGCACACTATCTTCCCATTTGACGGGAGATGCGACTTGTTCAACTAGCAAACGATGAATCTCTTCGCTTGCAGTGACTGGTTGTGCGGTAACATTTGCAAGCACTGGGATCTTCGCATCATGAATCGTGACTTGGCTAAGTGTTTCATTTAAGCGATTAGCTGCTGGTTTCATCAACGAAGAATGAAAAGGTCCACTTACAGATAAGGGAATCACTCGACGTGCCCCTGCCTCTAATGCCTTTTTACCTGCTTCTTCCACCGCTTCCTTATGACCCGAAATAGCAATCTGCCCTGGACAATTATAGTTTGCGGGCTCTACCACAAATCCTTCTTTACTTACAGTTCGACATACTTCATCTAACCGTTCACGATCTAAATTGAGCACTGCAGACATCGCGCCGACTCCCGCAGGTACAGCATCTTCCATAAACTTTCCACGCTGACGTACCGTTTTGACTGCATCAGCAAAAGAAAGGGAGCCTGCTGCGACTAGCGCACTGTACTCTCCCAAACTATGTCCTGCGACAAAATCAGGAGTGACTCCTGTCTGTGCAAATACACGATAACAAGCAACACTAGTTGTTAAAATCGCTGGTTGTGTATTGGCAGTCAAACGTAAAACTTCTTCGGGACCTTCAAAACAAAGAGTAGATAAAGAGTCGCCAAGTACTTCATCTGCCTCTAAAAATATTTGTTTGGCCTGATCATATACACTTGCAATCTCGTTTCCCATACCCACTTGTTGTGAACCTTGTCCCGGAAAAATAAATGCCAGTTTACTCATGTTAAACCTCCAAACTATTTACTCCGTTTGACGCTAAAGACCAAGTGAGAACCGTAGACCCCCATGTGAGTCCGCCCCCAAAACCACATAACACCAGAGTATCATTTTGATGAATACGCCCTAGCCTAAATGCTTCATCTAAAGCGACAGGGATGGAAGCAGAGGACATATTTCCGTAATGATCTAGATTGATGATTACTTTATTTTCATCCAATCCTAGCCGTTTAATCGCGGATTCAATAATACGAGTATTCGCTTGATGAGGAACTAGGAAATCAATATCCTCTTTTTTTAGCCCTGCTTGATCTAAAGCCTTCTCAGTAGAACTGACAAGAGCTTTTACTGCAAATTTAAATACTTCTCTACCTGACATCGAAATAGTATGAAGTTGTTGAGCAACAGTTTCTTCAGAGGCTGGTAGACGAGAACCACCAGCTGGGAGTTTTAACAATTCTCCTCCTGAACCATCTCCACCTAAGTCAAAAGAGTGGAAACCTTCTCCTTCTTTAACAGGACCTAATACAGCTGCACCAGCTCCGTCACCAAATAAAATACATGTATTCCGGTCAGACCAGTTAACAATTCGAGAAAGACTGTCGACTCCAACTACAAGAGCATGCTGATACATCCCAGTCGCAATAAATTGGGAAGCAGTAGCTAGTCCATATAAAAATCCGGTACAAGCGGCAGATAAGTCAAAGGTAGCTGCTTTTTTTGCGCCTAGCTGATTTTGTACTAAACACGCTGTTGCTGGAAAAGACATATCTGGTGTGACGGTAGCAATGATAATCAAATCAAGCTCTTCAGCCGAAATACCCGCATATTTTAATGCTTTTTCAGCTGCTTTAACCGCTAGATCAGAAGTGGCCTCTTCAGGAGCTGCCATGCGCCGCTCTTTAATTCCAGTTCTGGATACAATCCACTCATCATTGGTATCCACTAACTTTTCCAAGTCAGCATTTGTGATTACCTTCTCGGGTAAATATGAACCTGTTCCTAATATTCCAACCGATCTCACTCGTTGTCTTCCCCTTTCTTTGGTGACAGATCCTCTATGATACGGGGAATGACACCTCGATCAATAAAGAGTCGTGCTTGTCTAGCTGCATTAAAAAATGCTCGAGCATCTGAAGAGCCATGTGCTTTGATCACGGGACCCATGAGCCCAAGAAGTGGAGCTCCTCCATGCTCTTTATAATCCATACTATTTTTAAATCGTTTCAGCCCTGGTTTTAAAATGGCGGCTGCTATTTTTGTCGATAAACTACGCATAAACTCTTCCTTTAACCGTTCAAAAATAGCTTTAGCCACCCCTTCCGTATTTTTCAAAAGAATATTTCCACTAAATCCATCACAGACAAGCACATCACAAGCATCAAACAAAATGTCTCGAGCTTCAACATTGCCAATAAACCGAAGCGAAGATTCTTTTTCTAGCAAACTGAAGGCTTCCTTTGTCAGCTCCGTCCCTTTGCCTTCCTCCGTACCAATGTTGAGCAAACCGATTCTTGGTGCTTCGAAGCCTAAGACTTTCTCAGCATAAATTCTCCCCATCCGTGCATACTGATAAAGGTGTTGGGGCTTTGCCTCTGGATTCGCACCTACATCTAATACCAATGTGCCACGCCCTGACAATGTAGGAAAAATAGGAGCTAATGCAGGTCGATCAACTCCTTTGATCCGTCCTGTATGGAAAAGTCCTGCTGCCATTAGAGCTCCTGTATTGCCCCCACTAATAAAAGCATCTGCTTCTCCTTTACGCACCATTTGGCAACCAACAACCATTGACGAATCTTTTTTGCGCCGAACAGCTTTAACTGGCTCATCCTCAGGTTCGATTTGTTCAGTCACATGCTTAAAGATGACATTCGCTAGATCATTAGGCAATATACTGGGATCACGTCCAATGAGGATGTATGTAACATCGGGCCACTCCTTTGCAGCTAAGCGAATCCCTTCCACTACAGCTACTGGAGCATGGTCTCCTCCGTGTGCATCAAATGCAATCCGCATAAATGCTCCTCCTTACTCCACATGTCCGTCCTCATTCGCACGATATACATCAAACACACCTTGAAATACAGTTTCACCGTTCACTCTTGTTTGTACATCAATCTGCAGTCGACCCAACTGCGACTTTACCACCTTCGCATAAGCAATACATTTATCTCCAAATCGAACAGGGCGCAAAAAACGGATTCCCGCAGACCCTGTAAGAGCAATTTCCGCATCTACAATAGCTATAGCTAATGAGTTCGCTTGGGCAAACAAGTAATGTCCGCGTGCAATCTGATTCCGTGCAAACACATGTTCTTTTTTAATTTCAAAGACAGAAATGCCACTTTTATTTAACTCAATATCAATCAATTCACCGATCACTTCTTCAAGTGACAATGATCGGACACGATACTGATCCTCCGCCAAGTGCTTGATCCGTTCCCGAAGCTCAGGAATTGCAAGTTCCATTCGATCCAACCGAATCGTTTGGATACTTACTTGGCACCTTTTCGCTAGTTCCTCATCAGTCAGAAACGGGTCATCATGAAAAGATTGTTTGACAAGATGTTGACGTTCTTTTTTGGAGAGGCGCACAGCGGAGAGCACCACCTATTCTTATAAGTAAATGTTAGTACCAAGTACTAAATGTAGTATATATAAAAAGTTGTTTTTTGACAACAAAAAAAGCAAGAGTCGTTGTTTAATTCGACTCTTGCTGTAAGACCGTAAGGATCAGGATTAGTCCTTAACGACACCTTCCACTTCGGAACCTTTGTAGTAACCACACTCTTTACATACACGATGAGACATTTTCGGAGCGCCGCATTGTGCACATTTAACCATGCCTGGTACAGACAATTTAAAATGCGTACGACGCATACGTTTACGAGTTTTTGAAGTCCGTCTAAATGGTACTGCCATGACGTTTCACCCCCTATTAAAATGTAGCACAAATATGGGAAGTTTTCTTTAATTATTATTTGTCCCGATTGATCAGCAGATCTTGTAATTTTGCTAAACGGGGATCGATCGATCTCGTTTCACATTGACAAGAATCTTCATTTTGGTCAATTCCGCACTTTGGACATAATCCCTTGCAATCTTCCCGACAAACTGGAGCGTAAGGAATATGGAGAATAACTGCTTCCCGAATATATGGGGTGAGATCCAACACATTTCCTTGAATGAGATGAATCTCTTGCTCCTCATTTTCTTGGGCACGATCAGCCTCATCTGTAAACTGTTCAGTCCACTCCATATTAATGAAGTGCTCAAAAGTTTTCAAGCAACGTGAACAAGTAAACTTAGCCACTATAGATTGCTTGGCTTCTACTTGAATCAGATGTGGATCTAACTTAAAGATATGAGCTTCTACATCAACGTCCTTCATATCTATGAGCCCAGATACTTCATTTTGAAGCGAATCGATCTGAATCGTTTCATGAAGATGAAGTTGTTGATCCATTTGCTGATTCAGCTTTTGCAGGTGTATCTGCATGATTCCACTCCTCGTATAAAAACAGAGATATTATAAGACAATTAAGCTACATCTGTCAATGTTTCTCCCTTGAAAGAGGAATGTGCGGGCAACTTTTGCAGAAATTGAATAGCTTCTTCAAGAGTAGATACAGGTATTACTTTCATGGAAGTACCGATCTTTTCTGCGGTTTGTTTGGCTATTTTTTCATTCTGATCGCCGTTTTTTAAATCTCTTGGACAAAGGAAATACTCAGCTCCTGCACGATCAGCAGCTACAATTTTATGTTGAATTCCCCCAATTTGCCCTACTTCACCTTGATCCGAAATCGTTCCAGTCCCTGCAATTTGATACCCATGAGTTAAATCTCTAGGAAGAAGCCGATCAACGATTTCAAGTGAGAACATGAGACCTGCTGAAGGACCTCCGATTTTTTCGGCATGAAAAGTAACAGGAGGTTCTGTTTGAATATCATAACGAGTGATCGGGATCACACCCAATCCGGCACGTGGCTCTTCTCCCTTTTGTACGGGAAGAGAAATCAACGGAATAGACTCTGTGAGCACTTTATCTTTTCTTTTCAATTGAACAGATACAGTATCCCCAGCCTTTTTAGTTCGCAAATATTGAATCAATTGCTCAGAAGATTGTAGTTTATTTTGATCGACAGCTAAAAGTAGGTCTCCTACTTGAAGCTTTGTTGTATGATTCTTCAACACTTGAAATACTTCGACTCCCTTCACTTGGATCGAAACAGTTTTTTTTGCTTCCCGAAATGAAGAAATTAGAGCACTATTTTGTGAAGCAACCATATTTTCTTGCTGTCGACGAAAATATTCTTCCTCTGTCTCATGTTGAGATAATATATCTTCCATGGGAGTGATTTCAATATGATCTGAGAGGAAAGAAGTTAAATAATCAAAGATCGTTGCCTCTTTGATTGAAATCGTAGTCAACATAAAGTTTCCAGAAGAAGCTGTTGGTTTGGTTGTACCCACTTGAATATAAGGTGTTACATCTGTGGCGGTCCCAGGTCGAATCGCATAATAGGGAATTTTAATTAAAAAAGAAATACCTACTCCAAGCGAAAGAATCGCTATAATTAGAGCACTGATAACAATCCTGTTCCAGTTATTTAACCGCATTCCTTGATTCCTTTCCACACCCGTTTTCTATTAGTTCTTTAATCTTATGAATATGTTTTCGTGCTTCCTCTTCTCCTCTTTGGATACTCTCTTCAACCCGATGAAATGCCGTAGGACTAATATCAGACATCTCAGGACAAAGGAGTACATCCGCAGTTAAGATTTGGCTACTCAGTATTTCCTTTTCCATAATATGAAGAGAATAAGTGATCACATCAAAAATACTTTCCACCTGTACTTGGTTATACTGTGCAATGACATCGACAGCAATCACAATATCAGCGCCCATTTCTCGCACTACATGAATCGGGACACGATCGATCACTCCACCATCAACTAGAATTCGGTCATCTAGAAATACTGGTTCAAAGATCCCTGGAATGGCTATACTAGCACGAACCGCTTCATCAATCGGTCCTGACTCAAAAATAACTCGTTCCCCTTTGACTAGATCTGTAGCTACAATCGCAGTTGGAATCGACAAGTCTTCGATATGTTTTTGGTGAGTGAGTAGTCTGACTAACTCTTTGACTTTATCGCCGATGATAAAGCCACGTTTAGGGACTGTTAGATCCAACCAATGCTTTCTTTTTAAGCGTATGGCTAGCTTTTCACACATCTCCAAGTCTAAGCCATTAGCAAAAAGTACACCGATCAAGCTCCCCATACTACTCCCTGCAACATAATCGATCGGAATTCCTTCTTTTTGTAGTACTTTTAGTACCCCAAAGTGGGCTAATCCTCTAGCAGCTCCGGAACCTAATGCCAAACCAATTTTAGGTCGCTCCGTCACTTCATCGTCACTCCTCTCATCTCTGCCGTCTCCTTTCGGACAAACCGGTATAAAATCAGTTGCAAGGGAGTAGACATGTTATTGACCCTTTTTGTCCGTGAGGAGAGATTGCAAACATGTTTCAACCCCTTCTCCGAAGTCGGCTAAAGTCTATTGCCTTGGCTTCTATATCTCTGTTTATTGCCGTCATTTTACTTATGTACCCTGAACAAGCATTTAAATCTTCCTTACGCGGCTTAACCATCTGGTGGGATGTTGTTTTTCCAGCCCTACTACCCTTTTTCATCACTGCGGAAATGATGATGGGTTTTGGTGTGGTTCATTTTCTTGGAGTATTACTTGAGCCGTTAATGCGCCCGATCTTCCGTGTTCCTGGAGAGGGAGCCTTTGTGATGGCAGTCGGTCTGATCTCAGGGAACCCCATGGGTGCAAAGTTAACCTCTCGTCTCCGTGAACAAGGACTGATTTCTCGTGAAGAAGGGGAGCGTTTGGTTTCCTTTACAAGTACCGCAGGACCATTATTTATATTTGGTGCAGTTTCAGTTGGTTTTTTTGAAAATGTATCCATTGGTATTATATTAGCATTGGCTCATTACTCTAGTAGTATTCTTGTGGGATTAATCATGCGCTTTTACGAACCACAAGCACCTCCATCATCATCGATGAAAAAAAATGAAGGGTTTATACTGATCCGCGCAGTTCGTGCTATGCATCGAGCTCGCCTACAAGACGGCAGACCTTTAGGAAAATTATTAGGAGAATCTGTTTCTTCAGCTGTTCAGACTTTACTCATGATTGGTGGATTTATTATCCTCTTCTCCGTTTTGGTTCACTTAATCAATTACGTAGGGGTGACAGCTCCCCTAATCAGTATCATCGCACAAATTTTAGATTGGTTCCATTTTCCTATTGGATTATCTGATTCCATGCTTTCTGGAATTTTCGAGATAACACTGGGTTCACAAATAGCGAGTGCATCACCTGATCACATTCCATTGATGTATCAATTAACTATCGTAAGTATCATGATCGGCTGGAATGGGTTATCTATTCATGCACAAGTAGCAAGTATGCTGAGTCGTACCGATGTTCGATATATTCCCTATTTATTAGCCCGAATCATTCATGGATTACTTGCGGGAGTTCTTACATTGATTATTTACCCATTCTTTGAGAAAAAACTAGCTGGTTATTCAAGCACTCTTCCTGTTTTCTCCGATTGGACCTCTACTTCCTTCACAGGATGGGGAGGATTACAACAAGTAGCTTTGATCGTGTTCTTTCTTTGGATGATCCACACTTGTTTCAAGCTTATTAAAAAACGATATAGTGCAAACTAAAACCCGCTGAAAGAGTTCAGCGGGTCTCCTGACCAAACTTCTCCTGTAAAGCAGTGATCACATGTGGCGGAACTAGATCTTTGACATCCGCACCATAGCGAGCAACCTCTTTGACCATCGCAGAACTAATAAATGAATGATTATTACTAGTCATTAAGAAAAAAGTTTCTACTTGCTCAGATAATTTTCGGTTAATCGAAGCGATTTGCAACTCATATTCAAAATCTGAAATGGCCCTTAGCCCACGTAAAATCACATTTACATCACGAGATTTTACATAATCGATTAATAATCCATCAAAGCTGTCTACTTCAACTTGTGGTAAATCAAGAGTTGCATGTCGAATCAGCTCTTTACGCTCTTCAACAGAGAACAGAGGTTTCTTATTATGGTTGATCAACACAGCAACTATAATTTTATCAAACACTTTGGCACCTCGCTGTAAAATATCTAAGTGCCCATATGTAATTGGATCAAAACTACCTGGATAGATGGCTACTTTCATCAATGTTCCCCCTTGATTCTCTCATCTTTCACTGTTGTAAGTAAAAAATGATTGCGCTTACTTTTCAATCCTATATAAAGAGATTGTTGTATCTCCGTAGTCCAATCGCCTTGTCTCCACTAAAGCCCCGAACTTTTCAGGTAATTGTTCTCGTGATGGATACTCGGCCACAACTAGTCCTTCTTCTTTCAGCAATTCTTCCTTCACTATGGATTGGATCACAGGGATTAAAAGATTCTCTAAATAGGGTGGATCAAGAAAAATAATATCAAACTGAAGACCCTTTTTTTTCAACAAGTGTATAGCAGCACGAGCATCACGACGAATGATTTCCACTTGATTTGACATCTTGGTAGCTGCAACATTTACACGAATCGTCTCTATGCTAGATTTAGACTGATCTACCAATATGGCCTGATTGGCTCCTCTGCTTAGAGCTTCTAATGCTAGTGCCCCTGAACCTGCAAATAGATCTAAGATGTTGTCTCCATCAAATCGAGGACCAATCACTTGAAATAAAGATTCTTTCACTCGATCCGCGGTGGGTCTCACATGTTTTCCAGGGACCATTTTTAACTTTGTTCCACGTGCAGTGCCAGCAATAATTCTCATTTGACTATCCTCACATCTTTAAAACTTTTGGAGCATTTCCCTCAATCACGTTTTCTGCTCTTTCTTACCTTTACTCTTGAAAAAGAATAAAGATTTTTATATAGAGTTCACTTATCTATAGCCTTTTAATCCTATCACAAAATCTTAGTTTGACAAAAGAAATGAAATCACATAGTAGAAATATGTATAAACATAGAAATAGAGGCAATAATACATTTGACAGCGTCGTGCTGATGTTGTCGAACCGCGGAGAAGACTTACGTTTCCCCATAAGCTCTTCCTCCGGTTTCTCCTCTCCCATTTAGTATCTTACACGAATCGTTGTGAAAGATACCATTGGCTCGCGAACAAACCGCGAGCCATTTTTTTGCAAAGCATTATCTTTTTCTTCTAATTCGTGGACGACGTGAATCAACCACTAGTGTTTCGTCAAATGATTCAGGCATTTCTTCCCATTCGCGATATGGCGATGAAAGGTTCTGGTTTCTAGATCGATTCTCGTTAATTTGCTGAGGTGATTCTCCTCTCCATGGAGCTGGGGGCATCATTGGATCATGATAAGGGGAAATATTCCCTTGAACTGGAGGTGGACCAGGGGGACCAAAAGGATCTGTTCTTCTAGGATGCATTGGAGATTCTGGGTTTGGGCGCATCTGTTGATGTCTAGGTGGTTGTGGAGGCATTGGAGGTGGTCCATCCATCATTCCATAACCGGGTCCATTCCACATCGGTGGACCAGGGGGGGGAGGCGTCGGTTGATTATTTGATCTTGGAGATTGACGTCGTTGCATCGAAGGTGGATAAGGATAAGGTGCTCCATAATCTTGGGGTGGAGGTCCTTCCCATTGGGGTAAAGGCTGTGGACGTCTTTGTGGAGGCTGTTCACTATTTGGAAACCCAAATGGAGTAGGTGGCGGAAATGGAGGTGACCCCTCTCCATACTGTCGATTTAAACCTAGCTGATCCTGAATCATTTCTTTAATTTGACCGCGTAACCAAAGTAGGTTTGGTTTCTTTCCTGATACATTCCTTCTTTTATTCATTTTCTCCCTTCTCCCTAAGTAATAATTAGTCAATTTCCCATGGTCTCACTATTACAATATGTGTCAGGCTTTTTGCCTGTCCCCTACAAATGCCTATTCATAGACGCCTATTTTTTATGGTGCCTATTTGGTTTACACATAACGCTTCAGCATACGAGCTTCAGTTGGTGTAATGACACCTTCATATACTAATAAATCGATTAGTTTACTTGAAAATTCGCCCCAATAAGGTGATTGCTTAAGTTTCTCCACTTCTTGAGGGGAAAACAATCGATAGGGTATTTGTGAGGCAAAGGAAAGGAGCCCCATGGTTCCTTGGGTTTTACGAACCCTCTTGGCTTCTTTCATCAAAGATTTGATTTGTTCTACACTAACCGCTTTCCGTCCTAGTGTTTGATTTATCTTTTTGACGAGATCCTGATAAAAAGAATCTTTACTCACTCTTTGCACCCCCACTCTTTATTCAATGATCTATCTTATGCGAAAAATACATTTCGAGTACAGGCGCAAAGTGATCGTCTGCCTATCTATAAAATAATTGTCATCTCATTTGAATCAAAAACAAAAAATCGGACTTGAAAGAGATCATAAACTCTCTCCTGTCCGACTTTACTTGGATCTTAATCAAAACTCTTTGCCTCTAGCTCTTCATTCATTAAGTAGTCATATAAAGGTTGCGTGGTTGGATGAGTAGCAAAATCTGAACGATGTACCATTTCTGTTGCATCAGAGCGTGCCACTTCAAGAACTCGAAAATCTGCATTCAAGTCAGCCACTTTAAAGTCTGGCAATCCACTCTGTTTAACCCCCAAAAAATCACCTGGTCCACGTAGTTCCAAATCTTTTCTTGATATTTCAAACCCATCTGTTGTTTCGCTCATCACTCGCATCCGTTCCACACCAGCTTCAGACTTGGGATCAGCAACCAACACACAGGTCGAAGCACCACCACCCCGTCCTACACGACCACGTAGCTGATGAAGCTGTGCTAGACCAAAGCGATCTGCATCATAGATCGCCATCACTGTAGCATTAGGTACATTGACACCCACTTCGACAACAGTAGTTGAAATCAACACTTGAACTTGATTTTCACTATATAGCTTCATCACTTCTTCTTTTTCTGCTGATGTCATTTTCCCATGCAAAAGACCCACTCGAATCGGGGATAAGTCTACGGTGAGTTGTTCAAATAAATCTTGGGCGTTCTGTAAATCCAATTTTTCGGATTCCTCAATCAACGGACAAATGACATAAGCCTGATGACCTTTCTGACATTCTTTCTCTATAAACTTCACAATTCGTGGCCACATCTCTTTTTTGACCCAATAGGTATCAATAGGCTGTCGTCCAGCTGGCATCTCATCAATTGTGGATACATCCATCTCACCAAAAGCTGTAATGGCTAGCGTTCGTGGTATAGGAGTCGCCGTCATAAATAACACATCAGGGACTTCACCTTTTTCCCGTAAAGTCGCTCGTTGCTTTACACCAAACCGATGCTGTTCATCTGTAATTACCAATCCCAGTTGTCTAAAAGCCACAGGCTCTTGAATAAGTGCATGGGTGCCAACTACCACATCGGCAAGACCCATTTGAATTTGACCCAATACTTCTCTTCGTTGACGAGTAGTCAAGCTTCCAGTTAATGAAACCACTTGAATTCCATAAGGAGATAATAGTTTAGTTAACGAGGCAGTATGCTGATCAGCAAGAATTTCCGTCGGAACCATCAACGCCCCTTGATAACCACTTAAGTGATTAGCAAAAAGGGAAATTCCTGCCACTACTGTTTTTCCTGAACCTACATCCCCCTGTAATAGTCGATTCATCTGAAAGGGTGCCTGTAAATCATCCAAAATTTCTTGAACTACACGCTGTTGTGCTTGAGTAAGAGGGAATGACAATTGATTAATAAAATGCTGGAGTTTTTCATGGTTAAACTGATGAATAATTCCTTCCACATCGGTGCGATGGATTTTTTTCAACCACATCATTTTTAATTCATAAAGAAACAACTCTTCATACACCATTCGCCGTCGTGCAAGATGTCCTTCTTCTTTACCTTTGGGAAAGTGAAGATAGTACATTGCCTTCGCACGAGGGAGCAATTTATATCGTTGAATCAGTTCTTCTGGTAGGATTTCTTCGATCTCTTTACCAAATCGAACAAAAGCTTCATAGATCAACTTCCGAAGCCAATGCATACGAATCGAACCAGAAATCGAATAAATCGGTTCCAATCTCCCAACTTGGTCAAGATCTTTTTCCGAGATAAACGTTTTTTCAGCAGTTAATTGTAAACGGTGACGATCCCATTTTCCCGATACGATAATGGTTTGACCATCATGAAGTTTCTCTTTATGAAAAGCTTGGTTAAACCAGATCACATAGATATGAATTCCTTGTACATCCATTTTTACAGTCATTCGTGATTTCTTTTTCCCATACCACCGCACACTAGGGTGTCCATAGATTTGACCACGAACGGTTACTTTGGATTCGTGGGTGGCCTCTGCTAGATCAGAGAGCCTATAATCTTCATATCTGTAAGGAAAGTAATGAAGTAAATCATCAATCGTTTTAACTCCTAACTCTGCTAACGCTTCTTTTCTCTGCTCCCCAACCCCTGATAATACTTGTACAGATTGTTGTAGAGGGTCCATCATTTTTTCTCAGTCGTCCCAAATATTTGACGTTCTAATACTCGTCCGGTTGGGGTAGCGGCAAGTCCTCCTAAAGCTGTTTCTCTAAGAGCTACAGGCATGCTTTGCCCAATTTTATACATAGCATCAATCACTTCATCCGTTGGGATCACACTTTTCACACCAGCCATCGCCATATCAGCAGCCACCATCGCTATGGCTGCACCCATTGCATTTCTTTTGACACATGGCGCTTCCACCAAGCCTGCTACAGGATCACATACAAGTCCAAGCATATTTTTTAAAGCGATTGATACAGCTTCCGCTGACATTGATGGGGTTCCTCCAGCCATCTCTACCACGGCTGCTGCTGCCATCGCTGTGGCTGAGCCCACTTCAGCTTGGCAACCACCTGCTGCTCCAGAGATACAGGCATTATTGGCAATCGTATAACCAATCGCTCCTGCGACAAAAAGGGCACGAATCTTCGTCTCCCGATCAGAGTTCAGCTTTTCTGCTGCGGTTGATATCGTTCCTGGTAAAATTCCACAGGCTCCCGCTGTTGGCGTTGCTACAATCGTTCCCATAGCAGCATTAATCTCGGAAACAGCGGTCGCTTTTGAAACCGCTTCCAACACAGTAGGACCAGAGAGAAGTACTGTCGCAGAATCTTTATACTCTTGGAGTCGCTTAGCGTCGCCGCCCGTTAAACCACTATGTGATCGAACATCTTCAGTAAGTCCACGTTGAATCGCCTGCTCCATCACATCCAGATGATTCCCCATTTCAGTGAAGATCTCTTCCTGTGAACGGTTCATTGTTTCTGATTCCATCTGAAGCATGACATCTGAAATTTTAAGTTGTTCAGTTTCTGCAATTTCTACCAATTCGGCAACGGTACGAAATTTCATGCCTATTCTCCTTTTCGATAGAAAACCGCCGTCTTAAACGATAACGGCGGTGTCATATCATGAAGATAATATCGTTAGAGAGTGATGCCAACACTATTCATGATCCTCCCACAAACAAAAGGGGGGGTTCCTAGATCCATTTCTCCTACTTAAAAGAAATTTACCACCTACAAACCGTAGCTGTGTTGATCTAAAGCTTCTATCGTTCTTTGCTACCGCTTGCCCCACCTGTCAGACTTCTCAACCACCTTAAAGAACCGTAACAGCATCCATTCCTGCTAAATGTCGAATTTCATCCTGGACATCAGCATCGACAGGCTGATCGGTTTCAATTGACATCAGTGCTTGAGAGCCTTTTTCTTTACGAGAAACTTGCATGAAGCCAATGTTAATCTGACGGAGTGCAAGCACTGTAGCAACACGAGCTACCGCTCCATATTGATCATGGTGCAATACAAGTAAAGCAGGATCATTACCTGTCAATTTTAATTCAAAACCATTAATTTCGATGATCTCCATTTTTCCGCCACCGATTGAAACACCAACCACTTCTATACTGCCTTTTTCATCTTCAAGATAAAGGCGTGCGGTATTGGGATGATCCGTTAAGTCATCTGATTCCTCAAAGGTGATCTCTACGCCTTCTTCTTGAGCAATCTCTAATGCCTGAATGATTCGACGATCCGACGTATCAAAGTTTAACAGCCCACCGGCTAGAGCAATATCTGTTCCATGTCCCCGATAGGTTTTAGCGAAAGAACCATATAAGGTTATTTTTACTCGATCCGGCTTTCGCCCAAATATTTTTCTGGCTGCCAGCCCAATTCGAGCAGCTCCCGCCGTATGGGAACTGGAGGGCCCAATCATAATCGGACCAATAATATCAAATACAGTACGATATTTCATATGAACCTCCTTAGAGCAAAGTCTTACTCTCCTTGCACCTGACGTGGAGGCATTAATTATTCATCATCTACAGGCACAAGAACACAAGCAACCGTACCTGGTCCTGCATGGGTGCCGATAATCGGTCCCAAAGGTGTTGTGACACATTCTTTTACATCATACATACTTAGGACCTTTTCTTTCCACTTGTTAGCGGCTTCTATGTTATTTCCATGTAAAATCCCGATCGATACCGAACTACCTAATGGAAAGCGCTTGCTCATCAATTCAAAGACACGATTAAAGGCTTTATTTTTCCCTCTTACTTTATCAAGGCCATATACTTCGCCTTCATCATTTAATGACAAGATTGGTGTAATATTGAGCAAGGTTCCTACCAATGCAGAGGCTTTGGCAATTCTTCCACCTTTTTGTAAATACTCTAAAGTATCTACCATAAAGAAAACCTTTTGCTCACGAATATATCGCTCAGCAATCTGTACACACTCTTCCATTGATTTTCCTGCTTTAGCCGCACGAGCCACTGCGACCACAATCATGCCATATACATACGTGGCGGCTTTGGAATCAATCACAGTCACTTTTACATCGATATCTTCTAACATCGAGATGGCTAGAACGGCTGACTGATAAGTACCACTCATCGCTGAAGAAAGATTAATTGAGATAATCTCCTCAGCTCCTTCTTCGGCTGCTTTACGAAAAGCTTCAGCAAAATCAAGAGGCGAAGGTTGAGAAGTACTTGGCAACTGTTTACTCGCTTTTAATTTATCATAAAAATCTTCTTTATCTAGAGTGACACCATCAATATAGGTTACTCCATCAATGTGCACCTTCAATGGAATTACAGAAATATCTAACTCATCGAGAAGATGTTTTGGAATGTCTGCTGCACTATCTGTAAAAACTTTTATCTTTGCCATACAAACTCTCCCCCCCACTACTCTACAGAAAATAGGAAGAAATACAGTGGTTGCCCACCTCGGTAAACTTCTACTTCCGTATCAGGATAGTTAGCTTCTAAGAATTGTGTTAATTCATCGACTTGTGCCTCTTCTACATCCTGACCATAAATAATAGTAACCACATCGGCGCCATCGCCAATCATTGTTTCGAGGAGCTCTTTAGAAGTGGTAAGAAGATCAAGATCTACTTTTTCAATCTGCCCCTCTAGAATGCCGAGATAGTCGCCCTCTTTAATCTCCATCTCGTTCATGGTCGAATCACGAATAGCATAAGTAACTTCTCCAGATTTCACCTGATCATAAGCTTCCATCATTTTCTGCTTATTCTCTTCTGGCTCCTCATCCGCTTGAAATGCTAACAAAGCTGCTAAACCTTGGGGGATCGTCCGAGTAGGCAAAACAGTAACTGGAGTTGATACGACCTGACTTACTTGTTCAGCAGTTAAGATAATATTTTTGTTGTTTGGCAAAATCATAATATGTTCAGCTGAGATTTGCTCAATCGCTTCGGCAATATCTTGTGTGCTGGGGTTCATTGTTTGTCCCCCTTCAATCACTACATCGACGCCTAGACTTCTAAAAATCTCTGCAATCCCATCACCAGCTGCTACAGCAACCAGTCCATACTCTTTCTTCTCCACTTCAACCTCTTCAGGCACTGGTGTAGATGAAGATGGATGTGAAGATGTCACACTTTCATACTGTTCACGCATATTATCAATTTTAATCCGTGTGAGATCCCCATATTTCATCGCATAGTTAAGAGCTTCCCCTGGATACTCGGCATGAATATGTACTTTAACAAGATCATCATCGGAAACGACAAGTAGAGAGTCTCCATGTTCTCCGATCTCTTCACGGAACACATTTTCTACGAAAGGCTCCACAGAACGACGATCAATATTTAGCATAATGATAAATTCTGTACAGTACCCATTTTCGATCTCTGATGGATCTAATTTTGATTGTGCATTTTGTTCGTGGGCAATGTCTGCCAATGAATCTAAATCAGGTAAATCGCTAGTTATTTCTTCTTCAATAACTTCACCTTTAAGAACACTCAACATTCCATCATAGATAAAAACAAGCCCCTGACCACCTGCATCGACAACTCCTGTTTGTTTGAGAACAGGTAGCAATTCAGGAGTTCTAGCCAGTGATTGCTTAGCTTCCTCACAGACTGCCTCCAATACTTCTACAGGCTCTAGGGTTTTCCTTGATTGTCTCATTCCAGCTTCAGCAGCTTCACGAGATACGGTAAGAACGGTTCCTTCTACTGGTTTGATAACCGCTTTGTAAGCAGTTTCCACACCACGATCAAAAGCTTCCGCCAACTCCTGAGCATTTACCGTCTCTTTATCTGATACTGCTCTGGCAAATCCACGGAAGATTTGAGACAAAATGACTCCAGAATTTCCGCGAGCACCCATTAACAACCCTTTTGAAAGCGCTGCCGCCAATTCGCCAACTGTTTTCGCGGATACATGTTCCATTTCTTTGACACCAGACGTGATTGTCAAGCTCATATTGGTTCCTGTATCCCCATCTGGTACAGGGAACACATTGAGTGCATTTACTGTGTCTACATGACTATTTAAATTCTTAGCTCCTGCACGCATCATCTGCATAAATAGAGATGCGTTAATTACTTGCTGTCCCAACAGTGTTCCCCCTTACTCTTCATTAACCAGACGAACACCTTGTACAAAAATGTTCACTTGGCTAACTTTCAATCCAATCATCTGATCCAATGTATATTTGACTTTGGCTTGAACATTATGGGCGACCTCAGAGATTTTCGTTCCATAACCAACAATGATATACATGTCTATGGAAATCTCTTCATGTTCCGTTCTAACTTCAATCCCTTTACTTAAGTTCTCTCGTCCTAATAACTCAGTAATTCCATCTTTTAATTGGCTACGGGAAGCCATTCCGACTAAACCATAGCAATCCATAGCAGCTACACCCGCTATGGTAGCGATTACTTCATCAGCTACATCGATTTGTCCAAGGTTTGTGGATACTTCTACACTCATCTCTATTCCTCCTATAGAGGTTCTTAGGCATTTCAACTAGGACAATTGTACAATAACAACCAACAGAATAAAAGTATAACATCCATCATCATTACTCAACTCCTATTTTCCTTGCAAGCCCCTCTTAGGTATGCTACAATGTGCAGGTGTTTAGTACTTATTCGTTGCATCGGTCTTTAAGATGAATGAACTCTGTATGGACAGACGCTTACAATGTAGAGTGTTTCTGTTTAAGGTTTCACTCTTTAAGTACAACCATTCGTAAGTGGAGTAAATCATAACTGTTCGGACGAATGAATAGGAGGTGCGAAAGATGGCTCGTCGTTGCTTTATTACCGGTAAACAAGGTTCTACCGGCAACAAAGTTAGCCACTCCAACCGCAAAACCAGAAAAAAATGGGGAGCTAACGTACAAAAAGTACGGATTCTTGTAGACGGGAAACCAAAACGTGTATATGTCAGTACCCGTGCCCTCAAGTCCGGTAAAGTAACTCGTGTATAATCGAGGATATTTTTCGATTACACAAACATGATAAAACCTAGTAGCGAACCACATTGCTACTAGGTTTTTTTACTTTCTCTATCACACTGAATTTCAAGAAAAATGAATGCTCAAGAAATTCCAGTAATATAGACAAAGTGGAGTGATGATCCCCAAAAAAACGAATATAAAGTAGGTTACTTTCACCCACCATTTTCCAATCTTTGCTTGATGCATTTTCCAAAGAAGAATAACTAACCAGATGGCTAGGAAAAAAGAGATGAAAGGTAAAGAGCAGATCACTTGGTTATACCAAGCTGGAAATCCATTTACAATTTGTAGACCTGAGATAAAATAAAGAGTGGTAACTGAAAAGACAACATGGATCACACTCATCACCCAAGCTACAAAACGGAACAAAGATAGCAAAGGTTGACGTTCTGTTTTTCTCCATTTACGAATCATCCACCCGATCACAAACCAGAGACTGGCTATTAAAAATATACCAAAAGCGACTAAAAAGAACGAAGAAGTAAAGATTCCCTTCTCATACCATTCCAATCGATCAAAAGTAACCGAGGGGTCAGTACTCACAAAAAGCTGAGCTTTCCCGTCTTTCTGAATCAAATAAATCCGTTCACTTCCATTTACTTCTTGGAATAGGCCTTGTTCGATTTCATAAAATTGTTTGACTTCACTTCCATCTCCAGAAGAAACAGTTAATTTCCCATCACTTTCAACTTTTACATGACGATATAATTGATCCACCAAAAATTTCAACCATTTTCCATATCCATGATGCGGATATCGATTGGCAAGGTAAGTCCCTTCAAACAACTTCAATTGTTGAACTGATGTTCCTGTTTGTTTTTGTGGAGGCATCTGTGTTGCAGGATAATAATGATCAAAAAATTGATCGATAAACTCGTTGATCAGTAAATGACCACTCCCACCATTCGTAGAAATAAAAATCCCAAGCTCTTTTTCGGGCACAAGATACATCATCGATTGAAAGCCATCGATCCCACCCCCATGTGTAATTGCTCGTAGCCCATTTTTATTAACTTCAAAAAGCCCATAAGCTATGCCTGGTAATTGGGGATGTTTAGTAAATTGAGTTTGATGCATCAGAGCGGCAGACTTTTCTGATATGATTTGCTGACCCTGAAACTTCCCTTTTTGTAGATGAGCGAGCATAAAGTTAGCCATATTAGGTGCTGTTGTGTTTAATGAGCCTGCAGCTGGTACATATGGATGCCCGTATTGGATTGGATTAAATTGAACGCCTGTATATTGATAGCTTTTGGCTAGATTAGGAACCACATTTTCTTTAAATTGAAAGCTACTTTGCTTCATTTGCAATGGTTGTAAAATCGACTGTTGCATATATTCTTCAAATGACTTCCCTGTTCTTTCCTCAATCACACCTCCTACCATACCCAATCCATGATTACTATATTGTGCTTGAACTCCAGGTGGATAGATCCGCTTTGGAAAAGAGTGTGCAAGATACTCCCCCGATGTACCTAATTGCTTTTCATCGGTAGTCTGAAGAGCATGCAACCATTCATCTAAACCAGCAGTATGCGTCAGCAAATGATGTAAAGTGATGGGCTGTTGATAAGATTTCTCTATTTGATAGGAAGATATGTAGGATTGGATATCTTGGTGCAGATCCAACTTCCCTTGATCCACTAATTGCATAGTTGCAGTTGCTGCAAATGCTTTAGAAATGGAGCCCACCCGAAACACTGTTGTCTCTCCAACAACAGGCTTTTTCTGCTCAAGATCTGCATACCCATAACCATCAACTAACTGGACTTTTCCATCTTTCACAATAGAGACAATCGCTCCAGGAACATGATGCTTCTCCATTCCTTTTTTAAATGAATCATCTACAAATTTTTGTAATCCTTCAGAGGTGATTTGTGGCTCATGGTTCCCTTCGGCCAAGGATGCTAGGGGGACAACATAAAAAATCATCAAACTCATCAATATACAGGCAAATATCTTCTTTAACATTGATGTTCCTCCTCCATTGATCTTTACTAACTATACATAGTACCAAGCAATAACAGGTAGTCGAGAAATTTTTTCAGGAACCATCTACACTTTGTTCCTGAGCATTCTGCCAATAATATTTAAATCATCCAGATCATCAAAGTCAGGGCTACAATTCAATTCACCCCCTTCAAATCTATCCGCTTACGTCCTCCTATCAGAAAAAGTGCACAGTGATTTTTATCATCAATGGATCTGGATTATCGATGATTTTCCACAGATCTTCGAAAAGATATCTTTGCTTTTGAATCAACTGTGCACGTAACTTTACTTCACTATTACCTATTTCAAACAACTGAAGGAGTAGCCACTTGATTATTTTTTTTCGATCGAAATATCCCCTAATTCAGTACTAACCGTAAGTGTGGGTGCATTCTCTACTTTTTCACCTACCAACCCTTGAAGCGAACCCCCTATAGGAGAAGCATTTTTCCCACTTGTTTTTGTATGAACCATGAAGTCAGTTTCGATCTCCCCTAACTCCGTCGAAAGATCTAATCCTAATGATTTCGGCTCCCCTGATAACTCAACATTCACATTTCCCAATTGAGTCTTGATTTTATTATTATTTTTCAAACTACTAACCGAGTTCATATCAACACTTCCCGTTTCCGTTTTGATATCAAAGGAAGCATTAATCTTTTTTAGCTTCATATCACCCAGGTTAGAAGTGCAAATCAGCTCGTCACCTTCAAATTCATCAACTTCAATCTCCCCAATGTCCGATTTTAATTCTAACTTTTTAGCCAACAATTTTTGGTCGATAGAGATTTCCCCAATATCAGATTTTATATTCACCGAATCATATACCTTTTCAGGTAAATAGACATCCAGATTTAGGTGGGACAATTTAAAAGACATTGGAAATTTATTTATATAATCTACAGTTATAGATAATTGATGGTTTTCTGCTGATACTTGAAAATCTATGTCTGCTTTTTGATTAACTGTTCCCTCTAACTTCAACTCAATTTGATCATTGGGGCTTGGATAAATATTGATATTAGAAAGCTTAGAGTTAATCTTAACTTGGTTGATTTCTTTTCCATCGATTTGTTTTTGTTCAATAACATCTTTTCCTACTACACCACCAATTCCATCCCATCCTAGGATATATAATAGACTGGAAATTCCGATGAGACCGACTATGATCATGATTAAGGAAATTTTAATAATAGACTTCATCACTATTCTCCTTTTATGAACTTGAGGTTAGACTCTACATAGCGGATAAACCAATGAAAAACGAAACGAGTGACACGATTCATCCCGATCCACAACAGCAAGCCCAATCCTGTACAAACCAATCCTACTGATAGGTTAAAAATAGCTTCTGGAAGTGAAGATACCCAGATGAGAGAAGCAAGCGAGGCAAGTGGAACGACTAGTAAAGACACAGCTACCGCATAAAAAGAAAACATAACTCCAACTAAACCGATGAATGGACCTAATACAAAAACGAGGTTTAAAAAACCTAACCCCAGTGATGCAAAAATCGCACGTGTGAGACTGGGGAATGAATTTTTCGTTTTGGCTTGGACAAGAAAGTAATCCGTAATTAACTCTTTAGCAATCTCCTTCGGGCTTCCCAGCGAACGAGCGATTTCAGCTTCCGTTCTCCCATTCTCTAATCCATGTCGAAAATGCTCTTCATAATCAACCAAAATTTCCGCTCGTTCCTGTTCAGGGATCTTTTGTAACTGTTGTTTCAGTGCATTCATAAATTCAACTTTGTTCATAATCTAATCCCTCCTTAATTAGCTGGTCTACTGCTACAGAAAACATTTTCCATTCCTCAATTAATTCCATCAGATACTTTTGCCCCAGTTCAGTTAGTTGGTAGTATTTTCTGGGAGGGCCTCCCGTAGATTCAACAAGATAAGTCGTAAAATAACCTTCTTTGGTTAAGCGTCTCAATAAAGGATAGATCGTACCTTCTGCAATCAAAAACTTTTCAGATATTCGATCTACTAATTCATACCCATAACGATCTTTATTTTTGGTAAGAACCATGACGCATAGGGTAAGAACTCCTTTCTTAAATTGAACATTCATAGGATCACCCAATTCTCCGCAAGGTACAAAGCATTAAAAGGTACTGTCTATTGATTATATATTAACACCGACTATAAAACATTGCAAGGTACTATTGAATCATTTATATAAAAAACTTTATCTGAGCTATTTTAGTCACATTTGGAACGATCCGATCAGGTTGTTGCTTCTCTGCCTCACTCTCGATTGCGTTCGCAAAAGTCACTCGCTAGCGAAACATCTCCCTCCTTGGTTTATCGGATAAAAAAATGTCTCCAACTACTTCAAGTATCTTTAATCAAGTCAAGTAAATAATTTTCTAAGAAGCATCAGATTATTCTTTTTTCGTCTTAAACATCACCAAAAAGCCTAGTTGAGGTCTTACTTGATCCTCTACTAGGCTCATTCGATTGAACTAAAATCCTTTTTACTTTTTCTATATCACTTTTTCACTGCATATAATTATGAAGGATTAGACAAGCCGTTTCCCTTCTTAACACTTCCCCAAAAATTCTCCATGGGGTGGTCTATTCTTTTTTGCTAAAAGCACTAATTAGAACTTTTACCACCCCACCGAGGAACTTCGGAAGCTTGATGGTATAAAACTTCACCCCGATTCACCCCTTACCCCAGTTGGTCAGCACGACTTTGAGCCATACATCCATCGTGTCTTCACTTATTTATATTCTATAGAGAACGATGTGTCCCTAGAACATGAGAAGAATTTATGATTGGAGCACCTTGCTTAATTAGTTTGATCATTACTCTCAATCACTAAGCAAATTCCATTTGTAAAGGTGATGGAAGCGGTTTCTCTAGCCCATTCGTTACTAACTCCCCGAGTTTCTCCTCTATATAAAGTTTCTTGGTGTAAGGGGTAGAGGAATCCGTCGGTTTGAACTCCTTCTACTTCTTTAGATACGGGGAGAATCGAAAGGTAATGGTAAGTTTCTTTTGGGATCTGTACGGTTGTAGGTCCAATCAATAAACGGATGCGATTCGTCTGATGGAGTAAAAAAGCATCCACCTTCCGTGTAGCAATCCACTCTAGTAATCCAATATTAGCGATCATATGATCAAAGCGAGCCCCACCCAATGCACCCAAAATATAAATTTCTCTTGGGTGGAAACGTAAAGCTTCCTCAATCGCCATATGAGTATCTGTATGCGCTTTCTCTACAGGCAATAGTCGAAATGGAATCTGTTGTGATTGAAGAGTTTCCATGTATGTAGCACCTGTGGTATCAAAGTCACCCACAACAAGATCAGGTCGATATCCTAGGCTGATACAAGCTTGTGCTCCTCCATCAGCGGCAATCAAAGTATCTCTATTTTTTCTGTAGCTTCTAAAGTCTGAATCGCTCAATTCTCCTCCAGCTACAATAAAAACTCTTTCTACATTTTTCATGACTAACCCATCCTACATGGTTCGAGATTTTTGAACCAAATGGGGAGCCCCCCATAAGATTGGAAGCATAACAATAAAAGTAATAATGATTTCAGGTAAAATATAAGATCCGTTATAAACCAACGAATAGATATAAGGCGATTGTCCTTTTGGAGCAAATTCAGCAAAGAAAATCACTCCTGAGAGGTAATGAGCGACAAAGCGTCCTGCCCCCGCAATAAATAAGGCTGCAAACGTTCGTTTTAACAAGCTAGCTTTTTCTAAATCGGTACGAACGGGGATCAAGCCAGCTAGCCCTAAACAAGCAAACGCTAACGGGTAATCTAACACAACTTGTAGGGGATAATAGACACTTCCCCCTAACAAGAGTGATAGTAAGCCTGTCAGTCCCCCAGCAATCACTCCTGCGATCCATCCACGCCGAAACGCTAAGAGTGCAATGGGGATCATTACTAAAGATATCGAGCCACCATATACCCACTGAAAGGGAGTAGCCTTGTGTAAAACGACTGCTAGTGCTGTTAAGATAGCAATTTCTACCATGACCATAATTCGTTCTCGTTGTTTACTCATTGCGCTCTCCTCCAGCTAGAATATAATCATAAATTCTGTTATTGAATGTATCCATTATGCCAAATGATCGGCATGAAAACCATGATACAGCCATGAAACTACAATCACTTCCTCTTTCACTTTCTCTTACTTTGCTCCAGCCTGCCGAATGGCATGCAGAGCCGCTTGACGGTCTTCCTTACCAAAGATCGCAGAGCCTGCAACCAAGACATTAGCACCATGACGGACTGCTTCTACAGCCGTTTCAGGGTTGATCCCACCATCCACTTCAAGATCTACATGCTGAAGTCCTTGTTTTTGAAGAAGATCATGTACCTGTCGAATCTTAGGTAACACCTGTGAAATAAACTTCTGACCCCCAAAACCAGGATTGACAGTCATAAATAGCACAAAATCAACATCCGTTAACACTGGTTCGATGAGGGAAACAGGAGTAGCTGGATTGATAACCACACCTGCTTTCACTCCTTGTTCTTTAATGAAGTGAATGGTGCGGTGAAGATGGGGACATGCCTCTTGATGAACAGAGATATAATCAGCACCGCTTTTAGCAAACGCTTCAATATAACGGTCAGGGTTCTCAATCATCAAGTGAACATCAAGGGGTAACTTCGTATGAGGGCGGATCGCTTCTACGACGAGGGGACCCAGTGTAATATTCGGGACAAAATGACCATCCATCACATCGACATGAATCCAGTCAGCCCCTGCTTGGTCTACTTCGATAATCTCCTCACGCAATCGAGAGAAATCAGCAGATAAAATCGATGGTGCAATTTTAATCATGGTTAGTACCTCCTCTGTTGATCTTTAATTTCATTTAGGAATTGGCAATAGTTTTGGTAACGCTCTAGATGAATCCCCTCACGTTCAAGAGCCGCTTTCACTTCACATTGGGGCTCATTAATATGAAGACAGCCACGGAATTTACACAAAGAGGAACGCTCACGGATTTCTGGAAAATAGCTACCCAATTCATCTGATTCAAAGCCTTGAAAAGAGAGCTGGCTAAATCCTGGAGTATCTGCCACTTGCCCACCCTGAGGTAAGGGAATTAGCTCCACTTGACGAGTGGTGTGACGACCCCGACCCAACTTTTCACTCACTTTGCCTGTTTCTAACACTCTCTCAGGCAAGATCTCGTTCAATAGCGACGATTTCCCTACTCCTGATTGTCCTGCAAAAACGGAGATGCGATCCGTTAAATAAGAGCGTAACTCATCTAACCCCTGCTTGGTTTTCACACTAGTGACGATCACCGGATAACCAGCAGGCTCGTATATCTGGCGAACTTTTTCGATCACCCTTTCATCCTCAAGCAAGTCCCATTTCGTGAGACAGAGCACCATGTCCAATCCTTCCCGTTCCCCGTGAACAAGAAAACGATCTACAGGCATCTGCTGAAAATCAGGTTCCCGTAAAGAACAAACAACCACCGCCTGATCTACATTGGCGATGGCTGGTCGAAGTAATTCAGAATGACGGGGGCGGATGGAGGTCACCACACCCTCATCCAACCCCGTCGCTTCATATTCAACAAAGTCACCAACCAGCGGAGTGATTTTCTTCTTAGAAAATTTAAAAATCCCACGTGCGCGGCACTGAAGCTCAGTTCCTTCTGTTGATCGCACGTAGTAAAATCCGCTGATGGCTTTCACAATCTGCCCTACAGGCATAGGAGACCTCCTTTACTTTTTAGTACTTGTTGTATTTAGCAGGACTACATCCTGAAACTTGTGGAACAGTAACATAAACCTCAAGAACTTCATCTTCACTAATGAATTCTCCTGGTTTCGGCTTCTGGTCATAGATTTTATATGTTTGAGAACCCTCGTTACAATGAATCACCCTTACTTTGTAATGGTACTTTGATTCAAATGTCCCCGCTTGAAGAGGATTTTTTACATCGGTTTCATATCCCCCGATAAAATCTTTAACCGGAACCCCATTGGGAGCTACAAACAAAGTAACGGTATCTCCTGGCTTTACCTTCGTTCCACTTTTCGGCTTTTGTTCCCACACATCACCAGGCGCGACTCCAGGCTTGCTCTCTGGCTTGATTTCATACTTCAACCCTTTTTTATCCAGCCATTTTTTAGCATCCTCTACATTACCTGAAAACAGTTTCAACTCAATCTCTTCAGAGGCATTTTGTTCTTGATCGCTACCACTACCTCCACTCATAAAACTCCAGACAGAGTCGAAGACCCAAAAGCTAATTCCGAGAATCAAAGCAACTGTAATCAGTCCAAAAATTAACTTTTGCCACCATGGGAGCGTTTGTTGCACATTGTCCAACCAGATGGCTGTCCGTTGGAAAAGTGTCTTATCTTTATCACTTGGAAAGTTTTTCAATGCCTCCAAGTTTAGCAACGTTTGCTGCCCAAGAGAGGATTTCCTTGAATTAGAGGGAGAAGATACTTCCTTCCGCCCTCCTCCTTCACGAATTTCAGGTCTTGAAGTAGGTGAGTATGAATGATCTGGTTCTGGAGTCGTAGTTACTGCTGTGTGTTTGGATGTCTCCTCATCTGTGATGGCGATCGTTTGGTATCCACCATCATACTGTGGTTCTTTAGGTCGATGTGAATGAGCCCAGTTACGATCCATGCTATAAGGAACCGCATAGGAGATTTCTTGCATCATGGCTCGTGTGGAAGCAAAGCGGTCAACTGGATCTTTTTCCATCGCTCTTAAGATAATTTCTGCGACAGAGTCAGGAAGATCACGATTTAAGTTCCGCGGATCTTCCACAGGTTCTTGCAAGTGTTTGAGGGCAATTCCAATCGCTTGATCTCCATCAAAAGGAAGTTGCCCTGTCACCATTTCATAAAAGACAATCCCTAAGGAGTAAATATCCGACTTATAATCAATAATTCCACCCCGAGCTTGTTCAGGAGAGAAGTAATGGACAGAACCCATTACAGAACCCTGCTGAGTAATGGTCGACGAGCTAGCTGCTCGAGCAATCCCGAAGTCAGTCACTTTCACTCGACCATTACTTCCCAATAAGATATTATGGGGTTTAATATCGCGGTGAACGATTTGATTGTCGTGGGCATGTGCTAAGCCATCACATATTTTCATGGCAATACTAGCTGCTTCTTCTGTGGGAAGTGGTCCGCGATCCTGTATATACTGCTTTAGAGTAGGCCCTTCGATTAATTCCATCACAATATAATGAGTATATCCATCTCGCCCTACATCATAGACGTTCACAACGTTCGGGTGAGAAAGACTCGCAGCTGCTTGTGCTTCCCGACTAAAACGACGTATAAATTCCGAGTCATTACTGAGGGACTCGCTCAACACTTTAATCGCTACATAACGGTTGAGGAGTAAGTCTTTGGCCTTGTAGACAACAGCCATTCCGCCACCGCCTACACGACTAACAATTTCATAGCGTCCCCCCAGCTTCTTCCCTTCCATCCGCATGGCCACCTCGTTCCTCCTTGAACCCAATTAAGATCAGGCTGACCGACCTGTATGTTTAAGAAGAATCAGGGATATATTATCTTTTCCGCCTGCCTCTAAAGCCCTTTTAATTAACTCATCTGCTTTTTCATCTAACGTCATCGTTGTTGAAGATAAAATCAGACCAATGTCTCGTTCTTCAACCTCAGTCGTTAGTCCATCTGAGCAAAGGAGTAAGAGATCACCTTGTTTCCAAGGCGTATCAATCACATCAATCTCCACTTCTTCACTCGTTCCCACTGCACGAACAATCATATTGCGCTGTGGATGATTACGAGCTTCTTCAGGTGTAATCTGTCCATGTCTCAATAGAACATTGACAAATGAATGATCTTCTGTAAGTTGATAAAGACCATCATTGTGCAACATGTATGCACGGCTATCTCCTACATGTGCAATCACAACTTCGTCTTCATCGGCAATCACCACAACAGCGGTTGTCCCCATGCCTTGGCACTGTGTTTTTTCCTGACCCAGATGATAGACCTTCTCGTTTGCCTTGCGTACAGCGTAGATTAAGAGATCACCTCGGTCTTTCGTTGTCCCATCTACATGCTCTAAACGCAATGTCTGTTCTATCGTATCTACAGCAAGTCGGCTTGCCACATCACCTGCTAAATGACCACCCATCCCGTCAGCAACAATGGCAATCACAGTTCCAGAGTTGGTCTGCAATATACCAGTACTGTCTTCGTTATGGTCACGTACACGCCCGACATCTGTTCGCCGTGTCATCTCCATACCGGTTACCCCTTTCCCTTTCTAGTTGGTACCCTTGTTTTGATGGTTCGGAGAGGAAATACCGCTAGTAGGTTGTATGCTACATTTTGTAGTATTATAAGAGATTTTCAGCACATAGAGAAACCCTAATATGATGATCTGAAGGAGCAATACATTAACTCAATTGACTATGCTTTGCTCGTAACTGTCCACACGCTGCATCAATATCATGACCTTGTTCTCGTCGAATCGTTGTACTTATTTTGTAAGAATCGAGAACTCGTTTAAAGTCAAAAATTTTATTTCTTGATGTTCGTGTGTAGTCTCGTTCTGGAACATAGTTGACAGGAATCAGATTCACTAAACAGTTCATACCTTGTAATAGTTTCCCTAGTTCATGGGCATGTTCAAGCTGATCATTTTTCCCACCGATTAGTGCGTATTCAAAAGTAAGCCTACGCCCTGTTCGTTCAAGATAGTACCAACAAGCGTCTAATAATTGAGCTAAGGGAAAACGGCGATTGATCGGCATCAAATTAGAACGGAGTTCTTGATTAGGAGCATGGAGAGAAATGGCCAAACCTACTTGCCAATCTTCATCAGCAAAACGGTAAATATTGTCCACTACTCCACTTGTTGATACCGTAATATGCCGTTGTCCAATGTTTAACCCCCGTGAGTCATTGATGATTCGAATAAATCGAATTGTTTCATCATAGTTCTCAAATGGTTCACCTGAGCCCATGACAACCACGGATTTGACACGTTCATCTGTTTCATCAAGAAACCGTTGTGCCTTCAGTACCTGTGCGACAATTTCCCCAGAAGTCAAATTTCGCTTTAATCCACCTAATGTAGAAGCGCAAAATGTACAACCAATGCGGCATCCTACTTGAGTTGTCACACAAACACTAATTCCATATTGATGGCGCATAATCACGGTTTCGATTGCATGTCCATCGTGCAGTCCAAATAAAAACTTCACAGTACCATCTTTGGACTGTTGTGTTGTAATCACATCTAGCGGTAGAAAATGAAAAGCTTCACTTAATTCCGCTCGTAGCGTTTTAGGTAGATTGCTCATTTCATCAAAGCTTTGAACACGCTTGACATATAACCAATCCATCATCTGATTTGCACGCCACTCTGCTTGTTTATGTGAAGACATCCATTGTTTCCACTGCTCATGTGTATAATCATATACAAATGGTTTCATAAAAAACTCTACTTTCTTATCCCTGGTAATATTACTACATAACCAGTTCAAAACTTTTCTTATTATATCAATCAACCTAACAGAAGAAAAGGGACAACACAAGAACTTTTTGTTTAACATTCAAAAAGTTGTTGTCAAAATAGCTTTATTAGTCAGCACTTACCCCTGTCCCTCTAATAATAACATGATAATTGATCTGCACAGGAATATTCGGAAAGTCTTCTTTCCAATTGAGTTTTTTCCATTCTTGAGGGTAATAAGCGTGAAGATAGTTACCTAAATAAAGACTATCCACTTGATACTCTTTTTGTAATTTTTGTAGTAAACTCTTTGCATGTTTTTCATACTCTTGTGCCACTTGTTGACCAACCCTTCGTGATGCCTTCACATCATCTAAGTGGAGTGAACATCCTTTTTCAATCACCGTCCCCTCCAACTCCACATCCACCACGATGCGTCGATCTTTTGTGAATTGAATCGATCGAGAAGCGCGATCTGGTTGAAATTGAACATGATTATGGGCATTCGTACAAGGAGCGACAATATTCCAACCCCTTTTTTGTTCACGAATATGTAAGAGTATGTTCGATTCATTCCGTTCCAAAACTCCTAACATCTGATCTTTTTCAAAAACCGCCAACCCTTCCCAGTTATATCCATTTTTCATACTACTCATGTAATTGAGCACAGGATGGCGAAAGTCAAAGTTAGAAATATCGATCATCATTTTTCCTAAAGTCGTCTCTGAGTACTGCCCAAGTCTGATATTATTTTCGATCATATCTTTGAGGTAAACCGTAGGAACTTGTTCCAACTTCGTCTCAGACTCCAAACCTTTTTTCGCTGGTCCCGAATGAACGACAGGCAAAATCCCTCGGCGGACTCCTGGGCTTCTCCTTAAAACATCCAAGACACCTCCAACTCCCTTGCGAGCTTGCTCTTCGCTAAATAAAATAGTTTGAGCATGCCCAAAGAAAAATGGTGAACTAGTGGTCTCAGAGATTTTTGAGATCGCTTCAGATACAGTTCTTGCCTGAGATGAAAATAGTTGCATCGCACCACCTCCACCCGTAGACTCCCCTCCACCTCCTCCTGTAATTAATGTCGCTACAGGAACCTGAATCGTCACCTCATATCGATTAGGAGGTTCTGCCTTGTCAATCGCCAAGGATATGGCCATGGTTCTCTCCTCAATATTTAGTTGATCCCAACATCCTGTTAGGAATACAAAACAAAGGATCCAAAGGCTACATCGACGAAGAGGATGCTTGCGAACCATGTTCTGATCCCCCTTTGAGCTTACGAATGATTGAGATCCCTAACAACAAAATAGGGATGAGAAAAGTGATAATTAAAGAAAAAAATCCATACCAATGAGTAAGTAGAAGTAGCATTTGAATATTTTCTGGCCATTTGGCTAAGAGAAAAGCTATCACTCCTAAGCCCCCTACAACCTTCCAAGTATGTCGATCAGGGATCTTAAAGAGTTGGATGATGAGTTGCACCAAAGCTACATATATGTTGACAATCGCAGTGAAGACAGTAATGACCCACAAAGATAGAACTCCCGATTCAAGTCCTTCAATGATCAAAGTGGGTGATTCAATCACCCTCACCACCTCCAAACCTGGCCACAAAATATGCTGAACTTCATTACTAGTAAAGATCCCTAAAGCCGCAACCAAAAACCCCCAATAGATGAAAAGAACAACCCCTAATGCGGTGGAGTGATATTTCAATGCTTGGTCTGGCTTACGATAAAAAGCACTAAATATAAGAATAACCTCATACCCTACAAAGGTATATGCTGCTGTAAGGACACTTTTCCACAACGTACTCCAACTAATCTGATGAAATAGTGGGAGTAGATTGGTCATCTCTCCTCGTTGAAATACAGCAAAAAAGATCAACAAAAAAGGAATAAAAGATAGAGGTAACAACAGTTCATTAAAACGAGCAATGACACTTGGCTTAGCTCCTGCTGCAATAGTGGCCGTTAACAAAAGGACACCGATAATCACCTCTAAAGGGGTTCTTTGTAACACACCTGTATTCATCGCTTCAGCGAACATCCGAGTCTCTAGTGACACTCCAGACATCCAAGCAACTGCCAGTACTAAAAAAATCGGTGAAGCCAACCCTAATCCAATCCACTTTTTCCGTTTACTTCCCAAGATCCGTGGCACAAACTGAACAATTGTTTGTTTCGGAAACCGTTGAATCAAACGGGTGTTAAGGTAGATTAACACCCACACCAAGATCCCTGCGATGAGCAAAACCCATACAGCATCATTACCAACACTTTTGGCTAACGTTCGAGGGAGAGTTAAAATCCCTATACCATAGATCGTCGATACAATTAAAGCAAATGATTGATAAGGCGTAATCGTGTTAAACAGCTGATCTTCGCTTGATTTGTAGATCATCCTTTCCCCTCCTGCTGTTCTCTTGACTTATCTTGAACACTATAAATACTGGGACGTTGATCCATCTTATTCCATGGCACCCGAATTAAAGAGTCACGCAAGTTTTTCCAACTAAATGGAGCATACGGGGCCATATAAGGAACACCAAAAGATCGAAGTTGAACCAAGTGCAAAGTCATAATCAGTAGTCCAATCATCACCCCATACAAACCAAATACTGCGGCTAAAAACATCAGTGGGAAGCGGAGTAAACGGACAGAAATCGCTGCATTGTAACTAGGATTCGCGTATGAACTAATCGTGGTCAATCCAACCACAATCACCATCGCAGGGGATACAAGACCCGCTTCTACAGCTGCATTTCCGATGACTAGGGCACCAACAATCCCAATTGTGGGTCCGATCGGTCCTGGAATCCGCACACTTGCTTCTCGTAGTATTTCTACACTTAATTCCATTCCTAACGCTTCAATAATCGGGGGAAATGGCACAGGTGACCTTCCTGCGGCAATCGCAATGGCTAACTTTGAAGGAATCATTTCAGGATGAAATGAGACAAACGAAATATAGAGAGCAGGGAGCATTAAAGCAATAAATAGACTAATTAAGCGAACGAATCGAAGAAAGCTTGAAATCAAATACCGCTCATAATAATCTTCTGGACTATAATAAAATTGGGTAAAAACAGCAGGAGCAATCAAGGCATGGGGGCTACCATCCACTAAAATAGCTACTTTGCCTTCCAGTAAATGTCCTACCACAGCATCAGGTCGCTCTGTATTTTGAACTTGTGGAAACGGAGTCCAAGTCTGATCCTGAATAAACTCTTCAATATATCCGCTTTCCAATACCCCATCAATCTCAATACCTTGGATCCGACTTGTCACTTCCTTAACTAAATTGTAATCTGTCAAGCCCTCAATATATAACAAGCTAACTGCGGTTTGAGTACGCTTGCCTAAAGTAAACAATTGAATTCGTAGGTTAGGATCTTTCAACCGACGGCGAATCATCCCCCAACTAAAAGCAATCGTCTCACTTAATCCTTCTCTAGATCCTCTCACGACTGCTTCCGAACGGGGTTCATCGATCCCTTTGGTCTGCCATCCTTTACTCCCAATCACAAACACCTGGTCTAAACCATCAATCAACACAATAGAATCTCCAGACAAAATTCCATCCACAACTTTTTTCATTTCAGAAGTGGGTTTAATTTCACCTGCATTTATTAAGCTGTCATGAACTCGATCCTTGAGATTACTTTCTTTATGTTCACCATAAGCTCTACATTCCATCAGAGGTCGAATTACAAAGTTATGAATCAACTCTTTATTAACTAGCTCATCAATATACAGTACGGCAGCTCGGATTCTTGGATTTCCCTCGATGTCCAAAGTACGTGTTACTAAATCAGCACAATCTCCAAAAATATTTTTAATAAAATTCAAGTTAGTATCTAACTCTTTAAAAACAACTAGATCACTCACCGATTTTTCTAGTTGCTCTACATAATGTTGCTCTAAAGCTTTAGCCATCTTCTTTTTAGAACGTTTTAAACGAAAGGGTCGTTTTGAGCTCATCTTTATCACCAGTCTTAACTTTTCACCAGTCTTAGCAAAACATACATATAAATAAATAAAACAACCATTCTGCAGCCAACACAGAATGGTTGTTTTATGAACTAATCGGACTCCAAATCCCGATGGGACATAGTTAGTCAAACCCTACATCTATTCCCCAATATCTTGAAATGATTAGGGTTAAGCTATACTCTCTTTTTAATCAAACGAGAGATGAAAAAGCCATCACTTTGAAAATGATGTGGTAATATTTGAATCCAACCAGGACCCTTGATCACTCGATCTTGAAGTTCAGGAGGAAGATCAGTGGTGATCGTTTTATCCAATATAAAGTCAGGGTGATCTTTAACAAACCGGGTGATCTGTTCACAGTTTTCACTAGGTTCCCAGGTACATGTACTATATACGAGAGTTCCTCCTGGTTTCAACAGAGTCGTAAGGGTTTCTAGTATGTCCTGTTGGACTTGAACCAGAGCCTGCACATCTTGGACTTCTTTACCCCATTTGATATCTGGCTTTCGGTGAATCACACCCAATCCAGAGCAAGGAGCATCTAGTAAAATGGCATCATATTGCTCACCTTGAAGACGTTGAGACAGTTGTCGAGCATCGCAAGAGTGAGTTTTAACGATCTCAATTCCCAATCGACGAACTTGAGATTGAATGAGATCCATTTTATGCGGATGAATATCATTGGCAAGGATGACACCCTCATTGTTCATCAATTGTGCAAGATGAGTGGTTTTACTCCCTGGAGCCGCACAAGCATCCAATACCTTCATCCCCGGTTTTGGGGATAAGATTTGACCAACAAGCATCGAACTCTCATCTTGAATGGTACAAGCTCCTTGTTCAAAAAGACGACTATATGCTGGATTTCCACCTTTCCGTATAATCACTCCATCTGGAACGAGCTCAGAAGGGATCGCTTCCCCTTCTTCAGTTTGATTCCATTGAGTAATAAACGTTTCACGATCCATTTGTAAAGTATTCACTCGAACACATACTTTAGGTGGAATGAGGTTCGCTTCACAAACTTGACGAGCCACTTCTTCTCCATAAGCCATTTCCAAGTGTTTAATCATCCAGGCTGGGTGCGAATAGGCAATCGCTTTTTGAGTGAGCGAGCGAGGATGACTAGGTGGACTTAACTCGTGTTTCCGACGCAAATAATTTCGTAATACACCATTCACCAGTTTGGAAACACCTAGATACCCTCTCCGTTTAGTCAATTGAACGGTTTCATGAACTGCTGCACGTTCCGGAATTTTGTCTAAATAAGCAAGCTGGTATAATCCCAATCGCAATACTTGTTTGACCCATGGTTCTAAGGAACGGGCTTTCTTAACTAATTGTAAAATCATCCAATCTAAGGTGTTTTGACGCTGTATACAACCATAGACAAGCTCAGTAACTAATCGCTTATCTCGTGGGTCTAGATTAGATTGCTGTAAATGTTGATTAAGTGCGAGATTACTATATGCTTGTTGTACTTCAATCTGTATTAATATATCTAACGCAACTTCACGAGCTGTGGGACGAGCCATTATTCATCACCTAACCGTTCTCCTGCCTCCATTTGATGCCCTCGGATAAACTCCGATACTGACATTCTTTTCTTACCCGCAGGTTGAATATCAGTTAACTTTAGACATCCTTCGCCTGTGGATACCACAATCCCCTCTTCATCTACTCGCTTGACTGTACCAGGGATCGCATCGGCAGATTCTTCTAAAACGTGTGCCCACCAAATCTTAAATGGCTTTCCATGCCATACGGTAAACGCCACAGGCCATGGATGTAATCCTCTAATTTGATTGGTGAGTTGCTTAGCCGAGCGTGACCAATCAATCTTTTCATCATCACGTTTAATATTAGGGGCATATGTAACTTGAGTCTCATCTTGGGCAATCGGAGTAAGTTCCCCTTTTAATAACGGAGGCAAAGTTTCTGTTAACAATTCTGCACCGACTTGACTTAATTTATCATGCATCGTACCCACATGATCAGTCTCAGTGATCGGAATCGCTCGCTGGGCGATCATATCTCCAGCATCTAAAGCTTTCACCATATACATAATCGTGACACCAGTCTCTTCTTCTCCATCAATAATCGCTTGATGAATAGGTGCCCCACCGCGATACTTGGGTAATAGAGAAGCATGCACATTGATACATCCATATTTCGGTACTTTTAATAAAGATTCTGGCAAAATCTGCCCATAGGCAGCTGTAACAATCAAATCGGGTTGATAGGAGAGTACCTTTTCGACATTTACTGGATCACGCAACTTTTCAGGTTGAAATACAGGGATTCCATATCTCTCTGCAACTACTTTCACAGGGGTTGGGGTGATCACTTTTTTTCTACCTTTAGGACGATCGGGTTGTGTAACCACCGTAACTACATCGTACTTTTCTTGGATTAGGGCAGTTAAAGAGGGCACCGCAAAATCTGGGGTACCCATAAAAACGATTCTTATGGATGGGCTCAATCTACATCCTCCTCACCTTCACTCGGACGAAATACTCGCTCAGCAACATCGATAAATAAAACCCCATTCAAATGATCCACCTCATGTTGGAAGGCGCGAGCCAAATAGCCTTCCGCCTCCATCTCAATGGGATTACCATGTCTGTCTTGCCCACGTAATCGAATCCATTGGGAGCGTCTCACTTCACCTGAAAGATTAGGAATGCTTAAGCAACCTTCCGGCGGAGAAATTTGTTCACCTTTTCTCTGAATGATCTCAGGGTTTACCATCTCGATTAAACCATCGCCAACGTCAACCACAATCACCCTTTTTAAAATAGCGACTTGAGGTGCAGCCAATCCAACTCCTAAAGCATCGTACATGGTCTCAGCCATATCATCCAAGAGCTTGTGTAAATGATTATTAAATTTAGTTACGGGTTTAGACTGTTCCTTTAAAATCGGGTCTGGATATTTAATGATATTTCGAATCGCCATCTTGATTAACTCCTCTCTAGCTTTCAAAGTAATGTTAAGATCATTATTTAATGTCGGGTCGTTTCATGATCAATACTGACTCGTAATTGGGGATCATCAAATCGTACAGGTAACGGCTTTAACAATTGCTTCATCCAATTTGTTTTTTCTATAGTTGGATCATATTTAATCAAAATCTGCAAACGATACCGATCTTTAATCCGAGGAATCGGAGCAGGTACAGGCCCCAATAAGTCTGAATTGTCCGGAAGGCGTTGTTGGATCAGTGAGCCCATTTCTTGACCCACTTTCATTAAAATGAGCCGATCTGGATGGCTTAGTAAAATGGTTACTAAACCACAAAATGGTGGGTACCGATGTCTTTTTCTCACTTGAGACTCTTGTTGATAAAACCTTTCAATCTGCTGTTTGGCAGCTAGTTGGATACTATAATGATCCACATCGTAGGTCTGAATCACTACTTTTCCAGGATGCTCATGTCTTCCAGCTCGACCACTCACCTGCGTAATCAATTGAAAAGTTCGTTCGGCAGCACGAAAATCAGGTAAGTGTAACATCGTATCAGCGGCGATGACACCCACAAGAGTTACTTTAGGAAAGTCGAGTCCTTTGGCAATCATTTGAGTCCCCAATAACACATCTGCTTGCCCCGCACCAAAAGCAGATAATAGTTTCTCATGAGACCCTTTTCTCCCTGTTGTATCCACATCCATCCGAATCACACGCAAACCGGGAAAACTTCGTCCCAACTCTTCTTCCACTCGCTGAGTCCCGGTTCCAAAATAACGGATATGCTGGCTCTCACAAACAGGACAGTTTTTGGGAACAGACTCTGCATATCCACAATAATGACAACGAACAGACCGATTCGTGTGGTGGTAAGTAAGCGAAATGTCGCAATGGGGACACATCAATGACTCCCCACACTCCCGACACATCACAAATGTTGAAAAGCCACGTCGATTTAGAAAAAGTACCACCTGTTCACCGCGGTCCACTGTACGAATGAGCTCTTCTTTTAGGATCGTGCTGAACATCGATCGGTTACCCTTCTGCATCTCTTCTCTCATATCAACAATTTGCATTTTAGGAAATGGGCGCCCCTGAACTCTTTCCAAAAGAGTGACTCGCTGACAATCTCCGATTTGGGCAGCATGGTACGTCTCTAAAGCTGGAGTCGCTGACCCTAAGATCAATGTAGCTTGGTGAAATTGTGCACGCCACTTAGCAATCTCTCGGGCATGATATTTGGGGTTCTCTTCTTGTTTATAAGACGATTCATGCTCCTCATCAATAATGATTAAACCCAGTTGTTGAAAGGGGGCAAAAATCGCTGAGCGTGCACCAATCGCTACTTTCACCTCACCACGACGAATTTTCCGCCATTCATCAAATCGTTCACCACTAGATAAACCGCTGTGCAACACAGCCACTTGATTTCCAAACCGTCCTTTAAAGCGATTGACCATTTGTGGTGTCAAAGAGATCTCAGGAACAAGAACAATTGCTTCTCTCCCATCATCTAACACTTCACTAATGGTTTGCAAATAAATTTCTGTCTTCCCACTCCCTGTCACTCCATGCAGTAAGATCGATGCAAATTGATGCTCACGAATCGGTTGAATCATGCTATCAAAAGCTTGTTGTTGCTCTACTGTCAAGGGAAGTGGTAAAGAAGGTGTAAACATGTGACTTGAAAAAGGATCACGATACTGCTCCCGTTCCTCCCAACACAACCAGCCTTGTTCGACCAATCTTTTTACTGTAGATCGTGTTGTTTGTAATTGTGTCAACAATTCGGGAAGCGAAATTTCTTCAGGTCTCCCCATAAAAAAGTGGAGAATTTCTCTTTGTCGTGTTGCCCGTGGAGAACATTGTTCAAGAGCCTTTACTAAGTCTTGTTTATCAGTAGGTAGGACCCAGATCACCTTTTGCTTCGTTACCCGATCTCCCACTTTTTCTGTCCAGCTAATTTTTTTGGCTTCCTTCAGTTCTTGTAGAAGAGTTCGATGAATCCCAGGAAGTCGTAAGGCTTCTTCCCAACTACATTCTCCTGTTTGCCTTAACTGTTCAAATAAAGCATGAGCTGATAAGGTTAACAAGGTTTCCTCTTGAGATTGGTCTTCAGGGTGCAGTTGGATCACTTTCTCATATTTCCCTTTCAGAACTGCGGGAATCATCGACTGTAATGCGGTAATCGTGTGACAGATATACTCATCAGCCATAAAGTGTCCTAGCTCTACTAACTCATGAGTAAGGGGTGGGAGAATGTCTAATACATCTTGGATCGACTTCAGTCGTTGATTACTTGATTCTGCTTTAATATTGACTACATATCCGATTACCGTACGGGGTCCAAATGGAACTTGCACTCGACTGCCCACTTGGACTTCAGCTTTTAACTCATCAGGAATCATATAATCAAAGGGTCGATCCGTTTGACTCGTAGGTACATCTACAATCACTTCAGCAATCGAGTGATTAGTAGGCATCGATTCGTTCTCCAATCAAATGAATCAATCGGCGAGCCACTTCTATCTTATTCATTTGTGGAAGGGAGACCACTTCACCTTGCCGATCAAATATAGTCACAATATTGGTGTCAATTCCAAACCCGGCTCCTGGTTGAGAAACATCATTGGCGACAATTAAATTCATTCTTTTTCGCTCTAATTTAGATTGAGCATGATAAGCAACTTGTTCAGTTTCTGCAGCAAATCCAACGAAAAATTGATGAGCTTGCTTTCTTTTTCCTATTTCTGCTGCAATATCAGGTGTTTTTTCTAACACAATAGTGATTTCATCTGCCGACTTTTTCATTTTTTGTTCCCATATCTGTTTAGGGCGATAATCGGCTACAGCTGCAGCTTTAATAATAATGTCTGCTTGAGGCAAGTAGGATAAAACTACCTCTTTCATCTCTTCCGTACTTTTCACATCGATTCGGTTTACTCCAGTAGGAGTCGATTGTGAAACAGGACCACTCACTAAGATCACTTCAGCACCTGCTTCTTTAGCCGCTTCCGCCAATGCAAAGCCCATCTTTCCAGATGAATAATTGGAAAAGTAACGAACAGGGTCCATTTGCTCTCTCGTTGGGCCTGCTGTAATTAAGACTCGTTTTCCTGAAAGAAGTTTCTTACTGGTAAAGAAACGCTCTACCCAGTTTACGATGTTCTCTGGCTCAGCCATTCTTCCTTGACCCACATAACCACAAGCCAACTGTCCTTCGCCTGGTGCAATAAAATAACACCCTTGATTTTTCAACAACTGCATATTTTTTTGTACGACTGGATTCTCGTACATATGTACATTCATCGCGGGAGCAATTAAGATCGGAGCTTGGGTAGCCAATAAAGTAGTGGATAACATATCATCCCCTAACCCTAAAGCTAACTTCCCAATAATATTAGCTGTAGCTGGCGCCAATAGAACGAGATCAGCATGATCTGCTAGGTCAATATGTTGGACAACCTTAGGTTCATGTTCATCAAAAGTATCGACCGCCACAGTGTGCTGAGAGAGCGTTTGAAGAGTTAATGGTGTAATAAATTTTGTAGCAGATTGGGTCATAATCACGCGAACATCATATCCACGCTGCGTTAATTGACTAGCGACCGACGCCGATTTAAAAGCAGCAATTCCTCCAGAAATCCCCAGTACTATCCGTTTCTTTTTCATCATCTTCCCCTCCTTGCTCCTTATTCCCTAACAACAAAAATAACAACCCATACTAGGTTGTTATTTTTGTTCTTACTTACGTGAAGATACCAAAATATCGGCTGAAATCTCCTCTAAAGCCATTCCTACATGCTTTTTGGAGTCCGCTTTCAATTGTGGTTCATCTCCATCTAATAGCTGACGAGCCCTTTTAGCTGCTAATACAACCAAAGAATATTTACTATCTGCTTTTTTCATCAACGAGTCGATGGATGGATATAGCATACTCATCCCTCCTTATTACGTGGACATAACTAGCCGGTTTTTTCGACAATGTTCAGCTGTAATGATCGCTTGAATTTTTTCACAAGCACGTTCAACTTCATCGTTAATCACAACATAATCATAATGCTGAACTTGCTTTAATTCATTATTTGCCGCTCCCATGCGATGATTTAAAGAGTTTTCTGTTTCGGTCCCACGTCCAACAATACGATTCCTCAACTCATCTAATGTAGGAGGGACTAGAAAAATAAAAATCCCTTGTGGAAATCTTTTTTTAACTTGGAGTGCCCCTTGTACATCAATTTCCAGGATAATATCTCTTCCACTTGCTAAGGTTTCCTCGACAAAGTGACGTGGAGTTCCATAGTAGTTCCCCACATATTGAGCCCATTCAATCAATTGATCTTGATCAATCATTCGTTTGAACTCATCTACACTTTTAAAAAAATAATTAACCCCTTCTTGTTCACCTTTACGAGGAAGTCTAGTTGTAGCAGAAACTGAATAAGTAAGTGTTGGCATTTGTTTGCGAAGAGCATTACAAACAGTCCCTTTCCCCACACCAGACGGACCGGAGAGCACAATGAGTAATCCTTCTTTTTGATAACCTGCTTTCATAACAAGTCCTTTCTAATCGACGATCTCTTCTGTTTGTTCTTTAGTGGCTAAACGATGGGCTACTGTTTCAGGCTGCACAGCCGATAAAATAACATGATCACTGTCGGTAATAATCACTGCTCTCGTCCGACGACCATATGTAGCATCAATCAGCACACCACGTTCCCTAGCTTCCTGTATAATCCGTTTGATTGGTGCAGAATCAGGACTAACAATGGACACGATTCGGTTTGCGGAAACGATATTACCAAACCCAATATTAATCAATTTGATACCCAAATCTGAGTACCTCCTCGCCCATTTAAGCTTCTACTTCTTATGAGGGGCTATCATGTGTCAGTCCCTCATAGACTCTATATCATCCTACTAGGCTATTTTAGATGGTTTTGCTTCATGAATCAATGTTTACTCGATATTTTGAACCTGTTCTTTCATTTTTTCTAGTTCACTCTTCGCTGATACTACCAACGAAGAGATCGTCTGTTGATTGGCCTTCGAGCCAATGGTATTAATTTCACGATTCATCTCTTGGATCAAAAATTCGAGTCGTCTCCCTACGGGTTCATTCGCCTGTAAAGCTAACGTAAATTGTTGTACATGGCTTTCCAAGCGAGTACACTCTTCCGTAATATCTGCTTTATCTGCGTAAATAGCCACTTCTGTTAATAGCCGATCTTGATCCACTTCCCTACCACCTAGCATATCATCTAGTTTAGATGATATGCGTTGCCGGATCTGCTGCTCTACAAGTGGAGCTAATTCTTTAATTTCAGCTACAATCTCCAATAAATAATCCACTCGCTTATATAAATCTGTAGCCAAATGAATTCCCTCTTGAACCCGCATTTCTTTTAAATTGTGACAAGCTTGTTCAACAGCATCAGTGATCGCCTGTTTAACATGTTCGCCTTCTTCTTTCGTCTCTTCAACAATCCAGCATTCTGGTTTATGGATTAGATCCGCCACAGTTAAATTGGCAGAAATCCCCAAGCGATCTTCAATCTGTTGGCTTGCCTGTAAAAAGCTATTGACAACTTCCCAGTCAACATCGATCCGTTTGTTAGAACTTTGATTTCCCTCGACGGAGACAAATACATCTACCCTTCCTCGTCGAACTACTTGCTGAACCAACTTTCGGATCTGTTCTTCTAATAAAATCCATCCCTGAGGAAGGCGAACAACTACTTCCAAGAATCGATGATTAACCGAACGAACTTCAGTGACAATTCGAATGCCTTCAATCTCAATCTCCCCACGTCCATACCCTGTCATACTAATGATTGACGATTTTTTTTCTATCATCGACTTAATTTCCTTTCTAACTAGACTTAACCAAATCTAGTGACAAGTTTATCCAACTGTCCATCAGAAAATAGGATCAATCATTATTTTGATATCAGGCTCTGCTTTCCTTTTATGATTATAGGATTGCTACATCATTGTAACAAGATACCCCTTTCAGATCTGGAATGTATCTGAAGTTTGATCCCACCATTTCAAAATCTACAACGCTCCCATTATATCAATTCTCTCTTTTTTTCAAAGAGGTGCTCTATGAAATGTTGATTTATCAACATGATGTCTGATAGATTCTCTTCTATAAAAAAGTGCTCCTATAACTGCGATCCTTATCATAGTGTCACACTTTATTCATTTTGCTCTTCTCTTTTTTCAAAAATTACGTGTTCTTTTAGTAGGATTTCTTTTTTGAAACTGATAGAATAGACAAGAACTTTGACAAAAAGGAAGTAGACTTTATGACCAACAAAGTAGTAAAAGGAACACTCATTCTAAGTGTAGCTACATTATTTACTAAAATCATTGGTAGCTTATTCTGGATACCATTCCAAAATATCGCTGGAGACCAAATCGTCGGACTCTACAAAATCTCTTTTCCCTTTTATTCCATTCTTTTGATGATTGCCTCTGCGGGTATTCCCATTACTGTTTCTAAGTTTGTGGCAGAGCGTCTCTCACAAGAAGATTGGATGGGGGCTCGGAGAGTATTAAGAGCAGCAAACCTCATCTTAATGATCAGTGGTTTACTTGCTTTCTCGATCCTCTTCTTTGGTTCAGAGTTGATCTCCAAGCAACTATTAAAGGAGCCAGCCACTGAGTCCTCACTAAAAGTATTGGCCATGGCTATTTTATTAGTACCCATTATGGCCGTCATACGTGGCTATTTTCAAGGTCACCAACAGATGATGCCAACTGGAATCTCCCAATTCATTGAACAAATCGTTCGAGTTGGCACAGTTATTGTACTTACTTATTGGATGGTCAAGTTGGATGGAACCTTTTCAGATGAAGCAGTAGCTGCAGGTGCTACTTCCGGAGCATTGACAGGAGCCATCGCTGGCTTACTCGTCGTCCTCTGGTATAATTGGCGCGATCGCCAGAAACATAGGCAATTATACACCGAGCAAAAACAGCAAAAATCAGAGCCTCTTCTTCCTTTGGCTAAAGAGATTTTAAAATATGCGATCCCAATCTCATTAGCCACTTTAGTCTTACCATTAATTGCATTGGTTGACTCAGTAACAGTTCCACGATTGTTAAAGTCAATCGGTTTTGCAAACGCCAGTGAATTATTTGGGATCTATGGGCGTGGAGAACCTTTAGTCAATGTGATCTCGACTTTCTCTTCCGCATTAACACTAGCTTTAATCCCAGCGATTTCAGCTCATGTTGCTAAAAATGAACATCAGGCTGTCAAAAGTAAAATTTCTCAAGCTTGGCTGATGACATTGGTCATTGGACTCCCCGCTAGTATTGGGTTAGTGATCGTCGCTCAACCTGTAAACATTGCCATGTATCAAGATGATCAGGGAACAATCACTCTAGCCGTTCTAGCCTTTTCGGCAATCTTTTCAACACTTGCAGTAACAAGTTCAGGGATTTTACAAGGCCTAGGTTATAACAAACTTCCAGTTCGCCATTTATTGATTGGCGCACTTGTCAAAGTGATTGGAAACTTTATTTTTGTTCCTATGATGGGGATTAAAGGATCTGCATTGGCGATGGTCATTGCTTATATAGTGGTTTGTGGGTTAAATATGTGGATGGTACTTCGCAAAACCAAAGTAAAAGTTAGCATCACTCACAACTTTATCAAACCATTATTATGTACTCTCATCATGGCTGGGGTTCTGATCCTCTCATTAGTAGGAATCAATCAATGGCAAGTACTTGCTGAAGAAGGACGCATCTTTAACGCTATAGTGGTTTTCGTTCTCATTACATTAGGTGCCATCGTCTATGGGGTCTCCTTACTAGTCACAAAAACTCTTGGCGAAAGAGAACTCCGTATGTTGCCGATGGGGAATCGCATCCTAAGGATCTGTATTAAACTAAAATTAATTCGTCCATCGCAGACAACGATTTCTTCATAATTCGATAAAGAAACAATAAAAGTCTTCATGACTCAATTACAGGATTCACTCTATTTGGGTACATAAAGACCCTCTTAATAGTAAAAACGCCCCCCAACCTTTTCGGAGCTGGGGGCGTTTTTCTTAATCCACTCGTATATAACTAATAAATACATCTTCAACAATTTTCCATATTCTGCGATACATCCACTCTTGGTCCATCACCGAGTAATGAAGGGAGATCCCATCACGTATGATCCAAAGTAATTGACTCATCATCTGATCATCGAGATCATAGCGAAATTCGCCAGCTTTTTTTCCCTGATGAATCACCTGCATCATCATCTGGACAACCTCTTCATATCGTTCTTCCAATAATAGTTGCAATTCTTGTTTTCGAGACGAATAAATCCAAAATTCAAAGTGGACTTTTCCGTATTGGCGCATCAAAGAATATGATTCTAGACGAAAGTATCGAAAGAGGAATTGAATTTTATCTTCTGCTTTCTCAATGCTTTGAAATTGCTCCTTGATTTCAGCAATTACATGTTGGGTTCGTTCACGCATCAATTCGATATAAATCTCTTCTTTACTCTTAAAATAAGTATAGATGGCACCCTTACTTACCTGTAGGTATTGAGCAATATCATCGATGGTTGTCGCTTGAAACCCCTTCTCAGCAAAGCAGTAAAGGGCACCTTGTAAAATCTGTGCTCGTCGTTCCTCTTTATATTCTGCGGTGACCCTTGGAGCCAATCCTTCTCCCCCTTTGGAAACAGCAGGAATTTCAGAGTTTAGTAGACATATACAGGGTCTGATGACTACAACATTTAGACAGGAGCACGATTTTCGCCTTCTATGAGCTTTGGATCAGCATAAAATCATTTCAAGCGAAACATCACTCCTTGTTTCTAGTCAATCAGTTCTTGTAATTTTTGCTGATCTAGCTTTTTTATAACCGCCGTTAAGAGTTCAACCGTTTGTTCAAAATCTTTACTTGACATAATCCCATTATGACTATGAATATAGCGTGTCGCTAAGCCGATCGATACGGTTGGACATCCAATCCCATGTAAGTGGAATCGACCTGCATCTGTCCCTCCACCCATCAGCGCATCAAATTGAAGTGGAATATCTAATTCTTCGGCTGTGTCGATGACTAAATTACGTAATCCTGTATGTGCAATCATCGTAGCATCCATCAAAAGAACAATAGGACCTTCACCCAAATTACAAGTAAAAGGAATCGATTCCATTCCAGGCGTATCATAAGCGATCCCTACATCTACCGCAAACGCAATATCTGGTTTTACTAGATTAGCTGCAGTCATAGCTCCTCGCAATCCCACTTCTTCTTGAACAGTTGCTCCACTAAATACAATATTAGGATGTTCTTCGTTTTGTAAGCGCTTTAAAACTTCGATAGCAACACCACAACCCGCTCGATTATCTAATGCTTTCCCACCCCACAACTCACCATTGCGCATGGTAAAGAAATCAGACACAGGTGTCACAGGATCTCCAAGACGAATCCCCATCTCTGCTACTTCTTCCTTATTTTTTGCACCTACATCAATAAACATATCTTTTAATTGTAATAATTTAGTTCTCTCTTCAGGCGCAAGTACATGGGGTGCCTTTGAACCTATAATTCCTAAGATATCCCCGTTTTTAGTCTTAATCTTCACTCGATGGGACAAGACATTGTGAGACCACCAGCCCCCAAGTTGTTGAAATCGTAAAAAACCTTTATCCGTAATCTGGGTAACCATAAAACCAATCTCATCTAAATGGCCTGCTAATAAAACACGAGGGCCGTCTGCTTGACCTACTTTTTTACCTACCACACTTCCAAGACGGTCGTATAAAATCTCATCGGATAACGGTTCCAAATACCCTTTTACTTTTTGTCGAACATCGCCTTCAAAACCTGGTACACCATCCACTTCTAATAAATCTTTCATTAATTGTGTTGTTGAATCCATCGTTTGTCCTCTCTCTCTACTAGGTTGATCCAATCTATTTTCGATCTATTAAGGAATAAGTAGAATTGTTACATCTACCATCCATATTTCCTCATAACAGCAAGCTTGTTAGTGAAACGCTAGACCTTATGAACAGATGGATCTTCTCATGTATTTATGTAACAAATACGATCAATAAAAACTGACTGTCCGGTCTTTTTTATTTTCACACAAATAATGAAAGGTAGCAAGTTACTTTATGAAAAAATCTATATGTTGTTCCAATTCAAATATGATTAGGTTGAATAAAAAGAGGATATCAGTTCGCAATTGAACGATATCCTCTAATGCTAGATCATTTTCAAAGGTTGTCCATTCATGATGGATCTATTTCCCAAAATAGTGGAATCCGATCCCTTAGTTGGCTCCAGATCATTAACCATAATCCTTAACTATGATTATAGCGGTTCATTTTTCCAATTTGTAAAGTTATTGAACTTCGCTTCGGTAATCCGTGTCCCACTATTATAGCCACCTGATGCTCCATAAGCGTGGACACCAATTGAACACTCTCCACACTCCGATCGAGTTTGCCAAATCGGTGACCCACTTTGCCCACCTATTGTGTCATTTTGATAGTATAATTTTTCACTCGTTTCTTTACCGATTTTATCTTTGTGTTTCCACATCGTAGTTCCAGAGTCCTTATCCCCAGGATAGCCTACCACGGTCTCAGATTCTCCTACATAAGACCATGATTGCCAACGGTAACCAAACCAACCCGTGGAATTACCAATATTTTGATCTAATTGAATTGCACCATAATCATATTCATGATTGTGGTTTTGCGTCCATCCGATCACCGAGCGGAAACCTGTTGCATTTGCGTATCCATAGGGATTGGATGAACCGTTTTTACCGGGATAAACTCTTGCCCAGCTGGCCCATCGGTCTGTACTTGTATTATAGATACAATGCCCAGCAGTAGCGACTGTATGAGGTCCAATCATCCATCCTGTACACTGACCAATATCGGACTGAATATGAACCACGGCTGAGTAGGGGAAAGAAGTAGTATTTGTCACTTTCGTTCGATCATCATTGCCAATAATAGATGTGATGCCAATCGCATTACTAGTTATAGAGCCTGTAGAAGGTTTTAATTCTCCTGTTCCTTTAAAACTTGGAACATAAGCTCCTGTGTTTTTAGGTTCTTTGACAACTCCTTTTTGGTTACTAACATCACTCAGATCAGCTACCCGACCGTCACTATAGACTGTCGTCTCAGGTGAGAGTTGTTGCTTATTCACCTTTACTTCTTTAGCAAGTACATCTGTAGCCAGTGGAAGAGACGTAAAGGTCATGGCTAATCCTACACAAGATACTGCTAAAATCTTATAGAGTTGTCTCACAAGATAGCCTCCTACTAAAATTTTTTCTAATACAAATATATTATATTTTATTCCGTATATTTGGTCAATTTTAATTATGAATTTTTTAAATATTCATTTCAAAAATAAATTAGGCAGATTCATAATAGAATCTGCCTATCACTCTTTACCATCCGGATCGGATCTAATGGATAAGTATCTATTTAGTACGCAAAAATCTTACTTCAATCGTCCCTTCTGACTTAACAGGAAACTAATTCTCTAACCATTGAAGTAGTTTTTCTCGCTCCTTTTCAAAACCAGGCTTTCCTAGTAAAGCAAACATATTTCTCTTATATGCTTCGACTCCTGGTTGATTAAAGGGATTCACACCAAGTAGATAACTACTCGTCGCACATGCTTTTTCAAAAAAATAGATCAGCAATCCAAAAGTATAAGGGTTCATTTCTTTTGCTTTAATTACCATATTAGGAACACCTGCTTCTGTATGCGCTACCATCGTGCCCTCAAATGCTTGAGTATTAATAAAGTCTAGATCTTTACCTGCTAGATAATTAAGATCATCCAGATCACTCTTTTCAGGAAGTAATGTAACAACTTTTGCTGACTGCTCCACAAAAACAATGGTTTCAAATAAATTCCGTAATCCATCCTGAATGTATTGTCCGATCGAATGAAGATCTGTTGTAAAATTTACAGATACCGGGAAAATACCTTTCTGGTCTTTTCCCTCACTTTCACCAAACAGTTGTTTCCACCACTCAGAAAAATATTGATAGGCAGGATCATAACTAACTAAAAGCTCGGTCATTTTCCCTTTGCGGTAAAGAGCGCTTCGGACGGCTGCATACTGATAGCTAAGGTTATTACTCATATTTGGATCGTTGAACGCCGTAAATCCAGCCTGAGCCCCTGCCATTAACTCACAAATATCGATTCCCGCAACGGCAATAGGTAATAATCCGACAGCCGTTAAAACAGAATAACGGCCTCCGACTTTCTCGGGGATCACAAAAGTTTCATACCCTTTTTCATCAGCTAATTTTTTTAATGGTCCTTTCGCTCGATCTGTTGTTACGTAAATTCGCCGACGCGCTTCTTCTTCGCCGTATCTCTTTTCCAATAATTCACGAAAGACACGGAAAGCAATGGCAGGCTCCATCGTTGTACCTGATTTAGAAATCATATTGATGCTAAAGTTTTTATCCTCAAGTAGTTCGATTAAATCAGCGATATAGTTGGCACTAAAATGATTTCCTACAAAATGAATTTCTGGAACTTTTCTCTTTGTTTTAGGAAGTTGATTATAAAAGGTATGGGATAACATTTCAATCGCAGCTCGTGCACCTAAATAAGAGCCACCAATTCCAATGACGACTAATACATCCGAATCATTCTGCACTTGTGAAGCTACTTGTTGTATGCGATTGAACTCTTTGCGGTCATAGGTTATAGGTAAGTCTACCCATCCCAATAAATCAGCTTCAACTCCTGTTCTGCTATGTAGCATCTCATGGGCCACCTGTACCTCAGGTTCCAAGCAAAATATTTCATCTTCATCTAAAAAAGGAAGTATGTTTGTATAGTTAAATATCATATAGTTCTTCATCCTGTCCTCCATGTTTTCCATGCCTAGATGCCCATCAAGTGAGCCCAAAGGAATTGTCCCATGAGCAGTAAGAGTTTCGCAACGATAGCTAGAATAGGATCTAAAAGACGTTTTTAATCACACTATCAATTAGAAAAAAAGAGATCATCCTCACCAATTGGAGTCATGCAGTCAGGTTCATCATTTCTTGGAGAGTTGACCAAGGTAGAGACAGGTGTACGAATCATCTCTTCCTCTGGATAAGGTTTTAGTAGGGACTTCAAATATTTCTTATCTTGGAGTTTTGGATCTAGCCACGCATTCTCCTCATTGGGTTGAAGAATACTTGGCATCCGATCATGAATCGACTTCATCAATAAATTGGGAGAAGTGGTGATTAGGGTACATGAACGAATAATCTGATCATCCTTTTCCCAACAATCCCACAATCCAGCAAATGCAAAAGGTTGACCTGATGCCAATTGGATAAAATAAGGTTGTTTTCCATCCTTTGTTTTCTTCCATTCATAAAAGCCATCCGCCAGAATCAAACATCTCTTTCTACTTATCAAATGGCGAAAACTTGATTTTTCTGTTATCGTTTCGCTTCTAGCATTGATGAGTTTATATCCGATTTTCTGATCCTTCGCCCAGAATGGTATAAGTCCCCAACGGAGGAATTGACCTTTCCTTTTCGTTTCATCATAAATAATTGCCAATACTTGCTGACTTGGAGCAATATTATACCTTGGTTGCCAATCAGTAGTTTCACTAAATTCAAATTGAAACCGCTCTTGAAGCAGGTTATGCGAACTAAACAAAGAGAAACGTCCGCACATATCCCTTCCCTCTTTCTGTTGTGAATTGTTCTTATTGTACCATTGTTCCCCTTAGAAGCTGACTCTATCGCATTCGAAAAAAACATCTGCCCATAAAGTCACGACGCGTTCTGGTTCAAGTGAAGTACCTATCCCCATTTACACAAAGGAGAAATCATCCTGAGCTATACGCATCTTACATAAATGAGCTCATTCAACTCGATTTCACTTTCTCATCACTGGGATACTTTAATTATATATTTTGATATTCAATGAATTTAGTTCCATTTTTTCTCGTAATCATTAATGAAATCCGAATGTTTTATTTCATATTGTAAATTGGAATAAAGAGTGGATGGGCAAAAACACACCCTAAAAACTCTGTTAGAACATATTTATAAATAAAAGCACTTGCATTTTTGCAAGTGCTTTACCTCATTTGCCTGGCAACGTCCTACTCTCCCAGGGGTCTGCACCCCAAGTACCATCGGCGCTGGAGGGCTTAACGGTCGTGTTCGGGATGGGAACGAGTGGA
>NZ_SMAG01000008.1 GCF_004341825.1 Hazenella coriacea | reverse complement strand
AGCCAGGATCAAACTCTCCAAAAATGGTTGTTTGATTCTATGCTCTCAAAAAATTAACAGGTCATGGTTTCACTCTTTAGTTTTCAAGGAACACTGTATCGCCCTTTTGTAGCGACATGAATCATCTTAACATATCATCTACACAAAGTCAACATTTATTTTTTCTTACAACTAACTATTAAGTTATAAGAGTTATTGTTAGTCGCATCAGCGACGATAGTTAATATAACATGGATCAATAAATACTGTCAACAGTTTTTTTATCTTCTATCTTTGTTCCATTCATCATTGATTTGATCCATTGATTTTCCTAATACCTTTTGAAAAGACTCTCGGGTTCGCCGATTCAATTCTTGCAATTTTTCTTTATGATCTACATCAATCGTTAACTCCCCATGTAAATCTTGATAGACCTGTTTTAACTTTTGTTCTCCATAGATTTCCATCAAATATGAATACAACTGGTAACAAGTTTGATAATACCTGTGTGCCTCTTTCCCATCCAATGCTTCCAAATCTAAACTTTCCAGTTGTTTCACCGTAAACAGTTTTACTCTTGACTCGCCTACCTCATCATATAAACCAGGCAACAGATGTGCTTCATAATACATAGCTGCCCCTTCTTGCAACCAATATGAGGCATTATCACGAGTCAATTCGCTTACCATCTGATGGGTTAACTCATGAACAAGTCCAGAGGCCAGTCCTTTAGCCGTCGATTGTCCTCCGATTAACTTGATTGACTCACCTGCTTCATGCCATCCCCCAGCCCACGTTGGAAGCGATAGTTTCACTGATTGGCGAAATACTTCTGGGTGATGATACAATTTGACCTCAATCAATTGTTGGGGTTTCCATTGAAAGCGATTGGTTAATGCATAACTAGCTCGTTCACAAATATCGAGTGCCATGTGGGCTTGGTCTTCTAAGTTTGGAGAAGTGTAATAAACAACAACTTTCCCCTTAGACATTTGATAAAAAGGGAGATCACGATCTTTCCAACCAGAAGCTGTCTTCTCAAAACAAAGTGGGAACTTGACATGATATGACTTTCCCTTTTTCCGATAAGACTGCTTGACCCAGACTTGCCATCGACCTTCTTTTTCAGCATGAATCGACTCTACTTCTAAACGATATGAATGTGGATCAATATACTGAATCGCATCCATAAACCAACGTTTTTGTTCCTGCTTATAGGATCGAGAATCGGGATGGAGTACATCCATGAAAGACGATAAGTTTTTCTCATTCACTGCTTTTTCTTTTTGTTTGACAACTGTTTGAATAGCCGCTGTTCCATCAGGATCAACCTCTTCGACGATCTGATGTGCTGTAACCATTTCCAGACAAATAAAACTCAAACAAATACCCAACAAACCCATTACCAATCGCCTTCGATTCATCACTCTCTCCTCCTCACCTCTAGGTTTCATAGAGAGAGAGAAAAATATACATAAAAAAGCCCTCTCTATTCGAGAGGACTTCTACATTCGCTAGATACTACCTAAGAAAATAAACCTCAGGATAAATATGATTCCTAACACATACACAATCGGGTGAACTTTTTTTCCATCCCCATTGACTAACTTGGTTAATGGATAGAATACAAAACCGATCGCAATCCCTGTAGCAATACTAAATGTTAAAGGCATCATGATAATCGTGAGGAATGCAGGAACTGCTTCAGAAAAAGAATCCCATTCAATCTTCTTCAAACTTGAAGCCATTAACACACCCACAATAATCAGTGCTGGAGAGGTAATCGCAGCGACAGAAGCAAATGTCTCTACCACTGGAAAGAAGAATAGCGCAGCCACAAAACAAAGTGCTGTTGCAACAGAAGTCATTCCTGTACGTCCACCAGAAGCTACACCTGCAGATGATTCAATATAAGAAGTAACGGTTGAAGTTCCTAAAAGCGAACCGCTCATAGAAGCAACTGAGTCTGCAAATAAAGCTCGACCTGCACGTGGCAACTTATTGTCTTTCAGCAAACCCGCTTGGCTCGTTACTCCTACCAAGGTTCCCGCATTGTCAAACAAATCTACAAATAAGAAGGCAAATACAATCGTGATCAATCCCAAGTCAACTGCACCCATAATATCTAATTGCATAAAAGTAGGCGCGATACTTGGAGGTAAACTGAAAATTTGAGAAGGTACCTTCACGATTTCTTGTAAACCCAACAATTTAGGTACGGCTATTCCTACGACAGCTGTAGATAGCATTCCGAGAAAAATAGCGCCTCTCACCTTACGCACCATCAGTAGAGCTGTAACAATTAATCCAAATAAAGTAAGTAAGATTTCAGGCTTTGTTACTAACTCTGGATTTAAAGAAACATAAGTGGCTTCGTTTGGAATGATGATTTGTGCGTTTTTAAAACCAATAAAAGCGATAAATAGACCAATCCCGGCTGAAACTGCATACTTGAGTCCAGCGGGAATGGAGTTAATAATCATTTCGCGAACCTTGGTAACGGTCAAGATCAAGAAAATCACACTTGAAACAAAGACTGCACCTAAAGCCGTTTGCCAAGGAACGTTCATTCCCAATACTACAGTATAGGTAAAGTAAGCATTTAAACCCATTCCGGGAGCTAATGCAATTGGATAATTAGCAATAACCCCCATGAGTAATGAACCAAATGCAGCTGAGATTGCTGTTGCAACAAAGACTGCTCCCAAATCCATCCCTGTTTCTCCCATAATGGATGGGTTGACGAGCAAAATATACGCCATAGTGAAAAAAGTAGTTACACCTGCTAACATTTCAGTTTTAAAGTTCGTTCCATGTTCTTTAAAACCAAAGTAATTAGATAGCATGGATGTTAATTTAGCCATGTTTACCTCTCCTATTTAAAGCAGGAGTTCTATTCCCATTCAATGGTGGATGGCGGCTTAGACGTAATATCGTATACGACCCGGTTCACATCTTCGACTTCGTTAATAATTCGACTTGATATTTTTTCAAGTATCTCAAAAGGAATCCGTGCCCAATCGGCAGTCATTCCATCAATCGAAGTGACAGCACGAATCCCAACTGTATACGCATAAGTCCGAACGTCTCCCATCACTCCAACACTTTTAAAATCAGGCAAAGTGGTAAAGTACTGCCAGATTTCTCGGTCTAGACCTGCTTTTTGTATTTCATCACGTAAAATTGCATCTGATTCACGAACAATATTTAATTTGTGTTCAGTAACTTCTCCGATCACCCGAATCCCGAGTCCCGGTCCTGGGAATGGTTGTCTCCAAACCACTTCTTCTGGTAGACCTAGCTCTAGCCCTACTTTACGGACTTCATCTTTAAAGAGAGTATCTAATGGCTCGATCAATTCCATTTTCATATCTTCAGGTAGTCCACCTACATTATGGTGAGATTTGATCGTATGCGCAGTGTCCGTGCCCGACTCCACGATATCTGTATAAAGAGTTCCTTGACCTAAGAAGCGATGTTCTCCCAAATGCTCAGACTCTTCTTCGAATACCCGAATAAATTCATTACCAATGATTTTCCGTTTTTGTTCGGGATCCGTCACTCCAGCCAATTTCTTTAGAAACCGCTCTTTAGCATCAACTTTGATTAAGTTCATATGGAAATGCTCACCAAAAGTTTCCACTACGCCTTCTGCTTCGCCTTTCCGTAGTAAACCATGATCAACAAACATGCAGGTGAGTTGGTCACCAATCGCTTTATGAATGAGTACAGCTACTACAGATGAATCTACTCCACCACTTAAAGCGCATAAAACTTTTTGATCACCCACGCGCGCTCTAATTTCCTTGATCGCATCTTCGATAAATGTTTCTGCACTCCAATCCCCTGAGCACTTACATACTTCATATAAATAATTGCGTAACACTTCTTGTCCACGGAGGGAGTGTTGCACTTCTGGGTGAAACTGAACTGCATGGATCCTCTGTTGTGGATCACTCATCATCGCCACAGGTGCTGAATCAGTTTTTCCATCTACTTGAAAGCCAGCTGGTGGCTCAATCACAACATCACTGTGACTCATCCAAACCATCTGATTTTTCTCAAGCCCTTGATAAAGTGGTGAATCGGAAACAATCTCTACTTCCGCTTTTCCATACTCTCGTTTGCTAGCACGTTCCACTTTGGCTCCAAAATGATGTGCGATTAACTGCATTCCATAACAAATACCTAAGATTGGGATCCCCAACGAAAAAATCTCAGGGTCCACATGGGGAGCTCCTTCCGCATAAACACTGTTTGGACCACCCGAAAAAATAATTCCTTTGGGGTTGATCTCTTTTAACTTGCTTGCGGAAGTATGATGTGGAAGTAACTCACTAAAGACTCCCAGATCTCGAATTCGTCTTGCAATTAACTGGTTATATTGACCACCAAAGTCTAGCACCACTACGCGTTCAATTGGCTTTTCCATATAGTACTTCTCTTCCTTCCCGCTTCTATTCATGTACCAAAAAAACCGGGGGCCTATACCGCTTCTTCTGCGATATAGGACCCCGGTTCCCCCGAAAAATCCTCACCAATCCGAAAAGGAATTGGCCGAAGAAAGATTTTTAGGCATCCCGGCGACCTATAAACCGTAGTCCGGCCATTTACGGTAGCCGGGTAGAAACGTTCAGGCCATATTCCTGAATATATACGGGATAGATCTACCAAAAAATATGATACCAGAGCAGTAGAGATATGGTCAAGGACGAAGCTGTTTTATTAATTTTTTCCATAAATCCCAGGTTGCTTTCCAAATATTTTCTTTCTTATCGTATTTCCCATATCTCACTTTTTCATACTTCTTAGTTAAAATCGTAGCTTCCTGAGGGCTCGGATGTTGATCCCAATATTCTCGCAAAGTTTGATGTTCTGCGCGCTTTCCTCGAAGATTTGCTAACCAACGTAATAATGATTCGTAAGCAGTGAAAAACGTTCGATGATCTCCTTTTTCTCTAAAACGTAATAATAGCAACCACTGAATATGGATTCGATATTTCCAACCGATTCCTATAATGATCAGGAGTAATCCCAATCCAAGGAGTACTTCTCGCCATCTCCATGTACTTCCAGAGTCCCCCTGTTTGACAGATGAAGTAGATTCACCTTTCTCCAACTCTTTCTCCAATCGCTCTTGCTTCTGCTGAATCGTGGCAGGAATTTGACCTTCTATGTCCGAACCAGAATCAACAGACTCTACAGGAGCCTCATTCATGGAACTAGGTATGGGAGTAGAGAACGAGGGAGTTGGTTCAAATGGAATCCATCCAATTCCATCCAAATATACTTCGACCCAAGAATGAGCATCCTTATTTCTTACCGTCGTTATATACTTGTTCGCTTCGGGATCAAAGATAGCTTCCCCAGGGGCAAATCCTTTTACCCATCGTGCGGGAATACCAACTGAACGTAGCATCACAACCATTGATGAAGAAAAATGATCACAGTACCCTATTTTGCTATCAAAAAGAAAGTGATCCACAAAATCTCTTCCTTTAGGTAGGTGAGACACTTTCTCTGTATCATATTGAAAGTGACCACTCGACTTTAAATACCTCTCAATCGCCTTCGCTCGATCATAGTTTCCATGATATCCTTCTGTAATCTGAAGTGTTAAGTTCTGAATTCGCTTTGGAACGCTTTCAGGTAATTCAATCGCACTTACTGCAATAGAGTAATCCACATCATCTCTTGCTTTACCCCTTGCGAGTTCTCTCAACTGTTCTTCATCCCATAAAGGGATCTGAGTATCCATCTCTAGCTTGACTGGCTTGATTCCTTGATCCAAACGAATCTGGTTCACATGAAAGCCTTCACTGGAAAAGATGAGTGTAAAAGGATTCTTCTCCTTATACTCAGGTAGTTTTAATGTGATCAATTGTCCCGGCACGAAAAGAGTTGAATATTTCCACTCCTCCCAAACGATCTTGACCCGATTTTCTTGTGCAGGATGGCGAAAAAGGTTATAAAAGTCTTCATTGGGCGATAATTGATCTTTATTCACCCATCCATTTAACGCCTGATTCATTGTTACATCCTCTACACTTGTCCAACCTTGCCCTGTATAAACACTTTTTGATTCACCGCGCCAATAATAGCTTTGGTCAGAAACCGCTCGAAATAAAACGGTCTCATCCATCTTTAAAGGTCCACCTAGTTTTCGGTCATCCGCTGAATAACCAATCCTTTTAGGTGTCAATAGCGGGAAGGTAATTCCTTCGCCTGAACCTTCTACACTTTCAAATAATGAGATCCAGATCGGTTGTTCAGTCGAAGAAAAAGTTGGAGGCACATAGCTAGCAGCCATGACCAAAATGAGAAGCAAAAAGGTTCCCACTTTCCAACTTCTACGGGCTTGATGGATATTTGTAACATGAGTCTTCCATTTCTCCCATCGAATCCATAACATACAACCAATTAAATAAATGACAACACGGACGATCGTTGATTCTAACTCTATTTCTGATGATTGGTTGATCACGATCAACAACAGGAGCACAAGAGAAAATGGAATTAAAATATTCCCCTTTTTTAAAAATAAATAGACCCATATATAAGCGATCCAAAGTAATATAATAAACAACAACAACGAGCCTAGTACTTTTTGTTCCGAAGAATTAAAGCTAGTAACTCCCTCCAATTGGTTCCACTCTTTGACCAATTCAAAAAAAACTGAGTCAATACTTAGATCTCCTAAGAGCTCCCATCGAGATAAGAATATTAAGTAGAGTAACAAATAAATGATCGATATAAAGAGACAAGCTTTCATCCATCGACTCAGTGAAGTCAAAGAAACCAAAGTAAATAAAATGAATCCTATAAAAAAGAACTGGATCTGAATCGTTTCAGTCATTTTAAAGAAAACGTGAAGTCCTTCCCAAAATAAGAGCCATGAAATCAACAGTAAGATGCCTTTTTTAAAATGACTGAGCTGCTGAACGGTGGTAAGCAATCGAATCACCTCTCTGCAAGATGAGTTCAAAGTGATCCTGATTGATATTCCAGAATTGGACTTGAAGTTGACTCATCTCTTCTACTAAATGGGGGAAACCAGCTTTGGGATGAGAGATCCAAAACCATTCCACTGAGGCGTTTCTTTGTTTCAACTTACGAATCAAAGAAAGCGTTTCCTGATCAGCCCGCGGAGTAATCAATAAAACCTTCTGATGTTGTAGCTGGTCTACTCCCAGAAGAGAGCCAAACATAGAGGGAGAGTTCCGGCCATTGGGTTGGACATCAATGAGAATATTTAGAAATTCCTTCATCTGAACCCCACTAGTTATCTTCTTTAATAAAAGGGGCTTTTTCCCCGTTAATAACACAGAAGTTGTGCAAGCTTGACGAGTCAATTGATGGGTTAATGAAGCCGCCAGTGAGACAGCTCGCTCAAAGAGCTCATCCTCTTTCTCCCGATATGAGCCTTCACTCTGATCCAAGATGATGAATACTGTTTGTAAAATTTCCTGTTCAAACTCTTTCACCTTTAATCCTTGACCTCTCGCACTTGCTTTCCAATCAATCTGTTGCAAACGATCCCCATAGCGATAATTGCGTAGTCCACTTACTGTATTCGTATCAGATCCTATCCTACGACTAGAGATCGATGCAGAAACACTTGCGGTTTGAGATGGCAACCACTTAGGTACAGGAACAACTTGCGGATAAACCGCAATTTTTTCTCCTTTTCCCACTTTTTTCTGACGTTCTACTAATCCCAAAAAGTCTCCCCCATGAAGAGAGAGCGGAGTAAATTCATATCTGCCTCTTTTCAAATTGTATATTTTGTATTTAAATTCTGATTTATCTTGCAGATAAAATTTCTTTTCTAGAATACATTCACCCTCTTTATGTGATCGGTTACTTTGAACAACTCGATCTTTCATCGTTTGCCAACCGAATGGGAAATACCATCCTCGGGAAGCAGAGATGGTTATTTCAAGATTCTCTCCAGCCATCAATACAGAAGAAGAAAGCTCCCTCCGAGCAGAGATTCTGGAGATACAGAGGTTATAAACGATGATCTCCCATAAAGTGATGATTACACTGACATAAAATAGAAAGCTAATGACAAACCCTCCAAAATAGAGAGCTGAAATGCCTAAAATAAGGGTACTAATCAGGCAGAAAATTAAACCTCTTCCCTCCCTCTTCATCTCGAAATCCTACCTTCTTTTGAAGCCTTGACAGGAACTTTCACTTGTTCTAAACAACGGTTAATGATTGTTTCAGCCGAATGCCCTTTAAGTCGAGCATCTGAATTAAGAATCACTCGATGAGCTAATACAAAAGGAGCCAAATATTTCACATCATCAGGAATCACATATTGCCTTTGGTGCATAAAAGCCCAAGTTTTAGTAACACGATATAAAGCGAGTGAAGCACGTGGACTTGCCCCCAAATATAGGTAAGGAGATTTCCGTGTCTGTTCAATGATGTGAACAATATATCGAGCGATCGAATCATCTACATGAACCTTGGGAATCTCTTCTTGAAATTGTTGTAGTTCTTCCTTTGTCAAAATCTGCTCGATTTCGGTCAAAGGATGCCGATCTTGAAACCGCTTTAGCATCTCCACTTCTTGGTCAGCACTAGGGTAACCAATATGCAGCTTTAATAGAAAGCGATCTAATTGTGCTTCTGGTAACGGATAGGTTCCCTCATATTCGATTGGATTTTGTGTAGCCATTACGAAAAAGGGTATATCTAATGGGTAGGTATGACCATCAACCGTGATACTCCCTTCCTCAAGAGCCTCAAGAAGTGCAGACTGGGTTTTCGGAGAGGTACGGTTGATTTCATCAGCTAACACTATATTTGCCATCAGAGGTCCCGGACGGAATTCAAAATTGAGCGTTTTCTGATTGAAAATGGAAACACCCGTCACATCAGATGGCATCAAATCAGGAGTAAATTGAATCCGACTAAATGGAGCTCCTAAAGACTTCGCGAGCGCCTTCACCAAAACGGTTTTACCGACCCCTGGAACATCTTCTAGTAAAACATGACCTCGAGAAAGGAGTGCTGCTACACATAGTTGAATCACCGAACGCTTGCCAATGATCACCTTTTCTACATGATTAATGAGTTGCTGAACTTTTGGATGCTCTTGATCCCACTCTGAACGAAAATGATTACGCTGACTCATACAATCCCTCCATAGATCAAGAAATATTTATCGTTTATTCTCTACTTGGTCGAAAACTAAAGCAATTAAAAATATTCTTCCTATCCCATTCACCTAAGAGAAAAGATGTTTTTATTCAGTTCTAAGAGAATAGGAGTATCATCTATAATCTTTATTTTATAATAAAAATCAATTTTTAGGAGGTTAAAAAATGCAAATGCTTAAACCATTCATACAAAAGGATTGTACATTGTCGAACCGAATTGTTTGTTCTCCGATGTGTATGTACTCCGCAGAAGCTGATGGAAAAGCAACCGACTGGCACTTTGTTCACTATGGGGCTCGCGCAGTAGGTCAAGTAGGATTAGTTATGTTAGAAGCGACCGCTGTGGAAAGTAGAGGAAGGATTAGCACCAAAGACTTAGGGATCTGGAATGATGAGCAAATCGAAGGTTTAAAACGAATCGTACAATTTGGCCATCAACAAGGAGTAAAAATGGCGATTCAACTCGCACATGCAGGACGAAAAGCCATGGTGGATGAGCCCATCATTTCATCTAGCCCAATTCCTTTTCGTCATGAAGACCCCATCCCCGTCGAGATGAGTCATACCGATATTCAAGAAGTAATCACTGCCTTCCAAGCAGCGGGAAAACGTGCCAAAGAAGCCAGGTTTGACATTGTAGAACTTCATGCTGCACATGGATATCTAATTCATCAGTTCTTATCTCCACTTAGCAATCAACGGACAGATGAATATGGCGGTAGCTTTGAAAATCGAATTCAGCTCCTGAAGCAAATCATTCATGCCGTGCAAAAAACATGGGGAAGAGAAAAGCCCCTCTATGTTCGGATCTCCGCAACGGACTATCATCCAGAGGGATGGCAACTAGAAGATAGTATTCAACTAGCAAAACAAATGAAAACATGGGGTGTTGATCTGGTCGATGTCTCTTCAGGAGGAGCTATTCCACAACCCCCTTCCGCTGTCTATCCGGGTTACCAAGTTCCGTTTGCAGACGCAATTAAACAACAAGCCGAAATCGCTACAGGAGCAGTTGGGTTGATTACTAAACCTGAACAGGCCGAGGAGATTTTGGGAAACCAACGAGCTGATCTTGTCTTTATCGGTCGTGAACTACTTCGTGATCCCTATTGGGTCTTGCGAGCCGTTCAAAAAACTGAACAAGAATATCATGAACCACGACAATATTTACGTGCTTTTCGTTAAATAATGATGACAAGCTTCTTCTCGAGTTTAGGGAAGAAGCTTGTCGGCTTGGAGAGAAGGTTCCACATGGACATGAACAGAGACTATATTGAGATATCCTTTTAAACCGTTTTCAATCTCTTCGGTTAACAAATGGCTTTCGATCACAGATAGATACGGGTCGACTGTTATGGTCATATCTACATATACATATACTCCATGATTTCGGGCACGAATCTCTTTGACTTGAGTAATCCCTGAAATCTGGAGCACTTTTTCTTCAATTCCCTGTAGCTTTTCCTGATCAAATCCATCCATCAACATATGAATGGCGGGAGCCCCCACTTCCCAGCCTGTCTTTACAATCAAAATCCCCACCAGAAAAGCGGCAACTGGGTCTAGCCAACCGAATCCCCCATAACTGCCTACAATCCCTACAGCGGCTCCTATACTGACATAAGCATCTGAACGATTATCATGAGCTGCTGCTTGAAGAGCGATGCTATTTGTTTTTCGACTTAATCTCATATTGACGCTAGAGACAATGAACATAACAACAGCTGATCCCAAAGAAACATATAAAGCAACTGGAGAGATCTGGGTCGGTTTCGGCTGAATCAGTGCTTGAATGGCTTGAATCCAAACTTCGATCGCAACGAGTACCATCAAAATAGCCGCTACAAGAGTCGCAATCGTCTCGGCCTTCCAATGTCCATACGGATGATTGTGATCCGCAGGCTGGCTGGATACTTTTAAACCAATAAGAATCGCGATCGATAGTAAGATATCACTAACATTATTTAATCCATCTGCAAAAACGGCTTGTGAATGAGACACAGATCCAATCCACAACTTGACGAGAGACAGAACGAAGTAAGCACCTATACTTAACCAAGCACCTTTCTGTGCCTCATCCTGTTTTGGATTTGGAAGTTGGTTCATCATTTCCACACTGCCCACTCCTTTTCATTCTATCAAAGGTTAAACTCTATCATAAGAAACGAGTATCATCTTAGTCTAGAGAAATGTTTTTAGCTTGGGATAGAAAAGGTGGTAAGACTCATCATTGTTGGTATGGGCAAATATTCAAACCGTTCAATCGACAGAAATCTATAGATATGATACAAAAGAGGGGAAAGCAGGTGATGAGTGAATGTGGAAAACAGAAACTGTCAACGAAGCTTGTCGGAAATTTAAAGGGATGACTCGCTCTTTGAAATTTATAGGAGGATTTCACCAAAACATTTACGAGTTTGAACGAGATGGAGAAGTCTGTGTCTTACAACTAACCCCATTGGCAAAAAAAGACCGTGAAGTGGTTGATGCGGAGCTAAAATGGGTTTCTTTTTTACGTTCAGCTGGGATTTCAATCCCCAAACAAGTGTTATCTACACGTGGACAATCTGTTGAAAATATTATTAAATTACCCATTCCTTGTTGTGTAATCTCTTTTCAGAAAGCAAACGGAAAGCCAATCTCACCCCAAGACCCAGGGATATGGAATGGAAACTTATTCAGGCGATGGGGACAATTAATGGGAAAGATGCATGCTTTATCCCGATCCTACCAACACCATGAACAACTTCCACCGTATGAAGAGTGGGATGAAGGAGAAATATTTCATCGAGACTTATCTTTTTTCGAACCTAAAATATATGAAAAATTTATTTACTATCTAGATCAAATTAGGAGGTTACCCCAAACAGAACGTTCCTATGGCTTAATACATAATGATTTACGTTATCGTAATATGATGCTTCAATCATCAGGAGAGCTTACTTTATTGAATTTTAATCACGTCAAGTATCACTGGTATACCTATGATATTGCCATCGCTCTCTTTGATGCTTTGGAAACCGTTACGGATGAGCACAAGAACGAATTTAAAGAAAGATTTCTTACTCATTTTATGGATGGTTATCAAACAGAATACTCGTTAGAAGCAGATTGGAGGGAACAAGTGGAGCTGTTCTTAAAGTACCGCTTGGTCTTTTCTTATTTATATCAGGTAAGCTTTTATGTAGATCAATTCGATTCAAATACAAAGGAAAGACTATCTGGACTCCGCGAGCAATTAAGTGTATAAACAAAAGCATCCTACGCCAAGGTAGGATGCTTTTCCTGTTTCGTTTTATCTACTAGCGATAAATTCAATTATTTGTTGAAAGAAAAATAAAGAACCAGTGTCTTTTTCTTATTCCGAAAAAGGCTGGTTCTTTTTATTGGATGGTATAGGTATGCATTAGTGGCAGGAGGAAGAGCTGGTAGATCCAAAAACCATCGACGACACGGCTCCAAGTATATCCCCCTATTGTTAGGGCATTTTATAAAGGAATCATGATTTCATACATGGAGGGTTATTAATGAAAGCACTTGTCTATCGTGGTCCTGGTAAAAAAGAATGGACTGAAGCAGAAAAACCCAAAATTTTAAAACCTACTGACGCTGTCATCAAGGTGACAAAAACAACGATCTGTGGAACAGACCTACATATTTTGAAAGGCGATGTTCCTGCTGTTACGGACGGTCGGATTCTTGGACATGAAGGGATTGGAATTGTTGAAGAAGTAGGCGATGCTGTTAAGAACTTCAAAAAAGGAGATAAGGTGATTATTTCGTGTGTCACCTCCTGTGGAACGTGTGATTATTGCAAAAAACAATTATATGCCCATTGTGAAGACGGGGGATGGATTTTGGGTCATCTCATCGATGGTACACAAGCCGAATATGTACGTACTCCTTATGCCGATACGAGCCTATACCATGTTCCAGAAAACGTAGATGAAGAAGCATTGGTCATGCTTAGTGACATCCTACCCACTGGCTTTGAAATCGGAGTACTCAGTGCAAAAGTAGAACCAGGAGATGTCATTGCCATAGTAGGTGCGGGTCCAATTGGCTTATCAGCTCTTCTCACAGCACAATTCTACTCTCCATCCGAAATTATTATGATTGATTTAGACGATCACCGCTTGGAAGTCTCAAAACGATTTGGAGCAACTAAAACGGTTAACAGCTCTGACGGAAACGCCATCCAAAAAGTGTTTGAACTCACTGATCAACGGGGTGTAGATGTCGCCATGGAAGCAGTAGGTGTCCCTGCCACATTTGATATTTGCCAAAAAATAATTTCCCCAGGTGGACGGATTGCCAATATCGGTGTGCATGGTGAAAAAGTCGACTTGCATATTGAAGAACTCTGGATTAAAAACATCACATTAACAACTGGATTGGTAAGTGCTTATTCCACACCTATGTTATTAAAAACAGTTGAAGCAAAGAAAGTAAATCCAGAACAACTGGTTACTCACCGTTTTAAGCTTGATGAAATTATGAAAGCTTATGATGTTTTTAGCAATGCGGCCAAAGAAGGCTCTTTAAAGGTGATTCTAGAAAACGAGTAAACCATTTCCAGAATAACTCATAACAACCAGTCTTTTTTCTTATTCTGAAAAAGACTGGTTGTTTATTTTGTTCATCTATCATAATCATTCATTTTAAGATTCAGATAAGTGTGTTAATGTTTAACATAAGGCTATTCAAAAAAGGAGTGTATGATTTGAAACCTGAACAAGTCATCGAGATCGCTAAGAAGCATGATTTAATCATAAAAGAAGACTCCATCCAATTGAATGAGTCTGGTCTTGATTTTCTCGTTGTCTTTGCAACCGATACCCTTGGTGAGAAATGGGTTTTACGTTTTCCAAGACGAGAAGATGTAATACCTACTAAAAATAAAGAGAAAAAGATCCTCGATTTAGTAGAACCCCAACTCTCTATACAAGCCCCCAAGTGGGAGATCTTCACAGATGAAATGATTGCTTACAAACAACTGAAAGGTGTACCAGTGGGAACCATTGATCCAGTAGCGAAAGCTTATGTATGGGAGATTGATGAAAAAAATGTACCCGATCAATATCATGAAACGTTAGCCAAGGCGATGGTTTCCTTGCACCAAATGGATCAACAAGAGGCAAAATCCATGGGCTTAACTATTGAAAATCCAGATGAAATCAGATCATCCTTGAAAGACCGAATGGAGAAAGTAAAAGTTGAATTTGGAGTCAGTCAGCCACTTTGGGATCGCTGGCAATCGTGGCTTGAAGATGATTCTCTTTGGCCTCAACAAGTAGGATTGGTTCATGGAGATTTACACCCAGGTCATATCCTGATTGATGAGAACACCCATGTCACAGGCTTTATCGATTGGACTGAGGCTGCTGTTACAGACATTTCGAGAGATTTTGTCATCCATTATCGTGCATTTGGTAAAGAAGCTTTAGATCAACTCATTATGTATTATGAAAAAGCAGGTGGCTATGTATGGCCCCTGATGGCAAATCATATCATTGAGCTAGATGCCGCTTATCCTGTTGGGATTGCAGAATTTGCTTTGAAATCTGGCCTCGAGGAATATCATCAAATGGCAAAAGAAACATTAGGAGTTTCTTAATGATCAAGAGGTTTCCTACGGGTTTGTGAAACTCATGGGAAACCTCTTGTGAAGCGGAAATTCCTTTCCCGCATACATAATAACTTGTATTCTTTGATGAAACTATCATTGGAATATCTACATTCATATCTCTTGCTTCTGGAAAAAGCAAAATAGTGGTATGTCTGTAAGAGCTTACTATTCAAGAATATATGATGGGAATCTATGAAGATCCAAAGCGGTCCCCCAACCGTTTTTCGTAAGCAAATGGGAGACCTCATTTTTATGAGTATGCTAGATCAGACCGGAAGTAACGCTATCCCATTTTCGATCAGACGTTGAAGATCTTCTCTTTTGCTGAGATGGTGCAATTCTTGAAGCACTTGTTCCTTTTCTGGGATTTCCACACCATGTGTACAGAACAACTCCAGAATTTCTAAACGCAACAACCATTCATGGGGATAACAGTTTCTCAAGACTCGAAGAACATTTTGTACACCAGAGAAACTTTTTTCATCCCAACGATCCTTTTGCCGGACCTCTCTGATCGTTTGGTACATGCTTTCTAGTTCTGTTAACGGCTCGGGGTCAGTTGGAACCTGTTTCTTTGGCTTTTCAACACCAAAAAATGCTTCAGCATCGGCAACCCCTGGAAACGCAGAGGTTACAACTGAGCCGACCGCCATGTCAAATGTTCCCCATTGCTCTTCAAACAACAACCTATCTTCTAACATAACCTTACAGCTTTCAAAGGAAATGAGTATGGTTTTGTTTTCTTTTCGGATGATCGTAGTGACCATTCCTGTAACTTGAATACCACTTTTAAAAGTTAAAGTTGCTTGACGACCTTCTTCAATTCCTAAAGCTAGTAACTGCTCCTCATTACATTCTTCAAGTGAAAGATCCCCTACCAATAAACCAATGGGCGTACCAAAACCATCACAATGAACGGATTTCGAATGTCTAGGAAGCTCCTGATCATGGATCGCTAACGCTGTAGGTCCTTGGGTTCTTACATAAATCGCTTCGCCGTTTGAATCTTTGATAATTTCATTAAGCGTACCTGAAATTTGCAAGCCGGAGTTGAGTACAAATGTCGAGGCGCTCCCTGATTGAAGTGCTTGATCAAGACTCTCCGTTCCTCCCTTTCGAAAAGCCATTGTATTTGCAAACTCTTCGATAGCTCCAATCAATTGATCAAAGCTTTCACAAACAAATAATTGCGGTTGCATCGTTGTTACATCGTAGCTTGTTTCAATACAAGATTTCACTGAAAAAGGAAGTTTCACTACATTTTCAGATAAACAATGCTTGCTCTCTCCCACAGAAGATAAAAGGCCTGCACCGTAGATTTGCGGTTTTTCCAATGTACCAATTAAACCATACTCCACGGTCCACCAGAAAACTCGAGAAATCGCTTCTGCTTCTGACATACCTGTTACTGCGTTACGCTTTTCGCTAAGTAATTGTTTGGCTTCTTCTATTTGTTGTGGTGTCGAATGGCGGTCTTCCATCACAATGGAAAGATGTCTAACAGCTTCAAATACTTCATGCTCTGCTTTGGTCGCAAAGGCCTTTGCACCAATTTCTCCAATTCGTTTGACGAATGAAGCATATTTGTCATCAAAAAGGATCGGCGCATGTCCAGCCGCTTCGTGGATTACATCTGGTGCAGGGGTGTATTCGATGTTTTCCACTTTTCGAATATCCACAGCAATCGGCAAGATTCCATGAGCTTGAAAATCAAAAAAAGCAACACCTGGGATTAATCCATCGACAATCGCAGCTCCCCAACCCACTTTAGAAAGTCGATCGTTCATCTCAGACACCCTTGGAATAGACTCTGTGTCAATTCCTGATGCGAGTAAACCTTCCACATAGGCTGGATGTGCCGATTCGTTTAGGGCATGTAAGTTTTGCCTCATCACATAACGCCAAACCGCATGATCGATTGGTGTGTACTGCTCGTAATGTTGTTCCGAGACGAATTGCCTCAAATGCACGGGTATTTGTTTCGTTGGTTTTAATAATTGGTTCATATTCAATCGCATCCCTTCAGTTTTTTCAAAGTGATAGTGAATTCTTCCTAATAAGGAAATCGAATTCGGATCTTCATCTTGGCTCACCCTTTCATAAAAAAATCCCTACTGGAATCACCCAGTAGGGACGAATATGTAACTTCGCGGTACCACCCTAGTTGCGAGCATCGACCTGCTCACCACTTCATTCAAGATAACGGCTTTGTTACCGTCTTCCCCTTCATAAAGACACGAGTCTTTACTACGAGAAAGAAGCTCCAAGACTGTATTTCATGCTTAGTTCTGTACTGATTCGCACCCACCATCAGCTCTCTGACACAAAATTCTAAGCACTACTGAATTCCCTTCATCGCTTATACGATATTCATTTTTTGTTGATACAAATCAAAAATCCCCACTGGAATCACCAGTAGGGACGAATATGTAACTTCGCGGTACCACCCTAGTTGCGAGCATCTGCTCACCACTTCATTCAAGATAACGGCTTTGTTACCGTCTTCCCCTTCATAAAGACACGAGTCTTTACTACGAGAAAGAAGCTCCAAGACTGTATTTCGTGCTTAGTTCTGTACTGATTCGCACCCACCATCAGCTCTCTGACACAAAATTCTAAGCACTACTGAATTCCCTTCATCGCTTATACGATATTCATTTTTTGTTGATACAAATCAAAAATCCCCACTGGAATCACCAGTAGGGACGAATATGTAACTTCGCGGTACCACCCTAGTTGCGAGCATCTGCTCACCACTTCATTCAGATAACGGCTTTGCTTACCGTCTTTCCCTTCATAAAGACACTGGTCTCTACTACGAGAAAGAAGCTCCAAGACTGTATTTCACGCTTAGACCTGTACTGATTCGCACCCACCATCAGCTCTCTGGAACAATGATCCTAAGCACTACTGAATTCCCTTCAACGCTCTAAAGTATAACATTGTTGTTTACCCATTATAGAGTGATGTCATTGGCAGTGTCAAGGGTTAAGCTAATGTATCGAAGTGAATAGTATCAAACTATGTGACAAAATTCGGTGTAGACGAATGGCTTGGGACATTTTATTCAATTAAAAACGAGGATCATTGAAACACCAACTATGAATTAACTATATCCTTTTTCCTGCCAATACTCTCTAAAAGTGCATTGAACTGATCGGGATCTTTTTCCCTAATTCTATCTATAATAATACGTACACACTTTTCTATTTCCTCCACATCTATTGGCTTCCATCCTCGATCAAGATAAGCAAGATGGGAATACTCATTTATCACTCTATTAACTAATACTGGAATTTCATCATCATCGAATAATTTGTATAAATTATCCAACGGACTATCATTATTAGGATATTTATAAAATAAATAGCACTCCAAAAACTTCCGAATATTATTTGGTAGATTGTAAAATTTACTATATGTATGTTCTACCTTTTTTTTGTAATTCCCCTCCATTTCCTTATGAACACTATACAGTTCGCTAAACAAATAATTGAATTCAGTTACATAATCTCTAATGTGATTTGGCATTTTAATAAGAAAACTCCTAGAAGTGTCATTCCACATTCTTCTCTCAATTAAAAAGTAATTTATATCTTGTCTATTTGGTTTGGTCAATCTTTTTAAATACTTCAGGAAATCCATACTATGTGTTGAAATAAATAGTTGATGATAGTTTTTCTTTTTAGCTATTACGCTTTCAATTAGACTAAACATAAAATAAATATGATTTCCATCTAAACTGGAAATAGGATCATCAATAAAAATAATAAGCCCATCTTTACTATTTTCCGCTTTCAAATCGTCTTCTATTTGAGCAATAAAGTAACAAAAGGCTATTAAACTGCACTCACCTTCACTTAAATTTTTGGCTTCAACACCATCTCTTAAAATTTTGAAGTTGATATTTGGTTTTTCACCTTCAGCTTTTAATTCCAATGCCTTGTGTCCGAAAAAGCTAGATAAATAGTTATTAACTAGTTCTGCTCCCCTACTCTCATCTTTTAGTTCTTCTTCTAAACGTTCAATTTCCATTTTCACTCTATTAACTTCTTGCTCATTGACAGAAATAAGATTCGCTAATTCCTTAACTTCATCCTCTAACTTTGTTATTTTTTCAATCCTTTTTTCATACTCAATAAGTTCAACAAACCTTTCTACTTTATCTTTTAGTAATTCTATTCGTACTTTATGTTGGTCTTTACCTAAATTATTTGTTCTTTGATTATTCTTATCAATTAATTCATTAATGTTTTCTATTTCAACATTGAATGCTTCTGTATAATCTATATAGTTGATTGCTGTCCTTTCATTAAAAATGTCGTTTGCTCTTTCTTTTAATTCAAGTATTAAGGATGAAATACAATTTATATAACTCTCTTTTACAACTTTGTAGTTTTCCTCTGCCTTTTTGTATTCAGGTTGTAGATCTACATAAAAATCATTAATGTCGATTTTAATGTAATTAAAAATCTTATCCTTTAATTCACTTAATCGGTTTATACATAAATCGATTTTAATCCTTAAATCCTCTGATTCCCGATTAAAATGTTTATCCAGCTTACCCCATAAATACTCATCTATTATATTTCCACAAAAGCCACAACAATCTCTTTTTCCTTTATGATGGTTAATCCCATCTCTCACCCAGTTCTGAAGTAGACTATCATTAATCAAATCTGATATTGGTTCTGATGGGACTATTTTCTTTCCTAAAAGACTATTCGCTAATTTCATGAGACTTAGAAATTCGTTTTTTAAGGGTGTAACTGTAGATATTGTTTTTCTAGGATCTTCTTTTAATAATTTCTTTCTAACTTCAATTTCTTCGTCATTTAATTTATCCATAGCTGATGCTTCTCTGATATCTTCTCTAATCCGGCTGATGTTATAGTTGGGTAAATTGTAAATATGACTGTCGTTCTTTATATCTCTTGCCTTTTTCTTTAATAACTCATCTAATTCATCTTTCTCGTCTTTAAATTCAATCTCTTTTAATTCCTTACTTTTCTTCAAATCATCTTCTTCATATAAAAAACCTTTTTTTCATTAATACTTCCTAACTCTTGGTGGAGTAGATCTAATTTGTTTTTAATTTCAACATTTCCCTTACCTAAAATAGCAAAAGACTTTATTTTTCCGTCTTCATTATTAAGCCAATTTAAATTTGACTTCACGAAATCCGTGTTATAAACACGGATCTTTAAATTAGACATTTCTTTTATATTTTCTTGATTGATTATTCTTCCATGATCTAATTCGATATCAAATTGGGGTGTATAAAAATCCTTATGTAATTCCTGCATTTCTAGGCATCTGAATATACGTGACAATGTTGTTTTCCCTGCGTAATTTCTTCCGTAAATGATATTCATAGTCTTAAATATAGAGTGCTCATCGTTTCCGACATTCTTTTTCCATCTATAATCAGAAAAAGACCCAAAGTTTGGTATATTAATTTTTTTAATTATACTAATCTCTCCTAAATATTTTTTATTACTAAATATCTATCACTTAATATTTTTTAAATCATTAAATGATTTCATTTTATCATTGAAAATACAGATTCACAACGGCATACTATCCACTATTCATCCACCTAGTAAGGTGTTTATTTTAAAAAAATTAGCAAAATTTATCTGAATTTACTTTTACTATTATATTTATATATCATGTAAATATAATTACAAAGTCTAGCAAAAATTGTTCATCTTTAGGATCGGTTTCACAACAAAGTTTTTCATCTCAAAACATTATTAAAAAAACTGCCTAGTTTTTTGGAGAAATAGGGGTGCATTACATATTCTTATTCTGCCGTATCTTTTTTCGGATACAGGAAAGGCCAACTACAGCTTCGCAGTTGGCCTATAACGATATAGATTTTGTTTATTTATTTCAAAACGATTTTATCTCAACTCGTCATCCAAAGGTATAATGACTTCATCTAAGGTCTTTTTCCACTGACGCTTCATTTCTGGTCCGTATTTCAATGGTTTGGCATCTGGATGTACGGCTTTATACTTCTCAAATTGCTTACTGTTGATAATTCCCCCAATATTGGGAATAGGATCAGTTCCGATTACATATTGAAGTGCAGATAAATGCAGCTGATTTTCTTCCACAAACCAAGTTTTCGCAAATTCTTTAATCGCCTTGTCACGTGCATTAGTGAAGAAGTGTCGTCTTACTGCAAGAATATCTTCTTCTGCATCAATCTCTTTAGTATCAATCGCATTTAAGATCGCACGATACACGTCTTTCACATTTTCTGATTTCTTCAATTTTTGAAGTGCTTTTTCGATATCGTCACGGATATTCTCATTATTGGCTGAGTACGTTTCCAATAGTCGATCAATATAGGTTGTGTCAATATCATAAATCTTAATCACATTTTCTCCATAGAATTCAATGTCTGAAAAATCGGGTCCTGATCCATCTTGGCGCCCTTCATCGACTAGCGAACCCTTAACCGTGTTGTATACACCAACATATTCTTCTAAGGTCTTCACCTGTTCTTGAAGTGCTTTTGATTTCTCCATCTCATCGTTATATTCATCGTACGTAACTAAAGCTTGGTAGGCATTATTTAGCTCTTGGAAATATTTCACGAATTCAATCCGTTTTTCAAGCGGAGAGTTCTCATTTACATCAGTGGGTTTTGGCACTACCCTTGTTAGCTCTTTGTGAGCCTTTTTGAAACGTTTCTTCGATGCAGCATAAGTAGGATAAACCAGATTCGATTCCTCTTGCTCTTGAGAATATAACTTCGTAGCATTCTTTACATTTTGCTCCATCGTCGCAGGTTTCCGGAATGTCACAATCAATCCTTTTGTCTTTCCCGGATCCGTGCGATTAGTTCGAGAAAAGGCTTGGATCAAATTGGCATAACTTAAATGACGATCTACGAATAATGTTTGGATCGTTGGTGCATCGAATCCAGTCAATAAGCGATCGACAACAATGACTAAGTCAATTTGTTTCCCAAATTCTTTAAACTCTGCTTTCTTACGAGCTAAGCGATTGTTAATATCGCCATTATATCGTTCAATATCTTCGATCGACCAGGCAGTATGATAATAATCGTTATAATCCTTGATCATTTCTTTCATTTCATCTTCAATTTGTTTGGAATTGTCTTCGTTTTCTTGTAGTGAATAGGTAATGGCCATCCGTGGAAAATCTGGATCTTCAATCGTACGCCCCGTTCGAATCGGATGTCCAGCAAATTCTTTCGTCAACCATTCTGGATCTTTGGTCATTTCCTTGATCGCCTGATAGTAGCGTTTCGCCATATCAATAGAACTTGTGGTTAAAATGGCAGACTTTTGTGGGCGGCCATTTTGGAAATCAAACTTGGTATAAGCATTATCGGGTCGAAAAATCTTATGAATAACTTTTTGAATATGTTCATCCCTTTCGAAAAAAGAGGGTTCAAGATATGCTTCCTTTTCGATTCCATCCATTTGATCGATGATATGATTTAGTTCATCGTCACTCACATCGGCGTATTTTTCATTTTGACGCAGTTGCTTAAAAATATAATTATTTAATGATGTGGGTTCAATCGTATCTTCGTGCTCGACTTGGAATCCTAACACAGACCCATCATCTAACGCATTCTTAATGGTATAGGTGTGCAAGACTTCTCCATATTGATCATGAGTGGTGCGAGCTAATTGACCTTTCCCTTGTTTTTTATTTACCTCAAAGATCGGTGTTCCTGTAAACCCAAACCATGTAGAATTAGGAAAAAACCCCTTGATCACTTCCATCCCTTCTGAACTTAACGCTCGATGGCATTCATCCACGACAAAAACAATATGTTGCCCCCGTAGCTTCTTAAAACGCTGGGTGCCTTTTTGTTCCTCTTGTTTTTTGGCATAGCGTAAGGCAGTTTCTAACTTTTGACGAGTGGTAATAATCACTGTATTGGAATTGGCATCAGAAAGTAGAGTCGCACTTAACTCTTTCGCACTTCCCGTTCCGACAATCAAGCTATTCGACTTGGCATGACCCGAAGAAAGACCCGTATTAAACTCGGAAGCAAATTTGGTAAATTCAGTCGTCGTTTGGTTGTCCAAGTCTTTTCGGTCAATGAGCATAATGGTACGATCGACACCTGATTTGCGAGCTAATAACTTCGTAGAAACAAAACTGGTCAACGTTTTTCCTGAACCCGTCGCATGCCAAACATATCCGGATTCATGTTTCATAGCTGATGTAAACAAGGCTTCAATCGCATGAATTTGATACGGTTTTAACACCATTAAGGCTTTGTTGTCTTGGTCCTCACTCACAATCGTATAATTGGCGATCAAGCGATGCGCATCTGGAATATTTAAAACTTGTTTCGCAAATTCATAGAGATTTTCTACTTTTCGATTGTCTGTGGTTCGCCAGCTAAAGACACATTTCTTATGCATGTCTTTAGGTAGTGCATTGGCAAAGTAACGAGTCGTTTGTTCGTTGGAAATGACAAATAACTGAAGGGTAGAAAAGATGTTATTTCGAAACATCCCTTCTTCAGCATATTTCTTGATCTGATGATAGGCTTGAAATACGCCGTCTTTGGCAGTCACTTGTTTTAACTCGATTTGGACAATGGGCAACCCATTGATTAAAAGTGTCACATCAAATCGGCGATTACGACCATCCACATTTACCTTTTGTTTCGCAATCTGATGAACAACTTCATATGTAGAGATTCCACCACCTATGTCTTGGTTGGAATATAGCACCAACGACATGGAACCTAGGGACACATCCTCACGTTCAATCGTAATCCGAGCAATTCCATTCTCCCCTTTCAGCCATCTAGCAGCATCAAAGGGAGTCCGTGTTTTCAATAGTAATTCTGTTTTAATCTTGTCAAATTCTTTATCAGTAATCGGATGTTCCCCAATTTCTGATAAATTATTTTGCGTAATCTTGTGACGCAAGTTCTTCCATAGGTCTTCTTCTGATTTTAAATCTGGACGATAATTCCACTGATTATGCCCTTCCCCCAACACTTCAATCAGGCGACGTTCCACTTCCCCTTCATCACGATGTGGGATCTTTGCCATGTTTCTCCTCCTCTCTGATTGGCTTAGACAAACATCTTTTGTAGGAATGCTTTTTTCGTTTCTTGGAGTAGCTCTAACTCGCGTTGATGGAGAGCGATCATGTCATCTAGTTGTTTGAAGAAGTTACCGATTTGGGTTTGTTCTTCTTTTTTAGGAAAAAGTAGATTTACTTCTTTTAAATCTGAGTTATGCAAGTGAACAACAGATTTCCCTTGAGCTCGTTTGCTTAATTCTTTTTGCTGCTTACCATTCGAGATAGTCAGAGCTAAGAATACTGGATCAATCTCATTACTTGGTCGTACAATATTTAAATCTCCACCCAAAATTATTCCTGGTTTACTAACCACTGATGCTCTTGAAATGTCTTCAGAAGTTTCTCCAGAAGATGGAATGATTACTTCATCGCCTTTACTTATTACAGATTTTCCTTTTTCTATAGTAAAAGTATCAACAGAATCTATAACGGTTTCATATTTTGTATATAATCGCCCATACAAAATTATTGGTTTACCTTTATCAGTCAAATCACTTTTTGAATACCCATTACCTTTAGAAAAATCCGCCATTCCTCCCAACCTACGCTGTTCCCAATCTCCAGTAAACCCTGGAAAACGAACTTCGGGCACGGACTCTCCTACTTTTGGAAATATTTTTTGTAAGAATCCTTGTTTTGTTTGTTTGAGGGTGGTTAGTTCTTGCTGATGAAGAGCGATTGTGTCGTCTAGTTGTTTAAAGAAGTTACCGATTTTGGTTTGTTCATCTCCTAATGTAGGAATTTCAACTTCAATTTGTGCTAAATCTTTTGAATTAATTGCAGGATAACTTGTTCCTGTACATCTATCGAGAACACTTGAAACAAATTTTTCTTCTTGAAGTTTACTAAATAAAAAATAACTGTCTACATTCGGTCGCATTTGAGCATATCCTGTTGAAAACACATAGTTATCATATGATAAATCGAAAAGATAATTATTCTTTTGATATGGTCTGACCGTCTGATAAAATACATCTCCCTGTTTAGCTAACCTTTGTGCTCTTGAAGGAGCCGATTCTCTATGTTCAGTACGGTGCGAAATCAGATCAGTCCCCACAACTGATTCTAAGTCCACATATTCGAATTGTTCCGGCAGATTCGATTTTGGATTAATTTCGGCTATATCCCCCAACTTACGCTGTTCCCAATCCCCAGTAAACCCTTGAAATCGAACTTCTGGTATATGTCTATTTTTCACGTTTAAACACCTCTAATGCACCTTTGATCCATTCTTTGTTCTCTTCATCAAATTGTAGTGAAGAAATCATGTCATATAGGCTGGATTCGAGTTCTGCTTTTTCTTTGCGAATCTCTTTAATCGTTGCACCAATTGTAGCCAAATCCACAGGCGGTTCTTCTTCAAAGGTATCTACGTAGCGAGGGATGTTCAGATTGAAATCATTCTCTTTAATTTCATCAAAACTAGCAAGGTGAGCATATTTCTCCACATGATCTCGCTTTTTATATGTCTCAACAATCTTATCGATATTTTCTTTGGAAAGTTTATTTTGGTTCTTTCCTTTTATAAACTCTTTACTTGCATCGATAAATAACACATCACGAGTCGTACGATTTTTCTTCAAGATGATGACGGTTGTGGGAATTGATGTCCCAAAGAATAAGTTTGGTGGCATACCAATAACCGCATAAATACTGCCATCTTCTAATAATTTCTTACGAATCATGCCTTCTGCGGCTCCACGGAAGAGGACTCCATGCGGTAAGACGATTGCCATGGTTCCCGAGTCTTTCAAATGATAGAACCCATGTAAAAGAAAAGCAAAGTCTGCTTTTGATTTGGGTGCTAACCTCCCGTAACGATTAAAACGAGAATCATCTAAAAATGTATTATCTGACGACCATTTTGCTGAGTAGGGTGGATTCATCAGGACTGCATCAAAGGTATATGGCTCATCTGTCGGCCAATCTTTGTTCAATGTATCCCCATTGCGTAAACGCATATCTTCTTTATCCACCCCATGCAAGATCAAGTTCATCTTCGCTAGATTATAGGTCGTTGTATTTAGTTCTTGTCCGTGATACTTTACACTCTCTGGGTGGTTCACATATTTTCGAATGTTCAACATCAAGGAACCTGATCCCATAGTTGGGTCATAGACGCTAAACAATTTTTTATCTTCTTGATCGATTGCGGCGATCCGAGCCATCATGTTAGACACTTCAGAAGGTGTATAGAATTCTCCCGCTTTCTTACCCGCTTCGGAGGCAAATTGACCAATCAAGAACTCATAGGCATCCCCAATGACATCGCCATGATGTCCCAGCACATCCATCTCATTTAGTTTCTTCAAGACTTCTGTAATGGTAATATTTCGCTGTTGATCATCTGCTCCCAGTTTTTTGGATTTCAAATCCACATCATCAAATAATCCACTAAATTGATCATATTTCGTAGACAAATCGATAAAGGCTTTATTCAAGTCATTCAGTTGAAACGTGTTTTCTTTCGCTTGCTTGGTTAATACATTAAATAAATACGCGGGCTCAATATCATAGCCCAATGTATCCTCTAACGTTTCAATCAAGTCATTTTTTGTATCTTCATCTGCTACTAAATCCTTATACAATTGAGTCTGTTTTTCTTGTGTGTTGTGTTCTACTAGCGATTCACCTGCTATTTCAACTACTTTTTCTAATAACTTATCAGATAAGTACTTGTAGAAGATCAATCCTAATAAGTAGTTTTTGTATTCTGATGCATCCATTTTGCTTCGCAAGTTGTCTGCGGCACTAAATAATTTTGTGTTTAAATCAGCCATGTTACGTTCCTCACTTTATCTATTATTGGTCTAATTGCTTCAATACTTCTAGAAAAAGTTGCTCTTCAAGTGCTGCTTGTTTCTTTGCCAAAGCTTGACGTTTTCTCAGAGAGAAATAAGCTTTTCCGATCGTTCGTTGTTTCTCGATCCTTGGTAACTTAATTTCCAACCCTTTTAAAATCGCTGGAGTTAATTTGGGCACCGTACTTCCTTGCATGGAAAATGCCATTTGCTTTTTCACTGAGTGTGATTCATTCAACGCATAACATAAATAGTGTTTATCTAAATGTTCACTTTCAATCATGAGTTTCGCAAAATTTTGATTTATAATCTTCCCTTGATTGAAGTCACTCACGATCCCAGCTTTGGAACTCACAAAGCTGAAAACAACATCCCCGGCATTGCTCAAATAGCCGTCTTCATGATTTGAATTTCCACGATCAGAACTAGCCTGTGAGTCTAGAAATGAGCCGTCTAAATCATTCATTAAATCCTCGTATGTATAAGCCACTACAGTTAGATCATTTTTCTCGGTTCCTCTAGAAAGGTTTCTTCCTATTTTAACGGTTACTATATCTTCAAGTTTCATATCCCGTCCTCTTCGAAAAAGTATTTCTTTAAAATTACTTAACAATAATTACATCATATCATTCTGAAAATACTTAGTCAATCATTACTTTGTGTATTTTTTAAGAATTACATGAGATGATGGTTAGATGCTGATTCAGTCTAGCTTTAGGCATCCTCACACATCTCTTCTAATAAAAGTAGGAGTAGAAATAAAAGAAATCTAGGAAAGATACAAAAAAATAGGATTCCCCTGGGTCGGAGAATCACTGATAGGCTTAGTCATTTAAAACACCCTTCACCTCAACGCACTCAAATATAAATCTAATGAATCATTCACTTCTTTTTCCACTAGCTCAATGAAATCTGTATAGTCTTTATTTGTATTAGCCTGATCTAATGCTTCATAATATGCCAAACGATTTTCTACTTTAATAATAACAGGCGGAAAGCCACCTTTCATTAATTCTAGGTTCAATAGAAGCCTTGAGGTTCGTCCATTTCCATCGATAAACGGATGAATACCAACGAAGATCGCATGTAACATTGCTCCACGCTTTACAGGATGAAGAACCTGTCCTTCTTGTTCATACCATTCCATTAAACTTTCCATTTGTTCTTTGATTAAATAATGCGCAGGCGGCGTATGTTTGGCTCCAGCAATAAATACTTGCTGGTCGCGGTAAACTCCAGCGTATTGATCATCAATACCTTTTAGCACAAGTCTATGTATATTTTTAATCTGCCATTCAGATAACGGTTCTTCCTTTTGTACAATTTCTTCGACATAAGCAATTGCATCCCGATGGTTGATCACCTCTAAATGCTCTCGGAGCGTCTTGCCACCGACTGTAATTCCTTCTAATACCACTTTCGTTTCATTCAACGTCAGTGTATTACCTTCAATCGCATTTGTATTGTATGTCCATTCTAATAACAGCTTTTCCCGTAAGCTTTTCACCATATATTTAGGTAAAGGACGTAATTGATCTAATTGGGCTTTCTTATGATCGATTTGTTCCAGCATTCACTTCACCTCACAATTTCCATTATAATGCTTTATCGGCTATTTTCGGTTGTAACCTCGTTCGCCATAAGGTTGTAACTTTTCTAACCATTTTTCTTCGATTTCTGAGAGAGCTTCCTTCTCGTTAAAGTAAGGGTCATCCTTCTTTTTTAATTTTTCCAGTATGTCAAATGTGAAAGCATCTTTTCCGTACTGGTTCCATTCTTTTTGCAACTCTTTGTTGGGGGTATATCTATTTGTTTCGAGCATAAATTTTATTCCGTTTAAGGTTTTAAAGTTTTTCGTACTTCCAACCAATATTTTATTGTTAATCGTATTCTTTATCTGATAAATTCCTGCTTGAACAGATGTTTCTTTAAACTGTTGTTTTAACTCTTTTTTACGATCCATTTTTTCACCTACTGTTATCTATTCATTTTTTTAACCAATACATACTTCCATCCGGTTTGCGGTCAAGGAATCCATATTCAATTAAATATCTTCTGATCAAAGCATAATCCTCATAATAGCTTTTTAAAATTTGATTTAACTCTCGTTCATCATAGTGATAATCTGCTTGTAAAGCCTTAGAAATTTCACGAAGGATTACAAGCCTTTGTTTTTCCTTTGGAGGAAACTTAGTCAAAGACCCTTCTGAAAAATATTGTTTGATAATTCCCTCTTGTTCACCTTCAGTCATGTTATACCTTTCATCTACCATTGTGGCCGTTTTATGCACGGGTACAAAAGCGGGTGCGTGATCATCTTTTTCTTTTAGTAATTCCATCATAGCTAAAAAGGTTTTTGCCTGTCGTTCCTTTTCTTTTAATGCAAAACGGTGATGACGAATGGTAGAAGTACTTCCAATGCCTAATGCTTCTTGAATTTCTTTATCATTTTTCCCCCGGTAAAAAAGGGCTAAAAGGCTCTTTTGATGTTCAGTAAGACCTGTGAGTTTCTTATCCATCCCAAGTAAATAGTCAAATACAGATTGATGAGTCCTTTCTATATGGATCCGCATAAATCTTTCAGCTTCGTAAAATCTATTTTCATAAGGATAGACCATCCCTTTCTCTATTTTTTCCCCGCATAGTAAGCATGTAAATGAATCTCTCTCTTGAATATATCCACTTTTCAGCTCTTCCAAAGAGGCATTCCAAAACCTATTCGATATTTCCACTGTTATAACACTTCCTACCACGCCTATAAAACAAACAAATAGATATTATGTTTGTTTATTTGCAAATATAATATGTTAATGTTTATTATATGCCAAATTAATGGTGGATGGGTAGCCATTTCTCTTTTTATTTTAATATCTTTGTGTTGATGCAAAATGAAACCGACAGTAGCCTATTTCAGCTGCGTTTTTGATAAGTTCGAGATTTAAAGCTGCTAAATTGAAGAAAAGACCTTTCGTAAGTTCACTGAACTTACGAGAGGTCTTTGATCATACATCATTGATAGTCGCTTAAACGGAGTTTGATAAAGAGTTATTCAAACCCCTATAGATCAAGGCTTTATGATGCTAGATGACATCATGCCGCCCATAAGTTAGCCTTTAAAATCCTCTAAAACAACCGCAAAAACTAGTTTTCACTTTCCCATCAAAAAATATAACAATGGGGTTATTTTGTCAAAAAAGGCAAACATATTGTTCTCATCAAGCATGTTTTTCGTTAAGGTTCTAATTTGTTCAAAAGGAGTTCCAGGTAAGTATCTAACATACTCGAGTTCCCTTCTTGCTTCTTCCATCAATATGAGGAGCTTCAATCTCATTAATATTCTTTTTTTCTAGATTTCTTGGCAAATATCCAACCCATTATACCACCAACAGCAATTCCAAAAATGAGCTTTGAAGCTATATTGTCAAACAAAAGAAAGCCCACAGTTGTCATCATCACAATGAATATAAAAAACCAATACCAATCTGCTTTCCTCATTTGCTCCTCCTTCTTAATAAAATTCACATCCCTTATAATTTTATAACAATTCCACTCAACAAACTGGCCCTATTATGAAAAAAGGACGCAAATCCTCAGCCTTCTGAGGAGATAACATCGACTATGGAGATGTAGAAGAGGTCATGAATGGAGCACTACGCCAAAACATCGAACAACGGGGGCAGACCGGCTGTAAGAAGTGTAGAACAGGCAAACGAAGATTAGAAAAAAGGCCTCTCAACAATTCAGCGAATTGATGAAAGGCCTCCGTATTTAGAGTGATTTATTGGCACTTATGACCAATAAAATGACCACGGTTTGATGAAAGTTGCTCTAACCCTTGGTAAATCAGAGGTTTAGAGTTTTCCTTACATCATGCCGCCCATGCCACCCATTCCGCCCATAGCGCCCATGTCTGGAGCACCACCAGCGTTTTCTTCTGGTTTGTCAGCCACTACAGCTTCAGTGGTAAGAACCATCGCTGCTACAGACGCTGCATTTTGAAGTGCGGAACGAGTTACTTTAGCTGGGTCTACGATTCCAGATTCCATCATGTTGACCCATTCCCCAGTACGAGCATTGAAGCCGATTCCGAGGTCTTCTTTTTTCAGACGCTCAACAACAACGGATCCTTCAAGACCTGCGTTGTGGGAGATTTGACGTACTGGCTCTTCCAATGCACGTTTGATAAAGTCCCTACTGGAACCATCAGTAGGGACGAATATGTAAATTCACGGTACCACCCTAGTTGCGAGCATCAATCTGCTCACCACTTTATTTCAGATAACGGCTTTACTTACGTTCTTTCCCTTCATAAAGACACTTGTCCTCACTACGAAAAAGAAACTCCAACACTGTACTTCATGCTTAGATCTGTACTGATTCGCATCCACCATCAACTCTCTGGGATAACAATCCTAAGCATTACTGGATTCAACGCTCTAAAGTATAACATTGTTGTTTATTCATTAGAGAGTGAAGTTATTGGAAGTGTCAATATGTTGATAAGATGACAATCGCCAATGAGGTTGTTTCTTTATGATTTTAATGAAGAATCTTTACATAGGTTTCGCTATACCTAATATCATTTCACAGTTATGTATGTTTATATCTATAGGTGATTTTCCTTTTTTGCTAATTAGATAATTTTTAAAAATTGAGATCCTGAGTGTTATAAATGAACCAACATTCTTTTGTTAACTATACTCTGAGCATCAGAAAAGTTTTTGTTCTTTAAGTGATTCAAAACAACAAAAATATCTTTTAGTTCTTCAAATACACCATGTTTCTCCAAATCCTCCTCAAGCACATTTTTCATAACGTCTTCATTTAGTTTAGCCTTTATTTGTTTATCATTCCATTTCTTTAAAATACTTTTTAATTCAGATACAATATCTATTGTTTTTGAATCTTCTATTTCTGTATTAAAAAATTCATTTATTCTATTAGTTGGCACATAGTTTTCTAGCATATTATAATTAGTACAAAAACCCATCCTCGACCCATTCACATCTTGATTCATCTCATTAACCGCATCTATATAAGGTTGAACATCAGAATCATAGAAGTGAAATTCTGGAACATCAATGTTCTTCAAATACCTTTTTTTAATGATATTAACCAATTGCCCACCATTTGTAGGCATGATTGAAACATCTTTTTCAATGTCAATTATACTCTTAAACGTAGGGAGCTGCCCGATTGCTCTAATAAACCGAATATCATTTTCCCCCTCTACAAACATAACAACTTTACTAGATATTGAAGGGAGTTGGCCCAAAGTTTCTATTATCTTATCAGCCTTTTGATTATGATCTAATGCACATATGACAGGATAACCACCTTTTCTCTCAATTAAATTTATATCCTCTATTTCAAAGAAGCCTGCCACTTCCGGACTATGTGTTGTAATAAAAACTTGTCGCTTGTCAGCACGAGCTATCTTAATTAATGATTCTATTATCATTTTCTGAAAGTCTGGATGTTGACTTGTTTCTGGTTCTTCAATTGCATAAATAACACTACTCTTTTCGGAATTTTTTAATACCCTATCTGCCTCGGCTCGAAAATAACTTAGTAGTACTAATCGTCTTATCCCACTTCCTCTCTTATTTAAAGGAATCCCATTATCAGTATCTATATTGAACGAAAAAAGCGAATCTAATTTCCCTATATTCATATTAGGTGTTAAACTTACTCCCGAAAATTGTGGGAACTCTTTCAACTTTTCTATAGTATTTTCTAGCACTTCCTTTACTTGTTTTTCAACATTTCTAGCCATAGCGTAAAACTCTTTTTCTATACCTTTTACTGATTCTGCTACAACCATTTTAATTGGGTCTTGCACGTCTTTATCTTTATCACTATTAGATCTATCTACTTTGAACAATTGGTAGATAGGTAATACCAATTTAATTTTTTCCCAAGCTTTTTTTTGATTCTCAATCTCGCCGATGTTAATTTCTACCATTTCTTTCTCGGGATTTGAAGTTATAGCATCTCGATATAAAGCAGATCTAATTGTTGCATTAATTGTTAGATTGAGATCTGTATATTTAGACTTAATTTCATCAGTTATAAGCTTCTTTAAAGCAGAATTATTTAGAGTAATTAATGGTTTCTTACTGAAAACCTTTGGATAATACGCTAACAAACTTCTAGTCACAGATCCAGAAGTTATTGTTGAAGCATTCCTATCAACCTTCACAGATAATTTTATTTCAAGTAATCCTTCCTCATTCAACAAGTTTTCTTTCTTAAAATCCGTAGGATGACTGGAATCAATAATGACTTCATTCTCATCTTCAAGTAGTTCAAAATAGGTAGTAATTTCAATTATATCTTCCTGTGTTGTTATACATAAATCTGAAACATCCAATAATTTATGCGGAGCATCTGCAAAAAACACCTCTAAAGCTTCTAAAATAGTAGATTTACCTATATCATTCTTACCAATAATAGCTGTAATGTCTCTTGAAAAATTTATCTCACATTCTTTGTAGCCTCTAAAGTTCCTCAATGTAAGTTTTCTTAAAATCAATTTTTTACTTCCTCCTTTACTTAACTCTAAAATCAATGAATAGAACGAACTCCTATAATTATTAAATATATCTATAATGTATCAAAGCAAATAAGAAAGCTCAATCGGCACTGCAGAGATATAAATATTTATTAATCTCATTAAATATAGCCTTGATTAATTGATTATATATTCATTATGTGGTTAATTATAAGTAATTAATTAATTTTTAGGGGATTAGACGTGAAGGCATAGGAGGATAATAGATGCAAATTAAATTTGTAGAGATTCAAAATTACAGAAAGCTAAAGTCGTGTCGAGTGGAATTTACAGATAAGACCACTTTATTTGTTGGGGCTAACAATAGCGGGAAAACATCTGCTATGACTGCATTAATACAATTCTTAGATAAGAAGAATGGATTTACTATAAATGATTTTACAATATCGAACTGGATTAAAATTAATCAAATCGGAGAAAAATGGTGCAATGATCGTAAAGAGCTACCCGATTTTTCTGAAGATAACTTAGGAATACTTTTACCAACTATGGATATATGGCTACAAGTTGAAGAAAAAGAAATTCATTATGTTACACACCTCATTCCAACTTTGGATTGGGATGGAGGTTTACTTGGTGTTCGATTACGATTGGAACCCAAAAACATTGAAGATCTTCACAAAAATTTCCTTGATTCAATTAAGCAGGTACAAGAAACTTTAGCTACAGCTAAGTTAGAAAAAGATGGTGAATCAATATCATTGTGGCCCAGAGATCTCGAGGACTATTTAAACAGAAAAATTCAAACTCAATTTATGATTAAATCGTATATTCTTGATCCAGCCAAATGTTCACAACCCGAAAACGGCATTGCCCAACCTCAAATCCTCCCACTTGACAGTCAACCTCTAGAAGGAGACCCATTTAGAAAATTATTTCTAGTACATCATATTAATGCTCAACGAGGATTTGCTGATCCAGTTAATACAACAAACCAAGATGGAGGATCGAGAGGTGGACCAGTTGGAAACCTCTCAACACAGCTACGCACATACTATAACACACATTTAAATCCAACAGAATTGCCTGATCCATCAGATATTCATGCTATACAAGCTATTGAATCAGCTCAAAAAGAATTTGATAAGAAACTGAAAGAAGGTTTTAAAGATCCAATTAGTGAATTAGAGAGCTTGGGATACCCCGGTTTTTCTGACCCTAAAATAACTATTTCTACTAAATTAAAACCTATTGATGGACTTAATCATAGTTCAGCTATTCAATTTGAATTAATGCCTGAAAATGACCAAAATAACAGTTTACAATTACCTGAACAGTACAATGGATTAGGTTATCAAAATTTAATATCTATAATATTTAAATTAGTAGAATTTAGGGATGAATGGATGAGAGTAGGGAAAGTTGCTAAAAAAAATCCGATTGATAAAGATATTTTTTTTATCCCACCATTACATATTGTGTTGATCGAAGAACCTGAAGCACATCTTCATGCACAAGTTCAACAAGTGTTTATCCGTCAAGCTTACAAAGTTCTACGTAATCATGAAAATCTAAAACAGAAAAATAACTTTACAACACAATTAATTGTTAGTACACATTCAAGTCATATCACTCATGAAATGCCTTTCTCATGTTTGCGCTATTTTCGTCGAAATCCTGCAAATGCAGACAAGGAAGTACCAACATCTACAATTGTCAATCTTTCAAATGTATTTGGAAAAGGTGAAGAAACGGAGCGTTTTGTAACTAGATATCTTCAATCAACTCATTGTGATTTATTTTTTGCAGATGCAGCTATACTTGTAGAAGGTCCAGCTGAACGAATGTTGATTCCCCATTTTATCCGAAAACACTTTTCCGAGTTGCACCAAAAGTATATTTCATTATTAGAAATCGGTGGAAGTCATGCCCACACTTTAAAATCATTGATCGAACAACTAGGTTTAACAAGTTTAATAATAACTGATTTGGACTCAGTTGATCCTGATAAAAATGATTCAACTACCCCGCCTTGTAGAAATAAAGGATATAAAACTAGGAATCATACATTAAAAACTTGGATACCTGTAAAATCTGATATAGATGAATTATTAGATTTGCCCGATGAAGAGAAAGTCATATCATTTGACAATGGCTTTTCAGTTCGAGTAGCTTATCAGTCTCCTATAAAAGTAGTCATGAATTCTGAAGGTACAGAAGTAGAAGCTCTACCATATACTTTTGAAGATGCATTGGTCTTGGAAAATATAGACCTATTTAAAGTGATCAAGGGCAAGGGGTTAATAAAAAAATTCAAAGACGCCATTAATAATACTGAGTCAATCTCCGAATTGAGTGAACAACTTTTCAAAGACCTAAGAAAAGGAAAAAAAGCTGAATTTGCTCTTGATCTAATCTACTTTGAAGACCCAAATGAACTAAAAGTACCAACTTATATACACGAAGGGCTTACTTGGTTAAAAAATGAATTACCAAAAAACCAAGAAGATGTAAGAAGTATTAATCCAACAGCGGAGACTATTGTCGTGGAAGAAAAGGTGAGAATCTAATGATTAATGTAGAACAAAACAAAGATAATTATATTGATAATCACGTAGATGAAACCATTTCTAATTGTATGAACCCTGACAATTTAAGGAGTTTCTTCTTATTTGCTGGAGCTGGTTCTGGAAAAACTAGATCTTTGGTCACTGCACTGGAGAAATTCAAAGAAAATCATTACAAAAAATTACAGCTACGTGGCCAAAGAGTAGCTGTAATTACGTACACAAATGCTGCCTGTGAAGAAATTGAAAGTCGTCTTGGTTATGATCCACTGTTTTCTGTGTCAACCATACATACTTTCATATGGGAATTAATCAAAGGTTTTAATGAAGACATAAGAAAGTGGTTGATTGAGGATTTAAAAAGACAAATTGAAATATTAAAATCCGATCAAGAAAAGGGTCGTGCTGGAACCAAGACTTTCATCAATCGTGAAAAAAAAATAGAGACTAAAGAAAATCGGCTTCTAAATATCAAAAAGATTACACAGTTCACTTACAACCCAAATAGTCTTAATCATGGTAAAGAATCTTTAAACCATAGTGAAGTAATCAGTATTGGAGCATACTTCTTAACTAACGAACCTTTGATGCAAAATATATTAATTAGTAAATTTCCAATTCTTTTCGTTGATGAGTGTCAAGATACGAATAAAAACCTTATAGATGCACTGTTTAAAGTTGAAAGAGAGAATCAGAAAGACTTCTTGTTAGGATTATTTGGTGATACTATGCAAAGAATTTACTCTGATGGTAAAGCTAATCTTGGAACTAACCTGCCGAAAAGATGGGAAAAACCAGTAAAAAAAATGAATCACAGATGCTCACCACGAATAATTAAGTTGATAAATAAGATCAGATCTACTGTTGATAATCAAGAACAATTAGCACGTTCAGACAAAAATGAAGGGTTTGTCCGTTTGTTCATACACCCTGTAACAACAGAAAAAACAAATGTAGAACTTATAGCCAGAAAACGCATGGCAGAAATCACCCATGATCCAAAATGGATAGATGTTGATGGAAATTACACCACTCTTATTCTTGAACATCATATGGCTGCTAATCGATTAGGATTCTCACATATATTCAAGCCTCTTTATCAAATAGATAAATTACAATCTGGATTACTAGATGGTTCACTTTCTGAATTGAAATTTTTTACGCAAATCATTTTACCTATAGTAAATGCCCATAAAACCGGGGATAAATTTACCGTAGCAAGCATCGTAAGAAAATATTCTCCACTCATTAAAATACAAAAAAATGAAAAAGATCAATTACGACTTATTAAAAAAGCACAGGAAGCTACGAATCAATTGCTATCATTATGGGACAAGCATAATGACCCACGATGTATTGATATCTTACAGTCTATAGCAGAATTTAACTTATTCGAGATTCCAAACAACTTGTATTCTTTTACACTTACAACTAGAGATCAATACATTAAAGAAGAAATTAATGAGAATAAGGAAAAAGACGTGGCAACAGCCTGGGATCTATTTCTAAATGCTCCATTCAGCCAGATTAAAGCATACGATTCTTACATAACTGGCAAATCAAACTTCATGACTCACCAGGGAGTCAAAGGGCTTGAATTTCCACGTGTAATGGTAACTATTGATGACAGCGAAGCACATGGTAAATTATTCAGCTATGAAAAGTTATTTGGAGCTAAAGAAAAAACTAAGCAAGATATTTTAAATGAAAACACAGGCAAGGAGACAAGTATGGACCGAACGAGGCGTTTATTCTATGTTACATGTAGCCGTGCAAAAGAAAGTCTCGCTATCATAGCTTATTCAACAGATCCTCATTCGGTCAAAAGGCATGTTTTAGAGGAAGGATGGTTTGAGGAAAGTGAAGTAGAACTCTTACAATTATAGTCACTGGTGTCAGTTGAAAAGAGTCTTCCCATAGGTTCCGCCAAGCCTATGGGAAGACCCTCGTAATTTCATCATTACAATATACTTCCATGCAATAAAAGATTATTCTAGAATTTACATATATTAAATTTCTCTTCCCCATATTGCAGTATTTCAAAGTCACCCTATTTTAAGAATAAATAACCCCTACTCCTCGAAGTAATCTAAGTCGATCCTCTTTACTGTATACTGCATTACCTTAGAAACACCGATATTATATTTCATCATGTACTTCGCTAATTCAATCCCATTTATAAGAATAATCTTTTTCTCAATTTTTCCTACATAGTCTTTTGATTCTTTTGTAAAATCGGATGTAGTAATAAAAACACCTTTTCGTGCACGCTGTCCTTCTAGACTACCGGCAAACTTTTGAATCTCTGGACGACCAATGATCCCCTCCCATCGTTTTGCCTGCACATAAATCATGTCTAACCCCAACACATCTTCTTTAATTATGCCATCAATTCCTTCGTCTCCACTCCTTCCAATGGCTTTTCCGGCATCCTCAATAGAACCACCATACCCCATTGCTACCAATAATTCTACTACTAAACGCTCAAAAAAATCCGGAGAACATCTTTTAACTTTTTCAAGTAATTCTTCACGTAACTGGCTCTCAAGTACTTCATAGCTCTCTTCTAATTGTTCTTGTGGTGTTAGTTCCCGTTCCGCTGGTTCGCATTCTCCCTTATTCCCAGTACTATTTTCGTTATTTATAAAATGTCTAAATTCCTCATATTTTAATAAATATTGCTTGGTTAGCTGACCAATTGAAGGATCTGCAAGAACCTGAAGTCCACGTTTTGTTATAACAAATGTTCCTCTACGAATATTTTCTAGCATTCCTGCTTTTTTCAGGTAAGTTCTTGCCCATCCAATCCGATTATGAAAAACTAACTGATTTCCACTTGGCAAGAACTCTTCCTGTTCCTCTTTACTCAATTGAAAGTAGTCAGCTAAATAACTATAAGCTTCTCGTAATGTATGCTCGTTTTCATCTTTCAACATTTCTAACAAGGGATACATAAACGTTTGGTAATCTGGAATACTCATTCAGATCAAATTCCTTTCACGTTATTTTATTATCTCTATTACTCTTTCCTTTTTAGTAAATGTCCTCTCTTGAACGAAAATTGTGTTTACAGTGTCTTTTAAATAAAGTTTTACTAATTAAAACAGATGAATGATCTAGTTATTTCGAGGATAGTTAGGCTATAGCATCATATATAGTAATGAATATCTATTCTCTTATGACTCAAAAAACTAAAAAGAAAACCTCTCATAATTATAGCCTTACGAGAGGTTTTCTCTTATTTAATAAAATCTAACTCAAAAGCTTTGCGTGGGGCTAGATTACATCATGCCGCCCATGCCACCCATTCCGCCCATAGCGCCCATGTCTGGAGCACCACCAGCGTTTTCTTCTGGTTTGTCAGCCACTACAGCTTCAGTGGTAAGAACCATCGCTGCTACAGACGCTGCATTTTGAAGTGCGGAACGAGTTACTTTAGCTGGGTCTACGATTCCAGATTCCATCATGTTGACCCATTCTCCGGTACGAGCATTGAAGCCGATTCCGAGGTCTTCTTTTTTCAGACGCTCAACAACAACGGATCCTTCAAGACCGGCGTTGTGGGAGATTTGACGTACTGGCTCTTCCAATGCACGTTTGATGATGGAGACACCCGTTTTTTCGTCACCCACTTCAAAAGAGGATTCTAGCTCTTCTACAGCGCGGATTGCGTTGACGAGGGCAGTACCTCCACCAGAAACGATTCCTTCTTCTACAGCGGCACGAGTTGCGTTGAGAGCATCTTCAATGCGAAGTTTTTTCTCTTTTAACTCGGTTTCAGTAGCTGCACCAACTTTAATAACCGCTACACCACCAGCTAGTTTAGCTAGGCGCTCTTGTAATTTTTCTTTGTCAAACTCGGAAGTGGTTTCTTCGAGTTGTTGACGAATTTGGTTCACACGACCGCTGATTTCAGCTGGCTCACCATAACCATCTACAACAATGGTGTTTTCTTTGTTAACACGGATTTGACGTGCACGACCTAAGGACTCAAGTCCAGTGGTTTTGAGGTCAAGACCTAGTTCTTCAGTGATCACTTGACCACCAGTCAAGGTTGCAATGTCGCCGAGCATCGCTTTACGACGGTCACCAAATCCAGGAGCTTTTACAGCCACTGCGGTGAAGGTTCCACGCAATTTGTTGACAACGAGAGTAGCAAGAGCTTCTCCTTCAACATCTTCAGCGATGATCAATAAAGATTTACCTTGTTGAACTACTTTTTCAAGAACTGGAAGGATTTCTTGGATGTTTCCGATTTTCTTATCGGTGATTAAGATATATGGCTCATCCAAAACAGCTTCCATTTTATCAGTATCAGTGATCATGTATGGGGAGATGTACCCACGATCAAATTGCATACCTTCTACAACTTCAAGCTCAGTGTTAAATCCTTTGGATTCTTCAACGGTGATGACGCCGTCTTTACCCACTTTTTCCATTGCTTCTGCGATCAGTTGACCGATTTCTTCATCGTCAGCAGAAACAGCAGCTACTTGGGAGATGGAGTCTTTACCTTCGATTGGTTTTGCAATGGTTTTGATTTCTTCTACAGCAGCTACTACAGCTTTTTCAATTCCTTTGCGAACAACCATTGGATTTGCACCAGCGGTTACGTTTTTCAAACCTTCACGAATAATTGCTTGTGCTAAAACGGTTGCTGTAGTGGTTCCGTCACCAGCTACATCGTTGGTTTTGGTTGCTACTTCTTTCACCAATTGTGCACCCATATTTTCAAATGCATCTTCGAGTTCGATTTCTTTTGCGATGGTTACTCCATCATTGGTGATCAATGGAGAGCCAAATTTTCTTTCCAATACCACATTACGACCTTTAGGTCCTAGGGTTACTTTTACTGCGTCTGCAAGAGCATCTACACCACGTAGCATTGCACGACGAGCGTCTTCACTGAATTTAATGTCTTTCGCCATGATTCGTGATTCCCCTTTCTTATGTAGGGTTTATTTTACATTTGTAAAACAAACAGTCAATCGTATTATCCGATAACAGCTAGAATGTCGCTTTCACGAAGAATCAAATATTCTTTACCTTCGTATTTCACTTCAGTACCTGCGTATTTGGAGAAAATGACACGATCGCCTTCTTTCACTTCAAGAGCAATGCGATCTCCATCGTCTAAATGACCAGAGCCAACAGCTACAACCCGACCTTCTTGTGGCTTTTCTTTTGCGGTTTCTGGAAGAACGATTCCGCTTGCTGTTTTTTCCTCTTTTTCAATAGCTTCCAAAACGACACGATCTCCTAATGGTTTGATCATGATGAGACCCTCCTTTGTGAGGTGGATGTTTTCTTATTAGCACTCGACGTCAACGAGTGCTAACACCAATTATTATATTATTCATCTCTGTTTCATTTTGCAAGACCTTCGACAAAAAAATTGCACATTCTTTGTCTATTGGATCATTTTTTTGGAATCGCTTCCAATTATCTGCCCTATTTTATCAGTATTCACACAAGTCCTACTCTAGGACAAAAGATATTGTGAGACAGTGGTGTCAATTTATAATAAGTTAAGGTACAAGCTCGTGGAGGACGAAAATCGAGCTCTGATACACAAACATATAGGTAAATATTGCCTCATCGACACTACTGACTCGTCTTGAGCAAAACAGCCAGCTTAAATCACTAAGAAGTCAGGTATAAGTGGGGAGATGTTTCTCTGGTGAGCGACTTTTGCGTATACGCTATGAGAGCGAGACAGAGAAACATCTCCCCGGCGGGATCTGAATCCATATGTCATATAACAGTAAATAGATCCTCCAGAGGAAAACCCTGCACCTGTGATGCAAGGTTTTAGTTTTCATCCTCTAGCTGATTCATTTGATTTCTTTTCTCCATCCGATGATACAGCCATGTAGAAAGCCAGATACTCACTTCATAGAGTAAGATCAACGGAATGGCTACCAAAATATTTGAGACAAAGTCTGGGGGGGAGATCACAGCTGCGATGATCACCATCAACAGATATGCATATCTTCTCGCTTTGATCAAATAGATCGGCTTTAAGATACCCAAGCTAGTTAAAAACAGTACGACCACGGGCAATTCAAAAAACAACGCGATCGGAAAGACAATATTAAGAAGAAATCCAAAAGCTTGATAAACCCCATACACTTCCACGATTCCCATTTGCTCGTTGATCGAGGTCATAAATTGAATCAGAAATGGAAAAACAGCAAAATAACCAAAGCTCAGTCCACAAATAAATAGGAGCACTGAAGCTGGGATATATAAGAGAGTCGCTTTTTGCTCTTTCGGATGAAGTCCTGGACGGACAAATTGCCAAATATGATAAAGGATTACAGGTGAAGTAATCACAAATGCAATGATAAAAGAGATTTGCATGTACACTTTAATCGAATCACTTGGACTAAACGCATTAATCGCTAGATCAGAAAAAGTCGTTTCCCGAATCCAGTGAAAGATGTCCATCGCAAAAATAAATCCAACGATTAATGTTACAAAAAAAGTAAACACCATCCAAACGATTCGACGGCGCAACTCACCTAAATGCTCTGAAAAAGATTGTTCACGTTGCTCCATAAATCTTATCCCCTTCCCACACCGATCACCAAGCGGGTGAGATTGATTTCAGTTTAAGCTTTTTTATAGATCTTGATCATCCAATTCTATCTCTTCATCTGTTGGAAAGTTCTTTAAAAAATAGATTAATGTTTGTAATTCGATCGTCAAATCGATGTTATGAATTCTTACCTGCTCTGGTGCAGTTAAACGGGCAGGTGTAAAATTTAAAATTCCTCGAATCCCGGATTGAACGAGGAAATCTGCTGTTGATTGTGCCACATTGACGGGGACAGTGAGAATAGCGACTTCTACATGGTGTAGTTGAATCACATCTTTCAACCGCTCCATAGAATAAACTGGAATCCCGTCAATATCCGAACCTACTTTGCTGTAATCTTGATCAAAACCAGCTACAATCTTCGTGTTATGACTTCGATAAAAATTATATCTAAGTAGTGCGGTTCCTAAGTTACCGACCCCAATCAAAACGACGCTGGTCACTTCGTCTTGTTTTAAATAATCCCGTAAAAATTGAAGTAAATAAGTCACATTATACCCATATCCTTTTTTGCCTAGTTCACCCAAATAGGAGAAATCACGGCGAATGGTAGCGGGGTCTATTTGTAAAGCATCACTTAACCCAGCGGAGGAAACACGTGTTTTTCCAATCGCATGAAGTTTTTCTAAGTATCGATAATATAAAGGTAAACGTTTTGCAGTTACTTGCGGAATTTTATGCTCACTCATACGGCACCTCCAAACATCTGATTTTTATATTACGATTCCTTGTGAGATTCCGCACATGAACTATTTGTATGTCAAATATACCATAACCTTTAGTCGTTTTCCTTCATCGACCCTGATCGTACCTATACTCAAATGTTCCCAGTATGATTGTATATCAGGATCGATGAACTGTGCGTAAAACATTTGTTGACGTTATGACAAAATGCATTGGCTGATCATGTCGCTCAGGGTAGACATCCGAGACAACTTGTTCGGGAAAAGCAACACCTACACGAATCGGGGTACTTGAAGTGGGTGAAAAAAAGCGGTCGTAATAGCCACCACCATATCCTAAGCGATACCCTTGTAAGTCAAAGGCAACTCCAGGAACAAGCACCAAATCGATCTCTGTAGGAGGCACGACTTTTGTAGAATCATCCAAAGGTTCCATAATGCCGTAAGAGCCCGGTTGTAGATCACTCATCTGTTTGACTTGGATACACTTCATCGTACGATCAGCAGGATTGACCTTTGGCAGTAAAACTTGTTTTCCTTGTGCCCACGCATCCTCCATCACCCCACGTAGATCAACTTCATTCCGAAAAGCCATATAACACAATATAGTTTGGGATTGCTGGTAGAAAGATTGTTGAATGATTCTTTCTGATATTTTCGTAGAATGTTCTTGAACTCGCTTTGGGGAAAATTGAGTTCGCTTTTCCAACATCTTTTTTCGAAGATTCTTTTTTTGCTCAGACAGATCTATCACATCCTTGTTAAGAAGGTTCAACACTTCAAATGGATTTGCCCTCCTCTGATCTCTCATATACACTGAATTTATAAGGTTGCGGACTATTTAATGAGGTGGAATTATGCTACTACAGACAAAAAATATTGATAAAACTTTTGGTGGAACCGTTGTTTTAGAACAGATTGATATACAAATCAAAAATAATGAACGAGTAGGCTTAATCGGTGTGAATGGAGCAGGAAAATCAACCTTATTAAAAATTATTACTGGGGAGATCTCAGCAGATGCGGGAGAAATCCTTCTAGCTAAAAAAGCTCAAGTTGGCTATCTTGCACAACACACAGGTCTCGACTCATCATTGACGATCTGGGAGGAGTTACTTCATGTTTTTGATGAACTCCGACAAATGGAAGAGGACCTACGCAATCTAGAGAAACAAATTGGAGAGGAACAAGTTTATTCTAATCCTATATTGTATCAAAAAACACTAGATAAATATGCATCTCTCCAGGAATCCTTTGAAGAACAAGGGGGCTATGCATATGAAGCAAAAATTCGTGGTGCTTTACATGGACTCGGATTAGGCGAACTCGATTGGTCAAGAACGTTGATTTCAACACTGAGTGGCGGACAAAAAACGCGGGTTGCTCTTGCCAAAATTTTATTGGAAGAGCCTGACCTTCTCATTTTAGACGAACCTACCAACTATCTTGATATGAATGCGATTGCTTGGTTGGAACAAACACTCGTTTCCTATCAGGGTTCCCTTTTACTCGTTTCACATGATCGTTACTTTTTAGATCGACTCGTCACTGTCATTTATGAGTTAGAACGTCATCGAGCGACTCGTTATGTAGGTAATTACTCTCAATACACCAAGCAAAAGCAAGAAAGAATCGCTTTTCAGCAGAAAGTTTATGAACAACAACAAGTAGAAATCAAGAAAGCCGAAGAGTTTGTGCAAAAAAATATTGTACGTGCTTCCACCACCAAACGAGCCCAAAGCCGTCGAAAAGCTTTGGAAAAAATGGAGCGAATCGAGTCACCCATCACTAAGCAAAAAGAAGCAGCCATCCGTTTTGATATCTCTGTGACGAGTGGTCGACACATCTTAGATGCAAAAAATATATCGATTGGCTATGAACCAACTTCACCACTCATCTCTCATCTTTCCTTTCAGCTTGAACGAGGTGAACGAATTGCTCTATTAGGTCCCAATGGGATGGGGAAATCGACCCTACTTAAAACGATCGCAGGAAAGTTAACTCCTTTATCTGGTGACTTGAAATGGGGAACCAATGTTCAATTAGATTATTATGATCAAGAGCAAAAAGAACTAGATTTAGAAAAAGAAGTGATCGATGAGCTTTGGGATGACTATCCACACCTAGACCAAACCACCATCCGTTCTGTCCTCGGGCAATTTTTATTTAGTGGTGAGGATGTATTTAAAAAGGTGGACGATCTCAGCGGAGGCGAAAAAGCCCGTCTCTCTCTATCAAAAAGACTTTTAAATCAGGCAAACTTTTTACTTATGGACGAACCAACCAACCATTTAGATTTGCAAAGTAAAGAACGTTTAGAGCAAGCTCTTGAAGAATATCCAGGCACTCTCCTTTTCGTCTCCCATGACCGTTACTTTATCAATCGTCTAGCTACACGAATTTGGGAGCTAACACCTGAAGAAATTGGCGATTACCCAGGAAACTATGAAAGATATTTAGAGAAGAAAGCTTTAGAAAAATTGGAAGAGACAACCTCTGCGTCCAACCAATCAACTGCTTCTGAAGCGGCTATTCATCGACAGCGTGAGAAAGAAGAACAGCGACGTCTCAAACAAAAACAACAAAAAATAGAGCAAATCGAACGAGAGATTGAACAAATTGAAGAAAGAGTCTCGACCATCCATGATCTACTCTGTCAACCAGAACTATTTCAGGACCCCTTAAAAAGTACAGAATTACAAAAAGAATTGCAAGAACTAGAGTCGGATTTAGCTTCTAAAACAGAGGAATGGGCAGAAATTGCTGACTGATTTCACAACAAAACTGATCAGACAATAACTGCCTAACTCGCAGCGGATCTTCACCTTCCATGAGTCGATCTTTTAAAAAAGCAAGGTGAAGATCCGCTTCACCCTGCTTTTTTATAGACGTTTGAAGCTTTAAAATAGATGTAAAGAATAATTGGGATCTGCATTAAGGCTTAAGTCTGCAAATTGACCTGCTAAAAAGCGATAAGTACCCGCAGCAGCAATCATTCCCGCATTATCTGTACATAGTTCAAGAGGAGGAATATGCAATTCAATTTGCTCATCGTGACATCGTTCTGACAACCGTGCTCGTAAACCACTATTTGCGGAAACTCCACCAGCGATTAGTAATTGGTTTACACCCGTCTGACGTACAGCTCGAATCGACTTTTCTACTAGAACATCCAAAACAGCCTCCTGAAAGCTAGCTGCCAAATTAGCCACCTGAATTTCTTCATTTCTCTGTGAGGCATTGTGAACGAGATTCATGACAGCTGACTTGAGTCCACTAAAGCTGAAGTCAAGTGAATCAGACTCTAACCATGCTCTTGGTAACTCATAACTAGGTGATCCTTGAGCTGCCCATCGATCAATTTCAGGGCCACCTGGATATGGAAGATGTAAAAGGCGTGCTACCTTATCAAACGCCTCGCCTGCCGCGTCATCTCTTGTTTTACCTAGTTTTTCAAAATGATTGTGCTCTTTCATATAGATGAGTTCGGTGTGACCCCCTGAGACAACCAATGCCACTAATGGGAATTGCAAAGGTTTTATTAAATGATTGGCATAAATATGCCCCGCAATATGGTGAACCCCTACTAAAGGGATTCCTGTCGCATAGGAGAGAGCTTTGGCTGCTGAGACACCTATTAATAGCGCCCCTACTAATCCTGGTCCTTGAGTTACTGCAATCGAATCGATGTCGCGAAGTTGAACATCGGCATCCTCCAACGCCTTCTGAATAATTAAGGTGATCCGTTCCACATGACGGCGTGAAGCAACCTCTGGAACTACACCACCAAATTTACGATGAACATCCATTTGTGAGGAGATTACATTGGATAATAATTTGGTTCCCTCTTGAACCACTGCCACCGAGGTTTCATCACAACTGGTTTCAATTCCCAATACAAGCGTTTCTTTCCGTTTCATCATCATATGTCACCCACATAATTATGGCATCTTCATGGTTATCTGTGTAATAACCACGTCGAATTCCTGATCTCTTAAAACCTAATTTTTGATACAGCGACTGCGCAATATGGTTTGATACACGTACTTCCAGTGTCATTTTTGCAGCACCTAACACTTGGGTGAAGCTAATCACATAACGGAGTAAAGCTTCTCCCAAGCCTCGCCCCCGATAATCGGGATGAAGCGCAATATTAGTGATATGAGCCTCATCAAGAATCAGCCAACATCCACAATAACCTACTACTTTGCCATCAACAATTAAAACGGTATAGCGAGCAAATGGATTCCGGTCGAGTTCATCATAAAAAGCTTGCCGAGGCCACGGTGTTGGAAATGAGAGTGCTTCCAGTTCCTCGATCTGTGGAAGATCAGTCACCTCCATCGGACGAAAAGAGAATTCGTCTTCTGTTGGCTTAATCATCTCTGTTTTCCCCGCTTCTCTGCTTTTTTAACCAATTCGTTTCTGCTTGTGTCATTTGTAGATAGTTAGGCGTAAAGTCAGCTTGCTCTGCTGGTTGGTGATGTTTCCACTTTTGCAAAGCCAAAAATCCAAGCTGGCTTGGCCGAGGGATTTGTTCCGCAGGAGTCGCAAATCGGGCTTGTTCGCCTAAAACTTCTTGGATCGATTCAGTAAACTTGCTTACATCATCCCCTAAAAACAATACAGGCTGGTTCAGCTCTTTAATCATCGGTAGATAGGTGTCTAATTCGATTACCTGTTGAGGGATCATTTCTTTCATCTGCTCACCCTCGCGTTGATAAGTTCCCGAATAGACGCGCTGACGACGAGCATCAAACAAAGGAACAACGACCCCTTCAAACCAATAACCATTCATCGCTAACACCGTTAAACTCGATTCACTATAGAGGGGTAATTGGCGCGCCCACGCCATCGTTTTAGCTGTAGTTACCCCAATCCGAATCCCGGTATAAGATCCTGGGCCTGAAGTCACCGCTAAAGCGCCTAGATCATCGAGAGTGAGATCTAAATCGGTAAGTAGTTGGGAAAGCGCCGGCATCAATCGCACAGAATGATTTTTATGTAAATTTGTTGTTACTTCGCCAAGTACTCGTGACGTTTCACCATCTATCACCGCAAGCCCCATGACTAGGGTTGAAGTATCCATGGCGAGTATCTTCATCTTGATTGCAACTCCTTACATAGCTGTTCCACCCTGATCAGATTACTTTTTAATTGAATCTGTCGCTTTCCATCAGACTGTACAGTTAATCTTAACCAAATCGTTTGCTCAGGTAATAGTGTTTCCACTTGAGAAGCCCATTCTACAAGACAAATGCCTTGACCATAGAAATAATCTTCTAATCCTAATTCATCTGTCTCTGGATCTAAACGGTACACATCCATATGATAAAACGGGATTCGACCATTATATTCTTTAATAATGGTAAATGTAGGACTATCTACCTTATCACTCACTTCTAATCCTTCAGCCAAGCCTTGAGCAAAGGTTGTTTTTCCCGCACCCAAATCACCTTCTAGCGCTAAGACATCACCGGCTTGGAGGAAGAGAGCCATCTGCTTCGCTAATTGCTTTGTTTCAAGCTCATCATTCGTGATAAATAAACAAGTGGTTTCTGTCATTTTGATCACCTATGAGATCTGTCTTTGTTCTAGTTATTTTATACCAAAATCACTTCAGACTTCTATCTGCTTTCTACTTTTCTTTATTCACTTCAAACAAGCCCAATCCTAGTGTAACACGGTTCTTCTTCATCATCCTCCTAAGAATAAAAATCATAAAAAATGGATTACAGCAGTTTGCTGTAATCCATTTCTCGATTTGGAGCGGGTGAAGGGAATCGAACCCTCGCAAACGGCTTGGAAGGCCGATGTTCTACCACTGAACTACACCCGCATAGAAGTATAAGATTTTCTCACTCGGGATGGTCGGGGTGACAGGATTTGAACCTGCGACCTCCTCGTCCCGAACGAGGCGCTCTACCAAGCTAAGCCACACCCCGGGAATCTGGTTGGTGCGGTCGGCGAGACTCGAACTCGCACGGTCGTACGACCACTACCCCCTCAAGATAGCGTGTCTGCCAGTTCCACCACGACCGCATGGAAAACGAGAAAACTAATTGGTGCGGGTGGAGGGACTTGAACCCCCACGCCTGAGGCGCTAGAACCTAAATCTAGTGCGTCTGCCAATTCCGCCACACCCGCATGTAACTATATACTGGTGAGCCATGAAGGACTCGAACCTTCGACCCTCTGATTAAAAGTCAGATGCTCTACCAACTGAGCTAATGGCTCGTAAAATGGATGGCTGGGGAGGTAGGGATCGAACCTACGCATGACGGAGTCAAAGTCCGTTGCCTTACCGCTTGGCTACTCCCCAAAGTGGGGCGATCGATGGGAATCGAACCCACGAGTGCCGGAGCCACAATCCGGTGCGTTAACCACTTCGCCACGACCGCCATAATCCATATGAAAAAATTGGCGGAGCTGACGGGATTCGAACCCGCGATCTCCTGCGTGACAGGCAGGCATGTTAGGCCTCTACACCACAGCTCCGCATATAAATTGATACTGGTGGACGCTGACGGGATCGAACCGCCGACCCTCTGCTTGTAAGGCAGATGCTCTCCCAGCTGAGCTAAGCGTCCAAAAATGGTGACCCGTAGGGGATTCGAACCCCTGCATGCCAGCGTGAAAGGCTGGTGTGTTAAACCGCTTCACCAACGGGCCGATCGAGACAATTGTGGCGGAGAGAGAGGGATTCGAACCCTCGCGGGGCATAGACCCCCTAACGGTTTAGCAAACCGTCCTCTTCGGCCTCTTGAGTATCTCTCCACTGGCTCCTCAAGTAGGACTCGAACCTACAACCTACCGGTTAACAGCCGGGCGCTCTACCATTGAGCTATTGAGGAAAAATATTAGCGACAAATGTTATTATAATCGATTTGATATTTAAAAGCAAGTACTTATTTTATCCTTTATTTCCAGAGTCACTTTTCGTATCAGCGACAATTAATAATTTACCATGATATATATGTTGAGTCAATACTTTTTTACTCACTCCTTCAATTTTTCTTAAAATAAATCTTTGTTTTCATCCATACATGACTACTAAAAAATAAAACCTCCAGCAACGAATGCTAGAGGCGATCGATTAGTCATCACTACCCAAGATATAGAGGAGATTTTTAAAGATGATAATAAAGTCAAGGTATAGCATCAAAGCACCGAAGATCGCGATTTTGTCTACCATTTCTTCATCCATCGCTTCTGCTGCCATAACTTTAATTTTTTGAATGTCAAATGCAGTAATGATACAGAACAATACCACAATCGCATAAGAGATGATTAGACTCATCAGACCACTTTTCAAGAAGAAAATGTTCACGATCGATGCTAGAATGAGACCAAAGACTAACATGAGTGCAACGGAACCAATACCAGATAGATTACGTTTGGTCACATATCCGAAAACTGCACTAACTCCAAACATTCCAGCTGCGATAAAGAAAGCAGCAAAGATCGTTCCTAAATCAAAAAAGGTAAGAACTAAAGTCATTGTCACACCGTTCAAAGCTGCATAAAGGAAAAAGCCAAAGGTTGCAGCAAAGACAGACAAACGATTAAACAGGAAGGAAAGTCCAAAGACGACCACCAACTGGGCAATCACAATGCCCCAAAAGAATACGGAATTCTTAGCTAAAAAATAAACAACATTTTCATTTAGACTTAATCCCCAAGCAATCACTGCGGTCATAACTAGACCTGCAAACATCCAACCAAAAACCTTTGGGAATAAGCCTTCATTTGATCGAACAAATGAACCTGAAGGAGCTCCAAAACGTGGATCCAATGATTTTCCCTCCAATATAAAAAGATTTAAAATTAGTATATTATCTATGAAAAGGAAGTTCAAGCCAAATCATCTTCATCCTAGGTTAAAGTTTGATTGACTCCATAATCCCTCTTCATTCTATGCCAAAGATTCCCTATTATTATGAGAGCCCTCAGAATAATAGAAGAATGTATGACTAGTCTTTCAATCAAGCTTAGAATTTATAAGTGTTCACTTTATGAGTTTCCACACTCATGTAAATATTATACTATTGCTTTAATTATCCCACAAGTGGTAACCCAACACACGTTCGCCTTTATAATCAGTCCCACTGACTACCATTCATTGCTTGCAAGTTATGACTTTTTAGGTGTAATATCGATGTTTCCTAGTTGCTCCATGACACGGATTAACGATTGAGTTCCATCCTCATTTCCACCTAAGGCTTGCACTGACCGAAGTAGTTGTTGAACGGTAGCTGTTCCTAATAAAGGAAGATCCAATCTTTCTGCTTCTTGTAAAACGATTCGTAGATCTTTTTGTTGGAATTTCACTGAAAAACCCGGGTCAAGATCACCCTTTACTACCCGAGGTCCATAGTTGGCAAGCGCCCAAGAACCTCCTGCCCCCTGAGTCGTCACTTGCAACATCTTTTCTAGATCCACTCCTGCCTTTTTAGCAAAAGCAAGTGCTTCCACCATCCCTAACAAATTTAAACCACATAAGATTTGATTACATGCTTTGACGGTTTGACCTGCACCAACTGGGCCACAATGAATGATTGATTTGCCCATCGTTTCTAAAATCGGTCGGACTCGTTCCAGAACCTCAGCTTTTCCTCCCACCATGATGGATAACGTTGCATTTTGTGCACCTATATCTCCACCTGTAACTGGAGCATCCATCAATTCCACTCCAAATTGGGAAGCTCTCTCCGCAATTTCACGGGTAGCATCTGGAGAGATGGTACTCATATCTAGAATCACAGAGCCTGATTTTGCGCCAGCCAACAGACCTTGCTCGCCCTCAATCACTTCACGAACGTCAGGAGTATCTCCAACAATGGTGATCATAATATCACTCTGCTCAGCCACTTCTTTGGGGGAATTTGCAGCTACTGCTCCCCAATGAGTTGCTTCTTCTACTTTGGAAGCTGTACGATTCCATACAGTGACAGAATAACCAGCTTCAACAATATGTTTAGCCATGGATCGTCCCATGATGCCTAACCCAATAAAACCGATTCGTTCTTTTTCCATCTTCTTTGTCCACACTTTCGTCTATTTTTATCTAATCTTTTAGCTTAACAGCTGGCGAAGGCTACAAATTACAGACTGCCAGATCTTTGGATCCGAAGAAATCTTATCCCGGAAAGCTTGATACATCTCCTTCTGTTTCTCTTTAAATTGTGGATCTTCTTGATTAGGGAGTTCACTCTGCATTTGATCAACCAATAATTGAACTTCAACAGCTCGGGGCCCCCAAACTGCTTGCTCCACTCCTTGATCATCGATAAAAATAAATTTAGGAATGGAACGTGATTTTCCATTGGTTAAGTATTGATCCATCAACTCCAAGTTTTCATCACGATGAAGGAATCTCAGGTCAAAGTGGGCGACTTCAGCCATTCGTTTAAGAATAGGAACACAAAGCATTGCATCCCCACACCAGTCGGCAGTTAAAATGATCACACGCCATTGCTTCGATTGATAGGATTGTAAAAAGTTTTGGTCATCTTCAGAAAGATGAATCCGCTCGTCAATCGATAACATCTCCTCTCGATTGACTGTCATCTGATCTACATACTCTTGATAGGTGAGTCCTTTCGAAAACCATTCAAGTAAAGTCATGGTTCATCTCCCTCTGTTTTCTTGATCAATCAATGATTTCCACTTCCATCATCACCATCAATCTTAACATGACACAGACACGCCTGATGTCACATAGAATAAATTAACTCATTGTGAGGAGGAATCGAGGATGCCTAGATGGCTGGTCAAACAACTCATGAGAGCCTTCAACGACAAAGACCGCCGACAGATTAAATTCTTAAACCAATGTTGGTTCCACTTTCGGCAAAAAGAACGTTCATAACACGACCATGGAGGTGTCCTTCTGAGACTCATCTGTCTATGGATATGATCCCAATTACATGCTCTCATGTCATTCTATTTCAAAGGTCGGATCTATTCCAGAGGACATCCCTCCATCGTCGATCAAACACAACCACAAGTGCTATTGATCTTCTTGAGGGATAACGGGAACCATGCTAAGCCCTACTCGCTCTCGATCTATATCAACATTGACCACCCAAACATCCACAATATCACCAACAGTCACAATATCCATTGGATTCTTGACAAACTTCTCACTCATTTTTGAAATGTGTACCAAACCGTCATTTTTCAAGCCGATATCAACAAACGCACCAAAATCAACCACATTCCGAACCGTTCCTTGCAACTGCATTCCCACTTTTAAATCTTCAATCTTTAATACATCGGAGCGAAGTAATGGGGCTTGCAACTCCTCACGAGGATCACGACCTGGGCGAAGCAATGCCTCAATCATATCCCGTAAGGTGGGAACTCCACATTGTAATTGTTCTGCCGTGCGTTCCACATCTAATTGTTGCAAACGTTGATTCGTTTCTGGTGTTCCAATCTGATCCACCTCTACTTGTAATAGGCTAAATAACTGCTCTGCAACAGGGTAAGATTCTGGGTGGATGGGCGTTTTATCTAGAGCGTTGTTCCCATCATTGATTCGTAAAAAGCCAATACATTGTTCAAATGTTTTAGCACCTAAACGAGGAACTTCTTTCAACTCTTCACGCTTTTGAAATCTGCCAATCTCTTCCCGTTTTTTTACAATATTTTTAGCTACAGACGCACTGATTCCGGATACATATTGCAACAGGGATGAGGAAGCCGTATTCACATTTACTCCCACATAGTTAACTGCTGACTCCACGACTGTATTTAAGCTCTCACTCAGTCGTTTTTGTGATACATCATGTTGATACTGCCCCACTCCAACAGACTTTGGATCGATCTTGACTAATTCCGCAAGTGGATCTTGTAAGCGTCGTGCAATCGAAATAGCGCTTCGTCTGGCAGCGTCTAGATCTGGAAACTCTTCTTTAGCTATTTTAGAAGCTGAATAGACGCTTGCTCCTGCCTCATTCACGATGATATAGTAAACCTTTCTTGACACTTCTTTAATGACATCTGCGATAAATGCTTCGGTTTCTCTTGAAGCAGTTCCATTACCAATCGCAATGATTTCAATCGGATACTGATCTAGTAACTGTTTGACAATCTGTTTGGATTCTTCCACTTTACTGACTGGTGGAGTTGGATAGATCACTTCAATATGCAGCATTTTTCCTGTCTCATCTACCACTCCTAGTTTACATCCCGTCCGATAAGCCGGGTCTACCCCTAACACCATTTTCCCTTGAATCGGAGGTTGGAGTAATAAATGGCGCAAGTTCTCAGAAAAAATATGGATCGCTTGTTCCTCTGCATTTTCTGTCATGGTCGCATGAATTTCACGTTCAATCGAAGGGGCGATTAATCGTTTATAGCTGTCTTGGACCACTTTTTCCAGATAAGAATGGATCGGCTGATTAGGAAACCATGCAGTTAAACGTTGATAAATCGGTTCTTCATCTACAGTGATCTTGATTTTGAGAAACTCTTCTCTCTCTCCACGGTTGACAGCAAGGATCCGGTGAGAGGGCATTTTATGTACAGGTTCTGTATAGTCGTAATACATTTCGTAAACAGAACGCTCTTCAGGGTCTTTAGCTTTGGAAACGAACATCCCTTGCTTCCAGGTATATTCCCTAATCCACTTACGAATGTCAGCATCCTCGGATAACTCCTCAGCCAAAATATCCATGGCTCCTTGCAAAGCCGTTTCTTCATTTTCTATTCCTAATTCTGGATTAATGAAAGAAGACGCTTCTTGTTGGATCGCTTCTACATCTGTTTTTTCAAGTAGGATTCGTGCCAATGGTTCCAAACCTTTTTCTTTTGCAACAGAAGCTCTCGTCTTCCGTTTTGGACGATATGGAAGATACAAATCTTCAAGTTCTTGCAATTTATTAGAGGCTTCAATTTTAAGTTTTAATTCATCGGTTAACTTTCCTTGTTCATCAATCTTTCTGATGATTTCTTCTTTACGTTGATTGAGCTGGGTTAAATAGTGAAAACGTTCGTCAATCGCGCGTAACTGCTCTTCATCCAGTTCCCCAGTACGCTCTTTTCGATATCTTGCGATAAATGGAATCGTGTTCCCCTCTTCAATCAACTCAATACTTGTTTGGACCTGTCCCACTTTAAGGGATAGTTCCTCAGCAATCATTTTGTACATTACCAGTGAATCCATGTATCTATCACCTGCATTTGATATATTTGTCCAGAACTCTTACTTTTCTTCAACCGTGTCAATTCGTTAAAAGTTTGGAATCGCTCAAGTAATGATTACTCCCGATTCTATAGCACGGGAGCTCGATATTTACTTTCCTTTAAAAACACTCAATCCCTGTTACATTTTACGCTTAAAACATCATACAAAAACCATTTTAACTTTTTTTGCTTCTTAACGGTACAAAAAAAGTGCACCCTTTCTGAATCAGGTACACTTTAGCTGATCACCTCAGATGGTTCCATCCGGATGGCTTGTCGAAGTTTTTGGAGGGCTCGTCTTTGGATTCGTGAAACATGCATCTGGGAGATTCCCAATTGTTCACCTGCTTGCTTTTGACTAAGATTCTCAAAGTAGGTGAGCTGAAGGATCTCTTTTTCTCTTTGATTCAACACATGAAACACTTTTTCTAGTAACAATTTTTTATCAATCTTTTCAAATCCTGCATCTTCTGTACCCACCAGGTCAAGTAAAGTTACTTGACTCCCATCATTGCTTGCTTCAATGGGACTATCGACTGAGACTGCGTGGTAACTCCGTCCCATCTCCATCGTTTCTAAAACCTCTTCCATACTAACACCCAGATAATTAGCAATCTCTTTCACTTGTGGGGATCGTTGCAATTGGGTGGTCAATTCTTCAACAGCGTGCTTAATCCGCGGACCCAGTTCTTTAATTCGTCTAGGGACGTGAACACTCCAAGTTTTATCTCGAATATGACGCTTAATCTCCCCAATAATGGTAGGAACCGCAAATCCTTCAAAGCTTCGTCCAAAGTTACTATCATATCGTTTAAAAGATGCAATTAGACCAATCATTCCTACTTGAACCAGATCTTCATGCGGTTCTGAGCCCCGTGCAAACTTAAACGCAAGTGTCTCTACTAAATCTTTAAAGTGATTCACCAAGAGTGCTTGCGCTTCTTTATCCCCATCCTCCTGATACTTTTGAATCCAGGCAAGCACTTGGTCATCGGTTGGTTGGGTAGGATGTGGGCGACTCGACATGTGACTCCACCACGTCCTTTCGGATAAACTTGGTCATCGTTACGATCACACCGTTATCACCTTTAATGTCTACTTGATCCATCAATGTTCTCATCAGATATAACCCTAGCCCACGTTCGCGCAGAGCATTCATGGTTGGTTCGATACTAATCGGACCAGTTCTTGATTCTACTTCGCTAACATCAAAACTGTGACCATGATCGACGACTTTAATTTCCAAGCGGTTTTCAAAGATATTGCAACTCAACACAATTTCCCCATCCCCACCACAATAGGCGTGGTCTACCGCATTGGTACACGCTTCAGCGACAGCTAACTTAAGGTCTTCTATATCGTCATATGAGAAACCCATGCGATTGGCAATACCCGAGACCGCTAACCGAGCAATTCCTACATAATCAGGCTTGGCAGGAATGGTTAAATTCACCAAATCTATAGGTTGGTTACTCATGATTTGCCATCCTCCTACGTTGTTTCTTCAATCTCAATAATCTCATGTAAGCCCGTGATTTTAAATAGCCTTAAAAGTCGTCCATTCATACCAACAAGCACCAATTTGCCAGCAGTGGCTCGCTGTGCTTTATAAGCTCCAATCAAAACCCCTAGTCCAGTACTATCAATGTACTCAACACCAGCTAAGTCAAGGGTGACTGTCGTTCCTTTTTCACAAAGGGGAAGAAGTCGCTCTCTCAATTGCGGGGCTGTATACACATCTATTTCCCCTTGGACATAAATGATTGGACCTTTATTAGGATCTATTTTTTCTTGAATAGAGATATTCATTCCACTTCGACCTCCAATCTAGATCTACCTTTATTTCTAATTTTTCATTCTACCCGTTTGATGATCAGAATGGTCTGGTCGTCTTTAATCTGATAGTTAGTCATCTCAAATAACTTATGATGGATTTGTTCAACTGCCTCCTGAGCAGGTAACGGTAAAGCTTCACGGATCAGCTCTTTCAAAGTATCTCGTTGTAAAAAGTCACCGTCTACTTTACACTCTGTCACACCATCTGAAAATAAAATAATCGCATCCCCAGGTTGACACTCTATTGTATATTCTGGATAATCCACATCACGTGATACTCCTAGAACAAGCCCTTGTGTTTTCATATCCTCAAAATGATCTTCCTGAGCTTTGTAGATAATGCCTGGTTCATGCCCCGCTGTCGCATAGCGAAAATGGTGATTCAACGAATCATATACCCCATAGACCATTGTAATAAACATACTAGGATCCACGTTACGCTCGACTACGGTATTCAGCCCCCGTAACGTTTCTGAAGGGGATAGTGGTTGATCATCTAATCGATCCATCGCATATTTGATCATGGACATACAAAGAGCTGCAGGAATCCCTTTGCCAATGATATCAGCAATCGCAATTCCTAATGATCCAATTCCATGATCAACAAAATTATAGTAATCACCACTCATTCGTTTGGCAGCCACACTAATAATACCCATATCTACCCCTTCTAAAGGTGGCGGACTGGGCGGGAGCAGAGTTTGTTGCATTCCCACAGCAACCTCGATCTCATACTCAAGTTCACGCTGTCTGTTTACCAGTTTTTCTGTTTCTTGATAAGCCATCCCATAACCAATCATCACTTCAATCAACAAATCAAATGAATCTTTTAATTGAGGCGGAAGACCGGGAATTAATTTCTTAATTGTAGAAATATGGAAATTAACTAGTTCTTCTGGTGGAACTCGTTGTTCCATAATCCATTTTCTTAACTGTTGTGCACTGTAAAGATGATCTTCAGTAGGATTTTTAATATATGAGGTTAACAGCCTCTCGTATTGTTTTTGTAAATAGATATCCATAGAAAAGTCCCCTTGAGCCAGGAGTTAAAAGTATACCCAAATTCTTCAGAAACAAATTTATAACAGTCCTGTACCATTCACGTTCTTCAAGTAAATTCAACGATAAACCAAACTGATCTAGTGGTTGAGTTCTGCTTATACGACATTCTCTAAATGTTATAACATAAATCTGAATCATATAAACTCATTACATATGACGACTTTAAAAATCTACTTGTTTTTAAAATATCATATCTTGAAAGAGATTAGGAGTAGCTAACTGCTATTAAATAACTCCATATAACCAAATACAGTAACAAATCACCTAAAATCCGTTGAAACCCATCTCAAATGTTTTGCTAAGTGTGGACAAAACAAAATAGGAGAACGGACTTCAAATTTCCGTTCTCCTACTAAAAATCAATCATTCCTAAGCTAATTTGCAAAGCTTCATTGACCCTACACATCATCTCATCATCCAGGTGAGTAATTTTATCAGTTAGACGTTGCTTGTCAATTGTTCGAATCTGTTCTAACAAGATGACGGAATCCCGGTCGAACCCATAAGCTTTAGCGTCAATTTCAACATGAGTAGGCAATTTGGCCTTTTGGATTTGTGCAGTAATCGCGGCGACAATCACGGTGGGGCTAAACCGATTGCCAATATCGTTTTGAATGATCAAAACAGGACGAACCCCACCCTGTTCGGATCCGACCACTGGGGATAGATCTGCGAAATAGACATCGCCACGTTTAACAATCAAATCGGTTACACCCCGCTAACCAATCGATCCAATGTATCTTCAGCCTCTTCTTCTGCCACGAATGCTTCAGACGCCATATTGAGGTTAATCCGAGCCATTTCCATATAACCTCGTTGCATCATCTCACGAATCATTCGCTTTTTACGCTCTTGAAGATACATCTTCATCGCTTGACGAATAAACTCACTTCGATTGGAGTTATCCCTTTGCACCATACCATCTACTTCTTGAAGTAAATTTTTTGGTAGGCTAATCATAATTCTTTTGGTACCGGACAACTGACGCACCCCCAACCAATCATCACCGTTAACGATTCCCATTTAATACTACCATTATGTCGAACCTGATGCAAAAATATACTTAGAATAAGTACCAGGTAGAACGAAAACAAGACATAGTTAAATGTATTCGTTCTTATCGGCAAAATTCCTCCTACCTTTTTTTAAAAAGAAGGATGTTTTTTTAGATTTTTAACAGATATTACGTTAAACGCAACCGGTTATAAATCTCTACAGCTTGACCTTTTTTATAGTAGATCCTTGGAATCCGGTGGCTTAGCAAAGAAGTAATCTCATAGTTGATTGTATTCAATTCTTCTGCAACTTCATCGACAGTTATTTGATTATTACCTTGTTTTCCATATAGCACAACTTCATCACCGATCTTCACAGGCATCGCTTTGGAAACATCTAACATCACTTGATCCATACAGACTCGACCAATCATAGGGACTTTTACACCATTCACCAGTGCATGACCACGATTAGACCGTTGGCGACTCAAACCATCCGCATATCCTACTGGAAGGGTCGCAATCCACTCATCGCCATGAGCCTTATATGTTTTCCCATAGCTAACTCCCCAACCGGCTGGCAACTGTTTTAGATGAACAATTTTCGTTTTAAAGGTTAAAGCCGGTTTAAGCTGTACTTTTCGATGGTCAACATCCTTTGAAGGATAGTAACCATAAAGACTAATACCAAGCCGAATCATATCATACACATGATCAGGTAAGTCAATCGCCGCTGCACTATTGGTAGAATGAACCACAGGAATTTTAATCCCTAGCTTTTCTAATCCTCTCGTTACAACAGCAAACTGCTCTTCTTGATAGTAGGTATAATTCTTATCTACCTCATCAGCTGTAGCAAAGTGCGTAAACAAGCCTTCTACAATCACATGTGGAGACTTTAATGCTGTGGTAATAAATGAAATAGCATCCTTAGGTTGCAACCCAATCCGACCCATCCCAGTGTCCACTTTCACATGGATCATCGCTTTCTTTTGCAAACGAGCAGCCGTAGCCTCTATTTCATTTAATACATCATTTGAAAAAACAGTTAAATGAAGATGGTGATGGATCGCATCAGCGATGGCATGTGTTGGAGTATATCCCAAAACTAGAATGGGAGCTTCTATACCTGCACGGCGCAATTCGATCCCTTCATCTACTAGAGCCACACCTAGATAAGTAGCACCAGCCTCCAAGGCCTCACGCGCAACAGGGATCGCTCCATGACCATATGCATCGGCTTTCACAACCGCCATGATTCGCTTTCCTTTGGGTAAATGTTGAATAAATTGTTTTACGTTATGAGCGACTGCATCTAAATCTATTTCAATTACGGTATCTCTGCCATATCCCTTACTTTGATTTTTTTCCACGTTTTATCACTTCCAAGCGGTTATTGAGTTCGCCAAGAAAGTTATCACTCACAAGTAGAGGGGTCCTTTTCTTACGAACACGATAAAAATAGGGTAGGTCAAAATCGCGTTCCATATCCGTCAAAGGAATCGATTTTTCTCTATTCCAGATTCGCACCACCAGATGATCCTGATAAAGCTTATAGTGGGGTCGACCAATGAAGCGAAATAATGCAGGTGCGATGAAGATCGAGAGCACCGCAATAGCAATAGCCCCTGCAATAAAAGGCGGGGAACGAAATTCAAAAAATATAAACAAAAAACCTAACCCTAGGAGAAATAAACTGGTATCAAAGATACGCATACTCCAGTTTTTTCGAACTAAAAGGACATTATAACTTGAACGCTCCTCAATAATCGGCTTTTCCATGAATATCTCATCCTAACTGTTGCTATTGTCCAAATGCTAAACTGTATTATACCAAAATCCAATGAAAAGATGAGCAAAAAAATGGACAGATCAATCGAACTGTCCACCTATCCATACTATTTGATCGGCTGGTTAAAAACAGAATTCGCTATTAAAACCATTTCTTCAAGAGGCAAATTGCCTAATAACTCAAAATCAGTTCCATTATAGGTCCAAGAAAGTTTTTTTCGTTGATCTACTTCCATTAAAACACCGATCGATTCTTCCAACTCCACAGGCTTTCCCAATAGCGGCAAACTAGCAGCAATCACTTGGGGACTCTTTTGCGTCAAAGTAAAAGGTTGCTTTCCTTTAAATCTCATAATCACAACAGGTCCATCAGGACTATCAATCGTTTGTTCACCCATTAACTGACTTCCTTGTGGCAAATATCTTGGTGTAACAGCTGATATTGTTTGTTTTTCTTCTGGTTTCTTTTGAAATTGTGGCAAGCTACTTAAGTTACGTTGCATATCAAAAGCATCTTTATCAAAGGAGGCTCCCGCTTTAAACTGATCAAAGTTCATTTGAATCATAACTTCATTATTCGCATTTAGAACATCTACTTTTTTCGGGTAAAGCTCCTGGTCCAACCAAATTTTCTGCCGTTGCAAACTTTGATTGATTGAGTACTTAGCTGCCACTTCAAACTGATAATCTTTTTCCCCTGCTTGAAACTTCCGACTTTGATCATCCACAATACTGTTCATGATCGTTTGATACAGATAAACTTGTCCGCTAGTTTCTGGCCAATCACTTTGAAAACGAAAACTTTTCTTTAAGTGTGGGGTTAGTACATAAACTCCTGTTTCATTTTTTAACAAAATTTGTGTGATATCTTTCTTGATATTTTTTAATTCAACTCGATAAAAATGAGGTTGTTTGTACCAAACTTCCACTTCATACTCCAAAGGTTCTTGCCCTGTTTGAATGGTCATCATTCCATGACTGATATACGATTCAAGCTCCTCAGAGCGCTTGGATAAGTCATTCACTACTTGTTGAGCATCTTTGACCCCACACCCACTGACAACTATCGCTAGGATTATCCATACCATCCAAGCTTTTTGTCGCATATTGAATCTCCCCTTCGTCAATTTCCCGGGAAATTTGTCAGCTAGGTTGGACAGATCTTGTCATCACTTGTTGAATCGCCGGTCCTATAGAGAGTAGTAGATCCTTTGCTGCTATACTATGAGCTTCACCAGAAGCCCATTCGGCCGCTTTTCCATGAAGATAAACCCCCATAGGAACTGCCTGATCTGCAGGAATTCGCTGTGCTAATAATGAACCGATCATTCCAGTTAGCATATCTCCAGAGCCTGCTTTTGCGAGAGATGGACTCCCTGTTACATTTAGCAATTAATTGCCGTTAGGAAAAGCAATAATTGTATAGCGACCTTTTAACACAACAATCGCTCCTATTTTTTTCGTCAGCTCCATAGTTGCTTGAGGTCGAGCTGATTCAAAGGATGAAATGGTTGTTTGTAACAAACGTGCACATTCTCCGGGGTGTGGAGTACATACCGTTACAAGGTAACGGGAGCGAACCGAATGAAACAAAGGATGGTCAGCCAAAATATTTAAGGCATCTGCATCGAGGAGTAAAGGGACATGCACTTGTTGAAATAGTTCACCTAACCACTTTTCTTCCCCATCGAACCTCCCTAGTTAATCTCTCCTCGTTCCCCACTAACCATAGATCTACGATCCATCCCTGAAAATGTAGATAGCGTGTAGCACCCCAACCATCGCCTCCATTATTGCCTGTTCCTAACAAAACAACGACTCGCTTCGGTTCTGGAAAACGCTTCATCACAGCTTCTGCAACTGCTTTCCCGGCATGATCCATCAATATCATCCCAGGCACACCCATTTGTTCAATCGTATATTGGTCGCATTGGCGCATTTCGTGGGCTGTGACTAAATACAAGAATGTCCCTCCTAACTGCGTTATATATGTATGTCCACAAAGAATCGCTTATGCAAACTTATCAATCTGTTCAATCACTGCCATCGCTAATGCTACTTGTTCACTATGAGAAATGGAGACATGAATTTGTACCACTTTGTTATGATATAAACGTTCAAGTGCTTTTTCGGATAGCTTTCCATGGGGGGCTCCTTTTTCAGTCACCCAGATATCAATATCTTGAAAAGAAAGGAATTTCCCAATCCCTGTCCCACATGCCTTAGAAATTGCTTCTTTGGCTGCAAATCGTCCAGCCACATATTCCAAGCGGCGCTTTTCGCTTTGTGGTAGGCTTTCCATCTCAGATTCAGTTAAAATTCGTTTAGCTAAGCGATCGATCCCTTTCTCTCTGATCCGACCTAGCTCGATAATATCTGATCCAACTCCAATAATCATTTTAATATCTCCCCTATTTATAGATGATTTCATGCCAACTGCTTATGTCGGTAGTGACGATGAGACATTGATCCCCTATAATAATTATCATTCTCAATATCTTCAAATGAACTTTATAACATGTCATAGCTCTTTAAAAACTATTTTCTTCAATAATTAGATGGAGGTTCAACAAATATGGAATCAGGAAAAATACTCCTTACTTTAGGTTTTGCTTTATTAGGTGGTACAGTTGGACATTTTCTAAAAATCCCTGCTGGTGTCATGATTGGCTCTATGGCTGGAGTAGCGGTTGCTAATATTGGTGGAATCCCATTAGAAAAGTTCCCTAATTGGACATTTTTTATCTTACAAGTCATCTTAGGAGCAAGCTTAGGCATACAGATTAACCGAAGTACTGTAATGGAGATCAAATCAGCTTGGGCACCCTCACTCCTGATCGCAGTCATGACCATCGTATTTGCCATTGGAGTAGGCTGGATGATTGGCAAGGTTACTGGCTGGAACGGAATGACTAGCTTTTTTGCAGCCGCACCAGGAGGAGCCACCGATATGGTTCTACTTGCACATGGCACAGATGCAGATATTCCAAAGGTTTTAGCCCTACACATGGTTCGCCTTGCCACCGTCATCTTGTCAATTCCGATCATTTTAAAGTTTTTTGCTCGTTAAATCGGGTATATCTCTTTGGCAGGATTTTAACATCTTTTTGTCTATTCCCTTCTTCTAATGGAAAAATGGTATAGTAAAGTAGTAGATCTCAGATTGGAGGAAGATCCTATGTACGTCGTCAATAACCGAATTGACATTGCTTCTCCGGAACAACTCACTGTCTTAAAAGAGAGATTTGGCAACTCCAAGAACTCCATGAAGCAAGTCCCTGGCTTTATCTCCTTCCGACTTTTAGAAGCGGAAGATGGTTCCCATCTAGTTGCTGAAACCACATTTCAAGAGAAGCAAAACTTTCTTGACTGGCTCCAAAGTGAACATTTCAAACACGCTCATGGCGGAAAAAGTGGGGAAGAAAGCAGACCCAATGCAAACGTTTCCAGCTACTTTGTCGCTGTTCAATCTTAGTGGCTATTCTCCACGGGGGAGCTTTTTATATGAAGCTCTCCTATGGGAGAATTGATCATAAACTTCTCTACATTTTAAAAAAACATAAAAGGAGTTGAACTTCATGGATGTGAAAATCGCTCTATTTATTCACGTCGTTTGTGTCGCTACCTGGTTTGGTGGTACCGCATTCATGGCTATGTATCTACGTGATTCTATTCGTTCTAACAGCTTGGAAACCATGTCTTACTCCCTAGGTAAAGCACAGCGCTGGAACCTTATGATGATGATTCCAACTGCAGTACTCGTTCTGGCTACTGGGATCTACATGCTAATGCAATTTGCGAGTAAAGATCAACTATGGATTGTTGTTAAAGAACGTTTTGGAAGCTTAGTCATTGTACTATTCATTGTACTTATCGCTTTCTATGGTAAAAAACTTCTTAAAAAAGTACAAGCAAGTGGCATCGATCTATCCAAAGCTCAAGCACATGTTAAACGTTACATCCTCATCCACAATATTTCTCTTTTGTTCATGATTGTACTTATTTTCTTTGTAACTGTAAAAATCGCTTAAAGAAGCGTATCGTCGTGCAAACTTAATAAACTTATCTGGCAAGAATCTATGTTATTGTTCAAGTAGATGCTTGCCTTCTTTTTTATATCAGATGGAGGATTTTTATGCTTGATTTTTTTGTCTCGTTGTTCAAAGAGTGGGGCTGGCTTGCTATTCCGATCAGCCTCCTCGTTAACACAATCATCAATATCATCGGCTTTATCCCTTCTTTATTTATAACAACAGCCAATGTGATTGTCTGGGGACCTTGGTTGGGTGGATTTCTTTCATGGTGTGGAGAAATGCTTGGCTCGATCATCGCTTTTATGGGATTAAAAAAAGGGATTCACAAGAAGAAATTGAACAAGCACGAACAGTGGAAATGGGTTCAAAAAATCAATTCCTTTTCACCTAAACAGCGATTCCTATCCATTCTGTTAGCCAGATTGGCACCTTTTATTCCTACTGGTGCTGTTAACATCACAGCGGCTATTACTCAAACCTCACTACTCACTTTTGTCCTAGCAACTGCGATCGGCAAAATTCCATCCCTCGCCTTAGAAGTGCTGATCAGCTATGATATCATCCATATACAAGAAAACTGGTTTCGCCTCACCATCACCCTAATTTTGATCATCATTGGTTATTTCCTCTTTCGATCCAAGGGGAAAAAAGAAACAACCACCTGAGAAAGTTTTGTTCCAAGGTGGTTGTTCTTAATCATAAGAAGACCCTAATGACGGTGTATGGATGAGTGACTCATATCAACAATTATTTAACAGACAATTTTTTTACGTGAGAAAAAGAATAAAAGTCCACCAACAACTGCAACAGCCAAGCCTATCAAAATCATCATTGGATATTTAGTTGCAGTATCAGGTAAGGAAAATCCCTCTTTTTCTTCTGGTTGTTGAGTTCCTTTATTATCTGGATCTCCGTTACTAGTATCTCCATTGCTAGGTGTGTCTCCATTAGGATTGTCTCCGTTGCCAGGTGTATCCCCATTACCTGGATTGTCTCCGTTGCCGGGGGTTTCTCCATTACCTGGATTGTCTCCGTTGCCAGGAGTCTCTCCATTACCTGGATTGTCTCCGTTGCCGGGAGTCTCTCCATTACTTGGATTGTCTCCGTTGCCGGGGGTTTCTCCATTACCTGGATTGTCTCCGTTGCCAGGCGTATCACAAGGTCCAGAAACAGTGATAGTCCCACTCCATAGCTCTCCCTTACCAGGATGCCCTTCACGCTGGTAAGCCTTAAACATATAGTTTCCTGCTGCACCATTTGGATTGGTGGTTGGATCAAACTTCAATTGAAAAGATTCACCTGATTGCAAAGGAGAAATTTCCCCTTCAGCTACGATTTGACCTGATTTTGGATTGCCAGAAGCGATCCAATATACCTCATACTTTGAAATTCCTTGCATTACTTTAGAACCAGATCCATTTTGGACTTCCGCCCAGATTCCTTCACAGTTTCCACCTTCTGAAATAAAGCTGAGCGAACTCTTATCCCAACTAGCACCACCTTTTTGTGCATCTGGATTTCCCTTCGCCCCCACGAACGCAGGACTACTAAGTACAAGTACAAATACTGAACACAAGAGTAACCATTTATGTAATAGATGTTTCATCTGCTCTCCCCCTCATCTTATAAATTCGAGAAGGGGATTCATATTTCGTGTATCTAAAATAAAAAAGTAATCTTTTGAAATGACTTTCTATTATGAAGTAATGATCAGATATCACTCAAACAAGGCAATCACACCATTTTTACAACATGCTCTTTAAAATAAAAAACCCTTCTTCAGAGAGTTATTGAAGATCTCGAAAAAGGGGATTGATCATAAGCTGATTGATTATATTTCATAGTGTGAAGCATTGATTACTTCATCAAACCATCCATGATGGAAATTTCAATAGTTACTATACTCTGTTATTCTCTTTCGGGATTCAAATCACAATCTTGCAAAGGAATCACTTGGGTTCTTTTTACAAGCTTATATCCGAACCATAACAATAAGAAAATCGGAAGCCCAATATAAGAAACTAATATTTCATACCAGAGAATCGAGTCTCCTACAAAAGCTGAGGTGTTTTGTCCTAAAATCACGATTAGGCAGAGAATGAATGCAAAGATTGGACCAAACGGAAACCATTTTGCTTTATACACAAGCTCATCTAAGTTCCGTCCTTGAGCCGCAAAGGCACGACGAAATCGGTAATGGCTGATGGCAATTCCCACCCAAGCGATAAACCCGGATAAACCAGAGGCATTGAGTAACCAAACATATACGCTGCCTTCGCCAAATAAAGACGAAAGGAAAGCTGTCATCCCCACTAAAGTAGTTAAGGCTAGTGCTGCCACAGGAATCCCTCTCCGATTAACTCGGGCAAATATTTTAGGTGCTTGTCCTTCCTTCGCCAATTGCCATAACATACGGGTAGAAGCATACATGCCTGAGTTTCCTGCCGATAATACTGAGGTCAAAATCACCGCATTCATCACAGATGCTGCAAAAGCTAACCCTGCTTTTTCAAATATAATTGTAAATGGACTCTTCGCAATATCTTGAATCTCACCGCCCGCTAAATTTGGGTTGGTATAAGGGATTAAAAAGCCGATGATCACAATCGCCAAGATATAAAATAAGAGAATACGCCAGAAAACTTGTCGAATCGCACGTGGTACTGTTTTACTTGGCTCTGTACTCTCTCCAGCGGCCACCCCCACTAACTCCGTTCCTTGAAATGAAAAGCCTGCGATCAAAAAGATACTGAGAATAGCAAACCATCCACCCTTAAATGGAGCTTCTCCCACTGTGATATTTTGGAACCCTACTGCTTGTCCACCCATAATTCCAAAAATCATGAGAACCCCAACAACGATAAAAATAATGACAGTAGCCACTTTGATAAAAGCAAACCAATACTCTGATTCACCAAAGCCTCTAACGGACAAATAATTAAGTCCAAACATGAATCCTAAAAAAAGCGCACTCCATAGAATGGAAGGAGAGTCAGGAAACCAAAATTTCATGACCATCGCTCCTGCGGATAGCTCTACCGCAATCGTGATTGCCCAGTTATACCAATAATTCCAACCTAACGCAAATCCTAAAGCAGGATCGACAAATCGCGTGGCATAGGTGCTAAATGAACCTGATACAGGCATAAAGGTAGCCATTTCTCCTAGACTGGTCATTAAGAAGTAGACCATGATTCCAATCGCTACATAAGCAGCTAAAGCACCACCAGGTCCTGCTGTTTGAATCGCTGATCCACTTGCCAAAAAAATACCGGTTCCGATCGAACCACCAATTGCAATCATGGACAAATGGCGTGATTGTAGCCCACGTTGTAATTGGTTTCTTCCTGTTTCACTCATAAAAAAACACCTCTCTTAGTTTTGCGAGGTGGTTTGGGAAAATAAAAATACCGCCATGACAGACAAGACGGTATGTAAACACCCACACCATACCTTCGCTGAAGATAGCTCATCACGTCAATCAAACGTGACAGTTCTGTCCCTATTCGAGAACAGCCCCAACCCATCTCAAGCAGAGAACTTAGATGGACTTCGGCGATTTATCCTTTCTGTGTGGGATCTTTGGTGTTCTCCGCACCTTCTCCAACATACTCATAAAAACCGCGACCTCTACCTCACCGAGATCGATGAGGGTTTAATATTCGATTGATTAAGCATTATTATACTTCGATCATGATCATGATGCAATCGCTAAATTTTGGATAGATGGAGATCATTTACAGCCAGATCACGTAAAATCATAGAGTTAATATTAAAAGGGAGCTTAAAAGAGATTCCCTGATATTTAAAATGTGTTTTCTTTAGATATTCCGTATAACTACCCGTAATCCCAAACCAATCCATTGGGTCCTTGAGATACTGCTCGAAGATTAACTTAGTCGCATATCCCTTACGTAACACTTTATGAACTGTTCCCTGTTTCCATTTAGGAACATGTTGATATATTACCTTTTGAGGTTGTTCAAAATAGTCAGGGTACATCCGATGTAAGGTGAGATCATATAAGTATTTATGGAAACGTAATTCCACTGGAACACTTAAAAAGAAATCCATGATCTCATGATCCCAAAGTGGAACAGCCCATTCTTTCCCGAAAAACTCGTACGTACGTAAAGAATTTAAGATGAATTTCCCTTGCCGTTCTTTCATACCCCAATATTCATAAGCGGAACTTGCTTGCTCTCGGTCATTAATAGGAACTTGTATAAGTGAGCGTCTGATTTCCTCAGCAACCTCATCCAAGACTCCTTTTTGTGACGGCTCCCATAAACGATGATGTTTTTTCATAATCTGTTCTACCACATCATCCACTTGATAATTCTGTTCAATAGTCAAGTTAACAGGTATATGTCCACCAGATACAAAGTCACCAGTATGACCAGGTATGAAAAGTAAAGGTTCCTCATGCTTTTGCACCATCTGGTAAATAGCTGGCCAATCTTGTAAATGAGGGATAGATGTATAATTAAATGCATAATCCTTATACGCATTCCATGAATCAGAATGATACCATTTTAACCAATCCGACTTAGAGTAAGCATAAAATTCCCAAGGGAATCCTAAGCGATCAGCGATTTCTTTACTTTTAAGTGCTTCGGCATTTTGAGGTTTTCCATATGTAAAACTAATGATCGGTTTCACATCAAATTCTTTGAGTAATAGTGCTAAAATCCTTGAGTCTTTCCCACCACTTAGAGGTAGCATGACTGTCTGTCCTGATAAACGTTGATAAATACGTTCAAAGACACGATGGAATACTTCTGTTAACTTTTCCACACCACTTTCCTCATCCATCTGGGGATCCACTTGATGAAGATATTGGAAATAAGTATGTTTAGTTAATTGCTGATCATAAAATCGAAGATATTGACCTGCTTCAATTTGAAATGTGTCAGTTAGTAATGTTTTTTCATTCGCTACATAACCAGTGAGAATCCACTCGTAAATCGCTGTTGAATTCAACTTATGTTTTTGATTTTGAAGAGAGAGATGGTTGGTTAACATCCAATCGCCAGTTGCATCTTGTTTATAAAATAAGGGGATTGAGCGCTTTCGATCAACGATCGCAACCGTTTGGGTACCTTTTTGCCAAATGAGAGCAAACTCACCATTCCAAGACTGAATGATCTCAGGGGTAAAGTCTTCCTTTTGAAATAGATTAACTATATTTTCTTTATGATAAAATTGCCCATGGTACATAAATGTTCCTGCAAACCAAACGTCTTGACCTTCAACTTCAATATGATTAAATAAATCCCCCTTCATTTGAACCTGTACCAAACTCCATCACCTCTACAGTTTATACTTCAATAGCTCCATTTTCTGTTTACGATCTATCAACTAATGATCCACAGTCCTAGATGAAGAGACTGTGGATGATCATCACTAGATACAAAATTTTGGAACTATACCTATTTTAATTCACTTTCTCAAATGGTTTGTACTATTTTTTCCTGCCCCCATACTTTTCCGTATAACTGAAGCATCCGATTTGCATTCTCTTCCCAATCATATTCCTGACGAACATGGTGTGCCCCTGCTTCTCCCATACGAAGACGAAGCTCTGGATCTTGAATCAATCGTTCTAATGCAGGTACTAAATGTTTGGGTTCATTATTAGGGATAATTATGCCTGTTTCTCCGTCCTCCACAACTTCAGGTAAACCACCTACCTGAGTCACAATGACTGGAACCCCACATGCTTGTGCTTCAATTGCGGCAACACCAAAACTCTCACTATAGGAAGGAAGGACAAAAATATCCATTTGATTCATATAATGGACCACTTCTGAGTTAGGAACTCTACCAGTAAATGAAACTTTATGTTCCACACCTAGTGAACGTGTCAGTTCTTCATATTCATTGCGTTTGGGACCATCACCAACAATAAGTAATCGAACCTGAGGATAAATCTTTTCAACTTCTGCAAAAGCTTGAATCAGCTTGGAAATTCCATAAACCTCATGTAATCCTTTGGCAATTCCAATAGTTACAATTTCATTACTTTTGACTAATCCCAAGGGTCTAAACCATTTGGTATCCACACCAAATGGAGTGATCTCCATAGATTTACTTGTGTATTTACTTGTCTCCCTTGCCATATCCTCACTTGTCGAACAAATGAGATCCGCTTTACTTAAAGCAGTTTGAACCATGTAACGATTTAATCGCCCTTTTGTAGGAAATTGATAAATATCTGTTCCCCATACTGAAACAACTAACGGTTTATATTTCGTTAATGCAGCTAAAAAGCCATAACTAGAAACATAGTGAGCATGAAAAATATCAGGTTGTTCATTAGCCAAAATTTTTTTAAGAGCAAATAAACTTGTTGGGTAAGACAGTTTTCCAGGTAATAATTTTGGCAAAGCCAAGGTAGGAACTTCTTCTGCATGTTTTTGCGAAAAGTGATCAGCAAATGTAACTACTTTTACTTCAATACCTTGTCGCTGATAAAACAATGCCCACTTATGTGTATGAATAGAGTTACTGGCCGCAAATAAAAGGATTTTCATTACAGATCCTCCTGTAGTAACTCTTGATAAACTGTTTTAGCACGTGCAATCCAAGAGTGGCGTTCAGCAAAACTTCGTTTTATTTCTTCCACATATTTTGGCTGTTGTTCAATCATTGTTTGGATCGCTTTAACAAGATCATCTACATCAGGTTTACAAATAACCCCATAAGGTCCAGACTGGATGATCTGGGTCTGAGCTTTGCATTCGGTAGCGATAATTGGTAATTCGTTAGAAAGATATTCAAATAATTTAAAGGCAACAGCAAAATCATTATATTTATTTGGAATAAAAGGGATGAAACCTACATCAGCTGATTGATATTCTTCTTGAAGTTCAGATCCGCTAATGTGTTTTACATTCACATATAAATTCGAGATTCGCTCTCGCAGTTCTTTGGGCAAAGATTGATATTCTTGCTCTCTACAAACTATGGTTAACCCAAATGGAAGTTTCTGTTCTTGAACTTGTTCCATAGCTTGAATCAGTATTGGAATTCCAGTATCTTCACGAATCCCACCTACATAAATCCCACGCAGTGTATGGTCCTTAGAAGGTCGCTTATGGATGATGACCTTTTTTCCCCCTGGTGGAAGTGCTACTTTAGGCTTTTGAATGTTGACATAAGGAAACATAGGTTCACTTGGCAAAAAAATAGTTTTCGCATAAGTTTGATAAAATCGCTCTTCCAAACGATAAATCATCTTCATTATCGCTTTTTTTACACCTTTAAGAGGATAAATTTCATCAAACTTCCAATAAGCATCTCTATAGAACACACCAATGGGTACTTCTTTACTTTTTAAAAACCGAAACACTTTTAAGTCAATCAATGGCTGTTTAGGAAAATGCCCTGAATCAGTTAACCAAAGCGGGATGGTTTGGTTTTCCATATAGCAAAAAAGTAAGTCATTTAAGTCTCCAGACTTTCGTAAACGGTCAAATTGTTGTTCTCTTTCTTTGGAATCCCCTGTAATGGTAATCACACGAATCCCTTCTTGTTCTCCCCACTCTTCAAAAGCATGGATCATTTCAATCGGTCTAGATTTCGAAGCGCTATCTACTTTTTGGGCTAAAGAGAACGGATAATAGACTAATAAGCTTCCCACTTTCATTCCCTCCCTTTTGCATCTGCCGTATAGCGACTCCAACTGTCACGCAACGAAATAATTAGATAGGAACCAGCCACAATCAATGTTAATAAGATCCAGATTGGATTAACAAGCAAGTCGGAAAATCCTCCTACCAATGCCCTAGGAATATTTACTATGAAAAATGTAAATAAACTAATATAAACGGGATGTTTTGGAAGACGTAAAAAAATGATATACAAGATCTGAATCATAGCTGCAATATAAATCGTACCAAGGATTACTCCTGCTACTCCAAATGTAGCATAAGCCTCACCTACATACAGTGTATTCAAAACCCCAGCGGTCCCTTCTACTACTTTTTCTGGGAAAAGGTCTTCCATCAATACACGTGCAGAACGAACAGGATCTATTCCATAAACCTCTAAGATCGATTCAGGTAATCCTTTCTCATATAAAAATGGATATACATCACCGTAACGATCTACATAAACATACATGGGAGCGATTTGCGTCAATATAACCCGACCAATAGGTCCTGTTGAATACGATAGAAATTGATCGGAACCTTTCACACCTAACGTGGAATACATTAATAATAAATATGAAATGACAGCTCCGACTAAGACTAATAATAGCTTTGGATTTAATCGAGTTTTACCTATATACATTCTAACTAGAAGGAACATAGCAAAGTAAAAGATAACCGGAGACTTTTGAAAATCATAGATGTTAATTAAGATCGCTCCAATAAATAGGAGATAGAACAGAATACTCCATTTTAAATCCTTGGTTTTCACCTTATATATATAAGCGATTAGCGATAAAATCGGGGTTAATGCGATCGCAAAGATATTCCGGATAAACACATTTCCAGTAAACCCTGATTTCGCTTCAATCCGTAGTACAGCTAAGTCAGTAGAAGAGTTAAATAATGCAGCAAAGATCGGAACCTCTTCAATGTGAGCAAATGTATAAATAATCGAGCCTAGACTGAGAAAGGTAAGACCAAGAAATACCCAGAAAAACTCTTTTTCCTTCCCTTTACTTGAAAAACCGTGATCAATCTCTTTGTTCCAATATAAATCAAACTCTTTATTTGCACGGAATCCTAGAAGTTTAGAGACAAGGAACATGACACAAGGAAATAGAACCATAACAATACAAACAAATGTAAAACCAATGATTCTTGACTGCTCTGGAAAAATTAATTTAGCTATGATATAGGATTCATCTATTTCTAACACAATCAGTAGGGAGCCAATAAAACTAGAAACAAGGAAAGAATAGTAAAAAATAATTGAGTGTAAGTTTAATTTAGTTAGTGAAAGTGTACCTGAAGCCTTTTTAAAAAAGTAGATAGAAAAACCAAGAACGATCAACCAGATCAGTACATAAAACACCATTCTTCCCTCCTACTGATAATTTAAGTTCACTTCACTGTAAACGAAAATCTCGGTCAATTCGGCTGATCAATAGTGTAACCAATAGATAAGCAATAGGAATCAATTGATAATATCCTGCTAATTGAGGATTTACTTGGATATATGTTAAGCCAGCTAACGCTATGCAAGCCTGAATGAAGATAAAGAGGAGTTTTCCTGTAGAGACAGGAATGTAATATACCTTTTGACTTCGATAAAAGATATAAGCAGTAGCAAAGACATAAGTAAGTAGATTGGCAATAATCGATCCCCATAATCCCAATAACGGTATCATTGTGATATTCAGTACGAAGCTAATCACGGCTCCTAAGCCAAAAGCGTAGGAGATCTGCTTAGTCTCTTTCTTAAAGAGTAATCCACTAGAGATAATCAGATAGTAGAAGTTAATAAAGGTAGCCAGAGATAAAAATCCGACATAAGGATAAGCGGCATGGAATTTTTCATTCAAGATTTGAATAATCCAAGGCATACATAAAGCAACAATGAAAATCCCTACAACTCCAACAGCAAAGATGATGATATAAATTTTAGCAAACATCTGCTCACTATTTTCTTTATTTTTCAATTGCATGGAGTAAGGACGCCAAGCCATTTGAATCCCATAGGTAAGCAATGAAATCATCGAAGCAAAACGAAAAGCCATTTCATAAATTCCTACTGCCTCTGTCCCCTCTGGGTGTAAAGCGGCTAAAAGAAAACGATTAGAGTTGCCAATTACCCAGAAAGCAATTGAAGCAGGAACGAGTGGTGCAGAGTATTTAAGGATATCGCGTAATACTTCTTTATTAAAAGTAATTTTGAGATATTTGAGGGCTGACTTTCCACACAAAAGTAGAACAACACCAACCCCAATCAAACGAGCATAGAAAATACTATCAAGTGAATGAGAGGCATAGACTAGCATCAAATAAGTGAGTACAGCAATAAGTCCCATCTTTAGGATGGTAAAAACAACTACTTGTACTGATTTCATTTCGTATCGCAATACGGTTAATACTAGGACAATGATTGTATCTGCCAACAAGGTAAACATACTTATATTAAGGGCATGGATAAAGGAAAGAGTCGTTTGTGAAGTAGTTAAAACTCCGGTTTCTTGTAGTAGACTCATCAGTGGGGATCCAATCACCCAAACTAAAAGAAGAAGAACTAAAGCGATGAACAATCGAAATCCCATCACATTTCGAACATATAGTAACTTACGTTCCATATCTTTTTCTTCAAAGTAATAAAAAGCTAACGCTGAGTCTGTTCCAAAAATGATAAGGAAAGTGAACATGGCGATTGTGGAATCAACCGTTCCCACAATCCCCACTTCACTCCGATCCAAATATTCACTATACAAAGGCATCATTATGAAAGCAATTAGCTTTGTACTAAGACTCATAAAAGCATATAATACAGAGTCTCCTAGAAAACGTTTTAACTTTGCAAACAAGGTCACCGCTCCCTACTTCTACGGCTGTTGTCTTATTCTTTCAGTGAAGGATAGTGCTTTTTGGCATCATCAATATATTTCCAGAATACTAGTACAAGAATCATCACCACAAAACTAAGTGCAAGCGCAACAGCTAGATTTGAAACAATAGGTGAGCGCTGTTTGGTTACTGTAGGTTCAATCGTATAACTAGGTGCTTCCAGATAAAGAAGATCTATATTAATCACTTGTGCACTATCTTGGGCTCGTGATAGTTCTTTTTCATTTTCGATCAATAATTCACCAGTCACTATATCAGCCGGATTTTTATCCACTTTGGAGCGATAAAATTCGGTTGCTTTGCTTAACTCCTCGATCCGCTTATTCAAACCCTCAATCTGCTTTTTATACATATCAGAACGGTTTGTATATAGTGCTTGCAGAGAACCAAGATAAGCGTTAGACACCTTCTCAATATTTTTTTGTACAACTTCTTGATCTCCGCCAGTTACTTGTAAACGAACCTGCCCACTTTTAGGTACTACTGCTTGAAAAGAAGACTTTATCTTTGGATCTAATTCTTTTTTATAACTACCTTGAATAATATCCGGATTAATTAATGAATCTGTGGTAATACTCCCAACTGCGACAACAGCTTGACCTGTGTATACACTTGGCTGGAGAAGCCCAAAAAGTAATGCTCCAATCACAAAAACTACAGGAATGAGTAAAAATATCTTCTTTCGTTTCCAAAAAAATAGCAAGTACTCAAAAAAGATATAGCGATTTTCTTCTTGCAATTGCTCGTTTGACACAATGACACCAACCTTTGCTTCAGTGAATTGAATGAAAAACGGGACTTATTAAAGATCCCGCTGCTTATGTTTTATTTTATAGAGTTTCATTTTTACATAGAGTCATAGAATAACAAAATACACTCGTCTAACATAGCTTATAAACCTGAAAATATCAAGGGCTCTCCATCGATTCCAAGCCATTTACAAACACTATTTTTTTGGCTTTACCCTCTATATATACTATTCGTTTATGAAGTTGAAACTTAGTGTAGTCATTCTTGACAATAAATTGAATACCGTTTATTTACATATAAATAATTGGATAACAAAAATATGGTGACTTGAAATATAAAACATCCCTAACTGACAACAAATATTCATCATTTTTCGAATTAAATTTCAATTGATTTGGTATGATGGATTTGAAATAGTATTTCTCTTTGTGAAGGCATAACAAAGGGGGGCAAAAAATGATGATCCGTTCCAAGTGTACCAAGTGTGGCAAAAGTGATTGTGGTGGTTGCTAGTAGTCATTTGAACCAACTAACTTCATTTAGAAGTTAGTTGGTTATTTTTATACGATATTCCTTCTAATAAACAAATAATAATGACGGTTACCATAAGTCTTTAATCTCTGTTCCATCCTCATGAAACTTTAATTTTTTTACATCTAATTTTTCGGGGAAATCTTTCCATTCAGTATGAGTCTCAACTATTTTCCAATTAGAGCCCAGCTTCTTGAATTTATAAATATTCCAAGACCAGTCACGATGAGTAACTTTATAGTAATAACTCTGATCCTTACCCAGTGCTTCTTCAATGACTTTTAGTTCACCTGGATCTTCCTTTCCAGTACTATTCCAATCAATCTTGTTCCACCAAGATTCCCCTTCAGAATATTTCTTTTTCACTTCAGGTGTTATGTAAGTTTGAAATTCCTGATAATCCTTATCCACCTCGGCTTGTAAAGCTTTTTTTGCAATTTCTGCTGGAGTTACACCATTTACTTTAGGAGCACTAGGCGAGAAATACTTTCTATATTTTTCTTTAGCCACTGTATCAGCTTTTATGTCTTCTTCCAGTATTTCTTTAATCAGGTTTTCATGAACAGGAACATCCACTGTCTTTTTGATATTTGTAGCATAAAACCTCGTTTTTCGGATCTTTTCAATCTCTTCCTCTGAGAGACCACGTTCTTTGAGATGTTCACCTTTATAAGTAACACCTTTTGATTTGTATAAACTTAAGAATTCATCAGATGCATCATTTACTACTTTCCAACCTCGTGGGGTTCGAACAATTTTATATGGAAAATTAAACAGCGAATCATCATCTGTATTTTCAAACTGATAAAAGAAAGTATTATCATCAAACTTATATTCTGTTAATTTATAATCTGGCTTGATCGAATTCTGATTTTCGGGACCGAAGTCCTTTTTAAAATTAAGATCTTCAACTCCATGTGTGACTTTATCTAGTAACTCTGGCCCAACTAAAGCCATTTGTCTACGTAAATTCTTTTGGATCTTCGCCGTTTGATAAAGAACAGCTACTTGATCTGGAGTCATTCCATTGATAACATCCCCTTCCGACTTCTGTAGATTAGCTTTTTCTTCTGCTTCAGTTGTACATCCAATCAGTAACATACTAATAGTAGCGATGAGTAGCCATGTAGATAATCTTTTCACTACAGATCCTCCTAATTTTATAATTACTTATTATAAGTTATTTCAAATGGTAATTGTTTGAAGAGATTATATTAAACTAAATATTAAATCAAAACAAGCCTGTGAGACTTACGTACATGGTCACACAGGCTTTAGATGCACTATTGAGATGGGAATTGTGGTTATAATCGCCATTTATAGTTGTGTTTTAAGCTGTTGGATTGATCAGATAAACATCATATAGGATTTTTTTAGATTTATTTCTATGAAAATAACTAATCTATCATTTGATTTAACGAAACGATACAATAATCTCCCTGATCAGTATTGATATAGTAAAGATCATGTCCATCAGCTTTTTTTTGCTTCCGCGGAATTAGTTTACGGATCGACTTCCTTGAAATATATAAGCCTGTGATCTTCTGATTTTCTAACATCCAAGTCATGACTACTGCATCTTCATAAATCCCTTTGTCAAAGTATTGAATGTGAAAGTATCTTCCCTTACTCTCTTTTAAGGTTGTAAATTCGCCTGTGTGCTCGTCAAGCTTCCCTTCTTTAACAATCACCAGGTGATTTTTAAAAGATAATAAATCGTGGGTAATGATTCGATGCTGCTGTCGATCTGGGTCTAAGAACAAGCCAACTTCTTGTAGTAAAGCTTTAAGAGATTTGATCATAAAGTGTCACCTTTATATACGATGAGTTGTTATTATTTAGAATCCGCTTTGATGATACAATAGTCACCATGAATCGTGTTGATCCAATAAGCAACCTGTCCATCTATTTTTCTCTTCTTGCGATACAACTTTAATATCGAATCATCATGGATATATCTGCCTACAACCTCACCTGAATCAAGAACCCAGCTCAAGATTAAACAATCACTATATGCTGGGTAGATGACCTGAAAATGTCTCCCCTTCATTTCTTGGGAAGAAATAAACTGACCTGATTGATCATCGATTATCCCTTCTCTAAAGATAACCGAACTATGTAGAAACTGATATCTCTCATCAAGATCAAAGGCAACTTTGACATGTTTTTGAGTACGTTCACATTCAAGGATATCGAAAATGAAACTAAAGCGGTCTAAGACTAAGCTTAAAGGACGAAAAAGATAGCTATTGATAAAGTCTAACAGCCAGATGAACACAAATAATCTCCTCCGATGGTGTGTTGAAAATGGAAGGATATGCAACATTTTTTATTTTAGGTGAAGATGGACATTTTGAAAATAAGGAGGATTAGTATAAATCTTCTTTTCATCAATAGCATTCATCTAAAATGCCTGTAAGACTTATGTTACATCGTCACTTTCCGAAATTACTTCTCCTTACAAAAAACATTTAGGTTACATCGAGCAAAAAGAGTATTGGCCCGCCTAAACCTATCATTTTCACATAAATATTCTAGTTATGTATTATAGATATTTTTCAATCTGATCTATTCGACACAATCCCTTTAAGTCTCGCTAATGTACTTTTACTCTACTTTCGCTCCCAGCGAACGTGCTACTTGGATCGCCTGAGCCACATCAATCCGTGCATTCTTTATATTTAAGTTTTTCATATCAATCCCCTCTAAGTTGGCTCCTCGAAGATCAGCTCCGCTAAAAGAAGCTCCACTTACATTTGCATAAGAGAGGTCAACATTCTGTAAGTTCGACTTGGCAAAGTCACACTGGTACAGATCGGCTTCTTTAAAAGATACCTCCGACAAATCACATTTATATAATCGTTGATGACGCAAAACAGTATACGACCAGTCTCCACCTTGAATGGAAACACCTGTAAAATCAGCCTCATCAAAGTTAGAGCCCGTCATTTTACAACCTTCAAACTTCGCCACAAAAAAATTAGTTTTCCCAAATCGACAATTAGTAAAAGCGGATGCCCGATGAACCGAGCTATTAAGCGCAGAATTGGAAAAATCGCAATCGATAAAATGGCAGTTTTCTGTCTCGAGCTCCTTCAAATCTGCAAATTTAAATTGACACCGAATAAACTGACATTGACTTAAATGGAGTACAGGTAATACCTGAGAACTAAAATCTTCTTCAATAAACTCCTTCTTCACCCATTCATGCAAAATCCTCGCCCTTTCCTTTATGTGATACGAACGTATTCTAGGATTGTAGTCATCAAAACCTACATCAATCAAACGCCCCTAAAGAAATAAAAAGAGGTGACAACAATAAAATAGTTCTGTTTATTCTGTTTTCAAGACTTAACATGATGACACTCCATTTTAAGAGATTTGTCTTTGCTCTATAAATATATTGCCAGTACCTAAACTATTCTTCTTAATCCTTTTCTTTCCAATTTAGATAACTCTTTGCCACATTAATTAAGTCCGTCAGATATAGATCTGGGTATTTTATATCTAATTCATCTAAACAGTCAATATACGATTGACTCTGTAAGTTGTACGCAATCTCTTCAAAAACTTCACTAATTAAAAGAAGTTCATCTTTATTACATCTCTTTAAAACTTTTATTGTCTCTTCAGTATTAATACTTAGAGCATCAGTTAATTTATCTCTACACTTCTCAATTTCAAAGTCATTCTCATCATGTAATGATGCTCTTTTTTCCAATATCCTTTTAACATCATTTATATACATATCCTTTCCTGCTTATTAAGGTTGTCTTGTTGTTGGAAACCAAGCTTGATTTATCCCTATTCTTTTAGATAGTGTCTTATGTAAAGGAACTTTTCGCTATTGTAATTTCTTATTGATCATTATTCATTGACTCTTTTGCATATAGGATATCATCTTCCATGTCGATATCAGGAGATTTTTCTTGTAACTCCAAAAGACAATCGATAAGCTTTTTACTTTGAAACTCAAATGATAGATCCTCAAAGATTTCACTTAGCCAATATAGTTCCTCTTTACTACTACTGTTGAATAGAGAGATCGTTTTCTCTTCATTGTCCTTTAAAACTTCCACCATTTCATTCCATATTTCTTGAATAGCAGGGTCATCGGGATGTAAATCTTTTCTTCTTTGAATGAGTTGACTAATGATTTCTGTAGAATCCATTTTATCGCCCCAAAGTCGTTTTAAGTATTAAGAGATAAATCTTACTACGGATTATCAATGATAACTTGAGGTAGATTTGCAGAGATGATCTCAATGACTTCATTTGGAGTGATAAACACATAATGCTCAACTTTATTCGATTCATAAATACCGGAACTGTCTTCAAGAAACCAACCTAAATAGTCTGAGTGTTTTACTTTAAACAAAGTCCATTCGCTGTAGAAAGCTGTATCATAATGTTGATCTAAGTAATATAACTTTTTAATTAAAGAACCTTCGTCAGTATTCCTATAAGATAATACACCCTCTTCAAATTTAAATACAATTTTCTTTGTGTCTGTTAAAGGTTCAGCCCCATCCAATTTCCCATCAACTCTAAATCAAACCCAGTTCAGTTTGTTCTAAGATTATAGACCACCAATTCTCTTCATTCTCTATTGCTTTAGAGTCAATCCTTTTGTATTCTTTGTTTATTTGATCAACGATTTTACAAGCTTCTTCATCCGTAGCATCCTTAAGTGCTGGTAGTTTCTTTTTATAGATCATCATAAACTGAAGCAAGTTGGTAATACTTGAGTTGACAAACCTTGTTGGATATTCAGCCTGTTCATCTATTGAAATAATTTGATCAGAATCTGGCTCTATACAGATCTTGGTACCGAAATCATCTCCAATGGATACAATCTGTTTACTCTCATAAGCCAGTTCCAGTATTTGATCATTTCCATAAAAACTGATAAAAAAATCATCTTGTACTGGTAATCCTATGGAAGTAAGAAATAGCTTTGTTTCTTCTGATAATGGAAATTTATCAATTGTCTTATGATGGATTTTTTCTAATGACTCTCCCCAAAAACCAGTGATTTCCTTGAGCGTTTTATCCAAATTACTCACTCCTATCAATCTAATAGCTTGTTTATAGCATTTTTCAAAGCTTCTATACCTCTAGTACGAGAATCTTTATCCCCATATTCAAAACTATAAGTTACAACAGCTTCAGGAAATGTATTTTGTAAAAACCTCTTACAATACCCACCTGGAACTGAGCATGGTTCAAGTTCAGAATAAATTCTAGTGACTTGATTAGTAGAAACCCCCATATTAGCTAGTTCCTTCGCCACTAGTCTTTCAGCATGCCCAACTCCCCTCTTACTAGCCATAGCCAGAATTTTTAATTCCCTATCTTGTACATATTCAAAAACTGCCACATTTCTTGCTGTGTAAATATTATTGGTACGTCTATAATTTATAACAACCTTACTTAAATCAGTGCTACCGTATTTGATCTGTCCTGTTTCATTAGATAAATCCTCTTCAACTTGTTTTACTTCTTTAGTTATCACTCCGTTCCCTGAAGACCTCGCTCCCAAATACTCCCTTAACACCCCAACCTTCCGATCAATTGACACAACAGCTTTTCCTTGTTTCGCCGCCATTAATTCTTGTTGTTGAAAACCTTTGATACATTCTTGAGCCGCTTGGCAAAACCCTGCAAACAATCGTTCAAACTCTGCCAGTTGTCGTCTTGCTTGTTCATAAGAAACGGGATCTTGGCACATCTAGAGTTGCTTTTTGAGTTCAAAATGCTTTTGTTGCAATTGGTCATGGTTTTTCTTTAAGTGGAGTTGCATCTTCTGAGCTTCTACGCTCATGTTTTTACTAAATTCGGTCAGTAAGTGCTTAAACTTCCCTAATGCTTCCAAAGAAACATGGGCATCCATCGCTTCACCTACTTATGTAAATTACTTGATTAGGTATTTAGTGCGATTATTGTTGTCACTTAACGCTTACTGTTTAAACGAATATTCGTATATTATGTAATATTAGAAATAAAAATCAGAGAGAACAAGAGACATATTTTTTCACCTGAACCGATATTTTCATTTAATTTTTTGAAATAATCATTATTATAACTTGGAAATGTTGTCCCAATATGTTAGTTAATGATAAAGTAAATTATATTTCGTTTAATTAATCTTTTTCAGTTATTGCATCTAATGTTCAGGTACGATCTGATGGAGTGGGGGATTACGTTTGGAATGGGAAACAAAAGATATTGATGGAACCAGGCATATTATAATTCCTAAGAGTGAACATGAAGTTACAGAGCAGACATTTGCGCAAAAACATCCAATTATCACTAACTTATTACAAGCTGAATTAGCAGTTGCTTTTTTAATCATTTCATGGTTTTTGATTAATCTATTTTACCAAATTGGCTACCTTTTGAAATGGAATATCCCAATGAATTATCTAGAGATCGATTTATTACTAAGTGCAAATCCTATTGTAGTATTGATTTATATTACTATCGTTAGTCTTTTTTTATTTTGGTTTTTAGCGAAAAAACCATTGTCCATATTAAGAGAAGTTCCTGACGGACCTTACAACTATAGAAAATTAACAATATCTATTATTGATACTGCACGGTATTTATTTCAGTTGTTAGCTGGGATTGCTATGATTGTGTCACTCCTTATTATTGCTTATAAATCGATGACTTTATTATTATCTAATCAAACCCAGTATACTCAAGAAAATACCCTCTCATTTTTTCAATGGGTTGGTTTGTCATATATCATTTTCACGATCACTACACTGGTTGTTAAAATTCCTCTTCCTCAACAGCTTAAGCCCTATACAAAAACGATCTTTAAGTTTTTATTAGTAAATTTATTCATCATGAGTATAATTATTGTACCTTTTTATATTGGCTATTGTTTTGACTATACATTACACAAGGTTTATTACAATGGGAAAGAAAGTAATCAAGTTTTGATCAACCGATATAGAGATTATTACTTAATTGGCTACCATGACAAAGTCCATTTATATCCATGTTTTGAATTAGTTAAATTAGTCAATGACGAAAAATTGAGTACCATCCATACATTCTCTAAAGATAATACTTCAAAATCATTAGGATATATCGAAGAAAATGTTGTGATATCCAGTAATCAAGAAAAATTAAAGTCATATAAGGGCTCTCATCCTATCAATTTTTCATATCTTTGTTCAAAGCAACTAAAGGAATGAAGTTAAATAAAAAAGACTTGAGATACCAAGTGGGATCTGAAGTCTTTTTCACTCTAAAATACGCTATCAAAAAATGATAGACTTGGTTTTGCCACCATAAACCATAACATAAGAAGTAATAGAGCAATGTAAATAATAGTAGAACGGTGCAATCGTTGAGTTAATGAATCTATATCAGCATCAGGTTTTTTAAATTTTTTCAGTGTGGGAGAAAACGCACGAGCGAGAAAAAATAATGAACTGACCATGATCAGGATCGTCATCATAATCCAGGGTGTTTTCCATGTCCATCCGCTATTCATGACTAATAAAATCCCTGACACTACTAAGACATGACCTGCATGTTTTGCTAATCGCACAGTGAAGCTGAATGAATCTAGATAAGCTTGGATGACTTCGGACGAAGATGCCTTTTGGATTCTTTTTATGATCGGAAACAGGATAAAAAAGGGTCCAATCGATAAGATGGCACTTATGACATGAGTATAAAGAGTAATACGATAAAGAATATCCATTTTTATGTTCCTTCTACATTAGTAAATCATGGTTAGTTTTTTCATCTATAGTTATTACGCTTGAATTTTAATGATAATTATATCTGTATCTTCGATCGCTTCAAGTTGATGCTTTTCCAGTGGATTCATATATAATAATATCTCATTTGTAAGTTCAGTTGTTTCATTTTCAACTTGAAATAAAAGCTTCCCACGTCTTACGATGACGAGAAGGTTTTCTTTTGCATGATGCTCGGGAATTTTCTCTCCTGTTTTAAGTTGAAGATTCATCACTTCTGCATTCTCCAGTTGAAGAATTCTTTCGATATGTTTAGCCTTTAAGTCTAACTGATTCTTGGTTGTAATAGTCTTCAATGGTTATCCACCTCCGTTTATTGTATCCAGCTAGGATCTCTCTTCAGGAAATATTATAGTCAATAACTGAATAAACAGATGTGATTCAAATCACAATATCGTCCATGTTCTCCAGATTGTAAAAAGCTCGCCATCAGTGACGAGCTTCATTAAAGAAACGAGCCTATTTCAAACCTTTTTTCACTTCTTTTACCATTTCAGAAACCGATCCAAGCCCTCCTCCAGAGAGATACCAGTAGTTCGGGTCTAAGTAAATAATCTTCCCCGATTGATATGCTTTCGTCTTTTTAACCAACTCATTTTCCACCATTTGCTTCGCAGAGGATTGTCCACCTACTACAGCTCCACGGTCAATCACGAATAAATAATCCGGATCTTTTTCTACGATATATTCAAAAGAAATACTTTGACCATGATTCGAAACTTCAATTTTATTGTCGGCAGGAGCGAGTCCAAATTCATCATGGATCAGACCAAATCGTGAGTTCGGTCCATAAGCACTCACTTTACCATCATTGGCTAGGATAATTAAGGCTTTCTGATTACTTGCAGTCGCTTGATCTTTGAGCTTTTTCACAGATTCATCGATTTGGGTGAGCTCTGCTTCAACAGCTGCTTCTTGATCAAATATTTTTCCTAGTGTTTTTGCATTATTCTTAAATGAGTTGATATAGTTAGCTGGGTCTACTTCTAAATCAATCGTAGGGGCAATCTTTTTAAATTCATCATATAAACTTGCCTGTCTACCAGAAATAATAATTAAATCTGGTTGAACTTCAACGATTTTCTCAAAATCAGGCTCTTTCAAACTTCCTACATTGACGTACTTATCATTTTTAAATTTTGAAAGATAAGTTGGGATATTGTTTTTAGGTAAGGCGGTTACCTCAATTCCTAATCGCTCCAAAGTATCCAGTGAACCAAAATCAAAAACAACCACTTTCTGAGGTTTTTTCTTTACTTTTGTTTCCCCTAACTTGTGCTTAATGACTATCTCTTCACCTCCCGTTGCCTCCGCTTGACTTGGATTTTCATTCGAACTACAGGCTATGGCTACCACAGCTAAAACTGCAACCATTAACATGAGAGAAAGCTTTTTAAACATTGTTCTCCTCCTCAAAATATAGAAAATTTATCACTCGTTAGATTCAGAGTCTGAAAAGGGTTCCGCTGAAGAGCAGCACAAAGTCATTTTACCCAAAATTCCGACTTGTTACTTATGGTCAATGATTAACTTGTTTTTTTATCTCGACTTAGCAGAGAAACACTGACCCGATGGCTTTTAGACCCACTTAGATAAGATCTATAACAGGATCCCCACCTAGTAGTGGGCAAAATTCTGCCTAAGTAGTATTTTCTAAGTCTAAGAGTAATAAAAACAAAATCTATTCTCATTTACCTTTTCAATCCTGATTTCCATATCATAAATATCTTTTAAGACATCTTGAGTAATGATCTCACCAGTTGAACCTTCTCTGATTACTTTCCCATCCTTAAGCGCAACAATCTGATCTGAATAACAAGAGGCAAAATTGATATCATGGATCACAATCACGATCGTCTTCCCTAATTCATCCACCAACCGTCTTAAGATCTTCATAATTTGAACAGAGTGCTTCATATCTAAGTTATTTAATGGTTCATCGAGAAAAATGTACTCTGTATCCTGAGCAATGACCATGGCAATATAAGCTCTTTGTCTTTGTCCTCCACTAAGTTCATCCAGATATTTATGCTGGAGCTCGGTTAACTCCATATAACGAATGGCTTCATTCACATGCTCTTCATCCTCATTGGAGAGCCTCCCTTGTGAGTAGGGAAAACGCCCAAAAGAAACAAGCTCTCGAATGGTCAGACGAAGGTTGATATGGTTGGATTGTTTGAGAATCGATATTTTCTTAGCTAGCTCACTACTTTTGTATTGGCTGATCTTCTGCTCATCAATATAAACTTCACCTGTGTCTTTTTGAATCAGACGACTCATGATTGATAATAAAGTACTTTTGCCTGCACCATTAGGACCAATCAATGAGGTGATTTTACCTTTTTCTATTTGAATAGAGACATTCTCTAGCACGTTTTTGTGTCCGTATTTTTTTGAAACACTTCGTACTGCTACCATGATCGAGTCTCCTTTAATAGTAGATAGATAAAATAACCTCCACCCACAAAGTTAATAATGACACTCAGTGGTGTAGAAAAGCTAAAAACTCTTTCCACGATCAGCTGTCCTCCCACAAGGGCAATGATGCTGATTAAGATCGAACCTAAGATTAAATATTGATGTTGATAAGTCTTGTAAAACTCATAGGTCACATTCACGACTAGTAATCCTAAAAATGTGATTGGTCCTACCAAGGCCGTTGAGATGGACACAAGGATCACGACAACAACAAGTAACCTTTTCACAACATAATCGTAATCGACACCTAGATTGATCGCCTGTTCTCTGCCCAGCGCTAGTACATCGAGATATTTCATAAATCTTAAAAAGTAAGCGGTAACAACGATGATCAAGAGACTGGCGACCCATAAGATCTCTGTATTGATATTGTTGAAACTGGCAAACATTTTGTCTTGAACGACTTGAAACTCATTGGGATCAATCAGTATTTGCATGAAAGAAGATAAGCTTTGAAATAAAGTCCCAAAAATTAGCCCAATCAATAACATGAAATAGATATTTTGCTGTTCGCTCTTAAAGATAGCTCGATAGAGTAATCCAGCAAACAAAATCATTAAGCTTACAGACATTAAAAAGTCTACATGATTATTCATTCTAGTTATGGTGGTAGCTCCAAATATAAATATGACAACGGTTTGAATCAACAGATAGAGTGAATCTAAGCCCAATATACTCGGAGTAAGAATTCTATTATTTGTGATCGTCTGAAACACAACCGTTGAAAAAGCGATTGAAGCTCCCGTTAAAATGATCGCAAGTAGCTTGACACTTCTTCTTGGCAAGATGTATTCCCAACTATTCCCTATGTCGATCAATAAAAATATGGATATCAATCCCAGAACAATGATTGTAAGAAGCCCCGTTTTCGCTTTAATACCCATACTTTTTTCTCCTCATCAACAGATAGATGAAAATCCCACTTCCGATCACTCCAACAGTTAGACTAATCGAAATCTCATAGGGATAGATGATGATTCGACCGAGAATGTCGCAAAACAATACAAATACTGCTCCTAATAAAGCTGTGTGAGAAAGATTTTTTTTGAGATGATCCCCCTGATAGATCGAGACTATATTGGGTATGATCAAGCCTAAAAAAGGGATCATTCCCACTGTGAGTACTACCGAAGATGTGATTAAAGCTACAATGATCAGTCCTAGATTTACCACATACTTATAGTTGAGTCCTAAATTCTTGGCAAACTCCTCCCCCATGCCTGCAACGGTAAACTGATTGGCAAATATGTAAGCAATCACTAGCAATGGGACACTGATCACCATCAATTCATATCGTCCTTTCATGATCATCGAAAAGTCTCCCTGTAACCATGAGGACATATTTTGAATTAAGTCATATTTATAGGCAATAAAAGTCGATAGTGAGCTAATCATATTTCCCAACATCAGTCCAACTAGCGGTATAAAAATAGCGTCTTTAAATTTGATTCGCTCAAGAATCTTCATAAATAAGAGAGTTCCTAGTAACGCAAATATAAAAGCGACGATCATTTTTTGCAGAGGACTAGCCGTCGTAAAGAGCAGTAACGACACTAAAATTCCCAGTCTTGCCGCATCCATAGTTCCAGCAGTTGTTGGCGAGACGAACTTATTTCTACTGAGCTGCTGCATGATTAAACCACATATGCTCATGCTCATGCCTGCAATAATGATACTGATTAATCGCGGAACTCTACTCACTACTAAGATCTGGGCTTGGTCTTGGCTTAACCTAAAAAGGTCTAAGGGAGAAACTTCTCTAACTCCAATAAACACGGAGCATAGTGACAAGATGATTAGTGCGATGAATAAATATCTTCTTTTCATAACCCACCTATAACCTCATTAATGATAACGATTATCATTCTCGTTAATATACTATACTTAAGCTCTGCTTTTCGTCAACCCTTAATTGAAAATGATTTTCATTTTTAAGGATAAAAAATAAGGACAAATTCCTTAAATTAAATTCCTAAGGGATTTGTCCGTTCTTGATTGGATAAGCCTACTTTTGATTTTGACAGCCCCAATCCCGACTACATCATTGAATATCTACCTTTTTAAAGTAGAGAAGCGTTGCGATCAATCCAATGAGAGATGCAATCAGAATCGCTATATACGAATATTCTGGGGGATACTCTGGTACAAACGCACTGTTTGCAATCACATGTGCAGCTGTCCAAGGAAAGATAGCGATATATTCTGAGTCTGCAACCAATATATTTGCCATCGTAATCACAGCCGTAAAGATGATGGTGGGAACAAAGTTTTTAAATAGAAAGGTGACTAGCATAGTTGGCATCGATAAGAAGAAAAAAAGGCTACCTCCAATAAGATATTGTTTGAGTGATTGTAATAATATAGTTCCACTCAAACCTTCAAACTGTCCGATGAGCCCCAAAATGAGAGTAAGCCCCCACATCACCAAAGTTAATCCAATAATCCAGATCAATAGCAATGCTAATTTGCTTGCAATAATACTTTTTTTTGACACAGGGATCGTTAACAAATTTTTTAATGTGTTTTCCGAATACTCTCGATTAAAAAGATAAGCTGTAATTACTCCATAGAGAAGCGTTCCCATGAGCATCAGAACATACATATTGGTATTGTAAAAAAACACCGAAAACAAAATAGGTTCATCAGGTTTTTTACTTTGTATGTTTAAAAGACTGATAAACATCATGATGGGGGCTGAGGCTGCTCCGATCACACTCACTTGAAACAATTTGGCTCTTTTCAGCTTTAAGAGTTCTGTATATAACAAATTAACCAATGGTCCCACCTCCAATCAACTTAACAAAGTAATCTTCTAAATTATCTTCACTCATGGCAATTTTGGTTACTTCAATCTCATTTTCTACAAATACCTTGTTCAGCTTTCCCTGCTCCCCTAAGTGGGAATACACACGAATATTTCCTTTTTCATGAACTTCATAATCACTAATATGAAAGTGTTGTTCTAAAAGCAGCGCTGCTTTATTCTCGTTAGATACTTGAAACTCAAGGTATTTGCGATTTCTTTTTCTAAGCTCATGGACAGCCACCTCTTCTAGTAGCATCCCTTTATGAATCACCCCAATATGATCAGCCACTTGTTCAATTTCGTTAAGAATATGACTAGAGATCACAATGGTTACATTCTTTTCTTCACATAAGTCGACGAGAAAATTTCGCATTTCTTGTATACCAATCGGATCAAGACCATTGATCGGCTCGTCCAAAATCAGGAGCTCAGGCTCATGCATAATGGCAGCTGCAATACCCAAACGTTGCTTCATCCCTAAAGAATATTGAGATACTAGTTTCCTCGGTTCTTTGTCAAGACCTACTCTTGAAAGTGCATACTGTACGGCATCGGAACGATGAACTCCTCGTAGACGTGCTAAGATGGTGAGATTTTCAATTCCTGTTAGATTTTGATAAAACCCTGGTGTTTCAATTAGTGAACCTACACGAGAGTAAACTTGTTTTGCATGTCTCTGTACGTTCTTTCCGAAAATTTTAATTTCACCTGACGTAGGTTTTACTAAACCCATAATCATACGTAAAGTAGTTGTCTTTCCTGCACCATTTCTCCCCAAAAGCCCATAGATCCGCCCTTTAGGAACATGAATATTAACAGCATTGACAGCTATTTGGCTATCAAATTTTCGCGTTAACACCTTTGTTTCTAAAACCCAATCATGCATTCAAATCGCTCCTAGTCTTGCATTCTATACTTAAGTAGTATCAATGGCGTATTGATTACCCATCTTCGATCACGCCGAAGCTTGGTGTTCATCTCAAGTTCATGCCTTAAGAGATGAAAGATTGTCTCCTCACTCTGGGTAAATGACATGACTGTCTATATCTGTATTCTATTAGGTAGTTCTGACATGGAGCTTACAGACTTCTTACTTTTTCTTACTTTTCGGTAGGGAGATACGTACACACGTTTTCTTATAAGGAGTGCTTTCCATGGAAATGGTTCCATTCATTCTCTGTACTAGCTCTTTGGCAATCGCCAGCCCTAATCCATGTCCTTTCGTTGTCCTTGAAGAATCTCCTTTATAAAGTCGCTCAAACACTCTCGATATCTCTTCACGAGAAAGCCCCGGTCCTTGATCCCACACCTCAAAATAAACATCGTTCACCCCAGTCCATGCTGAGACACCTATATCACCATGACGCCCACCATACCGCAAAGCATTTTGTAATAAGTTACCCAAAATGCGGATCAAGGCCAGCTGATCTCCCATGACAAAATATTCGTCATCGGGAATTTCAACTTCTAATCTCACATTTTCTTTCTGTAACCTTGGAAGCCAACCGATTAACTCACTACGCAATAGCTCGAGCAAATCAATCGGTTCAAAAACAAGCTCCATCTCGTCCGCATCGAGTTGAGCCATCATAAAAAGTTCGTCTATATACTCTTTCAGTGTATAAGCCTTGTTTTTAGCAATTTGTAAATATTCATCTGCTTCTTCACCAGCTGTCCCATCACAAATTGCATCTAAATATCCTAACACGGAGGTCAATGGCGTTCGCACATCATGCGAAAGATTAGTCAACAACTGCTTTCGTGCTGTTTCAATTCGCAAAGCGTTGATTTTATCATTCTGATAAGAATCCACCAATTGATTGATTTTAAAAACCAAAGGGGCCATCAGCTCTTTATCTCCCACATGAATTCTACGATTTTCATTCCCGGCAATGATCTCTTCTAAAATATGCAGAGTCTCGTGAATACGAACCCGACTCCGCCGTTCTCGATCTAGGAAAAAAGCAATCACTAGAACTAGACAGATAACAAACCAGATACTCTCACTACTCATTGCCTGCATCTCCATTAAATTTATAGCCCATCCCCCAAACAGTTAAAATATACATGGGGTTCCTTGGGTCTGGCTCAATTTTTTTGCGCAATCTTCGGATATGTACCATGATATTGTTATCATCGTAAGCATATTCGTCATGCCATACATTTCGGTAGATTTGTTTCTTAGTAAAAACCTGTCCCGGATGAGAAGACAAAAAGTAAAGCAAATCATATTCTTTTCCCGTTAACCCAAGATTTTCTCCTTTATATGTAGCACGCATATGTGTAGGATCAATGACAAGATCACCAAAGGTCATGCAACGTGGCTTTGGAGTAGCAGCCCCCAATACCACATATCGTCGAATTAACGATTGGACTCGTGCCGTTAACTCAGACAAGCTAAATGGCTTCGTGATATAATCGTCTGCACCCGATTTCAGCCCCAAAACTTTATCCATCTCATCACCCTTAGCGGTAAGCATTAACACAGGTGTATTTTTCGTTTTTCGAATGTGAATTAATGTAGAGATCCCATCCATCTCTGGCATCATAATATCTAGTATGATCAAATGATAATCCTGTTTTTCAGTCAACTTTAATCCTTCTCTTCCGTTATAGGCTACATCCGCCTTATACCCTTCTGTTTCCATATATTTTTTAAGTAATCGACATAGCTCCTGATCATCATCAATGATTAAGATATTCGCTTGCATCTTCATCCCTCCCATACTTATGGTTATTTTAAATTAATGATTTCTCCATATCTAACATTGATTTAAAACTAAGACTTTCATAAACTTTTCTAGTCCTAGAACTTAACCATCACCGAGTTCGGTGTGACCCATGGTCTTTGAGCCATGAACAAACTTCATCCATCAATTGGGGAGCTAATCCATTATATTCCGATGCTATGGCAAAGTATAAACAGGGATGATCCAACCAAAAAGAGTTTGCTCCTCACTTAGAGTCTGTCAACCTCCTCCTATCCTTAAAAGTAAAAAAACACATAGTCCTATGCAGACCCTCATGTGTTTTTTACTTAAAAATATAAGTATCATCATTCGTCTAACTTTTTAAGAAATACATAACTCACTTCTTCATAATTCATTTTTTCTTTGTAAAAACGATGTGCATTTTTTCGTTGTAATCCGCTAGATAATGAGACAAGATGATAATCATTAGCTAAGGCCCACTCATGAGTAAATGTAAGTAACTGTTCCCCATATCCTTTAGATCTTTCATTCGAATCTGTAACAAGGTCACAGATCCATATGAACCGCCCATTATACAATGTAACCATGGGCATAAATCCAATCACTGCTTTGATGTTGTTTTCTTCATACAATCCCCAAAGTTTATACTCGTTTTCTTCTTTAGCTTGATGCACCAAGGAAATATATGTCTCTTCATTCAAATGAGTACGTAATTGTTTCATGACTGGAAAAGCTTCTTTCCAATCATTTTCTGTTACTAGCTCTTTGATTGATATCTGATCGTATTGTAACATTTCAATCTCTCACCTTTCACACTGGTGTAATCTGGAATAATTTCATTATAGCGAAGATCTCCCTCTTGTGTACATGATCATCCATTCACCCCGTGAACAAAACAACGAATCGCTTCCAACTCGATCCGTCCTAACTCTCTTCCCAAGTGTACTGAAAGAGCAGTAACCATGTCTTTTTCTACACCATTTTTTTCGGTGGTCAGTTGACAAAGCAATCGTAATAACTGCACATACCCTTGAAATTGACTTTTGGATAACGGGAGTTCATGCGATAAAACATATATATTTGCGTCATAGGATTCAAGTTTATCCAAAAGTGATAACACCTGGTCGACTGTATATCGCGGTTGTTCCGCGTACAAGTCTGGATATAAGCAATCACCTAAAAAAAGAACCTTTTCTTCCTTAACAAAGATTACTGATGAATCGCTAGAATGATCTCCACCCACATGTTCAACCAAGCAATGAATATTTCCTAGATCAATCTCGAGCTTAGATGGAAAAGTAATTTCTGGAGTAACAATCGATATTTCACGATTAGGTCCATACTCCTTTTTGATCATTTCAGCACAAAATGAGCTTTCAACACCCTCTTTCACCCTTTGATCCAAATCTTCATCCGCCCAAGTAAAGGAAACTAACTCTTCTAGTTTCTTCTTTGTAATTTCATGTGCAATCATTAACACATTCAATCGACTTGCACCAAAAGAATGATCCCAGTGCCAGTGCGTCAAAACACCCATATGGATATTGGTGATTTCATGTTTAGAACATTCATTCTGAAATAAGTCTGCATGGACTGGCGAATTCCCCGCATCGATCAAGAGCGTTTGATGCTCCCCACAAATGGCTGCGAGAATGGGGCGATCTGTCTCCGCATCAGGGGTCAAGTAAAAGATCCGATCAGTCAATCTCTGCAAAGTTGACTCTGTCATTGACTAATCCCCTCCCGGTCTGTGTCCTTTTTGGTTACATCTAATAAATGATTAAATATGCGCAAAACTTCCTTCAAATCCTTTAATGGTACCTTTGAATAATATTTCTGCACAAGCAATTCATCGATGTTCGTTAAGACTGAAGCATATTCCTCGCCACGTGTTGCTAACCGGATCAGTGACTCCCTACGGTTTTCTGCATTGATCTGGCGTTCAATTAATTGATGATCTTGTAACTTTGCCAATACTTGACTCACTGCACTTTTAGAAATGTGAAAGTGATGGGCGATTTCCTGTGCTGTCACAGGTTGATGACGAATGATATAAAACATGATGAGCTCTTGCTGTGGAGAAAGATGAAAGTTCTTCAATTGTTGTGCCTCAGTTACTTCTTGTGAGACTATGTTTTGATATCTTTCAAACGCTTGATTGATCTGATCAACCACTTTTATGTATTCGTCCAATCCAATTACACCTCTGTATTCAGTTTAGTTAAGTTAACTAAACTAAATGTAGTCTATTTAAAATAGATTGTCAACTCGGATAAATTACTTTTTCTAATTTCGTTAGCCTAATAATCAAATTTTCACCAATAAAAAAGTATTTATAACACACGAAAGTATAAGTATAATTTAACTTAAGCTTGTAGATTGACAGTTAAAAGCAAGATACAAGCATCAGGAGTATTGACCATTTGATTGTTCCTATGAGGAGGACATGATCATGAAAAGAATGAACACACTAATTGCAGTGATTTTTACAATTCTTTTCGTTTGTCAAACGGGTAGCATTCAAGCTGCATCTGGAAAAGCAGATAAAGAACTGGATGTAGATGAGCTTTTTAAAGGTATTGATGGAACAATGGTTATCAAAGATTTAGACACAGATAACCTCTATATTTACAATCCGGATCGAAGTAAGCAAACATTTACTCCTGAATCTACTTTTAAAGTCCCCCATTCACTCATCGGATTGGAAGAAAAAGCTATAATAGATGAATATGAAGTAAAAAGATGGGATGGAGTGATCAGAGAGTTTGAGACTTGGAATAGGGATCATTCATTAGCTTCTGCTATGAGATATTCAGCTATTTGGTTTTATCAAGACATGGCAAAAGATATTGGCAATGAACGGATGCAACATAACCTCACTAAAATGAACTATGGCAATAAAGATATATCAGGGGGATTGGATACCTTTTGGCTAGACAGTAGCTTGAAAATTTCCGCTCAAGAGCAGGTTGAATTTTTAGAACAACTGGTTGAAGAAAAACTCCCTTATCAAGAACAAAATCTTAAAACAGTTAAAAGAATAATGATTAACGATGAGCAAAATGAATATACGCTGTATGGAAAAACAGGGACAAGATTGTCTGATCTAGGCCTAGGCTGGTATGTAGGTTTTATTAAAACAAAAAATAAGACTTGGGTATTTGCTACAAATATAGATGGCAGTGGAACAATAGCAAAAAATATTACGATCGATTGTTTGAAGGAAATGAAAATCATCCCAACAGAGATTAAATAAAAAATAATCTTCCATTCATGAAACTTGTGCTCGATGTTCAATGAGTACAAGTTTCTTTGATTGGTTGAATCAATAAAAAGAGCCTGAACTAAATCAGACTCAGAACAACAAAACGATTTTATAACTGGACTAGTTGGATCAGGTTACCACAAGTATCATCTAACACAGCAACCGTTACAGGCCCCATTTTTGTTGGCTTTGTGTGAAAAACTACTCCCAAACTTTTCATTCTGTTGTACTCTTTTTGAAGATCCCCCACTGTAAATGTTGTAAAAGGGATGCCATCCTTAAATATAGATTGTTGGTACACCTTAGCTGCGGGGTGCTCATTGGGTTCAAGGAGGAGCTCAATATCATCTGGACCTTCTGGAGAGACCACAGTGAGCCATTTAAATTTCCCCGCTGGTAAATCATTTTTTTTAACAAAACCCAAAACCTCTGTATAAAACTGGAGAGCTTTTTCTTGATCATCTACATATACACTGGTTAAATTGATCTTCATTGAGAACATCTCTTTTCACTCATTGTTTAGAGACCACTTTTGACATTTTTTCATTTAGAAAGAGGTGGTTTCATTGATAGAATGCCCATTATTGTAGATGGTCAATTCGCTCTTTGACAATCATTCCGAAGTAAGGCATATGAACCAATGATTGTGTTATTTTGTAGAGCAATATAAAATCGCGGTAAATCGCTTTTGGGGTCACAGGAATGAGCCATACTTTCAAATACCACAGATACTTCTTTTGATCACTATAGCCACTCAACACTGTATTCTCATAGTTGAAACTTGTAAATATGATTCGCCTGACTTTGAAAAACCGATTTAGGTGTCCACTTCAGTAAACCATTTCTTACTGAGGTTAAAATAGGATTGTCTGCTTGTGCGACTTTCCCAAACATCATGGATTGGTTTGATATTTTCTCGATTCTTTTCCTTCGATGTATATCATATTCTTCAAAGGCTTGACGGAAATCTGTATATTTTTTCATACACTCGGCAAGTACTCGAGTATCCTCGATCGCTTGGCAAGCTCCTTGTCCCATATTAGGTGTCACTGCATGAGCGGCATCCCCAATGAAAATGACACGATTCAGATAAAAACGCTGCATCGGAACAATATCCACGATATCACGGTGAATTATTTGATGACTTTCCGTATTTTTCAACAAACTTGGGATTGGCTTATGGTAATCTTTAAAATGGTCGTACAAATCATTCGGGGTAAAATTAGAAAGTCGAGCATCATTCGCTTGAGAGTTAATCAAGGCGTACCAATAGACTTGATTCTTCGGTAGCGGCACTATACCGAAACGACCTTTCGTTCCCCAAGTCTCAATAAAGTCCTCCGATAATTCAGGAATACCATCTGAAGAAATAACGCCACGCCAGCATGTATACCCAGCATACCGATAAAAATTACCCGTAAAAAGTTGCTTTCGAACAATAGAATGAATGCCATCAGCCGCAACTAGGATCGTGCCTTCTGCTTCACTGCCATCATGAAATGTGATTCGCACGTGATGATCATCTTGTTCAATTTTAGTACACTCTTTTCCCCATACGACAGTGTCTGGTTGGAGAACAGAAAGTAACAGGTGGTGCAAATCTTTTCGGTGAATGGAGTACATCTTTTGAAAACCAGAGGGGATCGATAAATGTGTAAGTGTCTGTCCTTTGTCCGATAACAAGTGGAAACCATCACTTGCTTTTCCAGCACGGACAATTTCATCAGCCATTCCAAATGGCTCAAGTGCCTGTAATGCATTAGGAGCAATGATGATCCCCGCCCCCGCTACTGTCGGCTCTATGCTTCTCTCGTAAACTTTTGCCTCGATCCCTATCTTTTGCAATGCGATGGCTGCACATAGACCTGCGATTCCACCACCGACGATAATAACTTTATGTTCCACGATTCTACCTCCATCAATGATTACTACCATCTGATGATCCTAGCTTCCAATACCTTCCCACACCACATCCAAATGTTGTTGAAAGAGATCACTGATCTTTGAATTCTGGTCATGTAGCGACCATGACATCATGGTATGAAAATAGATGCTAACAATCGTAGAGGCAATGACCTCTGAATTCCAATGATTGCTCAGTTTTCCATTTTGTTTTGCATGGTCGATCATTGCAACTATACTTTGCTTCAGCTGAAGAATGCTTTTCGACTCGTTCTCAATCAGATAAGCAGATTTCATAATTTCCAATACAGCAAGCTTCATAAGCTCACCATGCTCTGTAAACCGAAGTAATAAATCGCTTAAAACACGCTCAATTTGCTCTTTGGGGTGTTGAATCCCCTGATGCCTTTCCATACTTCGGTTGAATAATTCGATTTGGGACTCTCCTAAATACAATAGAATCTCTTCTTTTTTGGAAAAGTAATTAAAAAAAGTTCCTTTAGCTATTCCACAAGCAGAAGCAATCTGTTGTACTGTTACATTTTCATATCCTCTCTCTTTAAAAAGCTGTACCGCTTGTAAAAAGATTTGCTCTTTTAATTCTCTTTTTCGAGTTTCCCTTAACATGAAGATCACCTCCCAATAAAATGACCACGGTCATAATATGACTATGGTCATTTTATTGCACTCTATTGATCTTGTCAACTCTCAGTTTGTTATCGTATCTTTTGCCTTCTGGTTTAAACCTCATTCTGTGATTGGAATGATCTTATTGTGCTGGATCGGTGAGGAGAGGACTATCAATGTGGTTGAATCTCCATACACCCCCATTGAATTAATTAAAGCTTCTAGTGATTGTAGTGATTCAGTTACTACCTTTACCAAGAAGTTATATTGTCCACTAATTCTATGTAACTCCATAACGTCAGGAGTGCTTTGGCAATAATCGACGAAACTCTCACATCCTTTTGTGTGGAATAATAGATAGGCTGTGATGTGTTTATTCACTTTATTAGGAGAAACAATAGCTCGATAATGGTCTATAATCCCCTTTTCTTCCAATCTCCGCACTCTCTCTGTAACTGCAGGCTGTGATAATGCAACAACTTTCCCTAGTTCAGTCATTGAAATTCTGGCATGATCTTGAAGAACCATCAATATTTTTTTATCTAGATCATCCATATCTACAGATCTCCTTTGTTTTAAATACAAAACAACAAAAATAAAAGGATATTATAAGTAAATACATCCTAATAACTTTAATTTCTTATGTTCAATATACCCTATCCCATATACGATTAATTCTAAGGAATCAGTTTAGTCAAAGGAGTGAGTTGTATGGAACAAAGTCATTTATTAGACCCCGTCCAGATTGGGAAATGGAACCTTCCCACTCGTATTGTCATGGCCCCCATGACACGTAGTTTTGCAGATGATAAAACGGGGGTAGTAGGTTTAGATGTAGTTGAATATTATCGTAAGCGAGCTGCGGATGGAATCGGATTGATTATTACAGAAGGTATCAATCCAATCCCTAGAGCGAAAGGTACCTTTGGCGTCCCAGGGATCTATACAGAAGATCAAATTAAAGCTTGGAAAAAAGTAACCGATGCTGTCCATCAAGAAGGGGGAACGATTGTAGCACAGCTCTGGCATGTAGGTAGGCTGACACATCATGAATTAACAGGAGGATTTCCTCCTCAAGCTCCTTCTAGAATTAAAGCTGAGGGTCTAGTTCACCGATTGCATAAGCCCTATGAAATGCCAGAAGAGATGTCCCAGCCTGATATCCAAGAAGTGATTGAACAACACGCACAGGCTGCACGAAATGCTATGGTTGCAGGATTTGATGGTGTTGAAATTCATGGAGCACATGGCTATTTGATTGACCAATTTAATTCAGACGTCACAAATAAACGGAAGGATCAGTATGGCGGCAACCAAGCACAACGCTTAACCTTCATGAAAGAGCTATTGTCAGCAGTCATAAAAGAAGTAGGTGTAGAAAGTACAATTATCCGCTTCTCTGAACTAAAAGACGATCTGCCAGAATATAAGTGGAGTGAGCCTGAAGATGTGATAAAAACATTTATTGTAGCCTTTCGGGAAGTCGGGCTTAAGATCCTCCATCCATCGACCAACCATTTTGCTGAGATTATCGCAAATGGAATGACTTTGCATCAGTTAGTACGGAAATATTGGGATGGAGTTATTATCGGAGTTGGCAATTTAGATGTAAATTTAGCATCTCAAGCGATTGCAAGAGGCACTATTAACTTAGCAGCATTTGGTCGCCCTTTACTGGCAAATCCCGATTTTGTTCAACGGATTAGGCAAAATAACCCCCTTACACCTTACGATGCCAAGCAGCATTTAGGAGCTTTAGTTTAATGGATGGAAGAGAAGGGTGTCCCATAGTCGAAATTAATATGATGAGACACCCCCTTCTCATTCGTAGCACCCATTAGACACTACGGCCATAATTGCTTTTTCACCCATTCATTTTCTGTTAATTGATATATAACTCTTGTGTGTTTCCGATTTTCATCTCCCTGCCAAAACTCTACTTCCTCTGCTTCCACTCGATATAGAGTCCAATAAGGATCGATCTGATGTGGATTTCTTTCCAACTGATCTAGTTGTTTAGTAACGGCTTCTTCTAAATCGTCCTGTTCATCTAAAATGGAGCTTTGTTTTCCTATCAAAGCAATTGCCCGTGCGACCTTTCCCCGTTGAAGGAAATCCCTTGCACTTAATTCATTACCCATATTCACTGCCATTCCTCGTACTCTCACTTGCCTTCCGATTACTGGCCAATAAAAAGTTAAAGAGACCTTTGGATTCTGTAGTATTTGCAATCCCTTCTTGCTTTTTGAGCTAGACGCAAAATACCATCCATATGTGTCAAAATCTTTTAAAATCAGTACACGCGCATCTGGAAACCCATTTGGATCAATGGTTGAAAGGGTCATGGCATGAGGTTCAATCTCTCCTTGATCAAGGGCAGTCTGAAACCAATCCCCAAAGAGAATATGAGGAGCCTGAGGAAGATGTTCTGTATGAAAGGGTGGGAAAGGTCCGGAAAGGGTTTTTAACCCCCCAAATATTTTTCCTATTCTTTTCATGATAGTCTCCCATCTACTTTTTAGTGAATTAAATAACATAGAGAAACTATAACATGTACCTAATTAAGCTCATCAAGAAAATTTTTCATGACTTTGTAAAAACCATCTAAATCACAAAGATGGACATCATGACCACAATCCGCAAAAACTTCAAGTTTTGTATTGGGTCTTTGTGATTCCATAAGTTTAGCTTGATTCAAGTCTAATACAAAGCTTTGTAAACCATGAATGAGTAAAATTGGACAAGTAGAAGATAACCAATCTCCCCACCAGTCCCCATTGATCTTTTGTTGGGAAACTTTCATCCCTTGTACATCAAAACGAAATCCCCACCCTTTCTCATCTTCAAACACACTTTCTAAAAAATAATCGAAGTGTTTAATTCCGATCTCCTTAAGTTTTTTGCCTAGCTCTCTCAATGAAGAACTACGATTAGGGAACTTTTCAACCAAGGATAGATCGCCATGAATGACTGCACCAACATCCTCTACAATTACAGCTTTGACAAGTTCAGGATGGCGAGCAGCAAACTGATAAGCGTTCACTCCCCCTAAAGAATGACCTAATATAGTTACAGGTGCTCCTCCTAACTCCTGACAAATCAAGTTAAGAATATCTGTTATGTAGCTTTCCCGAGAGTAGTCCTTGTCAAGGGGGTGATCACTCCAACCGTGTCCACGTTGATCTAAACTAATCACTCGCCAATTTTTGAATCTAGATGCTATTTCTGAAAAAGTTCTAGCATTACCAAAGTGTCCATGTAACATAAGCAGGATATTTTCACTTACACCGCCAAAATCAAGATAAGAAAGCTTTATACTTCCAGATTGAAAATACCTTCTACTTGCTATACCATTCTTGAATGAATGAATCATCTTATCTCCTCCTTATATGAATTAATCAATTTCCCTTACAATAATGATCTTATTGTACATTACAATAGTGACAAACGATGTCATGTTTAGATGGAGGGATTTATGTCTAAGGCAAAAAGATTAAATGAAATGATAATGATGGTTAATCGCAAGAAAAGATTTACTGTTGGAGAATTAGCACTAGAATTTGAGGTATCCAAAAGAACTATATTGCGAGATTTACAAGAGTTGAGCGAGATGGGTGTACCCTTATATTCAGAAGTAGGACCTCATGGCGGTTATCAAGTCTTAAAAGAAAGAATTCTTCCTCCCATCGCATTTACTGAAGACGAAGCGGTAGCTATATTTTTTTCGATTCATGCATTAAGGCATTATATTTCTCTCCCATTTAATATTGAGTATGAATCAATTAAAAGAAAATTTTATCTAAATCTTTCTGGAGATCTTCGAGATACCATTGATCAAATGCAAGATAAAGTGGATTTTGTAACAACACACCAACAAGAACACATCCCATTTTTAAGACAGCTATTAGATGCAGCCATTCAACAGGATGTTCTTATCATCCACTATGAGACAAATGGAGACTCCCACTTAAGAAAAATCCAACCGATTGGGATATATGCCAAGGAAGGAAAGTGGTATTGTCCATCTTATTGTTTTCTTAGAAAAGATTATCGAGTTTTTAGATGTGATCGTATAAAATCTGTAGACCTCGATGGAAATAACGATCCCATTGATCTATCAAATATCAGCTTAAAGAACCGCTTTTCAATCCTTAATAGAAATAAAGAAATATTAGAATTGCATGTAGAGTTAACTGCAAAAGGAGTGGAACAATGCAGTTCCATTGAATGGCCCCATATATATTTAAGGAAAAGAGAGGATGGTTCAGGATTTCTAGAAGGATTCATTTCAAAACATGATGTCAATTTTTTCTCCAATTACTTTCTTTCATACGGGGAAAATGCACGGATACAAAAGCCTTTTGAGTTAATCGCATCAACAAAAGAAAAACTAATTAAAATTTTAGACCAGTATAGCGAATCTAGCTCCTGATTATCTACATGATCTTGTCAGACCCTATTATAAAAACAGAGCAACACTCCCTAAAATAGCGTTGCTCTATCGACTTGCTCCGCAAGAATACTGTAACAAAAAAGATTACACTCTGATTACCTCCGAAAATACATTTCCTTTGCTTCATCGATTGAGGTCACATCACAAAGCTTTTCGATATCTTCGTAGTTATGACTAATCATTAAAATCGTACATTGCTTCAGTCAGATTATAGTCTTACTCTATTTTGATCGTAATTTCTTTAAAAAATGAAATGCTTTGGTTAGTTGCTATTATCAACCTTCTTATGAACTGGAGTAAAGTGTTCGCAATGACTTTGACAAAGGTATTCTTTTAAAACGAGGTATGTTTATTATTGACCGGATGTTCAATCAATAATAAAATAAGGGTGTAATTGGTAATCCATATTTATTCGGAATGGGGGAGTTCTGAATGGATCTTTATTATGAGGTTCATGGTAAAGGGAAGCCCGTAATTCTTCTTCATAGTGGTGGAGCAGATCTAAGAGATTGGAAGTATCTTGTACCCCTTTTATCCAAACATTATCAGGTGATTGCATTTGATGGACGGGGTGCAGGCAAGTCTCCATCTCCGATCACACCCCCCAATTATGTAGAAGACTTGCTGAATCTGCTCAATTACTTTGGACTTGAGAAGGCAACGGTCATTGGTCACTCGATAGGCGGGCAAGTCGCTACCGATTTTGCATTGGAATATCCAGATAAAGTATCCGAACTTGTGTTGATTGCTCCTGGATTATCAGGATTCGATTTATCCGAAGAGTTTAAAGAATGGATGCAAAAAATCAATGAGGTTTTTCCTAACAAAGATCGAGTAATTGAGCTTGCATTTGATGCTCCATCGTATCAAATCGTGATGTCAGGACCACATCGAGATTTGATGCTTGACATGTTTAGGCACCATTTACAGAAGACTTCTGAGTGGAAAACTTTTGAATCGATTTGGCCCCAACCTCCAGCAAACAATCGATTAGATCAACTGAAAGTGAAGACCCTATACCTCATCGGTGATCATGAAATTCCAGATAACATTCGTATTAAAGAGCAATTCCGACAACAAGTTCCCGATATACGTATTGCTACAATCCATGGTGCAGATCATATGCCTACGTTAACTCATCCACATGCTTTGTATGAACATATCACTCGTTTTTTGGGGGACTAAGAGATTCTATGCCACGTACACCCGAAGAAAGTGAACGCATTCGACAAATCACAAAAGAAAAAATTTATCTGGCGGCGTTGGAACTATTCATTCAGCAAGGATATCACGCAACATCTATTAGCGAGGTATCCAAACAAGCGAACATATCTAAAGGGCTGATCTATCATTACTTTAAGGGGAAAGAAGATCTTCTTGCGACAATTATTGAGACTAGGATCAGGGAAATAACGGACGTCATGGAGCAGGCACTCGCTAAAGAAACACCGACAGAACAAATTCGATCCATCGTAGAGGGTGCGATGGATCATGTATGGAAAAAGCCTGAAGCACATCAATTCTTTCTTCATATGCAGACACAACCAAAGTCCGACCAAGTATTAACTAAGTACAGTCAAATGCTAATCGAGGAAGCCGCTAGACAATTTGAACTACAATGCAAGATTTTTGAAAAGCTTGGAGTGAAAGAGCCCGTCAAACGTTCCTTATACTTTTCATCTTCACTACAAGGAATTATGTTAATGATCTCCACGTATCCACAACAATTTCCGATCGAAGAAATCAAAAAACAAATGATCCAAGAGTTCTGTACACTCGAAGCGTAGAGCATTAATGATATCCACCATTTTTTGTTAGTAAATGCATGATAAGTTTGCCCTTTAATGGAGAGCAAAATAAAGAACCACTTGTATCAATTATCAATATTCATCGTTTATAAAGCTTAATAAAAGCTAAGATCGCAACAATCAATGATTAGACTGCATAACCCATTGTCCTTTCAATTTCAGATGTTCTTTTTCTTTTAGACATAAAAAATCCCCCTTTGTTAGTTAAAGGAGGGATCGCATTACATATTTTTCAAGAAGTTTGATAATCTCTATGACTCTTCTTCAATTAAGTCTGCTATTTGCTCTATATTCTTTTAACAGAAAAAAAATAAAGAATTCCACCGACCATCCAGTATGGCTCCCAAAAAATTAACCTCCAAAACGTTGCATATGAGTCTAAGTCAAATTCTAGAATATTAAATGTACTTAATGTAATTGTGGTGAAATTAAGAAGACCATACAAGAATAATAAGATTCCTATAGCTTTAGTCGCATAATAAAGCATTTTTCCCATTATAGAATTCTTCCAGCGAATAAGTAGCATCAACAGTAAAATTAAACCGAGTAATTTAATGAAACCCGTAAACCAAAGAATTGCGACGAACGAACGTGAAGGATTTAGGGCCATCTCGTAAATAGATCCTCCTAGGGATCTAACCCCCAATAGGCCACCCATTGCCCAATAAAAACTCATTCCTGAAAAAATAACTGTCCAAATACTGCCCATCACTATAAACCAATAGTTCTTCTTCACTAAAAACCTCTTTCTTGTTTAAAGTTTTCCTATTAAATTTAACCTCTAACACTGACAATATTCGATCCCATTAATCATCACAGCAAATAATATCATAAGTAGCCCAATAGCTTACAGATGATCTATAGGCAAAGGTTCCATATCTACAAATTTTTCATACCAACTATTTAAAGGGATGTGTGCACCATTTTCTACATCTAACGCTTTTATTCTAAGAACAAACATACCCCCTCTTTCGAAAATCCTGATTAAAGGTTCATATACACTTAGATATTTACTAGCTTCTGAATGTTTGTCGGCATATTTTGCTAATTGTATATAGTATTCAACTACCTTTTTTTATATATACTATCATCTAAAAATTCTGGGGCTTCTTTGCAATAGTCCGAAAGGTCTACTTCTCCATCCACATCACCGAGTAGTTTTGCTATATTTGCAACCAGCGGTACTATTGGTTTGATTGATTCATCCTTAAAAACAATCTCCTCAAAAATTCATAAGCTAAGTCAACATCTTCTTTTGATCCATTTGTACCTACTCGATCCCATTTCACATTATTGATTCTATCTATAACCTCATTCAGAACCATTCTTCCCACCTCATAGTTAATATTTAATAGGTTTATCTATATGCATATCTATAATCGTATCTCAGAAAACTAAGAATTAATATCCCAGTACGAAGATATCATCTATTCATAATCCCCCACTACAAACTATGAAATAAAAAAGCACCACAATGTAAGAACTCTCTTTTATTGTTGTATAAAGTGTAAATATTTCTTTGATGGACCCCTATAATGATCCCAGACGATTAAGCCTGTTCAACATTTCTGTTCTCTGCATTACTAAATCTTTCTTTTCAGTTTCTGGTAGTCATTTTTCTAAGTCGTCCATATTGAATTGTTCTAGTTCTTTTTGTATCTCTTTTAGACGGTCAATAGAATTTATCCCTTTAGATAACAATAATTTAGTCAGTTCGATCTTCATTATCATATTCTTACTGGATGTATGGCTATACACTTGTGCACAACCGGCTGTCACAGTATCAAAAAAAAGAACCGATTTTCCCTTATCTAAGGAATCATCAGCTTCTATCTGTTATTAGAATCTCAACTTTTATTGAATTTAGAAGTCGTGATTATGAGGAAATGCTTAAATCCCTTTTCCTCCTCTTGGTACAAGAGTATTTATTCTCTCCATTCCTGCGATAATTGGTTTCGCACGTTGGATTAATGTTTGAGTCGATTCCAATGATAAAGAGGCTTGATGAGCACTCTCATTACTCCAGATCTCATAAACAAATACTGAATTTGGGTCATCATGAGATACATTGACAAGATAGATCTCACAATTATCTAGTGTCTCCATAGATCTTGCTGCTTCTAACAAAATTTCCACCAATGTGTCTCGCTCACCTTCTTTTGCGATCAGCTTCCCAAACAATCCAAATTTACTCATTTTGATTCCCCCTCGTTTTCCATTCATATATTATTAAAGAGATTCGATAGTATAGGTAAGTTACCTGTAAATGACAAACCAATTTTTTAAAAAATCAACACTACACAGTGAAATCCACATTTTACAGCGGATAAAAAGAATCTATTTTTATAGAAAGTTTGATCATCCCATTGAACCTTTTTTAACATAGGTCCCTTTTAATTAAATAAGAAAAGGAACTGATGTTAGCCAGTTCCTCACTTAAGTTAATATTATTTATGCTCACTTATATGCAACCATTCATCACTACTATCAACTAATTGCTGTAATTCATTTAAAAATTTGCTTGCGTGATATCCATCACAAACCGCGTGATGTACTTGTAATGAAATAGGGAGCAAAATTGTATCCCTTTGTTTGAATAGGAGGCAACTTTCACTGTTCTCATAATTACACATCCCTCTAAATGTTAAGAACCACGCAAAACAGCCTGGACTCGAGGTTCCAGGCTGTTTCTTTATTGGCTTAATGTAAGCAAGTAGAAGCCATAGTCTGTCTGCGTACCAGGATGTCCGATCTGCCTAAGCATGGCTGTGACATTCCCGCGATGATATGTTCCGTGATTCACGATATGTTGAATGTAATCCACATAACGGGCTTTAAACTCCCCATATGGGCACATCGCTTCAATGTCTTCATGATTCGTGATATACTCCCTAAAACTATCACTCAGTTCGATCATCATTTGATTAAGCTCTTCAATACGCTTGCCTTTTGTTTCGGCTACCAATCGATCCGTTGATTTCTTTAATTCCTCAAAATATGTGGCTGACAAGTCAGTGACTCCTCCTTTGGAAAGGAACGTCAACCAATTGTAATCGGCCTCGTAGATGTGCGTCATTGCATCGTAGATCGTTGGAAACACACTTTTAATCTCCTTGTGATATACCACTTCGGAAATGTCTTGTAAATGTGCGCATACCTTCTTGTTAGCCCAAACATGATAATCATACTGCTGTAAGACGTGTTGCTTCACTTGTTATTCACCTCTCAATAGGGAATCACGCAGTTTATGGGCAGCTATGCGCAAGGCCCCTCATGAGCTTACCCGTGAACACGATTTGTTTTCATATCAAACGCCACTGATCTTCATTTAAGTATATTTAATCTGAATTTTTAAATGATGTAAATTGGTTATGTTTTCAGGTATCTAAATGTCCTTAAAAACAACTAATGGCCTCGCCCACTGATCACAAAAGACGAAGCCATTGGTTGTTTTTACATCAAAAAATTAACTATAGATCAGTTCTTTTTTGCTTAGACCAAGCGTCTGCGCTGTTGAAGTAAAAATTTCTTGGTAGAGTTCTGGGTTTTCCACAAGTGACACACCATAAGAAGGAATCATTTCTTTTATTTTCGGCTCCCACCCTTTCATTTGTTGTGGGAAGCATTTTTCCAATACTTCAAGCATAACGTGAACAGCAGTAGAAGCACCCGGAGAAGCGCCAAGCAATGCAGCGATCGAGCCATCAGCGGCGCTAACAACTTCCGTGCCAAATTGAAGGGTTCCTTTACCCCCAGCTTCCGTATCTTTGATCACTTGTACACGCTGACCCGCTACTACTATACTCCAATCCTCGCTTTTGGCGTTTGGAATAAACTCACGTAATTCTTCCATGCGCTTTTCATTCGATAACATAAGTTGCTGGATCAGGTATTTTGTCAATGCCATCTCTTTTACGCCTGCTGCCAACATAGTCAAGACATTATTCGGTTTTACGGAACCGATCAAATCAAAATTTGAACCTGTTTTTAAGAACTTTGGTGAGAAGCCAGCAAACGGTCCAAATAACAATGTTTTTTTGTTGTCGATATATCTTGTATCAAGATGCGGAACAGACATTGGTGGAGCACCCACCTTAGCTTTACCGTATACTTTGGCATGATGCTGTTCTACAACTTCCTGATTGTTACATACCATAAATAGTCCGCTTACCGGAAACCCTCCAATATGTTTTGACTCGGGAATACCGGTTTTTTGTAATAAAGGTAGACTTCCACCCCCACCACCGATAAAGACGAATTTTGCAGTATGGTATTCGATATTACCGCTATTGATATCTTGCACTTTCACTTCCCACAAGCCATCGCTAGTACGTTTCAGATCCTTAACACTATGCTTGTAGTTGATCTCGACGTTTTTACTCTGTAAATGGTCAAACAATATGCGTGTTAAAGCACCAAAGTTGACATCTGTTCCAGAATCAATTTTTGTTGCCGCAATCGGTTCATTCGATGTACGACCTTCCATGATCAGCGGAATCCATTCCTTCAGCTTTTCAAGGTCATTGGTGAATTCCATCTCTTGAAACAAGGGGTTTTTTGACAGCACTTCAAAACGTTTTTTCAAAAACGTTACATTTTTTTCCCCTTGTACTAAACTTATATGAGGGATTGGCATGATAAAGTTCTGTGGATTTCGAATCAGATTGCTGTTTACAAGATATGACCAAAATTGTCTTGAAAGCTGAAACTGTTGATTAATTTTTATTGCTTTGTTAATATCTATAGATCCGTCAGATTTTTCGGATGTATAGTTAAGCTCGCACAATGCAGAATGGCCAGTACCCGCATTATTCCATTCATTAGAGCTCTCCTCTCCTGCACTTGCGAGTTTCTCAAACACTTTGATTTCCCATTCAGGTGCTAACTCTTTCAGTAATGACCCCAAAGTCGCGCTCATGACTCCAGCGCCAATTAAGATAACATCTGTTTTTCTCTGTATTTTACTCATTATAAACTTCCTCTTCCCCTATTATATTACAAATAGTAGGCACTCCTGCTATAGATATCACAAATAGCAAGGCGCCATAGGAACACACCTTTTCAGCCTCAATTATAACTATATCATAGTCTATTATAGTTATTTATAGTTCGAAATATATCCTATCAATGATCCTATGATTTCTAACGATCCAAATCTAGTTAAAATGTCAGAGTTCCGTCCACAAGACCTTAGAACACATAAAACTTGCTAGGGTTAAGAATTCGTTTGCTTCCATATATTGTTTTGGAATAAAGTTGGATTAAAAACTGTTCATATATGCCTAAACTTATTTTAAGGTCTGTTATGATTGAATTCCCATCATGTTTTTACATTTGGACATAAAAACACCCCCTTTAGACAATCAAATCTAAAGGGGTAAACAGAGTGCTTTTAACGAAACAACTCGATTCGAAACTGTACAACTTTATTTCAAATCCACAACAGATTGTTCAAACAACCTACGTATTACTCAACCGTTACACTCTTAGCCAAGTTTCTTGGCTTATCTACATCATATTCAAGTGCCACACAGGTATAGTAAGCGAGTAGTTGCAATGGAACCACCGTAAGCACAGGTGCTAGCAGATCAATCGTCCGTGGGATGGTGATTACTTCGTCTACAGATTTTTGTAGTTCTTGATCTCCTTCGACAGCGATGCCCAATACATAAGCTCCACGGGCTTTGACTTCTTGGATGTTGCTGACCATTTTGTCAAAGATGGAGGATTGGGTGGCGAGTGAGATCACTGGGATGCCTTCTTCGATCAGTGCCAAGGTTCCATGCTTGAGTTCTCCAGCCGCATATGCTTCTGAGTGGATGTAGGAGAGCTCTTTCAACTTGAGTGATCCTTCTAAGGCTACAGCATAGTCAAGTCCACGTCCTAGGAAGAATAGGCTGGAATGTTTGGTGATCGACTGAGCAAAGGCTTCTACTGTTTTTTCTTGTTGTAAGACTTCTTCGACTTGGGTTGGTAGCTCAGTGAGATGACCCACGATTTTTGCTAATTCTGCTGCTCTCTTGTGTCCACGTACTTGAGCAAAGTAAGTACCGAGCAAGTAGATGGCGATTAACTGGGAGATATAGGCCTTGGTAGATGCTACAGCGATCTCAGGACCTGCCCAAGTGATAATCACATCATCAGCTTCACGAGCAACAGAGCTTCCCACTACGTTGGTAATCGCAATGACACGAGCACCTTGTCGTTTCGCTTCGCGGAGAGCGGCTAAGGTATCAGCGGTCTCACCGGATTGGCTGACAACAACAACGAGTGTGCGATCAGTGATGATCGGATTACGGTAACGATATTCAGATGCTACGTCACATTCCACTGGAATCCGCGCGAGATCTTCGATCACATATTTACCAACCAATCCAGCATGATAAGCGGTTCCACATGCGACAAAGTGAATCTTTTCGATCTGAGCAATCTCTTCGGTAGACAATTTCACTTCGCTTGAAAGATCGACAACTCCATCTTTGATCCGACCCGCCAGAGTATCCCGAATAGCTTTAGGTTGTTCATAGATCTCTTTCATCATGAAGTGGTCATATCCACCTTTTTCAGCAGTAGCAATATCCCAATTCACACGCATCGAATCACGATGGACTGGAGTTCCGTCTACTCTCATCAAAGTGACTTCATTTGGCTCTAGTACAGCCATTTCACCATCTTCTAAGATATAAACATCGCGAGTATGTTTTAGGATCGCTGGAATATCTGAAGCGATAAAGTTTTCTCCTTCACCGAGTCCGACGACTAATGGACTCGCATAACGAACAGCTACGATTTTGTCAGGTTCGTTTTCGCTCAGAATTCCGAGTGCATAGGCACCATCCAAGCGTTTGATCACGTCTTGCACCGTGGATACAAGATCCCCATTCCAACATTCAGCCAATAACTTAGCAACGACTTCAGAGTCCGTTTCAGAAGTAAATGTATGTCCTTGGTTGATCAATTCTTCTCTCAGTTCAATATAGTTTTCAATAATCCCGTTGTGAACGACTACAAAGCGTCCCGTTTCGTCCACAAAAGGATGAGAGTTTTCATCGGATGGTTTCCCATGAGTAGCCCAACGGGTGTGACCAATGCCTAAAGACCCTTTTAACGGATTAGCTTCTAAGATGTCTGCGAGATTGGCTAAACGACCTTTGGCTTTATTCACACCGATGGTTTCCCCATTATAGACAGCAAGCCCCGCCGAGTCATAACCACGATATTCTAACTTGCTTAAGCCCTCTAGCAAAATATTTTGAGCTTGCTTCGGTCCGATGTAACCTACGATTCCGCACATATTATGTTACCCCCTAAAAAAGTAAAGGAATAGAATATTTGTTCCAGTTTCTCTTTTTTTATCTAGTGTATTTTTGTCTGATTTTCTCTACGTCCTGTCACAAGTTTTGTACAACAAGTTACCTTGTTGGTTTGTCTTGTGACCCCACGGTTTGGACGCACAACCGGGAGGTATCCGCCGAGCATTCGATCGCCTCCACCTCGTCAACTGCAAGGTTTGATCCGGTCATCTTGCAGTCCTGGCGCTTTTACAACAAATAAAAAATAGTAAATCTTTATTTTATTGCTTTCTTTTTCAACTCCTTTAAATAAATCAAAATTTTTCATTCATGCTCTTATGCTATTCAAAAATAGCAAAAAAGTAAAGAGCGATATCAAAAAAGATACCGCTCTACTCATTTTACCCTAATTGCTTTTGAATTTCATCAGCAATTTGTTCCACATACTCTTTTAATTTTCCTTCATCAGGACCTTCAGCCATTACACGAATGAGTGGTTCGGTACCAGAAGGGCGCACTAGCACTCTGCCTTCGTCTCCTAGCTCTTCTTTTACCTTCTGGATGGCGGAGAGAATCACTTCATTGGAATCCCAACCCTGTTTATCTTTCACTTTTACGTTCAGTAGAATTTGAGGATATTGGGTCATTTTTTTACTGAGACCACTTAATGTTTGTCCTGATTCTTTCACAACCCTTAATAATTGCACAGCTGTTAACATTCCATCTCCAGTTGTATTATGATCTAGAAAAATGATATGTCCAGACTGTTCGCCACCTAAGTTATAACCGCCTTCTCTCATCTTCTCCATGACATAGCGGTCACCGACTTTGGTTTGTTCCGTATGGATTTCCATCTCTTCAGTTGCTTTAAAAAAGCCTATATTACTCATCACTGTTGTCACGATGGTATCTTCTTTTAAGATGCCTCTCTCTTTTAAAAACTCACCACAGATGCACATAATATAGTCACCGTCGATCAGATTCCCTTTTTCATCCACAGCGATTAAACGATCTGCATCTCCATCAAATGCTAATCCAAGATGTGCCTGTTTTTTTAATACTTCTTCTTGCAGGCGTTCAGGGTGAGTGGAGCCACTCTCTACATTAATATTCACCCCATCTGGATTCACATGAATAGCTGTTACATCCGCTCCTAGATCTCTAAGTAGGAGTGGAGCTAGTTCATAGGCTGCTCCATGAGCACCATCTACTACGATATGCATCCCACATAGGTCTGTATCAATCGTTGATTTTAAATGTTCTAGATATACATATACGGATTCATGATCTTCCGAAACTCGGCCAATCTTTTCTGCTGTTGGTCGGGGTAGATCATCTTCTTTTTCTAAGAGAGCCTCGATCTCCGTTTCTGTCTCATCGAGTAATTTATATCCGTCAGCTCCAAAAAATTTGATTCCATTATCCTGGAACGGATTATGTGATGCGGAGATCATCACTCCTGCATCTGCTTCCAAATGACGTGTAAGAAACGCCACCCCTGGAGTGGTAACGATGCCAAGTCGAACCACGTCACACCCAATTGAAAGGATTCCTGCAATCAATGAGGCCTCCAACATTTCACCCGATAACCGAGTATCTCGCCCAATCACAACCTTGGGGTGTTCTTTATCTTTAGTCAGTACATAGGCTCCGCAACGTCCTAATCGAAATGCTAATTCGGGTGTTAACTGGCTATTCGCTACGCCCCTTACTCCGTCTGTTCCAAAATATCTACCCATACCACTTTTCTCCTCCTCATTGATAAACCAAAACCAAACAAACCTTAATGTGGTCGTAATTCAATTAAAGCTTTTTGATCCGTTTGTCCCACTGCTTGGATAAAGGAAGGCATTCGGAAGCGGATCGGTACCTGATGCTTTCCTGCTGGCAGATTAGATACGTCTACATATGCCTGAATATCGCTCGTACCTATCTGGACTAACTGGTTGGGTGCACCTGAGAGAGAAACATTTAATTGTCCGTTTGACGGCGAAAGGATGACTGCGTCTAGCCCTTGACCAACGCCTGTTATTTGGATGGGTACTCGGTCCACTTTTTTTATGCTCGCAGGAACCATTTTAACATAGATCTCTACTTGTTTGGGCTCTACTTTCGTTGCTTCTCCCCGAATGGGAACAGGGATTTGAAAGGTTCGATCAGTCACGACATTGGAAAGATCGAGACTTGGTCCAACATAATATTCAAGTGCATCAATATAGCTTTGTGTCCCATAAACAGTGACCTGATCAGTGCTAGGCTTAATACTTTCAATGGCATATCCAGTAGGTGGATTCTTACTAACATCGATCTGAAGCGGCACTCGTTTATAGGGGCTATTAATGGCAATATCTACTTCGGCAACTTCTGGAAAGATCTGCACTTTAGGCAATGGACCATTCTCGCCATACACTTGTAATTTTACTTTTTTCTTGATAGAAGTCGTAGTTTCATCCAAATTGATAGTTGCCTTAACAGTTTTCACCTGATCCAAACGAGATTCAATCCCCCTCACCAATACTTTTGATGGATTTGGGATCGGAGGGCTTACTTTATAACCATCAGGAACTTTACCAACTAAATTGACTTCTACCGGCATTTCGCGTTGTAATTTTTCTTCAAGTTCAACATTAATTGTTTCAGGAATCACTTTATAACGAACTCCGTATGGAAGTCCCTCAACTTTGACAGGGATCTGATCATGTTTGCCAGATCCCAATTTTGTCAGATCCACATAAACACGATATGAAGAAGGTAAATGTTCCAGTGCATATTTGTCCCCTGAAAGAGTAAGCTCAATCCCGTTCGTCATTTGAATGAGTTCAAAACGCTCTCGGTCATATTTGGGGTAGATCTGTACATTTTTAATTCTTGTATCAGCTAGAGTATCCGTAGGATCAGGAAAAGAAGCTTCTGTAACGGTTAACCACATGACAATTGCAATACCTACAGAAATGAGACGGAGGACAGTATCATTTTCTAACCATTTATTCATCCTTTACCTTCCCCTCCTTTTCTTTACGAGCCCAGAATACCTGTGTCGTTTTTTCAGGAGGTTTCAGCTCTTGATAAAGTCTAGTGACAAATTCTTCTTCGTTCATCCCTCTCTCTAAATTCCCATGGGTCGCTAGAGAGATATGACCTGTCTCTTCTGAAACAATAACCACCACTGCGTCTGAGATTTCACTCAAACCAATCCCCGCTCGATGCCTCGTTCCTAATTCTTTACTGATAAATGGGTTTTCAGATAAAGGAAGATAACAACCAGCAGCCATCAATCGACCGTTACGAACGATCACCGCCCCATCATGCAAGGGGGTATTGGGTAAGAATATATTTTTCAGTAATTCGGAGCTTAATTTAGCCTCCACTTGAATCCCTGTTTCAATATAGTCAGAAAGACCTGTTTGACGTTCCAATACAATAAGCGCTCCTATATGTCTCCTTGACAAATGAGAAACTGCTTTTGAAACTTCACCAACCACTTTAGCTGCGATCTGATCTTCAATCTGTCTACTCCTACCGAGAAAGCCTCCTCTTCCCAATTGTTCCAAGGCTCGGCGCAATTCTGGCTGGAATATAATAATCACGGCGATGACACCGACAGAAAATAAATTTTGAATTAACCATTTTAATGTAGACAAGTGAAAGATATTGCTTATCAACCAGATCGCGATCAGTACAGTGATTCCCTTTAATAACTGAATGGCCCTAGTTCCACGCAATAACACTAATAATTGATACATGATATAGCTGACGATTAATATATCAACGATGTCACTTAGATATCTGGTTATTGTTCCATCAAATAATTGCATGAGCGCCTCCAACAAAAATCAATCCTTTATTATTATGCTACCCAAGGAGCACTGGGAAACATTTTATTATTCTTTAAAGAGAAAGTTGTAAAATCACCTGTTCCATCAAGTTGTGTCTATTGAATCATTGAAAAACAGCCAAGCAGCTCATACAATGAATCTTTCATTCACTATTCTGATGAGTATAGTCCAACTTTCACGCACCTGATCAGCTTGATGGCATGAATATAAAGTCACCATCAGGACGAAAAAAGCTCCATATGTTGTTCTATTGCTCTATATTCATAAGACATCAAATAATAGTATATAAAAAAAGAATAAGACCAGACAGGATCTAGTAATTAATAGTATTTTTCAGTAAATATACTTCCCAAAGCATAAAAAGCTTCCTAATGAGAGGAAGCCTAGTTTTCAACCTAACGAACTCCCTATTAACCAGTTGATAAACATCTATTGCAATTCGGGGCGTTAATAGGGAATTGTCCAAAAATAGATTGATTTTGTCGTTCCTCTTTTGGGATCATCTTTTACTTCACTCATACAAAAGTGAGTCGTGAGTTTCCTGCCCTTTCATTTTCCTATGATGTATACACTATAGTAATCATTTGCCTAATTCCTTGATGCTTATTTGTTGCAGAGGACTAACTTTAGATGCTATCTCCTTATCACGCATTTTTTGTTAAATAATCCCTTCTCAGCAAACAGAACTTCGCAATCCAGAAGGTATGATCCACACTAAAAGGTCAGTTTTATCTCTTCTTGTGATTAGAACAAACCATTCCATTCCCCATTGCAAGATTGCACCTGGGTTGTCGTAAAGTTCATTTCTATCTATTTTTTATTATGCCATATTTTCGGGATTTCTCTCAAACCAAGTTTATTCACCAAAAAACGTAACCAATAAAATTGGTTACGCTTTCAATAAATGACTGTATACATAACTTATAATACTTTTTTACCAAACACAGATCCCATCAATGCAACAGCAACTTGGGCCGTATGATTCTCACGGTCTAAGATTGGATTAACTTCTACGAATTCTGCTGAAGTGAGGATCTTTGATTCAGCTAGCATCTCCATAGCTAAATGACTTTCTCGATACGTCATCCCACCCGGTACAGGAGTTCCCACTCCCGGACAATCATTGGGATCTAATCCATCTAAATCAAGACTAAGATGAACTCCATCCGTTCCATTTGATGCAATGGTGATTGCTTCCTCCATCACTTTAGCCATACCAATCCGGTCGATCTCATGCATCGTAAAAACCTTAATACCCAGTTCACGAATTAACTGACGCTCTCCCAAATCTAATTCTCGAGCTCCAATAATCACTGTATGTTCTGGAAGAACTTTAGGGGCAAATCCACCAATCTGAACCAGATCCGAATGTCCAAGTCCTAAACTAATCGCTAAGGACATTCCATGAATATTTCCAGACGGGGAAGTCTCTCCAGTGTTTAAATCTCCGTGGGCATCAAACCAGATGAGTCCAAGTCGCCGATAATGTTTAGCTACACCAGCAACTGTTCCAATCGCCATACTATGATCACCGCCAAATACTAGCGGAAAACGACCCTTTGTCACTACTTCTGACACTGTATTTGCTAGTTCTTCATTCACATGTCTAATCGCATCTAGATATTTTAAATGTGGATCACCGATCTTGATTGATTCAGGACTGGGCACATGGAGATCTCCCAAATCCTCTACCTCATAGCCCAAGTCTATAAGCATCTGTTGAGCTAAAGCATAGCGAATAGCACTTGGTCCCATATCTACTCCACGACGCCCTTGTCCTAAATCTAAAGGCATTCCGATAATTGATATTGGTTTTTTTTTCATAAAAAAAACTACTCCTTTAATCAAAAACTAAACGACTTTATTTTAACATAGCACTATTTTACCAACAAAAATAATTTGGGTTTGATTGGAATATTTATTCAGTTACAGGTATAAACTCCCCAAGATAACCCAAAATATTTATCCATCGATCTATTTATCAGAAAATGTAAAACAAGAAGTGGAGATAGAAAAGATGGGTACTTTCGCTTTCAAATGATTAACTAAAAACGAAATGGCTTTTTATTACAATATGTATAAAAATTTTTTATACACAAACTTTATTGGACAAGTTATACATACAAAAACAAAGTTGAGCATCCTTACCTTGCTATGAGTTTTTTACAAACAAAAAACCCCCAGAAATTCTCCTGGAGGTTTTTGCTACTCGTCTTTAGTCAAGACAAGGGAATAACTCTTGAACTTGACACTTTCGTATACATAGGATTTTACCTGAATGGTGAGCCATGAAGGACTCGAACCTTCGACCCTCTGATTAAAAGTCAGATGCTCTACCAACTGAGCTAATGGCTCGTACTATGGCGGAGCTGACGGGATTCGAACCCGCGATCTCCTGCGTGACAGGCAGGCATGTTAGGCCTCTACACCACAGCTCCACATGGTGGACGGTGACGGGATCGAACCGCCGACCCTCTGCTTGTAAGGCAGATGCTCTCCCAGCTGAGCTAACCGTCCATATAAAAAGGCTAGAATACAACTCTTCTAGCCACAAAACTTCGTTATGGTGACCCGTAGGGGATTCGAACCCCTGCATGCCAGCGTGAAAGGCTGGTGTGTTAAACCGCTTCACCAACGGGCCATGCTGGAGCTTCCTACCAGGCTCGAACTGGTGACCTCTTCCTTACCATGGAAGCGCTCTGCCAACTGAGCTAAGGAAGCATGGCTCCTCAGGCAGGACTCGAACCTGCAACCTACCGGTTAACAGCCGGGCGCTCTACCATTGAGCTACTGAGGAATATTGGAGCGGGTGAAGGGAATCGAACCCTCGCAAACGGCTTGGAAGGCCGATGTTCTACCACTGAACTACACCCGCATCTGGAGCGGAAGACGGGATTCGAACCCGCGACCCTCGCCTTGGCAAGGCGATGCTCTACCCCTGAGCCACTTCCGCATATAATTTCACCTAAATGGTGAGCCATGAAGGACTCGAACCTTCGACCCTCTGATTAAAAGTCAGATGCTCTACCAACTGAGCTAATGGCTCATAGTTTGGCTGGGAGAGTAGGGTTCGAACCTACGCATGACGGAGTCAAAGTCCGTTGCCTTACCACTTGGCTACCTCCCAAGATATTTGGTGGAGGGAGTAGGATTCGAACCTACGAAGGCGAAGCCAGCGGATTTACAGTCCGCCCCATTTGGCCACTTTGGTATCCCTCCATATTTGGTGGACGGTGACGGGATCGAACCGCCGACCCTCTGCTTGTAAGGCAGATGCTCTCCCAGCTGAGCTAACCGTCCATGAATGGAATTAGTCTTCTCTATTAAATTACTTGGTGACCCGTAGGGGATTCGAACCCCTGCATGCCAGCGTGAAAGGCTGGTGTGTTAAACCGCTTCACCAACGGGCCGTTCTGGAGCGGAAGACGGGATTCGAACCCGCGACCCTCGCCTTGGCAAGGCGATGCTCTACCCCTGAGCCACTTCCGCATACAATCTCACCTAAATGGTGAGCCATGAAGGACTCGAACCTTCGACCCTCTGATTAAAAGTCAGATGCTCTACCAACTGAGCTAATGGCTCATAGTTTGGCTGGGAGAGTAGGGTTCGAACCTACGCATGACGGAGTCAAAGTCCGTTGCCTTACCACTTGGCTACCTCCCAAGATATTTGGTGGAGGGAGTAGGATTCGAACCTACGAAGGCGAAGCCAGCGGATTTACAGTCCGCCCCATTTGGCCACTTTGGTATCCCTCCATATTTGGTGGACGGTGACGGGATCGAACCGCCGACCCTCTGCTTGTAAGGCAGATGCTCTCCCAGCTGAGCTAACCGTCCATGAATGGAATTAGTCTTCTCTATTAAATTACTTGGTGACCCGTAGGGGATTCGAACCCCTGCATGCCAGCGTGAAAGGCTGGTGTGTTAAACCGCTTCACCAACGGGCCATGCTGGAGCTTCCTACC
>NZ_SMAG01000007.1 GCF_004341825.1 Hazenella coriacea | reverse complement strand
CACTCGTTCCCATCCCGAACACGACCGTTAAGCCCTCCAGCGCCGATGGTACTTGGGGTGCAGACCCCTGGGAGAGTAGGACGTTGCCAGGCACTCAAAAAGCACTTGCTTCTAGCAAGTGCTTTTATTTATGTCCACTCGATATATAGGTGTAACAAAGGTAAGTTTGTAACAGATATAGCTTAAGACTATTCAAAAGATGATGTGAATTTAGTAGGAAGTTGGCTACAAAAGTAATTAAGCTTCTCGTTATAGGATCGAGGTATCATTGCCTCATCAACAATATTAAACTATATAGCTAATAGTAGGAGGAAAGAAATGAATATTGAACAAGAGTTATATCAAAAGGCGATCGAACTAATTAAAAAAAGATACCCTACAGGTTGGGGAGGTGCAGCAGCCATGCGCACAGAGGAAGGGGTTATTCTAACAAGTGTTGCACCAGATGCATTCAATCCATCTGTAGAAATTTGTATTGAAACGGGTGCTATTTGTGAAGCTCATAAATTAAATCAGGCTATAACTCATTCCATTTGTGTGGTTCGTGATGATGAAAAATCAGATTTTAAAATATTAACTCCTTGTGGAGTCTGTCAAGAGAGACTTTTTTATTGGGGATCTCAGGTAAAAGCAGCTGTCTACACTCCAAATGGTGAGCTTTTATATAAAACATTGAACGAAATTCAACCTTATCATTGGTATAAAGCGTATACGAAAGATTAATTAAAATAGTTATTTTATCATTTGATAGTTCGGTATTTTTAGATTAAGATTCAAGAGATAGAAAAAAGGCTTCAATTCGAAGCCTTTTTTGTTACGCATTAAATGGGTACACACCGAACAAATCGAGGAGGGAAAGACCTGTCACTCCTACAAGACATACAGTAAATACAACGCTGAGTAGAAAACCAGGTTTATTCCCTGACTTTTTGTTGTACATTGTGCCCATAACTGCGAGAATACTAGATAAGACTAGAAATGGCACCATAAAGTATTCCATGATTATTCCACCTGCTTTCATCGATCATCGTGTACACACACGTATCCAACACTAAGTATAAACAATTTCTTATCACAAAAAGTAACTGATTCGTGAAGATTATAGGAATAATGAGGTTCCAGCTGCCAAAGAACTAATCAGAAGAGTAAAGATGATCACGTACACAATCACTTTTACCCACTTTCGCTTCATCGTAATTCACCTCACGCATCTATTTTAACGGAGGAATAATCATCTGTCTATGATGGGAATTGACTGATTTAACAGTTCAAAGAGGATCAATATTTGTTATATTAAGAAGTGAAAGCGTTTTATAGGACAAGAAAGGGGACCGCTTATGTCAACCTCATCGTGGGAAGAGCGATTCAAACAATGGGAACAGAAAACTGAGCAACTTTTACAAAAAACACCAGAGCGAAAGGAACGATTTGAAACCCTTTCTGGGATTGAAGTAGATCGATGTTATCATGAGGAAAAGCCAGTAGAGGAGATTGGACTACCAGGTGAGTTTCCCTATACTCGTGGTGTACACCCAACCATGTATCGAAGTCGATATTGGACTATGCGACAATATGCAGGATTTGGTTCAGCAGAGGAAACCAACAAACGCTTTCGTTATTTATTAGAACAAGGACAGACGGGACTAAGTGTAGCGTTTGATTTACCTACCCAGATTGGGTATGACTCTGATGATCCGATGTCAACGGGTGAAGTGGGAAAAGTAGGTGTTGCGATTGATTCATTACAGGATATGGAGCGTCTTTTAGAGGGCATTCCTCTGGGACAGGTAAGTACTTCGATGACGATCAACGCCCCTGCTTCGGTCTTATTAGCGATGTATATTGCTGTAGCTGAAAAACAAGGAGTCAGCTCTCAGCAGATTCGTGGAACGATTCAAAACGATATTTTAAAAGAGTATATTGCACGTGGAACTTATATTTTTCCTCCTCAACCATCCATGCGTTTGATTACAGATATTTTTGCTTATTGCCGGGAACATGTTCCCAAATGGAACACGATCAGCATTAGTGGTTATCACATTCGGGAAGCTGGTTCGACAGCGGTTCAGGAAGTTGCCTTTACTTTGGCAAATGGGATGGCCTATGTTCAAGCAGCTATTGATAAAGGATTAGATGTTGATCAATTTGCGCCGCGTCTTTCATTCTTTTTTAATGCACATAATCATTTTTTTGAGGAAATAGCTAAATTTCGTGCAGCACGTCGAATTTGGGCTAAAATTATGAAAGAACGTTTTCATGCATCGAACGAGCGCTCGTTACAATTAAGGTTCCACACGCAAACAGGAGGATCTACCCTCACAGCACAGCAGCCTGATAATAATATTGTTCGTGTTACTATGCAGGCCTTAGCGGCTGTATTAGGTGGGACACAAAGTCTGCATACGAACTCTAGAGATGAAGCGTTAGCTTTACCTACAGAAGAGTCTGCTCGCATTGCTTTACGAACTCAGCAAATTATTGCTTATGAAAGTGGAGTTGCAGATACAGTTGACCCATTTGGTGGATCTTATTATATTGAGTCGTTAACGGATCAAATCGAAGAGGAAGCCCTTCAATACATCGAAAAGATTGATGAGATGGGTGGAGCTGTTTATGCAGTAGAGCAAGGTTATATGCAAAGGGAGATTCACCGTGCGGCTTTAGAAACACAACGAAATATCGAATCTGGAAAAGAGATCGTGGTAGGAATGAACCAGTTTCGAATTGAAAATGAGGCTCAGCCACAATTGCTAAGAGTAGATCCACAACTAGGGAAGAGACAAGTGGAACAATTAAAGCAACTCCGTGCCGCTCGTAATCAGGAAGAGGTGCAAGCCCGACTGGCAAGACTGAAACTAGCAGCTGAAGGAACGGAAAACATGATGCCTTTTATTATTGAAGCAGTGAAGTCATATGCCACAGTGGGTGAGATTTGTAACACTTTACGTCGGGTTTTTGGGGAATATCGACCCGCATAAGGAGGAATAGAGGATGGATCGACCGATTCGAGTACTTGTAGCAAAGCCAGGTCTGGATGGACATGATCGTGGTGCCTTAATTATTGCTCAAGCGTTACGAGATGAAGGGATGGAAGTGATTTACACAGGGTTACGGCAATCCCCTGCACAGATTGTAGCAACAGCGATTCAAGAGGATGTGGATGTTATTGGTTTATCTTGTCTCTCTGGAGCCCATAATGAGCTGTTTCCAGAAGTGACTCAGTTACTGAAAAAGCAACAGGCATCAGATATTATCGTCGTTGGTGGTGGAGTGATTCCGCAAGAGGATGTTGATTTTTTGAAGAATCAAGGGATTTCAGAAGTCTTTACACCTGGAACCACAACGAAAGAAACAGCTGATTTTATTCGGGCAGCTGTTGGATTGAGAGAAGGGAGCACAGAATGAATCCAGATCAACCACCGCGAAAAATAAGTCATATAGGAATTGCTGTGAAAGAGTTAGAATCTGCAATCCAGTGGTATCAACAAATGTTAGGTCTCCCGTTAGAAGGTATTGAAGAGGTGGAAAGTGAACAGGTACGAGTGGCTTTTTTAACCATTGGTGAAAGTAGGATTGAATTGTTAGAGCCGATGTCTGAAGAAAGTCCGATTGCGAAGTTTTTAAAAAAACATGGTGAAGGAATTCATCATATTGCGTTTGAGGTGAACGATTTGTGTAAACGACTACAAGGGCTATCTCAAAAAGGAGTTCGTCTGATTCATGAACGACCCAAACCAGGAGCTCATCAGATGGATATCGCCTTTCTTCATCCTAAAGCTACAGGTGGCGTATTAATGGAACTATGTGAGCCAGCCTCATCATCAGAAAAGGAGAGTCAAGCCTGACTATGGATATGTACGAGAAGATCGAACAACTAGAAGAGCGTCGACGCAAAGTAGAGCTGGGTGGCGGAGAGTTACGCATCCGTTCTCAACACCAGAGAGGGAAATTAACAGCAAGGGAACGAATTGATTTATTGTTGGATGATGATTCTTTTGTGGAACTCAACCCATTCATTCAGCATCGAGCGACTCATTTTGGGATGGATCAAACGGAAGCCCCTGGTGAAGGTGTAGTTACTGGATATGGAAAAATAGATGGTCGTCTTGTCTACGTTTTTGCTCAAGATTTTACGGTGTTTGGTGGGGCACTGGGTGAGATGCATGCCTTGAAAATTGCTCGAGTGATGGATTTAGCTGCTAAAAATGGTGCTCCGATCATCGGCTTAAACGATTCTGGGGGAGCGCGTATTCAAGAAGGTGTGGTTTCGCTAGATGGATATGGGCATATTTTTTATCGTAACTCGATCTATTCAGGAGTTGTTCCACAAATTTCTGTGATTATGGGCCCATGTGCAGGTGGTGCAGTATATTCCCCAGCCATTACTGACTTTGTATTTATGGTGGAAAAAACGAGTCAGATGTTTATTACAGGACCCAAAGTGATTGAAACAGTGACCAGAGAACAGATTTCTTCTGAAGATTTGGGTGGAGCCCATGTTCATTCTAGTATCAGTGGTAATGCTCACTTCACTGCTCCTTCTGAACCTGAAGTGTTAGAAGAAGTTCGCCGTTTAGTTAGCTTTTTACCACAAAACAATAGTGAAGCTCCTCCAGTTCTCTCTTTTGAAGAAAAGGATGATTGGGTTGAGGAGCTTGCTGAAGTGGTGCCTGTCGAAGGAACCAAAGTTTATGATGTGCGCAAAGTGATTGACCTAGTTGTTGATCATGGAGACTTTATGGAGGTTCAGCAGGATTTTGCCCGTAATATTGTAGTTGGATTTGGCCGTATTGATGGACAAACTGTTGGGATTGCAGCCAATCAACCTAAAGTGATGGCTGGAGGGCTGGATATCGACTCTTCCGATAAATTGAGCCGATTTATTCGCTTCTGTGATTGCTTTAACATTCCATTTATTACATTTGTAGATGTAACAGGCTTTTTTCCAGGAGTGAATCAAGAGCATCGGGGAATTATTCGACACGGAGCCAAGATCTTATATGCCTATTCGGAAGCGACGGTTCCCAAAATCACTGTCATTACTCGCAAAGCATTCGGGGGAGCTTATGTGGCCCTGAATAGTAAAGCGATTGGAGCAGATCTTGTCTACGCTTGGCCGAGTGCTGAAGTGGCGGTCATGGGGGCAGAAGGAGCTGCAAACATTATTTTTAATCGAGAAATAACCGATAGTGAAGATCCTGAGACTACCCGCAAGGCGAAAATAGATGAATATAAAGAGAAGTTTTCCAATCCCTATGTAGCAGCTGCACACGGAATGGTTGATGATGTGATTGATCCAAGGGAGACAAGAAAACGATTAAAGAGCGCTTTAGAAATGTTGAAAAATAAGCAAGAAACTCGTCCAAACAAAAAACATGGGAATATCCCTTTATAATTGTCTAAAACATAAATAGAATCAACAAACGAATCGCGTAGAAAAAATCTACGTGATTCGTTTTTTATGAACATTAGGTTTTGGGGCTTATGGGGATCAAGCAATCCTCATCATCTGGGTTCTGATTTCATACATCTTAAGTATAGACTCTTATACTAAAAATACTTTTATCAATGGTTCGTAACAGAGGAGGTCCTAGATGGTGAGCATTTATATGCAACAGATTTGATATAGATTTAAAAAATAAAGCAGCATACAATGAAATATATTAGAAAATTTAAATAATGGGGTGTGGTACTTGGATCCCTACGTAAACGGTAAATTTGGTGTACAATAGTAAAGAATACCCTGATTAGCTGAATGGAGGATTTCGATTGATAAACAAACAACGCTTGATCGACGAATTTTTAGAACTAGTACAAGTAGACAGTGAAAGTGGAGATGAAAGAGCAATCTGCGACCTCTTAACGAAAAAACTGTCTGATCTAGGTTTACACGTCGTAGAAGATGATTCTGCACAGGCCACTGGTCATGGAGCTGGAAATCTGATTGCAACGCTTCCAGGTTCGGTAGCAGATGCACCTACCATTTACTTTACGTGTCATATGGATACGGTCACACCAGGAAAAGGGATTCAGCCATCTATTGAAAATGATTATATCATTTCTGACGGTACAACCATCCTAGGAAGTGATGATAAAGCTGGCTTGGCTGCATTGTTTGAAGGATTAAAACAGATTCAAGAACAACAACTCTCTCATGGAACGATTCAATTAATTATCACCGCTGGAGAAGAGTCGGGATTAATGGGTGCTCGTCATCTAGATCATTCCCTTGTGAACGCTGACTTCGGTTTTGCACTTGATTCCAATGGACCTGTTGGTGAGATTATCACTTCTGCTCCTTCACAAGTAAAAATTTTAGCTACCATTTATGGAAAATCAGCACACGCAGGAGTTAACCCAGAAGACGGGATTAGTGCGATTAAGTTGGCTAGTCGAGCTATTGCACAAATGCCACTTGGTAGAATCGATGAGGAAACGACTGCTAACATTGGCCGTTTTCAAGGTGGAACGGCAAGTAATATCGTTACTGATCGTGTTGAAATCTTAGCGGAAGCCCGTAGCCGTAATCAAGACAAACTTGAGGCTCAAGTAGAAAAAATGATCTCAGCATTCAAAAATGTTGCTGCTGAGATGGGTGCTAAAGAACCAGAGATTGAAGCAAATCAACTATATCCTTCTTTTTCATTTGAGGAATCAGATCTCGTTGTGCAAAAAGCAATAGCTGCAATTAAAAAAATTGGACGTGAGCCTTATATTGGAGCAAGTGGTGGTGGAAGTGATGCCAATGTGATTGCTGGGTATGGGATTCCCACTGTTAACCTTGGCTTAGGATATGAAAATATCCATACCACTAGCGAGCGGATGCCTATCAAAGAGTTGGTAAAAGCTGCTGAATTAGTTGTTTCATTGATTCAAGAGTGCGCTGTAAACAGATGAATCCACTGTGGACCATGATGCAATGCTATTGAAATAATCTGGATTAGTACCTAGTATTCATCCATTTGAATACTAGGTTTTTTTATTTTTTTCTAATATCCCATAGTCCATTACAATGCCGATTATGAAACATGCTTCTAAATAAACCTTTCACCTCCAGCAAAGTCAACTTCACTTTGTCAGGAAGGATTCTAATCAGACAAATTATTTGAAAACACATAGAAATAAGTTTATAATGGTAAACGGAGATATTTGAAAGGAGAATTAAACTTTTATGCCAGCTTACTTGTAATGGTTAAGTAATCAAATAGCGCCTAATCCAATTTTATTTTTCAACAGTTGACCAAGGGATTAGTGTGCCTATTTATAACCATTACAAGGAACGCGGGTATCAAGTTGTTATAAACGAAACCATGCGGAAAACCTTAGGGTTATTCCGCATTTTTTTTTGCAAAAGTTCATATCTCCTTTAACATAAGATTGCCTGCGTTCCTTTGCCTAAGAGGTGAAGGAAAGTGACTGTACTGTATATTCATTGGAGATTTAATCTGGAAACTGAGGAATCGGTCACCAGATATTGCCCGCAATGCGGACGAAAGGTTTCTTTTGTGGACTCTTCTAAACGCAGGCATAATGCCAACGGAAAAAACATCTATCAATTTGCCATTTATAAATGCGCAAATGATCACACTTGGAACAAGAAGTTGGATATCTACAAAGCAAAGCCAGTTTCATCAGTCAATGACATAGAAAAAGAATTTTGCTTAGAGTCAGTGGAAGATTCAACGATCTCCATTGGGGAACTATCGAAACAAGGAATTCACACCCTATGCATTTGCATCCAATCGGTAGCAAGCCCCTTGAGATTAGATCGAGCGCTTTCGACCAAAATTAAGGATGTGAGCCGGACCCAAATCCAAAAACTGATTAAGCAAGGAAGCATCCAAGTGAACTCTCAAACAGTGGCGCCAAAGTATTTGCTTTGTGAAAAGGACTATATCCATTTTCACCTGCGGGATCTGAGTTGTTTGTGACCACAAGCCATTTTGCCACCCACCACTTGCTTAAAGTGGGGTAGAAGGAGCATCCGGCAAATTCGGCGTCATCAATCCATTAAATGAAAAAATGACTTGAGAACCGTATGGGATCTCAAGTCATTCGTATTTATATGGGAAACTCAGGGATGACACGTTCATACTCATCCTGAGCATCGGTAATGGCCAACTTAGAATATACATCAAGCCCTTATGGCTTGCATATCCAGAATAAGGCTGAATGAGTGATTACCGAACATTCAATCCAACTAATATATCTAAATCGACTGTAATCTCAGCTGAAACCCGATTAATAAATGAATTAATATCTGTTCTTTCCGTATTCCAAGAAAGAGGAGACATTTGAACTAAATTTATTAGTTCTTCTTGGTTCAATTTTTTTTTATAACATAGGTTAAAAACACCTTTTAACTTGAAATGTTTTTTAAAAAGCTCTGTCGTATCGTTACTTTTATAAACCACCTTTTTTATATCTTCGAAAAGTACTTCTCGTAGTTCCTTTAAATAATTCGGGCGAGGAACAACTTTGATAACAAGACCATTTGGAACTAGAATTCTCTTAAATTCCTTGTAATTTGATGGCGATAAAATATTAAAAATGACATTAAGCGATTGATCCTCTAATGGTGATTTTGCTAAATCACCCACAACCCAAATGGATTCTTTATAATTCTTGGCGGCTATTACAATACCAGCCTTTGAAATATCTAACCCAACCCCTGTTATTGTTGTATTCCTGCATTCATCTAGAATCTTGTGTAAATGTGAACCTTCCCCACAGCCCGCATCAAGAATGAGTAATGGAAATCTAGGATGATTATCAAATTGATCATTAATTACCTTTGAGATCTTCTTATGAAGCAATGCATATAAGTTGCTTTCCATAATGATTTTCTGCCTTGCTTCAAATAGTTTTTTATCGTAATGACTTTTAGAGGAATGAGTTGTTAAGTTCACATATCCTTGTTTAGCAAAATCAAAAGTATGATTTTTAGTACATTTCAAGCTCTTTAAATCAACAACCTGAAGAGGACTCTTACAGTGTGGACATCTAAATGCTTCTACAAATTCTCTGAAAACTTCGATGCTCTTTATTTTTTTAGTCATGTTTTTCTCCCTTTCAATAAAAAAATCACAAGGATCTGCTTGTGACTGGAGAGTAAAGGGAAGAAACCCATCTTTATTAGGTTTGAGCTGATAGAAGCCGTCCTCAAATAAACCTTCCTTTTGAGAAACAATAGAAGGTAATTAGACATGAATAAAGAAAGGCAGAGTCATCAGCCTTTCTAAACATTACATATTTATACTATCATTGCACAACGATAGTATAAGAAAACACATCGTAAATTTACTGAATAGCAAAAAATGTGTTTTTCAAATATGAAATGAAGATTATTAAAAAAGGACAGACTTATCCCGTTTACTCTGCGAACACAAAACAGAGCCTTTGAACGTATTTAATTACTGGTTCAAAGTTGGGAATCGTAGTCTCATAAAATGTGTCATTTTTTAATAATCCTCCTAAATGTAAAATATATCTTTTATTTTATAATTTTCCTTAATATTAGTCAAGGTAAGATAAAACGAGGAATTAAATGCCTGGAGTTTTTTCCACACGATAATCCGAATACCCCTTATTAAAACATCGACAAAGCAAATGTCCCCTAGATTGGTGAAAGAATGAACTGTTTCCATATATGATTGTTTTACGAATGAAGGAGAAAAGGTTAGGATAAAAGAGAGAAATTAGAGATCGAGGCAGTTGCCTCTAATAGAAAGAGGAAGCTTCATGTGGAAAAAAATCATTCGAACTACCTTTCAAGTTGTTATTTTGTGCTTATTTAATTGGTTGGGGAATTGGATCAGTGAAACATTTCAGTTGATCGTACCTGGCGGAATGATTGGATTAGCGATGCTACTGATTTGTTTGCATATGAAATGGATTCGATTGGAGTGGGTAGAAGCTGGAGCGAACTGGTTACTTGCAGAGTTGCTTCTTTTTTTTATTCCATCCGCAGTAGGGATTGTGCAATATCCCGAGATGTTTAGTGTGAAAGGATTAGGGATTACCTTCATCATTTTCTTAAGTACAGGAATGGTCATGTTAGCTACAGGGGTGATCGCGGAACGTTTAACAAGAACAGAAACGGAGGGATCTTATGGAAAAGCTGATTGAGTGGATCGCGTTATTGGTTACCATCGTCATTTATATGATTTGTAAAAAAATATATCAAAAAAAGCCTAGAATCTGGCTGTCACCGATCCTAGTGGTTCCTATTCTTTTAGTAGGGATGCTACTCTTATTTCACATCCCATATGCGAGCTATGAGTCAGGAACGCAGTGGTTACAACAATTACTGGGTCCTGCTACCGTGGCTTTTGCGATCCCGATGTATAAATACGCGAACCTGTTAAAAAAGCACCGAAAAGTGATCATCCTTAGTGTTGGGTTTGGTTCTTTATTGGCAATTATCTCCACTTTTTTATTCGCGAAAGGGTTGGGAATTCACTCAGAGATCATTACTAGCTTAATTCCACGATCGATTACCACTCCAATTGCGATTCACGTCTCCCAAGCGATTAAAGGGATTCCTACCATGACCGCTGTATTTGTGATTATGACAGGGATGATGGGAACCGTGATGGGGACCTGGATCATACGTTTGGGAAGGATTCGTCATCCTTTAGCCAAAGGAATAATGTTTGGTATGGGTGCTCATGGTACGGGAACTTCCAAAGCTTTTGAATTAGGTGATGTGGAAGGGACTTTTTCAAGCTTAGCAATGATAGTAGCTGCAGGGATCACGATCGGTTGGGTTTATTTATTTATACTTATCACCTGATGTTCGTCAGATTCCAGTAGCTTTAACCGTTCCAAAACTCTTCGTTTCTGATACAACATTTGACCCGTTTCAGCTACTTCTTGAATGGTACTCCGATTAATCCAAGCGCCAAAGAAGATCCCGATGATCGGAACTATTTGAAATATTTTTTTCCATCCATAGGTATCCCGATAATTGGCGATTACTTCTCGCCATCCTTCCACTTGTGACACAGCTTGTCGGTCGTGGTAGTCGTTTGTTTCACAAAAGCTAGATAAATCTTTCAAAATCGATTGTTTTCCAACAATATCAGCTGAAGCAAAATGAAGACATTTTACAATAAAAATTCGTTCTTGTTTTTCCTGCGGATTATAACCATAAGAAATAGCCATTTCTTGTAAAACTTTAAGTGAGAGGCCTAAGACAGCAGGAATATCAATGGCTAGGGTGAAGACTCCTCCAAATCCAGTAGTTGCACCTTGCACCGCTGCTAACTGACTACGAGTGGTTCGAAGTTGTTCAGCAACCTGATTCATCACTGTTAGAGGCAGGTGGGCGACTTCTTCTAGGGTGAGAGGAGTCTTTTTTGAGTGAGTGGATAATTTTTCGATGATGCTCTTTTCACTGATCAAGTATTGTCCACCTGTCTGAATATAGCCACCGATTTCATCTAGTATTTTTCCTACTAGGTTATGAATCATCTGGGGGGTGATTTTGTCTAAAAGAAGAAAGGGAATTCTCCCGATTTTCTCCCAAAACCATAAATCAGATTGATCTTGTTCCCAGTCTTTGATCCGTTTTAGTTGTGTTAGTAGTTCTTCTTTTGATTCTAGAGTTGGATCGGAATCCATGAGTGTGAGACTCCTTTCGTCGAGTTGACTTCATTTTAATCCTTTGGAATATGGATGATCTAGAAGGGAACTAATTTTTTGGTGAACGACTTTGCTCAGATCAAAGATCCCTGAGAAGTTCATTCTCAGGGAGTGATTTTGTTTAATCTTAGGCAGGGATGATGAAGATAACCATCATGATAAAGTGGATAATGGTTCCACCCATGATGAACAAGTGGAAGATTTCATGAAAACCAAACTTGTTGGGAAAGAAATCAAAGCATTTGGTGGCATAGATCACAGCTCCGATCGTGTAAACGACACCACCTGCAAACATTAATATGATCGCACCTAAAGGAAGTGAGTGAACGAGTTGAATCATAGGGATGACAGCAATCCATCCGAGACAGACATAAAAAGTAGTCGAGAGGTAACGTGGAGCATGAATGAACCATATTTTTAGAAATATCCCGATCAATGTTAATACCCAAACAGCGATTAGCATTGTCCATTTCCAGCCACCTTCTAATCCAAAGAAGAAGACAGGTGTATAGGAGCCTGCAATGAGTATGTAAATTGCAATATGATCGATTTTTTTTAGGATCAACTCTTTATTTGGTGTGGTGCGGACCCAATGATAGAGGGAACTCGCACCATAAAGTAGAATAACACTAACTCCATAAATAGTCATGGTTACTAACTTAGATACATTATCGTAGGAGAGGAGGATGAGGAAAACCAAACCGACGATAGCTGCGAGAAAGGTAATAAAATGTGTCCATGTGTTGACAGGCTCTTTCATTTTTAGTCGTTTCAGCATGTGCAGATCCTCCTTTGTTCTATCATGTATAACTTTCAAAAAAAGATTGTAATCATTTTCTATTATACTATTGGACGTTCAGGAAGTGCTAGCGATGCTTTTTGTTCAACAACATCATAAAATGTCTAGAAATTATTTCCCTAGTGAAATAGATTCATTATTTTTTCACCAGATATAACTGTCGATTCGGAGCTTCTAGTGTTGTCTTTCCTAAATAATCCTGGAGGTGCTGGTGTTGATTGGACCAGTGGCGTAAATATGCCCGAATCTCCCATGCTTTTCCGATTAAACGAAGCCCTTGTCTAGATTGCTCTATGATCATCATCAAACCCTCCTGTCTTTAGTTCCATTGTCGCTAAATCATAGTACGGGTATACGTGATCAACATGGAAAATATTCCATAGGTGATTGCTAGCTAGGTTATAATAGGAAGTATCAGACCTTCAAATTGACCCAAAGGGGATACTCTACCATGAAAAAATTCGAAGAAAAAACAATCAGCAGCCAAACCATTTTTGAGGGCAAAGTTGTTCATTTGCAAGTGGATCAAGTCGAATTACCTAACGGTTCCACCTCTTTTCGAGAAATTATTAAGCATTCAGGAGCTGTTGCTGTTTTTGCCATAACTGATGAAAATCGTCTAGTCCTTGTTCGGCAATTTCGTAAGCCATTGGAGAAAACCATTCTTGAGATTCCGGCAGGTAAGCTAGAAAAAGGGGAAGACCCCGCAGACTGTGCCAAACGTGAGCTTGAAGAAGAGACAGGATACGTAGCAGGACAACTAGAACCAATGGTCTCTTTTTATACATCACCCGGATTTGCTAACGAATACCTTTATCTGTTTCAAGCGAAAGAACTACAAAAAGGTCAAGTTCATCTGGATGAGGATGAATTTGTTGAGTTGGTAGAACTTACTTTGGAAGAGTGTCAAGCAGAAATAGCTAAGGGAACGATCTGCGATGCGAAAACAGTAGCTGCCATCTACTTTTGGCAAAATCAGGTGCTGAATCAACGATGAGCTTGCAACCGATTTTTGCTGATTTGCATATTCATATTGGTCGTACCTCCAACAATCTTCCTGTGAAAATTACAGCCGCTCGCAATATGACCTTTGAAAATATTATTAAGGAATCCAGTCATCGTAAGGGAATGCAGATGATCGGGATCATTGATGCACAATCTCCACCTGTACAGGAAGATATTGAAAAAGGTTTACAATCAGGGCTTTATCAAGAGCATCCAGATGGTGGGATTGTTTACCAAGATACCACTTGTCTGTTGGGAGCAGAGATTGAGATTCGTGAACCGGGTCAAGGAGCTGCGCATATATTAGCTTTTTTACCTTCACTTGAACAGATGAAGCTATTTACTGATTGGTTAGCAAAACATATGAAAAATGTGCAATTGAGTACGCAAAGACTTTATCAACCAGCTGAGGTTTTACAAGAAAAAGTTATTGAACTGGGAGGTCTGATTATCCCTGCTCATGTCTTTACGCCGTTTAAAAGTATCTATGGCAGTGCTTCAACCCACATGAGCCATGTTTTACGGATGGATCAGGTAGCGGGAGTCGAATTAGGCTTGAGCTCTGATCGTTTTTTGGCAGATCATTTATCTGAATTAAGTCCGTTTACTTTTGTTACAAACTCAGATGCTCATTCACTTCCTAAAATTGGTCGGGAGTATAACCAACTCCTTGTCAAAGAAGCTAGTTTTCGTGAATTACAGCTAGCTTTAGCTCGACAGGAAGGGCGAAAAGTGCTAGCCAATTATGGATTAAATCCTCGTTTGGGAAAATATTATCGGACACGCTGTTTATCATGTGATGAACTCTGGCCAACAGGAACCTTTGAGGATCGTTGTCCGTATTGTGGTAGCCTTAAAAAGGTACAAGGCGTGCGTGACCGCATTCTCTCCCTAGCTGATCAAGAGAGCCACTCACCAGAATATCGGGCTCCCTATCGATATCAGGTTCCTTTAGAATTCATCCCTAAATGTGGTAGAAAAACATTAGATAAGTTACTAGATGCTTTTGGTACAGAGATGAATGTTCTCCATGTTGCTTCGATTGAAGAGATCGCTAGTGTGGCAAATGAGTCAATTGCCAAGCACATTCAGAGGGCTCGCGAGCAAAGGTTGGAACTTAAAGAAGGTGGCGGTGGTACGTACGGTAAGGTGAAACAATGAGCCCCTTTTGAACAAGCATGAAGAAGTTGATGGATTGCATCATCAAGACTGCTCGAAAGAGGGGAGAACGCATGAAGAGAGTTGCTTTTAAGAATTCTCGAGAGCTAACTTTGATCGGACATCATTATGAATCATCTTCTTCATCGATCATTATTATGTGCCATGGTTTTACCTCTAATAAAACCTCTAAAGGGCGCTTTGACAGGTTTGCAAGTACCTTTCATCAATTGGGCTATAGTGTGTTAGTTTTTGACTTTAGTGGTTGTGGAGAAAGTGATACAGATCAATTAACCATAGCCAAACAAATCGATGATCTACAAGCAGCTATTGCTTTTGTAAAGTCAAGAGAGTATCACGAGATTGCCCTTTATGGACATAGTTTAGGAAGTCGAGTGTGCTTAGAGTGTTACACACCTGATATAGCTACTATGGTTTTGACAGGTGCCCTGACAGGTTCAATGAAATATGATTGGAACGAATATTTTACCCCCGAACAAATGCAGGAATTGAAAGAGGTGGGTTATCTAACGACTCTGGGGGAAGGGGATCGAAAGGTTCTTATTGATCAACAGATGTTACTGGATTTTGAGTTAGTGAATCAACAAGAGTTACTGACAAATGTACGATGTCCTGTTCTGGTGATCCATGGAAATGCAGATGAAGAAGAAAAGAGCTTATATGAACGAACCCAAAAAGGCTTAAAATGGCTACCTAACGATTCTAGATTAGAAATCATCGATGGAGCCAATCATAGCTTCATGGATCATTTATCAGTCGTAGAGAGGTTTTCGACGAACTGGTTTGTAAAACACTTTTCACTTTAAAAAATAACCGGACCTGTTCATGTTACTACAGGGCCGGTTATTTTGTTGATTTCAATGATTCCCAAAAAAGAAGCTTGTTCATTCAAAGGGAACTCGATAGGTGTATTGATAGCAATCCGCACGGTCGGTTAGCTTGCAATACTCTAAAAGTTTATTTTTGTGATCATAGACTTTGCGTGTAATTCGTACAACAGGAGTCGGTTCATCCAGTTGTAGTTTCTCTTGTTCGTCTGAGGTGGGTGTGGCAGCGACTAAGGTTTCTACACAGACATTGGGCTTTTGTCCAAAAGATTTCATGGTTTCATATAGCCGAGCCTCAGGTGCTTGAAGCTCTTCTTTTAGCTTGTCCAAAGGGATGCATTGAGGAATAAATGATTCAGAAATCGCTACGACTTGATCATCTTTCCATTGGCGTGTGTAATAGTATAAGACAGGTGGCTTTAATTGACTTTCATTTTCTGGAAGTAAAGAGGCGTCTTGTATAATTTCCATTTGCAGAACTTCTTTCGTCCCTTTACTATGTTCATCTCTGAAACCACCTCTACGAACAGGGAAAGTATTCAAATCACAAACAGTTCGACGAATGTTGGTACTTCCTGCTGAGGCGATGTATCCATCACGGATCAGGGCATTGACAGAATTTTGGATCGTTGCAGCATGAACTTCAAACTCTTTCATTAACTCAAAGTTAGTAGGGAACTCTTGTCCCGCTTGGTATTCACCAGTTACAATTCGCTGTTTAAGTACTTGATAAATTTCTTTCCATTTACTTTTAGCCAAGGTTATATCCCCTTCTAAAATTAATTCATTTGACACATATTGAAGATGTATTATTCAATCTGTTGGAAACTATTTTATTTCAACAGAGGAATTATTCCGAATATAAATACTTGAAAAAATGGGAATCTAGATTTAGACTATAACTGTAGGTTTCTGAAAATAATGTGAAATAAACATACTGATTGATAAGGAGGTTATTTAATTGTTAACTGTGACAGTGACTGGTAAAGATGATGAACTTCAACATTTCATCAATGAGTTAGGTGCCCACTTCCCTTTTCAAACACTCCAAGAAGAAGTGTTAACAGAACAAGGATTAGTACAGACTACAATCCAGCTCGAGCTTCATCGTAAAGTATGTACTCAAGTAAAGCTTGCCCTTGCTGGTGGTCCCGAAGTTGTGATGGATTTACTTGATTGTAAGGTCGTAACGCTCGAAGATGGGGTTACACTGATTCATGGAAGAAACTATGATATTTTTTCGGGTAGAAAAGTCCCATTGGAAAAAACCAATGGGGAAAGCAAAAAATGAAAGTTGTTCACATTTGATTGTATCATATAAAAAGTTTTTTAAAAATAGAGAAAGCGTCATAATGTAAGTTCTACTGATGCGGTACATGGGGGATACATTTAGTTTGACTTCTAAATGTATGTTTGTTCGGCAAAACCTAATATACAGAGAGAGGGAGTCACTTGAGGTGTATTCGTTTTTGGTTTGATTCATGGGAGCAAGTGATGATTTTGCTTCATCTAGAAACGAATAAGAAAAAAGTTCTTCGAAATCCAAAAGAGATTCAACGTTTTCTATGTGCTTATGAGCTAGATCTTCATCAATGTAAAGGTGTTCTTGAGGCTGAAGACCGTCTCCATTATTTTGGAAATCGTTCCATTAGGCAAAGATAAATATATGTTATCATTTACATAGAATGGGTCACACCGATCACTAGGTGTGACTTTTTTATGATCGAGTTGGTTCTTTTATATCTTAAAAAGTTGCACAATCATGGATAAAAGTAGGGATTGGATATGAAAGAGTTAATTAAACATCATATTTTAGTTGTAGATGATGATGAAGATATTCTACAGCTTTTGCAAGATGCTTTAACTTTTGAACAGTTTCAAGTGACTACAGCGAATCGTGGAGAAAAAGCGCTCCAAGTGCTTGCACGTGAACAGATTGACTTGGTTGTTTTAGATATTATGATGCCAGGGTTGGATGGGATTGAAACAACCAGGCGAATCCGACAAAAGTTTCGGATGCCAATCATTTTACTTAGTGCCAAAGATCGCGAAATTGATAAAGTGATTGGTCTTGAAGTGGGTGCAGATGACTATATGACCAAACCGTTTGGAATTCAGGAGTTAGTGGCTCGAATCAAAGTGCAATTTCGCCAGTTAGAACGACTCAATCACCCACACTTATATTCACAAAAACAGAGTGAGTGGACAGAACCTTCTTCTCGGCCTCCACTTGTGTTAGATGAACAAAAATACGAAGCATATATTCATGGAGTCCCATTGGAACTGTCTACAAGGGAATTTCAAATATTAAACTATCTTTATCAAAACGCTCACTTAGTATTATCTAGGGAACAGATCTACCATAATGTATGGGGAGACGAGTATGGTGATTTAAATACAGTAACAGTCCATATCAAAAATATAAGAAGAAAGATTGGAAAACAGCATCAACTCATTAAAACGATTTGGGGTGTAGGATACAAATTAGTGTTAGATGGAGAAGATGGATGAAATTAACATATAAAATTCCTTTGATTCTTACGATGATTATCATGGCTGTATTTTTAATATTACTTTTCTTTCTGGGAATCTATTTTAAGGATTATTATTTTCAATACATTACGGAACGATCGAAAGGATTAGTACAAGAAAACTTTATGATTATCCGTGAGGTGGATCAGTTACAACAATCACCAGACCAACTAAAATCCTATTTGAAGGAAGTAAGTAAAGAGCCTGGGATCCAGCTTGAATATCGTTCCTTGAACGCGGATGTCCATATGCAAGCAGGTCAATTCAAAGAGGGTTATTTAACATTTGAACAAACGTTTCCTACTTATCAAAATGGACTTCCCGTCGGTGAATTAACGATCTCGCGTCAAACGGATCTACTAGCTGACTTTGGAGTGGGACAACTATTCAACAAAACATTTTTAGTATTCATGCTAGTGATATTAACTTTGTTCTTTCTGGTGTCTGTTTATTCGAATCAATATATTACAAAACCGATCTATGATCTTAATCAACGTTTAAGTCAGGTAAGTGTGAAACGGAAGCCAATTCCGTTAAGAGATAAGGAACAGGGTAAGGGTGATGAGATTCGCTTACTATACCAACATGTTTATCATATGGAGAAGCGTTTATATGAAGCACATGAAGAGCAGATCCATCTGATTTCATCCATCGCCCATGATCTAAAGACTCCACTCACTTCTATGCAGGGGTTTATCGAACTACTGGAATCGGATGCCATTCCACAGGAAAAAAGAGAACGTTATTTTCAGTTGATTAAACAGAAGGCAATGGATATTCGTAAACTCATCGATGTTTTCTCTTCGTATACGAAAAATGAGTATGCTTTGTTAGACATTAAAACAGAGCCCATTCATGTAAGTAAGTTTTTCGAGTCTGTGGCAGAGGAATATAAGGAAGAATGTTCAGGGCTTGATGTCCATTTTCGCTATGAACATGTCTTTTCGGAGAAGGATGGGCTAGAGGCCAATCCAGACTTACTTCGGAGAGTCATTGCCAATCTGGTAAGCAATGCGATTCGATATGCAGATCATGAGTCGCTGACTATTACTTTTACAGGATATCAGGATGAGGGCATGGCGAATTTTGTGATCGAGGATAATGGAATGGGTGTAGCAGATGAGGAGATCCCTAGACTGTTTAGTAAGTTTTATACTGTTGATCAGGCAAGACAAGCGGAACGAGGAGGTTCAGGTCTAGGATTGGCGATTTGTCGTACTATTATTGAAAGACACGGGGGAAACATCGAAGCTTTTCCATCCAGATATGGAGGACTGGGGATTAGATTTACGATTCCTCTGATCAACAACTGAGGACTGTGACAAAAGGATTACAAAGGGCTAGGAAATAGCTCTTTTTATTTTTTTTTATTTTTGCTTTAGATTTGGTTTACTTTTCCTTGATATGGTGAGATTGCTGTAAAGATCCTAGGCAAAATTTTAGATATCTCATTCCAATGTTCAGCCTTTATGAACTTGTGCCTTGTGAGAAAGATAAAGGTCTGATCAGGAGTGACACAAAGTCAGTGTAGGTAAAAGATGACTTTGAACAGTTAGATATTTCACTACTGAGGATATGTGACAAGTCTAGGATTCATAAATATTACCAAAATAAAGCTGTGGGGGTCTTTTCGTATATGAAGTGGATCATCAAAAGTAAGTGGTTATGGCTAGCAGTGTGGATCATGACCTTGATCGCTCTTTTGATGACAATGCCTTCTATTGACCGACTGGTTCGTGAAAAAGGTCAGCCTGAAATCGGTGAAGGTTATACCTCGAAAATGGCGATTGATCTTGAAAAACAAATGAGTGGAAGCGACCAGGGTGGAAAAAATGTAGAAGCAGTCATCGCTTTTCATCATCAAGACGGAATCAATGAATCTCAGCTCAAGCAGATTGAACAGAAGCTGAAAGAGATCGAAGCATCATCAAAGCTGGATGTTTCATCCATGCTGTCCCCTTTTGCTAATGAACAGGCAAAAGAACAGCTGATTTCAAAAGATAACAAAACGGTGATGGCTGTCGTTTCGATTTCTAAAGAAATCCAAACCATTAGTGAAATCCGTGATCAATTAGCTAAAGAGGTTCGTTTAAGTGGTGTAGAAACTTATCTAACAGGAAACGACTTTATCATTGAAGATTATGCGCAAACATCTTTAGATGGGGTTGCAAAGACTGAAATCTTTGCTGTTCTGTTTATCGTTATCATCCTCATCCTTGTGTTTCGCTCACCCATTACTCCTGTGATCTCTCTTCTGATTGTCGGAATCACTTATCTAATTTCTCTGGGAACAGTGATGCATTTGGTAGAGTCTTTTGACTTTCCATTTGCTAATACAACCCAAACATTCCTGATTCTTGTCTTGTTTGGGATTGGAACAGATTATAATATTCTTCTCTTTATGCGGTTTAAAGAGGAGATGAGCAAACAACGAAGTATTCCCGCTGCGATTATTGAAACCTATCGAACAGCAGGAAAAACAGTATTATTTAGTGGATTAGCTGTCTTCATAGGATTTAGTATGCTATGGCTCGCTGAATTTGGTATTTATCGCTCAGCTGTAGCTATTGCGATTGGAATCATGATTTTGTTGGCGGTTTTATTCACCTTAGTTCCTTTTTGTCTGGCGATCATGGGGAATTATTTATTTTGGCCCATGAAGAAAACTACGGGACATCAGGAGAGTCGTCTTTGGTCATGGATGGGTCGCTTTTCAGTGAAGCGTTCCTTTTTGTCTCTAGCGTTAGTCGCTGTGCTGACCATTCCTGTCATGCTATTGCACAATGGAAATTTATCATTTAATAGCTTGGCGGAAGTGAATCCAGAGTTCGAATCCGTGAAAGGGTTTGAGATTGTATCTGACTCTTTTGGTCCAGGGCGTTCGATGCCAACAACTGTATACATGAAGAATGATCAACCCCTCGACTCCGTAAAGTCACTCGCCTTTCTAGATCAGTTACATCAGCGCTTAACTCAAATTGATGGAGTAGAGTCTGTGTTTGGTCCGACTCGTCCCACTGGTGAACGGATCGATCAACTGTATATTAATAAGCAAACTGAAGATGTGAATAAAGGATTAAATCAATCTACAGATGGACTTGATCAAATCTCTTCAGGTTTGTCGGAAGCATCATCTCGAATCCAAGGAGCTACTTCAGGAGATTTGAATGATGTGGGTAAACTAGTGAGTGGAACTGATTCTGCGCGGTCTGGACTAGGTCAAATTCAAGATGCACTCACAAAAATTCAAGGAGGGGTGAAAAAAGGGGCTGGTGGAGCGACTGACATTTCAAAGGGAATGGCAGATTTGGAAAAAGGGCTACAACAAGTCTCTGCATCTACCCAACAGTTATCTTCTGGTTATCAGAAATTGGAGGGTGGATACACTTCTTTGAATCGTGAATATCAAAAGCTTGAAGGGCAGATTGGATCGATTCAAGGTGCTGTTGATGTGATCCAATCATCTGCGCAAAAGATGGGGCAAGACCATCCAGAGTTAGCTACAGATGTTAACTTAATTACGATCCAACAGACGAGCTCGAAGTTAAGCTCACAACTCCCCCAACTTCGAGGTGGCTTACAAACACTGAATGGAACCTTTACAGGAATGAATAATGAGCTAAAAAAAGCTAACAGTGGTTTAGCGAAAATAGCTGATGGTCAACAAGAGCTTACAGTAGGGGCTACAAAACTCCGTAAAGGTACTGCTGAATTGGCAAGTGGCTTAGAACAAGGAGCTACAGGTCAAGGAAAAGTGATTCAATCTCTTGATCAGATCGATGCCGGATTACAAAAGATTAATCAAGGACAGGAAAAATTGCAACAAGGTTTACAGCAATTTAGTGGTAGCTTTAAAGAGTTGCAGACAGGATTGTCCCAAAGTGCAAACGGATTAGATGAAATCTCAGGAGGGCTTCAGAAAGCGAATGAATATCTTGCTCAAGTGACAGGAAGTGAAGCAACTCAAACCTTTTTTATCCCTGATTCGGTTAGAAAACAAAAAGATTTCCAAAGCGCATTAGATGCTTATATGTCCGAAGACCGTAAGATTGCTAAATGGACAGTCTCACTGAATGTCGATCCTTATTCAGAAGAGGCCATGACAATTGCAGAGGAAATTGATTCAGCAGTTAAAGAGTATCTAGCCCACACAGAGTATAAGGATGTTGAAGTAGGAACAGGTGGTGTATCATCGATGAACCAGGATTTATACACCATGTCTTCTCAAGACTTTGCTCAAGCTGTGATCTGGATGTTGGTAGGCATTGGAGTGATGTTATTACTGTTGTTCCGATCCTTCTGGACAACGATTGTGATCCTCTTTTCGTTAGTGATTGCTTATTATAGCTCGCTTTCATTGACTGAGCTTATATTCATCAATGGATTGGGTGAAGTAGGATTATCTTGGACGATTCCATTCTTCTCTTTTGTCATGATAATCGCTCTAGGAGTCGATTACAGTATTTTCTTGATGATGCGTTATAAAGAATATGAATTGCAAACCCCTACGATCGCCATTCAAGAGGCGATGAAAAATATAGGGTCAGTAATCATTTCTGCTGCCTTGATTCTCTGTTTCACATTTGCAGCGATGTATCCATCTGGAGTGACGACGTTACTGCAGATTTCTACAGTAGTTATATTGGGACTCTTGTTACTCGCATTTGTGTTACTCCCTCTCCTTCTTCCAGCGGTGATTGCATTGATGGATCAGCAGTCACGGAAGGAAAAGGCAAGAAAAAGACAGATCAAAGAGAAAGAGTTAGTCAACTAAATCAGTGATATCTTTGACTTCTGGCTGTTGTCCTTTTGGGCAACAGCTTTTTATGATAAATAAGTATATTTTGGATATTGAAATTTTGATATAGTGATAGTTAATGGAATATTAGTAGTGTCAAGAATCCTGTGTAGACTAGATTGTAATATCTCTGTACTTAATAACTAATTTTATATCAGAGAAAGGAATGGTTCTATTTTTACAAATTTATATCTAGTAAGACACGGACAAACTCAATGGAATGTCGAAGGTCGGTTACAAGGAAGATTAGATTCCCCTCTGACAGAGACGGGGATCAAGAAAGCCCAACGTCTGGCAGAGCAACTACATGGAATCCCTTTCCAATGTATTTACTCAAGCTCAAGCCATCGTGCCTTAGAAACAGCTTCTTACTTAAAAGGAGACCGAGAAATTGATCTCATCCCAACCGATTCCCTAATGGAAATGGGATTCGGTATATGGGAAGGGAGAAAATGGTCAGAAATTCAAGACCTCTACCCAGATGACTTATTATGTATCAATCATCATCCCGAACGATATGAAGCCAGAGAATCACAAGGAGAAACATTGTAGGATGTTGAAAATCGGACGACCCCATTTTTCAACAACTTCTAAAGAAACACGAGGGAGCGAATATACTCGTGGTTTCTCACTCGATTACCATCAAGGTCATTGTCAATTTCTTTCGAAGTGGAAGTATTGAGACTGTGTGGGAAGGTCCTGACACCCATTGGGCCAGTGTCTACCTGATCCAATGTTCTCCAAATGGAGTTACGATCCTATTTGAAGACGAAAAAATTTTCCCGAAGGTTACAAGGTGACAGAAAATGAGTTGCCTTGTAACTTTCGGGAAAATAGAACATGCAATCTTTTCATGAATTTATCCGTTTCGAAAAAATAAGCTCAGCACCCTCTAAGGTGACTAAGCTTATTTTCACTCCTTTTTTTGAGATTAAGTTCCAGGAGGATCAGATATATACTGTTTAGTAAGCATATTTTCACTCCTTTCTAGTAATCAACTTTCAGGAGGATCAGATACATCGTGTTTCGTGGACATCATTTGCGAAGTTAACTTAAACATATCTCTTTCACCTCTTCCTTGTAATCGTACTAATATATTTACTAAGCGATCAGCAAACAGTTTGATCTTCTCAGATCCTTGGGTTGTGTAACAACAGACAAGCTTGATTACCAAAATATCCTCTTGGGCAGAAAAAGAATGTTGTTCTGCTAACGCCAGTGCTTGTTCATACTTAGATTCAGCACTTTTAAAATCACTTTGTTTGAAATAATAATCACCTAAAGAGATCAGGGCTTCACAAGTTCGCAGAGCATCATTGGTTTCTTTTCCTAACTTGACTGCCTTTTTTAAATTGTCTAAGGTTTTTTCTGTTTTGTCAAGAATAGAGTAAAGTTCCCCAATTTGTTTATATGTTGTAACGGGTAAAGATTCTCGCTTGATTTTATCTTTTAATTTAAGGGCTTCAAGAAAGCATCGTTCTGCTTTTTTCCATTGCTTCAGATTCATATAGCTTGTACCTAGCACGGTCCATAGATCAAATAACCGATCATAATTACTCTCGATCCGAGCCAACTCAATCCCTTCTAGTGCGTATGTAGTGGCTTCTTCATATCTTTCCGTTCTGTTTAATAGCTCTGCTTGTAGATCAGCCATATTTAGTAAAACTGAGGTGGTTTCAATATCGCATTTCTGCTTATATAATTCATCTAATGCCACTAATGCTTCTTCAATGCGGTTTAGATTTTTAAGATAAATCACTTTACTAACTAGTAATTGATATAGGCAATATTTTCTTTCTCCATTTTTTACAAATGCCTTTAACCCCTTTCGTGTATAGTTTAGAGCCTTTCTTAAATCATTTTCGTAGAGTGCGACTCGGCTTAGTTCATAGTAACAAGTTGATATGATATTATTTTTATTTGGTACTGAATGGGATTGCTCGATATCAATGGCTCGAGTAAAACAAACATGAGCTTGATTCCATGCTTTTTTCCTTGAATAATATTTTCCTTTTAAGTAAAAGGCAGTTGAGATCAACGGATTATCTTTTGTTAAATGGAGTTGGTTGAGTCGTTGCCAACCTTCTTCTAGATCCACTCGTGCCAAGGTATGTTCGATGGCTATGAGTTCGAACTTTAAATCTCCCTCTGCTATTTCTTCTGTTGGATTGTTATTCAACAATTCCTCTAAATCCACATGTACAACACTACACCAATACTCCAGTTTAACTCTACTAACTCGATAACCGCCATTTTCCATATGACTGATCGTTCCTGTTGAGATTTTACCGTTTGAGTTAGCTGCTAAAGCTTCTTGGCTGATGTCGTTTCCATTTAATTGTAATCTCGCAAGCTTCAAGACTTCTCCCATTTCCTTTGTAACAAATATGTAGTCTTTTCTTTTCACAACAATCACCTTCAAAAAAAATTTTTCTTGATCAACGAGCCGATTTTTACAATCTTCAGTGAAGATTCTGATTTGTGTTTTTATTATAAATGAAGTTTGAGTATTGTGCATGTATTTTATTGAATAATCTTGCAAATCGAATTAATGGTGCATGATTTTAAATATTTGTAAGTAAAAAAAGAATTATGTAATAATGATCGCAACAAGAGATGCCTCAGATGTATCTAAAAGGAGGGGATCATTTGATCAAGCTTGCGGTTGAGGGAAATTCAAATGAAGTTGATCCTTCACAGGAGATTAAAACAGTGGAGTTAGACACATATAATGGACAGAAGATTCTGATCCCATTATCTAACGTCATTCAGTCGGAAATCGAGGAAGGTAAATGGCATTTGTCAGGTTGGAATTACGATATTTTTGCATGTCGAGAGCAAAAATAAAAAAAGCCAGAAAACTGGCTCCAAAAACTCAGATATTTACATTATAGCATAGATGAGATGGATGAAAGACTAGGGTCGATCAGAATATGCTTTAAATCTGGTAAGTGAAAGTTCTTCAACAGTAGATTTAAAAGAAAAAAAAGTAGCATATTGGATGGGTGGAGCAATAGAAAGGGGTTCCAAATTGGAAGTGAAATTCTGGTTTGACCAAGAGAAGCAAGCGATGATTGTCATCCATTGTCTAAGTGGAGAGCGTAGGGAAATCAGAGAGCCGAAAAAGATTGATCAATTTTTGCAAGAATATGGTGTCACATTGAAAGAGTGCAAAAGTGTGACAGAAGACACAGATCGGATGCATTTATTTAAAATGATTAGAATTATGTCTGGTTAGGAATGGAGTTTTGTAATATCGGTCTCCCTTTGTTCCATAATAAAGGGAATAATTAGTTTATTATAGGGTGTATCCTGTCTATTGGAAGCGATGTTTCTAAAGAAATAGTATAGATTGATCATGGTATTTTCCATAATTGATCAGTTAGTTATTTCGTGCTAAAGGAACATCAAAAATATCCAATACGGTTTCTATTTTGCTAGGAGGATTGGAATGAGTAGAGTAGATAAGGCTTTTCAGCATGTAAATCGTGATGTATTCGTTTTAAAAGAAGACGGAAGCGCCGTCATGCAAAGTACTGCTAGTCAAACGATTAAAGAAAGTTTGGAACTATTAAATGTACGAGAAGGAAATCAAGTCTTGGAAGTTGGCACAGGATCAGGGTTTAGTACATCTCTTCTCTCGTATTTGGTGGGATCAGACGGATTTGTTGTGTCACTCGACATTGAGCCTGAAATGACAAATCGGGCAAGAGAGTTATTTAAGCAAAAGAACATTGTCAATGCTCGTTTTGAAACCAAAGACGGTAGAAAAGGGGATGCAGAAGGCGCGCCATATGATTGTATTGTTGCATGGGCAAGTGCAGAATATCTTCCGCAGAATTGGATCAATCAACTTTGAGAACAAGGAACGTTAGTGGCTCCATTTCTTGTTGGAGGTGTCGCAAATAGTATGTTCGTTTGCCAAATGAGGAAAGAAGGCACTCAATTAGTTGGGCAAAAAATTATTTCTGGTAGTTATATTTTGATGAATGAAACACCCGATTATGAATCATACGGTTTTGAACTTGCCGCAGATGTAAAAGAGATGAGTGGTTTCAAAGCTGTTGCATGGGCAAGTTCACAGTGGTTGAAAAACGAACCACAAGTGCAACGCAAGAAGTTTTTAGATTCATTGATAAGGCAAACTCCTGAGAAATCAGTCTTCGAGTTAGGCGAAAAACAGGAGGCTTTTCAAGCCTATCTGTTCTCCCAACAAAAAGAAGGGCTGACGACGGCGTTTCGAGCAGATGAGCGCTATTTCATTGGATACAGTGATGAGAACGAGTTTGCTTTGCTTTCATACTCTAAACCGTTAGTCATTGCAAATGGAGAACGTGCTACGTCGATTCTACAAACTTGGTATAAAGAATGGTTGGATTCAGGGAAAGTTGGCGTTGAATCAATGATTCCTCTCATTCAACAAAATGGAGAAACAGGGGTTGTGCGCTTAACTATATCAAAGTAATGTATTCAGACAATCTTACAATTGAAAGGAGGTGACCATCATGAAAAAAGATTTTGTAAAAGAAGCAAACCAAACAACATACGAAAAACCTACGATCTTTAAAGTTGGGTCAGTTGTTGAAAAAACACTTGGCGACGAGTCAAGAGATACCGCTGATTTGAAAGAATACTACAACTAATACTAATTAAGTAGGAGGGGGCGCTTTATGTAAGTTGTCTAGCGCTCCCTTTTTCTGGAGGAATTCTATGAAATTTGTTTATGGTTGTTTTTCTAGACAATCAAATCCGTTTTCTTTACCTGTTCCATTAGGTACAAACCAAGTTTGGAGCGATCTTCCTCTATATGTTTCAAATCAATGGTCATCAAATGAGTTACAGGTTTTTAAAACTCGACAACTACGAGCATTGATTGTTGGGACAGGAATTACCATAAGAGAAGAACAAGAATCTATCTTTAGACAATATGAGAAAACAAATGACATCGCTGTTTTTAACAGATGGAAAGGGAACGATCAAATATTTCTTTATCATCATGATTCATTGCTATTGATTCCAGATTTACTAGGACTTTATCCAATTTATTTCATGTGCCTACCAGAATATACTGTTTTTTCATCACATCAACTTATTCTTTCAAGTCTATTCTCAAAACAAGTTGATCATGATCAGTTGTTAGTTTCGTTACTTTGTTCTTCCATGACTGAATTTAAGCTTCGTAAATCCCTTTTTCAAAATATTGAATCTGTCCCGCCTTGTGAGGCTTTGGTTTGGACAGATGATCCCATTAAATCTTTAACTGAGGGTACTACGATTTTTCGAAATACATTATTAGAAACTGTCGAACGAAGGGTGAAAAAGAAGAGTCATATAAGCCTAGATATTAGCGGGGGATTAGATTCAACACCATTGGCTATTTTAACATCTAAAAATCCTCATTTAATGCGATCTGGTTTAACTTATCAAAGTGAATCTGTACATGAATGGGAAGATGGAACCATTGCCAAAGAAGTATATGAGAATTATGGTATTGATCGCTTGCTTGGAAACAGCATTAGCGTTAGTTATCTACGTTTATTTGGAAAAGAAGTCGATAGATTTTTGTATCGGTGTAAAGCTTTATCCATTTGAATCCCATGCATGGGTGGAAGTAAAAGGTGTGCCAGTTCAAGAACAAGAGGAAATTACAAGGTATAAGAAATTATTGGTAATTTAACAGTGGTGTTGATTTACCATCAGTTAGGAGTCGATTTTTCGTACACAATGACTTTTTACTGCGTCTTAGTGGAACCCTTGGAGGTATTGAGAAGGCAACTATTCCTTGAGACACTTCGATGCCTTTAGCCTCCTCCTAGAATCAAAGAATGAAGCGGACTTCTCCTCTTCTTTCCAAGGTACAAGCCTATGGAGGATGAAAATCGAGCTCCGATGATCGATCAAGCAGGTAAATATTATCTCATCGACACTAGTGACCTAAGTTGTATTTTAGATTGATTTTACTCGCTAAATAATTGATAATTAAAAAGGTTTGAATCTACTATCACTGATTTTTTGAAAATGAAAGAGTAACAATGGAAAAATGTTTTTTGAAGAGGGGAAAAAGGTTTTTGTCGGTACTATGCTAATCCCTTAAGATTCATGTTTGGATGTGTGAAATAGAATGAAAGGGTGAATTCATATGATCAATCCTCCTTTTTTCCCAGAGACTGTGATCACAGCTGTTCGTTTACATGGAGTATGGAGGTGGTACATTACACCTAAGGAGATGTGGATTTTAGATCAAGTCAGTTGGAGTAAAACCTTCTTAACCCAATATCAATGCTCAGATGAAATTGTTGATTTATACGATTTTGCTGATCGTTTTTATATTGGGGTTCTCAATGAAGAAACGGTTGAACATTTTTTTGCACAGATGGAAGAAGAACCAATCTCCAGTCGTACTTTGCATGAGATGTTGCAACAATCTCTCATGGATGAAGAAGTTCAAGATTTAAGGCATTACCTCCCCACTTTTTATGTTGATTTTGATGAAAAATTATTTTTATCAAAATATCCAGAGACTGAGATTTATGAAAAGTTTGTTCCTGATGGGTGGATCGGTAAACAAGAAGATTTTTTACATCTAGTTCCTGAGACTGAGCGATATTGGATCATAGACGGTGTAGATCGTTTTCAATCATTGAAAGGAATGAATCAAAATGTTTGATCCATTCTCTCGTTCAAACTCTCACAAATCGAGTGTCCTATGTTAGAAAAACCTAGAGTATAACAAATAAATATGTTAGATATTAAACAATCAGAGCTACATATTCGATCTCAAGAAGTCTAGTATATTTACCCCTCCTCCGTCATAGAGTAAGAGTGTGAACTTAAGGAGGGGTACAAAAGATGAAACCTACATTTAAAAGAAAAAATGGGTGGAGCTATACATTTCAAAATCATATGCAAAATCAAAAAACGATCTACTTATTTATCACCGTTTTATTTATGGTAGGTGTCGTCTTTGGCGCGGTGATTGTAAATACTCTCGATCTGGAACAAAAAGAGGGATTATTAAATTATTTAGGATATTTTTTTAGTGGATTAGAGCAAGATTCGATCGCAGATCCTGAAGCTGCATTCCAACATGCAATTGGTGATCATTTAAAAACGGTGGGATTGATGTGGATTTTAGGAATTTCAGTGATTGGTATCCCCCTGTTACTGATTTTCATCTTTTTAAAAGGATTGGTCATTGGGTTTACTGTAGGTTTTTTAGTAAGCCAACTCTCTTGGAAAGGGCTTTGGTTTGCGTTTGTAGCGGTTGTGCCGCAAAACCTGTTAGTGATCCCTGTGATGATTATTGTAGCAGTGGCTGGGATTGACTTTTCATTATCACTGGTAAGAAATCGTATCATTCATCACCGTGGTTCGATCTATCCTCAGTTTGTCTCTTTTTCGATCCTCATTACGGGAATGGCAGTCGTGATGTTAATCTCCTCACTGTTTGAAGCATATATCTCTCCTTCATTGATGAAAGGGACTCTACCACAGCTTGGACTGATTCTTTCTTTATTTTAAAATCATTATTATATGAGAATCGATTTTATTTAATTTGACTTACTCCCGCACTCTTTCATATAATATTGACAGATACGCAGGGGGGTGGGAATGTGGAAAAAAGGGTGAACCAAATTAAACAACAGTTGTCCGCCCATAACTACAAGTTAACCCCCCAACGGGAAGCGACTGTCCGTGTGCTTTTGGAAAATGAAGAAGAACACTTAAGCGCAGAGGATGTCTACCTGTTGGTGAAGGAAAAAGCTCCAGAGATTGGGCTTGCTACCGTATATCGAACACTCGAACTATTGTCAGATCTTCAGATCATCCACAAACTGAACTTTGGCGATGGTGTAACCCGCTATGAATTTCGAGCTGAGGGGGCTGAACATCATCATCACCACCTCATATGTATGAACTGCGGAACGGTAGATGAAATTATGGAGGATTTGTTGGGCCCGATTGAAGAACGGGTTGAAAAAGAATACGATTTTCAAATCATTGACCATCGTTTGACTTTCCATGGTATTTGTCATCGATGTAAAAGCCAAGGTGTAGACGTAAAAAAACTGGTAGGTTCAAAAGTAACGTGAGATCTTTTTAGGTCTCACATTTTTTATTTTAAATTTCATTTTAAGATTGGCAGAAGCGTGGTATGATATTGAATGCAAAGGAGGGTTTTCATCATGATTATCGGAGTACCAAAAGAAATTAAAAATAACGAAAACCGTATTGCGATTTCACCCGCTGGTGTAGATGCACTCATCAACGCGGGGCATCAAGTAATTATTGAAAAGGGAGCTGGAGAAGGAAGTGGCTTTCCGGACGATTCCTTCGTCGCTCATGGTGCAAAAATAATCAACTCAGCGGCAGAAGTTTGGGGTCAAGCTGAAATGATCCTAAAAGTAAAAGAACCTCTCCCAGAGGAATATGGATATTTCCGTGAAGGTCTTATTCTTTTCACGTATCTTCACTTAGCTCCAGAACCAGAACTAACTCGTGCTTTAATTGAGAAAAAAGTAGCAGCGATTGCGTATGAAACCATCCAGTTAGATTCAGGAGCACTTCCTCTTCTAACACCGATGAGTGAAGTTGCTGGACGGATGTCCGTACAAATCGGAGCACAGTTCTTAGAAAAGCCTAAAGGTGGTAAAGGGGTTCTACTCGCAGGTGTTCCTGGGGTCCAACCTGGCAATGTGGTTGTGATCGGTGGGGGTGTTGTAGGAACCAATGCAGCCAAAATGGCGATGGGCTTAGGTGCTAACGTTACCTTACTTGATATCAATCCAGATCGTCTTCGTCAATTGGATGACCTCTATGGTGGACGATTGCATACAGTGATGTCTAATAGTTACAACATTGCAGAAGCAGTTAAGAAAGCAGATCTTTTGGTAGGTGCAGTGTTGATTCCAGGACGTCGTGCTCCACGTTTGGTTACAGAAGAGATGGTCAAATCGATGGAACCTGGTTCAGTGATTGTTGATGTGGCGATTGACCAAGGCGGAGTGATTGCTACTAGTGACCGTGTCACCACACATAGTGATCCTACATATGTCAAGCATGGAGTTGTTCACTATGCAGTTGCCAATATGCCTGGGGCTGTCCCAAAAACTTCTACAATGGCTCTAACTAACGTAACGATTCCATATGCGGTACAAATCGCATCCAAAGGACTCGAGCGTTCATTAGTTGAAAACAGACCGTTGGCTCGTGGTGTAAACGTTCTAAATGGAAATGTGACCTATCAAGCGGTTGCAGAGAGCTTAAACTTATCGTACACATCTTTGAATGATGTCTTAGGACAAAAAGTTCTTTAGGGATGTGCATCATTAAGGTAATGAACGGTATGAATGGCTAGATGATCTTAATAGTTTTGTGATATAGTCAAAAGCAAGTGATAAAACATCGTCCTTTTTCATAGATTGAAAGAAAATAAATGAAAAAGGACGATTTGCTCTCATGATTATTTCCATTCGTAAACTAAAAGAATGGGGTAAATTCTTGTTTTTATTTGCTCTGTTTACCTTATTGTTGTATCAAATCTTAGCGTTTTTTACGCCTTTATGGCGACCTGATGTGATGTATCGAGAGCCGATGGGCGGAGCATTAAAAGTATTTGCTCACCAAGAGGATTCTTTTCCAGCTACGATTGGCAGTGAGATCAAAAATCGCTTACTTATTTTTTATTGGATCGGGGAATGATGAAAACGGACAGGAACTTTTACTTGTGCGTTATTTTTTTTGCTCATTTATAATAAAGGGGTGATACTTATTATGGTACACTTTCCACGTGTGGCTTTGATCGTTTTAGATAGTGTAGGGATTGGTGAATTACCAGATGCTACTCAGTATGGAGATGCAGGTGCACATACGTTAGGTCATATTGCTGAACAGCGAGGAGGTCTCCATATGCCTCATATGCAGCGTTTAGGATTGGGCAATATTGAAGCTGTTGAAGGCATCCTTCCTGTGCGTGAACCACAAGCAACCATAGCTAAATTGAGTGAGATGTCAAAAGGGAAAGACACAACTACAGGACATTGGGAGTTTATGGGGATTTATACTGATCAGCCATTTAAAACCTATCCTGAAGGCTTCCCTGTAGAGTTAATCCAAGACTTAGAAATGAAGACTGGGCGAAAAGTGCTTGGGAATAAACCAGCTTCTGGAACAGAGATTATCGCTGAATTAGGTGAAGAACATATAAAAACTGGCGGGATCATCGTCTACACATCAGCAGATAGTGTACTCCAGATTGCAGCACATGAAGAAGTAGTTTCTTTAGACGAACTATATCGAATTTGTGAGATTGCGCGGGAACTGACCTTTAAAGAAGAATATTCAGTTGTTCGGGTGATTGCTCGTCCTTTTATTGGAACGCCCGGAAATTTTACTCGAACCGCTAATCGTAGGGATTACTCAGTAGAACCACCAGAAAAAATGGTTCTTCATCATTTATCTGAAGCAGGTTTTGATGTCATTGCGATTGGCAAGATTTCCGATATTTATGCAGGTGAAGGGGTTACTCAATCCATACATACAAAATCAAATATGGATGGGGTAGATCAACTTCTTCACATTTTGAAACAGCCCTTTCATGGGTTAGCATTTGTGAATTTGGTCGATTTTGATGCCAAATTTGGTCATCGACGTGATCCGGATGGGTATGGTCAAGCGTTAGAAGAGTTTGATCAACGTTTACCTGAAATTTTGGATGCACTACAAGAGCATGATTTGCTAATGATTACAGCAGATCATGGAAATGATCCAACACACCATGGCACAGATCATACTAGGGAATACACACCTTTGTTGGTCTTTAGTAAAAAACTGTCTCAACCAGGAAAACATCTTGGCATTCGTGACACATTTGCCGATCTCGGAGCGACCATCGCAGAAAACTTTAAAGTACAAGCTCCTAAAATCGGTCGTAGTTTCCTAACTGAATTAAGATAGAGGCGGTGACAAAATGAGTTTTACACGTACACAGATGGTAGAAGCCAAAACAGCCATCATGAAAAAAACGACGATTCAACCCCGAATTGGACTTATTCTAGGTTCAGGATTAGGTGTATTAGCGGATGAGATTGAACAGCCTGTTCATATCCCCTATGATCAAATTCCACATTTCCCAGAGTCTACAGTGGAAGGACATGCGGGTGAGCTAATCATCGGAATGCTTGAAAATCAACCTGTTGTGGTAATGGCGGGTCGTTTTCACTTGTATGAAGGGCACACGGTTTCTCATGTGACTTTCCCGATTCGAGTCATGAAAGAGTTAGGTGTTGATACGATTTTAGTTACCAATGCTGCTGGTGGTGTGAACCAATCGTTTGCTCCTGGAGATTTAATGATGATTCGCGATCATATCAACTTAATGTATCAAAATCCACTAATGGGTCCTAATGATTCTGAGATGGGTGTCCGTTTCCCAGACATGTCTAGCGCTTATGATTCTCAATTACGTGAGTTGGCACATCAGGTTGCTAAACAACAAGGTTTTACATTACAAGAAGGTGTTTATACCGCAGTGATGGGGCCTTCTTATGAGACACCTGCGGAGATTCGGATGATTCGTAAGTTAGGTGGAGATGCTGTTGGGATGTCTACCGTGCCAGAGGTGATTGTAGCAAGACATGCGGGAATTCGAGTATTGGGAATCTCATGTATCTCTAATATGGCAGCTGGTATATTACCTCAACCACTTAGTCATGCAGAAGTGATGGCTACTGCGGAGCAAGTAAAATCCAAATTTATCGAATTGGTTAAAGGAATTATACGTGAATCATCTAATCTTCATCTAAATAGTTAATGATAGATCGGGGAGGAAGAATGAAATGAAAAATCGTTTACAAAAGATCCATGAGGCAAAGAAACATATTACATCACTCACTTCGCTTCAGCCTGAATTGGGCTTGATTTTGGGTTCGGGATTGGGAGAGCTTGCTAATGAGATCGAAAATGCTGTGAAAATTCCCTATGATCAAATCCCACATTTTCCAGTTTCTACAGTGGAGGGGCATGCTGGACAGTTAGTCATTGGACAATTAGCTGGAAAGACAGTTGTCGCTATGCAAGGACGTTTTCATTTTTATGAAGGTTATAGTCAACAAGAAGTTGTGTTTCCTGTCTATGTGATGAAAGCTCTTGGTATTCACCTATTGATTGCTACCAATGCAGCAGGTGGTATGAATGCGAACTTCCAAGCAGGCGATCTCATGCTCATCACAGATCATTTAAACATGACTGGTTCCAATCCATTAATCGGCACCAATGATGAGGAATTAGGTCCTCGCTTCCCTGATATGTCTGCAGCTTATACCCCGAAAATGCGTGAATTAGCACTTCAAGTTGCTAACAAACAGGGAGTTAAACTCCAACAAGGTGTTTATGCTGGCGTGAGTGGCCCAACTTATATGACCCCTACGGAGCTAATTATGCTTCGAACTGTAGGAGGAGATGCAGTCGGAATGTCAACGGTTCCTGAGGTGATTGTTGCAAGTCATTCTGGACTAAAAGTGATCGGTATCTCTTGTATTACGGATATGGCGATTGGTGAAGAGTTGGAGCCACTCAGTCATGAACAGGTGGTAGAAGTAGCCAATCGAACCAAACCTGTCTTTATGAATTTGATCAAAGGGATTATTCAAGAGGTATAGGTATGAACACAGTCGAAATTATTCGTAAAAAACGGGATGGACATGAGTTGACAACAGCTGAGATCCAATATTTGATCGAAGGATATGCCAATGAGATGATTCCTGATTATCAAATGGCCGCATGGGCGATGGCCGTCTATTATCAAGGAATGACTTCACGTGAAACAGCTGATCTAACGATGGCGATGGTGAAGTCAGGAGATCAGGTGGATCTTTCATCCATCCAAGGGAAAAAGGTAGACAAGCATAGCACTGGAGGCGTGGGTGACACTACAACCCTTGTGTTGGCTCCGCTTGTTGCAGCAGCGGGGGTTCCAGTCGCTAAATTATCGGGGCGGGGTTTAGGACATACAGGAGGAACGGTAGATAAGCTAGAGTCGATTAGAGGCTTTTCTACTGAATTGAGTACCCCTGAGTTTGTTGATTTAGTCAATGAGCATCAGATTGCTGTCATGGGACAGACAGCTGACCTCACCCCAGCTGATAAAAAATTGTATGCGCTTCGTGATGTAACCGCTACCGTGGATTCGATTCCGTTGATTGCTAGCTCGATCATGAGTAAGAAAATCGCAGCAGGTGCAGATGCCATCGTCTTGGATGTAAAAACAGGAGATGGTGCGTTTATGAAAGAAGAAGCTGATGCGATTCGGTTAGCCAAAGCAATGGTAGAGATTGGACAACATGTGGGAAGAGAAACGGTTGCAGTGGTAAGTGATATGAGTCAACCGTTGGGACTTGCCATTGGAAATGCTATTGAGATTAAAGAAGCGATTGAGACTCTCCAAGGCAAAGGCCCCCAAGACCTTACAGAGTTAAGTTTGGTTTTAGGAACTCAGATGTTACTTCTTTCTGGTAAATATGAAACGACAGAAGAGGCACGACAGAAATTAGAGCAATGTATTCGTGATGGAAGCGCATTAGAAAAATTAAAAGTATTTATCTCTGGACAGCATGGAGATGTTACAAGTGTTGAAAACTTAGAGAAACTCTCTCAAACTGAACAGCAAACCCCTGTGTTGTCAGAGAAAGCTGGATATGTAGAATCGATCCAAGCAGAAGAGATTGGTCTTTGTGCGATGAAATTAGGAGCAGGTCGGGCTACGAAAGATGATGAGATTGACCATCAAGTAGGGATCATCCTTCATAAAAAAGTGGGAGATTATGTTGAGATGGGTGAACCATTAGCGACGCTTTTTGTCAACAGAAAACGAGAGTTAGCTGAAGTAAAACAGCGTCTCCTTGGTGCGATTCACCTTACAGATCAAGAGGTTCTAGCCCCTACATTGATACGCTGTCTAGTGACACCTAAGGGAGTGCTTCGGTTTTAATATTTGGTTTTATCTGTGCTCATGTTCAATAGCAAGATGGTTTAAAATCCAGTTATGCTTTCTGTTAGACTGCATAGCTGGATTTGTTTTTTGCTCATAATATTTAAAAGAGTACTTTTTGTTTCTTTCATTTGATGATCATCTATGCAACATCCTCATAATCAGTAGTGTTGATTTACCATTAGTTAGGAATCGATGATTCACACGAAATGACTTTGTGCCACTTCTTAGCGGAACTCTTCGATGGAGGAAAAGAGAAGGCAACCCTTCCCTGAGAAACTTCCATGCCGTTTGTCTTCTCCTGGAATCGAAGAGTGAAGCGGACATTCTCTCTTCTTCGAAAGGCACAAGCTCATGGAGAGTGAACATCGAGCTCCAGTTCTAGCGATGAGCTGTTTTGTGGTTAGATGATTTCTTGTCAGGGGTATTTTTGTTTAGAAAAATGAATTTGGAATAATTACCAATCGACTGGTTCAGACTAATGGCATATTGATTAGGAGGGACCATAGATGCGTAGAAAAGTGAGCATCGTAATCATTGCCTGCTGTTTCGTATGTACTTCTGTTTTTTCAACTTCTTTTGCACAAGGAGAGCAAAAGTTAGCCCCTCAAGCCAACTCAGCGATTCTGATGGATGCGGATACAGGAACCATTTTATTTGAAAAAAATAGTCATGAACCTTTACCACCTGCAAGTATTACAAAGGTTATGACCATGCTACTTGTGATGGAAGCCATTGATTCGGGGAAAATCACTCTTCAAGATAAGGTTCCCATCAGTGAGTATGCGGCATCTATGGGTGGATCACAGATTTTTTTGGAACCAGGCGAACAGATGACTGTGAATGATTTATTAAAAGGGGTTGCGATCGCCTCTGCCAATGATGCGTCTGTTGCTTTAGCTGAGCTCATCGCCGGGACAGAAGAAAATTTTGTGCAGATGATGAATGATCGAGCGCAAGAATTGGGATTAAAAAATACACAGTTCCAAAATCCGAATGGGTTACCTGCTGACAATCACTTTTCATCTGCTTACGATATTGCCATTATGTCGCGTGAATTGCTGAAGCATGAAGAGATTACTAAGTATACGGGTGTATATCAAGATTATTTAAGACAAAATACCGAAAAACCATTTTGGTTGGTGAATACAAATAAATTAGTTCGTTTTTATGAAGGACTGGACGGATTAAAAACGGGATTCACATCTGAAGCGATGTTTTGTTTAACTGCCACTGCGAAACGCGGAAATTTCCGGGTCATTGCTGTTGTGATGGGTGAACCCAATGTAAAAACTCGTAATGCAGAGATTTCTGGTATGTTAAATTATGCTTTTAATCAGTTTACGAACATCCTTCTTTATAAAAAAGGAGATGTGATTGCACAGAAGGAAATTGATAAAGGAGATCCTAATCAGATGGTGATTCGAGCCAATCATCCTTTTTCGATTATGATTAAAAAAGGGGAGAATCCAGACTCGTATACGAAGAAAGTGGTCTGGAATGATCTGAAAGCGCCGATTCAAAATGGACAAGTGATTGGTAAAATTCAAGTTTACAAACAGAATCAAGTAGTAGCAGAGATGGATTTGACAAGTGCTCATCCTGTAGAAAGAGCAGGATTATGGACTACCATTAAGAGAGTTGTCAACCAGATGTTGCTTTTCCCCAAAGAGAGTCAAGCCACAGATTAAAATGAACAGATTAAAATGAACAGATAAAAAAAGAGGAAATGGGTGAAAAAACACTTCCTCTTTTTGTGTTTTTCATCCTTAGAAGGAAAGAAAAGGGGGTTCGTAGAAGTAATGGGTTAAAACCAAGAGGGAGGTCATAGTCAGAATGAGTTTAACACTTCAAGTTCATCGGAGGCACCATATACTCATCGTTCGGTTGTCCGGTGAACTGGATCATCATACCGCAGAACAGGTTCGCAATACGATTGAATCTGAGTTGGACTCGGGGATGACCCATTTAGTCCTCAACCTCGCAAATCTTGAATTTATGGATAGCTCTGGGTTGGGGGTTATTCTGGGACGCTATAAAAGGGTTTCACAGTTGGGCGGGAAAATGGCACTCTGTTCGATTCGTCCGTCCATTTTTCGTTTGATGGAGATGTCTGGGTTATTTAAAATATTACCCATTTTCGAAGATGAAGATAGTGCAGTAACTGCATGTGGGGTGGCATCATGAAAGAAACAAAGCGAAATTTGATGGAGCTTAAATTTCTAAGCCGTTCAGAAAATGAAGCCTTTGCACGGATCGCAGTGGCCTCTTTCATTTCTCAACTAGATCCTACAGTAGAAGAGTTGACAGATATTAAGACTGTGGTTTCTGAAGCTGTGACGAATGCAGTGATTCATGGTTATGAAGAAAAGGGGGAAGGATTAATCTTTATACGTACTGAAATCGAAGGGACACGGGTAAATATCACGATCTCTGATCAAGGTGTAGGTATTTCAGATGTCAGTGAGGCAAGACAACCCCTTTACACCTCAAAACCGGAATTGGAACGATCTGGAATGGGTTTTACCATCATGGAGAACTTTATGGATGAAGTTACCGTTCATTCCGTAGCTGGAAAAGGAACAACTGTTTATTTAGTCAAGTATCTGAAGAGCCATCAAAAAACGATGGCAAACCACTGAGGGATTATTTATGGATGCGGACGTACGGAACAATAAACATGGTCATCTCTCTGATGGTGAAGTAAAACAGTTGATCCAAGCAAGTCAGGATGGAGATACAGAAGCGAGAGATCGTTTGGTAAGTCACAATATCCGGTTGGTTTGGTCTGTCGTTCAACGCTTTTTAAATCGAGGATATGAGCCTGAGGATTTGTTTCAAATTGGATGTATTGGTCTACTAAAAGCTGTTGATAAGTTTGACTTGAGTTATGATGTGAAATTTTCTACATATGCTGTCCCTATGATTATCGGAGAAATTCAACGTTTTTTACGAGATGATGGGATGGTCAAAGTGAGTCGCTCTTTAAAAGAAATGGCCAATAAAGCACGTAAAACCAAAGATGATCTTGCTAAGAGATTAAATCGCGTCCCTACCATCCAAGAGATCGCAGCAGAGATGGGCGTTGAACCTGAAGAAATTGTTTTTGCTCAAGAAGCGAATCGTGCCCCGACATCCATTCATGAAACAGTATTTGAAAATGATGGTGATCCCATTACCTTAATGGATCAAATTGCCGATGATTCGGAGTCTATGTGGTTTGATAAATTAGCTTTAAAAGACGCTATTCATCGTTTGACAGAACGTGAACAGTTAATTGTTTATCTCCGTTACTTTAAAGATCAAACGCAATCTGAAGTGGCTGAGCGACTTGGGATTTCTCAAGTACAAGTATCACGACTTGAAAAGAAAATCATCAAAAAAATCCGAGAAGAATTTGATGCTAAAGCTGAAAAATAACTCATATTTCCAAACAATGTAAGCTAACTGCAAAGTCATTCATCTCTGCTTTTCAAAATAGACCAAGAAGGCAAAGAACTTTTTTCATAGGTGACGAATTGTCATAAAGGCTACCTGAACGAGAGAAAAAAGCTCAAGCTAGACTGTCTAGTATGAAATAGCGTTTTCCACCTCTAACAGTGAAGAGGTGTTTTTTCTTTTGATTGGTGCATGACCCTTTGTGCATGATGCATACTAACCAAGAGTAAAATGAACCGAAGAAAGGAAGACATCCATGCGTGAGATCCTCTATCTACGATTGAAAAAAAAGATTCAGGCGAAACCTGGAGAACAGATTCAAGTAAAAGATGTTTGTCAAATGAGTGGACAAGGATCTTTGGATGAGATCTTACAACTTCCGGTTCTAGAGATTAACCCTAAAAATAGTGAATCTTTTATTGTGATCGATGCCCTCGATGTGATCCAGACCATTAACCTTTCATACCCTGAGCTAGATCTTCGTAATATGGGTGAGGGGCATGCCATCATTGAGATTCAAAGTCAAGAAAGAAATCCGAATTGGTTTTATGTGTCTTTGGTTTGGCTTCTCCTGTTTATTGGTTCAGGGCTTGCGATTATGAACTTTCATATGGATGTAAGTATGAATGAAGTGCATCAACGCCTTACTTATTTGCTTACCGGAGAACAGATCCAACAACCTCTATGGCTCCAAATTCCTTACTCCATTGGAATTGGATTGGGGATGATTCTTTTTTTTAATCATCTATTTAAGAAACGATTTAATGAAGAGCCAAGTCCTATGGAATTAGAGATGTTTACGTATCAAGAGACGATTGATCAATTTTTAATTAATGATGAAAAGAAAAAAGTGAAAGAGGAGACGGATGGATCTCTTCACTAATCTGACTCTGATCATTGTAGGGATGGCTGGAGGGATAGCGGTAGGCAGTGGGTTTGTGGCTTTTATTACAGTGTTGGATATTATTTCGAGGTTGGCTCAGATCAGTGGAGGATGGCGGTTTATCCACAATTATGAATATGCGATTGTGACAGGTGTTCTTTTTTTCACTATCATTGATTTTCATGGATGGGTCATGCCGTTTCCCATCTGGATGACTACGATTGTGGGACTCTTTATGGGTATTTTTATAGGGATGCTTGCAGCTGCATTAACAGAAGTGATCAATGTTTTGCCTATTTTGGTTAAGCGATTACGATTGCAAATTCATATACTTACTCTACTGATGGCAATGGCCTTAGGGAAAATTGCTGGCTCTTTATTTCAGTGGATGATCTTTGAAGTCTGGTAGAAAGAGAGATGATTGTGTTGGGAAGCTTTTGGGCTGCTTTTCTAGTGGGGGGTATCATTTGTGTGATTGGTCAATTATTAATGGATTTGACACCGCTTACACCTGCCCATGTTTTAAGCTTGCTTGTTGTACTTGGAGCCGTTTTAGACGGATTTGGTTTATATGAACCATTGATTCACTATGCAGGGGCTGGTGCCACTGTACCCATTACTAGCTTTGGGAATGCACTGGTTCATGGGGCGCTAACAGAAGCGAAAGAACATGGGTGGATGGGTGTGTTTACAGGGATTTTTCAGATTACAAGTGCTGGGATCTCTGCGGCGATTATCTTTGGCTTTTTAACAGCTGTTGTCTTTAAGCCAAGGGGGTAACAAGATGGCTAAACGAAAAGTAATCTTAATTACTGATGGTGACACAGTGGCGAAGGAAACGATCGAAGAAGTCGCTCAGCAGGTAGGTGGACGATGTATCTCACGATCAGCTGGAAATCCAACCCCATTATCAGGATTTTCACTCGTAGATCTGATCAAAGAAGCACTTCACGATCCAGTTCTAGTTATGTTTGATGATTGTGGTTCGGTACATGAAGGAGATGGGGAAAAAGCGTTAAAGATTGTAGCTACTCATCCAGATATTGAGGTTCTTGGAGCGATTGCAGTTGCTTCCAATTGTCCAAATAGTAAAGGGATTCCTGTTCAGTTTGCACTTGATCGTTTCGGTCAGGTTGTTAAACATCGTGTTGATAAATATGGAAATGTCATGGAGGAAGAACCTCCCCACATTTATGGAGATACAGTAGAAGTTTTAAATGACCTTTCGATCCCCATTATCATTGGAATGGGGGATGTTGGGAAAATGGGTAAACGTGATAATCGTGAGATCGGAGCTCCTGTAACTAGAAAGGCTGTGCAACTGATCCTCGAACACCATCAAAAGAATTATTTACATAAAAATAAAACTAGATTAGATTAGGTCATATATGGTTTAATCATTTTTAAGAATGATTCAAAGAGCTGGTGATGAGGGGGCGAAGGAATGTTTTTACACGGAACAAGTCGAATGAATCAACGTGAACATCTAGAAATAGGGGGGTGTGACTCTGTAGAGCTCGTTGAGAAGTTCGGGACCCCTCTATATATCATAGATGAACAATTGGTGAGAGAGCGAATGCGGCAGTTTGTAAGCTCATTTCAGGAGACAGGACTTGCTTTTCAAGTTGGCTATGCAAGTAAAGCATTTAGCACCTTAGCGATGTGTCGAATCGTGGATGAGGAGGGGCTCTTACTCGATGTTGTGTCTGAGGGAGAGCTATACACAGCCTTAAAAGCAGGATTTCCAGCCAACCGGATCTATTTTCATGGTAATAATAAATCGCTATTTGAGATGGAAATGGCATTAGATGTTGGGATTCGTCTTTTTGTAGTAGATAATTTCATTGAATTAGAAATGTTAGATCAATTGGCTAAGAAAAAAAATAGACAAGCACACATTTTATTGCGTATTAGTCCGGGAATAGAAGCTCATACTCATGCATATATCCAAACAGGACAAGAAGATTCTAAGTTTGGTTTTGATTTGGGAAGTGGTCAAGCCCTTCAGGCTACGAAACGAGCAGATCAAGCGGAATCCTTACTACTCTTAGGGTTTCATTGTCATATTGGTTCACAGATTTTTGATGGAATCGCATTTCAATTAGCGATTGAAAAAATGGTTGGACTCATCCACGCTTGCTATCAAGATTTTGGATTCGTGACACAAATCTTGAATGTTGGAGGTGGATTTGGAATTCGCTATGAACAGAAGGATACTCCAAACATACCCGCACATTATGTGCAAACGATTGCTAAGGCTGTCCGCCGAGCTTTTTCCTCTTTTCCTAGCATTCCTGAAATTTGGATTGAACCTGGCCGGAGTATCATTGGTGAAGCAGGGACGACGTTATACACGATTGGTACAACGAAAGAAGTTCCCGGAATTCGCAAATATGTTTCTATCGATGGGGGGATGACAGATAACCCTCGTCCAGCCCTGTACCAAGCAAAATATGAGGCGATGTTGGCTAATCGCGCCAATGAGGAAATTGTGGAAACCGTTTCGATCGCAGGAAAGTGTTGCGAAAGTGGAGATATGCTCATTTGGAATGTAAAGTTGCCTCAAGTCAAGCAAGGAGACTTATTAGCTGTTAGTTGTACTGGAGCCTATACCTTTTCAATGGCAAGCAATTATAATCGTTTACGACGCCCAGCGGTTGTTTTAGTCAAAGATGGTGAAGCCGATCTAGTGGTTCAACGGGAAAATTTTGAGGATCTCATCTCCCATGATCTCATTCCCGACAGGTTAAAAAAATAATGTAGTATGGGGTAAGGGAATAAGGGTTAGTTTATCATACCGATGAAATGAGAGCAGTGCAATTTTTTAAAGGAGAATCGTAGTGATAAGAAGAAAACAAATACAAATATATTGGCTGCCGATTCCCGCAACTTTTAAGGTGGAGGATTTACAGATTTATGATAAATTATTAGATCCGCAAGAAAAAGACATCTATCAGCGATACCAGGTTGATTTTAAAAAAATTGAGTTTGTATTAGGTAGAGCATTATTAAAGACACAAATCGGAAAAGCTTTGCAAATTGCTCCTGAGGATGTACGCTTTTATAAAAATAAATATGGTAAGTTGTATCTTGATGCTAGAAGTGTTCGAGATCAGTCACTGATTTACTTTAATCTATCTCACACAGATGGAATGGTTGTTTGTAGTTTGTCTCAAGTTGCTGAAGTAGGGATCGATGTTGAAAAAATAAAAGAAAACGATTTGGAAGCGATGAAGCTTGTTTTTACTCCTCCAGAGTGCGAGTTTGTGCGATCTCAAAAAATTGAAGATCAACTGCGATCCTTCTATCTTTTGTGGACACGAAAAGAAGGAGTAATGAAAGCGGAGGGAAAAGGCTTTTCTCTTCCACCTCAATCTTTTCAAGTCCCAACTAATTTGGGCCGATGTGAGAGTGAATCATATGTTTATCATACATTCCAACCTACTGGTGAGTATATGATTTCTGTAGTAGTGAGGAATGGAAATGAAGATCTTATGTTTCAAGAAAATCAGTTGAGTGTCCAAACACTGAAATCTATATGTTGCCAATGTTAAAGAATCATGGATTTCAATACTACTTGATGCATATTTTTAACCTTGCAGATCCTTCTTGTGACGATAAAACTAAAAAAAATAATCTTATGGGAGGAACTAGTGATGTTTTTTGAATCAACTAAAATAAGGCTTAGAAAAATGACATCTGCTGATGTGGAGCTTTACCATAAATGGAGAAACGACATGGAAGTAATGCAGTCAACCAACCCTTTCTTAGATTTGTATGATATAGAAGAGACGAAAGATTTTGTAAATCACGTTATACTGGGTTCTAATACCTCCAAGAGCTATATGATTCTTGATAAAGAGTCTGGTACACCGATCGGTATTACTTCATTAATCAATATCGATTTTAAAAACCGTCATGCCGAGTGTATTATTGATATTGGAGAAAAAAGTCATTGGGGGAAAGGTTTTGGAACAGAAGCGATGACTTTACTCCTTGAATATGCTTTTCTTGAAATGAATTTGAATCGAGTTTCACTAAGGGTTTTTTCCTTTAACAAGAAGGCGATTAACCTTTATGAAAAGTTGGGTTTCAAACATGAGGGTACATCTAGACAATGTTTGTTTAGACGAGGCGTTTGGCATGATATTGTACATATGGGTCTGTTACAAAATGAATACTTAAATAACTAATGTTTCAACTCTCATTTAAGAAATGCTTTTTATCGAAGATGTCGATCCCTTTCATCCCAATCGAAAAGAAATAACTAATAAACAAAAGCCAGCTAATCTATAGAGCTGGCTTTTGTTTATATCTATTTAACTTGGAATTGGGATATTGAAGCTTTGAAAAGTGTGGAAATAGTATATGAATGAACACACTAAGTTTCTTAATTGTTTTTGGATTCAATTGTGGAAAGTTTGTGCCTAACAAGGGCAATTTCATCCGAAGAGTTGACGAATATGGTATGATTTTCAGTGATAACCCCGCCTCTAAAGGAGGATCGATGATGCAACAAAAACATAGCATGTTACGAATTTTTTCTATTATTACCTCCATCGGCGCATATATCATGCTCATTATAGGAGCGATCGTTTCTAAAACGGAATCAGGGAAAGGTTGCGGTAATTCGTGGCCCTTTTGTCATGGACAACTAATCCCAGAATCATTGCCATTGGAGACGATCATTGAATATAGTCACCGAATAGTTTCAAGTGGAGTAGGACTTTTAATTTTAATTCTAACGGTTTGGTCTTGGAGAGCTTATCGAGAAAATTATAGAGTGAAGCTTCTTGGTTTCCTCAGTCTATTCTTTGTTGTTTTCCAAGGAGCATTAGGGGCTCTAACTGTTGTATTTGAAGGTGATTTTGCTAAAAAAACCTCGCTTGCCTTTCACTTTGGTTTTTCTTTAATCTCTTTTGCGAGTGTGGTTTTACTATCGATTCAGCTATTCCAATTGAAAAAAGGAACAGCATTAGAAAACGGACAGAAGCTGGAATCATTCATCGGCTTATCCAAGCGGATGCATCAGTCGATTTGGGCCTTAGCCGCTTATAGTTATGTGGTGATTTATACAGGTGCACTTGTACGACATGCAGATGCAACGATGGGTTGTGGCTATCAGTTCCCAGGTTGTGGAGCTATCATGTTCCCTAACATTTCTTCGATAGCTGGAATTCATATGTTACACCGCTATGCAGCGTTTTCGATCTGGATTTTATGTTTAATTTTCTTGATCGTGGTGATTCGCCACCATAAAAACCGAACGAAATTAGTAAAAGGAGCATGGTGGGCATTTATTCTGATCAGCTTGCAAGCAGTCTCGGGTGTTGTAACGATTCTGACCGATGGAGTCCTTGTCTCAGCTCTTGCTCACACTACGATCATTTCGATCTTCTTTACTGTACTCGCTTATTTATGTTTACAAATTGGATGGAAGCATCAAGAACCTGAAAAGCAGTAGAAAATTGGCCATGATGAAAAAGTTTATGGCAGACTTCTAAAGGAGCATTTTATCAAATCAAAAGCGTCGAGGATTAGATTTCCTCGACGCTTTTGATTTGATATGGATTTTGAAAGGTTGCTTTATTAAGATCTCTTCGATTAATGAAAATTTGCTAACTTTCATCCAATCTTGATTTCAACTAAACCCGTAGACGAAAAATTTTACGAATTGCTGTGTTCAAGACATTTGCTACATATAGTCAATGGGATAATATCTCACGTTTGCCCATAACAACTGTTGCTCTAGCAGTCGTTATTTTTTCTACGCTCAGGCAGTTCTGTGCAAGAGGCTATAGTTACGATATAGTTAATGAATCAGGCGAATCCAATTAAAGTAGATTGAATAAGGAAAAATGATGCTTGGAGATGATTAAATGAATGTTATTTTAGAAACACAACGACTATTTTTAAAGGTTTTTGAAGTTGGAGATATAAACGATGTGAAGAGTTTTTGGGGTAATGATGAAGTAATGGAACATTGTTCGGGAGCCACCCCGCATGAGAAAATTCCTAAGGTGATAGACTTTTATGTGAGTTGTCAGATGGACAAAGGACTCTCAGTCTATGCGGTTGTTGAAAAAGAAACAGGAAAGGTCATTGGAGCAGCAGGATTTAATGTTATAACTTCCCTAGAAACAGTAGAACTCATTTATCACTTTGCTAAGGAATCGTGGGGAAAGGGATATGCTACTGAAGCTGCAAACGCTTGTGTAGACATTGCAAAAGCAAATGGACATGTAAAGAAAATCTATGCTTCAGCGGACTCGCTTAACACCAATTCTTTAAAAATATTAGATAAAATTGGATTTAAATATTGTGGTATGAAATGGTTTGACGATACTCAACAAGAAGAGCCTTATTATGAAATGGTCTTAAGTTAACCTGATTCTGAAATAATTACAGGTCTGATTATGACGTTGAGCTTCAGCTGTGGGAGTGTCAAACTGATATTTCAGAATGGCTGTACAAGACAATATCTTTTTTGTCATTATAATAAAAGGGGATTTAGATAGAATGAGAGGAATAGAGAAGAAGAGGGATTTAATTTGATCTAATGTGATCTCTTCTCAATAAATTCATTTGAAAGATTAATAGAAAGTCGTGATCGAAGACCGTGGATGTGAAAATTAAATTAGACTCATTTGAAGGACCCTTAGACCTACTTCTCCATTTAATCGAAAAAGCAGAAGTAGACATTTATGAAGTTCCCATTGCAAAAATTACAGATCAGTATGTACATGTATTATCAGAAGCCCAAGAGCTGGAATTGGAAGTGGCTAGTGAGTTTCTTGTGATGGCGGCTACCTTGATTGCCATTAAAAGTCGTATGCTTTTGCCAAAACAAGAACTTGAGGAAGAAGATTTTGATCTCTTAGAGGAAGAATGGATGGACCCTCGAGAGGAACTCGTGGAACGTTTGCTTGAATATAAGCGTTATAAGCGTCTGGGAGAAGTCCTACGCGAACGTGAAGAGGAACGGAGTAAGGTCTACTCCCGTTCTCCAATGGATTTAACGCCTTACATACCTGATGTCAACCCAGTGGAAGGTTTGACTGCTGATGATCTCCTACAAGCTTTCGTAGAAGCTTTAAAAAATCAAAAACCACCTGAACCAATGACAAAAGTGGCAAGAGAAGAGATTTCAGTGAGTGCCCGGATGGAAGAAATTTTTCAGGAGTTGTTGGAAAAAGGGCATCTTTTTTTCTCTCGCCTCTTGTGTTGGGATGAAGTGACCAAAGAACGGGTGATTACGACCTTTCTTGCACTCTTGGAGTTAATGAAATTAAAGCGAATTGTTTGTCGTCAAAATGATCTTTTTGGAGATATTTTGGTTGAAAAAATGGAAGTGGAGGTGACTTCATAATGTCAGATCGTGATCAATTAAAAGCCATTGTAGAGGGTTTACTATTTGCTGCTGGCGAAGAAGGATTGAGTCCCAAAGAGATCGGTGACATTATTGGGTTAAATAAAAATGAAGTTGATCTTCTCATCCATGATTTGCGGGTCGATTGGAAAGAGCAAAATCGTGGGGTACAGATTGTCAAAGTGGCACAAGTTTATCAGATGACTACATTACCTGAACACCGTCAATACTTTGAGCAACTGGCTCACTCCCCCCATCGATCTCAATTATCGAGAGCTTCACTTGAAACATTAGCTATTATTGCCTATCGCCAGCCGATCACTCGCGTTGAAATTGAAGAGGTTCGCGGAGTGAAATCAGATCGCATTTTACAGCAGTTACAGCGAAAAGGTTTGATTCGAGATGTGGGTAGGGCTGAAGGAGTGGGACGTCCGATTCTCTATGGTACTAGTAAAGATTTTCTGGATTACTTTGGACTGAATCACATTGATGAACTCCCTCCTCCAGACAGTATTTTTAATTGGCAAGAGTGGGAACAGGATCGGAGTGATTTGTTCCAGCGATTGGGGATGGGATCTGCTCAGTCTGAAGAAGAATCATCGTCAGATCAAATGGAAGAGACTACAGATGCTAGTGAAGTGGTTACATCATAAAGTTCTGGGATTAGGTTCCCGGAACTTTTTTTATTTATGTGATCGTATATATCCAATTTTTGTTGATCAGACTACCGAATAATGGTAGGTGGTTGGGTTGAAAATAACAGTATTTATTTTGTTGATCTTGTTGGGGATCACCGTTGGATTATGGTTTAGCTATGTTCGGATCGAAATGGTTTATAAGAGAGAGCAAGGCAATGATCGAGGAGAAGTGATGTTTAAGGCGCTAGGGGGACTTCTTCGTTTTCGGGTAAATATCCCCAAAGTGGATTGGGAAGGTACGGAACAAGGGATTCATGTAGAAAGTAGATCAGGGACAAAGGCAATCAATAAGCAAGAGGAGCTTCAGATTGATCAGCGTAAGGTTCGTAAAGCCAAAAAGATGTATGAAATGGTGTTGCAACGGATTGATGATTTAAAAGAGATCATGCGTCAATTTCTTAGCAAAGTTACTTGTGAACAATTGATTTGGGGGACAACGGTTGGAACGGGAGATGCTTCAGAAGCAGGTATTTTAACAGGTGTGATTTGGGGTGTGAAAACCACGTTAGTCGGTTTTTTTAGTGGATATATTCGTTGGAAGGAGCCTCCACAGTTAATCGTCGATCCTGTCTTCACCTATCCAATCATTAGGACCCATTTTCATGGCATATTTCGCTTTCGTCTAGGGCATGCTATCCTTGGCATCACCCGTATGATACTTCACTTGCGCAGAGGGAGGGAGCGGAATTGGCAGAGCAGCACCCCATTCAGGGCTTGATGCAAACAGCGATGGAAAACATCAAGGAAATGGTGGATGTAAATACCATTATTGGTGATCCCGTAGAGACTCCAGATGGTCAAGTCATCATCCCTGTTTCGCGAGTTGGTTTTGGCTTTGCGGCTGGAGGTAGTGAATTTACAGGAAAAGGGGATCAGGAGAAGGAAACGAAAAACTTTAGTTCTTCTGGTGACCCTAAAGAAGGACAAGGATCTGATCCCTCTTTACCATTTGGTGGAGGTAGTGGTGGAGGTGTGTCGATTACACCTGTAGCTTTTATCGTTGTTGGAGATAAAGGAATTCGTCTACTCAATATGGAAGGCTCGAATAATCTATACAATCGTTTAATTGATGTAGCCCCGACCTTGATTGATCGTATTTCGGGGAAAGATTCAAAGAAAAAAGAAAGTCATTGCCAACCAAAGCCTGAACCACCTCCATGTTGTTAACATCCTAGTAAAGATTTTGTCTAGCTTTTAATCCTCCTTTTCTGTAACTAGAATAAAGGGGGATTTTTCTTTTTCATGCTCAAATCATAAACTCGTCCTCTTCGCATATATTTGTACAAACCCTGTGAAGAGCGGGTGGATGAGATTGAAGTATTTTCAAATTTTGTTGTTAACTTTATTTCTTAGTTTCTTTTGCGTAACCTCTTGGAATCGTGTAGGGGCTACACCTGTAGATTCTGTACCTGAGTTAGCTCCTGGCGCACAAGCAGCCATTCTCATGGATGCTACATCTGAACGAGTTCTCTATGGGAAAAATGCAGATAAGCGGATGTCTATTGCTAGTTTGACGAAAATTATGACAGCAATCGTCGCGATTGAAAACAAGGAGAATTTGGAGGAGGAAGTTGTGATTGGTCCTCATGCAGTAGGGATTGAGGGATCCTCCATCTATTTAAAAAAAGACGAGAAAATTCCATTGAGCACTTTGTTGTATGGTTTAATGTTGCGGTCTGGGAATGATGCTGCTATAGCGATTGCTGAACATGTAGGAGGTTCAGTCGAAGGATTCATTTATTTAATGAATGAAAAAGCTGAAGTATTAGGTCTGAAGAATACACATTTTATGAATCCACATGGCTTAGATCATTCAAAGCATTATTCCTCAGCAGAGGATTTAGCTAAATTAACCGCCTATGCTTTGAAAAATCCCACCTTTCGGGAAATTGTGAAAACAGATGTAAAAAAAGTTCCTTGGCCAGGAGAACAATGGGATCGAACCTTTTATAACAAAAATAAGATGCTTCAATTTTATCAATGGGCAGATGGAGTTAAAACTGGGTACACTCAAAAAGCGAGACGAACCTTGGTCTCTTCAGCAACAAAAGACGGAGCACAGTTGATTACAGTCACCTTAAATGATGGGGATGACTGGAAGGATTCTATGATGATGTTTGAGTATGGGTTCAAGCATTATGATCTCGTTTCGGTCTTAAAAGAAGGTCAAGTCATTTCAAAGACAGAGATAGAGAATGATCAGCATCAACGTCTCCAAGTGGTTGTGGGACGGTCATTTCAATATCCACTGAATGAGGATGAAAAAAAGAGAATTACAGTTGAACCCATTATCAGTTATCCATTAAAGCTGGTGAATAAAGAGAAGATGCAAGTAGGGAGTGCTCGAATTTATTTGGATCAAAAATGGATCGGTTCGATTCCACTGGTGGCTCATTTTGCAGACCAACCTACAGTGTTTTCCCAATGGATCGTTGTATTGGAAACGGTTTGGGGGCAAGGGGTGAGGCAGTATGATTAATTATATTTGGTTGTTTATGATCTTAAGTGGTGTTGTAGCAGCGATTCTTCAAGGAAGGGTTGATTTAGTAACGACAGCTGCATTAAATGGAGCAAAAGATGCAGTGGCGGTTTGTATCGGTTTAATCAGTATTCTTGTTTTTTGGTTAGGGATGATGAAAATTGCTCAAGATGCGGGTCTTCTAGAAAAATTAGCGCGGCTTCTTCGACCGATTGCAAAGTTTTTGTTTCCTAACGTCCCCTTAGATCACCCAGCCATGGGCTATATTTTATCCAACATGAGTGCCAATATGTTTGGACTTGGAAATGCAGCTACTCCTATGGGGATTAAAGCGATGGAGGAGTTACAAAAACTAAATCCGGATCCCAAAACAGCTACACCAGCGATGTGTACCTTACTAGCTTTAAATACGTCAGGACTTACATTGATTCCTACAACGATTATAGGGATTCGCTTAAAATATGGATCATCAGACCCAACAGATATTATTGGTCCGACGATATTGGCGACCTTTATTGCGACAAGTATTGCTATCTTCTTAGATCGCTTTTATCGAAAACGAGAGTTCCAGAGTATCAAAGGGTAGCTAGATGAGGAAGATGAGGGGGTGAACAGATGTTTGAAGCACTTTCGGTAGTATCCAAGTTGATGTTGCCAGCTATTTTGGCATTCATCCCACTGTATGCTATTTTTCGAAAAGTCCCTATTTATGAAAGTTTTATTGAAGGAGCAAAAGAAGGTTTTCCTACAGCTATTTCGATTATTCCTCATTTGGTTGGGATGATGGTAGCGGTTGCGATCTTTCGTGATACAGGAGCGATGGAGTTTTATCTACAGTTTTTAACTCCGCTTGTGCAGTGGTTACATATTCCTACTGAAGTGTTACCCATCGGGATTTTACGTCCCATTTCGGGAGCTGGTTCACTAGCCTTTGTCGAAAGTATTTTACGTAATGAAGGCCCCGACTCATTTTTGGGGAAGCTGGCATCTACCATTCAAGGGAGTACAGATACCACTTTGTATGTGATCACTGTATATTTTGGGGCTGTTGGGATTCGTCGTTCTCTTTACGCATTAAAAGTAGGTTTATGGGCTGACTTGGCTGGGTTTGTGGTTTCGATCATCATCTGTACCCTTATGTTCCAACCATAGTTTCAAAAAAGTGACCTAACATTGTTGTTAGGTTTTTTAGCTTCTCTTCAGTGGAGAGATTTAATAGATATTAATTTTTTTATTAATAAAGTTAAAAGGCCTTCTTCTTTGATTACTGAAGGCCTTTAGTGATTTATATTAGTAAAGCACCATTTAAAATCTCTTGATAAAGTTGATTCCAATTTTGACAATATGAGGATACATTTTTTGGATTTATAAATATTCGTTGTGTAGATTCGTGTTCAGCCTTAAAAGGATGTAATTGAGTTATCTTCATTTTATAAAAAACCTGATAACCAACTTTCGGATAGGGACTATTTTCATTCCATAATGGATCTTCACTATTGTCAACAATGATGAATCCGAGAAGTTCACAATTCCCTTCTACAGACCCCTCTTCAAGTACTTCCCGATTCAAGCATTCTTCAGGAGTTTCATCTAAATCAATATGACCACCTGGAAAATCCCATCCTCTATGTTTTAAGTCAACTAATAATAATTGGTGATCTAGAAAACAAAAGCCATGTACACTAGTAATTAAACTTCTCTCCGGAAGTTGTTTGCTATTTTGCCAAGTTAATTTTACTCTTGATTCTCCCCAGTTTACATAAATGTTTGACAATTGATCCCATCCAATCTCTTATATTTGCATAGAAATAAACCTCAATGTTTCAAGTATGCTTTTAGAGCTGATTTGCGGTACATAATACGATTGGATATCTTCTTAAAAAATATTATAGAACGCATATTTGAATGATATCAAATAAAATTTAACTTCTGTCTTTCTGATGATTAGAATTTCTTAATTCTTCGAATGAACACAATTAGCTCTCTAACGAATCTCCTACTAATTGTTGTAACCCCATTCCCATATACCTTTGACCCAATAGATTTCCAACAGCATACGAATGCTTGTTTCTAATTAGGGAAAAAGATAAGATGACTAGGGGGTGAAAGCATGGAAAGACTACAAAAAGTGATGGCTCAAGCTGGAGTTGCATCACGTAGACAATGTGAAGAACTGATTCGACAAGGACTAGTGAAAGTAAATGGGAAAACAATATCTGAACTTGGTTTTAAAGTAAATCCCTCCATCGATCAAATTGAAGTGAAAGGTAAAAAAGTTGTTTCTGAACGAAAGCGAACCTTTCTTTTTTATAAGCCGATGATGGTGATCACTAGTATGTCTGATCCTCAAGGAAGAGAAGTGGTGGCCAATTATTTCCGTTCCATTTCGGAGCGAGTGTATCCAGTAGGACGATTGGATTATGATACAGAAGGACTTTTACTCATGACCAACGATGGGGAGCTTGCCAATCAATTAACCCATCCTCGCTATGAAGTAAACAAAAAATATGTAGCTACGATTAAGGGAAAGCCCAGCCAGGATGAGATCCAACAACTGCGCAAGGGAGTTCAACTGACAGATGGCTGGACGGCTCCAGCAAAAGTGAAATTATTAAAAATAGATGAACAGACATCGAAAGTGGAGTTGATGATCCATGAGGGTAGGAATCGACAGGTAAGACGAATGTTTGAAGCGATTGGATATTCAGTGGTTCATCTTGCCAGAATTCAACTTGGACCTCTCACTTTGAAAGGACTCAAAAAAGGAGAATACCGAGAGCTCACTTTAGAGGAAATACGGAAACTAAAGGAAATAAGGAAGTAACCGCTATCATCATTCAAATAATCTTCAAATTGAGTTACAAGCATAGATGTAGTTCAGAGATATAATGAAAAATGGGATAGCTTAGGATTTGAAGGTGTTGATGTGGAAGCGGGGGAGGGAAACAGATTAAATGATTGAAAACACCAAATGCGAATGCGGTCATAATAACCCCGTAGGTACGGTTTTATGTGAGTACTGCGGGAAACCGCTTGATGAAGCAATAAAGGATAAAGAAAAATTTGAGAATGAAATGAGATATGAGGGAAAGGCTCGCCGTTCTCAAGTAGCAACCTCTTCTCTTTTTGACTCAATATGGAACTTTTTTTCATCTGTGAAGATTGCCATAATCATGATTCTGGTTACATTGGTAGCAGCAGGAATTGGAACAATCTTTCCACAAGAGGAGTTTATTCCATCTCGTACTCCTGAAATCTATTATGCTGAAAACTATGGTATTTGGGGGGAGATCTTCTATTCGTTAGGTTTCTCTGATATGTACTCATCATGGTGGTTCTTTCTTTTGATATCCATGATTGGTATTTCATTAGTCGTTTGTAGCTTGGACCGTGTAGTACCTCTATACAAAGCCTTGAAAAATCAGCGTGTTATCAAAAATACAGATTTTATTATCCGACAGCGTATTTCACATCAAGAATCAATCCAACAAGAATTAAAATCCACTACACTGGAACAGCTTTCCAAGCAATTAGAAAAAAAGAGATATAAAATCCGTCAAGATGGCGATGCAATCCTGGCAGAAAAAGGCCGGATTAGTCGCTGGGGCCCATATATTAACCATATTGGTTTAATTATTTTCTTATTTGCACTGTTACTTCGGTATATTCCTGGTTGGTATCTTGATGATATGGTAGTCATCCGTGAAGGAGAAATGAAAAAAATTCCTGACACGGAGTACTATGTAAAGAATGAGAAAGCGTTTGCCGAGTTTTATGATCCCAAGGAAGTACCTAGTTCGTCAAAAGCTAAAGGAGCTGTGGTGAAGAAGTATCAAACGGATGTTTCCCTATATGTGCAGGAGCCAAATGGACAATTTAAACAGGTTCATAAAGGCTCAACTTTGGTTAACCATCCGGTTGAATACCAAGGTCTATCACTTTTTCAGTCTGGCATGGAACTGAATCCAAAATTGGGCGCTATGACATTGAAAGTGATTGATAAACAAACGAATCAAGACTTGGGAAATTTTACAGTTGATCTCTTTGATATGAAATTAAATCAGGCTTATCAGGTAAACCCAGATATGGAAGTTAAAATCGAGCAATATTATCCCGATTTTGCTCTTGAAAATAATCAACCAATTACTCGTTCTCAAGAGCCAAACCGACCAGCTTTTATCTTTGAATTAATAGATAAAAAGAAAGGAAAGTCAGAACGTTCTTGGGTGATTTCTGGATTGGATTTAGATAAACAGATGAAGGATAACCAGTATGCGATTAATTTTGGTGGACTTAAGTTTGTGAATGAATCAGCTTTACAAGTGAGAATTGATAAACGCTTGCCCCTCGTGTTCACTGGAGGAATTATCAGTATGATCGGATTGGTGATGGGCTTTTATTGGCAACATCGTCGAGTTTGGATTCGTTATACAGATGGTAAGATTTATATTGGAGCTCATACCAATAAAAACTGGTATAGCTTACGAAGAGAATTACAACAAGTCACCGATCAAACAGATTTGAAATTGAAATTTGTTGATTAAGGGAGGAAGCACCTTGGAACAAGTGATGCAAAATTTACTTTATTTAACATTTTTTATGTATCTGATCTCCTCTGTGGCATTCTTTATTTCATTATCCAATAAAAATAAGGAGAATAATAAGGGGCGCCTTTTTGAACGGTGGGGGATTGGCTTAGCGATTGTAGGTGCGGTGATCCAGGTTCTATTTATTATTTCGAGGATTATGATTGGTGGACACTTCCCTACAAGTAATATGTTTGAATTTAGTGCGTTTCTCTGCTTTACTGTCGTCCTAGCTTATATTGTGCTTTACTTTATGTATCGTTCTGCAGTGTTAGGTGCATTTGTTATGCCATTAGCGGTACTTTTACTCGCTTATGCCTCGGTGTTTCCAACTGAAGTTCAACCATTGATTCCTGCTCTTCAAAGTCATTGGTTGTATATCCATGTTACTACTGCAGCTGTCGGTCAAGGAGCATTTGGAGTTGGATTTATCGCTGGTCTGATTTATCTCATTCATCGTTATGGATTAGATAAAAAAGGGAAGAATGTTTTCTGGTTAGAAACGACGATGGTTATTGTGTTAATGTTTATCGCTTTCATTTTTGTCAACTATGTGTTTTCTGCTTTAGGTTATGAAGCAAAAATTGAACATATTGTAAAAAACAAAAACGGAGTTCTTCAAGAAGCAGTTCAAGATTATCAAATCCCACCTCTTGCTGGACCCCATGATGGAAAAGTAGTCTCGATGGACTCATTTCTTGGACTGAAAAAACCATTGTTTGAAGTTCCCACTTGGATGGAAGGAGAACAAGCAGCTAAGAAGTTTAACTCTGTGATCTGGTCAATTATGATCGGACTTGTGGTCTATGGGATTTTACGACTTGTCTTGCGTAAACGAGTGGTAGCTGCAATGCATTCGTGGGTGAAAAATCTAGATGCAGATTTACTAGACGAAATTAGCTATCGTTCGATTGCGATCGGTTTTCCGATCTTTACCCTTGGGGCACTGATCTTTGCGATGATATGGGCTCATGAAGCCTGGGGACGTTTCTGGGGATGGGACCCAAAAGAAACGTGGGCCTTTATCACTTGGTTGTTTTATAGTGCTTATCTCCATTTACGACTCTCCCGTGGTTGGATTGGCTCGAAGTCCGCTTGGCTTGCAGTAGGTGGTTTTGTTATTATCATGATAAACTTAATTGTGATTAACCTAGTTTTAACAGGTTTACATTCCTATGCTTAGTACTGTGGAATGAATAGGGGGGATGAAAACCTCCTAGCTCAGAGTAGGCAGTTTTGTTACGATCATGATAAACTTAATTGTAATATCTATTTCATGGTAGTGTTACTGAAAACCGATTCGATTGCTCGATTGCCAGTAGCTCTTATAGATTGAAGGAAGTTATCGATCGGATGAACTAATGCAAGATGCTTGAAACAATATAGAGCTCTCTATGAATTAGATGAGCTGGGGAAACCCTTTTCTCAAGAAGTGATTCGGGAAAAGGGTTTCCCAGTAAATTGATAGTGAAGAGGGATTTTAGATTACTCCTAGAGGTGAGAACCATGGAAAAACAGCATACCATTTTAGTCGTGGATGATGAGGATCGCATTCGTCGGCTGTTAAGGATGTATTTAGAAAGAGAAGGTTATCTCATCGATGAAGCTGAAGATGGAGAGCAGGCCTTGGAAAAAGCCTTTGAAACTGATTATGATCTGATTTTACTGGATCTGATGTTGCCTGGAATGGATGGTTTAGATGTTTGTGAAGAGATTCGCAAGAAAAAAGCAACTCCCATCATTATGTTGACAGCACGTGGTGAAGAAGCGAATCGAGTAGAAGGGTTTGAAGCTGGGACGGATGATTATGTGGTCAAGCCTTTCAGCCCTCGTGAATTGGTTCACCGAGTGAAAGCGGTATTGCGTCGGGCGTCTGCAACAGCGTTTTTAACCACAGACACTGAAACGCATAATGTGATTGTCTTTCCAGACTTGACGATCGATCATGATGCACATGAAGTAAAAGCAGGCGGTAAAAATATTCCATTAACCCCTAAAGAGTATGAGTTACTCCATTATCTGGCCAAGTCTCCAGATAAGGTGTTTACAAGGGAAACATTATTGCGTGATGTATGGAATTATGAGTTTTTTGGAGATTTACGAACCGTAGATACTCATGTGAAACGCTTGCGCGAAAAACTAAACCGTGCTTCTTCAAAAGCGGCTTTAATGATCACGACCGTTTGGGGAGTCGGATATAAATTAGAGGTACCTAAAGAGTGATTCTGCGAAGTGTGGTTGGAAAACTCTGGTTGACGATCATCATTCTTGTTTCGCTTGTTCTAGTGTTCCTCACTCTATTTTTAAGTGAGCAAGTAGATAAAACCTATGTTCAGGATCAGCAGAAAATGCTAAAAAACCTTGCTAGCCATATTCAAGTTCAAGCCAAGACTGCAGGAACTGCTCATGGGAAATATCTAAAAGATGTGGTGACGATTTCAGAGTTATTTCGCACTTACATGGTTGTACTAGGGCCCGATGGGCGAGAGAGTGATCATGATGTATCGAAGAGTTCTCCACAAGTAGATTGGACAGAAGTCCTGAGTAAGAATGATTTAGAGCAGGTGTTTCAAGGAAAGCAAGTTGCTAAGCAAGGAAGAGTTCATTTAAATAACCAACAAGATCAATGGTTTCCACAATTTAAAAATGATATTTTGCTTGTGGCGATTCCTTATGAGCAAAATAATAAAGTGGAAGCTGCGATCGTTCTTTACCAAACTCATGATCAATTAAGCGAAATTCAAATGAAGCGCTGGATCTTTTACTCTGCTTTGATTGGCATTGCTTTAACAACTGTATTTGCCTTTTTCTTGTCTACACGGATAACCCAACCTTTGATTCAAATGAAGCGGGCGGCAGAAAAGATGTCACGTGGTGAATTTTCTACTCGTGTTCCCGTTCGAACACATGAACGGGATGAGATTGGCGATCTAGCGATGACTTTTAATCGAATGGCTGGTCAATTAGAAGATTCGATTCACCAACTCTCCCAAGAGAAAGATCAACTTTCCAGCATATTACGTAGTATGACGGATGGAGTTCTTACGTTAAACAAATTTGGAAAAGTGATCTTAACAAATCCCCCTGCCGATAAATTTTTATCTGCCTGGGATATGACTGAACAAGGAAAAATACCGCCTCCTTTACAGGAATTTTTCCAACGAGTCATTCAAGAAGATCGAGAGTTTATGGGGGATATTACGGGTCAAGGTAAAACTTGGGCACTAGTTATGACTCCTTTATATGCAAGAGATCAATTGCGTGGTGCCGTCGCTGTATTGCGAGATGTTTCAGAAGATCGCCGTTTAGATAAAATGAGAAAAGACTTTGTCGCCAATGTATCTCATGAGCTTCGTACTCCTTTATCGATGTTACAGGGATATAGTGAAGCTTTATTAGATGATATTGCTGATACTCCTGAAGAACGCCGAGAGATTGCCTCAGTCATTAATGAAGAGTCACAACGAATGGGGAGACTGGTTCGTGAATTATTGGATCTTGCTCGTATGGAGGCAGGGCACATTCAAGTAGAACCTTCGGCGGTTTCGATTCCAGAGATTCTGCAACGGATGGCTCGAAAGTTTCAAACGCTAGCAAGGGAAGAGAATGTTCAAATCTCAGCAGAATTTGAAGAAGATTTTCCAATTGTGAAATGGGATGAAGATAAGATCGAGCAAGTACTGACGAACTTGATTGACAATGCCATTCGCCATACTCCAGAAGGTGGTTCAGTCTGTGTACGCGCTTATCAGAAGTCCAATAAAGTTTATTTAGAGGTGGAAGATACCGGTTCAGGCATTCCTGAAGAGGATCTCCCCTTTGTTTTTGAACGTTTTTACAAGGCGGACAAAGCACGGACTCGTGGTCAATCAGGCGGTACTGGATTAGGTTTATCGATCGTGAACCATCTTGTACATGCTCATGGCGGAGAAGCCAAAGTGAGAAGCCAGTTGGGTAAGGGGACTGTGTTTATCATCCAATTGCCATTACGTGTAGATTAAACATCTACAAGACTTATAAATGACGCACCACATTTCTAATCATTGATGAGGAATGTGGTGTTGTTTTGTGTTTGAACATGGGCTGGAAGTATTATATTTTAATTGATTAAAGTATTAGCTCTTTAATAAATGTATTTGGCAAAAGAATTGCTTCTCGTTAGACTATGACTTGGGATTTAGAAAGAAGGTATGGACACCATGAAAAAAACAACCGCCATTTTCTTGGTTATCATCGGAGCAGCTTCGTATGGTTTACCTGCTTCCATTGTTAAAATCGCATATTCTTATGGGTTTACTCCAGAAGATGTGATTGGTAGTTTTGTTTTCTTAGGAGCTGTGGGGCTTTGGTTATTAAGTATACCGGCATGGCGAAAACAAGGTGCAATTTCTTCACATTTATTGTGGAAATTATTACTGAGTGGAACTTTTTCCGGACTAACCTCTATTTTTTATAATATATCTTTGCAGAAATTGCCAGCCTCATTAGCTGTGATTTTATTATTTCAATTTACTTGGCTAGGGACCATTTGGGAAAGCATTTCCAAAAAGGAAAAACCAAGTCGAAATCGCTTGATATCAATGTTGGTGATTATTTTAGGAACTTGTTTTGCTGCGGGAACGATCTCCTATGACCTTTCACAACTTAGTTGGATTGGTATTTTATTTGGCTTTTTGGCAGCGATCACCTATACTGGTTTTCTCTATACAAGCGGAACGGTTGCACTTGAAATATCTCCTTTAGTTCGTAGTGCATTGATGATGACAGGTTCTTGTCTCTTTGTCTTTGTTATCTTTCCACCCCGATTCTTTATCAATGGATCGATTCAAGAAGGACTTTGGCTTTGGACTAGTGTAATCGCATTATTCAGTGTGGTTATTCCTACAGCGCTCTTTACCAAGGCGATTCCAACTGTTGGTATTGGTTTAGCTTCTATTTTAGGCTCCATCGAACTACCAGCTGTGATTCTTATGTCTGCTCTTCTACTATCGGAGCAAACAACATTGTTACAATGGGGGGGGATTCTGCTCATCTTATTTGGCATTATTTTAGCGGAGAAAAAAATACATCCCAAGTCAACAACTTTATCCAAAGAGAATAGTATTGCTAAATGAGTAGTTTGTAAATTAGTTCATCGATTCAAGTAACCTGTGAGAAAGGGGAAAGAGGGTTTCGACAAAATAATATTTCGAAAAACGAAATAAAAGTCAATCGAAACAACTCTATCTACAGGAGCGTTTTCCAACGAGCGATTCTTCGAGGTTGATCGGAGAGTAATTCGAAAACCACTCTTCCCGATTAGGCATGTCTAAACCAGGGTTCGATTTTCACTCACCAATGAGCTACTGACTGAAAGTCAGTAGCTCATTGGTCTGTATCATTGACTCTCACCCTTCATAGGAACAAGAGGGCGCATCGTAATTTGATTAAGTATCACCCCTTTAGGAGCAGAGACAACCATCCCCACCGCATCAGCCACTTGTTCGGGATCTAGAGCATAATCTTTGTAGCGTCCAAATTCTGTTTTGATAGACCCAGGACAGATGGTAGAAACCTTCACATGGTAAGGCTTCAACTCCAAGGTTAAAGCATCCGAAAGAGCCATTAATCCGAATTTAGAAGCACAATAGCCACCGCCACGGGCGAAGCTTTCTGTCCCCGCTACACTTGAAATATTTACAATGTGTCCTTCCGTTTGTTTTAAGTGCGGAATGGCATATTTACATGTAAGAAATGCTCCTTTTAAATTCACATCCATCATTTGATCCCATTGCTCTTCGGTTAATTCATCTACAGGGGCAAAATGACCGAGTCCTGCATTATTGATGAGCAGGTCGAGTCGTCCCCAGCGCTGAATCACCTGGTCAATTAGTTGTTGAACTTGTTGACGTTGTGTAACATCACATGCTTGGGGGATAATTTGGTCAGGTTTTTCTTGGGCGAGAGCTTCTAATAAATTGAGTCTGCGAGCACTTGCGATGACAGTAGCTCCTTCATGTACCAAGCGGCGAGTAATCGCTACACCTAACCCTTTGCTAGCACCTGTTACAATCGCAACTTTTCCTTTTAATGAAGACAAAAGAATTCCCTCCTTGGGTTTAATAAAAAAACAAGCAGAAGTCTTTCTCCTGCTTGTTCCATCTTCTCATATTTTCTATATTATAAACTCGAATTGAGTAAAATTACTTAATCAATTGGAAACAACGACTTAACGGGATTTGAATCCTTATGTGACTCAAATGGCTTATATTTAGTTATAAATCGATTTCGATCACAGATTGAATTTCGGACATTTGTGTTAACGTAGTAAGTACTGTTTGGGTCACAGGTTTGTCAATACATAGAACCATGATCGCTTGTCCACCAATGTTTTGCCGTCCTACCTGCATGGTAGCAATATTCACATCATGATTTCCTAAGATTGTACCTACTCTACCGATGGCTCCAGGTTGGTCGAAATGTCGGATGAATAGCATATGTCCCTTTGGAGTAACATCCACCGTATAGTCATCTACTTTGGTAATCCGAGCTCCTAGACCATTTAGTAATGTCCCAGTAGCACTACGTAACTCACTTTGAGTTTGTACCTCCACTTTAATCAATTGAGTAAATCCATGGCTGTTGGAAGCTTTCTGCTCCAAGATCTGCACTTCACGTTTTTTAGCGAGATGAGGTGCATTCACATAGTTTACATCAGCAAGGTGATGGGATAGCACTCCTTTTAGAATGGTTCGAGTAAGAGGAGAAACATCAATTTCAGATACATCTCCTGCGTAGGTTACAGTGATTTTTTCAATGGCTCCTTGAACAGTTTGTCCAACGAATCGACCTAGTTGCTCTGAAAGTTCTTGATATGGCTGTAGCTTTTGTTGCAGCTCTGCTGGGATTGATGGTAAGTTGACAGCATTTTTAAATGGTTGTCCACGTAGAATATGCAAAACTTCTTCAGATACATCGATCGCAACATTTTCTTGAGCTTCGATGGTAGATGCTCCTAAGTGAGGAGTGGCAATCACTTGAGGTAGCTGTAAAAGTGGATGATCCTTAGGTGGTTCGTTTTCGAACACATCGAGAGCGGCTCCTGCCACTTTCCCTGCTCGAATGGCATCATAAAGGGCTTGTTCATCAATAATTCCACCACGAGCACAGTTTAGAATGCGAACGCCATCTTTCATCAGACCAAATGCTTTATCATTGATCAGATGTTTGGTCTCTTTGGTGAGTGGAGTGTGAACAGTAATGTAATCACCCACAGAGATGGCTTCTTCAAGAGAGGCTTTTTTGACCCCTAACTTTTCTGCTCGTTCGTCTGTTAAGTATGGATCGAAAGCAACTACTTGCATGCGGAATGCTTTAGCTCGCTTCGCCAACTCAGCTCCAATCCGTCCTAGACCGATAATGCTTAAGGTTTTTTTATTCAGTTCTACCCCCACAAAATCTTTACGTTTCCATTCACCTTGGGTGAGAGAGCGGTAAGCTTGTGGAATATTACGTGATAAGGAGATCAACATTGCAAAAGTATGTTCAGCGGTTGATATGGTATTGCCATCAGGTGCATTCACGACAATAATTCCTTTTTTGGTAGCTGCCGGAATATCGATGTTGTCGACACCTACTCCAGCTCGAGCAATCACTTTTAGTTGATGTGCCTTTTCGATTACTTCTACAGTTACTTTGGTTTGACTTCTTACCAAAAGGGCATCTGCAGTCTCGATTTCTAACAAAAGTTCATCAAGAGATAAATTTGTTTTACGTACAACGTTGACATCTGTGGCTTGTAGTAACTTTTCAATTCCCTGATCACTAAGTGGATCTGTGATTAAAATTTTATACATGGCGCAACATAACCTCCTGTGCAGCTTTAACTCCTTGACCTAAAGGAATGGAGACCCCTATTTTAGCAAGTGAAAGCTCTAATGTATTAAAAACTGTTAATATATCTAAGGGATCACAATATCCCATGTGACCAATGCGAAAAATTTGTCCTTTTAAATGTTGTTGACCACCTGCCACGATGACTTGTAACTGACGTAGTTGTTTACGTAATTCTTCAGAATCCCATTTTCCTTTTCCACCCCAGATCGAAGTAACAGTAGGGGAAGCATCTACGTCAGAGGTCATTAATTCTAAACCTAGTGCTTCGATCCCAGCTCGTGTCATTTGCTTCAGTTGCTCGTGACGATGATAGACGTGGTCTAAGCCTTCTTCTTCGAGCATGTGAAGTGATTCTCGTAAACCAAATAACAGAGAAACTGCTGGGGTATAGGGAGTTGTGTCTTTTTCCATATTCTTTTTATAAGCAGGTAAATCTAGATAAAAGCGAGGGTTATTATTTTTTTCAATGACAGACCATGCCCGTTCACTACATGCTACAAAAGCAAGTCCAGGTGGGAGCATCATTGCCTTTTGGGAGCCTGATACAATGAGATCAATTCCCCACTCATCCATTTTCGTTGGAACAGCCCCAAGACAGCTTACGGCATCAACGATGGTAAGTGCATCTGAGTGCTGGTGAATCACTTTGGCTAATTCTGCGATAGGGTTGAGTACACCTGTGGAAGTTTCGCAATAAGTCATAAAGACGGCTCGTGATTGGGGGTGCTTTTGTACGAAAGTGGCAAGTGTATCTGGATCACATGCTTTTCCCCAGGGAATCTCTAGTCGATGACAGGTGATTCCATAGCGTTGTAGAATTTTAGCAAAACGGTCACCAAATGCTCCAGTAACTACTACGATGGCTTCCTCATCTACAGATACAGAGTTGATGACGGCTGCTTCCAGTGCAGAAGTACCACTACCACTGATCAGTAAGGGAGATTGCTTCGTACCAAACACAGGTTGTAGATGTTGAATACACTCTTGAATCAATTGGGATGCTTGTCCACTTCGATGCCCAATCATCGGATGAGCCATCGCTTGTTGAACCCGAGGTGGAATCGGGGTGGGGCCAGGAATTCGTAAATGAAACTTTTCAGCAAAGATTGACATGTCACGACCTCCTAATAAGAGTGAATAAAGACTCATTTTTGGATGCTAATTGTACATACACCAACTTCAAAAGGACTAAAAACTCATCACTTTGGAAACCAAAGATTTATTGCGTATAATTGTTACAGGAATAAGTTCAATAGTGATGAGTGGAAGCTTGATGTCATGTTAGATTTATAAAAGAAAAAACCTCTCATCCACACACCACCACTAGGGGATGTGAGGGACGAGAGGTTTCGTGGTACCACCCTCATTTGCTGCTGGTTTACACCAACAACCTTAATGCCCATCTAAGGGACTTTGGATAACGGTTCTTCCGTGCTAGCCTATTGACTATTCAGCTAGCCACTCTGGAGTGCTCCACATCTGACAAACTGCCGATTCACAGCGACCATCGACTCTCTGTTAGTTTGATATTAGATGCTTGGTTCCATCATTGTTTATTGAATCTGAAATTTGTTTTTAACTTTAACACGAAAGAAATCACTTGTCAACCCTTTTAACTTTCGGAATTACTCCTTTTATATTTGCCTTTTAGGGGTAATGGTTGATATATTTCAAGCTAATAACGAACATCTAACGATAGAAAGGAGGAAGTATATGCTTGTTCAAAGTGAAGCTATTGATTTGTTATTGACAGATCTAAATAAAGAACAACGAAAAGCAGTAACTGCTGGAGATTCTCCTGTTGTCGTTTTTGCAGGACCGGGTAGTGGTAAGACAACCGTATTAACTCGTCGTGTCTTATATTTATTACATCAGGGAATACCAGCAAATCAAATTATGGTAGTTACTTTTACTCGAGCAGCAGCACAAGAGATGAAGAATCGTTTGATGACGATTATGCCAGAATCTAGATCTAAACTTATGATTGGTACGTTTCATTCTATTTTTCTAACTATGTTACGTGAAAGTGGAGAGCGAATCCCACCATTAATCCAAGCAAAAGAACAAAATGAATGGGTGAGACAACTTTTGATTGAACAAGAGCAGCCTGCGGATGATGAGGCGGTGAGTAGTGCTCTCAATCAAATGGGATTATGTAAGGGGAATCTGATTACCCCTACGAGAATGAATGTTAAAAAGAAGAAAAATATTTTGTTTCGCGATTTGTATCAAGCTTATGAAACCAAAAAAGAAGAAGTAGGCGTCTGGGATTTTGACGATATCTTACTTGCCACTTATGGTTGCTGTCTGAATCTCGATTGGCTCAGTTATTGGCAAAATCGTTTTCAAGCGATTCTAGTGGATGAATTCCAAGATATTAATCGTGTTCAATATGAAATACTCCTCCAATTATCTAAACAACGGCAACGTTTATTTGTTGTGGGCGATGATGATCAATCGATTTATGGTTTTCGGGGCAGTGATCCTTCATTTATGTTGCAACTACATAAAGATTTTCCTTCTTTACAAAGAATTGTTTTATCAGTCAATTATCGATCGACAGACACGATCATCCAAGTTGGTGACCAATTAATTAAACAAAACCATCATCGCCAATCAAAACCTCGTGCGGGTACAGGAGCACAAGGACCTGCTCTCATTTGGATGGAGCCTGAAGATGAAGAAGAAGAAGCAGAACAAATTGTGAAGCAATTAGGAGATCAGATGCAAACAGCTATTCTTTATCGAACATCTACCCAAGCGAGGGCGATGATTGATGCTCTTGTAAGAAATGACATTTCATTCACTGCATCTGCTAGTGACAGTTCCTTTTACCGTCGTTGGCAAGTACAAGATATTTTTTCTTACCTCAAACTTGTTCATCAATCGAATGATTTAGATGCACTGGTACGGATTATAAATAAACCAAAAAGATATCTATTTGGCGAAGAATGGATCGACTCATGTTGGAGTTTGGCGCGAAAAAGGAATCAATCCATATTAGAGGTACTTCCTGATTTACCAGGTTTGGAACGTTACCAATCTCGATATCTGGACAAGCTGAAACAACACATTTTTGCGATGAAAATGATGTCTCCAGTTGATGCGATTCAATATATTCGAGAGCAGATCGGTTATGATCGTTATGTAGAAACCTTTGCAAAGGACACAGGCAACGATTTGGGAGTCTTGTTAGAACCTGTCGAAGAATTAACAGTGGCAGCTAAACAGTGGACAGATGGACAAGCGTGGTTGAGTCATGCAGAAAAAGTAAATCAACAGTTACGACAGTCTCCTCGTACATCACAAGTCCATCTAATGACTTTTCATAAAGCGAAAGGTTTGGAGTTTGATCGAGTCTTTTTAATTGGTTTACACGCGATGGTTTTACCTCATCGACGTAGTTTACAGGTACCAGAGAATCGAAAACAAGTAGCTTGGGAAGAGGAAAGACGATTGTTATATGTGGGGATTACGCGTGCCAAAACGGAGTTATATTTATCAGTAAGTAAAACAAGACAGGGAAAACGATTAGGGGCTTCCCCTTTTTTAAAAGAGATCGGTTTTGAAAAAAAGGTTGACTTCCCATCGATTCAGCAAGTATCTTCCCTTTCTCGTCTGTCTAAGCAATCAAAAACCCAAGGACAACCTCAATTGAGATTTGTTGATGAAGTGGTTCGACCTGGGATGGGAATGAATCATGTACGGTTTGGTGATGGAGTGGTTGTCAAGGTAACTCCATTAGAAGGGGTTGCTCCAGGGAGAAAGATATTGGTTCGCTTCACTGATCAAACCATCACCTTACATTATGAACTATCTCGTCAGTTAAAATTGATTGCGTTGACTGATTAAATTTGTCTTAGTAATCAAGTTTTAACCACCCACAGTGTTTAGAAAACCCTGTCCAATATTGAACAGGGTTTTCTTTTATTTATTTTCTTGATAACGTTTGAGACAATCTTCATATAGTTGTCCAGCAAACTCAGCATCTTTCCAGCCTTCGATGACCGTTTGTTTGTTTTCAAGGTCTTTGTAAACTTTGAAGAAATGCTCAATCTCGCTTAAAATATGTGGGGCTACATCATCTAATGAATGAACGCCATTCCAACGAGGGTCATCAACTGGAACAGCTAATACTTTTTCGTCTTGCCCTTTGTCATCAGACATGATCAGTACACCAATCACACGACTAGAGATGACACAACCAGGAAAGGTTGGGAATGTCGTTAGTACAAGAATATCCAATGGGTCCCCATCTTCAGCTAGCGTACCATCTAAATACCCATACTCTGTGGGATAGTGCATGGGTGAGTAGAGAACACGGTCAAGACGGTAAACACCTTGTTTTTCGTCGTACTCATACTTATTTTGACTTCCAGTTGGGATTTCAATAAACGCATCGACAACGAGTTCTTTGGTCATGGGTGGTCCTCCTTGCCTTTCTATGTATCAAAGAATGGATTGCGAAGTGGAATAATTTTCACCTCTCAATTATTGTAGTCAGTTTTGGTTAAAGACGCAAATAAAAAGTAAGAAAAGGAGTATTTGTTATGAAAAAACAGGATGATTTTCACATTTCGGCTAAGGAGTTTGCTGAGAAATATAAGGTGAACAAATTGGAGGAAAACTCTATTATTGTTGATGTACGTGAATCTCATGAATGGGAAATGATTCATTTAACACGAAGTCAATGGATTCCACTAGTAACGATTCCAGAGCGTCTTCAAGAGTTGGATGCCAATCAAACGATCTATCTCATATGTGCTCATGGAGTTCGGAGTGTTCACGCAGCTAATTTTTTGTTACAGCATGGTTTGAAGCATGTGGTTAATGTGGATGGAGGAATTGCAGAAGTCGCTTTATATTTAGATGATAAGGATTGGTAAAATCTAAAAGAAGAATTTTGGGGGTCCCATACATTAAAAAAGTTACTAGGTGTTGGGAACAATCATTTGGGAAAGGGTTGGCAAGAGGGTGGGTGAATTTTTGATCCTTGGGCCGATTTATGTAAATAGTAGCATTCTTCACGAAACATGTGATCAGGTAGTAAGGGATCAAGAGCGCTAATAGCTTCTTTACTTAGACTAAGCTCTTCTAATTCATTTAAGAAACCTTGAAATAGGATAATTCCCCATTCAACTTCTCGATTAAAATGCGATAATGCAGGAAAATCTTGTAATTTTAATTTCCTTAGATTCTCTTGGGGATAAAGAATCTAAAATGAACTGACAGTGGTCTCGTAAGATAGGGAGCCAAAACTTTTGTTCAAATGAAATACAATTTATTTTTTTATCCATATTGATTTCACTCCTTTTTAAAAATGATGAACGGATCTTTTAAGAAGAGTATTCATTGACTACTTTATTCATGAATGGTTTCTAAAAAGAAGGATGGATCCATATGATTGGATTCCACCCTTCTGATTCACTTGTTACAATCTTGCTCCATGTTGCTTTAATAGTTGAGTTGCTTCTTCGAATTTCTCTTCACTACAGATGACAATGACAGAGACATCTTCAGGATGTTCAAGTCCATTACCTCCTGTATAGCCACTTGCATCTGGGTGACTTGCTGCTAGAATAGTTTGATTTCGTGAAAAGTCATCGGGTGTCCCCATCGTTGTGGTGGTTAGCGAGTTGGCTTCATGAAATAAGAGACCATTGATTTCAGGGTCTCCATCCAAAGGGTTTCCTCCTAATGGGGGGGCTACTCGGTCCACCTCGACAGTTTTAAATCCCCTTTTTTTCAATTCATTAGCTGCTTTTTGTGCTTCTTCCATGGTGTGAAAATAGCTAAAAATGTTTTTCTCTTTCAACTGAAGTATCCCTCACTTTCTCTATTTATTTAGAATGCATAATTTACCTGAACAACAACCTTAGTTTGTCATATGGTTCTCATTTTTATTTTTTATGTAAGACCGATATTTTTTTGTATCGTGCACATAATACGAATAAAGACTTGTTCAGATCTAACTCAGTTCATACAGTATGGGATTTGAATTATTTTTGTTCAAGTTGAGCTCACTATCGAAAATGACAAAAGGTAGGGTATGATATGGAAATTAAAGATCTTAAACATACGATTTCTACGATTCAATCAGAATTAAATCAGATTGAAACGATGGCAGGAACTCTGTCGACTATTGAGAGAGAACATTATAATCTCCTAACTCGTTTTGATCATAGTGAATTAGTGGACATAGCTGTGGAGGAACAAAGTGGCTCACGTCAATTGGGGACAATGAAACAGCTTTGTTTATCTATTTCACAAAAGCTAGAAGGCATTCATCAGGCGATTGATCAGGATTTAGAAGGAGTCTCCAACTGTGTTCAAGATCATTAAGAACTTTACACGTTCGATCGTCAATGAAGTGGTTGATGAAACAATTAATCGCTTTACTAAAGACCCATATACTGAAAATCTCTTTGAATTGATTCCTGTTGCAAAAAAAGTGAATCCTATCTATTTGATGGAAATTATCATGAGATCTCAGCAAGGAACTCCTATATCTCGTCCGTTAGGCAGTCATATTCATTTTTCACCATGGGAGCATCTCTTATTTAATCCAGTTCATCTTGATCGATTCCCTACTCAAGAAAATGTGGCGATTGATACTTCTGTCACGATTGGACCCAAAGCTAAAAAGCCATTAACGATTTCTATCCCAATTATGATTGCGGGAATGTCTTTTGGTGGGGCTCTGAGTAAAAATACAAAGATTGCTTTAGCAAAAGCAGCAACTAAAGTGGGAACGGCTACGAATTCGGGAGAAACAGGGTTACTTAGAGAGGAACGGGAGGCTGCCCAATTGTTTATCGGTCAGTTTAATCGTGGCGGATGGATGAACACACCAGACCGATATAAACAATTAGATGCGATTGAGATTCAACTGGGACAAGGTGCTCAAGGTTCAGCTCCTCAAAAGACAAGTGCTAAAAATATCGGGAAAGAATATCGAGAGGTAATTGGTCTTAAGGAAGGCGAAGATGCTCAAATTCGATCCCGTTTACCTGGCGTTAATACCAAAGAAGAATTTATTCAACTGGTGAGACGCTTACAAAATGAGACGGGTGTTCCTGTTGGATTAAAGATTGCAGCTACCCACCACTTGGAGAAAGAATTAGCGATCGCCCTTGAAGCTGGAGTTGACTTTATCACTCTGGATGGTGCAGAGGGTGGAACACACGGAGGAGCACCGACTTTGCAAGATGATTTAGGTTTACCCACTCTGTTTGCGGTTACTCGAGCCCATGACTTTATCACTCGTCATCAAGCGCTTGAAAAGGTTAGTTTGATTGCAACAGGAGGGCTTGTCACTCCAGGACATATGTTGAAAGCAATAGCGTTAGGTGCTGATGCTGTCTATATTGGAACAGCAGCTGTCATGGCGCTTGTAGGTGATCAAATCACCAAAACAGTTCCTTTTGAACCACCAACTAGCTTGGTCGTGTATACAGGAAAAATTACGGATCAACTAGATATTGACCGATCTGTGATGAATCTGGTGCGTTATCTTAACGGAACGGTCCGTGAGATGGAGTTAACGACGATCTCTTTAGGAAAAACCTCATTATCCGATTTAAGTTTATCAGATCTTTGTAGTATAGATCCTTTCCTATGTAAAGCAACGGGTATTTCCTATGCGGGAGTTTCTCCTGATCAACAAGAATCATTTTTTCAATGGTAAGTGATGATATTCTTTCTTGAAAAGTTAAGTTTAATAAAGAAATGGGGAGATTTTTAAATGTTTGAAGGGAATCACAAGGAACATCACAACAATTTAGTTCGTGTACAAGATGAGTTTAATCAGATGATGCGTCGGTTATTAGACGAACCTTTTGCAACATCAAGAAGTACTTTTATGCCTGCAGTTAACGTGAAAGAAAACAGTCATCAATATACGATTACGGCTGAATTACCAGGTTTAAATGAACAACAAGTAGATCTAGAAGTACATGGTAATACTTTGATTATTCGTGGTGAGCGTAAAACAGAGGAGGAGAAGGAGAGCGATCGTTACCATATGGTCGAGAGTAAATATGGATCTTTTCAACGTTCTTTTACTTTACCAGAGGAAGCAGATGTTGAAAAAATCTCAGCAGAGTTTGAGCATGGGGTTCTAAAAGTACACGTCCCTAAAAGTGGTACAAGTAAAGCGAAGAAAATACAAATTAGTAGAAAAGGACATTAATCACCAAAGAAAGTCGTTTAAAATGATTACAGTAAACTAAAAAACTGTTCAGGAGGGAGATCCTGAACAGTTTTTGACGTCTGTTGACAGAACGATTAATCTTCCACTTTAATGGAATCAGTTGGGCACCCTTCTTGAGCGTCACGAACGTCATCATGAAGATCTGCTGGTACATCTGCGGTACCTGTGTTATCATCAAGGATTACGTAGGCGATTCCATCTTCGTCATAGTCATAAACGTCAGGAGCAGTCGCTCCGCATGCACCACATGCGATACAGGTGTCTTTATCTACCCAAGTGCGCATTAGTTAAATTCTCCTCCCATGTATAATCCCTAGAGAGCTAAGTCCACTTCCACCCCTCATTTTAGAACGAAATGTGTCGAATTGCAAGAAGCAAACCAGCTCTTCATTGATCTTTACTTTAAGGAGGTCTCTGTATGAATATACAAAGACAACTCTTACTTAGTTTTTATGGTACCCAGCTTTTTCTATTGGTAATCACGATCGGGATTTTGTGGTTTCAAGGGAGATTAAGCGTTGGGTTATTGGGATGGGATCATCCTATAAACTGGGTTTTAGGAGTGGGTGCTGGCTTCATTATTGTATGTGTTGATCTTCTTTTAACTCGTTGGTTACCTAAGGAAATGTTGGATGATGGAGGAATCAATGAGTTATTGTTTGCGAATCAAAATGTAATACAGATTTTTATGATTGCACTTACAGCTGGTGTGGTGGAAGAGCTTTTATTCCGAGGGGCCATTCAAGAATGGTTGGGGATTTGGGGGACGAGCCTCTTATTTGTAGTCATACATACACGTTATCTTCGCAAATGGGTTATGGTACTGGTTGTGGGATTGATCAGTGTAGGCTTTGGATATTTATATGTGTGGACAGGGAGTTTAATTTCTGTGATGGTAGCCCACACATTGGTTGACTTTATCATGGGGTGTTACATCCGCTATGTAAGAGAGGATTGACTCATTTACTGATCCATAGTTTGAAATCTATTTGTACCTTACTCACCATATATATAGGGTGAGGAGGCGGTATTGTGAAGGGGTCTGTCTGGTGGGGGCTTATTTTTGCGATTACTTGGACTATCATATCCGTATTTGCATTTCCAACGATTAATTTCTCACAATTTCCTGAGATCTTATGGACTTTAATTGATTTTCGTTACTTATTAGCCATATTATCGATGGCGATCTCCATAGGAATGTGTGCAAAATGGATATTTAAACTTTATTATCGGTTCAAGGAACGAAGATTTTTTATGCGAAAAGAGTGGAAATGGTTGATTTGGATCATTCCCTTTTCTTGTACATGGTTGTTATTATGGTGGAAATTTACGTTTCATGTCTCTTGGATTTCCGCTGTTGTGATTATCAAAGAAATATTTCATTGGAAGAAGAAAATGAGTCAATTTGTTCACTTATAAACTTTATATGAGTGTTTTAAGCAACAATTGATGCTGTCGGGGCGTTATTTCTCTCTCCCTTTTCTTTACTCAAGTCGAGTTATAAAAATGAGTCGTGTAGATTCCAAGTTTGGAGTCGGGCCTTTCGCACAAAATGGATTTTGTAAAATAAAATAATCAGGAAAGCGTTTTCATTGCTCGTCATTTGCCTATTAATAATGCATTTGACAAACCTTTCGTGTATCATTAAAGTAGAAAGAATAAATGGAGACCAGACTGCGTAACGCAATTATTTTGTATCACATATATTATGATTGGGAGGTCTCCAGCGAGGGAGGGTAAACCATGCGTGTCGAGCGTCTAGGGGGAGATAAAATCCGCTTTCATTTAACACTGGATGATTTGATTGATCGTGGGATTGAGAAAGAAGATATGTGGAGAGATATCCCTAAAGTGCATGAGTTATTTAATGATATGATGGAACATGCATATCAGGAACTTGGCTTTGAAGTAGCGGGACCTGTGGCGGTCGAGGTTTTTGCCTTACCTGCGCAAGGAATGGTAGTTGTAGTTACTCGAGGTCGAACTCCAAAGCCAGAGCATGATGATTTTGAAAGTACAGAAGATGTTTATGAGTTAGAAGTTACGATGGAAGAAACGGAGAGTATTATTTTTCGTTTCATCGATATTGAAGATATAATACAAGCCGCGATTCGTCTACATCCTATTCATGATCAAGGTGGACAGGTATATTTTTATCAGGGAGCTTATTATCTCATTTTTGATGAGGATCTTAATTCAGATCGTTTAGAAGCTCTGATTGCTATTTGCTCTGAGTATGGGGAAGTGTCAACAACGACTAACACCTTGTTGCAAGAGTATGGAAAAACGATTTGGTCTGAAAATGCAATTAGTCAAATCGTTGAAACGTTTGGATAATAACAAGCGCCTTGATAATATTCAAGGCGTCATTTGCGTTTGAAGACAAAGTGAATAGTATCTCATTTAGGGTATAATATCCGTAGTGTCAACATACACACTACGGGATCATGATGTATAAAAAATACCTATCTCTGCATAACTAATTGGAAATACTCTTTATTACGGATCTGTTCGAAGTTTCCTTCTTTGACTCCTGGAAAGACACGTTCGATTGAAAGATGTTGTGTTTTATGTTCTTGTAATGCACGACCAATCTTTTCTAAATACGGAGTAACATCTATCACTTTCGAAACCCATTCATCAGGAGTTGCATGAATTTGATAGGAAAGGTTTTGAGCGATTGATTCAGGAATGACAATGTAGTACAGTTTGGTTGGGAACGTTGTTTGTTCCACTGCTTGTAATGTTGCTTTTGATATGACTTGATGATCCATGTGACCTGAGATACCAGAAGGTGGGAAGGTAATAATGATATCAGGTTGCTCAAGCTCAAGATACTTTACAAGATCTTGAACGAAGCGTTCAAGGGGTTGCTGATGTAAGGTACCATCCCCAAAATCATGTAAAATAATTTGATCGATCCCTAAGATCTGGGCAGCACGGGTCAACTCATGTTTTCGAGTCTCTCCAAGCGCCTCAGGAGTACAGACTGGTGGATTCCCAGTTTTACCGCGATCGCCTTGAGTTGCACAGTATAAGATCTGATGGAAGCCTAATGTGGTGTTATGAGCAATGGTTCCACCGCAGGTAAAAGTCTCATCATCTGGGTGGGCAAACACATACAAAATCTTTTGAGTCATAGAAAAGGCCTTCTTTCTTTCTATAGAATCTGTGTATATTATACACGTGAAAAATGATTGTGAAAAACTTTGTCTTAAACAGTTAACTTTTAATATGATATTCTGTATACTGATAGTTGTTTTAAGGTCTTTATTTATGGTAATGATTATTCCTTGAGGTGAGCCAAGATGGTACAACAGTCGGTTGTAACAAGTCAACAACCAGAACATGAAAATATGGATGTGCTTGTTTCAACGCAAAAGGTCATTAAGAAAGCTTTAGAAAAGTTAGGCTATCCAGACCCTGTATATGAGTTGCTTAAAGAGCCTATGCGAGTTCTATCCGTTCGGATTCCTGTTCGAATGGACGATGGATCTGTACAAGTGTTTACTGGTTATCGTGCGCAACATAACGATGCTGTTGGTCCAACTAAAGGTGGTGTACGATTCCACCCTGAAGTTAATGAATTAGAAGTGAAAGCGCTATCAATTTGGATGAGTCTGAAAGCTGGTATTGTGGATCTTCCCTATGGTGGGGGTAAAGGTGGAATCATCTGTGATCCACGTAAGATGTCTTTCCGTGAGTTGGAGGGTCTCTCCCGTGGTTATGTTCGTGCCATTAGTCAAGTAGTAGGACCTTCAAAAGATATTCCTGCACCGGACGTGTTTACAAACTCACAGATTATGGCATGGATGATGGATGAATATAGTCATATTCGCGAATTTGACTCCCCAGGATTTATTACAGGTAAACCACTTGTGCTTGGGGGTTCTCGTGGTCGTGAAACAGCTACGGCTAAAGGGGTTACCCTGATGATTCGTGAAGCAGCCAAGAAGCGTGGAATTGATCTACAAGGTGCTCGTGTAGTTATTCAAGGATTTGGTAATGCGGGTAGCTTCTTAGCTAAATTTATGCATGATGCCGGGGCGAAAGTAATCGGAATTTCTGATGCTTATGGTGCTCTTCATGATCCAGATGGTCTTGATATTGAGTATCTCCTAGATCGTCGTGATTCTTTTGGAACGGTTACGACGATGTTTGAAAATACAATTACGAATAAAGAGCTTTTGGAACTTGACTGTGACATTCTTGTTCCTGCTGCGGTACAAAACCAAATCACCGCTGAAAATGCTCATAACATTAAAGCTAGTATTCTTGTGGAAGCGGCTAATGGACCAACTACATTAGAAGCAACCCAGATTATTAACGATCGTGGAATTCTACTTGTTCCTGACGTATTAGCAAGTGCCGGTGGAGTGACTGTCTCTTATTTTGAATGGGTTCAAAACAACCAAGGTTACTACTGGTCTGAAGAAGAAGTGGAAACCAAATTAGAAGAAACCATGGTTCGTGCATTTGAAAATGTCTACGAAACTTCGCAAAATCGTAATGTGGATATGCGCTTGGCTGCTTATATGGTCGGTGTTAGAAAAATGGCTGAAGCATCACGATTCCGCGGATGGGTATAGATAAATAATAGAAGTTGAAACAAGAGAAACTCCCCTTTTTGGGGGTTTTTCTTGTTCAGGGGAGGGATGAAGCATTGGAAGAGGTTGTGATTATCGGGGCAGGTCCTTGTGGCATCTCTACAGCGATCGAGTGTAAGAAACAAGGATTTCAGCCATTGATCATTGAAAAAGGTTGTCTAGTTAATTCCATCTATCATTATCCTTTATCAATGCATTTTTTTAGTACACCTGATAACTTAGAAATTGGTGGAGTTCCTTTTATATCGATCCATGATAAACCATCTCGACATGAAGCTTTAAATTATTACCGGACTGTAGCGAGGCTACACCGATTAAGAATTCGTACGTATGAACAAGTTACCCGATTAGAAAAAATAACTGATGGCTTTCGCCTAAGTACCAAGAATCGAATGGGTGAACAAGAGATAATTGCTCGTCATGTTGTGATCGCTACCGGGTATTATGATCAACCCCATTGGATGAACGTTCCCGGTGAGGATTTGCCTCATGTCTATCACTATTTTCACGATGCTCATCCTTATGCCGACCAACGAGTGGTTGTGATCGGAGGGAGAAACTCTGCCATCGATGTAGCTTTAGATTTGCAACAAGTTGGGGCAGATGTCACGATGGTATACCGCCAACAAGCTTTTCATCCCAGTGTGAAAGCTTGGGTAAAGCCAGTTATTGAGAGTGCCATTGAAAAAGAACGGATTCACATGTACTGGAGTGCTCATGTGTTAGAAATTCAGGAAGAACATGTGGTTATCAAGCAAGGGAATGAGATTATAGAGGTTCCCGCAGATGTAGTTTTCGCTATGACCGGTTATCGTCCAAGCCTTGAGCTTGTGAAACAAGTAGGGGCTCAAATAGATGAAAAATTAGGGGTTCCTCTCCTCACTGAGTCCATGGAAACGACTATTTCTGGTTTGTATTTGGCTGGAGTTGTTGCTAGTGGTCATGATTCGACTAAAATTTTCATTGAAAACGGTCGATATCATGGAGAAAAGATAGTGGCAGATGTGAAGCGAAAACAACAAATCAATCATTAGTGGAACACCACCCCGATTAGATTCGAGGTGGTGTTCTTGTTAGATGCTATGAAAAGATGAGCTGGATCACAAATAAGCTGGTGATGAGATAGAATGATGGAGTCAGTTGTCTCCATTTCCCCGTAGTGATTTTTAAAATGGCATATGTGATAAAACCTAGTGCGATTCCATCAGGAATACTATAAGTGAATGGAATTAAAGCAATGGTAAAAAAGGCTGGAATGCCTTCGGTTAGGTCATTAAAAGGGATGTCCTTGACTCCACCAATCATTAGACCGCCAACGATTACTAAGATGGAGGCAATGGCACTGTCTGGGATCCACTGAATGAAAGGGATCAGAAAGACGGACCCTAGAAGTAAAAATCCAGTTGTGAAAGGCGTTAACCCTGTTCTCCCACCCGCTGCGATTCCTGTAGCACTTTCTACTGCACACACAGTAGGACTTGTTCCAAGTAAGCCCGCACTAAAAGCTGATAAGGCGTTAGCTTGAAAAGCAGCAGGAAACTGTTTTTTATCTTTCAAAAGACCTTGTAAGAGTCCCACGTTTTCGAATACCAAGATCATGGTTAGAATGAATGTGGCCATCCAAAAAGGTAGTGAAGTCATTTTGGAAAAAGAAAGCGACCCAACTACTGTTAAATACTGATCCAAAGAAAGGGATTGTACTGTTGTTGAACTTGGACGAATCCCCATTAGTACAGCTACTATTGTGGTTATTAATAAGCTGATTAGGAAGCTTCCTTTTACATTTCGAGCATAGAGAACTATAGTGAGCAGCAAGCTCCCTAAGGTAAGAGCAACAACTGGTTGATGGAGATCACCCATTGTGACAAATGTTTCTTTACTGGCTTGAACCAGACCACCTTTTTGCAAACCAATAAAAGTAATGAGGAGTCCGATTCCAACGGTGATACTTTTCCTCAGAGAATCAGGAATAGAAGTTACAATCCTTTTACTTAAACGGGTAAACGCAATCAACATAAACATCAATCCGGAGATGGCGACGACAGCGAGAGCTTCTTGCCAAGTCAATCCCATTTTATGAACGATGGTATATGTGAAAAAGGCATTAACTCCCATTCCAGGAACCAAGATGACAGGTGCATTAGCCCAAAATCCCATTAAGACACAACCAATCACTGATGTAAAAGCAGTGGCTAAAATGGCTGCTTGTAAGGGAATTCCACTATCAGCGATGATATAACCATTGACAATCAGAATATAAACGACAGTCACATATGTGGTTAAACCGGCTAACAACTCCCGTTTTACATTGGTTTGGTGGTGTTTGAGTTGAAACAGAGACTCAAAAATATTCACGAACAGATCCTCTTATTTTTATAAAACCCTCTCCCGCCCACCTTTAAAACAAGGCCATCCCATATTTTATCTCACTTTATATATATGAGCAATTTTAGGCACATATGGATCCGAATTCCGTCGGAGCGTTGTTTCTCTGCCTCACTCTTGTAGGGTTCGCAAGAGTCGTTTGCTGAGAGACATCTCCCCTTTGGTGAATGGGGTCGGAAAAAAATTCTGATTGCTTTACGTAGTTTTGCTCAAGTCGAGTTATTTAGCAAGGAGACTACTGTTGGAAATAGCTTTGTAATTGGGCAAAGTTTTTTGTTTTGTTTAAAGCAAGGATCAGCTTGATTCTTGCTTTAGGGCCATTAATTCCATTTGAAAAAATCAAACCCATCTCTTTTAATGTTTTGCCTCCACCTTCGTATTCATACGTATCTTGTACAATTCCATTAAAGCAACGAGATACAAGAACAATGGGAACTTCATTTGCTAAGGCTTGGCGAATTCCTGGTAACATCGCAGGAGGTACATTTCCCTGTCCAAACGCTTCAATGACGATTCCATCTGCATTTTGCTTAAGAGCCCACTGAATCATTTGATCATCCATTCCGGCAACTGTTTTGATCAAAGAAACGTTTGCTGTAGGAGGTTGAAGCGGAAGAGTGGGTTCTCGTTTGAGATGATGTTGAAAGAAAATCTCTTTTTTGGTGACAAATCCAATCGGACCCAAGGAAGGTGATTGAAAAGTAGCCACACTACTTGTATGTGTTTTGGTTACTGTTTTGGCGGCATGAATTTCGTCATTAAATACAACTAAAGTTCCATGACCTCTAGCTTTCGAATGGGTTGCAACTCGAACTGCATTGACTAGATTATAGGGACCATCTGAGCCGAGTTCATTTTGACTTCTCATTGCACCTGTCACAACAACCGTCTTGGGTGGGTCGATCACCAAATTGAGGAAGTAAGCAGTTTCTTCCAATGTATCGGTTCCATGTGTGACGACCACTCCACTGATGTCAGGTTGCTGTAATCGCTTGTTAACTTCAGTGGCAAGGGTGTACATGTGTTGAGGAGTCATATGTGGACTTGGGATATTGAATAAATGTTCCATTTCAACTTCGGCATATCGTGATAACAGAGGAAGTACTGTTTGAAGTGAAGTAGGATCTTGGGGTTTTACTCCTTGTGAATCTTCATTTTCTGCCATCGCGATTGTTCCACCTGTAGTGATAACAAGGATTTTTTTCATCTATTTCGCGCTATTACTCAAATGGGAGCGCTTCCACCTTTCTTGTTTGATCCTTTTTGATTAGCAATAGGTTGCTTCAATTATTAATTCTTTATTGGTTAAACAAAGACATTCATTTTTGACATAACAAAATCTATCGTATGGAAGGTTGGTATGTGTGTCAATAATAGATCTAATAATTTCTTAGGGGTGCATCATTCACATGTTAAAAGAACACAACCGTTACCTAGTTAAAATTCAATGTAATCAATGTGGAGAAAAATTCATGTTAAAAGGAAGACTCCGCAAAGGACGAGTGGAGACTGGTTTTAAACGTTGTCTTTGTGACAATGAATCCGATTTTGAAATTTATAATGAACATTTATAAACGCTTATGAATGGAATTGAAGGCTAAGAATCTGTTGCATAAATCTCCTAGACTACGTTTAGACTACTCATTGAAACGAACTAATCAATGGAGGCGGCTAGGATATGAATGCGCTTAAAAGAAAGCGGCTTTGGGCTATAGTTTTATTTATTTGCGTTACTCTTGCTACCGTCGGTGATCCTAATATCACTAATGCCTCCAATGCGGGGAAAAGTAGCAAGGGCTTTTCGGAAAATGATATTCGGATACTCGCAAATGCGGTATATGGAGAGTCTAGAGGGGAACCGTATATCGGCCAAGTAGCTGTTGCTGCTGTCATCTTAAATCGGATCAGTGCGGATCGCTTTCCGAACACGGTGTCAGGAGTCGTCTTTCAACCTGGAGCTTTTACAGCAGTTGCAGATGGACAGATTTGGCTTACTCCCAATGAAACAGCTAAAAAAGCTGTTAGGGATGCGATCAACGGGTGGGATCCTACTGCAGGAGCACTTTATTACTTTAATCCAGACACAGCTACTTCCAAATGGATTTGGACACGACCACAACGAAAGAAAATCGGAAAACACATTTTTTGCGACTAAAGGAGTGGTGAAGCCATGTATCAGAAAGTGGCTGCCATCTTGTTTCCCATCACCTTAATCGGTTTAATTGCAGCAGGTGCATGGGGATATCAAGAGAATCAAGATAAGAACTCAATTCTGATTAAGGCAGAAAATCAATACCAGCGTGCTTTTCATGAGTTAAATGATCATATGGACAAACTTTCTGATGAAATGGGAAAGTCGCTGGCCCTTAACACACGTAGACAGATGTCAACCTCTATGACTAACATATGGAGACTTGCCTATGTAGCACAAAATGACTTAGGACAACTTCCGTTAACACTTATGCCTTTTGATAAGACGGAGCAATTTGTGAACAATATTGGACGGTTTGCATATACAGTGGGGGTTAGAGACTTAGATAAAAAGCCTCTTACAGAACAAGAGTGGAAAACGTTACAAACCTTGTATAATCGATCCCAAGAAATTCGGAATGACCTACAATCTATGCAGAGAAAAGTGTTAGATAAAAATTTACGCTGGATGGATGTAGAATTGGCTCTTGCCACTGAAGATAAAAAAATGGATAACACCATTATTGATGGATTTAAAAAAGTGAATCGAATGGTGGAAGAGTATTCAGAAGTCGATTGGGGTCCAACTGTTAATTATAAGCAAGTTCGTGAAAAAGAGAAATTTAAAAAACTGACAGCTCCCCTGATTACCAAAGAACAAGCAAAACAGAAGGTGGCTAAAGCATTAGATCAAAAATCGACCAAAGGGATGACTGTCGTCTTAAACAAAAAAGGGGACTATCAAACCTATAGTGTTCGTTATGAAGGGAAGAACAAAACAGAAGTCTATGCTGATTTAACCAGTCAAGGTGGATACATGGTCTGGATGCTTTATGATCGACCTGTTAAAGAAAAGCGCTTATCTATTGATCAGGCTCAGGGCTATGCAACGAAGTTTCTTGAAAGAATTCAATATAAAGATATGGTTCCCATCTCGTATGACGAAACAGGGAATTTAGCCACAATTAACTTTGTTCATCGTCAAAGTGGAGTTTATATCTATCCAGAGGCGGCTACTGTAAAGGTTGCTTTAGATAATGGAGAAATTACGGGTTTACAAGCGGATGAATATGTTTTCAATAAAATTAAGCTCCCGTTATCTAAACCCAAGTTGAGCTTAGCACAAGCCAAAAAAGAAATAAGTCCACGGTTAGATTTACAAAAGGATAATTTGGCTGTCATCTATAATGATGAGGGAAAAGAGGTTCTCTGTTACGAATTTCTAGGAAGAATTCCAGGTGAAAAAGGTAGTGAACAGTATCGGATCTTTATTAATGCCGATACAGGGAATGAAGAGTTCATTGAGAAAGTTAAGAAGGCTGATATAGATCAAGCATAAAATTTTTAAATAATTGTTGAGCCGGTATAATAACACCCGGCTCAATAAATTGTTTCCATTGCAACTGTGGCGAAATTATGCTATTCTTTAAACAGGTTAAATTTTCAACTTGGACTTTAGCTTCAGGTTGTAAAATTTCATGCCGATCGGTGTGAAGGAAATAACAAAAGGAATACATAGTGGCTACAGATCACTGATGGATGATGGTCGAGATTTTCGATAAGGATTGTACTTTGCTATCGAGTTAATCGAATAAAGTTCATCCCCGATCGAGCAGGCACGGCCTGCTCGATTCATTTTTCATCCCGATGTGGAAGGGTTTGTCAGATCAATGAAACAGTTTTCAGTTGCAATTGATGGTCCAGCCGGAGCCGGTAAAAGCACCGTAGCTCGTAAAGTAGCAGACTTTTTCGGATTTACTTATGTAGATACAGGTGCAATGTATCGAGCAATCGCTTGGAAAGCATTGCAGGATGGAGTAGATATTAATAACGAACAAGCAATTACAGCGTTAGCAGAATCACTCCATTTTGAACTTGATCCTAAAGGGATTCGGGTTAATAATTTACAATTAACTGACGAAATTCGAACTCCACAGGTATCTACTCTAGCATCAACGGTTGCCACGATGGTTGGCGTGCGACAAGTTCTTGTGAAAAAACAACAAGAGATTGCGCAAATTCAAAGTGTAGTGATGGATGGTCGCGATATTGGTACTCATGTGCTACCACAGGCAAATCTAAAAATTTTTTTGACTGCCTCCATTGAAGAGCGAGCGATGCGTCGTTACAAAGAATTACTTCATAAAGGATTAACAGCTGATTTGAAGACGCTTCAAGAAGAGATTCGCCATCGTGATGAAAATGATCAAAACCGCGTGCATGCTCCACTTAGACAAGCGGAAGATGCAGTGTTAGTGGATACAACCAATCGCTCATTGGAACAAGTTGTGGAAAGTATTATCCAACTTTGTCGGCACCAAATGGGCGTAATGGAGTAATATATGTTATATGCTTCACGAGTTAGCATCTACCCATTTTTTACGAATGTCAATCCAATGAGCCAACTCGGATTCCATGTGTCCAAACAAGGGTTAGGATGTAGTCGTTTTTATTCAAAAGGTAAATATGTACTTATATTTTCAGGAATATTTATCCAGTGGTGATTTGTGCCAACCACTCTATCAATAAATCGATCCGCCACTGATTGGCAACACACTAGCGATCTATAGTTGATCTCGTGTAGCAAGCCCCTAAAAACTCTATGACATCATCCCCTAATAGGCTCATTCCTTCCCACTATATTCATATTTATACATATAGGGGAACTGGGGGATTGAATACAATAGAGTCATATAGGAATTTTTTACAATGATATAAGGTATTTTAATCATTACTATGATGCTCAGTTTCAAAAACATCTTTTACAGTCATGGTCTTTTTTAAAAATAGGAAAAGGTAATATTAGATTGCTTTAGGAGGTCGTACGGAATGACGGAAGAATTGAAATCTGAATTAACTGAAGTAAGCCCATTATCAGTGGGAGATGTTGTCAAAGGCTCAGTAACAAAAGTGGATAATAATCAAGCACTTGTCGATGTAGGGTATAAGTTTGATGCTGTTTTGCCAATTTCTGAAATTTCAAGTCTCCATATAGATCAAGTTGCAGATGTTCTCAGTGTTGGAGATGAAATTGTTGTTCAAGTGTTACGTTTAAAAGATGAAGAAGAAAAATTAGTGGTATCCAAGAAAGCAGTAGAATCTGAAAAAGCTTGGAAAGAACTCCAACAGAAATTTGATACAGGTGAAGCCTTAACTGCTACTGTCGCTGATGTTGTTAAAGGTGGATTAGTTGTAGATGTGGGTGTACGTGGCTTTATCCCAGCTTCATTAGTAGAGCTTCATTTCGTCGAAGATTTCTCAGATTATAAGGGTCGTGAACTCACATTAAAAGTGGTTGAAATTAATTCTGAGAAAAACAAGTTGATTTTATCTCGTAAAGCTGTTTTAGAAGAAGAAGTGAATGATAAAAAACAAGAATTGATCCGCTCCTTAGAAGCAGGTCAAGTGTTAGAGGGTACTGTTCAACGCTTAACTGATTTCGGTGCTTTTGTCGATATTGGTGGAGTAGATGGTTTAGTTCATGTCTCCGAATTAGCTTGGAATCGTGTGGATCACCCATCAGAAGTTTTGGCTGAAGGTGACAAGGTTTCTGTCAAGGTCTTGAAAGTAGACCCTGACCATGAGCGGATCAGCCTTAGTATTAAAGAAACTCAAAAAGGTCCTTGGGATCAAGCTTCTGATCAACTAAAAGTTGGTGACATTGTTAAAGGTACTGTGAAACGTCTTGTACCTTTTGGAGCGTTTGTAGAAGTTTATCCAGGTGTAGAAGGCTTAGTCCATGTTTCTCAAATCGCTCGTCGTCATGTAGGAACACCTTCTGAAGAGCTTGAAGAGGGTCAAGAAGTTCAAGTAAAGATTCTCGATATTCAATCTGAACAAAAGCGGATCAGTCTCAGCATCAAAGAAGTAGAACAAGAAGAAGCTCGTAAACAGGTTGAAGAATTCGACCAAAGCAATTCAAACTCTGGTCTTAATGTAACCTTAGGTGATGTTTACCCAGAGTTACGTAATTTAAAATGATTTTTTACCATCTAAAACCAGCCAAGAAATGGCTGGTTTTTTTTATGCCTAAAACCTACTGAGGTTACGCAAACTAAACAAAATGTGTTGGAGGGAGAATTGTGAGTCCAGGGATTTTGTCTCTGTTATGTATAACAACATTACTAGTCTTTATTCAAACTGATTGGTTACCTAAACTGGAACTTGATTTACAAGCTGACAAAAAACAAATCTTGGGTTTTCTTGTTATTTCATTGGCTATGATCATTCTTCCTTCTTTTCCAGGTTCTTCTTTAATTCAAGTTGGACCGGGTTGGTTTCCAGGCGTTTTCTTGTTTTTTTATCTGCTAAAGATGTTTCCGAATCGGGGATACTTAGCCTTAGCCAGTATAAGTTTATTTACGGGGTCCATGTTGTTTTTAATACACGAGTGGCGACATCTGGATCCTGATTGGGGAAACTCTTATTTTCGAATTGTAACGTTTAGTTTATTATGTTTAATTTCTTTTCTCTTTAGTTCTCGGTTAAATGATCAGCTACTCATTTGCTTAGGAGGAACAGGGATTTTATATGGTTGGGTTATGTTTTTTCATCGTGAAATGTTGAAGCCTCTAATCATTGGAAAGGATGAATATGTAGATACTACTTGGCTTTGTTTAATGGGGATCGTAGTTGCTCACTATTCTTTTGGTTGGTTAAGAGAGTGGATTTATAAAAGAAAGAGAATCCGCTCAATGTTTAGATTGAAAGAAGGTGATTGATGGAATGAGTTGGCATATCTACACTTGGGCCGTTATAATCGGGATCACAATTGGCTTTTTAAATCGAGTATCTATTTTACAAAGCGATTATCGTCAATATCCTACATATCCACATGGTTATGTCATTCACCTCGCCTTGGGATTAATTGCAGCAGCTTTGGGTGCTGTTGCAGTTCCTTCGTTACTGAATAAAGACTATACTGCAGTTACTTTTTTGACTTTAGCAGCACAACAATTTCGAGATGTGCGCAATATGGAACGGGAAACCCTTTCTAGATTAGATCAAATGGAACTAGTTCCACGAGGTAGCAACTACATTGAAGGGATTGCAATGGTCTTTGAAGGTAGAAATTATTTGGTTATTTTTACAAGCTTTTTGACATCGATGACTGTAATTATGACTAATAGTTGGTGGCAAGGAGGTTTATTAGGAGTCCTCTTGTTATCATTGAGTCGTTGGTTTCGCTCAGGTAAGATGATTCAACAAATTGCAGAGGTTTATGAAGCTCCTTTAAAGATCCAAGGACCTAATTTATATGTGGATGATATTTATCTCATGAATGTAGGTTTAGAAGATAATAGGCAAAGGATTATGGAACATGGGGTTGGTATTATAATCAAGCCGAAGGACCCCAGTGGGAAAGTAACCATTTCTAATATGGGGCAACGACAAGCCATTTTGCATGATGCATCCACCATTTTAGGAGTTTATCGGGATTCTGGTGAACCAGCACTTGTTCCAATCGCTAAAAGGGATTTAAATGATGGGAGATTGGGCATTCTTTTGCTTCCGCAAAAAAAAGATGTTCAACTAGCGATTTATATTATCCAACATGTCCCCGTGTTAGAAAGTGCGATCCGAAAGCCAACCCAAATCCCAAGTTCATAAAGGAGTGAGTTTATGGGGGATGGAACAATCCAAAAAGCGATTATGGCAATCATTACTATGAATCCGACACAGATTAAAGGAGGAGTTCCTGTTTTTATTGCCGACAATCAGGAAGAATTTCAACATAAAGCTTTTGTGTTGGAGAAAATTCTTGACGGTATGGCTCATGAAGTAGATCCACAGACCATGATTATAGTTAGACATTAATACCAGGTCATAATGTTATGGTTGCTTAAACAACCAATTTCAAATAAGATAAAGGATGTCAATACCTAAAGAACGAGGACTAACTTGAGGTTGTATATTACGGAGAGTGATGAAGCGTTCATGGACAGATCGGAACGGCATGACTAAGAACAATGACCGGATGATCTTTCTCATCAGCTTCGGGATCAGTTTGTACCTTTAGAGATTTGGTTGAAAAGTGAGGATTTGATATGAGTTTACCAGTAGTTGCTATTGTGGGTCGTCCCAATGTGGGAAAGTCCACTATTTTTAATCGGCTAGCAGGCGAACGGATTGCAATTGTGGAAGATCAACCGGGTATAACCAGAGACAGGATCTATAGCCGGAGTGAGTGGAATGGAAGGGAATTTCATTTAATCGATACAGGTGGCTTGGAATTTGGTGAGCAAGATGAAATTTTGGATCATATCCGCAATCAAGCAGAGTTAGCTATTGAAGAGGCGGATGTGATTTTATTTGTTGTAGATGGTCGAGATGGGATGACACCTACCGATCAAGAAGTAGCTGAGATGTTACATCGTTCGAATAAACCAGTAGTACTGATGGTTAATAAAATTGATAACTTTAAGCATAGCAATGATGCTTTTGAGTTTTATCAACTCGGTTTTGAATATGTAATTCCTACCTCTTCCATACATGGTACTGGAACTGGAGATATGCTAGATGCTGTCGTTTCCTATTTTCCAGATACTCAAGAAGAATCTTATGATGAAGATACGATCCGAGTTTCATTAATCGGCCGTCCAAATGTAGGAAAGTCCTCCATTGTGAATGCTTTATTGGGTGAAGAAAGAGTGATCGTGAGTCCTGTAGCTGGTACGACACGGGATGCAATCGACACCCCATTTAAGTATGAGGGACAGGAATATGTGTTGGTGGATACAGCCGGTATTCGTAAACGAGGAAAAGTATATGAATCCATCGAAAAGTATAGTGTTTTGAGAGCGCTAAGAGCTATTGAACGCTCTGATGTCTGTTTAATCATTGTTGATGGAGAGAGAGGAATTGCAGAACAAGATAAACGGATTGCTGGATATGCCCATGAAGCTGGATGTGCGGCTATTTTTGTCGTTAATAAATGGGATGCTGTGGAAAAAGACGAAAAAACAATGGATCATTTTAAGCAAGAGCTTCGGAATCAATTCCGTTTTATGGATTATGCTCCAATCTTATTTGTCTCAGCAAAAACGAAACAACGAATCCACCGAATCTTACCAATGGTTCAAGAAGTATCCGAACAACATGCGATGAGAATTACCACTTCTGTATTAAACCAAGTGATTCAGGATGCGATTATTTCAACGCCTCCACCACAGGATCGCGGACGTCGCTTGAAAATTCAATATGGAACACAGGTTTCTGTCAAACCACCAACTTTTGTACTATTTGTCAACGACCCTGAGTTGGCACACTTTAGTTATCTAAGATACCTAGAAAATCAATTGCGTCAAGCGTTTGCTTTTACTGGAACGCCAATGCGATTAATATTAAGAAAGAAAAATTCATAACTTCAATAGGGAGAGGTTCGTTATGCTCCTGACATGGGTGTTGCCAACCATTTTATCTTACTTTATAGGTTCAATTTCATTTAGTTATTTAGTTGCCCGCTATTTAAAAGGAATTGATATTCGTAGTCATGGAAGTGGAAACGCAGGGGCAACAAATACGCTTAGAGTTTTGGGGAAAGTTCCAGGGATCGCTGTTTTCTTTTTAGATGTATTCAAAGGGATGGGTGCAGTTGGGATTGGTGCTTTGTTTAATTCATCAGAAGTAGGTTTAGTGGTTTGTGGGATTGCTGCAATTGTTGGGCACAATTGGCCTATATTTCTTCGCTTCCGAGGAGGAAAGGGAGTTGCCACCACAGTTGGTGTAACAGCTTTATTGTTTTTTTATGCGGCTCTGATTTCAGGAATTCTAGCTATCCTATTTATCATTTTGACGCGATATGTATCACTTGGTTCACTTATTTATACGATTTCGATCCCCGTGATTCTACTTTTGATGAACCAATCGAGCTCAATCATTTGGCTAACCACTGTCATCGCAGTTTTAGCTATATATCAGCATAGACAAAATATTACCAATTTGGTGAAAGGCCAAGAACGGAAGATCAGTTCAAGGGAGTAGAGTGAATGAAAAAGCAAATTGCAGTACTGGGTGCAGGAAGTTGGGGAACAGTTCTCGCCTCTGTCCTTGTGGAGAATGGTCTCTCTGTGACATTGTGGGCACGTCGTGAAGAAGTAGTGAAAGAAATTAATGAAAATCATACCAACCAGAAATATCTTCCTCACGCTGAATTGCCTGCAGGACTTGTGGCCACCTCTACTCTTGCTGAAGCGGTTGAAGGAAAAGATGTAGTTGTGTTTGTGGTACCTTCTCATTCAATGAGAGAGACTGCTCGTCAAGCCCGATCTTGGTTAAAAAAAGATGCACTCATTGTCCATGCTTCCAAAGGGTTTGAGATGGATACTTTAAAACGTTTGTCACAAGTACTTGAAGAAGAATTATCCCCTGATGATCCAGGCCGAATTGCTGTTTTATCAGGTCCAAGTCACGCTGAAGAAGTGATCAAAAAAAATCCGACCACTGTTGTAGTCGCTTCTGGTCTTCAAAAGACAGCGGAATCAATTCAAGCACTATTTATTAACCAATATTTCCGGGTTTATACCAATCCAGATCTAATCGGTGTAGAAGTAGGCGGTGCTTTAAAAAATATTATCGCTTTAGCGGCAGGGTTGGCTGATGGTTTACAAGTAGGTGATAATGCTAAAGCAGCTTTAATTACTCGTGGCTTGGCAGAAATTGCACGTTTGGGACGAGCGATGGGAGCGAATCCCATCTCTTTTGTGGGTTTGGCTGGTGTAGGAGATTTGGTGGTAACTTGTACAAGCACCCATAGTCGCAATTGGCGTGCAGGACACATGATCAGTCAAGGAAAAAAATTAGAACAAGTTTTGGCTGACATGGGAATGGTGGTAGAAGGAATTAAAACGACTCAAGCTGCCCATAAACTTTCGGCACATTATCAGGTGGAAATGCCTTTAACTGATCAATTGTATCAAGTACTTTTTAATGGAAAAGAACCAGCACAGGCAGTTAAAGATTTGATGTCTAGAGGCAGAACTGCAGAGATGGATGAAATTATACTAGGATGGTAAATACAATTGGGCTTTTAGCCTGTTACAACCGTTCCTGCCCGTTCATAATCTGTAGTAGACTTACCATAATCCAAAATCTTGAGCAGTAAGAGTCGAGGCAGGGAATCAGTTAGCTCAAGAGTAGGATCTTGGTTAAATCCAAAGCTTCTCCTCCAACAAAAGACTGCTGACCGATTTAAAGGTTAGCAGTCTTTTTGTTGGAATAAAAAACCCAGTCGAAACCGGCAAGTTTCTCTGGGAATCATGGAGTTTATGCTCGCTTTCTTCTGGGGCGGTTAGCCGTTTTTGATGGTGAGGGTGCAGGGGTATTTGATGTCTGGGCAGTCTCCTTAGGCTGTAAAATGTTAGCGATCATTTTTTGGAAAAAGGGTGACTGCACGATCCCCATAATTTGATTCAAATCCATATTTTGTAGGAGTGATGCAAATGACAATCCCCCACCTCCAGGGCGACCTCTACGATTCATAGGATGTGGTCTGTTGGGAAATGGAAAGGGTGGTTCTGCTTGTCTTTCTTCCATGGGAAGACGAATGATCGGAATATCGTCCTCATCAGGTTTTCCTGGCTCTGAAGGATTTGAAAAGCGTGGACGAGTAGGGAAGGGATGGTTTTGTTGTCTACCTGATTGGCGAGTTTGGGGCATGATCTGGGAGGCGACTTCAAACATGCGATACGCTGAATCCATCATGGACTCCACTTTTTGGATCGAAGTGCTTAAGTCCCTGACTGTTGAACGAAATGTCATAAATCCACTCAATATTTTGGCTAGATTAAGGGAAGATAGTTGAAATGGTAAAGTTGGCTTGGGAGAAGGTAAAGAAGCAGATGATGTCGGACTGGGAGGTTTTCGGTTTGGCCGTTTCCTGGAAGCGACTTTACGTGGTTTTGTTTTCATTAAGCTTCCTCCATTCAGGCTGATGTCCATTTATTCTATGCATCTCACCAGTTTCTGACTAGACAGATGTCTACTCACATTGGTAGGCGGATGTGGATTTGCTATACTGTATGACAGATAGATGATTGAGGATGGTGTGACACATGGATATGATGATTATTCTTTTTTTGTTAGTATTAATTAATTTATTAATTGCGATTGGGCGTCAATCAGCAAAAAAATGGGTGCGAACGGTGATGACGAGCCTAGCTTTTTTACTTTTTTTAATTTGTATAGCTTTTGGATTTCGTATGTTAACTTAGTTTGAAGGAAAGGGAGAGTATGGGATGAAAAGGATTCATACAACCCTCATATGGTTCATGTTTGTAGTACTTCTTACAGGGTGTTTATATCCCGAGGAACGCCGTCAACAATTGGATCAATTGCCTGATCATATTCAAAGAGTGGAGGCAGCAGTAAAAGTTTATAAAGAGAATAATGAAGGATGGCTTCCTTATCTATATAGGGAGGACGAGGTGAAGTTTACGACCAAATATTTGGTTGATTTTCGCCGTTTACAAGGATATGTCGGAGAGATTCCCCCTACGGCATTTGAAAAAGGTGGCTACTTTATATATGTCTTAACTGATGTTGAAAAAGGACCCAAGGTTCGACTTTTTGATCTACGGGTGAATGACCAAATCGGACGGGTACAGCCAGTTGTACTGACTTATCTACAAAAAAATAAAATCCTCCCAATCAAAGAGAAAATTGATGAAGATCTTTATACGATTGATTTTGAAAAGATCAAGATGGATCCTGTCACCATTCCAAGTCCGTATTCGCCTACAGACTTACCCTTGTTAATTGATAAAAAAGGGAAAGTCTATATCGATTATCGGACAGAGGTGATGAAAAAAGTTCAAAAAAGTAAAGAAGTGATCTCCCCTGAAATGGATTTGCGCTTTTGGTTAAGTGAAGATTCTTTTTATGTTCCTGCTTTTTCACCTCCAATGAAGTTGAAAGATCAAGAACCTGTGTTTGAGTTAGAGTAAGCGCTTAAGACTTAAATAAAATTATTATTTTTTATTCAATTACTCCTCGACACTACTGAGCTTGTAATAAGTAAGTAAACGAATATTCCTCCGCTGTTTCACATAAGATGAGTTAAAAATGTGTTCTGGATCCAGTCGAAAGGGTGGAATCACGATGGAGAATTTATGGTTTTATCTAGTGGTGCTCCCAGGAGTTTTTTTATTGGGTCGTCTATCCAGCTCCGTCAAGATTACAGGTTTCCGAGCTAAGGTGATCTCCTCAAAAGCTAAGGAACGCGAATTTACTCGTCAACGGTAGTTGTAAGGAGTCGCTGATGTTACGAGTGACTCCTTTTTTTTATCTGGAAGAATCATATTAGAGAGTTGGACTCATATATTTATAGTGTCCAAGGAGAAGGACCGGAGGGAGGGGATGCCTTCGCACCGGCGACAGATCCAGCATGTGGAAGACTTAAGGAGGGAATTTCGTGGAAAAAGTAGATATCTTGAAAGATATTGCAGAACGGACAGGAGGAGACATCTACCTGGGTGTGGTCGGTGCGGTGCGCACCGGTAAGTCAACATTTATTAAAAGATTTATGGAGCAAGTGGTTATTCCGAATATTAGTGATGAAGCGGAGCGTACGAGAGCTGTTGATGAGCTTCCACATAGTGGAGCGGGAAAAACGATCACAACTATTGAGCCGAAATTTGTACCTAATCAAGCAGTAAGTCTCTCTGTGGATGAAGGGCTCAGTGTCAATATTCGATTAGTTGATTGTGTTGGCTATGCCATCGAAGGTGCGAAAGGCTATGAAGACGAAAACGGACCTCGGATGATTAACACACCTTGGTTTGAAGAACCGATTCCGTTTCAAGAAGCGGCTGAGGTAGGGACTCGTAAGGTAATCCAAGAACATTCTACTTTAGGAATCGTTGTGACAACAGATGGAAGTATTACTGATATTCCACGTGAATCATACGAAGAAATTGAAGAGCGGGTTGTCAGTGAGCTGAAGGAAGTAGGGAAACCATTTATTCTTCTTCTTAACACGACTCGTCCATACAGTGAACAAGCACAAGCATTAAGATCTGAATTGGTGGAAAAGTACGATATCCCTGTGATTCCGATCAGTGTAGCTAGTATGAGTGAAGAAGATATTTTGGGTGTTATGAGAGAAGTGCTTTATGAATTTCCAGTCCATGAAGTAAATGTAAACTTGCCTGGTTGGGTTATGGTATTAGATGAAGAGCATTGGCTTCGTCGAGAGTTTGAGAGTTCGGTACGGGAAACAGTGAAAGACATCAAAAGACTTCGCGATGTAGATCGAGTGGTGGGGCAATTTTACGATTATGAGTTTATCGAGAAAGCTTCCTTATCTGGTATGAATATGGGACAGGGTGTAGCGGAGATAGATCTTTACGCTCCTGATGAATTGTATGATCAGGTATTAACTGAAGTGGTTGGTGTGGAAATTAAAGGAAAAGACCATCTTTTAGAGCTCATGCAGGAATTTAGTATTGCTAAAAGAGAGTATGATAAGGTAGAAGAAGCTCTAAAAATGGTAAAAACAACTGGATATGGCGTTGCCGCCCCAGCACTTGAGGAGATGTCTCTGGATGAGCCTGAACTAATCAAGCAAGGACCACGCTTCGGAGTTCGGTTGAAAGCAACGGCTCCCTCGATCCATATGGTTCGGGTCAATGTTCACTCAGAGTTTGCTCCAATCATTGGTTCGGAAAAACAGAGTGAGGAATTAGTAAACTATTTGATGAGAGACTTTGAAAGTGACCCATTGAAGATCTGGGAATCTGATATCTTTGGAAGATCACTGAATCAGATCGTGCGTGAGGGGATTCAGGCCAAACTCTCAATGATGCCTGAAAATGCTCGTTTTAAACTACAAGAAACGCTAGAACGAATTATCAATGAAGGATCAGGTGGGCTCATCGCCATTATTCTATGATACATCAGTAAACTGTTAAGTAAGTGCCCATTTTTTGATAGAAATAAATAGGTGTAGACCAGCGATCATAGATGGTTTGCTGATCTACACCTAATAATGGAATAAATACCTTTTTAGTGTTATAAAAATCGATCTTAGTTCAAAAAAAGCGCTTATTTGCGCTTTTTTTGTATGAAATGAAGAAAAGATGCAATAATTCTCTTGAACTTCGCTAATCTCTGTATTAGTATAGGATTGTCCCACGCATTGTATTACCAGCTCTAGATTCCATCAGTCAATCTATACAGAAACGAGTCGTGGATTTGTACAGGAGGTGCGGTTAATGAATAAAACCGAACTGATTAACAAAGTAGCTGAAGCTACCAACTTGAGCAAAAAAGATGCAACTAAATCTGTAGAAGCTGTTTTTTCAGCAATCTCTGATGCTCTTTGTTCAGGAGATAAAGTGCAATTGATCGGTTTTGGAAACTTCGAAGTTCGGGATCGTGCAGCACGTAAAGGGCGCAACCCGCAAACTGGTGAAGAGATTGATATCCCTGCAACAAAAGTACCTCATTTTAAAGCAGGTAAACAATTGAAAGAAGAAGTAAACAAAGTTAAAAAATAAGCAGGAGATTAGACATCTCGAGTTGGGATGGAATACATATGACCTGCTAGGAAAAGACCTCTACTTAGGGGTCTTTTCCTTTTGGGATTGAAGTTGAACTAAATGTGGTATAATCTATCGGAGACCTAAACCATATTTATCGTTTGTAGTCTAGAAATAGTTATGGATGGAGGACGACCTGATGGAAATCGATCATCGCAAAATTGAAGAAGCGGTGCGGATGATATTAGAAGCTGTAGGTGAAGACCCGAACCGTGAAGGTTTATTAGATACTCCAGCACGTGTGGCTAGAATGTACAAAGAGATCTTTTCGGGATTAAATGAAGATCCTGAAGAACATTTTTCTGTTATTTTTAGTGAAGATCATGAAGAATTGGTGATTGTTAAGGATATCCCGTTTTTTTCCACCTGTGAACATCATTTAGTTCCCTTTTTTGGACGTGCGCATGTGGGCTATATTCCCCAAGGAGGTCGTGTGACTGGACTCAGTAAGTTAGCAAGAGCCATTGAAACAGTAGCACGTCGTCCTCAGTTGCAAGAACGGATTACATCAACTGTAGCAGATTCAATCATGGAAAAGTTAGATCCACATGGAGTGATCGTGGTTGTAGAAGCTGAACATATGTGTATGACCATGAGAGGGGTTAAAAAGCCTGGCTCGAAGACGATCACAACTTCTGTTCGTGGACTCTTTAAAGAAGATGCAACAGCTCGGGCAGAAGCAATAAACTTAATCGGAATAAAATAATTTTTACTATAAAGACCTCTTGACAACCAGACGAGCGCATCATATAATTTTAATTGTTATCACAAAATCTTTGTCTGATTAGAATTAGCGGGCTATGGCGCAGCTTGGTAGCGTGCTTGCATGGGGCGCAAGAGGTCGTCAGTTCAAATCTGGCTAGCCCGACCACATTAAAGACTCTTCCGATCTTAAAGGAAGAGTCTTTTTCTGTGAATGAATAGGCTTCTTCCATGTTACACTAGGAAAGAGCCTTTATTTAGGCATGATGGTGTATATATAATTTTGGGGAGGGAACACATGTGCAAGAGAAAAAAACAGGAGAGTATTTTATTATTAAAGCGAAAGAAAATGGTGTGAATGTGATTGGTTTAACGAGAGGAAAAGATACACGTTTTCACCATTCTGAAAAGTTAGATGAAGGAGAAGTGATGATTGCTCAGTTTACAGAACATACTTCTGCAGTGAAAATAAGGGGAAAAGCTACCATCATTACTTCGTTTACACAGGTTGACACTGACGAGGAATAATGGGGAATAGCTTTCATATTTCAAGCATGTTTTCCTTTGTAGACCGATAAAATGATGAAAGGGGCCAACAAGGGAGAAGTGGTAATATGAAAGCTTTAATCCAACGATTACTTGCACCTGTACTCATAGCTGTTTTGTTAGCGGCATTATTATCCACGGTTCCAATGATGGTTGAAACGTGGAATAGTCAACAGGCGGTCAATGTTTTTCAACCCGATTCTTTTCAGAAACTGACTCCAGAGCGTGTAGCTGATCATCTGTTAAGCCATCCCCTACAAATCCGAGTGATTCGGGTCGACTGGGATCAGCCTACTTTTTTTGTAGAGTTGATTCAGCCTCCATCAGTAAGTGAAGAATCAATGGCAAAAGAGATTTATCAATTGACTCGACACAGTTTAGTGGGGATGGAGAATATTCAGGAGGTACGTCTGGTGATCCATCGTGATGAGCAATCTAGTTGGTTGCTTGTAGCGAAAAAGGATCAATTGCAAAATGATCCAGATATGCTGAATCAAGGACAATTATCGTATAAAGAATATCTAGGTCAAATGTTTGATCTGAAGATCATTCCAACTCCAGATACAAATAGGTAAATATAGGGGAGGGTGCCGCATGATCATAAAAATGTGATATACTAACTAATGTGTTTTTATTTCTTTGGTTTTTTTTGGGGGGGCGCTTGATGACGTCCATACATACAGATCGCGTTCAGTTTGAGTTAACAGACTTCATTACACAATTGGCAGATGAGCCGTATCTGACAAAGATAATTGGGAAGCCTCCTGTCCCTGTTTTTTTTGTGCGCGTTTTAGAGTACATGTTAGCTACATTTGAAATTTCGAAAGAACGAGCTCAAATATACGGTACAGCGGCAACTTTGTTACAAATGGGCTTAGATACTCATGAGAAAGTGTCGAATGATTCATCTCTTTCTTCAGAAGCCTTAAGGCAACGTCAATTGTACATTCTAGCAGGGGATTATTATAGTGGTCTTTTTTATCATCTTCTAGCGAAAAACAATGAAATTGAAGGTGTTCATTGTTTAGGTCAGGCCATTGCCCGAATTAATGAAGCAAAAATGATCTTTTATGATCAAAAATCTGATTGGATAGATGGCTTAGATGATCATGCTTGTAGACTACTTCAAAACATCTCTAGTGGAATTTTGACTGCATTGGTCGATTTTTTTTGCCATTCTCAGTTGAAAGATCAGTGGAAGCAAATTATATGTGGTTTACTTGGATTTGAAGAGATATTGCGGTTACAATCTGAGGAGCATTATCAAATTACTGCGACGGGTTGGAGCGTACTTACTCTAACATGGCAACGCTGTCATGAAGCCATGTCCATCATCTCCAATTTAGAAGTAAGAAATGAGTTATTATCTATTTTAATGAATCGATTTTCAATGTTTCAAGAAGCTGAGACAGGTGAAAGTGAGTGAACAGTCGATGAGTCATCAACAAGCCGGGAATAAAGCAAAGTTTGTTCATGGCGTATTTGAGAGCATTGCTAAAGATTATGATCGAATGAATACATTGCTTAGCTTCGGTCGACACAAAGCTTGGAGACGCTTTACGATGAAGAAAATGAATGTTCAACCTGGAGATACAGCACTTGATGTTTGTTGTGGAACCTGTGACTGGACCATTTCGTTGGCACAAGCATCTCATTCAGGCAAAATCGTTGGTCTTGATTTTAGTCAAAATATGCTTTCGATCGGCGAGCAAAAAAGGGATCAATTACACTTAACAGAGCAAATTGAGTTGATCCAAGGGAATGCCATGCAATTACCTTTTCCTGACAACTCATTTGATCATGCAACTATTGGCTTTGCGCTTAGAAATGTCCCTGACTTTGTTCAAGTACTCACAGAGATGAAACGAGTCGTGAAACCAGGTGGACAAGTTGTCTCGTTGGAGTTGTCCAAACCAACTTGGCCTCCGTTTCGTGCTATTTATTATCTATATTTTCAACGGATTCTACCACAATTAGGTAAGTTATTTGCAAATCGATATGAGCAATATCGGTGGTTACCTGAATCCTTGATCTCTTTTCCAGATTATAAGGAGCTAGAACACATCATGAAGGAACGGGTCGGTTTTGATCAGGTAGAAGTGTATCCATTAACGGGTGGGATTACTGCACTTCATATCGGACGGAAGCCCAAAGAGTAAAAAAGGATAGATGATGGATGAGACTTCTTAGAAAGATACAAGTCGTACTTGAAATGATCAAGTTTGAACATACTGTTTTTGCTCTACCCTTTGCGTATTTGGGGGCGGTTTTAGGAAGCTTAGAAGTAAATGGACACTTACCCAGCTGGGCAGAGATCGGTTGGATTACACTAGCAATGGTTGGAGCTAGAAGTGCAGCGATGGCTTTAAATCGCTTGATTGATCGTCATATTGATGCGAAAAATCCCCGAACTCAACAAAGAGCCATTCCAGCTGGTTTAGTCTCTGCGACTTTTGTTTGGGGATTTGTAATTGTTTCTTTTGCTGTTCTGTTTTATGCAGCCTTTAAGCTAAATATGTTAGCGGTTCAATTATTACCGATTGCGGTCTTTTTCTTAGTTCTTTATTCTTATACCAAGCGATTTACTTGGGCATGTCATATCGTCTTAGGAATGGCTATCGGTTTAGGACCTTTAGGTGGTTGGGTAGCAACCACAGGACAAATAGATAGCATTGCTATGATTTTATTCATCTCAGTGGCTTTGTGGACAGCTGGATTTGATGTGATTTATGCTTGTCAAGATATGGAGTTTGACAAAGAGCAAGAATTACACTCGATCCCTGTTAAATTTGGGATTAAAAATGCTCTCGACATTTCTTCTTGGATGCATGTGGGGACAGCGATTGGATTGGTTGCTTTAAGTTTCTTGACCCAATTGGGTGTCTGGTATGCGCTGGGAGTTTTAGTGGCTTTAGTGATCTTGATCTATGAGCATAAGATTGTATCTGCCAATGATTTGTCTCGTTTAAATACTGCTTTTTTCACGATGAATGGTGTTTTAAGTGTGATCTTGTTCGTATTTACAATGGTGGATGTGTTACTATGAGTGCAAAACGATTTGTGATTGCGATGACAGGAGCTAGTGGTGCACCTTATGGATTAGCTGTGATTGAAGAATTATTAAGGCAAGAACATGAAGTTCACTTATTGTTGACTGAGGCAGCATGGCGTGTATTGAAAGAAGAACATCAATGGGAGATCCAAAAAAGAGAGCAACTTTTTCTTGAAAGATTCCAGCACTTGCCAGGGGAATTGGTCTTTCACCCAGTCAAAGATATTGGGGCTAGTATTGCTTCAGGCTCTTTTCAGTGTGAAGCGATGGTAGTCGTTCCGTGCTCGATGGGAACACTAGCACGAATCGCCAATGGTTTTTCTGCTAACTTGGTGGAGCGTGCCGCAGATGTGATGATCAAGGAAAAGAGACCTTTAATTATTGTCCCAAGAGAAACGCCATTAAGTGCTATACACCTAGAAAATATGTTGAAGCTTTCAACTTATGGAGTATCCATCATTCCTGCGATGCCTGCTTTTTATCATCAACCAGAGACGATTGAAGATCTAGTCAACTTTATGGCAGGAAAAGTACTTGATTTATTACAAGTAGATCATCAATTATATCAACGATGGGAGGGTGGGAGATGAAACCAATTCGTATTGGAAAAATATCTTTTACCAACATCTTACCCATCTATCATTTTTTTGATGGAACAGGCTTAGATGTTGAACTAGTTCCACAAGTACCAGCACAACTGAATCGAGGAATGGCTTCTGGTGAAATCGATATGGGACCCATTTCTTCGTTTGCTTACGCTGAACATTATCCAGAGTTTGTACTCATGCCAGATCTATCTGTGAGTGCGAAGGGGCCTGTGGGTTCCATCTTCTTGTTTACCAAAGGAGAGGAACTGACAGATTTAAAAAAAGCGCGAATTGCATTGACGAATACTTCAGCTTCATCCGTTGCCCTTTTACGTATCATTATGGAGAAATTTATTGGTGCAACACCTGAGTATAAAACGATGACCCCTGATCTTTCCCAAATGATGAATGAGGCTGATGCTGCGTTACTCATTGGGGATGATGCTTTAAAAGCAAAAATGACGTCAGATTTACCTTATCGTATTTTCGATTTGGGGCAGGAATGGTATAATCGAACAGATTTGAGCATGACCTTTGCTGTTTGGGCTGTTCGCCGTGAGATCGTTGAGACTCGTAAAGATGAACTGAAACAGATTTATGCACGGTTTATGAAAGCTAAAGAGCAAGGAAGTCAACAACGACAACCGATCATTCAAGAGGCGATGAAGCAGTTGAATGGTAGTGAATCGTTTTGGAACCAATATTTCGATGGACTTTGTTATGACCTTCAGGAAACTGAACAGATCGGACTTAAAACTTATTATCAATATGCGGCAGAGATTGGTTTAATTTCTCCAGATGTGCAGATTTGCATGCTTGACTTGAGAGAAAGTCTAGGTATGCGTTGATCAGGGTGAAGCGGATGAATTTGCAACAAATCTATCACAACCTAAAGAAAGATCTTGAACAGATTGAAGAGGACTTATCTTTTGCAGTCAATCCAGAATATCAACCTTTACGTCAGACAGCCACTCATCTTTTAGAAGCTGGTGGAAAACGAATGCGTCCCGTTTTTGTCTTGTTATCAGGTCGTTTTGGGGATTATGAGTTGACACGTCTTAAGCAAGTAGCTGTCTCTCTTGAGCTAATCCATATGGCGACTTTGGTTCATGATGATGTGATCGATGATGCACAAACTCGTCGGGGACGTTTAACAGTCAAAGCGAAGTGGGATAATCGAATTGCTATGTATACAGGGGACTTTATCCTTGCACAAGCATTGGCGGAAATCGCAAAGATTGAGCAAGCTGAAGTTCATCGTATTTTATCAACCTCTATTATGCGTATGTGTCTAGGTGAAATCGATCAGATCGAAGATTTGTACAATGGAGATCAGCATCTCCGTCAATACCTTCGAAGAATTAAAAGAAAAACCGCTTTATTAATGGCGATCAGTTGTCAACTTGGAGCGATCGTAAGTGGAGCCAAGCCAGAAATTGTACGGGACTTATATGCATATGGCTATTATGTGGGCATGGCATTTCAATTAACTGATGATGTACTTGATATTGTGGGTGAGGAGAGAGTGTTAGGAAAGCCTGCTGGAAGTGACTTATTGCAAGGAAATATAACACTTCCAGTAAGTTACACCTTACATCATGGGGATGCGGCAGAGAAGAAAATGATTCGCAATTATTTACAATCTAGAGGAGAAGTTAGTCAGGTTGAACAAATTCTCGATGTGGTTCGGCAAGCGGGAGGAATTGAATACACACTTGACTTATCCAAACAATATTTACAAAAAGCACAGGAGCGATTAGATCGTCTACCTGACTCTTCTGAACGAGAATCCCTCAGAATGATTGCTGAATTTATTGTTAGGCGCTCTTACTAGGTAAGTTGCGTTTCGAATAAGTTCTTGATACAATTTTTCATGTTCAAACAATGTCAATTTGCTATGAATTTGAATGAAAAATAGGCATTAGAGCCTCCTTCTACTTTTCTAAGATCGGATTGTTGGAGTGTAGAGGGAGGACTGATGGTGCCACAAGGTCAAGGGTGGCCAATTGATACATAATGGAGGAAGTCACAGATGGAAAAAACTTTTCTAATGGTAAAGCCTGATGGAGTACAACGTGGACTCGTTGGGGAGATCGTTGCTCGTTTTGAAAAGAAAGGCTTTCAACTGGTGGGAGCGAAATTAATGTCAGTTCCGAAAGAATTGGCTGAACAACATTATGCTGAACATAAAGAAAAGCCATTCTTTGGCGAATTGGTTGACTTTATCACTTCCAGTCCTGTGTTTGCTATGGTATGGCAAGGAGAAAATGTAATTGCTACCGCTCGTCAAATGATGGGTAAAACCAATCCAGCAGATGCACAACCTGGAACCATCCGTGGTGATTATGGTGTGAGTCTTTCTATGAACATTATCCATGGTTCTGACTCTCCTGAAAGTGCTGAACGCGAACTGGCTCTCTGGTTTGGTGAAGGTGAACAAGTAGAATATCAAAAAGCAATCAACCAGTGGATCTAGTTTGAACCAAAGAGTGCGGAATCACCCGTACTCTTTTTTATTTATATTTCTTACTAGATAAATTGTATCCATGTGAGATTCATTGTTCCATTTGGTTAGGAAGCTAGTTTTAAATCGTTTCTAGAATGACATATCCATCTGCTTCAAATCATAGTATATCTAATAGCAGGTATGGTAGCTCCCGACTATAAAGGAGTGGAACGATGGATCAATATCTAAGCATGGAAGAGGTTATGAGTCAAATTCAGAATCTTAAAGAGCAAGGTCATCCCCTCAATAAGAAAAAGGTAAAGCAGACAAAGCCGCAACTATTACAAAGTGCCTTGTATTACTTTCCAAGCTGGGATCATGCCTTGAAAAACAGCTTAAACATCAAGGAATAATTGAACCTATGGCAACAGTCAGCTTTTTGTGTTGACTGTTTTTTTATGTTTGCAATATCTGGCCGAGTTTATTGTCAAGCGTACCTTTTGGATTGTTTCTATGATATGATAGCTAACAAATTTCGTCTTATTGAAAGGTGCAGAGCATAGCTGAATAGAGCATAGAGAGGAAGATGGAGATGAGATATTTAACAGCAGGCGAATCACACGGTCCTCAATTAACTGTAATTATTGAAGGGTTACCAAGTCAGATGCCATTATCGAAGGAAAAAATAGATGAGCAACTAGCTAGAAGGCAAAAAGGTTATGGTCGGGGACGACGAATGCAAATTGAACAAGATCAAGTGCAGATTTTATCAGGGGTTCGATTTGGAAAAACGACAGGTGCTCCTGTTACTTTGGTTATTGAAAATAGAGATTGGACCCATTGGAAGAAGGTAATGGGTGTACATCCAATTCCAGAGGAAGCAGAGAAACGTAGAATTTCACGCCCAAGACCAGGACATGCGGACTTGAATGGAGCGATTAAGTATAATCATCGAGATCTACGGGATGTATTAGAACGCTCCAGTGCTCGTGAAACAGCAGCACGGGTGGCTGTGGGAGCTGTAGCTCTTCAGTTATTAGAATTTTGTAAGATACAAGTAGTTGGGCATGTCGTTCAAATTGGTGAGATTGAGGCGGAGCGAATCTTAGATCTATCGTGTGAAGAAATCAAACGTCGCTCAGAGGCATCCCCTGTACGCAGTGTAGATAAAAATGTGGAACAGCCGATGATGGATTTGATTGATCAAGCTAAAAAAGAAGGTGATTCCTTAGGCGGTGTGGTTGAGGTACTTGTAGAGGGTGTACCTGTTGGTCTAGGAAGTCATGTTCAATGGGATCGTAAGCTGGACGGTCGAATTGCACAAGCAATGGTTAGTATTAATGCATTTAAAGGAGTTGAGTTTGGGATTGGTTTTGAAGCGGCTCGCTTGCCAGGTTCTAAAGTTCATGATGAAATCGAGTGGTCAGAGGAACGTGGATTTTATCGTCGTACCAACCGACTGGGTGGATTTGAAGGGGGAATGACGACTGGAGAGCCGATTGTAGTGCGGGGAGTTATGAAGCCTATTCCAACTTTATATAAACCGTTGATGAGTGTAGAGATCGATACGAAGGAACCTTTCGCTGCCAGCATAGAACGCTCTGACAGTTGTGCTGTCCCAGCAGCGAGTGTAGTAGCTGAACATGTAGTTGCATGGGAGATCGCTCAAGCAATGTTAGAGAAGTTTCCTGCTGATACGGCAGATGAGTGGATCGAGCAAGTGAACCGTTACCGAGAAAGGACGCGTTTGTTTTGATGAGAACCTTGTCGGTCTCTCTCGCACAGCATTCTTATCCCATTCATATTGGTTCATCCATTTACCCAAAACTTCCCTACCTGCTAACAGAAGTAGGAGTGTCCACAAAGCGGAGTTTGATGATTATCTCAGACTCTCAAGTAGCGCCGTTATATCTAAATCAAGTTCAGTCGATTTTAGAACAGGCGGGTTATCGTATAGGAACAGCTATTTTTCCAGCGGGTGAAAAGAAGAAGAATCTTCAGCAAGTCGAAGAGCTGATTGAGCAATGTTATCACTGGGGCTTAGATCGACAAAGTGTAATTGTCGCCTTAGGTGGTGGAGTTGTCGGAGATCTTGCCGGTTTTGTTGCTGCTACTTATATGCGTGGTATTTCATTTGTACAACTTCCTACCACTTTGTTGGCCCATGATAGTAGTGTGGGGGGCAAAGTAGGAGTTAACCATCGTTTAGGTAAAAATATGATTGGCGCCTTTCATCAGCCGCTCATGGTGGTATTTGATGTCGATACTCTAACTACACTACCTAGGCGACAATTGATATCAGGTTATGCAGAAGTGATTAAGCATGGTTTGATTTGGGATCGAACTTTTGTCCAATGGCTAGCGATGAGAGCTGAACCATTGTTGTCGTTGGATCGAGCTTCAGTGATAGAGGCTATTGAGCGTGGTTGCCAAGTAAAAGCTACTGTGGTTGCACAGGACGAGAAAGAACTAGGGATCAGAGCGGTTTTAAACTATGGACATACGATCGGGCATGCCTTAGAAGCGATTTCATTTTATCAGCAATATACCCATGGGGAAGCGATTGCGATCGGAATGGCTGGAGCAGCGCGACTAAGCAGGCAAGTATTAGGCGCTCACGCATCCTTGGTTGAACAGACTGAAGCACTTCTTCGATCTTTTCAATTACCAACCCGCTTTGAACAAGATTGGGATGAAACTGAGTTCATTCAACGGATGACTCAAGATAAAAAAGCTCGTGGTGGAAAGCTCACTTTTATTTTATCCAAACAACTGGGGAATGTTGAAATTGTCCGTGATGTAGACGCGGTTATGGTGAAGAATGTACTAAGAGAAATCAGGAGAGGATCTTGTTGAGTGTAAAAGGGATTCGTGGAGCGATTACAGTTGAGCATAATTTAGAGAAAGAAATCTACGAAGCGACAGCAGAGCTTTTTTGTGAGATGGTAGATAAAAATGGGATCGAACCTGAAGATGTTTGTAGTTTGTGGATTACAGCCACTCCTGATTTAAATGCTGTGTTCCCTGCCGCGGCGATCCGCTCCATATCCGGGTGGGAATATATTCCGATGCTTTGTGCAAGTGAAATGGCTGTTCCTCATGCCATATCAGGTTGTATACGAATGTTGTTACTAGTGGAAACAGAAAAGACTTCTAAAGAGATCAAGCATATTTTTTTGCGAGATGCGATGCGACTACGACCAGATTTGAATGAAAACTCGACTTGAACAAAATCACTAAACTAAAATGAATTTGCAATTGAGTGGCTTGATTGAATGAGCCTAGGAGGGGAGATATTTCTCTGACGAACGACTTTTGCGTATACGCTATGAGAGTGAGACAGAGAAATAGTGACACGACGGGATCTGGATCCATCTGTGACTAAAAATGCTCATATAGAATTTAAAAGTCTATTGACAGTTTTTTTTCTCTCAGTTAAAGTGTAGGAGAGACGAGTGAATGAAGAGTATATAGGTATAGTGGTTATATCTAAATGATTAGGTGTAATCCATTTATCAATTTGATAGCTAATTTATTTTTAAGAGTTTAGTCTATAGTTTAAGTTGTAAGTAATGAGCAGAGAAGAGTAGAGAGTGGATATACGAGCATAGTCGAGCTGAGCTAGTGGAGGATTATTTATACGAATCTACTGCCAGAGCGTTTGCTTTGGCTTTTTATATTCCCATTTTTGCCCTCCCCGTATATCTTCCTTTCTCTCTTTCAAGCCAAAAGCTTGAGAGGAGAGATGATATGTTTACCCCTAGTTTGGACCAAGTTCTTGACTTGACAAGGACTTATTCGTCTATTCCCATTTGTAAAACAGTCTATTCAGACACAGTTACCCCCATGATGCTATTGGAGCGTTTACCTAATTCTCCGTATACTTTTCTGCTAGAGAGTGCAGAGGATGGAAAAAAAGAATCTCGGTATTCTTATTTAGGAACAGATCCTTTTCAAATCATTCGTTGCCTTCATGGCTTAATTACGATCACTGAATCTTCTTGTAATGAGAAAATTAAATCGAATGAGCCGCTGAAATGGTTATCTGAATGGCTACGTAAAGATCAAACGCCTGTTTATGAAAATATGCCTCCTTTTCTTGGTGGTGCTTTAGGTTATCTCAATTATGATTCGGTTCGCTATATCTATCCAAATGAAAAGATTACCCAAGTAAACCAAATGCCTGCTGAGAGTGATGATTTTCATTTTATGATGATCAATCGATTGATGGTTTTTGATCATGTGAAAAAAGCGATCCATTTTGTCGTTCATCTAAATGTAGAAAATGTAGACTCTATTGAACAAGATTATTCACGAATGACGGAAGAATTAGAGAATTGGATCAGTGAAATCTTCAAGTCTAAAACTGAGATTACCTCACTGGGTCTCATTGATAATGAGGTTGAAGAGAAGTCTATGCCTCCTGCTAATCTAGAGCCAGAACAGTTTATGAAAAATGTTGAGATAGCCAAGGAAGCCATTCTGGCAGGGGATCTGACCCAGGTGGTTCTTTCACAACGCTTTAAGGTTGAGCAAGCCTCTGATCCGCTTCGTGTCTATCGGATTTTACGTGTGATTAATCCTTCTCCTTATATGTTTTATCTCCGAATGGGTGAAGAGACATTAGTGGGTACGTCACCTGAACTATTACTGCGGGCAAACCGATCAAAGATTGAAGTACGTCCCATTGCGGGTTCGCGTCCGCGTGGAAAAACATTAAAAGATGAAAAAGATTTGGTCGAGGATCTTCTCCAGGATCCCAAAGAACGAGCTGAACACATGATGCTTGTTGACTTGGGGCGAAATGATTTAGAGCGGATTGCGAAAGCAGGGACAGTTGAAGTGACTAGTCTGATGAAGGTAGAGAAATATTCTCATATCATGCATTTGGTATCCCATATACAAGCCGAGTTACACCCTGAACTTCAGCCGATTGATGCATTGATGGCATGTTTCCCAGCCGGGACGGTATCTGGGGCTCCTAGAATTCGAGCAATGGAGATGATCTCCGAGTTAGAGCCAGGGCCACGTGGAGTTTATGCAGGAGCGATTGGTTGCTTCAGTTTTTCAGGTTCGATTGATACTTGTATTGCTATTCGAACCATCGTGTTTCGGGACGGTTGTGCAACGATCCAAGCGGGAGCAGGAATTGTTGCAGATTCCCACCCGGAAAATGAATATTGGGAGACTGTCAATAAAGCAAAAGGGATGATTCGTGCTTTACATCTGGCATCTGAAGAAATGGAAGGAGCGGTTAAAGGATGAAGTCATACTTACTTAAGCTCATGATGGGGAGTCCATTAACTAGAGTTGAAGCTAGAGAAGCCATGGATCTGATGATGAGGGGGCAAGCGACTCCATCCCAAATCGCTAGCTTTCTAACCTCTTTACGGTTAAAAGGGGAGAGTGTCGATGAGCTAATTGGATTTGCCGAAAGTTTACGTAGTCATGCTGCAAACATAGAAGTGTCCAGTTTACAAGCGGTAGACACATGCGGGACTGGAGGGGATGGTGGGAAAACTTTTAATATTTCTACTGCTGCCGCTTTTGTGATTGCTGCTGCTGGAATTCCTGTCGCCAAACATGGATCTGTCGCAGTTTCAGGAAAAACAGGTAGTGCGGAGGTATTGCAAGCTTTAGGGATGGATATTCAATTAAATCCAAAAGAAGCGGAGTACATGCTTGAGAAAACGGGATTAAGTTTTTTATTTGCTCCCTTATATCACCAAGCGATGAAGCATGTGATGCCCATCCGCAAAGAACTTGGTTTTCGTACCTGCTTTAATCTTCTAGGACCCTTAGCCAACCCTGCAAAAGTGAAAATTCAACTGATGGGCGTGTATGATCCAACTTTGGTCGAACCCGTTGCAGAGGTGTTTCGTGCATTAGGAGTTAAACGTGCTTTAGTGGTTTCAAGCTTAGATGGTTTAGATGAAATTACGGTGACAGATACCACCCGGATTTGTGAAGTGAACGGAGATTTGATTTACACCTATGAAGTCACTCCTGAAGAACTAGGAGTAAAAAGAAGCTATATACATGAGATTGCTGGTGGAGATTCACAGTTTAACGCCGCCCTCATGAAACGAATTTTTAACGGAGAACGGGGAGCACCTCGGGATGTGGTTTTACTTAATGCGGGTGCAGTTTTATATCTAACGGGGCAAGCGAACTCCATACAAGAGGGTGTCAAACAAGCAACTCATCTCATCGACGCTGGACACGTAGCTAGCAAGTTAGAAGAAGTAGTTCGTTATTCCAAGGAGGTACAGCATGTTTCTTGAAAAGATTGTTGCGTTGAAGAAGCAAGAGATTCAACAACTTTATGCCCAGTATCACCCAATGGAACAGATGAATGAACGATTCAGTCACTCTCCCGGAAGATCTTTAGTTGAAATCGTGAAACAGTCAAAGGGTGTATCGTTCATCGCAGAGGTAAAGCCCGCCTCACCTTCTCGAGGTGTGATCCGTGAAGAGGTAGATCCGATTGCAACAGCACTTAGTTACGAGAAGGGGGGAGCTTCTGCAATTTCTGTCTTAACCGAAGAGCATTATTTTAAAGGTAAAGCAGAGTCGTTAACTCAAGTTCGTCAACAGGTGAGGCTCCCTGTATTACGAAAAGATTTTATAATGGATCCTATTCAAGTATACGAAAGCAAACAAATGGGAGCAGATGTGATTTTGCTGATTGCTGCACTATTAGACCATCATTCATTGAGGGAGCTAACGGAACTTGCTCATCAGTTAGAAATGGAAGTCTTACTTGAAGTTCATGAGCCCTCAGAGATTGACGCAGCAGTTTTCGCTAATCCTGATTTTATTGGCATTAACAATCGAAACTTAAAAACATTAGCTACTGATTTATCAGTCACAGAACGGTTACGTCCTATGATTCCACCCCCTTTTCTGGTTATTGGAGAGAGTGGGGTACATTCGGTCGAAGACGTAAGACGGATGGTTCAAGCAGGTGTAGATGGGATTTTAATCGGTGAATATCTGATGCGACAGGATGATTCTGAACAAGCTCTACAAGAGTTACGGGATCTGGGTACCGACCATGACTTGGATTAAAATTTGTGGTTTTCAGTGTGAGGAGGAACTACATGCGATCCAAGATTTAGATCTAAATGCTGTCGGATTTGTTCTTGTTCCAGGACGTCGACGGACTGTAAGTAAGGCGAATCTCCGAAACATGATTCACTTAGTCCCTTCTCATCTATTCACTGTTGGAGTGATGATGGATCCTACTTTACAAGAAATCGAAGATTGGTTAACGGAGTTTCCACTTCGAGCGATTCAACTTCATGGAGTGGAGTCACCCTCCTTTTGTGCAGAAGTAAAAAAGCGCTTTTCGATTCAATTAATTAAAACATTTCATGTAGACCATCAAGGGACTAGTACTTCCCCATCATCTTATCTTCCTTGGATTGATCTCGCTTTGTTGGATTCCGTGGTGAAAGGAAAGCGAGGAGGTACAGGGACTTCATTTCAATGGAAGCAGGTAATCCCTCCTTTTCAAAAAGAATGCATACAAGCGAATCTCCCTCTTTGGATTGCAGGAGGTCTTCAAGAAAGCAATATTATTGATCTTCTTCAGATGTACACTCCAGACGGAGTGGATCTTTCAAGTAGTGTAGAGATCCATGGAAAAAAGGATTTGTACTTAATGAGTAGTTTCATTGAAAGGGTGAGAAAACATGGCTCAACCAACAGCCAAAATAACGGATCAAATCAATAAGAAAGTGACAGGGCGATATGGAGAATTTGGTGGGAGATATGTACCAGAGACTTCGATGAATGCTTTAATTACGCTGGAACAAGAGTTTCAGTCAGCGATTCAAGATCAGGATTTTGTTCATGAGTACAAAAAACTATTGAAAGAGTATTCAGGACGTCCAACCCCCCTAACCTTTGCGCAAAGACTCACCCAATATGCGGGTGGTGCCAAAATTTATTTAAAAAGAGAGGATTTAAATCACACAGGTGCACACAAAATTAATAATGCTCTCGGTCAAGCGTTATTAGCTAAACGAATGGGAAAGAAAAAGTTAATAGCGGAAACAGGTGCAGGTCAACATGGCGTGGCAACGGCAACAGTGGCAGCACTTCTAGGAATGGAATGTCGTGTCTTTATGGGAGCAGAAGATGTAAAACGTCAACAATTGAACGTGTTCCGAATGGAATTATTGGGGGCAGAAGTGGTTTCTGTCACATCTGGAACTCAAACTTTAAAAGACGCTACCAATGAAGCTTTACGACAATGGGTGGCAGAGGTAGATGAAACGTTTTATTTAATTGGCTCTGCAGTAGGTCCACATCCTTATCCACAAATGGTTAAATACTTTCAACGGGTCATCAGTGATGAAGCAAGAGCTCAACTGTTGTTGGTAGAAGATCGTTTGCCTTCCGATGTGATAGCTTGTGTGGGCGGAGGAAGTAATGCCATTGGTATGTTTGCCGCTTTTTTAGATGATCATTCTGTTCGATTACATGGAGTAGAGGCTGCCGGAAAAGGTTTGGACACACAGCAACATGCCGCTTCATTAACGAAAGGTCGTCCAGGTGTGTTACATGGTGCTTATAGTTATCTTTTACAGGACCCCCATGGACAAATTATCCCAGCTCACTCGATTTCTGCTGGATTAGATTATCCAGGTGTGGGACCAGAGCATTCTTTCCTCAAAGAGATGAAACGTGCTCGTTATACATCGGTTACTGATCAACAAGCTTTACAGGCTGTTAAAATCTTATGTCAAACAGAAGGGATCTTGCCTGCTTTGGAATCTGCCCATGCGATTGCTGAAGCAATTCAACTAGCAGTTACCCTTTCTTCTGACGAAATTGTACTCGTTTGTCTTTCAGGACGCGGTGATAAAGATGTGGAAACGATTCGACAAGCAGTTAAGGAGGAGCGAACATGAATTCCTTACAAAAGGCCTTCAAGAAACCTGGAACTCATCTTATTCCATTTATTACAGCTGGAGATCCAAATGTAGAGGTAACGGAATCAATCATCGAGCTGTTGGAGGAGGAAGGAGTTACTGCAATCGAATTGGGAGTTCCTTTCTCTGAACCAGTGGCTGATGGTCCGACGATTCAAGCAGCTTCACAGCGAGCATTAGAGAATGGTGTTAAGTTAATGAGTGTTTTAGATCTAGCTAGACGGGTACGAGAAAAGGGATGTCAAGTTCCGCTTATTTTATTTTCTTATTATAATCCACTTCTACAGTATGGATTAGAACGTTTAATTGGAGAGTTAGCCGAGATTGGTTTTCAAGGTATGATCATTCCCGACTTACCTTTTGAGGAGAGTGGTTCACTTCGTCAGTGGGCAAAAAATGAAGGGATTGCCGTGATCCCTCTAGTTGCCCCCACTTCTAGACAGCGAATTGAAATGATTGTAGAGGAAGCAGAAGGATTTGTTTATTGTATCTCCTCTTTAGGAACAACAGGACAACGGTCTCAATTTGATGAGCAAATTTTTTCTTTTTTACAGACGGTTCGACAGGCAAGTCCGGTTCCGATTGCAGTTGGTTTTGGGATCTCATCTCCCGAACAGGTTGCTCGGTTTTCTTCCTATAGTGATGCTGTAATCGTTGGTAGTTCATTGGTGGAACGAATTCATCAACTGTCCCCTACACTTATGGACCCCGCTCGTAGGGACGAAGGATTAGAGGAGGTTCGGAGATTTGTCAGACATCTAAAATCAGAGTAAAATTAGGAAAAAGAGATAGAGGGGTTATTCCATGAAACCAAAAGCATCTATTCAAGGTTTGGGTGTTTACCAGCCTGGAAAACCGTTGGAAGAAGTTAAAAGAGAGTTAGGAATCGAGAAAGTCATCAAGCTTGCTTCAAATGAGAACCCTTTTGGATGTTCTTCACAGGTATGGACGTCCTTAGCTGAGGTTAAAGACCAATTTCATCTCTACCCAGAAGGAACTGCCCCTATTTTAAGAGAAGCTCTGGCGGAACATATAGAAGTTGATCCACGCCGTATGATCTTTGGCAATGGTTCAGATGAAGTTGTACAAATGATCGCTCGTGCTTACTTGGAACCTGAGACAGAATCCATTATGGCAGATCACACATTTCCACGTTATGAGACAGTCACACGAATTGAAGGAGCCACGCCAATTCTAATCCCATTAAAGGATGGAACTCATGATTTAAAGGCAATGAGAGAAGCTATTACTGAGAAAACACGGATCGTATGGATTTGCAATCCAAATAATCCAACAGGAACGATTGTAAGTCATGAGGAGTTGGAGCAATTTCTAGATGACCTCCCCGATCATGTGTGTGTTGTCATTGATGAAGCTTACGCCGAATATGTCGTTGATCCATCATATCCTGATAGCCTTTCACTCTTAGACTATAATCCTAATATCATCATCACCCGAACTTTTTCAAAAATTTATGGATTAGCAGCTTTTCGTGTTGGTTATGGAATCGGTCATCCAGATGTATTGAAGCAATTAAACCGGGTTCGGGAACCATTTAACGTTAATCGGTTAGCACAACAAGCGGCAACATCAGCTGTGAAAGACCAAACATTTGTGTTGTATTGTCGCAACCAAAACCGTTTAGGAATGAAGAAAATCATGTCTCAACTAGATCGTTGGGGATGTCATTACTTCCCTGCACATGGCAACTTTATCTTATTTGATACAGGTTCACCCGCCGATGAAGTATTTCAATACCTGCTCCAAAAAGGGATTATTGTTCGGTCTGGTCAAGCGTTAGGCTTTCCCACATCTATCAGAGTGACGGTTGGGACAGACGAAGAAAATGACCGCTTTTTAGAAGCATATCAATCGTTGATCGAGGAGAAAGGATCGTTGTAATTAATGCCAGAACGTGTAGCTATTCTGGGAATGGGTTTGATTGGTGGTTCGATTGCTTTAGGTTTAAAAGAGAGAACTTCTGTTGAGGTAATTGGATTTGACCATGCGGATCAGAATTTACAGCTTGCTGAATCGTTAGGTGCGATTGATAAAGGAACAACCCAATTAAACCAGGCTGTAGAAGGCGTTGACTTTATCATCATTGCACTACCAGTGACGCTGATCAAACATACAATTTTAGAACTATCGGCTCTTTCTCTTTCTTCCAATTGTATTGTGACAGACGTGGGAAGTACGAAAGCTGAAATCGTTCAAACTGGCAAAGTACTCATCGAACAGGGAGTTACCTTTATTGGAGGTCATCCGATGGCTGGGTCGCATCAATCGGGGATGCAGGCGGCTCAGTCTCTCTTATTTGAAAATGCATACTATGTCTTAACTCCAGAGGTTGAGACATCCATGCAAGCAATTCAGCGGTTAGGTGGCTTATTAGAGAGAGCGACTTTAGCTAAGCTGGTTTTGATGGAGCCTAGTGCGCATGATCGGGTAGTTGGGGCGATCAGCCACCTCCCCCATGTGATTGCAGCGGGACTCGTCAATCAAGTGGGAAAATATAACGAAGAAAATGAATGGTTTCATTTGTTAGCAGCGGGAGGATTTCGAGATTTAACAAGGATTGGCGCAAGTGATCCAACAATGTGGAGAGATATTTTACTTACCAATCATCAAGCATTGATTCCGTTGTTAGATGATTGGATTAAGCAAATGGTGCACTTTCGCACAGCTATTCAAGAAAAAAATGCAGATCAGATTGAAGAGCTATTTACTCGTTCTAGAGAATTACGTCGTCAATTACCCGAAAAAAAACGGAAAGGAATCCTTGCCCCTTTTTTTGAATGTGTGGTAGATATTTGTGATCAGCCTGGGGAGATTGCTTATCTAACGAAGCTTTTGGGTCAACAAAAAATTAATATCAAAAATATATGTATATTGGAGAATCGTGAGTATACACCAGGTGTTCTCCGACTTTCTTTTCAATCACAGCAAGATGTGATCCAGGCAGTCACTTATCTTCGTCATTCAGGATATACCGTTTATATGGATGATGAGTGAAAGGAGTAAAGCATGAGTCAGATCCAAGTTTCTCGCTCAAAACCTTTTCAGAAAACATTTAGGGTTCCTGGAGATAAATCTATTTCTCACCGATCGATCATGTTGGGGGCTCTTGCTGAAGGGATTACTACAGTTAAAGGATTTTTAACTGGGGCAGATTGTTTAAACACCATGACCTGTTTTCAACAAATGGGTGTACACATGGAGCGACCTGAAGAAACTACGCTATACATCTATGGAAAAGGGATGGAGGGGCTAAAGGAGCTCAAACAACCACTAGATGTTGGTAACTCTGGAACTACGATTCGATTGATGGCAGGTCTTTTATCGGCAGCCCCGTTTTTCTCTGTCTTAATTGGAGATGATTCGATTTCACGACGACCGATGTCACGAATCGTAGAACCTTTACGCCTGATGGGGGCCAAAATTGATGGCAGACAGGGTGGGAAATATACGCCTTTAGTGATTCATGGTTCTCCTTTACAAGGAATCACTTACCAAACACCTGTTGCTAGTGCCCAAGTGAAGTCAGCCCTTATGTTAGCAGGTCTGTTTGCGGAAGGTCAAACCATACTGAAAGAACCCTCTCTGTCTCGGGATCATACTGAAAGATTACTGCCCGCTTTTGGGGTGGAAGTGAATCGGGATGATGATTGCATGGTTTCTATTCAAGGGAAACAGTCACTTTCTGCAACGACTGTTCAAGTACCTGGGGATTTTTCGTCAGCAGCGTTTCTACTAGCTACAGCTTGTATGGTTCCAGGGAGTCGGGTTACGGTCGAAGGAGTTGGGCTTAATCCTACAAGAATAGGACTAATCGAAGCACTTAGCCAAATGGGTGCTGACATCGAGTGGGAGATTACCGATTTTTCCTGTCATGAACCCATGGGGCGAGTAACAATTGTCGCCGAGGAGTTGGTGGGCTCTATATTTGGTGGAGAGATCATTCCACGTATGATCGATGAAATCCCAATTTTGGCAGTGATCGCTACCCAAGCAAAAGGGCGTACGATCATTCGCGATGCGGAAGAGCTGAAGGTGAAAGAAACGAATCGAATTCGAGCTATTACCCAGGAGCTACGGAAGCTAGGCGCACAGATTGAGGAAACAGAAGATGGTTTGATGATCGAAGGTCCTACTCCGCTTCAAGGTGGGGTTTGTCAAAGTCATGGAGATCATCGAATTGGAATGGCATTGGCTGTCGCAGGTCTTGCTTCAAAGGATGGGGTTCGGGTAGAACAGGCAGAAGCAATTCAAATATCATTTCCGGGATTTGAAGAGATGATCCTTCGTTTATAGTTAGTACAAATCAGAAAATTAGGAATTAAGTGTTGACCTTGTCCACTGATTTTCGTATAATTAAACTACAGTATGGTTTCTCTCCACTCCTATCCAATATTGTACGTCTTGTGCAAAACCGCTCTTCATTGGGCGGTTCTTTTTTTTATTCTCCAGTCATATTTTTTGATGAGGAGGGTTGTCTAATGTTCATTCAACGATATTGGCGGTGGTGGATCGAAGCGACTTTTGTACTCATAAGTATTACATTATTGAAAATTTGGGTGTTTCCTTTTTTTATCTCTATCTGGTTTCCAACCAATGACTTATCTTCTCTGATGCTTGAATGGACATTGATTATGGTGGGAATCATCACATGTTTTATATACATCGGCTTGGGATCGTCAGCGAAATTTAGCCATCGGTTATCATTGAGTGAAGCAATCATCTGTTTTTTTATCATTCATATCCCATTACTACTCCCCGAATGGGCAGGAATGCTTGAGATAAAAACAGGGTGGAAAAATATGATCGGGGATCTTTTTGCTCTCTTTTTTCCTAAACAATCGCTTCCTTTAGGATTGATGTTTTCAATATATTTTAGTTTGTTCTTATTTGGGAGAGGGATTCAAGTCCAAGAGACTTATGACCAGGAGAGAGACTCTCTGACGAAAGTTACACAAAAAAATAGATGATAGTTGTATGGAATTAGCCTAAAGAGCACTTGATCATGCTTTGAAAGGTGACAGGTAAGTTTATCTGGGGTTCACTCTATTTTGATTCCATAGGTCTATCTGTACTGTTTCTTGTCCAAACTAATTATAGTGGTAATGCCATTGGATAGTGAGGATGATGTGACAGTGCGAATGGCTGATTGGTTAACTTATACAGATATTGAACAGTTAAAACAATTAAACCGTTTTTACGGTGGCGTAGTAAGTGACCATCATTCAAAACATGACTTGATCTGTGCTGTATTAAGAAAGGTGGGGAAAAAGTCAAGCTTGGATCAGATGGTTGTAGACTTGTCCCCTTCACAACATCGGTTTATGCAATTAATCATCTTGGATCACAGTCCATCTTATACAATGGAAGAGCTATTAGCTAAAGGGAGAGCAGCATTACAGAATGATCAAGGAGAACCGCGAAGTTTAGTCGTAGGGGCATTAAAAAGAGGATGGTTATTTACTGGTTATTCGCATCGCACGCAATATTTATATCATATTCCATCAGATCTTAGGGAGCAAATGACGGACTTGTTTATTCGCCCATTCCTAAATGATATAGAGGTATTGTTACGCCCTCCCTCCTTTTATCGGAATGAGGAAGGACAACTCGTTAAAGATCTTTATCGTTTCCTTGATTTGATTCGCAAAGAAGTTCTTCGATTGACTTTAGATGGGGCAATCCATAAACAACAACAGAAGCAATTATTAAAAACATTTGTGATTAACGAGGACGTGATCAACCAGAAAGGCCCTCGCTTTGGTTTTGGCAGGATGTATCATCTTTACCCAGATCGGTTTTCGCTTCTCTATGATTATGCATTTTACAAAGGATACTTTAGAGAAAATAAAGAAAATTTAAGTTTAACGGATATCGGAAACGGGTATTTATATAAAAACGACTCCAATGCAGATAAACAGCTTTATCGCTTTTGGATTCGTCTCTATCGTAAGCCCATTCCACATCTACCCATTATCTTGCGCTGGATTGGTTTACTTAGTCGATCTAAATGGATGCCGACGGAACAGATCTATAAGGCAGTTAATGAATGGATTTCCCCGTATTATTACGAGAGTCAAGAGTCATTATTTAGAAAGACCATTCAAATGCTTGTCCATCTGGGGATTTTACAATTTGGAGTGGAGCAAGATCAATCTTTGGTGAAACTTACTCAATCGGGTGTCAAGTGGATGCATGGAATCTCCGCATTTCGTGAACAAGTGATTGAAGAAGGTTTCATAAAATCGGGGAAATAAGCAGGAAATAAACCTCCCGAACTCGAATCATAGATATACTCAGATACCATTTCAGCGCCATATTTTCTGAGGCGGGCAGACGAAAAGACATAATATTCAATCACAAAAGCGGGGTGGGAGAAGGAAGATGAGCCATACAGTTTCCATCGCTGAGAAAAAAGAGTTTATTGGATGGTTTTTAGATCGGTATGAGTTGAAAATCAAACAAGCAGCCTTTTTGCTCAATTACCTGTCTTCCAATCAGGAATTGTTAAAGCGGGTCCACTTTGTCGATAATGCCCAAAATTTAAGTAAGTCAATGATTCTTTCTGCCACTTGTAGCAATATGATTCCATTTAAGTTTATCAAAAATAAACGGGTTGGAACAGATGTCGAAGCAGCTTTTTACGATATCCGAACTTATCCCCATGAAGATTTATATATTGAGCTGTATTTCAAAGACCGGGCAGCGTGTCCTGAGTATGCCGCGGTATTGGAGGTTAATCCCATGGAAAAACATGACTTGGTGCAAGACCATTTGCTCAGTCTGTTCGCGGAGATGCTTCTTGATCAAGCGGTTAGAGAATTTCAACAACAAGAATTATACAAGAAAATCGACGACGCGTTAGCTACAGGGGACAAACAGACTTTTTTACAGCTCAGCGAACAATGGAATAAGATAGTAGAGTCAAAACAATAATTTAGATATAATGCTCGACAGAGATGTCGGGCATTTTTATGTGGAAAAGAGGATGATCACATGGAATTAATGACTATGTCAGATCGAGATTGGCAAGAGGTTTCTCCCTTTGTAGATACTCTTTGTATTCCTGTATCAGGGATTCGAATCCAGCAAAAGCAGATTTTTGTACAACAGTCCCGTTTGTTGGAACGTGTTGCTACATCATTAGAGAAAAAATTAAAAGGACGAATTCTATTACTACCTACAATTTCATATATTGGACAAAATCATGAAGTTTTTATGGCATATTTTAATGAGATAATCAAAGAGATAAAAGACTCAGGCTTTTATCATCTTGTAATCGTTTCCACTGAGTCTTTATCAGTCTGTGATCCTAGTCAGCAGATCAAAGTTCTAACTCATCAAGTTAATTTAGAAGATACTGCTACTGATGAGCAACTGGAACAAGCTGTTCATCTGCTTTTTCAGGATGTTCTTCAAATGTGGCAAAACGATCCAAATATTGACAGTTAAAAGTTAGGATTTTGTCGTCTGATATTCACAGCTCATTCCTTGACTTTTTCAAGGGGCATTCGCTATCATGTATATGTCCTAGTAAAAGAGTAATTTGTCCTAGCAAGTTAAACAAGGTTCCGGTCCGAGTGGACGGTTATACCGTATAGAAGGAGGTCGGACGAGTCGTGAGTAAGAAAGTTTCCCGCCGTCAATTTTTAACTTACACATTGGGTGGGACAGCTGGGTTCCTTGCATCTGGGATGTTATTTCCAATGGTGCGCTTTGCAGTTGACCCTGTACTGAAACAAGGTGGAGATGAGACTTTTATTGATGTCAATCTACCAGTCAGTGAAATTACTGAAAGACCTAAATCGGTTAGTTTCGTAGTTCAAGGGCGCAAAGATGGTTGGTATGTACCTGAAAAAGGGGAACCATTTACAGCGTGGGTATTTAAGGATAAAGCTGGAGAGATCGTTGCTCTATCCCCCATCTGTAAACACTTGGGCTGTACGGTAAGCTGGGAAGGTAACCCCCAATTCAAGAACGAGTTTTTCTGTCCTTGTCACTTTGGGCGTTATGATGCTAATGGAGTCAACCTTCCTGGAAGCCCACCAAATAAACCGTTAGATAAGTATAAGATTAAAGTTGAAAACGGTAACTTATTGATTGGCCCAGTAGTTAAAGGATAATGTGCGGTGATGGGAGGTGTAGCATAGATGCTGCGCGCCATTTATGATTGGGTAGATGAACGCATTGACGTTACGCCATTATGGCGAGATATAGCAGATCACGAGGTGCCAGAACACGTGAACCCTGCCCACCATTTTTCAGCATTTATTTATTGCTTTGGTGGATTGACATTTTTCGTAGTTGTCATTCAAATCCTTTCCGGGATGTTTCTGGCAATGAACTATGTTCCGGATATTGTTAATGCCCATGCAAGTGTTCAGTACTTACAAAATGAGGTGGCTATGGGCGCCATCGTACGGGGAATGCATCACTGGGGTGCGAGTGTAGCCATCGTTATGCTCTTCTTGCATACTTTACGTGTATTCTTCACCGGTTCATACAAAAACCCACGTGAATTTAACTGGGTGATTGGTATGTCCATTTTCTTTGTAATGTTAGGTCTAGGATTTACTGGCTATCTCTTACCTTGGGACAATAAAGCTTATTTTGCTACCAAGGTTGGGGTTGAGATTGCCGCTTCTGTTCCTTACTTAGGACCTTATATTGCAACGTTCCTTCAAGGTGGAGATATCGTAGGTGCTCAAACGATTGCTCGTTTCTTTGCCCTACATGTATTCTTCTTACCAGCGGCTCTATTAGGACTGTTGGGAGCCCATTTCTTATTAATTCGTCGTCAGGGCATCTCAGGCCCACTATAAGGTCTGCGTGTGAGGAGGGATCCACTTGGCAAACCAACAAGACGGAAACCAAAAGCAAGTCCACTATGTGGGAGACTCGCGCGTTCGTGCAGACCGTCCGAAGTTATATCCCAAGGACTATTCTGAGTTTCCAGGTAAAACTGAAGCATTTTTTCCTGACTTTTTATTAAAAGAATGGATGGTAGCTGCCGTCTTCTTAGTTGGATTTATGACTTTGGTTATGGCAGAAGAACCACCACTGGGTGAAGTGGCTGACCCCACAAACACCAGTTTCTTGCCTGTTCCAGACTGGTACTTCTTATTCTTGTACCAATTGCTTAAATACAAATGGGCATCTGGAGATTATGTAGTAATCGGTACTTTAGTTGTTCCTTTCATTTTGTTTATGGGATTATTCCTAGCTCCTTGGTTGGATCGTAGTAAAGAGCGTCAACCTCTGAAGCGTCCAGTTACTACTGGCTTAATGGTTATCGCGCTAATTTCGGTAGCTGCACTTACTTGGGCAGCTGAATATGAACATGAAGCTCAATTAATTTCTTCTGCAGGACCTGTACCTAAAAATACACAGGTAGTTGGTAAATATGAAGAAGGTTATAAACTTTATTCCCAAAGTGCATGTATTACATGCCATGGTGACCAATTACAGGGTGTAGGTGGTCCTGGTCTTCTCGGTGTAGGTGACCGGATGAAGGGTGACAAAACATTAACTGCCGAAGATATGATTGATATCATTGATAACGGTCGCGGTGCAATGCCAGCTGGTATGTTCCAAGGTAGTGAGGAGCAGAAAAAAGTACTCGTTGACTGGTTAATGAAACAAAAGCAAAAATAATTTGTACTCATTCCAACCCAACCTGGTTGCTTTTTGGCAGCCAGGTTTTTATCATGTAAAATAAAATCTAGATGAAAGGAGGAATAAACGGTGAAACTCCTTTGGTTTCATTTTCGTTCACTATTGATGAGCTCATGGTTCTTATGGATCCTTTTTATCATTAACTTATTTGGTTCTATTTATGGGTTTTACTGGTATAAAAATCAATTGGCTATTACTGAGCCAAGTCTAATCATTTTTGTTCCAGATAGTCCTACAGCTAGTGCATTTTTTACGATGGTCTTACTTCTTTATCTGTTATCTCGGCGCAGCCCTTTAATGGAATCTTTTGCATCAATCACTCTATTTAAATATGGAATTTGGGCAGTTGTCATGATTATTTGGGGTGGAGCATTAGATGATCGTCCATTTATGGATGCTTTGACATGGCAGCATTGGATGCTGATTGGGTCGCATTTAGGAATGGCGGCGCAAGCTTTGTTATACTCACCGTTTTATACATATGGAGTCAAGGAAATTTTGATTGTTTCAGGATGGACCTTACTCAATGATGGATTAGATTATGGTTTAAAAATTCATCCTTGGGTGGCTCCAACGTTGGAACCATTTATTCATTGGGTCGGCTGGTTTACCTTTATACTTAGCTTAGTCACGATATTTCTTTTCACTATTTTACAAATGAGAAAAGAACTGCAAGGAATAAAGTCATAAACAGCTATGTTGATAATAAAACGAACAGATGAATTTAGATGGTCGATGAATTAGATAAAGTCATTTTTTATGTAAAACTTTCATATCTCATTGAACATCAACACTATATGGTGTGCGAAAAGTCGGAAGATAGTCCGGCTTTTTTTATTGGAAGACATATTAAATTGGACAAACTGAATAGATTGATAAAAAGGGTTAACGAGGGGAGGGAGAAAGGGTGTTTACTCGAGTTAGGGGATATCTCTTTCTCTGTAGTTTTCTTATCTATTTCCTATTCCAACCGATTACTTTGGCAAGTACGGATTTCCAAAAAGAGAGTGAGAGTTGGTCTCGAACAGCGAATCTAGTCGTCAAATGGATTGATAAAGGAGATTATCTAGAGGCGAAAACCCAATTAGCTATTCTTGCCAATCAATTTTCAAAGTCCAATTTATCTGATAAAAACCTGAGTATTGAGGCTATTCATGAGTTATCTAATGTCATTTTAGATTTAGAACATCAGCTCAATCGTATTACGCCCAATGAAGAAGAAATCAGGGTCTCAGCGATCCGCTTACAAGTAGCCTTTGATGCAGTATCTCATCCTCACCAACCTTTATGGAAACGATATTATGATCCGATGAAGAAACATATCCAACATATCAAAGAAGCAATTGTGCAGAAGGATTTGGATTCAGTCCAGGAAGCTGTGAAGCAATTGTTGGATGAATATCACATGGTTCGTCCCGCATTAGTCATAACGAAAAGCCCTTCAACGGTACATAAAGTAGATTCACTACTCACATTCATTGAAAAACAGACTGATTTGTCTAAGTTGGATCAGGGAGTTAAACAACTAGAAACTCTTTTACAACCTTTATTTTTCGGGACTGAAAAAGATGTGATGGCTGTGACTCAAGAGATTAGTGGGGTTTCTGTTCAAGTATTTATTTTTTGGGTAAGTAGTTTTATTGCAGGTGTACTGACTTATGTAAGTTGGACGAGATATCAGGTGAGGATGGATGAGTGATCGTGGAAGAATGAGTGAGTATCCATGATTGGAAATTGAAACTCTGTATAAGCAAAAAGTAAGCATGAACTATCGTCGACGTAAGACTCATGCTTACTTTTTGTCTTAAAAAATTGTGCTATAAACAAAAACTTCTCCCAATTGGAGAAGTAGTCAAAATGGTTGGTCTTTAGCCCTCTATGGCTTTTGATTGACTCAATTTTTTAATAACTTCTTTACATCCTTCTAATTCATTATACCAAAGGGAAAATGGTAAGTTTATATGTTGATCTAGCTCAATCCCTTTTTCCAGACGGACCATTTTAGCGTTGATGGCTCGAATCATAAGAGCAATCTCTTCATCTGTAAAGTAGACTAACTCTTCAAAGATGGGGTGCCAATTACGACCTACAAGTTCATCTAAAGAAACGCTGTAAAAGTCGGCGATCCGACACAGATTATGTAGGCTTGGTTCTCTGCTACCTTTTTCAAATTTGTGTAGTGATAAGGAGTTCATGTTCATCTTAGAAGCTGCTTCTTCGATGGTGAGCTTTTTTTGTTTCCGAAGTTGGGTTAAGCGGTCGGAAAGCAATCGATTCTCTCCTTTCTACATCTAAGACTGTAGTGAAATGGTTGATTTCCTTTTAAAGATATGCATTAAATTGAAAAAACTGACTGTTATTTATAAAAAAATCCCCATCAATCATTGATGGGGATTCGGGTGATCTTGATCTGTTCGTTCAAAAGAGAAGCCTTCACCATGAACATCACGTGCATCATTAACAACGACAAATGCATAGGGATCTCTTTCATGAACAATTTGCTTTAGTTTTGGCATTTCGTTGGGTGCTACAACGACATAGAGTACCTCTTTTTCTGCACCTGTATATGCGCCCTTGCCTTTGAGAATCGTTACACCTCGACCCATTTTTTGTGTAATGGTGGTGGCTACATCTTGAGCTGAATTGGAGATGATCATGGCTGCTTTCGAGGCGCTTAGTCCTTCGACTACAAAATCAATAACCCGAGCACCTACGAATACAGCGACTAGTGTATACATGGCCATCTGTAAATTGAATAAGAAAATAGTAGATGAAATCACTGCGAGGTCAAATAAGAACATAGTCCGACCAATACTCCACCCAAAGTATTTATTGACAAGGCGTGCAATAATATCAACGCCGCCAGTTGTTCCCCCTACACGGAAGATCATACCTAATCCAATTCCGGTTAAGACACCTGTATATAAAGCCACTAGAAGGAGATCACCCAGTGGTTTTGTATTTTCGGCTAAGCTTTTGGTTAATTCAAGCATAATGGATACACCTGAAATCCCAACGATGGTGTAAACAAGGGTTCGTTTACCAAATACTTTATACCCAACAAATAAGAGAGGGATATTTAGAATGAAAATTAATAGCCCAGGAGACCAATCAAATAGATAATTTAGGATCAGTGCAATCCCTGTAAAGCCACCTTCAGCTAATTGGTTGGGGATGGCAAAGTAATTAATCCCGATTGCAAAAATGGTTGAACCGAGCAAAATGATGAAGATATTACGAATATGAAGTGTTATTTTGTGTGTCATGGAACTGTCGCCTCTTCTTTACCATATACTTATAATCCCGCTATATTATACATGCCCTCATATAGTTTATCAATGTACCTTTGATTGAGTTCATTTGGGGAATCAGTTAACATGAGAAAGTGTGAGGGGGATGTTCAGATGTCTGAGAAAACGTTTAAAGAGATGCAAAAAGAGGTAGATGACTATATTAGTCAATTTAAGGAAGGATATTTTCATCCTTTATCGATGCTAGCTCGGATGACAGAAGAAGTAGGAGAGTTAGCGAGAGAAGTGAATCACCATTATGGAGAAAAACCAAAAAAGCCAGGTGAAGAGGAAAACTCGATTCAAAATGAATTAGGAGATCTTCTCTTTATTATCACTTGTTTTGCTAATTCACTCAATATTGATTTAGAACAAGCTTTTGATGAGGTTATGAACAAATATCGGACTCGTGATGCAGAACGATGGACTCGTAAAGATGAAGCCTAATCGAGAACAAGGGATAGAGGAGAGAAAGAATCATGAGTATTCGTGTCATCGTAGCTGGAGCCAATGGAAAAATGGGACGAGAAGCTGTGAAAATGATCACTCAATCTGACCATATGTCTTTAGTGAGTGCAATATCTCGCTCCCAAGAAGGACAAGATGTGGGGGAAGTACTTGGATTAAAGTCTTTAGATATCAGTTTTGAAAGGTCTCTCATGGATGCTTTGGCTAAACATGAGGCAGATGTACTCGTTGATTTTACGACCCCATATGTAGTGAAGGATCATATGGAGCTGGCGATTCAATCTGGGGTTCGTCCTGTAGTTGGGACAAGCGGACTGACGGAAGAAGATTTGGAGGAAATTCGCATTCTTTGTGATCAGCATAAGGTGGGAACAATTGTGGCTCCTAACTTTGCCATTGGAGCCGTGATGATGATGGATTTTGCAATGAAGGCAGCTAAGTATCTTCCACATGTGGAAATCATAGAGTCTCACCATGACCAAAAATTAGATGCTCCCTCAGGAACAGCGATGAAGACTGCTGAAATGATTGCTCAACAACGACCTGAGTTTAGACAAGGCCACCCTGAAGAGACTGAGCGATTAGAAGGGGCTAGAGGAGCTTATACACAAGGTTTCCGAATTCACAGTGTTCGATTACCTGGATTAGTGGCCCATCAAGAGGTTTTATTTGGTGGATCAGGACAGTTATTAACGATTCGTCATGATTCCTTCAATCGGGAGTCATTCATGCCTGGAGTCCAGTTAGCTATTGAAAAAGTGATGGACATAGACCATCTGATCTTTGGTCTTGAACATATCCTAGATATATAAGTAGGAAAAGGTGCTCGATCTTATATAGAGGTGAAATAAGTGAATATCGCATTGATTGCCCATGATCAACGAAAAGAACGAATGGTACAATTTGCTATTGCTTATGAATCTATATTAAAAAAGCATCAATTGTATGCCACAGGAACTACAGGAAGTCGGGTTATGGAAGCTACTCAGCTAAAAGTTCAGCGCTTTCTTTCTGGACCATTGGGGGGAGATCAACAAATTGGAGCTTTAGTTGCTCAAAATCAAATGGATTTGATTATCTTTTTTCGTGATCCCCTCACTTCACAGCCCCATGAACCAGATATCCTCGCGCTATTGAGATTGGCTGATGTTCATAATATCCCAGTGGCTACCAATATGGCTTCTGCCGAAATCCTCATTCGTGCAGTGGAGGAAGGCGAACTAGCGTGGCGAAATCTCATCGAACAGCGGTAATATTAAAGAGAGGACTATAAAATGAGTATTGACCTATTAGCATTTGGAGCCCATCCCGATGACGTGGAAATCGGAATGGGTGGAATTTTAGCCAAACATGCTCGTGCCGGATTTACGACTGCAATCTGTAACTTGACAGAAGCAGAGCTATCTTCGAATGGAACGGTACAAAGTCGAAGAGTGGAAACACAAAGAGCCATTGACATATTAGGTGTAACTGAGCATATTAATTTAGGTTTTCCTGATCGTGGTTTAGTGGGAACCCCTGAGCAATTGTTACGAATTACCCAAGTGATTCGACAATGGAAACCAACTATTGTATTGGCTCCGTTCTGGGATGATCGTCATCCTGACCATGTGGCCTGTAGTCATTTAGTTAAAGAAGCAGTGTTTGATGCTGCGATCCGTAAAAAAGAAACACCTGGACATGAACCAGTTCATCGTGTTTCTCAGATGTTTCATTATTTTATCAATGATATCCATGTTCCTGATGTGATTGTGGATATTAGTGATGTGTACGAAACAAAAGTCAATGCATTACTTGCTTTTGAAAGTCAATTTAAACGAGAAGTTGGAGAAGTAGATACCCCGTTAAATAGTCCTACCTTTTTGTCGATGATTCGCGGTCGCGACCAATTATGGGGACATCAAATTGGAGTATCTTATGGAGAGGCGTTAGCTAGTCCGCGTCCACTCAAACAGTCTTTCCTCATTTCTCGATCTTAGTTGTTGGAGGTACTCCATGCGTATCGGAATAACATGCTACCCTTCTCATGGTGGATCAGGAGTGGTCGCAACAGAATTAGGTAAGTTACTTGCCGAACGAGGGCATCAGATTCATTTTATTACTTATGATATGCCTTTTCGATTGGGAAGGTTTCACGAAAATATATCTTATCATGGGGTGGAAGCGAATCGATATGCAGTGTTTAAATACCCACCCTATGATTTGGCATTAGCCAGTCGGATGGCACAAGTAGCCAAGGCTTATCAACTTGACTTACTACATGTCCACTATGCGATTCCGCATGCAATCGCTGCTGTGTTAGCGAAGCAAATGGTAGGAGATCATTTAAAAGTTGTCACGACTCTACATGGAACAGATATCACAGTTTTAGGAGAAGACCCTTCACTCAAAGATATTATTAGTTATGGGATTCAGCATAGTGATGCAGTTACGGCGGTCTCAGATGATTTAGTCAGACAAACCTTAGCCAGCTTTCCAGTGTATCGTTCCATTTATCGTATCTATAATTTTGTTGATACGCGTGTTTATTATCCCCGTAATGTCACAGAGATTCGTAACAAATATGCAGATGATCACGAAAAAATACTGTTGCATATTTCCAATTTTCGGCCTGTCAAACGTCCTAATGATATGATTGATATTTTTTATCAGGTGCAAAAGCAGATACCTGCTCGTTTGCTATTGGTAGGTGAAGGACCAGAAATGCCCAATATTATGAAGAAAGCTAGAGAACTGGGATTAATGAATAAAGTCTGTTTTTTGGGGAAGCAAGATGAGGTAGCTCCCTTGATGTCTCTCGCAGACCTACTTATTTTGCCTTCCGAAAAAGAGAGCTTTGGCTTAGTCGCTTTAGAAGCGATGGCATGTGGTGTACCGACGATTGGTTCTGATGCAGGTGGTTTACCAGAAGTAGTTGTTCATGGGCAGACGGGGTTTTTAACAGAGATTGGAAATGTGGAACAGATGAGTAAGGATGCTCTTTCGCTTTTATTAGATGAGAGTCTTTATTTAGAGTTTTCACAAGCAGGAATGGATCGAGCTCGTACATGCTTTTCGGGAGAGGCGATTGTGAAACAATATGAAGAGTTGTACCAACAAGTCCTAGAGTAGGAGTAGACGCATGAGAAAAGAACGTAAAAGTGCTCAACAGGTGATCCAAGCCTTAAATCAGGTTGGTTATGAAGCGTATTGGGTGGGTGGATGCGTTCGTGATGAATGGTTGGGTAGAGAACCCAAAGATTATGATGTGGCTACGAATGCGTTACCTGAGCAGGTGCAAAAAGTGTTTTCTCATACGATTCCTACGGGTTTGCAGCATGGAACGGTAACGGTAGTGATCGATCGTAACCCAGTTGAAGTGACTACTTTTCGCGTTGAATCTGAATATAAGGATCATCGCCGCCCTTCAGAAGTGAAATTTGTTCGAACCTTACAAGAGGATTTATCACGACGTGACTTTACGATTAATGCCATGGCCAAAGATGCAGAAGATTGTCTTTATGACTATTTTGGTGGTGTATCGGATTTAGAAGCAGGGATCATTCGAACAGTGGGTCAACCAGAGGATCGGTTTCAGGAAGATGCTCTTCGCATGTTACGAGCTATTCGTTTTGCTGCTCAATTCCAGTTTCGTTTAGATGGATCCACTTTAAAGGCAATCCAGCAATGGAAAGGGTTATGTGTGAATTTATCGGTGGAGAGAGTGACAGCGGAGCTGGAAAAGATGTGGGAGGGGGCTAGACCTGATTTAGGGATGAAGCTCTTATTTGATACTGGACTCATCTATGATTTGCCACCATTCCATCGTTATGAGCGATGGAGGCGACTTACCCCTTTGCACCTGACTTACTTGGGGAACAGGAAAGATCGTATTGTCTACTGGGCTTTTCTTTTATGGATGTTTCATACTAAGTACAACCAAGTGGAACAGCGTTGTCAAGCTCTTAAGTTATCGCGAGTGGATCGTTTAGAGATTCAGACTTGTTTCCAGTTGGGACTGGGTTGGTCTTCATTAGATGAAATATCGGGGAAAAAATTGCTATTAACATATGGATTGGAAGCGGTTCAACGAGGTTGGCTATTAGCAGTGATGACAGAAACCGTTGATTTGGACTCGGATTCTATCACCCTTTCGCGACTGAAACAATGGTGGAGTGAAATGCCAATTACTCACCTGAAAGAGCTTGATCTAAGTGGAATGGATTTACTTCAAGCCATCCCCAAAAAAACAGGACCGTGGATTGGGGAGCGATTAAACTATTTATTGGAGCAAGTGGCTCTCAGGCGGTTGGAGAACCGTAAGGATGTTTTGTTAAAGGAAGGATGTTACCTTGAGAAAAGGGATTCGTAATGAGTTAATCGCTGTGTTGTTACAAAATCAAACTCAATTTTTATCCGGAGAAGAGATTAGTCAGAAAGTAGGGGTAAGTCGAACCGCTATTTGGAAGCATATTGAAGAGCTACGAAATGAAGGTTATGAAATAGAAGCTAAACCACGGAGTGGATATCGACTTGTTTATCGTCCAGATCGGGTTGCACCAGAAGAGATCATTCCTCATCTACATACTCAGCAATTTGGTAAAGAGATTCGTTATGAGTTTCAAACTACCTCTACACAAATTGCAGCTCATCAGTGGGCGAAAGAAGGAGCGAAAGAAGGAGCGCTTGTTGTCGCTGAAGAGCAGAGATCAGGAAGAGGACGATTAGGCCGCTCTTGGCATTCTCCTCCTCATACTGGTATTTGGATGAGCCTCATTTTACGTCCCAAGATTCCACTTGCCCATGCCCCTCATATGACATTGTTGGCTTCAATCGGAGTATCGAAAGGGATTCAACGAGTGACGGGTTTACCTATACAGATCAAATGGCCCAATGATCTTCTTATCAATGGGAAAAAAGTATGTGGAATCTTGTGTGAATTAAGAGGGGAACAAGACCGGATCCACTATTTGGTAACAGGGATTGGGATCAATGTAAATACGATGGAAACAGATTTACCTCCGGAATTAAAACCGATTGCCACTTCATTAGCTATGGAATTGGGTTCTTCCGTTCATCGAGCCTCTTTGATCGCGGTTATTTTAGAAGAGTTAGAGCTCATTTACACACAGTATTTAGCCGAAGGTTTCTCTGTGGTGCGAACAGAATGGGAAAAAGCGGCTGGGATGTTAGGACAAATGATTAAGGCACGTACTACACAAGGGGAACTATCAGGAAAAGCTCTTTCGCTAAATGAAAATGGAGCCTTACTGTTGCAGACTGAGCAAGGAGTTGTCCCCATTTATTCAGCTGAGATTGAATGGTGAAAAAAGATTGCAATTTGGTGACATTTTAGGTACCCTAAAAAAGGATATCGGTGGCATCTGTTTCAGAGCTACACGAGACTTCCTATTTATATTTTTTATCTCGATGGACGTTGCTCCCTTTCTATTCCAAAACTTAAATTGAGTTTTTTATTGATAGGGTGCAACAATAGTTCTATGCAAACTAAATCTGCTTCGAGCCATTGGGACGGAGACAGAAGGATGGTTTTTGCCAAACCTACGCCTTTTTCGGTCCGATGACCTAAATGGGCGTTTTATTTTTCTCTGCCCAAGGGCCCTTAAGTGAAGGAGGGTTCTTTTCCCGTGAGCGAATCTCGTAAAAAAGTAACCACACGTACACTGGCAAAGATGAAACAGGAACGTGAGCCGATCGCAATGATTACAGCTTATGATTACCCAACAGCTATGATTGCTGAACAAGCAGGAGCGGATCTACTTTTAGTAGGTGATTCATTAGGAATGGTCGTGTTGGGATACGATTCAACCATTCCTGTAACCCTTGATGATATGATTCATCATACGAAAGCGGTTACGCGTGCTGCGAAGCATTCGATGGTGATTGCTGATATCCCCTTTATGTTAGCACATCTCTCCAAAGATGAAGTCTTACGTGCAGGAGCAAGGTTGATGCAAGAAGCGAGAGCATATGGAGTGAAGCTAGAAGGTGGTTCAGAAATTATTTCAAATATCCAAGCATTAACGATGGCCGGAATCCCAGTAATGGGTCACCTAGGTTTAACACCCCAATCGGTCAATCAATTGGGTGGATATTTAGTACAAGGAAAAGATGTTGAAACTGCGCAACGATTGTTGGAAGAGGCTAAGGGATTAGAGGAAGCGGGTGTCTTTTCCCTAGTTCTAGAATGTGTTCCTGAGGAATTGGCTCAAATGATTGCAGAATCTATTCATATTCCTGTGATTGGGATTGGAGCAGGTCGTTATTGTGATGGTCAAGTCCTTGTGATTCATGATGTTCTCGCCTTGGGTGGTGATTGGCATCCATCCTTTGTAAAAGTGTATGGTGAGATCGGTAAAGCGATGAAACAAGGAGTTCAAACCTATGTGCAAGAGGTTAAACAAAGAGCATTTCCAGAAGCTTCTCATGTTTCCCACCTTTCGTCTGATCTCATTGAACAGCTTTATGGTAGTAAAGAAGGAGACAAATGATGAAACGGTTTATCCAGATCAAAGATCTACAATCTGCATTGCATCTTCAACCTAATCCGGTGAAGATTGGTTTAGTTCCTACGATGGGCTATCTACATGAAGGGCATTTAAGTTTAGTTAAACGCGCAAAGAAAATGTGCGATCTTGTAGTGATGTCAATCTTTGTGAATCCGCTTCAGTTTGGAGCGAATGAAGATTTAGATCGTTATCCACGTGATTTGGAACGCGATGCACGATTAGCAGAAGAAGCAGGAGTTGACTTTCTTTTTCATCCAACAGGTGAAGAGATGTACCCAGAACCCATCGTAACACAGGTTGAAGTTTCTGGAGGAATCACTGAACAATTATGTGGAGCATCCAGACCAGGACATTTCACTGGGGTTGCGACAGTGGTTTCGAAACTATTTCACATCGTTAGACCTGATTGTGCTTTCTTTGGTTTAAAAGATGCCCAGCAAGTGGCTGTCATTCAACAGATGGTTAAAGATTTGAACTTTCCCATTACTATTGTCCCATGCGATATTATTCGTGAACCAGATGGTTTGGCTATGAGCTCACGAAATATTTATTTATCAGAGGAAGAGCGGAAGCAAGCATTAATCCTAAGTCAATCTCTGTTCGAGACGAAGCAAAAGCTTCAATCTGATCTTTTTCAATCAGCGGATCAGGTCAACCAATTTCTTCGTCAACGAATTGAGAGTCAACCACTTGCGGAAATTGATTATGTGGAAACCTTGTCTTACCCTCGTCTCGAACCGGTTAGCGATTTAAAACAACAGCCGATTTTAGTAGCTGTAGCCGTCCGATTTGGAACGACACGATTAATAGATAATATTTTGTTTGACAATGGGAGTGTGTGACATGTTCCGAACTATGATGAAAGCTAAAATCCATCGTGCCACAGTCACTGAGGCCAATTTGCAATATGTAGGTAGTGTGACCATTGATGAAGACCTTTTAGATCAAGTTGATATTTTACCCAATGAAAAAGTACAAATCGTCAATAACAATAATGGCGCTCGATTGGAAACGTATGTGATTCCAGGAGAGCGTGGAAGTGGCACGATTTGTCTAAACGGAGCAGCTGCTCGTCTTGTTCAACCCGGTGATCAAGTCATTATTATTTCTTATGCATGGATGGATGAGGCAACTGCTCGTAATTATCAACCGAAAATAGCGATTATGAACGAAAAAAATCAAGTTGAGATGTTTATTGGTGAAGAAGTACATGGAACGGTTTTATAAATTGCTTATAGCTCATGTCTCCTTTTATTGCGGAGGCGTGAGTTTTTTTATTTACTTGTTGGAATAGAAAAACCTTCCCGTATGGTTTTGTGAGATCCGGTTATACTCCTTATAAAATAGGTCGGATGGAGGAGAGTGATATGAATCATCAAGCGTGGCTGGAAACGGTTAAAGAAGAGTTGGGGGAGATCAAAGATCAATATGCACAATGTCCAGCTGACGAGCGTTCGAAGTGGAGGATTCGATTACAACAAATAAAAAAATCATGTGATCGACTCCTGGAATCTTGGGCATACATTGAAGAGCAGATTGCTACTTTGGTATCTGAATATCCTGATCTCACTTCGGATGAATTAGATTTGGAGGAAGAATGTTTATTACATGAATCAGTGGTTCGTCAGTTTCGACAAGGACAAGGTTATTATGGTTTAACTATGTTTAAGGAAGCGGGTCAATTGTTCAAGCAAGTTGTTAAAGATGAACCAGATTTTTTACTAGGTCGAATTTATTTAGGCTTAAGCTATTTTCAAGAGAATCAATTGGATGAAGCCAGTCAACATTTTCAACTAGTAAGTCAAACCGCTACTCATGAGATGTTTACAGCCTTTGCATATCATATGCTTGGGTGTATTGCAGTTAAACAGCAGGATGATCGAAGAGCCATCAAACTTTTTTCCAAAGTGGTTGATTTAATTCCTGATCAATCGGATGCCTGGTTTAATCAAGGAGCTTGTCATTTTCGGTTAGGGGAATATCATGAAGCCATCCCTTGTTTTTATTATTCATTATCTGTGAATGAAGATGACTGGGAGTCCATGTATTATTTATCTAGTTGTTACCGTTATTTTCAAGAGTGGAGCAGTGTCTCGTTTTGGAGGTTAGCTTCCTATGAAAAAACCCATCACCCAGAAGTTCTTTTATCGATTGCCCAAGATTATGAAGAGATGGGGCAGCCAGAAGAAGCTATTTATTGGTACCAGTGTTTGGTAGACAAAGAACCACGTCAAGCCACCGCTTACTACGGTATTGCATGGAATTTATGGGTTCTTCAGAAGCAAGATCAGGCATTGTTATGGATCAAAAAAGGACTTTCATTATTTCCAAACCACCCTGACTTACTATTAGGTTATATTTGGTTTACCATGATGGATGGGGAGATGGAGAAAGCTGAATCAGCGATGCAAACTTTACCATCAGAGCTTAAAGAGAAACCCATATGGATGGCCTTACGATCACGTTTGTCAATTCAGATGGGACAGTTTGATCATGCGCTTTGTATGGCCCATGAGTTGATTGAAAATGAACAAGCGTCTGTGCAAGCATTGGGTTACTTTCAAAAAGGACGAACTTTGTTGGAGTTAGGGAAAGTTCAAGAAGCGATTTTTGATTTTCAACAGGCACAGAGATTAAGTCCAAAGTGGAAAGACCCTTTATTTTTTGAAGGGATCTGCCATATGATCGAGGGTAGACCACATTCAACGCAAACCTGTTGGGGACAAATGGTTCTCACAAAGATCGAGGTGACATAATGCATACAATGTGGAAAGGATCGATTAGTTTTGGTCTTGTTAACATACCGATTAAAATGTATGCAGCAACAGAAGAGAAAAATATTCGATTTCGCTATCTTCATAAAGAGTGTCAGACTCCGATCAAGATGGTTCGCACTTGCCCTCATTGTGAAAAAGAGGTCTCTTGGGATGAGATTGTCAAAGGTTTTGAATATGCGGATGGAAAATATGTATTGATGGAAAAAGAAGAGTTAGAGTCACTTCAACCAGAGGCGAATCGGGCGATTGAAATCCTTGATTTTGTAGAGTTATCTCAAATTGACCCCATTTATTTCGATAAAACCTATTTTTTAGGAGCACAAGATCCGAATCATAAAGCATATGCACTTTTAAGACAAGCTTTAGATGAATCAGGTAAAATTGGCGTTGCCCAAGTAACGATTCGCTCTAAACAGACATTAGCAGTGATCCGCGTTTATGGTGATTGTTTGGTGATGGAAACGATTTTTTATCCTGATGAGGTTCGAGATTCTAATCAAGTCCCCAATGTTCCTGTGGGGATGGAGCTTCCTGAAAAAGAAATGAAAATGGCGATTCAGCTAATCGAACAGTTGACGACTACCTTTGATCCAGAAAAATACCAGGATGATTATCGAAACGCAGTCGAACAAGCCATCGAGAAAAAAGTGAGTGAAGAAGCAATTGTAGAAGCACCTGGACAAAAACCTGAAAAAATCGTTGATTTGATGGAAGCGCTACAAGCGAGTTTAAATGCTACCAAAGGGAAAGCTCAAAGGCAATCGAATAAAGCAACGGGCAAAAAGAAAAAAGCTACATCATAGAATGATGCAGATCTAAGGAGCTAGGTGGAGTGATCTAGCTCCATTTTTTTAGTTCCCTTCCCAGTAACGAATGTATTCTTCTTTTTGGGTTGGAGTTTTTCGAATTACTTTTCCATATTGGTCAAACTGGTATTCAAACTCTTTGAAGTGGTCAACGATCCATCTTCCACTTGGATCTTCTTCTATATATGTGGAAGAAGCTGGTTGAGACTCGATGAGTTCCATAATGTATTCAGTACGAACTTGAGAGGGGGGTTCCAGTAAGGAAGAAACAGGTTCTTCTATATTCTCATAGAGTGGAACTTTTGCACTTCCTATAGCTAAGCCGATTAACATGAGATTAATGGTGATCGCTGTGATCAAACAAGTCCTAATAAGCACTTTTTGTGATGTTTTCATCCATAACTACCTACCTTATGTAAATAAGAGTAATAGCCCAATTGTCATTGGAGTTTTATGTAATATATATGTTGATAAAATAAGCTTATGAGAATCACTGGATACCATATGTCCATTTTAATAGAGGATATCACTCATTAAATGAACACTGAATTTCTGAAGGGCATATTATATAATTAATCTATTCTTAATTCTAGGAGGTTATCATTTATAATGGTGCAATCCATCGAGCGGAAGAAACGCTCTGAAGAAAAATTACGTTCGATCGGTCTTCATCCTAATCAAAATATTCCAGCGCTTGAAGATGAAACGATGATTCAATTACGTTCTCCACAAGAGGTTGCCTCGAGAGCTTTACTTTTACATGCTTTAATGGGAGTGATTTTTTATGAAAAACCAGAAGAAGTAGTTAGATGGGTACAAAATGAAGGTTTATGGGAGTCACTCACACCCAAGGAAAAAGAAATTTTTTTAGTACCCATATCTAATTTGGATGATGGAGAAAAAGTATGGCGACAAAAATCTCTACAATCTAATTTGTTAACATGGAGAATAGAGGGTCTATGGGTGCTCTTGTGGAGTTTAGGAAAAATAGATCTTCTAGACTTGCCTAAAGTGAAGTGTGATGGGGGATTACTTCGAGGTTGTGTGCCTGAACTAGGGCAATCCGTTCAATCATTTATTAAGGATGCACAGTTTAGAAATATTTCAATACTCTTAGACGAAGTAGATTTTACATACCGGATTCATCGTTCTTTCCATGAAGAAGGAGATCAACAATCTTTTCTACAGTCATTTGATCAGATGATTGTCTATGAGCGAATCCATGCGCTGGCTTGGCTTGTGAACTGGTTAGATGAATGGGATGACTAGAAGTTAATAGAATGATTCTGTTTTTGCTTAATCATCTTGACTTGAATAAAATTTCTTGTAGTAATTAAAAATAATTCTTTCTATCGAGTTGGGTTGTTGTTTTCCTAGAGAAACAACAACCCGACGGAATTTAGATTCATGTGTGACTCATATGGTTTAATAGAGTAACTAACACTTTTCTAACCATTTTGTTGTTAATTGATTTACCTGATGCTTGTGAATGAAGGAGATGATTAGTAGATTGAAAAAAAGAATATTTAAATATTTATTTTCAGTGTTGACTTTATTTCTTGTGCATGATAAATTATTACTTGTCGCCGCAAGATGGTGATAAAGAAAAAATAGATTGATACAGTGTTCCTTGAAAACTAAAGAGTGAAACCATGACCTGTTAATTTTTTGAGAGCATAGAATCAAACAGCCATTTTTGGAGAGTTTGATCCTGGCTCAGGACGAACGCTGGCGGCGTGCCTAATACATGCAAGTCGAGCGGGGAGCTTCGGCTCCTAGCGGCGA
>NZ_SMAG01000006.1 GCF_004341825.1 Hazenella coriacea | reverse complement strand
AGTCGTAACAAGGTATCCCTACCGGAAGGTGGGGATGGATCACCTCCTTTCTACGGAGTATCTTTATGATACATGACGAAACGAATTTTCTCTCTTCAGGTCAGGTTACACTCACTCTTTAGTTTTCAGGGAATACGAATACACTAAAACCCTCCAACATTTGATCAAATGTTGGAGGGTTTTAGTGTATCTCTACTCATGGATCAACTACATATAGAAGAGGAGTTGAAGCCATATGCATTTTCATCGTCAAAAAATTTTACCTGCCGCGAAGAGCATTAAGGAATTTGAAAAACTCCTTCAAACCTCATATTCATATATCATATTATTAGAAACCCATATCGCTCAACTACAATCCCTCATTCGTTTAGCCCATCGACACCAAAAAAAAGTATTGTTACATGTAGATCTCATCCAAGGACTGCGGAGTGATGAGTATGGGGCCGAATTTATTTGCCAAATGATCAAGCCTGCGGGACTGATCTCCACTCGAACTCCTGTACTTCAAGTGGCTAAGAAAAAAGGATTGATCGCGATCCAGCGTATTTTTCTACTTGATACACACGCATTATCTACAAGCTATCGGCTTCTTCAATCTTTTAAGCCTGACTATATAGAAGTATTACCAGGAATTATTCCTCACATCATTCAAGAAGTGTATCAACAGACAAAAGTGCCTATTTTAGCTGGTGGTCTCATACGAACACCTCATGAAATGAATTTGGCATTAGAAGCGGGTGCTTGTGCGGTTACTACATCTACGAGAAAATTGTGGGAAAATAAATTAAAATAAATAAGTCCCCCTCTCTGTGAGTGGGGGACTACAAACGAGATTAATCTAGTGAACTGCATTGTCATTTGTCATTCAAATAACAAGCTTCTCGCCTTAGTGAACCGTTTTGCATGTTTCCTCTCTCTATTTTAATAAGGAGGATTCCTGCTTATTATTTTAAAATATCATGGTCTACGTAACGTTCACCATTTAATTCACTAATAATATTAATTGCTACTTTTGCACCATCACCAGCTGTAATAATGGTATGCATACTTACACCAGCTACTGTACCAGCCGCATAGATGCCATCAATGTTTGTTTTGCCATCTGCATCAACATCAAATACTGTTTTGATGCGTGGTTCTGTTCCCGGTTTTACATTTAACCCGCTGGTTTCAGCTAAATTTGTCATCATTCCAGTTGCAATAATAATATATTTTGTTTCATAAGAACCCTGATTGGTTGTAACCTTAAAGCCGTTATCTGATTTTTCAATTTGTGTGACTGTATCCGTTACGAATTCTGCTCCAAACTTTTCTGCTTGTTTTCTTCCAACTTCAATTAGATCTGGACCTGAAATTTCCATTACGCCATAATGGTTTTCCATCCAGGCTCTTTTTGTAACGCTTTTATTATCATCAATCACCAATGTTTTCTTACCTGCTTTTGCTGTAAATAGGGCTGCGCTTCCACCTGCAGGTCCTGCTCCAATTACTGTTACATCAAACATCAGATCTACCCCTTTACTTTATAAGTACTTTAAGTTTATAACAATTATAAAATAGAAGCAATGAATCAGTGTGTTAATGTTTTTTTGAAGTGAATGATTTAAGAAGGTCATGCTACAGGATTGAGTTTTAACAGATCAAAAGAGACAATAATCTCGGGAGGCGGAACGAATGACAAAAAAGTATATCATGGCGATTGATCAAGGAACGACTAGTACACGGGCTATTCTATTTGATCAACTAGGTCAAATCGCAGGTGTGGCACAAAAAGAATTTACACAAATTTTTCCACAAGTGGGTTGGGTTGAACATGATCCGATGGAGATCTGGGGAAGTGTCCAAAGTGTAATTTCAGAAATTTTATCAAAGTATTCGATATCAGCCAAAGAGATTGCAACGATTGGGATTACTAATCAACGTGAAACAACCATCATCTGGGACAAACATACTGGTCAACCGATCTATCATGCCATTGTCTGGCAGTCTCGACAAACAGCTGATATTTGCGAAGAGTTAAAAGAGAAAGATCTTGATGATTTATTCAGAAGTAAGACAGGGCTATTGATTGATGCTTATTTTTCTGGAACCAAAGTAAAATGGATTTTAGACCATGTTGCAGGAGCGCGTGAAAAAGCGGAGAATGGGGAGCTCTTATTTGGAACCATTGACACTTGGTTGGTTTGGAAGTTATCTGGAGGGAAGGTGCATGTGACAGACTATTCCAATGCCTCACGGACATTGATGTATAATATTTACGATTTAAAATGGGATGAGGAACTGTTGGACATCTTACAAGTTCCTGAACAAATGCTTCCAGAAGTTCGTTCCTCTTCTGAAGTATATACAATGACAAAGCCCTCACTCTTTTTCGGGGAAGAAGTTCCTATTTCTGGAATAGCTGGCGATCAACAAGCGGCGCTATTTGGGCAAGCCTGCTTTGAACCAGGTATGGCGAAAAATACATATGGAACGGGTTGTTTCATGTTGATGAATACAGGAGAAAAAGTTGTTCCCTCCCAACATGGATTACTAACAACAATCGCCTGGGGAACGAATGGTCGAGTGGAATATGCTTTAGAGGGAAGTATTTTTGTTGCAGGATCAGCCATTCAATGGTTACGTGATGGACTACAACTGATCAAAACAGCGGCTGATTCTGAACCGCTCGCTCTTCAAGTGGATTCAACTGATGGGGTCTATGTCGTACCTGCTTTTGTGGGACTGGGAACCCCTTATTGGGATAGTGAAGCGCGAGGGGCTGTATTTGGTTTAACACGCGGGACGACTCAAGCCCATTTTGTGCGTGCCACTTTGGAATCGCTCGCTTATCAAACCAAAGATGTTTTCACTGCCATGGAGGCTGATTCAAATATTCATCTGAAAAAATTACGTGTCGATGGGGGAGCCACTGCAAACCAATTCTTGATGCAGTTCCAAAGTGATTTATTAGATGTTCCTGTTGAACGACCTGTCGTTACTGAGACTACTGCACTTGGAGCAGCGTATTTAGCAGGATTGGCTGTTGGCTTTTGGAAAGATCGTCAAGAGATCGCGAATAATTGGAATATCGATCATTCCTTTATTGCACAGATGGATGACAATCGACGTAAGTTACTATACAATGGATGGAAGAAAGCGGTTGAAGCAACGCGTTCGTTTGGATTGTAAATAGGCATCAATCATGCTTCTATACAAGTTAATGACGGTTGAGATCTGGAGAAAACCACAATTCCTTATGTGTAAGTCGCATAAGGTTTTTGTGGTTTTTTCTATTTTTAAGGAGGAGAAATGGGAATGAAAACAGCTTTTACAATTAAACAACGAAGTAAACAATGGTCCTCATTGAAAAGCTGTCAAGTTGATTTACTTGTGATTGGTGGTGGGATTACAGGAGCTGGAATTGCGTTAGATGCACAAACACGAGGAATTAATACCATACTCATTGAGATGCAAGACTTTGCAGCAGGAACTTCTAGCCGTTCGACAAAGCTTGTTCATGGGGGGCTTCGTTACCTGAAGCAATTAGAGTTTTCCATGGTTGCTGAAGTCGGTAAAGAGCGGGCGATTGTTTACGAAAATGGACCTCATGTGACTCAACCTGAGTGGATGCTCTTGCCCATTATTGAGGGAGGAACTTATGGAAAATGGGCTAGTTCGTTCGGAATTCGTTTGTATGATTACTTGGCGGGTGTCAAAAAGAGCGAGCGGCGCCAAATGCTTAATCGAGAACAGACGTTGGAAAAAGAGCCTTTACTAAGAAAAAAAGGACTCAAAGGGTCAGGGTATTATGTAGAATATCGAACAGATGATGCAAGGCTAACGATTGAAATATTGAAACGAGCTGTGGAAAAAGGGGTCCAAGCATTTAATTACACCAAAGCAGAGGAGTTTATTTATAGTCAAGGTAAGCTTGTGGGGGTGCAAGTCAAGGATTGTTTATCAGGTGAGTCATTCCCTGTCTATGCCAAGAAAGTCGTAAATGCGACAGGACCATGGGTAGATCTGTTGCGTGAAAAAGATGGTTCAAAAAAAGGGAAGTATCTGCATTGGACGAAAGGGGTTCACATCGTTGTAGATCAGCATCGTTTTTCGCTGAGGCAGTCTATCTATTTTGACACTTCAGATGGTCGAATGGTGTTTGCCATCCCTAGAGAGGGGAAAACGTATATTGGAACGACCGATACAGATTACTACGAAGATTTGGAGCACCCACGTGTGACTGAGCAAGACCGAAATTATCTCCTTCAAGCTGTTAATGATATGTTTCCATCAATAAAGTTGACTAGCGAAGATGTAGAATCGAGTTGGGCAGGGATCCGTCCATTGATTCATGAAGAAGGGAAATCACCTTCAGAAATATCACGCAAAGATGAAATTTTCTATTCAAAGTCGGGGCTGATTACAATTGCGGGGGGTAAATTGACAGGCTATCGTAAAATGGCAGAAAAAGTGACAGATCTAGTCGTGAAAGAGCTCTCTCGAGAGGAACAGCGGACATTTAAACCAATCCAAACGGCATCTATTCCAATTTCGGGTGGAGATGTAGGAGGTTCTAAGCAATTTCCTAGATTTGTAGCTCAAAAAATAGCTGAAGGGGTAGTGTTGGGTTTAAAACAAGAAAATGTAAGAAAGCTGGTTCATCGATATGGAACCAATGTGGATGATGTTTTTGAAATCATCCGTACTGGCCGAACTGAAGCAGAAACATATCAATTATCACTAGAGATTTATGGCGCTCTACTTTATGGTCTTCAGCATGAGATGGTGGCTACACCTGCAGATTTTTTTATTCGCCGGACTGGAGCTATTTACTTTGAGATTGATAAGGTGAAAAAGTGGCAAATACCTGTGATCCAACTGATGAAGGATTATTTTGAGTGGGATGAGAGTCGGACAGATGCATACACCCGAGACTTAGAGAAGCAGATCATCTTTGCGACCAAGGTGGTTTCTTCAGATGAAAAATTGTAGAAATCTATTATTTATTATTATTGATTAGAAACGATTCGATTTTCGTTCTTGGTTAAAATTTAATTTCATTTAGGAAGGAGTTTGAAACATGGTGAAATTGGTTCCCATGACTGAGCAGGACTTCTTGGCTTATGAGGAAAAGTCCATACAAACCTATGCCGAAAATAAAATTAAGGCGGGTAATTGGTCTAAAGAAACAGCTATGGAGCTGTCACAAGAATCATTTCGAAACTTATTGCCACAACAAACACAAACACCGGGTCAATATCTGTTTAACATCATGTCAGATCAAGAGGAAGTGGTTGGTCATCTTTGGTTTGCTGTAAAAAAGGACACGGCATTTTTGTATCATATTCTTATTTTTGAAGAGTTCCAAGGACGGGGTTTTGGGAAACAGGCTATGGCAGCCTTGGAAGAAAAGGTGAAAGAATTTCAAGTCACCAAAATATCGCTCCATGCTTTTGGATTTAATGAACGAGCCATTTCTTTATATAAAAAGATCGGATATGAAATAACAAATGTGAATATGTCTAAATCTTTATAAGAATAAATCGTATAGTTAAGGTCGATAAAGTTCCTTCTAAAGAGGGCTTTCATCGACCTTTTTTAATTTTATTCCTTATGATCCCATACAACATTTCAACTACTGTTTCGATTCTGTTCAGGTTCTGTTCAGGTAACTGCATTAAGATGAAATCTATGAGCTTAAGATAATTTCCCATTCAACTAGGATCATAATGTAAAGTTCAATGATCAGTTACTAAATGAAGTAGAGCCATCATGTTAGTCAATGATTAGTGAAAAGAAAAAGGAGGAAAATAAATGCAGTTTTTAAATTTGATTCAAAACGAAAATATGAAAATATATCGTCGTATCAGTTCTTGGATCATCGTAGGTTTACTGCTGGTAGCAGTCCTTTTATTAGTGTTTATGTATAGTCCTAATAATAGCTCTACAGAAAGTGCTGACTGGAAGCAAGGTTTACAGACATCCATAGATAAAGAGAAAAAAGATCTCGAGAAAAATGGCGATCAGTTAGGTCCAGAATTTGTGCAGATGATCCAACAAAATATCGCAATTGATGAGTATCGAATTCAACATGATTTAAAACCAAGTCCAAGCAATCAACTGCTCCAAGACTCTAAGGATTTTATGATGTTGATCACTTTAGGTGTCATTATTATTGGTTCGATGGTGGTTTCTAGTGAATTTTCTTGGGGAACGATTAAGTTGCTTGCGATTCGCCCTTATCATCGTTACAAATTACTTTTAGCCAAATACTTAGCGATGTTACTATATACAGCTTTACTAGTGGTAATTCTATTTATTATTACAGTCGTGTTTGCAGGTCTATTTTTTGGCTTTGAAGGTCTTTTTCAAAATGTACTTCTTTTTGAAAATGGACAAGTGGTTGAGAAGCCTGTATTACCTCTACTTTTTCAAGGATATGGCCTTGGACTGATTGACTTACTGATGATGTCAACACTCGCTTTTATGATTTCTGTTGTGTTTCGGAGTCAATCTTTGGCGATCGGGATCGCACTGGGACTTCTCTTTATGGGAAACACGATTACTCTCTTTATAGCTTCCAAGTATGAATGGGCGAAATATATCTTATTTGCCAATGATTTAAAGCAATACCTTCCAGGAAGAGAACCATTATTTCCAGATATGACTATTGGGTTTTCAGTTACACTCTTAGTCATTTACTATGTTGTTTTCATTGGAATCACTTGGTTGGTCTTTCAAAAGAGAGATATTACTGCATAAGGAGGAGCTCACATGGCAAAGCCAGTTTTAGAACTAAGAGGGACTACAAAAAAAATTAGACAAAAAACTCTTGTGGATCACATCGATCTTAAAGTGTATCCAGGTGAGGTATTCGGTTTTTTGGGACCGAATGGCGCAGGGAAAACGACAACGATTCGGATGATTATGGGGTTAATGTCCATCTCCGAGGGAGAAGTGTATATCGAAGGGAAAAGTGTGAAACAAAGTTTTGAAAAGGCGATTCAACATGTGGGTGGGATTGTTGAAAATCCTGAAATGTACAAGTTTCTGAGTGGATATCATAATCTATTACATTTTGCTAGAATGAGTCGTATTTTTTCCTCTAAAAAGGAAATGAACGAGAGAATTCAAGAAGTGACTGCACTTATGGGGCTGGAAAATCGAATCCATGACAAAGTGAAACGATATTCTTTGGGAATGCGACAACGATTAGGATTAGCACAAGCGTTACTTCATCGCCCTTCTTTATTGATTCTTGATGAGCCAACTAACGGTTTAGACCCAAGTGGGATCCGTGAACTTCGAGATTATTTACGTAAATTAGCTCATGAAGAGAATATGGCAGTCTTTGTCTCTAGTCACTTGCTAAGTGAGATGGAACTGATGTGTGATCGGATCGGGATTATCCAAAGTGGAAAGTTGATCGATGTTCGTACTATTAAAGATTTTGTCTCTGAGGATCATGAGGATGTCGTTCATGTTCGCTTTATTGTGAAGGAACTGGAAAAAGCAAAAGAAGCAGTTCTACAAAAGGTTGATAAGCAGTCTGTAAAAATCATTGAAGAAGCTTTAGCAATGAATTTATCAGAAGAAAAAATCCCAGAAATCAACGAGTGGCTTGTCAAGCAGGGAATCAAAGTATATGGGATTGAGAAAAAAGCAAAATCATTAGAGGAGAAGTTCCTAGAGATCACAGCAGGGAAGAAGATTGTATAAGCTTAGTGGCTTATTTACAAATTTTACTCTCTAAAAGCTCACAGTAACCAAGTTCAAATATGTTTATCAAGATCTGAATAAAAAAATGCAAATAAATAAAAGGACATTACATATTATTTATAACTGATATGTAATGTCTTTTCTTTTTTACTAACGCACCTGATCGTTATCGTTTAAGTGATTCTTTACCAACTATTAGCTAGTTTTGTTCAGTAAGAAAGATGGCTTTTTGATAAAAATAAAAGAACTGAGTGAGAAGTAACACTCAGTTCTTTTAAACTTCATAACAGTTTTATCATGTTATTTTCGTACAGCTTCAAATGTAACTAGTGTACTTTCTTTTGAGGGTTGCTTTTTGTAATTATATTCCGCAGAGCAAGTTATATCAGAAAAACCAACGCTTTCTAATAAAAGTTTGAATTCTTCGATTCCGTACCATCGCATTACAAACTTTTGTAATTCTGTGTCTACTAACTTACCTTTTTTCCATTTTTCATATTTTAAATAAGATAAGGTGTATTGGTCGACCCAGTTGATTTCAACTGGTTTATTTTCTAATGTAATGCCTTCTTCTGTAGAAAGAGGAAAGACAGACGTAGTAATTTCTCCTGTACGCCAATAACTGGGTATTACCAGATCAACGATTACACGTCCTCCAGGCATAAGGTGATTGTAAAAACATTTCAGAGCATCTTTAGCATCATTAAAATTCTCAATCAAGCAAAAGGAACCTGTAGGTATGACAATAGCTTCATATTTTGATTGCAAAGAAAAACTACGTAAGTTACCTTCATATAGATTTGGATTTAATCCTCTTTCTCTGCAACGTTTTCGACAAGAAGCTAACATTTCAGGTGAATAGTCAATGCCATCAACGATAAATCCACTCTCAAGCAAAGGAATGAAGAAACGTCCTGACCCAACAGCCGCTTCAAGTATTCTCCCTGTAGTCCCTGTTAATCTTTCAAGGTAATATTCAATGTCACCACATATTGAATGTCCAACTGGTTTTGTTAAATCATAGACCTCAGTGCATAATGGACCATAATTACTAAACATTTCATTTCCTCCGATTTTATATGCGGAAGAATGCAATTGAATGATTAACTCTTCCGCACCTTAATTTTGTTAGTAGGGAAAGAGCTGACTATCATATTCGATCACTCACTTTCAATAAAATATAGTAATAGTATACACTATTTTTCGCAAAAGAGTTATTTTAATGTTTATTTAATCTATAAACTATTTGAGTTAACCTTTTTCATTTGTTGAAGAAAAAACCTCTTATTACTTACTGCTATAACTTTTCCTCTGCGTATGCTACTTATGTGATATTTTCCTTTTAACTAATAATCTTATGTGAACCATAATACATCAAAAATCTGCAATCCTGTTTTAAAGGCTTCCCATAATACAGGTTGAACACGATCAGGGATGGCTTCTGCTTATATTATTTCCTTACTGGAAGTATTGTTGGCTTGTACTGGTTGGAAATAGGTAAATCCGATCATACTACAGTTATATGAACATTCAGGAGGTTGGACGATGAATCATCCAAGGATTAAAAATGAAAAAAGAGATCAGTCAGTGTTGCATGATGAGTTTCAAGCCCAGAAAGTGGATCAAGATGAAGAGCTGGAGGATGGTTGCTTAGATATTCGAATTCCCGCTCATCAAGTGATGGACCCTCCAGAATAAAAAATTTAGAAAACTGATGATTCAGCTGAAAAAAATAAAATAATTGTATGAGAATGACTTTGGTTTTTAAAGAGAATAAAGCGGATTTGAAAACGGTTTCAGTTAATGGAATTAATATTTTTTAATCCATTAGAAAATTTATGTTGAAATTTCCACGGAATCACAGTATCATAAGATACATATTCAAATATTTAAATATGTTGTCTTTTGAATGCTACAAACTGACAGTTGATAGCAAATTTCGATAAATGTGGTGAACGAGATGAATAATGATATGCAGCAATTCAAAGCAGATTTTTTCAAAGCCTTATCACACCCTTTACGAATAGGAATCCTCGAAGCATTAGTGGATGGTGAAAAGAGTGTAAACGAAATTCAAAGTATCCTTAATAGTGAAGGTTCCTCTGTTTCTCAACAGTTGAGTATTTTACGTAGCAAAAATATAGTTGTAGGAACGAAAAATGGGAAGCGAGTGATGTACTCATTAAGAGATCCTCTCATTACAAAGTTATTAGACGTTACCCGAGAAATCTTCAACAATCACTTGATTGATACGATTATCATGTTGGAAGAACTGGAAGAAGACAAAAACGAATAGAAACACTTAAGGAGTAAATTTCGTACTGGTTGTAAGTTCAATAGGTCAAGGTTATATACCTAGAGAGTGGAATTTTAACAGTGTCATCTTGTTAAAATTCCTGTATTTAATTTACGGCTCATCATCAAAATCTGTTATAAGTCTGCCTGCTATTGTTTTTGCTCGCATAATTCTTACTAAACTTAGTGGGATAAAATAAACTAATCGTATGTATAAAGTCGGTTTTAATAATATAACGAAAAAGAAGGGACATCCATGAGAGGTTTATTAACAAAAAGATTTCAAGGCTATTCGTGGGCTCATTTTCAAAAAGATCTATTGTCAGGAATGATTGTGGGTGTGATTGCAATTCCTCTAGGGATGGCTTTTGCGATTGCATCAGGTGTAAAGCCGGAGTACGGGATCTATACCACTTTTATTGCAGGGATTTTAATTTCAGTCCTTGGGGGTTCAAAGTATCAAATTGGAGGTCCTACAGGGGCTTTTGTTCCTATTCTATTAGGTGTTGTTATTGCGTATGGTTACGAGAACTTATTGATCGCTGGTTTTCTCGCTGGGATCATGTTGTGTCTCATGGGGATTTTTAGATTAGGATCATTGATTAAGTTTATACCCAGACCTGTAACGATTGGGTTTACTTCGGGGATTGCGGTGATCATTTTTACAGGTCAAATTGCCAGTTTTTTAGGATTATCTGGTATAGAGAAGCATGAGTCCTTTATTGCCAACATTAATGAGATTGTGACTCATCTTAATACAACGAATCTATATAGTTTTATAACGGCTGTAATCTGTCTATTGGTTATTTTAATTTCACCAAAATTATTTCCCAAACTCCCCGGATCATTAATGGGATTAGTGGTGTCCAGTGTGATTGCTACCGTATTTTTTTCAGGGCAAGTAGCTACGATTGACTCTGCATATGGAGCGATTCCAAGTACACTTCCTCATTTTCAGTGGCCAGACATTACTCTAGAGAGGATTCAGATGTTGCTTGCCCCTGCATTTGTGATTGCCATTCTTGGAGGGATTGAATCACTTTTATCAGCGGTAGTGGCTGATGGGATGACCAATAGTAAACATAACAGTAATCGAGAGCTGGTCGGACAAGGAATTGCCAATATGGTCACACCTTTGTTTGGAGGGATTCCAGCCACGGGAGCGATTGCCCGTACCGCAACCAATATTAAAAGTGGAGCAGTTTCTCGGATGTCAGGTGTGATCCATGGGATTTTTGTTTTACTCACTTTACTTTTGTTAGCACCGTATGCTTCCCACATTCCTCTTGCAAGCATGGCCCCTATTTTAATGGTAGTTGCTTGGAATATGAGTGAACGAAAACATTTTGCCCACATCTTAAAAACGAAAACAGGAGATTCACTTGTATTAGTTGTCACGTTTTTATTAACCGTCTTTGCGGACTTAACAATTGCGGTAGGAATTGGGCTAATTCTCGCAGTATTTTTATTTGCAAAACGGATGAGTGGAATGTTAGTAATTGATAAAGTGCTTCCTGACCATACCAAACAACATAAAAAAGTGATGCCACATGTAGTGAGTGAATCACATGATTGTCCACAAATTAGCATGTATACGATTGAAGGACCTCTATTTTTTGGAGCTGCGCAGACATTTGAACAAAAGGTTATGGAAACGATTCACTATAAACCAAAAGTTTTAATTTTGCGTATGGGAAAAGTACCTTTTATGGATACAACAGGAGAAGCTTATTTTAGAAATATAGTCCATCATTTTAAGAAACAGGGGGGACTTGTGCTGATCTCAGGAGTCGAACCGTCCCTTAAGGAAATTTTGGAGAAAACAGGGTTATATGATCAAATTGGAACGAATCACTTTTTTGAACGTACTGGAGAAGCGATTACCTATGCATTATCCCAAATCGAGAAGAATAAATGTTTAGGGTGTAAGCATTATGCTTTCCATGAATGTCTACAACTTTCCCAGTCTTCTGAAGTAGAAAAGGAGATCAGTAAAGAAAAACTTGAGCTCCATAGTGAGGAGAAGATCGTCAATGCGTAGACCCGTTTGAAAAAAATATTTGACTAGACAAATTTCAACTTAAAAAAGCCAATTTCCATTCAAGATTGTCTGAGGAAATTGGCTTTTTTGATTACTCGATGGTGTCGGGCATTTATTACAAATTGAACAAGAACCATTGTTCCAAAGCTTGGTGTTGGATTGGTCAGAGCGAGTGAATAGAAAGAGTCTTGGATGACAAATTAGATACATGATTATAAAATATCAGTAAGATATAAAATAAGGAGGTACATTACAATGTTAAAGTTTAACAAAGAGGAAGTTCGCAAGATTTTGTTAGAGGAGCTTAGATTCCCCAAGGACAGAATGGAACGTTCAATAACAGCCATCTCTAAGCTAGATTCACAGCTACAGCCTCTGTTAGATCAATGGCTGAAAGATCGAAAGATTTCGCACTTTACCATCAATGGTGTTTCTTTAGATTATGTATATAAATATTTCGAAGCAGATGATTTTATAGATGCATTAATTACAATGGAGATGTTTGCTAAAAGCGATCATCTCGCAAAGCGATTTTTAAAAAATCCCAAATTAATTGCGAATGGTTGGTAAGGGGCGAGATTTGATGAACTCTATTTTTGACGCATTTCATATCTCGAACTGGAAAAAGTTATCCCAGGATCAACGATTTGAAGCTTTACAAACATTGGAGAAACATTATGCTACTTTACAAGGCAGAGACCCCTTAAAGCTTGATGCTACGGAAGATGAAGTTTATGGATACTATTATCAAGGGAAAATATACCTGAACCGTAATAGTGTATTAGGTGATGAGGATTGTTATCAAGCAGTAAATACAGTCCTTCATGAAGGAAGACATGCCTTTCAAACACATGCCATTATTCAATCATCAATGGGTCAAGAATTATCTTTGTCAGTCTCACAGTATGAATTATTTAATTGGAGAATGAATAAGCTTGGTGGTTATTTAAGAAAAAAACCTGATTATTGGCTTCAACCAATTGAGAAAGATGCAAACCAATATACTTTATCAGAAACAAAAAAGATCTATGATCAATTAAGGTCACGTTTTGGTGAGAATCTAGGTTATGATAAGTATGAAAAAGATTGGAATCTCCACTATGAAAATAGTGCTATGAGATTAAAGAGTAAATATGGCGAAAACTATTTACTAATCATTGAAAATAAGGTTTATCGCAAACGTAATCTTCGAATCGAAGTTGAAAAAGCTTTTTCTAAAGAGAGTGGTCGTTTGCTAAATAAGGAAATTGAAAGTTTTATTCATCAAACCTATCCTGAACCAATGAATGTCAAAGATTTTGAAGCCTATTTACATCAATATCTACAAGACCAAGGTTATAAGAATATTGACCAATATTTAAATGAACAAAAATCAAAGAATCAAGGAACACCCAAATACTATGAAGAGTTTATCTTACATAACAAGATTGATACAAATCCGATATCACTTCAGATAAAAATGTTTGAAAAGATGGAGCAAATACATAATAAACTTAGTCAGCAAAGAAAAAGGATTGACCCATTAGGGGGGAAAGAAATGAATAAGAAGTTAAATGAACAGCTACAAACCTTTAACCAAAAGGTACAATCTGAGTTTCAAAAACAATATCCAGATGTCCAATTGAAGCCATTCCACCTTAGCACAAGTAAAATAGCAATAGAAGTGATGAAGCATAATTGTCAATTCGGTCAAAAGTTAGACTTAGACCAAGGGCGAGAGTTAGGTTTTAAACAAGTGGAGTTGAATAAGCTGGTTGATAAAGGGAATAAGTTGGAAATGGAATTATGATGTTTGTAACCGTCATATTCATACATATTAAGGTGATAAGATAAAAAGGTTTTACTAATAGCAAAAGTCATATATTTTCTTGATTTTCACGATCAGTAGGTACTCAAAGAGTGCCTACTTTTTTTGCCTAAATTCATTGACACATTCGTCATTTAGACATAGTATAGAAATATAAGTTGGTCATAGGCAACATTTTAATCCTAATCAAAGAAATATTGATAAGAGAAACATAGATTCGTGGGGGAAACTGATAATGCAAAAAGAAGAGCGATCTTTATATGGATGTAAAGTTGGTGATCAATTTTATATTTCCAAGATTGAGCTAGAAGGTACATTACGAAGAAGATTATTAGATTTAGGGTTTGTCCCTGGAGCAGTGATCGAAGTTTTACAGAAGAGTCCACTTGGAGACCCTGTTGCATATCGTGTAAGTAACACCACCATTGCGTTAAGAAAAGAGGAGAGCTCCCAGATTTTTGGAACGATACAAGGAGGGGAGCCAAAATGAATTCTTACCGAGTCGCATTAGCGGGTAACCCCAATACGGGGAAGAGCACATTATTTAATGTACTTACAGGGTTAAATCAACATACAGGGAACTGGCCGGGGAAGACAGTGATTCATGCGGAAGGCTCATTTGAACATTCAGGGGAATCGTATACCGTCATTGACCTACCTGGAACTTATTCATTGTACTCGAACTCGGCCGATGAAGAAGTAGCTAGGGATTATATTATTTTTGAACAGCCAGATGTAACAGTGGTAGTGCTAGATGCAACAGCCTTAGAGCGGAATCTTAATCTTGCCTTACAAGTGATGGAAATGACGAATCGTGTGGTGGTTTGTATCAATCTCATGGATGAAGCGAAACGAAAAGGAATCACCATTGATGAAGAAAAGTTAGCTCACCAATTAGGTGTTCCTGTGGTTAGTATATCTGCTCGGAATAAAGAAGGGATTGATCAACTACTAGATCTTTTGGATGAAATGGTCAAAGGTAAGATCACTACAAAACCTTATCGAGTCACTTATTCTCCTAAACTGGAAGCGAAGATTCAGGAGATTGAGCCTGAGATAGAAAAAATTTTTGGTGATCGTTATCCTTCACGTTGGTTAACACTTAGGTTATTAGATCAGGATGAAAGTTTACTTACTACGTTAAAACGGCAAATGGTTTAAATGGCAAAGGGGGGACATCTATGAATACACAAACATCATCGGCACCCAGTTCGTTAGATTACCTGGAAAAACATATAAAATCCTTGGGCAATGAACAGACTCGTGATGAGATGGTGGGGAGTATATTTAAGGCGAGTCGTGAGATTTGTCAGCAAACAGTCATTTACAAAGATAAAGAAAAGATAAAAACAGAGAGATTGGATCGCGTCGTCACTTCTCCGATTTGGGGTTTTCCGATCATGCTCGCCATGCTAGGAGTTGTATTTTGGATTACGATTGCTGGTGCTAATGCACCTTCAGCGATGATTGCACAACTCTTTGCGACAGTGGAATTAAAATTAACAGCATTATTTCATATGATTCACGCCCCAGATTGGATTCATGGTGTACTTGTATTAGGATTTTTCCGAGGAACTGGATGGGTAGTCAGTGTCATGTTACCACCGATGGCAATCTTTTTCCCTATGTTTGCGCTATTAGAAAACTATGGATACCTTCCAAGGGTAGCATTTAATATGGACCGACTGTTTAAAAACGCTGGCGCTCATGGGAAACAATCACTCACCATGGCGATGGGATTTGGTTGTAATGCAGCTGCCATCATGTCAACGAGAATTATTGAGTCACCCCGGGAACGAATGCTTGCTATCTTAACAAATAACTTTGTCCCCTGTAATGGTCGCTGGCCGACTCTGATCTTGTTGTCATCTCTATTTATGGCTGCTAGTTATTCAGGAGGATGGGCTACTTTAGTGACTGCATCGACTGTAATGGGTATGGTGTTAATCGGGATTGTGGTTACTCTACTTGTTTCCTGGGTTTTATCGAAGACAGCATTACGTGGAGTTCCTACTCACTACACGTTGGAATTACCCCCGTATCGGAAACCAAAGTTTTGGAATACAGTAGTTAGAGCAAGCATTGATAAATCTTGGAATGTACTTAAGCGAGCTGTGATTGTAGCAGCACCTGCTTCCGTCCTCACATGGATCTTGGCAAATATCGATGTGGGCGATACAAGTATTTTGATGCACTTTATCAACTTTTTAGATCCTTTTGGTCAAGCTCTTGGTTTAGACGGTTATATCATGGCTGCTTTTATTATCGGATTACCAGCCAATGAAATTGTGATTCCAGTCTTGCTGATGGCGTATCTGTCAACAGGTGCATTGATCGAAATTGATGATTTATCGCAGTTAAAACAAGTTTTTCTAGATCATGGTTGGACGTGGTTAACAGCTCTAAATATGATGCTATTTTCACTATTACACTTTCCGTGTGGAACTACTTTGTTAAATATCTATCAGGAGACCAAAAGTCCTAAATGGACCTTCCTATCTTTCTTAATTCCTACAGTGATTGCGATTACTGTTACTTTTGTAGTGGCGACAGTGGTTAGAAGTTTGGGTTGGGTTTAAGAAAAATAGTTTATATCTAAAGAATGCATGTGGTAAACACAAGGCATTCTTTTTTATATGAGACCCCCCCACTTGTTATATTTCAACTCATCATAATAGAATTGTTAACGAAAATATATGAAATTCACTGGAACAATCAGTTAATTAATTTTAAAATAGTTTTATTACCTACGATGAAGGAGGGCGCATGTGAGAGATTTTCATTTCAAAGTGAATCTTAAGGGTATGATTGATCTATTGTCCAACCATTTATATAGTACCCCTCATGTATATATTCGCGAATTAATTCAAAATGGTGTAGATGCGATTACGGCTCGAAAGAATATAGAGCCAGGGTATGAAGGGCAGATTGTATTAGAAGTTTATTCATCTTCGGATCAACTCCCTACATTATTTATAGAAGATAATGGAATTGGTTTGACTGAAGAAGAGGTTCATCAATTTTTGTCTCAGATTGGACAAACCTCCAAAAGAGGCGAAAATCATGAGGACTTTATTGGACGATTTGGAGTAGGGTTACTTTCATGTTTTATTGTTAGTGATGAAATTGTGGTGATCACTCGCTCTGTAAAAAGTAACGAAGCTGTAGAATGGCGTGGTAAGCCAGATGGTAGCTACTCCATTCGAAAGTTAGATAGTGAAATGACTCCAGGTACACGTATTTACCTACAAAGCAAAAAAGGTTTTGAACGCTACTTTGAACCTGAAAAAGTTCAAGAAATTGCTAGTTATTATGGAGGGTATTTGCCTTATCCATTACTTTTTCAAGGGGAAGAGATGGTTCGTTTAAATGCTGTGCAAGCGCCATGGGATCTTGAACCTGCTGAAGCACTGGATTACGGGAGGACGACTTGGAGCCATAATTACTTGGATGCGATCCCACTTTATTCAGCACTTGGAGAAGCGAAAGGAATCGCCTATGTTTTACCACATGCAGTAAGTGTGAATGCTAAAAAAATGCATCGTGTCTATGTGAAGCAAATGTTGCTCTCGGAAAAGGTAGAAAAGATTCTTCCTGATTGGGCTTTTTTTGTTACATGTGTATTGAATGTGAATCAGTTAAAACCAACCGCTTCTCGTGAAGAGTTTTATGATGATCAATTGTTGGACTTAGTTCGTAATGAGTTAGGGAATGGGATTAAGCAATATCTTGTGGGATTAGCTCAGTCTAACCCTAACTTGTTAAAAGAAATTATTCGTATTCATTATTCATCAATCAAATCACTGGCTATTGAAGATGATGAGTTGTTTCGACTCTTTATAGACTGGTTACCCTTTGAAACTACACTGGGTCGAATGACGATGGGAGAAATTCGTGAGCGATCCAAGACTATTTATTATACAGCCACCTTGGATGAGTTTAGACAGATGAATAAAGTGGCCAAAGCCCAATCCTTTTGTGTGATTAATGGAGGATATGTATATGATACTGAGTTAGTCATAAAACTGGGACAAGTATTCCCGCAAGTAACTGTCGAGCGGATCGATCCAATTTCTATGACACAAAGCTTTGTAGATTTGGATTTTACAGAGCGAGAAGAGGTTTATGAATTTATTCGGATGGCTAATTTGGTTTTACAACCTCTTCAATGTTCCTGTGAAGTAAAAAAGTTTAAACCGTACGACTTACCAGCGATCTACACAACCAATGAAGAAGCTTTATTTATTCGATCTGCGAAGCGAGCCTCTGAAGAGACCAATGAATTGTTTGCTTCGATCATTGATCAGTTGACGACAAGCTCTTTTCATCCCGAATATGCTCAACTATGTTTCAACTATGAAAATCCATTAGTGCAAAAAGTAATTCAAACTGATGATTTACAATTAAAGAAGTGTACGATCGAGATGCTATATGTTCAATCATTGTTATTAGGACATCATCCTTTGAGAAAACAGGAGATGAAATTGTTAAATAGTGGCTTGATCGAGCTTATTGATTTGGGGCTTAGATAGGGGGAGTACATATGGAAGAGCATCTAAATGAAGAACAAAGATTAGATTTTTTATTAGTTCAAGCAGAAGGTTTACCAGACGGAGAAACAAAAATTCAGTTGTTAGAAGAAGCGATTCAAATCGCTGATCGTATTCAAAACAATGATGCTGGTTTTTATGCTCGGCTTGAACTAACGACTGCTGCCATTTACTCTGGAAGAGCAGAGAAAGCGTTTCTATCTTTTGCTTGGTGCTTAGCTCAATATGATAAAGACCCCTCATATTGTGATGAATATAATCTGATGTGGCAGTACAAGTGGATTGCTAATCAAGTGGATCAGTTTCCACAATTAAGTCTCGACAAAATTGAGCAGACTCTTGAAGACCTCAAACAACGGTTTACTTATAGCGGTTTTAATCTTCGACCTTATTATCAATTGAAACATTTTGTAGCTTGGCGGAGAGGGGACATCACTGAAGCGAAAATGTATCTGGAGAAATGGATGGATACCCCTAGAGATGATATGGCTGATTGTCATGCTTGTGAACGAAACGAACAAGCTATTTTTTATCTATCACTTGGGAATCTAGAGGAAGCCTATCGAATCGCTCAACCGATCTTCAATCAAGAATTAAGTTGCGCAGAGGTTCCACATATTACCTATGGTCAGTTTTTACTTCCTTTATGTAAAGAAGGAAGAATGGAGGAAGCCGCTGAGTTTCATCAGAAAGGATATGGCATGATTCGGCAAAAAAAAGGTTTTTTAAAAACATTAGCTGAACATATCAAATACCTAACGATCATTGATTTGCATAAAGCGGCTTCCTTACTTGAGCATCATTTACCTGAAGCACTTGCATCCTATGAACCAAACTCAAAATATCATTTTTATTTAGCTTCATTGATTTTGTTTGATTATATGAGTGATTCAGATATCTCTGTTTTAAATATTCCTAAATATGTAAATAGAGAATGGATTGACCAACAGTTATTTGAGATCGCTAAACAGTTTGATCAAAGAAATCAAAACGACTATTATCAACAAAAAGTGATTCAAGAACGACAATGGATCGAGGATTTAAAAGTTAAAATTGGATAATATGTTGTATAGATACACTTAGACACGTTTCTCATTGTGAGAGACGTGTCTTTTTTTATGGTTTACTTGGAAGTATTTTACGTGGTTAAGGTGCTAGTAAAACAAAATCTTGCACTAACATCTCTCTTTTCGCTGGTAAATCCCAAGTCTTTTTGAGGCTCCATGTTTTCTTCTCATAGACCCTGATTTGACCAACTAGATCCGGATGATCCATATAGGGGGTAAGTACATATAGATGGCTTTCATCCATTCTCACTTTAAAAACAGGTTGTTCTAAAGGGATATTTTCAATAACTTTTAGGGTGGAACGGTTTAAAATAGATAAAGTAGATTGCTCTTGATAAGTAAGATAGATGTTTTCTTCATCAATAAGCAGAAATTCGGGTTTCTCAACAGGGACTTGGATATATTCAATGTTCCAATCCGTTAGCGAGACACGAGCCAGTAATCGTTTGTCATCGATAGATGTCAGAAGCAAGTGCTGATCCACGATTTCTAAATCTGTAACAAGATCAATTTTTAAGTCTAAGGTGCGCACTAACTTTCCTTGTTGACGGTCGATGACATAGAGAACTGGTCTTTTTTGATTAATGATGGAAGCAAAGACATAGACAAAGGATTCGTCAAAGGTGGCTACACGTAAAAAGCCATTTAACTTAATCAGTTTTGTTAGTTGATCCTGCTTGATTTCTAATGTTCCAGCATCGAGTTCAGTGTTATAAGTTGAGACTCGGATTCCTTTTTTCTCTAAAACAAATAGGGGGAACTGGAGACTATCTGTTGTTTGACTTGTTCCATCTGGGTGGACGTAGATGATATGATTACCAAATTGTACAGGGAGAATCAGTTCACCATGCTCATTGGTCTCCATTTGAAAAATACCCATCTCTTTAAACGTTTGAGAGCCTTGCAACTTTCCTTGGTCATCGAGGAAAACAAGCTCGCTGTCAGGTTGTGTCGCATCGGTATAAATGACAGCGAGTTTACTCTGTTTCAATGAATCGACAGGTTGAGAGCAAGCAGAAAGGATCAGGAGTAATAAAGATAGCAGGAGATACAAGTATTTATTCATCAGATCACCTTTAAATGCAATGAGACGAGAAGAGTACTTCCCGTCTCATTGATTTATCCTTGAGAGTAAAATTCAACTGATAAAGGACTTTCGATTAAATCAACTGGCCAGACAGCTAAACCATCGTTCAGATCAAAGCCACGGTTGTAGAAAGAGCGCCATACGAGCTGTGAGCAGTAAAAGCTATTCGTCGTAGAGATGTAAAAGAAGTTGTAGTTATAGGGTTTACCGATCTGGGTACGAGCATAATTCGCCGCATAACTATAATCAGCACTAGTAGCTCCTTGGACACGTAATCCTTTCACTTTTTTATAACGAGTTCCCCAGTTATTAGTCCAATGACGAACCCCATTTAAATCGCCTTTGTTACCAAATGATTCAACAACATAACCAGCAACATCTGAAACAACACCTGCATGTCCACCCGCCCATGCAAGAGAGCCAGAACTGGTTCCATCTAAGGTAACTAAGATATCGCCTGTGGTTCCAATGGATTGGGTAGTAACTGCCATAGGTTGTATAGATTGATGATTCATCCGTTGTACTTGTTGAGCTTTGGTTGGATCAATATAATTATTCCAATGACGGAGTGCTTGTTCGGTTCGTTGCTTAGCGAGCTTGACATCTTGTTGCTGAGCTTTTGTAAGAGCTGGATCAGACGCAGCTAAGGTGGTACTGGAAAAAAAGAAGATACTCGTTACAGCCACTAAGCAACTGATCCACTTTTTAAAATGATTCAAGTGAACCCCTCCTTGTTTGTTAACGATTTGTTCACAAATAGTATAGTTAATTTATTCGCTATAATCAATAATTTTCTGTCTATTTTTAATAAATAATTATTTAGATGATGTAAAAAAGAGTTTAATCTTTTTTGTGGATGGAATAGTTTGAACTAATCACTAGACGTGTCATACTTATTCGGAAAGGGTATAGTGGAGTATACAAAAAAGATGGAGGAGTTTTATGAAAATCGTAGTAGAGGATTCAGCTTATCAATGGTTTTGTCAAGAGTATGGAGTTCAGCCTAACGAATTTGTTCGTTTTTATGTTCGTTATGGTGGGTCAAGCCCAGTCAATACGAGCTATTCATTAGCCATTTCGATGGAGCCTCCTAAAGAGATTGGGATTCAAACGGTCGTTGAGGGGGTCACTTTCTATATAGAGACAGATGATTTGTGGTATTTAAAAGAACATAATCTAAGAGTTACAGTGGATTTAAATGGAGAGCTGGCCTATAAGTACGAATAGGGATAGGCTTTTAAAAAAATCATGAAGTCTCTCTTGTTTTGAGATGGATTGTTCTTGATACTCAGCATGGTTATGGCGGGTGTACATGAAGTTTGGATCGATGGAGTTTAATTTCATGGAAAAGCCGTTCCTTTGGAGGGAACGGCTTTTCATTGTACTCATGGAGAGATTATTTTCTTGACTTGATCTGGATGATTTTTGATCCATTTTTTCGCAGCATCATCAGGGGTCATTCCATTTTGAATATCTAACATCACCGATTCCATATCTTGAGGAGTCCAGTAGAATTGATCGATGATTCTATAGGCTTCAGGTTTTTCTTCTTTGAGACCTTTTCGTGCTAGAGTGTAGATGTTTTCGGGCTTTCCAAATGTCTCCTTTGGATCTTCTAAATATTTAAGCTCATATTTCATGAACATCCAGTGAGGAGTCCAACCAGTGATCACGATCGGTTTTTTATCTCGATAGGCTTTGTCTAGTTCTGCTGTCATCCCAGCATCAGAGCTTTCGACTAACGTCATATTCAAGTTGTACTCTTTGATCGCTTCTTTGGTAATGGCTGTAATCCCAGCACCTGGGTCTACCCCGATAATCTTCCCATTAAATAGATCTTTACTTTGTCTTAAGTCATCAATGCTATTGATATTTACATATTTAGGTACGACAAGACCCAGTTTTGTATTTTCTAAGTTTGGTCCCAAGTCATCCAAATCATTTTTATAGCGTTTCATATATTGCTCATGTGTTTTGGGGAGCCAAGCGGCCAGTAAGGCATCAGCAGTTCCAGTGGCTACTGCGTCATACATGGGGCCTGGATCCACTCGGATTAATTTTACTGAAAAGCCTTCTTGTTCTAAGATGTTTTTCATTACATGGATACTTGCTTCTTCAGATACCCAGTTGACATACGTAAGCGTTACTTCATTTTTATTTGTTGTTCCTTGCATGAAGCTTGCTACCCCTAAGCTAGCAATGGTTAGGAGTGCCACTGGAGCAATCCATTTGCGAGTTTTTGCTTTTTTTCCTGTAGGAGGTTTACCAAAGCTTTGTGTGATTCGATCAAGCAAGATCGCAATAATCACAATGGCAATTCCACTTTCAAAGCCTTTTCCCACTTGTAAACGAGTGATCGATTCGAGAACAATGGCACCAAGACCTTCTGCACCAATCATGGATGCAGTTACGACCATGGATAGGGCAAGCATGATGGTTTGGTTGATCCCAGCCATAATCGTCGACTTGGCTAATGGAATCTCTACTTTGATCAATTTTTGCATGGAAGTAGATCCAAAAGCGTCTGCGGCTTCTTTCAACTCTTTTGATACTTGTCTGAGCCCCAAGCTGGAGAAACGGATGGTGGGGGGCATGGAAAAGATCACAGAAGCGATCACGCCGGGAACAGTTCCCAACGAGAAAAAGAATACTGCCGGAATCAAATAGACAAATGCAGGCATCGTTTGCATAAAGTCTAGAAGTGGTTTGATCACTTGTTCAACACGGTCACTACGCCCAGACCATAACCCAAATGGAATACCAATAATGACAGAGATTAAGGTAGCTGTAAGTACGAGAGCGAGTGTTTGTACACTGTGTTCCCAATAACCTAAGTTATAAATAAGGAAGAGGCCTGCGATTGAAAAAATAGCAAAGCGAATTCGTGTAATCCACCAGACAAACAAGCTGATGATGATGATGGTCCAGAGGGGTGGAAGAACCAGTAAAATTCGTTCAAAAAAGTCAACTGTAGGCTCAATCATCCCACTAATGATATTAAAAAGAGCTTCGAAGTTTATTTGTAACCAGTGAATGAGTCGATCGATCCAGTCAGCAAGAGGAAGTTTTGGTATCATTCGTCTTTCTCACCTCCTGTTCCTGCGATCGCGGCAAAAACTGCACCCCGTCCAACAATTCCGATGAAACGATCTTCTTCTCCCACGACGACAGCCGGATAAATAAAATCTTTTTCGGCCATTTGAGGGAGTAGTTCTTGTACAGCGGTATCTTTTTGCACTTTGATCACATCTTCGACTAAGACATCTTGTAGAGAAAGATGTTCGGTGGCTGCTTTTCTAGCCCCATCTGCTGTGACTAATCCTTTGACTTGTCGATTTCGATCGATGACAATCAAAGTTGGAATTCCGTTTTCCCGCATCTTTTTTAGAGCGACAAGGGGACCCGCTTTTTCGATCTGAATGACTTCGCCTTTCTTCATAATAGCTTCAGCTGACAAGATTTTGGTTAGATTTACATCCTCAACAAAGCGTCGTACATAGTCATCAGCTGGGTTGGTTAAGATCTCTTCTGGAGTACCCAATTGCACAATGACGCCATCTTTCATCAGGGCAATTCGATCCCCCAACCGTAGCGCTTCATCCAGATCATGAGTGATAAAAATGATCGTTTTTTGCATTGATTGTTGTAGTTCCATCAATTCGTCTTGCATCTCTTTACGAATCAATGGGTCCAACGCACTAAAGGCTTCGTCCATAATTAGAATATCAGGGTCATTGGCTAAAGCACGTGCCAATCCAACACGTTGTTGCATTCCGCCGCTCAGTTGATCGGGTTTACTATTCGCCCAATGTTCTAAGCCTACTAGTTTTAATGATTCTAACGCTTTTTTATGCCGTTCGTCTTTTGATATCCCTTGTATTTCTAAACCGTACTCCACATTTTGGAGAACGGTACGATGCGGAAATAGAGCAAACTTCTGGAATACCATCCCCATTTTTTTTCGCCGAACCTCACGGAGTTCGTCGGAAGACATTTTGGCAATGTCGTTACCATCGAGAAGGATTGAGCCGTCCGTAGGTTCGATCAAACGATTGATCAAGCGAATTAAAGTGGATTTTCCGCTACCAGACAAGCCCATGATGACAAATATTTCACCATTGTAAATGTCAAAAGAGGCTTTGTCTACACCCACTGTTAGTCCCGTTTCTTTTAAAATAGTCTCTTTACTTTTACCTTGCTCTAATAGCTTCAGAGCACGTCGGGGGGAACGTCCAAAAATTTTGGTCAGATTACGAACCTCCAGTTTGTCCAAATAAATCCCTCCTGTCGTGTTTCATGCAACGGACAAAATGACAATTATTAATTTACCCGAGAACTATAATTTCGAAACATAAAATTTTAATAACATAATTTTTGGGGTTATATTCAATATAAAATAGACTCTATATTTCCAAGAGAAAGAAGTTGATAGTTTTCATTTTAGATTTCGAATTAAGAGGGTAGTTTCTAAATTTTTTATAAATTGAATGATATAAACGTGTTAATGAGGCTCCAATGTTTTTTAGTAAGCATTTACGAGAGATATTTCTTACAAATAAATAATTAGAAGTAGTTCAATGATGGAAGATAGTTTAATTTAAAAATTGTAAATTAAATTATTTCGAATAATACCAGTCTATTGACTTTTAAATCTATTTGGGTTATATTGAAAAAAGCCAAAGCGTTATATCATTTCCTATGAATTATATAAAATATTATTCAGAAAAGGTGACATAATGTGCTGGTACGCTCTTTTTGTTGAAACGGGAAAAGAACATTTGACAGAGAAGCTATTAAAAAAGTTTTTTGATTCAAAAACACTTACCTGTTTTGTCCCAAAGAGGCTTGTTCCTGAAAAAAAAGATGGTATCGTTCATGATCATGTTAAAGTGATGTTCCCTGGTTATATTTTTATACATACAAATATTATCTCAAAACTATATTATAGTATTCGACAGATCCCGAAGATCTACTATATAGTGAAATGTGGTAAGTATAAAAGGAATAGTAGTGATGGTTACTATTCTATAATTTCACAAAATGAAATGAGTCTGATCATCAAGCTAACTGCTAAAAACGGGATTCTTGATTATAGCGATATTAATATAAAAAACAAACAAGTCGAAGTGATATCTGGTCCATTAATGGGAATGGAGTCAATCATAAAAAAAGTAGATCGAAGAAAAAGAAGAGCAAAAGTTGAAATTGAATTTCTAGATAAAAAAAGAATGATTGATGTCGGAGTGAATATTCTGTCAGTGTTTTAACATGATTAGGTTTATGACAAGAATCCATTGGACGATAATCGTTGTTTCGGCACGTTATCTTACATGGAGGACATCTGGCTAAATCTGTGAGTAGTGCAATAGCTATTGGACGAAAGGGCGATAGCCTGCCCATTTATGCTGAATGAGTGGCAAGATCGAATCTGAATTAACGGAAGCTTATAATATATTGTAATATTCAGTTTAATAGGATTAGGTTTTTGGAATGAGAGATATTCTGTTGATTTGCTGAAAACGTGTAAATCAAATGAACATGGTTTTAAATTTGTAAACGTATTCATATCATCTATATATTCCCATGGATATTGGGGTGTTATTAAAGAGCGAAACTGCAACCGACTTTAGTTGGTTGCAGTTTTAATTATGGACTGTATTTAGATGGAGACTCATTTAGACTATGTTGATATCTGAGATTACAAACGGGGGGAATAATCATGATAGAAAAAAAGGTGTTTAATGCCAATTCAGTTGAGTTTCATGAAGATCCTTATTCGGTGTTGGGCTATTTCAGAGAGCATGACCCTATTCATCCATTTCAATTAAGTCGCTTTGGAGGAAAATTTCCTGCTTGGTTAATTACCCGTTACGAAGATTGTATGGTATTTCTAAAAGACCCCCGAATCACTAGAGATGTCAAAAATGTGATGAGTGAAGAGCAGATAAAAAAAATCAATATAAGTGATGATATCGAATTTGTATCGGATCATATGTTGTTTAAAGATCCTCCCGATCATACTCGTTTAAGGTCATTAGTTCATCAAGCTTTTACACCACGAATGATTGAAAATTTACGTACCAGTATCGAACAAATTGTTGAACGATTATTAGATGAGATGGAGAAACAGGATCAAGTTGATTTAATGAAATATTATGCGTCCCCATTACCGTTTATAGTTATCTCGGAAATGTTGGGGATTCCTGAGGGGGATCGCAAACAATTTCAAATTTGGACCAATGCGATTGTAGATACTTCAGAAAGTCAACGCAAGCGAACGAATCAATACCTTAGAGAATTTAAAGCATATATTAGTCAGTTGGTTCACGAAAGAAGAAAAAATCCCCAAGACGATATGATTAGTAAGCTGGTACAGGTTGAAGAGAATGGAGATCGATTAAGCGAAGAAGAGCTTTATTCGATGCTATTCTTGTTAATTGTTGCGGGGCTGGAAACTACGGTTAATCTGATTGGATCAGGTATATTTGCTTTACTTCAGCATAGAGAGCAACTGGAGAAACTAAAGCAACATCCCGAAATGATAGATACTGTAGTGGAAGAGCTTCTACGATATACAACCCCAGTAGTCATGATGGCGAATCGGTGGGCGATCGAAGATTTCACATACCAGGGTCATCTTATTAAAAAGGGAGATATGATTTTTATAGGAATTGCATCTGCCAATCGCGATCCTGATCACTTTGAGGATGCCGAAAAATTGGATATTACCAGAACACCCAATCGGCATATCGCATTCGGTTTTGGAATTCATTTTTGCTTAGGTGCACCATTAGCAAGATTGGAAGCTCAAATTGCACTGAATGCGCTACTAAAGCGTTTTCCAAATATTAAACTCCATATAGGATTGAATGAGATTAAATGGAGAAAAAATGCATTTTTACGAGGTTTGGAATATTTACCAGTCTCACTTACTTAAAAATTTTAGTGAAACGGATCGTCTGTAGAGGTTATTCTTCTTTTTTTACGTATAGAGAAGCTTATTTAATTTATAAATTTAGATTAAAAGAGGATAATAAATGAATAGACCTATTGTGTTTATGTTTTCTGGACAAGGTTCTCAATATTATCAGATGGGCAAGGAATTATTCAATAATAATGCCGTATTTCGTAATTCTATGTTGAAAATAGATTCTATTATCTTTCAGCAAATCGGGAAGTCAGTGGTGGATGAAATATATCACCCTCGCAAGCGGATGAATGATCAATTTGATCGTACCCTATTCACACATCCTGCCATTTTTATGGTGGAGTATTCATTATGCCAAGTATTGTTGGAAATGGATATTGTGCCAGACTATGTGTTAGGTTCAAGTTTGGGTGAATTTACGTCTGTAGCTATTTCTGACATGATGGATCTAGAGGATCTCGTTGAATGTATAGTTGAACAGGCAGTTATTTTTGAGAATAGTTGTGAAAAGGGTAGTATGATAGCGATCATTGATAATCCGAGTCTGTATGATGAGACACCTCAGCTATTTGAAAACAGCGAACTAACTTCTATTAACTATCGTTCACACTTTGTGATTTCTGGAGATCATAAGGCATTACAATTAGTTCTACAATTTCTTAAAGAGAATAATATAATCCATCAATTATTACCTGTTTCTTACGGGTTTCATTCTTCTTTGATCGATCCGGCGGAAAGAGCATATAAAGACTTTATAAAGATGAAAAACTTTAAAACACCTTTGATCCCTCTGATCTCGTGCTTGCAAGGAGAGAGAGTAACAGAAGTGGATCGGTTTTTTTTATGGGATGTAGTAAGAAAACCGATTCAATTTCAGAAAGCCATTCAATATTTGGAAAGCCGACACGAATGTACATATTTAGATTTAGGGCCTTCCGGAACTTTATCCAATTTTTTGAAGCAGAATCTTTCGATAAAGTCACGGCAGCGATGTTATTCGATTATGACACCCTTTAATCAAGAGCTAAAATACTTAAAAATAATTGAAGAATCATTTCGAGATCATACACGATAAAAATGAGCAAGGGAGGGAATGAAGATGATTACATATGTGTTCCCGGGCCAAGGTTCTCAGCGGAAAGGCATGGGAAGTACACTCTTTGATGAGTTTAAGGAGTTAACAGTACAAGCGGACGAAATTTTAGGTTATTCCATAAAAAGACTTTGTATCGAAGATCCTCATTCATACTTGAGTCAGACTCAATTTACTCAACCTGCATTATACGTTGTGAATGCTTTCAGTTATCTAAAAAGAATCCAGGAACTAGGTCGAAAGCCAGATTTCGTTGCAGGTCATAGTTTAGGTGAATATAATGCATTATTTGCGGCAGGCGCATTTGATTTTGAGACGGGGTTGAGATTGGTAAAAAAGCGGGGCGAGTTAATGAGTGCGGTGACTGGAGGTGGAATGGCCGCAGTGATCGGACTCAATGAGGAGCAAGTCGCAGAGGTTTTACAAGAGAATCGTCTAGACACGATTGATGTTGCCAACTTTAATGCCCCCGATCAAATCGTTATTTCTGGGCGGAAAGCCGATATTGACCAAGCGAAACCCATTTTTGAAGCCCTCCAAGAAGTTCGACTATTTATTCCTTTGAATGTGAGTGGTGCCTTTCATTCTAGATATATGAGTGCAGTTAAGTTAGAGTTTGAACAATTCATCAATGGATTCCAATTCAACTCCTTATCTATTCCTGTGATCTCCAATGTGTATGCACGACCTTATGAGCAAGAGAAGATCAACACGACTTTAACTGAGCAAATCAACAAGGCGGTTCAATGGAGTGAGAGTATTCGCTTTTTAATGGGAAGAGGAGAGATGAAGTTTGAGGAGATTGGACCGGGGATGGTTTTAACAGGACTCATTCAACGGATCAAAAAAGAAGCAACCCCCTTAGTGATTGATACTGAGGAAATAAATGAAGAATTGGATCAAGGAAGGAATTGTCATCCACTAGTTATGACGAGTCCTGTAGAAGCGACCACCAGTGATAAAAATTTTCCGGTTCATCAGACACAGATTTTAGTTGAACCAGAAATAGAACATATGTCATCTCATTCGATCCACTCCTCATTTTTATCCTCAGAGATTACTGCATCATCTCTAGGAAGTTCTGAGTTTAAAAGTGATTATAACCTTAAGTATGCTTACCTAACTGGTGGAATGTATCGTGGAATTGCTTCTCCAGAAATGGTTGTGAAGATGGCTAAATCGGGAATGATGGGCTTTTTTGGTGCTGGAGGTTTGAGTTTACAGCAGATCGAGGCTGGCATCAGATATATTCAAACAGAGATTTCGTCAGGACAAGCTTATGGGATTAATTTGGTACATCATATGAAAAATGCCGAAATCGAAAATAAAACGATAGACCTTTTATTGAAGTATGAAGTTAGAAATTTGGAAGCGGCAGCATTCCTAAGTGTTACTCCAGCTTTGGTAAGATTTCATGCCAAGGGATTGAAACGTGATTTAAGCGGTAAAGTTATCAACATCCATCGTATTATAGCTAAAGTATCTCGACCAGAGGTCGCAGAAGCATTTTTAAGCCCCGCCCCTGAATATATCATTCAAAATCTTCTATCAGAAAACAAAATTACACCAGAAGAAGCTGAGTTATCAAGAGAAATTCCTATGGCAGATGATATTTGTGTGGAAGCAGATTCTGCTGGTCATACCGATGGAGGTATCGCATATACCCTCATGCCTGCAATAACCAAGTTAAGGGACGAAATGATGGAAAAGTACCAGTATCAAAAGAAAGTGCGAGTTGGGGCTGCTGGAGGGATCGGAACTCCAGAGGCGGCGATGGCGGCTTTTCTATTAGATGCTGATTTTATCCTGACTGGTTCCATCAATCAATGTACTGTGGAAGCAGCAACAAGCGATAAAGTAAAAGACTTATTACAACAAATGAATGTTCAAGATACTGAATATGCTCCTGCAGGAGATACATTTGAGATGGGTAGCAAGATTCAGGTGTTAAGAAAAGGCGTGTTTTTTCCGGGCCGTGCCAATAAATTATATGAACTATATCGACGATACAATTCATTAAATGAAATCGATGAAAAAACCTTAACACAAATTCAAGAAAAATATTTTAGGCGTAGCATCGAAAAGGTGTATGAGGATATAAAATCTTATTACCCAGCTCAAGAGATCGAAAAGGCTGAGCAAAACCCAAAACACAAAATGGCTTTAATTTTCAAATGGTACTTCAGATATAGCTCACAATTAGCCTTAAGTGGTAGTGGAGAGTCTACGGTGGATTATCAAGTTCACTGTGGTCCAGCATTAGGAGCTTTTAACCAGTGGGTGAAAGGTACAGAATTAGAGAGTTGGAGAAATCGATATGTGGATGAAATAGGTACAAAGCTAATGATAGAGACTGCCAAATTACTGAATGATAAAATTCGCTCATTATTATTTCAAGCAACATAAAGGGAGAAAAAAGACATATTGAAGGAGAAATAAAAATGAATAAGCAGGAGATTTTTGAGCTTCTTGTCCGAAATATTTGTGAGGTGCTCCCCGAATTAGAAAAACATCATTTTAAACCAGATGATCGTTTAGTAGATTTAGGTGCTGATTCGGTGGATCGTGCTGAGATTGTGACATTGATATTAGAAGATTTGTCACTATCTATTCCTCGTGTAGAGTTATCTGGAGTTAAAAACATAGGGGAATTATCTGAGGTGCTCTATGCCAAATTACATACAGTCTGACATACTCGTTACAGGTTTGGGTGTCACATCAGCCATTGGTCAAGGGAAATCAGCCTTTTCCTCAGCTTTAATGTCTGGGCAGCATGCCTTTAAGATTATGGAGCGTCTAGGTAGGCAAAAAGAGACTCAATTTATAGGTGCTGAAATTCCATTATTGTCTGATCCAAAGAGTCTCTCAAAAAAACTATTGCGGAAAGCATCCTTTTCGAGTCATGTGGCAATGGTTACCCTTCATGAAGCTTGGAAAGATGCAAAATTGGATGATGTGGAACCCGAGCGTATGGGTTTGATCATTGGTGGCTCCAATTTTCAGCAGCGAGAGATTCTACTAACCTATGAATCTTATAAGGATCGTGCTCATTTTATATCACCCACATATGGATTCTCCTTTATGGATAGTGATCTTTGTGGGGTGTGTACTGAGCAGTTCGGGATTCAGGGATTCGCCTATACAGTTGGGGGAGCTTCTGCAAGTGGACAATTAGCGGTCATTCAAGCGATCCAAGCAGTTCAATCAGGTCAAGTCGATGTATGTATTGCACTAGGGGCCTTGATGGATATTTCTCATCTAGAATGTCAGGCGTTGAGATCTTTAGGAGCTATGGGAACGGATCGATATTCAGATGAACCTGCAATGGCTTGCCGCCCTTTTGATCAGAATAGAGATGGGTTTATCTATGGAGAATCTTGTGGGGCAGTAGTGATAGAAAGAAAAGGGACAGCGATGAGTCGGCAGGCAAATCCTTATGCAATAGTCACTGGGTGTGCAGTGAAAGTAGATGGAAACCGGAACCCCAATCCGTCATTCGATGGAGAGGTTCAAGTGATTCAAAAAGTATTGAAGCAAGCTGGGCTGTCGTCCCAAGAAATCGATTATATTAACCCTCATGGGACAGGCTCTATGATTGGTGATGAGATAGAGCTTGAGGCACTTCATCATTGCCAACTCTCTCATGCCTATATAAATGCGACCAAGTCTATAACTGGTCATGGTCTCAGTGCAGCAGGAATTGTAGAGATTATTGCTACACTTCTGCAAATGGAAGAGTCTCGTCTTCATCCCACTAGGAACTTAGAAGATCCAATTGATGGTACCTTTAACTGGGTGAGAGATCAATCTATTTCACACTGTATGAAAAATGCTCTAAGTTTAAGCATGGGATTTGGTGGAATGAACACAGCTGTTTGTTTACAAAATTATTAAACGTGTTATTTGGAGGGAAATTATAAATGGTATCTGCCGGTGTAGAGGCGATGAATGTTTTTGGTGGGACGGCATACCTAAATGTTTTGCAATTAGCAAAGCATCGTCATTTGGATCCTACTAGATTTGAAAACTTATTAATGAAAGAAAAGGCTGTAGCATTGCCATATGAAGATCCTGTTACCTTTGGGGTGAATGCAGCCAAACCGATCATTGATTCTTTATCTGAAGCGGAGAAAAACCGGATTGAACTACTGATTACCTGTTCGGAATCAGGCATAGATTTCGGGAAATCATTAAGTACCTATATACATCATTATCTGGGACTCAATCGGAATTGTCGTCTGTTTGAGATTAAACAGGCTTGTTATTCAGGAACTGCTGGATTACAAATGGCAGTTAATTTTATCTTGTCCCAAACATCTCCTGGAGCTAAAGCTTTGGTGATTGCAAGTGATATTTCTCGTTTTTTAGTAACCGAAGGTGGAGATGCTTTAAGTGAAGATTGGTCTTATGCTGAACCGAGTGCCGGGGCAGGAGGAGTGGCCATCCTGGTGGGTGAAAAACCTTCTGTCTTTCAAGTCGATGTAGGTGCTAGTGGATATTATGGTTATGAAGTGATGGATACATGTCGACCTGTTCCAGATAGTGAGGCAGGGGATGCTGATCTATCTTTAATGTCCTATTTGGACTGTTGTGAGCAAACGTTTTTAGAATATCAAAAGCGAGTACATGGAGTAGATTATCGGGATACATTCCAGTATCTTGCCTTCCACACTCCCTTTGGAGGAATGGTGAAAGGAGCGCATCGAACAATGATGCGAAAGATGACAAAAATAGACCGCAATCAGATCGAGGCAGATTTTATACAACGAGTTAAGCCCGGTATGACTTACTGTCAACGTGTTGGAAATATCATGGGGGCTACGGTGTTATTATCTTTGGCGAGTACGATTGATCAAGGTCAATTTGATTCTCCAAAGCGAGTGGGTTGTTTCTCTTATGGATCTGGCTGTTGTTCAGAGTTTTATAGTGGGATTGTTACAGCGCAAGGTCAGGAACTTCAGAGACGTTTTGAGATTGAAAGAAACTTAGATGAGCGCTATGAGCTTTCTATGGATGAGTACGAGACATTGTTCAAAGGAAATGGTGCTGTGCGATTCGGAACACGTAATGTTAAATTAGATTTTCAGTTGATCCCAGGGATCGTAGATGATTGTAGTGGGAAGCAGCGGTTATACTTAGAAGAAATTTCTGAATTCCATCGAAAATATAAATGGGTTTAGGTGGGGTTTATGAACTATCAAACTATACAGGTTCGGTTTCAAGAGTCAGTTTGTTACATAAGGTTTTACCGTCCCGAGGCAAATAATACAATTAATGAATGTTTAGTTGAAGAATGTCTTCAAGTTTTGGAGTTGTGTGAGACATCTGCGACTGTGATCGTTTTGGAAGGTTTGCCTGAAGTGTTTTGTTTTGGAGCTGATCTCGATGGCATCTATAAAAAAGTGACAAGTGGACAAAGGGATGCGCAAATTTCAGAACCTCTGTACGAACTATGGTTGAAATTAGCAACGGGACCTTATATCACAATTGCTCATGTTCGGGGAAAAGTGAATGCTGGAGGTGTAGGGTTTGTAGCAGCCAGCGATATTGTCATTGCAGATCAAACAGCGCGATTTAGTTTGTCGGAATTACTTTTTGGACTCTATCCAGCCTGTGTGATGCCATTTTTGATTCGTCGCATTGGATTTCAAAAAGCACACTACTTGACATTAATGACCCAACCGATTTTAGTTGACCAGGCACATACATGGGGATTGGTTGATGCTTACGATGTGAAAAGTGAATTACTTCTACACAAGCATTTGCTACGTCTTAAAAGAATATCCAAACAGGGAATTTTACGCTATAAGGGTTTTGTTGGTGAATTGTATGATTTGTTGTCTCATTCCAAAGCCTTGGCTTTAAATGCAAATCGAGAGATGTTTTCGGATCAAGTAAATCAAAAGGGAATCATCCGATATGTAGAAACAGGAAAATTTCCTTGGGAGGATGAATAGCCTCGTTGATTGATGAGCGAATAATGAACAGAAGGTAAGGAGGAAAAAATGCCGGAATCTGTGGTTCAGTTACTTGAAATGGAGCCAAGTATGATCCAAGTGAAAATGCAGGATCGAGTCTATAAGAATGCATTTTCTGAGGAGTTGATTGAGGGTCTAATCAAAGCCTTTGATATAATTCGGAATAATAAGAAATATAAAGTGGTGATTTTAACTGGATATGATAGTTATTTTGCAGCTGGTGGAACTCAAGAAGGTTTGTTAAGGATTCAACAAGGGCTCACCCAGTTTACTGATGATAACATTTATTCGTTAGCGCTCGATTGTCCCATTCCAGTTATTGCTGCTATGCAAGGACATGGAATCGGCGGGGGTTTTGTCATGGGGTTGTTTGCTGACTTTGTTATTCTGAGTCGTGAGAGTGTTTATACGACTAACTTCATGAAATATGGATTCACACCAGGTATGGGTGCAACCTTCATTGTTCCAAAAAAATTAGGATTTAGTCTAGGACTAGAGTTATTAATGAATGCGGGTAATTATCGTGGTGCTGATCTTGAGAAACGAGGAATTCCCTTTCCAGTTTTGCCCCGCAAAGAGGTGATGGGTTATGCTTTAGAGCTGGCACAACAGTTAGCGGAGAAGCCTAGATCCTCGTTGATTACATTAAAAGACCATTTGGTCGCTCCACTTCGAGAGCAACTTCCTCATACCATCAAACAAGAGCTTGCCATGCATGAAAAGACGTTTCATCAAGCGGAGGTTAAGGAGAGAATTAATCAATTATATGGATTCTAGGTAGATTACTGGGTTTAACAAGTCTTGCGTTGAAAATAGAGGATCTATGGAGGGAATACAATGAAGGATGCTTTTAATGCAAATGGCTCCACAAATCCGTCTATCAGTCATGGGGGGCTATTACTAAGAACAGAAGATCAACCAACCATTATTCCTGAAATCTTACACCGAACAGCTATGAAGTATGGTGATTCTAAAGGAATCATTTATTTACAATCAGATGGCTCTGAAATCCATCAGTCATATGCCCAACTATGGGATGATGCAAGGCGACTATTAGGAGGATTTCGTCAGGCAGGGTTAGGTCCACAAGATACAGTAATATTTCAATTGGCAGATAATGAGCACATTTTACCCGCTTTCTGGGGATGCGAACTAGCTGGGATTGTCCCTGTTCCTCTCGCAGTCGCCCCGACCTATACCCAACCGAGTAGTGCAACCCAGAAGCTAGAGGATGCCTGGACAGTATTAGATCATCCACCAGTCATTACGAGTCGAGATATGTTACCAGAATTGAAGGAATGGGCAAAAGCTCAAGGATTGGAGTCCTTTCAAATTCTTGTCATTGAAGACCTTTTAGCGTCAGAGATCGAAACCGATTGGCATCATGCTCAGCCTGAAGACTTGGCGCTTTTACTCTTAACATCAGGGAGTACTGGTAAGCCTAAAGCGGTTATGCTTAATCATCACAATGTTTTGAGTATGATTACAGGTATGATTCAAATGTTCCGTTTCACATCTCAAGATGTAACATTTAACTGGATGCCTTTTGATCATATCGGGGGCATTGGAATGATGCATATGCGCAGTGTTTTGCTGGGTTGCCAGGAGATCAATACCGCTACTCAGACCATTTTGGTAGATCCGTTGCGATGGTTGGATTGGATTGATCACTATCGTGCTACTGTCACTTGGGCACCCAATTTTGCTTTTGGATTGCTGACGGATTATTCTGATGAGATTAAAAGACAGAATTGGGATCTTTCATCGATGCGCTTTATGCTAAATGGTGGTGAAGCGATGGTTGCCAGAGTGGGGCGCACAGTTTTAGAGATGTTGGAGCCTCACGGTTTACCGGCGAATGCGATACATCCAGCTTGGGGAATGTCAGAAACTTCTTCCGGAGTGATTTTCTCAGACAACTTTATGCGTACTACTACGAGTGATGAGGATGAGTTTGTAGAGATTGGTCACCCTATTCCAGGTTTTTCGATGCGAATTGTAGATGAAAATGATCAAGTAGTACCTGAAGGCTCAATCGGTCGTTTGCAAGTTTCTGGTTATTCAGTTACCAGTGGATACTATCGCCAGCCGGAACTGAATCAAAGTGTTTTTACTAAAGATCGATGGTTTGAGACTGGAGATCTCGGTTATCTGCGTCAGGGAAATCTAACGATTACTGGACGTTCCAAAGATTCCATTATTATTAATGGGATCAATTATTATAGTCATGCGATTGAATCTGCTGTAGAGGAATTATCTGGGATCGAGACTTCTTACACGGCAGCTTGTGCAGTTCGTGGTAAGGGGGATACAACGGATCAACTAGCCATCTTCTTTGTGCGATCCCATACGCTTGATGATCTCCAGATCGCTCAACTTCTTAGAGAGATCCGTTCTCATGTCACCCAAACGGTTGGTGTCTCCCCTGAATATCTATTGCCGGTCGAAAAAGAGGGAATTCCTAAAACGGCGATTGGTAAGATTCAGCGTGCTCAACTAAAAAAGGAATTTGAAAATGGAGACTTCAGTGGGTTACTTAAAGAAATGGATATGGTCATGCGTGGGGCAAAAGGAGCAACTGTGGGTAGGCAAACCCCAAACAAGGATGCTGTTAAATTAAAAGAGGAAGACATACAAAAGGATTTAATACAATTTTTTATTGAAAATTTGAACATCTCACATGATTGGATTGAGCCAGACACCCAGATCCATAGCCTAGGTGTTAACTCCATTCTGATGATGAAACTTATACGCATAGTCGAGAAGAGCTATCGCATTAAGATCACAACCAGAGATCTGTTTAAATATGCTACTATTCAATCACTAGCAAACTACATAGCCGAACAAGCTAACTTAAGTATCTCTTCCCGTAATAAACAAGTTGCAGTCGTAAGCACTAATATCCACAAAAAGACTAGTGAAAAACAATCATTTCAGAGTCCTCTTTCCGAAGTTCAAAAAGGTTTATGGGCACTACAAAAAATGTCACCTGAAACAAGTGCTTATAATATCCCACTAGGCTTTCGCTTTACCTCTAAGCTAGAGATAGAGAAATTGAAGCAATCCCTCCAAATTGTGCTAAAACAGCATCCCATTTTAACAAGTGTGATCGAAGATAAAAATGGAATGCCTTATATAAAAACTCAATCCCCACAGTCACTGATTTTTTTGGAAGAAGACATTTCAACCTTTGCAGAGGATGAGGTTCTTCCCTATTTTAGAAAAAAGGTAAAAGAGCCATTTGATTTGGAACAAGATCCACTGATGCGTACTTACCTATTTTCGAGGTCACAAAAGGAACATTACTTACTCCTTGTTGTCCATCATCTTATTTTTGATGGTATTTCTTCTATGACTTTTATTCAGAGTTTATTAGAGGCATATGAGCATCTTTTAGAAGGAAAATTACTTAACGGATCACCTATTTCAATGGATTATGACGAGTTGGTTGAATGGGAACAAGACATGCTATCTAGTGAAGAAGGAGAAATGTATCGTTCCTATTGGAAACAACAGCTATCGGGAACCTTGCCAATCCTTCAACTTCCTACTGACCGCTCAGGCCATTCCGACTTAAGTTTTGAGGGACAAACATATACAAGGTCGCTCTCTACTAAATTCGTTGACCAGCTTAAGTCTTTTGCGCAAAAATATTCGATGAGTGTATCGACTGTATTATTAGGTAGTTATATGGTGCTATTAAATCGGTATTCAGGTCAGGAAGATTTGATTGTTGGAATGCCAGTAATGGTTAGACCAGAAGAACGCTTTGATCAGTTGATTGGTCATTACCTTAATATGATTCCAATTCGAAGTCGCATTCCAGAAACGGGGTCTTTTTTGGAGTTCGTGAATCAATTGCAGTTGACTGTACTTGATGGATTAGATCATGCTCCTTATCCTTTTACAAGAATGATTCGTGATTTGAATATACCCCGTAATCAAGTGGGTTTCCCTATTTTTCAGACTGCCTTTTACTATCAAAACTTTCTTCAATCGACTAGTTACAAAAAAATGTTAAGCCAATACGAAAATACTGTTTCTGTAGATTTTGTGGAAGGAATTCATCAAGAAGGCGAATTTGAATTAGTGTTTGAGTTGTGGGATGAAGAGGATGGAATGGACCTGCATATCAAGTATAGTTCTGATTTATTTGACATTCCAACCATTGAAAGTATGTATGAGCGTTATATTCATCTAGTAGAAGCGATGATTCAAAGTCCAGATATGTCTATGAAAGAGTATTCAATGATACCAGAAGAAGAACTGAACACGATTCTTCATACATGGAATGCGACCCAAGAAGAATATCCGACTGCCTGTTTTCATGAATTGTTTGAGCAACAAGTAAACAAGACACCTGAGGCTACGGCTGTTGTCTATGAACATAAATCTTTTACTTACCGAGAGTTGAACGAGAGAAGCTCCCTGCTCGCCATTTATCTACAAGATCAAGGGGTTGGTCCAGATACTCTAGTAGGAATTTGTGTGGAACGTTCACTCGATATGATCGTGGGCTTATTAGGGATTTTAAAGGCTGGAGCGGCCTATGTTCCTTTAGATCCGAATTATCCTGATGAAAGGCTTGCCCATATATTCGAAGATAGTGGGACTCCAATCGTTTTGACCCAATCTCAATTAAGGAATAAATTCGATCGATTGAATGAAAAGCGGACAAAAGTGATTCTGCTTGATCAAGATTGGGATCAGATCGTACGAAGAGCGAATGAAAGCAACATGCTTAAACGGGAAGTGAGACCCGATCATCTGGCCTATGTGATTTATACCTCCGGCAGTACAGGGAAACCCAAGGGAGTCATGATTCCTCATCAAGCACTCACGAACTTTCTTGTTTCCATGGCTCAATCTCCGGGTTTGCAAGCGAAGGACCGAGTGCTTGCATTGACGACGTACTGTTTCGATATTGCAGGACTCGAACTATTTTTGCCTTTGATTGTTGGAGCACAATGTTATATATGTGGGACAGAACAGGCAAGAAATGTGGAACAGCTCAAACTAGAAATTCAAAACATCAAGCCTACGATGATCCAAGCCACACCTGTCACATGGACAATGCTTTTTCAGTCAGGATGGAAAAATGAAGAGGGAGTAAAGATTCTGTGTGGGGGTGAAGCGTTACCTCCAAAGCTGAAACAGAACTTTATAAGTACAGGTAGTGAAGCTTGGAATATGTATGGTCCTACCGAAACGACAATCTGGTCTACGATTCAGCGCATTCAAGAAGGGGAGCCGATAACGATTGGTAAGCCGATCGCTAATACATATGTGTATATTGTTGATCAGCAGCTTAAACCTGTTCCCGTCGGCCATGTTGGTGAGTTGTGCATCGCAGGAGAAGGCTTGGCTAGAGGTTACTATAATCAGTCTGTTTTGACGGCTGAGAAGTTTATCGATAATCCATTCCGTCCAGAGACCAAGCTTTATAAAACGGGGGATTTGGCTCGCTGGTTACCTAAGGGTCAGATCGAATATTTGGGACGAATCGATAATCAGGTGAAAATTCGTGGCTTTCGTATCGAATTGGGTGCTATTGAAAATCGGATCGGTCAGCATCCAGAGGTTCAGGAAACTGTTACGATCGTTAAACAACACAACGGAAATAAAAAATTAGTTGCGTATTTTACTTCTAATGATGCCAAGACTTCCCCATCGTTACAAGAACTACGTGATTATGTGAGATCTAACTTACCTGACTATATGGTACCTTCACATTTTATTCGGTTGGATCAGATGCCGCTCACACCTAATGGGAAAGTAGACCGCAAGGAGTTGGAAAGTCGGCAGTTAATTCAAGAGAGGACTGCACAGAAAAGCTTGCCTCCATCCCGAGTGGAAGAGACTATACTAAAGATCTGGGAAGAGGTACTCGAGATTGGCAATATTGGGATGGAAGATCGTTTTTTTGATGTTGGGGGCGATTCAGTTCTTGCGGTTTCTGTCGTTGAGCGAATCAAGAAAGAATTGTCGTTCGAGTTAAGCGTAACGGAATTGTTCGAGTATCCGAATATTAAAGCGATCAGCTCCTATATCGTTGATCAAAAAGGAAATAAGCTAACCGATTCAATCAAGCTAGATCAGGAACTAGAAAATAGAGAGAGCAATCAAGGTCAGAGGGATCACACCCAGAAAGATTGGGCAAACGTGCTTCCTGATTACTATCAAGATAGCTTGGCGATTATTGGAATCTCTTGTCAGTTTCCTGGAGCTAAAAACCATTTAGAGTTCTGGAATAATATCAGAGAGGGCAAGGAAAGTGTCAAGTTTTTCACTACCGAAGAGCTTCGAGACTTGAACATGCCAGAAGAGTTGATAGAGAACTCGAACTATGTGCCTGTGCAATCTTCGATTGAAGGAAAAGATTTGTTTGATCCAGGCTTTTTTAATTTGTCTCCCAAAGATGCCGAGTTTATGGATCCGCAGCTAAGACTGCTGTTACTCCATTCTTGGAAAGCTATGGAGGATGCAGGCTATGTATCTAAACAAATTCCCGAAACTAGTGTCTATATGTCAGCAAGTAACAACTCTTACCGTGCTTTCTTACCACATGAATCAACAAAGAACATCGAAACGCCAGACGGTTATGTATCGTGGGTGCTAGCTCAGAGTGGGACGATTCCAACCATGATTTCCCATAAGCTCGGACTTAAAGGTCCTAGTTACTTCGTACATTCCAACTGCTCCTCTTCGTTGGTGGGGTTATATTCAGCTTACCAGAGTCTGCAATCTGGTGAAGCTAAGTATGCGTTGGTCGGTGGGACGACACTACATACTGGATCAAACGTAGGATATGTGCATCAAGCTGGCTTGAATTTTTCGAGTGATGGGCATGTCAAAGCGTTTGATGCTTCAGCGGACGGGATGATTGGCGGCGAAGGAGTTGCTGTCATCTTGCTGAAAAAAGCGGTGGATGCAGTGAATGATGGGGATCATATTTATGCCCTACTAAGAGGGATTGGCATCAATAACGATGGGGCAGATAAAGTTGGTTTTTATGCTCCAAGTGTAAAAGGACAAGCTGAGGTTATACAGAAAGTGTTGGACTTCACTCAGATCCATCCTGAGTCCATCAGTTATGTCGAGGCGCATGGAACAGGAACGAAGTTGGGAGATCCGATTGAGTTCACAGCTCTGAATTCAGTTTACACACAGTATACAAACAAAAAACAGTTTTGCGGAATCGGATCAGTGAAGACCAATATCGGGCATATGGATACGGCGGCAGGTTTAGCTGGTTGTATCAAGGTTGCAATGAGCTTGTACCATAATGAGCTTGCGCCATCGATCAACTATAAAGAACCAAACCCTAATATCGATTTAGTCAATTCTCCATTTTATGTGGTAAATGAGAGGAAGGAATTAGAAAAAAGCTCAAGTGCTCCTCGAGCAGCCCTGAGTTCATTTGGACTTGGTGGAACGAACACCCATGCTATCTTGGAACAATATAGGGATATGGAAACAAAGACGTCTCTAAGCAAGCAGACGGAAGATAACCGTTTATATCTAATACCCGTATCCGCTAAAAATAAGGATCGCCTCAAAGCCTATGTTCAGGAGCTTTTAACTTTCTTAAATTACTATGAATGGGAAAACCACACAATAGCTGATTTGGCTTATACCTTTCAGATCGGACGAGAAGCGATGGACAGCCGGGTCGCTTTTGTTGCTGAGGACGTGGATCAACTAAAGCAACAGTTGGAGAGTTATATCCAAGGTAATCAACAGATCGAAGACATTGTGAGGGGCGAGAAAAAACAAGCCAAAGACGTTTCTTGGTTAGAGGAAGATGAAGATAGCAAAGAACTGATTCGTACATGGATTTCTAAAGGCAAGCTACGTAAACTGGCAGAGTTGTGGAGTAAGGGATTGATGATCGATTGGGAGTTACTCCATCAGGACGTTAAGCCTCGTCGAATGAGTTTACCTACTTATCCATTTGCAGAGGAACACTTTAGCATTCCTCAGTTTGAAACGATTGTTGATAGTCACATGACATCAGTTCAAGCAAGGGAAATCATCTTACACCCGTTGTTACATCAAAACACCTCTGACTTGTCTGAGCAGAGGTTTACATCAACTTTTACAGGTCAAGAATTTTTCTTAGCCGATCATGTGGTGAGAGGAAAGTCGGTATTACCCGGGGTAGCTTATCTGGAGATGGCCCATTCGGCAGTGAACCAGGCGACAGGGATTTGGCAAGATGAGAATACCAAGATAAAACTTCAACATGTAGTCTGGGTTCAGCCGATTGTCGCAGATCAACAACCGGTTCAGGTGCATATTGGACTCTTTCCAGAGGACAATGGAAAAATAGCGTATGAAATTTATAGTAATGCCGAAAATGAATCTGATCCAGTTGTGCATAGCCAAGGCAGTGCGGAATTGATTTCAAGAGTGGAATCTCAAGTATGGAATCTTACTGATTTACAAGAACAATGTAATCAAAGTATGCTTTCGCCTGATCAATTTTATGAGGAGGCGAGAAGTAGAGGATTAACCCATGGTTCTAGATTTCAAGGGATCAAAAAGGTGTATGTAGGTCAGGAAGAAGTATTGGCCAAACTGGTTTTGCCGGCTTCCATTTCGGAAACCAAAGATGATTACGTATTGCACCCTAGTATGATGGATTCGGCTGTGCAGACAGCAACCATATGTATCATGCTAGGATTGGACCAACAGAACCTGATGCTACCTTTTGCCCTTGAAGAAATTGAAGTGATTGGGAAGTGTACTTCATACATGTGGGCTTATGCCCGGTTTAGTAAAGGGAATAAAGTGGGAGATGCCGTACAGAAAGTAGATATAGACTTGTGTGATGATACAGGATTGGTTTGTGTACGGATTAAAGGATTTTCGACGAGAGTTTTGGATGGAGAAGTTCCCTTAAGAGAGTCTTTGTCTAAAACAGAAAGCTTATTGCTAGAACCGATTTGGAAGGAACAGGTTGTAGTTTCAGAGATTGAAGCTCCTGAATATGTGGAACATATGGTTTTCCTTTGTGAAGGTGTCAAGGTGGCTCATGAAAGCATTTCATCTCGCATGGAGGACGTGCGTGTGGTTACCTTGGATGAAGCAGGAACACCAGATAAGCGCTTTCAAACCTATGCAGAGCAGATATTTGAATATATCCAAGGAGCTTTTCAATCTCGACTTCAGGGCAACGTTCTCATCCAAGTTGTGGTTTCTAAGCAAAATGAGCAACAATTATTTGCAGGGCTGACAGGACTACTTAAAACAGCTCGATTAGAGAATTCGAAGCTGATTGGGCAATTGATTGAGATTGGAAATGACGAAGACGCTGAAAGTCTGATTGAAAAACTTAAAGATAACAGGTTGAGTCCCAGTGATAACCATATTCGCTATGTGGACGGAAAACGGTATGTGGCTGATTGGTGCGAAATGATGGCTGTAAAGGATGATGATGGAAATATACCATGGAAAGACAACGGGATCTATCTCATTACGGGAGGAGCAGGTAGCTTAGGATTGCTATTTGCAAAGGAAATTGCACACCGAGCTCAACATGTAGGATTGATTCTTACAGGGCGCTCAACGCTAAGAACGGACCAGGAACGCCAATTGGAAATCCTTCGTGACATGGGGGCAAGGGTCACCTATAAACAGATGAATATGACTAATCAAGAGGCTGTTTACCAGTTGATTCAGGAGATCAGGGAGGAGTATGGTCATCTGAATGGGATCATCCATGGTGCCGGTATCATTAAAGATAATTTCATGGTCAAAAAAACGAGGGACGAGTTTCAAGAGGTGATGGCACCGAAAGTGGCCGGCTTGGTGAACTTGGATGAGGCGAGTAAGGATCTAAAGCTCGACTTTTTCATGCTTTTTTCATCCATTTCGGGAAGCTTAGGCAATGCTGGTCAGGCGGACTACGCAGCAGCCAATACTTTTATGGATGTGTATGCTGAGTACCGTAACACGCTAACTATTTCCAAGCAGCGGTATGGCAAGACACTCTCGATCAACTGGCCGTTGTGGAGAGACGGTGGGATGCGTGTTGATGAGGAAATTGAAAAGATGTTGTTGCAAAATCTAGGAATGATCCCACTGGAAAAGGAAAACGGAATCAAAGCCCTTTACCAAGCTTTTGCTTCAGGGGAAAATCAGGTGTTTGTAATTGAAGGTCATGTGAATAAAATAAAACAAAAACTGTCCTTCGCTTCAAATTTAAAAACACAGCAACAGGATGATCATGGAGTACAAGAGTCGAGCACAAACATGGAAGCCGAGAGTCTTTTTGATAAAATACTGGAGTCTTTAAAACAGATGGCTTCAAATATTTTGAAAGTGGAGTCTCAAGATATTCATGAGGATACAGAGCTGGGTGAGTACGGATTTGACTCGATCTCATTTACTGTTTTTGCGAATCAAATGAATCAAGTATATCAATTGGAGGTTACTCCGACTATATTTTTTGAACATGCGACTCTTAAAAGTTTGATTGAGTCTCTGATTACAGATTATCAGTCTAAGTTATTAGAAAAGTTTGCGATGCCATCGGCTGTTCCTAAAGCCACGACTGAAAATAAACCCATCGAGCCGACTGTAGCGAAAAGAAGAAATCGCTTTAACAAGGTAGCGATTAAGCAAGAGGAGACAAACAAGGTAGATGACTTTGAACCTATTGCAATTATAGGGATCAGTGGTAAATTTCCTGGAGCCAACGATATTGACGAGTTTTGGGGGAATCTCGCAGAAGGAAAAGACTCGATCACTGAAGTTCCTAAAGATCGTTGGGATTGGCAGGAGCATTATGGAGATCCTGCTAATGATGCAAATAAGACGAACATCAAATGGGGCGGATTTATTGATGGAGTTGCCGAGTTTGACCCCTTATTCTTTGGTATCTCACCAAGAGAGGCTCAATTTATAGATCCTCAACAGCGATTGTTGATGACCTACGCATGGAAGGCGATCGAAGATGCGGGCTATTCAGCTCAGGGGCTCTCGGGGACAAAAACGGGCGTATTTATTGGAACAGGAAATACAGGTTATAAAGATTTATTTTATCAAGCAAACTTACCGATCGAAGGTCACTCCACTACAGGTAATATGATTCCTTCGGTGGGACCCAATAGGATGAGCTATTTTCTAAATATTCATGGTCCTAGTGAGCCGATCGAAACGGCATGTTCCAGTTCTTTAGTAGCTATTCACCGTGCTGTTTCTGCCATGCGGGACGGAAGTTGTGACATGGCGATTGTGGGTGGTGTGAATACGATCCTAACTCCAGAAGCCCACATTAGTTACAGTAAAGCTGGCATGTTGAGTATAGATGGTCGGTGCAAAACTTTTTCCAATCATGCAGATGGTTACGTCCGAAGCGAAGGTGTCGGGATGATCATGCTGAAAAGGTTGAAAGATGCCGAATTAGATATGGATCATATCTATGGTGTCATCCGTGGTACGGCGGAAAATCATGGAGGACGAGCCAATACCTTAACTTCACCCAATCCGAAGGCTCAGGCGGACTTATTGGTAACCGCATATAAGAAAGCAGGCATTGATCCTAGAACCGTAACATATATTGAAGCCCATGGAACCGGAACTGAATTGGGGGATCCGATTGAAATCAATGGTTTGAAAGCTGCGTTTAAAGAACTCTACCAATTAACAGGTGATTCAGAAGTGATGGATCATTATTGTGGATTGGGTTCGGTGAAGAGTAATATTGGTCATTTGGAGCTTGCTGCAGGGATCTCAAGTGTGATTAAAGTCTTATTGCAAATGAAACATAAGACTTTAGTAAAAAGCTTACATTGTGAAACTCTGAATCCTTACATTCAACTTCAAGATAGTCCGTTTTACATCGTACAAGACAAAGCTGAATGGAAAGCGGTTCATGATCAGAAAGGAAAGGAGTTGCCACGTCGGGCTGGAGTGAGCTCATTTGGAATCGGGGGAGTCAATGCTCATATCGTGATTGAGGAGTATGTTCCAAAGGGTGAAGAACCACCTACACCGACAGTGACTGCTCAGAATCCTGCATTGATTGTGCTATCTGCGAAAAATGAAAAGAGACTTCGGGAACAAGTGGAACAGTTACTAGTTGCAATTCGTGAGCGAAAGTATAGTGACTTGGATCTGGTTCGTATGGCCTACACGCTTCAAGTTGGACGTGAAGGTATGGAAGAGCGTCTTGCTGTGATTGTAGGAACGATGATGGAACTCGAAGAAAAGCTGATAGCATTTATTGAAGGGAAGGAACATATCGAAGATCTTTATCGTGGACAAGCGAACCGTAATAAAGAGACGTTAGCTATTTTTACAGCGGATGAAGATATGGCAAGAGCGATTGATGCTTGGATCAGCAAAAGAAAGTACGCCAAGCTTGTTGATCTGTGGGTAAAAGGTCTGAATATAGACTGGAACCAATTGTATGGTGATGTTAAACCGCGTCGTCTCAGTCTGCCCACTTACCCTTTTGCCAAGGAGCATTACTGGATTCCTGAAAATTCGCTTCGATCTCAGGACAACAAGCAAAGAGTTATCGAAAATGCGGATGTTTCTCTCCCTGAAGAGCTTACAAAGAAGCGAACGACTTGTTTCCTAACAAAGCAATGGGAACCAAGTCCATCTGTTTCGAGGAAGAAAGGCACACGACAAACGGTTGCGATTTTAGCCAATCAGGAAACCATGAAGTTGGCTGTTGAACTATCTAGATATTTTCCTCAACACCAAATATTAGATCAACAGAACATGGGACTACAGCCATCTAAATATGATTGGACAAGTTTTGATGGTTTTGTGGATCTAATCGGATGTGGAAAAAATACAGATGAATCACTAGAGTGGATGGATTGGCTCCAAAAGCTGATCGAATATGGTCATAAAGAAGGGTTAATGTTGTTATGTGTTACCCAAGGTTTGGAGTCATATCTCAATCCTTCGATGAATCTGGTGGGTGCTACTCGTACGGGTTTGTACCGAATGTTACAAAGTGAGTATAGCCACCTAAGATCAAGGCATATGGATACGGATGCTTCTATTTCAGATCAGGAGCTAGCGCAACAGATTGTTGAAGAGTTTTACTCTGATCATGAAGACCCAGAAGTTTGTTACAGAAAGGGCATACGTTATCGATCCTTCTTGAAACAACACTTGGGATCCGAAGAAGAGGTGAATCCAACACCAGAGGGTTTCCCTGAGGGGCATGTGCTTTTAATTACTGGAGGAACACGGGGTCTAGGCTCTTTATGTGCGAAGCATTTTGTACAAAACTACGGGGTAAAGCGATTGGTGTTGACCGGTCGTGAGTCACTACCTCCACGTGATCAGTGGAACCAGTTCAAACATTTGAATACGTCCATAGGACAGAAAATTCGAGCGGTACAAGAGTTGGAAGCTCAAGGTGCACAAGTAGAGGTATGGTCTCTTCGTTTGTCTGATCCGACCGCTGTGCAACGGAGCTTACAGGATATTAAACAAAGGATGGGTCCGATCGGAGGGGTTATTCATTGTGCTGGTATGACAGATATGGAAACCCTTGCCTTTATTCGTAAGGAAGCTGAGGAAATCCAAGAGGTGTTGGAACCCAAGATTGCAGGCCTTAACACTCTATCTCACCTACTTAGTGATGAGCCATTACAGTTCTTTGTTTTGTTTTCCTCAGTATCGGCAATTATTCCTTTTCTATCTGCGGGGCAAGGCGATTATGCAATGGCCAATGCTTATATGGATTATTTTGCCGAAGCAAATAAGGGAAACCACCCAATTGTTAGTATCCAGTGGCCAAACTGGAAAGAGACTGGCATGGGGGAAGTGACAAATAAAGTTTATCGAGAAAGCGGTCTACTGAGCATAACAAATGCAGAAGGATTGTCGCTCTTTGATCAGATTTTAGCCAGAAAGTTGCGTTCGGTTGTGATGCCAGCGGTGGCGGATTCTGCACTGTGGAACCCAGAACAGTTATTGAGACGAACTCAGCATCAGGTCGCTTCGATTGTTGAAGTTGAGAAAAAAGGAGAAAAACTTCTAGATGTTTCAACTGAGAACAATACATCCAAAGACCTTCTGGAAGAGACTCAAGCATGGCTAATTACATTGTTTTCTGAAGAATTGAAGATAGATTCTTCTCAATTAGTGGTGAATGAACCATTTCAAGACTATGGTGTAGATTCGATCATCCTGGCACAGTTATTACAGAGGATGAATCGGAAGCTCATGATCAGCCTTGATCCGTCTATTCTCTATGAATATCCAACCATTGAGCTTTTTGCGACTTGGCTCATGAGAACATATACTTCCTCCTTGGCAAATATTTTTGCGCACTCAGCATTGGAGGAAGTAGGTGCAACAGTCAGTACTGTTGAGGAACGACCAGCACCGACGCAACTTTCTGAAAGCCCAGTCTCTGTACAAGTAAGAGAAACGGATGAGCCTTCTCCTTTATCTTCTTATGAAGAGGATATAGCGGTTGTAGGGCTTTCCTGTCGCTTTCCTGGAGCGAGAACACTAGAAGCTTACTGGGAGTTGCTGTCTGAAGGGCGCTCAGCGATTCGGTCGGTTCCACCGGAACGGTGGGGTTATACCTCCCAGTATTATGCAGGACTTATTGATCACATGACCCATTTTGATCCAGCCTTCTTTCTTCTTCATGAGGAAGATGTGAAAGTGATGGATCCACAAGCACTCGTGGTGTTAGAAGAGTGTCTGAAACTTTGGTATCACGCAGGATATACGCATGAAGAGATTAAAGGCAAATCGATTGGAGTCTATTTGGGAGGAAGAAGCCACCATAAGCCTAGTGATACAAGCCTTCTTCATGCAAGAAACCCTATAATAGCGGTGGGACAAAACTACTTGGCAGCTAATATATCGCATTTTTTCGATGTGCGTGGTCCAAGTGTTGTATTAGATACTGCTTGTTCCTCAGCGGTGGTGGGTATGAATATGGCGATCCAAGCCTTACACAGTAGAGATATTGAAGCTGCCGTTGTAGGAGGAGTCAGCTTGTTGGAGACGGATGAAACCCATCGACTGTTCCAACAGAGAGGCATTTTATGCAAAGAACCATCTTTCCATGTTTTTGACGAGCGTGCTGATGGTGTTGTCTTAGGTGAAGGCGTGGGTATGGTTCTATTGAAAACAGTGAAGCAGGCATTACAGGATGGGGATTCCATCTACGCTGTTATCAAGGCAACGGCAATTAATAACGATGGAAGAACTGCGGGACCAGCGACCCCGAATCTTCAAGCACAGAAGGATGTTATGCAGAAAGCGCTTCTCAAGAGTGGTAAGCAACCTGAAGAGATTAGCTATATCGAAGCAAACGGATCAGGTTCGATGGTGACTGATTTGCTTGAGCTTAAGGCGATCCAATCCATCTATCGTTTCGAGAGTACGAATCCGTTAGGATTGGGGTCAATTAAGCCGAACATTGGGCATCCGATCTGTGCCGAAGGGATCGCAAGTTTTATCAAAGTTGTTTTAATGCTACAACACCGCCGTTTCGTCCCATTCTTATCGGGAGAAGAAGTTATGACTCACTTTGATAGAAAAGCAGCGAACATCTCTTTCAGTCGAGAATTGGCAGAATGGACAGCACGAGTCCCCGTTGCAGGAATCAATTGCTTTGCTGATGGAGGCACGAATGCACATGTGATTGTAGAGGCTTGGGAGGAAACAGGTCGTACAGTGAAACGTTTTCCACTATCTCCCCCTGAATTAAAGAAGAGATCGTTTTCACAAAATGATGCTCGCTTGTTAACGAAAAGATCAGAAGGGCATGAGTTGCAAATGGGTAAGGTAAATATATGGGACACTTATGATGTGGAGGTCTAACGTGAAAAAAATAATTAAACAGATCACCTTGTCACCTAAAAACCCAATGATTCGTAATCATGTAGTATATGGACAAGAAGTGCTACCAGGATTGTCATATATCGATATGATTTACCAAATTTTTAGAGAACATGGTTATTCCCATACTCGCCTTCAATTACGTAATTTGTCTATATATCATCCGTTAACCGTACAAGAGAATTCGAGTATCATGCTTAACATTCAATGTACAGAGAGTGAAGAGGGACGTTGGCATATTACAATCGAAGGGTCTGAACATCACAATAGTAAACCGATCTCCGAAAAAAAGTTGTATGTGAAGGCTGAAATGCATACGAGGTCGGTAGTAGTATTTGAAGAGAGGCTGGAGTTGGATCAACTCCAGCCATCTACAAAACAAGTGGATCTCAATGTGATTTATGAACAATGCCGAGGTCAGGAATTAGTACATACGGGTTTTATGAAGGCAGAAGGACAAGTTTACGAAACAGAGGAAGGCATCTTGATGGGGATTTCTGTCGGTCAAGATGCCCTTTTTCATGCTGAGCATTTTATGTTTCATCCTACCCTTATGGATGGGAGTGGAGTTGGCTCCAATCTGCTACTTTCTTCTCTATGGAAAGAGGAACAAAGACTGTATCTACCTCTATTCTATGAATCTTTTTGTGCTTCAGAGCTATTGCAAACTCATTGCGTCACCCGAATTCAAAGCTCCTCAGTACGCCAGGAAAAAGAGCTGATTTATCTGACGCTAGAATTTTTCAATGCCTCTGGTAAGAAAGTTGCTGAACTGAAAAACTTCACAAGTAAACTGGTGCGAGGAACTGAGCTCATTAATCCAGAGCATAAGAATACGTTCCAGTCAGCACAAGAGAAACAGTTGATTGAGGATTCTGAACCTCTTGAAGAAGCGAGTTTTGAAGAGGTGTCTGCTAACAAGGCATCGTCATACAACGTAATTATGGAATTTTTGCAGCAATTACTAGCTGAGAGACTAAATAAACCGAACGAGCAGATTGAAACTCAGGTTGGTTATTATCAGATGGGTTTGGATTCATCTAGTTTACTTCAAGTTGTGGAGGCTATTGAAGCCAAAATCGGAGTGAACTTATCTCCAACTTTATTATTTGAATATACAACGATTGCAGAACTATCTACTTATCTTGTTGACAATTACCCGGAACACTTTAGTATGGATTCAACTCAGCTGGACATAGAGGAAGTAACTTTGGCTATTTCCTCTATCTCTCCAGATGAGTCTGATCCAGTTACTTCTCAGGTAATGGAAGAAGGGTATAGGTTGCAAGAACAGAAGGATGGGATTCTCCCTCATCAGTCTATGCCGACAGAGAGAGCGGATATTGCCATTATTGGTATGGCAGGTCGCTATCCCCAGGCAAGCAACATTCAGGAGTTTTGGAACAATCTCAAAGAAGGGAAAGATTGTATCACTGAGATTCCTGCATCTCGTTGGGATTGGCAGCGGTTTGAAGGTGTAACCTCTCCTTCAGGAAAAAGCATATCCAAATGGGGTGGGTTTATTGATGACCCGGATTGTTTTGATCCTCAGTTCTTTCGCATATCGCCTAGAGAAGCGGAGACGATGGATCCACAGGAACGTTTGTTTTTGGAAACTTGCTGGGAGACAATCGAAGATGCAGGCTATACTCCCAAGACATTGACAGCTACTCGAGGTCGGAATCAAAGACAACATGTAGGTGTATTTGTTGGTGTGATGCATAAAGATTATACCTTGATTGGAGCCGAGAACCTAGCACATGCAAATGTCTTTCCTTTATCGCTAAACTATGCGCAAATTGCGAACCGAGTATCGTATTATTGCAATTTTCATGGTCCGAGTATGGCAGTGGATACGGTATGCTCGTCATCACTGACTGCTGTGCATCTGGCATTAGAAAGCATTCGACATGGTGAATGTGAGGTTGCGTTGGCAGGTGGGGTGAACTTATCCTTACATCCGCATAAATATATGACTTATGGAATCTGGGACATGTTCTCCAGTGACGGTTATTGCCGCACTTTTGGCAAAGGAGGAGATGGTTATGTCCCAGGTGAGGGGATTGGTGCGGTATTGTTAAAGCCTTTGCATAAGGCTGTGGAGGATGGCGATCGGATTTATGCTGTCATCAAAGGGAGCACAATCAACCATGTGGGAACGGTGAGTGGAATCTCGGTTCCCAGTCCTGTAGCACAAGCCGATTTAATAGAGACTTGCTTGGAGAAAACAGGAATTGATCCACGGACGATTAGCTATGTGGAGGCCCATGGAACAGGAACATCCTTAGGAGATCCGATAGAGATTCAAGGCTTGGTGAAAGCATTCCGGCAATATACGTCAGATAAACAATTCTGCTCACTGGGCTCAGTGAAATCCAATATTGGGCATGCAGAGTCAGCAGCTGGCATCAGTGGTTTGAGCAAAGTAGCACTCCAGCTTCATCATAAAACACTGGTTCCATCTCTGCATTCAGAGGAGTTAAACCCATACTTAGATTTACACCCATCGCCTTTTTATGTGCAACAGCAAATGGAAGAATGGAAGCAACCTGTGATTACAGAAAATGGTTGCGAGGTTAGTTATCCACGTCGGGCAGGGGTAAGTTCGTTTGGAGCAACAGGTTCAAATGCGCATATCATCTTAGAAGAGTATATTCCTGAAACGGCACCAAGTAGTGCTTCTGTGACTCCTATGACTACTGCTTCACCAGCAATCATTCCATTGTCTGCTCGCAACAAGGAACGACTCCAAGCTTATGCGAAGAAACTGCTTGCCTTTCTTCATGATGAGATTCACCTATCTGAGTTGGCCTATACATTACAAGTAGGTCGCGAAGCGATGGAAGAAAGGGTTGCTTTTGTAGTCAAAGATGTTCCAGAGTTAATAGAGAAGTTAGAATCCTTCGTGGAAGGTCAGGAATTGATCAAGGATTGTTGGAGTGGGAAGGTCAAGAACGATAGAGCGATAATGAATTCCTTAAGCTCGGATCAGGCTTCTTTGGTACAGCAATCGGTGGGAGAAGGTAATATTCATGAAATAGCGAAACTTTGGGTTCAAGGTCTATCGATCGATTGGAAACTGCTTTATGGAGAAACCAAACCTCAACGAATCAGTCTACCAACATATCCTTTTGAAAAGGTGCGTTATTGGGTGCCTGAGTCAGATGCTGAAGAGATTCTTCCAAGAGCTAACACAGTTGTTGCCAACTTTATTCATCCACTATTGCATCAAAACATCTCTGATATTTCAGGGTTGAGATTCAGTTCAACCTTTACAGGTGATGAGTTTTTTCTATCGGATCATGTGATTAAAGGTCAACGGGTTTTGCCAGGAGTGGCCTATCTTGAAATGATTCGGGCAGCAGTGGAAAAGGCAGTATTGGAAAAAGTACAGGCAAGAATCACACTTAAAAATATGATATGGGTTCGACCTATGGCTGTAACAGATCAACTAGCAGAAATGCATATCAGGCTTTTTTCCGAAAATAATGGGGAAATTGCCTATGAATTCTATAGCGAATCCGAAGATCAAGAGCCTGTAGTATACAGTCAAGGAAGTGTGATGATTTGTTCAGTAGAAGAAGCTCCTACACTTAATATTCAAGAGTTACAAGCCCATTGCAGTCACCGAATTCTTTCCTCTACGGACTGTTATGAAGCATATAAAAAGATGGGGATCGAATATGGTTCAGGACATCAGGGGATTGAAATGGTGTATGTAGGACAGAGACAAGTCCTGGCTAGATTGTCTATGCCTTCTTCTGTTTCTCATACTCAAGATCAGTATGTCTTACATCCCAGTATGATGGATTCAGCATTACAAGCGTCCATAGGGTTGAGACTAAGTTCAGAAGATCCAACATGGATGGAACACGAACCGATGTTGCCATTTGCATTGCAAGATATGGAGATATTTGGGGAAGTACCATCCTCTATGTGGGTATATATCCGATACAGTGAAGAGAGTAAGGCAGAAGACCCTGTACAGAAACTAGATTTGGACTTATGTGATGAGCAAGGCAAGGTTTGCGTGAGAATCAAAGGATTTTCATCTAGAGTGTTGGATCGTGAAGCAGCTTTGGCCGAAACCTCTTCAACTATTGAGACACTATTGTTTGAGCCTATTTGGAAAGAACAAGCTGTTACTAAAGAAAAACAGAAGATATCATGGGTCGAAAATAGGGCAATGATATGTGAAGTTGGCGATATAAAAGTAGGAAGGTTGAAAGATGAGTTTAATTGTATCGCTTTACAGAGTGAACAAAGTAGCATACATGAACGTTTTCAGAGTTATGCAACCCAGGTATTTGAAGAAATTCAAAATATCCTTAAGGCTAAACCGAAAGGGAATGTGCTCATTCAGATTGTAGTTCCAGTGCAGAATGATCAACGGCTTTTTAGTGCCCTATCTGGAATACTGAAGACTGCACAATTGGAGAATCCAAAACTGATTGGTCAATTAATTGAAGTGGAACCAGATCTACAGTCAGAAGAAATGATCAAGATTTTGGACGAAAATAGAATGGGTCTCATAGATAAACAAATCCGATACAAGTATGGCAAACGATACGTTGCTGAATGGAGAGAAATTGAAACTTCGCAAAATGAAATAAATATTCCGTGGAAAGATCAAGGAGTCTACCTCATTACTGGAGGTGCAGGTGGTCTCGGATTGATATTTGCTAGGGAGATGTTGGATCAAGCTAAGGGGATTGTTTTGATCCTTACTGGACGATCTCCACTAGACAACCAGAAGAAATCTCAACTTCAGCAATTGGAAAGCTTAGGGGCCAAAGTGGTATATAAGCAAGTCGATGTTACGCAAAAAGATGCTGTATACCATCTGGTGAAAGAGATTGGAGATGAGTATGGTAGTCTCAATGGTATCATTCATAGTGCGGGTGTCATAAAGGATAATTTCATTATCAAGAAAAGTAAAAAAGAGTTTCATGAAGTGCTAGCTCCAAAAATAACAGGACTAGTTAATGTCGACGAGGCAACCAAGGATATGCCACTTGACTTTTTTATTCTCTTTTCCTCTGGAGCTGGAGCTGTGGGCAGTTTGGGACAGGCAGATTACGCTACGGCAAATGCTTTTATGAATGCCTACGGTGAATATCGTAACGCCCAAGTGGTATTAAAACAACGGAATGGAAGAACTCTCTCAATCAGTTGGCCATTGTGGAAAGAGGGAGGCATGCATGTTGATATAGAAACTGAAAAAAGTATGAAGCAAAACACAGGTATGATCGCTATGGCGACTGAAGCTGGTATCCAAGCATTATATCAAAGTTGGGCAACTGGAAAGACTCAAGTCATGGTGGTTGAGGGTGTTGTGCAACAAGTCCATTCATTCTTGCGTCAAGCTGCTCATACACGACTCACCGATCCAGTCATCCAGAGCACCAGTCAAGAAGTTCCCCTTCATCTAAAAGATGGGGAAAATCGGGCAATACCGAAAATTACAGAGGAAGCTCTGAAGGAAAAGGCGGAAAATTATTTTAAAAGTTTGCTTTCTTCCGTTATCAAGTTACCCGCAGATCGGATCGATGTGAACGCTCCTATGGAGAATTACGGAATCGATTCAATTATGATTATGCATTTGACCAATGAACTGGAGAAAAAGTTTGGGTCGTTATCGAAAACATTGTTTTTTGAGTATCAGGATATCAAATCTATCACTGAGTATTTTCTCGAAAACTATCATCACAAGCTGATAGATTTACTAGGAATTGAAGAAGTAGCATCAAGTGTTGAAGATACTGTTAAGGCTTTACCTATGGAAGAAGAATCTGTCAAGTCAATATCGAAGAATCACAAATATTCAGGTTATGCCCCTTTGCAAATAGTTCCAAAAGAAAAGTTGAAAGAAAAAGAAGAACAGGACTTGGACATTGCCATTATTGGTGTTTCGGGGCGATATCCTCAGGCGGATAATATTCATGAGTTTTGGAATAACTTGCGGGCAGGCAAAGACTGTATCACAGAAATTCCTAGTGATCGATGGGATCATAGCCTGTATTTCGATACGGACAAAAATAAACCTGGGAAAACTTATAGCAAATGGGGAGGCTTTATGAATGATGTAGATCAATTTGATCCCCAGTTCTTTCATATCTCGCCCCGAGAAGCGGAAATAATGGATCCACAAGAACGTTTATTTTTGCAGTGTGTCTATGAAACGCTGGAAGATGGAGGATATACCAGAGATAATCTAGTTTTGCCAAAAGAGGATGATCTAGCAAGTCATGATTTGGGTGGTCATGTGGGTGTCTATGTCGGGGTGATGTACGAAGAATACCAGTTATATGGAGCCCAAGAACAGATCCTAGGTAGACCACTTGTACTTACCGGAAACCCGTCGTCAATTGCCAATCGAGTATCTTATTACTTCAATTTTCATGGACCCAGCATTGCTTTGGATACCATGTGCTCCTCCTCATTGACAGCGATCCATTTGGCTTGCCAGAGTTTACAAAATGGTGAATGTCAGGTTGCTATTGCAGGTGGTGTCAATGTCTCGATTCATCCTAATAAATATCTGATGTTGGGACAGGGCAAATTTATGTCAAGTAAGGGACGTTGTGAAAGCTTTGGAATGGGAGGCGATGGCTATGTGCCTGGAGAAGGCGTAGGTGCTGTTCTACTTAAGCCATTGTCAAAAGCAATCTCGGATGGAGACCAAATTTATGGAGTCATTAAAGGGACTGCCATGAATCACGGAGGGAAAACCAATGGATACTCCGTTCCTAACCCTATTGCTCAGGCGGATGTGATTAGGAAATCTTTGAAAAAAGCGGGTGTCGATCCTAGAACAATTAGCTATATAGAAGCACATGGAACAGGAACATCCTTAGGTGATCCTATTGAAATAACAGGACTAATGAAAGTCTTTAATGAACAAACCCAAGATAAGCAATTTTGTGCGATCGGGTCTGCGAAGTCTAATATCGGTCATTGTGAAAGTGCAGCGGGCATTGCAGGTTTGACAAAGGTATTGTTACAAATGAAATACGGTCAACTAGTGCCTTCGCTACATTCAAACGTGCTGAACCCGAATATTGACTTTATAAACACTCCCTTTATCGTTCAGCAAAAGCTTGAAGAATGGAAACGTCCAATGATTGAAGTCAATGGGGAAGTCAAAGAATATCCGAGAATAGCAGGTATATCATCATTTGGTGCAGGAGGGGTAAATGCTCATGTCGTGATTGAAGAGTATATCCCCAAAGCTGAGGCAGAAGATTTTGCCTATCCATCCGTTTCGACTCATCAAAATCCTGTCATCATCGTACTGTCAGCCAAGAATGAAGAAAGGCTTCAGGAACGAGTGAAAGGATTACTTACTGCAATTGGTGAGCGTAGGTACTCTGATACGGATCTTCCTAGTATGGCATTTACACTTCAAGTTGGACGTGAAGCGATGGAAGAGCGTCTAGCTCTAACGACGAAGAGTATCACGGAACTTGAAGAAAAGTTGAAAGACTTTGTAGAAGGAAAGGAAGGAATAGAAGATTTATACCGAGGACAAGTCAAACGTAACAAAGATACCTTAGCTGTTTTTGCAGAGGATGAAGATATGGCAAAGACCATAGATGCCTGGATCAGCAAGGGGAAATATGCAAAACTTTTGGGGCTCTGGGTGAAAGGTCTGAGTTTAGATTGGAATCGGCTCTATCCAGATAGCAAACCCCGTCGAATCAGTCTACCAACTTATCCTTTTATAAAGGAACGCTATTGGTTTAGGGAAAATAGCAAGAAGGCTGGTAGTAGAATAATCAATGAAGCGATCGAAATCGGAATCAAACAACCGATTGCGATCAAGCAGTCGATGGACGTTGCATTAGAAAAGCCGACTCATATTTCATTGCAGTCTTTATCTGATGAGTCAATTTCTATGAATCAATCGCTTGAAGAAACCCAACATTCAATTCCTTCAGGATTGACAAATGTTCAACCTTTCGGATCGATGGAAGAGCTTCACGAAGAATTGACAACAAGTTTGGCAGAAGTATTATACATGGAAGCAAGTGACATAGATGTCGATGAAAAATTCATTGATATCGGGATGGACTCGATTACAGGTCTCGAATGGATCAAAGCGATCAACAAGCAGTATGGAACATCGATCATGGTAACCAAAGTATATGATTACCCGACGATCCGTGATTTTGCTAAACTCTTAAAGAATGAATTTAGTAAATCAAGTGATGTAAACAATGAAGTAAGTAAACAGACCGATCTATCCTTTTCAAAAGCTATATGGAAGTCGGTGGACTCACCATTAGAAAAGCCGACTCATATTTCATTGCAACCTTTGTCTGATGAGTCGATTTCGATGAGTCATCCGATTGAAGAAACTCAATATTCAACTCCTTCTGGATCGACAAATGTTCAACCTTTCGAATCAATGGAAGAGCTTCACGAAGAATTGACGACAAGTTTGGCAGAAGTATTATACATGGAAGCAAGTGACATAGATGTCGATGAAAAATTCATTGATATCGGGATGGACTCGATTACGGGTCTTGAATGGATCAAAGCGATCAACAAGCAGTATGGAACATCGATTATGGTAACCAAAGTATATGATTACCCGACGATCCGTGATTTTGCTAAACTCTTAAAGAATGAATTTAGTAAATCAAGTGATGTAAACAATGAAGTGAGTAAACAGGCGAATCAGTCCTTTTCAAAAGCTACATGGGGGTCAAATGACACACCATTAGGCAAACCCACTCATCATACATCACAGCCGATTTCATTATCACCAGTAAAACAATCATTAAAGGAGAGACATACCGAGACAGCTGTTGTCAAAGGAACAGCTCCTACAGAATCTATAGCTATTGTCGGGATGTCAGGAAGGTATTCGGGAGCACATGATTTACGCCAGTTCTGGGATAATCTGATTCATGCACGGAATTCAATTCGTGAAATTCCTAAGTCTCGTTGGGATGTGAATCAATATTATGACCCAAGACCTAATCAAAAAGGGAAAATTTATTGTAAATCACTAGGGATCTTAGATGATATAGAGCATTTTGATCCATTATTCTTTAATATTCCTCCATCAGAAGCTGAAGTGATGGACCCTCAGCATCGGTTATTTTTACAAGAAGGATACAAGGCATTTGAGGATGCAGGTTATCACTCTCAATCATTGAGCCATAAAAAATGTGGTGTATACCTAGGAATGATGAGCAATGAATATGGCATGATGCTCTATCAAAATCAGGTTGGAGGAAGTGCAACGGGTAACAGCTTTGCGATTGCATCCGCTCGTATTCCTTATTATCTAAATCTAAAAGGACCTGCTATTTCCATCGATACGGCATGTTCTTCATCATTAGTAGGGACACATCTGGCTTGTCAAGCATTATTAAATCAGGAAATTGATATGGCTTTGGTTGGCGGTGTCAGTTTATACCTGACTCCAGAATCCTATATCAGTATGTGCACAGCTGGGATGCTATCCCCGGATGGTCAATGTAAAACATTTGATAACAGTGCAAATGGTTTTGTTCCTGGTGAAGGGGCTGGAGCACTAGTTCTAAAAAGGCTAAAAGATGCTGAAGCGGATCAAGATCACATCTATGGTGTCATCATTGGATCAGGGATTAATCAGGATGGTAAAACCAATGGGATTACTGCACCAAGTGCCAATAGCCAAATGGAATTAGCACGGGAAATATATGAAAAATATCAAATACATCCAGAGAGTATTAGTTACGTTGAAATGCATGGGACTGGAACCAAACAAGGAGATCCGATTGAGTTAGAAGCATTATCAACCGTATTTAAAGAAAAAACCAATCAAAAGAATTATTGTGCGATAGGTTCAGTGAAGAGTAATATTGGTCACACTTCTGCGGCGGCAGGTGTAGCAAGTGTGCAAAAAGTATTACTGTGCATGAAAAATGAAAAGCTAGTTCCAACCTTGAATTTTAAGAAACCAAATGAACATTTTGACTTTAAAAACTCCCCATTCTATGTAAATACGGAGTTTAAACATTGGGAAGTAAACAGTGGAATGCCACGACGTGCTTGTGTAAGTTCGTTTGGATACAGTGGGACAAATGCTCATCTTGTGATTGAAGAGTATTTTCCTAGTCAGGGAGATGGAGAAAGAACTACATCTGTTAGTGATACAAATAATCCAGTATTAGTTGTTTTGTCTGCGAAGAAAAAAGAACAATTGAAAGCTTATGCTCAAGAGATGAAGGGCTTTGTAGAATCTCATGAGAGTCTGAATCTGGTGGATCTGGCTTATACTCTTCAAGTAGGGCGAGAAGCGATGGACTATCGTATGGCATTTTTTGTTGATTCAAGAGAAATGCTACAACAAACACTAACGGAATTTATTGAAGATCATTCAGCAACGGTCGGAATTTTGACAGCTCAGGTAAAGCAGAGCAAAGATGAGATCAAAATTTTTGAAACAGATGAAGACGCAAAAAAATTGCTACAAACATGGATTCAAAAGAAGAAGTTTAAAAAAATAGCTGAATTATGGGTAAAAGGGCTGAATGTAGATTGGAATAAGCTTTATAGTGATGCGAAACCCCATCGAATCAGTTTACCTACGTACCCGTTCGCTAAGGAATATTATTGGCTACCAGCTGAAAAGATCCAAACGAACAGTAGCAGTAAGACAGCGATTTCAACAATGGTTGCACTTACGAATGAAAAGAGTTCTGCAAAGAAAGCCATGTGTTTTTTGAAAAAGCAATGGGAGCTTTGCCCTCTAACTTCGACTGGAAAAGTAAATCGATCCATTGCCATATTGGCGAATAAAGAGACTGCAAAGCTGGCTGTTGAGGTCTCTAGGTATTTCCCTCAACATCAAATTCTGGATATACAAAACATGGACTTACAACCTTCTGAATATGATTGGACAAGTTTTGATGGTTTTGTAGATTTAATTGGATGTGGAAGAAATACAAATGATGCAGTAGACTGGATCGACTGGCTTCAAAGACTAATCGAGGATGGGCATAGAGAAGGCTTGATGGTGATGTGCGTAACCAAAGGGTTAGAATCGTATCAAAATGATTCCATCAATCTGTCAGGTGCTTCACGAGCTGGACTGTACCGAATGTTGCAGAATGAGTATAGCCACGTCAAATCACGACATATGGATGCAGATGCATGTACTGAAGATCAGGTTTTGGCCCAGCAGATTGCTAATGAGTTTTCTGCCAATGATGAGCATGCAGAGGTTTGTTATAGGGATGGAAAACGATATCGTGCCTGTTTAAAAGAATGGTCAGTTGAAGATCATACCATGGAGAAAATATCAAAGTCATTCCCTGAAGAACATGTGCTATTGATTACTGGGGGGACTCGAGGGCTTGGGTACTTATGCGCCAAACATTTCATAGAACATTATGGAGTGAAACGGTTGGTACTGACGGGACGTGAGTCATTACCTCCTCGTGAGCAATGGGATGTTTATAAGGAGTCAAACACGTTAATAGAGCAGAAAATTCAAGCAGTTCTTGATTTGGAAGCCCAGGGTGCAACAGTAGAAGTGCTCTCTCTTCCTTTATCCGATTCGGTTGCCGTACAACAAAGGATTCAATATATCAGAAATACGATGGGGCCGATTGGTGGGGTGATTCATTGTGCGGGAGTGGGAGATTTGAAAAACCCCGCTTTTATCAAGAAAAAGGCTGTAGACATTCAACATGTGCTGGAGCCGAAGATTACAGGACTCCATACACTATTTCATCTGCTCCACAATGAACCTTTACAGTTTTTCGTTCTGTACTCATCGGTATCTGGGATTATTCCCGTACTCGCATCAGGACAAAGTGCTTACGCCATGGCTAATGCCTATATGGACTATTTTGCCGAAGCGACCAAGGATCACTGCCCAATCATTAGCATCCAGTGGCCGAATTGGAAAGAGACTGGTATGGGGGAAGTGAAAAGTAGAGCTTATGAACAAACAGGACTATTAAGTATGACCAATGAAGAAGGGTTACAGTTTCTAGATCAGATCCTATCTCAGAAAATGCGTTCTGTCATTTTACCGGCGGTTCATTCTGATCGATGGAATCCTGAACAGTTCATGCAGCGTGAGATTCAAGAGAACTCTACAACAGACACTCCATTATGGCATTCTGCTCCGATAGGTGTGGAATCCCATGAGCTTGTCGATGTGACACAAGCTTGGTTGATTGAGTTATTTTCTAAAGAATTAAAGATCGACCCCACACAACTAGAGATCGATGAACCATTCCAAGAATATGGAGTGGATTCTATTATTTTGGCGCAATTATTGCAACAAATAAACCAAAAGCTTCTAGGAAACATCGATCCATCTACATTATATGAATATCCAACTATTCAGTCCTTTGCTGTCTGGTTGGTGGGCTCATATGGGGATTCCTTATCCAAAGCTTTAGATGGTTTGGTTTCGGAAAAACCAGCACCAGTTCATTTGCCTACATCACTGGAGAAACCGATCTCAGTACAGGAGCAACAAAAGTACAAGCCTTCACATGTAATCTCCAATGAAGAAGATATGGCGATCGTTGGACTTTCTTGCAGTTTTCCTGGAGCAGATACATTGGAAAAATACTGGGATTTACTCTCCAAAGGGAAGTCGGCGATTCATCCTGTCCCACAGGAACGCTGGGGCTATTCCAATTCTTATTATGCAGGCTTGATCGACAATATCACACATTTTGACCCTGAATTCTTCCGAATTCCTGAGGATGATGCTAAAGTGATGGATCCGCAAGCACTAGCAGTGTTGGAACAATGCCTCTATTTATGGTATCACTCTGGATATTCTCACCATGAGATTAAAGGAAGACCTATAGGTGTCTATCTAGGTGGTCGAAGTCAACACAAGCCAAACGAAAGCCAACTTCTTCAAGTAAGGAATCCAATTGTTGCGACAGGACAAAACTATTTAGCAACCAATATCTCGCAATTTTTTGATTTACGTGGTCCAAGCGTTGTTTTGGATACAGCCTGTTCCTCATCGTTAGTTGGTATGAATATGGCGATCCAAGCCCTACGCAGTGGAGAGATTGAATCGGCTGTCGTGGGTGGAGTCAGTTTGTTGGATACGGATGTAGCCCATCAAATGTTTCAACAGCGAGGAATTTTATGCAATGAGCCATCTTTTCATGTGTTTGACCAGCGTGCAGATGGGGTTGTTTTAGGAGAAGGCGTGGGAATGGTTTTAGTGAAGACAGTATCTCAAGCGATCCAAGACGGGGATTCCATCTATGCTGTGATTAAAGCGATAGCTGTTAATAACGACGGAAGAACGGCAGGACCAGCCACTCCGAACTTGCAAGCACAGAAGGATGTGATGCAGGTAGCTCTTGACAAAAGCGGTAAGCAACCCGAAGAGATTAGCTATATTGAAGCAAATGGATCAGGCTCTACGGTCACAGATTTACTGGAGCTTAAAGCAATTCAATCTATTTACCGTTCTTCTAATAAAGTCCCCTTAGGGATCGGATCTGTAAAGCCTAATATTGGGCATCCATTATGTGCGGAAGGGATTGCAAGCTTGATTAAAGTTGTTCTCATGCTACAGCATCGCCAATGGGTTCCATTTCTATCGGGTGAACAATCGATGACACATTTTGATATCGAAGCAAGCAGCTTTTATTTTTGTCGTAAATCGATGGAATGGACAGAAAAAGTTCCGATTGCAGCGATTAACTGTTTTGCCGATGGAGGTACCAATGCACATGTGATTTTGGAGGCATGGGAGGAGACAACTCATCGTGCGGTTAGAAAGCCCCTACCACTTCCAGCTTTAAAGCGGCAACCACTTTTGCAGATAGGCTTATTATCCAAAGAAGATCAAGCACAAGCTGTTCAATTGAATACTACTTCAAAAGGGATGTTCTGGAAAACATTAATCTGAGAGAGGGGTTGTAAGAAGAGTGATTACTGAACAATTAAGCATTACCCTTAAAAATCCGATTGTATGCAATCACAAGGCATACGGACAAGACATATTACCAGGTCTGGCTTACATTGACCTCATATATCAGATTTTTCGAGAACATGGTTTTTCTTATCATGAGCTTGAACTTAGAAATTTATCTATTTATCATCCCTTAATTGTAGGACCTAATGAAGAGATTATGCTTAATATTCAGTGTAGAGAAAGCCAAGAAGGTCAATGGCGTATTTCGATCGATGGGCAAGTGCTACAAAATGGAGCAGTTGCGCAGGGTACAAAACAATATGTGACTGCTGAAATGTTCAAAAGGAAACCTGTAGAATTTGAAGAAACACTCAATCTTCAGGTTCGGAAACAATCAGCAAAAAATATTGTAGATTTAGATGAGATTTATGAACAATGTCAACATCAAGAGCTGATGCATACGGGCTTCATGAAGGCGATCGGGCAGATTTATGATGTTGATGAAAGTGTTTTGATCGATCTTTCTGTTGGTCCAGATGCTTCCTCCTATGCAGACGTTTTTATGTTTCATCCTACCCTAATGGATGCTAGTGGGATTGGATCAAATCTGTTGCTTTCTTCGCTTCTGAAGGAGGAACAAAGACTATATTTACCTCTATTCTATGAATCGTTTTGTGCTTCGGAGCTTTTGCAAACTCGTTGCATCACTCGGGTCCAGAGTTCCTCAGTACGTCAAGAGAACGAACTGATTTATCTGACATTCGAATTCTTCAATGAATCTGGAAAGAAAATAGCGGAATTGAAAAATTTCGCAAGTAAATTAGTACGAGGAGCAGAACTAATCAATCCGAATCGACAGCAAACGATTCATTCAAGCGAAGGAATGAAAGTGGATTCATCTTCTTTCTCCCATCCAAACGTTTCGGATCCGATCAACAAAACGATTTACAACAAAATTGAACGGTTTTTACGGCAATTATTAGCAGAACGACTGCAAAAATCACAAGAACAAATCGAAAGTCAAGTTGGTTACTATGAAATGGGCTTGGATTCACCTGGTTTACTTCAAGTTGTAGAGGCCATAGAAAATAAAATCGGCGTGAGCCTATCTCCAACTCTATTATTTGAATATACAACGATTGCAGAACTATCCACTTATCTTGTTGACAATTACTCTACCCATTTTAGTACTAATACAACTAAGCTAGACATAGAAGGAGTGGCTTTGGCTACTTCTTCTATGTCTCCAGATGCGGTTGATCCAGTCATTTCTCAAGTAATAGAAGAGGGATATGGTCAAAAACAGAAGAATGGAATTCCTCCTAAGCGCCCTACGCCGACAGTAGAAGGGGATATTGCCATTATCGGTATGGCAGGTCGCTATCCCCAGGCAAGTAACATTCAGGAGTTTTGGAACAATCTCAAAGAAGGGAAAGATTGTATCACTGAAATTCCTGCATCTCGTTGGGATTGGCAGCGGTTTGAAGGGATAACCTCTCCTTCAGGAAAAAGCATATCCAAATGGGGTGGGTTTATTGATGCACCGGATTGTTTTGATCCACAGTTCTTTCGCATATCGCCTAGAGAAGCAGAGACGATGGATCCACAGGAACGTTTGTTTTTGGAAACTTGCTGGGAGACGATCGAAGATGCAGGCTATACTCCCAAGACATTGACAGCTACTCAAGGTCGGAATCAAAGACAACATGTAGGTGTATTTGTTGGTGTGATGCACAAAGATTATTCATTGGTTGGAGCTGAATCTCTTTCACGAGAAAATATTTTTCCTTTATCGCTGAACTATGCACAAATTGCGAACCGAGTATCGTATTATTGTAATTTTCATGGTCCAAGTATGGCAGTGGATACGGTATGCTCGTCATCACTGACTGCTGTGCATCTAGCGTTAGAAAGCATTCGACATGGTGAATGTGAGGTTGCGCTGGCAGGTGGGGTGAATCTGTCCTTGAATCCCGATAAATATATTAGTTATGGGGATATGCATTCTACCGATGGTTATTGCCGTACCTTCGGTAAGGGAGGAGATGGTTATGTATCCGGCGAAGGCGTCGGTGCAGTCTTGTTAAAGCCTTTGCATAAGGCTGTGGAGGATGGCGATCAGATCTATGCTGTCATCAAAGGGAGCACAATCAACCATGTGGGAACGGTAAGTGGAATGACAGTTCCTAGCCCTGTAGCACAAGCCGATTTAATTGAGACTTGCTTGGAGAAAACAGGAATTGATCCACGAACGATCAGCTATGTGGAAGCCCATGGGACAGGAACATCCTTGGGAGATCCGATTGAGATTCAAGGCTTGGTGAAAGCATTCCGTCAATATACATCAGATAAACAATTCTGCTCACTGGGCTCAGTGAAATCCAACATTGGGCATGCAGAGTCAGCAGCTGGCATCAGTGGTTTGAGCAAAGTAGCACTCCAGCTTCATCATAAAACACTGGTTCCATCTCTGCATTCTGAGGAGTTAAACCCATACTTAGATTTACACTCATCGCCTTTTTATGTACAACAGCAAATGGGAGAATGGAAGCAACCTGTGATTATGGAAAATGGTTGCGAGGTCAGTTATCCACGCCGGGCAGGGTTAAGTTCGTTTGGAGCATCGGGCTCCAATGTCCATATCATTTTGGAGGAATATCTTCCTAATGAAGTGCAGGAACAAACTCCTGTACTACTTAGGATGCCTGTTATCATCCCGTTATCTGCTCGCAATAAGGAACGACTTCAGGAATATGCGAACAAACTGCTTGCTTTTCTTCATGAGGGGATTCATCTTTCTGAGTTAGCTTATACATTGCAAGTAGGTCGTGAAGCGATGGAAGAAAGGGTCGCTTTTATAGTCAAAGATATCCCAGAGTTGATGGAAAAGTTAGCAGCCTTTGGAGAAGGCAAAGAAGAGATTAACGATTGTTGGAGTGGTCAGATCAAGCATGGCAAAGAGATGGTTGATTTCTTTAGTGCGGATCAAGATGCTTTGGAACTCATTGATAAATGGTTTAAAAAAGGAAACCTAAAAAAGATTGCGGAATTATGGGTTAAAGGGTTGAGTATGGATTGGAGTGGACTATACAGTGATCATAAGCTGAAGCGAATTAGTCTACCCACTTATCCATTTGCCAAAGAACGCTATTGGGTCCCAGAGGCTGACACTCAAACAAATAGTAAAGCAAACACACAGGTCCTTCATCCGTTATTGCACCAGAATACTTCCGATTTTTCGGAGCAACGCTTTAGTTCTACCTTTACAGGGCAAGAGTTTTTTCTTTCAGACCATGTAGTAAAAGGGAAGAAAATACTACCAGGGGTCGCCTATCTAGAAATGGTTCGTGCAGCAGTGGAGAAGGCAGTAGGAGCTATTGAAAATGAGAAAGTGATCAGGCTCAATGACATCGTTTGGATTCGTCCAATCGTGATCGGGAACCAGCCGGTTGAGGTACATATAGGGCTATATCCCGAGGATCATGGGGAAATTACTTATGAGGTCTATAGCAAATCTGAAGAGGTTGACGAAGCGAAACTTGTTCATAGTCAGGGGAGTGTAGTACTAGGTTCCATTTCAGAGACTTTAACTTTAGATATTCAAGCTTTATTGGCAGAGTGCAACCAAACTATCGTTACATCAGACCAATGTTATACAGCATTTAAGACGATGGGGCTTGACTATGGTCCAGGATATCAGGGAATTGAGAAAGTGTATGTGGGAGAAGACCAACTGCTTGCAAAAATCTCTTTGCCCACTTCAGTACGGAATTCGCAAGACCTATTTGTGTTGCATCCCAGTCTGATGGATTCTGCTTTTCATGCATCGATTGGTTTAATAGTAAGTTCTATGGATGGGATCCTACTTGGTAATGAAGCATCATTATCTTTACCATTTGCTATGCAAGAGCTTGAAATTTTTAGTGCTTGTACTCCTACCATGTGGTCGCTGATTCGAACCAGTAAAGATCACAGAGCAAAGGACAAGATCAGAAAGTATGATATTGATTTATGTGATGAAAACGGGAAAATATGTGTGCGAATGAAGGGAGCTTCCATCAGAGCATTAGAAGGAGAACTCCCAAATGGTAATATAAATGAAACCGTTAAAAATGGAGATTTAGTAGATTTACCATTTGGAAATACTAGACTGTTCCCTTCATGGGAGCCCATTTCGATAGAGATCGGACAGAATTTACGATCTTCAACAGAAAGCGTCGTGGTTCTAGGAGGAACAGAAGAGCAGCAAAAGAATGTTCAACAACATTTTATGAAAGCTTCTGTATTGGAACTACAATCAACTGATGACATAGAGAAGATCACGCAAAAACTGCAATCATGTGGCACGATTGATCATGTCATTTGGATTGCACCGGATCATCCATTGGAGTCTTTAGCCGATGATCGATTGATTGAAGAACAAGACCAAGGTGTGGTTCAGGTTTTCAAAATCTTGAAAGCGATTCTCCAGTTGGGTTATGGGGACAAGCATATAAGCTGGAGTATGATTACAACTCAGGCTCAGCCTGTTAACCCAAGTGATAAGATCAATCCGATCCATGCGAGTGTTCATGGATTTGCTGGCACTTTAGCTAAAGAGTATACGAATTGGAAAATCCGAATCATGGATCTCGAGGAGGGTTGTCATTGGCCTCTGGATCGAATGTTCATACTACCTACAAATCGTCAAGGACAGACTTGGGCATATCGAAACCAGCGATGGTATCAGCAACAGTTGATTCCATTCCAATACACCACACCAAGCGAGACTTTATACAAACCCAAAGGAGTATATGTAGTCATTGGCGGTGCTGGATACATCGGTGAAGCATGGAGCGAGTATATGATTCGCACCTATCAAGCTCAGATGATCTGGATCGGTCGCAGTCAAATGAATGCTGAGATCCAATCCAAACTAGATCGACTCGCTACTTTGGGACCTGCTCCTCAATATATCGAAGCAGATGCCACCAATTTGAATTCATTACATCAAGCTTATAAACAAATCAAAGAGCACAACTCACGGATTGATGGAATTGTTCATTCAGCGATGGTTCTAACAGAACAAAGCTTAGAGAACATGGAAGTGGAAGAATTTAAAGCTGGGCTTGCAGCCAAGATTGATGTGAGCGTGCGATTGGCTCAAGTATTTCAGAAAGAGACTTTAGATTTTGTCATGTTTTTCTCCTCTCTCGTGGCCTATATTAAAAATGTAAAGCAAAGTCACTATGCTTCTGGATGTACTTTTGAGGATGCTTTTGCCTACCAACTCTCTAACCATTGGACTTGTCCTGTAAAAGTGATGAATTGGGGATACTGGGGGAATGGTGAAGTTGCTAAGGATCAAGACTTTGTACAGCTAATCGATCAGATTGGATTAGGGTTGATTCAACCGCAGGAAGGTATGGAGGCTTTGGAGGTTCTGCTTTCAGGTCCAGTCAATCAGATGGCGTTGATCAATACGACGAAACCAGTTGCCATTGAAGGATTAAATCCAAACGAACAGATCGCAATCTATAGTAAAGAACCTTCTTCCTGTATACAAATGATGGAGCTGGATGTTCCAAAAACGCAGTTTACTGGTGAACATACAAAGTTGACTGAAGATCTAGAAATGAATGAGCTTCTCTATAAGCTCCTTTTAAGTCAGCTACAGTCTCTTGGACTCATTGTGGATAACAAAATAGGTATCGGCCGTCCGCATTTTAGTAAGAGGTTACAACCTTTATATGGTAAGTGGTTGGAAGAAAGTCTAGCAGTTCTTGTGCAGAATCATTATCTGAAGCTAGAAGGTGATTCGTACACTGTAGTAGACCCTACTTCATTGGATCTGGATACACTGTGGAAGGAATGGGAGTTGAAAAAGCTTTCGTGGATGGAAGATCGTAACATGAAAGCGATGGTGGTTTTAGTAGATGCGACACTGAAAGCCTTACCCGATATCCTTACTGGTAAAGTGCCTGCAACTGATATTATGTTCCCTAATTCTTCTATGGAATTAGTGGAAGGCATTTATAAACAGAATCAAGTTGCAGATTACTTTAATGAAGTGCTTGCAGATACATTAGTTGCCTATATCCAAGAACGGGTGAAACAGGACCCTGATACACCCATTCGAATCATGGAGATCGGGGCGGGAACTGGTGGGACAAGTGCGACAGTTTTCCGAAGATTGAAGCCTTATCAAGTGCAGATCCAAGAATACTGTTATACAGATCTCTCTAAAGCATTTCTCATGCATGCCGAAAAAGAGTATGGTTGGGAGAATCCGTATGTAACCTATCAAATATTCAATGTCGAAGAACCAATTGCAGGGCAAGGCATTGAGGCTGGTGGATATGACGTTGTGATTGCAGCCAATGTGTTGCATGCGACCAAAAACATTCGTGAAACTTTGCGTAATGCGAAAGCAGTTTTGAAAAACGGTGGTTGTCTCCTATTAAATGAAATGGCTGGCAATAGCCTGTTCACTCACCTGACGTTTGGTCTTTTGGAGGGTTGGTGGTTGGTTGAAGATCCCGAGTTGCGAATTCCTGGCTGTCCGGGATTATATCCGGAAAATTGGAAGAGTGTATTGGAGAATGAAGGTTTCCATTCAGTCTTTTTCCCGGCACAGGAGAATCATAGCCTAAGCCATCAGATCGTCGTTGCCGAAAGTGATGGCGTAATTCGACAAAAGCAATTGATTCAACAGTATATATCTTCTCCGAAACAAAACATCGACATGGATCCGAAAGTAAAAGTACAACCTTTTGGACAAAAAAAACAGATCAAGAAAACAGAAGCCATGACAGATGATTGGCTAAGAGAGAAAAGCACAGCATATTTTGCAAAACTGATTGGTGAAACACTGAAAATCCCAGTGAATAGGATTGACTCTTCAGACCCGTTAGAAAATTACGGGATCGATTCAATTATTGTTGTTCAATTGACCAATACTTTGCGGAAAGTATTAGATAACGTTAGTAGCACTTTGTTTTTTGAATATCATACCATTGATGCTTTAGTGGAATATTTTATCAATAATCAAAAGAACTCATTAATGAAACTGATTGGTTTAGAAAATCTTCAAAACGATGAAGAGATGATTAGCCAGAATGAGGTTTTGGTAGAGAAAGAACTGACCGATTCTAGGCTAACATTTAGAAAATCTAGACGGTATCTTAAGGTGGATCATCCAGCCATCGAGGAATCAACATCATCATTTCCTAGAGTACGTGATATTGCCATCATTGGGATTTCAGGACGTTATGCGCAAGCCAATACAGTGGTTGATTTTTGGAATCATTTAAAGAAAGGGAAGAATTGTATCACAGAAATTCCCAAGGATCGGTGGGATTGGAAAGAATATTTTGATGAAAAGAAAGGAAAAAAAGGATCTATTTATACGAAATGGGGCGGGTTCATCGAGGATTTTGATAAATTTGATCCCTCGTTTTTTCAAATCCCCCCTGTAGAAGCAGAAAAAATGGATCCCCAAGAACGAGTATTTTTAGAAACCGCTTATGCCAGTATGGAGGATGCAGGATATACACCAGCCACTCTTAGTTCAAGTAGAAAAGTGGGTGTATTTACTGGCGTGATGAATAAGAATTATCCGACAGGATATGGATATTGGTCTATTGCCAACAGAGTTTCTTATCTTTTTAATTTTCAAGGTCCGAGTTTGGCTGTGGATACTGCGTGTTCATCTTCATTGACGGCTATTCATTTAGCTTTAGAAAGTTTATATAGTGGTACCAGTGAATGTGCGATTGCAGGTGGTGTGAATCTGATTGTAGACCCAATCCATTATTTGAATTTAACCACAATGACCATGCTTTCTTCTGGTGATAAATGTAAGTCATTTGGGGATCAAGCAGATGGATTTGTAGATGGAGAAGGTGTAGGAGCGATCGTATTAAAGCCTCTTCATCAGGCAATCGCAGATGGTGACCATATTTATGGTGTCATTAAAGGAAGTATGATGAACGCTGGAGGAAAAACGAATGGCTATACAGTACCCAATCCCAATGCTCAGTCTCAGTTAATTGCAGAGGTACTTCAAAGAGCAGGTGTACCTGCAAGAACAGTTAGCTATTTGGAAGCTCATGGAACGGGTACAGCTTTAGGAGATCCTATTGAAATTTCGGGATTAACAAAAGCTTTTGAGCAGGATACCCAGGATCGGCAGTTTTGTGCGATTGGATCAGTGAAATCAAACATCGGTCATTGTGAAAGTGCAGCAGGGATCGCGGGAGTCACGAAAGTACTGTTTCAGCTCAAACACCAGCAATTAGTGCCTTCTTTACATTCTGAGGTGTTAAATCCAAATATTGATTTTAAAAATACACCTTTTATCGTTCAGCAAGAGCTTGCAGAGTGGAAGCGCCCTGTGATTGATGGACTAGAAGTGCCAAGGAGAGCAGGAATCAGCAGTTTTGGGGCTGGAGGCGCCAATGTCCATCTAGTTATCGAAGAATATATTCCAAAAACTGAAATTCAAAATCATGTTCAATCACAATCTGCAATCATTGTGCTATCGGCGAAAAATGAAGAGCAACTTCAGAATCAGGTAGAACGTCTATTAACAGCCATTAGTGAACAGAGGTATAGCGACACAGATCTCACACGGATTGCATATACACTCCAGACGGGTCGTGAAGCGATGGAGCATCGGCTAGGCTTTGTTGTGAGCTCTATGAAAGAACTTGAAGAGAAGTTGAAGGAAATTACTACTGGTCGTGAGTATGTAGAAGGCTTATATCGTGGTCAGACCAAACAGAGCAAGGATACTTTGGCAGCCTTTGTAGCGGATGAAGATACAGAGAAGATTATTGATGCTTGGATCAGTAAAGGGAAATATAAGAAGCTTCTGGATGTTTGGGTGAAAGGTTTAAACTTTGACTGGAACCAATTATATGGAAGTAATAAACCCATTCGTATCAGTCTTCCCACGTATCCATTTGCAAGAGAACGCTATTGGATGCCTCAGTTGGAGCAGAAGGTAAATCGAAGAGTACCTATACGGTTAAAGAGGAAAATTCAATCGAAGGTAAAGGGGCGGATTCAATCCTCTTTACAATTAAATGCAAAGCATGATCAAAACAGGAAAACGAGTGAACCTTTCGAGTTGATGACGTTTTCAGAATCATGGAGAGAAGAAGCATTACAACCGAATTCTTCTGAAACTAAAATCAAAACGCTAGTATGTTTCCTATCTGATCCAGAAAATCAAAAAGTGGTGGTTGAAGCTGTACAAGACCTTGATCAACAAACCAAGGTTATTTTTATTTCTCAAGGTACCACATATAAAAAAGAATCTCCATATGGCTATTGTCTTGTACGCCATGAGCCAAGTACCTATGTGGAGGCTTTTAAAGGTATTCAAGAAGAGCATGGTCAAATTGATGGCATGCTCTATTTGTGGGCACTTGAGGATCCAAGTTGTATTCAGGATTATTCATGTATTGTGTATGTTCTACAATCTATTATGTCCGCAAAAATGAAACCCCATCGATTGTTATTAGCAGGTCAATTTGATCATGGATTGGATCGTTCTTACTTGGAATCATGGATTGGTTTTGAGCGCTCATTAGGGCTTGTTTTACCGAATACAAAGGTGTCAGGAGTCTATCAATCGGTGAGCATGCACCATCGAAACGATGTGATGAAAGATTGGTTGCAAAAACTTTGGGCGGAACTACAGGTTCAAACAGCTCCAAGTGTTTTGTATCAAGAAAAGAAACGATATGTGTACAAAATTGAGCCAACTACCATACAAACAGGCAAAAATATATTGAAATTAAAAGGAACCTACTTGATTACAGGAGGCTGTGGGGGGCTTGGATCTTTGTTTGCCCAGCATTTAGCCAAACAATATTCAGCTAATTTGATTCTTACAGGTCGATCTCCAATCAATAGGGAAAGACAAAATCAGATTCAAGAACTAGAAAGATTAGGAAGCCAAGTGATGTATGTACAGGCTGATGTTTGTGATCTGATCTCTATGAAAGAAGCTTTGGGTCATATCAAAGAGCGCTTTGGAGTGATTCATGGTGTCATTCATGCGGCAGGTATACAGAACCAACAAAGTATTTTTGAAAAAGATATGCAAAGCTTTGAAAAAGTGATTGGATCGAAAATCAATGGAACTCGGGTTCTAGATGAATTGCTCCAAGAGGAACCCCTTGATTTTGTCTGTTATTTTTCTTCATCTTCAGCAATTCTAGGGGATTTTGGTACTTGTGATTATGCGATTGGAAATCGTTTTCAGATGGCATATGCCCATTACAGGAATGAACAGCCTCACCAAGGTAAGACCATCGTGATTAATTGGCCTGTGTGGGAAGATGGTGGTATGGAAGTTGGAGATCCAGAGACGACTCAAATGTATCTTAAATCTAGTGGTCAGCGCTTTTTAGAAACTGAAGAGGGGATCGATATATTTGAACGGATTTTATCTCAAAACAATTCACAGCATTTGGTGTTGGTTGGAGAACATGATCGTGCTTACCGCTTTTTAGGGTTAACTGAAACTTCGACTTCTACACCCCTTCCGATCATGTCAATCCCTCCAGGTAAAGGAAGACGGGCCGAGATGGAAGGATGGAGTGTGGAGCAATGTTTGGAGTGGGATCTGAAAGATCATATCAATAAACTGCTCAAAATTTCTAAGGACAAGTTAGAGCTAGATAAAAACTGGGCAGATTTCGGATTTGATTCTATTCATTTAGCAGAATTTGCAGTCTTGTTAACCAAACATTATGAAATAGAAATAACTCCTGCTCTGTTTTTTGGATATTCGAATCTAAGAAAACTGATCCACTATTTTATGACGGATCATCGAGAGAAAATCCAGGAATTTTATCGAGAAGGCGTTATTGAACAAGCTATTTTGCCTAGTGTTCCTGCTGTCCCAAAGACAACCAAAAAGCGATTAGGAAAACCTAAGCTTTCAACGAAAAGCATTGATTCAACTATTGTGGAACCTATTGCAGTGATCGGAATGAGTGGACGATTCCCTCAAGCAGATACGATTCATGAGCTTTGGGATCATTTGAAGAATGGTAGAAATTGCATTTCAGAAATTCCTACGGAACGTTGGGATTGGAAAGAATATGATGGAGATCCTCATCGAGAGCCTGGAAAAACAAATTCAAAATGGGGCGGATTTCTGAAGGATATTGATCGATTTGATCCGTTGTTTTTTCAAATCTCCCCCAAAGAAGCCGAAAACATGGACCCAAGACAAAGAATATTTTTAGAGGAAGCATGGCATACATTTGAGGACGCAGGATATATGGGAGAGCGGATTAAAGGGAAGTCTTGTGGTGTTTACGTTGGTGTAGAAGAAGGTGAATATGCCTTTTTAGCCGGGGAAAACATGCAAATTAATGGGAGTCAAAATGCTACATTAGCTGCACGGATCGCATACGCTTTGGATTTAAAAGGTCCAAACTTAGCTTTGACAGCAGCATGTTCCTCAGGTCTTGTAGCTATTCATCAGGCTTGTCAGGCATTACGACAAGGGGATTGTGAGATGGCTTTGGTTGGAGGCGTTAGCTTGAACATTTCTCATCTGTCATATGCAGCATTAAGTAAAGCGGATATGCTGTCCCCGGATGGGAAGTGCAGAGTGTTTGATCAGCGTGCCAATGGTTTAGTGCCAGGTGAAGCAGTAGCAGCGGTACTGTTAAAACCATTATCAAAAGCCATTTCAGATCAAGATCATATTTATGGATGTATTAAAGCAAGTGGGGTCAATTATGATGGCAGAACCAACGGAATCACATCCCCGAATCCTTTAAGCCAAGCTGAATTGATTGAGGGTATTTATGATAAATACAAAATAAACCCCATGGATATTCAGTACGTGATGGCTCACAGTACAGGTTCAAAATTAGGAGATCCTTTAGAAGTTCAGGCATTAACTAGTGTGTTCAGAAAATATACAGACAAAAAGCAATTTTGTACGATTGGCTCAATCAAACCGTTAATTGGACATACATTTGCAGCTTCAGGTGTGGTTAGTTTAATGAGCATGCTGATGGCAATGAAAGATCAGACAATTCTAGGTACGTATAACTGTGAAGTAAACAATGAATATATCAATTTTAAAGAGAGCCCATTTACTTTGACTAAAGAGAATCAAGTTTGGATTACGAAAAATAACTCGTTGCGAATGGGAACAATTAGTTCAACAGGAATTAGTGGTACAAATGCACACGCAGTCGTTGAGGAATACATCCCTGAGCTAGAAGAATATAGAGATGTTTGCTCTTCATCATTTCCACAAATCATCGTTCTTTCAGCTAAAAACCGAGACCGGTTACACATGAATGCCCAACAAATGCTCGAATATGCAGAACTGCAAACGGATCTTTGTGTACCAAACTTTGCCTATACACTTCAAGTGGGTCGGGAAGCCATGGAATGTCGGTTAGCTATAGTAGTGAGGAATCGGGAAGAACTAGTTCAAGGATTGAAGGAATACTTGGAAACAGTGAAAGAGAGTCAAGATTTAATAACCTCTGTGCCGATATTTACAGGTGACTGGGTAGAAGATGATTCAAATAATGGAAGCTTACTATCTGGGATTTCAGGTGAAACAATCCTGCAGGTATTATTAAAAGAAAAGAGTTTTGATAAAGTTGCTCAATATTGGGTGAATGGTGGACATGTTTCATGGGAAATGCTTCATGAGGGCATGGAGGTTCGCCGAGTTCCTTTGCCGACCTATCCGTTTAGCAGAGAACGTTACTGGATTAAGGAAAGCAAAGAGAAACATCACAGATTGGATACCATTCATCAAATGACGGAAGAGCAACAAAAGTATGAAGATACATCTGAAAATAGAACGAAAGAAATGATTGAGGGGTATATCGTACAATTTTTATCTAAGGAACTTAATCTTGCACCCGAACAAATGAATGTGAAAAGAAAACTCCAAGACTATGGGTTGGATTCAATCGTAGGCAGAAAACTTTATCGTCATTTAGAAGAATACCTTGATGTCGAAATTACAGGACGCGAAACATTGGAATATCGAACGATTCAAGCCTTAGCCACTTATCTAGCGTTCAAGGTCAATGAGGCAAATAGGCAAGAGATTGTTGGGATGAGCAGACCGGAAACGCTATTGAATCAGCTAAATGACAACACTGATTCTTCAATCATTGAAATGATGGAACAATTTACGCAAGGAAAATTGGATTTTGAGAAAGTACAAAAAATGCTAGAAGGGAAAAAATAGTATGAATCACAAGGATATTTTAGATGCATATAAATCAGGAGAAATAACCATCGGTGAGGTTGAAGAAAAGCTTCGAGAAATGAAACAGTCCTCCTTCAAAAAGCCTCTTTCTGAAGGACAAAAAGGTTTATGGATGTTACAAAAAATGTCGCCTGATATGAGTGCTTATAATATTCCTTTATGCTTTCACATCCGTAATCAATTGGATCTAGAGTCATTCAAAAAAGCCCTTCAGTTTGTTGTGAACCAATATCCTATTCTGACAAGCGTGATAAAAGAAGATCACGGAACACCATTTCAAATGATTCAGCCAGCAGCGCCTCTTTCTTTACAGCAAGAAGATATTTCTTCGATGGATTCGGCAGAAATCCTTTCGTATGTGAAGAAAAAAAATCAAGAGCCTTTTGTTTTAGAACAAGGTCCTTTAATGCGTATCTATTTGTTTTCTCGATCAGAGAAGGAATATATTGTGCTCATTAGTATCCATCATATTATATTTGATGGTATTTCCATGATGACTTTCATACCAACACTGTTGAGTGCATACCAAGATTTTGTTCAAGGTAGAAATCCAGTAGTAACGACTTTATCCACAGACTACCATGATTTTGTTGAGTGGGAACAAGAGATGTTGAAAGGGAATGAAGGCGAGAAGCATCTTGCTTACTGGAAACAACATCTTTCGGGGACGTTACCAGTTCTAGAACTTCCCACAGATCGTCCTCGGTCTTCGGTTCAAAGATTTAAGGGGCAAGCTTATTCAAGCTTGCTCCCAGATGAATTAAGTAAGCAAGTAAAATCGATGGCTCGCTCTCAAGATGTAAATTTGTCTGTCATCTTTCTAGCCATTTTTAAAGTTTTGCTACATCAATATACGAAACAAGATGATATTATCGTAGGTATTCCAACAATGGGTCGTCCAGAAGATCGTTTCGAATCACTGATCGGATATTTTGTCAACATGATTCCTGTAAGAAGCCAAGAAATGGGATCAAAATCCTTTTCAGAATGGATCAGGGAATTGCAGATCAGTGTAGTTGAGGGAGTGGATCATGCTGCATATCCATTTCCTGCACTGGTGAAGGAATTGAACGTAAACCGTACAACGGCGAATTCTCCTGTATTTCAAGTCGCTTTTCTCTATCAGAACTTTCTTCAAGTTACTAGTTTGAAAGAGATCCAAGAACAATATCAATCATTGAATATCGAATTTGTGGAAGAAATCCGCCAAGAAGGGGAATTCGAACTCGCATTAGAAGTTTACGAACAGGAAGAAAAGACTGTCCTTAACCTCATATACAATCCTGATCTGTTTGATTTAGCTACTATAGAACGAATGATGGGACACTATATCAAATTGGTGGAAGAAATTGCAAATGACCCATTCGTATCTCTCAAGAATTATTCATTATTACCACATGAAGAGCAAAAAAGTTTGCTTGTTGACTGGAATGCGACTCAAGCTGATTATCCTAAAGATAAATGTATTCATGAATTATTTGAGGAGAAAGCGCAAAAAAACCCCCATGAGATCGCTGTGATTTTTGAAGGAGAAGCTCTCACCTATCAGGAACTGGATCAAAAAAGTAACCAATTAGCCATTTACTTGCAAGAGCAAGGCGTATCTCCAGAATATCCAGTAGGAATTTGTGTGGATCGGTCATTAGAGATGATCGTGGGCATATTGGGGATTCTAAAAGCAGGTGGAGCGTATGTACCTTTGGATCCAACCCACCCTGAAGAGCAATTGAAGCACATGCTCAAGGATAGTGGAGTTTCAATTGTCCTGACCCAATCGAAATGGATGGAAAGAATCAATCTATTCAATGGAATCAATGCAAAAATGATTGTTTTGGATCAGGACTGGGAAGAAATCATACACGTAACGCATGGTAGCAAAACACTTCGACGGGATGTAAAGTCAGATCATCTGGCCTACGTGATCTATACTTCTGGAAGCACAGGAAAGCCTAAAGGGGTTATGGTTGAACACAGAAGCATTTTAAATACCTTATTTTTTTTAGAATCTCAGTATCCTGTGACCAACGAAGATACATACTTATTGAAAACAAATTATGTGTTCGATGTTTCATTGTCTGAGTTATTTGGTTGGTTTATTGGAAATGGACGTCTCATTATTCTTCCGCCCAATGGAGAGAAATCACCTGACCTATTGATTGAATATATCAAAAATTACAAAGTGACCCATATCAATTTTGTACCAGCGATGTTGAATGTTTTTCTGAATAGCGCAGAAAATGATCAAACATTTACGAAAAACTGTCCCATCAAATATATGATGGTTGCTGGAGAAGCATTTCCCAAAGAGCTAGTGAAAAAAGCAGTAACTATTTTTGAAAATAGCCGTGTTGAAAATATATATGGACCCACCGAAGCATCTATTTATGCTACTTGGTTTTGTTGTACAAAGGAAGGAATTATGAGTAATCAGACTCCAATTGGTAAACCTATAGCGAATACACAGGCTTATATCGTTGATCATCAGCTTAAACCTGTACCGATTGGAATTCCAGGAGAGCTCTGCATCGCTGGAGATGGTTTGGCACGAGGTTATTACAATCAACCTGAGTTAACAGCAGAAAAATTCATCGACAACCCCTTCCAACCAGAAACCAAGCTTTACAAAACAGGTGATCGGGCTCGATGGCTACCGGAAGGTCAGATCGAATATTTGGGACGGATCGACAATCAAGTGAAAGTTAGAGGGTTTCGGATCGAGTTAGATGCGATTGAAAGTCGATTGAGTGCACATCCTGGGATCCAAGAAAATGTTACAGTTGTGAAGCAACAAGATGGCCATAAAAAGCTGGTTACTTATTATACTGCCAGCGATGGAGCATTCCCCTTGACCTCACAAGAGTTACGCAACCATTTGAAATCTAGTTTGCCTGAATATATGGTGCCTTCACATTTTATCTGTCTGGATCAGATGCCATTAACACCCAATGGAAAAGTGAACCGTAAAGAATTAGAAAATAGGAAGATCATCATTGAGAGAAAGGAAAAAATAAACGAACCTCAAAGCAAGGTAGAAGAAAAGGTGCTGAATATTTGGCGGTCATTACTCCAAGTAGATGATGTTGGTGTAGAAGATGGATTTTTTGATGTTGGAGGGGATTCCCTTCTAGCCGTTGTTGTAGCCGAACGAATCAAGAAAGAACTACACTGTGATTTTAGTGTGACTGAACTATTCGAGTACGCAACCATTAAAGCGATCAGTCAATATATCAGTGGACTCAAAAAGAAAGACATGATCTCATCACCTGTTCCAGCTGAGAAATTAGAACGGAATCAGATAGAGATGGAGGAATTAGATCATATGCCGAAAACGCTTCCTGAATATTATCAAGATAGCGTGGCAATCATTGGGATCTCTTGTCGTTTTCCTGGAGCAAAAGACCACTTTGAATTTTGGAATAATTTAAAGGAAGGTAAAGAAAGTATCAAATTTTTCACGAAAGAGGAGCTACGAGATTTTGGAGTGTCTGAAGAGCTTATTCAGAATCCGGACTATGTTCCTGTGAAATCGACGATCGAAGGAAAAGATCTGTTCGATCCAAGCTTTTTTGGTATTTCTCCTAAAGATGCAGAGTTGATGGATCCTCAATTGAGGCTTTTATTGCTTCACTCATGGAAGGCGATTGAGGACGCTGGTTATGTTTCAAAACAGATTCCTGCTACAAGTGTATATATGTCAGCAAGCAATAATTATTATCGATCATTATTGCCTCGGGATGCAACAGAGGAACCAGAAAATCCAGATGGATATGTGTCATGGGTTTTAGGGCAAAATGGCACCATTCCTACCATGGTCTCTCATAAGCTAGGATTAAAGGGACCTAGTTACTTTGTGCATTCCAACTGCTCATCTTCGTTAGTGGGATTATATTCGGCATACCAGAGCTTACAATCAGGCGAAGCAAAGTATGCTTTGGTAGGTGGAGCTACTCTACATTCTCAATCCAATGTGGGGTATGTCCATCAAACGGGATTGAATTTTTCAAGTGACGGTCACGTTAAGACGTTTGATGCTTCCGCAGATGGGATGACGGGAGGCGAAGGAGTTGCCGTCATTCTACTTAAAAAAGCCATGGATGCGATTGAAGATGGGGATCATATTTATGCTCTTTTAAGAGGAATCGGTATGAATAATGATGGAGCGGATAAAGTTGGCTTTTACGCACCCAGTGTAAAAGGTCAATCTGAAGTTATTCAGAAGGTATTGGATGCTACGAAAGTCAACCCTGAATCGATTAGCTATATTGAAGCACATGGAACAGGAACAAAATTGGGTGATCCCATAGAATTTGCGGCTTTGAATCATGTTTATAAACAATATACAACCAAGAAACAATTTTGTGGAATTGGATCAGTAAAAACTAACATCGGACATTTAGATACTGCTGCAGGTTTAGCTGGTTGTATCAAGGTTGCATTAAGTTTATACCATCATGAGCTTGTTCCATCGATTAACTATAAAGAACCAAATCCGAATATGGATTTGGATCACTCTCCATTTTATGTGGTTGATGAATTAAAACAGTTAGAAGAAAGTTTGAATCCGTATAGAGCGGCGCTGAGTTCATTTGGACTCGGGGGAACAAACACTCATGCGATCTTTGAACAATATACAGCTACAAAGTCTAGGGAATTTGATGGAAGAGATTCAAGTAGTGAGGATCATCCATCTCTCATCCCTATATCAGCTAAAAATAGCGAGCGGCTCAAAGCATACACAGAAGAACTTTTGAAGTTTTTGAATACCTATGAGTTGGATCACATTCATTTGGCTAACTTGGCTTATACGTTCCAAGTGGGACGAGAAGCCATGGATCATAGAGTCATCTTTATCGCTTCTCATCTAGATGAACTGAAGCAACAGCTAGAGGATTTTTGTAATGGGAAAGAAAAGGTGGAAGGTTGTTTAGAGGGTGAAATCAAAAAATCCAAAGATGCTACACCATGGTTGGAAGATGAGGATACAGAAGAATTAATTAGACAATGGATCACCAAACGGAAAATGAGGAAATTGGCAGAGATGTGGGTCAAAGGTTTCCAGATTGATTGGGAGTTGCTCTATCCAGGTGCAAAGCCTCATCGAATGAGTTTACCGACCTATCCGTTTGCGCAGGAACGCTATTGGCCTCTGATCAGCAAAGATGATAGAAAAACATCAGCCACCTCAATTTTACATCCTTTAGTGCATCAAAATACTTCTCTGCTATCCGAACAACGGTTTAGCTCCACTTTTACTGGAGAGGAGTACTTTATTGCGGAGCATATTATTAAGGGTACAACGATCGTCCCAGGAGTTGTCACTTTGGAGATGGCTCGAACCGCTGTAGAACAAGCGATTGGTAACTTAGAAGATAGACAAGTCATGATTCGGTTGAAGAATGTGGTTTGGGTACGACCGATTGTGGTAGATCAAGGATCGATTCAAATTCATGTGGGACTTTTTGCTGAAGAAAATGGACAGATTTATTACAAAATGTATAGTGAATCAAACTCTGTTCACACAGAACCTATTTTGTACAATCAAGGTATTGCAGAATTGAGTTGGGTTTCAGATGATATCGCCATAGATCTTGAGACCATACAAAACCAGTGTGACCAAGGCATCATTTCTTCCGAGCAATTCTACAAAGGGATGATTGGGGCAGAGTATGGGCCCGGATATCGAGGAGTGAAGGTGGTCTATACAGGACAAGGTCAATTGTTAGCCAAACTATCTTTACCTGATTCTGTTTCCCATACCATAGATCAATATATCTTACATCCCAGCTTAATGGATGGTGCGCTCCAAGTGGCGGAATATTTACAAAATGTGACTCGAGCTATGCGACTCTCTAGTCATGGGCATGATTTCCAAGCCGCTTTACCTTTTGCTTTGCAAGAACTTGAAGTGCTCAAAAAGTGTGTTCCTAATATGTGGGTGTATGTCAAATATAGTGATGGCAATCAAGCAGGAGATCCAATACAGAAAGTGGATATTGACCTATGTGACGACACTGGGGAAGTTTGCGTACGTATGAAAGGGTTTTCGACGAGGGTATTGGATGGTGAAGTTAGATCCACAGAATCTCCATCGAATGCGGAGAGCTTACTGCTTGAGCCGGTTTGGAAAGAGCAGGTTGTAGGTGGAGAAACTCCAGCGTCTGAATATGTGGAGCATATAGTGATCCTATGTGAATGTGGCAAGACTGTTGAAGAAAATATTGAAACCCTCAGGAAGGATTTGCAGGTTTTATCCTTAGACTCGAATCAAGGTTCAGTAGCAGACCGTTTTCAAGTCTATGCAGGACAAGTGTTTGAGAAAATCAAGGACATCTTGATCAATAAGCCTAAAGGCGATGTGTTGGTTCAGGTGGTAACTTCCACACAGGGAGAACAACAATTATTCTCTGGGTTGATTGGGTTGCTAAAAACAGCAAGACTGGAAAACTCAAAGTTGATTGGACAGCTTATTGAGGTTGAAAGCAAAGAAGATTTTGAAGGTATTCAAGAAAAACTGTTGGAGAACAGGGGATGCCCTCACGATAAACATATTAGGTACCAAGAAGGAAAGCGTCATGTTGTAGATTGGAATGAAGTTACGCCTTCACAGTGTGAGGAGAGTATTCCATGGAAAGATGATGGGATCTATCTCATTACAGGAGGAGTAGGCGGATTAGGGCTAATATTTTCAAAAGAAATTGCGGATAAGGCTAAAAATGTGTCATTGATCCTTACGGGAAGATCAACTCTTGGAGAGGACAAAAAGGCTCAACTTCAGGAACTTCGTAAGATGGGAGCAAGAGTTGCATATAAACAAACGGATGTGACTGAAAAAGAGGATGTCTATCATTTAATTCAAGAGATTCAAAAGGAATATGGTCGTCTTGATGGGATTATACATGGTGCGGGGATTTTTAAAGATAACTACATGATTAAGAAAACGCAGGAAGAGTTACAAGAAGTCATCGCCCCAAAGGTTGCAGGGTTAATGAATTTGGATGAGGCGAGTAAGGGCTTGCCATTAGACTTTTTCATCCTCTTTTCATCTGTATCGGGAAGTCTAGGTAGTGTGGGTCAAGCTGATTATGCTACCGCAAATACGTTTATGGATGCCTATGCACAATACCGTAACTCGCTGACTGTAGTAAAACAACGATCTGGAAAGACTCTTTCGCTCAACTGGCCATTATGGAAAGAAGGCGGAATGCGTGTCGATGCTGAAACGCAAAAAATGTTGGAACAATATACAGGAATCGTTCCTATGAAGACGGAGACAGGCATTCAGGCTCTATATCAAGCATTTAATTTTGGGGAAAATTGCGTCATGATTGTTGAAGGAAAGTCGCAGACAATGAAACAAAAACTACTTCGAGCGATGGCTCCTACCCTTTCAACAACGAAGCAATTTACTACGGCATCTTCAATAACAGAGATTGATACCGTAAGCTTGTTGGATAAAGTGAAAGTGGCTTTAAAGCAAGAAATCTCTAAATCACTCAAGTTGAAGATTGATGAGATCGAAGACCATGTTGAGATGAGCCAGTATGGATTTGATTCCATTTCGATGACCGAATTTACTAATAAATTAAACCGGAAATACAAGCTTGAACTAACGCCAACGATATTCTTTGAACAACCAACGGTTCATGACTTTGCAACCTATTTGGTGGGAGAACATCAAGCTGTATTTGCAGCACAATTGAATGTACACACGGAAGTGAAGCATTCCATACAACCGGTTGAAAAAGATAAAGAAGTGGTGAACTTCTTCGATCAAAGACGGAACCCACAGTTTGTGAGCCCAGTGGTACAGCCTTCACAAAAACAAGTTGTAGATCACTCAGAACCGATTGCGATTGTAGGGATGAGTGGTGTTTTCCCGATGGCGAAGAATATGGATGAGTATTGGAAGAATCTCGTTGAGGGTAAAGATTGTATTACTGAAATACCCAAAGACCGTTGGGATTGGCAGGAGTATTACGGTGATCCTGTCAAAGAAGCGAATAAGACCCATGTCAAATGGGGCGGGTTTATCGATGGCATAGGTGATTTCGATCCTTTGTTCTTTGGTATTTCTCCACGGGAAGCTGAGCAAATGGACCCACAGCAACGGTTGTTGATGACCTATGTATGGAAGGCGATCGAAGATGCAGGCTATTCAGCTCAAAGTCTTTCAGGAACCCAGACAGGTGTATTTATTGGAACAGGAAACACAGGTTATAGTTCACTGCTTTCCAAAGCAAATGTAGCCATCGAAGGTTCTGCCGCTGCCAATATGAGTCCTTCGGCTGGACCGAACCGAGTCAGTTACTTACTGAATATCAATGGACCCAGTGAGCCCATTGATACAGCATGTTCTAGTTCATTGGTGGCCATTCACCATGCTATATCAGCGATTGAAGATGGAAATTGTGAAATGGCGATTGCCGGTGGAGTTAACACGATCATCTTACCCGAAGTTTATATCACCTTTGACAAAGCGGGAGCACTAAGTAAGGAAGGAAGATGTAAAGCTTTTTCAGATCAAGCTGATGGTTTTGCACATGGTGAAGGTGCAGGTATCCTTTTCTTGAAAAAACTGAAGGCAGCGGAACGAGATGGAGATCATATTTACGGAATCATTCGTGGGACTGTTGTAAATCATGGGGGACGTGCTAACTCATTGACGACCCCAAATCCGAAGGCACAAGCGGAATTACTGCAAACGGCATACACGAAGGCGGGAATTGATCCTAGAACTGTCACTTATATTGAAGCACATGGGACCGGTACAAAGCTTGGTGATCCGGTTGAAATTAACGGATTGAAGTCAGCTTTCAAAGAGCTATACCGAAAAACGGGTGACCCTCAGGTTACGAGTAGCCATTGTGGATTAGGATCAGTGAAAACAAATATTGGTCATTTGTCGCTAGCGGCTGGAGTTGCAGGAGTGATTAAAGTCTTATTGCAGTTGAAGCATCAAACGCTGGTGAAAAGTCTTCACTGCGATACCATCAATCCATATATTCAACTCAAAGATAGTCCGTTTTATCTCGTACAAGAAACGAAAGAATGGAAGGCATTGAAAGATGCCCAAGGTAACGAACTGCCTCGACGTGCCGGTGTTAGTTCATTTGGAATCGGCGGGGTCAATGCTCACGTCGTGATCGAGGAATATGTCCCGAAAGAAGTAGATGTTACATCACCTGCAAGCACCCCGACGCATCCAGCGATGATCGTCTTGTCGGCGAAAAATGGAGAGCGACTCCAAGAGCAGGCACAGCAATTACTAGAAGCCATCAGTGCCCAATCCTATTTGGATCAAGATCTAACCGATTTGGCCTACACGCTTCAGGTCGGACGTGATGCCATGGAAGAACGGTTGGGCATCATTGTAGGTTCAATCAAGGACCTCAAAGAAAAGTTGAAGAGCTTTGTAGAAGGACAAGAGAATATTGAAGATTTATACCGTGGGAAGGTAGAAAAGGGATCTTTACAAGCATTTATGGCAGATGAAGAAATGCAAGAAGTGATTGAAAAGTGGATACAGCGTAGGAAATATACAAAACTTTTAGATTTATGGGTAAAAGGGCTGAATGTGGATTGGGTCAAGCTATATGGAGATCACAAGCCAAACAGAATCAGTCTGCCTACGTATCCTTTTGCAAATGAGCGTTATTGGATCGTAGAGGCAGAGAGTGATACATCAAGCATACGTACCACAAGTACAACCACGGCATCTGTTTTACATCCTTTATTACATCAGAATACTTCCAACCTTATGGAACAGAGATTCAGTTCCACCTATACAGGAGATGAATTCTTTCTGGCGGAGCATGTAGTAAAAGGTCAACGGATCTTGCCAGGGGTGGCCCATCTTGAAATGGCAAGGGAGGCAGTTGGGCAAGCAGTAGGAATCTTAAAAGAAGATCAAGCATGTATCAAGCTTAAAAATGTTGTTTGGGTTCGGCCGATTGTCGTTACAAATCAACCATTAAAGGTTCACATTGGACTGTATCCTGAAGATGACGGAGAAATCGCATATGAGGTTTACAGTGAATCGGATGAAGCTGACGGTCAGCCGCTGATGTACAGTCAGGGAAGTGCAGTACTGAGTCGATCGGTTGAAAAAACACCCGTTATCCATTTAGCTTCCTTACAAGCTGGGTGTGTCCCAAGCACTTTCTCAGTCAGTCAAATGTACGATACTTATAAAATGATAGGTTTTAACTATGGGCCATCGTTTTGTGGAGTCGAGCAGGTTTTTATGGGAGAAAAACTGGTATTAGCAAAACTATCGTTACCTTCCAATATCATGGATCCAGATCCGTGTGTACTGCACCCTGGTATGATGGATTCTGCGTTACAGGCATCAAGTATCTTGGTAGGATCTAGTGAAGATCAGTTAATGTTGCCATTTGCATTAGAAGAGATTGAAGTGTATGGCAAGTGTACTTCTCAGATGTGGGCTTGTGTTAGGTATAGTGAAGATCACACAGCAACAGACAAGATTCAGAAGCGGGATATCGACCTCTGCGATGAACAGGGGCAAATTTGCGTACGGATGAAGGGATTATCTTTCAGGGCTATGGAAGCAGAAGTAGATTCAAAACGGTTACCTCAAACAACTGGAACTCTGATGTTTGAGCCCATTTGGAGAACCAAGGATGTTGAAAAAGGGATCGTAGCTCCTAATTATGCACAACATATTATACTTCTTTGTGAATTGAATGAAATTTCAGCGGAGAGTATTGAAGCGAGGATGAAAGGCGTTCAATGTATTGCACTAAATTCTATGCAAGAGGGAATTGCAGAACGTTTCCAAGCCTATGCTGAACAGGTATTTGAAAAAATTCAGAGTATCCTTAGTGATCGACCTCAAGATCCTGTGCTGATTCAGGTGGTTACTTCCACACAAGGAGAACAACAACTGTTTGCTGGATTGACAGGGTTACTCAAGACTGCTGAACTGGAAAGCTCAAAACTGATGGGGCAAATGATCGAAATCGATCCAAATGAAGATCTTGCGGGATTAGTAGAGAAGTTGGAAGAGAACAAAAGGAGCTCAAGCGATAAACATATCAAGTATCAGGATGGTAAAAGATATATTGCTGACTGGAACGAAGTAGAAGGATCAGATCGCGAAGTAAATATCCCGTGGAAGGACCAAGGTGTTTATCTCATCACTGGAGGTGCTGGAGGACTCGGATTAATATTTGCTAAAGACATAGTACAAAAAGCAAAAAGTCCTACCTTAATTCTCACAGGGAGATCTGAACTTAGTGACAAACGAGCTCAACTGGAAGAGTTTCAGGATTTGGGTGTAAAAGTAGAGTATAAACAAATTGATGTGGTCCAAAAGGATGCCGTAGACGATTTAATCAAAAGGATTGTGGAAGAGTATGGTCAACTGAATGGCATTATTCATAGTGCTGGCATCATTAGAGATAGTTACATCATCAAGAAAACAAAAGAAGAAATGCATGATGTTTTGGCACCCAAGGTGAAAGGGCTTGTCAATTTAGATGAAGCGAGTAAGGATTTGCCATTAGATTTCTTCATCCTCTTTTCATCAATCTCAGGAACGATGGGAAGCTCTGGTCAGGCAGATTACTCGATGGCGAATGCTTTTATGGATCATTATGCTGCATATCGGAATTCACTTATTAGACCCATGTATCGTCATGGACAGACGCTCTCGATCAATTGGCCATTATGGAAAGAGGGTGGGATGTATGTTGATGCAGAAACTGAAAAGATGATGATGCAAAGTACAGGGCTAGTTCCAATGGAGACTGCAACTGGTATTCAGGCTTTATATAAGGGTTTGACTTTGGAAAAAAGCAAGATGATCGTCATGGAAGGTGTACTGCAATCAATGAAGCAAAAACTGCTTCAAGGAACCCCGACTACGATTCAGCAACCTAAAAAGATGAAAGAATCACTGAATTCGACTACAGGAATTGATTCAGGAAGTTTATTGGATCAGGTACAGGGAGTGTTAAAACAAGAAGTATCCAAGTTACTCAAGATCAAAGTTAATGATATCAATGTGGATCTTGAGTTTAATCAATATGGGTTTGATTCCATCACACTCACTGAATTCGCCAATAAGCTTAATGAGCAATATAAACTTGAACTGACACCAACGATCTTTTTTGAACAACCGACGATTTATGATTTTGCAACCTATTTAGTTGAAGAACATCAAGCCATCTTTGTAGCCCAATTTGCGGTACATGCCAAAGTGGAGAACCCTGTACAAGTTGTAGAGAAATCGAGAGAAGAAGTAAACTTTTCCAATCAAAGACGACATCCTCGGTTTATCAGACCGCAAATACAGGATAAAGTTGTTCGCGAGCCGATTGCGATTGTAGGGATGAGTGGGACCTTCCCGATGGCGAAGAATATGGATGAGTACTGGAAAAATCTCGTTGAGGGTAAAGATTGTATTACTGAAATACCCAAAGACCGTTGGGATTGGCGAGAGTATTACGGAGACCCCGTTAAAGAAGCGAATAAGACCTATGTCAAATGGGGCGGATTTATCGATGGCGTAGGTGATTTCGATCCTTTGTTCTTTGGTATTTCTCCATTGGAAGCTGAGCAAATGGACCCACAGCAACGGTTGTTGATGACCTATGCATGGAAGGCGATTGAAGATGCAGGCTATTCAACTCAAAGTCTCTCAGGAACCCAAACAGGCGTATTTATTGGGACAGGAAACACAGGTTATAGTTCACTGCTTTCTAAAGCAAATGTAGCCATCGAAGGTTCTACTGCTGCCAATATGAGCCCATCCGTTGGACCGAACCGAGTCAGTTACTTACTGAATATCCATGGACCCAGTGAGCCTATTGATACAGCATGCTCCAGTTCATTAGTGGCCATTCATCACGCCGTATGTGCCATTGAAGATGGAAATTGTGAGATGGCATTAGCAGGTGGGGTCAATACCGTCGTAACACCAGAAGGTCATATCGCTTACGACAAAGCAGGTGCGCTAAGTAAAGAAGGAAGATGCAAAACGTTCTCAGACCAAGCTGATGGGTTTGCGGTGGGAGAAGGAGTTGGAATACTCTTCCTGAAAAAACTGAAAGCAGCGGAACGAGATGGAGATCATATTTATGGAATTATCCGAGGCACTGCTGAGAACCATGGAGGACGTGCTAATTCATTGACTACCCCAAATCCGAAGGCGCAAGCGGAATTACTGCAAACCGCATACACGAAGGCGGGGATTGATCCTAGAACCGTCACGTACATTGAAGCGCATGGAACGGGTACAAAGCTTGGTGATCCGATTGAAATTAACGGATTGAAGTCAGCTTTCAAAGAACTATACCAGAAAACGGGTGACTCTCAGGTTACGCACAGCCATTGTGGATTAGGATCAGTGAAAACAAATATTGGTCATTTGTCTCTAGCGGCTGGAGTTGCGGGAGTGATCAAAGTCTTATTGCAGTTGAAGCATCAAACGCTGGTGAAAAGTCTTCACTGCGATACCATCAATCCATATATTCAACTCAAAGATAGTCCATTTTATCTCGTACAAGAAACGAAAGAATGGAAGGCGTTGAAAGATGCCCAAGGTAACGAACTACCTCGACGTGCCGGTGTTAGTTCATTTGGAATCGGTGGGGTCAATGCTCACGTCGTGATCGAGGAATATGTCCCGAAAGAAGTAGATGTTACATCACCTACAAGCACCCCGACACATCCAGCAATGATCGTCTTGTCGGCGAAAAATGGGGAGCGACTCCAAGAGCAGGCACAGCAATTACTAGAAGCAATGAGTACACAACCCTATTCGGATCGAGATCTAACCGATTTGGCCTACACGCTTCAGGTCGGACGCGATGCGATGGAAGAACGGTTGGGCATCATTGTAGGTTCAATCAAGAACCTCAAAGAAAAGTTGAAGAGCTTTGTAGAAGGACAAGAGAATATTGAAGATTTATACCGCGGGAAGGTAGAAAAGGGATCTTTACAAGCATTCATGGCAGATGAAGAAATGCAAGAAGTGATTGAAAAGTGGATACAGCGTAGGAAATATACAAAACTTTTAGATTTATGGGTAAGAGGGTTGAATGTGGATTGGGTCAAGCTATATGGAGATCACAAGCCAAACAGAATTAGTTTACCTACGTATCCTTTTGCAAGCGAGCGTTACTGGATTACAGACACCGATTCAAAGATTGATCGTAGTTCAGCAAGTGTACTTACCCCAAGTACAACTACAGCATCTGTTTTACATCCGTTATTGCATCAAAATACATCTGACTTGTCCGAGCAAAGATTTAGTTCTACTTTTACAGGAAGAGAATTTTTCTTTACTGATCATAGAGTAAAGGGAAATCGAGTATTACCTGGAGTCGCTTATCTTGAAATGGCACGTGCAGCTATATCAAAAGCAGTAAGAGGCTTAGATCACCGAGCTAGAATCCGCATTAAAAATGTGGTTTGGACTCAACCGATTGTAATCGAATCTCAACCCATTCAAGTAGATATTGGTCTTTCTCCTCAAGATCATGGTGAGATTACTTATGAAGTCTATACTGAATCTGAAGTAGATGTAGAGCGAAACATACACAGTCAAGGTAGTGTGATGATTTACAATGGTGGGGAAGTCCCATCGTTAGATCTTAAAAAATTGTTGGCTCAATGTAGTCAGAATCTGATTTCATCTAACCAACTTTATGAGTTATATAAGACAGTAGGCATCGATTATGGTCCCAGTCATCAGGGGATTGAGAAGGTGTATATCGGAGAAGGGCAAGTGTTGGCGAAGCTGTCATTGCCTTCATCAGTCTCTAACACAGCGGATTCATTTGTTCTACATCCAAGTATGGTGGATTCAGCGTTACAGGCATCCCTCGCTCTATTGCTAGATTCGGATGAGGATCAGTTATCTTTACCTTTTGCTTTGCAAGAGATTGATATATTTGGCAAATGTACTTCTCAGATGTGGGCTTATATCAGACAGAGTGATCATAGTAAAGCTGAAGATAGGGTGCAAAAACTAGATATTGATTTGTGTGATGATCAAGGAAAGGTTTGTGCAAGAATCAAGGGAATTTCATCAAGGGTTTTGGAAAATCGTCTCCAAGACAAGACTATGTCAGAAATAGCATCGTCTAATATCGCAAAGGAATCCCACGCAGAGGCTCAGATATTGGCTCCTGTTTGGGATGTCGTTTCAGTTAAAAAGAATAGGGTACTTCCAGCAGGCATCGATGATCAAGTGGTCATTGTTGGAGGAAATAAACTCAGTATTCAAGCTGTCCAGCGACACTATCCCAAGGCACGAACGTTGGACATTCAATCCTGGGATTCGATTGATTCGATTGTGGAAAAATTAAAAGATTGTGGCTCTATCGACCATATCGTCTGGATTGCTCCATCTGAACCGATCGTCCCTCATATAGGTGATGAAATCATCGAAGGGCAGTACCAAGGTGTGATTCAAATCTTTAGGATGATTAAAGCTATGCTTCATCTAGACTATGGAAACAAGGATGTAAGCTGGAGTGTGATCACTGAGCAAACTCAATTGGTTCATCAAGACGATCTAGTGAACCCAACTCATGCAAGTATTCATGGTTTGATGGGTTCAATGGCAAAGGAATATTCAAACTGGAATCTCCGATTGATTGATTTAGAAACGGGTTATGATTGGGCAGATCCAGATTTATTCACCTTGCCTACAGATTCACAAGGAAATACATGGGCATATCGGAATGGAGAATGGTATCGACAGAACTTGCTCCCAGTTCAGCAGACCAAACCAACTCAGTCATTGTATAAGCATGGGGGAGTTTATGTTGTAGTTGGGGGTGCAGGTGGGATTGGTGAAGTCTGGAGTGAATATGTGATCAGATCCTATCAAGCACACGTTATTTGGATGGGTAGAAGGAAAAAGGATGAAGTGATTCAAGCTAAGCTTGATCGACTAGCAACCTTAGGTCCAGCTCCTATTTATATTGAAGCTGATGCAAGTGATCCAGATACTATGCAGCAAGCTTATCGAGAAATTAAAAATAAGTATTCGCAAATTAATGGGATCATTCACTCTGCAATCGTGTTATTGGATCAAAGCCTAGCCAATATGGATGAAGAACGTTTTAAAAAGGTGCTTGCTACAAAAGTTGATGTGAGTGTATGTATGGCTCAAGTATTTCGAAAAGAACCTTTGGACTTTGCAATGTTTTTCTCATCGATCCAATCATTTGCAAAAGCTGCAGGGCAAAGTAATTATGCTGCAGGTTGTGCCTTTAAGGATGCATTTGCACACCGACTTTCATACGAATGGCCTTGTGCAGTAAAAGTAATGAATTGGAGTTATTGGGGAAGTGTTGGAGTCGTAGCTTCACAAGAATACCAGCAAAGAATGACTCAAGCAGGTATAGGCTCTATTGAACCTCCTGAGGCCATGGAAGCTTTAGAACGACTCCTCAGCGGACCCTTGGATCAACTGGTCATGATGAAAACGACTACCTTTTTAAATGGGGAAACATCTGATTCATATGAACGAATCGAGGTTTATCCAGAAAATCCTGGTTCCAATATTCAAAAACTACGAAACTACAAACTAGGAGATCCTACAAAGATCGATCAAATGATATGAGGAGGGAGCCAACGAATGCAAAAAGTAGAAGAGCTTCTTTGCAAAATGGTATGGGGGCAATTGCAGTCCCTAGGATTATTTACAGAAAAGAATGTGACCACTGACCGTAGAGAGAATGCTAAGCTTCTTGACTTGTATGACAGATGGTTTGAAGAAACCATAGCGGTTTTGGTGCGGAATCATTATCTTGAGCAAGAGGGGGACTCATACACGGTCGTGGACCCTACGTCATTGGATTTGGATGCACTCTGGAAGGAGTGGGACTTGAATAAGCTTTCGTGGATGGCAGATCGTAACATGAAAGCGATGGTGGTATTAGTAGATGCAACACTGAAAGCCTTGCCGGATATCCTTACCGGCAAGGCTTCTGCCACCGATATCATGTTCCCTAATTCTTCCATGGAATTGGTGGAAGGCGTTTATAAACAGAATCAAGTTGCAGATTACTTTAATGAAGTGCTTGCAGATACATTAGTTGCCTATATCCAAGAACGGGTGAAGCAGGACCCTGCTGCATCGATTCGAATGATCGAAATAGGAGCAGGAACTGGTGGGACAAGTGCAACCGTTTTTAAAAAACTGAAACCTTATCAATCGTATATTCAAGAATACGGCTACACAGATCTCTCCAAAGCATTTCTCATGCATGCCGAAAAAGAGTATGGGTTGGAGAATCCGTATGTAACCTATCAAATATTTAACGTAGAAGAACCGATTGTAGGGCAAGGCATTGAGGCTGGCGGATATGACGTAGTGATTGCCGCTAATGTGTTGCATGCCACCAAAAATATTCGTGAAACTTTACGTAATGCGAAAGCCACTTTAAAAAACAATGGGTTGATCTTGTTGAATGAGATCAACAGTAATAATCTGTTCTCCCATCTTACTTTTGGTCTTTTGGAGGGTTGGTGGTTATATGAAGACCCTGAGTTACGCATTCCCGGCTGTCCAGGTTTAGACTCTGTAACTTGGCAAAGAGTGTTGGAAAGTGAAGGCTTCCGTCATGTCTCCTTTATGGCGCCAGAGGCACATGAACTGGGTCAGCAAATTATTGTTGCAGAAAGTGATGGCGTGGTTCGACAAAGACAATCACTTGAACCACGTATGACATCTATCAAACAGAATATCAATCATAAAAAACTACATATCACTCAGGGAGAGCGAATCAAAGATGATTCACTTCAAGTGAAAAAAGAAAATCCTGGGACCATAAGCGATGATTTTCTATCTACACAAACATTAACTTTTGTGAAAGAAACCTTGGCGAAAGCTATTAAACTAACTCCAGACAAGATTGAGTTAGAAGTATCATTTGAAAAATATGGTATTGACTCTATTCTACAAATTAATTTTATTCGAGAGTTAGAACAAGTTACAGGCGAGCTTCCTAAAACAATTTTATTTGAATATAACAATACACAAGAGCTAGTCGAATATCTTGTGAAAAATCATTCTGATCAACTGAAAGCATGGATTTCACCTGAATCAAATGAAGAGTCAAAACAGGAAACTCCAATTGATTTGGATTCTACTGAACATGTAGTCACATTGATTCCTCAAACAGATCGTTTCAGAAAACCACAAGTTGTACATCATCAAGAGGAGTTTTCAAAAGAACCAAAGAAAGAAGATATTGCTATTATTGGTATTAGTGGTCGTTATCCTTTGTCAAATACCCTAGAAGAACTTTGGGAGCATTTAAAAGCAGGACATAATTGTATCACCGAAGCTAGCGACGACCGGTGGCAAACCTCGTTAGTCAAACTGTTATCTAAAGACCCATCACAAAAATCAGAGAAAAAGTATTATGGTGGATTCTTAGAACAAATAGATCGATTTGATTATCAATTATTTGAGACAAGTCACCAGCAAGTCATGGAAATGACACCAGAACTTCGATTGTTTTTAGAAGTGGTTTGGGAAACATTTGAAAATGCTGGTTATGCTAAGTACGAGTTGAATGAGTTACAAGAGCGAGAGCAGAACGGAATTGGAGTATTTGTTGGCAACATGTACAATCAGTATTTTTGGAGTATTCCCTCATTAGAGCAAGCAGCGTTAAGCTCGAATGGAACTGATTGGCATATCGCTAATCGCGTTTCTCATTTCTTTAACCTTACAGGTCCGAGTTTAGCAGTCAACACTGCATGCTCCAGCTCGTTGAGTGCGATTCATCTTGCATGTGAAAGTCTAAAGCAGAAAGGTTGCTCAATGGCGATCGCTGGAGGGATTAATCTGACTTTAGATCGTTCCAAGTATGATTTATTGGATCGTGCCAATCTGTTAGGAGCTGGAAATAAAAGTAAGAGCTTTGGTGTTGGTGATGGACTGATTCCAGGAGAAGGTGTAGGGGCTGTCCTATTAAAACCTCTCTCCAAGGCGATTCAAGACTGTGATCCGATTTATGGAGTGATTAAAAGTAGTTCCGCTAATCATAGCGGAGGTAGACAGATGTATACAGCTCCTGATCCTAAGCAACAAGCCAAACTAATTACAAGATCGATCCAGCAATCTGGAATTGATCCAACGACGATCGGATATATGGAATCAGCGGCTAATGGTTCAGCATTGGGAGATCCGATCGAGGTGATTGCGCTTCAGCATGCCTTTGCCAATTATACTGAAGAGAAACAATTTTGCGCAATGGGCTCTGTTAAATCCAATATCGGTCATCTAGAAGCAGCCTCAGGTATTTCGCAACTTAGCAAAGTCTTGTTACAGATGAAGCACCAAACTCTTGTACCAACAATCAATGTAAAACCTCTCAATCCAAATATTAAACTAGAAAAAACGGCATTTTATCTGCAAGAAAAAACGGAGCCTTGGAAGCCAATCAAAGATCGCCATACAGGAGAGAATCTACCACGGAGAAGTATGATCAATTCCTTTGGGGCAGGAGGCGCTTATGCGAATTTAATCGTAGAGGAATATCATAGAGACACTCCCACAAGCGTTCCAGACCTAGCATCTCGAGAGGAATTCCTTATCATTTTTTCAGCACAAACAACATGGAGTTTACTACAATATTTGGAGAAAATGAGGGTGTTTCTGAAGAATGATGCCTCTATACAAATTGGGGATGTTGCAAGATCTTTGCAGAAGCTTAACCATGGTTTAGAAAATAGGGTTGCGATCATTGCATCATCTATTCATGAGCTGATCGAAAAGCTGGCCATTTTCCAAAAGTCAAAATCGAGTGCAGAATATTTGGGTATTTATACCACTTTAGATCGGCAATCAAATTTTGCTTCTCCAGATGCACAAGCGATTCAGCAACTTTTAGAGGAAAAGGATTTACAGTCACTCGCTAATCGTTGGGTAGCAGGAGAGAGAATAGACTTTAGACCATTATATAAAGATTTGAAGGACTCACAGATTGTCCTACCTACCTATGCTTTTGATCATCATGTTTCATTTAGCTTTAATCAAAGGGATTTTGCAGTGAATGAAGAAAGTGATCGATTTGATGAAAACTATCAACGATCAAACTTAGAGGATGAGAAGGGTCTAATCCTGGAGACCTATGTATATGATGAACCATACTTAAAAGGTCATAAAATGAATGATGAGCAAGTACTGATCGGAGCCACATATGGGAGTTTAGCCATAAACGCTTTTTTCAAGCTCTTTCCTGAAGAAGATCAGGTCCAAATTCGAAAACTCAATTATGTCCAACCCGTTGAAGTGAAAAAGAATCAAAAAGTAGAAGTACAAGTAAAGCCGCTTCAAAAAGAAAGCGAAATTGATTTTCAAGTGATGTATCGGTATACATCCTCTGATGCATGGAAGGTAACAGCTACAGGGCAATTCAAAAAGGCTCCTTTTGAAAGCAAGAAGATAGATATAGCGAGCATCAAAGCTCCTTTAGTAGAATGTCATCAAGATATCGACCGGATTTATGCTCAGGGTATGGGGATTGTGGAATGGGGAGATGTTTTTAAGACCATTACTCATCTTTATACGGGGAATGATCAGATCCTTGCTAGAATGGATCTATCTGAAAACTCACCTGAAGAAAATCATGATTACGATTTAAATCCGTTAATTACGAACAGCGCTTATCTAGCCATGCTACATTTGCTAGAACAATTTAAGATTGCAGGTGGACTTTTACCCTTTGGAATAAATAAAATCAAGTTTAAAAAGAATGGGAAATTCGAAAACTGTTGGTTGCATATCAAGCTGGTAAAAAAATCAAGTGAAATTTTCATTTTTGATGTAGATGTGATCAATGATGAATCTGAATTAGTTGTACACTATTCAGGATATTCATTAAAACGGAGCCATTTTTCAGAAGGAAATCCCCAGCATGAAAGCCTGAAAAACTTGGTTTCGTCCCATTTGAATGTTCGATCCAAAACGGATGATATTGCAGATCAAATCCAGAAATATGTAATGGATAAACTGAATAAAATGACGGCTAGTCAATTAAGAGAGTCAAATATAGATACCATTCATGTAATGGAACTAGGATTATCCTCTTTAGAATTGGTTGCATTGACAAAGGAAATTGAAAGAGACGCAGAGATTGAATTAAATCCAACCTTGTTTTTTGAGTATCCAAATCTCAAGGAGCTTACGGAATTCTTTGCCAAAGAGCATCAAAGTTCATTTATTCAATTATTAGGCAAGCGATCAGAGCAAGCAAAGGTTTCTACCTATATTAGCGAAGAGTCGGAAATTATTTCTCCAATTGTAAATGAAGAAGTAAAACCCAATGAACGAAGCGATGAGAGTATTGCTGTTATAGGGATGTCAGGGCAATTTCCGGGGTCGGAAAACTTGGAAGAACTATGGGGGAATTTAGTCAATGGTAAGAATTGCATTACAGAAATCCCTAAAGACCGTTGGGATTGGCGAGAGTACTGCGGAGATTCCACAGAAGCGAGTAAGACAAGCCTACAATGGGGTGGATTTATTGATGGAGTAGGAGATTTTGATCCTTTATTCTTTGGTATATCTCCCAGAGAAGCTACCCTTATGGATCCTCAGCAACATCTACTACTGACACATACATGGAAGGCTATGGAAGATGCTGGTGTCACTGGACAGGCACTATCACAAAGTTCTACAGGAGTTTTTGTTGCGGCAGGAAATAATGAATACGTGAGTACTTCTGCTGATCCGTTTGATTCTCTACAAACACCAATGATTCCATCGTTGATTCCTAATCGCATCTCTTATGCATTGAACTTGCGTGGACCCAGTGAATATTGTGAAGCGACTTGTTCCTCGACATTTGTTGCCTTGCATCGCGCGATTCAGTCCATTCGTAATCATGAATGTGAGCAGGCGATTGTGGGCGCTGTTAATTTGCTCCTTTCACCCAAGGGCTTTCTAGGGTTTGACTCAATGGGGTATCTCAGTAGAGAAGGACAAGCTAAATCATTCCAGACAGGAGCGAATGGATTTGTAAGAAGTGAAGGGGTTGGTGTAATCATCATTAAACCTTTACAAAAAGCGATTGTAGATTCCGACCCCATTTATGCAGTGATTAGAGGTACAGGTGTTAGGCATGGGGGAAAAGGATTGTCATTGAATGCCCCTAATCCAAATGGGATCAAAGAAGCGATGGTTAAAGCTTATCAAGGAGCAAATATAGATCCGAAAACAGTATCTTATATCGAAGCGCATGGGATTGCCTCTCCATTGGCAGATGCAATTGAGATTGATGCGTTGAAATCTGGATACCAACAGCTTTCAAGAGGGCATTCGCAAACATCACAAGAAGAAACTCCCTGTTATATCAGTAGTTTAAAGCCCTGTATTGGGCATGGAGAATTAGTTTCTGGCATGGCAGCTTTATTCAAAGTGATCCTAGCTATGAAAAATAAATTGATTCCTGGAATTCCTGGGTTTACCTCTCTAAATGATCAAATTTCATTAAAAGGTAGCCCATTCCAGCTTACTTCTGAGAACCACAAATGGGAAGAGTTAAAGGACGATCAGGGCAGACCTATCCCTCGTCGTGCTAGTATTAACAATTATGGATTTGGTGGAGTGAATGCGCATGTTGTACTCGAAGAATATCTTCCGGCAAAAGTAAATCAGATTCCTGATGATTTTGTAGATTCTCCTCAAATCCTTGTTTTCTCAGCAAAAAACCAAGATCGATTGTATGCTGTTGCTCATCAGATGCTTGAGTATGTGAAACGAAGCAATGACCTTTCGATACCCCATTTTGCCTACACACTTCAAGTGGGGCGGGAGGCGATGGATTGTCGTTTGGCTATGGTAGTTGTTAATCGAGAAGAATTGATTCAAGGTTTGGAGGAATATCTAGAAGTTACTAAAGAATCTAAAGGGTTGAAGAGTTCTATCCCTGTTTTCATAGGAAATAGGGAAGAAGATTCATCCGTTCGCAGTTTGCTGGATGGGAAGTTAGGAGAGGTTGTCTTACAGACACTATTGTCAGAAAAAAACTTTGAAAAACTTGCACTTTATTGGACCAAAGGTGGGGACTTTTCATGGGAATCGCTTCATGAAGGTCAAGGATTATATAGAATTTCCTTGCCCACTTATCCGTTTGAAAAGCGACGGTGTTGGAAACAGTCTGAACCAGCAACAAAACGGATTGTTGAACAACCTAGATCGAAAGATCAAATGATATCTATATCTAAAGCTCGATCTATTTCTGTCGATGATCGTATCATTGATATCATATCTGACTTATTAGGGATGACAGCTACAGAAATGAATCCTCATATTCCTTTAAAGCAATATGGTTTCGATTCGATCCTTTTCATGCAGTTATTTCAGAGATTGAAAGAAGAGATTGACCCTTCAGTCTCTATAGTAAGTTTACAGGCCTGTGAAACGATGCAGGATGTTATAAATGCTTTACAACTGTCAAGTGAAGAGAAGTCGATCCGATCAGAACAGAAAAACAACAAGCCTATTTTGGAAGCCCAGCCACACTTTCCTGAATTGATTCATCTGAATGGAAAGAACGAAGGACGACCTGTATTTTGGTTTCATGGGGGAGTGGGTGGAGTAGAAATTTATCAAAAGGTAGCCCAAAAAAGTTTACGTCCTTTTTATGGAATTCAAGCAAGAGGCTTCATGACTGATCATCCTCCATTGAACGGGATTCAACAAATGGCATCTTATTATATTGATATCATTCAATCTGTGCAGTTGGAGGGACCTTATGATTTAGGTGGATACTCTTTGGGTGGGATGTTAGCCTATGAGATCACGCGCCAATTGCAAGAATTGGGGGAAGTTGTTAATACGATTGTAATGATCGATTCACCAGGTAATACAAATTTCCAAGGGGAAAAACCTTCTTTGAAAACCTCAATGTTGCAAACGATGAATACAATGCTGTCAACGTTGGTACAAAAGCCGGAAGAATTAGCCCAAACACTCATCAGTCGAGAGGAAGTAGACTTGCGGATTGATGAGGAGGAGTTTTTGAAACAACTAATTATTCTTGCAAGGGCTAGGGGATTAACTAAAACAGAAACCCAAATACAAACTCATCTTCAGCAAAATGTAAAAATCCAAAGTGCTTATGAATTGCAGGACTATATGATTTTACCGCTCCCTGACCCTCAGGGGTTAGATTGTTATTATTTCCGTAATAAAAGTGGTCAATTTCTTGGTGAATTAGAGCCCTATTTTACCACTGTAAATGAGCCAGTATCGTTAGATCATACAACATACTGGGAAGAATGGGAGCGACAGATCCCAAAGTTTCATATGATGGATGTGGATTCTTCCAATCATATGACGATGTTAGCTGAACCCCAATCTTCTGAAACCATCTGTGAGTTTTGTGGACAGCTATATTTTTAGTAGTGTTGATGAGGCAATAGTTACTGATCCGATTTAGCATTGGAGCCCGATTCATCCTCCATGAGCTTGTTCCTCGTAAAAAAGAGAAGAAGTCTGCTCCACCCTTTGATTAGAGAGGAGGCAAAACACCAAAGAAACTCCATGAAGAGTTGCCTCCTCATGAAAGGGTTCCACCAAAGAGCTGTTTAAAAGATTCATCTTGAGAGATCGCTCTTTGTATATAAAAGTTGGGAGAGTAAATACCATGGTGTATCGTAATGACTCTTTTAAAAAAAGCGATGCTTTGGCAGGTTATACATATACAGACAACTTTGTTTTGAAGTCATCAAAAGAAAACTATAAAGTATATATCAACTTTTATAAAAGGGGGAATGGTCCTATTCATTGTGATAACAATGATTTTCTCCATGAGGATGAAAAAAAATATTTCAAAACACTTGTGTATGAACGTAGGATCAATAGCTATCTACTGGGAAGATATTCTGCCAAAAAAGCCGTCTCTGCTTTTATAGAGGAAGATAATTTGAAAAAGATTTTGATAAAAAATGGAGTTTTTAATCAGCCAGTAGTCGTTTGTGAGCCATATAGCAACATACAGGTCAGTTTAACTCATTGTGAAGATTTAGCAGCGGCAGCTGCCTTTAATGACCTGCTCATGATAGGAATTGATATTGAAAAAATCCAACAGTCACTTCATAGAGGAGTGGAAGCAGAGTTAACGCAATACGAAAAAGAACTTCTACATCAAGTTCCGTGTTCTTATGAAAGTTTTTTACTGCTAATCTGGACGATCAAGGAATCTCTTTCCAAGGCTCTAAAAACTGGATTGACAGTATCTTTGAGTGTTTTGGAGGTACAAAGTATAGAAGTTAATGATGGATACTATCTTAGTACCTTTACCCATTTTGATCAGTATCACACTATTTCATTTATAGTAAAGGATTATGCGTTTTCAATGACTTATCCTAAAAATGTAGAGATAGATATAGACATTTATAGGATCAAACAAAAAGTAGAAAAAATCATATCCCATAGTTTAGTGGATTAGGAACTGATAACGTAATCAGTTAGACTCTAAATCGATTATTCATCTTCCTTTGTTCTATATATTACAGCGATCTCATGGGATCTTGATCGTTTTATAACTCATTATAAAAACAAATTTGAATTGGAATGGTTATTGTCATGGGCAATGGATATGAAGTACACCAAATGAAAACTTCTTTTCATATGTGGACCAACTTTAGTTATGTTGTGGTAGATCCAATCACTAAATCCGCTTTTGTTGTGGATCCTGCATGGGAATTAAGTAAAATAACTAGTAAATTATATGAATTGAATGTAGATTTGGTAGCTATTCTTTTAACACACTCTCACTATGATCATGTAAATTTGGTTGACCCTTTAGTTAAGAAGTATAATCCCAATGTTTATATGTCAAAAAGTGAAATTGACTACTATCAATTTAAATGTAGAAATTTGAATGCTATAAATGATAAAGAAATCATTCAGGTTGGAAATATAGAAATAGAATGTTTGCTTACTCCCGGTCATACAGTAGGGGGAATGTGCTATCTTTTATCAGATAGTATATTTACTGGAGATACCATTTTTATCGAAGGTTGCGGGATCTGTACCGGTGATGGAGGCTCAGTGGTTGATATGTTTGAAAGTATTCAGAAGGTGAAATCCCTAGTATCACCTTATGTTCGCGTTTATCCAGGGCATTCATATGGTAAAGTTCCAGGACAAACACTCGAGTGTCTTCGAAAAGAAAATATATATTTTCAACTTGATAAAAAAGAGTATTTTATAAGTTTCCGAATGAGAAAGAATCAAAAAGGTATATTTGATTTTAAATAATTTTGATGGCAAACTATGGAATGTAAAAAGAGGGATCATCTTTCATTATTCAGAGAAATAGGGAAGTGATCATGTTTGTTCACTAAAAGTATTGACTTAAATCTAATGAAAGAGTTAAAATATTTAAAGATAGTTGAAAGACTATTCCGAAAAGATAAATAATAACGAATTGAAAGGGAGGGAATGAAGATGATTACATATGTGTTCCCGGGTCAAGGTTCTCAACAGAAAGGGATGGGAAGTACACTCTTTGATGAGTTTAAGGAGTTAACAGCACAAGCGAACGAAATTTTAGGTTATTCCATAAAAAGACTTTGTATCGAAGATCCTTATTCATACTTGAGTCAGACTCAATTTACTCAACCTGCGTTATATGTTGTGAATGCTTTCAGTTATCTAAAAAGAATCCAGGAACTAGGTCGAAAGCCAGATTTCGTTGCAGGTCATAGTTTAGGTGAATATAATGCATTATTTGCGGCAGGCGCATTTGATTTTGAGACGGGGTTGAGATTGGTAAAAAAGCGTGGCGAGTTAATGAGTGCGGTGACTGGAGGTGGAATGGCCGCAGTGATCGGACTCAATGAGGAGCAAGTCGCAGAGGTTTTACAAGAGAATCGTCTAGACACGATTGATGTTGCCAACTTTAATGCCCCTGATCAAATCGTTATTTCTGGGCGGAAAGCCGATATTGACCAAGCGAAACCCATTTTTGAAGCCCTCCAAGAAGTTCGACTATTTATTCCTTTGAATGTGAGTGGTGCCTTTCATTCTAGATATATGAGTGCAGCTAAGTTAGAGTTTGAACAATTCATCAATGGATTCCAATTCAACTCCTTATCTATTCCTGTGATCTCCAATGTGTATGCACGACCTTATGAGCAAGAGAAGATCAACACGACTTTAACTGAGCAAATCAACAAGGCGGTTCAATGGAGTGAGAGTATTCGCTTTTTAATGGGAAGAGGAGAGATGAAGTTTGAGGAAATTGGACCGGGGACGGTTTTAACAGGATTAATTCGACGGATCAAAATAAATATAGACGGTTAGGTAGAAAAAGGAACCCGTTTTCGAGAGCTCTATAGATCAGAGTCGTATAAAAGTTGCTCTCGAAAAATGGGTTCCTACAGATGATGAAATCAAGTTCTATGAACCATAAAAGTTACTCATCTAAAAATTTTGCATTCATGTGTAGAGGATTATTGGATCTGTAATTCTTTGATTGCTTGTTCTCTTAATACAGACTTCATCACTTTGCCAAAGCTACTTTTAGGAAGTTCATCTACAAAGACGATTTCTGTTAATTTATAATTTGCAATCTTCCGTTTACAATGACTAAGGATATCTTCACTTTTTAAATGATGATTAGGTTTTTTCACAATATAAGCTCGTGGGATTTCACCATATATTTCATCAGGAATTCCAATGAGTGCTACCTCTTGCACCTCATTCATCTCAATAATGACTTCTTCTACTTGAGCAGGATAAATATTTTCTCCACCATTAATGATAAGATCTTTATAACGGTCTAACACATATAAAAAACCACTCTCGTCTATTTTTCCAGCATCCCCTGTAAAAAACCAACCTTCTTCAAAAACTTGTTGGGTCGCTTCTGGATGAGCCCAATACTCTCTAAAAATTTGTGCTCCTTTAATAGCGATTTCCCCAACATTTTCCAGAGGGACCTCTTGTCTTGTTTCTGGATCTACAATCTTCACATCTAGTCCCAATGCTACTTTTCCTACCGACATACACTGATCCATTCCCATCTTGGTGGTCCAACAACTGATCGCCCCAGCAGCTTCCGTACAGCCGTATACTTGAGTAATGGAGATTCCAAGGTCATCGTACTGTCGTATTAATGTCTCAGGTACTTTGATCCCACCACAAATAAAGGATTTTAGGTGACTGATCTCTCTCTCTTTATTTTTAAACTCAGGATGCATATAAAAAAGCATTGGAGGGACGGACATCATAGTGGTGACCTTCTCAGCTTCGATTAAATCCCAGATCTGAACGGGATCAAAATCAGTCATGAAAATCATGGTCATTCCTTGTTGAATCGAACAGATCATCGCAATCAATCCACTGACATGGAATAGGGGACTTGCAGCAAGATAACGATCCTCAAAGTTAAATTCAACAGCCATCGATGTACCAGGAATGGCAGAGCAAATATTTTCATGGGTAATCACTACACCTTTAGGCATTCCTGTGGTTCCAGAAGTGTAGATAATTACAGCGGGATCCTCTTTTTCAATGGAGATATGGTATGGGTTCTTCGTCATACGCCCTGCTAAAAGTTCTTCAAAAGATGAAGTTGTATCTGTATCATCCCCAGCCAACACCAAGGTTGGAAGAATAGAAGAATCTTTAACGGAAGAGAGCAAAGGGGCAAATTCTTCATCGTAAAAGAGAATTTTAGGCTGGCAATTGTTGGTGATAAACTTCATTTCATCTGCAGATAATTTCCAACTGATCGGAACGGCAACAGCTCCAATATGTAAAATGGCCATGAGGATGGTAGGGAAGTGATGATTGTTTTTACAAAGAAGGGCCACACGATCCCCTTTTTGGACATTTTGTTCTAATAAATAGTGAGCTAATTGATTCACACGCTTTAAATATTCTTCATATGTATACCGTTTGTTGCCACTAACTAATGCCTCTAAGTTTGGAGAAAAATGAGCTCGATGCTTTAAAAGTTTATCGATGGTAGCCATTTTGAGACCTCCTGATGAATGGTAGTGGATTCATTCCCGCTATACAAATGGACTGCTGGATCATAAGGGTTAGTGAATGATTTTTGATCGGGATAAAAGCATATTCTATATTAGTCTTCAAATTCCTCTATTTTTTAGAAATTTATTCATAAATAAAAAGTGTAAAAAAGATGATCAGTGATTACCTTGATCACTTTGGAAAGGAATTGTATGTTTGATAGATGCCACCTATTGGCAGGTCGATGACTGAAGTTGCCAAACAATGTTTTATAACAGATAATAATTAAATATATAAATAAAGAGGTGATGTTATGGATGTATTTAGTGACCTGATCGGGTGGATCAATAACTATCTGACTTATGTTCTAGTCGTTTTGTTAATTGGAGCAGGTTTTTTCTTTTCCGCTCGTTTGCGATTTGTTCAGTTTCGAAATATAGGTGAAATGTTTCGCTTGCTTGGTGAAGGAGCCAGCCACAAGAAGAATGGGATTTCATCATTTCAGGCGTTTTGTGTAAGTACCGCATCACGAGTAGGGGTAGGAAATATTGCTGGTGTGGCATTAGCGATTTCCACAGGAGGTCCAGGAGCGGTTTTCTGGATGTGGCTCATTGCGATGATCGGTGGAGCTTCTGCGTTTGTAGAGTCCACCTTAGCGCAAATCTACAAAACGAAAGATGGGGAAACTTTTCGAGGTGGACCTGCTTATTATATGGAAAAGGCGCTGGGTCAGCGTTGGATGGGGATATTATTTGCGGTATTAATTACCCTCTGTTTTGGACTTGTGTTTAACTCTGTGCAAGCGAATACCATTACTGTCGCTTTTCAATCTGTTTATGGGATTGATCGGTTCGTTCTAGGTTGTATATTAGCAGGGATATTTGCAATTATTATTTTTGGTGGTATTAAACGAATTGCTAAAATCTCTGAGATTGTGGTTCCGATTATGGCGATTGCTTATATTCTTCTTGCCTTATATGTAATTATTACAAATTTATCCGCTTTTCCTGCTGTTATCAAATTGATTTTTACAAACATCTTTGGTTGGCAAGAAGTGGGTGGTGGAGCGATTGGGGCTGCCCTGATGGAAGGGATTAAGCGTGGACTCTTTTCCAATGAAGCAGGTATGGGAAGTGCACCCAACGTGGCCGCTACTGCAGATGTGACACACCCTGTCAAACAAGGATTTATTCAAGCTTTAGGTGTCTTTGTTGATACATTAATCATCTGTTCTTCTTCTGCATTTATCGTTCTCATCTCAGGGGCTTATACAGATCCAAGCCTTGCAGCGATTGAAATTGCCCAAAAAGCATTAGAAATCGAAATCGGTGGATGGGCTCCGCATTTTCTTACCATTGCTGTGCTATTCTTTGCTTTTACCTCACTAGTTGGAAACTACTATTATGGTGAAACAAATATTGAGTTTATCAAACATAGCAAAACTTGGCTATTGATTTACCGGATTGCTGTTGTGGGCATGGTGATCTGGGGTTCTACCACCAAAGTACAAATCGTTTGGGATTTAGCTGATGTTTTCATGGGGCTCATGGCGATTACCAATATTATTGCCATTTTTCTACTTAGTAAAATTGCTACCGCGGCATATAAAGATTATGCCAAGCAACGAAAAGCAGGACTTAATCCAACCTTCTCCAAAAACAGCATTCCAGGCTTGAAAAATGTGGAGTGTTGGGATGAACCAAAGACTGAGACGAAGGTGAGTTAAGCGATATGGAGAGCAAAAGAAACTCAGATTCAAAAGGGATCTGGGTTTCTTTTCTATGAGCGCGTAAAGTACTAAGTATGGGTACAGATCAGCTCTAAGTTTCCTTCCAGATGATAGTGTTGGATGGTAGCTGGGAGGATGAAAAAGTCTCCTTTGGTAAGAGGGTAGGAATCCGGATTCACTTGGATGTGTCCAGTTCCTTGGATGACTGTACAAAGCCAGTAGTGATGGGGGTGATGCTGTTCCACTTTTCCGTTAATGGTCCAATGGTAGACAGTAAAATAGGGTGATGTGATCAATCGTTTTTCGATCAGATTACCTTTTTCAAGGATGAAAGGTTGTGGAGAAATCGTTTGATCAGGAATGGTTGTAACGAGAAGGGATTTTTCTGATTGAAGTGGGCGAGTGACCCCAGTATGATCTAGACGATCGTAGTCGTATAAGCGGTAGGTAATATCGGAGTTTTGTTGGATTTCTAGCATGAGAGCCCCTTTTCCAATTGAATGGATGGTTCCGCTAGGAACATAAAAAAAATCACCAGGTTTGATGGGAATTCGACGTAGCAGTTTTTCCCACTCCCCAAGAGTTACTCTTTGTTTGAATTCATCTCTTGTGGTAGCGTGATGGCCTATGATCACTTCTGTTTCGGATTCGCAATCGAGTACGTACCAGCATTCTGTTTTTCCAAAGGGACTATTTTCTAATTTTTGTGCGAAGAGGTCGTTGGGATGAACTTGGACGGACAGATCATGGTTTGCATCAAGAATTTTCACTAATAATGGGAAATGATCTCCGGATTTAAAAGCGAATAATTCTTTGTATTTACACCATATCTCATCCAGTGTGCATCCTTGAAAAGGACCATTCAAGATAGGAGTTATTCCATGGGGATGGGCAGATATCCCCCAACATTCACCCGTTTGTGAAGAGGGGATGGTATAATCAAAAAACTTTTCTAATTTACTTCCGCCCCAGATTCGTTCTTTAAAGACAGGCTTTAAGAAAAGAGGTTCATTGAACAGTTTGGTTCACCTCCTTCTTTTTTGCAGGTACAAGCTCATGGAGGGTGAAAATCGAGCTTTGATGCTTTATCATATAGGTGAATATTGTCTAATTGACATTGCTGATTGAATTTATCTTTTACAGAGATAGTAAGTAAAGCCAGCAATGATACTGGCTTTGAATTACAAAAGCTTTTGTAACGCGCTTAATAGATGCTTCGAGATCGACGACCAAGAATAATTTTTTTCTATATAAAGCCTAGCGTTGCTAGATAATCTTTGCTGTAATACTGGATCGTCTTTTAGTTGTCTAAGCTGTTTTGGAAATTCGGAGAGATCACTTATGATTAAATGCTCACCCTCTACAATTTTATAGCCCCGTGCTCCTATAGCTGTCGAAACAACAGGAATTCCATGAGCCATAAACTCTGCTAATTTCAGATTGGAACCTGATCCTTGAAGCATGGGGTTGATGGCGATGTCCGCGATTGAGTAGATTTGCTTCTTGGTATACTCATCGACACGACCTGTAAAAAGGACATTGTTTGGAAGAGGATACTGAGCAAAAGCTGTTTGTAGTCCCCCCATGATGATGAAGTTAAATTCAGGCATGAGGGGCGAAATTTTTAGAATTTCTGTTACAGCGTCCACATTGGGTGGATGACCACTACCAATAAAAATGATGTTTGTTTCTGTAGAAAGGCCCTGTTTTCGTTTATTTTCTTGTCGCTGTTGGTAATTGATAAATGGCTGATCTGTATGATCTACCCCATTGGGGACGAGAACAAATTTATCACTATTCATCTCATAAAGGCGTTGCATCTGTTGCGAGTCATTTAGCGTACAGGTCAAGATGAGGTCACTTTGTTGACAAGCTCGTTGTTCAAGTTGGAATAACTGTGATAATAATAGTTGAGCTATTTCATTATTAGGAAGCATCGATTTTTTTAGTTCATATTCGACGTTTTGTGAATCGTAGATGATCAGCTTCTGATCCAACCGGGGGCATTTTTCAATGAGATGGAATAGATAAGGTTGGGCTGCAACGATGATTTCGGCTTGTTCTAGATATTCATCAACAGTATGCTGATACTCAGGTGTTAAAGATGAGAATCTTTCCATCATGATATCTGAGATGTCGATGGACAATTCTGTTTGAATTTTTTCTTGTACAAGGAGATGTTGTTCAGAAGGGGGAATGGCGATCTCAGTAAGATTCCCCACTTGAAGTTGATAACGGTGATGAGGATAATTAAAGCTGATGATAGTGATATCAAATTTATTTTCTAGGTTTTTATATAAGTGGTAGACCCGTAACATTCCTCCATGTGCTTTGTGAAAGACAGGATAGGTAGAGAGAATCACCATCTTTTTTCTTTTTTGGCTCAGGTGTTTCAACTGGTCTTTCCAAATTGCTGAGCGAATAAAACTCATCATTTTCCTCGCTTTTCTCCATTCTTGAGGATTAAAATCGAGCTCTAGTATTATAGAGATTTGATAATCCTTTCCTAATCGACATTCCTGACCTCATGTAAATAATCTTTTAATCTCGTGCTACTTCCTTTTTCTGCTATGAGAATTCCATTCTCGTTAATCACGATGACAGTATTGGATAGTCCTACAGCTAACACAGGTAGATCTAGTTTATTGATGATATTCGTATTTTTACAGTCTTCACTTAGGATTCCTTTTCCAACTACTAAGTCTGAGATTTGAGTGGTGAGGGTGTCCCAAGTGCCCATATCGTTCCACGTTCCTTCATAAGAGAGAACAACAGCTGAGTTCATTTTTTCAACGACTTCATAGTCAAAGCTGATTTGGGGTAATTGTTGATATTGGTGATATAGTCCCGTATAGGAAAGAGGAAGATGTCGTTTTTTTAATAGATCTATCAAGAATCTTAATTGAAAACAAAAGACTCCACTATTCCAGCATGCGTGTTGTTGAATTAACTGTTCAGCATAGTCTTGTGTTGGTTTTTCAATGAAGTGTTTGACTTTCATTGCGGGAGAAGTTGTCGAGTTTTCAGGCACAATATAACCGTATTTTTCGGACGGTTCAGTGGGACGGATTCCAATCATAACGAGATCACAATCGGTTTGTTTCAATGTCTGCTCAGCTTGTTTCATCATAGAGAAGAAAGAATCCTCGATATACAGATCAACGGGACAGACCCCAATCACTTCGTCAAGAGAAACTCCTTGCTCATAAAGATATAAGGAGGCTAGAGCGATCGCAGGAAATGTATCTCTCCGTTCGGGTTCGACAATCAAGGGAAGTTGATCACCCAATTGTTCATGAATGTAGGGGACATGTGCTTGGTTTGTAGCAATATAAGTATCTGGAATCCAATCAGCTACTTTGATCTGTCTGATGATCCGTTGAATCATCGATTCGGATTGACCTGCATCATTTTTTAACAGCTTTAGAAACTGCTTTGACATACATTCATCAGATAGGGGCCAGAGTCTGGTTCCAGAACCACCTGATAATAAGATAAGTTTCATATTTTCAGACGTCCTTGAAACTCATTTTTTACTCGTTTTAGATCAGCGTCCACCATCATGTGGATCAGTTTTTCTAAGCTAGTTTTGGATGACCAGCCTAATTGTTGTTGGGCTTTTGCGGGATTGCCTAAGAGAACATCTACTTCAGCAGGTCGAACATACTTAGGATCAATCACAACATAATCTTCATAATGAAGTCCTACATAGTCAAAAGCGATTTGACAAAGATCTCTGACAGTGGAAGTCTTCCCTGTGGCAATCACGTAGTCATCGGGTTTATCTTGTTGTAACATCAGCCACATCGCCTCTACATAATCACCAGCAAACCCCCAATCCCGTTTGGCATCTAGATTTCCTAAGCGGAGCTCTTTTTGCTTACCTAACGAGATTCGAGCTACAGCATCAGTCACTTTTCGGGTGACAAATTCCAGACCACGAAGGGGAGATTCGTGGTTGAATAAGATACCGCTACAAGTAAATAGCTGGTGACTTTCACGGTAATTTTTGGTCATCCAATGTCCAAATAATTTAGCCACTCCATAGGGGCTTCGTGGGTAGAATGGAGTACTTTCGGATTGAATAGATTCTTGTACTTTGCCAAACATTTCACTCGACGAAGCTTGATAAAATTTGATTTGGGGTCGCACTGTCCGAATCGCTTCGAGCATATGCAAGACCCCCATCCCGGTTACTTGGGCAGTTAGGATCGGTTGTTGCCAAGAAACCCCCACAAAACTTTGAGCTGCCAAATGGTAAACTTCATCAGGATTCGTTGTTTCGATGACCCGAACCAAAGAAGAAAGATCCATCAGGTCACCCTGGATCAGCTCCACTTCTTGGTCAATCTTCAGCTCCTGTAATCTCCATAGAGATGGGGTACTGCGGTGTGCTAGCAAACCGACAACCCGATACCCTTTTTCTAATAATAGTTTTGCAAGATAGGTCCCATCTTGACCCGTTATTCCAGTAACTAAAGCTGTTTTTCTATTCAACAAGTGGCTTCCTCCTTTGACCATGAAAAACTTTAAATGAAAGCAAATTGAGATTGGACTAATGTTTCCATTCGCTCAAAAATTTGTCGACCCATTGTTTGTGGTGAGAAGCGGGGGAATAGATCAGCTCTAGCTTTGCGTCCTTTTTCCTTTGCTTCTAAGGGGTTTTTAACAATCTGTCTCATTAAAGCTTTCAGATGGTCTATACTAGGTTCTGCCCACTGATGTCCATGATAATAAAAGGGAGAATGTAACGGATCAACTGGAATCAAACCTTCAAGGTCAATGAGGTAGCTGTTCTCGTCATTCATAAACTCTTGTTGACCACTCCACCGGGTACCAATGGTAGGTAATTCCATCGCCATTGCTTCCATATAAGGGCGTCCCCAACCTTCTCCTCGTGAAGGCAATACAAAGCAATCGGTTGCCGCATATAAGCGAATCATTTCTTCTTCAGAAAAAGAGTGGTTGATGATCTGAATATGAGGATACTGGCGTAAGCCTAATTTTTTAGCTATTTCTTCGATCTCTCTATAGGGATTCGCATGGGGTTCTACGAAATTGGAAACTTTCATGATCAAAGATACATCATCATCAGAATCAAATTCTTCAAAATAAGCACGTATTAAAAGATCCCACCCTTTTCGAATCCCCCAATCAAAGACAGAGAGAAATTTAAATCGACGGGTATTCGGCAATGGATAGGGTTCTACACCAGAGGGATGATAAGTGGTCTCATCTAAGGTACCAGAGATAATGTGAATGCGGTCTTCTTTGACACCCGCAGAGGCAAAGGTTTCACGATTAAAAGTAGAAGGAACCCAAATTTCGGTGAGTTCATTAAGAATGGGTACCCAAGAAGAAGGAAGTGAATCCGTTTCGAACATGGTTCTCCCGATTGAGATGGGGGCTTGAGGCAATGAAAAGCTATGGGCAGGTGCTGCCTGATAATGAATGATGGGAGCATCCACTTTATTTTTGTGTAGAGCAGATAAATAAGTTTTCTGGTGGGGAGGATAGGGAGGCTCCGACTCTGATGCAGGTGGAGATTGCACTTGGATGAGTAGAGGAAAAGGCTTGATTCCCTCTAAGAAATACTTTTGCTCTTCTGCATAGCCCGAGGTATTAAATAAGGGGCATTGCCATACTACATCCAATGCTGTTTTTTGTGAGACTAAGTAAAAAGAATGCTCAGTCTCCAAATCATGGGATTCTTTCACGATCCAGCCAGCTGATTGAAGAAAGGTTTCGACGAGAACCTTGGCTGTGACTCGGTTAGCATCACTTTTTTGGTTTTCAATTAGGAAGATTATTTTTCCATAGGGGTGTAGCCAGCTCAAGGTCTGTTTACAGATTTTGAGCCAATCAGAGGGAGAAAGCACCTCATTGATAGATAATAGCAGGCCATCATAAGGTTCTTCTGGTTCAAATTTATGAAGGTCCTTTTGATTTGTCCAATGAACTTTTAGGACTCGATCTCCCTTCATAAAGTAAGGCTCCCATCGTGCCTGAATTTGCTGGATCCTCTTAGCATCCGCTTCTGTGGAGTCATCAGCGAGGGTTGAAGAGATCCAAGTCACTGGATTCTCATGTGAGGTGACTGCTATTTGATGATGGGATGAAGTCGGTTCCGCTTTTTGCTTGATACTTTCGATTTGTGACTGAATTTTCGCGAGAGATTTCTGAATATTGTCAGGGAGCTCGGTATGTTGTAGAGCTTTTGTAAGCATTTCCTCAGCACGGAAAACATTTCGCATCTCTGCATAACGTTTTCCTAATTGACCATATAGCTGTGCTAACTGTTCGTTTGTTTTCTGTATTCCTTTTTTTAAACAAGTAATCTCAAGGGATTGAACAGTGGGATCTAATTGAATGGCTTGTTTAAAGGCATCCATGGCTAATTGAAAAGATTGAATATGAGAGTAAGAGATCCCAATGGCACTCCAGATTTTCGCTTGGAAAGATGATGGTTCGTTGTCCATTGCTAAAGTAATTTTATTTAGGTGCTCAATCGCTTTTGCATACTCTAGTTGCTTCATATAGACAACTGCAATATTATAGTGAGTTTCTAACGAATCGGGATAAACGGATAGAATCGCCTGAAAAATTTTAATGGCTTCGGGGAGTTGATTTTGCTGTATTTGTTGAAAGGCTTGTTTTAGCTCTGCAAAAATAATCTCTTGGTCATCCATTTTAGGTTTGGGATCGTTCTGAACCAACTCTTTGATGGTATGAGAGATCATGTGGGCAGATCGTTTCCAAGTGAAAGTAGAGACGATTTTTTCACTCGCTCTGCGCCCCTTTTCTTTCGCAAGGGATCGATGTTCATATACAAAGCGCATCATTTTTTGTAGTTCAGAGGGATGAACTTTTAGCCACCAGGGATGTTGGATCGTTTCGAACTGATCGACCTCTTTTTGGGTGAATGTCTCCTCTTGAGCAGGAAGAAGAAAAGAAGTACTCGCATCACAAAAATCTTGACTGGGTCCCTGATCAGGCACAATAGTAGGGGTTCCACATGCCATGGCTTCAATAATTGGAAGACCAAATCCTTCACCTCGATAGGGATGGACCAAACAATCACAAGCTTTATATAAGCTAGCTAGCTCTTCTTCAGAAAGATCTTGATTGATGTATTGGATATGAGGAAAATGAGGATTGTCTGCAGCTGCAGTAATCAATGCATCCATGGTTCCTCCTTGATAGAAGGAGTGTGTCCCAAAATCTTTAATGACTAAGGAGACATCCTCATCAGCAGAGAATTCGTGGAGGTACGCTTGAAGTAACAGATCAATCCCTTTCCGTTTAATTGTTCCCCCAACAAATACAAAGCGAAAAGTGCCTTTTTGTTCAAAGGGATAGGGTTGAATATCGTAGTGATAGATCGTTTCGTCTACCCCAAGAGGAATCACTTGTATTTTTTCTGCGGGAATCCCGTTACGAACATAACAATCCTTGTTGTATTGGCTATAGACCCAGATCTGGTCCGTCCAATATTTCATCGGAATATACCAATGTTGGGGAATTGCGCCAAACTCCCAAGGTTGCATGGTAACCCAATGGTTATAGTTTGGAGTTGACCAATTCGGGGGCCAGTGATGGCGTACAATCACATCTCCAGAGGAATTGTGTTTTTGTAATGATGGGCGTATAAGAGGAGTATGATTTTTCGTGGGTTTAAGTTGAATAGATACTTTAGGATCATTTTGTAGATACTTACAAAGATTCCGATTCACTTTTGCCAGACTATGGATTTCAGATTGCGGTCCTTCCCAAGTTAGGGAGATTGGTTTCAAAATCCCACCTCCTTTTTATGTACATCATATTAATTAGAGACAAAAGTGCTATAGATATTCGCCGTTTTTTAGACTTTTATACACTACCTTCCTCCCTACTTTATATGATGAAAAGAACAAATTTTTGCGATAGAGAGGAGAGGATGGGATTGATCCAACCGAAACGCCTATCATTATGTATGATCGTGAAAGATGAAGCAAATAATATCGAACGTTGTCTAAAAAGCGTCGCTGGAGTCGTTGATGAAATGATTATTGTTGATACAGGCTCTACGGATCAGACACCTGAGATTTGTCGCTCGTTGGGGGCACAAGTCTATGATTTTAAGTGGAATGGAAGTTTTGCGGATGCACGTAATTATGGAATAGAACGTGCAACAGGAGATTGGATTTTATGGCTAGATGCGGATGAAGAGGTGGACTGGGCTGATCGGGGTCAGCTTCGTGATGTTTTGTCTCAAGAGAATTATGATATAGTAGCGATTCACCTCGTCAATTACTACGGAAAATCAGTTAAACCTGATCAAGTATTTAACGTTGCCCATCATCGACTTTTTCGAAATCGATGTGGGTTTAAGTTCGTCAACAACATTCATGAAACACTTAATCTTGATCAAGTGTTAACCACAGCCGAATTGCAAAAAAGAATAGGTCTGGTTCCAGTTAAGGTATATCATTACGGGTACTTAGATGCATTTGTAAAAGAAAAAGGAAAATTCAAACGTAATCTCAACATGCTAGAAAAAGAACTAGAACGAAAAGATTACAGTCCATGGGTTCATTATCATCTTGCTTCAGAATATTACCGTAATGAGGAATTCGAAAAGTCATTTGAGCATGTCAACAAATCGATTGTTCAATTTGTCTTAAAAGGTTATACACCACCTGCTTTATTGTACAAATTAAAGTACTCGATCCTTATTAGTCTAGGGAGCTTTGATGGAGCTTGGCCAAGTATTGAAAAAGCAATTCTTCTATACCCAGACTATGTAGACCTACATTTTTATAAAGGGATTATTTTATATGGCAAGAAAATGTATAGACAGGCGATTCGGACATTTGATCATTGTATTCAAATGGGGGAGGATCAACTCGATTATCTTACTTTAAAAGGTTTAGGTAGCTTTCAAGCGATGTATTATAAAGGCATTTGTTATGAAAAGTTAGATCGCACTCAAGAAGCCATCTGCTCCTATATCGATGCGATTATTTCTTCTCATCATTTTTCGCTTGCGATCGAAGCTTTGACCAAAGTGAGTGAGAAAAAAAATCTTCATTTGGAAACATATTTAGCCTCTCACTATGATACTAAGATTATTCAAGAGATTCTTACTCACATCCAATCGGCTAAAAAGAAACATAGGAATCAGGATGGAGCGATAGAGACAAAAAGGGTTTTAAAGTCGATCTAAAGGTGGGTAGAGTTTATCTCTCGAGGTAGGCTCTTTTTTTGGGGGAATTGTGCTAATGAATAAGAGATACAAGCCGCTTCCAAATGTGAATAGAGTTAATACTCTATCAAGAACAATAATGAAAGGAAGTGGATGAATGTCTTTTCCCAGCTTTCCTAATATCACCCCATCGATAAGCTTGACTATTGGGCAAACTCCAGCACTATTACTAGGATCGATCGCTTTAGAGGAATTGGCACTGGCTCACCTCATTAATGCTGAGGCGGAAAAAGTGCAATTTGTATTGGGGACGTTAACCCCCACTCAAAATGTACTCCCTACTCCAGTAACGATTTCCAACCTTCTAGACATTAATCGGAGTGTACGCAGTACGTTAAGAGATATCATTAAAAAAGAGATGCTATTAGAGTTTAAGTTTGAAAATATATTGGAACTACTTCAACTAAGTCCGTCACCTTTATTCCCTCCTCCAACACCACCGCCACCAACTCCTTTCTGTTCATGTGAGGTCAACTTCGAAATTCCACGAAGTGAGGATACAGTTGTATTAAGAAATGGTACTGAAGAGGGTACAGGAAGATTGAGTAGTATTGGTGGGGGACGTGCATTTATTTGTAACGGTTGTGACCCAGCAGATACAGATCTGCTTGATTTTGAATGGGGACCTGGTGATAATCCATCTGATCCGGCAACTGTTACATTTACTGCCACCAGTTATAATCTTACATCTGAAGGTTCTTTAGGTTCGTGTGTCGATGAAACGGTGTTTACAATTACAGGAACAGGAGTGAGAAATGGAGTGCCAGGCATCTCATTCTCACTTACGTTAACCAACAATCCAGATAGTTTCTTCTTGGTTTTAGGAGGAAATGAAACATTTACAGCAACGAATCTTCCAGCTGGACAAATTATGATTATTGACTGTAATAATGGGTAATGGTTTGATTTTTTAAAGTCTGATCCATTCATTTAAAGAAAACCTGTCATAAGATTATGGCGGGTTTTTTGACTTTATCTCACATGTTTGTTTATCTAGATGGATAGCCTATTTTTCAGAAATGAACAAGTTTGAATTCATAGTTCTGTGGGATGATCTTGTATAAGGGTCTATAGTTATTTATACCTAATATATGGATTAAGTTCATATATGTGATGGAGAAGATGTTTTTATCTATCTGGTTTTTCACGTCCATTTGAGGAGGTTTCCAGTGAAGTCTTTTGACATTTACCAACAGTGGCTTCAGTCTCCCTATATTGATCTGGAGACTAAACAAGAATTACAGGGAATTTCTGAGGACGCTTCAGAGATTGAAGATCATTTTTACAAACATCTTGAATTTGGAACAGGGGGAGTTCGAGGGATTTTAGGAGCAGGTCGTAATCGAATCAATCGTTATACAATTAGACGAATCACGCAAGGGATCGCTGATTATATCTCTACATTTGGTGACTTAGCTAAGCAAAAAGGAGTTGTGATCGCTTATGACTCTCGCCACCAGTCAAAGGAACTGGCTTTAGAAACAGCATTTACTTTTCAGTACAACGGAATCCAACCTTATCTTTTCAAAGAAGTTTGCCCGACTCCACTCCTTTCATTTTCAGTACGTGAATTAGGGGCAATTACAGGGATCGTGATTACTGCGAGTCATAATCCCCCTATGTATAATGGCTACAAAGTGTATGGAGCTGATGGGGGACAGATTGTTCCCTCCATCGCTAGGGAAATTCAGAAAAAAATAGATCGTGTGGAGGAAATTCCATCACATGCAATATCAAGTGAGCAATATTTAGACAAGATTAACTGGTTAGATAACGAAATAAGTGAGTCCTATGTTTCACGACTCCAACGAATATGCCTTCATCCAGAAGTAACTTCTTCACTGACTATTGTGTATACACCTCTTCATGGAGTAGGGAATCGCTTGGTTCAAAGGGTTTTGTGTGAAGCAGGATTTACACAAGTATACTCAGTTCCAGAGCAAGAACAGCCTGACCCTGACTTTCCAACAGTTTTATCCCCAAATCCCGAAGAACCCCAAGCATTTAGGTTAGCGATGGAGCTAGGAAAAGAGAAAAATGCCGACCTTCTAGTAGCAACAGATCCAGACGCTGATCGTGTAGGGATCGCTGTGAAAAACGAAGAAGGAGAATATGAGGTCTTCACAGGAAATCAAGTAGGTGTATTGTTACTGAATTATCTGTTATCAGAACGAACAAAGCAAGGAACTTTGCCTGATGAGGCAGTTGTTGTTAAAACGATTGTAACGAGTCAAATGGGTAAAGCGATTGCTGAGCGGTACGGAGTGGAAACGATTGAAACTCACACAGGCTTCAAATATATTGGGGAACAAATAGAGGTCTTAGAGAAGGGTAGGCATAAGAAATTTTTGTTCGGTTATGAAGAGAGTTGTGGTTATTTGACAGACACCTTTGTCAGGGATAAAGATGGGATCATGACAACTTTATTGATCTGTGAGATGGTGGCATACTATAAAAGCATCAACTATACGCTGAAGGAAGTATTGTATCAGCTTTACCAGGAGTATGGCTATTTTATTGACCATTTGGAATCACGAACGTTTACAGGAAAAGAGGGAATGAATCAGATTCAGAGCATCATGAGGCAATTTCGGTTGAAGATGCCAACACAGATCGGCTTGCATTCAGTTACAAAAGTATGTGATTATGCTGAGCAAGTGTGTCTGGACCGATTATCTCAAAAACGGTCGAAGCTTACTCTCCCTCAAGAGAATGTTCTAGCCTTTACTTTAGAGGATGGTTCGTGGTTTTGCCTTCGCCCTTCGGGAACAGAGCCGAAAATAAAAGTTTATTTTTCAGTATGTGGTGAAACGGGGATCACAACACAAAGAAGATTGGATCGTTTAGTTCAAGATGTAATGGAAATAATTGATCAAAATCATTAATATATTGATTCCACACACCCCTAGATCATTAGAAATTGATGATCTGGGGATTTTTTTATGGACTTAACCTAGGCATTTACCGTGTCCAAAAGAGACTCAAGGCAATATGCTACCAGTGAATAGAGGAGGGGTATACATGTCTATGCCAAGCTTCAAGGGTCTCGTTCCCAAAAATCTTGGACGAAAAGAAGCGATTAATTTACTGCTAGCCTCCATTGCAGCCGAAGAATTAGGCTTAGCACATATTATTAATGCAGAGGCTGAAAAAATTCAATTTACTGTTGGCACTTTACATTGTCACCGTCACCATCATGACCATGAACAAGATCGTCATGAACACCATCACCGTCATCACCATCATGATTGTTTCCCGGATAAAGATAACTGTTCTTGTTTTAAAGAAATTCCGTGTCCGAGTATCAAAGATTTGCTGAAAATTAATAGAAGTGTAGAAAAGGTACTTCGCACAGTGGTGAAAAAGGAAATCATTCTGCAATTTAAATTATCAGAGGTGATTGAACTCATTGGACTAAGCAAAGAGGAGGAAGAATTTGAAAAAGACTTAGAAAAAGATTTGGATGAAAAAAGAGAACTTGAGGAATCAATTAATGAAGAGAATTTATTATAGCATTTGATGTAATTCATTTAATGAATCATTTTCATGTAAGCTAAGCGTTTTGCCTAAAATCAATCCCGTCATGTTTTCATGACAGGATTTTTACTTTATTTTTATAGTTTGATTAAGCTTCTTTTTAGCTCAAAAAACTTGGTTAAATCGTTTAATATATTTTCAGCTTGAAAATCCATCTGTTTTGTATAGTTTTTTCCATAGCATAACTTCATGATTGATGAAGTATAATAGTTAACCTTTTTCTTGGCTTCATGATCTTTGGAGTAATGAATGATTTCATTTTTAAATTCCGCAAATTCATCAGTCGTTAAATAGAGATGATACAGGTGAAGGTGTCTTAAAAGGAGCTTTTCAATTTCCGAAACGGTGTTTAGTAGCGAAAATAGGTCTGATTCGTATTGATCAAATCCATCACAGGATTCAATCCCTCTTTTTTTGAGGGCAAGGGTGAGTAAAAATACAGCATGAATGTACTTGAAGATAGCAGCTTCAGTGGATCTGAATGAATGACTTAATAGTTGTGGAACATTGTTATGATTAGTGTTAAGCATTTCCATTCCCTCACTTTCACTACTCTTCTTCGAACTCTCCATGCTCTTTGACTCGAAGTACTGTTTCTAGCTTTTTAAGGAGAAGCCATTCTTTCATCAAGACTGTGTCTATCAATTGCCCTATGCTTCGGTTAAAATGAACCACTTCTTTACTGGAGGGATGAGTAGGGAAATTAAAGTTTCTTCCCACAAAAGCTTTGATTTTGTCTGCTTCAGCGTTTATCAGATGAGCCAAGGCAATCTCTTCAAGAGCTACAGATTGTATAATTTGGATCATTGACTCAGGAAAATCAATGTTCCAATCTTTTTCCGGAATTTTATGCATGCTCATATAGATTTGTCTCCTTTCCGCCCACATTACTATGTATTCATCCTATGCAGGAGCCTAGATAGGAGTGACAGTCTACTCGATCCACAATTTCCGAAAATCAACATGTCCAAATGATTCAAAATGAATGTTTTGGATCATCGGGTGGAAGATTCGCGTCTTAATCGGATGATGTTTAAAAAGAATGAGATAATCATCTCTCAAAAAACTTTCCACTTGGCTGATCCAATGTTCTCTTTTTTGTTTTTGAGGTTCATGTTTGAACTTTTTCAACCAATGTTCAATGATTTGTAGATGTTCAGGAGCAAGAAATCTACGAAATATCAGAGCTTCATTATAAAAAGCACTTAAAAAAGATAAATGAATATCTGTGGAAGCTACTTCTCCCAAAAATACTAGATCCGCATCTTGATCCAGATCTAGTTGATAATAGCGATCAAAGTTAAAATGAACAAGTTTTAGACGAATACCAAATTTTTCTGCTTCTTTTCTAAACCATTCTGCTTCCTCGACTGCACGAAGGTAATCAAGTGCATAAAGAGTAAGGGTTTCACCTTGATAGCCAGAGTTACACAAAAAGGTTTCTACCAATGTAGGATCTTTCACTACCACTTTTGATTGTGTGGGGTAAAAAGAAGTCGCTTCTATTAAATTTTTTCTTCCTAAGTCCTTCCACATTTTCTTTAGATCCAATAGATGATAGAGAGCTTCACGAAAGTGACGATTCTGTACAATGGAAGGCTTTCGAAAGTTGAAGGCAAGAAAGCGAAAACCATTTTCTACTTCTCGGATCGGTGGAGGGGTTTCACTCCACTCTTTTCCTTCCAGTTGATAAGTCATGATTCGAGCCGCTTCTACGGGGACTCGCCAAAACTCAATTTTATCGAGAAAGGGACGTTCTGAAAAATAGGAGTCAAATGCTTCTAACACCAACTTAGTATCTGTCCGTTCTTTCAATTGGAAAGGACCCGTGCCAATCCATTGGTATTCATCAAAGGGGACATCCCGTGGCAAAATCGCTAAGTTGATCGAACTGACATAGCGAAGAAAAAATGGATTGCGCTTGTGAAGATGGAACTGAATTACATAAGGAGAAGGACAATCTATGGCACGAATATCTTTGACCAGCCAATGAAGGGGAGAAGAGGTGGATTGAAAGCGTTGATAGGTGTAGCGAACATCTTCACTTGTTAGGATTCCTTGATGGTGGAAGCGAACGCCTTTTCTGAGATAAAAGGTCCAAGTCAACCCTTGTTTATCCCCATTCCAATGATGGGCGAGATGTGGTAGGATTTGATCTTTCTCTTCATCATAAGTAACTAAGGAATCACCCAATTGTCGAATCAAGTGGCTTTCAAAGGCTACGGAACTGTACAGGGGATCAATCGTGGAAATCTCTCTGTTGAAGATTGTCCGTAACACATCTTTGGATGACTGATGAGATTGAAGACCAAATAAGGCTTGTACTTCTTTAGAGATATCTGCGATCCACGATCGAGGAATTGATAGTTGTAATAACTGAATGAGATGATCCAATTGATCTTGTTCAATATTTTCCCGTACTTCTTTTTCCACTTCGTTTTGAAAAGAGTTAGTAAAAGTAAGACATGAGGCATTGCCCCGACCTTTCCCCGGTTGATAGATACATTTTCCTTCCTCTACATACTTTTTGATCTTCCGTTTCACATTTTTCCGTGTACAAAACCAGACGGATTCAAGTTCTTCTAGTCGAAATGAAGCTGTTTGTTGCTCTTCTCTCGGAAATAGGTAGGCTCTCATTTGAAAATAAGATAAGTCTTTCAAGATATTCCCTCCTTAAAAGGGGACAGTTCTATCAAGATTGTACCCTTTTTATCCCCTTTTGAATACGGCACAATCGTTTATAGATCTAGAATTTGTTTCCTCATAAAAAGTAGATAGAGGAGGATCTATAAGATGTTTAGAGAATTACACCCAAATATTCGAATACGTATTATTACCTCATTTTTAAGTCGAGTGGTTGGCTCGATGATTTTCCCATTTATGGCGATTTATTTTACCAAAGAAATCAATGCGACTTGGGCTGGAATCTTGCTAATGATTGTCGTTGTTGTGCAATTTGTCTCCAGTCTATATGGAGGCTTTTTAGCTGACCTATTGGGACGAAAAAAGATGATGGTTTGGGGAGGATGGATGACGGTCTTTGCTTTTATAGGTATGTTGGTAGCTAACTCCCCATGGTGGACTTCCGCATGGACCACTTTTTTTATGTTAGTCATTATGAATATCTCCTCAGGACTAGTCAATCCAGCTGCCGAGGCGATGTTGATCGATGTCAGTACCAAAGAGACAAGGGCATTTATGTATGCGATTAACTATTGGGCAGTCAACTTATCAATAATGCTTGGTTTAATGGTCGGTGGTTGGTTTTTCCAAACACATTTTTTTGAACTATTAATCTCTTTACTTTTAATGTCATTGTTCACTTTATGGATGACGATTGCTTTGATCCAAGAAACGTATACTCCCAAAAAATCAACCAATAATGAAAGAGCTTATGGACTAAAACCATTGTTTCAAAGCTATCGGACTGTAATTCGAGATTCATCTTTTGTTTGGTTTACATTAGGTGGAGTTGCGATTTTAGCGATTGAGTTTCAACGGAATCACTTTATTTCAGTTCGATTAGAACAGGAAATTATTCCAAAGGTGTTTACGCTGTGGGGCGACTTACAGTTCATGGTTGATGGTGTGAAATTGTTAAGTTTATTAACAGTAGGAAATACGATTATCATTGTTTTATTTACTGCTTTAGTCGCTAAATGGATTCGCCATCGACCTGAGCAACCGATTATGTATATAGGCTTTATTTTATTTGGATTAGGCTATGCCTTCTTGGCGTTTTCCAATGATTATGTTGGTTTGTGGGTGGCTGTCATTGTTTTATCGGTTGGCGAACTTCTATATGTACCTACACGGCAATCGATTCTAGCGGATATTGTGGATGATTCACGAAGAGGGGCATACATGGCGTTTAATGGAATGGTTTTTGGAATGGGAAAAATGTTCGGGGCCCTCGGAATTATTATTGGGGAGTGGATCGGCGGAATCGGGATGAGCTTGTTATATATGTTATTAGTTCTTGTAGGAATTACATGTTCACGATTAGGAATTCTAAAAAAGAGGTGAAGGAGAAGCTCGAGACTTCTTCGCAGAGTGTATAATGGTGCTAATTTACACGAATCCAAGTACCATTTTCTCAATTCTAATGGTTACAAACTTCTGGACAACCATTTCACAATATAGTAATATTTAATTGTTTTGATGATTGTAGTTATTTTAAAACCTGGAGATAATCATGTTGTTACTCACAGAAACTTCATTGATTATTTCGAGAACCCTTGTCGCACACGGGATTCTCGTTTTCATATTGAGGTGGTTTATACATGCAAATTTCATTAGCAGAAGCAGTAGCCCTACGTAGTGTTATCTCACGCCGAATTCAAGAGCTGATCAATGAACGTTCTGAAATTGCTGTTGTTTCTGTACCCCAAGGGGAAAAATATGAGAAACCAAATCGTACTGTTGAGGCCTTAACAGCAGAAATGAATGAAGTTCGTACCCACTTTCGGAAATTAGATATTGAAATGGCTAAAGCTAATATACAGCATACTTTTGAGTGGGATCAGCAACCGATTACCATTATGGAAGCGATTGAGTTGGCAAAACAAATGCGTGGTGAACTACGTGATTTGAAAGAACTTGCTGCTCGGAAAAAACAAGATTACTCTCCTCATTACGGTGATGTTGTCATGGTGGAATATGCCCTGTATGATCCGGATCTTTATCGGGAAAAGGCTAAGAAATGGGAGCGGAAAGTAAACCGCCTTTCATCATTGATCGAGGCACAAAATCATAAGGTCACGTTTGATTTTCCACCAGCTACATTTTATTTAGGTGAATGAGACCTCTACGGTCTCGGTAAACAAAGAAAATGTCACCTTTTCTTTGTTTACCAAGACTGTAGAATTCATTCTATAGTCCAGAGGAATTGTGGACACCGCATACCTGAGCGTATCAGGGCCATTGAAACTTCTCCTTAGAGTTTTGAAAACAGATGACGATTCACAGGTCACAAGGTTACAGGTAACAACTCACGGACGTATGTTATCTTTTTGGAATAACTTTAATCGTCCCGTTCTTCGATAAAAGCAGGTGCTCGATGAGTACCTGCTTTTATTATGTTTGAATCTCATTGAAGGTGATCTTTAATAGATAATTCTTTAACTCTTCCTGGTTATAAAAATAAGGCAATCCCTTCATCTCTAGAAAACGTTTAATTTCTTGACAACCACCATCCTTCCAAAGTGAATCAAATTCCGCAATCGCCTGTAAAACGAAAATTTGTTCTTTGGTTAAATCATTCTTATTAAGGGTTGTTTTCTGTGTATTAAAAACGATAGATAATAAAATCCAAGCGAGACTTAAGTATCCTTCTTTACTTCTTTGGAAAATAGCAATTAAATCTGGTATGTAAGGCCTAGTCTGGTGTTTAGGTAGATCTCTGAAACATAGGAAAATATCTCTAATTAACCAGTGTTTATATGGAGGAAGTTGTTGATATAAATCCATCAATTTTTTATCTGGATGGTTTAATGTATCAACTAATAGTTGGATCGCTTTTGAATGATTTGAGTTGATCCGCAAAAGGGCCAAGGTGGCTACAATGCTAATAAGAGAAGAGGTACCTGTTTGAATAGAAGCATTCATGAAACTAATCGTCTCTGGATGATTATCTTTTAAATGGTTTAGGCTTAATAAGATACTTGCTTGAACAAGTGGATCTTGTTCCGTTTGCAATAAAACGCGTAAAAATCTTATAGCTTCAGTGGGTTGTACACCAATGTTCCCTAATACATATGCTGCTGCACTTCGGATCATTGGCTTTGGAGAATGTAATAACTTCGTATAAATGGGTAGCCCCTTTTGGACTGCTGAGCGTGTTTCTTTTACCCAATCTTTTTCTTTATTTAACTGGATCCCTTCAGGATAGAAATCCTCATCCCAATCATCTTCTTCAAAAGATTCTTCAAGATAACATGTAGCATTCGCTAAGTCGACGAGATAGATCAATATACGATGTCGGTCTGGAACAGATTCGCTTTCTATGAGTTCAATTAAAAATGGAACTGCAAGAGTCGCAGCTTCACAAACCCCCTCTTCATACAAAATGCTACTATATAATCCTGACCAAGCACTATGACGAACATTTTCCTTTGCTGAAGTTAAGCCCCATATTAGATCAGGGACATCTTCCGCAGATCCATAGGCATGGGCTAAACATTTCCAATTGATCTGGTCTAATCTCTCTAACATTTCTTACCTCCCTTAGTTTATTCGTTTCGACCCATGGACATGGGTATGCTTCAACCCAATGGGTCGATATAAAGGAGAATTTAGTGACAACCCAGTATTCCCAATATTAAGTACTCACTTAAGGAGATGTCAATGATGGAAAATCGTAAAACAAGAATGGAACCTTTCAAATCATATGTATAGTTTGTGTCATATCAACACAATATTCCTTGTTATAATAATTATTGGTATTATTAAAATACAGGTAATATAAACAAGATCTTAGTTAAAAATATGGATGAATAAGCTTGAATTTTGAGTGGTTGGGTCTTGTTGGTTTTAAGTTAATCTAAAAAAAGAAAGGGGAAATAATGGTTGATTTGGAGATGGATTTTTCGTTTCATGTGGGTTGGGGCATTTTTGATCTGTTTGACTCTGATTCCTTTGTCTTGGGTAGATGCAGCAGAGCCGACGGTTGATGAGAAGATTGAGTCTATACAAAAAGATGTAAATCAATTAAAGGTGAAAGAAGATCAGCTTGAGTTTTTAAAAGATGAAACCAAAAATTTTCGTGAATCAGTGCAAAAAGAGAGAGAGTCGTTTCAAAGTACTTTTGATAGATACTTAACAATTCTTACAACTCTTCCTTCGGTGCTCATTGCAGTTTTGGGGTTTATACTAATTTATTTTTTTGGACAATCAAAAAAGGAATTGAAGGAAGATATAAGTAAATTGGATGGTGAAATTAAAGAGAGTATAACGAAATTAGAAAAAGAGTTTGGAGAAGCTGAAACGAATCTTCAAAAGAAAATGGATAAAAAAATAGGAATAGCAGATCAACAAATAAGTAGGTTTTTAGAAGAACAATTAAAAGACCACATAGAAAAAGTAGATGCTCTAATAAGAATGTCTGAACGCGAGTGCATGTACCAAAAGTCACGAATCTTAGTCATCGGAACCGATGATCAATTAAAAGAAATGGGAGAGTTTGAGTTAAAGGCTATTCGACAAAGAGGGATTAACCATATTGAATCTATAAATTTAAATATCGAAGAGTTAAAGAAAAAATTAGAGCAAGATTCATTCGATATATTGATTTATCATTATTTGGGAAAAGGGGGGAGCAATGACGATGAAGGGATCGTTGATCCTCAAGTAACAGTTATAGTAGATCTATTAAAGCGCAATAATCAAGAGATCCCATTGATTGTTTATACTTATTATGGAGAACATAATTGGTTACATAGGGAAGATAAAAAGGTCGTTGATAGTTATCGATGGGCGGTTATGGCCAATATGCCAGTTACACTCCTTGGTCATCTATTCACAATTGCTCATGCTTTTCATAAAGAGGCAAAAATAGGAGATTCCATTCATTAAATTTTATATGCCTAGTATGAAGTAAAATAAACAGATGAGAGTTTAGGAGTGATTACGATGATTACACAGACGAAGGTGAAAAAAGGAAATAAACGAGTTTCATTTAAGAGAAAGAGAATCTGGCTGCCTTTTTTTATACTTGGTAGCCTATTTGAACAGATTTCACAGTTCCGGTTGCCACGTTGGAATCAGGAGCTGTTGAAAACAGAGTCATTTATCGAAAGGCGTATGTTTTACGCTTTAAAGGCTGCTGGGTACGATATTGTGTGTCAGGTTCCATCGGGGAGATATCGAATTGACTTGGCTATTCCTAAATACCGCATCGCGATTGAATGCGATGGTCATCGATGGCATAGCAAGCCCAAAGATAAAGCTAGAGATCGAAGAAAAGATAAGCACTTAGAAAGTGAAGGTTGGCATGTCTTTCGATTTACAGGTCGGGAAATCAATTTTAAACTTTGGTGGTGTATGAAGGTTATTTATATTGCAACAGGTAGGACGCCTTGGACGATTTTTCTTTGGATGAGGTATCCAGGAATACGGTAAGTTTTTGTAAGATTAAAAGAGAAATAACTATTAGAATTGGGTATAATAATTCATAATTCTATAATATGCTATATAATAAAATAATTTCATAAGGTGAGCGATGATGGAGCAAAAGTTATTGCGTCTTAAAGATCGATTAAGTGATTTAAGTCGAAGAAATCGTTCTCTCCGTTTGCTTCGGATTTCAAGCAAATGGTCTTTTGATTTAACACAATTGGACCAAGATGAAGAGACTTCACATGCTCCCAAAATCTTAGAAAGTGTGATTTCGGGGAGGAATAAAATTCGTTTAACATCAGTAGCTACAGATCAGAAGCAACAAGCCTGCGAACAGAGTTTAACCTATCTGTATCGGACGATGAAGGCAATTGAAGAGGAAACAGGTTTGTATGATTTATATCTGGGATATCCATTTCTGACAGGCAACTTAAGGGATGGCTCATTTATTCAAGCTCCATTATTTTTGTATCCAGTTCGTCTTGTACGTCATCAACGGAATGATTTTCATATCGAACTGTTTCCTGATGCGGAACCTCATTTAAACCGAACCTTATTTTTGGCATTAAAAAAGTTCCATCAATCCACGATTGATGAAAGTCTTTTTGAAGATCTTGAACAGTTAAAGAAGATGGATCAGACTCCATTATCTTCATGGGCTGACTGGCTGCATCAGAACCATATAGAAGTTACCTATACAGAAGAAAATATACAGCCACTCAAACACTATAAAAGAGATACGATCCCCCAAGATGCCCCGCTAACTTTAAAGCCTTTTGCGATCTTAGGTAGTTTTCCACAAGGTAACTCAGCGTTGATCAGTGACTATGATGAGTTAATGAATTATGTAAAAGATCAAGAATTACCATTGATTCAAGAGTTAATTACATTCAATGAAGAAAGTCAGCATGATCCGATGCCGGATTCAGATCTAGAGTGGGTGAAAAGATCTACTGTTCAGGAAGAGGAGCAGTTCTATCTTTTACCTTCCGATTATTCGCAAGAATTAATTCTCCAGATGACCCAGTCCATAAACGGTTTGGTTGTTCATGGTCCTCCAGGTACAGGGAAATCCCAAGTGATCGTTAATTTAATCACGGATGCTTTAGCGAAAGGGAAGAAGATATTAGTTGTTTGTCAAAAAAGGGCTGCCTTAGATGTTGTGGTTCAAAGGCTAGATTCTTTAGGTTTAAGTCCTTATGTCGCCTTGATTCATGATGAAAAACAAGATCGTAAGGCTTTATATCGTCAGGTGAATCACCAAATCCCAGATACTACGCTTCCAATTCAAGAGCTGGAATCTTCGTTCCAACACTTGTGTAAACGGATTGAAGATCGCGAGCAGAAGCTGGATCGAATCTATCAAGGGTTACATGAGAGACAGTCATTTGGTTTTAGTGCGTTTGAACTCTATGGTCGGGCTAAGAAGCGAGATGATGTGGTTCAAACGATTTCTATTTCTGATTTAGCTTCTTCTATACACAGGGATCACTTGGATGATCTACTGGCTACTATTTCACTTTATGGTTCATATTATCAACGTTTTGGTAAAGATGGTTATGTCCTTAAACGGAGGAAGTCGTTGGCGAATTTGGAATTAAAGGATCAAACCATGATTATTGAACAATTAGAGTTAGCTTTACAAAAGGCGAAGCAAGCCGTTGAACAATTGAATCAATTAGATCATGAGAAAATAACACCAGCCTATCTATGGTTAGTTAGTGATCGGCTTGCAAAAGTTTATGATGATCTTGATCCAAGCGAGAAGAAGACACTGCAAAAATTGCGGCTTTGGTGGTGGACGTCATTTACAGGTAAGGGGATTATCGAAGAATTATTGCATGGACAAAAGTTTAAAGGAACTTCTTCCAGTGAATGGCCAATGATTAAAGAGAGTTTGCGGACAATGTATGAGATTGCCAAGCTTACTTCTAAACTAGATCAACATCTGCAATTTTTAGCACGAATTTTAGATGACACTTATTTCAATCAAATTCGAAAAGAGTTGTCTGAAGGGAAGGTCCCTGATCGGGCGATTTTGCAAATTCGCGAAGCCATCGCTCATGATTTTGATGATCTAAGGTCGATGGATCGTTGTTATTTGGAGGCCTCTCCACAGGTGCAAAAGATGATTCAACGGTTACAGGAGAAAGAGATTCCATGTTCATCTCAAGTATCTGAGTATTGGGTAGAAATTGTCCGTCAATCATTCTATACCTATTGGATTGATGAGATTGAAAGAAAGCATCCAGTTTTAAGTAAAGTATCAACAGATGAGTTCGAACAGATTCGCTACGACTTTGGAAAATTACTCGCTGATAAACGGACATTAGCCCTACAAGTATTAGAGAACCGAATTCTTAAAAATATTAATCACTCCCGACAGACCAACGTTAAAGCTTTTCGCGAGTTACGACATCAGACAGGGAAGCAACGGCAGATTTGGCCAGTTCGAAGGCTTGTTAAATCTTATGCAGAAAAAGGTTTACTGGAAGTTTTACCAGTATGGTTGGCATCTCCAGAAACGGTTTCTTCGATCTTTCCGCTTTCTCCAGGGCTATTTGATCTTGTTATCTTTGACGAGGCTTCACAATGTACGGTTGAAAGTGGATTACCTGCCGTTTTTCGAGGTAAGCAAGTGGTGATCGCGGGAGATGAAAAGCAATTGCCCCCTTTTGAACAGTTTAGAGTCTCTTTATATGATGAAGACGAAGAAGATGAAGATTTTGAAATGGAAGAGTCTCGTAGCTTACTTAACTTGGCTAAGCGCACCTATCCGGTACGAATGCTTCAGTATCATTATCGCTCTAAGTCAGAAGAGCTGATCCACTTCTCCAATCATGCCTTTTATAATGGCTTGATGCAGGTGGCACCCAACGTTTTTTCAGACTCATCCATCCCTGCAATCCAGTGGATGAAGGTGGATGGGCGTTGGGTGAATCAATGTAATGAGCGAGAAGCAATCGCTGTTGTCAATCTACTTCAACAACAGTTAGAACAAAAACCGCATCAGACAGTAGGAATTATTACCTTTAACTCCAAACAACAAGATGTCATTTGGCAAATGATTGAGCAAAAAGCAAAAGATGATCCCCATTTTTCAGCAATATATGAAGAGACGATGAAACGAGAGATGGATCAACGAATTTTTGTAAAAAATATTGAGAATGTGCAAGGGGATGAACGAGATGTCATTATCTTTTCTGTGGGCTATGCTCCTAATGAGCAAGGAAGAATCTATAACCGATTTGGGTTGTTAAATAAACAAGGGGGAGAAAATCGTTTAAACGTAGCGATTACAAGGGCAAAAGAAGAAATATATGTAGTTGCCAGTATTGAACCAGCTGAACTAAATGTGGCTGGAAGCAAGCATGATGGACCCAAGTTATTCCGTCACTATCTTGAGTATGTGAAAGCGGTCTCTGAAGGTAACAAAAATCAAGTAAGTTCGGTACTAGAACGGATCAACCCCCAGATGGAGACAAAAAAGCAAACGAATCGAGATCAATTTGATTCACCATTTGAGGTGGAGGTGTGCGAAGCATTACGGGAAATTGGATATCAAGTAGATACACAGATTGGAGTGTCCGGTTATCGAATTGACCTTGGCATCGTGCATCCCAAGGAACCGACACACTATATCTTGGGAATTGAATGTGATGGATCCTCTTACCATAGTTCGCCCTTTGCCAAAGAACGTGATTTGTATCGACAAGAGTTTCTAGAAACGAGAGGGTGGAAGATTCAACGAATTTGGAGCCGTAACTGGTGGAGGAATCCTAGCACGGAGATTGAAAGAATTGACCGGATCATCAAAGAGATGTTATTAAAAGAGGAACATATGGAAAAGGTGAAAATCTTTAACCAATAATGTTCATGCCCATGTTCCACAAGAGTGACACCATCCAAATCAAATAAAACAGTAAATATTTTAGAAATTTATTTATTAACCTTGGATCTACATCTTCTCAAGCCAGAGAGGGTGTAGATAAATATATATAATTAACATAATTGCCCATTTAATAATGAACAATTTTAAATATAAGAAGGTTTTTTTGGTTTAAATGAAGAATAAAATTGAATGTAATTCTAATTGATAGAATGTTTTGCGATGTAGGTGTGTTTCAAATGATTTTGTATTTTTATGGAGGTGGGATGTTTTCTAATGGCTACACTTGGACAAATGCTGAGGCACCGTGCTTACTTTTCCCCGAGTCTAGAAGCAATTGTGGCAGGAGGACAAAGGTATACATATCAGCAGTTTGATGAAAGAGTGAATCAGTTGGCTCATTATTTATTAGCCGCCAATATTAAAAAGGGAGATCGTGTGGGGATTTTATGTAAAAATAATCATCCCTTTCCAACGATTTTGTTGGCAGCTGCTAAAATAGGAGCAATTGCTGTGCCTTTAAACTGGAGACTTACTCCACATGAATTGGATTATATTATTAAAGATAGTAAGCCAAAAGTGATCTTTTATGATGAAGAATATGAGCAACTGTTGGCATCATCGAGTGAATGGTATTTTGTTTCCACGATGATCAAAGTAGGGCGAGGAGTGAATACGCACCCTTCTTTTGAAGCCTTATTGCTTAATCGTCCAATGACAGAGCCATTAGTTTCGGTAGCTGAAGAGGATGAAACGTTGATCATCTATACCTCAGGGACATCAGGTCATCCCAAAGGGGTTGTATGTACACATAAGAACTTATATGCGACAGCCATTGCTAATGGTTTGGCTTTGGAGTTTCACTATGGTGCACGTTATATGCTACCTACACCTTTTTTTCATATCAGTGGACTGATTCTTGCGTGTATGCTTCTTTATGGGATGACGATTATTCCTACCTCTAACTTTGATCCTGTAGAGTTATGGGATTTGATTGAAGCAGAAAATGTTACATATATGATGTCAGTTCCTCATTTATTGATTTATATGTTGCCCGAACTATTAAAAAGTGATCGAAACTATCATTCATTTAAAAGTTTCGTTTGTGGTGGAACGAAGCTTCCTGAGACCTTGATTCGACAGTATGATTCGTTTGGTTTTTCGATTTACCAAGCTTATGGGCAAACTGAAGGAACGGGAGCTTTTTGTTACTGGACTCCTCGGATGGGCATTCATAAATGTCATACAGTTGGAAAACCGGTTTTCCCTGGAGAGATTAAGATTTTTAACCCTAATACGGGTCAAGAAGTACTCGCAGGCGAAGTTGGAGAGATTGGTTATCATGGTCCACAAATTTTCAAGGGTTATTGGAATAAGCCAGAGGAGACTCAAAAAGTATTACGGAATGGCTGGCTTTTAACGGGTGATGCAGGGAAGTTGGATGAAGATGGTTTTCTTCATGTGTTGGATCGATATAAGGATTTGATCATCTGCGGGGGCGAAAATATTTATCCTGCACAAGTAGAAGAAGTGATTCGTCAGATTGATGGAGTAGCCGAAGTTGCATTAGTAGGGATTCCGCATAAAATTTGGGGTGAGCTACCCAGAGCTTATGTGATTAGAAAGCCAGATGCATCGATCTCGGTCGAAGATATTTTAGTAAAGACACAAGAAAAAATAGCGCATTATAAGCTTACAGAAGTCGTTTTTGTTGATCAATTACCTAAAAATAGCTTTGGAAAAGTACTTAAAAGAGTTTTAAGAGAAGAGGCAATCAAAGAAATAGAATTAACCACAGAGCAGTAAAATACATAGAAGCTTGAAAATAGAAATTGTTTTTAAAAATATTATAATAAATCTGAATGGTATATTAACAAACAAACTTTCCCTTTGAATCCTAACTAAAGTGAAAGTTTGTTTGTTATTAGATGGCTAAATATAAAAACATATAAAGGTTTTTTACTATTTATATAGAATAGTTTTTATCAGATTTAAAAACATACACATAACTACATAGTTTTAACCTTTTTAAAGATTAATCATCGGCTGGAGGGATTCGAAAGAATGAATACATTAGGTGAGGTGCTGAATTATCGTGCAGACTTCTCTGCTCGTTTAGAAGCGTTAGTAGGTGGTGGGAAAAGATATACATATAAGGAATATAATGAACGTGTGAACCAGCTTGCCCATTATCTAATAGAAAAAAATATTGCTAAAGGAGATCGGGTAGCATTTCTGTGTAAAAACCACCATGCTTTTCCTGTTATTTTTATGGCGATTGTTAAGGTTGGAGCAATTGCAGTTCCAATTAACTGTCGTCAAACCACAGAGGAAATTTATTATCTTATTCAAGATAGCAAGCCTAAGATGATTTTTTACGATGATGAATTTACTCAAAATATCCCTTCTTTGGATCAATTAAGTTTTGTTGCAACAATGATTAAAGTTGCAGTAGGCTCAGAAACACATCCATCCTTTGAAGGCCTGTTAGTGAATAAGCCTACACATGATCCAGGTCGATCTGTTGACGGGGATGATGCGGCCATCATCATGTATACCTCTGGGACGACGGGAAAACCCAAAGGCGTCTTATGTAGTCATCGTAATTTGTATACGGCCGGCGAGTCTAGTGGGAATGCGATCGATTATCATTATGGGGATCGCTATCTTGCAGTCACTCCATTATTTCATATCAGTGGAATTCTTTCCATTTTTAACTGTATTTATTTTGGGAAGACAATGATTACTCTCAGTCATGCGAACCCTCCTGATATTTTAGATGCGATTGAAAGAGAGAGAGTGACTTGCTTGATGACAGTTCCGACTCTTTTAATCTATATGCTTCCGCAAATCATGTCAGGAGAAAAAGATCTTGACTCCATTAGGATTTTTATTTGTGGTGGTTCAACCGTTCCCGAAAAGTTGATTAGGCAATATGATGCTTTAGGTTTTCCGATTGTACAAGTATATGGATGTACGGAATGTTCAGGTGCCATTACTTTTTGGAAATCCAATATGGGATTAGAGAAATGTCATTCTGTTGGAAAAAAACAACTACAGGGAAAAGTGAAAATAGTAAATCCTGATACGTTGCAAGAGGTTCCGACTGGAGAAGTTGGCGAAATTACTTTTAAAGGCCCTCAAGTATGCCTTGGTTATTGGAATAATTCTGAGGCTACCCAATCAACGATTAAAGAAGGATGGGTGTTTACAGGGGATGCAGGAAAAATAGACGAAGAAGGTTTTGTCTATGTGATGGATCGATATAAGGATGTTATTATTTGTGGTGGTGCAAATATCTATCCTGCTCAAGTAGAAGAAGTGATTCGGCAATTAGAAGGTGTACTTGAAGTTGCTTTGATTGGAGTTCCTCATGAAATTTGGGGAGAAATGCCACGGGCCTATGTGGTCAAAAAAGAAGATTCCGATCTTACAGAACAAGATATTATGGAACATTGTGGGCAGCGATTAGCTACATATAAAGTGACTGAAGTAATCTTTATCGATGAACTGCCTAAGAATAGTTTAGGTAAAGTCGTAAAGCCAACTTTAAGAAAAATGGCAATGGAAGAACAGGAAATTAATCATTAAGGATATTTGAGGAATGTTTAGGGCGAGGTCTCGAAAATAGAGACCTCGCCCTTTTGAATGTTAAATGTCTAATTTGATTGTTGTTTTTAGACTTGAAATAACAGGCGATTTTCCGACCGCTACTTTAGCGATTTCTTCTACTTCTTTTTGAGAAGCAGATGTTTTAGCGGAGATTTTGATCGTTGGGTTCAAGATTCCACCTTCACCCTCTTCAATGCCAAGGAAAACAGCGGCATTAAGGTCGGCTGTGATATTCACTTTTACATCTTCAAGTGTAATCCCAGCTTGACTAGCTAACACTTCAAAAGTAATAGCAAAACAACTTGCTGCCGCCCCGATTAAATATTCAACTGGGTTGGGGGCTTCATCAAATCCACCAAGTGGCTGAGGTTCGTCAGTGATGAAGGGAGCAAAATCACGAATTTTAATTTCGTTTTTCACTCCACCTTTCCAAGTCACTTCTGCAGCCCAGTCTCTCATTTTGAGATCTGGATTTTGTTGAATTGCTTGTGCAGTTTGTTGTGCATTTTCTAGAGCAATACCATTCATTTATATCACCTCATTAGGATTGGAGATTGCCGCATCATTACATAACTTTTTGTAGCAATCTTTTTAATGTAACCCCAGTGTACCAACCTATAGAACTAGAAGATGTAAGCAGGACTACATACTTAATTCTTTTTAATCCAGAGGCGATGTTCTTTTTCCATGATGACTCCTTCATGGAGCCACTTATTCATAATAAAAGTAACTGTTTCACGGGTTGAGGCGATCATCCCCGCTAGATCACGATGGGTTAAATAGTCTGGTAAAAGGGAGTAACCCTCTTTAGATTCTGCCGTAGAAGTGAGTTTATACAATAAAAATAAAAGTCTTTCTTCAACCTTTCCATAAGCAACTTGCTCTAAAATATCGATGGTTTCTTCCAGCTGTTCTGTGACATAGTGAAGTAGTTGGAAGGCAAGTGATGGATGATCAGTGATGACTTGTTTTACTTCTGTGGTTAGCAAGGGGATCACTTCTACTGGTGTGAGTGCTCGAGCAAATCGTTTTGCTTCTCGTTCAGAAAATATCTCCAATAAACCAATAGCCTCGCCTGGTTTTAAAAGGTCGATCACGCATTCTTTTCCATCAGGGTGGATATGAAAGAGTTGTGCTGTACCCTCAGTGAGAAGATAGACTCTTTTCTCGTCTGTAGGGGACATAATATATTCCCCTTTTTTTAGACTCTTTCGTGGCTTATGATGAAGCCAGTTGTGAACGATGGGAGCGGGGAAGAAAGATAGGGGGGTATTGGAATCCATAGCTTCACCTCATTTTTAATCTGTCCTTATGAATTGTAAATTAATCGATGATAAAGGTGAAGGGAAATCCTGTGGAATTAAGAATCATCATGGGAAATTTAGTATAATGAACCTCTAAGTGACTCCATTTGTAAGCAAAAAGAAAAGCACCTGACTCAGGTGCTTTAATCTCCACCACCACCACTATCTCCTCCACTGCTGTCTCCACCGCAACTGTCTCCATAGTCATAATCGTTATCGTAACTAGAGCTTTCACTATAGCTAGACCGTTTTCTGCGACGTTTCTTCCCCTTAGGTAGAAACGCAAAAATGATGATGAATGTAATCATACATACTAATATAAGTAGATTATTATCCATGATCATCCTCCATGCGAAAGTAGTAGTGGGTGGAGCTAAATTGTTTTTATTTACAATAAAAATAGTTCTTATAATAAGGATAATCATAATTGTAAAAAATGTCTATATTCAGTTTCAGTGAAATAACCCAATCCTATGGAGCCGATGAACCTAGGATTGGGTTATTGTGATCAATTAAGTAACTCTTCACGACCTCCCGCTTTGATTCTAATATTTACATTCACTTCTAGTGATTGATCATCGAGTGGAACAATTCCGTTCTGATTCAGCTTTTTCCACTCGTCATTTTGATCTCGGTATAGGACTTGTGATAAATGATACACATCAATCCCTTTTTCGATCCCTTTTTTATAGGTGTGCATGATTTGAGATTTGACAGTGCTTTCTGTGAGTTGTTCCAAAATATCTTTAGAATATAATTTTGTTAGATAATTAGAGACTCCCTCGAATCGAGCTTTTAATTGAAATGTAACTTTCCCATTCTTTTTCACTGGTTTAATGTCTATTTTTGGATCTTGTAGTACAACGGCTCCAACTTGTTTGTCTTTAACTTTTAAAGTAAGGGAGCCACGACTTGTTTTTTCTTGTGTCCACGGATACCCTATAAGATCTTCTTGTGATAAATATCCTTTATAGGACTTGAAAGTGACAAAGCCAGCACCATCGAAAGCTAAGATCTCAAAATCCTTATGATCTGCTTTCCAATCCTTTTTTATTACAGTAAGAAAAGGGAGATAAGTGTTCATTGCGGGCTCGTACAAGTTAGCTCGAAATCGATAAAGTTGTTGGGGAAAAGCGATGGAAGATTGCTTTAAAATATCTTCAGGGTCATTAATAATCGAGTAGACAGGGGGGAGATTAAGGATCGAATTAGTTGCTAGTATATCTTCCATGTTGTCTTTAGTCCCAAAGATCCATACAGTATTTCTAAATTGAAAGAAACGAGCATAAAATTCTTCAAACTTTTCTAAGCGGTTATCTTTCAATACATTTTCAGAAAGAACAATGCTTTTAATATGTTCCCAGGATAGTTTTTGTGGTGAAACTCGATATAAGTCAAAAGCGGCTTCGTATATATTTTCACCTCTTCCTTTACCTACAAACAGATCTTGTTTTTCACGGGTGGCTCCTCCTTCTTGTTTAGCGATATTGGCAAAATTAATAATTTGTGCATAGATAATGAATTGGTTATCTTGGTAATCGATCCCCAAAGTGTTCACATATAAGATGTGTTCTGTTTCCCTAATATCCCAACAACCAGTTAAACAGATCATAATGAAAAAAGAAGCCCATACTTTTCGAATTACATGCATGTAGGTCTACTCCTTCCGAGTCCGGTCTCGGAGTCCGAGCTCTTTGGGTCTCTTTTTTAAATTTTTAAAACGCTTTCGAACGGTGGCAGATATGATACTTCCCGCTACTGGAGGAGCGTATGGAGTAAGATAATATAGACCAAAGGAACGTAAATTAACCACGTAGGTAAGGATTATAAAAATGGAACCGATAAACCCAATAATCCCGAATGTAGAAGAAAGGAGAAATACAAAGTAGCGAAGGACACTCACTGTACCTGTTAAAGATTGGTTCACTAAAATAAAAGTAGATACAACAGAAATAGCAATCGCAACAATAGTACCTGGTGAAGTAACTCCAGAACTAATGGCTGCTTGACCAATGATTAATCCGCCCACCACAGAGAGTGTTTGACCAAATGCCGAGGGTAACCGCAATCCAGCTTCACGAAGTAATTCAAATACGGTGATCATGAATAGCCCTTCGAGAGGGGCAGGAAAAGGAACCCCTTGTCTTGATAAAGAGACGGTGGCTAATAATGTATAGGGAATCTGATCTGGATGAAAGGAGAGTAGAGCGATCCAAAAGCCAGGTAAAAGGATGGCGATTGCAAATCCTAAATATCGTAATAGTCGTTCAAAACTGGCAGTAAAAAATAGAGTATGTTGATCTTCAGCATTGTTTACGAAAAATGGTAAACTGACTGGGCCAATCGTCACTGTTGGGGAACCTTCCACTAAAATGATAAAACGACCATGAAGTAAACAATTGGTGGCAAAATCAGGACGCCCCGTATACTCCACTAACGGAAAAATACTATATTGATTATCTGTGATGAGCTCTTCGATTTGTGTATTAGAGACAACCCCGTCTACCTTAATTTCTCGAATTCGTGCCCGAACATCATTAATCGTATCATCAGCAACCACATCTTTGAGATACAATAGTCCCACACGTGTTTTAGTTCTTTTACCAATGACAAACTCTTCACAGCTTAAAGAATCGGTCTTTAAGCGTTTTCGAATCAGCCCAATATTTGTATCGATTTCCTCGATAAAACCATCTCGAGCTCCCCTAACCGACACTTCTGTAATTTGTGTTTCCACAGATCTTTTAGGTAGGTTAGAAATATCTAGGGTGTATACGAGGTGATTAGGGAAGACGATGATCAGTCCACCTTCAAAGACTTTCTCTACGATTGTTTTTTGTAAATTTTCGCTACTGATTGGTGTGATTGGATACATAATTCTAGCTTGAATCTCTTTGGGATCACCCGAAAAATCGGGGTTTAACCTTTCAGAAAAATGAGGGAGAATCGTTTTTCTTAGCTCTTCCGTATTGATTAAGCTCGTACAATAAATAAGTAATAAGGTAATGGTTTCTTCCTTTCCAATGGTTTGCTTTTCAATTTTGACATCATGGCAACCTTCAAACCAAGTCTTACAGGTATGTTCATCAATCACTGCGGGTTTATGACGTTTACGAAATATCATAGTTTTGTCCTCCTTTCTTTTTACTAGCAATGAGGCTTAATATGGCTAAGATGATGGAGATCGTAAGCATGGCGATCAGTGAAGATGGCAACAAGATTCTCGCTAAAAACCAATGAACGGTAACATCACTGATTGGTAATGTAGATGCGATTAAAGTGAGTATTGCTAGCACCATAATCCAGCGGTCACGAATCTTTACTCTTTGAATTTGAAATAGATCAGGAATCACGAATAATGCCAGTGAAATTCTTCCGAAAGCGCCAACTAGCCACTGATAGACAGAAAGAAAGTCTAAATGTTCGATGTATCGCCCAATAATGACAAGTCTCCACTCCTCAAATGCTGGAAACCGTTGCTTAGCTGCAACAAATGGACCAAATTCTATGATCGCCCCGATGGTGGGACCTACTGTAAGCCCTACGATTCCAAGCCCAATGAAGAAAAGAGGAAAAAACTTAACAGGTGTGCGAATATGATGTTGGATCATAAGGAATAGGATCAGTTCGATAAAGCCAGCGGCTGGATAGATTAAGCCATTGAATGTAAGATCCCATCCATTTTCAAGAATCGGTTTAAGGAAGCTGTAATCCTTATGTGGGAAGTTTGCAAAGGCGACAAAAAAACCTAATACAAACACGAATGGAAGTAAAATTCCTAAAGTATAGGCGATCGAATGGATTCCACCATGTGCATTTATAAAACAAATCAACAATAAAAAAAATCCTAATACAAGCATGGGAGTCTCAGGTAAATAAAAGGATAAAAAAGTAAGTGTTTCTTTGAGGGTGATTACAGCTATGGAGAATACAAACACAATAATCACAGCAATAAGTGGGTATGCAACAAATCCTCCATAGTGTTTTTTTAGCCAAGGAAGTAACTTTTGACCTTTCATTTTTTTGTTTGTGATATATAGAATTGGAATCCATAAAAGTAGAAGTACACCAGCAATTAGGACAGAGAGCCATGAGTCACGCTTGGTTGTTTCTAATAAGAGAGGGATGATAATCACATGGTTCATTAGACCGATGACAGTAAATGTAATTATGGTGAATTGAAGAAAAGAGATTGATTGTTTTTTCATGTGAATCCCTCTTTGCTTTTAAAGTCAGTTTGATTTTGTTTCATTTAAAAGTATGTCCGAGAAAAACAAGATTATTATATATGTAAAATTCAGAGATTGATTGCGCCATCCAAATTCTCAAACCAACTCCAGCTTGAAGTTGGTTTGAGAATTTTTCTTATTTAACTATGGATCAGGAGTAGATGATTAACTATTAGTAGGAAGGTGAATGATAAAAGTCGTTCCTTTCCCCACCTGACTATCTACTTGAATGGTTCCACCATGGAGCTCAATAATCTTTTTACTAATTGAAAGCCCCAGACCACTTCCGCTTAATTCCCGTTTTCGTGCTTTGTCCACTTTATAAAAACGCTCAAAAATGGAGGATTGCTCCTCTTTTGGGATACCTACTCCAGTATCCTTGACAAGAATTCGCACCTCTTTTTTATGGATTGGCTCCATGACGACTGAGATGGTTCCACCTTTTTCAGTAAATTTAATACTATTCGTCAGAAGGTTCGTCCAAACTTGGTGTAATAACTTTTGATCTGCATGAATCTGCGTTTCAGGAAGATCCAATTCAATTGCCAGATCTTTTTCTTGCCAATTCCACTGCAACATGAATAAGACTTGTCTGATTTGTTCAGCTAAATTAAATGTACTTTTCTCCAGTGCTCGTTCTTCTTTATCTAAGGAGGCAAGAGTGAGCAATTGTTTACTTACCTGTGAGATTCGTTTACTTTCTTGTTCGATAATTTTTAAGTAGCGTTGCTGTTTCTCATGTGGAATTTGATCATCAGATTGCAACGTTTGTGAAAATCCTTGGATCGAGGCGAGGGGGGATTGAATTTCGTGAGAGACATTAGAGACAAACTCTTGACGCATCGCTTCGAGTCGAGCTAAGCTTTGAGCCATTTTTGAAAAATGACGGGCGAGCTCACCAATTTCATCACTTCTCGAAACGTTTAGCTGAATTCCATAGTTTCCACTTGCGATTTTTTTGGTTGCTTCAGTCAAGGTGGTGATAGGTTTAACAATATAACGAGTTCCTAACAGGATTAACAAAATACTAATACCAATCATCAACAAGACGAGGATCGCAAAAAAGAGCCGCAACTCTCCGAATTGCTTTTCTACATCAGGTCGAACAAATAAAGCGTGCGGTTGACCGTTTACTTTAAGTGGAACCCCAATCGTGTTTCTAAGTTCCTTATCAAAAAAGCCAGTGATAAACAAACCAGGAGGAAACTGAGCTACTCCATGATAAGTGTCTCCCTCCAAAACAGATTGGATCACTTGCGGATCGAGCTGTTGATCTCGAAATGGTTCCCCATAAAAAGCTCCTTGTTGTTCACCATTGACTAGGTATAATTGGAAGCCAAGATGGGAGACGCTTTTTAAGTATTCTTCACTTGGAGTTTCTGGATTTTGCTCATAAAAAGTAGCAATGTTTTTGGCGAACTGAGTGATCTTTTGATCATTATATAACTTTAAAGTCATCTGGTAGTAGATGTTAGATAAGAAAAAAGCAAGTATCCCACTAGAAAGGATAATTGCAATTGTAATCATGACAAATCGTAAATATAAAGTTTTCACTTGGGGGTAACCTCCAGTTTATAGCCTAAACCGCGAACAGTTTTGATCAAAAAGTCGTCCGTTCGCTTTGAAAATCGTTCTCGCAACCGTTTAATATGAACATCAACGGTTCGTTCATCCCCTTCAAAGTCAGCTCCCCAAATCCACTGAATTAACTGCTCTCGTGTAAACACTTGCCCTGGATAGCTCGCCAACTGGAATAAAAGTTCAAACTCTTTTAAGGGTAACATCATCATGCTGCCGCGGAAACGCACTTCAAAACTTCTACGATCAAGAGTTGTCTCGTTGAGTGTTAGTACATCAGCACTTACCATTTGATAGCGTCTTAACAATGCTTTGATACGAAATAGAAGCTCTTTGGGTTCAAATGGCTTGACCAAATAGTCATCAGTGCCAGAGTCAAATCCTTTTTCTTTATCCTCCAATTGGTCCTTAGCGGTTAGCATAATCACAGGAATATCATAGTACTCTCGAATCTCAGCACATAATTCATACCCATCCTTATGAGGCATCATTATATCGACAATGGCGAGATGAATGTGCTCCTGCTCTAAGATTTGTAAAGCGTTTTCACCATCTGGTGCTTCGTAGACAGTATAACCTTCTTTTTGTAAATGATAGCGAACTAACTCTCGTAAGTGGGGATCATCATCAGCGAGTAAAATATGTATCATCTTCGTCCATCCTCCTAGATGTTCGTTGGACTGAGCGGAATTCATAAAGTTATTTTATGTCAATGGAGAGAGGGTTGCTCGCTCGAAATTATTGAAAACTAAGACTTAAAGCCAACAAGTATTGGGCGGAATAATAGGTAATCATCACACCATAATCTCCCCAAACCAATTTCTTCTTAAACCGATTCCAAGCCAAAATGGCATCAGATAGATAAAAGAGGAGTGCACCAGCGATGAGGAGTTCTTGTCCAGTTAATAGTGCTTGCCAGACCATCCAAGAAATAATCAAAATGTATAAACCAACTGCGATCAGTAGCTTCATTCCACCTTGTTCTCGAACAGGAGAGAATAATAATGCATAATAAGTAACGGCGACTACTAACAAAATAGTAGCATAGATCCAAGAGCTTACACCTAGGGTAAATGAGAGCTGACCAAAAGCAAGTACATAAAGAACATGAGCGATAAAGAATGAGGATAATCCCTGGATAAAGCGATCGGATGGGAGCATGAGAAAGATATCTCCGGCGATCGAAAAGAGTAGGCCGATGAGGATGAGCCAACCAACGGTTCCTGAATCAGGGAGTCCAGTGATCGCTAATCCGATAATCAATACCATTGTGCCTGGCTTTAAAATATACCGCCAGATGGGGTTTCGTGCACTAAGAGCAAATAGGTAACTTACACCTGAAAGCAAAATTCCGATGGAGAGAATGTTTACCAGCATGTCTAGACACTTCCTTTACATTGTTATTATTCACTCTCATCCCCATGACTACTACTTAGGGAACCAGTGCTGGATATGGAATCTTCATAACCTTGTGCTTTGTGAAGAGTTATAGAAATTAATTCACCCTCCCGACATCTGGAGTAAGTAAAAGAGTTGAAGTATCCAACTCATTCATACTGAAGAACCATTCAATTTCTTTAATAAAATTATAAACAATCAGAGAGGTTAGCTAAAGAGGGATTGTGGAGCACTTTTTCGTTTCTTGGTGCGTTTTTTGCCATGGTTAATCCCTTTCTTGAGGTGTTTCAATACAACTGACTTTTATTATATATGAAAAGTTACTACATCTTTCGATAGGTGTGTCTGATGAACTTCCGATGTTTGACGATTTGCCAAATTTTGTTGTTATTAGAGTCTCATCCACTCATGAGCGCGGTTCTGCTACTTGTTCTCTATTCCTATTGGCAGTTAGAATAGGCAAAGAGCTTTCTATTTTAATCGAAATATAGGGTGAATGTTAAATGAAAGAGTTACAAATTCGTAGGTTAAAAGAGAATGAAATACCACCTAAGTCGTTACTGATGCTTGCTGATCCGTCTCCAATCATGATTAATAGTTATCTTCATCGGGGAATTTGCTTTGTAGCAGAAAAGGAGAGAGAAACAGTTGGTTGCTATGTTCTATTAGAAACCCGACCTCAAACAGTCGAACTCGTTAATATAGCAGTCTCCGAAGTTGATCAAGGAAGAGGTATGGGTAAAAAATTAGTTCTCCATGCCATCGAAACAGCTCGTTCCATGGGATGCAGAACGATCGAGATCGGAACGGGAAACTCAAGTTTAGCCCCCTTAGCTTTATACCAGAAATGTGGATTTCGTATTGTGGGGGTAGAACCAGATTTTTTTGTTCATCACTATGATGAGGAAATCATGGAGAATGGAATCCCTTGTAGGGATCTGATTCGATTGGCTAAAAAACTTTGAAATGCTAGTGAACAATTCAATCAAGTGCAATTCCAACTATTCTTCCAACTCTCTCCAGTTCAACAGATGATCACATTTACTGATGAAAATAGCCCTATCGAGTCATAGGACTTTGATGCTTCGTTCGTTACACTAAATATAGTTTCCTTGACGGTCACCACTTGAAAGGAACGTGACATATCTCATGAAACCAAGGATTTTGACCTTATTTTGCTTCTTTTTTTGTACTATCTTATTAATTCCTAACGAGGCTCAGGCTGAGCCCAACCTCGAGCAAATGATTCGCTCAACCCCTGAGGGAGGCGTGATTCAGTTAAAGGAGGGGATTTATGAAGGGAATTGGACTGTAGATCGACCACTTACCATTCAGGGAACTGGCAAAGTAGTTCTCCGCTCTTGTACAGGACAACCTGTTCTTTCGATCGGTTCACATCATGTCACCCTAAAAAATGTGGAGATTATTCAATGTGGGGCCGATGATGAGACGGTCGCAGTTTCGGTAAAAGGAGATCATCATCAGTTCGACCAACTTCATATTCAGTCGAGTGGTTATGGGTTCAAATTGGATGAAGCTTCTCAAAATATGATCACAAACGTAACGATCGTAGGAACCAATCAAGACCAACCACAAAACGGAATCGATCTGTGGTATAGCGACCATAATGTAATCCAACACTCAAAGATTACAGGTGTGTTGGATGGAGTTTATGTCGAATACAGTCACCAGAATCAGATTTCATATAACAAAGTAGAAAAGTCTCGCTATGGATATCATCTCATGTTTTCGGATGGGACTAAGCTAATGAAAAATGTCTCCCAACACAATGTGACGGGAGCGATGGTGATGGAAACCCACCAAACAGATATTTTGGATAATGAGTTGTCAGAGAACCAGGCTCATGTGAACTCTCAAGGCTTGTTTTTCTACAAAGCGACTGATACCCGTGTGCAGGGGAATCGGATTGCCAACAATCGTGTTGGAATCTTTATCGATCATTCGAGCCAGAACTTATTTAAACATAACCAGATTCTAGCAAATTACATCGGTTTCCAGGCAAATCAAGCCAAAGAGAATCAATTTTTTAATAATGATTTCATTGCCAATGTAAACCAAGCACAAGCAGTTGAAAGCGTTCAAAATCAGATCGCAAACAATTATTGGGAGCAACCCCTGCGATTAGATTGGACAGGAGATGGAGCGAGCGACATTCCTTATCATGCTGACCCATATTTTCTAAGCCTTTCTTATCAATACCCTGCGTTTCAGCTCTTTTTTCAAGCACCAGGTATGGTTTTATTGGAAAAGATACTCAAAAGTCCACCATCGATGTTGTTAGTGGATGAACATCCTGCCTTGGGGCCCATTCATCAGCAAGGAAACCTGTCATCTCAGTCAGCGAACTGGGTATGGCTGCTTGGTATGGTCATGTTACTAATCAGTTCTATAGTTTTCTATCTAGGGAGGAACCAGAGATGAAAAAGTTTATCTTACCACTGATTGGCGTTTTATTACTCGTCGTTGCTCTTACTGGTTGTAATGAGACAGAAGTTCAACCAGTAGCGATTGATGAAAAAAATGATAAATGTGCGATTTGCCAAATGGCTGTTAAAGATGATCAATTTGCAACCCAAACACATCTAGAGAATGGAAAAGTACTAAAATTTGATGACATCGGTTGTATGCATCAATGGATGAAAGAAAATCAAAATGAGAAAAATCCGATTCATTTCGTTCGTGATTATAACTCCAAGAACTGGATCGCTCTAGACAAAGCCTTCTTTGTATATGACAAAGATATTAAAACACCGATGGCTTACGGAATGGTTTCTTTTGAAAAAGAAAGCGATGCCAAACAGTTTATTGAAAAAGAAGGCAAAGGGAAACTGATGAAAGCAGAAGAGCTAAAGAGCCACGGTTGGGATCGAAATAAAGAAATGATGGAAAAGATGAAACAAGAACACGGTGGACATGGCGATCATGGTCACGATGATGCTGACACTAGTCACGATGCAGATGGTAACACTCATGGAACAGATGGAAATCATCAAGAACATGGTTCGACACATAAATAAAGGATTACATTGACCGAGCTCTTAAGAAACGGTAGGATGGATGACGAATGTCTTAAACTTCACCCACACTCACTCCTGAGTCATCCATCGAACCGAATTTTTGAGGGTTCGGTTTCTTTTTCATAAAGGAGGGGAGCCATGAATCTCTGGACGATTTGCCGATTCGAACTACGTAATATGACCCGACAACGCTCCTTTTACACTTTTTTGCTTTTATGGGTTGTCGTGATGAGCCTGGTGATCTTGATTCAGCAAAATATCCCTAACTTTGGCAACTACACCAATGTAACGGGGACGATGTTTAATCTGATTCTTTACTTACTTCCTCTATTGACGCTTGTCCTCTCATCCTTTTCCATCACCAATGAACGAGAGAGCGGTCAATGGAAGTTGTTGCTTAGTTACCCTGTGTCTTCATGGGAGTATCTGATCGGGAAGTTTCTGGGACAATTCATCGCTCAGTGGATCATCCTGACGGGAAGCTTAGGGTTCACAGTAGGGCTGAGTCCCTTATTCGGAGTACCACTTACTTTTACTTGGGTACTTGCTGTCTATCTCTTTGCAATCTTATTGTTATTCTTTTTCCTACTTTTAGGGATGCTGGTCGGTGTACAATCAGCGACTCGTTGGCAAGCCTTGATGCGATCCATCGCCATCTGGTTTGTCCTTATCATGATCTGGCCGATTATCTTAATCAGTGTTTTAAGCTTTCTCCCATACCCGATGATTGAAAGCGCCATGAAGGTTATCCTGTTTATTAACCCCGCTGAATGGATCAGAGTCTGGATGGTTATACAATTGAACGGTGGAGCAGTATTCGGACAGACCTACGACGCCTTATTTCAAAGCTTCCAATCGTGGAATGGTTGGTTATTACTAGTTGTTTACATGCTTGTCTATACGAGCCTAATCGGTTTCATAACGAAATGGATGATGGAGAGGAACAAAACACATGGATAAAACGATTGTCGAAATCAAGGAGGTTTCCAAAGTGTATGCCCAAACAACCGCTTTGGAACCATTAACCCTGTCCATTCCTCGCCACCACTGTCTCGTCCTTTGTGGAGGAAATGGAGCGGGCAAAAGTACACTCATTCAACTCTTAGCGGGAATTATTCCTCCATCTAGCGGTAAGATCGAACTAGATGGGGTTGACCTCTGGAAAGATCGTACCAACTATGTTAAACGGATCGGCTACATGCCTGACGACTTTCAACTACCCACCACCATGACCGTACAAGAATTTCTCTCGTTCTACGCTTCCTTGCGTCAAGTCAGTGCTGAGCGAGTCGAAGAGACCCTCAACCAAGTCGGTCTTATCGAGAAGAAAGCTCAAAAACTAACTGGCCTTTCCAAAGGGATGCGACAACGCCTTCTCTTCGCCCAAGCGATCCTCGGTAAGCCTGAATTACTCCTATTGGACGAGCCGACCAATGGGCTCGATCCCTACTGGATGAAACAATTCATCCAACTGATCGACCAGCTAAAAGAAGAGAGGACAACGGTACTCCTTTCAACCCACCAGCTCGATGTCGCAGCTGAAGTGGGAGATCTGATCTGTTTCATGCAACAAGGTAAATGTCTCAAGAAAATCGAAGCAGCTAGTTATCAAAAAGAAGAACTCATTTTAGAACTATTTTCGATCATTGCCGAACCGGAGAAAGCATAGGTATAGAAGAGAACCCAGACTGATCTGCTAAGTCTGGGTTTTTGATTTGGAAAGTAAATGAAAAAGTATTATTTACATAGATCTAGATTCATTTTTTTAGTTTTGCAGGAATTTTATATATGTAAAGGGAATGTATATGATCTTATCGGAAAATTATTTTAATTGGAGTTGATCTTCCTTGAAAAAATGGTGGTACTTTTCGAAAACAGATGTAAAACCTGATAACCCGGCGAGTAGTTACATAAGAGGTCCTCATGGTTCGTATAGCCTTTCACCAAACGCTTATCTAAACGCAAAAAAAGATTCTGCATTGAAACCCGAAGTCAAGAATCCATGGGAGAAGTAGAAAAGAAGCTACCTTTAGGGGTAGCTTCTTTTTGTGGGGAAGTATCTTTAATATGGTAGGATCTAGTTGAAACGGTTTACCTTTTTAAAGTTTCTGTCATACGAACAGAAGTGATAACTCCTGCGATGAAAGGTAAAAATGCAACTAGCCCCATGGCCCAGTGGACATTCAGAAAGTCGGTAAGCAGACCCGCCATTATAGCACCAAATGCATAACCACTATCACGCCAAAAACGATAAACTCCCATGGATGTAGCACGCCACTCCGGGTGAGCCACATCGCTAATGGAGGCGATGAGCGTTGGATAAACCATAGCTGTACTGATCCCTAACAGGAGAGCACCCAAGATCCATAATAAATAGGTATCAACCCATAGAATCCACCAAAGTGAACCCGCCTGTAACCACATTCCAAGGGTAATCAACCATTTACGCCCAATGCGATCACTTAACACGCCGGTAAAAAGTTGGAAGAATCCCCAAGCGGCTGGATAAATGGCTACAATCGTTCCGATTTGTCCCACGGTTAGTCCACTTGAAGTGAAAAATAAAGGGAAAAGCCCCCAAGCCATACCATCTTTTAAATTGGTTGTCATGCCAGCCAAGCTACTACTGGAGAGGTTTTTATCTTTCCATGTGGTTTGTTGGAACACTTCACTAGTCCGAATAGGTTGAACGTTTCTTTGTTGTTGAGACTGAAGTCTTAAGTGCTTTTGGGTATCTTGAACCATCAAAGAAAGAATAAATCCTATCATAACGATCCCGACACCCATATAAAAAGGTTCAGGACGTAAAGAATAAGTGGAAGCGACATAACCTGAGGCCATTGCCATCAAGGCGACTCCGATATAGCCCGCAAACTCATTGAGCCCAACGGCTAAACCTCTTTGTGTTTTTTTCGCTAAGTCCACTTTCATATTTACAGTCATGGACCACGTCAAAGCTTGATTCATACCTAAAAGTATATTGGCAAACACAATCGTCCACCAAGACTGGGCAAAAATGACGAGCAACGGAACAAATAAACCAATTCCCCACCCGATTAGTAGGACTTGCTTTCTTCCTATTCGATCTGCTAAGTTACCAGCAAATAAGTTGACAATCGCTTTCGAAAAGCCAAAACTAATGATAAAAGAAAGGGCTGCACTCACCGATGTAAGAGCAAAATGTTCTTCGCCTATAATGGGAAGAATTGTTCTTTCAAGTCCAACCATAGATCCGACAAATAAGTTAATAATCACTAATAATAAAAACTGCACAAGATTTTCTTTTACTCCCACTTGTACTTGAGGGGAAGAACTTTTCAACGCATTCACCTTCCAAAAAGAAGTTGATAAATAAAGATCAAATGCTTTTTTATTAATTTTTAGCCATAACCCTTTTCAGCTGATTCCACTCATAGATCCCAGCCTCTAAGCGAACCGCTTTATACCCTTTAGATCGAAGTAGTTCAACTGCCTCTGTGGCATACATACAATAGGAACCTCGACAATATACAACTATTTCCTGATCCTTAGGCAACTTTTCAAACTGAATTATCAACTCATCAATCGGGATCGAAATAGCTCCCTTCAGATGGTCATAGGCATACTCTTCTTTGGGTCTCACATCGATTAATATCAGATTTCCCTTATCTTTATGGTTTAGCCATTCGTGGAAACCCATCGTCTCCAATCGATCAGATTTAAATTTGCGAACGGGAATTCTCATCAATGGAAGTTCATCCCACAGCTCTTTACATTCCACGTAGTTCATATAAAACTAATTTGAATCACTTCTTCCTGTGATAGCACATCATACTTTACATTCCACGTAGTTCATATAAAACAAAAGAAAGCCCCCGAGACCATACGAGTAAAGAGGTCTTTACATTCCACGTAGTTCATATAAAACTCCCCTGCGACTCCTCCCGTTGGGAGCTTCTCAGGGAGGGCTTTACATTCCACGTAGTTCATATAAAACTTGGAGAGGATGGGGAGCAATGATACTAAAGTATTCTTTACATTCCACGTAGTTCATATAAAACTTTCAATCCGATCTTCAAAAGATAATAGGTCAAATGACTTTACATTCCACATAGTTCATATAAAACGGAGAATAACTGATGAGTAAAACGTATGTATACTCCTTTACATTCCACGTAGTTCATATAAAACGCGAATTAGCAGATGAGTACATAAAAGCTGTACAAGCCTTTACATTCCACGTAGTTCATATAAAACAGGATTATTTCAGAGGCTCAGTTGCTAATTGCTGATACTTTACATTCCACGTAGTTCATATAAAACCTCTCGACTTCGCATATAACTACGTATGTAGTTACCTTTACATTCCACGTAGTTCATATAAAACCGATTAAATCAGGGAAAACCGCCGCAATTTTTAATTCTTTACATTCCACGTAGTTCATATAAAACCTTGGTTGCTTGGATCTACCTGGTCGGCTGATTCGGTCTTTACATTCCACGTAGTTCATATAAAACTAAAAAATTTAATACACTTGAAGCAAGTGCGTACTTTCTTTACATTCCACGTAGTTCATATAAAACCCACCTGGTCCACCTCATCGCCTGGAAACATATGCAGCCTTTACATTCCACGTAGTTCATATAAAACTTACTTTACCTTACGTATTTTCGTCGTCTGGATCCAGCTTTACATTCCACGTAGTTCATATAAAACTTACTTTACCTTACGTATTTTCGTCGTCTGGATCCAGCTTTACATTCCACGTAGTTCATATAAAACGGTATATCCAGTTGTTTTGACAGCTGTTTCAAATCTCTTTACATTCCACGTAGTTCATATAAAACTAGATGCTGGTGCTGTCTTTTTCTTTCTCGTGTCTTTCTTTACATTCCACGTAGTTCATATAAAACTAGAAAATTAAGCCGTTATAGAGCTAGGGAGAAAGTTCTTTACATTCCACGTAGTTCATATAAAACTCGCTCGACTCCTTTTCCTGTTCATCTCCCAGATCTGACTTTACATTCCACGTAGTTCATATAAAACAATAACCATTGTAGTTAGAGAATGTCTTATTTATAACTTTACATTCCACGTAGTTCATATAAAACCTTTATCCCCTTAAAGTAAAAATTGACGGAAAAGTAGATCTTTACATTCCACGTAGTTCATATAAAACCCTGAAATTCACATCATCTAAAAACCTTTATTCCCAAGGCTTTCCAAGGTTTTGGATAGGTGAAAAACGAGCTTTTTTGCAGCAGATGTCCAGTGTTATTTTATCGGATATGGATAAATCGCTTATAAACCTAGTAATAACAGGGTGTTTGGGAGATGTTCCAAAAAAGAGATCCACTGCAAAATATTTTGTTAGGTTGCCCAAAAATGACCCGCCTAAACATGTATAATGAAGTCAATTTATAATAGATTAGGAGAAAGGAGGAGCGTGATGAGAGTACAATGTACTTTGCATTGTAAAGAGCTTCCAATTACCTACCATATGTTGTTTGTCAGTTTGATCAAAAAGTGTTTGGAAACCTCAGATCAAGAATACTACCAGAAGTTATACTATTATGATGGCAAGAAAAATAAGCAGAGTAAAAACTTTACCTTCGCAGTGTTTTTGAAAGATTATCAGCTGGAAGGCGACTCTTTTGAGATCCGAGGGCAGGTAGACTTGTTTGTCAGTTCTCCTGATCCTGAATGGATGATTCACTTTTATAATGGACTCCTTCGACAGAAAGACTTTCAGTACCAAGGAATTCAGTTAGCAAAGGGAAGAGTTCGTGTTTTAAATGAAAAAACTACTTTCGACGATCCTTTTATGGTCTGTCAGACACTTTCCCCATTATACATCAAAGACAGGGAGAATCGTCCTGTCTCTCCAAGTGATCCCACTTTTCAACATGAACTCAACTACATTACCAACTTAAATTTGAAGAATTACCGTGGCTTTGGATTACGTTCAGAATTGAGCCTAACTCCACTTGATATGAAGAAAGTGGTCGTGAAAGATGCAATCCATCAACAACAAGAGGAAAAACAACGTTCCTATTTATTTCTTGAGGGATATAAAGGGAAGTTTCTCTTGCAGGGACATCCGGAAGATCTTCAAACGTTGTATCAATTGGGAATTGGATTTCGACGGAGTTCCGGTTGGGGGATGATCGAGGTGATTCAACCTTGAATAAACGAATCTATCTGGATGAGTGGTTTATCAATGCAGGTGTTCTCGGCTTTTTAACTGTATTACAGCGATCTGCTAGTCCATCTCAATATCAGGTGGGTCAACATTACATAGAATTTGATCCTGCGGTTCTTGATTCCTTTGCGGTTCACTTTTTTGATATCTTAATCGAAAAGTTTAGTAAATATGAGCAGGATCGTTTACGATTTCAAAAACAGCTAGAATTTGCGAAGCGTGAGGATTATTTAAAGGCGAATAAGGACCAAATCGCTAAAACTATTAAGTCCACTCGAGATAAGTTAAAAAAAGCAAAGATCGATAAAGCCACTATCGATCAGATTGAAGACTTGTTAGGTCAGTTAAAAACGATCAAGACCTATCAGGATTATGAAGCTCTAGAAGCTGTTACACATTCTTATTTAATGGTACTAGAAGATACAAATATCAATAATGTTTTAACTATCAATTATATCCGCTCTGTTCTGAGTGCTTTATTTGGACAGCCTAGCTTTTTAAATCCAAGCTTTCAAGGCACAAAGGAACAATTCATTGAAAAGTTTCATGATGACTACATCAAACCAGTCATTGCAGAATGTAAGCTGATGGACTGGGTCAGAACAGTGCCAACCGATCAGCTAGAAGTAGAATTAAAAAAGAAGAAAAAAGAGAAAGAAACCCAAGGACATTTAAAGAAGCTAGTCAACGAAGCTATAAAGCAAACACAGTCTATAGAAAGAATTTTACCTTGTTCTGTACAACCTGACTTTCCCAGCTCTATTCAGTTTGAGGAAAAGATGTTTTTTCCTTTGGGACTAAGCCTAGAGAACCAGAACATGGCGTGGGATGGAAGAAGTACGATTCTCATTTCGAATATGACTCGTTTTTTACTATTTTGCTCATCAATCTCTTTTACCTATTATCTGAAAAGGGAGAGTCACTTTGGGAGTACTGAGTATACTCCAACCTTTGGCTTTGTGAACTTATATACTTCCATCAAGCATCTCGTGGCAGAAAACAAAGTATTTGAAAATAAGAGAAATGAAAGCAATCCATTCCAAGAGCTGATCTATGATTTATTACTCAAAACAACTGAGGATCTATCAATCTATACGTTGCAAAATATTTTGTTTCTCGAGTTCTCAGTGGAAAAGAAAAATTCGAAGCTTCATTATTTCCACATTCCTAAAAAGTTGGCGCTCTTTTTCAAAGAAGATGCCAGCGATCTTAAACGCATGAAAAATAAGTCGATGCAACATCTGTTTGTCGAAGAGGTTCTTAAAAGAAGAGACACCATTTATTTTATTGAAAAATCGTTGCGTAATCTCATTAGTGATAAGCACCAGGCACAGGTTGTATTCTGGGCAATCCTGGCTCGTCACAAGTTAGAACATCGGTTAAGGGGGGAGTCAACCTTGTCAGATAAAAAGCTAACCAAACTTTTTTTCGAAGGGAAGGAACTAGCTGCGTTATTCCATTTGCAACAAAAGGATAATCAGCTTCAAGGAATCTCATATCGGCTATTAAATGCTTGTAAGGCAGGGAATAAGCAACTCTTCTTTGATACGCTACTGCGTGTTTATATGACATCCAATCGAATCGTTCCATCTTTGTTTCTCAATATTTTACATGAAAAAGATCTAGATTTCGTGGAAGTGGGTTATTCATTTATTTCAGGATTACAGGCAAAACCCGAGGGAGGAGATCGTTATGAGTAAAGGACTTACAATATCTATGATTTTCCAAGCCAATGGTCTCAATTATGGCGAGGGGATAGGGAATATCGCAGAACTTAAGAAATTGAGCCGAGGAAACGGACAAATGTATACCTATGCTTCGAGACAAAGCTTACGTTACGATATGGTTCGTTTGGGGCATGAGTGGTTTAACTGGAATCTGCAAACGGTAAGTAAGGAAAAGGGCACAGTTCAATTCCGTGAAGATGCAACAATCGAAATATCTGAAGAGATGGACTTATTTGGTTATATGAAAACGGTTAAAGGAGTAGGTGCGGTAACTCGAGAAGCTGTGGCACGAATCACACCAGCAATTTCCTTGGAATCATATAAAAGTGATCTTGAGTTTCTAAGTAATATGGGATTAGCTCAACGAATTGGTGAAAATAATAACCTTGCCAATGTAGAGCAACATTACAGCTTTTACACGTATACCGTCACCATCGACTTAGATCGGATTGGGGTTGATCGTGAACTAGAAATTCCTGTTGAAGAAAAATGCAAGCGTGTTACACAATTGCTTGAAATTCTTAATCTACTTAACAGGCAAATCCGGGGTCGTATGGAAAACTTATCTCCATTGTTTGTCATTGGGGGAGTCTACAACATTTGCAATCCATTTTTCTTGGGGAGAGTACAACTTGACATTCGGTCTACAGGGTATGGGGTAAACACGAAACTGTTACAAGACGGATTGGAGAAAAAGGTGTTTGGAAAAGAGGTACAAGCATCTACACATGTGGGCTTAGCTAAAGGTGTGTTCAGAAATGAAGATGAAATCTCTGAATTGCTTCCAACAGAGCAAGTTCATTCTGTGCAGGAGATGTTTGAATATCTAACCCAAGAAGTACAAAATGTTTATGCGGTGGATACACATGAAAGTATTGAAAATTAAGTTGTTTCAAGAAACAGCCTCTTATACCAAACCTTTTGCTTTTAAAGTTGGAGAAACATATCCTATTCCTCCATATTCGACTGTGATTGGTATGATTCATTGGATTATTGGTGCCACATCTTATCAAGAGATGAATGTAAGTATTCAAGGAAACTATGAAGATAAGTTTGTAGACTATCGTACAACCTCTCTTTTTAAAGGAAATACGATTGCTACTTCACCGCTTAATGTTCATCTTTTATATGGTGTATCACTGACGATTCATATTTCTGCAGATAAGGAATTGCTACATCAGATTGCTCAAGAGTTATCCTCCCCAGGTGAATACTTAAGCTTAGGTCGTAAAGAAGATTTGGTCAGAATCGATAGCATCAGTTGGATGGATGTCACTGAGGAAGAAACAAGTGGTCACCACCATACGTTAACTCAAGGAATCTATATTCCCTTGGATTACCTTTATGATCCTGAACTAACGAGTGGAATTCGTTATCGACTCAATACCACCTATGATGTCCTCCATGATCAACGAATCTGGAAAAAGATAGATGTTCTTTACTTAACAGAGGGAGATTTGTTGGAAGAGGAGACACTTTTCAAAGATGAAGAAGGAGATCTGGTTTACTTTTTCTCCCCCTATAAGTGACATTAAAACACATGATCGCTCACCACTTTTAAAGCATAATTTCAGAAAAGTGGTGAGTATCAAATATAGGACTCCAAAAGCTATTGATGGATTCTATCAGCTCTGTAGGAGGTAAAACATTGTACGCAAAGTCACATCCAGTCGAAACGATTCAACAACATACAGATCAATTATTAGCTAATCTCCAATTTTTTCGGGAAACCTACCCTGATTTATTAACGACTGCTCAATGGAAAATCCTTGAGATTGCCGTTCAATATCATGATATAGGTAAAGTTTATACCGTTTTTCAAAATGTCATTCGAGAAGTACTCAAACTCCCACTATTACAATGTGAAATAGACTATCACATTCCCCATAATTACATATCCCCTTTATTCGTCCCATTAAAAGAACTAAGTGCTGAGAACGGCTGGAACAGGTCTCAAGAAAAAATACTCATCCAGACCATTGCTTATCATCATGACCGGAGACAGGAATTGCGAGATTCTAAAGATGTGATCCGTGAAGTGATCGAGAAGGATTTACAGCCACGGATCGAAGAAATTGCTCAGCAGTTTTCCCATCCGATCCAGAAAAAACTAGGTACACTACAACTACGCTTAGCTAATCAACCCATCAACTATCTCGACGATGAGTATTTTGAATATGTACTGATCAAAGGCTTATTACTTCGTCTAGATCATGCAGCTAGTGCCCATGAGAAGGTAGAACTTCATTCTACTTATCATATTGGAGAGTATACCTATTGTTTTTTACAAGGGAATTTACGTCCTTTGCAAGAGTTTACAATGGACAATCAGGACAAAAGTATTGTTTTAACAGCACAAACAGGGATGGGCAAAACAGAAGCTGCTCTGTTGTGGTTAGGAAAAGAGAAGGGATTTTTTACATTGCCGCTTCGGGTGAGTATGAATGCCCTCTACCAACGGGTGGCTGAACCATCTAAGATCCAATTTGTTGATCGAGAGCAGCAACCCATCGCAGGGCTTTTACATTCAACTGCTGTAGATTTCCTTCTAAACATGGATCAAGATCAAGAGAAGAATGAGCAAAATATGGACACCGTAGAACAGATCTTCCGCCAATCTCAGTTGTTATCCCGCAAGCTTACTTTTTCTACGATCGATCAATTGTTAACATTCCCATTTCATTTCAAAGGACATGAAAAATGGCTCTCTACCTTTGCCTATTCCAAGTTAATCATTGATGAGATTCAAGCTTATTCCCCAAAGATTGTAGCTGTTTTACTAAAAGCGATTGAGCAAATTCATCAAATGGGTGGAAAGTTTTTAATTATGACAGCTACACTTCCTGCTTTTTTCCTAGAAAAGATGAATGAAATCGGCTTACTTGAAGGTGAGACCTATACTCGTCAAACATTTACCAATCAACTGGTGCGACATCGAATGACGATGAAAGATCAAAGAATCTTAGACGATCTTCCGCTCATGATCGAAAAAAGTAAACATCAAAAAGTCCTCGTTATCTGCAATACGGTGGGTCAAAGCATTAAGGTATATGAAGCCTTGGCGGATGAGGGAACATCAGTATATCTGCTTCACTCACAATTCACCCCAAAAGATCGTTCCTTACTTGAAAAGAAGATCACTTCTTTTGCACCCAACCAAGTAGTTCGAGATCCAGAAGTGGGGATTTGGGTTACCACTCAAATCGTAGAAGCCTCAATCGATGTTGATTTTGATGTGTTGTTTACAGAACTCTCCGTTCTAGATAGTTTATTTCAGCGAATGGGAAGATGTTATCGTGGGCGACCTTATACGAATAAAGAGGCCAATATTTATGTCTATTCCGAAGAGGTTTCTGGGATTGGGAGAAAAGCAGTCTATGATCCAGATTTATTTGCACTTAGCAAGGAAGCTCTTATTCCTTACCAAAATGAGTATCTACCTGAAGCAACAAAAGTGGCATTAGTTGAAACCATGTATCGAACTGAGAATTTAAAGAACACTTCCTATCTAAGAGAATTTGAGGAAGCTTGGAAAGTACTTCAATATCCATCCGCTAATGAGCTAAGTCGAAACGAGGCACAGAAGTTGTTACGAGATATTTCCACAATGCCAGTGATCCCACGTTCCATCTACGATCAACTATTACCATTATTTGAACAGGATCAAGAGCTGAGATGTCAAGTGAGAGAATGTGCGAAAAATGAACATAGTCAAAGAAAAGAGTTGCAAAAAAAGAGAAAGGAAATCAGGTGGCAGATAGAACAAGAAACGGTTCACATTCCTTTTTATAAGCTTAAGGGAAAAGGAACTCCGATTCCCTTAAGTGGATATGATTATATCTATGTATATAATGCCAACTATGAATTTGATCCACAAACACTAACTGGACGAGGTGTTTTGCATGATGAATACGATAACTTTCTATAGAGGGAGCTACCATTATGGTAGATTTTGAACTTATTAAAACACAGGGAACGAACGTTCACTACTACTATGTATGCCAGAGAAAACTCTGGCTTTTCTCCAAACAAATCACGATGGAACATGAAAGTGATCTAGTTCTACAAGGAAAGATCCTTCATGAACAAAGTTACAAGCAGAAAAAGAAGGAAGTTAATATCGATGATCTCATCCAGATCGACCTGATCGGTCAGGAATATGTGGGTGAAGTGAAATCGAGTAGCAAAATGGAACAAGCAGACCGGATGCAACTTTTATACTACCTCTATTATTTGAAGAATATTGGGGTTAAACGCAGTGGAAAGATCCACTATGTGAAAGAGAAAAAGGTTGAAGAAGTGGAGTTGACTGAGGAAGACGAACAAATAATTAATAACTGTCTACAAGAGATTCAAAGAGTAATCTCGTTACCATTACCTCCGAAGAAAACAAAACTTCCTTATTGCCGAAGTTGTTCCTATTATTCATTTTGCTTTGTAGGAGAGATCGACTCATGAAAGATATTTATATCTTCAACCCAGGTCGTCTGAAGAGAAAAGATCACACACTATTATTTATCGATCACATGGGAAATAAAAGAACCCTGCCTGTTGAACAAATAGAAAATATTCATATCTACAGTGAAGTTGACTTTAACACTAGCTTTTTCAATCATATGAATACCCAATCGATCTTCGTCCACATGTACAATTACTATGGTTATTATGCAGGGGGATTTGTACCTAGAAAAAAACAGGTGTCAGGCTATGTTGATGTTCAACAAGCTGAGTATTATTTAAATCACGAAAAACGCATGTATTTGGCAAAAATGTTTTTGGACAGTGCAACTCATCATATCCTAAGAAATCTCCGTAAAAAATCTGAAACCACTCAAGCCAACAGAGATTTGATCCTTTTAGAAAAACCAAAACTATTTTCGGCTCAACATCCAGATCAGCTGATGGGAGTCGAAGGTCAAATTCGCAAAATCTACTACCAATCCTTCCCACATATTTGTCAAGATCCTTTCTTTCATTTTGAAAAAAGAGAGAAGCGACCCCCACGTAATCCTATCAATGCATTAATCTCGTTTGGAAATAGTCGCATGTATACGACTGTACTTGGAGAGATTTACAAAACAACTCTTAATCCAACTGTAAGCTTTTTACATCAGCCTACTAGTAAGAGGTTTTCCCTCAGCCTAGATATAGCAGAAATTTTTAAGCCCTTAATCGTCGATCCACTAATCTTTAATCTAATCAATAAGCGAATGATTAAGAAAAATCATTTTGAATGGATAGAAGAAGCCTGCTTCTTAAACGATGAGGGAAAACAAATTTTTCTTCGTGAGTATGAGAAAAAAATGAAAACTACGATCAAACATCGGAAATTAAATCGGAAAGTATCCTACCGAACCTTGATTCGCTTAGAAGGTTATAAGTTAGTCAAGCATTTCTTGAATGATGAAGTATACAAACCTTTGAAGGCGTGGTGGTAACCATCTTTGTCATCATCACTTATGATGTTGCTGAAAAAAGAGTATCCAAAGTCCATAAAATCTTGAAGAAATACTTAGTTTGGACCCAAAATTCCGTATTTGAAGGGGAGATCACACAAGGAAAACTAAAACAATGTCTAGCGGAAATCTATGCAATCGCTCATCAACAAACAGACTCCATCTATATCTACCAAGTAAAAAATCCGAACCATATCAAAAAGATAATATACGGACAAGAAAAGTCTTTTGAAAACATGTTCCTGTAATTACGTTTCATATGAGCAAAGGTAATTTTGCAGTAGATCTCTTTTTTAGAAAAAATGCACTAACCCTTGTAATATCTAGCTTTTTAAGTAAAATTAAGACTAAACCGATTTATATGACTGGAGGTTCACTGCAAAAAACACGTTTAAGTAGTGAAAACCATCCTCGCAAAAGCTGATGGTACAAGGCTTTTGCTGTTATCGGATATTAGGGTTTTATATGAACTACGTGGAATGTAAAGTAACCGCTTAACCTCTTCCCAAAGCGGATTCCTACTAAGTTTTATATGAACTACGTGGAATGTAAAGTATTGTAAAACATTTCCATGTCGCCTTCTTTCGCTTCTAGTTTTATATGAACTACGTGGAATGTAAAGTGGAATCCTCCACGAGTTGGCAAGCTCTACGTCCCAAGTTTTATATGAACTACGTGGAATGTAAAGAGAGCAGCGAACAAAGATAAACGCTTTTTGTATATCCGTTTTATATGAACTACGTGGAATGTAAAGGGTTTTTTTCCTGTAACTCGTTCATACTCCTGATCCAGTTTTATATGAACTACGTGGAATGTAAAGGACTTTGCTTTGAAAGTCCGTAAATGTTAACCCCAGTGTTTTATATGAACTACGTGGAATGTAAAGGCATTTCTTTACTATCGTTACTCATGTAATATCCCCGGTTTTATATGAACTACGTGGAATGTAAAGAATACAGTAGTGACTGATACAATTGTTGCGGTCAATAGTTTTATATGAACTACGTGGAATGAAAAAGTTAAATTCATTCACTAATTCGTCTATGGGGTCTTAAGGCTTTTATACCAACTCCATTAACTATACACAACCCCCTTGTCTTCTCCTTCCATCCCTGTTGCGATTTAACTATCTTGCAATACAAAATAGCTCGATCGAGCGAGTTTTTATTTTCCGCCTCCTATCATGCATTACAAGATAGCTAACAAAGAAATCGTAGAAGGAGGGCGCATACTTGTCGTCAAGCCAGATGTTGAAAGGGATTTTGGAAGGTTGTTTGCTGGCGATTATCTCCAAAGGTGAGACTTATGGGTATGAGATGATTGAAAAGTTGGAGTCATATGGATTTAGGATGGTGAGTGAAGGGAGTATTTATCCTGTTTTGATTCGTATGCAGAAGGAGAAGTGGGTTTCTTCGACGATGAAGGCTTCACCTACGGGACCGAAGCGGAAATAGTATTCTTTGACAGAAAAAGGATGGGTGGAGTTGACAGAGTTTAACAAACGTTGGAAGGAGCTTGCGGTCAGTGTGGATCGACTATTAGATGAGAAGAGGTAGGTGTGGGGAGTGGATCAGATGACGCTTTCAAAAGAAAGTCAGGAGTTTCTGGATCATTTACGATTGTACTTAATTTCTAAGGGTGAAAATTTGAAGAGATTAATGAGATTAAGACAGAGTTAGAAGATCATTTAAGAGAAGCAGAGCTAAATGAGAAAAGTGTGGATGACATCATTGGATATTCACCGAAAGAATATATGGACCAATTATCTGATGAGATGAAAGTGGACTATAAAGGATTGATGAAAGCCATACCAATCATTATGATAGGTGCGTTTGCTTATATTCTCCTCGGAGATGCTATTCGGGGAACAGTGAGTTACTCCATCCTTGCTTTGATTAGCTATCCAGTTGTAACACTTGGAGCCTTAGGGATCTTTGCTCTTGTTTTAAAATATATAGCTAGAAACAATGTTCCTAAGTGGAAAGAGATTCTTCTCTTTTTTGTAGAGAGTTTTCTAACCATATTCTTCTATGTGGCACTCTTTTTATTGGATAAAAAATGGGGAGAACCCTTCTTTGAATTACATACAACTGGAAATATCATTGCAGGTTCGATCGCCGTTTTGATCTTTATTGCTATTGCTATTTGGAGTCGAACATGGTTTTCGATCATTGTTCCCGCTTTATTGTTTATTCCCCAGATTGTAGTTGAGTGGTTTCCTCTACCAGAAGAATATAAAATGCTCACAGCTATGGTTATTGTAATCACGAGTTTAATTATTTACTCAAGGATTGAATCAAAAAAAGTAAGCTGAGAATCAAAAAGGTAAGCAACCCAGTGGAGAGTTTGCTTACCTTTCTGATTCTCTAGATTTATTGACTGGACAACCATTGATCAGTTTGAACGACATCTGCGTAATACATATGAGCCAAAGCGGCCATAAAAGATTCATGTAGTTGTGAAGCTGGGATGGTTTTGCCGTTCCATATAAGATCTTTGGTTGCGCAGGCATCTTCTAATAGAGTGATCTGAAATCCGAAGTCACGGGCTGCTCGTACGGTTGCATTGATACACATATGACTCATCATCCCACAGACGACTAGATTCTGTATTTGTTCTTTTTGGAGGAGATCCAGTAAATTGGACTGAAGAAAGCTGTTTGGAAAATGTTTTTGCACGAGATATTCATTGGCTAAGGGTTGAACTTCTGGATGAATCTTGACTCCATCTGTGTTAGGAAGAAAAAATCCCGCCTCTTCTTGAAGCGATAGATGTTGCACATGGATGACTGGGAGACGTTGTTTTCTAAATATTTTAAGGGCTACTTGAGCATTTTCTAAGGCTTTGAGGGGATGATGTAGTTCGGCTTTGCCTCCTGGAAAGTAATCATTTTGAATATCGATGATAAGAAGACCTGTTTTCATTTTATCCCTCCTAGAATGATCATTCATAAAGTCCACGGCGGATCAGGTTGGCTGAGATGGGTTGTAGTTGAAGCTCTCGAGCCCAAACAGAAAGTTGACCCATATGGTGAATCTCATGTGCGATTACATGTCGCAATACTTCTCCATACCTGAACTCAGACGGGGGTCTTTTTGGATGTGTGTCTGTTAAAATATGCATTTCCATCTCGGGGGACCAAGCACTGACAAATTGTTCGACCAATGGGCGACACTCTGATGACCATTCTTCTACTTGTTGAAGCGTAGTGGAAGAATCGAAATCAAAATGAAGCTCAGGCCTACCTTGTAGGTCACAGATCCAAGATTGTTCTACATACACGATATGAAATAGAGTGTGTAGAATATTCCCTACTCCTCCGGTTCGTTCTCGCCGTAGCTCTTCATCAGATAGTTGTTTACACCATTGAAACCAATCATCTCTTACTTGCCAGTTGTAACGAAATAGCGTATACATATGAATCATTCCTTTCGTAAATGGTTGAGTCAAAGCCTCTCTCTTAGATAAATAATTATGTTTCAATTAAAATTGAATTAATCTTATTTGAACAGTATAATGTTTCAGGAATCAATTAATAGATGAAATATTAGATAAAGTTAGTCGCTTTCATTAACAGAAAGGGTCGAGTGGACTTCTTTGTAAGGTACGAGCTTATGGAGGGTGAACATTGTGCTCAGATGCTCTTGGAATTGCTTGACACTACAGGGAGAGTGTGAAATCAAAGATAGATAATGACTCATTGAAGGAGGAAGGCTGGCTAAAGCAAATGGAAACGTTAAAGCTACAATGGAAATCTGTCAAGCAAGGGTATCGGAAGACAAGACGAAAGTATATTGAATTGAAAAGATGGGGGAAGCAGAAGCTTCGAATTCCATTTTATCCGATCTACGCCATATGTTTTATCATTGAACAGATCACTCAAGGACATCTCCCCGTGTTAGATCGTCATATGTTTTTAATGGATAGTTGGTTGGAGAGAAATCTATATTATCAGATCCGCAACAAATATAAAGGGAGGATTATTCCACAACATCCTCTAGGACCTTACTGGATTGACTTAGCTTTACCCGAATATATGTTGGCTATTGAACTAGATGGATATAAGTATCACAGTAGTCCAAAGCAAAGGGAGCACGATCAGCGTCGTGATACCTATATGTTTCGTCAAGGTTGGACGGTGATGCGCTTTACCTATACAGATGTCCAGAATAGAATGGCAGATGTTTTACATCAAATTGAAAGTTATACCCATCAACGGGATCAAGTGAAACAGGAAATGAAACTTAAAGTAGAAGAAGAAAAGGTTCCTGAATTTGTTAAGCATCATTTACGACAGATCGAACTAAAAAAGGCAGAGACAATTGTTCCTGAATTCCTGAAGCGACATATAAAGTAGTCGCTTTTTTATTTGGTGATGACTATGTGTTGCTTTGTCTAAAATGCCCTGCTCCGCTCCTTGATTATCGATTCCGCAACTCTTGGGGGATGGATCAGTTGATGATTGATCACTTGGTTCTCATAGAGAAGATCATGATTGCGATTATATACTTGAAGGGTGTTAAATAACTTTCCATGCTCGATTCGCTTGACGGTCTGAAGGAGCCCTTGATAAGCAGCATCGTGTGAATTTTTGGGAACGGAGCGACCATGACCAAAAATTTGTTTTTGTCCTTCATATCGTTCTATGGTTCCTAGGAAACTTAATTGTTCGTTCACTGCTAAGATTCGAATGATTACTTTGTATCCTTGATGTTTTAGATGCAGAAGTGTCTGACAGAGGGGCTCTGCCTGTCGCATCGTTCCTTCAAAGATAATGTTTCTTTTTGTTTCTATTGCTAGGTCAAAAAGCTCTTTTGTCCAGACTCGTACATCCGGATCAGTCAACCTTGCGTAATCTTGTTCAAAATGACGAAAAATCTCTTGATGATGTGGGTGTTCTTTACGTAATTCATCCCCATTAACAAAATAGCAGTTACGATCTGGAAACTCATGACGTGAAAGGTCAATCATGTTGGCTTTTCCAGAGCCAGGCTGCCCACCTAATATGACAATGGTGGGGTTTTTGACAGGTGTCGTCTCTGCGAACATCTCCTGTTTTAAGTATTCAAATATGTGTTGGTGTTCAGCTTTGGATAGCTTGTACTTTTGTGAATCAATCATTATTTTTCCTCCATATATTTCTGCCGTACTTTTTCGCCATATTGAATGAGGATTTTTTGAATGATTTCCTGATTACCAAAATACATTTCTTTCCTTTCTTTTAGTAGTTTTCTTTTTTGGATATATAACTGTTGAATTTGATGGAGATCAGGGTTTGGTTTACGTTCTTCTTCTCGGATTAGCTGTCTCTGATCAGCTAACATTTCAGCCATTACTTCGATTGCAATATCTTTCTTTACCCATTTAGGAATCGATTGTACGATCTTTTCCAAGATATATGCCTCCTTAATTTTTTAAAATAAGGATTGTTTCATATTTAAAATAATGTTATTCTTTAAAAAAAGAATACCTCACTATAACAGTCGGTGTTTAAATGATAGTGAGGTATCCTTTTGTTTTTTTATCTAATTTTACGATCAACAAATCTTAACTTATACACTTACGGGGAAGTAGTACTTGTTCCACCCCTATAAAAGCCCCCAATTGCCCATTCTGATTGTTAGCTATGAGTTGTGATATTTCTTGTCCGATCGGTGAACTGACTAATCTTTTAAGAGTACTTGGTGAGTCATAAAATGTCTGAATAATAAGTTGGATATCGTCGGATCTCTGAACTCCTGCACTTTGAAGCATGGTTACTCGCATTTTAATGACCCCATCCGTTTGTAAAAAACGGGGAGTTATTTCGGAAGTATAGTATTCTTCGAATTTTGCTAAGTTTGTCACACGATTATAGATTCCAACTGTTTTGATTCCAGCTATATCTTTAATCGAACCATTCATATAGCCTTTTGAATAAAATGTTTTCTCGGTACCCAGATATGACGCTAGCTTTCCATGTTTATTATCAGCAAGTAATTGAGAGAGCTGTTTTCCTCGGGATGATGCAAAGAGGCTTCTCACATGATCAAATGACTCATAAAATGTCTCTGCGATTAGTTGGATATCTCTAAGCTCCGCTGGTTGCTGTTCAGCAGCATGTTGTAACTGATTGAGTCTGACTCCTTTGACCCCGTTGGTAGATAAAAACTTGGGGGCAATCTCGTTTTTATAATATTTTTCAAATGTCTCTAGGTGGCTGATACCACTGTATATTTCAACAGTTTTTATTTCGGGTTGGTGAATCATGGTTGTCCCCCTTATCTGATCAGAACCAGATCCTATGTCATTTTTATGTAAGGGAAAGCTATAGATCTTCTTCGAAAATAGCTACAACACGACTCCATCCGGCACTTGCGTTTTCAATATTAATTGGAAAGGCAGAGATTTTAAATCCGAAAGGCTGTGGCATTTGTTCAAGATTGCATAACTTTTCAATTTGACAATACTCTTTATTCCTACCCACTAGGTGGGCTTCCCAAAATTGAGTGATCCCTTCTTTCGCTTCTTGAGAAGTCACATCAAAAGGACGGTCTAAACCCCACGCGTCAATCCCGATTAATTTAATGCCTTGATCAGTAAGCCATTCAGTCGCAGATGCCACCAATCCAGCATGCTTAAAATCGTAACCAGGTTCGTCAAAATATTTTGAAGCTCCTGTATGGATTAATACGATGTCGTAAGGCTTTAATTCGTATCCGATTCGATCAAGTTCTTCTTGGAGATCTTGATCTGTAATTCCTTCTCCGGAGTGTTTGTGTGTGAAGTCAAGGAGAACTCCATCTCCATAACACCAGCGTAAAGGAATTTGGTCGATGGTTTTAGCTGGTTGCCCATTGCTTTGTGAACCATAATGATAGGGAGCATCGACGTGTGTGGAGCTATGAGTCGATAAGGTGATTTCCTCCACTGCCCAAGCTTCTCCATCTGGCCAAAAGGATTCATTTAATCCTAAGAATTTTTCAGTGACTTGGATCGATTCTTTATGATCGAAGTACTTAATTTTGTGAGGATTAGGCTCAAATGGGCTTGTTTGATTCCTAAGTTTGTCACTTAGGTCAATCAGTGTGGTTTTAACTCCATTCTGTTCAAACATTTCGGTTATCATAGCAAAGGCCTCCTGTGATGTGTCTTGCTCGATAAGAAGTAGATTGGAATGGTTGATTACTATAAATTATTATATTTGTAAAATTGAAGAGTTCCAATCCCTAAACGTGAATTCTTAGATAACTTTAACGAGCTAAGTAAACGTTTTCATGTTCAATTCTTATCTGGGCTTTTTGGTAAACAATCACTTATCACGATTTCAGGTGCATTCTATTCCTCTTTTGACTTCATCCTCCTTATATATGGGTAATATTTCTTATATCTATTTTATCTGAATATAAGTGAATAGGGTATATATATTTACAAATTTAAATTAGAAAAATGAAATTAATAAATAAAAAAGCCATTGACATATGACTCGTCAATGGCTTTTTTTTATTGTTTAACTGTTTTATAGTTTAACGACGTTTGCAGCTTGATCTCCACGGTTACCTTGGGTGATTTCAAAGCTTACTTTGTCGCCTTCGTTTAGAGATTTGAAACCGTCTGAGTTGATGGCTGAGTAATGAACAAATACGTCATCTCTACCTTCTACTTCAATAAATCCAAATCCTTTGTCTGCATTAAACCATTTAACTGTTCCTTGAATCATTGTGATGCCTCCAAAAATATAGTGTGTTGACCATATTCAACAAAAAAATTCACACATTGTAAAGGAGAATAATAAATCGAGATTATAATCCTTTACAATGTGTGAATTATAGACTCAATATGTGCAACCAATTAGCATTATAACACAGTCAATTTATATCTGCAAATGATTTGAATCAAAACGTTTTCATTTTTTTTCAGATATATATTGACAAAGATGATTACTTATAATAAAATAAAAATTTTTGACAAAATATTGCATATGTGATATCTTTAATGTATCGGAGGTAGATCATATGTTTCTGATTGGTGATAAAGTTGTTTACCCTTTACATGGAGCAGGTGTGATTCAAGATATTGAGGAGAAAGAAATCCTAGGGAAAAAACAATATTACTATATTCTGAAGATGGCTACGGAGCCTATGGGGAAATTGCAGATTATGATTCCTATAGAGAAATCTGAGGAAGTGGGTATACGACAGGTTGTTGATCTAGAGACGATGGAAGATGTATTATACACTTTGCATGATGATGAAACTGATTCAAGTACCACTTGGAATCAAAGATATCGCATTAATGCGGATAAGATGAAGAGTGGGGATATTTATAAAGGGACTGAAGTGATTCGTGATTTAGCTAGATTAAACAAAGTAAAACCGCTTGGCACTGGTGAAAAGAAAATGTTAGACAATGCCTTGCAGATATTAATCAGCGAGTTGGTGTTGGTAAAGGGGATCGGTGAGGAACAAGCGACCGCTTTTTTAGATAAGATCATTTATAATTAGTGAGGATTTACTTAATAGAAGATGACATAGAATCTCCAAATATAATCATGGATTGAAGTAACTCTCTGTTAGTTGCATTTTCTCAATAGGAAAATGCTTTTATAGAGAGAATTTCTACATCCCCTTAACATAAATTCTGGGAATTTCGAGTGGGTTTCCAGATTATTTTAAGGGGATGTTTTTATTAGTATGTTATACTAGTACCAAGTCTTAAGTTGTGTCATTGCAATAAGAAGGGGGAAAAGTATGTTAACTAATGACTTGGATTTCCGACTAGAACCACGCTTAAAAGAATTATATGAACAACATAAAGAGAGAGCCCAAAAGATAGACTGGGGCTATCATGAATTCTTACCTTGGGATCAAGGAATGGATTTCAAACGAGTTCCGTGGGATGAAAGCCAAGTGACGTTACCTTCTAGCATTATTACTGCTGTAGAAACGGCACTGTTGACTGAGGTTAATTTGCCTTGGTTTACTACGTATCTTTCAGAAACGTTTAAAGGATCTCTATCTGTGATCACAGACTTTATTCATACTTGGACTTCAGAAGAAGATCAACACTCTAATTTATTGGAAACCTATCTTCTATTGACTCGTAATGTAAACCCAAATCGATTGCACGAATTAAGAAAGCAAGTGCTTGAAGGCGGATTTAATCCTGACTTTCATACACCCATTGAAGCAATGGCGTATACGACCTTACAAGAACTAGCAACAATGGTTTTTTATAATAATGTTGCAAAAATAGCAGGGGAACATGACCGAGAACTGGCTACTTTGTTACGTCGTCTTGCTAAAGATGAGACACTTCATTATGCTTTTTACAGAGATGTTATTCGTGCGCATCTTGAGCTTGAACCCAATTACTGCTATCACATTGCCAATGTCATTATGAATTTTAAAATGCCAGGTGCTGTGATGCCTGATTTTGAAAATCGGATGAATATCATTGCCAAGAAAGCAAATTATGGACCTCTACAATACTTTGACCAAGTTTTGGATGTTCTTGTAGACTATTGGGGAATTCGTGATTTACGTCCTATTGCACCGCAAGCTGAAGAGGCAAGAGTAAATATTTTAAAATACCATCAAAGACTTAAGAGGATTCGGGATCGTTATGCAAGAAGCTCAAGATAGATTGCTAATGGAGTATGTGCATAAAAAAGAAAAAGCTCTAATCTAAGAACTTTTTCTTCGAAAAAATATAGATTTGTTTAATGAAAAAATCATTTTAACCTATCTACTCTCTTGATCGACTCTACACAAAGAGAGTTGGAATTTTGAAATGGTTTTTTTGTTTGCATTTACAGATCAATGTGTTTATATCTAGTTAACTCTTTGGCTGGCAAACCTCTCGAAAGTTACAAAAGTGACAAGTATCTACATCTTTTGTAGGAGAAAATGATTCGATCGGTAAAGGGATATTTTGTTTAGCATCAGTGAGGCTGCTTTTCATCTGTTGAATTTTTGTATCAAGCTGTTCTGATATGCTAGATTTGGTTTGTTCATTGATCGCATGATGGGTACAAGTGCCAGTCCATAGGTTTTCTACTCGTATATGGATTTGATCAAGTGGGACTTGATAGCGTTGATGAACGTATAATGCATAGAGTGCTAACTGTTCGTTGTGTTTTTCTTTTTCCTCTTTTCCCGTCTTCCAATCTACGATGATCCACTTATCTCCTAATCGATATAAGGTATCTAATTTCACATATATTTTTGTATCGAGATATGTAAAATTATTTAATTGTTCAACCTCGATCCATTCACAATGGGGATGATGGGTCATCTCATGAAGGCTCTGACTATTGAGTAGGTGAGTGACACAGATCGGAATTTTTTCTTTTATAGATTTAATCTGTTCTGGTGATAGACGTTGATAGTAATAGATTTCATGAAGCATCGTTCTTTGTGTCGGGGATTCCCACCACTGATTGGAGTTACCTGATTCTATATAAGCTTGGTTTAGCAGATTGCGTATTCGGTGGGTCAGATCTGAAGCTGTATATCTTTTTTGGTGTTTTCGCCAATGCTGGATATACATTTCTGCGATGCGATGGATGAGATCACCAAGTACTAGATGTAGATTTTTTAATTGCTTTAATCGATATATTTTTTGAACTTCATAGGGTTGGTCATTTTGCCATCCTAGGTGTGCGGCATAGTAGTGATAGTAGTATTTGCGTCGGCAACTTTCAAACATATTCTGACGTGACTGGGACCATGACCATTCTGGATAAGGTTTGGTATGCATCATTGAACGTCTCCTCAATCTGTCTATATAGTTACTCTATCATTGTATATGAAAGACCCTGAGGGGGCGCTTTATATCAAACCTTCCTGTGAGGCCTTTTTTGCTGCTTGAAGGCGATTACGAACCTCTAGTTTGGAGTAAATACTAGAAATATAGTTTTTGATCGTACCTTCTGATAAAAATAATTTTTGTGCGATCTCTTTGTTATTGGCCCCCTCTGCGATATACTGAAGAATTTCTGTTTCTCTTTTGCTAAGGTCATAACGTGATGAGAATGTTTCTTGAGTTGGGTGATGTTTTTCTTTTTGAATCGTATTTTTGTCGGAGTTTTTCTGAAGACTATTAACTAGCATTTGTGCGATTTCTTGGGGGATTAATGTCCCCCCTTGATGAACCCACTTAATCCCAGCGATTAAATCTTTAGGATGAATCGCTTTTAACAAGTAGCCTTCAGCTCCAGCGCCAAGTGCCTCCACTACATAATTGATTTCACGAAAGGTGGTGAGCATAATGATGCGAATTTGTGGCCACTTCTTTTTTATCTCTTTCGTTGCTTCGACACCATCCATATTTGGCATATGTACATCCATCAGGATGAGATTGGGATGATGTTCTTCACATGCTTGGATAGCAATATGCCCATTTTCTGCAAGAGCGACTACCTGAAGCTCTGGGTCCATATCAAGGATAATGTGAAGGCTTTCTCGGATTAGGTCTTGATCATCTACAAGTAAAAGGCGGATCGGCTTCAATAGTTTTCAGCTCCTTTTATAGAGTTTAATGAATCGGGTAAGGGAATGGTGCAGACTACAGTTGTTCCCTTTTGTAAAGAAGAAATAATCGAAAGTGATCCGTGTACAGCAGCTAAGCGCTCCTTCATCGATTCGATTCCAAATCCAGCACAGATCTCCTCAGCTCCAATTCCGTTATCCTTGACGCAAAGTTCTACTTGACTCGTTTGGTAAGTTAAAGAAACTTCTATTTTAGCTGCTTGTCCATGCCGCTTGGCATTCGTTAAAGACTCTTGTAAGCAACGAAGGAAAACAAGTTTCATTGATTCAGATAGCTCAGACTCTTTGCCTTTCAATTGAAACGAAATTTCAGTACTTGTATGGATAGCGAATTCACTCGTGATATTACTGATTTGTGATGAAAGGGTATCTTCGTCTAAAACTGCAATTTGATGGATATTACGTCTAACTTCATCTAAACCATTTGAAGTGACATTTCGCAAAACCTCAAGCTTTTCCTTCGCACGCTCTGGCGAAACTTCGATTAAATAAATGGCAGCATCCAGTCCCATCACTACAGAAGTTAAGGTATGCCCGACTGTATCATGGAGTTCTCGTGCCATACGATTTCGTTCCCTTAGGAGCGTTAGATGTTCAATTTGTTGACTGTAAAGTTCTAATGCCTGATTCTGTTCTTTGATCAATTGAAATTGTTGCAGATTTTTTTGATACAGTTGTTGGATTTGTTTATTTTTTTGAATGAAGTGTTGGAGGCTGAGTCCTAATCCTAAAGTAAGGATTAAGTTGACTAGCATCATTAAAATGTGGACCCGATTTTCGGGAAGTACAAGAAAAAACTCAATAAAAGGGATGGCCAGTACAAAGACTGGAATCGTCCACTTAAGCATGCGACGAGTCGAAAGATAGCCAATGATCATTACATGTAAGGAGGTGATTTGGAAAAAATGTTGCACTAAATAAACAAGGTATAATTCTAGTAACCCGGTAGTGAGTAGGACTGAGATCACAAATCCATTTCTATGAATATAATTAGGTCGCCAAAAGAAAAGTGGTATGAAATAACTAAGGGTGATCATGATGATGATCCAAAATCGCGTTTGGGGATCTTGGAAAATAGGTTGGGAATTTGGGAGTATAAATAATTCGATCCCGAACCCACATGTGAGTAAAATGAAAAAAAGCCATTCAATCCAATGCCACTTTCGCTTTTCAACCATAGGGATCCCTTTCTCTTAACCATGTTATTTCTCTTGATTGTACTCAATGTTGCTTGGAATCAACAAGGGATGAAAGGGAAATGTGACTGAAGTCATATAAAGAGGTGACTCATATGACTTTGAAATGGTTGAAATAAAAGAAATCATGCCAATTTTAGTGACTTTCTACACTGACATGCATGTGGTGTAAAAACATACAATGAAAGCAGTTAAAAGAATGTCAGAAAAGGAGGATTTTCCATTGAAAAAACTGGTTTCATTGATATGTATGATTTTGTTGATATCGTCTATTTTCTTCATCCCTAGTTCAGAAGTGTTTGCTGAGGAAAAGGGAAAGTTGAATATTGAAAATCCGAAACAATTAAAAGACTATGTTGACCAATATTTTCAAGCAAATATGGAGAAGAACCATGTACCTGGGGCTATAATAACCATTGTTAAAGATGGAAAAGTGTTACTTTCTGAAGGATATGGATATAGAGATTTAGAGGGAAAAATACCTGTTCAGGTAGACCAAACAACATTTCGAATTGGGTCTGTCACCAAGAACTTTACTACAACAGCGATTATGCAACTGTATGAACAAGGAAAACTAGACCTTCATGCTGATGTGAACAAATATTTAAAAAATGTACAACTAAAAGGTAAGGGTGATCAACCAATCACGATTCACCATCTGCTTACTCATACTGTTGGATATGATGAATCGTTTAAAAACATGGGTGGAACACCGATGTCGCTTGAAAAATATATATCAATTGCTACACCTGCTCAAGTTCGTAATCCTGGAACAGAAGCGGTATATAGCAATTACAGCTATGCTGTTCTAGGTAAAGTTGTAGAGGACGTCTCAGGTCAAACTTATGAACAATATATTCAATCGCATATTTTTGACCCGCTTGAAATGAAAGGGGCTAGTTTTGGGCGAGATTCACGGTTATCTAAAAGTTATTTGTCGAACGGTAGTCAGATTGTAAGTACTCCCTATATGCCGATCAATGGGAAACCAGCTGGGGACATACATGCGACGGCTCCTGACTTAGCCAAATATATGATGGCACAACTGCAATCAGGTAAATTTAAAGAGACATTATTGAAACAGCAAAGTTCTGAGCTGATGCAGTCTACACATTTTTCTATAGATTCTAAGGTTTCGGGGATTGGTTATGGACTATTTGAAGATGTAAAAAGAAAACATCGTGCGGTGGTACATGGGGGGAGTGTTGATGGTTTTCAATCATTAATGTATTTAATCCCTGAAAAAGGGGTAGGGATCTTTCTATCTACCAATGGTGCTGAAGGGTTCTTTTTGAATGATACGTTTGTTAAGCAGTTTAATAAAGATTTTTATCCAGACTCGATAATTCAAACACCATCTTCATCAACAACACCGATGACACAACTAAAAAGCGAATTAGAAGGTCAGTATCGGACGATGCGTCATGCACATCATGGCTATGCAAAAGTAAGCAAATTACTCCAGTCTCCAGTTCAGATTACAGTAATCGGAGATGGGAAAATTCAAGTACAATTGCCGATCCCGGGGAGCGATAAACTTACTTTTGTAGAGAAGAAACCCTATTATTTTGAAGAAGAAAACGGTGAAGATCAACTGTTTGTTTACAAAGCGAAAGATGGAGAAACTCATTTTTCCTTCAGTTCCCTACCATTTATGCCGTTTGAAAAGTTAGAAATAGCTGAAGTGTTTGTACCGATCTTGGTATTTGGGATTTTCACATTGGTTTTAATCCTCACCATAAACATTTTGCCCAGTGGTTGGTTGATTCATCTATTACGTAAAACACCTCATCAAGGAGCTATGTCACGTAAATGGGTGGTTTGGGTTGCTAGTGTGTTTTATCTTGGATTTTTGGCTGTACATGTTGCGAATCTGTTAGATCCGTACAAGTTAATGGGCCCTAAAACCATCATGTGGGACCTCTTTACTTACTTACCAATTCTCCCATTTGGTTTCTTCCTTTATCAAGGATGGCAGTGGTTTAAAGCTGAACGTAAACAGGCGATGGGCTGGTGGAGAAAAATAAGTGGAGATGTACTTATCTTAACTGGGATTTTGTTGATGCCTTGGATGGTTTATTGGAATTTGGTAGGTGAATTCTTTTAATTTATTAGTGAGAAATCTGGAGACTACATGGAACTCCAGATTTCTTTTTTTATTTTGCCAAGCGTTTCCCCGATTTGATCATAAACGATAACTTCCATAAGACCATCTAAAGGAGTTTCTGTTTTGTTGATCAACGCAATTTTAGCCCCTGTTTGATAGGCAAATTCAACTAAGCCAGCAAATGGGTATACTTGTAGAGATGTTCCTAGAACGATGACCGTATCAGCTTTCTCGACTTCATCCATCGCAACAGCCCAAGACGATGGATCCAACATTTCCTCAAACAATATAACAGGTGGTCTAAGATCTCCACCGCATTCTGTTTCCTCACAGTGATAAAGCTGGTTTGTATAAGAGTCAGATGGATAAGGTTTTTGACATTTTGAGCAAACGAGGTGTCTGAGATGTCCATGAACTTCTACCACATGTTGACTCCCTGCACGTTGATGAAAACCATCAATATTTTGTGTCAAGACAGCTTTTAGGATTCCTTTCTTCTCTAATTGAGCAAGGACTTCATGCCCAATATTGGGTTGATATTGAGCCAGCTCTTCAATTCTTCCCCGGAAAAAGTCGATAAACTCAGATGTACCAATGGCTCTTGGGGTTGCAATCTGAAAGGGGTCTTTGCCAGACCATAAGCCACCTTGTGATCGGAAGTCGGGAAGCCCACTTTCTGTCGACATGCCAGCCCCTGTAAGTGCGACTAAGTGCTTTGAATGAAGAATGAAATCTAAGATATCTTGCATGGGTTCATCTCCTTGTTTCATTTCAAAAAACTTTTGAGTCAAGTATACTCTAGAATACTGTTTATAGGAATGTATCAGTGGATAAAAATGCCATGATGTCCATGGGATTAAAGCGAATATAAGATGAAAAATGAAGAATATTATATACGAGTCGAGAGTCTTAATTTTGACAAGGATTCAAACAAATCATTTTTGATATCTATGACTTTGTACATCATCTTTTTATGGAGTGCACAAAAAAGTAAAGTTGGGATGATGTGAGAGTCTTGGAATTGAAAATTATAAGGTGAAGTTGATGAAAAAGTTATCTATGCTATGTACTCTTTTTCTTTTTGTCGTAACAGGTTGTGGAGTAGTTCAACAGAATGAAACAAGAGAGCGGCGGCTTGATCACCCTCCAGGGCCACGTGAGACTGTGGATCGAGAAGTGAATCCCCAACGCCTATTACAGGTTAAGAGTGGAGATGAAACACAGTCAAAACGAGATCATGCAATGATGAAGAGAGGGATTGAGACATTAGGTTTTATTGACCCATCGGCTCCAAAGGTTGCTGCTGAAGATATTTATAAAACAGCTGATCATCTAACATATGTTAGTTTTTTTAATTACCGTGTGAAGTCTGATGGGAGTCTTGTTCATCTGAATGATCTGACCCCTCTTCAAGCCACTCGGCAAAAGCAAGCGATTCCGATGATGGTTATCACTAATTTGGGTGAAGATAATTATTCGCCGGAAGTGGCTCATACTCTTTTTACTACACCTAAGATGGCAGATCGGCTTGCAGATAATGTGATAAAAGTCATGAAGGATAAAGGATATCGTGCTTTAAATATTGACTTTGAGTTTATTCAGGAAACGGATCAGAAGTTATACAATGATTTTTTGGGGAAATTTATCCCGAAAGTTAAAAAAGAAGGATATACAGTATCGACAGATTTGGCTCCAAAAACGAGTGATGAACAAAAAGGACCATGGGCAGGGGCTCATGATTATGCATTTCACGGACAAGTAGCTGATTTTGTTGTCTTAATGACTTATGATTGGGCATGGAATACGGGACCACCGATGCCAGTCGCACCGATCCCAGAAATGCGTAAGGTTCTCGATTATGCAGTAACAAAAATTCCGAAAGAAAAAATTATGCTGGGATTTCCGCTCTATGGATATGATTGGATTTTGCCTTATAAAGAGGGGAATCCACCAGCTCGATTAGTAACTCCTCAGCGAGCTGCTAGAATTGCACAACAAAAGGCAGCGAAAATTCATTTTGATAATCAGGATGAATGCCCATTTTTCTATTACCTTGATGCAAAAGGGCGAAAGCATATGGTTTGGTTTGAAAATGAGCAAAGTGCACAAGCCAAATTCAACTTGGTCAAGGAATACGGAATACGTGGAATTGCCTATTGGGCTTTGGGACGTGAGTTTGATCGGAACTGGTCTTTGCTTCATGAAAACTTTAATATTCTTAAGTATGGGCCTACCCAATAAGTTAAAGATCACCCCCTTTTTCAGCTGTAAAGAAAAAGGGGGATTAAAAATAATATATTTTTTTAGGAGAAAACACTTGCGCATTTTAAGAAAACATGCTAGATTAATATCTTGTGAGCTACTTAAATAGCTTGTACATAAGTAAAGGGGCCTATAGCTCAGTTGGTTAGAGCGCACGCCTGATAAGCGTGAGGTCGGCTGTTCGAGTCAGCCTAGGCCCACCAGAGTATAAGATGGGGCTATAGCTCAGCTGGGAGAGCGCCTGCCTTGCAAGCAGGAGGTCAGCGGTTCGATCCCGCTTAGCTCCACCATCAATTCGGAGAGGTGTCCGAGCTGGCCGAAGGAGCACGATTGGAAATCGTGTAGGCGGCAAAACCCGTCTCGAGGGTTCGAATCCCTCTCTCTCCGCCAGTTTATTAAGGCTCGGTAGCTCAGTCGGTAGAGCAGAGGACTGAAAATCCTCGTGTCGGCGGTTCGATTCCGTCCCGAGCCACCAGATGTGCTGGTGTAGCTCAATTGGTAGAGCACCTGACTTGTAATCAGGGGGTTGTGGGTTCAAGTCCTATCACCAGCACCATTAGCGGGTGTAGTTCAGTGGTAGAACATCGGCCTTCCAAGCCGTTTGCGAGGGTTCGATTCCCTTCACCCGCTCCATTTTTCATATTCAATCGTTTGTAATTAGGCCCGTTGGTGAAGCGGTTTAACACACCAGCCTTTCACGCTGGCATGCAGGGGTTCGAATCCCCTACGGGTCACCATAAATATTTAATTAAGATGATAGAGGATTCAATTAACTGATAGAGAGTCTGGGGATTGGGTCGGCTTATTGTCTTTGATGTGGAGCTGTGGTGTAGAGGCCTAACATGCCTGCCTGTCACGCAGGAGATCGCGGGTTCGAATCCCGTCAGCTCCGCCATATTTTGATCGCTATGATGGTCAGAGTAGCTTAGGGAATAGATTGTATTTCTTAGTTGAGGGCTGATTGATAGGAGCCATTAGCTCAGTTGGTAGAGCATCTGACTTTTAATCAGAGGGTCGAAGGTTCGAGTCCTTCATGGCTCACCATTGTTTTTGTGGTGAATTAGAAAAAATGTTCTTGACTCTTATTCAATGTTGTTGTATATTATATTTCATCAGTTGTTTACCTCTATTTTTAACTTCATATGTGCCCTTAGCTCAGCTGGATAGAGCGTCTGACTACGGATCAGAAGGTCGGGAGTTCGAATCTTCCAGGGCACGCCATGTGAAATAGTCTATTGAATTTATTTCGGTAGGCTATTTTACTTTCCTTGAAATTAGCTCATGGAATGTGAGACTATCGGTTTCAGGAATGTTCTATCATATATGCATATTTATTTTTTAAAAGTAGTTGACATCTATTTGGATTGGTAGTATATTAGTTTTTGTCGCTGCAAGTTGGCGATGAAAAAATAGATTCATATAAAAGTGTTCCTTGAAAACTAAAGAGTGAAACCATGACCTGTTAATTTTTTGAGAGCATAGAATCAAACAACCATTTTTGGAGAGTTTGATCCTGG
>NZ_SMAG01000005.1 GCF_004341825.1 Hazenella coriacea | reverse complement strand
GGAGGGGATCCACTCGTTCCCATCCCGAACACGACCGTTAAGCCCTCCAGCGCCGATGGTACTTGGGGTGCAGACCCCTGGGAGAGTAGGACGTTACCAGGCGAAAAACCGTGAGAATCTAATAATTCTCACGGTTTTTTGTTCTAATATAAAGTCTTAATAGTACGAAAAGGGAAAAGGGGTTGACTTTCGGTTGAGAGAGAGGTTAATATATAGATACCCCATTGGGTATGTAGGCGTTATTTTTTTGAGTTCTTTTATACCCATATAGGTATATTGGTGGCTCTTAAAATATCGTGTGAGACAGATTTTCTATTCAAAAGAGTGTTGTTGAGCCTTTAGAGTGAAGAAATCTAATGAGACAAATGCTAGGTGATTCTTAAGCGTAGATGAGGAGATTCGTTTGTGACTGTTTCACTTTTAATAACATTGTTCTTAATCGGTTTTATAGGCTCCTTTATTTCTGGATTGGTTGGAATTGGCGGCTCAATCATTAAATACCCCATGCTTTTGTACATTCCTCCAGCATTGGGAGTAGCCATCTTTACAGCTCATGAAGTATCAGGAATTAGTGCGATTCAGGTTTTCTTTGCCACCCTTTCAGGTGTGTTTGCTTTACGAAAGGAAAAACTGATTCATGTCCAATTAGTTATTTATATGGGTGTTGCAATTATCATAGGCAGTTTTCTAGGAGCATATGGTGGTAAATTTTTATCTGGAGAAACAATTAACTTTATTTACGTTGTTCTTGCTTCGATTGCTGCGGTTATGATGTTTATCCCTAAACAAGGTTCAGAAGAGATTCCGTTGAACCAAGTTGATTTTAACCGCTGGATTGCTGTCATTTCAGCATTAATTGTAGGGATCTCTTCAGGTATTGTAGGAGCTGCTGGAGCATTTATTCTTGTACCAATCATGTTGTTAATCTTAAAAATACCTACAAGAGTGACGATCGCTTCTTCGCTTGCAATCACATTTATTTCATCGATTGGCTCCACAGTTGGAAAAGTATTAGCTGGAGATATTCTGTTTTGGCCAGCAATAGTTATGGTGATTGCAAGTATAATTGCAGCACCATTGGGGGCAAAACTAAGTACACGATTAAATACGACATTTTTAAAAGGGTTACTTGCAGTTCTAATTATGGGTACAGCTATTAAAATTTGGCTTGAGATCTTGTCTTAATACTGACAGGGACCGAGATTGAGCAGAGGAGTTTTGAAAATGAGCAAATGGGCAGAAATCACAACCAAGGAAGTTGAAAAACTCCTTAAAGATGGTAAAGAAATACAATTGATTGATGTCAGAGAGGTTGAAGAATATAGGAGTGGTCATATTAGAGGTGCACAATTAATTCCTTTGGGGCAATTAGATGTCCGTTTAGATGAAATAGATCCAAATAAAGAAACCATCTTAGTTTGTCGAAGTGGAGCTAGAAGTGGTCGTGCATGTGACTATTTGGCTGATCATGGGTATAAGAAGGTCAAAAATATGGCTGGTGGCATGTTAGATTGGCAAGGAAAAGTGTTAACCATGGATGGGGAGTGAAAAAATGTCTATCAAAGTTGATTTACAAGTAGATGCGAAAGGTTTGTCCTGCCCGATGCCGATAGTGAGAACCAAAAAAGCAATGGATCAATTGCAAGCGGGTCAAGTGCTTGAATTATTGGCGACAGACCCTGGTTCTTATGCAGATATTCAAGGCTGGGCCAAAAGTACTGGGCATCATTATCTAGGGACGCAACAAGAAGGGGATGTCCTCAAACATTATTTACGTAAAGCCAATGACGTTGAGGGGAAAGAAATAAAGTTTCCACACACAATTTCTCCTGAAGAATTGAATGCTAAACTAGAAAAAAACGAAGGTGTAATTCTTGATGTTCGTGAGCCAGCAGAGTATGCATTTGGACATATTCCTGGTGCAATTTCAATTCCGTATGGAGAATTAGAAAAAAGAATGGGTGAACTCAACCCAGATGAGGATATTTATGTGGTATGTCGAACGGGCAATCGTAGTGATTTAGCCTCACAACTGTTAAGTGAAAAAGGATTTAAAACTGTAAAAAATGTAACAAGTGGGATGGAAGATTGGAAAGGTCCCATCGAAAAAGATTAATGGAGGACGATTCAATGAAAGTAGCAATTATCGCAAGTAATGGTGGTATGTTTGATGCTTATAAAGTCTTTAATATTGCTACAGCAGCTGCTGCTACCGATGCTAAAGTAGCGATCTTTTTTACTTTTGAAGGACTCAATCTGATTCATAAGCAAGTCCATCAGCAGCTCCCTATGCCTGTAGGAAAAGAACATTTTGCTGAGGGATTCAAAGCTGCCAACGTTCCCCCGATTCCAGAGCTAGTACAAATGGCTTCTGAAATGGGAGTGACGATGATCGCTTGTCAAATGACTATGGATGTTATGAAATTGAATAAAGAAGAGTTTATTGAAGGAATCGATGTGGGTGGAGCCGTCACTTTCTTAGATTTTGCCAAAGATGCAGATGTTACATTAACCTTTTAAGGAGAGATTTTAGATGAATTCAGATCAAGTGTTAGACTGTAAAGGCTTATCTTGTCCAATGCCTATTGTACGTACGAAAAAAGCGATGGATCAAATGGAATCAGGCAAAATTTTAGAGGTTCATACGACTGATGCGGGTTCAAAAAATGATATTACTAGTTGGGCACAATCAACTGGAAATGAGTTACTCGAAAGCAAAGAAGAGAGTGGAACTTATATCTTTAAGATTAAAAAGAAGTAAATGTGATCTAAACCAAGATAAAACAGAGAGGCTGTTTTATCTTGGTTTTTCATAAAAAGATTTATCTCCAACCAGTTTGTAATGTAAACTAAACTGATTCTTATTTAATAATTGTTTTTTAATTGGATTTATGTTAAACTAAATAAAGAAAATACCGGGAGGGGTTTGCGTGAAAATTAGTATTTTCCAAGATACAGTCTGCCCTTGGTGTCGAATTGGTAAAAAATATTTAAAAGAAGCTATTCAACAATGGGAGCAAGAATCTGGCCAACATGTGGAGATTGAGTATCATGCTTATCTTCTTAACCCAGACATTCCTAATGAAGGAAAGCCTTTTAAAAAGTTGATTGAGGAAAAAATGGAAGGCTTCAAAGTTGAGGAAGTATTTCATTCCGTTGTAGAAACTGGGAAAAACGTTGGGTTCCATTTTGACTTTCAAAAAATTGAAGTCATGCCTAATACGATCGCTTCTCATCAGCTGATTAAACTAACCCCACCTGAGAAACAAGAAGAAATGATTGATGCCATTTATGAAGCCTATTTTGACCGAGGGATCAATATAGGTGACTTGGATGAACTATTAAAAATTGCTGTGCAACATGGACTAGATCAAGAAGAAGTTCGTCATCAACTCACGACTGAAGCACATATAAATGAAGTGCAGAAGGATCTGGATCTTGCTCGTGAATACCAAATAAGAGGAGTTCCTTTTATTGTTATCAATGATGAGTTAGGATTATCTGGGGCGCAGTCACCCGAATCTATTCTTCGTGTGTTTAGAGAGACACAAGGAAATTCATAAAATTTTAAATATGAAACAATAATAATCCATGGTAAGCTATTTATGATATGAACCATTTTACTATGGAGTTGAGTCTTTTGATATCCTTTGATTCACACAGGGGATTGTTTTAAATAGTTTTAAAATAATATTTTTATGGATTTGTTTAGGTGTGCGGATGATCGGGAAAGATAACAAACCGGGACGCTATTTGTTATGAGGCATGAAGGAGTTTCATGAATAGAATGGTTAATACTATTGATGTTTTCTACATATGAGTTTTACTAAATCAGGAGGACGAGTGACATGAATAAAGTTGTTGTTCTAGGTACTGGACCAGCAGGTTTAACTGCAGCCATTTATCTGGCACGTGCAAATATGAATCCACTGGTGATTGAAGGACCAGAACCAGGTGGTCAGTTAACCACAACTACAGATGTGGAGAACTTCCCTGGCTTTCCTGAGGGAATTCTAGGCCCTGAGTTAATGGAAAATATGCGTAAACAAGCAGAACGATTTGGTACACAGTTTAAACGTGGATGGGTGAAAAAGGTAGATCTATCAAATCGTCCATTTAAAATCTTTATGGGTGATGAAGTGATTGAAACCGAATCACTGATTTTATCTACAGGGGCTTCTGCTAAATTGTTACAAATTCCAGGCGAAAAAGAAAATATCGGGCAAGGTGTAAGTACATGTGCTACTTGTGACGGATTCTTTTTCCGTGGTAAGAAGATCATAGTCGTTGGTGGTGGAGATTCAGCTATGGAAGAGGCTAATTTCCTTACCAAATTTGCTACAGAGGTTAACTTAGTTCACCGTCGTGATGAGTTAAGAGCATCAAAAATTATGCAAGAGCGAGCGAAGAACAATCCTAAAATTACTTGGAGCCTAAATCGTACTCCACTTGAAATGATAAAAGGTGAACAAGGAATAAAAGGGTTAAAAGTAAAAAATAATGCAACGGGCGAAGAGGAAACCATTGAGGCGGATGGAATCTTTGTGTCAATTGGTCACAAACCGAACACGGACTTTTTAGAAGGTCAAGTAGAAACCAATGAAGTTGGATATATTGTTGTCAAACCAGGTACGACTCAAACCAGTGTTGCGGGTGTGTTCGCCTGTGGTGACGTGCAGGATCAACATTATCGTCAAGCAATCACTGCAGCAGGAACTGGCTGTATGGCAGCTTTGGATTGTGAACGTTTCCTCGAAGGCAGTGCAACTCATGATTGGAGTAAGAGCCTATAAAAGGGTGAAAACAGACTGAATCTAATTTCAGTCTGTTTTTTTGTGAGAAGACATAAATAGAGACAGATAAGGAAGGCGGGGTGGGATCATAAAGCTTAGGTAAATCCATAGGACTCCCTTCAAGGAAAGCACAAATCCTCTTCCGAAGTGAAAAAGCTAATAGCTATTTCCAATTGTTCAATTTCATCCCAAAAAAGTGATTGATTTATCCCTTGGGGTTAGATTAATTAAGCAACATATAAAAGACAATGAAACTTTGTTAATAAGCAATACTTTTTCTTTCTTCGCGTCGTCAACTACGAAATCAAATAGATAGCTAGAGAATGGGTCATGTATGATGTAAGAATCATGACCTATTGTCGTTCAACGGATATATAAAACTGTTTTAGAGGTTTGCACTATATCTAGTATCAGATATACTACAATAGCGACTATATATAGATCGGGCGTGATTAGTTTGTTAAGTATATCAGAATATCCGTTATTGAATTCTCTAGAGGCATTCATCGACGATATTTTTAAGAATTATACACATTTGAGCAAGGATGAATGGTTAAAGGAAACAAAAGCTCAGCTTCATTCTGAGATGACTTCTGTAGAGATTATTCAAACAATGATTCAAGTTGCCGTTGAAAAAACAAGTGCTGAACAGCCAGATTGGCAGTATGTAGCTGCTAGGATGCTAGCAAATCATTTATATCACCAAGCTGCTCAAAATCGTTTATATGATCCCTCTAAGCGGTATGGAAGCTTATATCAACTCATACATAGGTTAACAGAGCAAGGCCTTTATGGATCTTATTTATTGGCATCGTATACTCAAGAACAAATTCAAGAATTAGAAGATTATATTGTTCCTGAGCGTGACCATTTATTTACCTATATTGGCTTAAAAGTACTTTCAGATCGTTATTTAGTAAGAGATTTTCAAGAGCATATTATGGAGCTCCCACAAGAACGAATGATGATCATTGCGATGCACCTAGCACAGAAGGAAAAGCAGCGAGTGGGTTGGGCGAAACAGTTTTATGATGTGCTTTCCAAGTTAGAGCTTACTGTTGCTACTCCGACTTTAACCAATGCAGGTAAGCCATTACACCAACTCTCTTCTTGTTTTATTGATACGGTTGATGATTCTCTTTGGTCGATTTATAACACCAATACTTCAGCGGCACAAGTCTCTAAGCATGGTGGAGGAGTAGGAATCTACCTTGGAAAGGTTCGTTCTAAAGGTTCCAAAATTCGAGGTCACAAGGGAGCATCAGGTGGTGTCATTCCTTGGATTCGTAACTATAACAATACAGCTGTTGCCGTTGATCAGTTAGGTGTTCGTCGCGGTGCATTTGCGATTTACTTAGATGTTTGGCATGCAGACATTCTCGATTTTCTCTATCTAAAAACCAATAATGGAGATGATCGTTTAAAAGCACATGATATTTTCCCAGGTGTTTGTGTGCCAGATTTATTTATGAAAAAGGTAAAAGAACGGGCTCATTGGTATTTATTTGATCCGTACGAAGTGCGTGAAGTGATGGGTTACTCCTTAGAAGATTCGTGGGGAGAAGAGTTTGAGCGTAAATATGAGGAGTGTGTGGCTCATCCTGAATTGGAAAAAACGGAGATTCCAGCCCTTGAAATCATGAAGCGAATCATGGTAAGTGCTTTTGAAACAGGTACACCATTTATTTTCTTCCGCGATACAGTAAATCGTGCTAACCCTAACAATCATTTAGGGATGATCTATTCTTCCAATCTATGTACGGAGATTTGTCAAAATATGTCCGCGACTGAATTTGTCAGTGAGGAATTGGAAGATGGAGTGATTGTAACAAAGCAAAAACCAGGAGATTTTGTCGTATGCAATCTTTCATCTGTTCATTTAGGTCGAATTGAACAACTTGAGGATCTTGAGCGAGTCATTTCTGTTCAGATGCGGATGTTGGACAATGTCATTGATCTTAACATCTATCCTGTTCGCCAAGCTGAACAGACGAACAAAAAATATCGAGCTGTGGGATTGGGAACCAGTGGCTATCATCAATACCTTGCTCAACATAAGATCATGTGGGAATCTGAAGAACATGTAGAAGAAGCTGACCGTTTGTTCGAAGAGATTGCTTATCAGTCCATTCAAGCTTCGATGAATTTAGCTAAAGAAAAAGGAGCTTACCCTGGATTTAAGGGAAGCGAATGGGAGACAGGAGCATTTTTTGACAAGCGTGGATATACAAGCGAACGTTGGCAACAGCTACGAACACAGGTAGCTACATACGGACTTCGCAATGCTTGGGTGATGGCGATCGCTCCAACGGGTTCCACTTCGTTGATCGCGGGTTCAACCGCAGGAATTGATCCTGTATTTGCTAAGTTTTTTATTGAAGAAAAGAGAGGAGCAATTATTCCACAGACGGCTCCTAACTTAAGTTCAGAAACGACTTGGTATTACAAAGAAGCACATCAGATCGACCAATATTGGAGTATACGAGCTGCGGGCAAACGGCAACGTCATATTGACCAATCTCAATCTTTTAACTTGTATATCACACCCAATACGAGTGCCAAAGAGTTCTTAGATTTGTATGTACAAGCTTGGGAAAATGGTTTAAAAACGATTTATTATGTACGAAATCAATCTGTAGATGTCGAAGAATGTGTAAGTTGTTCATCTTAAGCTAAACTTAGAAAGGAGATACAATTTTGGAATCGCTACACAGAAAAAAGATTTTTAATGAAGAGGGAGTTCGTGGAACCCAACGTTTAATCAATGGGAATACAACGAACCTAAGAGAATGGAACCGGATTAAGTATGATTGGGCTCATAAGTTGTATCGAACGATGTTAAATAACTTTTGGATTCCTGAGGAGATCCCGTTAGCGGGTGATGCCAAACAGTTTCCCGAGTTAAGTAAGGAAGAGCGACGTGGTTTTGATAAAACGATTTCATTCTTGAATTTTTTAGACTCTATTCAAGGAGAAAACTTGCCTAATATCAATGAATATGTGACAGCACCTGAAGTGTGCTCACTGTTAAATATCCAAGCTTTTCAAGAGGAAATCCATGCCCAATCATACAGCTATATCTTAGATAGTGTCTGCTCACCAGAGACACGAGAAGGAATTTATGATGAATGGCGCAACGATGAACATTTGTTGAGCCGGAATCGTTTTATTGCCGATCTTTATCAGCAATTTGTAGACTATAAAGATGATGTACATTTTGTGCGGACTTGTATGGCCAACTTTTTACTAGAGTCTTTATACTTCTACAGTGGTTTCTCTTTTTTCTATGCATTGGCACGGATGGGCAAAATGACAGCTACAGCAACAATTATTAAATATATTCAACGAGATGAGTTAACACATGTCGTGTTATTCCAAAACATGATCAAAGAATTGCGTAAGGAAAATCCAGATTTGTTTAAACCAGAAATGATTCAAGAGTTACGCGAAATGACTCGTACTGCTGTGGAGCATGAAATTAGTTGGGGACAATACCTAACTAATAATCATATTCAAGGGTTAACCAATGACCTGATTGATAAATACATCAAGTTTTTAGCAAATGAGCGACTCAGTCGATTGGGAATAGATATTTTGTATCCAGAGATAACAACTCACCCGATGAAATGGGTGGAAAGCTTTTCTAATTTAAATGCGACGAAAACAGACTTTTTCGAGCAAAAAGTGACCAACTATACAAAAGCTAGCACCCTTGATTTTAGTGATTTATAAAACCAACAACCACCTCTCTGTGATCTGAGAGGTGGTTGTTGGTAATTAAGTTAAATAGTCCAAAAGAAAATAAAAAGCAATATAGGCGATCGCGAGTCGATATGCAAAATGAAACCAGTTCTTACGATTGGATCGCACTGCTTGCACTCCCGTAAAAACGGCATGTACGAGGATCAGGACTAAGGCCAACTGAAGGATAAATAACAACAAAATCTACACCTCCTTATCAGAGAATTATTCAGATTGTGTAAGGGATATGATTTTTGTTAGCAGATCGACAAAGGAGAAATGAAAGATGGATCAAGCGTGGGAACAGGTGAGAGAATTTCATAGGAGGTTTGGCTCACCTCATCGAGCTACACCTGAAAAGCTAACTTCTGAACGAGTGGAAGTGCGTACTCAATGGCTTTTAGAGGAGATTCAGGAGTTTCAAGAGGCAAACTCTATGGTTGACCAAGCAGATGCAATGATTGATTTGCTTTACTTTACATTGGGGACGCTCGTAGAGATGGGAGTGCGTCCAGAAACATTGTTTCAGATTGTTCATCAAGCCAATATGGATAAATGTTGGGAGGATGGACAACCACGATTTCGCGAATCAGATGGAAAGGTTATTAAGCCGCCTACATGGGAAGATCCACAACCAAAATTAACAGAGGAAATAGAACGACAGAAGAGACAGAGTGTGAAGTAGTTATGTGGATACTTGTATAACTGGAATATGAAAGAGCCTACAATCAACTATGGATAGGCTCTTATCAAACCTATTTTATCGATAAAATTGTATATTGCTCGATATCTTTGACGATCTGATAGATGGATTGTTGCCAAAAATCTTGCTGAGAAAGGTCTAGATGAAAGTGATGGTTAGCTAACTCTTCGATCGGTCTTGTTCCTGATTCTCTCAGAAAAGAATTTAACTTCTGGGCAAATTGTTTTCCTTCACCCTTGGCTTTTTTTAGAAGACCTATACTAAATAAATAGCCAAAAGTATAAGGGTAATTGTAGAAAGGTATATCTGAGCTATAAAAATGTACAGCTTTTTAAAAAGGTATTACTTTTAATAAATAAACTAGTTTGTTAAGCAAACTGATTAAATCTTATTAACGATAAAGAAAGGAATATACCATGAATTTAGTAACTGAACCCTATCATTTGCAACAAGAGCGATGGCCTAACACTGGAAATCATATTTTGGCACAGTATGATGATGAAACAATCATTGTATATCAAGCGTACCATCCAACAATTGCATCCTTTGCTATCAAACATGGATATTTTGGAGGACCGTTTAAGTTGTCACGGATGAGTTGGATCAAAACCAACTTTTTGTGGATGATGTATCGGTCAGGATGGGGGAGAAAGGAAAATCAAGAGGTTACTTTAGCCATCCGACTAAAAAGGGCTGCATTTGAGAAAATCTTAACTGTAGCTGTACATAGCCAGTTTGTCTCTAAAATCTATCATACGAAGGAACAATGGAAAAAAGAGTTGCAGGAATCTGAAGTTCGTTTACAGTGGGACCCAGATCATGATCCAACCGGTAATAAAGTGGAGCGAAGAGCGATTCAGTTAGGATTATCAGGTTCATTTCTGGAGAAGTATGCACGTGAGTGGATTGTTGAGATTCAAGACATCTCATCCTTTGTAGAAGAGCAGAGAAAGGTAGCCAATCCACCATTTACAGAGCTGATCATGCCTAAAGAAGACATTTATCCCATTGATAATGAATGAAAGAATAGCTACAAAACAGCCTAGTTCTCTTGAAGAAAACTAGGCTGTTGATATGGTTTAAAGCTCTTATGCCATGCTAGCACCTGTGGACCAGAATTGATGCTGCTCTAAGAAATGGGCAAGGTTTTTATTGTAAAATTGTGGTGTTTTCCAATGATAGTATTCTTTCGGTACTGGGATCGAATTTGCATCTTGGCTGGTGATCCCTTTAGCTAAGAGTTGTTTAACTTTATCCAGCAGGTGCTCCATATAATGACGAAGAGGATGAAGCACTTTTTTATTAGCGATAGGTCCGTGTCCAGGTACGAACTGATTTACATTCATTCGTTCAATCTGCTTAAGGATGTTGATCCACTTTAATGGATTTCCAGAGATCAATAAGGGGTGAGAATGAACGAATAGAAGGTCTCCCATAAAGACAATACCATCATCAGGTAGATAAAGGATCGTGTCGCTAGCGGTATGACCACCTTCGAAGGAAAGGAGCTCCACACTTCGCTCTGAACCATGAATTTCGAGTTTTGTATCAAAGGTAACAGAGGGGAGAACCAATTCAAAATTTGATAGTGTGTTAAATAAAACTTTCCGATCTTGTAACTCATGTTTCAAACCTTGAATCATTTGTTTATCAAGTGTAGAAGAAATACGTGTCTCTATGGAATCAAGGTATTGGGATAAATCCTTTTGAAAAAACTCCTTGTTGGCAAATAGATTTTGTTTCATGTAGTCTCGAGTCACTTTGGTTGAGATCATGGTCGCATCTGAAAAGACTTGATTGCCTAGTGTATGGTCATCATGCCAATGGCTATTTACCACAGATGTAACAGGCTTGCCAGTTAAGTGTTCAGCTGCTTTTTTTAAATCAGCCGCAGCGATAGGTGTGAGAAAGGTATCAAAGACAAGCGTATGGTCTCCAAGATTTACAAAACCAGCGTTGCTAAAACCGCCTACTCCATCTTTGACAACAGCAGCATAAACGCCTTTTGTCAGTTCCTCTAAGTGAAAATAGGAAGAAGAATTTTTGTTCATATGACGGGTCTCCTTTGATTGAATATTGACAAATTTCAAACAAATAATCAGGAAGTCTGAATGATATTCGAATTTCAAAAGGCTTGTAATACTATAAAGAGAATGATGAGAATAAATAAATTGAAAAAATAAGAGATAATACCTATGTTAAAGTATCTAATTTTCATAAATCAACAAGTGAAATTGCCCAAAAAGATGCGTATTGCTTAATCATCTGAAGATAAATCGTTCAGGGTCTTGAATAGTGGTTATTTGGGGTGAATGTAACGACTTGATGAATTGCCCAATTGCATCTTAGTTATCCGTTAATCAGCTTCTATATTCGTCTGGATCGATGGGTTTACATAATTTCCATTTACTTTTACCCCAACACCTTGATTGTAAACCATTTTTCCTCCATAAAAACCAGTCACTGAAACAAGTGTGCCAATCAAAAGTGAGAGAATGAGGTAAGTAGTTAAAAGAAACCTTTTAAAAGTGTTCATTTGATACCAGACCCACAGTCGAAGAACGATCATTAGAAGGGTTAACCACATCGTTATATTCCCTAACTTCTCATGGATTTCGATCAAGTCTGTATTTCCATGTGCTAGATCTTCCGGACCAGTAATCACTGCTAATATCGTGCCGAGAGCCGCTACACACCATAGTCCGAATCCTTTACTAGGTTGAATAGCTCTGTTTTTCCAGACTAAAAAGAAATCATAAATAACCCCAATGATAATAAAAGCAATGGGAAAATGAACAAAGATTGGATGAAGATGAGTGATTATTTCTTCAATCATTTTATCAACCTCTTTTGGAAGAATTAGTTAGGATACCCATCTAGCTAGTAAAAAGGCTACTCCAGCAGCTATTCCACCAATTAATGTGGTTTGAAAGGCGCTTTTAAGTGAATGGGTACCCGTGAACTTGCCTTTGATCAAGCCAAACAGAAATAAAACGATTAAAGTGACCGTGACTGACCATTTAAGCGCAGTGGCTACTTCTCCAATTAGAAGGTATGGGAGCAAGGGAATTATCCCACCGATCGCATAGGAAAGTCCAATGATTGAAGCACTTTTCCGCCCACGATTGGCAGCCGATTTATGTAGACCTAATTCAAATCGCATCATAAAATCAACCCACTGTTCAGGATGGTTACGCATTTCCTCAACAATGGCCTGAACTTGTTCCTCTTTTAAATGATAACTGCGAAAGATGTGTGCTACTTCTTCTGCTTCCACCTCAGGTACTGTTTCTATTTCTTTCTTTTCTCTACTTAATTCTGTTTCATAATGTTCTAGCTCTGTTTTAGCTGCTAAATATCCGCCTAAGCCCATTGCAACAGACCCAGCTGCGATCTCGGCTAAGCCCGCCGTTACAATAAGTGAGGAGGTATCGATTGCACCCGTTAGACCTGCAGATAAAGCAAAGGGGACGGTTAGTCCATCGGACATTCCAATCACTATATCTCTTACGGTATCGGAAGCTGTAAAGTGTTGTTCGGAGTGCGGAGACCTTGAAAGCATGGGTTGAACCACTTCCTTCATTATAATTAATCTATAAGATTTCCAAAAATCTCCTTTTCGATACTTCACATCCTCCACTAAACAATGATTTAAAATCAAATGATTTCTTTTGATTATGTACAAAAAGTAAAGAAAAATAGGTTTAAACTCAATCTAAATGCGTTTTATTCCACTCGAATTAATTCGCCTATTGCATATAATGAAATATATATTCCATTATTTATTTATTACGGAATATATATTTCGAAAGAGGAGACCAAATAATGAAAACAAACAGCAATTATTTAGAGAGAACTAAGAAATCTGCAGATTTTTATCATAAGGCGACTCAATTTTTACCTGGGGGTGTAACAGCAAATATTAAGTATTTTGATCCTTATCCCATTGTGATGGAGAGGGCAGATGGAGCCAATCTGTGGGATTTGGATCAAAATGATTATATTGATTACAATCTTTGTTATGGGGCGCTTATTTTAGGTCATGGAAATGAACGGATCATTACGACACTTCAAGAGCAACTCCAACAGATTGGGACCATGATATTTGGAACGCCTCATTGTTTGGAAACCGAGGTGGCTGAAAAGTTAGTTGATCTTTATCCAAGCATTGAATCTGTCCGTTTTACGAATTCTGGGTTAGAGGCGACTCAGTTAGCTATTCGCCTTGCAATGGGATGGACAGGGAGAAAAAAATTAGCAAAGTTTGAAGGGCATTATCATGGAGGATATGATCAAGTACTGATTAGTGTAAACCCATCTCTTCGGGATCAAAATGAACTTCCTGCTTTAAAGGAAGACTCCAGAGGGATTCCTGATTATTACAAAGAAAATACAGTCGTGTTACCATTTAATGATCTTGAACAAACGGAAGAGATCTTAAGTCAATATAAAGATGAGATTGCCGCTGTGATTATGGAGCCCATTCAAGGTGGGTATATTCCCCCAGATCTACACTTTTTAAAAGGATTAAGAGAAATTACCCTAAAGTATGGGATTGTGCTAATATTTGATGAGGTGAAGACAGGATTTCGTGTTGGTTTGTCTGGGGCTCAAGGTCGATATGGAATCACTCCTGATTTAACTGCTCTAGGTAAAGTATTAGGTGGAGGGTTTCCGATTGGGGCGATTGGTGGGCGCAAGGAGATCATGGACTTATGTTCACCTACTGGAGGAGCGGATATTTTAACTACAGATTCCACACGGAATAAAGAACGCTCATCCAATGTTCTGTTTCATAGTGGTACTTATAATGGGCATCCGCTGATTCTTGCTGCGGGCTTGGCGACGATTCAAGCGATTGAAGAAACAGGTGTATATAGCGAATTGGAAAGCAAAACACTTCGTTTACGAGCAGGAATGGAAGATATCATGAATCGTTATGGTTTAAGGGGGCAAACGGTGGGTGAAGGAAGTATCTTTAATATTGTGTTAAGCGAACATCCTGTTAACCAGATTCAAGATGTGTTACGATCTGATTTCTCAGTTCGAAAAGAGCTTGATTTCTCTATACTCAATCAAGGGATCTTTATCAAGCCATTAAACCGTTTCTCGTTATCTATTGCACATACCGATGAAGTGATTAATGAAACTTTAAATCGATTTGAAGCAGGAGTTAAACAACTATGAAGTAGGTGATCCATTGCCAGAATCGAAAGATGTTTTTCAATTAATCCGGGGAAAAAGTAGTGGAATGAGTAAAGCACAACTAAAAATAGCCCGATTCTTGGAAGAAAATTTGGAGACCGCCTCCTTTTTAACTGTTGCGAATATCGCCAAACAAGTGGGAGTAGGAGAAGCAACTGTGGTTCGTTTTGCCACTTATTTGGGGTTTTCGGGGTTTTCTGAGATGCAACAAAGTTTGCAAGCCCAGATTCGTAAGCGTCTTACCACTGTAGACCGGCTTCATCTCGCAGAAGATACTTATTCACATAAGAAACAGTTAGCCATTGAAATCTTAACGGATGATATCACGAATATCCAGCAAACTATCCAAGCATTAGATCTAAAATCATTTGATCAAGCTGTTCATTGGATCAATGAAGCTAAGTCGATCACCATTGTTGCTTTACGAAGCTCTCATTCGTTAGGTTATTTTTTAGAGTTTTACTTACAACTACTCTTGAAGAACACTCACTTGATAGCGGATTCAGATACAATGTTCGAAAAACTAGCGACTCTTGGACCAAGTGATTTAGTGATTGGGTTTAGTTTTTCCAGATATACAGCAAGAACCATCCAAGCGATTGAGTATGTACAAAAAAGAGGAGTAAGAACCTTGGGGATCACGGATCACCATGCTTCTCCTCTAGCGAGAAACTCTGATATTCACTTAGTCGCTTCAAGTAAACTGCCATCTTTTCTAGATTCTTTTGTTGCGCCTTTGAGTTTAATTAACGCTTTGTTAACGGCTGTTGCAGGGTTGAATAAAATGGATATATCAAAACACCTAACTGATTTGGAGCAATTGTGGGAGCAGCAAGGTGTATACAATTCATCTGATTTGAAGTGAAAGTTATTAACTAGCTCATTTTTTGTAGAAACGAGAACTTATAGGGAGAGTTCTCGTTTTTTATGTTTAAGGAGAGATTGAATGTAATGAATAGAATTAATTAACTCAGTAATGTCCATAAAGTTGTTTAAAAAATCCCTGTCCTAGAGTAAAATGAATCTTGTTCGAACATACGTTTTGTACACTTCGTTCGCTTGAAAAAGGGGCTGGAATGAGTGAAAAAAGACAACATTTCATTGAGTTCATCTGTTAGATTAGAACTCTATCATCCGAAGTACGATGAAATTTTGAATCAATTTAGTCTCCCTGAAGAGCAAGTCACCTTTACAGCTTTACCCAAGGAGATGCTCAAAGAGATAGAAAAAAATCAGAACGAAACATCTATTGTAATTACAGCTGACTCTGTACCTGTAGGTTTTTTTGTTCTCCATGCAGGTGATCGAGTTAAAGAATATACAGATCATCCCCATTCGTTATTATTAATTGCTTTTTCTATTGATTATTATCAACAAGGAAAAGGATATGCCAAAAAAGGTCTTTCTTTACTTCATGACTTTGTCTCAAAACATTTTCCTACCACCGATGAAATTGTTTTAGCAGTCAATATGAAAAATATTGCTGCTCGCCAACTATATGAAAAGATAGGTTTTCAAGATCGAGGTGGTAGAAAGATGGGGCCAAAAGGAGAACAATTAATCCTCCATCTTTCGTTATAGAATTATCCATTTACTCTATCTATAACAAAAGTTAACCCATTCCTTTCAAAGAGTGAGATTAACTTTTGTTATAAGATATTTTTTGAATTATTAATAGAATATTTTTATGTAAAAAAAGGAAACGGTAAGATGCTATTCAGTTTTTTCTTCATGGAGCTTGGGTGATATTTTATTATTAGATTATTATTTATTAATTTTCAGGAAATTATTTGATAATAAAAATCTGATAATATATAATTAAATATGTAGTGGATATAGTCAAATAATTACAAAAGGAAGGTGTTTTAAAGTGAAGAAAAAACTTTCTTCTATGTTTGTGATCTGTCTAGTTGCTATTCTAGTACTATTTGGAACCGCTTTTCCTATGCAAACGGTTTCGGCAGCTCCCAGTCATAAAATGCCTGTCCCATGTAATGAAACTTGGAGAGTCGCAACTTGGACTGGGCATAACCCGGCAAATGCAGCTGATTTAAACTGGGGTTCGGGTGATGATGATTTGGGTAAGCCCGTTCTTGCTTCAGCCGCTGGAACAGTCAAATTAGTGAGGGATTTAGGAAATACCAGCTATGGGAAGTATATTATTATTGACCATGGAGGCGGCTATGAGACTCTTTATGCCCATCTAAAAGCATTTAAAGTTTCCCAAGGACAAACAGTCTCCCAAGGACAACAAATTGGTGAAGTAGGAAAATCCGGAACGTCAAGCGCACACTTACATTATGAACAACGGTCGGGCGGTTCTGTGGTGAAAATAGTTTTAGAAGGAAAAGCATTAGCCTATCCAAGTGCGGTTAACATTAAAAGTACAAACTGTGGCGGAACCCAAGATGGTTATCCTGGAAGAGTGCAAACCAATGGAGCGAATCTCAATGTTCGTTCAGGTCCGGGAACTACCTATGATATCGTAGGCTCTTTAGCCAATGGCACTTCAGTGACCATTTCTTGTCAAACTTATGGTGAATATGTAGATGGCTATTATGGGAGAAGTAATCTTTGGAACAAAATCGGCTCCGGAAAATTCATTCCAGATGCATACACATATACAGGCTCCAATGGACAAATCGCTCCCACTTGTAAGTAGAGTAATGGAATAGAGGAGGGAGCATCATGAATAGTTCCAAAATAAGAATTTTATTATTGGTTACTATTTTAGTAGTTGGATTAGGTCTACCATCTACGACTCAAGCAAGTGAATATCCTAGCTTTTTTGGGATTTTTCAAGAAGGTCCCAAAATCCCCTTGATTTCTAGTACGACTAGTGACGCATGGGTTCCGCAGGGTATAGATTATCTACCAGCAAAAAATTGGATGCTGTTCACTTATTATTGGAAACCAGAAGGAACTAAACCAGTTGCTCTAGCAGTAGTAGATTTGGCTACTAATCAACATATCAAAACGGTTTATTTATATGAGACTTCTACCAAGATGCATTCGGGACATGGTAGTGGGGTGACTGTAAGTAAGCAGCATATTTGGCTCTCATCGAATGAAGCTGGGAATAGTAAAAATGTGTTCCAGTTCAAAATTGATGACTTAATTAAAGCTAGCAATGGAGGTAAATTAATAGCTTCCAAGGCTTACAATCTGAAAAGTGCCTCATATGCAACCTATTATGACAATGTGTTATGGATTGGGAAATTTGCTCATGGAAGTGGTGGATTGTGTGATCCAGACCCAAATGGGGGTTATATCTATGGGTACCCATTAAATAGTTACGATGATCTTACATCGACCACTCCTACACATACTTGGAAAACACCAGATCGCATTCAAGGAGCGGTTATGACAGCAGATCGTGTCATTTACAGTCAATCTTGTGGTAGAAATAATGATAGCACTTTGTACACCTATACTAAAGGGAGTACAGGGAAAGAAGTCTATCGAATGACTGCACCAACGATGAGTGAAGAGATTGCGATTGCTGGAAATAATCTGTATGTGAACTTTGAGTCTGGGGCGAAAGAATATCGAGGCAGCGGAAAGTACCCACTATATCATGTTTACTATGCGAATGTTAATACCTATGCAAGTAGAGTGAGTGGTAAAGTAACGACGAATGGAGCTAATCTAAATGTAAGGTCTGGACCAGGCACGAACCATAGCATTGTAGGTTCTTTAGCCAATGGTACTAAAGTAACGATTTCCTGCCAAATTACAGGCGAGTATGTAGATGGTTACTATGGTAGAAGTAATCTTTGGAATAAAATTGGGACTGGAAAGTACATTCCTGATGCTTATACTTACACTGGATTTAATAGCCAGATAGCGCCGACATGTAAATAAAAAGTATGTAGAGATGATGATTGAGCGGATCAACCGCTCTTTTTTATTGAGGTCTTACTTTTAGAATTGGAAGAGATAGTAACCCTTCACAGATGAAATCATATATTTTATTTAGTATTAGGATTCATAAAAAGAAACTGATTGAGTATTATCTTGGTGATAGTTAGGCTGTTATTTATATTTTTGGAAGTCAATGAGTTTTTTGGATAAATATTTGTAAATCGCCATTAGATAATATATAATTCTGAATATAACCAATAATAAGAAGCATTCATAAAGGGAATGTTTAGGTAAAGTAAATTTCTTCTATAGTTGCTGTTAGTCTAGTTTCTGCTTTAGTACTATTTGGAACTCTTCTGTTTCAAACAATTTCGATTGGCTCCAACAGGTAATAAAGTTTATCTAATAAGGAGGAATCCACATGAACCGATCTAAAGTAATAACTATACTAATGATCACTATTTTGGTGGTGGGGTTAGGGGTCCCATCTATGGCTGAAGCAAGACCGATTCCTGAATTTTTAGAAGAAGGACCCAAAATCCCCTTGATTTCTAAAAAAACTAAAGAAGCATGGATTCCACAGGGGTTGGATTATCTACCATCAAGAGATTGGATGTTGTTTACGTATTATTGGGGTGAAGGAATAAAAGAAGGAAAAAAAGAAGAAAAAAAAGATCGACCCGCCTCAACCCTGGCGGTAGTGGAAGCCGGTAAATATATCAAAAGGGTTGATTTATATGAGACTCCCCAAAAAAAGATTACAGGACATGTAGGTGGAGTGACAGTAAGTAAAAAACATATTTGGGTAGCATCTACTGATTCTGGAAGTGATAATGTGTTCCAGTTTAAGATTGATGATCTAATCAAAACTCCTGAAAATCAAGTTGGTAAATTAATTGCATCCAATAAGCATAAGCTGGAAGCTGCCTCTTATGCTACCTATACTGATAATGGCATGTTGTGGGTTGGGAGTTATGTAGATGGAAAAAAGGAATGTGATCCAAATCCAAATGGTGGTTATATCTATGGGTACTCATTAGATAGTAACGATCAACTTAGATCCACTACTCCAATAAAAATTTGGAAAACACCAGATCGCGTTCAAGGGGCAGCTATTAAAGGCGATGACATCTTTTACAGTCAATCCTGTGGAAGAAATAATAATAGTACTTTGTACAGATACACCAATGCAAGTAAGGACTCTAAAGGGACATTACGCTTTTCAATAACTGCTCCATCGATGAGTGAAGAGATTGTGATTGTTAAAAACTACCTGTATGTAAACTTCGAATCTGGTGCCAAAAAGTATCGCAATGGGAAAAAGCCAAGACTATATAACGTTTACTATGCAAAAGTGAATGCGTTTAACAAGGAATAAAGAAGTCAAAAGTAAGGTCTGGAACCGGGTACGAAATCCAATTATTAAACGCATGCTTCAGCTTCTGTAATGAAGTATTTAGTAAATGTAACTTAGAAGAGTGTAATCCAATGAAGTTAATATAGATGGGTTTTTCCACTGAATGGTCTGGAGGAAGTAGTTGGGATTGGAAATGATCCCCCCGATGCTTATATCTACACTCGATTTAGTAGTCAGATAACTCTAGCGTAAATATAAGATATGTATAAACGACTTCATTGAGCGGATCAACCGCTCTTTTTTATTCTATTTTGTTATTAGATGTTTTTTAAAATGTAATAACTGAATCATATTTTGTTACTTTTAGAGATTACAAGTTGATTTTTAGGAAATATTTGCAAATTGGAATCTAATAATATATAATTCGGAATATAATTTATGCAATTATAGAAGGAGGGTTGTAAAGAAAATTATTACAAAACCATGGGCGAGTAAATGGTGGAAGTAACCTTTGGAATAATTTCAAATAGCTCCGGAAAAATTTGTCCCTGATCCTTACAAGAACAGATTCCAAGAGGTTACCCTAACGTGGGAATAAAGCTTATTTAACGAGGAGGATCAACAATGAACCGCTCAAAAATAATGACTTTACTAATGATCACTATTTTGGTGGTGGGTTTAGGGATTCCATCTACAGCTGAAGCGAAACCATATCCTGGATTTTTTAAGACTTTTAAAGCAGGTCCTAAAATCCCCTTGGTTTCTAAAACAACTAGTAACGCATGGGTTCCGCAGGGTGTAGAATATCTACCCTCAAAAAACTGGATGTTGTTTTCTTATTATTGGTCTGGAAAAGGAGATAAACCTGTTGCCTTAGCCGTTGTGGATTTAGCTAGCAATAAACATATCAAAACGGTGTATTTGTATGAAACTTCAACCAAAAAGCATAAAGGGCATGCGGGTGGTGTGACAGTAAGTAAAAAACATATTTGGCTAGCATCGACTGGATCTACAAAGGGTAATGTGTTCAAGTTCAAGATTAATGACTTAATCAAAGCTAAAAATGGTGGTAAATTAATTGCATCTAAGAGCTACAAACTAAAAAGCGGCTCTTATGCAACCTATTATGGTAATGTGTTGTGGGTTGGAAAATATACACATGGAAGTAGTGGATTATGTAGTCCAAATCGAAATGGTGGTCAGATTTACGGTTACAAATTAAATAGTAAAGATGAACTGGTATCTACCACTCCGGCATATACTTGGAAAACCCCAGATCGTGTACAAGGTGCAGTCATGACATCCAACCGCGTGATTTACAGTCAATCATGTGGTAGAAATAATAATAGTACTTTGTATAGCTATACCAAAGGAAGCAAGGGGAAACAAGTTAATCGAATGACTGCTCCACCTATGAGTGAAGAGGTTGCGATTGCGAAAAATAAACTGTATGTGAACTTCGAGTCTGGTGCAAAAGAATATCGAGGTAATGGAAAGTACCCACTATATCATGTTTACTATGCTAATGTAAAAACGTTTGCCAAGTGATACAGAGTGATGAATGAGATTAGTCTTAAGGTAAGGTCTGTACCATGTACCAACTACAGTGCTGTAAGTTCTGTATCCAATGGTGCAAAAGTATCGATTTTGCACACGATTTAGATACTAACTCTTATCTCAGTATAAAAGCCGATCTCCAAATGGAAGTCGGCTTTTATATATATTCATATTAATTACATGGGATTGAAATATTTACTTAATAATCATCCATTCCAGCCCAACCATCGCAACCATTAGTTCCTCCATCTCCATTACAATGAAGTTTTACTAGATAATAGCCACTTGTTGGTACTATGTAATCAAATCCTTGATAATTCGTTCCTTTTGGAACCCATACATTTTTAACTATGTCATAATGCATACCAGCTGTTTCTATTCCTAAATGAAGTGAGAATCCACGATTACTTGAATCATAGTTTTCATAATTAACTCTGATTTTTTGACCAGCGTTATACCATCTTAATTCAGTTTGATCAGAATACTCACTAGGTGTTAAACGTACTTGTGTTGGAGTATTTGCGTAAGCGCTTGTGATGCTCAATGTAAAGATCAATGCAAAAGTAAATGACAGGATGGACAAAAACTTTTTCTTATTCATTTTTTCTATCTCCTTTTCCCCTATTTATAATTATTGGGTTAATAGTAAGAGTAGGAAAAATCGCAACTATCTATCAACCCAATACTATTTTACACGACCATTCGCCATTTTAAAATAATTAATTTCTAAATTAATATCTATAAATATTTCTAAATATAGAAAGGACACACTTAAGTAGAATATGTATTTAAGGTTAAAACAATTTCGCAATTGAAGACTATAGCTAATGAAAAAATCGTTAAGCTTATTCTTACCCCTTTTTTGAAAGGAATTAGTATTTGTTAATTATTCAATAAATATAATGAATATACTAAATACTATGTTTAGAATTTAGGGCATGCAAAGAAGAAGTAGAGGATGATGATTAAGAAACATCTTTTTAAAATAGTTGAAAATCTATACATTGTTATCAAAATGATTACCCCATTTGATTCTGAAAATCTAAAAAAGGGTGATATAAGGTGATTCCATATGTGTTGAGCTTTAATGAGATCGACAAATCTAGTTTACCTTACGTTGGGGGAAAGGGAGCTAATCTAGGTGAAATGAGTAAGGCGGGTTTTCCAATCCCACGAGGCTTTTGCGTGACCACTGCTACCTATCGTTCTATTTTACAAACAAGTAATGAGATAGAAGATCTATTTGAACTCCTTGATCCATTGAAACCTGATCAATTAGATTCTATCCGAATTTTAGGAAAGCAAATTCGAGATCATATAGAGAGTTTAACTATTCCTGATAATATTTGGTCTGCGATCGTAGAAGAGTGGAAAAAGACGGGGATAGAAGCTGCTTATGCGATTCGCTCTAGTGCTACAGCTGAAGATTTACCAACAGCTTCTTTCGCAGGTCAACAGGATACGTATTTAAATGTCAAAGGTAAGGAACAAATTCTTCAAGCCATCCAAAAATGTTGGGCTTCATTATTTACAGATCGAGCGATCTCTTATCGGATGAAAAATGGTTTCGATCATCGTTCCGTATTTCTTTCGGTTGTGGTACAGCAAATGGTGTTTCCTGAGGTTTCAGGAATCATGTTTACCGCAGAGCCTATTACGGGGCATCGTAAAACGATCTCGATTGATGCGAGTTTTGGACTTGGCGAAGCGCTTGTTTCTGGTATTGTTTCAGCAGATCTATATCAAGTTCGATCCGGAGAAATTGTAAAGAAACAGATTGCTGACAAGAAAGTTGCTATTTATGCGTTGCCCGAGGGCGGTACAATCACGAAAGATCTATCCAAAGACAAACAGAAGGAACAAGCGCTCCCTGATGAAAAAATATTCGAATTGGCAAAGCTGGGGGAAGAGATTGAGAAACATTATGGATCAGAGCAAGATATTGAGTGGGGATGGGTAGATGAAAAATTAGTTATTCTGCAAAGCCGGCCAATTACCTCTTTATATCCACTCCCAGACATTCAGGACAACTTAAAGTTACAGGTCTTTTTTTCCTTTGGTCATCAACAAATGATGACAGATGCAATGAAGCCGTTAGCTATTTCGATTATGCGCAGGATCTTTCCATTTGGGAAGAAGGATATCGGCTCTGAAAGTGATGTTATGTTATCAGCAGGTGGGCGATTGTATATCAATCCAACAGAAGTGTTATATTGGAAACCTGCGCAAAAAATGATGCCTCTGGCGCTTAGCCATGTTGATGAATTAATAAGTAATGCTATTACGCAATTCATTCAGCGTGAACAATTTCAAAAAAATGCAATCCCAAATAAGCAGATTGTTAAGAAAGCTAGGCAATTTGTGAAATCTATTTTAATGGATACGATCAAAAACATCCTTTTTCGGGATTCCTCTGATTCTATTCATCGATGTAATGAATATATGGAAACTTGGGTTAAGAAAAGTAAAGAAGAACTATCTCAGAAATCTGGTTCAGAGCGAATTCGATGGATTCAACAAAGTGCGGGGAATTTACTATTGAGACTTTTCTTAGATATTATGCCATACCCACTGTCAGGGATTGTTGCCTCAAAAATGATCCGATATTTATCCAAACGCTGGTTAGGAGATGATCAAGCCGTCGATCTGCTTAATAAATCATTACCGGGTAATGTTACGAGTGAAATGGGGCTTGTTCTAGGAGATGTGGCGGATATAGCCAGACAATACTCCGAGGTGATCCGATATTTAGAAGAAGCAGAAGACCATTCCTTTTATGAAGGATTGAATCGAATTGAAGGGGGAGACATTTTCCGAAAAGAGTTTGAGCTTTTTATTCATCAATATGGGATGCGCTGTCCAGGGGAGATCGATATTACAAAGTTGCGTTGGCAAGAAGCTCCTACCATGCTGGTGCCATCCATGTTGAGTCATATTCAAAATCTAAAACTTGGAGAACATCGAGAGAAATTTAACAATGGAAGAATAGAAGCAGAACAAGCTGGTCAGTTCATTCTCGAACGAGTCAGGAAAATCCGTGGTGGGCTGATGAAGCAAAGATGGATGTCTCGATTGATTAAGGTATATCGAGATCATATGGGTATTCGTGAACATCCTAAATATATGCTTGTGCAACATCTTAATCTTTACAAACAGGCTATTTTGGAAGAAGCAGATCAACTGGTTGATCAGGGGGTTCTTCAACATCGGACAGACGTTTTTTATCTGACTTTAGACGAGATTCTCATGGTAATGGGAAACCGTTTTAGAGGCAATTTGCCTGAGTTGATAAGTCTACGAAAAAAGGAATACAAACAGTATCAAAAGCTTACCCCTCCTCGTGTAATGACTAGTGAAGGAGAGATTATCACAGGTAGAAGACGTGATATTCAGGCCCCCGCTGGATCTCTAATTGGTACACCTGTTTCCCCTGGTGTAATAGAAGGTTATGCAAGAGTAGTATTAAGTCCAGAAAAAGCGAACCTAAAACCAGGAGAGATATTAATTGCACCTTTTACAGATCCCGGGTGGACGACGCTATTTAATTCATCCCAAGCCCTAGTCATGGAAGTCGGAGGGTTGATGACCCATGGGGCAGTTGTGGCTCGCGAATATGGAATTCCAGCTGTCGTAGGCGTAGACGATGCAACCAAAAAAATTAGGGATGGCCAGTATATCCGGGTAGATGGAACCCAAGGTTATGTTCAAATCTTGGATGGTTATAAAGATGCTTAATATGGTGTGGAGTAAAGTTTGGTTTGTAACGTAGATTAAAACCCTAAATTGATTCTCTTTAATGTTCTTGTCAATGATATAAAACTCAAAACTAAAGGGCGCATTTCTATAAAATGCGCCCTTGCTCAAATAATGAGTATGTAGCTTCAAAAATCACCCGCTCTTGTTATTCAAAAAATGATATTAGTATCTTTCTGCAATTTTCGTAACTATTATATTCGTCATTGAATAATTGGTAGTTAGAGATATTACCTTCAAAAAATTTGTAAGCTGGAAATAATTCAAAAGGTAGTATCACGTCACTAAACTTGTTTAAAGGACCATTCCAGACCTTTGCTAATGCTAAAATGTTTCTTGAGAAAAGCGCTCTAGTCTTTGATGATTAACAGACATTCTCTTCTTTTAATAATATTACAAATGCCTTTTTCAGTTTTCTACATGGGTGTGATAATTAAATAACTGAAGGGGAATCATAAACAAAAACATAAACAAGTTTGTAACACAAACAAAAGAGGCAAAAAAATGATACCTTTAATAAAACCCATGGAACCCATCTTGACTAACCAACTCATACACAAAAAATCCTTACTATATCAAGTGAAATGGGATGGTATCCGGATCTTAACCAATTACGATTCACAAAAAACTCAGCTATATACACGAAAAAAAAATGAACGAACAGTTACATATCCAGAGATAACTAAAGAATTATCTAAGATGCTTAAGGAGCATTCTGTGATATTAGATGGTGAAATGATTGCCATCGATCAAGGTAAATCGTGTTTCTTTGAAATATTAAAACGAGATCGTTTAAAAAACCCACAAAAAATCCTTCAAGCCCAATCAAAAATCCCTGTCTATTATATGATTTTCGATATTATTTATTTTAATGGAAAATGGTTAACTGATCAGCCTTTAACAGAGCGCCTCGATTTGTTAAATAATCTTATTCAAGAAACATCTCATGTACAGGTGTGTCCTAGTTATGATGATGGAAGTACTCTGTGGAAGGTGACAGAGGAAAAAGGTTGGGAAGGCATTGTGATAAAAGAAAGAGAAGGGACTTATCATCTAGGACAAAAGCATACTACTTGGTTAAAGTTAAAGCACATTCAAAAGATTCATGCAACCGTCATTGGAGTTACGTTTGAACAGTCTCGTTCGATGGTTAATTCATTAATCCTAGGTATCTTTAAAAATGGGGAATGGATCTATATCGGAAAGGCTTCAACAGGATTGTCCATAGAACAAAAGCAACTATTTACACGTTTGGCTCAAGAGACAGCTCAAGAAAAAGGTGTTATTCCTCAACTGCGGTTACGAGAACCGGTTGCATGGATCATTCCCGAGATTACCGTACAAGTGCAATTTCTTGAATGGACTCCTGACGGAACCCTACGCTCTCCAGTTATTAAATGAAAAAGAACAAACCTAGAACCCGATTAATATAGATTCTAGGTTTATTTAAGTACAAGCGAGGTTTAGTAATAGCGCCGCCTTCTATATCCACGACCTGGAGGTGGAAAGAAGATTGGTTGAAAAGGGGGATATGGAACGTAACCTGGATTTGGATAAGGATAATTTATTGGATAGGGAGGAAGATTAGGATAAACAGGATAGGGTGGATATTGTTCAATCTCTAAGTCGGGGTTAAAATCATATTCCCAAGCCTCGTTTTCGTACGGATTCATTTACATCTCTCCTTCATCTACCAGAAAAATGGAGGGAATGGTCTAAAGAACGGGAACGGTCCGAAAAAAGGAAAGGGACGGAAGAAGGGGAAGAATGGAAAAATGGATACTTGGGCATTGTTAGAAAGGTCGTATTGTTCTGGAGACATAGTCATCGGATAGACTGGGGGATATGGATAATCGTAATGTTCATGCGCTAATCCATTGGACTCAAAGAAATCTGGTTGTTGTTGATATGACATAATGAACCCTCCTGAATTTGTATATCTTAAGCTTTACACTCATAACTTATGTTGCACATGCCCATTTGGTCATTGTTCTATTCATTTTGGGCTTATCCGATTTAAGGTGATGAAGATGAAAGAATACAAAATGATTCATGTCGAGGGTCGAGATATAAAAATATCTAATCCCGACAAAGTCCTTTTTCCAAAAGCTCCATTGACTAAATGGGACTACGTGCTTGCCTGTACCCAATTAGCTCCTTATTTAATTTCATATACACACAATCGTGCATTAACAACTATTCGCTTTCCCGATGGGACCAAAGGTAAATCATTTTATCAGAAAAACGCTCCTCAACATCGTCCCGAGTGGATTCAAACCAAACTGGAAGGTTCGATTGAATATCTACTTCTAAATGATTTACCCACTTTGATTTGGCTTGCCAATTTGGCATGTCTAGAGTTTCATGTCTCCTTTAATCTCATATCAAAAATCGAATACCCAACAGAGTTAGTTTTTGATCTAGACCCTAGTGTAGAGGACTTTTCGCGAGTCGTTGAGGTAGCCTTGATAACACGACAAGTTCTTTTGCAAATAGGATTAGATGGGATCGTAAAAACATCTGGAGCGAGTGGACTCCAAATTTATGTGCCAATTGTTCCGAAGTATACCTATGAACAAACTAGAAAAGTGAGTCATTTTATTGCTAAATACTTAGTTGAGCAACATCCAAGCTTAATTACCATTGAACGTAAAGTGAAATATCGAGGGAAGCAAGTTTACTTTGATTATTTGCAACATTGGTATCATAAAACATTAATTGCCCCTTATTCGCCAAGAGCTGTAGCTGAAGCGGCGGTTTCTACCCCATTAAATTGGGAAGAGCTCCCTAGTATTCATTCTCCCCGAGTGATGAATCTATTTACAATCATTCCTCGATTAGAAAAGAAGGGTGATTTGTTTCAAAAATTCATGAAAAAAGAGAAGTACCAATTAGATAACATTTTACATTTTATTGAGTCTCATCCTCATTGATCTCTTGTCATGGATTCCCTTTTGCGTTATGTTAGCTAAAACATACTTAGGAGGGTTTTAATTTGAAGCGAATTTTTACCAATGCAGTTATTATTCCGATGACCGAAGACATGGAAATGATTCAACAAGGCGCTTTGGGAATCGAAGGGGATCGGATTATATATTTGGGGGATCTACCAGATGTAGAAGAGCTTGATACATACGATGAAGTGATCAATTGTGAAGGTAAAGCCATTTTACCTGGCTTGATTAACACTCATTGTCATGCGGCGATGACATTACTTCGCGGATATGCTGACGATTTACCTTTACAACGTTGGCTCGAAGAAGAGATGTGGCCGATGGAAGGACGATTCACAAAAGTTCAAGTAGGGGCAGGAACAGCATTGTCAGTAGTTGAAATGATTCGTTCGGGAACGACCTGTTTCCTTGATATGTATGATCATATGGATACAGTTGGAGAAATAGTAAGTCAATCTGGAATCCGTGCAAGCTTATGTCGGGGTGTTATTGGATTCGGGGATGATGAAATTAGAAAGAATAAGTTTCAGGAAGCTACACAGTTTGCTACTGAATGGAATGGAGCAGCTAATGGAAGAATAACGACAATGCTTGCACCACATGCACCATATACATGTTCGCCAGAGTTTATTTCTAAGTTTGTAGAAAAAGCTGCTGAATTGGAACTTCCGATCCATACACATATGTCCGAAACCGCTAAGGAAGTGGAACAGAATGTTCAACAATATGGACTACGCCCTGTAGAACATTTACGTCGACTGGGCTTTTTCGATATTCCTTCACTCGTTGCACACTCTGTTCATGTTAATGATGAAGAAATCGATATTTTAGCTGCTCATCATGTGAAAATCGCTCACAATCCTGGAAGTAACTTGAAGCTGGGTAGTGGAATTGCCCCAATCTCCAGTATGTTGACCAGAGGAATTCGTCCAGGATTAGCTACAGATGGAGCTGCAAGCAATAATAATTTGGACATGCTTCAAGAAATTCAGTTGGCAGCCTTAATTCATAAAGGATTTCTTCAAGATCCTGAGGCAGTACCTGCTCCTATTGCTTTAAAAATGGGAACGATTTATGGAGCGGAATCCTTATTTTTAGATCATCAAATAGGCTCTTTGGAAGTAAGTAAAAAAGCTGATTTTGTAACCATCGATTTAACTTCCGCTCATATGCAGCCTCTTCACGATGTAGTTTCTCATATCGTTTATTCTGCCCAAAGTTCGGATGTTCAGGATATGTATGTAGATGGAAATCCGATTATGGTTGATCGTCAAATTTTAACTTTGGATGAGGAAAAAATCATTGCTGAATCTCAAATCGCTTTTCAAGCGATCGCTCAATAAAAAACCTGCCAAAAATCGGCAGGAATATGGTAACGGCGAAAGGTATAGACGGGAAAATAGTAGTTATACTACGAATAGAACTAACATTGTATATCGATTTCTAATGTAAATCGTAAGGGAATTTCCTTAGAAGGAAGCCATTCACGCTTGAGGGCTGAGGGGGATGCCCATGTTTCTGCGTGAATAAAGCTTTCCATTTGTTTGTATTCCTCTGGTGGCAAATGTGTTTGTAGCAATTCACAAAGCCAGTTTGTTTGTAAAGAGGAAGTTGACATGAATTTCACCACCTTCATGGGTGTACCTTTATTATCACCGAACTAAGGTCAGATATGACTTACACATTTTTCACTTTGGCCCATTTAATTGGGCTTTTTTCTTCATTTTAGTACTAATTCACACCTATTTCTCGTAAGATTGTGGAAATAGGAGGTTGAAATAATCTGATGCGTCATTTACTTATTTTACTTAGTCTGTGTGTATTAGTTGGTTGTTCCTCCATACCTGTTGAATCCAGTCAAGTATCCAAAAATTTCAGAGGAGAAGACCCGCTTTACCTAGATGATTTAGAGCAAGTATTGACAAAAAAATCGAACCAATCGTCCTATGGATATACAGTGAAAATGAAGTTGCAAAACCAAGAAACCATTTGGCAAGGTAATCAAACAAATGAAGATTGGACCCTTACATCTTCTAAGCCCACTCCAGTTACAGTTTCAAAAAAAGGGAAACAAGTCTCTTTTCAGTTAAACGGAAAAACTGAAAACTTGACTGTAGAGCAAACAGGAGTGATCTCGCCGTTAGATCATTTTCGATTAGTACAGGAAATAAAAAAAGAGGTAAAGCTAATTTCTACAGAAGTTAAACAAGGAAACACATGGGTTCAATTAAAAGTCAGTATCGATGAAGGGTTACTAGCTCAAAAGATAAAAAAACGACTGTTGAAATCAAGTAATGATTATCCTTTTATACCTGAGATTTCTGATCAAATAAAGGTATCTTACCAAGTAACCTATATCCAAGAAACAAAGGAATTAGCTGAACTATCCATGCAAATCGAATCAAAGACTGATCACAAAGAAGAAATTGTGTATCGTTTCGGTGAATAAAGGGGTCACTGGTATCAAAAAAGAAAACGCACGTTTAAACGTAAATTAACCAACTCCTATACATTAATTAATTGCAGAGAGTATGAGAGGCAATAGAACAGAAAACTGGAACAAGTCTTAATGGACATTCAAGTTATATACGTGAATTGGAATGGAGAAAGAGCCGCTTGCGTTATCAAGATTCAAAAAACGCAAGGGCTCTTTTTATTTATGGGGATCAGCAGCGCAAAAACTCAAATTTACAACGTTAATATTGGCAAATCTCCTCTGATTTATCGTCATAGTCATGCTATCTATTTTGAAATCTAAAATATTTACAAGTGTACTCATTATATGTTAACATTTTTATAAAATAAGTTGACATTAGATGGGGCCATATGGCAAGAAGATCATTTCATCCTTGCAAATCATGGGGCTTAGCAGTGGTTTACTTCGTTGGTGTGCCTTATTTATATATGGCTCTTACTATGTGGATGGGCATTCCTCGTAGCTGGGCTCATGTATGGATGATCGGTTATCTATATGACATTGTTGGTGACCTTATTATTTCCGTAATAGCTTTTAGTTACACAAGATTATACAGAGTATTTGATAAGATCCGAAACAAAATAAAATCTATACAAAAAAGGAGAATATCATATGAATTGGTTCCAGTTAGCTCAAGAGGTGATCGAGGGGAAAACGATTAGTGATCACGAAGCGATGAGTATTCTTAATTGTGATGATGATGAATTATTATTACTCCTAAATGGCGCTTTCCACATACGTAAGCACTATTTTGGGAAGAAAGTTAAATTAAACATGATTATCAATGCTAAAAGTGGATATTGTCCCGAAGACTGCGGATATTGTTCTCAATCTTCCATTTCAACTGCTGAAATCGAAAAATACTCATTTATTTCGAAAGAAGAGATTTTAGAAGGAGCTAAACGTGCGTTTAGTAATAAAGTAGGAACATATTGTATTGTTGCAAGCGGTAGAGGTCCCACTCAAAAAAATGTGAATGTTGTAAGAGAATCAGTAAAAGAAATTAAAGAGAAGTATGGGTTAAAAGTATGCGCTTGTTTAGGTCTTTTAGGAGAAGAACAAGCGACTCAACTAAAAGAAGCAGGGGTCGATCGTTATAATCATAATTTAAATACCTCTGAGCGCCACCATTCATATATTACAACTACACATACATACGAAGATCGTGTAAATACTGTTGAAACTGTGAAAAAAAGTGGAATTTCACCCTGTTCTGGAGCAATTATCGGAATGAAAGAAACAAAAGAAGATGTTATAGCGATTGCGCGTGAGTTACATCAGTTAGATGCCGATTCAATTCCTGTGAACTTCTTGCATGCGATCGATGGGACTAAACTAGAGGGTGTTCATGAATTAAATCCTCGTTATTGCCTTAAAGTGCTGGCCTTATTCCGTTATATCAATCCAACCAAAGAGATCCGTATTTCTGGAGGACGCGAGGTTAACTTGGGTAGCCTGCAACCTCTAGGTTTATATGTAGCTAACAGCATTTTCTTAGGAGATTATTTAACAACCGAAGGACAAGAAGCTAACCAAGATCACAAGCTTATAGAAGCTTTAGGATTTGAAATTGAACTGATGCCCAAACAAGAAGAAGTATTTTCCTCTTGAAGGATTCAGATAAATGAAGAACCCCATTTTTCAATATGCCTAAACGAAAAATGGGGTCTTTTATTTTATTTATGTTTTCGAGCAGAATACAAGTCATCAACAACTTTTCGAAAAGGAGATATTAATCTGGTGAAAAACAAATTTGCTATTTGTGCACTCAGTTTTCTGATATTCTTTTTTACTACTGGATACTCTTTCGCAAATCAAACTCCTGTTCCAGAGAATTTAAGGGATAGGGCTTTGATTGAAGCTATGGGTCCATATATTTACAGTGCTATAACTGGCTATTACGGAAAAACAAAACTATATGATTCTGAGAAAATATTAAGTGTTGAACAAGATCCTTCAGGTAGAAATGACTACACTGTAAAAATACAGGTAATTTCTTTTGAAGGACCTCATAATCCTCCTTATGGACTAGAGACGGTAACTCTTCGTATTAGCTCTTATGGAGTCACTGTTATTGATTTTAAACACAAAGACTACACACCAAAGCCCCAGCGGGGCTTTGGTGGCGGACATTCAAGTTATATAGAAATGAAAATGTCTCTGCTAGGGACGTATTAATATTCAATCCCAAAGAGTTCTTCACCTATATGTTGATAATCAGCCTCTAATTTATATTTGCATTCGCTTTTTTCATGTTCTTTTCTGAATATGAGTTTACGCCCTTCAAACGTCAAGCTTACTTTCATATACTTTGGAACGAAACCAGTGAGAACATTTTCATATATATATGGGTTCAATGCATACAGATCCCCATCTAAGTGGTTAAGACTATAAGTAGGGGAATCCCCAGCTTTACTGTCTGAATAATATGTATATAATGTTGCATTGTCTTTCTCCGCAATAGTAAATGCTGACCGATACTGTACTTTTGTAATTCGGATCTCTTGAGGACAACCTGATTTGAATTTTTCCAAAGACCATCTGCCATAGATGTCTGGTACTCTACATGTTGTTAAAATCATAAAAATTATAAAAATCATTGAGAATATACGAATTTTTTTCTTCATAAGAATTGCAAACAGGTGACTATTCATGATCCTTCGTCGAATTGGATAAACTGCTCGATTGTTGTTTTAACTAACAAATAATTAGTTGTTTCTATGGTATCCTGCAATTCATCTCTTAACTCATCGATCACCTGTCTTGCATTTTTCACATCCGTAGTCATAGATTTCATTTCTTAATGACTTTCACTACAATTTTTTCGTTCACCATATGGGGTTGATTATATCCCTAAACGGTAGTAAAAGGAAGATTCCCAGCCTGAGGAATAACATTCTCAACCTGTTTTACTTTTAGGGAAGGAGATCATCAGCAGAAGGATCAAAAATAATCAAAGATTAGTTCTCCTTATTCAGGATCATATGAAATATGATTTTTCTGTCGGTGTACAGACATTCTCTTTTTCGTTTCCAATCTTTCCTATGCGAACTAGTATATCAACTATGATATACTTTTTGATGTATTATTTACTCATTTTTAGCTAGGGAGGAGGCGTGACATGATGAAATCTAAGATCAATCGTTTATTAATTGGTTTATTTGTCACGCTTTTTATTAGCTTTGGTGGCTTTTACTTATACCAATGGTTATGGATTGAACAACCAATCACGTCAATGTTAGAAAACCAATCTAATATTCATAACGATTTCCAGGTTAAAGTAACACCATCTAAAGTCGAAGTTCAACTTCATCCCAAGAAAGATTTTTCACTTCAACAACAATATTCGTTGTTAATGAAGCAGATTGAGGAGAAAATAGGGGATCGTCCCATTCGAATAGAATTATCTACACCCTCTGATCATTTATTAGAAAAAGCTTGGTCTGAAATGACTTTTGGAGTCAAAGAGGGAATCTCTCTTCAAACCTACACACAGATTCCAACAACTGTTTCTAACATTGCTGAAAAGTATGAGATTCAACAACGGGTTTCTATGGATGATCAATTTGTCTATATTGAGTTACGAAAGGAAAATAAGTATTTGTTTAAAGTTCTCCCGCTACAAGAACAGAAGGAAAGAGTGGTGAAGTCGAATGAATAAATCTTTGGGGATCGGGATCGGGATAGCGTTACTCATTTTTCTGATCTATATCGGGGTAGACCCTCTTCCTTTACTCTTCTTGCTAGGGATTGTTTTTGTTATTGTATATTTTTCAAGTCATCGACAAGTTGCTCAAGGAATTGGACATCATAAAAATAAGAAGAAAAAAGACCAAAAGCAATCCATCTCCAACTTATCTTTTGATGACATCGGTGGTCAAGAACGTGCTAAACAAGAATTAAAGGAAGCCTTGGAGTTTTTAATTCATCGTGACCAAATTGCTAATTATGGGATTCGTCCCATCAAAGGTATTCTTCTTACTGGACCTCCAGGTACAGGAAAAACATTGATGGCCAAAGCCTCAGCTCATTACACAAACTCTGTCTTTCTTAGTGCATCAGGTAGTGAATTTGTTGAGATGTATGTGGGTGTAGGGGCTCAGAGAATTCGGGACTTGTTTGAGCAAGCAAGAACTCAAGCAATCCACAATCAGAAATCGAGTGCAATCATCTTCATTGATGAGATTGATGTGATCGGTGGTAAACGAGAGGGATCTCAACATCGTGAGTATGATCAAACGTTAAATCAATTACTCACAGAGATGGATGGGATTATTAATCAACCAGAGGTGCAGGTACTTGTCATGGCAGCTACTAACCGCAAAGATATGTTAGATTCAGCTTTGCTAAGACCAGGGCGGTTTGACCGACAGATCATGGTTGATTTACCTGATAAAAAGGCTAGAAAAGCGATTTTGGAGTTACATTCAAAAAATAAACCGATCGCAGGGGATGTCAATCTAAACCAAATTGCCTCTGAGACGTTTGGATTTTCGGGAGCACAGCTGGAAAGTGTGACTAATGAAGCTGCTATTTATGCTTTAAGAGAAGAGGAAAGCTTGATTCAACCACAACATTTTTCTCAAGCGATCGATAAAGTGATGATGGGGGAAAGAACAGATCGTGAAGCTACCCACGAAGAAAAAGAACGTGTAGCTGTCCACGAATTAGGACATGCCATCATGTCTGAAATTGTAAATCCCGGATCGGTATCTCAAGTATCTCTTCACCCGCGAGGACAAGCGCTAGGGTATGTCCGACATCATCCGGGGCAAGATCGGTATCTTTATACACGAGATCATCTGGATGACCGGATTAAAATTTGCTTGGCTGGAGCTGCCGCTGAACTACAAGTCTATGGAAATAAAAGTACAGGTGCTAGCAATGATTACCAACAGGCCAACCAATATGCAAGAACCATTATTGAGGCAGGTCTCTCTAACTTAGGAATTATCGACCCTCAATTGATCAGTAAAGACAAAATCCAAGTCGAATCTAATAAAATTATTACACAACTTTTTACGGAAACGGTAGATCATTTAGCTAAATATCACAAATGTTTTTCGGCTTCCTTACACATCTTATTAAAAGAAGAAACTCTTTCTGGTGAAGATTTTCGTAATTTATTGAAGCAAACATTTTAATTAGCTGATACAATAGACGAAGTTAAGTTTGGTGTGAAAGGAGTCATTCAATGTGGCTAATATCCAGCAAATCGTAGTAATCGGTGGTGGAACCATTGGACAAGGCATCTCTGAATTGTTTGCTTCCAAGGGGTTTGACATCACTTTACTTGAAAAAACTGATGAACTCTCGAAGCATTCCTATCATCAAATTGAGATGAGTTTGGACAAAAAACTTTCTAAGTGGGGAATTACCCCTGCCGAGAAAAAGTCCACACTTTCTCGAATTCATATGACTACTGACACTCAGGTATTAACACTGGCTGATTTTGTCATTGAATCAGCCACTGAAGATCTTGAAATTAAAAAAGAGATTTTTCTACTTTGTGAGCAAATGTGTGGTCCTGAAGTTGTTTTAGCTAGTACCACGTCTACTCTAAGCATAACGGAAGTTGCAGCGATTACAAATCGTCCGAATCGGATCATTGGGCTTCATTTTGTCCATCCCGTCACTTCCATCCCGTTAGTGGAGGTTGTAAGAGGACTAAAAACCTCTCAACAAACATTACAAACCATTATGGAACTTCTCCCGCAATTAGGGCTAGAAGGGATTGAAGTTTACGAATCCCCTGGATTTGTAACAACTCGACTTATGATGCTTTTAATCAATGAAGCTCTATATACGTTGATGGAAGGAGTATCAAGCGCTGAGGATATCGACCGAGCGATGAGGATTTGCTATCAATTTAAAGTAGGTCCTTTAGAGATGGCAGACCGGTTTGGTTTAGACTCTGTCTTAGCTGCTATGGAACGGTTATTCCGTGAATTTGGAGATACAAAATACCGACCTGCTCCCCTCCTGAAAAAGATGGTACGAGCCGGTCACTTAGGTGTAAAGTCCGGAGAGGGATTTTTCCATTATGATGAAGACGGGGATCGTATTTCTTCAACATTCGAGGAGGGGCAGCAATGAATGTACTTGTGATCAATTGCGGAAGTTCTTCGATTAAATATCAGCTATTTAATATGAATGATGAATCGATTCTTGCGTCTGGTTTAGTCGAAAAGATCGGAACAGAAAGCGCTATCATTACCTATGATGTACCTGGAAAAGAAGAAAAAGTAGTCACTGGTGAAATTCTCGACCATCGAGAAGGATTAAATAAAGTATTGAGGTTGTTGATGAATAAAGAAGATGGAGTCATTCAAAGTGCTTCAGAAGTAGCAGCTGTTGGACATCGTGTTGTGCATGGAGGAGAATTCTTCTCCAGCTCAGCAGTCATTGACAGCGAGGTGCGTCAAGCGATTCGAAAAACTATTGACTTGGCCCCTCTACATAATCCAGCTCATTTGTTAGGAATTGATGCGGCCCAGATCCAATTGCCCGATGCTGTCCATGTAGCCGTTTTCGATACTGCATTCCATCAAACGATGCCAGAATACGCATATATGTATCCGCTTCCACGAGTTCTTTATCAAAAATATAAGGTTCGCCGTTATGGTGCACATGGAACTTCTCATAAATATGTCTCAAATCGGGTTGCCGCTGTGTTACAACGTCCAATAGATGAACTAAAAATTGTGAGTTGTCATATAGGAAACGGGGCGAGCGTCACTGCCGTTGAAAATGGAAAATCCGTAGATACCAGTATGGGGATGACCCCTTTAGAAGGTTTAATGATGGGGACTCGTTGTGGTGATATTGATCCAGCTATTGTTCCTTTTGTCATCGCTAAAGAGGAGTTAACTTTATCTGAAGTTAACTCGATGATGAATAAACATAGTGGGTTGTTAGGGATTTCTGGATTTAGTGATATGCGTGAAGTAACAGAAGCTATGTTTAGCGGAAATGAGGCTGCAAAGTTAGCATTTGATATGTATGTGTATCGACTTCGTAAGAAGATTGGTTCCTACATTGCGGCTATGAACGGAATTGATGTACTCGTATTTACTGCCGGCGTGGGGGAAAACTCAGCGATCTTTCGTGAACGAGTCTGTGATGGTCTCACTTTCTTCGGAATTGAATTAGATCATGAGCAGAATGAAATTCGTAGTAAAGAAGAACGACATATAAGTACTAAAAACTCCAAGGTTGAAGTCCTGATTATTCCTACCAATGAAGAGTTGATGATCGCTCGGGAAGCAAAGGCTCTAGTTGAAACCGCTTAACCATGATAAGATAAATGAAGATATAAAATTTGTCCTACGGGGAGGGGCAAGCAGTGAGATTATCTAAACGTGTACAACAGCTGTCACCATCACCAACGCTCGCTATTACTGCTAAAGCAAAAGCTTTAAAACAAGAAGGACACGATGTTATTGGACTTGGTGTAGGCGAACCAGACTTTAACACACCGGACCATATCCTACAAGCAGCGAAGGAAGCGATGGAAGCAGGATATACCAAGTATACAGCTTCGGGTGGGATTCCAGAACTTAAAAATGCGATTATCAAAAAAATGGAGAGAGATAACCATCTTTCCTATGAACCAAATCAAATTATTGTTACTGTAGGAGCCAAACATGCACTTTATAATTTATTCCAAGTGATTTTAGATGAAGGCGACGAAGTGATTATTCCAGCTCCTTACTGGGTTAGCTACATAGAGCAAGTAAAGCTAGCAGATGGCGTTCCTGTCATTGTCGAAGGGTTAGAAGAGAATCAATTTAAAATTACACCTGAACAATTGGAAGAGGTCATTACTGATCGTACTCGTGCCGTACTGATCAATAGCCCATCCAATCCCACAGGAATGCTATATACTGCAGAAGAGCTAAAGGCATTGGGAGAACTTTGTGTTCAGAAAGATATTTTGATCGTTTCAGACGAAATATATGAACACCTGATCTACGGAGAAGAGAAACATGTAAGCATTGCTAATCTTAGTGATGAACTATATGACCGGACAATTATTATCAATGGGGTTTCTAAAACATATGCCATGACAGGATGGCGGATCGGATTTGCAGCTGGTCCTAAAGAGATCATCAAAGCAATGACTGACTTAGCTAGCCATAGTACATCTAACCCTACTTCCATTGCGCAATATGCAGCGATTGCGGCACTCAATGGAACTCAGGAGCCTGTTCAACAGATGAAAGAAGCATTTGTAAAAAGACGTGATTATGTCATTGAACGACTTCAATCCATTCCAGGCTTTCAATGCCAAAAGCCACCAGGAGCTTTTTATGCTTTCGTCAATATCCGCGAGGTATTAGAAGCAAGTGGAGGGAAATATCAATCCCCTGATGATTGGTCGAAAGCGCTTTTAGAAAAAGAGTTAGTCGCTGTCGTTCCAGGCCCTGGATTCGGCTCCAATGATCATATCCGTATTTCATATGCAACATCTATGGAATTGTTAGAGGAAGCATTGAACCGTATTGAGCGTTTTGTAAAAGAAAAATAAGCAACTTTAACAAAAAGAACCTCCTAACTTCTTATTTAAGCAGGAGGTTCTTTTTGTCTTAATTCATGAGAAGAATGGATAAAAACGCCTAACTTTTGGGATTGTGCCAACTGAACCATTGCTGTGGCAACTTTTTTTCCTTCGATCGCTTTAAATTTTTGTAAAGGACCTACAAATAAAAAGCCAGTAATTCGGATGAGAAGGGCAGCCACTTGTTCCTTAAAGCGAAAATCATGAGGGCGTTTTCCAAGTAGTAATGAAGGGCGTAAGATATGTAAGATAGGAAATTGAAGTTGTTTGAGGGATTCTTCTACATCTCCCTTTACTTGATTATAGAAAAAAGGGGAACGAGGATTTGATCCCATGGCAGTAATAATCAAAAAACTCTTTACACCTTGCTCCTTAGCTAATTGCCCTGCAGTTAAAGGATAGAAATAGTCCACACGGCGAAAATCAGCTTTCGTTTTTGCTTTCTTGATGGTCGTTCCTAAGCAGCAAAATACCTCATCTACTTGAAAAAGATCCTGATATGCTCTTAGATGCTCAAATTGAATCAGATGTAAGTCTAATTTCTCATGTTTGATGTTGAGTGATCGTCGAGCTAACACACAAACGGTTTCATAATCAGGGTGTTCAAGCAATAGTTGAACCACTTCTTTCCCAACCAATCCAGTGGCTCCTATAACGAGTGCTTTCTTTTTGCCCATAGAGGGAAGCTCCTTATCATTACGATTATGATTAGATTCCCCTTATAAACTGAGGGTTAATAATAAAAGAGAGTATGGAATTTGTCCACACTCTGTTACATAACTGTACGAATTAAGCTGACGACTCTCCCGAGGATTCTAACATCGGGCAGTAAGATCGGCTCTAATCGATCATTCTCAGGTTGAAGACGAATATGATCACTTTCCTTAAAAAAGCGCTTTACTGTTGCTTCACCTTCATGGGTCATTGCAACAACAATATCTCCGTTCTCGGCAGAAGGCTGTTGTCGAACTACTACATAATCTCCGTCTAAGATTCCAGCATTAATCATACTATCCCCTTGGACAGAAAGGAGAAATACTGTTTGATCATCGCCCACGAGTCGACGAGGCAAAGGGTAATGATCTTCGATGTTTTCAATCGCTGTAATAGGTTCTCCAGCAGTTACTTTTCCTACAAGAGGAACCAAAAGGGTCTCCTCACTCTGCTTAGTAGGCAATTCGTCACGCTTTAACAGCTCAATGGCTCGTGGTTTCGTTGGATTTCGGCGAAGATATCCCTTTTTCTCCAAGCGAGCTAAGTGCCCATGCACAGTAGAGCTTGAAGCTAATCCGACAGCTTCACCAATTTCACGAACGGAAGGAGGATAACCTTTTTCTTTCACTTCTTTTTGTATGTATTCTAAAATAGACTGTTGACGAGGTGATAATTTACTCAAATCTCTCATCCCCCTATATAGATATCTACTCCGAGGTATGTATATTTTCAGTATACAGGATTGTCAGTAAAAGCACAAACATGAGTTCTTATTATTTTCTTTTTATGTTAAAAACCAGTCGAATATCTTGATTTGTTCATAAGTATTCATAGTCGGATTCACATGTTGTTGATTCCCATATCCATCAAACAAGGCCAATATAGAGGTGGCAAAAATATTTGAATCTACCTCAGGTTTGATTTGTCCTAGTTCTTTGGCTTGATCAATCGCTAAAATTAATAGCTTTCTCCACTTCTCAAAGGAGCTTTGGATCTGCCATTTGATTCGTTCATTTCGATGAACATAGGTGAGTAGTTCTAAGTAAATCGCTTGCCATTCTTTACGATTTTTAGGCTCATCGAGAGCTAATCGAATCAGATCCTGAATAAATGTACGGATATGAAAAGTTTTGTTACTCACTTGATCTTCTAATTTTTGTTTTGCTTCTTTCAGGTGAAACGCCATTCTACGATTCATAATCTCGAAAAAAAGTTCCTCTTTACTTTTAAAATGCGCATAAAAAGTCCCTTTGGTTCTTCCAATTTCATTCATGATTCGATTAATACTAGTAGCTTCATATCCATGTTTAGCAATCATAAAAAAAGCAACATTGATAATTTTTTCTTTAGTGTCTTCTCCTGTTTTATACTTCATAGGATTCCCCCCTGATTTCGTTTTGCTGTATATAGATAACATTATCTATATATTATATATACTTAATTTTATATTCATATAGTTTTGTGATATTAAATGTTATAAATAAAGAATTTTCTATGATTTCTCATTAAAAAAGTCTGACCAGATTTTTATAATTCCATATAAGACAACACAAGCGGGATGGTAAAAGTCTGTATATGTGTAGACGAATGTAAGGATACTGTTAAAATAGAAAATTACGCCTAAAATGGTCCGATTAAGATTGATCATTCTTGGTTTAAGCATATGTTTCAATAAAAGATAGGTTCAATTAATTAAAAAAGGTATCTGTCTTTGATGAAGACAGATACCTTTTTTAATATAAAGTTATTTAACAACGATCTCAGTCAAGAATGTAGTCTCACATGACAAGATTACAAAAGTCACAGTATTTCTATATAGCCTTCTATTCCGTTTACTCGAATTTGCTGGCCGTCTTTAATCTGCTTCGTGGCATTTTCTACACCTACAACCGCTGGAAGACCGTATTCACGTGCAATAACAGAACCGTGAGTCATCGGTCCACCTACTTCCGTCACCAAACCTTTGATCGATACAAACAGTGGCGTCCAGCTAGGATCAGTGAATGTAGTTACTAGAATATCTCCATCCTCTATGTTAGCATTTTCCATTCTTAAAACGACTCGTGCTCGACCCTCGATGATTCCAGATGAAACAGGTACACCTACCAGAGCCCCCTGAGGAATATTGTCCGTATTGTATTCGTTAAATATAACCTCGCCTTCAGAGGTCATGACTTGAGGTGGTGTCAACTTTTCATAGAGCTTGTAGTCTTCTTTTCTCTGGATGATGAGCTTGAAATCTAACTGGTTTGTACGAACAACTTCCTGTAGTTCCTCAAAAGTTAGATAAAAGATATCCTCTTTATGTTGGATCACTCCCTTTTCTACAAGTATAGCTGCCTCTTTCATAATGGCCTGTTTATAAATGAAGAATCGATGAATGAAGGCATACTTCGGATATTCCCGATAGCCGATAAAATTACGTAAAAGACTGATCATCTTCTTTGTCTTTTTCGCTTTACGACTACCATTAGGTAATTGCTTTAAGCGATTTAAAAGATCACGCTCTTTTTGCTCTGCTTCTAGTTTCCCTTGCTCAAATTTGATCCTGCTTGCATTTGGTTCGAAATTTTTAATGTTACTGAGGATGATCGGGAGGAGTGCGGTTGGTTGTTCGTTCCAACGGGTTCTAGTAATATCGATCTCTCCAGGACAACGCATACCGTATTTTTCAAGATATGCTTGAAGAGAAGCACATACAGCATCGCCACCCTCTAGTTTGGACAAGTCTTCAAAAAAAGAATGATCCTTAGCATGTGGAAAATAATCTATCACTGCTGGATATTGCCGAACGACATCTGCGACATCTAAAAGGGCTAGGCCCATTTCAGATGTAACATTGTTAGATACTGATTGCGAAAGTGTATCTGCTGCATTCTTTTCTCCTAGCCACTTTTCCATTTTTTTATTAATCCAATTGGCTGCAAATACAGCAACCATAATAGCACCTATACTCTGTGGATTACGCAAGTTTTCTCTTAGTTGTTTGTAGTCTTCTAAAATGAATGTAAAAAGATCGTCTCCAGACACGTTTGCAATACTTTGTTGCAGATTTTCGATGGATACTTGGTTGTGTGCTATCAGTTGCGGAATAATGGTTCTGTCATTTTTTCTGTATATTTGAATCGCTTGAACAAAAAGCCTCCATGATAAACCGCTTCCACCTAAAGTATAGATTCTCTTACCACGTGGTAGTGATTTTATAAACTGCTTTCGCTTGATTAAACTTGAGATCCTATGATGAATCTGAGGGTCATTCTTACCCAATGAACTAAGAAGAAATTTTCGACCTAGGGGTGAGGCTAAATCGTGTGTTAGATCTACAAACAACCTTCCACCAGCTTTACCCATTGTAAATTCATCAGATAAAAATTGAAAAAAAGACATTCCCAATGGTTTGATGGAATCAGTCATCATTTGTGAATGACCTAACGACAAATAGACTCGGTTTTGTCTATCATTCGTATCTGGAATCGGATATAGGGTGGTGATGGGGCGACTTTGAATGATATAGAAGGTGTTTTCGAAAAGGCACCATTCAATATCTTGTGGGTAGTTAAAATAGGACTCGATTTGTCTACCCATGTATTCAAGTTGCAAAATTTGTTCATCGGTCAGTGTCTGTTGATTTTGGTGAGTAGGGTTAATTTCCTGTTTTTTTGTGCCGCCTTCTTTTAAGGCATAGATGGCTAATTTTTTAGTGGAAATCGTCTTCTCAAGAATGTTTCCCTCTCGGACTTTATAGTTGTCTGGATTTACCAAACCAGAGACGAGTGCTTCCCCCAGTCCAAAGCTAGCATCAATCGACAGTACTTTTCGATTAGAAGTAACAGGATCAGCAGTAAATAAAACACCTGAAGCCTGTGGAAAGATCATGCGCTGGATTACAACTGAGAGGTAAACCTTGCGATGGTCAAATCCATTTTGTATGCGGTAGATCACTGCCCGATCGTTAAATAGTGAAGCCCAACACTTCTTAATATGCTGTAGAATTGACTCTTTTCCGATAATGTTCAAAAACGTATCCTGCTGACCAGCAAAGGAAGCAAGAGGCAAATCCTCGGCAGTAGCACTAGATCGTACAGCATAGGCATGGCTTTCTCCATGTTGTAGGAGATATTGATTGACATTTTCTTCGATATCAAGCGTGATCTCCGCTTTTTCGATCACCCTACGAATCTTTTGGCACATTTCACTAATCTTTTCTCTGTCATCCACTCTTAGTAGTGATAGTTGATTCAATAGATGGTTAAACTCGCTGTCTTCCCCAATTATTTTTTTATAAGCCTCAGTAGTAACACAAAAGCCTTCTGGCACTTGTAAACCATCAATCTTTGACAGTTCAGCTAAGTTTGCTCCTTTACCTCCTACTGACATGAATTGAGTTTTATCGATCTCCTGAAACCGAAGCACATATGCACTCATACATGGATCGCCTCCTACCATAAATTCTAAGTTATGGCAAAGTCGTAACATATAATGATTTAGGAATTTTACTAAGGAGTGGAGAAAGTTTTCCTTTATAAAAAATAAACAGTTGATGAAGGGCTCGAGTACAACCTACATATAATAGTTTGGCTAAAAGTGGTTGTTCAGGATAATTTGTTTCATCTATATCGATGAGTAAAACGGCATCAAATTCCATTCCTTTGGTTAGATAGATCGGGATAACGGAAATCCCACCACGATATTCTTTTTGTTCAGGTGTAATCAAGTGAATGGAAAGACCTAAAGCTTGAAGTGATCGGTGTATTTCAGTAGCCTTCTGTTCAGTTCTAGTAATAATGGCAATAGTATGTGAACCTTGTTGTTGAACATATTGAATAGAGGAGAGTAGGGTTTGATCTAAAGAGTTTTCTTGTTGAATCAATCGAATCAGTTCTCCACTTCGGAAAACAGGCTGTGCGGGAGTGAGTTCTCCTAGATAGGATTTGATGATTTCATTGGAAAAGTTGATAATTTCCATGGTTGAACGGTAGCTTTGGTGTAGCTGGATATAGTCCCATTGGTCTTGATCAAAAATGATCGAGAAATCGTTCCAATGTTCGATCCCTTGATAGGAGAAGATATTCTGCATTAAGTCCCCAAGAATAGTAAATGATTGGCTAGGACAATATTCTTTTAATATAGCGATTTGAAAAGGTGATACATCCTGTGCTTCATCGATCACTACATGATCAAAACGCTCACTATTTTTCACTCCATGTAATCGTAGATGTAGATAGAGAAGAGGAGCTATGTCTTCGTAATGAAGCTGCTTCTGTTTCATTGATTGTTGAATCATTGAATATAAGGGCTGATCAAGTGAACTCTGGGGAGAAGTTGAACACAGATGGATATATAGTTGATGTGTGGTGAAGAGTGGCCATGTTTTCATATAAGCTCGTAAACGTTGGTTCGCTTTCTTTTTCCATGTCCCTTTTGGGTCCATCTGTCGGTAGGACGAATGCTCAATCTCAATCCATCGTTTGATTCGGGCTGTGATCCGTTCAACTCTTTTGAGAAAGGGATCATGCTTGTATTCTACTTCAAACCAATATCGGATTTCTTTTGCTGTTAATACGATTCCGTCCCATGGCACAAAATCTTTTTTGGGTATAAAGTTTTTCTCATATTGATCAAAGGCCTGTTGTAAAAAGACCAAAAAGGAGAGGGAACCTTTCATTTTTGAGATAGAGATATCTTCTTGGGGAGTCTGCTGATCTCTTTCAAACCAAGTCACTTGCCTTTGATTAGAATCTTGAATCTGAACTTTCTCTTGTAAAAGATCAAGAGCCCAACTAGCAAATGTAGTCTGCTGTACACCACCTACTCCTAACTCAGGTAATACATCGGAAATATAATCTAAAAACATTTGATTGGGAGCAAAGATAACGATTTTTTCTGCTTTTAATTTATCTTGATATTGATAGAGTAGATAGGCCAAGCGATGAAGAGCTACTGTTGTTTTTCCACTTCCAGGAACCCCTTGGATGAGGAGTGCTTGATCTTTATGAGCACGAATAATTCGATCTTGTTCATGCTGAATCGTGGAAACAATGTCGCGCAAACGATTGTCTTTGTTTTCACCCAAGCGATAAAGTAGGAACTCATCCGTCACGCCTAAGTGATCAGTTCCACGTACAAAACTGTTAACAATCCGTTGAATCTGCTGATTTCGAATGGCTATGTTTCGTTTCAAATAAACGGTTCCGGATATTTCACCGTCTGGTGATTCATATGAAGCGAAGTCACCATGTCCAGAGAAAGAATAAAACATACTAGCTACAGGCGCACGCCAGTCTACAACAATTAGTTGATCTGCATCTTCATCTTGGATTCCCACTTTTCCGATATAAAGAGGGACGCTAGACTCCGCTGATTCTTCTTGGAAATCTAGTCTTCCAAAATAGGGCTCTGGTGAAGAGAGTCGTAATCTAGCCAATCGCTCTTGACGTTGATCATCAAGAATTTGTTCTACGATATCTTTTCCATAGTATCGTGGGATTTCTGCTAGTTCACGGCTTCGATGTTCAATATATGATACTACTTTCTCTAGATATTCCCTTTCTTTTTCCCACGAATCATTCATTTTTGTACCTCCTGTTTTAAGTGACATAATTTGCATTATATTACAATGTTTTTTTGCTAGGTCAATTCTTTTGTGCTCGAAAAAGGGAAGCGCTCATATCAAATGAGCGCTTCCCTTTTTAAATTATAGAAGTATCAAAACATTTGATCGAGACGATCTAATGCTTCATCTTTTTCTGTATTAATTACATGAGTATAAATCTGTGTAGTTTGAATACTAGAGTGTCCTAAGATTTCTTGCACCACCCGTAAGTTTTCTCCATTTGATAATAGTAAAGTGGCTAATGTATGACGTAACTTATGTGGAGAGATCGTAGATGATTTGGGTGGCAGTTGAGCTTCATGCACATATTTTTTAAGAAGTTCTGCAATTGCTTTTCGACTGATACGACTATAGTTTTTATTAAGAAATAAAGCGTCTTGATGTTCTTTTTTGACTCTCACTTTGGGGCGGGCTTGTATATAACCAACCAAAGCTTCTGTGGATTTTTTATTTAATTTTAGCATTCGTTCTTTACCGCCTTTACCAATGATAATGACACGATAAAGGTTCCCGTCAGACTGAATGCTATTGGTGTTTAAGTTAATCAACTCAGATACACGCATCCCTGTATTCAAAAAGAGAAGCAAAATGGCCAAGTCGCGAAGGGGAATCCAGCTACTTTTTGTCCGAGTTACTTTAGCATGAAAGGTTTCCACAGCTTGAATTAAGCGTAAAGCTTCATCGTTCGTCAAAAATACGGGTACTTTTTGCCGTGATCGACTCTTTAAAGAGGCATCATCGTATTCTTCCATGGGGTCCCGATCCAACACATGGTTTTTTACTAGAAAACGAAAGAGAGATCGTAGCGAAGCACGTTTCCGTTGCTTCCCACTTCGTGAGTTCTCTCTAAAGTGTGTTCGTTTGATCCATTTTTCAGTCGTGTCACCTGTGGTCGGATTTACTTGTTTCACTTTTACATGAACTGTTCGTTCATATCCGTTTTCAATGTGTCGAAAAAAACGCTTGAGGATTAATGGGTTGACTTGCTCAAGAGTTTTGTTTTTACTTTCCAGAAACTCGAAAAACAATGAAAAGTCATAAGCGTAATTAGCAATCGTTTGCGGAGAACGATCAGCGCTGATCATTTCAAGGAAAAATTCCTGCACATCTTCAGGAAACTGAGCGACAATCCGATTAATATTTTCAGATAATCTACGAGAGACGATAGTTCCAGACATAATTACTCCTCCATCTTGTTTTTAAAAGGAGAGTTGTTTACGAGCCATCATATTGAATCCATATGGATCGTGTTTGGATCTTCTAGACTTATGAAGTAAAAAAACTCGCCTTGGATCGGCGAGAAAAGTAGTAGTCACTATTATTGTATCATGGATCAGTCTCATTAGACGTATGAATTAACTTTGGATTAGCTATCAAGTCAACAAGTAGTATTCATGAGATCAGTTTTAGGCCGATGGTAGAAGCTAGAATCAGAGCAATGAAAAAAATCCGAGATAGACCTTTGGATTCTCCAAACCATAACATGCCTAAAATTGCACCACCTGATGCGCCGATCCCAGTCCAGACAGCATAAGCCGTTCCCATGGGTAAGTTCTTCATAGCGATGGCAAGGAAAATAAAACTTAATCCGAATCCTAGAAGTAAACATGTAAGCGATTTCCAGTTTTTATTTTTGTGATAATAATTAATCATAGTGACACCAATCATTTCAAAAACACCCGCCAAAATTAAGTAAATCCATGCCATCATTTTTCAACTCCTTCCGAAGATTTCTCCTTAGTTACTAATTTCAATCCGATGACTCCAATTAACAATAAAAAGATGAGAAGTACTTTTATAAGATGAAAAGGCTCATCAAAAAAGATGATTTCAGCTAAAACAGTCCCCGCTGTTCCTAAACCAACGAAAACAGCGTATACAGTGCCAACAGGTAATTTCTTTCCGGCTGTAATCATTAAATAAAAGCTTATAAAAATAGCAACTGTAGTCCCTAGCCAAGTCATGCTGTTGTAAGCGTGTTTAAGACCCATTACCCATAAAACCTCAAAAAAAGCAGCTATAAATACTTTTGCCCAATGTCTATTCATTGATCGTTCCTCCCTTGAAACATGAAGCTGAACAAAAAGCCCGGAAAGATATCATCAAAGATATCCTCCCGGGCTTTTATCCCTCCGTGTACACAGTAGAACTGTGTGTTTTCTCTTGGACCTGTCCAGTCAATAACTGCGGAACCCTAGAAAACTTTTTATCAGTAGTATGGTTATAATAACATACTCTAATTTGTGCTCCAAACACGACTTTACAAAGTTCAGATATTCTTTTTTACCAAGTACCAATCAGTATAGTCATAACCCTCTTTATTTTCCATTCGTTTTTTCATATCATCATAGTTTTTTGGAGGAGGAATAATAACAGCACTTCCTGGACGCCAGTTGGCAGGAGTAGCTACTTGTTCACGATCAGATATTTGCATAGCATCAATCAGTCGGATAATCTCATCCATATTACGGCCATTACTCATTGGATAGTAAAGCATGGCACGTAGGATTCCGCGATCATCGATCAAAAATACGGTTCGAACTGTTGCGGTATCGGACTCTCCTGGATGGATCATATTATATTTGTGAGCTACTTTCATGTTTAAGTCTGCGATGACAGGGAAGGGAATTTGAATCCCGGTATGTTCTTCGATGTTTTTCACCCATGCCAAGTGTGAGAAAAGAGAATCTATACTAAGACCCAGTAACTTAACATTACGTTTCTCGAATTCTTCATTTTTTTCGGCAAATGCTACAAATTCAGTTGTACAAACTGGAGTGAAATCAGAAGGGTGAGAAAAAAGGACAACCCAACTTCCTTTGAAATCGGATAATTTCAAAGGTCCTTTCGTCGTTTCTGCTTCAAAGTCAGGTGCTGGGTCGCCGATTCGTAATACTATGGACGCTGCTTGTGCATCATGTTCAATAGTCATAAGTATCTCTCCTTAAAATAATTATTATCTAATAACAATTATCATTTTATACCCTGTGCTGTATTTATACAAGGGGGGGTATCCGGTGATTGTGAAGGTTAATTGAATACTGTTTCTTAGATTTAGGGTATCCAAAAAATATCTCGATAAAACAAAAAGTCGATCTCTGATTGTTGTCAGAGATCGACTTTTTGTGCTTTTTGTTTTTACTTCTTATTTTGTAGCTCCAAATCTTTTTCTTCACATTCACTAGAGCAATAGTGATTATATTTTTTTGCGCATTCTGGGCATACCACATGTTGTCTGTGACAAAAGTCATATTTACAGTTAATATAATGATCTTCTTGTGTCCCACAATGATAACATTTCCCTACAACGACATCCTCCACTTGATTGATGGGCACTGAGATTCGTTCGTCAAACACATAACACTTTCCATCAAATAACTGACCTTTCACCTCAGGATCTTTACCATAAGTGACAATGCCACCGTTTAGTTGAGCTACATCTTTAAATCCTTCTTCAATCATAAACGCTGTCAACATTTCACAACGAATTCCACCTGTACAATAGGAGATGATTTTTTTATCTTTAAATTCACTAAGGTTATTACGAATCCACTCGGGAAATTCACGGGTGGTTCTAACATCAGGGCGAATCGCTCCCCGGAAATGCCCGATATCATATTCGTAGTCATTACGACCATCGATTACAATAACATCATCTCGTTGAAGGTGTTCATAAAACTCCTTAGGAGATAAGCGTTTCCCAGTCTTTTCAGCTGGATTAATATCTTTGCCCAGCCGCCAAGTAACAATTTCTTTACGTGGGCGAACAAACATTTTTTTGAAAGCATGCCCTTCATGTGGATCAACTTTAAAGAATAAGTCTTCAAAGAGAGGATGGGCATGCATATAATCCATATATGTTTGTGTTTGGGTTATGGTTCCTGAAAGAGTCCCGTTAATCCCTTCGTGAGAAACTAAAATACGACCTTTAACTCCTAATTCATTACAAAAAGCGCGATGTTGGTCAGAAAACGCGACTGGATCTTCAATAGATACATATTTGTAATAGAGTAATACCCTGTACTCTTCTTTTATTTCTGTCTCTGCGATACTCATTGCAACTCAACCCACTTTCTCTAAAAATCGTTCTAAAACCTAGATAGAGCTTATTATATCATTTCAACCTACTGCCCTAGTTCTGCAAATTTATCATTTATAGCAAAAATGCGGAGGGTAGGATTTGGTTTTGTTTAGATGGTTTTTGATTGATCATATAGCAAATCTATAGACCTTAGTTCAAGTATATTATTTTACATGAATTTGAAGTCGTTTGTCTATACTTGGATAAAATTAGCTTTAAATTGAAAAGACACAGATCATAACCAAAAATAAAAAAACAAAAAATTAATTGATTTTAAAATAGAATTTTTATCTTTTTTATAATATAATCAAGATAAAACAACTAGAGGTGATCTTATGAAAAATAGATTATTTATTCCCGCAGGTGCATTGATCGGATTAGGAATCGGTATGCTTTACAGCCAAGAGGCCGCAGGAGTTCTAATAGGATTAGGCATGGGCTTTCTTATCGAAGCTCTATTCGAAAAGAAAGCGTAGATATTTTTCATGATTTTATCTACAGGAGAATATTTGTTCTCTATATTTGCGTTTGTTATATTTTAATAGAAATTATAAAATACATAAAAATTAATAGCACCAAAAGTAGGGTGATAAAAAATAGAGTTTGTTCCCTTGATAGGTCAATTTTGATTTTTATTCAAAAAAAAGGATAAAAAATATAAAAATCTATCTAGTCGGCGATCATCTTCGATAACTACGTTTTATTCGCCAGTGAATCTTTGGTGTTGCTATCTCCTAGCTGTAACTCCAATGTAACTTTTTTTATTTAGGGTTGGATGGAGAAAGAACAGCTCAAGGAGGAATTATGGAATGAGTATTACAGTCGATTGGATCTCGAGTAGAGACCGATTAACTCCTACCCAAGTGGCAGTAGTAGACGCAGAGAATGGTCAAAGATGGACTTATCAAGAGATGAATCAAAGAGCGAAGTCGCTCGCCGCTTTTTTCAGGCAACAAGGGATTGGAAAAGGAGATCGTATCGCTCTTTTTTCGCCTAACGATGTTAGCTATTTTGATGTTTTATTTGCATGTGCTAAAATTGGGGCTATTTTTGTCCCTTTTAATTGGCGTTTGTCTGTTCGAGAATTGATAGGGATTGTGGAAGACTGTGCACCAAAACTTCTAATCTATCATCGCCAATATGAAAGTTTGGCTATACAACTACCCATCGAAACAAAATGGTCTCTTGAACAATTACATCATACATATTTGGAAGAAACGATTTCCTTACCCATTCAATTTGATATCTTACCAACTGATCCTTGGATGATTCTGTATACAGGAGGGACGACAGGTAAACCCAAAGGGGCAGTGTTGACACATGAATCCGTCTATTGGAATGCAATCAATACAGTACTTACCTGGGATTTATCATCGGTTGATGTAACTCCTGTATATATGCCGATGTTTCATACTGGAGCGTTAAATGCACTCTCTATTCCCATTCTTTATGCGGGTGGAACCGTTGTCATTGCAAGGAGATTTTTGGTTGATGATGTTTATGATGTCATTCAACGGGAACAGTGTACAATTATCTTAATGGTTCCAACGATGTATCATTTATTTATTCAATCGTCTCGTTTTGCTGCTACATCATTTCCTACGATGCGGGTTTTTCTTTCTGGAGGTGCACCTTGTCCACATGTGATTTATGATGCTTTTCAAGCAAAAGGAATCGCCTTTAAAGAAGGGTATGGATTAACTGAGGCAGGACCAAATAATTTTCAAATCGAGCCTGAAATCGCGTCTCAGAAAAAAGGGTCAGTGGGATTGCCGATGTTTTTTAATGAAATCCAATTAGTTTCAAATGGAAAGGTGATTGAGGGCTCAAATCAAGTAGGAGAACTGTGGCTAAAGGGCGGACACCTGTTCACTGAATATTGGAAGAATCCTCAAGCGACTGATGAAGTGTGGCATGATCAGTGGTTTCGGACGGGTGATCTAGGAAAACGAGATGCAGATGGCTACTACTATATAGTCGGAAGAGAAAAAGATATGATTGTGACAGGGGGAGAAAATGTATATCCCTTAGAAGTAGAGTTAGTTTTATCTGAACATCCAGAGGTTGAAGAGATAAGTGTGGTAGGAATTCCTGATGCCCATTGGGGTGAAATTGTAGCAGCAGCCATCGTTCCAGTTCGAGGAAAAAAGATAGAGATTGAAGATTTAGATGGTTTTTGTTCGAAAAAGTTAGGTAGATATAAAGTGCCGAAAAAGTTTATTTTTCTAGATGAATTACCTAAGACGATGGTAGGCAAAATCGATAAGAAAGGAATCGTGAGAATGTATGGCCAATGAAACGGGTGTTTTATTGACCAAATTAACTCCACCGATGCTAGACATGAACCTGGTGGAACGACCTCATCTATTGAGCCGTCTTGATAAGATTTCAGCGAAAGTGGTGATCCTTCAAGCTGCAACGGGATATGGAAAGACAACACTTCTTGCATCCTATATCCAAAAAAAGAAGCAAGCTATTTGTTGGTATCGAGTCACTGAATTGGATCAGGATGAGAAAAGCTATTGGTTGCATTTAATCTATGCAATTCGTCAACAAGTTCCACAGTTTGGCGAAGGTTTGGAAGAACATTTTTCGGATCAAGAACAGTTTTTACAAATGTTGATCAATCAAATTTACTGTGTGTCTGATCCATTAACGATTTTGATCGATGATTTTCATCATATCGGAGACCATAATTATTTTAGACAGCAGATTCCATTGTTCATCTCTTTGTTGCCGCCACACATTCGGTTGGTTATAGCTACTCGGCATGATCCTAAGTGGTCAGGACTCACCATGATGAAGCTAAAAGGGGAGTTATTATTGCTCGAAGCAGCTGATTTAGCTTGGAGTAAACAAGAGATTGCACAGTGGGTCACAATGATCGGGGGTCCCCTTCTAGTTGAAGAACAACTTCAGGAAATGATGGATGTGACTCAAGGTTGGGGAATTGCTGTTCGTCTTGCTACTACTTATCTACTACAAGGGAAAGGGATAGAAGAAATTGTCCAACCCCATTCAGCTTATTATAGAGATCTATACCAATATTTAGAAGAGGAAGTTTGGCAACAGCAATCTGTAAGCATTCAAGACATACAAGAAAAAATGAGTTTTCAAAGAGAATGGTCTCTCGATTGTTTTTCGGAATTATTCGGAGTTCAGGTGGACGAGGTTTTATTGAAGCAGCTAGAGTCTTTGAAGCCTTTTGTACACATTGATGACTATCAGATCATTCGGTTTCATCCGATTTATCAACACTTTATACAATGGATTTTTCGCAAAAAAAGAGAAGATTATCAACAATGTCAACATCGTTGGTTTCAATATTTATTAAAGCATCAACGCTATGAAGAGGCTTATCAATACTTGGAAGGTAGTCGAAACGAAGAGGAATTGGCTCAAATGATTCAGGTATGTGGGCGTGATTGGATCGAAAAGGGCGAACTGGAGAAATTAGAGCAAGCTCTTAAGCGAATCTCCAAGGATGTTAAAAATCAGTTTGAATGCCTATGGATTTATGAAGGAGATCTCAATCGTTATCATTCCCAGTATCAACAGGCGATGGAGTGTTATGTAAATGCAGAGAAGATAGCGAAAGAAAAAGGGGACTTTCTCTATCAGAGCTTAGGCTTAGAAGGACAGGCTAAGATCTATTTAGATACGATTCAGCCAGGTCGTGCTGAATATTTGTTGAACAAGGCGATTGATCTATTGCAAGAAACGAAGAGCAATGAGGAGCATTTAGAAAAATTTCATCGTTTATATGCTGAAAACCTTGTCAATATGGGAAAAGTGTCAGATGCAGATCAATGGCTCGAAAGACATCGAGAGGTTAATTCCAAGTTTGTTGATGATGAATTAGAAGCGAGACTTTTCCTTCGAACAGGCCGATTACGCCGTGCGAAGCAGATGTTAGAAAGAAAATATGAATGGGAGCTTTTAGAAAAAAATATATTATTGCCTCGCTCTCATCGAGAAGTTGAATTGTTATTATCTTTGATTGATTGTTTTATGGGTGCGCCTGAAGAGGCTAAAAAATTGGCTGAAGAAGGGATGATGCAGGGGGTTATCAGACGATCGCCCTTTGTTGAAGCTTGTGGTTGGATCCGATTGGGTCATGCTGTACAGTTAATTCCTAAATACGAGCGCAGATTGGCAGCAGAATGTTATCAAACCGCTTTAGAAATGATGGAAAATTTACGGATGTCGCGGGGGAAAGCAGAACCTTTGATGGGGCTATCCCTTTTGTACGGTCGAGAAGGGGCGACAGATCTAGCCAATTATTATGGACAACAGGCGATTGCAGAGACTGAAAAAGTCCAGGATCAATGGTTATCTAATCTCACCCGACTTGGAATGGCTATTGCTTCTTTTTATGGAGACCGTTTAGAAGAAGCTACACATCTATTTGGCGAGTGTAGCCAACGATTTGTTCAATGTGGAGATAGTTACTTTTTTACGGTTTCTATGTTATGGCAAGCTTTAACAGCCTATGAGCTTGAAGATGAGCTTGCGTTTTCTTCAAGTATGGAGCAGGTGCTAAAGTTAATGCAAACAGAAGGCTACGAATATTTGTTGCAAAAAAGAACCATGTTTGGTCCTCGTGATATCCAAAAGTGGGCACAACTTTTATTAATGGCACAATCGAGAGGGATTGAGGAAGCATATAGTTCTTTTTTAATCCATGGAATGGGCTTTCAAAATGTGTCTTCTCATCCTGGTTATACCTTACGCATTCAAACATTGGGTGATTTTCGAGTTTGGTTGGGGGAAGAAGAAGTGAGTTCCAAGGATTGGCAGAGGGGTAAAGCGAAGGAATTATTTCAGCTACTTCTTACCAAACGTCGAATGTTATTAATGAAAGAAGAGATTTGTTCACTTCTATGGCCCGAAGCGGACGACAAAGCGGCTACTCGAGATTTTAAAGTTGCGTTAAATGCACTTAATAATGCATTAGAGCCCAAACGTCCGGCTCGTTCAAATTCTTTTTATATCCAACGTCAAGGTTCATTATATGGATTTAATCTGTCTTCAGGCTACGAACTGGACGCTGATGAGTTTGAACGATTGATCCAAATCGGACTTAAAGAAGATAATCCGATTCAATTACAATCCGGTTTAGAGTTATATGGAGGCACATATTTACCAGAGAGGCGATATGAAGATTGGTGCTTTACTGAGCGTGAGCGGTATCAATCGCTATTTATTCGTGGCGCTGAACGACTCGCTCAATTATATGTCCGTGAAGCGAAGTATGATGATGCAATTTATTGGTGTGAACGCATGATTCAGGAAGATGCTTGTTGGGAGGAAGCTTATCGGTTATTGATGGTTTGTTATTATTTGAAAGATAATCGCCCACAAGCTATTCGTCAGTATAAAAAATGTATAGATATTTTAGAGCGGGAATTAGGCGTTCCACCCATGCCTAAAACAGAACAAATCTATAAACAAATTGTTCAAGGAATGTTCAATGTAACTCATCTGTAACCGCCCCCTTTTATATTGTTCTTGAAAGTATCATCGAAAGGGGAGTCTTTATGAAACGTTGGTCTCGCACTGGTTTATCTATTCTTGCAAGCGTTTTCTTTTTATCAACTGCTGCTTGTTCTACGGGCACAGATGGTGCTGCTGATCCTAACAAACCGATTAAAATCGGGCTACTCGCTTCTACAACAGGAGCTCTTGAAACATATGGAAAGCAAACCGTAAATGGTTTTGAACTTGGAATCGATTATGCAACGGGTGGAAAAAAAGAAATTAATGGACGCAAAATCGAAGTGATTGTTGAGGATACAGAGACAAGACCTGAAGTTGCGGTCCAAAAAGCGACCAAATTGATTGAAGAGTATGAGGTTGATCTTTTAGTAGGTGCTAGTAGTTCTGCGGATACATTAGCTGTTCTACCACTAGCTGAAGATTATAAAAAAGTGATGATTGTAGAACCAGCAGTTGCGGATAGTATTACAGGCAGTGATTGGAATCAATATATTTTCCGTACTGCCCGTAACTCTTCCCAAGATGCTGTCGCAGGAGCAGCCGCGATTGCAAAGCCAGGTGTAAAGATTGCCACTCTCGCTCCTGACTATGCGTTCGGAAGAGATGGGGTTACAGCATTCAAACAAGCTGCTGAAAAGCTGGGTGCAAAGATTGTTCATGAAGAATATGCTGACCCCAAAGCAACTGACTTCACTTCAAACTTACAGAAGATTATCAACGCAAAACCCGAGTACCTCTTTGTGGTCTGGTCTGGAGCCAACACTCCTTGGAATCAAATTGGCGATATGAAACTGAAAGATCGTGGGATCAAGATCTCTACTGGTGTTCCTGACATTCATGCTTTAAAAACGATGAATGTACTTGTGGGCATGGAAGGCTTTAGTGTTTATCATCATTCATTGCCACAAACTGAAGTAAATAAGTGGTTAGTGGAACAACATCAAAAACGATTTAATGAACCACCAGATCTATTCACGCCAGGCGGAATGAGTGCAGCGATCGCAGCTGTCGAAGCATTGAAGAAAACAAACGGTGACTCCAATGCAGACAAACTCATTCCTGTTATGGAAGGAATGTCTTTTGAAACCCCAAAAGGAAAGATGACTTTCCGTAAAGAGGATCATCAAGCGCTTCAAACGATGTATGCAGTGAAGTTAGAACAGGGAACAGATATGCCAAAACCAGTCTTAATTCGTGAATTAACCCCAGAGGAAACGGCTCCTCCAATTATTAATAAAAAGTAGGTAGAGGTGATCGTATGGAACCTATTCTTTCAACCAAAGATTTGACGATTGCCTTTGGAGGACATGTTGCTGTAAATAAAGTGAATGTTTCCTTCTATCCGCAACGGTTTACATCGATTATCGGACCTAATGGTGCTGGGAAAACAACTTTTTTTAATCTGTTGAGTGGTCAGTTAAAGCCCACGGAAGGGCAAATCTTTTATCACGGGGCGGACATTACTCGTCTGCCCTCATATCAGCGAACTCGTAAAGGAATTGGCCGTTCTTTTCAGATTACAGATGTATTTCCACACTTAACGGTTTTTGAAAATGTTCGCCTAGCGGTGCAATCGCAACAGCAAATTCGCTTTCAAATGTTCTTTTCTCATCTCCATTATAAAAAAGTAACAGAGAAGACGATGTACTGGATTGAAAAGGTTGGATTGGAAAGCAAACAAGATTGGTTAGCGATCCAATTGACACACGGAGAAAAACGAAAATTAGAAATTGCCATGCTATTAGCTTTGGAAACTGAAATATTGTTGCTAGATGAGCCAACTGCTGGGATGTCATTGGAAGAAGTTCCGATCATTATAGATCTTGTACGAAATTTGAAGGAAGAAAAAAGAACCATATTGTTGATTGAACATAAAATCGATCTGATTTTAGATTTATCAGACCATCTCATGGTGCTATTTCATGGAGAGCTATTGGCAGAAGGAACTCCAGAGCAGATTTTGCAAAATGAGCTTGTCCAATCTGCATATATAGGAGGGACACCCAATGCTTCTTGAGTTGGATCACATTCAAACATTTATTGGAGAACATCACATTTTACATGGAATTTCTCTAGAAGTTCCTGAAAAAGAGGTAACGGTTTTACTCGGACGTAATGGAGCGGGAAAAACGACTACCTTACGTTCCATCATGGGGCTCAATCCACCTACCCAGGGAGAGATCCGTTTTCAGGGAAAAAAGATCAGTGGTTTACCTCCTTATGCTATTGCTCGACTAGGTATTAGCTTTGTTCCCGAAGATCAAGGGATTTTTGGTGAATTAACTGTGGAAGAGAACCTTAAAGTTGCCATGATTTCTGAAAATGCTTCAACGAAAGAAAAGCTGGAGTGGACACTTAATCTTTTCCCTGATTTAGAGCAGTTTTGGAAAAGCAAGAGTGGATGGTTAAGTGGTGGACAGAAGCAAATGCTTTCTATTGCCCGAGCTTTAGTTCAAGATTGTACTTTGTTGTTAATTGATGAGCCGAGTAAAGGATTAGCTCCGATCGTTGTCGAGAAAGTGGCTACTTCATTAGCTGAGATTAAACATCGTACCACTGTAGTCTTAGTGGAACAAAATTTTCATATGGCTAGCCAACTGGGTGATCGTTATTACTTAGTGGATGATGGTCAAATTGTGGCAAAGGGACAGATGGAAGAACTAAAAAATGATGAGCAACTGAAGAAAAAATATTTAGGGATTGCATAATCAGGGAGAAAGGGGGCTAAGAGCTAGGTGGATATCTGGATTAATCTTATTATGAACGGTTTAGCGACAGGCATGTTGATCTTTTTGATCGCCATTGGACTTACTTTAATTTTTGGATTGATGGATGTACTCAATTTTTCACATGGTGGCATTTTTGCTTGGGGTGCCTTTTCGGGCATTTGGGTTTATACCCAAACAGGTAGTTTCTTAGTGGGGATCACAGGTGCCATTGTTGCAGGATTCTTATTGGGTTGGCTTCTGGAACGTTTCATTATTCGTCCCGTCTATGGGAATCATATGCAGCAAATTTTAATTACTTTAGGAGCTATGTTGGTACTGGGCGAGCTAATCAAAGTTGTGTGGGGGCCTAACCAATTAGCCGCTCAACCCCCATTTTGGTTGGCGGGAAGTTGGATTTTTGGTGATATTGTCCTCATTAAGTATCGACTATTTATTATTTTAATTGGTTTACTGGTATTTATCGTTTCTTCACTCATTTTGAAGAAGACTAAAATCGGTCTCATTGTGCGTGCTGGAGTGATGGATCGCGAAATGATTCAAGCACTAGGTATTAATATTAAAAAGATATTCATGTGGGTATTTATGGTAGGAGCGGGCTTAGCTGCTCTTGGCGGAGTATTGATGGGCCCCTATTCAGGTGTGATCTATGCAGAGATGGGAATGGAATATGCAATCTTCGCCTTCATTGTTGTCATTATCGGAGGGATGGGTAGTATTACGGGTTCGATGGTTGCTGCCATGATCGTCGGTTTGGCAAGTGGAATTATGGGTTATTATGTGCCCGAATTATCTCTTGCTGTAAATATGTTAATCATGTTAATTGTTCTTTTATTTAAACCAGAAGGATTGTTTGGAGCAAAAGGGGTGAAAGGATGATGGGTTTAATTTCGCGATTTTCTATGAAGCATGTGTTGTTCTTTCTTGTAGGATTATTTCTCCTTTTGTTTCCCTTCGTGAATGACTCCCGTAGTACACTCATTTTAATGACACAGATATTTATCTTTGCTGTTTTTGCGATGAGTTATGATTTGTTATTAGGATACACAGGAATCATTTCATTTGGTCATGCCATGTTTTTTGGCCTAGGAGCTTATTCGGTTGGTATATTGCTCAGTCAAGGAGATATTTCATTACTTACTGTCGGATCCGCTCTCATTGTGACCATTGTTTTATGTGGTATTTTGAGTTGGATTGTTGGGATGCTATCACTTCGACTCAAAAGCCATTATTATGCCATGTTAACCTTGGCGTTAGCTGGATTGTTTCAAGTAGGAGCCGAAAAATGGAGGAGTTTGACAAAAGGGAATGATGGATTTACTTTCCGAATTCCTCAAGAGTTGATGGATCGAGAAGTGTTTTATTTTATTGCACTTGCTTTTATGATTCTTTCCTTCTTTTTTTTACGGCGTTTTACCAAGTCACCATTAGGTACTGTTTTGCAAGCGGTGCGTGAAAATGAGCGTAGAGCTGAGTCGATTGGATATGAAGTCTATCATTATAAAGTAGCGGCTAGCGTAGTCTCCGGAATTTTGGCCGGACTTGCAGGTGTGATGTATGGTCTTAGTTTACGATTTGTCAATACGGCTGTTTTTGGTGTGGATATGACCTTGGATGTTTTATTAATGACTATTATTGGTGGAGCCGGAACGTTAATTGGTCCTATTCTTGGAGCAGTGATGATCGAATTTACACATGATTGGCTATCAGAACTTGCAAGTCTACACTGGATTTTTGAGCGCTGGATCATTATTTTTGGTCTCATCTATATTTTAGTGGTCATGTTCTTCCCCAAAGGACTTGTTGGAACACTAAGAAAGTGGTCAATCTTTGCTCGGAAAAGTGAAAATAAGCAGGAAACGAACCTGAAAACGAATGGCTGATAAATCAAAGGAGGGTTAAACGTTGAATCCTTCACATAACCCGATTGGCATCATGAGTACTGGTTTATATATCCCCCCACATAGAATGAGCGGGCATGAAATTGCTCAACGATCTGGCCTCCCTGTAGAAGTTGTGGAGCAGAAAATGGGGATCAAAGAAAAAGCAATCCCTGGTCCTGAGGATCACCCCTGTCAGATGGGGGTACTTGCAGCTAAGCAGGCGATTGAGAGGGCAGGTATTGATGCGAAAGAGATTGACTTAGTGATCTATATCGGTGAGGAGCATAAAGAATATCCAGTATGGACCGCCGCAATTAAATTGCAACAAGAGGTGGGAGCGATCAACGCTTGGGCGTTCGATTGTGCTCTTCGATGCGGCACCACCATTCTCGGCTTAAAGTTAGCCAAAGATCTGATGCTTTCAGATGAATCGATTCAAACGGTTCTATTAGCGGGTGGGTATCGGAATGTAGATTTAGTCAATTATCAAAATCCCAAAACGAGATTCTTATACAATTTGGCGGCTGGTGGAGGAGCGATTCTTCTACGAAAGGGCTGGCAAGAAAATGAGGTTTTATCAACAAGTATGATTACAGATGGCTCTTTTTCCGAAGATGTCATTGTACCTGTGGGCGGAACCAAACAACCTCTATCGCCTGATTTATTATCCCAAGATTTATTTTACTTGGATGTTCCAGATCCTCAAGGAATGAAAGAGAGACTAGATCAGAAATCAATGAATCATTTTACCTCTGTGATTCGCCAATCATTAGAAAAATCCGGTTTAACGGAGAAAGATCTGGACTATTTAGCGATCTTGCATATGAAACACTCTGCTCATCGATATGTTTTAAATGAGCTAGGATTGGCTGAAGAGCAGTCTGTATATCTAGAAGAGTACGGACACATTGGTCAGTTTGATCAAATTTTGTCTCTAGAGTTGGGTTTACAGCAAGGAAAAATCAAATCTGGAGATACGGTAGTACTTGTCAGTGCTGGAATCGGTTATGCTTGGGGAGCAACCACTATTCGTTGGGGGAGAGAAGCTCAATGACGATGATTCAATGCAAACAAGTATTATTATCTAATGGAGAAATGTTAGGCTATCGTGAACGTTCTGGTGGAGAAGATCTATTACTTTTGATTCATGGAAATATGACTTCTTCTAAACACTGGGATGTATTGATGGAAAAATTAGACCCCAAATATCATTTAATTGCCGTTGATTTACGTGGATTTGGTATGTCTAGCTATCATCAAAGAATTGATTCACTCAAGGATTTTTCCGAAGATATCAAGCAGTTTGTCGATGCTTTATCGTTAAAATCTTTCTCACTCATGGGATGGTCCACTGGTGGAGGAGTTGCGATGCAATTTACTGCTGATCATCCCGAATATGTACAAAAATTAGTTTTGCTAGCTTCTGCTTCAACAAGAGGTTACCCTTTTGTTGAGTTAGATCCAGTGACGGGACAATCACTCCAAAGACTGACCACCCGTGATGATATTGCCAATGATCGACTCAAAACAATGCCTGTACTTCAAGCGATTGAATCAAAAAATAAAGAGTTTCTACAATGGATGTGGAATAGCTTGATCTACACCCAACAGCAACCTTCAGTAGAGCATTATGATGAATATCTCGAAGATATGTTAACCCAACGAAATCTAGTAGATGTTTATCATGCCTTAAATGTATTTAATATCAGTTCACATCATAACGGTTTAAGTCAAGGAACCGAGGATGTTGAGAAGATCCAAGTGTCCACCCTTGTTTTGTGGGGAGAAAATGATCTTGTGGTTACAGAAACCATGACCAACGAAATCATGGAAGATTTAAAGGAACAAGCCCGTTTAGTGATCTTGAAAAACTGTGGTCATTCCCCATTGATCGATGATTGTGCTCAGTTGAAAAATCAAATCGAACAATTTCTACAATAGTCTGGAGGAATACGGATGAAACTAAAAGATCGAGTTGCGATTATTACAGGAGCAGCCAATGGAATTGGTCGAGAAACAGCTGTTCTTTTTGCACGAGAAGGAGCTAAATTGCTAATTGCAGACTATGACGCTGAGTCTGCCCAGAAAGTATGCGAAGAGTTACAGAGTGAGGGTGTAGAGGTCGATTTTTATCAAGTGGATGTATCTAATAAAGAAAGTGTACAAGGAATGGCAGAGGCGGCTCTGGCTAAGTGGGGTCGAATCGATATCTTAATTAATAATGCAGGAATTACAGCGGATGGAATGCTTCATAAATTAAGTGAAGAGAACTGGCAACGAGTGATCAATGTGAATCTGACGGGTGTCTTCTATTGTACTCAAGCTGTCGTTCCCGCTATGAAAGAACAGGGTTGGGGCCGAATTATTACAGCATCCTCCGTTTCGGGAGTCTATGGAAATATCGGTCAGACCAACTATGCAGCTACCAAGTCAGGTGTGATTGGAATGACGAAGACTTGGGCGAAAGAACTGGGGCGCCATGGTATTCGTGCAAATGCGATCGCACCAGGTTTTGTTGAAACTCGCATGGTTGAAAAAGTACCAGACAAAGTCATTGATCAATTGAAAAAACAAATCCCTGTAGGTCGTTTAGGCAAACCATCTGATATCGCCAACGCATATCTTTTCCTCGCCTCAGACGAAGCTGATTATATTAACGGAACAGTCTTACATGTAGATGGTGGAATTGTAATGTAATAAATAAAATCGACTCCTTCTTTGATTCAGAGAGAGTCGATTTTTCGATTGGTTTATGAAGAGAGATGTACATTTCTAGATGGTAAGTGGTTAGCCTGGAGCATCAGAATTGGGGGATGGCTAACTCCTCCAATATTCTTAGCTTACCTTGATGACCTTCGGCGAGTTTATAAAAAACACTCTGTTCCTACTGTCGCTTTTTTTAATGCTTCGGCCAACTCGTCAGAGTTTGAGACGATTTTCTTACTCATATTCTTTATCCACCTTACTCTATGGAGTCATTTCTAATCATTCTCCCAAATATAATTATATTCCAAGCGGCTGGTATTCATATAAACTATTTTGAAAATTATTAATCCCCTATCAAAAGGTGAGCAAAATCAGTAACACTATAAGGAAATGACTCTTTGAATGAAGAATATCTCTGGTAACAAAGCAACGAATCTATCCATTTTTTATTGTCTAATTATTCCATTTGACTTAATTGTATAGAGATGATAACCTTTCTTTGATTTACATAGTGTCACAATATGTTCATAGTCAAGATATATTTGTTATGAACATAAATATCGATCACATTTAACTTCATATAGTGCGAACAGGTTCCTTGAATTCAAAGGATTCAAGGATGAAAAGGGAAGTTCGGTGAAAAGCCGACACGGTCCCGCCACTGTAATAGGGAAGTCAGCATCATCTATTCACCACTGATCCAGATGGATTGGGAAGGTGCGTTGCTGGTAATGATCCTTAAGTCAGGAGACCTGCCTGTTTGGACAACACTGTTAGACCTACGGGAAATAGGGAGGTGTTAGATTATGTATAATATTGTGGGGTATTTTTGCTTATCCCCGTTTATTTTGCATCTCTAACTTCCAGATCGGTAGTTGGAGATGCTTCTTTATTTTATATATCTAATCTAAATAAAAATAAAAAACTGAAAGGTTTTTCGAAGGAGAATGATAATGAGTAATCAAGTAAAAAGAATTAGCCAATCAAGAACTTATATGACAGACTTGGTGTTTCCACCTGATACCAACCATCATAATACGATTTTTGGTGGAAAAGTGATGGCATATGTAGACAAAATTGCTTGTATCGCAGCTATGCGTCATTGTCGGAAGCCCGTCGTCACAGTTTCAAGTGACAATTTTCATTTTTTGGCCCCCATCAAAACAGGGGAAGCAATTAATCTTGAGGCTTATGTCACATGGTCACATAAAACATCGATGGAGGTTTTCGTAAGAGTAGAATCAGAGAATTTGATCACATCTGAAAGAAAGTTGACTTCAAGTGCATATCTAACTTTTATTGCCGTGGATGAAGATGGAAAGCCATCACCAGTCCCAAAAGTGATCCCAGAAACTGAAATAGAACGAAAACAATATGAAAAGGCAGAGGAAAGATATCAGCAAAGAAAACATCGAAGAGAGAGTTATCAAGTGAACTGATCAAGAGGAGGTTCATAGCATTATTTAAATTGCAGATCTTAAGAAGTTTTCAGAGGGTAAGTAGCTCTCTTTTATCCATATTAGAAGATCTGATAGCCACCAACAGCAATCAGATCTTCATCTTTAATTTTAACAAAAAATCACCCAGAATTTTTTCTGAGTGATTATATAAATTCGGGGTTTCAACTTTATATTTTACAGTTCGATAGATTCACTTGTTTTTTTCCTAAATAATGAGTCGACAGCATATAAAGAGGAGCCGCTGATCAAAAGGTGAATGGAGATAAACATCAAAATGAGATCTAATTCATACCCAGCCATTTGGCCATTTCCTAAAAAGCCTACTGCGCCTTTAACTGTGATAATAGCCCCGATCATAACAATAGCAAATAGAATAGCGATAACCCTTGTACCCAAACCGATGATCATAGCGATCCCACCGACAAGTTCAATAGTCGCGATCACATAGGCTAAGAATCCAGGAAGCCCAATACTATCAAACCAACCTGCGATATTCTCAATCCCACCTTGAAATTTAACAAGTCCATGGATGAAGAATGTTGCTCCTAATACGAGGCGAAGCATAAGCAAACCTACTTCATGTTTTTGAGTCATGCTTAACACTCTCCTTAATTAAATTTGAATTTTTTCTGGGTAAACCAGCCAATTGACTTTATTATTTACTACAAACTTGCTGGTATTAAAATTGGAAACAGAGGTAACTTAATGTTCCGTATTTATAGCTTCGATGAATCACTTTTGTTTTATTTTGTGTTCCGCTTCCCATCGTAATAAAGAGGGGAACGAAGTGTTCTTTGGTAGGAACTGCTAAATTCGCATGAGGAGCTAAGCTTTCATAATTGAACAAGGTATCTATATCGCCATGTTCAATTTGCTTAATAATCCAATCGTCAAATTCAACAGCCCAAGACTCTGGTGTATTCTGCTCCCAATGAAGACGTCCTAAGTTATGAACGGTGACTCCGCTACCAATCACTAAAATATCTTCTTCTCCAAAACCTTGAAGTGATTGACCAATGTGAAGCTGTTCTCTTGGAGATAGAGAAGGGTTTACTGAAACTTGAACAACTGGGATCTCTGCATGAGGATAGAGTCTAGATAAAATCGTCCAAGAGCCATGATCTAATCCTCTTGTTGCATTCATTTGTACTGGAATCCCATTCTCTTGGAAGCGTTTTTTTACTTTTTCTGCGATTTGTGTCGATCCTTTTGCAGGATAGTTGATCGCATAGAGTTCGTCAGGAAAGCCATAGAAGTCATAAATGGTATCATGTACATCATCTGTGGAAGAAATAGTAACTGTATCACTTTCCCAATGAGCAGTAAAAATGACGATCGCTTTGGGTTGAAAACTTCTGCCTAGATGAGCTAGGAAAGTCGTATACGCATCTTGTTCAAGTGCCAACATCGGGGAGCCATGAGCTAAGAATAATGACGGAACCAAATTGGGTCACCTCTGAATTTAAAGTTTGTTAGTTACTTTATGTAAGTAAGTATATATATTAAATTTATTTATGTCAAGTAACTAACAGATAAAATATAATCATATTATTAAATATCACTCTGCGTTATAATTAAAAGAGTGAGGTGATATAAAATGAATCAGACATCATCATTATGTCCACGATTTGAAAAGGGCATGAAAATAATTAGTCAACGTTGGAACGGTCTAATTATTTATCAACTTCTTTCAGGACCTCATCGATTTTGCGCGATTGAATCAGCGCTGCCAATCAGTGGGAGGTTATTATCTGAGAGATTGAAAGAATTAGAACTAAAAGGCATTGTGAAACGAAATGTATTTCCAGAAACTCCTGTTCGAATCGAATATTCATTAACCGATAAAGGTCGCGCTTTAGAGCCTGTGATCCGAGGAATCGAGTTATGGTCCAAGGAATGGGTCAAGGAAGTTTAAATCGAGTAGGAATAGCTCGAGATCAAATGAAAAAAATACAAACTCTAGATAAAGAAGTAATTATTGGAGATTTTTTCATTTTCTTGACGATTGGGAAATTGGATATAAATGTAATCGATTGATATGGGCGTTTAAATTGATTTTAGGGGTTTTTATATGTTTTATAGGTATTTGTATTATAATGCATTTTCAAGTGCCTTAAAACGAAAAATAGAGGGTCATATTTTTGGGGAATCCTTATAAAATAACCAATTTATGAGAAGATTCCATTTTATAGTATACGATGATATCGATTTATCTTTAGCACTAAAATATGACTCTTGATCAATTCAAAAATCATATTTTAGTGCTAAAGATAACGCTCTGAGTTTTAGTTAACTATCTAAATTTAGATTATAGTACAGCGATTCTAAAATAAGTGATTTTTAGCATCAAATAGTATATATTATTAAAAAATACAAAAAATGTACATAAGTGTAATTGGGGATGTTATAATTATTTAGAATGGCGGAAGTGAAAATAAACGAGAGTGAGTGATGGGTGTTGAAAAAAATCACTACAGCTTTACTCGCATTAACATTTGCGTTGGCGCTTCCATTTTCATCAGCATTCGCCGCAAGCGAAAGTAGTGCAAGTCAAACTGAAATTGCTTCTGATGTTTACGTAGTTCGTGCAAATGAAAACACAGTATTTAATGGGGTATGGGATTATGTAGGTAGACGTACGACTTCTTCTAGTGAGAACCCTACTAATTATGTATATTCTACTGGGGGAGACTTTAAGTTTAAAGTAGTGTCTGGTCCTAGTGGCGGAGCTTGGTATGCATTATATGAATATGATCCTGACAATGCGGATGATCATGTACGTGATTTATGGTTTTATCTTTATCCTGGTGACGAAGTGATTTACAGAGATATAGGTAATTATGTTGATGGTTCCAATAAGAAGGCTGAATTTTATGTAAGGGAAAACTTTAGTGGATCTGCAACTGTAGATTATTGGGATTGATTCAAAAAGTCAAAGAGGAAACAGAGAAGCAGCGCTTTTGCGTTGCTTCTCTGTTTTTCTAAAAATGCTACTAACCTAAAAAGTACCATGACCTCTTATGAATAGTTGTTCGGGAATGCTCAAACAATATAAAGAAACAAAGAAAAAATGGTCATGTTTCAAATAGGAGTGTTTCTAGCATCTGATGATACGGGCAATAAGTTGCAATCAAACCAGATTTACAAACGATGACCCCAGGTGAATTAATTCTGGGAAAACTATTTGAGGATGTTGGGTTTCTAAAAGGATTAATTACTAGCCATTTATTTACGACAATTAAAAGGAGATGAATTTTCTTATGTCTATTAATCTTGCAGTAATCTATTACAGTTCCACGGGAACCAATTATCAATTAGCTCAGTGGGCGGCAGAAGGAGGAAAAGAAGCAGGAGCCGACACTAGAGTATTAAAGGTTGCAGAACTTGCTCCGGAATCAGTTATTGCAGGAACCCCCGCTTGGAAAGCTCATCTAGAAGAAACTGTGTCTGTAAAAAATGTAACGGGAGATGATTTAGTCTGGGCGGACGCTATAATCTTTAGTACACCCACACGTTTCGGCAATATCGCTTCACAAATGAAACAATTTTTGGATACCACTGGTGGTCTATGGTTTCAAGGAAAGCTAGCTAACAAAGTGGTAAGTGCCATGACATCTGCGCAAAATTCAAATGGTGGTCAAGAACAAACGATTTTGTCTCTTTATACCACTATGTATCATTGGGGAGCGATCGTAGTAGCTCCTGGATATACAGATCAATCGATTTATGCTGCTGGAGGAAATCCGTATGGAACTAGCGTAACCATTGATCAAGACGGAAAGATGTTAGAAGATGTTCGTGGAGCTGTGCAACATCAAGCTAAACGAGTGGTAAACGTAGCCAATTGGTTAAAAAAAGGAATGCAATAAAATAGACATGCATTTTTTAAAGACCCTGAGCACAGGTTTTTTGTGTTTTGGTCTATATTCAGATGAAAACAGACGAGTGCTTACCAAAAACAAAGCTTAAACTTCCTATAAATTAACATATCCATTTTAGCGCGTTTAAATCGTTTTTAAGATGTTTTTATATGTTTATGGGTATTTATATTAGAATGTGAAATCAAGTGTCTTAAAATCAAAAATAGGAGCTTTGTTTTTTTAGAGAAATCACGATGAAACCCTATTTATGTAAAATAAACTATAAAACAGGAGGCAGTTTTACGGGTTTTACCCCCTCCAAGGTTACAAAACAAATATTTTGTAACCTTAGAGGGGAAAGGGGTAGAAAAACGGTTATTTTTTTGTTTAAGACTGTTTTCATCATCCAAATTCTTTTTTATTCAATTTATTTATCTCACTATAATAAGTTAACTATAGTATTGAGAAATGATTGCAAAAAAAAACAAACAGCTGATTAGCTTCTAAACCACATAGCCAATTAGCTGTTTGTTATATCTAATTTTTGTTATGATCTTGTACCCATGTTCTAATTTCAACCAATTTTTGTTTCTTCAACTTTAATGTTTTTTCTACTTGTACTTTCGCTGTTCCTCCTTCACTCTTACGAGCTTCTACTACAGATATTACTTCTAATTTAATATAGATATCTTTTTCGATCAGCGTAGAGAACGACTGAAACTCCTCAAGACTACAATCCAAAAGAACCTTCCCGTGCTGAATGCAAAATAATACCATTCGCCCCACCACTTCGTGAGCTTGACGGAACGGCAACCCTTTATTGACAAGATAATCCGCTAAATCAGTCGCATTAGAAAAACCTTGTTCTACATTTTCCCTCATCTGTGTTTGGTTCACTTTTATTGTTTCCATGATTCCAACCATTAGTTGGAGAGAACCTGTAAGTGTTCGGACTGTATCAAATACCCCCTCTTTATCTTCTTGCATGTCTTTGTTATAAGTGAGTGGAAGAGCTTTAAGGATCATCAGCAAGGAAAATAATTGCCCACATACTCTTCCTGTTTTTCCGCGAATCAACTCTGGGATATCTGGATTTTTCTTTTGAGGCATCATACTACTTCCCGTACAAAAAGCGTCATCCAACTCAACATATCGAAACTCTTCACTAGACCATAGAATCAACTCTTCAGATAAACGAGACAAATGAATCATGATCAAAGAACAAATAGATAAAAACTCAACTAAATAGTCGCGATCACTCACAGCATCCATACTATTATCATAAATCCGCTCAAAACCAAGTTGATCAGCTACCAGGTTACGGTCAATAGGAAAAGTTGTTCCAGCCATTGCCCCTGCTCCGAGCGGACAAGTATTCACCCGTTTAAAACTATCTACTAATCGTTCTAAATCTCTTTCGAACATCGAAGCATATGCCAATAAATGATGAGAAAATCGTACGGGTTGTGCACGTTGAAGATGAGTATAACCTGGTAAAATAACATCAATATATTTTTCGGCTTGCTCTAACAATACGACTTGAAGTTGGCTCAGTAACTGGACTAATTGCACTGTTTGTTTACGTATATATAAATGCAGATCCAAAGCAACTTGGTCATTCCGACTCCGTCCTGTATGCAACTTTCCCCCAACAGGGCCAATTTCATCAATTAAAAGCTTCTCGATATTCATATGAATATCTTCTTGTTCCAAGGAAAACTGTACTTCTCCCCTACCTACTCGTTCTAAAATCCGCTTAAGTCCATCAGTAATTTTTTGAACATCTTCTTGTGGGATGATTTTGCATTCACCAAGCATTTGAATATGCGCAAGACTTCCCTGGATATCTTCTTCAACCAGTTCTTGATCGAAAAGGATTGATGCTTGAAACTCTTCGACTAATTGATTTGTTGGCTTGGTAAACCTACCCCCCCACAACTTCATTTTCTTTCTCCTTTTCTTTATTTACTAGAGCATAAACGGAAGTGGGCAATCCCCATAATTGGATAAATCCTTCAGCTGCTTGATGATCAAAAGTATCCTCTGATGTATAGGTGGCTAACTTTTCATCGTAGAGAGAGTACATAGATTGTCTCCCTGTAACAGTCGCATGTCCTTTAAATAAAGAAACACGCACTTTTCCCGATACCGTTTTTTGTGTTTCATCGATAAAAGCATCCAGAGCTTTTTTCAAAGGTGAAAACCAAAGTCCATCATAGATCAACTTTGCCCATTGTTGCTCAATGATCGGTTTAAAATGAGCGATGTCACGAGTTTGAGTTAAGAACTCTAATTCTTTATGGGCAGTCATTAAAGTGATCGCTGCTGGTGACTCATATACTTCTCTCGACTTAATCCCTACCAGACGATTCTCAACATGATCGATCCGTCCAACTCCATGATTACCAGCAATTTTGTTCAATTGACTTACAATTTCAAAAAGCGGCATCTTTGTTCCATTTAATTGAGTAGGGATTCCATGTTCAAACACAATTTCTATTTCGGTAGGTGAATCTGGAGTTTCATTTAATGGTGTTGTCCATTCATAAGCTCCCTCTGGAGGAGTTGACCAGGGATTTTCTAACACTCCACACTCACAACTTCTTCCCCATAAATTTTGATCCACACTATAAGGATTATCTAAATCAACGGGAATAGGAATTTGATGTTGTTGGGCATAAGCAATTTCTTCATCACGAGACATAGCCCATTCACGTACAGGAGCCACTATTTGAAGTTCAGGAGCTAATGCTTTTACAGAAACTTCAAATCTAACCTGGTCATTTCCTTTCCCTGTACACCCATGGGCGACTGCTACAGCTCCCTCCTCTATAGCAATTTGAACCAATGCTTGTGAGATTAAGGGGCGTGACAATGCAGAAACTAATGGATATTTCCCTTCATACATCGCATTCGCTTTCAGTGCAGGTGCAATGAATTCATTGGCAAACCATTCCTTTGCATCAATCACAACGGATTTGATTGCGCCTACTTGTAGAGCTTTTTGCTTAACAAAATCAAGATCCTTTCCTTCTCCTACATCTAAAGCAACTGCGACTACATCATAATGATCATGTTCACTTAGCCACTTGATCGCTACAGATGTATCTAAACCACCTGAATAAGCTAAAATAATTTTCCCTTTCGACATCAGTATGACCTCCAAAAAATGAATGATTATACAATAAAAGAATATGAACCTACCCGATTAATGATAAAAGTAAAGCTTTTGATGTATGCAAACGATTTTCAGCTTGTGCGAAAACAACTGATTGTGCTCCATCCATCACTTCTGTGGAAACTTCCAATCCTCGATAAGCAGGTAAGCAGTGCATAAAAACAGCATCGCTTTTCGCTTGTTTCATTAATTTTTGATTCACTTGATAAGGGGCGAATACTTTATTGCGCCTCTCTTTTTCTTCTTCCTGCCCCATGCTGGCCCAAACATCCGTATAAATAGCATCAGCTTCTTTGACAGCTTCATAAGGATCTAAATGAAAATCAATATGAATCCCTTGCTGTTTCCCGATCTGTATAGCCTCCCACACTTTCTTCATAGGTTCATACCCTTCAGGAGTAGAGATTGATAAGGACAAACCTGTAGCTGCTGCCCCATGCATCAATGAATGAAGCACATTATTCCCATCACCCACATAAGCAAGTTTCAATTGAGATAAGTCTCCCTTTTTTTCTTGCAATGTAAGAAGATCAGCTAATGCTTGGCAAGGATGATATAAATCTGTCAAACCATTGATTACAGGGACACTCGCATGCTTCGCTAGTTCTTCAACATGTTGATGACTTGAAGTCCGAATCATAATTCCATTCACATAACTAGATAGAATACGTGCGGTATCTTCTATACTCTCTCCTCTTTCATATTGGAGCTCTTTCGAAGATAATTCTAAGAACTGTCCACCTAATTGAGTCATCGCAACAGCAAATGAGACGCGTGTACGAGTTGAATGTTTATCAAAAATCATAGCTAAAACTTTCCCATCAAGCGCCTTATTTTGCTCTCCTGCTTTATGCTTATGCTTCAATTGAGATGAAAGTATGAGTAAATTTTTTATCTCATCTGCAGTATAGTCGGATAAAGTTAAACAATCTTTTCCTTTGATAGAAAATTCCCCAACCTGTTCCTTGACCACCTAATCACTCCTTGATCTTAATATTTATTTATATTTATGTATAAATATACATCGTTCAGATGAAAAAATCTACCCATTCTTATTAATATTGTTTAATCATCCATTGGCTCTTCTTTTTATTTGAGAATCAGGAACATCTGTGTCAGTATATATAGTTGTATCTATTGTTAGGAAGTAGGTGTGAACAATGAGACAAGAAGGAACCAGCGAACTTTCTTATCAAGTACTCCTTTATTACAAATATGTACCATTAGAAGATCCCGTTCAGTTTGCTAAAGAACATCTTCAATTATGTAAAGAGTTAGAGTTAAAAGGTCGAGTTCTCGTTTCTCATGAAGGAATTAATGGAACACTCTCAGGAGTTAAAGAACAAACAAAGCAATATATGGACTACATGAAGCAGCATCCTTTATTTACAGATATGCCATTTAAAGTGGATGAACATGATGGACATGCCTTTCATCGTCTCTCTGTCCGACCTCGAAAAGAATTAGTCGCTTGGCATTTAGATGAATCTGATGACATTAACCCGAATGAGTTAACAGGACAACATGTATCTCCAAAGGAATTTTATGAGTTACTACAAAAAGAAGATGTTATTATTATTGATGGTCGCAATGACTTTGAATATGATCTTGGTCATTTCCAAGGCGCGATTCGTCCTGCGGTTCGTACTACAAGGGAATTCCCCTCTTGGATTAAGGAGAATTTAGGTGAGTACAAGAACCGTAAGATTTTGACCTACTGTACGGGTGGAGTTCGTTGCGAAAAATTATCCGGTCTCTTACTCAAAGAAGGTTTTAAAGACGTTGTTCAGTTAGATGGTGGAATCGTCACCTATGGCAAAGATCCAGAAGTAAAAGGACAGCTCTTTGAAGGGAAATGTTATGTATTTGATGATCGAATCGGAGTTCCAATTAACCGGGTAGATGAAAAGATCATTACACACTGCCTACATTGTGGAAAACCGGCTGATCAGTATATAAATTGTCGCAATGTAACTTGTGACCAACGTCATATCGTTTGTCCTGACTGTGAACAAACCCATGAACACTTCTGTTCAACGGCTTGTAAAGAAGAACAGTTAGCTCGTGCTTAATGCTTTAGAAAATGAGAGTCTTTGCATTTCCAGAGGATTCCCCATAATAAAGTAAAGCCACAGAGATGGACTCGTGGCTTTACTTTATTATTTATATGGAATCTTATCAAGTAAACGTTTAAACCGCTCCTTCAACTCTAAGCGATCTTGATCAAAGAGTCCATTTCTCATCTGATCCATTAATTGCTTTCGTGTGATCTGTCCCTCCCGATATAATTTATTTAATTCTTTTCTAACTTCCTTAGGCACCTTCTTAATGTTCGCCATTCGGTGAGACTCCCTTCATCTTGGTGTCCATATAGATCAATGGGTATAATAGGCTAGAGAATAATATAACCCGTTCAATCTCTATTTTTTCATATGCATTTCCAGGCTTGCCCGTTATAGAGAGAACGCCGATTTTTGTATTTGCGTCATTTCCAGCTTTTAATGGAACACACAGAAGAGTCCGATAATATTTATTAGGTCTCTCTTTATTATAATATTCAATATCAGGAGCTTCTACATCGGGGATATAATAAATCTCCCCTGTACGCCAAGCTCTACCTGCCGCGCTTCCATAAATCGTTGGTTGGAAATCTTTGACGCGATGAGAATGACCACTAGAATGGGCATAATGGATTAATACATCATCACGCTTGGGGTCTTTAATATGGATCACAACTCTTGGGTTTTTTTCTCGAAACCCTTTCAAGGTGTTAATAAGGTAATCGAGCAAATTGATGTAAATATCCCCTTTATTCTTTTGAAAATTTTCTTGATTGGCTAAGGCTAAAGCAACTTCTTCTACTGTATACATGATTTGCGAAGCTGCATAAGTCTCATCATCGTATTTTTCATCTAACTCCTCAAATAATTGTTTCAATGCTGTCCACTCGTTGACCCAATCATCTATCTCTGTATTTTTTAATTCGATTTCCGTTTCTTTCATTTGAAGTTCTTTTTCTAAGTCTTCGACTCGTTTATCTATACTTACTTTGTCTAATTCGTATTGTCGAACTTGAGCTTCCAACTCTTCCTTTTCTTTTTGATTTAACTCGGATTGAATTTGCGTCAACTCGACATTGGGTTCTTCTCCTCGTCCTAGCCAATCACTTTGCCCAGTAGCAAATCGATAAATATGAACGATAAAAATAGCTACGAGTCCAATAGCAACAAAGTAACCCATAAATTCGAGAAACCAACCTGTATTTTCATCGAATATTTCTGCGATTTTAATGAGGTCTTCTGTACTCATGGTCCCCCTCCTCTCAAAAGTGACAAAATGGGCTCTTATATATGATTTATATGCTATTAGAATATTTTATATTTTCATCCTGAAATCCTTTTTTTAAACAAAAATTTATAACTATGTCCAATAAAATAATTCTTTTTCGATACCGTATTCAAAATTTTTTCGATCTATCTTTAGTTTCTATCTCGTCCGAAGATGAAGATGACATGTCCTTAGCTAAATGTATGAAATAAGTTAAACGATTTATACTACACATGAACTAATTAAATTATTTTTTTGGGGGTTATGACATGGAAATTACAGCAGCAGTTACTCATGGAAAAGGAGAGACTTTTAAGTTAGAAAAAGTAACTTTAGACTCTCCACAAGCTGGTGAAGTAAAAATTAAAATTGTCGCCTCTGGTACTTGTCATACAGACATGGTGGCAAGAGATCAGGAATATCCTGTCCCTCTCCCTGCTGTTCTAGGTCATGAAGGTTCAGGGATTGTAGAAGAGGTGGGTGAAGGTGTTACAACTGTAGCACCTGGAGACCATGTGGTTCTATCCTATAGCTCATGTGGACACTGTAAAAGTTGTTTATCTGGACAACCTTTTGCATGTGAATATATGTTTGAATATAACTTTACAGGTGTAATGGGCGATCAAACTCATCGGCTTCATCACCATAATCAGCAATTATCTACATTTTTTGGACAATCCTCTTTTGCTACCTATGCCGTTGCCAATGAAAGAAATGTTGTCAAAGTGGATAAAGATGTAGATCTTTCCCTATTAGGGCCTTTAGGTTGTGGAATTCAAACGGGAAGCGGTGCAGTTTTAAACACCTTAAAGCCTGAAGGAGGATCTAGTATTGCTGTTTTTGGATCTGGAGCTGTAGGGTTAAGTGCTCTTATGGCGGCCAAAGCGATTGGCTGTACCACGATTATTGCAGTCGATATTCATGATCATCGTCTTGAGCTAGCTAAAGAACTAGGTGCAACTCATACAATTAATGCTAAAGTAGACGATCCAGTTAAAAAAATTACTGAGATTACTACTAAGGGAGTTCAATATGCTGTAGAAACAGCGGGTCATCCTGCTGTATTCCGACAAGCGGTTGAAGCACTTACCTTCCGGGGTCAAGTTGCTATTGTAGGAGCTCCTCCATTTGGAGCTGAAGTCCACTTAGATATTAATGATTTATTAACTAAAGAAAAAAGAGTGGTTGGGGTTATTGAAGGAGACAGTATTCCTCAAGTATTTATTCCTAAATTAATTAGTTTGTATAAAGAAGGAAAATTCCCTTTTGATAGGCTGGTTAAATTTTATGACTTCAAAGATATCAACCAAGCGATCCAGGACTCCGAAACAGGAGCTACGATTAAACCTATACTAAAAATGGTTTAGAAAATAACTTTGATCTGTTCATCATCCTCAATAGGGATCTTTTTCTAGTGAACATTGTTTAAACATAATCGATCGCTTTAAACCTTAAAAAAAGAGAAGTTGACTTGCCCTTTTTTTGCATTTGACTTCTCTTTTTTAGGTTTAGTGATCTTATTTTAAGGAATTCTTCATCAAACCAAGATGCTCCAATGTTTGCTCTGTTTCGGCAACCAACGATTGCATGAGTTCATGAATAGATCTTTTTTGACTCAATCGAAGACCTTGTCCCGCCCAGAGTGACATATAATCTGAAAGTCCTTGTTTGGATGCTGCTTTACGAATATCTTGCGTTAAAGCATTTTGAATCGGATATTCGGGCCAATTCTCTTCATACTTCTTAAACTGGGTGATAAATGAATTTCCAATCCCACGTGCATGTTTTCCTGAAAAAGACCTCGTAAGTACAGTATCTTCTTCTGTACTGTTCATGATCAATTCCTTATGAACGACCGGTGTTTGACTCTCAGTACACGTTAAAAAAGCGGTCCCTAACTGTACAGCATCAGCTCCTAATGACAATGCAGCTAGGACTCCTCTTCCATCCATGATTCCCCCCGCCGCAATGACTGGAATTTGGACATGATCGACCATTTGCGGAATCAGTGCCATGGTTCCTACTAATGAATGTTGGGAATCGCCCAAAAAAGTTCCGCGATGTCCTCCTGCTTCTGAGCCTTGTCCAACTACTACATCCACACCTGCTTGTTCTAAGAAGATGGCTTCCCGAACCGTCGTTGCAGTTCCTACTATGATGGTCCCTGCTTCTTTCAATTTCGTTAACCAAGCAGAATCTAACATTCCGAATGTAAAGCTGAAGACAGGCACATGTTCTTCTAATACCACTTTCATTTGTTCTTCGAAAGGGATACTGAATTCATCAATCTTTGGGGTAGAGAGATTTAATTCGTCACGAATTGGTTTGAGTCGATCGTTCGCATTTTGAATCTCTGTTGGTGAATAAGTAGGAATAGAATGAGTAACAAAAAGATTAACAGCAAAAGGTCGATCAGTTAGTTTTTTAATACCTTGAATCTGCTTGCGAATGATCTCAGGTGTCATATATCCTGCTCCCAATGTCCCCAGACCTCCAGCATTAGAAACAGCTGCCACCATCTCCGAAGAAGTTACTTGCCCTGCCATCCCCGCTTGAATGATGGGATATTGAATATCTAACATCTCTGTCAACCGATTATTTAGTTGCATACCTATTCTCCTTTTTATCTAAATCCACCTTAAAAAGAGTCATGCAACATTTGAGCGTTGCACCACTTTTTTTGGATAAGCTTATGCTGATTGTGGTTCTTTTTCAATTTGGTACGCTCGATATGAAGAAGAAAGCTTTGGGAATTGACTGGGATAATAAGTATGCCTTAGATAAAGATATACTTTTTCTAGAAAAAACTCTTCATATCCTGGAGATGTTTCAATCTCGGGCCATACTCTTTTAACCATCTCTGCTGCGATTTGTTGTCGTGTTTCAGAAGTGAACGAATTTCTCCTTGTTAGGAAATTTTCTAATAATAAGTAATGGTTACCCGGCAAAATGGGAAGTTGCTTTAAAATCTCTTTTTCTTCATTTTTCACCTGAACGACTTGAGTAAGAATAATCTCATCACTTTTTTCCTTCTTCTCTAATACAACCATGGTTCCAGCCACTAAATCACCAAGTCGTTTTTCTTTCTTATTAAAAAACATCGTGATGATCCCTGTCAGGTACATCACAGGAAACAGATCAGCTAGTTGCAAAACATTTCGTAAGAATACTGCTAAAAAGGTTGGAGTTTGACCATTCTCCATGATCACTCGAACACCCATCACTTTTTTACCAATCGTCTGCCCCTTCATAAACATCTCTAATCCTACAAAATACGTAAGTGGAACTAAAGCTGAAAGGATTATATAGATTGCTATAAATATGGAATCGATCAATGGAACCATTGATAGTAATCCAAAGATAAACTGGATCGGAATGAAAAGAAATAAGATACATAGCAAGTCGATTAACTTCGCCATCCCACGAGTTCCAATCCCTGCTGTTTCAAAAGGAATTTGGACATGCTCAGGAGTATGTAGTTGAACAATATTTTTCAGTTGACTTCCTCCTTTTTCAGAAGATGTAGACAGAATTGAAAAAAATAGTTTGTTATACATAGAACCATGTTAAACTAAAAATCGGAGGTGTGCAAAGTGTCAAGTTCTACAAAAGCAACTAAAAACTTATCAAATTTTGTACAATCCAATCAAACAGACTGGTCGCGATTAGAATACCTACTCAGTTACGCAAGTGCTCAAAAATTACCTAAAGCAGAATTTGATGAATTTACTCAAATTTACCGTAAAACTTCATCTCATTTAGCGTATGCACAAACCTACTTTCCAGATCATGAAACGACTGATTATTTAAATCAGCTAGTTATTCGTGCTCATAATATTTTATATGGAGTAGCTAAAAAAGGATATATGCGAAGAATTTTTACATTTTTTTCGCAAGAGTTCCCACGCTTATTTTATGAAAGGTTTAACTTTTTCACCATCTCTACTCTCATTTTTCTAGTGGGGACTGTCTTAGCGTTTGTACTTACATATGTGGACAAAGATTATGGAGTTTACTTCCTGCCTACTGAGATGGCTCGGATGGAAATCGATACAGAACAAATCCAGAATCGACAATGGGATCATACCGTGGTATCTACTGAAATTATGGTCAATAATATTATGGTTGCTTTTAAGTGTTTTACATTTGGCATCTTATTAGGGATTGGAACAGTCTTTACCCTCTTCTTTAATGGAACAATGCTAGGTGGATTAGCAGCTCTGTTTCATTTGGAGAAGGAAGGTACCTTCTTTTGGGCGTTTATTTTACCACATGGTGTGATTGAATTATTTGTGATCATGATTGCTGGTGCTGCTGGTTTATCATTAGCATATCGTATTTTTGTCCCGGGTGATCTCACTCGACGTCATGCACTGATCAAAGAAGGTAAAGTAACGATTAAAATGATGATCGGTGTCGTTCCCTGGTTTGTCCTTGCAGGAATTATTGAAGGGTTCATCACACCAGCAATTTGGCCACTTTGGACGAAATATGGAGTCGCTCTTATTACTGGTATTCTCTTAATGTTTTACTTTGGTTGGCCCTTTATTAAATATGGAATCTCTAAAGACAAGTTTGATCCTCAACTTAAGCAAAACAACTTGAATAAATTAGAAATCAGATAGCTTGATTCAATGGGCCTAGGATGAGAGATCACTCTCTGACAAACGACTTTTGAGGAACAGCGACAAATTCCTATATAGAGTTTAATCATAAAAAAATAGCGCACTGCCGATTCAAGGCGTGCGCTATTTTTTTATTTGTTTTGTCTCACTTGTAGAAGACGAAGCCCATTCAGTGTAACGATTAAAGTTGCTCCCATATCAGCAAATACGGCCATCCACAGCGTGAGCCATCCGGGAAGAATGAGTAAGAAAGCTAAAACCTTGATCCCAATAGAGAAAGTCACATTTTGCTTAATAATTTGCATCGCTTTACGGCTTAATCGAACCACGAACGGGAGTTTACTTAAATCATCACCCATGATCACCAGATCAGCTGTCTCCAAAGCGGTATCTGTTCCTGCCCCACCCATGGCAATACCTATATTGGCTGTAGCAAGCGCAGGAGCATCATTGACACCATCTCCGACCATGGCCACGTTCTTTCCTTTTTGTTGAACCTCACGAATCCGCTCTAACTTATCCTTAGGTAGCAGTTCAGCATAAATTTCCGATATCCCTAATTGTTTACCTAAAGTTGTAGCAGTTACTTGATGATCTCCTGTCAATAATACAGTAGGTTGGATTCCGAGATGATGGAGCTCTTGGATTGCTGATATACTTTCGGCTCGCAGAGTATCTTGAACAGCGATGATCGCCAACACCTGATTCTTCGTTCCAAATAACATAACCGTTTTACCTTGCTTTTGTAGGTCTTGAATTTTTGTATAGAAATCGGGAGATAGAGATACTTGAAGCTCTTCAAACCAAGTAGGCTTTCCGATCATATAGAATGTGCCATCGACTTTCGCTTCCACACCTTTTCCGATCACAGAGGAAAACTCTTCAACCTGTAACCGAGACTCCGAAACTCCTTCCAGCTCAGCTTTTCGATAAAGTGCTGTTGCTAACGGATGCTGGGAGTTTCTCTCAATTGCTGTCGCTATTTCTAGATATGTTCGTTGCTGTTCAGAAGACAAAGCAATAAAATCGGTAACATTAGGTGTTCCATGTGTCAAAGTACCTGTTTTATCAAATGCAAATGCTTGTAAATGAGCAGCTTCTTCTAAGTGAAGTCCTCCCTTGATCAAAACTCCATGACGAGCGGCATTACCAATCGCTGTGACAATTGCGACAGGTGTAGAAATGATCAAGGCACATGGACACCCCACAACTAAGAGGGCAAGTCCGCGATAGATCCATTCACCCCATTCGGCTCCCAAAATAAGGGGTGGTACAGTCATGAACAATAGAGAAAGTATTAAAATCGCAGGTGTATACCATTCCGCAAATCGATCTACAAAAGCTTGAGAAGGAGCTCGATGAGCTTGAGCCTCTTCGACCAAATGAATCATTTTTGCTAACGTTGTATCTTCTACACGTTTGGTTACTTTCACTTCCAAATAACCTTCTTCATTCAACGTACCAGCAAATACTTCATTCCCTACAGTTTTGTAGACAGGTAAAGATTCACCTGTAATTGCCGCTTGATTAATACTGGAATGTCCGTGAAGAACTTCTCCATCCATAGCGATTTTTTGCCCTGGTTTAATGAGAAGGATATCACCCACATTTACTTCTCGAACAGGAATCATTACTTCTTTACCCTCGCGTCGAACTAAAGCTTGTTGTGGAGCTAAGTCCATCATCGAATGGATCGAGCGACGTGCCCGTTCCATTGAGTAAGATTCTAATACTTCACTAATCGCAAAGAGAATGACCACAGTTGCCCCTTCGCTCCACTCACCGATGATCGCTGCCCCTATAATTGCAATCGTCATCAGTGTTCGCATATCAAACTTGAACCGAACAAGATTGCGTAAACCTTGAATAAATAGACGCGTTCCACCTAATAACATAGAAGAAAGATACAATGTGATCGTGATCAAGCTTTCTTCTCCATTACGAAAACTGGAGAACCAACCAAAGATTAAAAGAAGAAAAGATCCTACAATAAATAAATGCTCTTTTTTCTTCCAAAATGGTTCTTGTTGAATGGTTCCTTGTAATTCAGAAGACAGCTTTAGCTTTTCAAAAGCTCCTGCTTTTTCAAGCTCGCTCACAGTTGCTTCACCGTAAACCGTAATCTTAGATGCTCCAAAATTGACTTCTGCATCGTTAACTCCAGGCAAACTTTTTACGTTCTCTTCAAATGTTTTCGCACATCCAGCACATGTAAAGCCATGTACTCGATACACTTGTCTATTTGTCTGTTCGCTCACTGCATTTCCCTTCTTTCGCATGATCAAAAACTAACTGGATCAGTTGTTCGATGTGCTCATCATCAAGCGAATAATAAACCAGCTTCCCTTCTTTGCGATACTTAGCTAAACCCAAATTCTTTAGCATACGTAAGTGGTGGGAAGCGGTTGCAACTGTAGAGTTGATCACACTTGCTACATCACAAACACATAATTCTTGTTTGAGCATCAATGAATAGGCGATTTTTAATCGGGTTGGATCAGACAATGCTTTAAATAGTTGAGCTGGATAATCAAAATCCTCTTCTTGAATAATCGGTTTTAACGAAGACACTTTGTCTTCGTCAACACTAAATCGTTCACAGACATCTTGTTTCATTCAAATCCACCTCATTCAAATGTTCTTTTGATTATATTGTACCTGATCACATTCATTTATTCAAATGTACATTTGAATAAATGAATGTCCTTCTCGCACAAATCAGTCATATACATTTTTTCATAGTTTCGTTACGATAAGCATGAAAAGAGGTGGAATGAAAATGGAGAAGGATTTTCAGACATTAAAAGCCAGACTCAATCAGTGGCATGAAAAAGCTGTGGGTCAATGGGGAATTTGGATTGAAGATTTAGCTGATCAGCAAACATGGACAGTGAATGAAGATCAAACATTTTATGCTGCCAGCGTCATTAAAGTACCAATCATGGTGGCTGTCTACCAACAAGCTTGGAAAGGTCAATTTTCATTAGAAGAGAAAATCCCACTTACAAAGGAAATGCAAGTGGGCGGCTCAGGTGTTCTCCAACACTTATCTGTGGGGACTCTTTTATCCATTCAAGACTTGATCACCTTAATGATCATTCAAAGTGACAATACCGCTACCAATCTTCTAATCCAACTAGTGGGTAAAAAGACAATCCAACAAGTAATGAAAGATCTAGGTATGGAACAAAGCGCCTTTTATAATCCACTCATGATTGTACCTGTCGAACGTGAAGGTGTGAATCTGATTACAGCTGCTGATGTAGCTGCTTGTTATCGGAAAATAGCAAAAGGTGAAGCCGTTTCCTATCACCACAGTTTACAGATGATTCATGTATTAAAAAACCAACAAATTCAAGATTGTTTCCCTTCCCAATTACCAGCACCTGAAGAAGATCTAATCGGCCTCCCTCCTCTCTGGGAACTAGCCCATAAAACAGGGATGATAAATCGTGTTCTCCATGATACAGGGATTCTTTATTTACGGGATCGTGCCTTTCTGTTAGTCGCTCTAAGTGCTGATTGTAGCTACGAAGAAGCTCGACAACAATTAGGAGAACTGGCCCGCATCGTATGGGAAGTATACCAATAACTGAAGTATTAGAAATAAAAAACAGAATATTGCTAAGGTGTGGTTGAATTGGAAAACATCGATAAACGAAATCGATTGGATGAAACAGTTTTCAGTTATCAGTTAACTAAAAATAATACGATTCTTATCAACTGGTACGGAAAGCAGGTAAAAATTCTCAAGGGGAAAGAGGCTCAGAAATTCCTAGCTAAAATGGGGCAAGCCAATAATCATAAAGAAGAACAACTAGTGATGGCTAAGATAACAGGAAATTTCAAAAGAGGGAATGAACGGTAATATAGAGCATTGCTTTAAGATCATAGCTTTAAGATCATAGATAATAAGCGTTGCATCCTAAAAAAACCAACGCCGACGAAGTGATTAGAGAGTAGACTGGCGTTTCATCCTTAGAGGGGTGGAACGATAGTCTTTTTTTATAGTTTCTGTTCTTAGCTCTGATTCGATCGTGATGAGTGTCTGAGAAATCAATCCTATAAACTCATTGCTCTGTGAAAAATAAACATCGGTTCGTTTCGATCAAGATACAATCCTCTATGATTCTGTGTTAATTAAATAATTCAATTAAAACAAATTAGGGTACTATCCCCTAGTTTTGTTTTTCCGTTTCAGTTATTACATTTAAAGTGTAGTGACCACTCGTTCCTTTAGGATTCATTGCGATGATTGTAATATGGTTAAGAATCAATTCACTCCCATATCGCCATTCCATTGACCATCCATCACTTCCGTCAGTATCTTCTCCAATTAATTTACGATATTTCCATGTGGCCGTTCCGGTCGGAACCAACCAAAACTGAACTTTTGTTGTGTTTTTTGCTACGACATCTATCTTAAGCTTCCCAGGTCCCTTTGGTAAAGTAATCCAATTGCCAATAACCTGATAAGGCTCAGTCCTAACTTTAACGATTTCGGGAAGCTCTTTCCCTTGAATCCTTTGTTTGCTACTTAATTCAATTGAAGAATTACCAAATCCCATTAATAAGCTAGTTAAGGATGTTATGAGGAGAAAGCTAATTATTTTTCTCAAATAAAGCACCTCATTTATATTTTCTTTAGCTTTCATCATATATTGCTTGATTTATACAATTAACTGGAATCGTTTTTCCTCTTTTCACCCATTTCAAGACTTCCTACGACTTAAGAGCCTTTTCACAGTAATTTTAAAAGAAAATTCATTTTTTATGCACATTTTTGTACGATTTTATAGTCCAATAGAGTCATTTTATTTATTTCAAAATGTAATAACTTAAATATGTACCACAAACTATTAAGGAGGCTTGAATGTTTTGAACCTAGGAACGATGAATGATACACAATTCTACTCAGAGCTAGTGAAAAAGAACATCGGTGTTTATTCACAGGAAGAACAAGAGAAATTAAGACAGTCTCGTGTCATTATCTTTGGTTTAGGTGGAGTGGGCGGAGTCCAAGCGATTCTCTGTGCTCGTATGGGAATTGGACATGTAACAGGCGTTGATCCTGACGAGTTTGAAGTTTCCAACTTCAATCGGCAAATGCTCGCAAATGTTCATACACTTGGACAACCCAAAGCTAAAGCTGCTGAGGAGCACGTCAAAAGTATCCATCCTTTTATGTCAACCCACTTTATTCAAGCCGAAGTAGATGAAACCAATATTCATGATCTTGTAAAAGGGCATGATCTTGTGATTGAAGCAGTTGATGACATGCCTTCTCGTGTCATCATTCATCGGACAGCACGTGAACTCGGGATTCCTAGCGTAGGCATGTCGGGGAGTCCTCCTAACCGTGGTTTTGTCTCATCCTTTTTCCCAGATGGAGTTCCATATGAGGAAGTATTAAATATTCCTGGGAAAGGAAATCGCATCATCGACGAAGATTTAAAACAAGAAGTGGCCGAGCTGAAAAAAGAACGTGCCCGTTACTCTGTGACAAAAGGAGCTCCACAAGAATGGGCTGATGCCTACTGTCGTGGTGAAGTGGGTTGGATCATCACTCCTGTCCGTGCCATGCTTATTGCCACATTCAGTTTCCATGAGGCTGTTCAAATATTAGTTGGTCAAGAGCCCAATGCAAGAGCTCCAAAAGCCGTTTGGATCGACCTTGATAGTTCTACTCCAGTTGAAATTCGTACTGCTCCACCAGAGGGATGGAATTATGCACATCTATAGATGAAAAGGAGAAAAAATATGGCTTCCAATCAACCCGATTTTTTACAAGAATGTTTTATGCGTAATTTAGGTGTGATTTCTGAAGAAGAACAAATGAGATTATTGCACGGACGAGTCACTGTTGTCGGCTCTGGCGGAGTGGGTGGAATTACACTCATTCAATTGGCGCGTATGGGTGTTGGACAGATCCACGTGATAGACCGTGATGTTTTTGAAGCTAGCAATATCAACCGGCAAATGCTGAGTTCCATCAGTCGATTAGGACAGAGTAAAGCGGAGTGTGCAAGAGAAACATTAGAGGATATACACCCTAGCATTCAAGTTCGGATCACAGAAGACTTCCTCACAGAAGAGAATGCAGAGGAATTGTTAAGTGACACGGATGTAATTGTAGATGCCACTGATGACTTAGTTTCAAGAGTGATTATTCACCGTACAGCACAATCCAAGGGAATCCCTTCGATCTGGATTGCTGTCACTCCCCCATTCCGTGGAGGTGTCATGTGTCTTACACCTGATTCGCCACCTTATGAAAAAATCTTGCGTCATCCTTCTTATCAAAAACCTTTAACGGAGGAAGTCAAGCAACAGATTCGCAAGTTGAAAGACCAACGGGCTGTTCACTCTGCCGAATATGGTGCTGATCCTTTATGGGTTAAGGAGTACATACAAAAAGAAGCAGCTTGGGCTGTTATCGCCCCTGTTGCTAATATCGTAGGGTTGTTAGCCAGCTTTGAGGCATTTAAGTTTCTCATTCAACGCCCTGAACTACCTCCTGTTATTGGTCCTCAACTCATCCGAGTCAACTTGGGTCAAACACAAATGGTACAAGTAGAAACTCCCGAAGACGGAAGTTGGGATAATACCCAATTGTAAAAAAAGGAGGAATCTATATTCAGTCAGCATTAATCCTTCTAGCTATTGCTGGGATTGCTCTTATTTTTAAAGATTACAGCCTTGCTTTGGCTGCTGCTATATTAAGTATCCTTCAATTGATCGGATCTCAAACAGTGATTACTCATATTCAGAAACACTCCTTTCATATAGGAATCTTCTTTTTAATGCTTTTTCTATTAGTTCCTCTTACCAATGACAAGCTAAATATATGGGACATGCTTAAGCAGAGTCTTAGCCCTATGGGTGCAATTGCGATTACAGCTGGCTTTGTCATCTCCTATCTAGGTGGAAAAGGGTTGGGAGTGTTATCATCTAAACCTATCACATTGTTTGGAATTATTTTAGGTACATTAATTGCTGTCTTGTTTTTTCGGGGACTGCCAGCGGGGATTATTATAGCTGCTGGTCTCCTGAGTTTAATGAGTATCACTTCGTCATAGAAAGAGGGAGAATATTGAAACGGTTTACAGCAAAATCTTTGACCTGGATCTGCTTAACTATACTTTCTATAACCTTAGTTGGTTGCCAAACAACTGACACAGCATCTAAACAACCTGAGACAAAGGCTTCCTCTCCAGAACAAAAAGTCACACTTAATGAAGTCAACATCGATGGAAAAGACCCAAATGTAAAGCTATATCTACGAAATAAATTTCCGACAGACAAAAAAGAATTTAATTCAAATGAAATTGTCTTATTCCTAGAGCCATTTAGTGTTCCAAGTGCCAAAGCATTTGATGTACCTCAATTCTCCTGGATGGAGGATTACGCTCAAAAAGGATATGATACTTGGGCACTCGATTTCCAAGGATTTGGACAATCAACAAAACCAAAAGAACTGGATCAACCTCCAGCGGAGAATAAACCAGTCATAACTCATAAAGAGGCTCTTGGTGATTTAGAAGCTGCAGTTGAGTATATTAAATCCCAACGGAAAGTGGACAAGATCCAGATCGTCGGTTGGTCTTGGGGTGCTGTTGTAGGAGCTGAATATGCAACAAAACATCCAGAGAGTGTCAACAAACTGGTACTCTATGGATTTATGCACGGCTTTGATCTCCCTAGTATGGCTAGCGCCTCAGAGTCTAAAGAACAAAAAGGTCAGCTTAATCCAAAAATGCCCGCTTATCAGATCATTGATTATGATAAAGGAATGCACCATTGGCATATGATGATGAATGGAAAAGACTTAGCTCTGCCAGGGGCTTGGGAAGAAGTAAGAAAAGTATTTAATGAGTCTGATCCTACAAGTCAACAACGAGAAAAGCAAGCGATTCGCCGACCACTGGGACCTTTAACTGATCTCTATTACATTTGGTCCAGTCGGCCATTGTATGAATTATCTTCAATCACAAGTCCAGTACTGGTCATTCGAGGTGCTGATGATTTCTTTGCAGAGCCTCATTTGGATAAAAAGCTAACAGGTACCAAACAAATGAAAGAAGTGGTCATCCCTGAAGCGACTCACTGGGTGTTATATGAAAAAAACCGAGATCGTTTACTTAATGAAGTCGATTCATTCTTAAAACAACCTTAGAAGAAAGGCGGAACTCATCCATGTCTATTAAAATATTGGATTCGACTCTTCGTGAAGGTGAACAACACCCAGGCGTTCGTTTTTCAGCCGATGACAAAATTCACTTGATTCAATTGCTTGAAGAATTTCATGTCGATTACATCGAGATTGGTCATCCTGCCATCTCCCCAGAAGATGCGGAAATTTGTAAAAAAGCAGCTCAAGCAGCTAGAAAAGCTGAAATCCTAATGCATGCGCGAGCAGTCCCTGAGGAAATAAAAGCGACGCAACAGGCAGGAGCTCATTGGGTTGGCATCTGGGCATCCATCAATCCTTTATCACTCACTACTAAATTTCGTGGAAAAGATAAATCTGACATTGCTAAACGAGTGATCCAATCCATTGAATACGCAAAGCAATTAGATTTAAAAGTACGTTTTACGATTGAAGATGCTTCACGAACAGAATGGGAAGATATCCAGTTTCTAGCTTCCCTAGCTGTAGGAGCTGGAGCTGACCGCATTAGCCTAGCAGACACTACGGGGGTTTGGGAGCCTTATCAATGTGCACAAACAATAAAAACGGCTGTTGATAACTTCCCTTGTGAAATCGAAGTTCATCTTCATAATGACTTTGGGTTAGCTACAGCTAATGCCTTAGCAGCCATCGAAGCTGGAGCTTCTGTTATTGATACTTCGATATTGGGGATTGGAGAACGTTCTGGAATCGTTGATCTTCTTCAACTTGCGGTCATTCTTCAAGAAAAAAGAGCAGACACCCGTTTTTCACTAGAACAAATTCCTCTTTTATCCCAAGCAGTACAAATGACAACTCATCATCGTCCTGACTCATTAAGACCCATAACAGGACGACATGCTTTTACCCATACAGCCACCTATCATCGAAAAGCTGTATCGGTTCAGCCAGAAAGCTATGAAGCATTTGAACCTACACTTGTTGGACGTACACGACAAATCTTGGAGCGTCCAACGTCGGTGATATCTAAATTACCTTGTCGACTCCAAATCGGGAAACCTTTTCCCAAAGGGTCTTCGGAATTAAAATACCATACAGATGGCCCTGGAAAACGATGGGTTCTCATGGATCATCGTGTAGATTCTCGCACCTCTTTATATGCGATTAAACGATTCTTTAATGGCGAAGAACCAGAGAGACACGTAGACCAACACGTACACAACTGTGATAGTGTCTTTATCTTTTGGGGAGAAAATAAAGATGGAACAGGTTTAACTTGTGCTGTACAATTTGATGGCGAAGAGAAAATTATTCATAGTCCTGCATCGATTTTTATCCCTAGTGGAGTTGAACACTCCTATTATTACATCGAAGGAAAAGGAACTTATACAAATATTGTACTTGCACCTGAATATCATCAAAGCTTAGCAGAGTAAACAATAAAGAAGAAGCCCCTTCACTGTCTTGGTGATCAAGGGCTTCTTCTTTATTACATCGCGTTTTGAATAATCTGCATCACATCTTCTAGTTTTGGTTTACGTGGGTTAGTTAAAGATGTTGCATCTTTCATTGCGTTTTCAGCTAATGTTTTAATATCTTCCTCTTTTGCGCCTAACTGTTTAAACCCTTGTGTGATTCCGAGATCTATAGAAAGTCTTTCGATGGCTGTGACTGCTTTTTCAGCAGCTTCCCGAACAGATAATCCTTCTACATTTTCACCCAAAGCAGCTGCGATGTCAGCATAACGATCTGTTTTGGCCATTAAGTTAAACCGACATACATGAGGGAGTAAGATTGCATTACATAACCCATGAGGCAAATTATAGAATCCGCCAAATTGGTGAGCAATCGCATGAACATAACCTAAAGATGCATTATTAAATGCCATTCCCGCCATAAATTGAGCGTACACCATCTGCTCACGAGCTTCCATATCTTCACCATTGGCTACTGCACGTGGTAAGTACTCAGGGATGATTTGGATGGCTTTAATCGCACAAGCATCAGTAATCGGTGTGGCTGCAGTTGACACATATGCCTCTACAGCGTGGGTTAAAGCATCCATTCCAGTCGCAGCGGTTAATGATGGAGGCATTTTAATCATTAACAAAGGATCATTGATAGATACCAAAGCTGTAACATGTTTATCAACAATGGTCATTTTTACTTTCCGTCTCGTATCAGTGATTACTGTAAATTTGGTCATTTCACTCGCCGTACCAGCTGTTGTATTAATCGCAATCAAAGGTTGAAGGGGCTCTTTCGAACGGTCTACACCTTCGTAATCGTAAATAGTCCCACCGTTAGAGGCGACTAATCCAATTCCTTTTGCTGCATCATGTGAACTCCCACCACCAAGTGAAACTAAAGAATCACAGTTTTCAGTACGGAATACTTCTAAACCCTCTTCCACGTTTTTGTCTGTAGGGTTCGGCTGAGCCTTGGGGAAAATGGTTACTTCTAATCCTTCTTCACGAATGATCTTCGCAATTCCCTCAGAAAGCCCTAACTTATGAAGACCCTCATCGGTGACAATCATCGGCTTTTTACAACCAAGATCTTTTAATCTTTTACCTACTTCATTCACTTTCCCCTGTCCAAATAAGTTGACAGATGGCATATAAAATTCACTCTGAGAGTTTGTCACAACATATTCCTCCTAAGATCCCCTATAAGAGGTTACAGAATTTTGTCTTGATGACAATAAAAATTCTTTTGCCACCACTTTGACAAATAGATTCAATTTATATGTTGTTCAAATATCAAAGATCTATTCTCATATACACATCTTACTCAAAAGCCTACGGATCACATGACTATATTACTTTATTGACTTTAAAAATTGATTAAGAAATTGAGCTTCTTGAATGGCTTGCTTATCCTTGAGAACTTCACTAGGTTTGGAACCTTTACCAATGATATAACCCGAAAACTTCATATTCATGAATTCGAAAATATACTGAAACTGCTGAATTAGAGGTAATGCTTTTACTCTGACAGATTCTCCACCTGTAATAATGACATAAGCTTGTTTATTCTTCATCTCCTCTTTAAAATCATAGTTAGTGTTTCGTAAACTTTGGGACCATCGATCTACAAAATTCTTTAGTCGTCCTGACATCCCATACCAATACAGTGGGGTACTAAAAATAAGAATCTCACTTTCCATCACTTTCACAATCACATCTTCATAATCATCATCGACAGGATCAAATCCTTTTTCTGTATGCCTCTGATCAACAATGGGTTGGATTTGTTTTTCCCGTAAAGCAATCCACTCTACGTCAATCCCTTCACAAACTCTTTGAGTCAACAGTTCTGAATTGCCGTTTGACCGTGAACTCCCATGAATAACAGTTATTTTCATTAAACCTCTCCCCTTTCAACTCATAGCTATTCGTTCTAGTTTTAAAATAGATGTATGCAATAAGTCTTGTCTCTTCTCTTCAATGGCATGGAACAAATGGTGAACATGGATCCATTCATTATAAAATCGAACCCGTTCACTAAAATATGGGTCAGCCATTCCTCGGTAATGTTTGATTAACTGTGAAGTAAACGAGTTCCCAAAAAAACTCTCTAGTCCAGCAAAATCTAATGCTGGATCTCCTACACAAGCATCTCCCCAGTCAATAATTCCTGACAACTGTTCCCCATTAAGCAATAGATGGTTCTCAGTTAAATCTTTATGAATGAAACAGGGCTGAAACGAAAAAAATTGGGGCTGACTGAGAAACTCTTTCCATTTAACTTGAAGTTGCCTTCTAACATGAGGGGATATTAGCGGAAAGCCTTCATGCTCTAATCGTTCATAATCTTTCTGATACTGAGACTGCCATTTTTCAGGGGGCCAAATCTCTAAAAGGTTTGATCTTGAGTCACTATAATTAATAGTGTGAAGAGCTGTCAAACACCTCCCGATTTGTAGTGCAAACCGGTTTGGGTTAAATGTGTTTAACGAAACGTTTGATAAGGGAGTACCATTTATTTTTTTGTATCCCCCATATGGCTGGTTACTATCTAAATGAATATATTCATAACGAGGAACTTGAACAGGTAATACAGAATCTACAAGAGGTAGAATTGCAATTTCTTTTTTTAGTTGTTGTAAGCCTGAAGCTCTTCTCGGAAAACGAAACATCCACTCACTATTCACTTCGATAACGACAAAGTCCCATCCTTCTTGTATTTCCTTTATATTGGTTATCGATAATGAGAAAGTAGTCTCGATGGACTGAATATATTTCTGCAATTTCGGAACTCCTTCTTATGAATTCTCTTATACAATCGACTATAATCCTTAAGTATTCATGCTCTCTCTTTTTCTTTTAAAAACACTTTCCAAACAACTCCCCTACGTTCATTAGGTGCAAATCATACTCCACCTAAAATCCACCTAGGTTAAAAAATGAATACCCTAGATAAAATGTATCTAGGGTATTCATTTTTTACATGCTGCGAGCAAACACATTCTTCTCCTCCTTGCTTTCAGTAAAGTAATATCCTGCAAGCTCTTGTTGTTAGAATCAAGTCCTTGCTATAATATTTTTAATTAAACAAATAGGAAGTATATATTATCAAGCTTTAATTAATACAAGTGTGCGACTGAAGGGAGAAATCTCATGAATAAATTAGTCAATGACAATCTATATGAAACGAGAGATAACCTAGTAAAAGAGATTACTTTATTAAGTGATGATCAATTTAACACTAAGCCTGATGTGAGTACTTGGAGTATAGCACAGGTTTGCCATCACTTAGTTTTAGTGGAAGAGGCATCTATAAAGGCTATTGCATGGGGATTAAAAGAGATTGATAATACTCAAAAAGAACGTAAAAAAGTTCACTCTATATTGGATAGAACGAAAAAGATTAAAGCTCCAAAAATCGTTGAACCAGATGTAGAACCATTTAAAGTGCAGCATACAATTGATTTATTAAACGATTCAAGAAAGAAATTGATGACTTTTCTTAGTACTATCGATGATAAATCCATATTGGCGAAAAAATCAGTGAAGCATCCTGCTCTTGGTGAATTACCTCTTGATCAATGGATTGAACAAATATATTTGCATGAACAGCGACACATAGAGCAAATAAAGGAGATAAAATTACTTTTAGATATGAGGCATTAAACTTATGGTTATAATCGTATTCATGATTAAATTAGGGGTAATTAGAATATGGATGCGATAGTTAAACAAGCCAAACCAAAAAAGTCGGATTCCTAAGGGTACAGGAATCCGACTTTTTTGGTGGTCAAGAAAACGGGAATATCTTTAATAAAAAGTAGCCAAAGATCGAAAGTAAAATGGAACTAACCAAACCAACCATCATCATCTTTCCACCTACTCGACGAAACTCTTTAAAATCAACACCTAAACCTAAACCACCCATAGCCATGGCGATTAAGAAATAACCAAGGGAAATGATCATATCAGATATAAAAGTAGGGAAAGTAAACAAGGTATTTAAACCGCTCATTGCGAGGAAGCCAAAAATAAACCAAGGAATGGGTAACTTTCTCCATGAAAAAGGCTCCTGTTGATCTTGATCAAGCCATCGATTCATAAAGATTGCAATCAAAAGGACAACTGGAACCAATAAGGCCACACGAGTTAATTTAACAAGAACAGCTAAATCAGCAGCTTCCGTCCCAGCTGGGTCTACAGCTGCTATGACATGAGCAATCTCATGTAAGGTACCTCCTGTCCAAAAACCATATTCTTGTGCTGTCATCCCTATTCCTTGATAGAAAAGAGTATAGAGCAAAGTAAATAATGTACCTAAAACGGCTATAATAGCAACAGAAATCGCTGTTTGATTTTTCGAAGCCTTGATTTGAGGACTCACTGCTGCAATAGCTGCTGCACCACAAATCGCTGTCCCACATGCAGTTAATAACCCTAGTTTTTTATCTACACCCATTATTTTTGAGAAAAGCAAAACCACGGTCAAGGCAAATCCTAGATTTAATAATGCATAGGCAAACATAGCAGGACCCGCATGATATACATCTGCCAAATTTAAACGCATACCTAATAAAATGATACCAAATCTTAACAATCTTTTGGTAGAAAAAACAACCCCTGGCTGAACTTGTTCTGGTACTTTAAAAAGTCTTCCCCATAACATCCCAAGTAAAATAGCCATTACTAAAGGTCCCAACATCTTTAACATGGGGATCAAAGAAAGAGCTTTAGCTACACCTGCTAATACCAAAGTAATTCCAAGTCCCAATCCAAAACCTATTTTTCGATTTTGTAAATAAGTACTCATCAGCTTGACTCTCCCATCCTTTCTCTCTTGTTACTGGTATAAATTTTTTAGTAGTCAGTAGTCAATCTTTCGTGCAAGCAATCATATTCACCTCATAAATTATTCACATGAAATATTTTCAACTTCGAATATAATAGATACTTAATAATTAGTAAAATATATATAACTGATTACTACCATTAATTTTTCTAATGATAAACGGAGGACTTCTTAATGAATTACGACGCACTGCGTACTTTTGTAACCATCGTCGAAGAAAAAAACTTTACACGTGCAGCTGAAAAATTGTTAATCTCCCAGCCCAGTGTAAGCTTGCAAGTCAAACAGCTAGAAAACGAATTACAAACACGTCTTTTGGAACGCTCACCCAAACATCTCCAGGTCACACCCACAGGAGAAATCTTATACCAAAGAGCTAAGCAAATCTTAAAGCTGTATGAACAAGCAAAGAAAGAGATTGAAGAGTATCAGCAGACCCTTTCGGGATTGATTCGAATTGGCGCCAGTTACACCATTGGAGAGTATATCTTACCTACCCGCCTCCCAAGCTTTTATCAAAAACATCCTGAAATCGAAGCTGAAATAACGATTGGTAATACAGAACAGATTGTTCAAGGAGTGCGTACTTTTCATTTGGATTTAGGTTTTATTGAAGGGCATACGAATTATCAAGATTTGCAGATCCAACCGTTTATGAATGATGAAATGGTTCTTATTGTTTCTGCCAATCATCCAATCGCTCAATTAGAACAACCTCTCAAGATCGATGACTTACAAAACCAAACATGGATCTCTCGTGAATCTGGATCAGGAACTCGTGATTACATGGTTCATATGATTCGGACTTGGGGATTAAAAGTGAAAAACAAATGGGTCATTAGTAGTAATCACGGAGTAAAGGAAATGGTATTGCAAGGTTTAGGGATATCTATGCTCTCCCATTGGGTAGTTCGAAAGGAAGTAGAACAAGGGGATTTAGTCGTTTTAAAGATTAGTGGTCTGGATACTTTTAAACGCAGATTGTCTTATCTCTTACCTCTTCATTCCGAATCAAAGTTAAGAGATGTATTTATGAAACAAATCCATGGTTATACTTGGTAACCTTATTATCATACAAGCATACAGTTGCAGATTAAATAAAAGACTCTTGATTCAATGGATCTCTTTAATGAATCAAGAGTCTTTTATTTCCAACGCTTCAGATCATATCTCACTAGTATTTGGAACACTCATCATCTCAATAAACTTTTCTAATGCGGCCGAATGAAATACATCTTTCCTTGTAATAAAAAAAGTTGACACTGTTGAATAACTGGGTGGAAGAGACATTAAAATTAAGGAATGATCATGACCTTTCATAATTTCTTTCATAATTACAGCAATCCCCATACCCGCTTTCACACAACCAATCATGGCCTCAACTGTACTAAATTCCAGGATTCGTTTCGGATGTATTCCTTCCTCACGCATCCATTTTTCTAATATACTGCGAAAATAACAACCATGGCTAAATACTAGTAAATTCATTTCATTAATATCTTGAATACATGATAAAGGTTGATGGCAGACAAGAGTTAGTTCTTCCTTTTTGAATAGAGTAGCCGTTAAATCGGGGTGATGAATCTCTCCTGATATAAACGCGCCTTCAAGTTTTCGGTCCAATACAAGTCGAATGAGTTCATCTGTTTTATACGTTTCTAAGATCAACTCCACTTCAGGATATGTGGAATAGTAATTTGTGAGAATTGGAGGAAGACGAACAGCAGCTGTTGATTCTGTAGAACCAATTTTCAAAGTTCCCATTGGTTTCATAACATTTCTTTGAACTGATTTTATAGACTCCTCCATCAAAAATATAATCTGCCTAGCATATGTTAATAGAATTTCTCCATTCGTATTTAAAGTAACACCTTTTCCATTCCGATAAAATAAGGGAACTCCAATCTTTTCTTCTAGATGTTTGATTCGCATGGTTACATTTGACTGAACATAGTTTAGATTTCTGGCTGCACGTGAAATACTTCCCTCTTTGGCTACTTCTTTAAACACAATCAGATCTTTAATATCCAGTGAAACCCCTCCTCAATATATCATTTTATTTGATAATCTCTATCTTTATTAGTCATTTTATATGATATCTATGCTCATATAAAATGAAAATAAGGAGGAGGCGTTATAAAAATAATGCGAAAAGAAATGAGTTTGTCTAGTAACTCTTATAAATGGATGATTTTATTCCTAGCGACAGGAACACAAGCGAGTTCCACCCTTATTACCTATGGGGTTGGTCCTTTATCGTATTTTTGGAAGCAGGAATATAATCTTACTCAAATGGAAACGGGAATTTTATTATCTGCGGTGAGTATTGGACCGCTTTTTTTCATGTTATTTGTTGGGGGGCTTCTAGATCGATATAATGAACGGTTGTTGATTGGAGCTGGATCTATCTGTTTAGGTCTTTCCATCCTATCAGTAAATGTATCAGGAGGATTTATCGGGTTATTTTTCACTCTTTCACTGGCAGGGATTTTTTATAGTACCGCTCTGCCTGGTGGAAGCAAAGTAATTATGAAATGGTTTCCGGAAAATCTTCGAGGATTAGCGATAGGAATCCGACAAACAGGAATTCCCATCGGCGGTGCAGTAGCTGGAATGATCATTCCCATTGTATCGATGAAATATGGTTGGCCAACAGCAGTTTACATACTCTCAGCAATCTGTATCCTTGGTGGGCTATTATTTATTATTTTTTATAAAGAGCCTCCTTTTCATGAAGAGGTGTCTGTGACTAAATCACAAGTAAAAACCTTAAGAGAACAGATACAAGAAATTATAAAAAATAGAAATTTATACCCTGTTCTTTTAATCGGAATTTGTATGATGTCGCTCCAAATGGTGATTATTGGGCACTATACAGTTTTCCTTACTGACCGCCAATCACTATCTCCTTTATTAGCAGGGCAAATTTTTTCAGTTGTGCTATTTTCCGGGGTGTTGGGACGAATTATTCTGGCATTCATCAGTGACAATTTTTTAGAAGGGAACAGGAGAAAACCGCTTGCATTTTCTGCTCTAGCGGCTTTTGCTTCCGTATTCGTTTTAGCGATGGATCTACAAACTCTTCCACTTTGGTGCTTATTTTTACTGAGTAGTTGGATTGGCTTCTTCGGTATTGGATCATATAGCCTTTTCATCGTTGAAGTCGCCGAAGCGTCAGCTGATGATTCTGTTGGAGTAACGATTAGTTTTGCACTCACCTTAAATCAGTTGGCGTTTATTTTTGCACCGCCTATTTTTGGATTCATCGCCGACTTAAAGGGATATACTTGGGGCTGGTCGGGCTTGGCTATTATATTACTTTTATCAGGAATTGGATTGTGGAAAAATAAGAATGTCTAGATGAAAGTTTGAGAAGTCCCTATTGAAGCAAGTATTTTAACATTTCTTCAATAGCTATCCCCTATTTTCATTGTATGACACAACAAAGATTCATGCGACCAAAATAGCAGATCAATCCTTTATGTAAGAGGTTTGTAGATGAAACCTAGACAGTCTTTAATTAGATTTTAATACCTTCTGTATAATAAATGATAAGACGATGCTCATAGAATGAATAAGGGGGATCGTCTTATCGTTTTACTTACATTAATATATCAATTTGTAAAATAATATGCTTAAAGTAAAGGCGCGTTTCTACAATGAATGGGGACGCTTTTTTTCATTTATTCCATTAATTAATACTTAGTTGAAAGCAAAGGAGTGTTCTTTAAGTGAGAGTAGCTTATTTAGGTCCCCAGGGAAGTTTCTCGGAAGAAGCTGCATTTCAATATTTCTCCACCGATCATATTGATTGGTATATATGTGACACCATTATTGAAGTCCTCGAAGCTGTCAGTGAACTAAAAGCTGATCAGGGTTTTGTTCCAATTGAAAATTCGATTGAAGGCATGATCAATACAACTGCAGATGGATTACTAAGGAATAAATTATTTATAGAAGCTGAAGTGATTTTTCCAGTATCCATGAACCTTTTAGTAGTAGATGAAGGAATTCAATTAGATGAAATACGTGAAGTGTGGTCTATTTATCCTGTTCTTGCACAATGTAATGAATTCATAAGAAGTTTCAAATGGAAAAGTAGACAGTTTGATAGCTCTTCTTTAGCAGCTTTAGCTGTAAAAGAATATGGAAAAAGAGAAGTAGCAGCAATTGCCTCTGAATCTGCTGCTACATTATGTAGTTTACATATAGCAAAAAGAAATATTCAGGATCATAGTGAAAATCGTACGAGATTTTTTGTAGTTAGTAAAGACAACAATACCTTAAAACAACAGGAACAAAAAAATAATAAAACGATGATGCTAATCTCTTCGAGTGAAGATCATTCGGGAGTATTATCTTCAATTTTGAATGTATTTGCGGCTCTTTCAATAAATCTAACTTGGATTGAATCTCGTCCAACTAAGAAAAAATTAGGAACATATCACTTCTTCATAGAAATGGAAAGTAGATTACATGAAACCAAAACATATAAAGCGATTACGATCCTTGAAGCCTTTGGCTATGACGTTCATGTATTAGGAAGCTATCAAACCACTAATCTTTGAATACTCCCTAAAAAGCACTCAGTTGCTTTGATAAGCAATCTGAGTGCTTTTTCTTCCTAACTATACTATTTCCCAACTATCTCTCTAACCGAGCTCGTATTTCAAGGTAAGAGAGAATTACTGCACTAGCCAAATATTGTGGTTCTACATCGAGTGTGACCACTTTTTTGTGGTTCCATTGTTTAAGAACTTGTCTTCGTTCTTCTTGAAATTGGTCAATGACAAAATTCCGATAGATATCCTCTTCCATCTTCGGTGATGCGGCTCTTAGATCTTTGAGTCGTGGATCTTGCATAGAAACGGTTAAGATTAGATGTTTAGACATCACTCGCGAGATAAATGGAGACATGGTCTCCGAAAAAGCAATATTGGCTGCATCTGTGAATAGTGTAACTAGCGTTTTATTGCGATGAAACTTACGAATAAAATCCAGAGGGAGTAAATAATCCGATTCAACATAGCCAGCCTCTAAATCATAGCAAGCTTCAATGATCTTCTGAATGTGACTCATTCCTTGATCTAGGGGAACCCAACGAAGTATTCGATCTGAAAAGGCTAAAAAACTAACACGATCCCCTCGTTGTAATGCGATCGCTGCATAACCTAAAGCTGCTTCTAAGGATCGATCTAGTTGGGACTGGCCATCATTTTGAATCCCCATCAGTCGACCACAATCTAACAGGATCGCCACTTGCTGACCTGATTCCGGTTGATACACATTACTAACCAATTTACCTATCCGGGCAGTTCCCATCCAGTTGATATTACGGGGATCATCATCGGGAATATACTCCCGGATATGTGAAAACTCATGTCCTGCTCCAAACGTTTGGATTCGTGTCGTCTCATCAGCAAGGGTTTGTTTTCGGTAATATCCTTTCCTTACTTTCCGTAAACTTTCCAGACGAGGGTATACTTTTACTTCATCTGAAACCGAAAATGCCTCTTGCAGGATTATGAGTTTCCATGAACTTTCCATACGGATATGAATAGACTCAAAACGGTGTCTTCCTCGCCGATGTGGTCGAGCTTGATAAGAGACCGTTTGACTAGTTTCCCCTGACCATTTAATCGGGATCGTCCGTTGGCTCACTTGAAATCCGTGGGGATAATCATCTCTTAACCACATTTGTGTATAGGCTGGTTTATTTGTAGTTAGTGTGATATTTACTTGATTATCTTCTTTGATTTCAAAAAGCTCCTCTACACTTCTCGACGCCGAAAAATCAGGAAGCTTTCGCAATAGCCATAGATCAATAATCACTAACCCTACAAGTATTCCATTGAGTAAAAAGAAAAATAACCATCCCCATCCCCACCAAGCACTGATTGTTGTGGCAAAGACATTGAAGAGAACCAATATCATGAACCGTGAGGATGGAATGACTGCCTTACCGCGGAACAACGATCGTTTGAACAATCTCTTCCAAAATGTCATCCGCTTTCCATCCTTCCAATTCGCTATCTGGATGCATGATAATCCGGTGACGTAATGCTGGTTTAATGATTTCTTTAATATCATCTGGCGTTACAAATGCTCGACCATTCATAGCTGCTTCTACCTTGCTCAGAGAAAGAACACCTAAACCCGCACGTGGACTAGCTCCCAATGAAATTTTCGGATGTTTACGTGTAGCACGAATGATTTGTAGCAGATATTGTACGACAGATGGTTCAACCGTAACTTGCTCCAGCTCTTTTCTTATTTGAAGAACTTCATCAACAGAGATGAGAGGACGAAGTACTTGCTCTCTCCGCTGATTAAATTGGTGACTTGCTAGTAATTGACGCTCATGATCTTCATTCGGATAATCAACGATCAATTTTGCAGAAAAACGATCTAACTGTGCCTCAGGCAATACGTATGTTCCCTCATATTCTATTGGGTTTTGGGTCGCTACTACAAAAAACAGTGGTGGTAGAGAAAATGTTTCTCCATCGATCGTCACTTGTTTCTCTTCCATCGCTTCTAATAGAGCTGCCTGTGTTTTCGGTGGGGTCCGGTTGATCTCATCTGCTAGCAAAATATTAGTAAAGATTGGGCCCTTCCGAAATGAAAAACGCCCTGATTGAAGGTCAAATACCTTTGTACCTGTTACATCAGAAGGCATCAAGTCTGGGGTAAATTGAACCCGATTACTTGGCGTATCTATAATTTGTGATAAAGATCGAACTAACAAAGTTTTTCCTAGCCCTGGAACTCCTTCTAATAACACATGTCCTCCAACAAGAAGACTTGCCCAAAGAACACGAATGTTTTTCTCTTGTCCAATGACAGATTGACCCATTTGCTCAATCACTTGTTCAGTAACTGCTTGGATTCGATTGAGGTTGGTGGTGTAGCTTTCCACTGCTCCAGCTCCCTTCGCAAACTATCTATTTTTAGACTCCACTCCATAAAGGAATTTTGAGCAATCTTTTGTTTTGATTTTTTTAGTTGCGTTATGAAAAGAGTCATTTCTTTATATCTCTGACAGAATTCCGCCCCAAGCCCTTGTTCTAATTGTTGATGAAGTAGCTGAGGTGAAACGTCTTCTGGCAGATAGAAACTGAGTAAAATTTGTGATTGTAAACGTTCAAATTGACCGTATAGGATCTCATTTCTTAAGTTCATTCGTTGATACCATTTAGTCAAAGTTTCGATATATTCCAGTGCATTCCGTTGCTCCTTAACTTCTTCAAAACGAGGAGCCGCAAACCGTTTTCCTTTTGCATACAACAATAATACAAGCAGTATCAACAGTTCAATAAAAATGAGCCAAACATCTTGTTGTAACAAGTTAAAAATCGTAGGATCAGTCTCGTCTTTTGAAGAAACATCCAAAGATAGGGGCTGCTTTTTCTCTGGAGAAGCAACTAATTTTGGAGGCCATGAATGAATGGTTTCATCGAACCAAACCTTCCCCTCTCCTCCATCTACAAAAGCAAGTGGTAATAAAATATGATCATCGTGATCTATTTTTTTATTCGCTAACATCTCTGAGTCTGGAATAAAAACAATACTCCCTTTACCTACACTTCGACTGGCAACCAAAATCTCATCGTGTTGACTAACAATAATGGGTTTAATCTCTTTTGAGGGAGTAATACAATCATTCGACCATTTCATACTTTTAATCTCTTTCAACCAAGGATTATCTATCTTAGGGATGGTTTCGCGGAAGCTTATCAATGATTTACAAGAACTTGTATTAAATTGAAAGCTTTTCGCCCAGCTATTCTTTGGAGCATCCCATAAGACAATTTGGTTTCCTTTTTCCACCCAGTTCAATAGATGTTGCATTTGCTCTTGATTAGGAGGTTTCTCTTGTGGGTGAATCATCATCAGAGTGTCATTTGTACTCTTAGGAAGATTAGTATAATCTTGATTCCAAATACCCACCTGGTTATTTCTTTTTTGTAATAACAAGTATAGAGCTTTAACTCCTGTATTCTTAGGGCTCTCTACGGAATAAGGAAGCTTGCTAGGAACTGTAAACCATTGGGATAAAGCGAAAGCGATAATCCCACAAACGATCATTGCGGGGATGAACAAAATCCACGTTTTACTTCGCTTCATTTTGTTCCCCCTTTTCTATAAAGGATCCAACCTCTTGTTGATATTCTTGAAAATCATGTTCTGTAGCTTGTTTTTGACCATACCATACTTCATCGAATTGACTAGTTAGAGAACGGAAAGGCCCTGCTTGAATTGCCCATGTTTGTTGTATCTCTTTCCGATACTCCCCATTGGTTTTATCAATCTGCAAAATAATTTTTCGTTTATCCCCAGTAAAATGAAGTATATATTGAAATAGAAATCGAATGGCCATCCGATAGTTTCCTTCAGCAGCCATCTGCTTGGAACGCTCCCATCCATCATGAAAGCCCAGCTCAAAACCTTTAGATGCTGAACTTTTTCTTGTGGATGAGGACTTATTAAACAGACGCTGAACCCAGATAATCCGAACGACCCAAATAAAGAGAAGTAGAACAATGACGCCTATAAATATGTACACTCCCCAAATCATTTCTTCCGGCAGAGACAGATTCCAATCTGGAAATTTAAACGGACTTCTATCTAAATTCAGACTATCCGAGTTTGGGTTTTTCCTACCAAATTCAGGATCGGATAAAATTTCCGATAGCTGCTTTTTAGCTTGTTCTACATCGGCTGAGATGGGGATCACCTCCGATCAGGGACAATCTGTTTTAATTGAATTTGTATATCTAGGGCCTCTTTTCTAATCAGTTCATTAAAGTAAAAAATCGCAAAATAGATAGGGATTAATGGAATAATTGAAGCATCTACTAAAAATATGAGAATCGTGAAGATCATTTCCCAAATTAATGTAGTCGAAGCTCCAAATAGATCTGGAAGAAAAGTAATTACAACGTTAAGCGTCTTCACAATCATAGAAATAATCACTAAACCGAATATTCCACCAAACACCTTAAATGTAGAACCTTTCGTTAAAAACCAACTCTTTTTAAACACATCTTTCAACTGAGCATTTCCTGTTACTAGCAAAGGGATCACCAAGGAGAAGCGTATAAATAAAAGTAGCGCTGGACCAAAAAAGAAAAAGAGTGTGGTGTAAAGCCCTGTCCAAAAGGCAGCCTCTTGACTCAGAAAACTCTCAGCTTGAAAGATCAGGTACGAAGGTAACCCGATGATTGAGAAAAAGATAAAGAAAATAACTACCCAACCAATCAGAGCAATTCCATGAGCTAGAATTGCTTTTCCGCTGTGAGTCCAAATGTTTTTGATTGTTTGAGAAAAACTTTGCTCTGTGTCTTGGACTAAAATGATAGCAAGGATTTGTAATAAAGGATATAAGCTAATGAACCAAACTAATCCTTTAATCAAAAAGAACATTATTATTTTATTAACGGCATCACCATTTGGATTCGCTCCTCCTATATCAGGGTGAAACAAATCCCAACTCCACCATTCCAAGAAGATATTAAAGAAAAGGCTGATGGCTAATGAAAACAGCCAAATCATACCCAATCGTCTTTTTAAAAAACGGAATGTTCCATCTAATAGTTCACCGTATTTTAGAGGTTTTTTCCATAGAACATTCACTGCGTTGTCACCTCCTCTACTATAAGATGTAACAAAACTATTATAACTGAAATTAGAACTTTTTCGAGAAAAAACCGGATATCTTTCCGACTTTAGTGGGGTTTTTATGATTAACTGATCTAGGGATTAAGGCTCCATTAGTTATTATTGATTAGAATAAATTTCAAATCTCTTTCTAATCAATGCTAAAAGCCTTTCGTAGTAGGCATTCTCATGGGGTACAAAATTACTTTTGTTCACATTCATATTTAATACAACTTTATGTCCATCATAACTAACTTGAAACCCTTCCACTGTTATTTCTTCTACGTCTCCTAACCATAATTCACAAAATTCATCAAATGGTACTTTAAAAATCCCAGATACTTCTTCTCTCTGTAGCTTGTATTCATTCATCTTCTTATTACTTTCATATAAAAAAACATTACAAAATTCTCTATCAATAAAGTCTTTGCTAATTATACAATCCTTGATCACACCTAATGACACTAACTCATGATCAGATAGAGCTATACCTAGTTCTTCTTTAACCTCCCTGATCCCATCAGATACATTTTCATTAGCTAGAATATGTCCAGCCGCAGTAATATCTAAAAGGTTAGGGAAATCTTTTTTTGTTTCACTTCGAAGTTGAAAATAGATATAATTCATTCCCTCTTCTCTATTAATGAACCAACAATGAAAGGTTTCGTGCCAATGCCCGACTTGATGAGCTTTCTTGCGAGTGGCTACACCTACTTCATTTCTATACTCATCAAATATTTTAATGGCTTCACTTTCCATCACTAAGACCTCTTTTCACAAATGGAAAAAAAGAAAATAGGTGAACCTAATCAGAAAGGCTCACCTATTTTCTTTTTTTCTTTATCTTCCTAAAATGCTCTCATAAGCAGTATGGTCTAAACGCTTGAGAAGTGCAACAGCAAAAGCTTTCGTTGCTTCAATATCATCTTTATCCACGATCGAAGCGTGGGAGTGAATATAACGAGCACAGATCCCAATTGCCGCTGAAGGAACTCCTTCATTTATCGTGTGAACCCGACCCGCGTCTGTTCCTCCTTGAGATACAAAGAATTGATAAGGAATATTCTCTTGTTCAGCAACATCAATTAAAAATTCACGCATACTAGGTAAAGGAATCATTGAACGATCAAAAAGACGAATAACAACCCCTTTACCAATTTGACCAAAACTTTCTTTAACACCTGGAATATCACCCGCAGGTCCCGAATCGACAGCAAAGAAAACATCTGGATCGATCATTGTGGCTGCTGTTGCTGCTCCACGAAGGCCTACCTCTTCTTGTACAGTAGCTCCTGAGTATAAAATATTGGGATGGGAGACATCTTGTAACTCTTTGAGTAATTCAACCGCAATGCCGCAGCCAAAACGATTATCCCAAGCTTTACTCATGAGTCGATTTCCACCTTCCATCTCTACAAATGGACAGTGGGGAACAATCGAGTCACCAGGTCGTATTCCCCATTCTTTCACTTGTTCATCACTAGTAGCCCCAATATCAATAAACATTTGTGAGACATCGACAGGCTTTTTCCGCCGTTCATCACTTAAAATATGAGGAGGGATTGAGCCAATCACACCAGGAATCCATTTTCCTGAACTTGTAATAATGTCTACACGTTGCGCTAACAATACTTGACTCCACCAGCCGCCTAGAGTTTGAAATTTAAGAAACCCTTCACTTGTCACTTTGGTTACCATAAAGGCTACTTCATCCATATGACCTGCAACCAAGACTTTAGGTCCCTTTGCATCTCCTGTTTTGATCCCGAAAATTCCGCCTAGGCGATCTTGAACAATTTTTTCAGAGTATGGAGCTAAATAATTACGCATTAATTGACGAACTTCCTTTTCAAATCCAGGTGCTCCTGGAGTTTGCGTCAAGTCTTTATACATCTTCCAATCAATCATTAACTAATCCTCCTCATGAATTTCCTCAAGTTGTTGTTTTTTCCACTCCTGATAGCGACGATGAACAGTTGCTCGAGAGACATGATAGCCAAATCCTTGTAAAGTAGCTGTAATCTCCTCAAATGTAAGCTTTTTTTCTTTCAAAGCTACGATTTGCTCAATTGGAACATCCTTTTTCTCTCTACCACCTAAACCTTGATTCTTTAAGTTCCGTGCAGGTTGATATCCCTTTTCACGGATGGCTCGTTGCATTCCCCAACTAATCTTTTGATTCATCATCCTTCTTTGCAACTCTTCCACTTTCGCAATAATATGTAAAACGGTTGACTCTCCTGCATCTAATTCTAACTCTCCCTGATGCTGATAGGAAAAAATCTTACAGCCCAACCGATCTAACTGGTGAATAATTGCTAACTTAGCTTCGCCTCGCCCAATTCGAGTATCATCTTGAATCAAAATCACTTTAACCTTATTCCGTTTGATTTCTGATAAAAGATGATACAAACCTTCCCGATTCAGATCAAAGCCACTCTGTTGCTCAGCAATCACATCGACAACTTCTAATTGGAGTTGACTAGCCCAATGAAGTAGCACTTCTTTTTGCCTTTCAAGACTAGATTCCTGTTCATCACGCTTTGTACTAACTCTTGCATAAATGATTGCTTTCATCTGGTTACATAATCCTCCCTGTTCTTGCAATACAAATAAGAATTAGTTAAAGTGTGAGAGAAGGAGGGCTTTATATGATTGATCAACAGTTAATTGCAAGAATCAATGAGCTAGCAAAAAAGAAAAAAACCATTGGTTTAAATGAAGAAGAAAAAAAAGAACAGATGAAGCTTCGCCAAATCTATTTACAAGGGATTCGAGGTCAAGTAAAACAACAACTAGATCGAATCCATTTTGTAGATAAGCAATAAGCGAAATCATTTATCATTATATCGAACCATCCCTGAACCTACAAACATCTATAGGGAGCTTATTGTTTATAGCTCCCTACCCTAATTATTGAGAATGTTTACAATCGAGGAGCATGCTGTGAAAGTAAAAAATCCGATTTTTCATTACACTCGAGGTATTAGAATTATACATTTATTTCGATTTTGCGTTTGTAGAACAAACTAGTTAGTGTATTAAATAGATTTGCATAAAAGGTTGGTTTGCGATTATTTACAACTAAAGGCAATACCAGCTACATGAAAAAGAAAGTCGCTTTACTATTTGTTTAGTAGTAAAGCGACTTTCGGAAATTTAAGATATAGTCTGTAGAAACGTTATATCAACGCTCCTACTTATGTCTCCATTAATTTCGAATTAGGTAATCAAAGGCACCTAAAGCTGCTGTAGCACCTGATCCCATCGAAATAATGATCTGTTTATATGCACTATCCGTACAGTCACCTGCAGCAAACACTCCAGGAGTGTTCGTAGCACCATGCTTATCTACAATAATTTCACCGAAGCGGGTACATTCAATTGTGTCACGTAACCAATCGGTATTTGGTACAAGACCAATCTGAACAAATACACCCTGCAGTTCAATGTGATGCTCTTCTTCTGTCTCACGATCAATGTAAGAAATGCCGTTTACTTTGTCAGTGCCAGTAATTTCTTTTGTTTGAACGTTCTTTAAGACCGTTACGTTAGGGAGACTGTAAAGACGCTCCTGTAGAACAGCATCTGCTTTCAACTCTGGCATGAACTCAAGAACGGTTACATGTTTCACAATTCCTGCGAGATCAATGGCTGCCTCTATACCAGAATTACCGCCACCAATAACCGCTACATGTTTCCCTTCAAACAATGGACCATCACAATGAGGACAGTATGCTACACCTTTATTCTTAAACTCTACTTCACCTGGTACACCAACATTGCGCCAGCGTGCACCTGTAGAAAGAATTACGGATTTACTCTTTAGAACAGCACCATTTTCAAGTTCAACTTCGATAAGGTCTTTCTTATCTAAACGCTTGGCACGCTGTAAATTCATTACATCAATGCCGTACTCTTTAACATGTTCTTCAAGACTCGCTACGAGCTTAGGACCTTCAATATATTTCACACTGATAAAGTTCTCAATACCCAAGGTATCCATGACTTGACCGCCAAAGCGTTCAGCAACAATGCCTGTACGTATACCTTTACGTGCCGCATAGATGGCTGCACTGGCACCAGCTGGCCCGCCCCCAACAACAAGCACATCGAATGGATCCTTAGCAGAAAGCTCTGATGCATCTGGACCATTCCCCATTTTGGCGAGGATTTCCTCAAGAGTCATACGTCCGCTACTGAATGGTTCGCCATTTAGAAAAACAGTTGGCACAGCCATGACATCTTTGCTTTCTACCTCTTCTTTGAAAGCTGCACCGTCAATCATGGTATGTGTAATGCCAGGATTGAGAATGCTCATTAAGTTCAGTGCCTGCACAACATCAGGACAGTTGTTACAACTCAAGCTGATATAAGATTCAAAGTGATGTTCGCCCTTAATGCTTTTAACTTGATCAATTACTTGCTGATCAACCTTCGGAGCTCTTCCGCTAACCTGTAGCAGAGCCAACACTAATGAAGTAAATTCGTGTCCTAGAGGGATACCAGCAAAAGTTACTCCAGTGTCTTCGCCGATCCGATTCACACTAAAGCTCGGCGTTCTCTGCAATTTTGTATTCTCTACCTTAATGTTGGATGACATGGCAGACAATTCATTCACTAGGGCCAGCATGTCTTGGGATACCTTGTCAGATCCCACACTGACTTTTAGTAGTACATCGCCCTCCATCAATTGAAGATATTGGGCTAATTGTGCTTTTATATCTGCATCCAGTATCATTAATCTTGCTCCTTAAATTTTTCCTACAAGATCAAGGCTTGGCTTAAGTGTTGCAGCGCCTTCTTGCCATTTAGCTGGGCAAACTTCACCTGGGTTATTACGAACATACTGTGCCGCCTTAATCTTGTTAACAATAGTACTTGCGTCACGACCGATGCCACCCGCATTAATTTCAACGGCTTGAACGACACCATCTGGATCGATAATAAAAGTACCACGGTCAGCCAAACCAGCTTCTTCGTTTAGCACTTCAAAGTTGCGAGAGAGCTTTTGTGAAGGGTCACCAATCATAATATATTCAATTTTGTTAATAGTTTCTGAGTGGTCATGCCATGCTTTATGTGTAAAATGGGTATCTGTTGAAACGGAGTATACTTCAACCCCAAGTTCTTTCAGAGTTGCATATTGGTTTTGTAAGTCTTCAAGTTCAGTAGGGCAAACGAATGTAAAATCTGCAGGATAAAAGCAAACTACACTCCACTTCCCTTTTAGATCGGCTTCGGTAACTTCGAGAAACTTTCCATTTTGGTAAGCTTGTGCTGTGAACGGTTTTACTTCAGATCCAATTAAAGACATAATCAAATTCCTCCTAAGTATTTTAAAGTCTTTATTTAACTATAATAATTATAATCTAGTTATAATTATTACTTAGAATATATCCTTTGTCAAGGGTAAATAAAAAATACGGTAAATAGGGACCATTTTACTTTTAATGTATGTCTTAACCTATGTAAATATCGAGGTCGAACATTGTAATCCCATTATCCAAACAAAATTCGACCAAGAAAAGAATTTCTTCTTTAGGCTTTTTCCAGTCAGCTAAACAGCACAAACCCAGAACAACTCCGGAAGAATAAAGGTCAGGAACAAGCTAAATACGATTCATGATATGATCTCCTCTGCCTAAGAAATGAATTTTCCTTATCTTTCATACCTCTATAATTATTAGACTTTACATAATAGTCATTTTGGTTTATGATACAAACTAGTTAATGTTTTAGATGAATTTGTATGAAAGGTTGGTTTGCAATTATCATGATGCCTTTTAAAGAAATGGCCCGGTTAGATAAATTAATTCATGAACCTGCCCGTTTAGCTATTATGAGTGCTCTAGAAGCGTGTACACTTGCTGAATTTCTTTTCCTACAAGAATTAACTGGCTTAACCAAAGGAAATCTATCTTCTCATTTATCTAAATTAGAAAAAGTCGGATATATACAAATCAATAAAAACTTTGTACGCCAAAAAATCCCCCATACAACGATTCGGATCACTCGTGAAGGTCAAGCAGCGATCCTTCAATATTGGGATCAGCTAGATCGGATTCGAGAAATCACCAAGCAATGGCAAAAAAACCACTGATTGTGCAAGATACGGGTCAGTGGTATAGGAAAATGACTTGAGGCTACATGTGATAGCTCAAGTCATTTCGTGTTTAAACAAAGGTCACCATTGTAATATTTCGAGAATAAAGGTGTGCACCCCAGCAATTCAATAGCTTCTTCCAAGCTAAAGTTCATGAAACTACTTCTCTCGTTATTTATTAAGAATTTCATCATTGGATAATCTGCATGACTTCACCGTGCCTTTAACACCTTTCTTCATCCGTTCTATCTTCTACTTCAACATACTTAACTTTTCAATCGCTTCTTGTTCGGTTGGTAAGAAAAAGATATCGTTTCCTTTGTTACATTCATAGATAAAATCTTTTAAGCTTTGACTGGAATACACCGAAAAATCCCCGAAAATTGCAACTTTCACTCGATAATTGATGAACTTCTGAAGGATTTCGCCTGCAAAGCGTGTTTTCAAATCGAAAAAGCTTTCGCTTAAAAGAGATTTGTTTATAACAATACGATTACAGGCTGCTTCGTATTGCACAGTTGCCATAAGATCCAATGCTGACTGAACGTCCTGTATTAATATCTCACTACTTCTCACGAGGGCAATATTTCCCCCATCTACTTCTACCTTCGTTATATTCATAATCTCGCTCCTATCATCATCCATAGTAAACTTTCTCACTTAATCCTTACAAATGTATCGGTGATCACACTACTCTTGAGAAACTTAGACCTATTACCATCTATAGCAGTCCATATGGAAACACTTGGGGAATTCTACATACATAAGCCTCATCATATTAAGGCTAAATAGTTGGTTTTGTCTTTTTCTAAGACCAATCTAGTTTAAATTATGCCAATTGTTTTGGAATGCCTTCAAATTTATTAGATAAACAAGAAATAGAAACCACAGTACAGCTAGTAAGGTTAGGATGAAGGCTAATATTCGATTGTTGGTTTACATTTCCCTTCAAATTAATAAATTGTGGCATGATTGTTATATAAACTAAGACATTCTCATCAGGGTGATTTCTTAAAAATAAATAACATTTTTTGATTAAGCCGCATTTTTCAAAGGAATAATGCGGCTACGGAGTGTCTAAAGTAAGCGATTCATGATACCTTACTTTGTTGGGATTTTTTAAAAGATTGCTGTTTATTTAATATCTTTATAAGAAGACCGATTAGCACTCCAATTGCTGCCGGAACAAGCCAACCGAAACCGAAAGTATATAATGGCAATGATTTAACTAAAGTGTTAATTGGACCGAGATTGATCCCTGATTGTATAAATGCATCAGAAATACTGACGATTGATACAAAAAGTGTTGTTGTTGCGTAAACCGAACGGTTCCCTCCAAACAGGTCATTCAACAGTGTTAGAATGATCAAGGTGATCGCAATTGGATAAATGGCCGTTAAGGCAGGTACTGAGATCAGTAAAATTTTCGTTAAGCCAAGGTTTGCAAAGACAAGGCTTGACCCTGTAATTACGGTTACCCATGTACGATACTTAACTTTTGGAATGATGGTCGTAAAATATTGGCTGCATGATGTAATGAGTCCAACTGATGTTGTTAAACAAGCAAGCGAAAAGACAAGGCCCAATATTATGGCTCCTGATGAACCAAATAATGTTAGGACGACTTGTGTTAAAGTTTGAGCTCCATTTTCTGTCGTTCCATGGTTAATTGCACCAAGGTATCCGAGCATGATATAAATGAGCGTTAAAATGAGTCCAGCTAACAGACCTGCACGGATTGAATACGAGACAATCTGTTTCGAATGGCTCACCCCTTTTTGTTTTAGAGTGAGCGAAATGACAATTCCAAAATTCAAGGCTGCGATTGTATCCATTGTCAAATAGCCATCTAAAAACCCTTTTGCAAATGGCATTGCAGCATAGTCTGCTGTTGGTAAAGCAGGGGCACCGAATGAATGGGTTAAAGCTCGAACAAAAATAATCAAAATTAACAAAAGAATCACCGGCGTTAGCAATTTCCCGAACCGATCAACAAGCTTTGATGGGGACAAGGCGAGCCAGTATGATAAACCAAAATAAACAAATGTATAAATAAATAAAGCTAGAGTTAAATTCATGTCTTTTGAAAGAAATGGACTGACTCCCATTTCAAACGCTAAGCTTCCCGCTCGAGGAATCCCCAAAAGTGGGCCTATTGCTAAATAAATAATTAATGTAAAAATCGCTGAGAAAAAGGGATGGACACGGCTAGCAAGTGAATGTAAACCATTTGCTTTTGCAACAGCAACGACGCCTAAAATCGGCAATCCAACCGCGGAAAGGATAAAGCCGGCCATAGAAGGCCATAGAGATGTACCAGCTGATTGCCCTAAAAATGGCGGGAAGATTAAATTGCCGGCACCAAAGAAAAGAGAAAAAAGCATTAAGCTAATGAACAACATATCTTTTTTGGATAAATGTTTCAATGTAATTCCTCCTTGAAAAAGTAAACTTAGCTTTCAAAATGTGAATATCAATGTCGTCCAAATCACCACCACCTTTAAATGTTAAGAAAATAAAAAAATCCCGTCCCCCTAAAAGGGACGAGATTAGTTTCCCGTGTTACCACCCTGATTCCGCGAACAATAAATAAACTGCGGCACTCTACAACGTACGAATTCATACGTGTTCCGAAATAACGGTGGAAAGCCGGACACACTTACTCCAATTGTTCAGCATGTCTTCTCGGAGAGGATTTTCAGCTATGGACTGAACACTGATTTTCAGCAATTATCAGCTCTCTGTGGAACAGTTTTCACAACTTACTCTGTCTCGTCAATGAATTTAAACTCTAATTGTTTTTATTATCATCTGAGTATAGCAGAATATTGCTGAAGTCGTCTATAACTTTCATGACAGTTTTTTCATCCATTAACTCCACCAACCCTTTCATAAGGAATGCGTAAAAAAAGGCTTCAAGTAACCTATTCCCTCACCCTTATAAGGTTACAAAAGTCTTCTTTTGTTACGTTGCACTAGAAAACCAGTAATACCAAGGGTTTCAGAGCCTTATAAACACAGTCTTTATGATACTAACCCAAAAATATCTCATTACAACAAGTTAACTATTTTGAGAAACCAATCCCCTTTTAAGGTAGCCGTACTATCTGCCAAGTTGTTTTTGTGATTAGTTGCATTTTGAATGCGTTAATCTATAGGTTACAATTCAAATACTACACTTTTTATATTCCATTCATAGCGATTTAAAAGATAATTAGTTACACTAGAACTAAGCACAGAAAGACCCAATCTGAAAAATGTATGAGGTTTACATTTTACATTCAAAATACTTTTGCTAAACTAGAGTATGTTGCAGATCTCCCTGAAGATCTAATGTAAATTGGAGGCTAAGCCGAATATGAGTAAAATGACAGACCTACATAAGGAAGCGATGGAGATGCTACTGGCAACCAGTCGAACCTTCTTCATCCCCATCGACCGTTTGTCGCCAGGCATCAAAGAGGCTGTCGCATCCGCCTATCTTTGTATGAGAGCCATTGATGAAGTTGAAGATGACTCTCAAATGCCAACTGAAATTAAAATTAATCTCTTACAATCAATTAGTAAGATATTGAAAACCCCTTTTAGTGATGAGGATCTAACACAAGTATTTGAGCCTTATCGATCCCAGTTGCCTGAGGTCACTCTCCGATTGAGTGATTGGGCAAAATTAACTCCTACAGAAGTGCAACCTGATGTTTATCAATCAACGGCAATCATGGCTGAAGGTATGGCTAAGTGGGTTTCTAAAGGATGGATTGTTCACACCGAAGAGGAATTGGATGATTACACCTTTTATGTGGCTGGTTTGGTCGGCGTCATGCTAAATGATCTTTGGAAATGGTATGATGGAACAGAGACTGACCAAGATCTTGCTATTGCTTATGGTCGTGGATTACAAGCGGTCAATATTATACGTAATCGTGATGAAGATCTGGCCCGAGGTGTAGACTTCTTTCCGGATGGGTGGGGTTTCAAGGAGATGTTTGCCTATGCTCGACGCAATCTGGCATTAGCTGATATCTACATTGAAAGTATTAAATCAGAAACTGTTCTTGATTTTTGTAAAATCCCTCTTGCGCTTGCTTACGCCACACTTAATGCTGTTGAAGCAGGTGAAGAAAAACTAACACGGGGCGAAGTAACTAAAATCGTTAAGGAAACAACCAGTGAATAAAAAGTACTCCTAGCTATTAAAAAGATGGTTTTTCCTATACTCCTTTTGGAAAAACCATCTTCAAATTCAAGGAAATTTAGAGTGAATTTTCTAAAATATCTCATTTAGAAGTCTAGTGAAACCCTGATTCTCTTGAAGCAAACTTAAAAGCTTAATTCAACGATGGGGAGGAAAGTGTCATACGACCCGATTCGCAGTCTTATGCGCCATTGAAAAAACGCATTTTCGCCTTCTTATTGGATTACCTTGTTATTAGTGTTTACCTCATTTTCGTTGTGGGTACCCTTTCTTTTTTATTTCAGCCATTTTTTCTTCCCTTATTTTCAAACTCCCCAGTAACGGCTGAATTGACAGGCTTTTTAATAATCACGTTGCCTGTTTCACTCTATTTTATATTGTGTGAGTGTTCAAGATGGCAAGGAACATGGGGAAAACAGAAAATGGCCATCCGTGTGGTTAACAACACGGGGCAACGGATTGGACTCTTTCACTCAACGATTCGGACAGCTATTAAGTTTCTTCCTTGGGAACTCGCTCATTTCGGTATATGGCAGTTATCGCTCCCTACTCAATTTTCTGAGACTACTGTTTTAATGATCCTAAGTACAGCCAATCTCGCAGCTTTCATATACCTCTTAAGTCCATTGACTAATAAGAAAAGAAAAACGTTTTATGACTGGATCGTAGGAACAAAAGTTGTTTGTAAACAAACCATGGAATGATTCATTTTTGGAAAAAACAGGTGAACAAATATGCTGAAACTTTACTTAACAAGACATGGAGAGACAGAATGGAATATAGAGAAAAAAATGCAAGGAAGAAAAAACTCTCCTTTAACATCATTAGGAATTCAACAAGCTCAATTACTCGGGAACCGACTTAAAGAGACTCCGATTGATCTGATCTATTCAAGCCCTAGTGAACGAGCTGTTCAAACTGCTGAAATAATTAGAGGGGAACGAGATATCCCAGTGATTAATGACTCTAATCTACTCGAGATGGATTTGGGTGCATGGGAAGGCCAAACTTTCGACAAAGTGAAAGAAAAAGATCCACAAGAATATCATCATTTTTGGTATGAACCCCATCTTTATTCTCCTGTGAATAACGGAGAAACCTTTACTAAAGTTTTAGAGAGAGCACTTACTAGCGTTAACCAATGGATTCAACAACATAAGGGGCAGCAAATTCTGGTCGTCTCCCACTCTGTTTTTTTAAAACGATTGATGAACTACTTTGAAAATCAACCTTTAGATAAGTTATGGGCAGACCCTTATATGCACTCCGCAAGCCTAAGTATGATTGAACTGGATGAAAAACAAGCAAAAATAGTTCAGTATGCAGATTGTTCCCACTTAGAATCGATCCATATAAAAACTACATGAGTATAAAAATCCCATCGTGGATTTATAAATAAAGGAAATATATAAACAGTCCAATTCCTCAGTATTAAAATTGAGCAATTGGACTGTTTTCATCACTCCATCTCTTAGCCATCGGCTTAGGTGGTGGGAGTGTTCAAAGCGTTCTTTAGATTTCTCATTGAAATAATTACTTTCTTGAAATTGTTCCTGCTCCTTGTGTACGCTTGACTTTTTGGTTCTTTGCAAACCCTTTTACCCAGTTCGTGCTTTACGGATTGCCATATCTCCTGCTTTACATACATACATACATACATTCCAGCATCTTTAATTGAATTCAAATTCATCTCCTTTTTATCAGTTTCCTTGTGTAACAAGAGGGTTTAATTTGGCTACTAATTTTATTTACGCTAAACTAAAATCAACGCCCAGAAAATCAGATTTTGCTGATTTTCTGGGCTGTTTAATTTTCCATAAAGTATCTCTTTGCGTAAAAGTCATTAATCAATCTACCAAGCAGCAAAAATAATTTGTATCCTGTTCATCTCATTGTTTTTGGTTAGGTCCAAAACAAGAACAGAGAGTTGTTAGCCAATGGAGGGGATCCAACCTCTCAGGAGTGCACCACCATCTGAATGGTTATCTACCACTAGGTCACCTCCATGTCGCCTAATGATTTTTTTTGAAATAGTCAACCCTAACCCGACACCTCCGGTTGAACGATTTCTCGATGCTTCCCCACGATATAGTGGTTCAAATACTCGTTGGAGGTCCTCCGAGGAGAAACCCTCCCCTGTATCCTGAACAGTAAAGATCACTTTGTTATCATTCTTAGAGCATTGGACAAGAACCTTACCGTAGCATGGTGTATGTCTGACCGCATTATCCAATAAATTGTTCATGGCTCGCTCTAGTAAGTGCAGATCGCCCATGATTACGCAATCCTCCCCAAAATGATCCACGATAATCGAGATGTGCTTTTTCCGAGCTAAAGGATTCAGGCTGTCAATCGACTTCTGTAATACAAGTGGAAAATCAACCATGTTTTCTTTAATTTCCACATCTAAATATTCTGTCGTTGTAAATGTAAAAAGCTCCTCTACAAGTCGGTCCAATTGCGCTGATTTTTCCTTACAAACCGCCAAATATTTTGCCATTTTATCCGGCGAATTAGCAATGCCTTTCTCTAGGCCGTCCAAATAACCCCGTAATGCGAATAACGGTGTCCGTAAATCATGGGCGACAGCAGCAATCACAAATCGCCGTTCATCTTCTAATTCCACTTGTTTTTGAAAAGATTTATTTAGACCATCTACCATCACTTTAAATCCGTCATGAACTTCAGCAATTTCTGTGATCCTAGATGATGGTAACTGGACATCCAAATCTCCTTCTGCAATCTGCCGAGCACACTGGCTCGTTTTCTCCAGAGGTATGAGAATATATCTTCGAATGGCATATCCGACAATAAAAAAAGCCAATAATAGACCAACGATTGCCGCAATCATTTGAGTTAATTTTGAATTTGCTTGATAAATAGCAACCCTTCCAAGTACTTGATCATCCTGAATGATCGAAAAATGTTCTGTTCGCGTAAAGGATGGCTCCCGTTCATAGTCCGTTCGGAAAATCTCCTGATTGGAGTTAGATAGAATCGACACATCCATATTCATTTTCTCTAACTGTCTGCTCAATTGCTCTTGCCAAGCAGGGTTTGTCCATTTATCGGTGTTTGTCTCGATCAAGCGAATCGTTGCTTCCACATTCTCTTGTTTAGAATCATCCATTCCTAACCTGAAAGTTTTCGTTTCAATAAAATGCGCAGCTACATAAAATAACCATGGCAGAGTGAAGATGAGAAATAAGCTGAGTATTGTAAACTTACGAATGCGAATTGTTTTCATTTTATTCACCTTTGAAACGATAGCCGATGCCCCATACATTGACTATGAATTGTGGATCATTCGGATCGGCTTCAATTTTCTCACGAAGTCGGCTTAAATGGACGCGAATGGTATGTTTGTCGCCAATTCCATTCCAAAATTTTCCAAGTAATTGATCATATGAAAAAACATATTTTGGATGTTCGGCAAACAATAGCAGCAAATCATACTCTTTCGGTGTGAGTGAGATGGGTCGCCCTTCTACAAATACTTCTCTTGTGGACAAATCCAGCGTAAGACGTCCATGATCCAAGACCCTCCTCTTCAATTCTTGGTGAGAACTGGAGCGTCGTAATACTGCCTTCACTCTGGCAACAATCTCACCCGGTGAAGCGGTTTTAACTATATAATCATCTCCTCCAAGTGCCAGACCACGAATCTTATCTACATCATCGCTGCGAGCACTCAAGAAAAGGATGGGGACGTTGCTTTCCATACGAATTTGTCGACATAACTCGAAACCATTCTTTCCTGGCATCATGATGTCAAGTATAATGCAATGAATTGTACCTTGCTTAAGCACAGCCAGTGCCTCAGTGGCATCATAAGCAGTTTCCACATGAAAACCGTCATTTTCTAAGAAGTCCCTCAATAGTTCGGCAATGCTTTTATCATCGTCCACGACTAGGATCGTCTGTAATTCCTTTATGAAAATCCCACCTTTCCTCCGACGACTCTCCCTAAATAAACCAATCAATCAAATCTCGTTTTTAGTTTATCATTTTTTCAATAAGGAACAAGCAAAGTTATAGGTTTGATAATGCATTGTGATTGTTTCGTGACTTTTTTGTACCATCGTTTGTGACACTTAAAGGTTATTCTTTCATTGTGAACGACCAGCGAATATCCACTACAAACTAAGTAAAATGTTTCGCCCACTCTTTAACTACTTGAAAGGAGGATCTTCAAATGGGGTTCGAAAATAACAGTTTCGCATTCTTTCCATTCGGTGCATTGTTTTGCCTTACCCTTTTCTGTTTTGCGGCGGTTCGAATGTTTGAAATTCGATATCGTTATAGTGCTTCCAAGCAAGAAGACCGAAACATCACCTCGATTCTTCAAAGCCGGTTAGCCAAGGGCGAACTTGACGAGGCAGAATATCAGAGGTTGAAAGATCTTCTTACAAAATAAGAAAAACCTCAAGCGTCACAATCTCAAATTAGACCGGATGGTTTCAGCTGATCATTATTTTAAAATGGAGGTAATAAGTATGCATGTTCAAATTGTTTTATTTGATGGATTTGATTTATTAGATGTCATTGCACCATATGAGGTATTTTCTGCTGCTGCCATGTTCTCCGATGCGGAGATAACAGTAGAGCTTGTGTCCGCTGAAGGTGCGGGAATGATTACAAGTGGAATTAATCAATTAAAACTTCAAGCAACTGGTAAATTCGATTTATCCCGTAAAGGGATCATTCTTGTTCCGGGAGCATCTGGTACTGTTCATGATAATGGGCCAGATTCCATTCCAGTAAAATTAAAAAAAGCCGCTGAAACTGAATTAAGCAATCTATTACGAGAAGCAATGAAGAAAGCTGATATTTTACTTTCCACAGTTTGTGGCGGTTCTCTCATTTTAGCAATGGATGGTTTATTGGAAGGCCGCCATGCAGTAACGCATCATATGGGAATGGATCTTTTGAGTGCTACCAACGCTATTCCAGTTAATGCCCGTATCGTAGATGATGGTGATCTTGTTACTGGCGGTGGCGTTACTTCAGGGCTCGATGTTGCCCTTTACTTAGTTGAACGAGAATTAGGCCCTCGGATCGCACTCGCTGTGGAGCAATTATTTGAGTATGAACGTAGGGGTACGGTTTGGAAAGCTGAAGGAAATGCACCTAAAGAAAGCCAACAAGAAAATCCAATTGAAGCGACAAAGGATCATTCCTCTATCCAAGCTAATAAGAATGTTAATTTTCAAGGGGAATGGGATACTACAATTTCCACTCCTATTGGAAAACTTTCCGTTTTATTAGATTTAACTTCTAAAGATGGACAAATAGCAGGAACTGCAAAGCAAGGAGAGGAGATTGTCGCTTTAGACAACCCTGTACTTGAAGGGAATCAATTAAAGTGGTCTATGAAAGTGACTAACCCCATGCGTCTTACTTTAAAATTTATCGTTACTGTAGTTGGAAACAAGATGTATGGTGAAGCAAAAGCTGGAATGCTTCCCTCATCTAAATTAACTGGACATCGTATTTCTTAAAATGGAGTGGGGACGATGTATTTAATTACAGAGAACCCTAAGAAGAAATTATTAGAACATGTGTCAAAGTTAAAATGGTACAACTGGATCACATTTTTACTCATCATTGGTTCGATCTTTATGATGACAAATCGCAGTTTGTTTTCCTAAACATTCAATGGAGGAATAAACCTAATGAAAAAAACCATTGGAATAATTATTTTAATCCTCCCAATCATGTGGATATTCCATACATTTTCAAAGAATTTTATGGTTGATCCTACTTTCGAAACATTTATTTCTAGAAAAGATCTGATTCTAACAGATAAATCCCTATGGATTTTAATGATCCGAATTCATATTTTGCTGGCTATTATTTCGCTTCTCACTGGCCCATTAGGAGTTATTAAAAGAATACGAGTGAAATCTATCAAGTTCCACCGTTGGAATGGCAGAGTGTATGTCTTGTCTATCATTTTAAATTTCATTCCCGGAGTCTACATCTCTTTCTTTGCAACTGGGGGATGGCCAAGCACAATAGGGTTTCTTATTTTAAATACATTATGGCTTGGAACAACTATCCTTGGTTATTGGTATATCAAGAGACAAAAAGTAACCTTACATAGTCAATGGATCGTTCGAAGTTTCTTTCTTTCCTTTGCGAATATGACTATTTATATAATCGTAGCCATTGCCCATAACGCTATGAATTTTTCCTATGGAAATGCCTACACGATAGCTGTCTGGTTATGCTGGATTCTTAATCTACTTATAGCAGAATTCATCATTAGAAAAAAAACATTCTCTTGAACACTCCCACCAGCTAAGCCGATTACTAAGAGGTGGGGGATTCTCGGTTCTAAAACTGCCTAGGTTTTTTAAATGTCCTTTACAAAGGGTACACTTTACAATTTTGTCTCCATCGGATTGGGTTTTTTACTTTATTTTCTTTCAGCTTTTTCTGCTTCGAAACATTGGCAGAATGGGTAAAAAAGGGAGAACCATAAAACAAAAAGAACGGGGAGCAGAGGATTCTCCGTTCTTTTTGTGCAATATAATATTAGAGGTTTTCTACACAGATTTATCTGGAAGAGTAATAAGAACGAATTTCGATATTAGTTTAGTATTCTTCCTTCCAATACCACCACTTCTCCTTTTTTCACCACTGTATTTACATGATTAATTCCAAAATGGTACGGAAGATAAGCAAGATTCTTAGCATTATAAATGACTAGGTCCGCCTGTTTCCCTACCTCTAAACTACCAATTCGGTCTGCCCGTCCAATCGCATGAGCTGCATTGATCGTCATTGCCGTGATTACTTCTTCAGGTGTCATCCCCAGATTGAGACAACCCAATGTCATCACTAACTGCAATGATTCCGTTGGAGAGCTTCCAGGGTTATAATCGGTGGATAAAGCTACAGGAACCCCCAGATCGATCATCGTTCTCGCTCTCGCATGCTTCTGAAGGCGTAAATTAAATGAGGTCGCTGGTAAACAAATCGCTACAACACCAGCCTCCTTCATGGCTTCAAACCCTTCATCAGTAGCAACGAGCAAATGCTCTGCGGAAATACACCCTAATTCTCCTGCGAGTTGAGCTCCACCTAAGGGTTCAATTTCATCTGCATGAATTTTCAATCCAAAACCTATCTCTTTGGCGGCTGTTAAAATGCGGCGGCTCTCTTCAACAGAAAAAACACCTTTTTCACAAAACACATCGCAAAATTCAGCCAATCCTTGACGTTTCACTTCGGGTAACATTTCATGAATCACTAAGTCCACATATTCACCTGAGCGTCCTTGATACTCAGTAGGGATTGCATGAGCCCCTAAAAAAGTGGATACCAACTCTACGGGATGATTTTGGTCTAATTGTTGAGCGACTCGTAACTGTTTTAACTCATCTTCAGTGGATAATCCGTAACCACTTTTTGCCTCAACGGTTGTCGCTCCAAAAAGCAACATGAGATCTAAACTTTTTTTTGCTTGATCGTAAAGCTCTGCTTCAGATGCTTCACGAGTGGCACGAACTGTACTTAAAATTCCGCCCCCTTCTTCCAAAATCTCTAGATAAGAGACACCTTTTAATTTTAAAGATAATTCGTGTTCTCGAGATCCTCCATGGACTAAATGTGTATGGGGGTCTACTAAACCGGGAGTTACTAGTTGTCCTTGGGCATCCAACTCTTTAATAATGGTCATCTTTGCTACTTGGGTACGTACCTCTTCCTCTGTACCGATCGCAATGATGCTTCCTTGTTGAACGGCGATGGCTCCCTTTTCAATGATCCCTACCTCAGACATTTCACACCCTGTCCGAGGATTTGGAGACCCCTGCATGGTGACTAGTGAACCGATGTTATAAACCAGTAGATCGACTGTACTATTTTTCAAAACAGTACCCTCCTATTTCATAATTAACAAACTCATTGGTCTCAAGCTTAAATACCAAGCATCGGCACACGAACTCCACGCTCTTTAGCGGTTTGAATGGCTGAATCATATCCAGCGTCAGCATGACGAATGATTCCCATCCCAGGGTCTGTGTTTAGCACACGAGATAACCTTTCATCTGCCTCTTTCGATCCATCCGCAACAACAACCATACCCGCGTGGAGGGAATAACCCATGCCTACCCCACCACCGTGATGAACAGATACCCAGCTAGCACCCGAAGCCGTATTGACCAAAGCATTCAAAATCGCCCAGTCCCCCACAACATCACTACCATCCTTCATCGCTTCTGTCTCACGGTTAGGTGAAGCAACTGAACCACAATCAAGATGATCTCGTCCAATCACGATCGGAGCAGATAATTCTCCCTTACGAACCATCTCATTCATGGCCAATCCCATTTTCACTCGTTCTCCATATCCCAACCAGCAGATTCGTGAAGGCAAACCTTGAAAAGCAACTTTCTCTTGAGCCATTGTAATCCAACGGCGTAAATGTTCGTTTTCAGGAAAAAGCTTTAGGACTAATTCATCCGTCTTATGGATATCTTCAGGATCCCCAGAAAGAGCCACCCAACGGAATGGTCCTTTTCCTTCACAGAAGAGTGGACGAATATAAGCAGGTACAAATCCAGGGAATTTAAAAGCTTCTTTGACTCCCTCATCAAAAGCGACTTGGCGAATATTATTACCATAATCAAAAACCACGGAACCCATCTTCTGAAGATCTAACATGGCTTGTACATGTGTAGCCATAGACTGCTTTGATAGTTGGATATATTTTGTTGGATCTTGGGTACGCAACTCTGCTGCAGCCTCTACAGAATATCTAATAGGAACATAGCCATTTAACGGATCATGTGCAGAAGTTTGATCAGTGACAAAGTCAGGAACGATTCCTCTCTTCACAAACTCAGGAAAAATTTCAGCCGCATTTCCAACTAGACCAATCGACAAGGGCTTTCCTTCTGCTTTCGCCTCATTGGCTAGTTTCAAAGCCTCATCTAAATGATCCACCATCACATCACAATAGCGGGTATCGATTCGACGTTGAATCCGAGAAGCATCCACATCAACACCAATCACTACTCCTTCATTCATCGTGACAGCCAGTGGCTGAGCTCCTCCCATTCCTCCAAGTCCTGCGGTGAGCGTAAGGGTTCCTTTTAAAGATCCATTTGCATGTTGGCGAGCTGCTTCAGCAAAAGTTTCAAAAGTTCCTTGTAAGATCCCTTGTGTGCCAATATAAATCCAACTACCTGCTGTCATCTGTCCATACATCATCAAACCCTTTTGGTCTAACTCATGGAAGGTTTCCCAATTGGCATAAGCAGGAACGAGGACTGAATTAGAGATTAAGACCCTAGGTGATTGCGAGTGTGTTCGAAAAATCCCTACTGGCTTTCCTGACTGAATTAATAAGGTTTCATCATCTTCTAAATGCTTTAAACAATCGACAATTTGATCAAAGCTCTCCCAATTACGAGCCGCCTTCCCAATTCCTCCATAGACAACCAGATCTTCAGGGCGTTCCGCTACTTCTGGGTCCAGATTGTTCATCAACATGCGGAGAACTGCTTCTTGTTGCCATCCTTTGGTGTTTAAGTTTTCACCTCGTGGTGCACGAATGACACGTTTGGTTGATTCAGTCATTTTTCATCTCTCCCATTATCCTTTTCGTTGGAACAAGCTTTTCTATTCATATATCCTGTTAGGAAAGTTAGAAGCACATGTAATGTCATACGAACTGTCGCTCTACGATAATCTTGCATAGGATCTACACAAACAACATCAAAACCTAAAACCTTTGGATTTTGCCCAAGGAGATAAACCGCATCTAATAACTGCCACGAAGTCATTCCGCCTGCTACCATCGCAGGAACTCCAGGTGCATAAGCTTGATCAAGAACATCCATATCGACAGTCACATAAATGGCTTCTGTGCCATTTCCTGCAATCTTCATCGACTCATCAACGAGCGTTTCGATCCCTTCTCGAGCAACTTGTCTTGCCGTAAATGCAGTAATACCTTTCGATTGTGCATATTCCCGATAATGTTTGGAGTTGGCGAAACTATGCAACCCAATCTGTGCAATATGACACCCCTCCACCGTTCCAGACTCGATCAGCCCTCGAATCGGAGTCCCGTTGGTCGGTCCCCCGTCCTCCAAATTGCGCACATCCATATGAGAATCAAGCTGAACAATTCCTACTTTGCCTTTATATCTTTTCTTAAATGCTTTCACAGAAGGACAAGTAACTGAATGATCCCCACCTACGAGAATCGGAAAAAGCTTGGGTAACGCTTTATAAACGTTATTAAGCCCTTGTTCGATATGAGTGTGACACCGAAGCAAATCTGTCATATGCATCTGAATATCACCTAGGTCATAGGCTTTTAACTCTTGTAGATCAACATCATGGTCAATATTATAAGTCGTCACATTGGCAAACAATTCCCGTAGTACATTAGGTGTAGTAGAAGCACCTGAAATACTGATCGAGGTTTTTGACAAAGGAAGCCCAATCAAGCCAACCTCTAGATCCTCTTCACCATTCCAAGGCCTTAACCACTGTGATACCTTTGTTTCATATCGATCTCGCCAATGGGATTGACGGATGATTTCCGGTGGGTTGAGTAGATCAATTTTTCGCATCGAATCCCTCTTTTCTTAAAAAAGTGGACCTGAAACAGCTTCAACAGCTTGAAGCCAATTACCCTTTATCAGTTCAACAGATACCTTCTCAATCTCTTGACTCAATGAACGATCTTCCCACACGGGAGGAACAATCGTTCTTAATTGGTCATACAACACATGTGTCGCTGGAGATAACCGATCGTTCCCTACAAAATCAGCTGCTTCAGCCGCACAGATCAATTCTATCGCTAATACCTTAGCAACATTTTCAACCACCTGATCTGCATGTCGAGCAGCAGTCGTTCCCATCGATACATGATCCTCTTGATTTGCTGAAGATGGAATCGAATCGACACTAGCTGGATGAGCCAAAACCTTATTTTCAGAAACAAGGGAAGCACTTGTATATTGTAAAATCATCATCCCTGAAGCAATTCCTGGTTGATGACTCAGAAAAGCAGGTAACCCTCCAGATAATGCGGGATTTACCAATCTTTCTGTACGTCGTTCCGAGATATTGGCCAACTCACTCATGCCGATCTTTAAAAAGTCCATCGCAAATGCAATCGGTTGTCCATGAAAATTCCCACCAGAGATCACCATTTCTTCATCGACAAATAACAATGGATTATCAGTTGCAGAATTAATCTCAATCGAAATTTTATCACGAACATAGGTTAATACTTGACGAGTCGCCCCATGCACTTGCGGTAAACAACGAAGGGAATAAGCATCTTGGACACGAATTTCGCCCTGTTTGGTAGTTAACTGACTATCTGTTAACAACTGACGAAGATTAGCTGCAACTCTGATCTGTTCCGGATATGGACGAACCTGATGAACCTCGTCTATAAAAGCTTCAGGAATCCCACGTAGACATTCTAATGTTAGAGCAGCAATAATATCTGCCATTCGACTTAGTCTTTCCGCTTTCATTAACGCTAAAGTTCCGATCGAGGTCATTGCCTGAGTTCCATTGATTAACGCAAGCCCTTCCTTAGCTTGTAATGTAATCGGGCTTAACCCAGCCTGTACCAAAGCTTCCATCCCAGACATCCGTTTCCCTTGAAAGAAGGCTTCTCCCTCCCCCATCAAGACCAATGCTAAATGTGACAAAGGAGCTAAGTCACCACTCGCACCTAGCGAGCCTTGACTTGGAATGACAGGATGTACCCCACGATTGATACACTCAACTAAAAGCTGTAATGTTTCCAAACGAATTCCTGAATGTCCTTTGGCCAAAGCATTTGCTCTTAACAACATCAAAGAACGAACCGTAGGCTCAGGAAGTGGACTCCCCACAGCACACGCATGACTACGAATGAGGTTCATCTGAAGTGCTTCTACATCTTCAGATGAGATATGAACATCACTAAACTTGCCAAATCCTGTGGTCACACCATAGACGACTTGATCTGTAGCTACCAAATCCTCAACCATCTGGCGACACTTAATGACTCGCTTGATGGCTTCCTCACCCAAACTTACACTCTCATTTTGAAAAGCGACAGTTGCTACCTCCTCAGGTGTCACCCCCTTTCCATCCAAAATAATTGGAATCGCTTTCAATGAATTGGCCATTCGTTCTTCAATCATTCAATCCACTCCTTTCTCTACGTTAACAAACTAAAGGGGCTGTGCGGAAGTTCTTAGCTTCCACACAGCCCCTTTTTACAAGAGGAGATCATTATGCGATTTGTTGTAAGCGCTTTCCTGAATCTCATCGCATTCACTCACTTTGTTTTCCTATTATCTATGGATACGTATTCTTAATTATTTTCACACAATATATGATTCTTTGTCAAGGTAATAGCTAGATTGTGTGAAGCTATTACATCAGATAGATCAAACCCTATAATGTAAACGGTGGAACGAATCTCCCATCGAGATCAGTAAACTGATATTCTTTAGCCAAATCGCCGACTTTTAGCACCTGTCCACTCTTCTCGATTACATGGGGATCACAAGCTAATGCTTTTATTCCACGTCCAATATAGTAAGGAGTTTCAGTTCTGGCTAATTCTTCAGAGTCCTGCCAATGTTCTTCATCTGCTTGATGGTGTTTTAACACGAGCTCGGTTCGCATAAAACCAGGTGATACCGCGAGAACAGCAATATTGTCATGTTTTAATTCTATTGACAATCCGTAAGCCATACGAACTAACGAATTCTTAGCCAAGTCATAATAAAAATGTCCAGTGTATTTGTCTTCGTCCCAAAAAGTAGTATGAATGATCAAAGCTTGTTTATTCTCACGAAGCAATGGAATAGCGAAATGGTTCGTTACCAATTGGGCACGAACACCAGCAGTAAACATCGTATCCCAATGTTTCAATGGCAATTCCCAAAAAGGTTTGGCTTCGATTCCTAAATCATGTGCGCCCCATACATTATTGACAAGAATATCTAATTTTCCTTGATCTTTTCGGATTCGGTTGATTACCTCTTCTGTTTCAGAATCATTTGTATGGTCGCAACGAACTGCTACACCAACTCCTCCCGATGCTTCTATTTGTGAAACTGTTTCATCTATGGTTCCAGGCCAATCATTCGTAGAGTTTCCTTTGGTGCTACGTCCAGTGACATAAACAATCGCTCCAGCTTTCCCCAATTCGACAGCAATACCACGCCCAGCTCCCCTACTTGCTCCTGTTACAAGAGCCACCTTTCCATTTAACGGTTTCACATATACCATTCCCTTCATATGGATGATACCTTCATCATAAAGGATCATTCTTGACAACCTTTGTCATATTTAATTAAATAGTTAAGATCAAACAAATGAAAAGGTGGATTGCTATGAGAGGGGATCGACTGATATCTATTCTTTTATTACTACAATCATACGGCCAAATGACAGCTAAAGAATTAGCAGAGAGATTAGAAGTTTCCGAGCGAACCATTTATAGAGACATGGAAGCCTTAAGTCAAACAGGGATTCCTGTTATTGCCGAGCGTGGTAAAAACGGTGGATGGTCATTATTAGAGGGATACCGGACAAATTTAACAGGTTTAAAAGAACCTGAAATACGTACCTTATTTGTTTCTCCTTCTGTACAATTACTTGATGATCTGGGATTAGCCCAAACTTCAAAAGAAGCAAGAACTAAACTAATTGCATCACTTCCTTCAATTTATCGTGAAAATGCTAAAGAGGTGTGGAGTCGTATTCATATTGACACGAGTACATGGCGAAAGCGAAAAGAAAAAATGGTAACTTTTGATATCCTTAAAAACACCATATGGCAAGAAAACAAATTGAAAATTGAATACCAACGTGCAGATGGAAAAACGAATAAACGTGTTGTAGAGCCATTGGGACTGGTAGCTAAGGGAAGTCGCTGGTACTTGGTTGCCTCTCAAGATAATGGTGCAATCCGTAATTACAGGATCTCACGGATTAAATCTGTCGAACCTATGAGTGAAACATTTGAAAGACCTAAAGACTTTAACCTTGATCAATATTGGACGTCTTCAACAAAAGCATTCATAGAGAGCCTGCCTAACTATGAGGTATGGGTAGAAGCTTCTCCCTCAATCTTACCTAGGTTAAAATTCACCGACCGGTTTATCCAAGATGTAGAGATTGAAAATAAAAACCAAGAAGGATGGATCTCTGTTAAACTTTCTTTTGATACAGAAGACGAGGCAAAGGGATACATTTTAGGGTTTGCTGACCAAATGAAAGTTATTCAACCAAGAGAACTACACGATAAGATCCTTGAGATGGCCGAGGCTACTGTGAGATTTTATAGACATATAACATGATGTTCAAATCCTTCTTCAAACATTTTTATATAGGGCGACAGATGTCTTTATAAATCCATTTGGTTAAATAAGCATCAAATAAATCGGGTTCTTCAAACATTGGATTGTGCCCACTATGTTCGAAAATCACTTTGTTTACATTGGTAAACTTCTGTTCAATCGAATCCCACAATGAGCAAGGACCCACCAAATAATCATATTTTCCTAAACCAAGGAACACTGGTCTATCAACCTTACTTAACGACTGGATCATATTTAATTGTCCAAAAACTTCTCCCCACAAGTAATCAATGACTTTCATACTTGTGTACACTCCATCCCACATATAAGATGCATCGAATGTATAATCATAAAAACTGTGTGCCCCCATACGGATACACATGTGGGCAAACCGTCTTTCGGGCTCTCTTGCGATATCGCTTGCTAGTAATGCAATCTCTCTCTCAAACTTCTGTTTTCTTTCTGGACTTGCATATTTATTAAAATAGGCAATGCTTTGTTCTTGTCTCCCTTGACTATTTGTCGGTGCGGCGTTCAACAAAATTATTTTTCGAACATATTTTGGGTATTTGATGGCATACTCCAAGGCAAGAAAAGCATTTCCTGAATGTCCCATTATAACAAAGTCGTCTAAATGAAGTGCTTTTCTTATGACCTCAATATCCTCTAAAATTCGATCCAATGTATAATCCTCTGGCTTTAACTCTCGAGGCGGCTTTACATGACCTCTATGGTCAATAAAAATAAGTTTCAAATCTTTTCTTATCTCTTTGGAAAATAATTGAGGATAATAAACTTTACTACCAACTACAAGTACAGGAACCCCTTCCCCTTCTATTTGATATACGAATCGAAAACCATCAATTTCAATGATGCCATTATTATTCATTACAAAGATTCTCCTTATCAATTCCTTGCTACAATCTTTAATACATCAAATTATATATAATTAAAACACATAAAAGATCAACTAATAAAATACACCCATGTTCATAGGAGCATAGATTGAACTACTATTAACTTTATGAACACCTCCTACATACAGTTAAAGCAATCTAATTAATTTTGAATCAAGCCCTATTCCGAAGATGTAGTCTTTATCGTTTTTATCATCTCAAAACAAACGATCAGAATGATGAACAGGATAAAAGGGAATAATCAAGCAAGAAAAAGCATTTGACATAAAGACATAACATAAATGATATATAGAAACACTTGGGGGAACAGTTATGAAAATTGAAGGAGCTTTACCGAAAATCTGTAAAACGGTTATCCTCAATGCTCCGATTGAAAAAGTATGGAAAGCCATTGCATCCTCAGAAGGGATTGCTTCATGGTGGATGCCAAATACTTTTGAACCTATTCTGGGACGTAATTTCGTTCTTTATACAGGCCAATTTGGTGATTCACCTTGTAAAGTAACAGAAATCATTCCTCTAAACCGGATCCGTTTTGACTGGGGTAAAGACTGGCATCTTACTTTCGAAGTAAAAAAGTTAGAAGATGGAAAAACAGAGTTTACACTAATTCATTCTGGCTGGGATGCAGAAAAAGTCACCGAGTTTGGACAGCCTCACTCGGTGATTCATAACATTATGAATGGCGGATGGGAAAAAATTATCAAAGAAAAGCTACCAGCTGAATTTAGCTTACAGAACTAAGATAATGGCATTTCATTATTGAATAAAAAGATTTTATTTCGATTCATTCTCTATCAAGTTTTTCGTTGGAATTACTCCAATTACCTGTATACTAATAAACTTCCCAGTATCAATTAGATACTGAGTCCCTCTTGGTGTATGCCAGAGGGATTTGTTTAGTACTGAAAAATAACTGGTTCAATGGGGTAAAATTAATTCTACTTTGCCCTTTGTGTAGCCACGTAATGGTACCCCCCTACGATTTCGGTATTGTCACTTGTTGTTGCAGGTTCGTAATCCAAGTCAATTCATGTTCATAGCCCCAATAAGCTTTCGAGCGAAAAGAAAGATCGCCGAGAAGATTAGCTTCAGTTGGCTTAGCTCGACGGATCTGTATATTCAAAGTTTTTTCATCATGATTCTCCTTTGTTATACTTTGGAAACGAATTTACCTAGTTGAAGTAGATACTGATCCTTCACATTTATAGTTTATTTTTCACACCACTATTGTAAGAGCAAAATTCCCATCAGAATTACCGAAGATCAAACAGAAACGAATGACCGTCCTCATTCAAGAATGGTCATTCGTTTCTTTCACTTGGATCACTAACTTCCGGCCTATATTCCTCATCTATCTGGGATATTTAATTTGGAAGTAGTCATATAAATGTTGTTGCCACTCTTCTTCAGAATGAATTGGATATTTCTTTTTCTCTCCATGGACGGTGATTGTTAGATATTCCTCTGACAGAGAGACTCTACCATTCTCTGTTAAGCGACTACATACCCTACTTTGTGTAAAGATGGAATTGAGATCCGATTGGAGCTGGGTGCACATCTCATCGAACTCTTCTAGGTTACGGGGCGTTGTATCAAACTTTATAAAATCTCTCCATTGTCCCTCTTCTTGTTTTTGCAAGATGAATAAATTTTGGTTGGATCTGTCTTGATCCATTCGATAATCTCCACTTTGATCAGAGTATATATGTCCATTGACAAATGGAATAGGATGGATAAACCCGCCTCCAACTCCTACATCAAATAAATAAGGTCGATCTAGATGAACGGCTAATGCTAGATGAGAACATTCAGGGTCCCAGCTACTTTTTTCTGAATTCCAGAAACCACCTGAAATCAAATCTACCTGATAACCCAATTCATGCAATACCTGATAGAGCAAGCTATTTACTTCATAGCACAGTCCACCACGGCCCTCTTCAACCACTTTAACAAATACCTGTTCAGGTGACATGGATAAGGGGCGTTGAAGAAGAATATCCAAATTTTCAAATGGGACATATAGTAGATGGTGTTTGTGAATTTTTTGAAGCAACTCCAAAGAGTTTTGATGATCATCACTTTGGTTTATGTGAATCCGATGTAAATACTGATTGATGTCCATATGTACCACCTTTACTAGGATCTCAGATCAATTGTCCACGATTAATCTGGCCTTAATCATAAACTCTCTCTAATAATTGCACCAATAATCGTTCAGCCTGCTCTCTACTTCTTAATACATCTAACCATCTACCTGGGATCATTTGTATACCATCCCGAACCCCTGCCAATCCACCTGCAATCGCTGCATTAGTATCTGTATCATGTCCATAAGTAATCGCAGCCTTAACCACTTGTTCATAGTTAGATTGTTGAATGGTAATCCGTGCACAATTAAGACTACTCACTACATATCCTTGTCCATCTGTGGTCGGTTCATCATCTGGCCGAATCACTTGCTCCAACTCAATCCGATGTTTACCTGTCTCTCCATAAATGTTACGTAATGTTTTGACGGCCAGTTTATATCCTTCTTGATATTCCCATCCCTCCAATAGATTCCTTACCCATAAACAATATAAAGCACAACAGACTTGATTACATACATGACCATGTGTCACAACTGAAGAGAGATGAGCATCCATCACGAGAGAAGTATCTGAACCTTGATGCCACAAAGCTAAAGGAAGCACTCTCATTAAAGCGCCATTCCCTTTTCCATCCGGATAAACGAATCCAGCTTCTAGTGCAGGGACTCCCTTTTGATAAGCTCGAATTGCTTGAACCGTCTGATTCCCTACATCAAATACAATCCCATTTACAGCCCATAAACCATTTTGATACCATTCACAAATTCTTTTAGCAAAATCATCGGGATCCATTTTCCCACAACTGAGCAAAGAATCTAAGAGACATAAGGCCTGTGCCCCATCATCTGACCAAGTACCAATAGGGACACCTTCATAAGCATAAACAAATCCTTCTGGAGGCTTCATCTCAATTTGAGAGAGAGGTGGAATGATCTCTGCACTAGAAAATTCATAAGGAACACCCAAAGCATCCCCTACCAACAACCCCCAAAATCCTCCTCGGACACGATCTTCTTTAGAAAGAGAGGTATTGTTCATTTTTTACTCCTTTATTGTTTGTGTTACAAACTTGTTTATATTTATCAATTTCAAAGAGACTTATTATTAAACATCATATAATTAATATTTAAGAAAAGAAATAACCCTACTACAGATATCGTAATAGGGTTATAATATCGCTAAAGTAGACGTACTATTGCGACTAATCGAGTTTGCTTTTCACTTCAATCATTGACTAATTTTAAATACTAGCTTCATTCAAGGCAGCTAATTCTTGGTGTGCTTGTTCTTTTAGTTTAAACTTCACAACTTTACCCATCCCATTTTTCGGAAGCTCATCAATAAAATGAACTTGTTGAAGTTTATAGGAAGAGATTTTACTATGTACATACTCCAAAATCTCTTCTTCTGTGATCGATTGATCCTGCTTTAAGACCACATAAGCACGCGGAATTTCTACCCAGATTGGATCTTTCACTCCGATCACCGCTACTTCTAGAACTTGATCCAACTCTTGAACGACAGCTTCTACTTGTGCAGGATACACTTTTTCACCCCCACAAGCAATCATATCCTTAATCCGATCTAAAATATGTAAAAAGCCATGTTCATCCAAATAGCCAACATCTCTTGTAAAGAACCAACCATCTTTAAGCACTTTGTCTGTTTCTTCGATATTGTTCCAATAGCCTTGGAAAATATGTTTACCTCGAGTCACAATTTCACCTGGTTCCCCCGTCGGTAAAACTTCTCCTGTATCAGGATGACGAATCTCCACATCAACGAGATAAGAAGGTTTGCCCAACGAATGGGAATGTTCCATACCCAAGTGATCCCACCAATGAGTCAGATAGCAACTTGTTTCAGTTAACGCATATACTTGATGGATTGAGTAACCAAAATCAGCATACTCTTGAATAGCCTTAGCCGGAAACTGTGCTCCCCCACAATAGATATTACGAAGACTTTCAATGATATGTTCGCGACCTTTAAGCGTTTGGAGCATAATCTTTAACATCGTGGGAACTGCCATCATAACATTGATTCTTTTGTTATCAATAAAATTCCATATATCCACAGGATGAAAGGTAGGTAAAAGAATCATCGTCATTCCACGCATAATACTTAATAAACTAAACATAACTCCACTAATATGAAACAAAGGTGTAGGGAGCAAAAAACGATCATATTGTCGAACATCTAACTCAACCGCAAAGTTTTGACAAACAAAGGTTAAGTTTTCATGAGCAATGACGACTCCTTTAGGTTTACCTGTAGTACCTGACGTATAAATCATGATCACTGGGTCCTCTTCAGAGGTCTTAGTTTCCAGAGGTTGCTCCGAAAAAGTATGTAAAAATGACTGTACTGTACGCGCAGCACTGAAACGAATCAAATGTTGCAAGAAAGTTTGTAGTTCATTAGTGACTAAACATTCAAATAAATCTTCATAAAATAAAACCTTAGCTTCACAGTTTTGAACAATCCAAGAAAGCTCATTGGCTGCTAACCGTGAATTTAGCGGAACCATAATCGCTCCAATCTTGGCACAAGCAAACATAACAAGTAACATTGTAGAATGATTTCTACTTAATACTGCGACTCGATCTCCATGTTGAACACCGAGATCTTTTAGATAATGAGCCAATTGATTGGTAAAAAGATCATACTCGGCATATGTAATCTGATGGTGATCATCCTCAATCGCTAACATCTCTGGATGGATCCGCGCCCGATGTGTCAAACAATCAGCAATCGTAGTCATAAATACAGCCCCTTATTAAATTATCTAAAAAATTGTATTTATGGTAATATTAATATAAACAGAGTGAGATTTCAATCTAGTTTTAGATTAAATTCAAAATTATTTTTTTGCAATACCCAATTATGAAAAAATTTCTACGTTTTCTTAAACTCTATTGCTGGTGACTCAAAAAACAATACGATTCCATACGCTTATTGTTAATTGATCCTTCTAATTCTCTTTTTTTAAAAGATAAAAACCCGTTCAGAGAAAAACGGGTTAGGAATCATTTCGTAATACCCAAATATATTTTCGTTGATTTCAATATTGGGAAATCTTCAAGATCCTTTCTAAATTCATATTTTCTCTCCCCAGTTATTCTTTAATGGGTATGTAGATCTTCATTTTTATTTCATTTGGATAAGTTGAGTTTAGGGCATCGGTAACTTCAAAATCGGGTCCATCTTTTCTTTCATAATTTCATCATCGGCAAAGCCATTTGAGTGCATATAAAAAGACGGCTTTCCTTGTGCCGTCTCCATAAAATGTCTTAGTATAGAAATGTCGGGGTACCTATTTAACTTACCTTCTCTTAATCTCCACTTAAGATCAATTTCCACCTACTACTATTAATTTTAGCGAATCGGAATATACAGATCAACTTCCGATTGTTCATGGAAAGGTCCCAAGAATCTTTCATCATAAACTTCCAGATCAATCCCTCTAACCGGTTCTAACTGATTTTGTGGGAGCCAAAATTCAAAGACCTTCTCAAATGTTTTGCTAATTTGATCCACTGAACCCACATGAGTAAATACAGCATATTTTTGAGTAGGTATTTGCTTACTAATCATTCCTGGAGGTAGATCATCTGCAGGTGCTTCAAACCCTGCTACATAAGCGAACTCGTCATCCCCTAAAAAATGGCAGACTCCATAAGAAACTTGGGGATTGACTCGATTCTTGATCTCGTCTTCATGTGGAATAAATCGATCCCAAAGCTCTCCAATCGTCCCTTCACTTGTAATACTACTATACTCCATCCCTACAACCGTAAACTCTTCTAATGTAACAATACGAGGTTTCATATACATCCCTCCAACTAATGTAATGTGATTCATCATTTCTAACACTTGATCCAATTGATTTTGTAGCCTGTTGATTTCCTGCTGAATCCTTTCCGCATGTCCTTCTAGATGTACTTTAATGACTCTAGGATTTTTCATCGATCCACTTTGTTCTAATTCTCGAATCTGTTCTAATCCCATTCCTAATGAACGTAAAAATAGAATATTTCGCAATACACTGATCTGATTGGATTGATAATAACGATAGAGATTGTCTCCTATTTTACTTGGTGAGAAAAGACCAATGGTCTCATAATGACGTAAGGTTTTAGTTGAGATGTTAAAAATCCGGGCCATTTGCCCAATTGTTAGCATGCGTCTGCCCTCCTTTCTCACATTTTTATGATAAAAGATTGCCCCAAGGTAAAAGTCAATGAAAAAATACATTCTTTTATAGAGATAAAGGGAATAGTTACAATTCATATCATTTACAATTCCCACACAAAATTCCTTCTCCAATTTGCCATCACCATTCTCCATCAAAAATAGATAAGATGAAAACTGTCTTCCTATTACAGCATGAGGTGAACAACATGAGCAATTGGGCAAACTGGGAAATGGAACAACGAATCCGCGAAGCTTTAGAAAAGGCGGAGATTCGTCGGGAACAACGAACATTAATGTCTTCATTTCAAATCATGATCTCGATCTGTAAAGAAGATCCTGACTTCTTAGAAATGACTGGTAAAGAGATCGGTGGCGAAGGGATTCACCATACTCATTCACTCGCTGTTTACCTATCTCGAGAGTTAACCAAACGAATTAATGATGGGCGGATCGACGATATTGAGCTCTTCCATCTTTCAGAAAAACACATGGATGAACTGGAGTTTATTGACCATGAGGGAAATGAAATCGAAGCTGTTCATTCACACTTATTTCGCTTGAAAGGATAAAAGCCATCAAAAAAACAACTGCGAGTCATGCAGTTGTTTTTTTGATGGCATAATCTCATCAGTTGATTGAGCGGTCAGCTCATCTTAATGGTTTAGAATTTCAAACTGGACACCTTCTTGACTTGCTACCACCTTAGCTCGCCCGCCAACTGGTAATGTACATCGAGAGTTGGTATGCCCAAAATCTATATTGCCTACAACAGGCAGATGAGCCAATTCTTTTTTAGTAGCAATGATCTGCTTTAATCGTTCATCACTGACTTGAGATTGTTTTTGGAAGCGTCCGATTAAAACCGCTTTTACTCCTGAAAAACTAGGTAAATGGAGTACTGATTGTAAATCACGGTCAAAAACTTGGTAATTCACCGAATAATCATCTTCTATGAATAATATAGAATCTTTTAAGTCCGGCATATACTCGGTCCCATGCAAAAGATTCAGTGTACAGAGATTCCCGCCAATCAAAGTGCCCTCTGCTTCCCCTTCATGCAAGGTTAACCAACCTTCATGGGGATAAAAAGTTCGATTCTCCTGATCGAGATACCAAGGATCATCACTCCATACCTGTGGAGGAGCAATCTGAAATGGTGGCTCTTCCATCACACATTTGCTGAAATATTCGATCGTATATTCAATATCTTTAAGCATACCAAATGAAGAAAAATGCGGTCCTGAGTAAGAAACCATTCCTGTTTTTGCATAAATCGCATTACTTAAAGCTGTAATATCTGAATAACCACACAGAACTTTAGGATTTTGTGCAATTAATGAATAATCAAGATAACGTAATAATTGATTACAGTTATGACCACCTAATGACGTTAGAATGCCTTTCACATTCGGATCACGAAAGGCGTCATGAAGATCTTCCACCCTTGAAGTAATCGATGATGAGGAAAATTCATCGGATTCCATCACATGTTTGCCAAAAGTGACCTGTAATCCTAGCTTTTTCAATCTCTCTACAGCGATCTGTACTTGTTCTTCTGTGAGAACTGACATACTTTTCGAAGGAGCGACGACACGAATCTCATCACTAGGACGAATTTTGTTTGGAAAAATCATAGAATTACCTCCTTGATATCATGTAAAATAATTAAAAGTCCCTTGTAAATAATTAATCCCTATCATAGCAAGATATTTATTGGAAAGAAAGGTAATTTCACATGAGCACAAAAAATCTGATTATTCTATGTTCACTTGCCGCTCTATGGGGGGCTTCGTTCTTTTTTATCCGTGTTTCCGTTCCAACCTTCGGTCCCTTTATGTTGGTGGAATTACGCTTACTTCTAGCTGTAGGAGCTCTTCTATTATTTGCGTGGATGACACGAACGAAACTAGATATTTTCCCCCATTGGAAAAAGTATATCTGGTTAGGGGCAATCAATGCCGCTATTCCTTTCGCTCTCATTTCTTATGCAGAAATAACCATCCCCTCCTCATTAGCGGCTATCTTAAATGCAACCACTCCCATTTTCACTGCCCTGATCGCATGGATCTGGATTAGAGAGCCTCTGACTTGGAAGAAAATTAGTGGCCTCGTAGTTGGATTGATCGGTGTGATCGTTTTAGTTGGCTGGACACCGATCCCCTTACATCTAAAAGTCTTTATCGCAATCATCTGTTCACTTTTAGCCACGATCGGCTATGGTTTTGGAACGATTTATGCCAAGCGCAATTTTGTTTCAAGTCCATTGGAACTCGCTATTGGTCAGTTATTGGGAGCAAGTGTATTTCTTTTGCCATTTTCACTCGCTGATTTACCCTTAACGATCCCATCCCTCCCTGCACTCTTCTCCTTACTAGGGCTCGCCATCGGATCAACAGCGATCGCCTACCTATTTTATTTTCAACTTTTACGAGAGATCGGTCCGACCCAGACACTGTATGTTACTTTTCTAGTTCCCGTTTTTGGTGTAATCTGGGGTGTTTTGTTTTTACAAGAAGAAATGTCATGGGGAGCTGGATTAGGGATGCTCCTGATCTTTGCAAGTATTTTTTTATTAGCAGAAATTCGAATAAGAAAAAAAAGAAATGGATAGCCAGTAGAAAAAACCACATCACCTTGATTTCTATTTTCTTATATATAAAATGTTTATAGACTAAAGTACTCATTAATATCTGGAGGTTACCATGAATCTTTTTGAAAAATTTGTTCGAGAAAATGTTGACCAACCTGCCTCCTTATCCACAGAACATACCATTAAGATCCCTGCCGAATTATCGAAAGCCTTCGAACATGTCTGTCGTAAAAGAAATCAAAGCTTTAACGAAGCGATTCATTCTTTAATTAAAGAAGCCGTGGATCAAGATCAAAAACCGAAAAAAACACCTCAAGAGTCTCCAGACGAACCTGACCCTGTGAAATTTATGGGGGATGATGTTTGGCGCTAACCAAACAGCCTGCTTCAACTTAGCAGGCTGTTTTTTATTTTTAAGTGATTATATATATAAACTAATCAAATTCGAAAGTTTAATCACTGACAAATACGCTTAACCTGAAAAGACCAAAAATGTTCATAAAAATTAAACAAAAGATAATATAAAGTTGGGTAAATTATCTATACTACTCCTATTCATCTTTTAAGGTGTGCTAATAGTCATGGTAGTTACTTTTTAGTGAAACTAGTTCAGTTTTAAGAGTCGGATAAATAATCCAATTCTAAAGGGAGTAAGTCTTCAATAATTGATGATTAAAATATAAAAATGGAGAGGATCAACCATGAAAATATTGTTTTTTATGATGCCTGCTCATGGACATATCAATCCAACCTTACCAGTGGCAAAAGAACTTGTCCGACGAGGGGAGCAAGTTGTTTATTATACAACAGAAGAATTTGAGAAGAAAATCAAGGAGATTGGTGCAGAAGTTCGAGTCATCCATGATAAATTCGGTATACAAATGCATGAAGAAAATACTAATCAATTTTCCACAAACGTCTCCTCACCTGAAGTGTTAATTAAAAATCTCTCTCGTCATATCAAAGAAGCCCCACAACTAATAGAACAGGTGAAATCGGAAGAGGTTGATGGTATTGTATGTGACCCGATGTGTCTCTGGGGTCGTACGATTTCTGAACAACTACACATCCCCAGAGTTCTGTTTTATTCTGGCATTGTCGTTACACCTGATTCACCTATATTCCAATATTTCTCCACATCATTCGATGGAGAGATACCAGAAGTAATTAAAAAGATGTTTATAGTAAAAGAAGAGTTAAATATCGCACCCATTCTACGAGAATTTCAACCAGATTCCAAATACTTGGATGACCAATATGAATTTATCGGTCCTTCCATCATCAAGAGAGAGCAAGAACTAGATTTCCCTATAGAACAAATCAAAGATCAACCAACCATTTTTATTTCATTGGGAAGTGTAATTCATAATCCACATTTCAATCAAATTTGCATCGATGCGTTTGCCAACACGGAATGGAAAGTCGTTATGGTTTCTAAAACGATTCTTGAAAACACCAACATTCCACCTAATTTTCTCATTAATCCCTTTGTTCCCCAACTAGAAGTGCTTCAGCATTCCGATATTTTCATCTCACATGGGGGAGTGAATTCCGTCATGGAATCACTTTGGTTTGGTGTTCCACTTCTATTAGTTCCCCAATCCTCTGATCAGCCTATAGTGGCTGCCCGTGTAGAAGCGTTAAATCTGGGTTTAGTATTGGATTCAAATACGCTTACAGTCGAACAATTAAGAGAAGCCGTGAAAAAAATAAGTTCCAATCTTTCTTTACAAAGAAACGTAAAAGAAATGCAATCTACTTTGCAAAAATGTAAGGGAAACATCCGTGGCGCTGATGTTCTTCAAGATTATTTTAGAAAGAAGAATTCACAGTATTTCTCATCATGAAAAAGGAAAATACCTTCATTCTGCCTCCCGATGAAATGGATCAGTGATGATGTTTGACGATAACAACTGGATTCAAATCATTGAGGTGGAGAAATGAGATACTTTTTGCTCAAGACCATCTAAATCTTCACGTCAGATCTATGCTCATGAAAATGTTAGAATGGCAAGTAGGGATCCAAACCAATTTTTCTGTTAGTACAGGCAAAAGTGGAAAATACTTAGAAAAATATCTTTCCAAACATAGCTGGAATGATCTTCTGTCCACCTATGCTGATGGAAGCTATGAAGGAACTTGGAAAGCACTGTTAGGTATGGCCAAACTTTTTCGTCGTACAGCTCTATATGTTGCAGATCATTTTCTTTATGAATATCCGCATGAAGATGCCCTGTGCGTAACAGAATATTTAAAGCATGTTCAACATTTATCACCAGATGCCACCAAAATCTATTGATTCGTCAAACCAAAACCAGTCAAAACACATATATAAAGTGCTAGACTGGTTTTGGTTTTTTGAAACATTATGGTTGCCACACTCTGTTTACCGTTGTTCTTCCATCTTCAACCATAAGCAAAAAAACATCTGGATTCGTCATCTCTTTCCAATGAATAAAACCATAACTAGAGTCGATGTTCTTTAACAGTAAAGTGAGCAGATTTCCATGAGAAACTAAAATCGTAGTTTGACAAGAATGATCTACTAGTTCCTGAAATACCTCCCCCACTCGACGCATCGCAACTCGACTCGATTCACCTCCAGGTAATGTGAGATCCAAGTTTTCAAAGGAGTCTTTCAAACGCTCATACCAATCTGAACGATCTTCTTCACATAGTTTTCGTTCTACTAAACGTTCATCTAATTCGATGGGAATTTTCTTTTGAGTAGCCATGGAGCGAATGGTTTCGATTGCTCTTACATAGGGGCTAGAAATAATTTTGTCTACCTGAATATCTTGAAAGTATCTTGCCAGCTTTTCAGCTTGTTGCTTTCCTGTAAATTTTAAAGGGGCATCCGCCGCTTGACCTTCCGCTTGAGCATGGCGAATTAAATAAATGTGTTTCATACAATGAAGCACCCCATTCTTCTCTCAATATTTATTGTGTCAATAGCCTCCCCTGCCATTCGCCTAGCACTTATCCACATAGCATACATACGATAATACGATCAAATGTGTAAATATCTGCGAGGTGATCTAGTTTGTTCCCTATTACATTAGGTCAATTAGCTCGCGTTGTGGGGGGGCGTCTCATACGGGGGAATCCCTCATCTCCCGTCCGCTTTGCGATCTATCAACAGGTTCGTCATCTGGGTACAGGAAAAGTTCTTTTTCTGTATACTTCATTTTCTAAGAAATTTAACCTTTCCGAACTAAGGAGCAAAAAAAGTGCCGGGATTATTACTACAGCCCAATGGGCTTCTTCGATCCCCCATCATCACCCACTGATTATTGTTTCCAATGTGAATGAAGCTCTTTGGAGTTTAGCCAGATGGCAACGCCAGAAGTCGAAAGCGCTTGTCATTGGAGTTACAGGGAGCCAAGGAAAAACAACTACCAAAGAGATGCTTGCCTCCATTTTGATGAAAAAATTTATCACCTTTAGAAGTCCTTCCAATCTAAACGTAGCTGCGTATACCCCTTCCCATCTTTTTCATTTAACTGGTAGACATCAAGTGGCCGTTCTCGAAATGGGAATGCGTAGTTTAGGAAACATTCGAAGGCAATGTATCCTGGCTAAACCTAAGATCGGTATTGTTACCAATGTAGGTGAAGCTCATGTCGGAAACTTGGGTAACACCTTGGACAACGTGGCTCGGGCTAAACAAGAGCTGATCAATGGTTTGGACCCCAAAGGAATATTAATCCTTAACGCAGATGATCCAGGTAGCAAAAAATTGTCTCTTAAAAACTTTCGTGGTAAAGTAATTCGAATTGGGATTAAGAACCGTGCAGACTTACAAGCTACTGCGATCCGTTTTCAACTGAATGGGATGCACTTTAAAGTAAATGGAGTTCCTTATTATATCAAAACTTGGGGGCAACACAACGTATACAATGCTTTGGCTTCCATCGCAGTTGCTCGCCAGATTGGTGTACCTACTCAATCCATCCAACAAGGGTTATTACATTATTCAAGCCCTTATATGAGACTACAAAGAGTACAAGGAAAAAATAAGCGTCTTCTTATTAATGATGCCTATAATGCAAATCCATCTTCGATGATTGCAGGATTAAAAGTACTCAATTATATTTCACAAAAACGCCCTAGTGTAGCAGTTCTTGGTGATATCGGCGAGCTAGGAAAATATAGTGCAAATGGGCATGCACGAGTAGGTCGCTATGTTGCTCAAACAAAACCCACCTACTTAATCACCATTGGTTCTCAAGCTGCGATCATCGCTAGAACTGCCCAAGCTCATGGATATCCAGCTAACCGAATTCGCACTTTCACCAAACAAGCACAGGCACTTCACTATATTCACTCCACCATTCCATCTGGTTCCATTGTCTACTTTAAAGCTTCACGAAAAGTTGGTCTGGAATGGCTAGTAAAGCAGTTAAGAAAATAGACCACTTCCTTCATCCACAGTTGGAGCCGATTTCGTATGAAATGACATTGTGCTAGTAGAACCTACCCATAGAAATAATGAGGAGGCAATCTTATTTATTCCTCTCTGTCCTTTGGCCTCCTCTCGGTATGGGAGCTCTACCTAGTACGAATTCATAGAAGACGAAAATCGGTCTCCCGATTCGTTATTTCTACATCAGTATAGTGATTAAATGCTCCTGATCGACTTTAAAAAATCCTGTACTCCTTCTTTCCAATGTGGCAACTCAGGAAGACCTAACTCCTCTCTACGTGGAGAAAGTAACACTGAATAACGAGGACGAACTGCCTTTTGTCTAAGAACCTTCGCTTTGATCGGTTGGATCGGATAATTGAGATTTGCCATCTCACAAATTCGTTTAGCAAACTGATACCTTGTGCAACTCCCCCGATTCGTTATATGAAAAATCCCTACCGCATCAGTTTGTAATAAACGATCAATCTGTTGAATCAAATGTCTGGTATAGGTAGGACTACCCACACGATCATTAGAAATCGATAAAGCCTCCCTTTGTTTAATTTTTCTTAAAATAGTTCGGACAAAATTATCTCCATGAATACCAAATAGCCACGAGGTACGAATGATTAAATGTCGCGAACAAAGCTGACTTACCCAAGTTTCACCTAATATTTTCGACCTACCATATTGGTTAATCGGATTGGGTAAATCCTCTTCTGTATATCCCACTTCTTTCTGTCCATCAAATACATAATGAGTACTTATATAGACCATTCGAATCTGCCTCTGTTGACAGTGTGTAGCCAGCAGACGACTCCCTTTGCCGTTTACTCGAAATGCAATCTTCGCATTCTCCTCACTTTGATCCACATCTGTAAAAGCAGCACAATGAATTAAAACATCAGGCTGTTCACGATCCAATATTTCAATCGCTTGGTGTGCTTGTGTCACATCCCAATCTTCCTTTGGAAAACCAATCACCTGATACCCATCTTTTTTTGAAAAATACAAAACCATTTCTCTTCCTAATTGTCCAGTTGCACCTGTTACAACAATCTTCAAGAATTAACCCCTTCTTTCAACTACATATTGAATATTATAAACTTTCCGGTTACCCCATCACATTTTTTATTTCCTCTTACATTAATATTTGTAAAATTATGTACCGATTGATTGAAGACACTTTAATTTCATGCTACGATTGGTTCACGTAACCATACAACAGTTTACATTCTCTGTCAAACAGAAGTGACAAAGGTTCTCTTACATTCTAAAAAAACATCACCCGAAATCGGTGATGTTTTTTTAGAACTATTAAGGAAATCTATTTCTGTTTGGATAGCCATTCTGCTAACTTTTCTTGCTCTTCGGGATCAACATAGGCTTGAGATGGCATTTTCCCTTTGCCTTTTTGAATGATCTGGAGAATTTCATCTTTGCTATATTTTGATCCCGTTTGCTTTAAAGAAGGACCATAACTCCCCTCTAAATTACCACCATGACAATTAGCACAATGGTTTAAGTAGAGAGACTCGGGGTCAAATACTTGTGGCAATTTCTGCTCAGAGCTATCCTGTGGAGAACAAGCACTCATCCCACCTACAACCAAACATCCACCGAGAATGATTACCATCCATTTATTCATTCAAACACCTACTCACTTAAGCATTTGCAAGGTGCGATGAATTTTCTTGTCTAATTTTCATTAACTCTTCTTCTTCTTTCTTCCGCTCAGAACGAACCCAACGAGTATAGACTAAAATAATAGCCGTAATATAGACAATCTCTTGCATAATCTTCATGATCACTCCACCGAATTGTTGATCATGGAGTGGAGACATGATTGGAGCTAACTGAGACATTTGCGAATAGGAATCAAATAGTACAATATCTGTAAATGTAATCATTGCACAAGCAGGCGTCAATATGAATCCGTTCGCAAAAATAAGCCCTAATTTAGGAATAGGTCGCAGTCGATCTAGCTCCTTAACTGGAGAAATAATTGGCCACCACATAGTAAGAGCAGCAAATAAAAGGAACCCATGTGTTACGTTATGCAAAACTTGACTGTTCATGATCGCTTCGAATACCACTGGCAAGTGATAGAATGACAATGATCCATTGAAAACTACGAGTGAAATCAATGGTTTCGAGAAAAAGTTCCAGATTTTCCGAAAGACCTTGATGTTTAATAAAGGTCGAATCATATATGCAGGTATTCCAAGCCATAGTAATGGCGGTAGAACAAAATATAGGAGAGACATTTGCATCATGTGCATACTAAACAGTTCAGCTGCAATGACTCTAATCGGACTTCCTAATGCAAAGTAGTATACGATCATCCCTAAGAGAAAAAAGACTTTGGTTTTACCAGGTACAGGCTCAGAATTAGGAAACCATCGTCGGTAGGGACCTGTGAGTAATAAATAAATGATGCTAACACCGATGAACACTAAGTTCAACTGAAAATCCCAGTTGGCCGGAAATAGAAAGATGTCAAAAAATTCTTTCGAACTCAAACCGGCACACCTCCTATCCAATACAACCCAACATTCACTCCTCTCAAATCATACCATAGCTTTCATCCACGAGGAGGGAAACTATTGAAAGTGATGTGAAATTTTATTGGTGATTTTCCCCAAACAACTATCCCCTTGTGAATCATGTTACTACCATCAACTGCTGATCGCCTTATTGACAACAACCTTTGATTCAACCATGGTTTCATTGATGATCGAGGATCGTTGTTTCACAACAATTTGGGTCACACGTCGTTCAACTACCTTCGCAACTTGAAAATCTAAGTGGGCAAATGGAATTGTATCCCCTTGTTTAGGTAATTTTCCAAGCTGCGAGAAAATCCAACCTCCAATCGTGTCATTGTCTTCATCTTGGATCTCGATCTGAAAAAGTCGATTCACCTCATCAATTAACAAATGACTATTAATAAATGTCTGGTTTCCTTTCACCACAATGGGAGGAGGCTCATCATCAAACTCATCCTGAATATCCCCAAAAATCTCCTCGATAATATCTTCAGTCGTTACCAAGCCAGAAGTTCCTCCAAATTCATCAATGACAATCGCCATTCCCACCCTTTTCTTTTGTAATCGACGTAAAACTTCCTTGATTTCCATCGTTTCTGGTACTGCAATCGCTTGTCTAGCCAATAAAGTTAATGAAGGAGGTGTGTCCGCCGAAAAACATTCATAAACATCTCGGACGTGGATCATTCCAATCACATCATCTTTATCTTTTCCACACAGTGGGAATCGGGTATGGGAAGTTCGCCTCATAATATCAAAGTTTTCTGCAAACGAATGACCTTGATATAAACAAATCATATTAACTCGGGGAACCATCACTTCTCGAACAATCCGTTCATTAAAATCAAATAGATTATCCATCAACTTCTTTTCTTGAAACCCAATGACTCCGCTTTGATGACTCTGGGCAATCAACATGCGAATCTCTTCTTCTGTATAAACATTCGCGGTATCTGTCGCTTCAACCTTAAAAAGTTTTAGTATCAGATTAGCAGTTCCATTTAAAAGAATAATACATGGTTTAAACAATTTGTAAAACCAATGTAAGGGAGCTGCTGTCCAGAGGGTCATCGTTTCTGCTTTGCGAATAGCCAGTGTTTTAGGTGCCATCTCCCCGATTACAATATGCAAAAAAGTAATCAAACAAAAAGCGATTAATAAAGATAATGTTTGGATCAACCAGTCAGGAACTCCTAGATGTTGAAAAAAGTATCTGAGAAATGCGGAAATGGTAGGTTCACCAATCCACCCCAAACCTAATGATGCTAATGTGATCCCTAGTTGAGTTGCTGAGAGATATGCATCCATTTGAGAAATAACTTTCTGTGCAGTTTGAGCTTGTGAAACTCCCTGTTCGATCAACTCTTGAATTCGTGTATAGCGAACCTTTACAATGGCAAACTCAGAAGCCACAAAAAAACCATTTAGTACGACTAAAAAAAGAATGAGAAACAGGTTCAACGAATCACCTATGTCACTTTCCAAAGGGTCACGCCTACCTTTCACACAGATCGTTCGTTCATATCGCAACTTTCAATCAGATACTTATTATAATGTAAATACTTTCTGAAAAAGACACTTTCCTGTCACAAATCTTACACTTGCCTTTAAGGCTCTAAATGGTAAACCATCCATTCTTCATCAATATATTCGCCTTGTACTTTTAACGCTCTACGCTCTACTCCAAATGTTTCAAAGCCTAAAACACGATAAAGCTGAACAGCACTTACATTATTTGCAGCAACAGTTAATTGAATCTTCTCTAAACCTTCGATCTGCTTTGCTCTACGAATCACTTCAGCTAATAATTGCCGTGCAATTCCTTTTCCCCTAGCTTCTGGAATCACATACATAGCAAATATATTCGCTTTATGTTGCATTTTAATTAAAGTTTCACGAGAAAAAGTGACTATTCCCACTAATCGTCCATCTTCATCCCAAGCTCCTAGATTAAACTTATTTGGATCACTTTCAAGCCTCTGTCTGACCTGTTCTATGGGAGTTAACCTAGCTTCCTCATAAGAACTGCCAAAGGCAAAAGGTTCCTCTTTTAACGCTCGTAATCTACATGGCCAGTACACTTCTGCATCTTCTTTATCTAACACTCGTATATTTATGATAAATCCTCCTTCCAACTCCTGAGAAGTTTTCAATAGCCTCAGGGGTATAATGACAAAAGTTTCAAGGTACAATAATGAAGAGATATTCCATAAAACAGGAATGCTTAAAAAGAGACCTTTATCGTTGCCCAGGGGAAAGGTCTCTTTTTTGTTTTCTTTTTTAGTGCCTAAGAGATACTATAATGACATTTTCAAAATCTCTAATACATCTTGCTCATTGACTGGATGGAGTCGCCCTACAGTTCCACGGCCTAGGATCGCTTTCTGAGCCATGACCTCTAGTTGAGAATCATCAATTCCGTAGTCCGAAAGACGACGGGGTGCTCCTAAACTACTCCAAAACTCACGTAATCGCCGAATCCCTTCCATAGCAACTTCTTGATCACTTTTCCCACTAGGATCGACTTGGAAGACACGAATCGCCAATTGCTTCATTTTAGCTGTAGTTCGATCAAGCCCATATTGAATCCAATTAGGGAAAATGATAGCCAATCCCCCACCATGTGGAATATCATAAACAGCAGAAACTGCGTGTTCAATCTGATGGGTTCCCCAATCACCAAACATCCCTTGTTGCAGGGTTCCGTTTAAAGCAATCGTACCACAATACATCATGGTTTCTCTATACTCATAATTTTCAAGGTCATTGAGTAGCTTAGGCGCTGTTTCGATCACTGTAATCAAAAGTGACTCAGCCATTCTTTCTAGTAATGGAACATTGGGCGATGGACTAAAGTATTGCTCCAGTACATGGGACATCGTATCTACAATTCCATAGATCGTTTGGTCTTTAGGAACAGTAAAGGTATTTACAGGATCTAAGATCGAAAACTTAGGGAATGAGTGTGGACTTCCCCAACCCACTTTCTCTTTCGTTTCCCAGTTGGTAATGACTGATCCTGCGTTCATCTCTGATCCTGTTGCAGCTAAGGTAAGCACTGTTCCAAATGGTAGCGCTCCTTGCGCAGTTGTTTTTTTCGAAATAATATCCCAAACATCGCCTTCATACTTAGCACCAACTGCAATCGCTTTGGTCGCATCAATCACGCTCCCGCCCCCGACCGCCAAGATGAAGTCGATTTTCTTCTTTTTACAAAGTTCGATTCCCTTATGTACAGTACTCAAACGAGGATTGGGCTCAACTCCCGATAACTCAGATACTTCTACTCCTATTACTTCAAACAAGTGCATGACTTGATCATATAAACCATTCCTTTTAATACTTCCACCACCATAAACCAGTAAAACCTTTTTTCCATACTGCGGAATTTCATTTTGTAACTCCGCTAACTTCCCTTTTCCAAATATTAATTTGGTGGGATTGTATGCTACAAATGGATCCATCCATGACACCTCTTTTTTGATTTTCAAGTTTAATTTATACCCTTCCTACCAATAAACCAAACACATGAAACCTTCCCATCATCTCCCCAACTCCATACATGGACGTTGAAGTTTTTATATTTTTCATTACTAATAGTTATAAACGATCTCACAATTGTTTGATTCGAAATATGCATTCATGATTATTTTAACAATAAGAGTCTTGTCCATTTGTCTGTAGTATTCATCAGCAATATGAGTGCCTAGTCATAACCAGCATATTTTTCGTTTGTAATACAAACTTGTTTGAATATATTCGAGGAACAATCTCCAATCCGTCTAATCTCCAATCCGTCTAATCAAGATCCTAGATAAATTAGTATTCGTCTAATAAGTAACTTTTATTAAATCTTGAACTTAAAAAAGCGAGCCTTAGCCCGCCTGTATTTCACACCACAAGATAAATCTGATCGCTCCTTTTCATAGAGATTTACTATTCAACTTTTTAATAACCCATACTTGACTTGGAATCGCTCTAAATTTCTGAGCCATTTAGAAGTAAACAGAGTAATAAACACAACATTACACAAAGCGTGAGCCAAGTCGAAAAAAAAGCTTGCTAGATAAATGGTGAGCCATTCTTGCCATGACCAAAAATGAAGTGAACCTGTCATTACCCAAAGATTCATGATCCATCCAAACAAAAATCCCCAACCCAAACCGAAAAGCAACTTCCCCCAAAGCTTTTGCATCCACCAAGTATCCTTGAGCCATCCTGCCATACAACCCATGAGTCCCCATGCTAGCATTTGCCAAGGAGTCCATGGTCCTTGACCTAAAAAGATATTGGAGACAAAAGCACTCAAAGCACCGATTAAGAAACCACTTTCTGCACCTAAAACCCATGCAGATGCCATAATCACAAAGCTAGTCGGTTGAATACTAGGAAGTGGAGCAAATGGTACACGACTGATTGAGGCAATTGCAATGAGTACTGCTAAAAAAACAAGTTCTCGTCCTTCAATATTCCTTTGCTCAAATCTCATCAACAAAGGGACAAAAACCATTAGCAAAAAAGTAATGCTTACTAAAAAATACTGTCCTTGCATCCAAATTGAAAAAATAGTTAACATTGCCACAATGATGCCAATTGTACTCAACAGGTAGATGGAAGAACGAGACATGTTTCTTTCACCTCTTTCACAGTCAAACACCCTTCCACTGCTGTTCCTCGTAAAACGCGATCGATCACAGTGGTATAGTATGAGTTCCCTTGGAAAAATTCTGTCACTGTTCCCTCAGCCGTCACTCTTCCATCAAATAATAATGCACAACGATTGGCTATTTGAGCTGCAAATTCTAGGTCATGGGTTGCCATCAAAATTGTAATCCCCATTTCCTGAATTTCTTGAAACCATTGAGCTAAATTCTGTTTAGAGATGGGATCAAGTCCTTTGGTCGGTTCATCAAGTAATAATAAATCAGGTTGAGTGGGTAAAAGGAGTGCTAACCCCGCTTTTTGACGTTCTCCATAGCTTAAGTCAAAAGGATGTCGTGAAAGAAGTTTTGTTAATTGAAAACGCTCGATCCAGTGCTCCATGGTTGTTTGAGAAATACCCTCTACCTTTCTCAATTCTGCAAACTCTTCTTCTAATGTTTCATGGATAAACATAGCTTTTGGATTCTGTCCCAGATAAGCGAGGTGCAAAAGCTTGACTAGATTTGCTTTCCGTCCATGACGCTTCCCATTGATTCGGTATACTCCTCGTTGCGGAACCAACTGACCACACAATAAACGTAGTAAAGTTGACTTTCCTGAACCATTCGCACCAAACAAAGCTACAAAATCTCCACGATGGAGAGTAAAGTCTAGACGTTTAATCACATCAGGATCGTTCTTTTCAAAGCGATAATGAAGTTGTTCGACTCGAAGCAATTCCGCCCCTAATTCTACTTGACGTTGACTTTGTGAGATAGGATCAAACTGCCTTGATTGTACCCACTCTCTCCCCTCTTTGACTGTCAGAGGATACTTTCCACTTGTTCCTTGATCTAATGCTAAGGCTAATTGACTTACTTGAGGTAGAAATAAAAGATGTTTAGGATTTTTGTGCGTCTGTGGTATCAATTCTTGAGGTTTCCCTTGTGAAACTATCTGTCCCTGATCTAATATCACCACATGTTCAGCCCATGGATATACATCTTCTAGTTGATGTTCAGCAAGAATGATCGTGATTCCCCACTCTTGATTAAGGCGAATCAAAATCTGGATCAACTCTTGGCGAGCAATAGGATCTAGTTGAGCGGTTGGCTCATCTAGCAACAACAGTTTAGGACGAAGCAGTAAAATGGAGGCTAGATTAACTAACTGCTTTTGTCCACCTGATAGTTCATGGATCGGCTTCGATAATAAAACATCTAGTTGAAACAATTGTGCAAGCTCCGCTACCCTTTTTCGCATCACAGTAGTAGGCAAGCCGTGATTCTCTAAGCCAAAAACGAGTTCACTCTGAACACGATCCATCACAATTTGATTGTCTGGGTCTTGGAATACCATCCCCACATCTGTAGATGAACTTGAATCGATCGGTTTACCCAGATACAAGATTTCTCCTTCACTTGTTCCAACAGGACTTAACTCTTTTTTTAAGTGACGAAGAAGAGTTGTTTTTCCAGAACCAGAAGGGCCCACAAGTACACACATAGAACCTTCTTTGATGGTTAAGTTCAAGTTACTCAATGTAGGATGATTACTTCCTGCATATGTAAAAGAAAACTGCTTTACTTCAATAAATGCCATCGAAACCACTCCCCACCTTCCATCCAAATGGGCCATGCCCCCCAAATCAACCATAACCACGCTAAGACCCACTCGAAGGAATCTGTAAACAAAGGTTCCATCACTGGATAAATGGTAAATACACCATAACCTTGAATCCATCCCCAACCGATGAATAAAAGACTTACAACCAAAAACGTAACCACAACACTGTCACGCCGATCCCAATCATAAGGTTCATAAACACTTCTTTTCCTTTGCCCATATCCTCTAGCATGCATCGAATCTGCACTTTCCAAAGCTTCCTCTAAAGACCAGGTAGTCAATGTCATGACTACCTGCATATGATGTTTCATTTGAATGAACCAATCTGATGAAGGAGAGAATCTGACCCTACGCGCAGCTTGAATCTCAGTAATCCTTTGTTTTAAAAGAGGAACCATTCGTAAGGACATCATGACTAAGAGTGCGGTTTTAGGAAGAAACTTACCTGCCAGATAAAGAAACTTTTCACTTGGAAGCAGAATATTATATGTCATAAAAATAAGGAACATCGTAACAATTAACAGTCCCAAAGTTCCACCATATAAGATGGCTTCCAACGTAATGGGCTGATGAAGTGTAAACAAAACATGTGAACCTCGATGAACAAGGAGTGCGTTAATAACTATTAAAATCCCGATCATTCCAAAAAAGAATGGAAGCCATTCCTTTACTTGCCTCCAATCACCAAATAACTTGTGAAAGATAAGTAGTTGGGTCATCGTCAGGATCAGAAATAGCGGATGAAATAAAAGCATTGAAAATAAAAATAAACCCAGTAAATAGGTTCCTATTACCCCAGGGTGAAATTCACTAGTTGCCAATCTCATTTCAACTCGGCTCCTAAGTCTTTTCCTAGATCCAATGTGTATAGCCATTCGATTTTATCACCTGGTTTAATTTCAAATACACCTGCACTTTTGTTAGGAAATACGCCATTAACCCGATACATCCAACCACTCCCCTGCCCACGATCAAATTCATACAGATTTGCGATTCCTTCTACATACACTTGTGAACCAATTCCTCGATGCTCCATCGCAATCTTTTGTTGTTTTGTCACTCTTTTTAACACTTCAAATACCGTGTCTCCTGAATGAACAGGAACTTGTCCAGAAAAAATAACGCCTAGCTGTTGGTCACCCCGTATATAGTATTGAACAGTAGAAATTGGTTTTTCTAATGTTGGAGCGCTGGGCTTAAGCTCACTTCCTGATGGTACAGAGGAAGGAGTTTCTATCTTTGGCGATGAACTAGACTCTTTTTCTCTTAAATCTGATTGAGTTTGGGACTGTTCAGTTTTTTCTGGTGTAGAATCCGATGGGGTCTCTTCAGACAACTTTTCTTTATTCATCGCTAAATCAGGAGTTTGCGAAGAATCTTCTTGTGAAAAAACTTTACTAGCTGATGAAGGGGAAGGTTCTTCATTCATACTTAGTACTCCAGCTGTAACAAAAAGAAGCCCAGCCAGAGCTATGATTAGTGGAACCCATCTCTTCATATTTGACCCTTCCTTCTCCAAATAGGAATTAGATAATAAAGAATTGCAAGCACAAACAATAGACTTCCGACTCCAATCAACCAAATAGATGGTTGTTTCCACCAAAGCGGTGTGATACTAGGAGTCCAAAAAGCAGTTTTGGGCACAATCTTAGCTCTCAATGAAATCCTGTTGTATTCATCTATCTCTTTTGGAGTATGAATCACCTCATCTGTAGTTTCTGTAGTTGATGCATCACTAAGTATGTTAGGTTTTAGTGATGTTGGTTGAAACACCATTTGAGGCGAAGGCTGCTGAACAGGGTATTTTGGCTGAACAACAGTTGGATACGGTCTAGGATTTGGGGTGATTGGCTTAGGCTTCGGTAGTGGTTTGGGGTTGGGTTGAGGCTGTGGCGTTGGATTGGGTTTCGGTTGCGGTTCTGTAGGTTTTGGTGGAGTAGTTGACTTTGGAAACTGATAAAGAAGCCCTCGACCTTCCAGATAGTATTGGTAAGCCACTATAGCTTGTAAAGCTTGTTCAGTCGCCATCCCATCACTGCTTGGAATTTGTTTGGTATGAGCAAAGCCACCATCTCCCTGTTGATGAGAAAGTAAATTCCCCAAGACATGATGTCCTTTTTTCGTAAATAAGGAGCTTTGTGGATCTACTTTCCATGAACTAAGTGCTATGATTACTTGTGAAGCGCTTTCACTCGCCTCAACACCCCAAGACTCAAATCCACCATTTTCATTTTGTACCTGCGACAGCCAGCGAAGTGCTTTTTGTCCACTCTCCTCTACCCTCTTTTGATCACGATAAGGTGCCAAGGCGGTTAATGCCATTGCTGTGATATCTACATCACTTTTTCCTGTTGAAAGCGCCCAACCACCATCTCCATTTTGTTGTTGTAATAAATAATCGATCAGCTTTTCTCGTGTCCATTTCGCTTCAGAAGGAATTGGATAGGATTTACTATCTAAAGCAATGAGTCCAAAAATAACACCATTATTCCCAGTCATCGTTATATTTCCATGATTATATATTTTTTCAATCAGATTATATCCACCTACATCTTCTGGATTTCCACCAGCAGCTACGATGCCTAACACCATTCTTTCTAAATCAGTTGCTTTCCGATAATTCGCCTGCTTGTTTTGCACTTCTTCATATCTGCTTTGAAGATAAGAGGAGGGAGCACTTGCTCCGCTCCCCACCAAACCAACTACCTCCCAATCGGTATGACTATCTTTTTTCAAAATATGTTGTTTTGCTTTCTCCATGCTCTCTTTCCATGAGAGTGAACCTGACTCCAAATTTGATTGGGTGATTACTACTGATCTGTTTTCCTCAATCTTGGAGATCTGTTCTGACTCTTTGACAGATGCGATCATCATGTTGGAATTAGACTCAGAAAAACGTAGATTATTTTTGACAATTGTTTTGGATGGAGAAGAGAATTCTATATTAGAAAACATAGGAAGCCCTACATCTGCGCCTCCATCACAGGTATACAACCAAGCCACTTGATCACCAGGTTTTACTTTATAAGCTCCTGCTGATACTGGAGGAAACTGTCCATTCACTTGATACATCCATCCACTTAATGAACCTCGATCAAACTCTGCCAATCCATCAATGGCTTGTACATACACAGAGCTTCCAGATCCCATGTACTCCACTTTATTACCTAACGCCTTTAATAAAACTGTAAAAGCGGTATCTGTACTTTGAACAGGAACTGATGTCCCTGGTAAAATGGTTCCGCGTGCAGGGTCTCCAACCACGGTTAAAGTAATCGAGGATGTTTCTTGCTCAATATTTTCTAGTTCACCGTTTGCCCACACCGCAGGGCTCACAACTGAACTGATCATCGAAACCACTAACATCACTACAAATAACCCTAACCATTTTCGCCTTTGATTCATTTTTTCTTCTCCTTTCTTTTTGGCACATAAAAAAGCACATCCACACTAGTCAGGGATGTACTTAGGGTTTTCCGAACATATTCAATTGCGCAACTAAAAAAGTTGCATTCGATTTCTGTTCATCGACACCTCCCTATCCTCGTAGGTTTGACGGTTGCGTTAGTACAGGCAGGTCTCCTGACTTAGGTTCATCACTATTTTACCCCCTTCCCATCTAAAGACAGTGGTTTGGTAAATAGCTCACCCTTACAGTGGCGGGACCGTGTCGGATTTACACCGAACTTCCCTTTTAAGCTGACTTTCTTTGATCAGCACCTATACCCATGCTATGAAATTATCCATCATCATTCTAAACTTAGCGACTTCTAGAACCACTAAGCCTATTCCTATTATTCTATAAATTGTTATAAGTATCAATATATATTTTCCCTCAGGTACCTTTAGATCATCAAACAATACCTTCAATATTATATATAATATTCTGTCCATTCCATGACTTAAAAGGATTTTCGATTACTTGATATCTTAAGTTTGTTATAATAGGCGAAGTGATGGTGTCATGAATTCGAAAGAACAAGAAAAGGTTAGGGACATTTATGCACACTGTAGACCAAGATATGGATTTTTATACGGAGTTAATGAAGGCAGAGCATGCGTTAGATGTGAGAAGATATGACTTAGCCATCGAGATGATGCTTAATCTGCTAAAAAAAGCTCCAGAGAGTAGTCAACCCTATATCATCATTGCTAGAGCTTACTCTATGCAAGACCAATATGAGACTGCGATCCAAGCATTACGGCAAGCATTGCAAATCGACCCAAACAATGAAAATGCCTATGCTTTTTTAGGTTATCTACTTGGAAAACTTAAAAAAGGCCGTGAAGCAGATGATGCCTTTCAAAAGGCTCTTCTCTTAAACCCGGAAAATGCTGACTCTCATTACTGGTATGGGAACTTTTTAGGAAACCAACATTATAGTACAGATCAAGCATTATATCATGCAAAAAAAGCATTGGAACTTGAATCATCCGATCCGAATTTCCATGTCTTATATGGATTCCTTCTAGCTAACAAAGGTGACTTAAAGCAAGCAGAATATCATTTAAAAGAGGCTTTTCGCATCGATCCAAGTAGTTATTTATCCCATTATCATTTTGGACTCTTTCTACTCTATCATAAGAATCAGCCGCTTGAGGCATTTGTTCACTTAAGAGAAGCGTTACGAATGAATCCGGAAAATCAAGATCTTCGAGACGCCTTTCTACTATCACTAAAAGCAAAGAATCGGTTCTATAGCTTATTTTGGACTACTAGCTTATGGTTTCGGCAACTTGGAGACCTTTTAATTTTGGGACTTGTTGTATTATTTATTATCACGGGTCTTCTTACGGAGTCTAATCCAAGCCTAGGACTTACGATTTTAGCACCGATTCTCTGTCTATATTTTTTTTGCTGTATCCTTGCATGGACGATCAATCCTCTTTTTAACTTCTTCATCAAAAAAAATTGGATTCAATAAAAAAACGTGTTTCCTTGATTGGAAACACGTTTTTTTATCTCTATAGATCTAGCGGTTATTCATGGTTAACCCAATTATAAAAAGAAAAGCTTGGAGTAGCAGTTTTCTTTTCTCTAATTGTTGAATTCTGCTGATAAAGTAACCCTTTTTGTCTAAATTTTCGAGAGTAATCAACAGCTTCTTCAGGTGTCTTCACACCATTCCGTTGCCATTCCAACAAAATCCGGTCAATATAACGAATATTTACTTTACCACAAAAAACAGCTTCTCGAAGTGCAGCCTCAATCAATGGCTCTGGACAATGATCCTCATCGATCCACTTCGCTAGTAATTGACACTCCATCGGAGACAAGGCTCTCCCAAATTCTTGTTCAAACAACCTGAAAACATTTCCGTACACTTCGTCTGAATTAGTTTTCTCTTCCCCATGCCGCTCTACAAAGGAAGCAATTAGTTGTTGCAAAAGTGGGGAGATGGAATATCTCTCACAACGCACTCCATGTTCATTGGTTTCTTCCTCAATTTTCAAAAAACCTCCACGAACGAGCCGCTGTATAATCCCCATGATTTCATCTGTTGAACAACTCATCCTCTCTTCCAATTCTCTCACTGTTGGAAAAGAATTCTGTTCTTTTTCTTGATATAACATAATATGAATAAGCAAAAGAACCTGAGGTTCTGTTAAGCCAATTCTCTTATATTCAGTAAATAATACGACAGGTAATGATATAGAACCTTGTTGTAACAGTTGGACGAGTGACGTTTGCAATGATCCTTTTTGATCCATTCGACCCACCTCTCTCATCTTCTCTACTATACTACAAGCACATTCGAGAGAAATAGACTTGAAAAATAAAAAAAGCACCGGCATAACTCACCGATGCCTAAAACCTACCTTATGGATATAGACGATTCAACATTCGTGGGAATGGAATCGTTTCACGCACATGATCTAGCCCACAAATCCAAGCTACCGTTCGCTCTAAACCGAGTCCGAAACCTGAATGTGGAACCGTTCCGTATTTACGTAAGTCTAAGTACCACTGATAAGCTTCGTAGGGTAACTGGTGTTGTTCAAAACGTTCTTCCATTAACTTCGGATCATCAATCCGTTGGCTTCCTCCAATTACTTCTCCATATCCCTCAGGTGCAATCAAATCGGCACAAAGAACCACCTCAGGACGATTTGGATCTGGTTTCATGTAGAATGCCTTAAGTTCCGTCGGATAGTGAGTAATAAACACGGGTCGATCAAAGCTTTCTGCAATTTTGGTTTCATGAGGAGCCCCGAAGTCTTCTCCCCATTTAAAATCAGCAAAGCCCTCTTTATGTAGAAGTTCAACTGCTTCATCATAAGTGATCCGCGGGAATGGAGCTTGAATCTTTTCAAGACGACTGATATCCCGACCCAATGTTTTCAACTCAAATTGACAGTTTGCTAAAACTCGTTGGACTACATAAGTAACCATCTGCTCTTGTATTTTCAGACTTTCCTCATGTTCTACAAAAGCCATCTCTGGTTCAATCATCCAAAACTCGATCAAATGCCGACGTGTTTTTGACTTCTCTGCCCGGAAGGTTGGACCAAAGGAGTATACCTTATTTAATGCCATGGCTGCAGCTTCCATATATAGCTGACCGCTCTGTGTCAAGAAGGCATCTTCATCAAAGTATTTAGTATGAAACAAGTTGGTGGTTCCTTCACAGGAAGAAGGGGTCAAAACGGGAGGGTCTACGAGTGTAAAGTCGTTTTGATCTAAATAATCTTGAAGAGCCCGAATAATTTCAGCACGAATCGTTAAAACGGCTTGTTGCCGAGACGAACGAATCCACAAGTGACGATGATCCATGAGGAAATCTACCCCATGTTCTTTTTTAGAAATAGGATATTCATCTGCAACTTGGATCACTTCAATCTTGGTTACATCTAATTCGTAACCACTAGGTGCACGCTCATCCTCTCGTACAGTTCCCCAGATATAAAGAGAACTTTCTTGCGTTAAGGTACTAGCGGCTTCCCAAATCTCAGGTGAAACTTGCTTCTTAACCAAAACCCCTTGAATAAAACCGGTTCCATCTCTTAGTTGTAAAAATTGGATCTTTCCACTTGAACGTTTATTATATAGCCATCCGCCTATTTTTACTTCGTCTCCAACATGTGCGGAAACTTTGTTAATCGTTGTTAACACTTTGAATGAACCCCCATCCGATTAATCAAACTGATGTTTATTATACAACCAGTCAATGAATGTACGCAATATGGTCTACCTGATCAGTTCTTGTAAACTCTCGTTAATGAACCAATGTTCAAATGACTACACCAAAATCTTACCATGGATCTATGTTTCTTGCTGATATCACTCTATAAAAATTCAAAAATTATTAATTAGAAGATTCCCTACTTATTATCGTATAATGGGAGTGTATGTTGAAAAAATTTGTAGATATTTAAGTAGGTGAGACGTTCTGAAGAAAATTGGAGTATTTATCTTAACCTTGATCGTCTTGATCATTGTGCCATTCAAACTGTTTGACGTCTTTTCTGATTTCACAGCTCAAGGAGATCAACCTTCTTCAGAAACAGCAAAATCACAAAAATCTGGAGAGCCACAAACGGTACAAATCGCTGCTTTTGGCGATATCATGATGCACTCACCCCAAATCAAAGCTGGACAACAATCTGATGGTTCTTATGATTTCAGTTCTTTTTTCAAAGAAATTAAACCATACATCGAAATCGCTGACATTGCCATTGGGAACTTTGAAACAACCTTAGCGGGGTCTGCAAAACCTTATAGTGGATATCCTACCTTTAATTCACCTGATGAGATTACGACTACATTAAAGAATGCAGGTGTAGATGTCGTAAGTACAGCCAATAATCACTCAATGGACACAGGACCCAAAGGGGTCGTGCGCACCTATCAAACCATGAATGAAGCAGGAATTAAAGTAGCAGGGACTGCCTCCAGCGCAGAGGAAAGAAAGCCTGTAATTATAAAACAAAAAGGAATCACCTTTGCCTTTTTGGCTTATACGGAACATACCAATGGACTTCCTGTTCCAGAAGATCGCCCCTATCTAGTGAATCGAATTGACTCAGAACAAATTGCCAAAGATATCAAAGAAGCTCGCGAGATGGGCGCTGAATTTGTCTGTGTCTCCCTCCATTATGGAGTCGAATATCAACGACAACCGAATGATATGCAGTTAAAGGTGTCCAGACAAGCATTGGAAGATGGTGCAGATGTCATTTTTGGTAGCCATCCCCATGTCCTTCAACCAATGGAAAAAGTAACTGTCAATGGCAAAGAAAAATTTATCATCTACTCCATGGGGAACTTTGTATCTAATCAAAAAGATCCCCATACAGATGAAGGCATCATTGTCTATGTAGATGTTGAAAAAAACCCGTCCAATCAAGACGTACAATTAAAAAATGTGTCTTACTTACCCACCTTCGTTCATAAATATCCACAAGGTGGAAAAACTCAATATGTGATCCTTCCTACAGAAACGAATCAACCAAGTGCCATCCCAAACTATCCTTCACTAAATCGCAGTAAATATCAAACTACTTGGGATCATACACAAAAAGTGATCAACGAAAAAGGCTCATTTGAAACCTTTTCGTTAAGCAAATAATATACAAGAAAGCTACTGAAACAACTCAGTAGCTTTCTTGTTTGTATTGCCCATTAATAGATCGACATGTATTGGTCACGTTCCCATTGGTGTACAGCTGTACGGAACATATCCCATTCAATCTCTTTGGCTTCCACAAAGTGTTCTAAAGCATGTTCACCTAGTGCTTCAATCATCACTGGATTATTTTTTAAATATTGGAGAGCCTCATGTAAGTTAGTTGGTAAATTGGTGATTCCAGCGGCTTCTCGCTCCACTTCGTCCATCACATAAATATTACGATCTGTTTGTGGTGGAAGTTGAAGTTTGTTTTTAATTCCATCTAGACCCGCTTTTAACATAACAGCTAAAGCCAAATAGGGATTAGCCGCAGGGTCTGGAGAACGAACCTCAATCCGAGTACTAAGTCCACGTGAGGCTGGAATCCGAACAAGTGGACTCCGATTTTGAGGGGACCAAGCCACATAGCAAGGAGCCTCATAACCAGGAACTAAACGCTTGTATGAATTAACTAGCGGATTGGTAATCGCAGTAAATGAACGAGCATGTTTGAGAATACCAGCCAGATAATAACGTGCAGTCTCACTAAGACCTAACTTATCACTTTCATTATAGAAAGCATTTTCGCTTCCTCGGAACAATGACTGGTGACAATGCATACCAGAACCACTCACACCAAACAATGGTTTAGGCATAAATGTAGCATGAAGACCATAACGACGTGCTACGTTTTTAACCACCAGTTTAAAGGTTTGAATCTGATCAGCAGCTTTGACCGCATCAGCATATTTAAAATCGATTTCATGTTGTCCAGGGGCGACTTCATGATGTGATGCTTCCACTTCAAAACCCATTCGATCAAGGGTGAGAACAATGTCGCGACGGCAATTTTCACCAAGGTCAAGTGGAGCTAAGTCAAAATATCCACCTTTATCATTCAGATTTAATGTAGGTTCGCCATTTTCGTCCGATTTAAATAGGAAAAATTCTGGCTCAGGACCAATGTTAAACGAGGTAAATCCAAGTTCCTCAGCCTCTTTGAGTACCCGTTTTAAGATTCCACGTGGATCCCCTTCAAACGGAGTTTTATCCGCATTGTAAATATCACAAGTGAGCCCTGCTACTTTTCCTTCTCCAGGTGCCCCCCAAGGATAGATCACCCAAGTAGATAAGTCTGGATGTAGATACATATCAGACTCTTCAATGCGAACAAATCCCTCAATGGTTGATCCATCAAACATCATTTTATTATCAAGGGCTTTATTTAGCTGAGATCGTGGAATCTCTACATTTTTAATAGTCCCCATCAAATCTGTAAATAACAAGCGGATATATGCTACATTCTCCTGCTCTGCAATTCGTAAGATATCTTCCTTGGTGTACTTACTTCCCATCGTTAGATGTTCTCCCTTCATTGTTAAAAAGTTGTTTGCCTCATACTAAAAACTATTGTCGAAAGAAACGCGTTAGTTCTCCATAGATGAGATGCGTCTTTCCTGGACGGGTCGGATGAGTTAACTCCCGTTTTAAAATTTGTCGTAATTCTTTGTCGGAGAGTTCTTTTTTGGCTTGTTCAGCCTCTTGTTTCACTTCTTGTAATTGTTGTGTTTGGAGTAACATTTCTTTTACACCAGCAACATTAATCCCCTTTTCCATCCATGCCTTAATCTGAAGTAAACGATCGACATCATGAAAAGAAAATAATCGCTGGTTCCCTTCTGTACGGGCAGGATTAATCAAACCTTGCTGCTCATAGTAACGAATTTGTCGAGGGGTTAACTCGGTGAGCTTGGTAACAATACCAATTGGAAACAGAGGCATACTTCGCCGTATTTCATCCCTCATCCAACACCCTCCTTTCCATTGCAAATAATATCTGTGATAGCCTTATTATACCATGTCAGCTTTCTTAGTCAATTGATGTCATAAAAGCTAACATCCTTTTTTTTCTAGTTAAAATAACGGATTTTGAGCCTTGCACACAAAATAACCGTTCTCTGCATTCAGCAGAAAACGGTTATCAATCAAAATATAACAAAAATCAGGAACCAGGCGATCATTCCAGTCATCACGACAAACTTAAATATGATCCCTCCAAAAAATCCGATTAAGGTTCCCCACGATACTTTTAATGCCAGTTCCCAATCCTTCTTCAACAAGAGCTCAATCAAGAAGACTAATAAAAAGGGACCCACAATAATTCCGATTGGTCCGATCATGAAAGGGAACACAATGACACCAATAAAAGCGGCAACGATGGACCAATTTGAACCACCATATTTCTTAGCGGCAATTCCACTAGAAACATAGTCTACAATTAACAACAACACCGTTAACAAAACGGTAACAATCCAAAACCACTTACCTAATGGTTCATCATTGATCAACAAGTGATAAATGAGAAAACCACCCATGATAAAAGGCACATCAGGTAAAGCCGGCAAGACTAGGCCTGTATAGGCCAAAAGGAACAAAATCACAATCAGGATCCACCACAGAACTTCCAAAAAAGCACCTCCTTATACTTTGAATTTTTCCCATTAGGTAAAATGGCTCTATTTCAGCCGAAAATACTTTAATTAACCGAAACGTATTTTTTAATATATGGAGTTAATTAAACTAATTGACCTGTCACCATCATTTGATCTATTGCTTGGGTAATCGCAATTTTTACATGGGAATAGGTAAGTCCGCCTTGCATATAAGCGATATATGGAGGGCGAAGAGGTCCATCTGCTGACAATTCGATACTTGAACCCTGTACAAATGTACCTGCCGCCATGATCACTTCATCCTGGTAACCTGGCATAGGTGCAGGAATCGGTTGAATATGAGCATCTACAGGGGAAGCCGATTGAATTCCCTGACAAAAAGCAATCAACAACTCAGGCTGATCCAGATAAATTTGTTGAATCAGGTCTGTTCGAGGCTCGTCCCACTGGGGAGTAGTTAAAAATCCTAGTTTTTCTAAAAGTGCTGAAGTAAATACAGCTCCCTTTAAAGATTCTCCTACTACATGAGGAGCAAGAAACAATCCTTGAAAATAATCACGTAAATAACCGTGAGTTGCTCCCCCTTCCACCCCGATCCCCGGTGCTACTAAACGAGAGGCTGCACGTTCGACCCAATCTTTTTTTCCGATGATATAGCCACCTGATTTTGCTAATCCACCACCTGGATTTTTGATTAATGAACCCGCAATCAGGTCAGCTCCAACATGGGTTGGCTCCAATTCTTCCACAAATTCACCATAACAATTATCTACAAAAATCACGGCATTAGGTACCAGTTGTCTAATCTTTTCAACCATTTCTTTGATTTGGCTAATCGTAAAGGAAGGTCGATCCGCATATCCGCGTGATCGTTGAATACCAACTAAGCGTGTTCGCTCACTAATCGCTTGGGCAAATGATTCCCAACAGATCTCTCCTTGTGACTTCAGCGGAATTTCTTTATAGATAATTCCATAGTCGGCGAGTGAGCCTGAACCGTCAGCCTCTGTTCCAATGACATCTTGTAAAGTATCATAAGGTTGCCCTGTTAAATAAATCAGTTCATCACCAGGTCGTAAAACACCAAATAGACAAGCGGAAATCGCATGAGTTCCCGAAATGATATTGGGACGCACAAGTGCCATTTCCGCTCCAAATAGATCTGCATAGATTTTCTCTAATGTTTCTCTACCTAAATCATCATAACCATATCCCGTAGATGATTGAAGATGATACTCGCTTACGTGATGTTGACGGAATGAACTTAATACTCGTGACTGATGTTGATCCACATGTGCTTCAATCATTTGAGTGACTGGAGCAATTTGGGCTTGAATCTCTTCTACTTGTTTTTGAATCCAAGGACCATTTGTTAAATGACTATACAATTTTATCCACCACTTCTACGCTAAATCTTCTTGAATACAAGCTTTGATATCTGAATGTAGTTTTTGAAACTGTCGCTTTGGAATACGCATCTGTAGTTTTACATATTGATCATCCGCTTCAGAGTGAAGCACTTCTGCCACCTGATAAAAATGAGAGATCCATTCTCCACGGTGAGTAGGTACCCAAGCCGTTCCCACAAAAAATTCTTTTGATAATACTTCTGCTATTTTTTTCTTCAATCGTTCCAAGTCAGTCTCTTCCAAAGCAGATATGTGTATCGAATCCTCATGATTCCATTCATCTATAGGGATATCTAATTGATCTCTTCTTTGATCCGTCTTATTAAACACAGTGAGGCGTGGAATATGTGCGGCTTCTAATTCTGTTAACACTTGCTCTACAGTTTCCATCTGTTGTGTAGCTTCAGGATGACTGGAATCAACCACATGAAGAAGCAGATCCGCCTCCCGTACTTGTTCCAATGTAGAACGAAAAGCAGCTACCAAATCGTGAGGCAAGTGACGAATAAATCCAACTGTATCAGTGAGTAGCACTGCTTGCCCTGAAGGTAGATCGAGTAATCTTGAAGTAGGATCTAGAGTTGCAAATAGCCGATTTTCAGCAAGCACTTCTGCACCTGTTAAGCGATTTAATAATGTTGATTTCCCCGCATTGGTGTAACCCACAAGCGCTACTTGAAGTTGCTCTATTTTTTTACGCCGATCACGATGTAGACGTCGATGTTTTTTTACTTCCTCTAATTCCTGTTTGAGTGCTCGAATCTGCCGACGAATATGACGTCGGTCAGTCTCTAACTTTTTCTCCCCTGGGCCCCGGGTTCCGATTCCACCACCCAAACGAGACAATTCTTTTCCCCTTCCTACTAATCGGGGTAATAAGTATTGAAGCTGTGCCAATTCCACCTGAAGACGTCCCTCTTTAGTTTGAGCACGCTGAGCAAAGATATCTAAAATACATTGAGTTCGATCAATCACTTTACAGGTGATTTTTTGTTCTAAATGATTCACTTGAGCTGGAGAGAGTTCCTGATCAAAAATAACCAAATCAGCCTCCAATTCTTCAGCTAATTGGGCAATTTCTTCAGCTTTTCCTTTTCCAACCATCCATCCAGGATCAGGACGGTCCCGATGTTGAATCACTTGGTCGATCACTTCAGCTTGTGATGTTTCCGCTAGGCGTACTAACTCAGCTAAAGATGATTGAATCTCCCACTCTTTTTGTTTGGGACCACACCCCACTAAAATCGCACGTTCCTTTTGACTCGATTGTTCTATCCTGATTCATTCCTTTCAACGTTCAACTTCTTTTTTAAGATTCTGTTCAATTATACCATGAATAAACGGCAGTTTTCTTCGCTGATTCGTCCAGTTGAAAATCTTCTCCACGCAATGTCATTAAATCATCTCGATTCACATATTTAGAAGATAACAAACGAACCGCTTGCAGACGTATTGCCTGTTCGATGATATTGCGAACATATCGTGCATTTCCAAAGTGTGCACTGTTTTGTTGCATCTCCCTTTTTAAATGAGCCCGTAACTTTTCTTTTGCGGCCATAGAAAAGCGATACTGCTTTTCTTTTACCATTAACTCAGCAATCAACATCAATTCATCAATCATAAAATCTGGAAAAGAGAGGCGAATTGGAAACCGTGAAGGAAGTCCAGGGTTGGAATGAAGAAAAAACTCCATTTCCTCCGAATATCCAGCTAAAATTAAAACAAAATCATTTTTATAATCCTCCATGGATTTGACCATGGTATCGATCGCTTCCTTACCGAAGTCTTTGTCTCCCCCACGAGCAAGAGAATAAGCTTCGTCTATAAATAGAATTCCCCCTAATGCTTTTCTAACATGCTCTCGGGTCTTTTGAGCTGTATGTCCAATGTACTCTCCCACCAAATCAGCCCGCTCCACCTCAACCAAGTGCCCTTTCGTAAGAACACCCATTTCCCGTAATAGATGGCTGAGTATGCGAGCAACCGTCGTTTTACCAGTGCCAGGATTTCCTGCAAAAATCATGTGTAACACCTGTTGTTCAGCAAGTAAGCCAGCCGCTTTTCTTCTTTTCCCGATCTCCAACCATGCATAAATCTCTCGAACAAAATCTTTAATTTGATGAAGACCAATCAGTTTATTTAATTCCTCCATACACTCTCGTAATGGACCTACGTCATCTTCAGTTGGGGACAAATGATTGTTCGTTCCCCTAGTCAGTGACATTGCATGAACGTCATCCTTCTGCCGATCAAACACAACATGGATCTGGTGTTTCGCATTTCCTGTCAGCACTTTTCTGCTCATGCCGTTCACCTCATTAACCTGAATTCACTTCTCCACTATACGCAGAAGCCCAGTTTTTGGTGAACAAAAAAACCAAGTGATTTCACTTGGTTTAAGCTTCTTTATTTTCTTCTGAGGACATGAGAGAAACCGGACGAGCTGGGGTAAAAGTAGAGATCGCATGCTTATAGACCATTTGTTGTTTACCTTCGCTATCAATAACTATGGTAAAATTATCGAATCCGCGAATGACACCGCGAAGCTGAAATCCATTTACAAGGTAAATGGTGACCGGTACTGATTCTTTGCGAATCTGATTAAGAAATGTATCTTGAATATTGATGGATTGTTTCAAAATCCGTACCTCCTATGTATTTTTGCATTAGTTTAATTTATTCTCCTCAGGCTTGAAACTTTCCTGCCACTAGCCGCTGAATTTCTGCAAAACTTCCATCTTTCGTCACATCAAACCAATGAATCTCCTGAAGACGACGAAACCATGACAATTGTCGTTTGGCGTATTTCCGTGTCCCTTGCTTAATCATATCAATAGCCTGTTCAAGTGAGATCTCACCTTGTAGATAGCTCATGATCTCTTTATAACCGATTGCCTGCATAGAAGTCAAACCCCGATGATAGCCTCTCTCCTTTAAACGCTTCACTTCATCAATCAGTCCTAACTCAATCATAGCATCTACCCGCCGATTGATTCGCTCATATAACTGATCTCTTGGCATCGTTAATCCGATCCACAAAGGAGTATAAGGAGACTCTTTTTTACCTTTTAGCTCAGATAAAGGTTTCCCAGTCACCTGATATACTTCCATAGCACGGATGATCCTTCTTCGATCATTAGGATGTAATTTTACCGCAGATGCGGGGTCTACCTCATACAAGCGACGATGTAGAGCCTCATTGCCATGTTTCTCTGCATATTCGTTTAATTCCTGACGTAAAGATAGATCCTCTTCCACATGGGGCATCTGATAGCTATGAATCACAGACTCAATATAGAGACCTGTTCCTCCTACTAAAATAGGAAAATGATTTCTTGAAACAATATCCGTGATTGTCTTTCTAGCTAATTGTTGAAAGTCCTGTACAGAAAATGGATGATCTGGGTCTATCATATCAATCAAGTGATGGGGAATCTCCATACGTTCCTCCATACTAGCTTTAGCAGTACCAATATCCATTTCCCGATAAACTTGCATGGAATCGCCTGATAAAATCTCCCCATGAATTTGTTTGGCTAACTCGATGCTAAGTGCTGTTTTCCCTACCGCAGTTGGCCCTACAATGACCAGTAGTTGAGTTTTCATCTTCATTCCCTCCTAGGCGAATCATCCCCCATGCATAATGAGAAGATTTTTTGACAACCTCGAATCCGAGTCGAGTAAACTCAGTACTATAAACGCGCTCTTTTAATAGAACAGCTTTTCGCGCAACTCGAACCGCTTCCTTTACCGAAAAAGGCTCAACTGGGTGGGGATTAGCGAGTGGTTTTAACACTTGCATAGCAGCTGACGAACGAACCGTCTCCCGAAACATTGGATCAAAAATGACAATATCAAATGATTGATTGGGCTGGGCTTTTAAAAAAGTATGATAATCCGTTTGTACCACTTGAATTCGCCGCATGGCCTGATTACATTTAACAAGCTTTGTTTCATAAGTAGCTAGCCCTTGTCGAACTAATGCGGCAATCTCAGGTTGACTTTCTAGGGCAATCACCTTTCCCTGTTCCCCTACCGCAAATGAAGCAACAATCGCATCGGCTCCCATCCCCATAGTACAATCTAAAACCTGATCCCCAGGCTTCATTCCTGAACAAGTCACCATTGGATCTACGACCCCTTGGATCATATTTTTGATCCGCAAAAAAGACATATTAGGATGAAAGGTGAATCGATGCCCCAATTGATCTTCATATCGCCATTCTTGCTTGGTAATTATGATCACTTTTGATTTACCAGTACGAGCATATAAAGAAGGAAGAGCATCACGATGTCGCTCCACAAAAGGAACACCAAGATGCTCAGCTAGATGTTTCGCTTCTTCGGTCTCTTTGAATCCAGGATGAAAAGATGTTGTGACAAATAAAATCTTACATCACCCGCTTAAACATTTTTTCTAATTCATAAGTTGAAAAATGAACAAAAATAGGTCGTCCATGAGGACAGGTAAAAGGATTTTTGCAATGGTTGAGTTGTTGTAACAAACCTTCCATCTCATCTTTTCGCAGATGACGATTAGCTTTAATCGCTGCCTTACATGACATCATTTTTGCACTCGCATCCCTTAACATCGCCACATCTACTTTTCCATGCTCTTTTAGCCAATCAATCATTTCAAAAATCAACTCATCCGGTTTCCCCTCTGGAAACCAAGCCGGATAGGATCTTACTAAAAAAGTAGCTCCACCAAAAGGTTCTAATTGCAAACCCCACTGTTGCAGATAATCCATATATAAAGAGAGTACTTCTGCTTCAGCAGGTGAACAATCGATCGGAATCGGCATCAGGAGAGGTTGTTGTTGATGATTACTCTTTTCCATTTTTTTGGAGAATTTTTCATAGTAGATTCGCTCATGTGCAGCATGTTGGTCAAATAAATAAAATCCATCCTCAGATTGAGCAATGATATAGGTTCCATGAATTTGACTCAGTGGCTCCATTCTTGGCAACTTCTCTTTCAAACAAGGTTGATGATCATCCTTGTCAGGAAGAGTGGCCAAAGGAGATTGGTATGAAAAAGATGGCTTCTCTTGACTCTCTACAACTGGAGGCTCATCTTCAGTAGCCCTGATCGTTTCTGACTCACTTGGTAAAGGATTAGCGGTAATTGTTTGCCCTCGTTCCCTAATCTCTGTTTTCCTTTGCACTCCTTCTTCTACTCGTGAAGGATATGCGCTGGAAGCCTGAGGCGTGGAAACCTCCTCCCAGCGTAAACGATCTTGCACAACCACTCGATCCACTTTGGCTTGTCCAGGAGACTGAGTAATAACTGGAACAAAACGTTGTTGTTGAAAGGCCTCTTTTAAAGTTTGTTCCATCCATTGGCAACACTCTTTTTCCTTACTCAACCGGACTTCAAGTTTGGATGGATGGACATTTACATCGACCAACTTGGGATCCATCTCAATATGAACAACTCCCAATGGATAGCGTCCCGTTGGAAGCAGGGTTCCATAGGATCGTAAAATCGATTGAGTGATCGCGACCGAACGAACATAACGCCCATTTAGGATCATGGATAAATAAGAACGACTGGATCGAGTGAGCTCAGGTTTACTCACAAATCCTGAGAGCCGAAAATCCATATTTTCCGAAGAAAAGGGAATTAATTGGCTAGACACTTGTTTTCCGTACAAACTATGTAATACATGAAGGAGTTTACCATCCCCTGAGGTACGAAAAAGCTCACGTTGATGATGGGTCAGTTGAAAAGAAATCTTAGGATGTGCCAAAGCGAGTCTTCCTACCACATCAGCAACATGACTAACTTCAGTGTTGACGGTTTTTAAATACTTCAAACGGGCAGGAGTATTGTAAAAAAGATCCCGAACGATGACTTCAGTCCCTTGTGAGTGAGAGGTATCTTCTACGGTTAATTGATCTCCTCCCTCAATCTGTACCTTTACCGCCAACTCAGAAGAATCGGGGGAAGTTGTCAACACCACTCGAGCCACTGATGCAATACTGGGCAGTGCTTCTCCACGAAACCCAAGGGTACGAATAGAAAACAGATCTCGCTCTCGCTTGATTTTACTTGTTGCATGACGTGAAAAAGCAAGTATGGCATCTTCCTTCTCCATCCCCCGACCATTGTCAGAAACGCGAATGAGCGAAATCCCCCCTTCTTCGATCTGGACTTGAATACGGGTCGCACTTGCATCAATTGCATTTTCGACTAGTTCTTTGACAATGGAAGAAGGTCTCTCAACTACCTCACCGGCAGCAATTTGGTTAGCTAGATGATCTTCCAAAATCTGAATATTCCCCATGACTTCCCCCTCCAAAAAAAGCTAATCGTTTAACTTCTGTTTCAATTGATATAATAATTGCATGGACTCAAAAGGTGTATGGTTCATCAAATCCCATGACTTCAACGTTTCCAAAACTTCTTTTTCGGCTTCCGATAAGCCAACCTCTTTGACAATAATCTTCTCCTGAGATGGTTTCCAATCAAATAAACTGAGCTGTCCATCTGTGGAGGAATCTTTTCCACTCTTCTCAAAACGATTTTCCAATTCAGCGAGAAGTACTTTAGCCCTCTCGATGACTAGCTCAGGAAGCCCAGCTAATTCCGCCACATGGATTCCGTAACTACGATCAGCTCCGCCTGGCACAATTCGATGTAAAAAAATGACCTTCCCATTTTTCTCTACACATTTGGCGTGAACATTCACTAGACGAGATAATGGTTCATCGAGTTGTGTTAATTCATGGTAGTGTGTGGAAAACAAGGTCTTGGCTCCAATATGATCATGTATATATTCAACAATTGCATGGGCTAACGCCATGCCGTCGTAAGTTGACGTCCCTCTCCCTACTTCATCTAATAAAATTAAGCTACGCGAAGTCGCTTCTTTTAAAGCATGACAGGTTTCAGACATCTCTACCATAAATGTACTTCGTCCACCAACCAGATCATCCGCAGCCCCAATCCTTGTAAAGATCCGGTCAACAATCGGAACCTCCGCTAGTTCAGCTGGTACAAAACTTCCGATTTGTGCTAACAAGGTGATGAGAGCAACTTGTCTCATATAAGTACTTTTACCTGCCATATTAGGACCTGTAATTAATAATATTTGGCGCTCGGTAGCATCCAATTCGGCATCATTGGCAATAAAAGAGGACGAAGATGAGCTTGCTTCAACAACTGGATGACGCCCCGCTTGAATCTTTAAGTGGTCTCCATCATGAATCATCGGGCAGACATACTGATACTGACGAGCAATCGAGGCAAAGGCATGCAAGACATCCAACTCAGCTACCTTTTCGGCAAGGCTTTGTAAACGATGTACATGTTCTGCTACTTGTTCTCTCACCTGAGTAAATAATTCATACTCCAAGTCGACTGATTTTTCTTCTGCATGCAAGATCAGTTGTTCCCGTTCTTTTAACTCAGGAGTGATAAACCGTTCTGCATTGGTCAGTGTTTGTTTGCGTTGATATCTACCTTCGGGCAGAAGACGTAAGTTAGACTTAGTCACTTCGATATAGTAACCAAATACCCGATTGTAACCAACCTTTAGAGATTTAATCCCTGTTATTTCACGCTCTTGTTTTTCTAACTGAGCAATCCAACTTTTCCCGTCCCGTTGCACAGACCGTAATTGGTCTAACTGTGGATCATGTCCTTCCTTGATAATCCCCCCTTCTTTCACAGAAATAGGTGGATCATCGAGAATCGCTTGCTCAATCCATTGACAAACATCTGGACAAGGATCCATCTCCTCACCAAGTTGTTGCAGACGAGGACTTGTCGTTTGTCTCAACTTTTCTTTTAACTGTGGGATCTTTTCTAATGATCTTTTAAGTGCATTCAAATCTCTTGCATTGGCTGATCCATAAGAAACACGTGCCGATAACCGCTCCAAATCATAAACTTGTTTTAGATGATCTTGTACTTCGTCTAATAAAATAAAGTCATCTAGAAAAGCTTGTACAACCGCTTGACGTTCTTGAATGGCTGTCCGATCAAGGAGTGGTTTGTCTAGCCACTTCTTTAACATCCGACTGCCCATCGCAGTTGCCGTACGATCTAGAAGCCACAAGAGAGAACCTCTCTTTTTCCCTTCGCCTAAAGTAAGAGCCAACTCTAAATTTCGACGTGCAGCATCATCCAACATCATATACTGTTTAGCATCATAATGATTTAATCGCTGTAAATGTCCCAATGAGCGCTTTTGAGTCTGTTGTAAATAGGAGAATAACAGACCCATCACTTTTCTGAGAAGAGGAGTCGTACAAACCTGGAGATAGGAAGGAAATTGTCTAGACAACTCTTGATCCAGCTGTAACTGATCTTCATGTTTCGATTCATAAGGAGTAAGTAAACAACGAATCCGTTGTTGTAAAGGTCCAATGAATGAAATCCTGTCCATTAGCTCTGGATCAACCACAACCTCCTTAGGTTGATACGATGAGATTTCATCAAGTACAAAATCGACAGAACCATTCACTTCAGTCACATGGCATTCTCCTGTTGAAAGGTCTGCAGCCGCTATGCCTATAGATGCTCCATCGTATGTAATTGAAACCAAAAAATTATTTTCTTGGTCATGTAACATGGTTTCTTCCATAATCGTCCCAGGGGTAATCACTCGAACCACTTCACGCTTGACTACGCCTTTTGCAGCCGATGGATGTTCTACTTGTTCACAAATCGCTACTTTATATCCTTTTTCGATCAGCTTTTCTACATAAGTTTGTGCTGAATGATAAGGAACTCCACACATGGGCACGCGACCTTTTCCACCATCACGGCCTGTGAGTGTGATTTCCAACTCCTCTGCCGCTTTTTCTGCATCTTCGAAGAACATTTCATAGAAGTCACCAAGACGAAAAAATAAAAAGGCATCCGGGTGTTGTGCCTTTATCGCTAAATACTGCTGTATCATCGGAGTATACTGTGCCAATCTGAATTCCTCCGGTTTTTATATAATCTATTATTTATTGATTGTAACATGAAAAAGGAAACAAGCGGTATATCTTTTACGCTCGTTTCCTTTTTTGATATGGGTAGATCCGCCAAACTCTTCTTAGGTCTCTAGTCTCATTCCACGAGATGCCTGATGTTAAATAACGATATAGTTGATCTAAATAGTTTTTATATAATTGATAATCATCTAAGCTCTTCAACTCTTCCCATAAGGTAGTGATCCAATAGGTAACTGTTAATTTATCCCCAGAATAATATGCTTTTTGTACATTAAGCTCAGATAATGGTAATCGTTTTAAAAAAGGATAATTAGCTGCGATTAACTTAGCTAACACAAGAACTCCTTTTGTCAGTGTAGGAGAAACTAACCAACTGGGAGGAGTTCGGTATTCAAATCCTCCATGTGGTTGATAACGAAAGTCGCCTAAAAAACCATATCTAGGCCTTCGCTCAGCCCCTCTCTTTGGATCTTCTACAGCTACCAACAAAAAAGACAAGTAATTATCTAAGGCTCTAAGTAATTTAAAATTAACTTTTACCCCACTAAAATGAATATGCCCACCGATTGGGAATCCCGGATATGGCATCGCTCCAGCCAACCAAACCGAAGGAGTTGCAGCCATTCTCTTAGAAGCTTGCATCAACCCTTGATAAATTCTCACTGCTAAAAGCCGAGGATCTGATGTAGGGTTGGGGCGTAACTCAACAATCGGTTTTTGTGTACGATCTTCCCCTAACCAGATCGCATCACATCCAACTTTTCCTCGGACCGGAAAATACTTAGACGCTACAAGTAATTTCCCCTTTGGCGATTTCATGATAAACTCAGGATCTGCTCCTAAAACGATCTTATCTAAGGAACCTTTTGCTTCCATGATTTGCTTTTGGTATAAGTCAAGCTCCTTGATAAATGCCTCTGCAATCTCTCGATTGATTTTCATGCTTGGCAAAATATTCATGATGGCAACTTTTCTACCTGTTCCTACCCCGCATTTTACGATTCCATAATCGAGCCCTGTAGCATAACACGCTCGAATCGCTAAATCCTGAACCCGCCGTACTTCTTTGCTCGATTCTGCTTGGGGAATACGATAAAACCGTTTTTTTACCTTCTTGTTAGCAGCCAACCACGCCTTTGATCCTTTCGAACGATACATCACGATCACTTTTGTTTGAAAAACACACAGAATATATTCTCTCAAAACTGCACCTGTAAAAGAGATGGGAATCCCATGTAATTGAAGAAGCTCCATCCGTATACGACGATCTTTCACTTGTGTCACTTGCGATTCATCATTCAAAACGAGAGCATGATCTGCAAAATCACCATCTGATAATAACTCTAAGCGAATCGATGAAGCAAGTTCAAAGTCATCCGTTATGATTCGATCACGAATCGATTCTTCCGTTTGTAATTCAATGTAAGGAAGGGTTATGGCTCCCATTCACCTTTCCCCTTTCATTCACGCACCTATAGTTGAAACACTATGCTCTCATGTTATGTGAAGAAAAGGAAAAAGGTTAGTCAAAAGAAAAAAGAAGGCATTCGCCCTCTTTTTCATCACTTTCTTCATTATCTACTTTTCAGTTAGGTAAATAAGAGCAAGACAACGAAGCTTGCTCTAGAAGCATTGAGTCTGTATTAATCTTCCAACTCGTCGATCACTATATCGGGGTCAAGTTCTTCATATTGATCTAAGTACTCATCATCACTTAACCCAGAGCTCATCATCTCTTTATCATCCATTTCGGCATGTTCAAGCGGATAGACGGCTACACAAATTTTTGTTTCCCCAATCATTTCAACCACTAGCTCTTTTTCCACCCGAACATGAACCGCTTTGTGTTCTTGGGGAGAGATGGATGCTTCCACACAATTAGGGGCTTGCGTAACTACTGTGCTTACTTCTACACTTGATTCGTGAGCATTACGATCATAGTATCCAAGTGGAACCTGCTCCGCATAATGAACAGTCTCTTTAACTACATCTGTTTTGGTATTGCCTTTTGTAGAGTACCAAATATTGATATCATAACTTCCTCTGACCTCTGCTGACTCCCCAACCTTGCTACATTCATACTTATGATTAATAACCCATGCGCCGAGGATCGTGTGAATATTTTCTGGTGGCTGGATGGAATGAGTCACTTGTGAAAATCGACGCCCTTTTCCAACAACCGCTTTTGTGACAACCTGACGATATTCGACAGCTCTATCTGTATTTGACAACATGCTCCCTCCTCCAAACATCGTTCCCTACAAGTGTATGCAGGGCTTATGTCTAGAGTGCAAAAACCCACGGAAAAACTCCGTGGGTTTGTCTATGATGAACCAGAACAGCCGCAAGGTCCGCCATGACCACAGCCTTGAACCATCTCTCCGCCTGTTTCTACATGAATTTTAGTAGAAACTGAATCGGCAAGTACTTGTTGAATCGTTTGCAGTAAGTCATTAACATGAACTTGGGATTGTTGGTATTCCCGAACAATCGGCAAGTTTTCTAACTCCGTTTGCAAACGATCTAATTCCTGTTCCAATAAACGTGTGTATTCTATTTTCTTAAAGTGTTTCGCATGAACGAGTTCTTTTTGTTTTCGCTTGATCGTTTCAATATACGTTTGAACAGTGTTACTTTTATTGATTTGCTCTTCCGCAAAACGGAAACGCTGGATTTCGCCACTTTCCTGAAGACGTTTGGCAAATTTCCGTGTTCGTTCTATTATAGGATGATCTTTTTGAATCCCTGTCATCTTAGACACCTGCCTGCATGACTGGCTCTTGGTCAACCCATACTCCTTTTAATGTCCATGTCTGTGGTTCATCAATACGAACATAAACAAATTTACCAATCAAATGCTTGGGTCCCATAAAGTTGACCAGTTTATTCGTTCGAGTACGTCCAGAAAGTACTTCGGAATTCTTCTTGCTCTCTCCTTCAACCAGTACTTCCACAATTTTACCACGAAGTTCTTCATTCTTTTTACGACTAATCTCATTTTGTAAATCATTTAGACGTTGAAGACGTTCTTTTTTCACTTCCATAGGAACATCATCTTTCATCTTAGCCGCCGGAGTTCCTTCGCGAGGAGAGTAAATAAAAGTAAAGGCTGAGTCGTACTCCATTTCTCTCATCAGAGAGAGGGTTTCTTCAAATTGTTCATCAGTCTCTCCGGGGAAACCAACAATAATATCGGTGGTAAAGACCGCATCTGGAATCGCCACTTTAATTTTTCGTGCTAATTCTAGATATTGTTCGCGTGTATATTTACGAGCCATAATTTTCAAGACTTCACTACTACCCGATTGAACAGGTAAATGAATATGCTCAACCAGATTTCCACCCTTGGCAAGAACTTCAATCAAATGGTCATCGAAATCACGTGGATGGCTAGTTGTAAAACGGACACGAGGGATTCCGATTTTCCGTACGTCATCCATGAGATCTCCAAAGGTATAATCGATTTCCTCAAAATCTTTTCCATAAGCATTTACATTTTGCCCCAGCAATGTAACTTCTTGATACCCTTTCCGGGCAAGCTCCCGAATTTCATCTAACACATCTTCAGGACGACGACTCCGCTCTTTCCCACGGGTATATGGAACGATACAATAGGTGCAAAATTTGTCACAACCATACATGATATTGACCCATGCCCGTAAACCATCCTCACGAACCTTAGGCATATTTTCAATAACATCGCCCTCTTTAGACCAAACTTCAATCACCATCTCTTTACTAAATAATGCGTTTTGTAAAAGATATGGAAGGCGATGAATATTATGAGTACCGAAAATCAAATCAACATGTTGGTAGTTTTTTAAGATTCGATTAACCACGGACTCTTCTTGAGACATACATCCGCAAACCCCTAAAACGAGGTCTGGCTTTTCTAGTTTAAGGTGTTTGAGACGACCTAATCCCCCGAACACCTTATCTTCTGCATTTTCACGAATCGCACAGGTATTTAATAAGATCACATCTGCATCTTGTTCATCTTCAGTTGACGTATAGCCCATTTGTTCTAAAATCCCTGCAATCGTTTCACTATCATGAACGTTCATCTGACAACCATACGTTTGGATGAGATATTTTTTCCCTTCACCCACATTTTGCATGTCTTCGGGAATATCTTCAAAGCGCAATACCTGCACAGATTCTTTTCCACGCTTTTTAGCTTGTTTCAAATCAGGTGCAGTGAAATATTGGCTGTAATCTTTCACTCGTTTACTCATCCTAGGTCACATCCTTTCGATCTAAATCAACCACATCTATACAATGAAAAAGTAATTTCCATTCAAAAAAATAGCTCTCCGCAATTAGTATATTATAACTGATTCCCCTTGATCCTTCAATAAAGAACGGTTGTCGCAACTCTCAAATAGAGTAATCCCACCCAGTTGAAAGATCAGTAATGTCGATTAGGCAATATTCACCTACATGTTCGTGCATCGGAGCTCGATTTTCGCTCTCCATGAGCTAGTCCCTTGCAAAGAAATAGTTTAACAAAGAACAAGAGGTATTCCCAGTATGGAACACCTCTTTCTATAGCTATACTACTTCGTTTTTGTTCAAACTCATTCGTCCCTCTTCTACTAATCTTCGAATCCATAAGAGTTTAAGGATTTGAAGGGTGAGTGATAATCAAATCTCGTACTCCCATATTACGTTTTTTCGGAAGTTCAATCAGACCGATTCTTTTACCTGATTGTTTGCTATAGATACCTATTCTTCCCACAATATCTTGTCTAGACTGTGGATCATTTTGCGCCTGAGAGAGCACATATATATTCTGAGCGTCCAGATCCGCCCTCACAACTGCCAGTAGCATCGATTTTATCTATCTTCAGACTATTCCTACATGGAGGTAAACTAATCTTTAATCTTTCTCTACTGCAACAACCACTTTAATAAATTAAAATAAAGCCACTTGATTCAATTCATTAAAGTGAGAGGTTATTACCTCTAGCAAGCAACTTTTTTTGAACCGACTACAACAATGAACCAGAGACAAACAACCTTAGGTTCACATATGACCCAAATAACTGGTTGAGAGCTACCTCTTAAAAATCCATCTATACAAGTTTCTAATTAACACAAATGGTAGACAAAAGATGGACCAAAGGAACGCAATGATTTCATAAAACCACTCTTTAATCTCCAAGAGAAGTCCTTGTTTCACTCCATATTCCCTCATTCGAGAAATAATAATAACAATAGGGACACCAATAACGAAAAGTACAACAATGATACCAATGAACATTGTCATATACTATATACCTCCATTGAAAACCTTACCGATGTAAGAGTTTATAAAGTGTCGCACCTAGTAAACAAAAGAAAACAGACATACCCAATCCTACAATGGAGATCTGATCGACCTTGAATGCTAACAGTGTAATCATCGCATTCACAATATATAAAAGGAAAGCAACAATAAACGAAGAAATCCAAGGATGTTTATTCTTCTTCGCTGTAAAGTAGCCTGCGAATCCATACATCAACACCATAATAATGACAGGGACAAATTTAAATTGAATCAAAGTGGTTAATCCCGCAATCCCTCCAAAAAAATTCCCCATAAATAAACCACCTAAAAAACCTATACATATACGTTTCAACATAAGTTTAAACACTCCTACATAGTAGGTTACGAACCTGTCTTTCTACTCAATGAAGATCCACCTATAAATGCTTAACACTTCACACTTCATCCGAGAAAATAGAGCCTATAAATCAATGATCCTAATTTCTCAATAAAGATAATCATCATCGACATATCAACAATAAGAGCTATCACTGTGGAGCTCTTTGAAAAAGAAAAAGAGAAGGCAACTTTTCATCGAGAGATTTCGATGCCTTTTACCTCCTCCAAAAAATCAAAGGGTATAGCAAACTTCTAATCTTCTGGCAAGGAACAAGTCATGGAGAAAGAAATCACACTCTAACTCTCGATGGAACGGGTGATTATTTTCTAATTGACACGACTGAACAACTGAACAAATGTATATTTCTTATTTAAACCAACCACCGACAAAGTTTTTTACTTTACCGACCCCCTTCGATACTGCATTTGACACTTTGTCTTTTACTGCACCCGCTTTATCCTTCACACTGCTATATACAGACTGGATCTTGTCCGATACCCCATCGGGGACAACCGCATGAATCAATTTCTTGACTCCGGATTTTACAGCGTTTTTGATTGCAATACCAGCGGCGGTATTTGTCAATGCATACAGTCCTACTCCAGCCACAGCACCAATCACTGTTCCTACAAGAGGAACTGAAGATCCAAGCGCAGCTCCAGCCGCAGTACTCGCTAAAAAACCAGCTGCTGCAGAACCTATAGCCGACCCAGCTGCAGTGGTTGCTGCCGCCAATCCCGTTTCAACAATTGCAGAAGATGACCAGTCTTTCCAATTCTCATGACCTTCTAAAGTGGCTGTAAGTAATCCACTAATCGCTCCTGATTTCAATGAAGAAGCAAGTGTATGCTTTAACGCAGGCATAAAGCTATTGAAATGATTTTTGACTGGTAAATCTCTGACAAATTGCCCTGGGGAGCCTTTCACAGGTTTTAAATTAGCGGCTTTTTTTTCTAAAGCATTGGTAATCTGCCCAGTGACATGATATCCAGTTAATTTACCATTGGCATTATACTTCGGAACAAGTCGTTGACCCTTCTGATGAGCAAAAAAATACTTGATGCCTACATCTTGGGCTGCTTTTCTGATCCGCTTACCTAGATTCGGCTCTTTGTATTTATTGTCATAAGGTTCCCAGCCATTATTAGGTGCTGGACCCGGATCTGTTTTAGAGGATGGATCACCTGAAGCAGGTTGTCCTGGGGGATTCATCACTAAATCTCCATCCGTCGATGATGGAGTTCCTCCACTTCCCGGTTGAATCGTTACTTCTCCGTTTAAACTATTTTCAACTTTTTTCGTAATGATCTGATTAGTACTCTCACTACCAATCGTCATGTAAAGCAAACTGACTAAGATGACAGCGGCTGCAATGATAATGATGTACTCCATGGTGGACGAGCCCTTGTTTCGCTGACGAAAACGGGGCCACTGAACGGCTCGCTGCAAGTAAGTACTCCCCCTTTGACAAATTACATCGAAGCTACAAATAAACTGCCTCCATGAGGAAAATGAAAATTAGAAAGTTTACAACGGAATTCAAAGCCAAAACTTCAAGTTCCCTCGCTTTTGCTTCATATTTTGCTAGTTATAAGCTATATTCTATGTAATCATTGAATTCAAATATATCATAAAGGAAGAAACCGTCAATATAAATGTATATATTATCACCATTTATTAAATTTTAGTTATCATACTTCAGCGACCGTTCCAAATAGATTCTATTGTATAATATAAACATCATGAATGAAGGGACTGTAAACGATGTAAAGGGCCACCATCATTCAGCTGTTTTAAAATTCTCGTTTACTATTTTTATAGGAGTTAACCAAATAATGAATCAAATATATAAATACCCGCGTACTCCACACATAGAAGGCTCTGGTTTACAAACAGGTGATGATGATCTACAAATTGCTTCTTTCAAACAAATTTGCAATCGTTTTTTGGTGATTGAAGAAAAAATGGATGGAGCCAATTGTGGAATTAGTTTTGATCGACATGGAGAGTTATTTCTACAAAGCCGTGGTCATTACTTAACTGGTGGAGCACGTGAACAACAATTTCATCTCTTTAAAAGTTGGGCTTATGGCTTTGCTTCCGATTTATGGTCTCTATTAAGTGATCGCTACATCATGTATGGTGAATGGCTCTATGCCAAGCATACTATTTTTTATACTGACTTACCCCACTATTTCCTTGAATTTGATATTTTTGATAAGGAGACCCACACTTTTCTTTCCACTGCTCGCAGGATGGAAATGTTAAGAAAAGCTCCGTTCATCCATTCAGTAAGAGTGTTACATGAAGGAAAATTAAAATCACATACGCAGCTAAGCTCATGGGTGGCTCCCTCTCCATTTATTGATCACCCACAGCTCAAGCAAAAACTACAATCAATTGCAACTCAACATGGTGTGGACCCTGATCAGATCCTTCGTGAAACGGATCTGAGTGGACAGATGGAAGGGTTATATATCAAAGTAGAAGAAGAGGATATCGTTAAAGAAAGATATAAGTTAGTGCGAAAAGACTTTATCCAGACTATTATTGAATCACAATCACATTGGATGAATCGACCACTCATCCCCAACCAGCTAAAAGGGGGTCAATTTATTTGGCGACTCCATTTGATGTGAAAAATAGCTGTTTTTTAAAGTTTGTTAACACCAAAGGAAAACTGGATCGCAAGCTTCTTTACCACCACTTTTCGTTTTTGAAGCAACTACGAGGAGTTCCTCAAGAACCAAAGTATCACGCTGAGGGAGATGTAGAAACTCATACTTGGTTGGTTGCCGAGGCTCTTTTACAGCTCAAGGAATGGCCTTTACTATCACCACTAGCCCAACAAACTTTACTTATAGCAGCTCTCTGTCACGACATTGGGAAATCTGTCTGTACAAAGATCGATGAGGATGGAGCTATTACCTCACACGGACACGCACGAATCGGTGCCCTCATGACTCGTAGCTATTTATGGCAAAACAGTTCATTGACGATTCCATTTCAGCTTCGAGAAATAGTCGTCGCTCTCGTCCGTTATCATGGACTACCCCTTTGGCTATTGGAAAAAGAAAATCCAGAGAAAGAAGTTTATACAGCAAGCCAACGAGTCCCGCTTCACCTACTCTCTTTATTAGCTGAAGCAGATGTTCGTGGGAGAATCTGTGCAGATCAAAATGAACTACTGGAGAAAATTGAGCTATTTCGCCTATTTTGCCAAGAACACGACTGTTATCAAAAAAACAAGTCGTTTCCTGATGCGCACACACGTTTTCTCTATTTTCAAAACCAATGGCAAACCCCTGATTATGCAGCTTATGACTCAACTGAGTTTCAAGTCTTCATTCTATCTGGACTCCCCGGATCGGGAAAAGATACCTGGATCAAGAAGCACATAAACCATTTACCCGTGATTTCTTTAGACGAAATTAGAAAAAAACTAGGTGTCTCCCCCAGAGAAAAACAAGGAACCGTCATTCACCATGCGAAGGAACTTGCTCGTGTTTATATGCGAAAAAAACAATCTTTTGTCTGGAATGCCACTAATCTTACTCGTTTATTACGTGAACCATTAATTGGTCTCTTTACTTCCTACGGAGCTAAAGTTCACATCATATATATCGAGGCCAGTCTCAACACTTTACTCAAGCAAAATCAACAAAGGGAAGATGTCGTACCCCTCAAGGCAATCCAGCAAATGGTCCGAAAACTAGAGGTTCCACAAGTTACAGAAGCTCATGAGGTGCAATGGATTATCAATGAAGAAAGAATCTGTTCACTCAGCGAATCTTTTTACTCCATGCTTTAAGTAAAATCATTCACTTAAAATCTTAATAAAAAGAGAGCCGATCACTTTAATGTGGATCGGCTCTCTTTTTGAGTAAAATTCAAGTCCTCATATTATTTTTTCTGTCGTTGTTAAATACCCCTTTTTGACTAAATGAGCAGGGCAATAACCTGAAAATACAGGATTTCCTCTTCCACCTTCTTCAGTTGTTAAAAATCTTATTTTCGCTTCAATATCAACCATTTAAATAATCCTCATCAAAAAAATCCCCAAAAGCTTTTTGGCTTTTGGGGATTTGTATTCCCTGAAAACTAAAGAGTGAGTATAAGCATGACCTGAGAGAGAAAATTCATTCGTCATGTATCATAAAGATACTCCGTAGAAAGGAGGTGATCCATCCCCACCTTCCGGTAGGGATACCTTGTTACGACTTCACCCCAATCATCT
>NZ_SMAG01000004.1 GCF_004341825.1 Hazenella coriacea | reverse complement strand
GACGAGGTAGATCGGTCTGAGGTGTAAGTGCAGCAATGCACTCAGCTGACAGATACGAATCGGTCGAGGGCTTAACCTACTTCTTATCTTCTTCTGATGCAACAATGTTCTTCCTTCACATTTTCAAGGTGTGAAACCTTCACACTCTATTCAATACCTGTCTGGTGATGATGGCGGAGGGGATCCACTCGTTCCCATCCCGAACACGACCGTTAAGCCCTCCAGCGCCGATGGTACTTGGGGTGCAGACCCCTGGGAGAGTAGGACGTTGCCAGGCACTTAACAAAGCACTTGCTTCTAGCAAGTGCTTTTATTTATGTTCATTAGTATGTGATCTCAGGATTCAAGTCTCAGAGGGCAGTTGAATTAGCAGGCTGTTAACTTCACTCAATAATGCTCGTTGTTAAGATCAATGAAGTTTAGAAGTGGTTAGGATTAAGTGATTACTGATCTGGACGGAATCGGTAAAGTAAATAAACTCTCAGTATAGCGGTTAGGGGTACATAAACACCAAAGATAAAATAAATCATCCATTTCATGGACTGCACTAATGAACCTCCTTTATATTTTTAGGTTTATATGTTCCACAAGGTAAATGTAAATATTCCCTAACTCAAGTGAATAAAATAGAGATAACTACTTTTCAAGTGCGAAGGCTATAAATGCAAAAATACAAAATGTTCGTCTGAATGATGACTATTATGGAAATACTAGTTGGAAAAGAAATAAAGGCGGTTGATGATATTGCAGGAGAAAATGGTACCCATCCGTTGTGTTATTTGTGAACAAGAAAAGGATGAGAGATTAAACATTTTGGGTAAGACGATTTGTGAGCTATGCGAACAAGATTTGGCAACCAGCAATGTCGGAGATTCGAATTACTCGTATTTAGTATTTCGTTTGAAAGCATTGTGGTTCAGTGACAAAGATGAGGGAATTCCATTTATAAGATAAATGGATTACTTAGGCGGATCAGTGATCAGACAAAAGATTTTCTTTCTCACAAATCAAGTTATTTTTTGGTATAATTAATCATTAAGTGCGACAACAATTTAAAAGTAAAGAGATTCGCCTTACTCCCATTCTGTAATGATTCTAAATCAAATCAATAGTATTGATTTAGGAGATATTTTTTACTTTGTTAGAGGAACTATTCTCTTCTAGATGGATATTTCTCAATCAATTTAACAATTAGTTGCTGTAAATAGATATTATAAATGAGTTTGTTGTTTAAGGTAAAACCTCTTGTTTGAAGAGCACACAACATTCTCTATGGAAGTATATTTGAGACTGAGGAAGTCTCTTTTCTTTTTTCAGGGGGAAAGCATATGTTTACTTCAAAACAGTTGAAGCTTCATCAGCGAGTTCCGTTATTAGAAGCGATCCTACGTCATCGTGATCAGGCTTGTGGCAACTTCCATGTTCCCGGGCATAAACAAGGGAAAGCTTTTGATTCTGAGGCCAAACAGTGGTTTCATCCTTTATTACAACTTGACTTGACTGAGACTGGTCATTTAGATGATTTGCATGATCCGACAGGAGTGATTTTGGAAGCACAACAATTAGCTGCTGATGCTTTCGGAGCAGAACATACATTATTTTTAGTAGGTGGAACCACAGCTGGGATATTAGCTTCTATATTATCGACTTGTCAACCTGGAGACTTATTAATTATACAGCGAAGTTGTCATCAATCGGTTTTTCATGGATGTATGTTGGCGGGTGTTACTCCGATCTATCTCCCTAGTAGCTTTAATTCCCATACTGGCTTAGAAGAATCAATCTCTTTAAATATGTTGGCTAAAGTAATAGAAAAATATCCAGAAGCCAAAGGCGTTGTGGTCACAAGTCCTTCCTATTATGGGATGACTCAACCATTAGCTAATATTGCAACACTCTGTCATCAATATGGTATGCCACTGATTGTGGATGAGGCGCATGGAGCTCATTTTCGCTTTCATCCCAAATTACCTATGACCGCTTTGGAGTCTGGAGCTGACATGGTCATTCAATCCACTCATAAAATGTTAACATCCATGACGATGTCTTCCATGTTACATATCCAAGGGGATCACTATGATCTTGAAGAAATAAGTCGTTGGCTCCGTATGATTGAATCCAGTAGTCCTTCTTACCCGTTAATGGCTTCTTTGGATGCGACACGGCGTTTTATGGTCTCTGAAAGTTATTCTTTATTCGACAACTTATTTCATCACCTAGATTATTTCCGAGGAAATATCTCCAAATATCGACATCTTGAAGAGGTAAAGCTTCAAGATCCTTGTAAATTAAGTTTACAATCGAAAAAAGTAAGTGGTTATTTTTTACAAGATTGGTTGGGAAAAAGAGGTTATTATACTGAGTTAGCAGATCATAACAAAGTGCTTTTTGTGTTTACTTTAGGGACAGAAAAAAAGGAGTTGGATGATCTACTTTCTGTTTTGGACCAGCTGGAGGATGAAATATCAAGTCTGAGTAACGTTGAAGCTATTGATTTACCTTCTTTTCCCCTACAGTCAGAAGCGCCCATTTCCTTTTTGGAATTAAAGAAAAAAAAGCGAGTCCTGATCAATTTAGAAGATGCGCTCGGTGAATGTTGCTCTGAGATGATCGTTCCTTATCCACCAGGGATCCCTTTTTTACTCCCAGGTGAACGATTTAGCAAAGAGGCAATCAATTATCTCCATCAAATGATACAGTTAGGTGCCCAGATTAGAGGAATCAAGCAATCTTCCTCCCTACAAGTGTACGTGTTACAATGAAATAATGAAGTAAACTCATATGAGCAAATATCAAATCGATTCAAATCCAGTTGGGGCGATCTCTCGCAAAAGTCATTGGTTAGGGAAACTTCGTCCTTCTAGGGGGATCGGATACAATAAAGTATTTTCCAATTACTTCAGTTGTTTTTAGGAAGTAACTCAGCATGAGTGAATTTACTTGAATTAATTGGAAATGTTTTTTCTATCTAATTAACAAAGGAGGAGAGATGTTTCTCTGTTGAATAACTTTTGCGAACACGCTACGAGAGTGAGGCAGAGAAGCAACGACCCAACGGATTTGGGTCTATAAGTGACTAAAAATGACTCTTATCGAAGTAATCGATTGTTGGGGGAAATAAAGTTGTTTATTACTTTTGAAGGCCCAGAAGGAGCAGGCAAAACCACACAAATTTCTCGTGTTCATGATTTTTTGAAAAATAGAGGGATTTCATGTATAGCTGTTAGGGAACCGGGAGGTACAAATATCGGTAATCGGATTCGAGAGCTGTTGCTAGATCCTAAGTTAAATGAGATGAAGCAAAGAACTGAAATTCTATTATATGCAGCTTCACGTACTCAACTGGTAGAAGAAGTGATCCTCCCAGAACTGGCAAGTGGCAAAGTAGTATTATGTGATCGATATGTAGATTCTAGTATTGCCTATCAAGGGTATGGAGCAAACTGGAATATTGATGAAGTTGTAACAATTAATCAAATAGCTACTGGCAGAGTGTTGCCGGATCGTACTTATCTCCTTGATATCCCTGTTCAATTTGGTCAGAAAAGGCTTCAAATACGAGGAGATCAGAAGGATCGTATTGAATTGAAAGAGAAGCTATTTCATACCCGAGTACGTGAGGGGTATCTTCAGCTGGCTAAAGAAGAACCAAATCGTTTTCAATATGTTGATGCAACTGGTGATGTGGAAGAGGTTTATCAACAGATCATAGCGGATTTGTCTTTACTATTGCCGATCAAGGAGTGATCCGTACATGAAGTTGATTGTAGCTGTTGTTCAAGATAAAGATAGTCATCGCTTAAACCAAGCTTTGATTAAAGCTAATATACGTGTAACAAAGTTATCAAGTACAGGTGGATTTCTAAAAGCAGGTAATACTACCTTTATGATTGGAGTGGAAGAAGAGAGACTGGAAGAAACGATTCAGATCATTCGCGACAATTGTAAATCGCGAAAAGAGCTAATCTCTCCACTCGCTCCAATGGGAGCCAATGTAGATCCTTATGTGCTTGAGCCAGTAGAAGTGGAAGTAGGCGGAGCCACAGTGTTTGTTTTACCTGTAGATCGCTTTGAACAGTTTTAAAAGTGGAGGAATCAGATTGTCGTTTCAGCAATTAGAAGGACAGCAACAGGTTGTTCGTATCTTGCAAAATGCATTATCTAATCACAGAGTTGCTCATGCCTATTGCTTTGCAGGTCCAAAAGGTGTAGGAAAGCAAAAAGCAGCCATCGAGTTTGCTAAAGCGCTCAATTGTGAAAAGAAACAAATCGATGCTTGTGATCAATGTCGTAACTGTAGGCTTATTGAACAAGGGAATCACCCAGATCTTGTTGTTCTTCGACCTGAAGGAACATCCATTAAAATAGATCAAGTTCGTCAAATACAGAAGTTATTTTCATATAGTCCTAATCCTAATTTTACTCGTGTGATTATGATCGAACAGGCTGATTTGTTAAATGTTCATGCTGCCAATAGTTTGTTGAAATTTTTAGAAGAGCCTTTATCACCGATGGTAGCTATTTTGATTACGGAGCAAATGAAGTCAATGTTACCAACGATCTTGTCCCGTTGTCAGATCATTCGTTTTACCGAAGACCCTCCCCATCGATTAGCTAAAAAGATGGAGGAATCTGGTTTTTCTAAAGCGGATGCTCGCATTTTAGGACATCTATCAGGAAAGCCAGATGATTTAAGGAAGCAATTGGAAAATGTGGAGTTTGCGGAAATTTGTAATCGGGTGATAGAATGGAGTGGGGAGATTCTATCTGGAAACTCCATAGCGATTGTTTCAATACAAAAAGAATGGTTACAGAAAGAGATTGATGAAGGACGTATTTCATTCGTTTTAGATATATTACTTCTTTGGTTAAGGGAATTACTTTATGTTCAAGTAAGTAAAGTAGATCAATATATTCCTGTTTTTGTTCAATGGGAGGCAGCTAGGGAGAAACAAGCTTATAAGTGGAATAGATTCCGTCTGCTTTGGGGGATGGAAACCATTTTACGTGCCCGTTCACAACTCGCCGGACCCATGCAACCTCAAGCCGTACTGGAAAATATGGTATTGGCCATGCAGGAGGGATCACATTCGTGTTAAGAGTGATTGGAGTTCGCTTTAGAGAAGCGGGTAAAATATATTATTTTGATCCAAGTGATTTTGAAATACAACGTGGTGATCAGGTAATTGTTGAAACGGTTCGAGGGATTGAATACGGAAATGTCGAACTAGGAACTCGTTACGTGAAAGAAGATGAAGTTGTACTACCTTTAAAAAAGGTGTTACGAATTGCTACTGAGTCTGATACAAAACAAATGGAAGAAAACCAAAGTGCTGCTACTGAAGCATTACAGATCTGTCAAGAAAAAATCAGAAGTCATGATTTGGAAATGAAATTGGTTGATGCAGAATACACATTTGATAGAAATAAAATTATCTTTTATTTTACGGCGGATGGACGTATTGATTTTCGCGAATTGGTTAGGGATTTAGCAGCAGTGTTCCGCACTCGAATCGAACTTCGCCAAATTGGTGTGAGGGATGAAGCGAAAATGTTAGGAGGTATTGGACCCTGTGGAAGGGTTCTCTGTTGTTCCTCTTTCCTTGGAGACTTCGATCCCGTGTCGATTAAGATGGCTAAAGACCAAAACCTATCACTCAATCCAACTAAAATCTCTGGTTTATGTGGTAGGCTCATGTGCTGTCTTAAATTTGAAAATGACCATTATGAAGAAGCGAAACAATTATTACCTGATATTGGAGAACATGTTTGGACTCCCAACGGAGATGGCAAAGTTGTATTACTCAATCTGTTAGAGCGGAAAGTACAAGTGAAACTGCTAGAGTCAGGGGCAGTGGTTGAACATTTATTAGATGATGTTGGTGTAGAAGTAACTCCACAAACTAGCAGAATCTAAATTTGTTTCGGTTTCGACAGACAGATGAGGGTAAGTGCAGTTGAATGAGGTGGGGGCTTGGATAAACAGGAAATATTCAAAAAGGTAGCTTCCGTAGAGGAACAGATTGGAGAGCTGTATAAAGAATTAGGAGCTTTAAAAATACAAATTGTGGCGCTCATGGAGGAAAACACACAGTTGTTGATGGAAAATCAACGTCTTCGAGAGGTTCGGGAGGAATCCCCTGCAGAGTCAGAAGGTGAAGAGAATGTGAAGGCATCATTAGATTTACCAAAAAAAGGATGCAATAATATTGCTAAGCTTTATGATGAAGGGTTCCACATTTGTAATGTTCATTACGGTCGGTTGCGTGTAGAAGGGGACTGTTTGTTCTGTCTAGCTTTCCTTAATAAATCTTCCAAAGAGGAATAAATGCCGGGAATCCGGCTTTTTTTAATATCATGATTTCTTATTCTTAGGGGTGGATGAATGAAGCAAAAGTCGACAAGCTACACAGTATATATGTTAGAATGTCGCGATGGATCAATCTATACAGGAATAACGAATGATTTATCAAAGAGGCTGACTCAACATGCAAAAGGAAAGGGAGCAAAGTACACACGAGGTAGACTTCCCATACAGTTGCGTTATATAGAACAAGTGGATACAAAATCAGCAGCCCTTCAGCGAGAAAGGGAAATAAAAAAACTTCCCCGAAGCAAAAAACTATCTATGATTCAAGAAGGAAGGTTTGTCAATGAAAATTCAAAAAAGCTTTGAAGCTAAAGGGGGAGTTCTTTATATTGTAGGGACACCCATTGGCAATCTACAGGATATGACTCCACGCGCCTTGGAGATTCTTACTGATGTAGACGTGATTGCGGCTGAGGATACACGGCATACACGTAAATTACTCACTCACTTTCAAATTTCCACTCCGCTTATTAGTTATCATGAGCATAATGAACAGTCGAGAGGAAAACAATTGATTGAGCGGATCAAACAAGGGGAATCAATCGCTCTCGTCAGTGATGCAGGTATGCCAGCGATCTCAGATCCAGGTGAAGAAATAGTACGGTTGGCTACACAGGAAGAAATCCCAATCGTTCCGATCCCGGGACCGAATGCAGCTCTTTCTGCGTTAGTCGCTTCAGGGATTGTAGCCCAGCCTTTTTTGTTCTTAGGTTTTTTGCCGAGATCATCCAAAGAAAGAAAAGCTGAATTAAGACGTTGGCAATATACTCCCGCAACTATGATCGTCTATGAAGCTCCACATCGTTTGCAAAAAATGTTAGAAGATGTCCAAGGGGTACTGGGAAATAGAAAAGTGGCTCTAGCTAGGGAAATTACTAAAAAACATGAGGAATGGTTTAGAGGGACCATAGACGAAGCCATTGAGCATGTAATAGAGAAAGGAACTAGAGGAGAGTATACCATTGTGATTGAGGGAGGTAGTGACCAAGATCAAACTTCATTAGTAGAACAAGCTTGGTGGCAATCCTTAGACTTAGTGGAACATGTAGATACATATATCGAAAAAGGGTTAGATAAAAAAGAAGCTATTCTACAAGCAGCTAAGGACCGGAGTTTACCTAAAAGAGAGGTTTATAACCACTATCATCAAGCTTAAGCATTCTCAAAAAGCTGACATTTCTATGGTATGAAAGAAAAGGCGTGGGATATTTCCCACGCCTTTTCGGCAGTTAGTAGACTCATTAAACATATAAAACAAGGGCTATGTACCAGTAGTAGAAGATTGCCCACTTAAATGTTAGCAACAACAACTGATCCTAATTATTTCGAACATTTGATAAAATGGAATGAAAATAGTTAACAGATTATTTCGTATGATATATTGAAGATAATTTAAAAATTATTCAACGGCTACTTTCTCGCCATGAACTAAATGATACATTTCTTCTATGCATTTTTTGCTAACGACTTTGTTTTTGTAGCGAACGGTTTCATCGACTTCACCAGAAAAGATGCAAGCAGGTTCATATTTTTTTAATACGATTCTTTCACCATCAACATAGATTTCTAGTGCGTCTTTCTCCCCGATTCCTAATGTTCGACGTAATTCGATGGGAATCACCACACGACCTAGTTCGTCTACTTTACGTACAATCCCTGTTGATTTAAGCATTTTTCATTCTCCCCTCAGTGGTTGGTCTTTGGTTTTGGTTTAGTTTTCTCTATAAATTGTCGCCAATTTTCGACACCGGCGACATTAAAAACATCATACCAACGTTTCCCAAACCAGTCAATATAACTAGAGGAGTTTTATAGAAAATTTCTTAATCTAGTTAAGGATTGGTATTAAAAAGAACTTATCTCTTTTAATCATTAAAACAAACCAATAATAATTAAAATAAAAACTATTATATTTAAAATATAAATTATTCACTAGTGAGTCACTGAAGGGGAATGATTGCCTATTTCTAGTTAATATCCAATATTTTGCTTGTTTTGTAGCTTGTATGTAAGATTTTGCGTGAATCTGAATAGAAAAAATAGAGATAGAAAATTTATCTAATGAATCCAACATTTTTTCTATTATTAATGAAACGTAGTTGATCATTTTTTCTTAATTACATAGAAAAGTACTGGAATTGAAGGGGTTTTTTAATGGTTTTGCTTGGAATATGTCAAAAAAAATTCTTATTTAACACGAACTCTTTATCTAATACAAAAATGATTTGATAAAAAGTTATTATATCAGAAAGAAGCATACTTCACTCTATGAAAAGAAACTTTCTTGATCTAGTATAAAGCTAAACTATTGAAGCTGTTTTCTATCATAATCAGAAACTAGTAGTCTAATGATCATATCAGTGCAGTATGTAAAGACAGGCCATGGCTTCAGCAAACTTACTGATCGATGATGAATGATCTTTTTCGGAGGTGAAAGGATTTGTTACCTGTATCGGAGGAATTAAAAAAGAAGCTCAAGAAACTAAATGAGTCCTTACGTCAACTCTATCCAACGACTATTTTAAATGAACAAGAGATTCGCAGGAATATGTCAGAGATCGGTACATTCTATTCATTTTCCAAATGGGAGAATGATGAAAGTAAACATTGGATGAATGGAAGAACCTTAGTCGGCGTAGATGGTTCTGTGAACTCTACGAAAGGCTCTCAAATGCGTACGCTCTCTGTTTTTCAAGCATTAGCCAAAGGAACATTGGGAGAGGAAGCTTGGTTGGCAGATGTCTATACTCCCTTACTTAATCAGGAGATAGAAAATCTAGGTGAAGCTGCACGAGAGGCACAAAAACGTGGCGCCCTTTTATCACAGCTTGAAATGGGAGTAGCCGAAAAAGCGATCCAGGATTGGAATCCACGAGCAATTATGATGGATGGTTCTTTACTCCACTTTTATATTGATGACTCAGAAACTTGGATGAAGTTAGCCAAATATGCCGAAGAGCAGGATGTTTATCTGATTGGTGTATCAGAGGAGATCAGTACCCATGGTTTAGTTAGAAGACTGTACCCTGATTATCCTTCTTGGTCAGATCGGGATTTATTGTATGGTGTTCTCCAAGTGGGAGAGGCATTTGAATGGAGAGAGTGGAGTCCATCTGGTTCTCAAATGTGGAAAATGGCTTTTCGCCCATCATTGAACCCTTTGCCTATTGGACTTGATGGTTTAGAATCGCAACGAGAGCACTGTTTTGATCTGATCAAGTTGACCTATTCACTTACACCAGAGCAAGGACGAGGAATCCCTTTTTGGTTAGATATTGTAGATAATCAAGTGCGTGTCACTGACCCATTGGTTCAGACCATGGTCGAACAATATATTGATCCAGACCTTCGTTATCGTTTATTGGAACCTAAGAGAAATGAACGGATTATCTAAGGAGGAAGCTCACATGCAAGTGGTAGGGATCACAACACAACAAGAGGTACATGTGGTGTCCAGAGAGCGAAAATTTCGTGTTAATGAGATTTTGGTGATCGAGGACCCCACGATTGATAACCCCAGAGGAGAAGTGGTTGAGACCATGTCATACAACCGCTTTATTCCGATGGGATTGGATAAATCATTGGTAGATTCTCAAGTGATTAGTACATTACAACAGATCGGATATGATATTGATTCAGATGAGATCAATTTGGCCAAAGTTCGTTTATTTGAAGAAGCTCCTTATCCAGTTCGAACAGGTTGCTCGGTCCGATTGCCTGCCTTTGATGAAGTTCGTCATCTCTTAGTGAAATCGACTCCTGAAGAAGGAATGTTACTTGGGGAGATTAGAGGGACAGAAGCATTGGGTGAAACTCTAAGCTTAGATTTATGTGATCAAGTGATGTTGATGGAACAAGGGGAACTTCGCTCTCAGAAGGGAGTTCCATTCATTTTTGATATTAAAACCATGCAACAGTATCCTCATGTCGGGATTTTTGGCGGGTCTGGTTCAGGGAAATCATTTGGATTACGTGTGATGTTGGAAGAATTGATGAAGTTGAGGATTCCAACAGTTGTCTTTGATCCTCACTTTGAAATGGACTTTAGTGATCGAATTTCAGGGCAAGAGGCACGAGGAATCTCTTTTCAAGAACGATTCGTACAAGTACAAGTGGGACATCAGGTGGGAATCTCCTTTTCAGATTTATCGACTCGGGATTTAAGCTCATTATTAAGTGCAGCCGGTGGGAGTCTATCAGAGTCGATGGTGAATGTGGTGCAAATGTTACATAAAAAACGGGATTCCTACACTTCATTCAGTGACCGTTTAAATAATGTAGTTCAGGCTTTGGAGGAAGGAAAAGCAGGATTAGAGCGCCAGTTAAAAAATCCTGATCTGAGCCCAGTCGATGTATCCAGAGTCAATGATTTATTACAATTACTTCATCAATATGGAAGCTTGCCTCCTGCTTCTGTAAAGGGAATTCATTGGCGTCTTCATCGTCTTGAAAAGGCAGGATTGTTCCAACATGATATTGAAATGATTGAACGTGCATTGGAGCAAGGAAAATTAGTTGTCGTTCAAGGTAGCACCTGGATTTTGCAAGTATTTGCTACCTATGTGATTGGTGCTTTATATCGGAAACGACGAGAGTATAAGGATGCCCGAATGAATGGAGAAGAGGGCGTTTTTTTCCCACCTTTTGTGATTGTCACTGATGAAGCACATAACTTTGCTCCTAAAGCGATCGAATCTCCTGCCAAGTCGATTTTAAAAGAGATTGCGCAGGAAGGACGTAAATATGGTGTTTTTCTATTCTTAGCGACACAACGCCCTACACTTTTGGATGAGACGATTACTGCTCAGTTGAATACCAAGTTCGTTTTCCGAACCGTGAGGGGGACGGATATTGCCACTCTTCGTGAAGAAACGGATTTAACACCTGAAGAAGGAAAAAGACTCCCCTATTTGCGATCTGGAGATACTTTTGTCTCCTCAGCCGTGTTTGGAAGAACGGTTTTTATCCGAGTTCGCTGTGCTTATACACAAAGCCCTCATCTGTCCAATCCATTTGATGAATTAAAGCAAGTAAGTGAGCAGAGAGATGAAAAACTTGTAGCTGTTATCTCAGAATTACTTCCTCTCTTCGATACTGACCTCGTTCAATCGGTATCAAAGGTGAATCGGGAGTGTGGATCTAGTTGGGATGTTGCACGCTTCAAGCAAGAATTGAATCGCTTAGCTACGGAGGGAATGATTAAGAAAATAGATACTCCATTTACGACACGTTATGATCGAGTTTGATTGATATAGCTTTATAGATGAGAAGAGAGCAGCTTTTCCCTGCTCTCTTTTTTCTTACAAATACATGAATCCCCTTTTACGTATTGACGGAATCAGAGGTTACTCTTATAATTGAGAATGGAAATCAATGATAACAATTATCATTCCGGGGTTAGGAAGGGGTGTCACCAAGTGTCAGCATCACTGGACGTGCAAGCTTTTTTAATCACATTTCGAGAAGTCCTTGAAGCCATGTTAATTTTGGGTTTAATTACTTCCTATTTAAAGCGGCTCAATCAACAACGGTTTAATAAATGGGTTTGGACTGGAGCGGGTGCCGGGGTTTTGGTGAGCTTTTTGGTTGCGCTACTTTTCCAAGTCGTTTTAACCAGTTATGCGGCGATGGGAAGTGAAATTTATTTAAAGATTGGAATTATGGTTGTTTCTAGTATCTTGTTAACCCAAATGGTTTTATGGATGGCAGAGCAAAGTAAAGATATGAAAGGGAAAATGGAGAAGCGACTAGATGCTATTTTAACTACAGGAAGTATTTTGGGGATGATTATTCATGCTTTTCTAGTGGTTCTTCGTGAGGGGATTGAAACCGTCTTTTTCTTTGCTGCAATCTCGAAAGGGCAGATTGATCAAGTGTTGTCCAGTTGGGGGGCGTTGCTTGGGATGGGTGCCGCAATCCTTTTAGCAATCCTATTTTTCCGTGGAACGACTCGTTTTTCTTTGAAAACCTTTTTCCGGATCACGAGTGCGATGATCTTTTTGATCGCTGCGGGCTTTTTGGTATCAGCGATTGGAATGTTACAGGATTTAGGGCATGTACCTAGCGCCTATTTACATGTATATGATACTTCTTGGCTGATGCCAGAAAATCCGGTGGATGAGGAACACTTTATCCGTGAACATGGATATGCACCGTTAATTAGCGGAAATGTAGGGATTTTCTTCAATGCTTTGATCGGATATACGCACAATCCATCGATTGAACAGATATTAATTTACATCGCATACTTTGTGGTCGTGTTTGGTTGGATTCGCCATAAAAGCCAACCAGTAAAAGTGGAAAAAGCAAAAGGAAACAGTGAACAAGCACAGGCGCAATTCAATTGAGGGGGTGAAGCTTTGAAAAGAGTCTTGATTAGCTGTGTAACCATGCTGATGGTATGGATGTTATCGGCGTCCCCCGTTTCGGCTTACTCATATGGTAAACCTGATGAAGAACCCATCGCAGAAGCTTATAAAAAAGCGGCGGCAGCTTTAGCTAAAGATCAGCCTGATTTTAAGACTGCTAAGGCTGAGCTACAAACGGTACGTAAAGAGATTGAACAACACGCAGAGATGGGACCTGGGCTTGCTGAAGCGATTTCTCAGCAACTTGAACAAGAAAATAGTGATCAGGCTCTCTACTATTGGAGACAAGTGTTGGTGCGTAATATTGAAAGACGTTTGAACAACGTAGAGAGAAACTTTGATGACTTTGCTAATAATAAAGTACTGCTTGCTAAAGCCAATGGTACTTATCAAGTGCTAGCCCTCCATTTGCAACAGAAAGATCCCTCATTGGCCAAAGAGTTGGACACTGAGTTTCAGAATGCCCTAACCGCTTTGGGGAATCCTGGCTTATTTGGTGTAGGACAAAAAGCCGCTGATCAGCCATTATTTATACAATCCTCTAAGAAAATAAAAGATGAACTGATCCAAGAGTATATTCCTCAAAATGAAACAGTAGCAAGTGGTGGAAAAGGACATGTAAAAGTTGGGGAATCTAGCGGGGTCAAAGCAGCTAGTGATAATCCCTTGGCGAAGTGGGTTCCCTTGCTAGTGATCGTGGGAGTGATCTTGATCTCTGTAGTTGTATTTATGTATTTAGGGAAGAGGAAAAATGGAAAAGCGTGACCGTTGGGTGGCTATCAGTCTATTTTTCCTCTCGATCGCCCTTCGACTTCCTTTCGCGGGTCGTGTTCCAGAAAGTTGGGACTCTGTCGATTTTGCCCTTGCGCTTAATGAGTATGATGTGCGAGCGATGCAACCCCATTTCCCGGGTTATCCTATATTTATCTTGTGCGGACATTTTTTTTCATTCTTTATTGAGAATGATTATCTTTCTTTATCATTAGTAAGTGTGCTGGCAGGGGCAGGTTCGGTCGTTCTTTTTTATTTCATCGCTAGAGAATGGCTTTCCCCTTTTTGGGCTACAGTGGGGGCTGTCTGGATGATCATTCATCCTCTTAGTTGGCTCACTTCGACACAACCCATGTCAGATAGTCTGGGGTTATTGGTGGCTCTTTTCATGATTGGGCTAAGTAGTCGAAGTCTCAGTCTCCCAAATGGGGCGAGATGGCACGGGATGTCTTTGGTACTGGGAGGAGTCCTATATTCCATTTTACTAGGAATTCGCCTTTCCTATTGGCCGGCTGTTGCCATCCTACTTATCCCTTTGATGAAATGGCATCAGGTTGATGATCGATGGGACTTTTCTTTGCAACGATTACGCTATCTGTTTTTATCATTGATGCTAGCGATCAGTGGTACGGGAATTTGGCTTTGGGTTGCTAGTCTAGGTGAAGGAAGTATAGCTCAATTCCTGGAACTGGGTAAGCAGTTTACAGTTGGACACTTCACTGAGTGGGGAGGTACAGCTTTAGCAGAGCCAACGACTTTAGAAAGGTTACTTGCTTGGTTGGAATGGGGTTGGTGGACTTCCATTTTTGGAGGACCGCTTGATCAAGAGCCTCGAATTTATATATTGGGAGCAAGTTTCTTCATCCTTTTGGTTGGACTGGGTTGGACAGTGAAGCAATCGGCTTCTAAACGTTGGTTTCTGGTGATTTGGGTTTTATCATTTGGATTATGGACCTATTGGGGACAAAACATAGATAAACCTCGTCATTTGCTACCTTTACTACCTGTGATTCTGTTAGTCGCCATGATCGGAATGAGTCGTCTTTTTTCATTACTCAAATGGAAAAAAGGGATCATCATACTCATGACTTCTCTTTTGTTGATACAAGGCTGGGTCGGTTGGCAGGTCGTTCGAGAACATCGATTTGACCCCCCACCCGTTTTACAACTTGCATTTTATTTGAAAGAACATGTTCCACCAGATGAGGTCTTGGTCATTACACACGAAGAAGAGCGGGTCATGCAAGTAGTTGCTCCCTCCTATCAGGTGGAGATGTTAAGGAGCAGGACTTTCTTAGAGCGAGCGATTCTGATGCATCAAGATAAAGAAAAAATTCTCTTAACGAGTGCAGTTGTGGATGGATTAGGCAGCGAAAGAAGCTGGATCCAACCCTATCTCCATGAAATTACTTCTTTCCAAGGAAGTCGGCGGATTGATCCTGTATATTATCACATTCGTTTATATCAATTGGATACGAAGGCTTTACTTCAGTCATTGTAAAGGCTTTCTGAGCGGATCAAAAACGCTGATGAGGTGTATCCATTTACTCTAGTCTAGGAATCGATGATTCGTACGAAATGACTTTGTACTGATCCTTAGTGGAACCCTTCGAAGAGGATAAGAGTAGAACTCTTTATTAAAGTGCTACACCGTTGGTCTTCTCATGGAATCGAAGGGAAGAGCGGACTTATCCACTTCTTCGCAAGGCGCAAGCTCATGAAGGATGAATATTGATCTTTTATATATGAGTGATATGACTGGTAACTAATCGTAAACTAAACATTTAAAGGAGAGTTTCACAATGAAGAAATGGCTTGTTATCCCAATGGTCATCGCATTAGGAACGATGACTGCGTGTGGTCAAACTCCAACAGAGACAAAACAGGAAGTGAGTCAAGAGAAGCTTGATCTATCTAGTCAAAAAAAGCTTACGCAAGCTTATCAAAAGCTAGATGATGAGTGGCAAAAAGATCAACCTGATCTCGGAGTCGTTCGTTCCGTTTATGATCAAGAATTAAGAGCACAGGTACAAGGAGCACAACCAGAAATTGATCAACTGGTTGATACGTATATCAATGCGGGACAAGGTGGGCAAGCCAAAGCTCCTGAGGTAAAACAGATTGTAATGAAAAGTTTACAACATTATTTTTATGAAGAAATGAAATCAAACATTAAAGAAAAAGTGACCGAGAATTTCGGAAATAAAGATGAGGCACTACTTGCGTTGGCACAGGGAAAAGTCTTCTATGATGATGTTTTACGTGGGACGGCAGAAAAAAGAGACTCTCAATTGAAGACCACAATTGCTACCGAGATTGATACAGCTTTTGCAGATGCAGAAAAAGCAATTCAATCACAAAAGAAACTAGACTACCTACTTCAAAAGCAAATTATAGATAAGTCAATGTTTCGTGTCTTTTATCTATCCACGGACGCTTATGCGACAAAAGTGTCTGAAACGGTAAAGACAGATCCAGCCAAAGCGAAAGTACAACAATTGGAAGGGTTTGCATTTTACCAAGCGATTCAAGAATCTCTATCTAAAGGAGACGCTAAAGCTGCAGAGCAAATTGGTCACATGTTTTCTCCTGATCAAAATCCCCAAGGCGTCAATGCAAAGATCATAAAACAATCTTTTGTAGTTACTTTTAGTGGAAAAGTGGAAGGATATATCACAAAAGTATTGGGTGAGTCTTGGGAAAATCGAGATCAAGCTACAGAACAAGCTTTTGAGGCAAACATGTTTCTCAAAGCGATTGAGTTAGATTTGGAAAAAGCACTGGGTCATGAGGAAAAAGAGAAACTTTTCCAAAGTGCCACTCAGTTCTTTGAGGCAACTCAAAAGGGTGATCAGACCATAGCGAAGCAAGAAGCGAAAGTGATTCAAGACAAATTGGTGCAAACGAAAGCTTATTTTGCTAAATAACTCGACTTGAGCAAAATCACTTGAATGATTGGAAACTAAGTGGCTTGATCCAGAAAACCTAGGAGGGGAGATGTTTCTCTAACGAACGACTTTTGCGTATACGCTACGAGAGTGAGATAGAGAAACATCAACCTGGCATAATTTGGATAAATATGTAACTGGAAATGCTCATTTAGAGTAAACAATAAAGAATGGGGAGCTAAGAAAGAGACTTCTTTCTTAGCTTTTTGCCTATCTTTAATGAGTAGAGATGGAAGTGATTAGATGAACGTGATTGTTACAGGTGGTGCTGGATTTATTGGAGCCACATTGGTTAATCGATTGCGAAAAGAAAGTCAAGTGGATCAGATTGCGGTGATTGACAACTTAGATCCATACTATGATCCCAGTTTGAAACGAAGTCGCATCAAAGGATGGGAACACGACCCTAAAGTGACTTGGTTTGAAGCAGACATTTGCGACGAAGCGTCATTGAGGCCCATCTTTGCAAGTAATGAATGGGATTGTGTGCTTCATTTAGCAGCTATTCCAGGTGTGCGCTCTTCTTTGATTGATCCGGTTCATTATGTGGAAGTAGATGTAAAAGGAACTGTCCAACTGCTTCACTTGACGGGACAGAGGAAAATTCCTCATTTTATTTTCCTTTCTTCATCTTCTGTATACGGGGAGCAGCCTCAAGGAGTTGCACTACGCGAAGAGATGATGAAAGAGACTCCAGAATCTCCTTATGCTGCAGCTAAGTGGGCTGCAGAGGGATTTTGTCGCACTTTCCATCAACTGTATGGATTTCATTGCACGACTTTACGCCCATTTACGGTTTATGGACCTGGGCAACGACCTGATATGGCTATTCGAAAGTTTGCGGATCTGATGTGGGCAGGAGAGAAGCTACCACTTTTTCAGCCAGAATCAACCCGTGATTACACATATGTAGAGGATATGGTGGAAGCAATTTGGTTAGCGATGAATCAGGGCACTGGCTATCAAGTGTATAATGTGGGTTCAGGTCATCCGATTTCACTGTTAGATATGGTACAACGTTTGGCGAAACAGCTACATATTTCCCCGGAAATAGAAATCTGTGGCGCACAACAAGGGGATGTTTCTCATACTTGGGCTGATCTTTCAAAAGTGAACACAGAGTTAGGTTATGCACCAGCAATGACATTTGAGCAAGGAATCGAGCGTTTTGTTGACTGGTTCAAAATTCAAAAGAGAGGGGTGTGACAATGAGACAAGCTTCTAAAATTGAGAAATCGGCGGCACGTGTGTGGAATGTCGTGAATGAAGGAAAAAGTTTTACTCCCGTTTTTGTGATTGCTGTGTTTCTCTTGTATCAACTGATTACGTTACAATTTCAGATCGTTCCATTTGTAACTGCAATTATTTGGACTTTACCTTTATTAGTTTTGATGTATATCTATGACTTTCCTTTGAAGCTACGGTGGTTACTCTGGTTTCCCCTTGTTTTGTATATAGGGATTTTTGATCATTGGAATCTGGGCTTAAGTTTATTAGCACTTGCGATCTATCTTTTTTTTACTATCTTTTTCTGGGGCACTTTTTATTATCATTGGCGAATTGGGACCCCTCTGGATAACTACAAAAGATTTTGGAAAATGGTGATGGTACATAGTGACTCAACAAGTGGGAATGCACAGGAGCAGATCCCTAAGTTTTTACTTCTGTTAACAGTGATGCAAGGGGCTTATCAGCGAGTTGGCTTTCCATCCACAGAAGTTTTAGCTTATGTTCTTTTCGTTGTAGGCTTTGGCATCTATACATTCCTTATGCATCGAGCTTTGTTTGATTGGAGGCCTGCAGAGCCTGATCGATTGACAGAAGAGCCTTTACCTGAAAAAGCGCTTGCACAACGAGTGGTGATGGTGGTGATTGATGGGTGCCGGAAAGATCGATTGGCTGAAGCAGACACGCCATTTATTGACTGGTTGAAACAAACAGGAACCGAGTATACTTCGATGGAGACTATCTACCCAGCACGGACAGTTGTTTGTTTTTCTACCATTTTTACTGGAGCATATCCACGAGATCATGGAATTAAAAGTAACATGGTATGGAAGCTAGGCGTTCGTTGTCAAAGTGTATTTGATCAGTTACGAAAAGTAGGGAAACAAGGACGACTATTGGGGATTGCTCACTTGGTGGATGCATTTGGGAAAGATGTAGATACGGTCTCTGCTGTGATGAATAACGAGCAAGCTGATGCTAACATTATGGCAAGAGCGAAAGAGATTATGTTACAAAAGAATCCAGAGCTGATGGCTATTCAATTGATTGCGGTTGACCAGACAGGGCATAGTCGAGGTCCACTTAATGAGGAATATAAGCAAAAAATTGAAGAAGCAGATCGACTTATTGAGGAGTTTTATCACTGGTTGAAGCAACAAGGAATGATGGAAAATACTGTGTTCATGGTTTGCGCAGATCACGGTCAGTCAGATGGCATTGGGGGACATGCACATCTCGATGAAGGGGAACGGTTTGTGCCGTTTATCATGCATGGTCCACAAATTAAAGAAGGACATCAAGTGCATGAATTAAGAAATCTGACCTCAATCACTCCTACATTTTGTTATTTACTAGGAGCCCCATACCCGGATCATTCACGTGGACCTGTGTTGACTGAAGCAATCAAGGAGCTTGAAAAATGAAGACGTGTTATATCGTGATTCCTGCATGGAATGAAGAAGAGTCGATTGGGAAGGTGATCAAGAAAGTTCCACGTTATTTTGATCCTGAGGTGCAAATAGTTGTGCTGGTGGTGAACGATGGATCCAGTGATCAAACTGTTCAACGGGCAACGGAAGCAGGTGCGGATGAGATTGTCTCTTTTCCCACTAATCAGGGACTTGGAGCTGCTGTAAGAAAAGGTTTAAAAACAGCTTATGAGCGGGGGGCTGATCTCGCAGTGATGATTGATGCTGATGATGAGTATCCAGCAGAGGAGATTCCTCAAGTTGTAGCCCCGATCTTAGCTGGTGATGTAGATTATGTGATGGGCTCTCGATTTAAAGGGAAGATTCAGGGGATGAAATGGCATCGTCGTCTTGCTAATATGGCGTTTACTAGCTTACAGATGGTTCTGTTACGTAAATGGATTTGGGATGGTCAGTCAGGATTCCGCGCCTTCAACCGAGAAGTGCTACGTGATTTAGAGATTGTTCATGATTATAACTATGCACAAGTAATGACGCTGAATATTATCCGCCAAGGGTATCAAATGGTTGAGGTTCCCATACACTATAAAGTAAGGGAAACAGGTCAATCATTTATCCGAGGAGTGGTCTATTTAAAGAAGGTATTTCCAGCGATTTGGAAAGAGATGACTGCTCGACGAACAAAAAAGAAAAGATAATTAGGGATTCAACTACTAAATCTTGCAAATTTAAATGGATCGTGTATAATACAAGCTAACTTAAATCTATTGTGTCTTGAGGTAATTATTATCAATATCTGAGAGCGTCGGATCTTGATCTTCACCTTTGACACTGTTGAACTTAGATAAGTGAATAACCAATCGTCTTCGAGAGGGAAGAGTAGTTAGACGAATCTATCAACAGAGAGCTGGGATCGGTGAAAGCCAGTATAGATGAACCTGATGAACATGGCCCTTGAGACTTTTTTCTGAACCCCTTTGGAGAGTAGGAAAAAACGTATACCCGCGTTATTGGGTTTAACCAGAGAGTAAGAACATTTCTTTGTTGTTCTTGCTAAAATTGGGTGGTACCGCGAACAAATCTCGCCCCAAATCAGGGGACGGGATTTTTTTAATTTGATTTGAAAGGAGTTGTTCATGATGAGTGAGAAAAAAACATTTTATATTACCACTCCGATCTATTATCCAAGTTCGAAACTTCATATCGGACACGCTTATACTACGGTGGCTGGTGATGCAATGGCTCGTTATAAGCGACTACGTGGTTATGATGTAATGTATTTAACAGGAACAGATGAACATGGACAGAAAATCGAAAAAAAGGCATTAGTAGCTGGAAAACATCCACAAGAGTTTGTTGATGGAATCGTAAAAGGAATTAAAGAACTTTGGGGAAAATTAGACATCTCGTATGATGATTATATTCGGACAACAGAAGATCGTCATAAGAATCTCATTCAAAAAGTCTTCCAACGTTTGCTTGATCAAGATGATATTTACCTTGGTGAGTACGAAGGTTGGTATTGTGTCGATTGTGAATCTTACTTTACAGATCGTCAAGCGGAAGGAGGAATTTGCCCAGACTGTGGACGCCCCATCCAGAAAATCAAGGAAAAAAGCTATTTCTTCCGTATGAGCAAGTATGCAGATCGTCTTTTGCAGTACTACGAAGAGAATCCAAACTTCATTCAACCTGTTTCTCGTAAGAATGAGATGATCCAAAACTTTATTAAGCCAGGCTTGGAAGACTTAAGTGTGTCACGATCTACTTTTGACTGGGGAATCCCTGTCCCGAATGATCCTAAGCATGTTGTTTATGTCTGGATTGATGCTTTATGCAACTATTTAACTGCTGTCGGTTATTTGTCAGAAGATAAGGAGTTAGCTCCTCGTTTTGAAAAATATTGGCCTGCTGATGTTCATCTTGTGGGTAAGGAGATTGTACGTTTCCATACCATTTACTGGCCGATTATTTTAATGGCACTAGGGCTTCCACTTCCAAAACAAGTATTTGCTCATGGTTGGATTTTAATGAAAGATGGGAAAATGTCCAAATCGAAAGGAAATGTGGTTGATCCCGTTCCGCTAATTGAACGCTATGGTCTAGATGCGTTACGCTACTTCTTACTACGTGAGGTTCCTTTTGGATCAGATGGTGTGTTTACCCCTGAATCTTTTGTGGAGAGAACGAATGCCGACCTAGCCAATGATTTGGGGAATTTACTCCATCGAACTCTTACCATGGTGGAAAAGTACTTGGGTGGAACGATTCCTGCAATGGTTGCAGATGCAACAGAACACGACGCAGCTTTACAACAGCTAGCGAAAGATACGGTTGTCCGAGTCGAAAAGGCGATGGAAGAACTACAGTTTTCGGCAGCTTTAACTGCGATTTGGGAATTAGTACGGGCTGGGAATCGTTATATTGAGGTGACACAACCTTGGAATCTAGCTAAAGATCCCGAAAAACAGCAGATTTTAGGCTCTGTTCAATACCATCTCTTGGAGGTGCTTCGTTTTGCGAGTGTGATGATTCAGCCATTTATGACGCAAGCACCAGGACAAATGTGGGAACAATTAGGGATTACGGATAAGTCTCTCACTACTTGGGACAGTCTAGGGCGGTTTGGAAATCTTACAGCAGGTCTTCAAATTCACAAAGGAAAGCCCATCTTCCCACGCCTTGATACTGAAAAAGAAGTGGCAGAGATTGTTCAAATGATGGAAAGAGCTTCTCAGTCTACGTCCACAAAGCCAGACGAAAAACAAAAGGATGAAAAAGAAGAGATGGAAGAGAAACAAACTATTAGCATAGATGATTTTTCTAAAGTTGAGCTACATGTGGCAGAGATTCTCCAAGCAGAACCAGTAAAAAAAGCAAACCGCCTTCTCAAACTCCAACTGGATCTAGGGTTTGAACAACGACAGGTCGTGTCTGGAATTGCTGAACATTACAAACCTGAAGAGTTAGTGGGACAAAAAGTGATCTGTGTGACTAATTTGAAGCCAGTCAAATTACGTGGTGAGCTTTCAGAAGGAATGATTTTAGCAGCCTCTGATAATGGTAAGTTAGTCTTATCTACGGTTTCAGGAGAAATCCCGAATGGTGCCCGAGTCAAATAAGTGCTTTTCACAAGTCTCCCTTTTCTAACAGGGGAGACTTGTTTTTTATTAAGGTTCATGAGAATAATAAGTATCAATGTCTGAGATCAACGGAGGAACCTCGCATGGTGGGGAAGAGGAGAATAGCTTTTGAGTGGCTTGTTTCTATTGTACTTGCACTCATCGTTGCTGTAATCACTCGCACTTTTTTTTATGCACCGTATGAGGTGTATGGACATTCCATGGAACCCACCCTTCATGGAAGTGAGTTGTTAATTGTTAATCAATGGATATATCGTGTTCATCCCCCAGAATATGGTGATATTATTGTTTTTCATACGGATCAAGAGATTGATTTTATTAAACGTGTCATTGGGTTACCGGGTGATAAGATCATGATAAAAAACGGAAAAGTATATCGCAATGGGGTATTATTAAAGGAATCTTATCTGAATGAGCAAATGGATGATGATCAATGGTTCTATCAGCTAGTTCCAACAGGAGAGATATTTGTCATGGGAGACAATCGTAATCACAGTTCAGATAGTCGTGTGATTGGAACGATTCCAATCAGTCAAATTGTTGGACGGGCAGATCTTATCCTGTTACCATTTGAGCGATTCCAGATGATTCCTTACGATTGATACAGGTGGCTTTTATGGGAGGGAAATCGAACAATGTTATTTGATAGTCATGCACACTTAAATGATGAACAATTTGCTGAAGATCGAGATGAAGTGATTCGAAGAGCCCATGAGGAGTTTGGGGTGTCGACGATTATAAACGTTGGATTTAATCGGAAAACGATTCTTTCAACTTTGGAGCTTGCCGATAAATATGACTTTATTTATGCTTCTGTGGGTTGGCATCCCAAAGATGCGAAAGATTGTACGGAAGAGGATCTGAATTGGATTCGTGAATTAACTAAACATCCGAAAGTGGTTGCGCTTGGGGAGATGGGATTGGATTATTACTGGGATACATCGCCAAAGGAAGTACAACAAGAAGTGTTCCGCAAACAGATCGCGATTGCGAAGGAGACTGGCTATCCGATCATCATCCATGACCGTGATGCCCATGAGGATGTTTTGCAGATCTTAAAAGAAGAGCATGCAGAGGAAGTTGGCGGTGTGATGCATTGCTTTAGTGGAGATCTGGATTTTATGAATGCATGCCTTGAGCTGGATTTTATGATTGGCTTGGGTGGTCCAGTTACATTTAAAAATGCTCATCTGCCAAAAGAAATCGCTGCCCAAGTTCCAGAAGATCGCCTCTTAGTGGAAACAGACTGTCCTTATCTTGCTCCTCACCCATATCGAGGAAAGAGAAATGAGACTGGTTATGTCCGTTTAGTTGCTGAGCAAATCTCCCAGATTCGGGGACTCTCTCTTGAAGAGCTTGCCCAATTGACTACTAATAATGCTAAGCGGTTATTTAAGATGGAAGGTATGTAATAACCCTACACTTAGGTGTTTGAATAATAGTAAAAAAAGGGAAAAATGATGAGAATGGGTGACAGTGATCGTTTTTGGTAATAATCATTTTTAAGTTTTTTCAAGAAAGAGGTATTTCTATTGTTTTTGACTAAAATTAAGGAGATCATAGTGGTAGAAGGACGAAATGATACAGTGGCCGTTCAACGTGCGGTGGATGCAGACACGATTGAGACCCGAGGGTCAGCCATTGGTGATCATGTGTTAGCAGAAATTCGTCGCGCTCAACAGAAACGGGGAGTCATTGTTTTTACAGATCCCGACCAAGCAGGAGAGCGAATCCGTCGGATCATATCTAAGGAGATCTCAGGTGTCAAGCATGCTTTTTTATCACAGAAGGAAGCACGTGGTAAACATAAGATTGGTGTAGAACATGCTTCACCTACCTCTATCATTCAAGCTCTTGCCCAGGTTCGATCTGAAAGTAAAGAAGAAGCTCCTCCACTTACTTGGGAGGATTATGTTGACTTAGGCTTTGTCGGTTCCCCTAATTCTGCAAGTTACCGTCAGCAAATCGCCGACGTGCTCCAGATTGGCTACGGAAATGCAAAACAGTTTTATCGCCGATTACATGTTTTACGAATTTCACAAGAAGAACTAATCAAGGCGATGGAGAAGGTCGGAAAGGAAACAGCTGATGAATCGTAAACCCATTTCACTACGTACCCGAGATATTTTAGCGCAATATGGGATTCAATTAAAAAAGAGCTTAGGACAAAATTTTCTCACCGACCCTCATGTGTTAGATAAAATTGTGGAAGCATCACAGTTAAACAAACGCGCAGGAGTGTTAGAGATTGGTCCAGGAATTGGCGCTTTGACAGAACGACTAGCAGAAGTAGCTTCTCAAGTGGTGGCAGTTGAACTGGATCAACGTTTAGTTCCAGTTCTCAAGCAACTGTTTCAAGAGCAAAGCCATGTAGAGATTATCCATGGTGATGCAACTACGATTGATCTTACAGAGATATTTGATCAATATTTTCAAGATGTTGATTCGATTCATGTAGTGGCAAATCTGCCTTACTATGTCACGTCTCCAATTATTATCCGTTTACTCGAAGCTCGTTTACCCTTAACTAATATTGTCATTATGATACAAAAAGAAGTGGCAGATCGCTTGGGAGCTAAACCAGGTACCAAAGATTATGGTTCACTGTCAGTGTTTGTTCAATATTTTGCTGAAGCCGAAACGGTGGCACGTGTTCCGAGTCATGTGTTCATTCCGCGTCCTCAAGTAGATTCTGCTGTAACAAGATTGACATTACGCCAACGACCCGCTGTTGATGTGCAAAATGAGGAGTTGTTTTTTAAGGTGGTACGAGCTGCCTTTGCACAGCGTAGAAAGACGTTATTAAACACGCTTCATGCCCGGTTACTTTCTTCATTTTCGAAAGAAGAAGTACAACAGTGGCTTGTAGAAGCAGGGATTGATCCTAAACGACGTGGTGAAACTTTAGACCTAGCTGAATTTGCTCAATTGACACAGGTGATCCAACAGAAAACCTATTAAAGAATAGGAAGCGACGCTTAGGAAAAGCATGACATCCTACCTTTGGAGGTACTTCCGTGATATTTTTTCATCCGCGAAAAGGTCAATGTAGCTTAGAAGAAGTGATGGCTCAAATTCAGTCCTATATCCATGAAGATCGAGAATCTGATTATAAAATTGTCATTGGAACCGATTCACAGACGCGTGATGCTGAGACGACCTTTGTAACTGCCATTATTATTCAGCGTATGGGAAAAGGGGCTATTTTCTTTTATACCAAGTATAGACATAAAGCGATGAAAGATTTGCGTTACCGGATTTACCGTGAAACGGAATATAGTTTGCAATGTGTTGAACTGATTAAGGAACAAGGATTTTTTAGCTTTTCTGTCGATGTTCCTATGGAAATTCATTTAGATGTTGGGCAACAAGGAGAAACCAGAAAGTTAATTCAAGAAGTAGTTGGCTGGGTAACTTCTGTAGGGTATACAGCTAAAATCAAACCAGAATCTTATGCAGCAAGTGCAGTTGCGGATCGTTTTACGAAATAATGATCCGCCAATTCCCATAAACTGAACTCATCATCAGTGGCAGCCAATATGTTACAGTCTAAAAAAATACGAAAGCTTTTCGTTGACAAGTGGTTTGTCTCACTGCTATAATATCTACATTTGACTTTTCGCACCCATTTGTAGTATAATCTTCTACAAGTGAGGTGGTCGTACAAATGGGCAAAAATGCGCTATCAGAGATTAAGCTAACCCTTGACGGTTACATCGGGCAGAAGATCCGTTTGAAAGCTAATAGCGGACGCCGCAAGACCATTGAACGAACGGGTATATTAGAAGAGACTTACCCATCCGTTTTCGTTGTGAAGTTAGATGAAGAACAACACGCGTTTAACCGTGTATCATACAGTTACGCGGATGTTTTAACTGAGTCGGTCGAGTTGACCATTTTCAATAGTGAAAATGAGCAAGTCCCCGTAAAATATGTAAAATCTCCGCAATAGATAGAACACACTCGTTGTGTTCTATTTTTTTGCTATTGTTGACTGGACAGAACCACCTAATTGAGTACATACGATTTCAATCTTAAGACCATACTAGAAGTGCCTTTTCAATTCTGCTTGAAAATTAAAGGAGGCGATTTTTTGGCACGTCGTGGTGGTGTCATGTCGGAATCCTTAAAAGTCGAGTTGGCCAAGGAACTGGGTTTTTACGATGTCGTCCAAAAAGAAGGTTGGGGCGGGATCAAAGCAAGAGATGCAGGAAACATGGTCAAGCGGGCAATCCAGTTGGCAGAAGAACGGATGGCTCAACGACAATAAAATATTCAAGCAAGAGTTGGGGTTGGAGGCTGAGAGGTGTTCTCTCAGCCTTTTTTAGATGTCATTGGAAGTAGTTTATTTATCTATGAAAATGATACAATAAGAAAAACACTCTGTTCGTTTCGTTCGGGGATAGGCGGTCATACACAACTAGAACCAGAGAAGGTGCAGATGGGAGGAAGAGTTTTGTACATATCAGAAAAAGCACCCGCAAAAATTAATTTAACATTAGATGCGTTACATAAACGAACGGACGGTTATCACGAGTTGGAAATGGTGATGACCACCATCGACTTAGCGGACCGAATCGATCTGATCGGTACAGAGTCCTCTTCGATTACCTTGGTAAGTAGTTCAGGATTAGTCCCTCAAGATGAGAGGAATTTGGCTTATCGAGCGGCTGCTCTACTCAGAGAAAAAACTGGGATTAAACGAGGCGTACAAATCTACATTGACAAAAAAATTCCTGTTGCTGCAGGATTAGCCGGAGGAAGCAGTGATGCAGCTGCTACTTTACGTGGGTTAAATCGCTTATGGAAACTAGGACTAAGCGATCAGGAGTTAGCAGATATGGGAGCTGAAATTGGATCAGATGTTCCTTTTTGTGTTTATTCTCATACGGCTTTGGCAAAAGGTAGAGGAGAATTGTTAACTCCAATCCCACCTCCACCCCCTTGTTGGGTTGTTTTAGCAAAGCCTACTCATGGAGTCTCCACTGCTGATGTTTTTCAACGCTTACGAGTCAATAAGATCCAAAAGCATCCCCAGACAGAAGCGATGATTCAGGCAGTAAAAGAGAGAGATTACGATCTGATGGTGCAGATGCTTGGGAATGTACTTGAACCTGTGACCATGGAAATGTACTCGGAAGTACGAAAGATAAAAGAAAAGATGATTCAATTCGGTGCAGATGGTGCTTTAATGTCTGGTAGTGGTCCAACCGTTTTTTGTCTAGTAAAGAGGGAATCACGAGCGAAAAGGATCGTTAATAGTTTACGGGGATTTTGTCAGCAAGTGTTTGCAGTCCGAATGCTGGGTGTGCGTAATGACAGTGTTCTTGATAAAACCCGGACAAAATGATATATTTCGGTCATGATATTCGGTTTTTTCGGAGGTACCCAATGGAAAAGTGGAAACGGAGTGCACGATTGGTTGATATGACGCAACAATTACTTTCCCAACCGTATCGCCTAGTTCCACTCACTACCTTTGCGGAAAGGTATCAATCCGCCAAATCATCGATCAGTGAAGATTTGGCTATTATCCATGAAGTGTTTAGTAGTGAGGGAAGTGGGCGACTGGAGACTGTGGCAGGAGCGGCTGGGGGAGTTCGGTACATCCCCCAAATGGATCTTGACCATGCTCGACAAGTACTTGATGAAATTTGTGAGCGATTAGCAAACCCTGAGCGGATTTTACCAGGTGGTTTTTTATACCTTTCGGATTTATTGGGAGAACCTTGGTTGTTGAGTCATATCGGGAAAATTTTTGCTACCGCTTTTGCTGGTAAAAAAATCGATGCCATCATGACCGTTGAAACAAAGGGGATTCCTTTGGCTTATGCGACGGCCCAATATCTTCAGGTGCCTGTAGTGATTGTTCGTTATGACTATCGGGTCACAGAAGGTTCTGTCGTCACGGTGAATACGGTTTCTGGGTCCAGTCGGCGGATGAAACAGCTTTCATTATCCAAACGAAGTCTTGAAGAGGGTTCTCATGTGCTAATCATCGATGATTTTATGAAAGCTGGGGGAACGGTTAGAGGTATGATCGATTTGCTTGCTGAATTTAAAGCGAAAGTGGTTGGAGTGGGTGTGATGGTCGAAACACCTGCGGAAGAACAACTCATAGACGGATTTGTCTCTCTCACTCAAGTGACGGAAGTGGATGTCAAAAAAAGGGAGATTTCTGTGGGTTTGGGAAATCTATTTATGGAAAAGGAGGAGCGATCTTGAAAAGAATTGAAACAAAACATGCACCAGAAGCAATCGGACCTTATTCTCAAGCGATTCAGATGGGTGAATGGATTTTTACTTCGGGGCAAATTCCTTTAACTCCAGAGGGTGAGTTAGTCGAACCAGATATTGAAAAACAAGCCCATCAGACTTTCAGAAATGTTGAAGCGGTCTTAGAGGCAGCTGGATGCCAGTTGAAGGATGTTGTCAAAACAACGCTCTTTGTTAAAGACTTAGGACATTTTGAGCAAATCAATGCCATATATGGAAAGTATTTTTCCGAACACAAGCCTGCACGCTCATGTGTAGAAGTATCCCGTTTACCCAAAGATGTTCTGATTGAGATGGAAGTGATCGCACGGGTTAACAAATAACTTAAATCAGGCAAAAGTTTTTTATGGATTGGAAATTGTATGGGTCGAAACAAAATTCCAATAAACCCCTAATTATAGGAGGAATTGGTTTCATCGCTCTCGAATACTTATTTCAAGTCATCTTTGGAAATAGGTGGTGTAACCAGTTGGAAATTACAGATGTTCGACTTCGTAAGGTGAATCGTGAAGGTCGCATGCGCGCAATTGCCTCGATAACCATTGATAGTGAATTTGTAGTCCATGATATTCGAGTGATTGATGGGAATAACGGCATGTTTGTTGCTATGCCAAGTAAGCGTACTCCTGATGGGGACTTTCGAGATATTGCTCATCCGATTTCTCCAGGAAGCCGGCAAAAGATCGAATCAGCTGTTTTGGAAGAGTATCGGAAAACGGATGAGAATGAAAGCTCAGAACGAGCCATCTCGATGGATGCTTAATGGATAGAAAGGTGATCATCAAGTCACCAATTTAGTAAGTGTTGATTTTACATAGGGCATGTTTGGTATATAGCTCTAGTCATTGGACTGGAGCTATATACCAAACATGCCCTGTTATTCAATATTAAACCATCTGTAATAAAGGGAGCACAAAAAGAAGGTTTTGCAGTAATTAATAATCTTGAGGACCTATTAGAGTTTATTGAGAAATAGAAGGAAAAGTGAGGGTTTTAGGTATGCATTCAATTATATTAATTGGGGATGAGAATTTTGGTATTGAATCGGTTACTCAAGTTTCCCATGCTGGAAATGTGAAAGGATATATGCTAAATAAGACGAGGTATGTGGTTGAGTTTGAAGATGGGCATATTTACTATGATTTTATAGCTGACATAATTGACGAGTACGATGAAGAAGAGTTACTTCAGATTCCTTTTGCGTCCCCCCATTTTATTACAATGACATATACCTCTGAAACATTAATGATGAGAACTCTGCTACAAAATGATTTCTTAAGAGGGATCTACATAGATAACGATCATGGGATGATTATTCCCATAGAAGAATTTATTAAGCATCAATAGTGTCGATTTATCACAAGTTAGGAGTCGATCCTTCTCTTCTTGGTAAGATGCAAACTTATGGAAGGTGAAAATCGAGCCGCCGACGTTCTAGAAGGTTGGTAATCATTATATCCACCACTGATTTTGTCTTAGTATAAAGACCATTTATAGTAAATATGATCTCTATACAACTAGAGGTCTTTTTTTATGCGATAATCAAAGGAGCTTCGGTTGCAATCCTACATACTTTGGGATATATTCGAAAAGGAAGTTTGCGAGGAAACGGAGGCACTTCAACTATGCAACATCTGTATGCGGTGATTCTAGCAGCAGGAAAAGGAACGAGAATGAAGTCTAAAAAACATAAGGTTCTTCATCCTGTATGCGGGAAACCAATGATCGATCATATTGTCGGGGTACTTCAGGAGATTGAAACTACTAAAACAGTGATGGTTGTTGGTCATTTGGCAGAGAGTATCAAAGAGCATCTTGGAGATCAAGTTTCTTTTGTTGAGCAAACCGAACAATTAGGGACTGCCCATGCAGTCATGCAAGCGTCACCTGTACTCGAAGAAGAAGAGGGAATCACACTAGTCTTAAATGGGGATCACCCACTATTTACAGGGGAAACGCTTACAAAATTAGTAGCAGAGCATCTAAAAACGGAAGCAGCAGCCACTGTTTTAACTGCTCGGTTTGATGATCCTACAGGGTATGGTCGAGTTGTGCGTAACGATGAGGGTGGCGTAGACCGCATTGTTGAACATAAAGATGCGACCGAGGAAGAGCGTTTGATTCAGGAAGTAAGCACAGGGACATTTTGCTTTGATAATCAAAAACTTTTCGAAGCGTTACGTTTGGTTAATAATGATAATGTCCAAGGTGAATATTATTTACCCGATGTCCTTTCTATTTTAAATAGTCAAGGAGAACGGATTAGTGCAGAAGTCATCTCTGATCCCAATGAGGCCATGGGGGTCAATGATCGTATTCAACTAGCAGAAGCAGAATCATATATGAGACAGCACATCTTGCGTAGGCATATGATCAATGGTGTGACGATTATAGACCCTTCCAATACCTATATTGAAGCCGATGTCCAAATAGGATCTGATACAGTCATACACCCTGGTACTTTTTTACGTGGACAGACGATCATTGGTGAAGGTTGCCAGATCGGTCCTCAAGCTGACTTCACAGATGTACGTATTGAAGATGATGTCAAAGTTAAATATACCGTTATAGAGAAAAGTCAACTTGACTCTCAAGTAAAAGTCGGTCCTTATGTCTATATTCGTCCACATACACATCTTTCTGAACAAGTGAAAATTGGTTGCTTTATTGATCTAAAAAAAGCTGATATTGGTAAAGGATCAAAAGTATCACATCTCGCTTATGTAGGAGATGCTGAAGTTGGCGAACATGTAAATATTGGTTGTGGTGCAGTAACTGTTAACTATGATGGTAAAAATAAACATAAAACAGTGATTGAAGATCATGCTTTTGTGGGATGTAATGTGAACCTAGTTGCACCTGTTAAAGTTGAGAAGTCAGCCTATATCGCAACAGGTTCAACCATTACGGATGATGTTCCTGCTGATGCTTTTGCGATTGCAAGAGAACGTCAAACCACAAAACCTGATTACGTACCTAAGTTAATGGCTAAATTTGAAGATAGTTCTAAGTCTGAATAACACTGGAGGCGCATTGTTCCCATGTCACGTACCCGATTACAAGTTTTTAGCTGTAATTCAAATCCAACACTAGCCGAGAGTATTTGTGAGCATATCGGGATCCCTCTGGGTGATGCTCAAGTAGGAAAGTTTAGTGATGGAGAAATACATGTTAAATTAAATGAGAGTGTTCGTGGTTCCGATGTTTACGTGATCCAGTCTACCTGTGATCCTGTAAACCAACATCTGATGGAACTTCTTGTGATGGTGGATGCCCTAAAAAGAGCATCAGCCGGAACAATTAATGTCGTGATCCCTTACTATGGTTATGCTCGTCAAGACCGTAAAACTCGTGCTCGCGATCCGATCACAGCTAAGCTTGTAGCCAATCTAATTGAAACAGCAGGAGCGCATCGAATTATTACCATGGATTTACATGCTACACAAATCCAAGGCTTTTTTAACATTCCTGTCGATCACTTGGTGGGAGTTCCTATTTTAGGTGAATATTTCCGCGAAAAAGGGCTTAAAGATGTGGTCGTGGTTTCTCCAGATCATGGTGGCGTGATTCGTGCTCGTCGCCTTGCAGAGCGCTTGGAAGCTCCAATCGCTATCATTGATAAACGGAGACCTGAACCAAACGTAGCGGAAGTGATGAGCATCGTAGGTGATGTGGAAGGGAAAACAGCCATCATTATCGACGATATTATTGATACTGCTGGAACGATAACTTTAGCAGCCAATGCCTTAATTGAACATGGTGCAAAAGAAGTATACACCTGTTGTACACATCCGGTCTTATCGGGACCAGCTATAGACCGAATTCGTGATTCTAATATTACCGAAATGGTTGTAACAGATACGATTCCATTACCCAAAAGCAAGCAGCTTGATAAAACGAAAATCCTCTCTGTAGCTCCACTGATTGGGGAAGCGATTATTCGAGTTCATAATGAACAATCTGTAAGTAAACTATTTGATTAAAAGTTTGTTCATAGGTTTGTATGTTTGAATCCCCTTGAAATAGGATATAACCCATATTAGGTGGTTAGAGAAAGGGGATTTTAAACTATGTCTGTCACCATTAAAGCAGAAAAACGAACAAATTTAACCCGAGGAGAACTACAAAAGCTCCGTAACACTGGAAGAGTACCTGCTATTGTTTATGGAAAAGGAAAAGAATCTGCATCTCTTCAATTAGAAGAAAATGAGGTTCGTAAGGTCTTATCACATTTGACTGGTCTCGTTGAGTTGAACATAAACGGAAAGAATCACCATGTAATTGTTAGAGACGTACAAAGAGATCCATTGAAATCAAGTATTATTCATGTTGATTTTCAAGAAGTACAGTTAAACCAACCGATCGATGCTGAAGTACCTGTGGTTCTTGTCGGAGAAGCAGAAGCTGTGGGTGTAAAAGCAGGTGGAATTTTACAACAGCCCGTTCGTGAGATGATGGTTCGAGGTCTCCCTAATGAGCTTCCTGAAGAGATCACGGTTGATATTCGTTCATTTGAGGTTGGAGATACACTTTTATTAGCAGATATCTCATTACCTAAAGGGCTTGAGTTACTTACTGATCCACAAACGGTTGTTGCTTCGATCGTTCCACCTCAAGCTGAAGAACCAGCTGAAGAGGTTACGGCTGAAGCAGGAGAACCTAAAAAAGAAGAATAAAAAATCTTATCATAAGGCGCAACCCCGTTGTTGCGTCTTTTTCTTCGTAGATTGGAGGCTACTATGAAGGTAATCGTAGGATTAGGGAATCCAGGAATGAAGTACGCATTGACTCGCCATAACGTAGGTTTTTGGGTGATTGACCTGTTAAGTCAACACTGGGGAATCTCTATTTCGAAAGAAAAATGGAAAGCAGAAGTGGGAGAAGGTGTGGTCAATGGTGAAAAAGTAATATTGATCAAACCACTCACTTACATGAACTTATCAGGAGAATCGGTTCGCCCTGCGATGGATTGGCTGAAAGCTGACCTGGATGATTTATGTGTTATTTATGATGATTTGGATATGCCACCAGGTAAAATTCGCCTTCGCTTAAAGGGAAGCTCAGGGGGTCACAATGGGATGAAGTCGATCATCCAGCATTTGGGCACGGATCAATTTAAGCGATTAAAAGTTGGGATTGGACGTCCAACGGGGCGTATCCCTGTACCCGATTATGTGTTATCTCATTTTAACCAGGATGAGAGAATTACCATCGATGATGCAGTGGATCGATCTGCAAAAGCCATGGATCGTTGGCTGGACTCTACTTTTTTGGAAGTGATGAATGTATACAATGCTTAATTGATGACTTGAAAAACTGATTTACAATGATTTTTTCTACCACTTGATCGCCTTCGATAGGAATGTTTTTCTTCGTTCTGGTGATACTAGGAACGAATATTTTTTATTAGGGGGCATCAAGATGGCGATTGAGTATGTCTGTCGCTACTGTCATGCAACGGTGGGAAAACTGGAATCAAGTGATCTGACAGAGTCACAATTAGGCTTTGATCAGTTGACCCCAGAGGAACGGAAAGATATAATAACCATTGATACGAATGGAAATCAGCGAGTTCGAATTGTGTGTGAGTCATGTCAAGAAGTACTTGAAAGAACTCCTGAACTATCTTTACAGCCTTATTTATTTCATTGATCATAAGGAATCATTCCGTTTTTTTCTGACTATACGGAAAACGGCCTTGGCTGTTGGAAGCTAAGGCTTCTTTTATATGGGTAGATGAAAATAAAGAGGCGCAGAGGAGGAACAACTATTGGGACCGTTGATTCATATATTAAAACAGGATCGTGATTTTCAGTCAACGGTGGTCGGACTTCAACAAAAATTAAAAGAACAGTTAGTTGCGGGATTAACAGGTACAGCGAGGATGTTGTATATAGCTGCCTTAGTAGAGGAAACAGAGCGCCCCATCTTATTGGTTACTCATAACCTCAATCAAGCGCAAAAAGCAGCTGAGGATTTACAAGAGTTATTACCAAAGGAAAATGTTCTTCTTTATCCCGCTAATGAGCTGGTCACCACAGAGATTGCATTGGCAGGGCAAGAAACCTTGGGAGAACGAGTTGATGTATTATCACGGTTATCCCAAGGGTTTTCTGGTGTGCTAATTGTTCCATTTGCAGGACTTAGAAAACTATTTCCTCCAAAAAAAATAGTAGCAAATAGCCATCTCCATCTAACTGTGGGAGAAGTCGCACCGATTGAAGAGGTTGCTGAACGGTTAGTCAAAATTGGATATCAACGGGTTGATTTAGTAGAAAAAACAGGTGAATTTAGTATTCGTGGAGGAATTGCGGATGTTTACCCTCCAGCTTTTTCTCAACCGATCCGGGTCGAATGGTTTGATGATGAGGTCGATTCGATTCGCCCCTTTTCTGTCTCGGATCAACGCTCCATTGCCAAATGGCAACAAGCGGTCATTCCTCCTGCACAGGAGTTATTTGCTGATGACAAACTTCTATATGATGCAGGAGAACGTGTAGAGAAGTTATTAGAAGAACGACTTCGTACAGTCAAGGATCCTGCATTAAAACAAAAGCTAACAGAAGCGATCAGTTGGGATATTGAACAGTTAAAGACAGGTGTATTATTTACCGGAATCTATAAGTATATTTCCCAGATTTACCCCGATTGTGAGAGCTTACTTGATTATATGCCAAAAAATTCGATCCTTATTTTAGATGAGCCAACCCGAATTGCGGAGAGTGCAAAACAAATGGAGAAAGAGGAAGGGGAGTGGCAAACCGCTCTCTTACAACAGGGAGAGTTTTTACCTCAACTACAAATTTCTCTTTCCTATGACGATGTCGTGATCAAAAAAGAACATCAACGAATTTATCTTTCCCTTTTTATGAGGCAGATTCCTGGAATCCAACCACAGAATATTATTCAAATGATTTGTCGAGGAATGCAACAGTTTCATGGGCAGATGCATGTTCTTAAAGCGGAGTGGGACCGTTGGAATAAGTCGAACATGAGGGTTGTTTTTGTTGCGAGTAGTGAAGAACGACTGGAAAGGCTAGAACGGGTTCTTGCTGATTATGAGATGGAAGTGACTCGTGACTCTTCTCATCAGCCACCATTGCCAGGCCATCCTGTCATTCGAGTAGGGATGCTGCAAAATGGTTTTGAAATGGCAGGGGTTCGCTTAGTTGTAGTGACAGAGGGAGAAGTTTTCACACAAAAACAACGTCGGACTCGTCGTCATGTTAAAATGGATCATGCAGAAAAAATTAAAGATTATCAAGAGTTAAAGCCAGGTGACTATGTCGTTCATGTCAACCATGGAATTGGAAGATATGCAGGGATTGAAACACTGAATGTAGGAGGCATGCATAAAGATTATCTTCATGTTCAATATGCGGGCAATGATAAACTTTATGTTCCTGTCGAACAGATTGACCAAGTTCAGAAGTATGTGGGTAGCGAAGAGAAGCTTCCTAAGGTATATAGCTTGGGTGGAAGTGAATGGAGTAAGGTAAAGAATAAGGTTCGCTCATCCGTTCAAGACATTGCTCAAGATTTGATCGAGTTATATGCTCGAAGACAAGAGGCCAAGGGATATAGTTTTTCTAAAGATACTCCCTATCAAAAAGAATTCGAAACCTTATTTCCTTATGAGGAAACACCTGATCAATTGAGATCGATTGATGAGATTAAAATAGATATGGAACGCTCTCAACCGATGGATCGTTTACTCTGTGGAGATGTGGGTTATGGAAAGACGGAAGTGGCGATTCGTGCTGCGTTTAAAGCAACCATGGAAGGCAAGCAAGTAGCTGTACTTGTACCGACTACGATTTTGGCTCAACAACATTACGAGACTTTTAGAGAGCGTTTTTCCGAATATCCGGTACAGATCCAAGTGCTAAGTAGATTCCGCTCTCGTAAGGAGATTAAAGAGACGACTGAAGGGCTTAAGAACGGTACTGTTGATATTGTGATCGGAACTCATCGTCTTTTATCTAAAGATATTGTTTATAAAGACCTTGGATTGTTAATTATTGATGAAGAGCAGCGTTTTGGTGTCAAACATAAAGAGAAAATTAAACAGATTAAACATAATATTGATGTTCTTACTCTTTCGGCGACTCCGATTCCCCGTACCTTGCACATGGCGATGATGGGGGTCAGAGATTTGTCAGTGATTGAAACACCACCTGAAAATCGCTTTCCAGTACAGACCTATGTCTTGGAATATTCGGCCGCACTGGTTCGTGAAGCTGTAGAACGAGAAATGGCTCGCGGTGGTCAAGTATATTTCTTATACAACCAAGTTCATAACATTGATCAGATGGCGGATCAGATTCGAATGCTGGTGCCTGATGCGAAAGTAGCTGTGGCACATGGACAAATGGCAGAGGCTGAACTAGAGAAAGTGATGTTAGATTTTCTCGATGGGGAGTATGATGTATTAGTCAGCACGACGATTATTGAAACAGGTGTAGATATTCCCAACGTGAATACTTTAATTATTTATGATGCTGATAAAATGGGCTTATCCCAATTGTATCAGTTACGGGGACGAGTAGGACGCTCCAACCGGATTGCGTATGCTTATTTTACCTACCAACGGGATAAAGTGTTGTCAGAGACTGCTGAAAAGCGTTTACAAGCGATCAAAGAATTTACTGAATTAGGATCTGGGTTTAAAATCGCGATGCGTGACTTGTCGATTCGTGGTGCGGGGAATCTGTTAGGAGCTGAACAACATGGACACATTGCTACCGTTGGATTTGAACTATATAGTCAAATGTTGAAAGAAGCTGTTGCAGAGTTACAAGGGAAAGTGGAGCATGAACAGCAAGCAGAACCACAGATAGAACTAAATGTAGATGCTTATCTACCTTCAGAATACATTCAAGATGAGAAGCAAAAGATTGAATTATATAAGAAGATTCGTGCTGTTTCTACACTCCAAGAAGCTCGAGATCTAGAGGAAGAGATTGAAGATCGTTTTGGTGATTTACCAGAGCCTGTTCAAACGTTGTTGCGTGTCTCGAGAATTAAAGCTTATGCAGTGAACTACAATATTGAAGTGGTTGAGCAAAAAGGTAGTGAGATTAGTATGAAATTGTCTCCTGATCAGAATGATCAGATTGATGGTCAGGCATTATTTCAGCTTGTCAATCAATATCCAGGTCGAATTCGTCTTTCGTCCGGTCAGCGAGTCGGGATCACATTTAAAACAAAAGGCTTGAAACCGGAAGCTGCACTAGCGATGGTAGAGCAATTTTTGGTAAAATATGAAACGGTTCCAAAACGGAAAGGGGCAATTCAAAATGCGGCATTGGAGTAGAAGAAGGATTTTGGCTGGACTTTTATCAGCGGTTCTAGTCGGTTCTATGTTATTAACAGGTTGTAGTACTGATGAGAAAGAAGATATAAAAAATCAACAAGGTCAAGAAGACTCAGGTGAATTTAAGCCCTTAAGTACAACGAGTAAAAAAGTTGTGGCCAAGTATCAAGGAGGACAGATCACTGAAGGTGAGCTGAACCGTTACATCAATATTTTTAGTTTCTTTTCTCCACAGATTGGTATGATGTTGACAGCCTCAGAGATGAGTGAACAGGTAAGTGAAATTAAAGAACAATTGTCTAAAGAATACGCAGGTCAGCTATACATCTCAAGTAAAATGAAAGACGAAGAAACTTATTTTAAAAAAGCTGATGAGACTTTAAAAGAACTTGATGAAGAATTTAAAACGGCTGCTACACAAGACCCCAAAGGTCCGAAATCAGTAGATGAAGCAATTAAAGGTAAAGGTTTCAATAAAGAGGAATTACGCAAATTTATTGCACGCGACTTTCAACTTCGTGCTTATTATGATGAACAGTTTAAAAAGGAACAATATGATGCAGTGAAGGTGGATCATATCTTAATTGCCTTGGAAAATGCACAAACGAAAGAGCCACTCCGTACCGATGCTGAAGCTAAGAAACGTGCAGAAGAAGTGAAGAAAAAATTGGATGCAGGTGGCGATTTTGCTAAGTTGGCAAAGGAATACTCCGATGATCCTGGAAGTAAAGACCAAGGTGGAAAAATTGAAGGGGCTGCTGATCAGTTTGTTCCAGAGTTTGCACAAGCTGCTAAAACTTTGCCTTTGAATCAAGTGAGTGGTTTAGTTAAAACGGATTATGGTTATCATATTTTGAAAGTGATCGAACGGAAGAAAGAGAGTGTAACACAAGCTCCTGATGAATATAAAGGTAAAAAGAGCCAGGATATTTTTATGGAGATTTTGGACAAGGAAGTTCATTATGAATCCTTTATGCCAAAACCAGAACCGGCCAAAAAATAAGTATTGTAAGCAGGGCGATTCCAGCCTTGCTTTTTTTTATACCTATCACTGTCGAATAATAAATTGGAAGCAGAACAATACTATGGGCGTTAGGACAATAAGAACCAAGGGTCTGATTGGAAATAATCTTACTATGAAAGAGAGGCAGTGCCATTTATGAAAGCAACCGGCATCGTTCGTCGGATCGACGATCTCGGGCGTGTCGTCATACCTAAGGAAATTCGCCGGACGCTTCGCATCCGGGAGGGGGATCCTTTAGAGATCTTTGTCGATCGTGATGGAGAAGTGATCTTGAAAAAATACTCTCCCATCGGTGAATTAGGGGATTTTGCGCAAGAGTTTGCAGAAGCACTTTATGAAAATATCCAACATATTACACTCATCTGCGATCGTGATAGTGTGATTGCAGTGGCAGGAGCTTCAAAAAGAGAGTACTTAGAAAAGTCGATTAGTGATCTCGTAGAGTCATGCATGGAACAAAGAAGAACGCATACTGAATTTTCCTTGATAAGCGCTGAAATCATTAAAGGATTCCCTGAAGAGTATCAATCCTACATTATCGTACCTATTAATGCAGGAGGAGACCCGATCGGAGCTGTCATCCTTTTATCCAAAAAAGATGGACAGCGAATGGGAGAAGTAGAGACGAAATTAGCAGGTACGGCTGCAGCCTTTCTAGGAAAACAAATGGAACAGTAGCCATCTATGATTACGTCCTCACAACACAAGCAGGTTCTGAGTGAATCTTATCCACATTAGAACCTGCTTGAATTATATCATCTCATAATCACTATGCAGGCATTGCCTGCTTTTTCTTTGCCAACCTCTTGCACTTTTGTATAATGAAAATCAGTGCATTGTGTTGGAAAGGGGAAAATCATGGCACAAGATCAACAAACGTTTGTGAAAGGTACAGTGATCTTAGGGATTGCTGCTCTTATTACTAAAATTCTAGGTGCTGTGTATCGGATTCCTTATCAAAATATTACTGGGGATGATGGGATGTATGTGTATCAACAAGTATATCCCTTATACAGTACCCTTTTAATTTTGGCAACAGCTGGATTCCCCATAGCGATCTCGAAATTAGTTTCTGAGAAGGTGGCTGCTAATCAGGTTCAAGCCGCTCGAAAAATATTTCGTGTCTCTTCAGTGATGTTATTTTTTACAGGTTTTATCTTTTTTTTATTATTGTTTTTTGGAGCAGGTTCAATTGCTGGTTGGATGGGAAAACCAGAGTTATTAACCCTTCCCATTCAATCTGTTTCATTTGCTTTCTTAATCGTTCCGATGTTAGCCGCTTTTCGTGGCTATTTTCAGGGATATCAGAATATGATTCCTACGGCTACATCGCAAGTGGTTGAACAATTGATTCGAGTCACGACCATTTTGATAAGTGCATGGTATTTTATGGAGTTTGGCTATGGCGTTGTTTATGCAGGAGCAGGTGCTATCTTCGGTGCTGTGACTGGAGCTGTTGGCTCTTTCATCATTCTCCTTTATTTTAGAATGAAACAACGTTCTTCACTTCAACTTCAAACAACCACCGAGGACTTTGAGCCAGTTGAACACACGGGTAAAATTATCTCCCAGTTGATCGCTGTTTCACTACCCATTTGTCTGGGAGCATTGACACTTCCTCTCTTTTCACTTGTCGACTCTTTTACGGTTGCTAATTTATTAGAACAATGGGGTTGGGGTTCTGAAGCGATTAGTTTAAAAGGGGCTTATGACCGAGGTCAACCCTTGATTCAGTTTGCTGCATTTTTTGCAACGGCTATCTCTTTATCCATAGTGCCTGCGATTGCTGAAGCTAAAGCACAGCAAAGGGAAAAAGAAGCGGATGATCGGGCAACACTGGCTATTCGTTTCACTTATATCGTGGGGGTGCCAGCATCCATTGGGCTAGCCGTGGTAGCTTTACCTACCAATGTGATGTTATTTAAAGATGCAACAGGCTCTGAGGCCTTGATGCTCCTTGCTTTTACGACTCTCTTTTCTACGTTGGGAGCTGTTTCCACAGGGATTTTACAGGGAGCGGGACGACTCTATTTGCCTGCATGGAACTTATTGATTGGTGTGTTAGTTAAGTTGGGATTAAATCTATGGCTTATTCCGATCTGGGATATTCGAGGAGCCGCCATTGCGACTGTAGCAGCCTATGCAGTTGCTACGATTCTTAATTTATTTGCATTGTTAAAAGTAGTCAATTTATCAATTACCTTACGAGAAATCGGGAGGATTTGTATAGCGGTGGTTTGGATGGCGATCGTCACCTTCGCTTCTGTCTGGTTGATTCAAAAGATGACTGTACCATTCCTGTCTTACCGCCCAGCTATGGCTGTTACATCGTTGGTCTCTGTGGCAGTGGGAGGAATCATTTATTTTTGGTCTTTGTTTTACTTGGGGATATTAACAAGAGAAGATATAGAGAAGGTGCCTAAACTACAAGCTAAATTATTACCGATTTTAGAGAAATGGCGTTTACTTCGTTCATAGGGGTGGGTAAAAATGAAAGAGGCGAAAAATAAAATTGTCATTGTGGGTCTAGGTTCAGGTGACGAAGATGCCTTGCCACTTGGCACATTAAAGTTATTCAAACAACATACATCGATTTGGTTGCGTACTGAAAAACACCCTGTAGTTTCATGGTTACGAAACGAGGGGGTATCGTTCCAAACGTTTGACTCTGTCTATCAGAACCATTCTAACTTCGCAGCTGTCTATCGGGAAATCGCAGATCGTTTGTTTCAGATCGCAGAAAAGGAACCGATATTGATCTATGCCGTTCCAGGTCATCCAATGGTTGCCGAAAAAGCAGTACAAATTCTTTTAGCAGAAGGAGAGCAACAGGGGATCGAGATTGAGGTTCGTGGTGGAGGTAGTTTTTTGGATACTGCCTTTGCTCGACTCGGTTTTGATCCGATCGAAGGATTTCAACTGGTAGATGCTTCTGAATTACATGGGGATCGAATTGACCCACGTGTACATATATTAGTGGGTCAAGTATATGATCGACTAGTAGCTTCAGAATTAAAGTTATCATTGATGGATGCTTACCCTGAGGACCATCCCATTCAACTGGCTACAGGACTAGGAGTTCCAACACTGGAGAGAATCGAATCTCTTCCGCTCTATGAACTAGATCATCGGGATGACTTTACAGATCTGACATCTGTCTATGTTCCTCCAGTGCAACAGGAACAAGATTTGTATGGTCGCTTTGATTTTCTTACACAAGTGATTGCTCATCTGAGAAGTCCAGAGGGTTGTCCTTGGGATCGAAAACAAACACATGAAAGTTTACGTCCTTACCTGATTGAAGAGACGTATGAATTTTTAGAGGCTGTCGCCGATCAAGATGTAGAAGCAATGGCGGATGAATTGGGAGATGTTTTACTCCAAGTGATGTTACATTCGCAAATTGCAAGCGAAGAAGGTACTTTTGATATCTATGAAGTGATTGAGAGACTGACAGATAAAATGATCCGTCGTCACCCACATGTATTTGGAGATCAAGTGGCTGAAACTGCCGAAGATGTAAAACAAAAGTGGGAACAGATCAAGAAAAAAGAGCGTTCTGATCAAGCGATTTCCCCTTCATCTGAATTAGACCAGATTCCCAAAGGCTTACCTGCTATTTTAAAGGCGTATGAGCTTAGTAAGAAAGCAGCTAAAATGGGCTTTGATTGGGATCGAACGGAAGAAGTAGTAGAAAAGGTAGAAGAAGAGCTACAGGAATTAATGGCGGCACAGACTGATGAAGAGCGGGAAGATGAGTTGGGTGACCTCCTCTTTGTTCTGATTGGTTCTTTATCACGTTTTATGAAGGTCCATCCTGAATTAGCCTTGATTCGATCCATTCGTAAATTTGAAGGACGCTTTCGATATGTCGAAGAACAAGCTATGCAAAGTGGGAGGTCATTTAATGATTACTCCATGGAGAAACTAGATACTTGGTGGAATGAAGCGAAGAAGTTAGAAGCTGAAAGTGATGATTAAGGAATAATTATTAATTCCTATAGAGAGCTGGAATTCTATTAGAAAATGAACTTGGAGGATTCCTTAGCAGGAATTTAAGAGGAAACCCCGAAATCAATAGTCTAAGTGATCAATAGGGCAACAAATAGAAAAGTGGTGAACGGATTGAGACTTGATAAATTTCTAAAAGTGTCTCGGTTGATTAAACGCCGAACATTAGCTAAAGAAGTATGTGACCAAGGTCGGGTGCAGATCAATAAAAAAGTAGCTAAAGCAGGGACGGTTGTTAGTGTGGGCGATGAGATTACGATTCGTTTTGGAAATAAAGTCGTTGTAGCACGTGTGGAGAGATTATCTGAAACGGTGAAGAAAGAAGATGCTGGTGGCATGTTTACTATTTTGAAGGAAGAGTACGTCAAGCAAGGGGAATCCTTTAGTTCTAACTGTTAGGCTTTGTCCATATCATGTACCAAGGGAGGAGGTACATGATGATGGTTGAAGAGACTGTATCTAATCAAAACAATCAACATGAAATTATACTAACAAACCGAAATTCACTTGAAGTTACAGGCGTTGTTAGTGTGGAGAGTTTTGATAGTGAAGAGTTTTTACTCCAAACCGAATATGGGTTTTTAGGGATTCGGGGACAGGAGTTACATATAAAGAGCTTAGATCTAGATCAAGGTCGTGTTGCGATCGAAGGTCATTTTATAGATTTTAGCTATTTGGATCTGTCCATGCCTCGAACAGAAAAAACAAAAAATTTACTGGGTAGGTTGTTTCGGTGACGCTCCAAATGCAGTGGATCACAATGGCGCTGATGCTGAGTTCGGGACTGTTGTTAGGAGTGATTTTAGATACCTATCGAGTATTAAAAACGCGTTTTCGACTTCGAGGCTGGGTTGTTTCACTGATTGATCTTTTGTATTGGACTGTTTCAGCTGCTTTAGTTTTTAGTTTACTAATGTGGAGTAATTGGGGAGAGCTAAGGTTTTATATATTCGTAGCCATTTGTACGGGACTCTTTCTATATTATCAATGGCTTAGTAGACAGGTGATTCAAGGGATTCGCTGGATCGTATCTGTGATTGAAAAATTGATCTTGGGAATTTTGAGGGTCATCCAGACTTTCATCTGGCTACCTCTCATCCAAATTTGTCGTTGGGTGATTCAGTTACTCAAGTGGTTATGGAGTCTGTTGTTCGTTCTAGGGAAAGTATCTTTGAAAATTTTTATTCCATTCAAGTGGCTATTCCGTCCTTTCTATCATTGGTTATCTCCTTGGATGACACCATTGATTGGCGGTTTAAAAAAGTTTTTCTATAAGATTCGAACGTTGTGGGTAAAGTTTCGTAAAAAGGATGAGTAATATGCCTGTTCACCATCAAGCGGATAAAATTCTTCGTTTTCGTCAAGGAGCCTCACAAGCCAATCCTGTTCTTGAAAAAAAGAGAACAAAAAAGCCTAAATTACATCCATCGGTTCGACGTCGGCGCTTGATTTGGCTTGTGAGTATGGTTGTTTTTGTAGGTTGGGCTTGTATTCAAATGATTATCCAACAGTTTCAAATCTGGGATCAACAAGAGCAACTGACTTTGAAGCAAGAAGAATTAGTCGTTGTGCAAAAAGAAACCATTGGTTTAAAAGAGGCTATTCAAAAATTGAAAAGTGAAGATTATCTATTGGAGCTTGCACATCGACTTGGTTACAGCAAACCAGGTGAGCAAAATTATATCATCGAAGGCAATTAGATAACATCTTCCATCCATATGGATCGAAGATGTTTTTTATTCTAGCAAACAAGATGTTCATTATTCGGATCAGGTGTAGGAGTATGGTGAATGGGCAACACTGAAATCAGAGTCATCTCAATCTGACTATGCTCATTGACAACAACCATATCTCAATTTACAGTAGTGTTGAGTGATCACTACATGAAAGTTTGGTTTTGATAAGGATTCCCTGGCGTTTCAAATCAAAAAACAACATGTGAAAATAGCTTATAATTTTTTTAGTAAAATCTATTGACTTAACTATCCTATCTGTATATAATAATATTTGTTGGCGACGACAAGAGTTAAATAATCAATGACGCGGGGTGGAGCAGTCGGTAGCTCGTCGGGCTCATAACCCGAAGGTCGCAGGTTCAAGTCCTGCCCCCGCAACCATCTTGGCGGTGTAGCTCAGTTGGCTAGAGCGTACGGTTCATACCCGTAAGGTCGGGGGTTCGAGGCCCTCCGCCGCTACCATATAGAGGAGAAGGCGACAGGAGTCCTTTGTAGGACACAGATTCGCCTTTTTTTTATGCATTTGACGAAAGAATGGCTTTAAGGGTGGGGAGTGGTTGTGTGAATGTTATCATTAAAAAAATTAAGTTTACAACGATAAATAAAACTTATAATGAACTGGTTCGCGATTGGCGAGGTCGTCATTGTTTTGCTACCCAATATCCCAATCCTGATGGGAAAAGAATTTTCCTCACCTACTATTTTGTAAAGAAGGGATATACGATCTCCAAAGTATTTACTCGATCGGGAGAATTTCTCTACTATTACTGTGATGTGATGGAGATGCATCAGGTTGGTCGATTACGATATGTGATGGTAGACCTTTTGTTTGATTTAATTATCCACTCAGATGGACATTACCAATTGATTGATATAGATGAGTTTGCTGACTCTGTAGAAAAAGGAAAGTTGAAACGAAGGCAGCAAGTTCACGCATTACGGACATTGGATACGATGATCCGGTTACAAACAGAACATAAGATGATTCCTCCTTTTATCCATGAGGCAACCATGTTTCCACTTGATGCCTCATCTCACCGTTAATTTTTATTATTCATGGATGAGTGTCCAAGTTGTTTTTTAAAAAATGGTATCGAATAGGAACTTTTGTCACACGGACCCTTAATTTCCTCATATCTTGACAAGCCTAGACGAAAAGAGAAGTGCGTCCCCAACCAGGAGTGGGGACGCACTTCTCTTTTTTTTACAACGATTTGGGCTTGTTTGACTGATGAGATCATGATTGATTGCTTTTAAAAAAATGTCGGAAAAAACTTTTATGGAATCAGCCTTTTTGACAAACTTTCTGTTTGCACCTCGCTATAATGGGTCACAAAATGAGAAATGGGGTGGCGGTCATGCAAGAAACCGTTCAAAAAGGAAAGTGGTTAGGTTGGATGAAGAAAAAGCAGCCCACTTGGAACACGATTCGCCAAAGACGTTGGTTTGATCAAATGATTTATAAATGGAATCTTCCAGTGATTGGGATGGGTTTCTTATTAGGAAGGGCTACGATCCTAGATAGTGTCTCGCCGTTTGCAATCGCCTATTTAGCTGTTATTTTTCATCTGGCTCGTAAACAGTGGTTGGCAGTTATGGGGAGCTTAATTTTGGGAGCCGTGACCGTAAACACCCAACATGCGATTCATATTGCGGTAGCTCTTATTTGCGTATTATTTATGCAAAAAGTTTTTCAATGGATGGGGAAAGGTCAGATTAGTTATGCCCCTTTTGTAGTGGGATTAAGCAGTGGCGTGGCCCACCTATTACGAATCAGTGACTATCAAACATTTGATTGGTACCAAGGACTTTTGATTGGTGTAGATCTCATACTTAGTTTTATTTTAACGTTTATCTTTGTCCATTCGCTCCCCATTTTCACGGTTCGAAAAAAACGAATCTCTCTACGACATGAAGAGATTGTTTGCTTAGTTATTTTAGTTGGCTCTGTGTTAACTGGGGCTATGGGTATGACTGTTGGTGATTTATCGGTTGCCCATGTCCTATCACGTTATTTCATATTGGTTCTTGCCTTAGTTGGTGGTGGGTTATTGGGATCTTCGATGGGGGTCGTCACTGGATTGATCTTAAGTCTTTCCAATCCAGAAGCCATTCTACAAATCAGTTTGCTTGCATTTGCTGGATTGTTGGCTGGTTTATTTAAAGAGGGACGACGAATTGGAGTTTCGATCGGGTTTATGTTAGGATCAGTGATCTTAACCCTTTATGATGGTGGAACATCTGCAGTCTGGATGTCTTCCAAAGAGTCTTTGATCGCCATTGCATTTTTTATGATCACACCTGGATTATTGTTCCAGATGATAGAAAGGTATATACCAGGCACATTAGAAAATCAAAACGCTCAGCAAGAATATATCAAGCGATTACGTGATGTAACAGCTGCTAAAGTTGAGCAATTTAGAGAACTTTTTCAAGAATTATCATTTAGCTTCCGCGAGGATCCAGGTAAGCATCGACAAGAAGATGAAGATCAAGTGGAACAGATCTTATCACAAGTCATCTCCCAATCGTGTCAGGGTTGCCGAAAATATGAAGCTTGTTGGGAACAAAATGTGATGAAAACCTATCAAGGAATGACTGATTTAATGGCTTTGGTTGAAACGGATGGAAAATCGCAACCCGTTTCAGCTCCGCCTTTATGGGAGAATTATTGTGTACGACCCAATCAGGTGATCGAATCGATTCAAGAACAGTATCTAGATCTCGAGCAACATATTTTTTGGAGAGAGAAGATGAAAGAGTCACGTCGTCTCGTCTCGGATCAATTAGCAGGTATGGCGGAGGTGATGTCTAAGTTAGCAGGGGAAATTAGACATGAGACACAGGTGTTATCTGCACAGGAAGAACAGATTCATGAGTCTCTAGAAGAGCTTGGTTTATCTATTACTCGAGTAGATATCATCAACCTAGAAGAGGGAAAAGTAGAAATTGAAGTGGTGATGCCTCACCGAGATGGCTTAGATGAGTGTAGGAAATTGGTGGCTCCTTTATTGACAGAGATTTTAGGTGAACCGATCCAAGTTTTTCGGAAAGTTGTCACAGATGGCTCTCCATCAGCGACGATCACCTTAGGTTCTGCACAACGATTTGAATTAAAAACAGGTGCAGCTACAGCTGCTAAAGGAGGAGGATTCGTATCGGGTGATAGCTACTGTTATATGAATCTGGGTACAGGTAAATATGCCGTAGCTCTTAGTGATGGGATGGGGAATGGAAAGCGTGCGCAGGATGAGAGTAATGCCGCTTTAAAACTACTTCGTCGTTTGCTCCAGTCAGGGATGAGCGAAGATCGAACAGTTGATACAGTGAATTCGATTCTTAGCTTACGGACAGCTGATGAGATGTTTGCTACGGTTGATCTAGCAATGGTTGATTTAAATACAGCCCATGGCCGATTTATGAAAGTGGGTTCGACCCCAGGATTTATCAAAAGGGGCAATCAAGTGCACATGGTCTCAGCAGCTAATCCACCGATTGGGATCTTAAAGGAGATTGATATTGACCCGATTGAGATGCAATTGGAACCAGGTGATCTTGTCATTATGATGACAGATGGAATTTATGATGCTCCACGTCATACGCAAAATAAAGATGCTTTTATTAAGCGTATGATTACAGAGATTGACACGAAAGACCCTCAAGACTTTGCGGATCTCTTGTTAGAGAAAGTAGTTCGACACCGTGAAGGAAATATTGGAGATGATATGACTGTTGTTGTATCTAAAGTAGAACGACATGCACCTGAGTGGTCTACGATTCGACTTCCAGGTGTTCATCGGATCGAGCGTTCCCAACCAGCGATTTGAAGTTTGATTCTTGTTGTTAAAAGGAATAAGATTATGTTGGGAGAAATCTATAGATTTTGTGATCCCGGAGCGACTGCCGGGTTTTTATTTTTAAGGGGCTGAGCAGGTGTTTCTCGAGCAATTGAAGCAACAAATTGAACAGCAACAATTATTTAATCATGGTGAGAAACTATTAGTAGCCGTATCCGGCGGTCCTGATTCAATGGCGCTTCTGTATGGATTACATCAATTAAGCAGGCAAAATGATTGGAAGTTGTTTGTAGTTCACGTCAATCATCAGTTACGAGGAGCTGACAGTGAGCAGGATGAAGAGTATGTTTGTCGAAAATGTAAAGACTGGAATATCCCTTATGCCGTTGATCGAATCGATGTGGTGAAACAGGTTCAGCAAACGGGAGAAAATAAACAGGCTGTTTCAAGGAAATTACGGTATGAATCGTTTCTTCAAGTAGCTAAAAAATGGGATATACATACTTGCGTTTTGGCTCATCATGCAGATGATCAAGTGGAAACGGTTTTGATGCGCCTGATTCGGGGAACAGGAGTTCAAGGATTAACAGGAATACAGCAAGTTCGACATTGGCGTGGTCTTCGGCTCGTTCGTCCCCTCTTACACGTATCTCGAGAAATGATTGAAAATTATTGTGAACAAGAATTTCTCGAACCACGTATGGATCTAAGTAATTTATCTACCGAATATACTAGAAATCGTGTCCGTTTAGAACTTATACCTTTATTAAAGTCTTATAATCCTCAGATGAAGCAATCAATCTTACAACTGAGCGATCTGGTCAGAGATGAAGAGGAAGTTTGGGATGATCTTGTACAAAAATCATTATCAGAAATTCTCTTGAAAAAGGAAAAGGATTACATAACAATTGCTTTGACACCTTTTCTTCAACTCCCTGTTGCTTTACAACGACGAACAGTTAAACTAATATTAAATTGTTATTTAAGGCAAGGAGTTCATGAGGCAACCCTCGAATCTGTTGAACAAGTTCGATATGTCGCGGCTCATAACCATCCTTCAGTTACTGTACATCTTCCGGGAGACTGGGTTGCACAGAAAGAGTATCAAGTACTGCATCTTCAAAAGAAAACAAAGGGAAAACGTGTATCTGCTTCGAAAAGTGTCCATGATAAAATCTCTCTTTCGATACCGGGTGTGACTTCACTAGAGGGGTTATTGGGTAAAATAGAAGTAATCGTTTCCAATAAGGCGCTTTCTGAGATAGATTCCTGTTGTGATTGGGCTGTTTTCGATGCTGAGCAACTACTAGACAGATTATATGTACGATCTCGTCAACCTGGGGATCGTATGACGTGTATAGGTATGGATGGAACGAAGAAGCTAAAGAACTTATTTATGGAAGCCAAGATTCCGCGTCAACATCGTCATGTTCACCCAGTAGTCCTTTCAGGAGAGACGATCATCTGGGTGCCGGGAATCCGACGCTCAAAGGATGCACAAATCACGTCTAAAACGAAGTCCTATTTAACCATGCGTTGGATTGTGGAATGATCACAGTTGCCTTTACTTATAATAGTGAGATCTCATCTTAGGAGGCTGCCCATGCATCACGAAATGAAGGAAATACTTTTCACAGAAGCGGAGATTCAAAAAAAAGTTGAAGAGTTAGGAAAAGGTTTGACAGAGGAGTATAAAGATCTGAATCCTCTTTGTATCTGTATCTTAAAAGGGGCTTTACCATTTATGGCAGATCTTATTCGAAAAATAGACACTCCTTTAGGGATCGACTTTATGGCAGTATCAAGCTATGGTTCCTCTACGCAATCATCTGGAGTTGTCCGGATTTTAAAAGATTTGGATACAACGGTCGAAGGACGCCATGTTTTGATTGTCGAAGATATTATTGATACAGGTCTTACCCTCAGTTATATCATCGATTTACTCAAAGGAAGAAAAGCCGCATCTGTCAAAGTTGTTACCTTACTCAATAAGCCTGAACGTCGGACAGTTGGATTAAAGCCAGATTATTGTGGTTTTACGATTCCTGATGATTTTGTAGTAGGATATGGGCTTGACTATGATGAAAAATACAGAAACCTCCCTTATATCGGCGTTCTTAAGGAAGAGGTATACCGTTCATAGTTTGGTCTATTGTTAGTCAAAGAAAGACTATGATACAATGAAAAAAGTGGACTGAGAGGAGGCTAGGGATGAAAAACTTCTTCCTCAGGAACGGAGTACTATATCTAATCCTCATCCTGGTAACCCTTGGCGTAATCAATATGGTCGCCAATACAGCTGAAGGTACGACTGACCTCAAATACAATGAGTATGTCGCCAAGCTTAAAAATAAAGAGTTGTCCGACATAGTTGTTCGTCCGGATGGTGGTACTTATTATATTGAGGGTACAATAACAAGCGAAAAAAATAAAAAATTTGTTACACACGGTCTATATAGTGAAGAAACAACGATTCGTGATCTTAAAGACGCAGGTGTAGCATACAGAGTTGAACCACAGAAGAGTGATTCAATCTGGTTAACTGTCTTTACATCCATTGTGCCTTTTGTGATTATTATTCTTCTATTCTTTTTCTTGCTCAATCAAGCACAAGGCGGCGGTAGTCGTGTGATGAACTTTGGGAAGAGCAAAGCTAAGTTATACAACGAAGAGAAGAAGAGGGTCACCTTTGATGATGTAGCAGGTGCTGATGAAGAGAAAGCTGAACTTGTAGAAATCGTCGATTTCCTAAAAGATAATCGCCGTTTCGCTTCGATCGGTGCAAGAATTCCTAAAGGGGTTTTACTTGTAGGACCTCCAGGTACAGGGAAAACATTACTTGCTCGTGCCGTTGCGGGTGAAGCAAAAGTTCCGTTTTTCTCCATTAGTGGTTCCGATTTTGTTGAAATGTTTGTAGGTGTGGGTGCGTCCCGTGTTCGTGACTTATTTGAACAAGCGAAGAAAAATGCACCATGTATTATCTTTATTGATGAAATTGACGCTGTTGGTCGTCAGCGGGGGGCTGGCTTAGGCGGAGGTCATGATGAGCGTGAACAAACATTGAACCAGTTATTGGTGGAAATGGATGGATTTGATGCAAACGCTGGTATTATCATGATCGCAGCTACCAACCGCCCTGACATTTTAGACCCTGCGTTACTTCGTCCAGGTCGTTTTGACCGTCAAATTTTAGTGAATCGTCCAGATGTCAAAGGACGTGAAGCTGTACTAAAAGTTCACGCACGTAATAAACCGCTTGCTGATGATGTGAAGTTGAGTGTAGTAGCTCAACGCACCACTGGCTTTTCTGGTGCTGACCTTGAAAACCTATTAAACGAGGCGGCCTTATTAGCTGCTCGTGGGAACAAGAAGGTCATTACGATGGAAGAGGTCGATGAAGCGATTGACCGCGTCATTGCCGGACCACAGAAAAAGAGCCGTGTAATCAGTGAAAAAGAGCGTAATATCGTTGCTTATCATGAAGCAGGTCATGTGATTACTGGTTTCTATCTGGAAAATGCTGATGTGGTTCACAAAGTTACGATCGTACCAAGAGGTCAAGCCGGCGGATATGCGATGATGTTACCAAAAGAAGACCGCTATTTAGCCACTAAGAGCGAGCTCTTAGATCGAGTAACAGGTCTTCTAGGTGGTCGTGTAGCCGAAGAGATTATTTTTGGTGAGATTAGTACAGGAGCTAGCAATGACTTTGAAAAGGCGACTGGAATTGTTCGGGCGATGATTACCGAATACGGAATGAGTGATAAGTTAGCCACCATGTTGTTCGGACGATCGCAAGGACAGGTTTTCCTTGGCAGAGACTTAGGACATGAACAAAATTACAGTGATCAAGTTGCTTACGAGATCGATATGGAAATGCAAGAGATGATCCGTGATTGCTACAATCGTGCGAAAAACTTGCTACTCGAGCGTCGTGATCAACTGGAGCTTTTAGCTCAAACATTGCTTGTTCGAGAGACGTTGGATGAAGAGCAAATTAAACAATTGCTCGAAACAGGGAAAATTGTAGATCCTCCGAAAGATGTGAAAGTGAACATCCAAGGAAAGGATGAGTCAAACACTGAAGCGAAGGAAGAGGAAAACAGTGAAAGTCAACCTTCAACTTCAGATCTTCCAACTATTTCATCTAAACCAGAAACTCTACCTACGGAAGCACCTAAATCAGAATCAGTAGAAGCAACTGATCAAAAAGCAGACGAAGAACCTAAGCAAGAAGACTCTGACTCTGATAAAAAGAAACCTGAATAAGCATAAAAAAGAGGCGTTCTCTAACGTCTCTTTTTTTCTTTGGAGGGAATCAGTAATCATTTCCTTATTGATTTTACTGTTCTTCGGATAAAAGTTTTCTTGTAACAAAAGATTAAAGGTTGATATGATAAACATGATTCATCAGAAAAGTAGGTGGCAAGATGTCGCACAAAAAAAGCATTTTACTCGTGATGGATGTAGGAAATACTAATATCGTACTTGGCTGTTATGAGCAGGATCATCTATACCATCACTGGCGGATCAAAACAGATCGAAATGCGACGGATGATGAGTATGGAATGAAGCTTTCCAACTTGCTCCAACATGTAGGACTAGAGATTCATGAAATCTCTGGTGTCATTATCTCATCTGTTGTTCCTCCGCTAACGAATGTATTGCGTCGAATGATAGAGAAATATTTTCATCAAACTCCACTGGTTTTAGGTCCAGGAGTAAAAACAGGATTAAATATTCAAGTGGAAAATCCACGTGAGGTGGGAGCGGACCGAATCGCAAATGCTGTTGCAGCGATTGAGATTTATGGTGCTCCTCTGATCATTGTCGACTTTGGAACTGCGACTACCTTTTGCTGTGTTGATGAACAAGGGAGCTATTTAGGTGGAGCGATCACTCCAGGTGTGACCATCTCATCAGAAGCTCTTTATCAACGAGCAGCAAAATTAACACGAGTAGAAATTGTAAAGCCTGAGCAGGTGATTGGTAGAAATACGATCTTAGCTGTACAGTCTGGGATTTACTATGGTTATGTAGGATTGGTGGATGGGATCGTATCACGCATGAAAGAACAATTTAGTAAACGCCCCACAGTCATCGCTACAGGTGGATTGGCACCTCTTCTATGTATGGAGGCAAAAACGATTGATGATGTCAACTCCAATTTGACTCTCGAAGGTTTAAAGGTGATCTACGAGCGAAACCAAAAATAGTGGATTGTTTGAATCAATCATGTCGATTACCAATGTTTTATGTATAGAGGGGAAATTCCTAGCTGAAATGGGGGTTTCCTTTTTGTTTGCAAAGATCGATACTACTGACCCAATATAATGAGGAGGAAATATAGTATGAGCGATTATGTAGTTCGTGCAATCTCTGCAGATAAACAGGTAAGGGGTTTTGCTACTACAACCACACACTTAGTACAGGAGTTACAACGGAGACATACCACCTTTCCAGTAGCAAGTGCTGCACTAGGGAGAACAGCTACCATGGGAGCGATGATGGGGCTTACTTTAAAAGAGGAACATCATCATCTTACCATTCATGTGCGTGGAGATGGTCCTTTAGGACAGATGATGGTAGATGCAGATGGGAAAGGAAATGTTAGAGGTTATGTAGAGCATCCAGAAGTCTTACTTCCTCTGAATCAAAAAGGAAAGCTCGATGTGGCTACAGCTGTAGGACAAGGATCTATCTACATAGTTAAAGATGTAGGTTTACAGGAACCTTCTCGAGGAACATCTCCCATCATATCTGGAGAATTAGCTGAAGACTTTACCTATTACTTTACAACCTCAGAACAGACTCCTTCATCAGTCGGATTAGGTGTTCTTGTCAATCGTGACCAAATTTTAACGGCTGGGGGCTATTTTGTCCAAGTTTTACCAGATGCATCTGATGAGACAATTGGAAGACTAGAGGAAAGGATCAGTTCCATTACTTCAATTACAAATCTTTTACAAGAAGGGATCACTCCTGAAGCCTTGCTACAACAGATTATGGGAAATGATATAGATGTTCTAGAGCGAAAATCTATTCAATTTCAATGTCATTGTTCAAGGGATAAGGTTAGATCGATGTTAAAAGGGCTGGGGGATAAAGAGATTCAATCCATAATCGAAGACTTGGGTCAAGCAGAAGTGACCTGTCATTTTTGTAATGAGCAATATGTATTTAATCGAACAGAACTACAGGAACTAATTGTAGAAAATAATTGACAATTCCTTTTATAGATTGATATGATAAAGCCATTAAATCCTACTCGATTACTCGGAATAGGGAGGCCTATACATGAGAGTAGCTAATCACATTCTAGATTTAATCGGACAAACACCGATCGTCCGACTGAATAGAATCGTTGGAAAGTCAGATGCAGATATTTATTTGAAGCTGGAGTTTTTTAATCCAGGAGGTAGTGTAAAAGACCGAATCGCCCTCAGCATGATTGAAGAAGCAGAGAAACGAGGTGAATTAAAACCGGGTGATACCATTTTAGAGCCAACAAGTGGGAACACTGGAATTGGTCTGGCGATGGTGGCTGCTGCTAAAGGATATCGAGCGATTCTAGTTATGCCTGAGACGATGAGCATTGAACGTCGTAATTTGTTACGTGCGTATGGGGCAGAATTAGTTCTCACACCAGGTGCTGAAGGAATGAAAGGTGCGATTGATAAAGCAGAAGCTATGGCCAAAGAATACCCCAATTATTTTATGCCTCAGCAGTTTAAAAATAGTGATAATGTAAAAGTCCATATTGAAACAACAGCATTGGAAATTCTTGAACAAATGGATGGAAAATTGGATGGGTTTGTAGCTGGTGTAGGCACAGGTGGTACGATCACAGGTGTAGGAGAAGTTCTTAAACAAAAAATTCCCCATTTACATGTAGTAGCTGTTGAGCCTGCGACCTCTCCCGTTTTGTCTGGAGGACAACCAGGTAAACATGGGATTCAAGGAATCGGTGCAGGATTTGTTCCTACCATTTTAAATACAGATGTCTATGATGAAATTATGAAGATCGAAGATGAAGAGGCCTTCAAATGGGCACGTCGTATGGCTAAAGAAGAAGGAGTATTAGGAGGAATCTCTTCAGGGGCCGCAGTCTCTGCTGCGATCCAACTGGCTCGACGTTTAGGAGCAGGTAAAAAAGTGTTAGCAGTGATTCCAAGTAATGGTGAACGTTATCTTACTACTCCTTTATATCATTTCGATGAAAAAGAATAAAATTAATCTCCGCCATCCCAAATACCATGGGGTGGCTTTTTATTTTAGGAGGGTTCTACTCCCCCCTATATTTTGGGATGAAGATTTATTTTCCATGTGTTAAAATAATGTGATTAGAAGTGATGAATAGATGTTTATTGAACATTATGATGGATTTACTTATAATAGAGCTCAATATCTACGTGAGAAGAAAAGAGTTTTGATATTTTGGCGATATTGAGTGAGTAAATCGTTGATAGATAAAAGTGTAAACTGATAATAATGAAATTCTTTCCCCGCTTCTCGCTACTGATGGCTATTTGCTCCTAACTATTCGATTCATGCGAAGGGAAAAATGACTTTTCACCATGAGACATTTTCTTTTGATACCCGAATTTTTTTCTTTCTATGAAGTCCATGGTTGGGGACTTTTTTATAAATGGAAGTAAAGTGATGCATATATGGCTATGATGTCTGATAGATTAACTTTTTTAGCCTCGTGTTTCAAGGAGCCGTCTGTTAGTTTATATAACATATGAAGGCACCTCCTTTTATGGAAATTGGACATGATGATATAACGAATTTACTGGTGCATGGAGGCACACAATCAATGAGTAAATCTTATCTACAAATAGGTAAATATCAATTTCCTCGGCACGGTCGGACGTTAGTGATGGGAATTCTCAATGTAACCCCTGACTCGTTCTCGGATGGAGGAAGATATCATCAGCTTGATTTAGCAGTAGAGCATGCAAGAAAGTTGCAGGCTGATGGAGCGGATTTGATCGACATCGGTGGTGAGTCGACTCGCCCTACTTCGACACCAGTTTCTTTGGAAGAGGAATTAGAGCGAGTGATTCCAGTCGTGGAGAGGGTAGCGCAGGAAGTGGATCTTCCGATTTCTGTTGATACCTATAAGGCTGAAGTAGCAAGACAAGCAATCATTGCGGGTGCACATGTAATTAATGATATCTGGGGGGCTAAATACGACCCTGATATGGCATCTGTAGTTGCACAGTATGATGTTCCCATCGTATTGATGCATAATCGAAAAGAGGCTAAGTATCAGTCACTGATGAAAGATCTATTGAACGACTTAGAAGAGTCGGTCCAGATTGTACAGGAAGCAGGAGTACAAGAAGAACGAATTATTATAGATCCTGGAATTGGATTTGCTAAAAGTTATGAACAAAATCTAACAGTAATGAGGCATCTTCATCAATTGGTTGAGTTAGGATATCCGGTCCTATTGGGGACTTCGCGCAAATCGATGATTGGAAAGACCTTGGATTTGCCTCCTGATGAACGATTGGAAGGAACAGCTGCAACGGTAGCTTTTGGTGTTGCACAAGGATGTTCAATCGTTCGAGTCCATGATGTGAAAGAAATTGTTCGTGTTTGTCGGATGATGGATGCAATGTTATTTGGTGGATCTTTGGAGGCGAAGTGATGGACAAGATCTTTTTCAATCATATGTACTTTTACGCCTATCATGGTGCATTCCCCGAGGAGAACAGATTGGGGCAACGATTCATGGTCGATTTGGAGCTAGGGCTTGATCTATGTCCCGCAGGGCGGTCTGATGATCTCAAGCAAACAGTCAACTATGCTGAGATCTATCAAACAGTCAAAGAAGAAGTAGAAGGGACTCAGGTGAAACTTGTTGAAACTCTAGCTGAACGAATTGCTGACAAGTGTTTGAGTCAATACCCGATTGAAGAAATCATGGTTCGGGTGACGAAGCCTGATCCACCGATTCCAGGTCATTATCAAGCGGTAGGTGTAGAAATTCGAAGGAGTCGGACATGAGTCGAATTGTAACTGCTTATTTAGGGTTGGGAGCTAATCTAGGTGATCCACTCTCTCAGCTTCAACAGGCGATTGAATCTATCCATTATACCCATGGCATTTGTGTTACACGCATTTCATCTGTGTACAAGACGGCTCCAGTCGGATATGAAGACCAACCTTCTTTTTATAATATGGTCGTTGAAGTTCATACCACATTGTCCCCCTTTCAGCTACTTTCTTCACTATTACAGATTGAGAAGAAAATGCATCGGGTACGAGAGGTGCGTTGGGGACCTAGAACGATTGACATCGATATATTACTTTATGATCAACGAATCATCCAGCATGACGATTTGCAAATTCCTCATCCACGGATGATAGAACGAGCATTTGTAATGGTTCCGCTTGCAGAACTTAACTCTGAAATCATGATTCCAGACTCGGATCAGACTGTAGGACATCGGGCGGCTCAGTTGCAAGTAGAGCAAGAAATTAGGTTGCTCCCATCCAAGCTGCAGTTTCATTCCAATTACTCGTTTTTATCCACTTAAATCACTTAAACGAATGGTATCGACTTCATAACAATTAGGAACTCGACTTGAGCCATACAACCTGAATAAACTGGTAGTCAGGTGGCTTGATTCAAAGAACTTAGCAAAGGAGATATTTCTCCGACAAACGACTTTTGTGGATCAGCTACAAGAGTGAGACAGAGAAATAGAGATAGTGACCTAATAGAATCTGGATCTATATGTGACTGAAAATGCTCATATAGAGTTAGAAGGGAGGATATAAACATGCTTAAAATCGGCGAGATTCAAATGGAAAATCAAGTGGTTTTGGCCCCTATGGCAGGTGTATGTAACCCTGCATTCCGCTTAATTGCGAAAGAGTTTGGAACAGGCTTGGTCTGTGCAGAGATGGTAAGTGATAAAGCGATTTTACATGGAAATAAGCGGACACAGGAAATGTTATTTGTTGATGAACGGGAAAAGCCGCTCAGCTTACAAATTTTTGGTGGGGACAAAGAAAATTTGGTCGAGGCTGCTAAAGTTGTCGATCAGCAAACCAATGCGGATATTATTGATATTAATATGGGGTGTCCAGTACCCAAGGTGACCCGTTGTGATGCAGGTGCAAAATGGTTGCTGGACCCTAATAAGATTGAGGAAATGGTTTCAGCTGTCGTTCAAGTGGTTTCAAAGCCAGTCACTGTAAAGATGCGGATCGGTTGGGATGAAGAGCATATCTATGCTGTTGATAATGCGAAAGCGGTTGAGCGTTCGGGTGGTAAAGCTGTTTCCGTCCATGGTCGGACACGAGTTCAGATGTATAAAGGGAAAGCAGACTGGGAGATCATCCGGCAAGTGAAAGAGGCTGTTGATATTCCTGTGATTGGCAATGGGGATGTATTTACTCCTGAAGATGCCAAACGGATGTTAGAGACTACAGGGTGCGATGGTGTCATGATTGGTCGGGCCGCTTTGGGCAATCCGTGGATGTTGTATCGAACTGTTCAATATTTGACTACAGGCGAACTCTTACCAGAGCCGAGCGCTCAAGAGAAAATGAAGATTGCTCTTTTACACATGGACCGTCTGATTGCTCTTCGTGGAGAACGAGTGGCTGTACGGGAAATGCGTAAACATGCTGCATGGTATTTAAAAGGTTTAAAAGGAGCTTCTCGGATAAAAGATCAGATTAATGCTGAGGAAACCCGTGATGGTATGGCTCAGTTATTACTAGGCTTTGCGGAACAGTATGATGATTCTTCTACTGATCAAGCTCGAGCCGTGTGATCATTGGCTGACCTATTGTAAATGAAGGAGTGAAAATAAGGCATGACAAATGAACCAGTAAACGAATTACTACAGGTACGGCGTGATAAATTAGATGAACTTCGCCAACGGGGAATTGATCCATTTGGACAAAAATTTGTTCGTAGCCATACAGCACAAGAAATCTTGTCCAAATATGAACCGTTTGGTAAAGAAGAATTAGATGACATGGCTGAACCTGTAACAATCGCAGGTCGGTTGATGACAAAAAGAGTTCAGGGGAAAGCTTCTTTTGCCCATATTCAAGACCGATCGGGAAAAATTCAAATCTATGTACGGAAAGATCGAGTTGGAGAAGAACAATATGAGACTTTTCACTCCTCTGATATCGGTGACTACATTGGAATCTCAGGTGTTGTTTTTAAAACCAAGCGTGGAGAGGTGAGTGTAAAAGCGGATCAAGTCACTTTCCTTAGTAAATCTTTGCGTCCACTACCAGAGAAGTATCATGGCTTAAAAGATGTTGAACAAAGATATCGAAAACGTTACCTTGATCTAATTATGAACCCTGAAGTGAAAGATACTTTTATCACTCGGAGCCGAATTATTGCAAGTATCCGTCGCTACTTAGATCAACAAGGATTTTTGGAAGTAGAAACCCCAACCATGCATCCAATTGCTGGTGGAGCCGAGGCACGTCCTTTTATCACCCATCATAATGCATTAGATATGACTCTTTATATGCGAATCGCGCTCGAACTTCACCTCAAACGCTTAATTATTGGTGGAATCGAGAAAGTATATGAGATCGGACGCGTATACAGAAATGAGGGAATTTCAACACGTCATAACCCTGAGTTTACCATGTTGGAACTGTATGAGGCTTATGCGGATTTCCATGATATTATGGATCTCACAGAGAATATCGTTTCTCACGCAGCGCAAGAAGTCTTAGGAACGACCCAGATCAACTACCAAGGTGAAGAGATTGATCTTTCACCTGGTTGGACACGGAAATCGATGACGGATCTGATTCAAGAACACTGTGGCATTGACTTTACTCAACAGATGAGTGATGAGGAAGCTCGTTCTTTGGCTAAAGAGCATGGGGTTGAGGTGGCAGAAACCATGAGCTTCGGACATGTAGTTAATGAGTTCTTTGAGCAAAAAATCGAAGCAACATTAATTCAACCTACTTTTGTGTATGGTCATCCTGTAGCCATTTCCCCACTGGCAAAAAAGAATCAGGAAGATCCTCGTTTTACGGATCGATTTGAGTTGTTTATCGTTGGTCGTGAGCATGCAAATGCTTTTACTGAGCTGAATGATCCCATTGATCAGCGGGAGCGCTTCGAATCACAAGTAAAAGAAAGGGCTCAAGGCAACGATGAAGCACATCCAATGGATGAAGATTTCATCGAGGCGTTAGAGTATGGCATGCCACCAACTGGTGGGTTAGGCATTGGGATTGATCGATTGGTCATGTTGTTGACCAACAGTTCTTCCATTCGTGATGTCCTCCTTTTCCCTCATATGCGAGAAGTGTAACTAAACTCATTTGTATCTATGTTGATGTTACAAATTTGTTAAAAAAATGAACGAGTTATCCACAAGTTATACACAAAGGATGCTTTTCTTGTGCATAACTTGTTGAAAATGCGGTGTTGCTTTTGGGCATCACTGCATTTTTTATCTTATGTTATAGATTTGGGAACGACTTTTGTGTATGATTTCGGCAAAATTTAGCTTTAAAAATATTGAGATCGAAAGCTGTTACTGTGCCCCTTCACCCATTAATATCAAGTAATTCGATGTAAAGCGTTTTCAACAATGAGCAGTAGGGAAAAGGGTCATCGACCCGAACTTGAAAAATGTAGGAGGGAAATAGCAAATCTTGTATAATTTTTTAAAAGGTATAAAATGTTATTTTTCATCTATTATGAGTCCGTTTTTAATCAAAAACTTGGTTAACTAAATCGGTTGATTAGGAGGAGAACCGATGAATTCATTGACGTGTAGTCGTTGTGACGAAGAGACGAATCGCCCTTGGTTTCATAACGGAAAGCTTTATTGCCCTTCCTGTTATGAAGAAGTAAGATTGGAAGATTATCAAGTTGAAAACGAGCATGAATAGTTAAGCTGATCTTTAGTTGGGGAACTCAATCAAATGGAGTCATGCTCGCACGGAAATGAGGTCTCATGATGTACAAAGAATGGGATCTCTTTTTCTATACTCTAATATTGGATTGCAGGTGATGAGCATACTCCATAAGATCGCAGTTGTAGCGGTTTTATTAATGAAATTAGGTGAATCTACATCTTTACGATTAGTAAATATTGCTTGTTTTCCAACATAAAACAGACTATAATTGCCCTGAGGTAATGTTGGAAGTTGAGCAGCATTCTTCCAATTTTAGGTTTGAAAAATCACCCTAATTGTTCCGATTTTCCCCATCAGAAAGATTCGTATCATTCAATGAACAAAGGTAGACAGAAAACGGGACAACCTTTGCGCATTACACTTCGCCAAGTTTTCAACTCTATTTTTCCTTCGTGTTTGAACTAGCTAGTTGAGAGGATTTATATCTGTAACATTACTTTTGGGAAAGATATTATGAAGATAACAAGATAAATGTGATTTCTTCTTCCCTATATACTTGCGACACTCTTTCATTTACTAGTAAAATTATATAAGAGGTATTGACAGATATATATTCCATGGCATCTTATGAATCAATGTTCATAAGTACTAATAGTTTTACTTTGCTAGGTTTCATTTTTTAAACAGATCAGGAGGTAAAGCTATGAAACCCAGGAAGGAGAACCAAAGAACTACGGAGCAGAGTCAGCCATTCTCTTTTACTGATACTCGTCTTCAGTTAGGGAAAGACCGTGGTGCGCTAAGAGAGGTTCGACAAGACAGTCTACCCCAAGTGGTACAGCAAGAAAACACACAGGTTGTATCTATGTTGAATAACCTACAATCTAACTTTTCTTCTCTGGTTCAAGTGGTGTCGAGTCGGTTGAGTTACGATAAAACCAAAGAAGCAGCTTTTGACCGCTTGTATCAAGAGATGGAAGAGTTAAAACAAGATCAGGAACTGAATCAACTTCGTCCATTGTACATTGATCTCATCTTGCATTTTGATCGAATGGAGAGTATCTATCGCCATGGATCCGTATCACCAGAGCTTACTGAGATTTTGAAGACATTAAGTGGCGAATTGATCGAGATTTTATATCGTCGTGGAGTCGAGCCTCTTTATACCACTTCTGAATTCTTTGATCCTAAGACCCAGAAAGCTATAAAAGTTGAACCAACCAATAATCTAGCAGAAGATAATCGAATCGTAGATATTGTTCGTCACGGGTTTAGATTAAAAGAACTAATCTTACGCCCAACAGAAGTTATCATTAAAAAGTACCAGCCGTAAAAGTTGTGTGGAAGTCGAAAGGAGTGCGTTCCATTGAGTCATGACTTAGTTGTAGGAATCGATTTGGGGACAACCTTTTCGGCTATTGCCTATATCAATTCATATGGGAAATCTGAAATCATCCCCAATCGAGAAGGCGAACGAACCACGCCTTCCATGATCTTCTTTGAGCACGATGGAACACCTGTAGTGGGCAGAGAGGCTCGTAATTTAGCCATGACTGATCCTACACGAGTCGTACAATTTTTAAAACGGGAAATGGGGAATCCCTCTTACCGTTTTAATATAGACGGTCGTGATTATTTCCCTGAGGATTTATCTGCGATGTTGCTAAAGAAATTAAAAAATGATGCAGAAGAGTATCTGGGGAAAGAAATCAAAAAAGTGGTGATCAGTGTTCCTGCTTACTTCAAAGATGCGCAACGTGAATGCACCAAACAGGCCGGTCAAATCGCCGGTCTTGAGGTATTGAGGATCATCAATGAACCAACAGCAGCAGCTCTTGCGTATGGAATGGGTCGAAGTGAACACTCCAAACAATATGTGATGGTATATGATTTTGGAGGGGGAACCTTTGATGTTACCTTGATGAAAATCAATGGTAATCGATTTGAGATTTTGGCTACCATTGGGGACTCTCATCTGGGTGGAAAAGATGTTGATGAAGGTATTGTTAATTATTTGGCTCAAGAATTTATCGATACATATGGAATCGATTTACGGAAAGATCGTCGTTCAAGGCAAGATTTGTGGGATAAAGCAGAAATTGCGAAGAGAGATCTCTCTTTTCGCAATCAACTGGCTCTCACATTAGTCCACAAAGACCAGGCTTTACGTGTAGACTTGGATCGACAATCTTTTGGTGAATTAATTCATGATGTGGTCACAAAAACTGAAGACTACATGAATAAAGTATTAGAGGCAACTCAACTAGAATGGAAAGATGTAGATACCATTCTCCTTGCTGGAGGCTCAAGCCGAATCCCTGTAGTTCAGGACATGATTAAACGGGTAACAGGTAAAGAGGCAGCCCGTACTCTTAATCCTGACGAATGTGTAGCGATGGGAGCAGCCATTCAATCATTCATCTTGACAGAAGATGAATGTGAGAACCGGGTGAGTAATGAGTTAACTGATACCTTAAAACGACTCGTTATTAAAGATATTGCTTCTCATAGTTTAGGTGTCAAAGCTCTTACTGCTGATCAATCAAGTTTTGTGAATAGCATTATCATTCCTCGTTATACAACACTCCCAGTGGAACGTACTCGTTATTATGCTACCAGTGAAGATAATCAACAAAAGGTCGAGATCGAAGTTCTACAGGGAGAACATGAAGATCCTAACTCTCCAGAGATAGATTTAATTGGTCGAGTGCAAATTACAGACTTACCGCCTCACAAGGCTGGAGAATTAGTGATCGAAGTCACTTTGAAATATGACCTTAACGGTGTGATTGAAGTGGTCGCAACAGAACAAAAAAGTGGAAAAGTGATTCGTGAAGTGGTTATGCAAAAGTCTGGAAGTTTATCAAAAGAAATTATCGAAGAGAGAAAACAACTATTAGACTTATTACGTCTATAAAAAAGTGGTTGAGAGGAATAAAGGAGTGAATTGTGATGGGCAGAGTCGTAGGGATCGACCTGGGGACCACTTACTCAGCGATCGCTATTGTCAATAAATACGGGAAACCGGAAATTTTGACTAACCGTGAAGGAGAGAGAATTACCCCCTCTGTCGTTCTATTTGATGGAGAAGATCCCATCGTTGGTAGCATAGCAAAACGTTCGGCGGTCGCAAGTCCTTTTAATGTGATTCAGTTTGTGAAAAGGCAACTTGGAGATAAAGCGTGGAAATTTCGTACAGAGAATGCTGAAGCATATACACCAGAAGAAATTTCTGCCATGATCTTAAGACGTTTAAAAGAAGATGCGGAAACCCTTTTGGGCGAAAAAATTGATGATGCAGTTGTTACAGTGCCTGCTTATTTTGATGACGCTCAACGAAAAGCAACTCAGGATGCAGGGAGAATTGCTGGTTTAAATGTTTTACGTATTATCAATGAGCCTACAGCGGCTGCACTGGCGTATGGTTTGGATAAATTGGATCAAGAGCAAACGATTTTGGTTTATGACTTGGGTGGTGGAACGTTTGATGTGACCATCATGCAATTGAGTCCAATGGGATTACGTGTACTCTCCACAGGTGGTGCTAAAAACCTAGGTGGTTTTGATTGGGATAACACAATTATGAGTTATCTTAATGAAGAGTTTAAGAAACAAGGTGGCATTGACCTCCTCGATGATCCTATGTTAGAACAAGATTTACGAGATAAGTCTGAAATTGCAAAGAAAACCTTATCTTCCCGGGAACGTACCAATGTTTTCTTGTCTGCCAATGGATTAAACGTCTCGGTCACCTTAACTAGGGAGAAGTTTGAAGAGTTGACCGCTAGCTTGCTTCACCAGACTCAGAAAATCATGGAGTTTGTCCTTGAGGATGCCAATCTGGAGTGGAATGAGATTGACCGTGTTTTAATGGTTGGAGGTTCCACACGCATGCGAATGGTTCCAGAAATGATTGAACGGGTTACAGGGATTAAACCATCCTTAGATGTGAACCCGGATGAAGTAGTATCGATGGGAGCAGCTATTCAAGGAACCATCCTTCACTTGAAAGAAGGAAAGGTTGACATGCATCTGAGTCAAGCATTTCCCATCGTAGAAGTACAAGATGTAAACTCCCACAGTATGGGGGTCGTGGCACTCAACGATCAGGGAGAAGAAGTCAACTCCATTGTTCTCAAAAAAGATACTGTGATCCCAAGTAAGGTGAGCGGTCATTATACCACAACAGTGGATCAACAAAGTAAACTTCACATTCAAGTGACTGAGGGAGAAGACTCAGAACTAGAATATGTGAAAATCGTGGGTGAAGGAATGATCGATTTACCTGAATACCCCAAAGGTGCACCGCTGGAAGTGATTTTCGAATACGATAGTGATGGAATTATTCATGTATCAGTGATTGATTCCAATACAGAAACCTTACTAGGTGAACTGGATATTGAACGGAAGTCAAACCTCACGGAAGAAGAAGTGAAAGAAAAACAAATTCGTGTTGGTAAGTTAGCGATCAGCTAAAAACTGACATAAAGGAACGTTGTAGTCATGCAAAACTTTTATGAGATTTTTGATCTCTCACCATCAGCTTCTGTAGAAGAGATTAAAAAGCTTATTCATCAGCAACTGCGTTTATGGAGTCAACGGACAAACGCACCCCAGATTGAGCGGCGCCAAGAAGCAGAGCGAATGATGCAGATCCTTGAAGAGATGGAAACGATCTTACTTGATGAAGATAAAAAGAAAAAGTATGATCTGGACCTACATCAAGCAATGGTTGAGAGCAACAATAAAGAAAGAATTCATGAAAATAATCAAGAAGCTTCAGGGATTGTCACAGAAGAATGGGAAGAAAAACTGCGTTTGGCAGAAGATCACTTAGAACAAGGTAAAGTTGCAGATGCTTTATTTCTAGCGCTTCAACTCACAGATCAAGTGAAAAATCGTGCAGATGCATGGGCTCTATTAGGACAAGCACGCTTTCATTTTGGTGAAATAGAGGAAGCAATCCAACCGATGGTGCGAGCTAGTGACCTAGATCCACAAAACCCCAAGTTTGCTTATGTGCTTGGACAAGTATTCGAAAAGCTAGGTAAGTTAGATCGAGCAGAAGAGCAATATAAACATGCTTTAGGGCTAGATCCTGTTCACACTGGTTATAAATATACATTAGGTTCATTATATGTAAAAACGAAGCGAATTCGAGATGGCATCAAGATGTTGGAACAGTGTTTACATGAAGAACCTGATAATCAAAACTATAAAAAAGAATTAGCAAAGGCATACCTGTCTACTGCTTGTAGTAGTTGGCGTGTAATTTCAACAGGTCATCCTTATCTGTCAGCAGGGCGTTATCCAACGGATCAGGTGGATATGACGATGGCAGAAGTATATCTGAATCGAGCTGCAGCGTTGTCAGTCGATGATCCCGAGTTAAGTGAAGAGTTAAGTCAGATGAAAGAAGATATTACGAAGAAAAAGGGCCGGAAATTTGCGGGTAGCTGGACTGCTATTGTGGTTAGTTCCATAGCACTTATTATTACTCTTTGGTTAAATCCTAGTTGGCTAAACGGATTATTTCTAGCTTTACCCTTCCTATATTTCCTTTCAGCATTAACTCCTCAGTATCGGATTTATCGTAAAGAGATTCAAGGTGAAACTGCCAAAACCGATTTTGCCTATTTATTTGAGCGTTTGCAAGATCGATTTGGAAGTGGATCATATTTATTCATATCCTTGATCTACCTTCTATATATTCCTATTGCTGCCTATATCCTGAGTGTCGTGATTATCTTCAATTTTTTTCGGAATTATCCCTGGAAAGGTAGTAAAGACCAATATGTGACAAAATCGGGAAGTTGATTCCCGATTTTGTTATATGCGGTGAAATTATGTAAATTAGACTGTTGCCAATTGAGTGTCAACTTGCTAAAATTAGTGTAGTTAAGTAATTTATTGTAGAATTAAAGTTAATTATGAGAAATATAGTTATAGGAGCAAAGGAATAATCATAATAAAGTGAGATTTTTCATTTGTTCTATTTTTAATTCCATTCGTTGTAGAGTTTCATACTAAGTCGCCCTAAACGAAATACCACACAGCTTTACAAGAATGGACTTAGATCAATGTGTATATCTTTAGATGGATATTTGGAGTAGGGAGGCTTCTTTTAGCTATGTTTCCAGATGTAAAACTGCTAGTTGTTACAGATGATCATGCACTTGCTTCAGACATACGAGAACGAATCAAACATCTATTTCCCCAGTTTATTCACATTAGTCCTCAAGAAGTTCGTAGAGAAATTTCACGGTTACAACCTGACTTAGTGATTGTTCACGAGTCAAGTGGTGAGGCTACGGGGATGCAATTAATCCCGTATATCCAGAATGAAGTTGAAAAGGTCGAAATCATCTACTTTACTGAGTCAAGAGACTCCACACGGATTCGTGATGTAAGTAGAGCTGGGGCATTCGATACTTTATTCTTCCCCGATGAAATCACTGCGATTGAGGATGTTCTCACCCGTGCAGTTAAATCTTTAGAGAGTGATGACTCCGAAAATGATGGGAATAAAGGCTTTACTTGGGGACGTGGACAAGTGATCGCTTTTTACAGTGGTAAAGGGGGATCAGGTAGAAGTTTGCTCGCTTCAACGCTTGCCCAAACGTTACAGTTAGACTCAAGCTCAAGTGTCCTTTTAGTTGACTTGAATCTACAGTACGGTGGTATGGAAACTTATCTGAAAGTAGAAAGCACTCGCAATCTAACGGACTTAACACCCGTTTTACACGAATTAAACGATAACCACCTTCGAAGTGTGACTGTTGTAGAGCCATTTTCGCAAGTAGAATTGTTAGCTAGCCCTGCTGACGTAGATGTGAGTGAAATGGTTATGGAAGAACACGTTGAGCGAGTTCTTCGGGCAGCCCGTTTATACTACGACTACATATTTGTAGATCTACCGACAGAAATTACAACATTGACATATACAGCGCTCGAAGAAGCAGACCGAATCTACTATGTTTTAAACCCTGATACAGTGTCGATGCGGATGCTCAATCGATCTTTAAGTCTTTTCTCTACGATCGGTGTAGATCCCGCAGGACGTTTGGAAATTTTGCTGAATCGGGTGAACAAAGATTCCGAAATCGATGAGAAGGAAGTCAAGACACGATTTACCTATGATATTATAGGTCAATTTAAAGACGATCAAAAGAAAATAGAACAAGCGATCAATCGCGGAAACACATTGCGTACAGCTCGAAATGAGCGCAACATGACGGCTTTTGCTAAGGATGTACAAAAGTTAGCCAAAAGATTATTGGCTAATCCAAGTAGACAATCAGCAATTGTAGGCATAGAAACTAAGAATTAAAGGAAGTAAGTCTGTTGGCTGAACATTTGATTTATCTCACTTTACTCGGAATATTAGTAGCTGCTACGATTACTGATCTCCGACATCGACTGATTTATAACCGCTTTATCCTCATTGGAATTGCTGTTACAGGAGTGATCCGTATATTCTCTCATCCGAAGCCGTGGTGGGAGTATGTGCTAACGGGTTTTGGGGTTTTTATCGTGCTTTACCTTATTGCAGTTGTCACGGATGAAAGGTCCATCGGGGGCGGAGATGTGAAGCTTTTTGGAATGATGGGTTTGGCGTTAGGATGGGAGCCTTTTTTTATCATCTTTCTGCTATCTCATGTTCTAGCTGCTATTTATGTAATTGGATTAAAAATCATTTACTGGAAGTCTACCAATCGAAAAACTGAATTTCCATTTGCCCCATTTATTTTATTGGCAACTTTAATAGCTTATATTTACCCCTTTCTGCTTCAATAAGCGGAAAAAAACATTCTACTGGTAAGCAGGTGTGATACATTCATGCAAGGTGCAAAACGTAGAGCAATTGTATTCTTAGTATTGGCGCTGGTATTGGCCGGAGTCTCTGGAGTAATGTTTTTAAACGAAGTAGGCAAGGTGCAAACTGCCTTAGGTGGCTTCGTGACCGTTTATGTCGCAGATAAAGATATTCGATCTAGAGATCCTTTGAAAGCGGAAGATTTTAGACCCATTGAAATTCCTGAGCAGTATGTCCAACCTTCGATGGTGACAAGCTTAGAACAGATTTTAGTAGAGAATAGTACACATAACATTGCTGAGTTGATCTCAGTGGTTCCCATCGGAAAAGATGAAGTATTAACTTCGAATGTCCTAAAAATGCAGAACCATCTAACTGAAGAAAATAAACGAATGGTTATGATTTCACAGACAGAAAATATTCAATTTGATGGTTCCTTTAACTTTAACGATCGAGTAGATATTATTATCTCCAAAAATGAACGCGATAAGAAAAGTGAAACGTTAATTTTCATGAAAAGTATCCCTGTCATTGGGGTTACGAAAGATGGTAAAGCCCTAGGTTTAGAAATGACTCTGGATCAAGCAAGAGCCTTTGTTCATGAACAAAACTTTTCTTATGCGATTCGGATTCTAAAAGCTCCAAACTTAGCTAATGAACAGCCTGACCCGAAAGCTGATCCTAAAGCAAAGCCAGAAGAACAAGCAGATCCGAAGGCTAAAGAGCAAGAAGATAAATCGAAAAAAGGTAAGAACGGGCAGTAACAAAAACAACATTAGCGAGAAGCAAACGTTAAACACAAGCAATAATGTATGTTGGTAAGAATAGAAGGAGTGTGCCATGGCTACTTTTTCGCAACGCAACTTTCAAAAAAGACGGTTGCCTCGAAAAGCAAGTGAACCAACTGAAACACAAAAAAAGTCGAATCGTATTAATGAAGATCGCGTCAATGAATTAGCTCAACATTTTAAAACTAGATTGCTCCAAGAGACGGATCTGGAAAAGCTTACTCAGATGCCGTCGAATGAATTAAGAGTTACGTTAGACCGATTAATCGGTAAATACCTTGCTGATGAGCATGTAGTTATAACTGGGCATGACCGTAATCGTCTAATTTCCCGAATTATTAATGAATCGGTCGGCTATGGGCCTTTAGAGTCATTACTCGAAGATGATGATATTACTGAGATTATGGTCAATGGCCCTAATGAAGTATTTTACGAAAAGCTAGGGAAGTTACACAAAACCGAAATTCAATTTCGTGATGATGAAGCTCTTCGTCACGTCATTGATCGAATCGTTGCCCCGATCGGACGTCGGATCGACGTAAGCTCTCCGATGGTAGATGCCCGTTTACCAGATGGGAGCCGGGTGAATGCAGTTATTCCCCCGATTAGTTTAAAAGGTGCACTGGTCTCGATTCGTAAATTCCGAAAAGACCCGATTCGTTTGCATGACCTCTTAGAATTTGGTAGTTTCACCCCTGAGATGGGAGAGTTTTTGACTAGCTTAATTAAAGCGAAACTAAATATCATCATCTCAGGAGGAACAGGTAGCGGGAAAACGACCCTTTTAAATGCTCTCGCCTGCTACATCCCAGAAAATGAACGGATTATCACTATTGAAGATATGGCTGAACTTCGGATTCCTCATGGTCACGTAGCAGGGATGGAAGCACGTCCAGCTAACGTAGAGGGAAAAGGGGAAATCAGCATTCGTCAACTGGTTCGGAACGCTTTGCGGATGCGTCCTGACCGGATCATCGTTGGAGAGGTTCGGGGTGCTGAAGCCTTCGATATGCTACAAGCGATGAACACAGGTCACGAAGGATCGCTAACTACCGTTCACGCTAACTCTCCTAACGATGCGATGAACCGCTTGGAAGGGATGGTCATGATGTCTGGGATGGACCTTCCCACTGAGATCATTCGTTCCTACATTGTTGGAGCTGTTGACCTTATTGTACAAATTGGTCGTTTACCAGATGGTCAGAGGAAGATGTTAGCGATCTCCGAACTGCAAATAAAAGAAGATGGCTCTGTTCACCTGAAAGATATCTTCCGCTTTGAACAAACCAATCTGACTGCTGAAGGAACGGTGGAAGGTTATCACACCGCAACGGGTGAGATCCCTGAATGCCTCAAACGTCTGAAGGCATATGGGGCTCCCGTCGATCCAGCTATTTTCCGTCCGGTACATCCAGGAGGGGATCACTGATGTGGATCGCATTGTTAGGTGCCAGTGCTGTAATGAGTCTGATGGGAGCCATTTTTTATTGGCTCCAATTCAGACGGCTTCGAACAGAAAATCATGAACAGCTAGAATCCTATATTGGTACGAAAACTGAGATTGGATGGTCAGATTCTTTAGTTGAGAAGTTGGATCGAGCTAGTTGGGCAAAAGCATTAGCCCCGCAGTTAAAAAGAGCGAGTGTAAGTTTAAAGCCATCCGAGTATGGGGCTGTAATGTTCCTCTCTGTTGTATTAATTACGATTTTCATGTACATGGGGATGAAAGCGCCGTTGTGGCTTAGTATCATTATTGGAGTTGGCGGGGTCTATATTGTATCTAAAGCTTTTTTAGCTTCACGTCGGCTTGTTTATATTCAAAAGTTAGATGACCAACTTTCTGAAGCATGTCGATTATTAAGTAGTGCTGCAAGGGCAGGACTCTCAATTCCTCAAGGATTGGGACTTGTAGTGAAAGAGATGGAGTCCCCAATCAAAGATGAGTTAGGAAGTGTTGTTCAAGAGTTGCAATTGGGGCGAGATTTAGAAGTTTCTTTGCGGGAACTTCTAAATCGAGTAAGTAGTAAGGACTTAAAAGTGTTTGTCAACGCCCTAGTCATTCAACGACGTGCAGGTGGCGATGTATCAAAAGTATTAAGTGAAATGGCTCGTACGATGGAAGAGCGGAAAATTATCCATAAGACGATCGATGCTTCGATTGCACAATCAAGATATTCTGCTTATCTTATGCCAGTTATCTCCGTATTTGTTGTTTTTGTGATGAGTCAGATGATCGATGGCTTTTTTGATTTATTCACGACTTTTTGGGGGATCATCGTGTTAATTGTTTTTATAGGATTGCAATTGTTAGCATTCTTTATTATTAAGAGAATTGCCGACATTCGAGTATAGAGGTTGGTTGATACCATGATTATAGCAGTTGTTATAGGGGTGTGGATTTTCCTTCTACTAGCTGGATTTTCATACTATTCGTATCGAATCGAGCAACAGCAGATGGTTTCCATCTTAGATGATATCATCCCACCTTGGAAAGTGTTAAAGCAAAAACGAAGTAAAACGGTTCTTCTTCATCAGTGGTTCGATGATTTAGCACCGATTGGTAAGAAAGTCCAACTTTTGAGTATTCCAGAAGAGTTAGAAGACCATCTAGTTAAAGCCGGGCATCCTTATGGATTGACGGTAAATCGTTTACAGGGAGCTAAAATTCTTGGTTCAATAGCAGGTCTGATCTTGGGTTTTATCTACTTTGTATTGGGTCTTCCATTAGCACCGATCATTTTCTTGTTATTAGTTTTTGGTGGTTATATGATCCCTATCCTCTTTATTAAACAAAGAGCAAAAAGTAGACAGGCAGAGATTAGATATGAGCTTCCTGATTATCTCGATATGATGAGTATTACTTTACAAGCGGGGATGGGGCTAGATGAAGCACTCTCCTATTATGTAGAAACTTCAGATGGTCCACTTGCCGAGGAGTTTGCGAGATTTCTCCAAGAGGTGAAATTTGGCGTACAGAGAGAAACCGCCTATCGGTCTTTGATGAGTCGAACCACTTCTTCAGAGTTGGAAGCATTAATCCAGTCATTGATCCAAGCTCATAATTTGGGAACAGCGATTGCTCAGACCTTTGCCATGCAGGCAGAAGAAATGCGTCGAATGCGCGCTGAACAAGCCAAAGAGGCAGCTGGAAAAGCTGCTCCAAAGATTTCAATTGTCAGCACACTAATTATTGCACCTTCAATCATGATCCTGTTGATTAGTGGGATTATCTATAGTTTCTTCGTCAAAAACAATATGTTTGGTGGATTTTAAAAAAAATTAAATTTAAGGGGGTGATAAGGAGGAGAAATCTTATGAATGTTGAATATATTAAGAAGGCTGAAGCTGTCTAATTATATTTAAGGAGGAATTATATATGGGTATTAAAATGGGCGCTAAATTGTGGAATGCTCTTAATAAACCATTCCTTAGTAAAAAAGGCTCTCCAACTATGGAGTATGTAATTATCATCGCTGTTGGTGTTATCTTTGCAGGACTCGTCTTTACATTCATTAAAGATGGAGGCGTTACATCAATAATTACAGAGAAAATCACTAAAGCTCTTGATGGAAGTGCAACAGTTCCAAAATAATCTAATAATTTATTTTCAATTTAATTGGTCGTCTTTATAGACGACCATCTTTCTATTTAATGGAGGGTGATATTTATGCAAGTTAACAAAAGAAATATTGTATTAACAACTGTTTTATTATGTTGTTTAATAGTTACATCTGCTTGTAATAACTCTGAGTCGGAGAGTAAGGAAGCTATTGGTGAAGAGATCCAAGAACCTAAAGCTACTGGTCCAGTTATTCCTAAAGCGGTCAACGATTTTAAAACGATTATGACTCAAAATCCTGGAAAATTTTCGGGTGACCAGTATAACGAAGAAGCAGTTAACAAGGAACTAGATAACTTACCAAATAACTTGAGTAATGAGGAATACTTAGACAATCTTGTATATCTCTTGGGAGAGGATTATCAACCCCACTATGCAACCATTCAAGCGATTGACCCTACAATCCGTGTCAATCAGGCAACACCAGAAGGAAAAATACCTCAAGTTGAAAAGATTAATGTTCAGATTCTGTTAGATGCAAGTGGAAGTATGGCTGGAAAAGTTTCTGGTGGACAAAAAATGGATTTAGCTAAAAAAGCGATCAATAGCTTTGCAGCAGGTCTTCCAGAAGAGGCGAACGTATCCTTAAGAGTGTATGGGCATAAAGGTAGCAACAGTGGTAAGGATAAAGCTGTTTCTTGTCAAAGTAATGAAGTGGTTTATCCGATGAGTCCCTACAACAATGCCAATTTTAACAGTGCACTCAATCAATTTAAACCGACAGGCTGGACTCCCTTAGCTTCTGCTATTCAAGCTGCTAAAAAAGATATGGAAAATGAAAATGGAGAAAACGTCCAAAATATTGTCTATGTAGTAAGTGACGGAGTTGAAACTTGTGGAGGCAATCCTGTAGAAGCAGCCAAGTCATTAACTCAGGTAGGAGTTAAGCCAATCGTAAATATTATTGGGTTTGATGTGGATGACAAGGGACAAAAGCAACTGAAGGAAGTAGCTCAGGCTGCAAATGGGGAGTTTAAGTCAGTATACTCACAGAAAGATCTTGAGAACTATTTAGAGTCTCAAAAAAAACGTTTGGAAACGGAATGGAAAATTTGGGGTTCCTCTAGTAGAATGGAAGCTCACGAGATTTGGAGTAAAAAATATCAATTATTAAATGAATCTCGATTAGCAATTGATAAATTAAAAGAAAAAGAAATAGGTCGAATCAACAAAGCAGTAGAATATTTGACTCAAAGTGGAAAAATAAATGATCAAATTCCTTTATCTGAAATGACTAGAAAAAGGGGAACTTTTATTATAACAAGTACATGGGAAGAATTTATGAGGGTTACTGATGTACTTAATCAAGCTAAAAAGAATGAACAAGAAAGAATTGACAAACAAGAAGAAGAAGGAAAGAAAAGTTTATAGATTGTTAATGAAGTAGGCTTGCCTAACTTAAAGGTTAAGCCTTTTTATTATTCAAATATAAATACTATCCTATATTTTTATATTAAAACTTTGTTTATTTTTTATTTATTAATACTTATATGAAATGAATCCTTAATGTCCTCCTTTTTATATTCTGTTGAGTTGATAATTTATTTGAAAAATATTTAATGTTAGATGAAAAATGCTATATAATTTAAATGAAATCTATGGTATCTTATTAATCATATACCGTGTTTTTCCTGATAAGGTAGATGATGTAGATAAATTGTTATGTATTAACATAATATTCTGTTTCGGTCTTTTTTGAAACCTATATACCCATTTTTTACAAAAATACATACTCAACAGGTGATTCATATGAAAAGTAAATATCTCCAACTGACTATGACTTTTTTTCTATGTGTTAGCCTAGTTGGTTGTAATAGCTTATTTTCTTCATCTGGTGATGAAGCTGACCAAACTTCCAAGGATGGCACCTCGAAAAAAAATGTCATTCCTAAAGCGGTCAATGATTTTAAAACGATTATGACTCAAAATCCTGGAAAATTTTCGGGTGACCAGTATAACGAAGAAGCAGTTAACAAGGAACTAGATAACTTACCAAATAACTTGAGTAATGAGGAATACTTAGACAATCTTGTATATCTCTTGGGAGAGGATTATCAACCCCACTATGCAACCATTCAAGCGATTGACCCTACAATCCGTGTCAATCAGGCAACACCAGAAGGAAAAATACCTCAAGTTGGAAAGATTAATGTTCAGATTCTGTTAGATGCAAGTGGAAGTATGGCTGGAAAAGTTTCTGGTGGACAAAAAATGGATTTAGCTAAAAAAGCGATCAATAGCTTTGCAGCAGGTCTTCCAGAAGAGGCGAACGTATCCTTAAGAGTGTATGGGCATAAAGGTAGCAACAGTGGTAAGGATAAAGCTGTTTCTTGTCAAAGTAATGAAGTGGTTTATCCGATGAGTCCCTACAACAATGCCAATTTTAACGGTGCACTCAATCAATTTAAACCGACAGGCTGGACTCCCTTAGCTGCTGCTATTCAAGCTGCTAAAAAAGATATGGAAAATGAAAATGGAGAAAACGTCCAAAATATTGTCTATGTAGTAAGTGACGGAGTTGAAACTTGTGGAGGCAATCCTGTAGAAGCAGCCAAGTCATTAACTCAGGTAGGAGTTAAGCCAATCGTAAATATTATTGGGTTTGATGTGGATGACAAGGGACAAAAGCAACTGAAGGAAGTAGCTCAGGCTGCAAATGGAGAGTTTAAGTATGTCTACTCACAGAAAGACCTTGAAAGTTATTTAGAATCTCAAAAGAAACGTTTGAAAACAGAGTGGAGGCTTTGGCGTTATTCCAGTAAAGTGGAAGCTTTAAAGATATGGAGTGAAAAATATAGTGTATTAGATGAATCAAGATTGGCGATTGATGATTTAAAGGTTACAGAAGAAGAACGCATCAAGAAAGCAATAGAATACTTAGTTCAAAGTGGGAAAGTTAATGAAAATGAACGATTACCTTTAAATGAACTGGCTAGAAAAAGAGGAACTTTTATTACAATGAGCACATGGAAAGAATTTAAAAGAGTTAAAGGTGCACTAGATGATGAAAAGAAATTGCAAGATGAAAAAATTGAGAAAATGGAGGAAGAAGGAAAGAAAAGTTTATAGATTGTTAATAAGAATGGGCTTGCCTAACTTAAAGGTTGATTGTTATTCAAATATAAACTATCCTGTATTTTTTTATATTAAACCTTTGTTTCTCTTTAGTTTATTGATACTAATATACTATAGATTTTTATATCCCTCCTTTGTATAATTCGTTGAATTGACTATTTATTTTAAATAGTGTTATATATTAACATAATATTCTGTTTCGACCTTTTTTGAAACCTATATGCCCATTTTTACAAAAATACATACTCAACAGGTGATTCATATGAAAAGTAAATATCTCCAACTGACTATGATTTTTTTTCTATGTATTAGTCTAGTTGCTTGTAATAGCTTATTTTCTTCATCTGGTGGTGAAGCTGACCAAGCTTCCAAGGACGGCACCTCGAAAAAATATGTCATTCCTAAAGCGGTCAACGACTTTAAAACGATTATGACTCAAAATCCTGGGAAATTCTCAGGTGATCAGTACGATGAGGAAGCAGTGGAGATAGAGCTAGACCAATTTCCAGTGAATTTAAGTAAGGAAGACTATTTTGATCGCCTAGTTTATTTGTTTGCGGAGAATTATCAAGATCAGTATGCAACGATTCAAGCGATTGACCCTACGATTCGTGTGAACAATAAAACACCTGATGGTGGAAATATGCCACAAGTGGAAAAAGTGAATGTACAAATTCTCTTAGATGCGAGTGGGAGTATGGCTGGAAAAGTATCGGGTGGACAAAAAATGGACTTGGCCAAAAAGGCAATTAATAGTTTTGCGGCAGGTCTTCCAGAAGAAGCAAATGTCTCTTTAAGAGTTTATGGACATAAAGGAAGTAACAGTGGCAAGGATAAAGCAGTTTCTTGTCAAAGTAACGAAGTAGTTTATCCCATGAGTCCATATCATGAAGCAAATTTTGACCGAGCTCTTGATCAGTTTAAACCGACAGGTTGGACGCCGCTTGCTTCAGCGATCCAAGCAGCTAAACAGGATATGGAACAGGGATATGGAGATAACATCAAAAATATCGTCTATGTAGTGAGTGATGGAGTCGAAACTTGTGGAGGCAATCCTGTAGAAGCGGCAAAGTCTTTAACACAAATAGGAGTGAAACCAGTTGTCAACATTATTGGGTTTGATGTCGATGATCAGGGACAAAAGCAATTAAAAGAGGTTGCTGAAGTGGCAGAAGGTGAATTTAAGTCTGTTTATACGCAAAAGGACCTGGAAAACTATTTAGAGACACAGAAAAAACGTTTGAGAATGGACTGGGAATTTTGGAGTGCTACTAGTGGAATGGATGTATTGAAGATTTGGAGTGAGAAATATAAAGTATCAGACAATGTCCTTCAATCTGTTTTTAAATTATCGAAAGTAGAAGAAGAACGAATAAAAAAAGCAATCAATTACTTACAAACGACAGGTAAGATTCAGGATGAAAGTCAATTGTCTCTAATGGCATATAATAGGAATCACGTTATTAATAAAGGGATTATTGAAGAGGATCGAAGAGTGAGACAAGCGTTAGAGAAAGCCAGAAGGTTAGAGGAGGAAAGAATTAAAGAGCAAGAAGAAGAGGGAAAGAAAGGGTTGTAGTTAGTGAATCAAAGATGATTTAGACTGCTCGATTCTGGCTTGTCCTCTGATCTGATTAGGGAGGCTAGCCTTTTTGTTTATCTAAATATAAAATTCAATAAATATTGGCTAATGTAATTTATCTTCACAGAAATCTATGATATCTTATTATTTATACCATGTTTTCCCTATGAAGGTAGAATCAGATGAGGATTTTTTATTTGTCATGGATTTATTGTGTGGTAGTAATACTTTCTACTTTTACTTACTTATTGATGAGAATACATATTGATCAGATTTTCGATGGATAATTGTTCAATTTAGTATCTAATATTGATGATAGGTGATTCATATGAAAAACAGATATCTTAAAATGGTCATAGTTTTGTTACTGTGTACGAGTCTAGTTGCTTGTAATGGTCTTTTTTCGTCAGAAGAAAACAATGCTGAGAATAGTGAACCGAAACCAGAAGTGATTCCAAAAGCTGTCAATGAGTTCAAGCCAATTATGAATCAGAATCCTGGTAAATTCTCAGGGGGAAAATATAATGAAGCAGCTGTTAAAAAGGAACTAGATACTTTCCCCAAAAATCTAAGTGATGAAGAGTATTTTGATCGCCTTGTTTATTTATTTGCAGAAAACTATCAACCTCCTTATGCGACGATGCAAACCATTGATCCGAGTATTCATGTCAATGAAACGACTCCAGATGGAAAAGTAAGGATCCCTAATCTTGAAAAATTTAATGTTCAAATTATTTTAGATGCGAGTGGCAGTATGGCAGGGAAAGTATCTGGTGGGCAAAAGATGGATCTAGCTAAGCAAGCGATTCAAAACTTTTCTAAGAGTATACCTAAAAGTGCAAATGTCTCTTTAAGAGTATATGGACATAAAGGAAGTGGCAGTGATTCAGATAAAAATGTCTCTTGCCAAAGTAATGAAGTGGTTTATCCGATGAGTCCATATCATGAATCTAATTTTAATAGCGCCCTCAATCGCTTTAAGCCGATGGGCTGGACGCCGCTTGCTTCCGCTATTCAAGCAGCTAAGGAAGATATGCAAAAGCATCATGGAGAAAATGTAAAGAATATTATCTATGTGGTTAGTGATGGGATTGAAACCTGTGGGGGTGACCCAGTTGCGGCGGCTAAGTCTTTGTCACAAGCAGGTGGTAAACCTGTAGTGAATATTATCGGCTTTGATGTGGATGATGCAGGTCAAAAACAGTTAAAAGAAGTAGCCAATGCAGCTAATGGTCAATTTAAATCAGTTCAATCGCAGGAAGATCTAGATAACTACTTGGAAAATGAAAAGAATCGTATAGAAAGAGAATGGAGATATTGGGGAGCGGCTAGTCGAAATAAAGTGAGCGAGATTTGGAGTGAAAAGTATAAAGAGCTAGGCAAAGCTAAGGATGAGGTTTATCGATTGGAGAAGCGGGAAGAAAAGCGTATTAAAAAAGCGATTGATTATTTAGCAGGAAGTGGAATTATTAAGGATAAAAGTGGGATAACCAGTTTAGTGTGGGATCGACATCTCTGTATTACCTCAGGTAATTGGGATGAATTCAATCGAGTCAGTAACTTATTGGGTAAAGAACGAGATGCTGAAAAAGAGAGAATAGAGAAAAAAGAAGAAGAGGGAGCTAGCAAACTTTAAGGTTGAAGGTTCAATCAGTCGTCACCCTTGAGAGCATTGTGTTGAATTTTGAAATGGGTCGCTCAAAGGGTGACGATTTGAAAGGAAGTTAGAATATGCTGGTTTAAATTACATTTCTCTGTAAGACATCTTACAGGGGATTTTTTGTTTCACAAAGGCATGGAATAATTCCGAATTTTATTTACAAATGGTCTTTAATAATGTAAAATATAGTATTTAGAGAGGCATATTTTTTGCGCTGATGATAAGAAGACTATTAATAAATCTGTCGATTTAGTAAATTTATTAGATCCTCTTGGTAAGAAAAGAAAAATCAGTTAAAATTAAAATAAGGTTCCTAAGACATATAATCCATCGTAAAATCCGAATTATTTAATAATGGGTTTAGTAGAGAAGCTCTATTAAAAAAGGTTTTTTGATGGAGATTTGTCAAACGATAGTTCATCGTAATTTGATAGCAGGGGGCACATGTATGCTTAGGGCGATTCAAAAGTTGAAGAGCAGACGTGGGAATGTAACGTCCATGTGGATTGCCGGTTTGCCTATCTTTATGTTTATGTTCTTATGTATAGGATCAATGGTCACTGCATGGGTAGGGCATTCTCAAGCACAAGTGGCCGCAGATGGCGCAAGTCTCGCTGTGACTAAGAAGTTAGATGCTCTGGTAGAAGCTGAAATTCAGCGACAGATTCAAATAGCTGAAGCGCGGAATGCTGCATGTAATTGTTATGTAGATCCTTGGTATCAAGTCTTGGGCACACCACAACAGCGGCAAGCCCTGGTAGCACAAGTCATTACAACTAATCAAGGAACACTCATCAGTACAGCAAAAGATTATCTAGCGCGCAATCATGCATCTACAAAAGGTAAACTTACCATTGTAAAAGATCATCGAGTCCAAGTGGAAGCACAGGTCAAGTACCACCCACTCATTTTTCAAGACCGCTTTAAGGATGTTTATGTAAAAGGAAAAGGGTCTGGACCTGTACGTAGATATTTGAAATGGCTGAACAATAGAAGTGTGTTAAATCAGTCATTTTGATCCAGATGATGTATCACTTCGCATAAAATCTCTGGGAAGTTCGATGATTTATCACGATGAGGGGTGAATGTTAATAGAAAAATAAAAAAGCCACTTCAATAACTTCTAGTAGAATGAGATGGGTTTCATCTTGGAGGGGTGCAATTGGAAGGATACTTGGTTCGATGGGGACAACAGATCCGCAGAAGGCGCAAAGGGTCACCCACGATGGAATTTATCGTGTTAATACCTTGTGTATTGTTTATGTGTATGGTGATTTGGCAATTTGTGATTACTGGCATCGCAGTGATGGAAGCCCAGTCCCTAGTTAAAGAAGGAGCAAGGTTAGCTGAAGCTTCTGGTAAGTATGCAGCTGAAGAAAGCAGAGGTAGACGTGCGTTTGGGATTTATAACAACTATTATAAGCTAGTGTCATATAGAGTTCAGAAGAAATCTGGAGAAGGTCAAGTGGTAGCAACAGCTGATGTAGAAATTAAAATCCTGTTTGATGTTGCAAAGCCCATTCGTTATAAAACCTCCGCAAAAGTGCCAATCTACGATTATTAGCAGGACAACACCTCTTTCTTATCCAATGAAGTGATTCTACCAAGTTAATTTTAAAACTCTTGGAGGTTGTTGCATAAATCAGAAATCCAATCAAGAGGATGATGAAAGTTATGTAACAAGTTCTTTTAATTTGTATCATGGAGGATTAGATATGAAGAGAATCTTAAGAAAGTGGGCTCCGAGAGTGCGTAACTGCCGAAAAGGGGCATCCACAATGGAGTTTGTAACTCTCGTGCCCGCATTTATGATCTTATGTTTTATCGTTTGGCAGGTCATTTTGGCAGGGCAAGCAGTGTTAGCAACTCATGCTGCTGTACGTGATGCTGTGAGGGTGGCGTCTGCAGGTGGTGGCGATTCAAAAGATCAAGCACTTAAGTCTTTTGGTAAACATGAACAATTTAAGTTAGAGAATTTTCGCATCACCACAAGTGGTGGGACGGTAAAGGCAAGTGGTGGGACTTATATTCCAATCATCTTTGCCAAATCGAGTCCGATTTACTACAGCACAGATGCTGAAGCTCCTAAACTTGGGGAGAATAAGCATTATAGCTATGGGTATGGGAATGGAACTTGGGTTGATGATGGTGTAGCTAATCCCGGTGGCTATGGATTGATGAGTATGATGAGTGGCACTCCCACAGGTAAAATGGGTGATTTGATTACTTCTGGAGGAATGTTTGGCCCTCCAGTCAAAGGGGCTCGTTTCACTTCTTCCTTTGGTGCTCGAGTTGACCCTGTCACAGGAAGACCAGGAGCTTTTCATGGTGGTATTGACTTGGCTGCCCCAGTAGGAACTCCAATCTACTCAGTGGCTGATGGTGTAGTAGTCAAAGCTGGACCTGCTCGTGGATATGGTAACTGGATCGTCGTTGATCATGGTGGTGGAATCCAAACCTTATATGCACATATGTACTCGGATCAGATCTATGTTCGTCCAGGGCAGAAGGTCAAACGAGGTGAACATATTGCAGGCATGGGGAGTGCAGGTAAATCTACTGGATCTCACCTTCACTTCGAAGTGATTGCCAATGGTCAAAAGATAAATCCTCAGCAGTTCTTGTCTAAATAGACGAGACGAACCCATAAAAATCCCTCCTTAGTGTGGAGGGGTTTTTATGGGTCTTCGTAATGAATAGGGGATTCTGGAGTAGCTTAAAAACTTGTCATTAATAATAGCTAGTCAAACACACGAGTTCCCTTTGATGGGAGGCTCGTGTGTTTTCATATTCTGGCTTTCATTAGGCTATATATAAATCGTCTTTCGGATTTCCTGTGATGGCTTCAATGCGGCCTTTTTCTAGATTTATGGTTGAAAGGATGATGATTCCTATGATGAAGAAAAAAGCGATGGAGATAATGCCTAGACGGCTTGAGTTCATTAATTGTCCAATTAGACCAAAAACAAAGGGGCCAAAAATGGAGGCAAATTTACCAGATAAACTAAAAAAGCCAAAAAACTCAGCTTGGTGCTTAGTAGGAACTAATCGACTATATAGGGACCGACTTAAAGCTTGACTCCCCCCTTGAACCATACCTACGGCAGTAGCTAAGAGATAAAAATGAAGGCTAGTTGTCATGAAAAAGCCTAGCATAACAATTAATAGATAAACGAATAGGGTCATAGTCAATGTACGCATGGCTCCAAAGTTCTCGGCAATTTTACCAAATAAAATGGTGAAAGGAATGCCTACAACTTGAGTGAGGAGAAGAGCAATAATCAAATCATTTTGTCCAATCCCCACTTCTCGTCCATAAATGGTGGCCATTTTGATGATGGTATTGATCCCATCACTAAAGAACCAGAAAGCGACTAGAAACTTTAAGAGTTCAGGATATCGTCGGATGTTACGTATGGTTTTTCCTACGGATTGAAAGCCATGTTTGGTCCAGTTTACGACGGATCGGCTTTGGGTCCCTTCTCGCTTACTCTCTTTGACATGTATAAAGAAGGGGATGGAGAATCCAATCCACCAAAGCCCTACAGTAATAAAGGAGACTTGAGTTGCTACTAAGCGATCAGGAAGAAAGAAGGACTCCGGATACTGAATCATCAGTAAATTAATTGCGAGTAAGATTCCACCGCCGATATATCCAAAGGAATAACCAATAGAGGAGACTAAGTCCCTGTCATGTTCATTCGGTACAAGATCTGAAAGAAAAGCATCATAAAAAGAATTTGATCCGGAAAAGCCAATCGTTCCGATGATCATAAGGACAGAAGCGAGAATCCAATCTCCTTCACCAATAAAAAACATTAAGACGGAGGCGATCGCTCCCATAAAGGTAAAAAAACAAAGGAATGCTTTTTTAGAACGAGCTGCATCTGCAATCGCTCCAAGGACTGGAGAGAGAAGAACTACCACAATCAAGGCGATCGATTGAGTATATCCCCAAAAGGCTGTAGATGTAGTAGCATCCATATGTTTAGTAGCCACATCAGCATAAAAGATGGGCATGATCGTTGCCATAATTGTTGTTGTGAAGGCGGAGTTGGCCCAGTCCACCCACAACCAGCTTCGTACAGCTTTGCGATTCATGATGAACCTCCTTGAGTGAATGAATGTTGAAGAAGACTAACATTCAATTGTTAGTTTTTAGCTGTTTTTCATATATGAGTCCTCTACTTATATTCTGTTATGTTAATCGAAGATGTTGTCTCATACAAGCACATCATAAAAAAGCGGACCTAGTCTTAGTCCGCTATACATCAGTTATGTTTATTGATAAATACAATGAGTTGGAGTAAAAAGTTTTGTGCCACTTTGGTGTCCTTCCCAGTGCCTTACTTCACATTGGTATTCGTTGCTGAGAGTTCTGCTAAAGCTTCTTTTTTTCCTTTTTCAATGTTCACCATGATTAATAAAACAATCCCGATGATGAAAAAGAGGGAAAGAGAAGCGATCCCTGCACGGCTTGAGCCTGTCAGTTGTCCCATTAAACCAAACACAAAAGGACCAAAGATGGCAGCGAATTTTCCTGATAACCCAAAGAACCCAAAAAATTCAGCATTCCGTTGAGCAGGAACCAATCGACCGAAGATCGAGCGACTTAAGGCTTGACTTCCACCTTGGACAAGACCAACCATGATAGCAAGTAGATAAAAATGAATAGGAGAAGTCATAAAATATCCAAGTAGTACAATACACAGATAGATGAAAAGCGTGATGATTAAAGTTAACTTTGCTCCGAGTTTTTCTGCTATTTTCCCAAAAAATAAAGTACAAGGTATTCCTACAAATTGAGTGATGAGCAGAGCAGAGATTAAATCGTTTTGTCCGATTCCGATTTCTCGTCCGTAAATGGTCGCCATTTTAATAATGGTATTAATTCCATCACTGAAAAACCAAAAGGCAACTAAGAACTTGAGAAGTTCAGGGTATTTTTTAATTTCCCTTAATGTTTGCCCTACACTTCTAAAACCGTTGGCTACTTTGCGAGAGACGGAGACAGCAATGGCAGGTGCAGGTTTTTCGTGAACATTGCGAAACATAGGAATAGAAAAGACAAACCACCAAATGCCCACAGATAAAAAAGAAACTTGTATGGCGCCTATACTACTGAGATAAAAGAGATCTGGCTTACTAATCATCAGGAGGTTGATCGCTAAGAGAATCCCACCACCGATATATCCATAAGCATATCCTTGGGAGGAAACATAATCTTGTTTTTCTTCAGGGGCGATTTCTGGAAGGAAAGCATCATAAAATACATTGGCACCAGAAAAGGCGAGAGTACCGATAACTACCAAGATCGAGGCCCAGACCCATTGCCCTTCACCGATTGTAAACATTAGAATAGATGCAATGACACCCATATAGGTGAAAAATCGTAGGAATTGCTTTTTGGAGTTAGAAGCATCTGCAATCGCCCCAAGAATAGGAGATAATAAGACAACAAACACGAGGGCGATTGACTGTGTGTAACCCCAATAGGCTGTGGAAATATTGCGATCTAAGCCTTGCCCTGCGACATCTGAATAGAAAATGGGCATCACCGCGGCCATGATCGTTGTAGCAAAGGCGGAGTTGGCCCAATCATACATAGCCCAACTTCGAGTTACTTTTTTGTCCATAGTTGAGAGAGATTCCTCCTGTTTTCTATTTTCTGAAAATGGATTCTGTTTCTAGTTTATCACACGTAACTATTTGATTTCATGTTTATTTAACTAAGCCTTCGTAAAAGCTTTTAAAGCAATCTCTACAGTGTTGGGGTGATTCATGATAGAATAAAATATTATAATTAGAAAATGATGTTTATTTAATGTTCGTGACTTTCTTGGAATGGATCCATGATGATGTCCGAGTTTCTCAGTATGATATCTAGATGGATTAGTGTTTATATGGCTTATATGGAAATAAAGGGGAATTGAGTGTATGAAGATGAAGGCACAAGGAGAGTGGATTAATCATAAATACCGTGTGTTAAATGCATTTCCATTCGTGATCGGTGTCTTATATTTTGCTGAAACCAAAACGAAGCAGGGGGATTCACAAACCCGGTTTATTCATGGATTAGAAATCAAACCAGTTAGCAAACAAATTCAAAGAGAGAAAATCTTAATTCGTGAAGATGCCGTATTCTTCCCGATTCGTGAAGTGTTTATCGAAAATGATTGTTTATATCAAGTTTTTCAGAGTCTAGAAGGAACTTTATTAGCCCACCATTTACAACAAAAAACTCCAGTCTCGCTAGATGAGATGACCTCGGTAATGCGTGGAGTCACTTATCAATTATTACGGCTGTATAAGAATAAACAGTTTACGATTGTACATCCCCAAAATATTATGATCACCTCAGACAAAGGAATTCGATTTATCTATGGAGGACCACTTGGGGCCTTACCCAAGGGGCCAAGCTTAGATCTTGGAGATCCCAATAAAGCTCGTAAGCTCGATAACTTATATGATTCCTATACCATTGGTGTCATGATCTATCAAATGTTAACAGGGAAAAACCCTATGTCCACGGGTTTGCTAATCCCACCCATCTCTACGTTTTGTAAAGACTGCCCTAAGGAATTAGATCAATTAATTTCTCGAGCACTCTCTTTTAACATACATAGTCGTCCGCAAGTGGAAGAAATTGCAGATGTACTTGACAAATTATAAATTTTATAAAACAAAGGAAAAGCTGCAAACTTTGGTAGGCAGCTTTTTTGGTGAATTTAAGAGTTTTATCTTTTCATGATGAGGGAGATGAATGAAATTAAGGAACTATTTCACGCAGAAATATTTTATAATTGAAAATATAGGGCAGTTTCAAAAAAAGGAGTGGTACTAGTATGGGAGTAGCTAAAATTGCAGATGCGATTCAACAGTATGTCCGACCTGATACATTTCCACTAGCGATTAAAGTGGCAAAAGATGGGGAGATTGAACCGAATCGGGTCAAAAGACCTTTTCGAGATTTTGGGGTTCAGTTATCGATCTGTCAGGCAATTACGATGGCAAGGCGCTATGGTTGGACTTTAGCTATGGGGGGCGAGGATTTATCTTGTCCGATTGCCAAGGTGGCTTTCGGATTTAAAGAAGAAATTCCATATTATGAAGAAGGAACACTAGCATGTGGCATGTATACGGAAACGATGGAAGCTGGAAAGAAATCAGAGGCGGTTGTTCCAAAGTTGAACAAAGAGGAAAGCGGAACGGTTTGGATTGCTCCTTTACATCGAACTACATTTACCCCTGATGTGGTATTGGTATATGGAAACTCTGCACAAGTGATGCGTTTAGTCGCAGGAGCTTTATATCAAAAGGGGGGACATTTGACTTCACATTTTAGTGCCCGAGCCGATTGTGCAGATATTGTCATCCGTACTCAGCAGACAAAGGAACCTCAAGTGATATTACCATGTTATGGAGACCGAGTTTTTGGACAAACACATGATCATGAAATGGCATTTTCATTCCCCTATAGTTGGGCGGAAGATCTGGTACAAGGACTGCAAGGAACGCATAAAGGGGGAGTTCGATATCCAATTCCTACCTTCTTACAATACCAGGCACAATTCCCAGCTAGTTATGAGAAGTTAAATGAAATGTGGAAAGAGATGTCTTAGATAGAGAATTGAATCATTGACTTATCTCCCATAATATGATAATATAGCTCCTATATATGGGGCTATAGCTCAGCTGGGAGAGCGCCTGCCTTGCAAGCAGGAGGTCAGCGGTTCGATCCCGCTTAGCTCCACCAAAATAATTGTACGATCTTGAAAAGAACTTATACCTTGAGTATAGGTTCTTTTTTTATATACGTAGTTCTGTATGAATTGGAGTGGACTAAAATGGCCTTTCAAATACGAATTCTATGATAGAGAGTAAAAGATTTATAAATATAATTTCAGAGATCATTGAAGCTATATGAATTAGAATTTTTTACTGATTATTTCCTGGAGATACACATATCTCTTTACTCATAGATCTATGATTACCTTAACAGGAGTTTAATTCTTTTAATAAGGAAGATTAAGTATAGATATTTTTATATTGGAGTGATATCATTTAGATAACAGGGTGATAAAAGCCCTGTTGCAAAGCCACTTGATTGGTGTCGATCCTTGAAATCCGTAAATAAATTTGTGATAACAAATACGATTAGGGATCACTCTGACCCCTATCTCGACATGGACAACTTAAACTACTCACCCAATTGATTAAGGTGGGGAGATGTTTCTTTAGTGAAGCAGAGTTCGAGCGCACCCGTCGGGATTTGGATCCATATGTGATTAAAATGTTCATATTACAGGGTAACTGATGAAAACTGAGAAGGGTTTCAAGGTTCGGATCACTCTTTGATGTGTGATGTATGTTTTTTATACCAAAGAGGGAGGAGAGTGGGAGAGTGGAAACCACTCAGCAACCAGCTTTAGACAAAGGAAGGAAACCTTCTGTATTCGGGATTTTAACCAGTCCTAGAGAGCAATTTCAAAGAATTAATCAAAATCCAACATTTTGGGGACCACTGATCATTTTTACAGTCTTGGTGACGTTAATCGTTGTAGCCCAGGCTTATCTATTGATTAACGATCCTAGCTTTATACAACAATCTATGGAACCAACGAATGGACAACCATCTGTAGATCCAGAGATTTTAAAGATGATCACGTTCACTACTTCTGTAATTACAGGCTTGTTTATGGTACCTGTTGTGAGTTTAGTTAGTGCATTCTTTTGTTGGTTGATGGTCACCATTTTCCAAGGAGAAACCACTTTCAAAAAGATGTTTTCTCTGAATGTCCATCTGATGATTTTATCTGTCATATCTTTAATTATGGCTCTTGCCTATAGTGTAATCACTGGAGATGTGATGGGGGGAGTTTCGCCTACTAGCTTAGCAACCATCATTTCCTCAGATGGGGCTTTAAAAGGGATTTTATCCTCGATCGATGTGATAAGAATTTGGAGCGTTGTCCTAACTGCCATAGGGTTAAGTGTGGTAGGGGAATTATCCAAAGGGAAAGCATGGACCATTTCTTTGATCTTCTTTGTGATCGGCATGATGTTTTCCGTTATCGGATCATACTTTAGTGCTATGAATATGTAGGTATCTGATTGGGAATGGAAACGCTTTAAATCATTCATAAGTATTTTCAACTAAGAGGGACATTGTTTCTTTAATGAATAGTTTTTTTGAACACAGACATGAGAGACAGTGTCCTGTTGTAATTGGTGAATATTTCCTTAGTTTAGTAGGTACGATGATAGATGTGGAGGAACAAATGTGAATAAGAAACTTTGGATTGGGATCGGTATTGCTGCTGCAGTGGTGGGAACCTTTACTCTCTCTGTCCTCCAACCCTTTAAGACCGAGAATCATGTTGAAGTGGTCAAGTTGAAGGAACAAAAAGTAGAAGAGACGCTTACCACTTCAGGAACATTGACAGCAGGCAAGCAACAAAATGTTTATCTCCAGCCTGAGCGTGGGGAGTTAAAAAAAGTCTTAGTAAAACCAGGGCAAAAGGTTAAAAAAGGGCAACGTTTAGTTGAATATGACAGTGAATCTGTTTTGGCTGAAAAGAAACAAGCTGAACTGCAAGTGAAGACAGCGAAGGTTAATCTAGATAACTTATATAAACAAAAGAAGAAGATTGGTTCCACTGCTATATCTGCTGATCCTATGCTAGGTAACATCCCTCCTACTTCGGCTTCCAAAGATGAGATCAATCAACAAATTGAATTAGCAAAGTTAGAATTAGAGCGTGCGAAACAACAACTCTCAATGACTGAAACAAGACAAGGGCGTTTGTATGTGACGAGTGAATTTGAGGGAACGATTGTTCAAGCAAATGAGCAAGCAGGAATTGCTTCCGCTTCCACTGAGCCCCTCGTTATTGTGGCAGACCTGAGTCAATTAAAAGTGACTGCTAATATTTCTGAATATGATGCACTCAATGTAAAAACAGGTCAACCCGTCGCTGTGAAAACAGATGCCTTACCTGATCAAGAATGGAAAGCGACAGTAGAGAAAATCGCCTTATTACCCAAAAATTCCACGGACCCACTGGGTCAAGGTGAGGCACAAGTGACTTATCCGATCGAGATTCAATTAAAAGATTCTGTACCGATGAAATTGGGCTCTCGACTTATCGTTGAAGTACACACAGCCTCAGATCAAGTGACTGGTATTCCAATCTCTGCAATTCAAGAAGTGAATAATGAATCTTATGTCTTTGTGGTTAATGGTGGAAAAGCCAAGCAAGTAAAGGTGAAAACAGGTAAGCGTAATGTTGAGTTTATAGAGATTGTTTCCGGCCTTCAAGCGAATGATTTGGTTATCTTGAAACCAGGTCCAGACTTGAAGGATGGATCGGAAGTGAAAGTTCAATGATCCAATTGCGTGAAGTGTATAAAACTTATCAAGCAGGGGCTTTGCAAGTTCCTGTTCTCAAAAATATCGACCTACTTGTCGAAGAGGGCGAATATGTCGCGATCATGGGACCCTCCGGGTCAGGTAAGTCCACGCTGATGAATATTATCGGTTGTCTAGATCGTCCTACTGAAGGTTCGTATATTTTGGATGGTAAAGATATTTCTATTGAAGAGGAAGTGAGTTTGGCACAAATCCGAAATCGGACAATTGGATTTATCTTCCAGCAATTTATGCTTTTACCTAGGATGACTGCTCAACAAAATGTGGAATTGCCTCTGACTTATGCAGGTGTTTCGAAGTCGGAGCGAAGTGTCCGTGCTGTAGAAGCCTTACGCCGAGTCGGTCTGGAGGACCGTAAGGACCATCGCCCTTCGGAACTGTCTGGCGGACAACAGCAACGGGTAGCGATTGCTCGTGCACTTGTTACCCAACCTAGAGTATTGTTAGCGGATGAGCCGACTGGAGCCTTAGATTCGGTCTCCAGTGAAAATGTGATGGATTTATTTGATGAATTACATGAAGAAGGACGCACGGTGGTGATGATCACCCATGATGCAGAAGTGGCAGAGCGGGCTCAGCGGCAGATTATGATCCGAGATGGAATGATTGTAACCGATCGGCAAGAGCAAGGAGGCATAGCGCCATGAATATCTGGGAAAATATGAAGATGGCGCTAGACTCGATCTTCGCCCACAAGCTACGCTCTTTTCTCACGATGTTGGGGATTATCATCGGTGTGGCTTCAGTGATCTTGATTGTTGCCATTGGGCAGGGTGGGACAGATCAACTCACCCAAGCATTTGCAGGCTCCAGCAATACGGTCAATATTCAAGCCAAACAAGACGAAAATGCTACATTCTACTTTCAAGATGAGAACTTATTTAACCAAACGGACCTCATTGATTTAAAGAGGATTCCTGAAGTAGAGGAGGTTTTTGCAAGTAGCTTTGAGATTGCAAATGTACAGTATCGTGATAAAAAATCAAGCGGAACCATCGTGATTGGTTTAAATAATAAAAGCTATTTAGAATTAGGTTCTATGAAGATCGCAGAGGGAACCACTTTTGACACAGGGCATTTCCAAAGCAGTAATGGTGGCGCTCTTCTTTCCAATAGTGTAGCTGAAAAACTATTCCCCAATCAGTCGGCAGTTGGCAAAATTATTCGTGTGGGCTCTGAACCGGTCAAAGTGGTCGGAGTTTTACAAAAAGCGGAAGGTTTGGAGGGGCTGATCGATCCTCCTCAAATATTATTGCCTGCTCAGACTTGGAGAACTATTTTTGGCTCTATGCGGATCGACCAATTGACTTTAAAGGTAAAAGATGCAGAACACCTTGACATGGCAGGAAAAGAAGCTGTCAAAGTATTGAATCGTAATCATCAGAAACAAGATGGTTATGAAGCGCAGAATCTAGAGCAACTGACACAAGGGATCACCCAAGTGGCTAATATCATGACCATCGTCATTGGGAGTATTGGTGGTATCTCTTTGTTAGTTGGCGGAATTGGTGTCATGAATATTATGTTGGTCTCTGTGACGGAGCGAACTCGAGAAATTGGGATTCGAAAAGCGCTCGGAGCTAGCCGAGGGAATATCCTGATGCAATTTTTGATTGAGTCGGTGACCTTATCGATGATTGGTGGAGGGATTGGAATTGCTCTTGGCGGAGGAGGCGCATTCATTTTAAGTGCCCTCGATGTATGGCCGGCTACAGTTTCGATTCCTGTTGCAATCGGTGGAGTCTTGTTCTCGATGGCGTTTGGTGTGATCTTTGGGCTCTTGCCCGCCAATAAAGCCGCTCGTCTTAATCCGATCGAGTGTCTTCGTTACGAATAATCGCTGATTACTATTTAGTCCCGGTCTCTCCGGGGCTTTTTCATTAGCTTATAAATGGACTTGAAGGGGAATAAGATAACTGAGACTCTATACAACTGAAGATAGAATTTTCAATCGATAAAATTTGTAACTATCTTGAAGGAGGAGGGCCTAGGTGGAAGAAAAACAGAATACTAAGCCCAAACGTGGAGCTTTATCCCGATGGGGATGGCTCGGAGTTTTATTAGTTAGTATCGGTAGTAAATTAAAGGCATTGTTACCCCTTCTGAAATTTGGGAAATTTGGAGGAACGATTATCAGTATGGCAGTCTCCGTGGCTGGATATACCTTAATCGCTCCCTTTGAAGTTGCGATCGGGCTTGTAGTGATGATTTTTATTCATGAGATGGGGCATGTGTGGGCAGCTAAAATGAAAGGTTTGCCTGTCTCAGCTCCAGCATTTATTCCATTTTTGGGCGCTTTAATCATGATGAAGAGACAGCCCCAAGACGCTAGCACAGAAGCCTTTATTGCTATGGGTGGTCCTTTATTAGGGACTGTGGGTGCATTGATACCATTTTTCTTGGGAATTTATACAGGTGATATTTTGTTCTTTACGATTGCATCGATCGGTTTTTTTATCAACCTTTTTAACCTTGTGCCGATTCATCCCTTAGATGGTGGAAGAATCGTGGTTGCAATTACCCGTTGGTTATGGGTACTAGGGTTAGTTGTAGGATTACTGTTAATTATTTATCTGAGAAGTTGGCTCTTGCTATTTATTTATGTCCTATTCGTGATTGAACTTTGGTCAACCTATCGCCCTAATCGTAAACCAAAGCTACGCCGGTTTGCGATTGAAGCCAAAGTAGATCCTCAACAATTTGAACATGCAGGAATGTGGATTCCTGGAGAAAATCACAGACGTCCCTTGTTCTGGGTTCATACCTGTAATGTTGAAAGTCAGAAAGAGTCAGTGAAGATCGAATACCCCGGATTGGGTACCATTGTGGAGATGGAAGGATCTTTTGGAACGATTCGTGAGGTTTATCTGACCAAAACGATTCATCCTACATCTCAACAGCCTCAGGTTCACATGATGATTGAAGGAACATCTATGGTTACCAAAGAGCAAGCCGTAGGTGGAATCCAGAAGGATGAAAAATACTATAGTGTCAAACCACTTACACGCTGGATGTATGGGATTAGCTATGTGGGACTGGCTAGTTTTTTAGTCTATATGATGTTTTTGACAGGCACTTATCTAAAGTAATAAAAGCGGAGCTTGAAATGGTTCATCAAGCTCCGCTTTTATAAGTGGAAGTAGCTCTCTAAAAAATTAAATGTTATTCTTTGGCTATTGTATCACAAATGGATAAAAAACTGGGGAGAAATTTTAAGAGATCTTACTTCACAAGCAAAGTTTTTTCTTCTTTTCCTTTTAAGATTCCTTTCTCTACATGTAGAACGAGATGGTATGTCCCTGCTTCAGGAAAACGAATACTTGTGGAATAATCTCCACTACTTATTTCTGCCGTGTCACTGGCTTCCTTGGTTTGACTTCCTTCTTTCCAATATTCAATTTGTACCTCAGCTTGGCTAAGAGGATTCCCATCATTTTTTACATGTGCAGTGATTTTTGTCGTTTGTCCCTTGGTGGTTTCGTTTGGAAGCATTAAGTTCATCTGGAGTCCACCTGTGTCTGGAGTCGCTTGGCTAGCTTGTCCTTGCCCTACTTGGAATTTACTATCGATCATTTGGTGAACCATTGGGGTTGTGACATGGACAATGACCAGATACTCGCCTTCTTCTTGATACGTAGTCGTAGCTTTATAAATTCCTTGTTCACTATGTTTAGCAGGAAGCATGTCATGCTTTTTATTTCCTTTTTTCCATACTTCCAACTCTACTCTTGCACTTGTAAAGGGTTTGTTGTCTTCTTTTACTGTTGCTTGTAATTCGATCGGTTGTCCTGGCATGGGTTGTGCTGGAACGGTTTGAAAGCCTAAGGTTAGATTTTGTGAACCGGGAATCTGGGGTGTATTTTGATGGTGATCATGATCAGTGTTTCCTTGATTGCAAGCAGTCATAAAGATGAGAGTAAATAGTCCAAGAAATAGTTTAAAACTGAAAGATATGCGTTTCATTACAATCATTGACTCCTTCAATAGTTAGTAACAGGCAAAAACAATTTTATAAAAGTTTGATGAACACTCCATGACTCGTCTGAGCTATGATCATGACATTTGTATGAATCTAGCACCAGTTATCTGAGGAGTTAATCCAGCCTTGTTCGTAAGCATAGCGAGTTAATTGTACCCGGTTACTTAAGTGAAGTTTTTGCATGATATTTTTTAAATGGTTTTTCACTGTATACTCTGAAATGGAGAGTTGGGTTGCAATTTCTTTATTACTTAATCCTTTGGCGACCAATGAGAGAATCTCCTGCTCGCGAGCGGTTAGACCAGGGTTTGGGACAGGTCGTGGACTTTGGCTAAATTCATTTAAAATACGACGTGCCACTTCTTTGGGCATGGGAGTTTCGTCGGCAGCTAAAGCTCGTAGATATTCTAACCAAATGGTTGAATTTAAATTTTTCAAGAGATACCCTTGTGCGCCTTTTTTTAAAGCCTCAAACAGGTCAGAAACATCGTCAGAGACAGTTACCATGACAATTTTGACATAAGGGAAGCGTTCTTTAATGATTCGTGTTGCTTCCAATCCATTGATCAAAGGCATATTGATATCCATCAAGATCATATCCGGCATCATTTGTTCGGTCAATTGGATCACTTCTTTTCCATTCTTCGCTTCAGCCACGATTTCAAAGTTAGGATCATTGGCTAGGATCATACGCATCCCTTTACGTGCATGCTCATGGTCATCTCCAATCAAGATTCGACAAGGATTCGTCATGAGTTTCCCTCCTTTTTAATCAACAGGTAAGTCTGTTCTCCTTTTCGCCTTAGTGATAAGTGTGCTTGGATCTCTTGGACACGTTCTCGCATGATTTTTAAGCCGAAACGATTCTGTTTTTGAAAGGGGTCACCCGTAAATCCTTTTCCATCATCGATAATTTCAAGTTTCCAGCCTTTGTTTTCCACTGAAAAAGTAATCCAGATTTGTTGTGCTTCGGCATGTTTACGAATATTGTTCAATGCTTCCTGGATACATGAGAACAACTCTAACTTTTCTTTGGATGTCAAATTGGCTTGATCTAGGTTTACATCCAACTGGATCGAAGTTCCTGTATCGATCTGATACTGCATTACCCAATCTTCAATTTTTTTATTCCAGGCTACGGATGAGAGTGTAGGGGGTTTTTTTAAATTAGCGATCGAATGGCGGACATAATCGTAAATCTTGCGTAGACTTTGGTCCATTTCTTCCCATTCAGGATCAGTATGTTTTGCTTTCAATGTTTGAAATTGTACCGAGAACAAAAATAGACTTTGCGCAATTCCATCATGCAATTCTCGGGCAATTCGTTCCCGTTCCTGTAAAATCGCTTTATCTTCTCGTTCTCTTTTTAACTGCTCTTGCATTTGTTCATAAATGACAAAGAGTCGTCGCAGTAAAGTGATGGTGACCAAGAATACAATCACCGGAGATAACCAATTTCCTAAATCCATGGAGATATAAGGTAAAAGAAATTCGTGGCGAATATATTCCCACAGACCAATCACCAAGGTAGGGATGGTTAAGATCAACCATTTAATCTGTTTATAGGTCAAGGTGAACACCCCAGTATGTTCATTTGTCTTAATCATAGCTGATAAAAGTATTGAAAATGGGGGTATGAGGTGAAGATCTATCGAAAAAAGAAGGCAACTCTTCTTGAAGAGCCTTCGATGCCTTTGGCCTCCTTCCGGAAGCGAAGGGTAGAGGGGGCTTCTTCTCTTTTTTGCAAGGTACAAGCTCATGAAGGGGGGGAATCGAGCACTGACGCTCGATCGAACAGGTGATTATTGCCTAATCGAAACTACTGATGAGCAGTCTTTTAGTTGCTTTCATAAGCGATTTTGGTTAAGTTGACAGAGAACAATGAATGATACATAAGAGAAAAGGGGATTGAGATGCGAGCCATTATTTTTGACTTGGATGGAACCTTATTTCAGACAGAAAAAGTAGCTGTACCCGCTTTTCAACAAACATTTAATTCTTTACAACAACACCAGTTATATGATGGAAGCATTCCCTCTGAAACAAAGATTCAATCGGTTTTTGGCATGACACATCAGGAAATCTGGGAGAATCTCTTGCCTGATGCTGACGAAAAAACAAGAGAGATTGCTGATCAATGGATGCTTCAAGAAGAGCTGAAGTTATTTAAAGAAGGAAAAAGTGAGTGTTATCCAGGTGTGAAAGAAACGTTACAACAGTTGAAGAAACAAGGTTGGACTTTGATGATTGCAAGTAATGGGGTAGGTCCTTATGTGAGGGGAGCTCTTGAATCACAGGGAATCCTTCATTGGTTTCGAGAGGTTTACACAGCAGGTGATTATGAGACGAAGAGTAAAACGGACTTAGTTCGAATCTGTATAGAAAAGCATGGGATACAAGTAGGTTATATGGTGGGGGATCGAAGTTCAGACGTGGAGGCGGGTAAAGAAAATAGACTACCTGTGATTGGATGTCGTTACTCCGGATTCCCCCAGTTTGGAGAAAGTGATGAGTTAGCTGATGCAGACTTTGTGATTACTACCTTTTCTGAGATATTAGATCATGTTCGATAATAGTAAATCTGTTAGATATTGAGATAAAAACACATGAGATTGCATAGATTAAATGTAGATAGGATCTAAAAGGATATGACTGAAGCCGGGGAATCCATCCCGGCTTTCGTTTCATGATGGAGGTGGGTAGGGGACATGCAAAGTGTGTGGACCATTCCTTATTGGGAGATTACCTTGCGTTTATTTTTGGCAGGTTTATTAGGGGGATTAGTTGGTTGGGAACGGGAAAGAAATAATCACCCAGCGGGATTCCGCACACATATTCTTGTAAGTCTAGGCTCTGCTTTGATCATGTTGATCTCGATCTATGGCTTTCCATCATTTATGGGTGAGCCTGGTGTACGATTTGATCCTTCAAGAATCAGTGCACAAGTGGTTAGTGGAATAGGTTTTTTAGGAGCAGGAACGATTTTGCGTCATGGTTTTTCAGTTTCAGGATTGACGACAGCAGCCTCCTTGTGGGTAGTTGCAGGGATTGGTCTAGCAGTAGGAACTGGCTTTATGTATGGAGCCATTTTAACGACTCTGCTCGTATTATTTAGTTTAGAGTTGCTTAACCGTTTGGAGAGTATGATTAGTAAAAAACGACATCTCCAAACGATTCATATGATCACCCAAGATGAACCAGATAAACTTGGAGAAATCGCTTCCTTGATTGCTGAACAAGGTGGGAGTATTCGAAAAGTAAATATTGAAGAGAGGGATATCGATGAAGATGACAGTGCAGAGATTGGTTTGACTTTTGTAATACGACTATCTGAAAAAGTGGAACTGACCCAGCTGTGTGATCAGATGAAAAAAGTCAAAGGCGTGAAAAGTGTCAGGACAGAATAAGAAGAAAAATATGCTCCCATAGTCCTTGCGATGATAGATACTTGGGATGAGCACAACGACATGAAGTCATTGGGAATCATTTAGTTTACCCCATCAACCTAGGAGGGAAGATATTTCTCAGACGAATGACTTTTGTAGCATGCTACGAGAGTGTGATAGAGAAACAACGATCTGACGGGATTTGGATCAAACGGCTCATTTAGAGATTGATCTAAGATGGTTGCTAATCTGAAGGTATGAATTAACTCATTTCGAGGGAATATAGAACTAGGTTATATTTTGGAGTGCAGTTCAACATCAGTTAGGAAATCGCTTATGTAATGACTTTGTGCAGTTCCTAAAATTCCTCGATGGGAAAAGAGGAGTCAATATATTCTTTCTTGGAATCGGAAAGGTGTTAGCGACCTTGTAAGGCAAAGATGACTTAGTATAAAGGCACTACGGAGATCAGCTTTTTCCTTTTATTAATTTAAAAGGACTTGGCACAAAAAGCAAATTTAGCTATAATAAAAACATAAGGTCAAAGTTAGTCAAAGTCAGCAGGGGGTTGTCCGATGAGTAGCATTTCGGACATCATTGAACATTATCTCAAACGAATTTTGAAAGAAAGTTCAACAGGTGTCATTGAAATTAAACGAAGTGAACTAGCTGATACTTTTCAATGTGTTCCTTCTCAGATTAATTATGTGATTCAGACCCGTTTCACGATTGAAAAAGGATACTTGGTGGAAAGTAAAAGAGGAGGGGGCGGATATATCCGCATTCGCAAAGTTCACTTTCAGACAGACCAAGAAGTATTCGAAGATCTCCTTGATAAAGTCGGAAATGCGATTCCACAATTGACTGCGGAGCATATTATTTCCCGATTAGTTGATGAAGAACTGATGACTCAACGTGAAGCTTTGATGATGATGCGGCTTGTTTCTCGCGATACCATTCAGTTACCCATTCCGCTTCGAGACCAAATGAGAGCGCGAATGATTCGGATCATGATTACGATATTACTTACTAGTAAAGGAGAGTGACGGCCGATGCTCTGTCCAGAGTGCGGAAAACGGCCGGCAACACTTCATTACACGAAAATAGTGAATGGAACTAAAACAGAATTTCATTTGTGCGAAGTGTGTGCCCAAGAAAAAGGAGAATATATGCCTAGCTTTGACCATGGATTCTCTTTTCATCAGTTGTTATCAGGACTACTTAATTTTGATACTCCATCCAATGAGACAGCTCATGGGAGTTACCAACAACAATCCCTTCGCTGTCCGACATGTGGTTTAACCTATAATCAGTTTAGTAAAATTGGTCGTTTTGGCTGTGGGGATTGTTACCATACATTTCGGGATCGTCTCCAGCCTTTGCTAAGAAGGATTCACGGTCAATCAGTTCATCGAGGGAAAATCCCAGAGCGTACAAAAGGTGAGCTGAAATTAAAACGAGAATTAGAACATTTAAAGGAAGAGTTAGCACGTAAAATAAAAGAAGAAGCATTTGAAGAAGCGGCTCGATTACGTGATCAAATTCGCTCATTATCAGAACGATTGGAGAAGTAGGGAGGAAGTTCCATGTCACTAGAACACTTTATGCAACATGCCATCAGTGAATGGATGCGAGTAAAGGGACCGCAATCTGATATTCTCTTCAGTAGTCGAGTAAGAGTTGCGAGAAACCTATCCAACCTTCCTTTTCCAATGCTAAGTACCTCTTCCCAGGCGGAAGAAGCTGTTCGTCTGGTGGAGGAAGCGTGGAAAAATGAGAAAGATCTTCTACCTATTTTAAAGGATGCTGAACTGATTCGTATGCGTGATCTGGATGAATTAGATAAGCGAGTTTTAGTTGAGAAGCATTTAATTTCGCCTATGTTAGCGGAGGAGTCTCGTTACGGAGCTGTTTTGCTTAGTAAGGATGAATCGGTAAGCATCATGATTAATGAAGAAGATCATATTCGCATCCAATGTTTATTTCCCGGACTTCAAGTTGAAGAAGCTTGGGATTTAGCAAACCAAATCGATAACTGGTTAGAGAAACATCTTTCTTATTCATTTGATGACCAATGTGGATATTTGACCAGTTGTCCCACTAATGTTGGAACAGGGATTCGTGCCTCAGTGATGGTTCATTTACCAGCATTAGCCATCACTCAACAACTCAATCATCTAGTGCCCGCTATTACGCAAGTGGGATTGGCTGTGCGAGGGATTTATGGAGAAGGTAGCGAAGCTTTAGGACATTTGTATCAAGTTTCTAACCAGGTTACTTTAGGACAGTCCGAACAAGAAATTATCGATAATTTGCAAGGGGTTGTACGTCAGATGATCGAACATGAGCAGAATGCACGGAATCGCTTGCAAGAAGTTTCTGCTCTACAGCTGGAAGATCGAGTGCAACGGTCTTATGGCGTTTTATCTCATGCGAGGATTATTGATTCGAAAGAAGCGATGAAGCGACTGTCTGATGTTCGTTTGGGGATTGATTTGGGAATGATCCATGGTGTTTCAGCCAATGTGATGAATGAGTTGATGGTGATGACCCAGCCTGGTTTTTTACAGAGATATGCAGGAGAACGCCTCGATGCCGAATCGAGGGATATTCGTCGCTCGGTATTGATTCGTGAACGTTTAGCTATGGAGCAGGATACCAAATCAGCCTAAATCATTGAACTCGACTTGAACAAAACCACTTAAATAAGCTGGAAATCTATTAGCTTGATTGAGTGAAGCTAGAAGGGGAGATGGTTCTCTGACAGGCGACTTTTGCGGATTTGCTACAAAAGCGAGGCAGAGAAACAGTGACCTGACGGGATCTCGGTGATGATGTTATTAAAAAATGCTCACATAGAGATAGAAAGAAAGAGGTGTTGAGAAAATGATGTTTGGACGTTTCACAGAGCGTGCTCAAAAAGTATTAGCTTTGGCTCAGGAAGAAGCTGCTCGTCTGGGACATAGTAATATCGGGACAGAACACATTTTACTAGGGTTAGTTCGCGAAGGCGAAGGAATTGCTGCCAAAGCTTTGATTGCTCTAGGCTTAGGTCTTGAAAAGATCCAAAAAGAAGTAGAGACATTGATTGGTCGTGGACAGGCGCAACAAGCGAATATTGCTTATACCCCACGTGCCAAGAAAGTGATTGAACTTTCCATGGATGAAGCTCGGAAGCTAGGTCATACCTATGTCGGCACCGAACATATATTACTAGGCTTGATCCGTGAAGGTGAAGGTGTAGCTGCTCGAGTTCTCAATAACTTGGGGGTAAGTCTAAATAAAGCTCGTCAACAAGTTCTACAATTACTTGGAAGCAGTGAGACTTTATCTCCTCATCAAGGGGCTGGAGCGAATGCCAATACACCTACACTAGATAGTTTGGCAAGAGACTTAACTGCTTCTGCACGAGATGGTCATGTAGACCCTGTGATTGGACGGAGCAAAGAGATCGAACGAGTCATTCAAGTTCTTTCGCGTCGTACTAAAAATAACCCTGTACTGATCGGAGAACCTGGGGTAGGTAAGACCGCGGTTGCTGAGGGATTGGCACAACAGATTGTAGAGGGAGAAGTTCCAGAAACCCTTCGTGGCAAACGTGTGATGACCTTAGATATGGGTACTGTGGTAGCGGGTACAAAATATCGTGGGGAATTTGAAGATCGTCTGAAAAAAATCATGGATGAGATTCGACAAGCAGGAAATATCATTCTATTTATTGATGAACTTCATACATTGATTGGAGCGGGTGGAGCAGAAGGTGCAATCGATGCTTCCAATATCTTGAAACCTGCTTTGGCGCGAGGCGAGCTTCAATGTATTGGTGCGACAACTTTAGATGAATACCGCAAGTATATTGAGAAAGATGCTGCGTTAGAAAGGCGTTTCCAACCGATTACAGTGGAAGAGCCAACAAAAGAAGAAGCGGTTCAAATTTTAGAGGGTTTACGTGATCGTTATGAGGCTCATCATCGGGTTAAAATTACAGATGAAGCGATTGAACAGGCAGTTAAACTTTCTGATCGTTATATCACGGATCGATATCTTCCTGATAAAGCGATTGACTTGATTGATGAGGCAGCTTCTAAAGTTCGTCTGTCTTCATACACGGTTCCACCTGAGTTAAAAGAGTTGGAACAAAAGATGGATGAAGTGAAGAAAGAAAAAGATGCAGCTGTACAAAGTCAAGAATTTGAAAAAGCAGCCTCTCTCCGTGATCGAGAGCAAAAATTACGTGAAGAGTTAGAGATTACCCGTAACGATTGGAAACAACATCAAGGGAAAACTGATTCCGAAGTCACTGCAGAAGATATTGCGGATGTGGTGGGCAATTGGACAGGAATCCCTGTTAGAAAACTGGCTGAAGAGGAATCCGAACGCCTCTTGAATATGGAAAGTATTCTCCATAATCGTGTAATTGGACAAGAAGAAGCGGTTAAATCTGTTTCGAGAGCGATTCGCCGTGCACGTGCTGGGCTAAAAGATCCTAAACGCCCGATTGGATCGTTTATTTTCCTCGGTCCAACAGGGGTTGGTAAGACTGAGCTGGCGCGGGCATTAGCTGAGTCGATGTTTGGTGAGGAAGACGCCATGATTCGGATCGACATGTCCGAGTATATGGAAAAGCACTCGACGAGCCGTTTAGTTGGTTCCCCTCCAGGATATGTAGGTTATGAAGAAGGTGGGCAGCTAACAGAAAAAGTTCGCCGCAAACCATACTCGGTCGTGCTCTTTGATGAGATCGAAAAAGCTCATCCTGAAGTCTTTAATGTCCTATTACAAGTCTTAGAAGACGGAAGATTGACGGACGGAAAAGGTCGAACTGTCGATTTCCGAAATACAATTATCATTATGACGTCTAATGTGGGGGCATCTTCTATTCGGAGAAATAATCGTCTTGGTTTTACAGCAGGAGATACTAGTAAAGACGAATACGAAAACATGAAACAGAATGTGATGGAAGAGTTGAAGAAAAGTTTCCGACCTGAGTTTTTAAACCGGATTGACGATGTGATCGTGTTCCACTCTCTCAAAGAAGAGCACCTACGGGAAATTGTATCTCTGATGGCTAACGAATTGCGTCATCGACTCAAAGAGCAAGATATTGACTTTAATCTTTCCGAAGAAGCAAAAAAACACTTGGCTAAAGAAGGTTTTGACCCAACCTATGGAGCACGACCGTTACGCCGAGCGATTCAAAAGCATATTGAGGATCGGCTTTCTGAAGAACTGCTTCGTGGTAACATTCAACGAGGTCATGTGATTCATATTGATGTGAAAGATGGCGAATTGGTTGTGCAAAAAACAGATGTGAAGCCAAGTGAAGCGATCTAACCTCCACCCCCCCACTTCAAGAGGAAGTGGGGATATTTTTTATAATCGTGTCTGTTATAATGAGGATTGAAATAGAACAGATTGATAGGAGACGGAACGTGGCGAAGAAAAAAACCAAGTTTGTTTGTCAAGAATGTGGATATGAGTCGGCTAAGTGGATGGGACGATGTCCTGGATGTGGAAACTGGAATTCATTGGTTGAAGAACGTGAAAATCCAACTGGATATATACCTGGAACCAGTGTCCAGTTACAAACAAAACGAGAAAAAGCAGTTCCGATTACACAAATTGTAAAAATGGATGAACCCCGTTCAGATACAGGGATCCGAGAATTGAACCGTGTATTAGGGGGCGGTCTAGTTCCTGGCTCCTTTATTTTAGTTGGTGGGGATCCAGGGATTGGAAAATCAACCTTATTACTCCAAGCTTCGCACCAATTAGCCAAGCGTGATTGTCCAGTCCTATATGTTTCAGGTGAAGAATCAACGGAGCAAATTCGCTTACGTGCTGAACGACTTGAAGCTCTACATGAACAACTGATGGTGGCATCTGAAACAGATTTAACGGCGATTGAAACATTAATGGAAGAAACAAAGCCTAAGATGATGGTGATCGATTCGATTCAAACCATGTTTCATCCTGAAGTGACCTCAGCACCTGGTAGTGTCTCTCAAGTGAGGGAATGTACGGGACAGTTGATGCGTTGGGCGAAAGAGCGTGGAATTGCTATTGTCATTGTGGGACACGTGACGAAGGCGGGTGCGATTGCAGGACCAAGAATGTTGGAACACATGGTAGATTGTGTTCTCTATTTTGAAGGAGAAAGGCATCATACATATCGAGTGTTACGGGCTGTCAAAAATCGTTTCGGTTCTACGAATGAAATAGGTGTATTCGAAATGAAAGATGGAGGGCTTGTAGAAGTGTCCAATCCCTCAGAGTTATTTTTGTCAGGTAGGCCTGTAGGAGTACCTGGAACCGCTGTGGCTGCGAGTGTGGAAGGAACAAGACCTGTTCTCGTGGAATTACAGGCATTAGTAGCGCCTACCAGTTTTGCCACACCCAAGCGAATGGCGACTGGAGTTGATCATCATCGTGTAACCATGATCATAGCGGTATTGGAAAAAAGACTGGGGATGTTTTTACAAAATCAAGATGCCTATCTAAATGTCGTTGGTGGTGTTCGCCTTGACGAACCGGCGGTCGATTTAAGTATTGCTGTAAGCCTTGCTTCTAGTTTCCGCGAGAAATCGACTGGAATCTCTGACTTATTCATTGGTGAAGTAGGTTTAACAGGAGAGGTGCGGGGGGTTTCACGGATTGAGCAACGGGTAGCTGAGGCCTATAATATGGGTTTTAAACGTATTATTTTTCCGGAAAAGAACCGTCGCGGATGGACTCCACCCAAGGGAATGGAATTAATCGGTGTCAATACCTTGGGAGAAGCATTGGATGTGGCACTGGGAGGGTAACATGTGAAAGAGGAAGCTACGAAGGAGACAGTAATTAGTGAAACATTACGCTTGATTGCACCTGGAACCGCATTTCGTGAGGGGCTTGATAATGTACTGGGTGCAAAAACAGGCGCCTTGATTGTGATGGGTTATGATGATCATGTTTGCGACATTGTAGACGGGGGCTTTCATATTGATTGTCCATTTTCACCCGCTTATCTTTATGAATTAGCTAAAATGGATGGAGCCATCATCTTAAGTAATGATGGAAAACGTATTCTTTATGCTAATGCTCAGCTCGTTCCTAGTTCATCCATTTCTTCGACGGAAACAGGAATTCGTCATCGTACGGCTCAACGAACAGCTAAACAAACGGGGAAGTTAGTCGTTTCGATCTCCCAGCGTAGAAATATCATCACCTTGTACAAAGGGAATATTCGCTATGCCTTGAAAGATATGGGTGTCATTTTAACTAAAGCGAATCAAGCGATTCAAACCCTTGAAAAGTACAAATCAGTTCTCGACCAAACGATGACCAATCTAAGTGCATTAGAATTTGAAGAGTTAGTTACACTCAACGAAGTGACTCTTGTATTACAACGGGTTGAAATGGTTTTAAGAATTAAACGAGAGATTGAAACATATATACATGAATTAGGGACAGAGGGTCGCCTCATTAGTATGCAACTTGAAGAATTGGTTTCTAATGTTGAAGAGGAAGCAGAACTACTCATTATGGACTATTGTGCAGATCCCCTGTGTGTAAATCCGGAGAATGTCTTCAACGAACTAAAAAAGCTCTCTGCGGATGACTTATTGGAGCATATGAATCTGGTTCGGATTCTAGGTTATCCTATAAATATTAACATTCAAGAAGAGGCTGTTTCTCCTAGAGGATATCGAATTCTGAATAAAATCCCACGTTTACCTTGGAATATCATTCAAAAGCTAATTGCTCGTTTTGAAGTGCTTTCTCGGACATTGATGGCAACCATCGAAGAATTAGATGAGGTTGAAGGAATCGGTGATGTACGAGCACGTACGATTAAAGAGGGATTAAAGAGGATTCAGGAACAGGTCTTTATTGACAGACATATCTAAATAACCTAGAATGAAACCACTACAACAAAATTGAATGAAAAATTGCGAAGGAGGGGGTTTTCTCCACCGCCTGAGCGGGATTCAATTTATTTAGGAGGTTCCCTTTTTATGTTTGCTAAGGCATTGCCCAGTTGTTTTACGGTTGGGAACTTATTTCTTGGTATCATCTCTATTATTCTGGCGATTCAGGATTCGTGGCAATATGCTGCTATTATGGTCATTATTGGTATGCTGTTAGATGGTCTTGATGGTCGCGTGGCAAGAATGCTGAATACGCAAAGCGAATTTGGTAAAGAACTGGACTCATTATCTGATGTTATTTCCTTTGGTGTGGCACCCGCAATCATTATGTATATTTCTGTATTCCAAAATCATACAGGTCTTGAAGGGTGGTTAGTGACTGCGATCTTTCCAATCTGTGGCGCTTTGCGTTTAGCTAGATTTAACGTGTACCCAGGAGAGCCTGGATATTTTATTGGGTTACCCATTACGGCGGCAGGTGGAATATTGGCAACAATGGCTTTGTACAACCCTTATGTAGGAAGCCCTTATGTCTTGATGGCAGGTATGCTCTTTCTATCTTTTTTGATGGTTAGCCAAATTAAATATCCAGCATTCAAAAAAATGGGAATTCCAAAAGCGATTTATTGGATTGGTCCTTTATTTTTAATTGCTTTAGCCATCTGTGCACTTCTATTTCCTCATGAACTACCTAAGGTTATGTTCATACCATTAATGTTATATGCATTGTACGGAGTGAAAAAATCATTTGATCGCAGGCGACGTGATGAAGGAAATGAAGAGCCTGTAAAAGAATAAAAAGATCGTGTTTGATAGAGGCTCTAACATAAGATGTCTACAAAAAAACAACCTTGAGTGGTTTTCAGGGTTGTTTTTACTTTCATGAAGGCTTATGATTATGAAGTATTCTATTTAAATGATTCAAATTTTTATTTCATCTACTCTTTTGGTAATTGAATAGACTACCTCAAATTAAAAATTCCTAACGTCGATAATTTTTCTGATTCTTGTTTGACCACATCTGACAGATTCATTTCCAAAAGATTGCAAAGGGCTGTTAGATAAAACAAGTTTTTTCCCATTTCAGCTTTTACTACATCGTTACAAGGATCACAAAGATTACCGGAGATATGTGTCTTTAGTAAATCACGCCACTCTTCTATAGGCAAATCATCAGAATATGGTTGGCGTTCAGCGTTAATCTGAATACACCCACAATCAGTGACAGCTTTCATTAAAGCGCGAATCACCCTTGCATTGGATTCCTGAAACTTTGATGAAACATCTAGAAAACTACGATGACGTAACAATAAATCAGCTACTTGTTGCTGAAAGGTATGAAGATGTTCCTCTTCACTCATGCCTTTCACCTCTTTTTGGAGTATATGGAAATGATTTGCAAACTAAAAGATTTCTAGAGACTAAGCCTTCAAAGAAGGAGCTTTCTAAGACGAATCAAAACTAGATATAGGGAATATACTAACGTTATTATATAAATTTTACCTAAGATGTGTCAATTTTTTGATAAATAAGGATCTAAATCATTGGCTGGAAAAAAGGCTTTCGCAACTGATGGTATGGTTAAAAGCTTGTCAAAGTGGGATCTGGATGATTAGAACTGAAAGAGCATGGTAATTTCTAAATGGAGATAAACGATTTAATTTTGAAAAAAGTTATTGACGATTTGGATATAGATATGCTAATATATTTATTTTCAAATTATTGACTGGCTTTTTCGTTTGTGATATATTGGAAAATAGATATTGCCCTTTGGAGGTGGATCGACTTGTTCAATATTGGCGATAAAGTGGTTTATCCGATGCACGGTGCAGGAGTCATTGAGTCGATTGAGGAAAAAGAAATACTAGGCGAACGACAGAAATATTATGTCATGCGTATGCCGATCGGCGATATGAAAGTGATGGTTCCAATGAAAAATGTAGCAAGCATCGGCTTGAGAGAAGTTGTAGATGAAATGACGGTTGATCAGGTTTTAGAGAGGATGCGTCAACGGGATGTTTCTGATACAACCAATTGGAACCGCCGTTATCGAGCCAATTTGGACAAAATGAAGAGCGGAGACATCTATGAAGTGGCTGATGTTGTGCGGTCTCTCATGCTGCGCGAGGAAGAGAAAGGTCTTTCCACAGGCGAAAGAAAGATGCTAGATAATGCAAAGCAAATTTTAATTAGTGAACTTGCTTTAGCTAGAAATTTGAAGGAAGAACAAGCATTTGAACTTATTGATGATATTGTTATAACTGAAAAAAATTAAGATTAGAATGGATCACCTCTGTTTTTCCTAAAAATTTTTCAAGAATGAGGTTTATCTAGGGTTTCTGTTTGCTAAGTTTGTCTATAATGATATTAAGTAATGCTTGGTGTTGGGAGGAGGTGAAGCCCCGTGTTGAAACGCTTTGTTCAATTAGCTTTCATTCTGATCGGAGCATCCGCAGGCTATTATTTAGGTGAGAAGTTTTTCGGGTTGCTTCAACGATCTCCTCTGAATTTTGGAGAAGTACCAGGACCAGAATATATTGGTGCCGGTATAGGTGCAGTTGTGATGTTAGTCGCCACCATTTTATTGTCTAACCACGTGGTGAAATGGATTCGTTGGAGTGAAGAACGATTAGTCAAGATTCCAGCTGCTGATGGATTATTTGGAGCACTAGGGATGATCTTTGGTTTAATCGTCGCTTTTCTAATTCAACAGCCATTATCACAATTGCCTATTCCGGGGGTTAATCGGGTTCTACCTTTTATTTTTTCAGGTTTACTTGGTTATCTCGGGTTCAGAGTGGGATACAAAAAGCGTGATGAACTGATTTCTATTTTTACGCTAGGTCGGCAAGGCAAAGATGGACGCAACAAAAAAGACGGACGGGATGCGTTTGAACATAAAATCTTGGATACAAGTGTCATCATTGATGGTCGAATTGCGGATATTTGTCGGACCGGCTTTTTAGAAGGAATATTAGTTATTCCTAGCTTTGTTTTGGAAGAGTTGCAACATATTGCTGATTCTTCCGACGTTTTAAAAAGGAATCGTGGACGTCGTGGTTTGGACATTTTAAACAAGATCCAAAAAGAACTTGACGTCAAAGTTTTAATCTATGAAGGTGACTTTGAAGAAGTAGCAGAAGTCGATAGTAAGCTAGTGAAGCTTGCGAAAGTCCTCTCTGGGAAAGTTGTCACCAATGACTTTAACTTGAATAAAGTTTGTGAGCTTCAAGGGGTTGCTGTTTTAAATATTAATGATTTGGCCAATGCAGTTAAACCTGTTGTTTTGCCGGGTGAAGAGATCAATGTTCAAGTGATTAAAGATGGAAAAGAGCATGGTCAAGGGGTTGCTTACTTAGATGATGGAACGATGATTGTCATTGAAGGTGGGCGTGAGTATATCAGTGAGCATATTGATGTACTGGTAACAAGTGTATTACAAACTTCTGCTGGAAGAATGATATTTGCTAAACCCAAACTCCTTGAACGTGCGTTATAATAGGATACATGAAATGTTTCAGCCCGTAGCGGTTTTCACCGGCGGGCATGCTTTATTTGAAAGGAGATTCATTGTGAGTGTTGGTGTAGTCATTCCAGCTGCGGGACAGGGAAAACGAATGGGAACCAAGGAGAGTAAGCAGTTTTTACTCTTTGAGGATCAGCCGATCTTAATTCATACGATTCGCGTATTTGAAACCCATCCTGCTATTGATGAAATTATTGTAGTCATGAAGGAAGACGAGATTGCACGTACTCGGAAGTTGATCCAAAAAGAAGGATTTTTAAAGGTTACCCAGGTGATTGCAGGTGGAAAAGAACGACAAGAAAGCGTTTATCGTGGGATTCAGTCTCTCGATACAGATCTCGTGTTGGTTCATGATGCAGTACGCCCATTTGTCAGTCATCAAGCGATTGATCGACTTCTTGAATCTGTCCAAATGCATGGAGCAGCCATCTTGGCAGTTCCGATGAAGGATACAGTCAAGCAAGTTGATGATGCAGGAATTGTAGAGATGACCCCTGACCGAAGTCGTTTGTGGTCTGTGCAAACACCACAAGCTTTTCGCCGTGAATGGCTACTGGAAGCACATCAGTTGGGATTAGTGCGTGAACAATTGGCTACTGATGATTCCATGTTAGTTGAAGAATTAGGGATTGATGTGCGAGTAGTAGAAGGAGAGTATACCAATATCAAGATCACAACGCCAGATGATCTTATCTTGGCTGAATCGATCCAACAGATGAGGAGAAAGCATGTATGATTCGAATTGGACAAGGTTTTGATGTACATCAATTGGCTGAGGGATCCCCACTCATTATTGGGGGAATCGAGATTCCATATGAGAAAGGATTAATTGGGCACTCTGATGCTGATGTACTTTTACATACCATCACGGATGCCGTATTAGGTGCGCTCGCTATGGGGGATATCGGCAAGCATTTTCCCGATACAGATCCTGCTTATAAAGGAGCAGATAGTGCAAAGCTACTGCAAAAAGTTTGGGATTTAGCTAAGCAACAAGGATATCAATTAGGGAATTTGGATGCAACCATTATTGCTCAAAAACCGAAGATGGCTCCTTATATCCCGACGATGTGTCAGCGAGTGGCCGAGTTATTAGAAGTTGAGGTTGGACAAGTTAATATTAAAGCAACAACGACCGAAAAACTTGGTTTTACTGGACGAAGTGAAGGGATTGCTACAATGGCTGTCGTTTTACTTATGAAAAAAGAAGTTGCATAGATTGGAAAAGGAGTATGAACGATGAAGAGAGTTCGAGCGCGATATGCACCTAGTCCCACAGGTCATCTACATATCGGGGGAGCTAGAACAGCATTATTTAGTTATCTACTAGCGAAAAAATATGATGGCGATTTTGTAGTACGGATTGAAGACACAGATACAGAACGTAATGTTCCTGGTGCAGCGGAAAAGCAATTGGCAATGCTAAAATGGTTGGGACTTGATTGGGATGAATCTGTAGATATTGGTGGTCCCTTTGGTCCATATAGCTGCATGGAACGATTAGATATTTATCAGAAATATGTAGATCAGCTTTTACAAGAGGGAAAAGCTTATTATAGCTATAGTACTCCTGAAGAGTTAGAAAAAGAACGCGAAGAACAATTAGCACGTGGAGAGGCTCCCAAGTACAGTGGCTGGGATCGTGATCTCACTGAAGAACAACGATCTAAGCTAGAAGCAGAGGGGCGTATTCCTAGTATTCGATTTCGAGTTCCAGAGGGAAAAACTTTGGCATTTGAAGATGCGATTCGTGGCTTAGTAAAATTTGAATCCAATGACCTAGGTGACTTTGTGATTGTACGCCCAGATGGACGCCCAACCTACAACTTTGCTGTGGTCATTGATGATGCATTGATGAAGATTACCCATGTGATTCGCGGAGAAGAGCATTTATCTAATACTCCACGTCAACTTTTAGTATATGAAGCATTTGGTTTTGAAAAGCCTGTCTTTGCACATGTCCCATTAATTTTGAACGGTGAAGGGAAAAAGATGAGCAAGCGGGATGAATCCATTATCCAATTCATCGACCAGTATAAAGAATTAGGATATCTACCAGAAGCCATTGTAAACTTTATTACTTTACTTGGCTGGGCTCCAGAAGGAGAAGAGGAAATCTTTTCTAAAGAAGAGCTATGTCAACTGTTTTCTCTTGAGCGGGTATCAAAAGCTCCTGCGGTTTTCGATACAGGTAAGTTAAAATGGATGAATGGGCATTATATCAAAAAGGCTTCTTTGGAACGGATTGTTGACTTGGCAATTCCTTATCTCGAACAAGCAGGTCGGATCCAAACTCCGCTTGATCCTGAACAAAAAGATTGGACGACTCGACTTGTAGGATTATATCAAGAACAGCTAGAATTTGTGTCCCAAATCGCCGAATTGACGGACATATTTTTCCAATCCGACGTAGATTATACGGAAGAGGCTCAAGAAATCCTTGCTGGTGAGCAAGTCCCAACTGTGCTTAAAGCCTTTTTAGAACGAATCCAAAACTTGACAGAGCTTCATCCAGATCAACTAAAATCTGTTTTTAAAGAGATTCAAAAAGAAACAGGTTATAAAGGGAAGCAATTGTTTATGCCAGTTCGGGTTGCAGTAACTGGAGTGGCTCATGGTCCTGATCTAAGAGAAACGATTTCGTTGTTAGGTGTAGAAACTGTACAAAATCGTTTGAAGAACTTGGTTGACAAACAATAAGAGATTATTGGAAAATAAGAGAAAAGATTGCATCATGCGTTGATTGGGAGAGTAAGATGAAAACAGGATTTCAGAGAGAAGTCGGTAGGTGAAAGGCTTTATCCTGTTTGATCTGAAATGCACCCATGAGCAGACTTCTGAAACGATTCTGGAGTAGGAAGATCCGGTCCCGCCGTTATCGGGTGAAGTGGAATTCATCATATTTATTTTGAATTCAAACAGAGTGGAACCGCGGATTTCTCCGTCTCTGTAGCTGATGCTACAGAGACTTTTTATTTATATGGACTATTTATAGATGGCATTACTTGGTCTTTAGATTATTATGTCTTAAAAAAATGACTTTTGTGCGCATAACACTATGGAAATTTCCTTTTTAAGGAGTAGCCTACTAGTAATAGGCTCAAAACTACGTATAAGGGGAGAAACCAGTATGAGTAAACTGAAAGAAATGCGCAGAATTTTGCAGGCAGATATTCAAGCGGTTTTTGATCGAGATCCGTCTGCGAGAAATACATTGGAAGTGGTTCTGACAACCTCAGGTTTACATGCCATTTGGGGGCATCGTGTCGCACATTTCTTTTATCGCAAACGTTGGTTTCTCTTAGCGAGATTCATTTCACAAATCAATCGTTTCTTTACAGGGATTGAAATTCATCCAGGAGCCCAAATCGGATCAGGATGCTTTATTGATCATGGAATGGGAGTTGTCATTGGAGAAACTTGCGAAATAGGTGATTATGTCACGATTTATCAAGGTGTGACATTAGGAGGAACAGGTAAAGAGAAAGGTAAACGGCATCCAACCGTTGAGGATCATGTCATGATCGCTTCTGGGGCTAAAGTTTTAGGTTCGATTCGAGTGGGGCGTTGTTCAAAAATTGGCGCTGGATCGGTTGTGTTAAAAGAAGTTCCGCCGAACTCTACCGTGGTGGGGGTACCAGGTCGCGTTGTGATTCAAGACGGAGTACGTGTTCAAACCGATCTCGATCAGGTAAATCTACCTGACCCAGTTGCTGAAATTTGCCGTTCAATGCAACAGGAAATTGATGAGTTGAAACAGGAAATGGCACAACTCAAAAATCAGGCTCAGAGAGAGAATCATAGTTCAGAAACAAACCAAGGGGGATCGAATGAGCATGACAATCAAACTTTACAACACACTGACTAAAAAGAAAGAGCCATTAGAAACACTACAAGAGGGGCAAATACGTATGTATGTTTGTGGTCCCACAGTATACAACTATATTCATATCGGAAACGCTCGAGTATTTGTCTTTTTTGACGTGGTTCGTCGATATCTACAACATCTTGGCTATCAAGTTTCTTATGTGCAAAACTTTACAGATGTAGATGATCGACTCATCCAAGCATCAAGGGAGACAGGTAAGTCCGTGCCTGAGATTGCTGAACGGTATATTCAAGCTTATTTTGATGATATGGACGCATTAGGAGTCAAGCGGGCAGATGTACATCCAAGAGCAACCGAACACATCCCTGAAATGCTTGATGCAGTAAAAAGCCTTATCGAAAAAGGCTATGCGTATGAGAAAAAGGGTGATGTATATTATCGTCCTCTTCGTAAAGAAGATTATGGTAAGTTATCGCATCAATCATTAGAAGAGCTAAAAACTGGGGTTCGGATTGAAACAAATGAATTAAAAGAACATCCTCTTGATTTTGCACTTTGGAAAGCGGCTAAGCCAGGTGAAATCAGTTGGGAGACACCATGGGGACCTGGAAGACCCGGTTGGCATATTGAATGTTCTGCGATGGCGAGGAAATATTTAGGTGATACCTTAGATATACACGCGGGTGGAGCAGATCTTTGCTTTCCACATCATGAAAATGAAATCGCACAAAGTGAAGCATGGACAGGAAAGCAGTTTGTTCGGTATTGGTTGCATAATGGCTATATTAATATGGGGAACGAAAAGATGTCTAAGTCGCTAGGAAATGTAAGGCGTGTCTTTGAGTTAAGACAAGAATTTTCCCCACTGGCCATCCGTTACTTCTTATTATCTGCCCATTATCGGAATCCAATCTCGTACAGTGATGAGGTAATCGAACAAGCGGAAAATAGTATAGAACGGATCAAAACGGCTTATCAAAATATGATATATAGACGGCAAACAGCTTTACCTGGAGGGGTAGATCCAGAATTGCAAACTGTGTTGAAAGAACTTACACGACAGTTTCATGTGGCGATGGATGATGACTTTAACACAGCTAATGCAGTTAGTGTTTTATTCGAAGGTGTAAAACTAGCGAATGAGTGGATTGCTAAGCCTGTTGTTTCTCAAAGCGAGATCGATGAATTGAGTAGCTGGTTGAATGTTTATGGTCAAGAGATTTTAGGGCTTTTACCAGTTGAACAAGAAAATTCGTTGGATGAGCAAATTGAGGCGTTAATCAACGAACGACAACAAGCAAGGAAGGACCGGAACTTTGCTCGTGCAGATGAAATTCGTGATCACCTGCTCTCTCAAGGCATTATTTTAGAAGATACACCACAGGGAGTTAGGTGGAAGCGGAAATGAAGGATCTGCAATTATTAGGAATGACTCATTTATCTATTGAGAAATCACCTAGAGAGTTAAATTCGCTAGTCTTAGCTTATCTAGGTGATGCAGTTTATGAATTGTATGTTAGACATCATTTAGTAGCCAAGGGAGTTGTACGCCCTCAAGACTTACAAAAGGCAGCGATTCGTTTTGTATCTGCAAAAGCACAAGCAGAGGTCTTAAGAAGTATTGAATCAGATTTATCACCTGAGGAGATTGATGTATTTAAACGAGGGCGAAATGCGAAGTCTGGAAGTGTACCTAAGCATGCTAAGGTATCTGATTATCGATCCAGTACGGGGTTGGAAGCGCTCATCGGCTATTTGTATGTAAATCAAAATGAACAACGACTTCAGCAATTGATGCAGGCTATTTTACAGCAAGTAGAAAGGGAGAGTTTTGGCGATGAGTGATTGGATCATTGGAAAGCATTCAGTACAAGAAGCACTTCGCTCAGGGAGAACGATTGAAAAGGTATTATTGGCAGAAGGAATCCACCGACAGAGCATTCAGGGGATTTTAAGTCAACTCCAAGAAGAAAAGATCCCATTTCAATGGGTACCTCGAACCAAATTGGATCAATTGGCTGAAGGAGGAAACCATCAAGGGATTACTGCACAAGTATCCTCCTATTCGTATGCGACTGTAGATGATCTTTTTCATCGAGCAGATCAAAAAGGAGAATTACCCTTTTTCGTCTTATTAGATGGAATTGAGGACCCGCATAATTTAGGATCGATTCTTAGAACGGCAGATGGAGCTGGAGTACATGGAGTCATTATACCGAAACGAAGAGCAGTAGGTTTAACTTCAGTAGTAGCCAAAACCTCCGCAGGGGCGATCGAATATATTCCTGTGGTTAGGGTTACTAACTTGAATCGGATTGCTGATGAATTAAAAGAGCGTGGAGTTTGGTTAGTAGGGACCGATGGGAAAGCAAAACAAGAATATAGTCAGGTTGATTATCAAATGCCTGTTGCACTAGTGATTGGAAATGAAGGGCATGGGATCAGTCAACTGATGAAGAAAAAGTGCGACTTTCTGGTAAAGATCCCAATGAGCGGGCAAGTAAGTTCCTTAAATGCTTCTGTTGCAACAGGGCTATTCATGTATGAAGTACTACGTTCTCGGAGAACTCATGGTTAGGCAAGAAGAGTGGTTAGTTGTGGACGGGTATAATGTAATCGGAGCCGATCCCCTATTACATTGGAACCCGTCCAGTCTAGGGGAAGCAAGGGATCAGCTCATTCGGGATCTTTCAGAATACCAAGCTATGACTGGACGAAAAGTGTTTCTAGTGTTTGACGCCCATCTAACCCCAGAAGCACAAGTGAAAACCACATTAGAGCAAGTGACTGTGTTTTATACACGCCGTGAAGAGACTGCCGATGAACTAATAGAAAGGTTTGTCAAAAAAAACAAAAGTCCGCATCGGCGAATCTATGTAGCTACTTCCGACTACCTTGAGCAGAGAATGATTTTTGGACAAGGAGCTTATCGAGTTTCGTCAAGAGAGTTGTTGGAGGATATTAAATCTGCCAAAAAACGATTAGGTGATCGTTTAAAAGGAAAAGTGCAAAAAAATCAGAGAAATACACTAGAAGAGCGATTAAGCGAAGAAATGATACAAAAACTCGAAAAATTGAGGAGGAAAAAATAGGAGAAAAATTGACGTTTTTGTTTCAATTCAGCTATAATAATCTTACTATGGGCTTCTTGGCTACTTGTCGGAGGAGGGAATGTGGTGAGTGTTGACTTACAAACCAGTCATGCGATGACTTATAACAAAATGGTCGATTATCGGACATTAGCCGACGAAGAGTTAGTATGTGGTGTTCGAGTTGGAGATCATGAAGCTCTTGAATATTTGATTAATAAGTACAAAAATTTTGTCAGGGCTAAAGCGAGATCCTACTTTTTGATCGGAGCTGATCATGAAGATATCGTCCAAGAAGGCATGATTGGCTTATACAAGGCGATTCGTGATTTTCGAGGAGACAAGCTTGCTTCGTTTAAGGCATTTGCTGAGCTTTGTATCACTCGACAAATTATTACAGCAATTAAAACCGCTACTCGTCAGAAGCATATTCCACTGAACTCGTATGTATCGCTGGACAAGCCAACATATGATGAAGACTCCGATCGTACTTTGCATGATAAGTTATCAGTGGCACGCTCCAACCCTGAAGAAATTTATATTAATCAGGAGGAAATTGGTGATATAGAAGAAAAAATATCACAAATTTTAAGTGATCTTGAGAAACGCGTACTCATGCTCTATTTAGATGGAAGCTCATATCAAGAAATTGCTGTTAAATTAGACAGGCATGTTAAGTCCATCGATAATGCATTACAAAGAGTGAAAAGAAAGTTAGAGAAATACCTAGAAGTTCGAGAACTTTCCCTTTAAACTAGAGAATTTCATAAAAACAGGTGGCCGCCTGTTTTTTCTTTTTTTGTGTAGTTCGACAAAAAACAACATATTCCTCCTAAAAATGAAAAAAGTTTTGATGGTAAGAAAGAAAAATCGACAAATATAAACAAACTATAGACAAGTATGAATTTTTTACTTTTCGTCCCGCTTGAACTAAATATCTTGAGTAGATCCAAGTATTGCTCTAAAATAGCAGTAGGCAACCCCATAACGAATTTTTAAAGTAATCGAAATATTACCCCCGATATACCGAGTTTCAAAGACATTTAATCAACTAGGCTAATGGTGAATTGCTTTGGTAATGAATAAACTTAAAAATGATAAATATCCATATGTTACAATAGTCATTATAGGAAATAAAGTGTTTATGGAAGATGATTTTATGTTAATAATGGAATGATGGTACCGAGTCGATCCATTGACAGAAATCAGTGTCTATGATAACCTAGTTTGGGTATTTTCTATTATATATCGACATGATCGGTGATTTAGATAGAGGAGGTGTCGGCATGCGGGTGAACATTACATTGGCTTGCACGGAATGTCGCGAACGTAACTATGCGCTGACCAAGAATAAACGGAAACATCCGGATCGTATGGAATTACGCAAATATTGCCCTCGTTGCAATGCGCACACAGCTCATCGTGAAACGAAATAATAGTTTTCTATAGTGAATCATATTGGTTCGTCTTAGATTAGATGGGGGTGACAGCATGGCGTTTATCGCTAACATCGGTCGAGGAATTCGAAAAAGTGTTAGTGGAACCACCGGATTCTTTCGCGGGAGTGTGCAAGAGCTAAAAAAAGTACGCTGGCCTAGCCGGAAGGAAATGGTGAACTATACACTTGTTGTTTTATTCACCGTGATCGTTTTGACTGCCTTTTTATTTGCTGTTGACCTAGGTATGGGGCAGCTTGTTAATCTGATTACGAAATAGTTGTAAGAAAATTAAGGGGGGACAGGGGACAACCCTGATGAGCATGGAGAAGAATTGGTATGTGGTTCATACGTACTCTGGCTACGAGAACAAAGTAAAGACCAACCTGGAGAAGCGAGTCCATTCGATGGAGATGCAGGATAAGATTTTTCGTGTCCTTGTTCCAATGGAAGAGGAAGTTGAGCATAAAGAGGGCAAAAAGAAAACCGTCATGCGGAAAGTGTTTCCAGGTTATGTTCTTGTGGAAATGATCATGACTGACGACTCGTGGTATGTGGTACGGAATACACCAGGTGTCACTGGCTTCGTTGGCTCATCTGGGGCTGGGTCCAAACCAACTCCCCTGATGCCAGATGAGGTAACAACAATCCTTCGACAGATGGGTGTGGATGAAGCACGCGCAACTGTGGACTTTACTGAGAATGAATCAGTGAAAGTAAAAGAAGGACCGTTTGCCAATTTTGTTGGTATCATTGAGGAAGTCGATTTGAATCGATCTAAGCTTAAGGTACTGGTCAATATGTTTGGACGTGAAACGCCTGTTGAGTTGGATTTTTTTCAAGTTGAAAAACTTTAGCTGATGAAAAACTTTCGTTTCTGATCATGTTGTGATAAAGTGTTATTGTTTGTTACCCCCATCTTTGGGGCGAGCGCAAGCCCGATCGCAGGGAGCTTGCCTTTCCGTGGGAGGGTAATACCCGAGAAAACCACATTTGTTAAGGAGGTTGGTTAGCGTGGCCAAAAAAGTTATTAAAGTGGTCAAGCTGCAAATTCCCGCTGGTAAAGCCAATCCGGCACCACCTGTAGGTCCGGCATTAGGTCAAGCTGGCGTTAATATCATGGGCTTCTGTAAAGAGTTTAATGCTCGTACTGCAGAACAAGCTGGTCTGATTATTCCTGTTGAAATTACGGTTTTTGAAGATCGTTCTTTCACTTTTATCACGAAAACTCCACCAGCTGCAGTTCTCTTGAAAAAAGCTGCTGGAATCAATGCTGGTTCTGGAGAGCCTAACAAGAAAAAAGTTGCGACGATTAAACGTGACAAAGTTCGTGAAATTGCTGAGACCAAAATGCCTGATCTCAATGCAGCAGACGTCGAAGCTGCTATGCGTATGGTTGAAGGTACCGCGCGTAGCATGGGCATTGTTATTGAAGACTAATAGCTAGACTGCTCCGCCACGAGCAGTTTTAGCTTGTGGGAGGATCATCCGTTACGACCACGAAGGGAGGAAATGACTGTGGCAAAACATGGTAAAAAGTATCTTGATGCTATTAAAAAAGTAGATCGAGAGAAACTTTACGAGCCTCAGGAAGCTTTAGAGTTAGTAAAAAGCATCTCATCTGCAAAATTTGACGAAACAGTCGAAGCTGCTTTTCGTTTAGGAATTGATACGAAGAAAGCAGACCAACAAGTAAGAGGGGCTGTTGTCTTACCACATGGTACAGGTAAAACAAAGCGCGTCCTCGTATTTGCTAAAGGTGAAAAAGCAAAAGAAGCTGAGCAAGCAGGTGCTGACTTTGTTGGTGATGATGAAATGATCAACAAAGTGCAACAAGGTTGGCTCGACTTTGATGTAGTAGTAGCAACACCAGATATGATGGGTCAAGTAGGTCGTCTAGGTCGGACTCTCGGACCTAAAGGCTTAATGCCAAACCCTAAAACCGGTACGGTTACTTTTGAAGTTGCTAAAGCAATTCAAGAGATTAAAGCGGGTAAAATCGAATACCGTGCTGATAAAGCAGGTAATGTTCATGCAGCAATTGGTAAAGCATCTTTCTCCATTGAACAATTGGGAGAAAATCTGCAAACTCTAACTGATGCTTTAGTTAAAGCAAAACCAGCAGCTGCAAAAGGTACGTATATGAAAAGTGTAACGGTTTCTTCTACGATGGGACCTGGAGTTACAGTTAACGCTGGGCGTCTGTCCACCCGTTAATATATGTGCTTAAAATATTGACATCATTAAATAATTCAAGTATGCTTATTTCGCTGCTTGACAATCAGATGATTGATTACCGTAGACAGTAGGTGCGTACGGAACGCTTAATCCCCTACCGAGGTGTGTTGTGTGGAGCATTTTCTATATGCTTACATAAGCCTTCCTATGTCTACGGGGGCTTTTTCTTTTTTTATTGATACTTCTTTGATTGAGGAGGTGTACTCATGTCCAAAGCAATTGAACAGAAAAAAGTAGTCGTAGCTGAGATCGCTGAGAAATTATCCTCAAGTAAAAGTACCATCGTTACTGATTATCGCGGTCTAACAGTGAAACAATCCAACGAACTTCGTAAACAATTGCGTGAAGCTGGTGTTGAGCTACATGTAATGAAAAACACATTGACTCGTCGTGCGACTGAGCAAGTGGGCTTATCCGATCTAAATCAGCATCTAACAGGACCTACTGCTATCGCATTTAGTAACGAGGATGTGGTAGCTCCAGCGAAAATCCTCTACAATTTTGCTAAAGAGAACAAAGCCTTAGAAATCAAAGGTGGCGTTGTTGAAGGAAACGTAGTTGGATTCGAGCAAATTAAAGAGCTTGCTGTTCTACCATCTCGCGAAGGTTTACTCTCTATGTTGCTTAGTGTATTACAAGCACCTGTGCGTAACCTTGCACTTGCTGTTCAAGCAGTCGCTGAGAAGGATGGCGAAGCAGCTCCTGAAGCGTAAAAAATCTATTTTTAACCATCTAAATTATATATTTACATTTAACAGGGAGGTTTCTAGTCATGACTAAAGAACAAATTATTGAAGCAGTTAAGAACATGACCGTTCTTGAACTGAATGACCTTGTAAAAGCAATTGAAGAAGAATTTGGTGTAACCGCAGCTGCACCAGTTGTAATGGGTGGAGCAGCAGGTGGAGAAGCCGCTGCAGAACAAACCGAGTTTGACGTAATCCTTACAAGCGCTGGTTCTTCCAAAATCAACGTGATCAAAGCTGTTCGTGGCATTACTGGTCTTGGATTGAAAGAAGCAAAAGCACTTGTTGATGGAGCACCAAAACCAGTTAAAGAAGCTGTATCCAAAGAAGATGCTGACAAAATCAAAGCAGAACTCGAAGAAGCCGGTGCTGTTGTAGAAGTCAAGTAATTGATTTGATCATCGGTCTGACCCGTCGTCATCGGTCGGCGGGTCGCTTTTGTATCAATACAACTTCACAAAGTTTAATCAAAGGTGGTCGTCTATACAACAAGAAGGTTTTGTGATCTTCCTTTATAGTTGTAGCGATCATAGGGGGTTCCAAAAATGAGCGACCACTACTATTCACCTCATCCATCTTCGAAATCGGAAGAACGTCAATTTCAAGCACATCTACTCAATCATTCCTTTACATTTCAAACTGATGCAGGAGTTTTTTCGAAGAAAGGTGTAGATTTTGGTAGTCGTTTACTCATTGAGACAGTAGAAATCGGTCAAAGATCCAAAGTATTAGATTTAGGATGTGGATATGGACCGATTGGCATTTCTGTCGCTTATGCTCATCCCCAAACACAAGTAGTGATGGTGGACGTGAATGATCGGGCGGTTGAACTCGCAGCTGAAAATGCAAAACGAAACCAAGTTTCTAATCGTGTAAAAACATTAGTGAGTAATGGTTTTAAAGCGATTTCGGACAAAGACTTTGACCATATTTTGTTTAATCCACCGATTCGTGTTGGGAAAGAAACCATCTATCGTTTATTTGCTGAAGCAAAAGATCATCTTACACAGAATGGTTCTCTTTGGATCGTAATCCGTAAACAACAAGGAGCACAATCTGCAAAAAAAGAGTTGGAACAAATATACTCCTCTGTGAAAACGATTGAACAGAAGAAGGGGTATTGGATCATTCAAGCGATGAATTGTGATTGACATGATTTTCCGCTTGTGATAACGTTATAAATTGCAGAAAGTCTATCCACAAAGAACCGTATTCAGTAAACATTATTTTTGATGTCCAGGTTAGGTATGATTGTATATCAAACTGGTTAAGATAGGTAAATAGACTACTTATAGGTGGAAAAATGAGGTTGCCAATATAACCCATTTTCTTTTTTTAGCTTTAACAGTCGCCCATCTAGCGGCTTTCGACTGGGTACGAGGGGGGAGTTTGTTTGGCTGGTAAAATGGTCCAGTGTGGTCGTCGGCAACGTCGTAGTTATGCTCGTATTAATGAAGTGTTGGAGTTGCCGAACCTTATCGAAATACAACAGAAGTCGTACCAGTGGTTTTTAGATGAAGGATTGCGCGAAATGTTCCAAGATATCTCGCCAATCGAAGATTTCACAGGAAACCTGGTACTTGAGTTTATCGACTACAGCTTAGGTGAACCCAAGTATGATGTGAAAAAGTCAAAAGAGAGCGAAGTAACATATGCGGCCCCTTTACGGGTAAAGGTTCGTCTCATCAACAAAGAAACGGGTGAAGTAAAGGAACAGGAAGTATTTATGGGTGACTTCCCTCTGATGACCGATACAGGTACTTTTATCATTAATGGTGCTGAGCGGGTCATCGTAAGCCAATTGGTTCGTTCACCTAGTGTGTATTATAACACGAAAGTGGACAAAAACGGGAAGCCAGCTTTTACAGCAACAGTCATTCCCAATCGGGGTGCATGGCTAGAGTTTGAAACCGACGCGAAGGATATCATCTATGTGCGAATCGACCGTACGAGAAAAATCCCTGTGACGGTTCTTTTGCGTGCACTAGGTTTCGGTTCTGATGCTGAGATCATCGATTTGCTTGGTGACGATGAGTATGTTCGTAACTCACTAGATAAAGACAACACAACCAACACGGACAAAGCACTCATCGAAATCTACGAACGGTTACGCCCAGGAGAACCACCAACAGCGGATAACGCCCGCAGTTTATTGTTCGCACGTTTCTTTGATCCTAAACGATATGACTTAGCGAATGTCGGTCGTTACAAGATGAACAAAAAATTGCATATCAAAAATCGACTCTTGAACCAGAAGCTAGCTGAACCCATTGTTGATCCTGAAACAGGTGAAATTTTGGCTGATGCTGGACAAGTGTTGGAGCGTCGTGTTCTTGATAAGTTACTTCCAGTACTTACTGGTGAAACAGCTTTTGGACTTCATGATTATACAGTTCGTGGTGGAGTACCTGATGAAGGTCCCATTCGTTTACAAACTGTGAAAATTTATTCACCTCTTGATGAGAGTAAAGTGATTAAAGTGATTTCCAATGCAGAAGTGGATCAATCCGTAAAAAACATTACTCCAGCAGATATTATTGCTTCTATCAACTATTTTATTGATTTGTTGCATGGAGTAGGTTCAACGGATGATATTGACCATTTAGGTAATCGCCGGTTACGTTCCGTGGGTGAGCTATTACAGAATCAATTCCGCATCGGTTTATCTCGAATGGAGCGTGTTGTCCGGGAACGGATGTCCATTCAGGATGCCAATGCGATCACACCACAGGCGTTAATTAATATTCGTCCTGTGATCGCTTCGATTAAAGAATTCTTTGGAAGTAGCCAGCTGTCTCAGTTTATGGATCAAACCAATCCATTGGCTGAGTTGACACATAAACGTCGTTTGTCGGCGTTAGGACCTGGAGGTTTGACCCGGGAGAGAGCAGGGTTCGAAGTGCGTGACGTTCACCACTCACACTATGGTCGGATGTGTCCGATCGAAACTCCTGAGGGTCCGAACATTGGTCTGATCAACTCGTTGTCTACTTTTGCCCGCATCAATGCTTATGGGTTTATTGAAACCCCTTATCGCCGTGTAGACCCTGATACAGGTCAAGTCACTGAGCGGATCGATTATTTGACTGCGGACGAAGAAGACAATTATTATGTGGCACAAGCGAACGCTGCTCTAAATGAAGACGGTACATTCGAGAATGACATGGTTACCGTACGCCATAAGAGCGAGATTATCCCAGTATCTAAAGACCGGGTTGACTATATGGACGTTTCACCCAAACAAGTGGTCTCTGTCGCAACTGCTTGTATTCCATTCTTGGAAAATGATGACTCCAACCGTGCTTTGATGGGATCGAACATGCAGCGGCAAGCAGTTCCCTTGTTGAAACCAGAGGCTCCTTTTATCGGAACGGGAATGGAGCATGTAGCAGCACGTGACTCTGGGGTGATGATTCGAGCGAAACGCCCAGGTGTTGTAGAGCGTGTGACTGCGGATGAAATCTGGGTACGCCATGAAGAGGAAGTAGATGGTCGTCTTGTTAAAGGTGATCTCGATAAGTATATCATCACCAAATTTACTCGCTCTAACCAAGGAACTTGTGTGAATCAGCGTCCAGTGGTTCGGACTGGGGAAATAGTGAAACAAGGTGATACCCTAGCAGACGGTCCTTCAACCGAACAAGGAGAAATGGCATTAGGACGAAATGTTGTCGTCGCCTTTATGACTTGGGAAGGTTACAACTATGAAGACGCGATTCTACTTAGTGAAAAGCTTGTGAAAGAAGATGTGTATACCTCGATTCACATTGAGAAATACGACTCCGAAGCAAGGGATACCAAGCTTGGACCTGAAGAAATGACTCGTGACATCCCTAACGTAGGGGAAGATGCGTTACGTAACTTAGACGAACGTGGAATTATCCGGATCGGAGCTGAGATCAAAGCTGGTGATATTCTCGTCGGAAAAGTGACGCCTAAAGGTGTGACTGAACTGACTGCGGAAGAGCGTCTCCTACATGCGATCTTTGGTGAAAAAGCTCGTGAAGTTCGTGATACATCTCTCCGTGTTCCTCATGGAACCGATGGGATTGTAGTAGATGTAAAAGTGTTTACTCGTGAAAATGGGGATGAATTGCCTCCAGGAGTTAACCAGCTTGTTCGTGTCTACATCGCTCAAAAACGTAAAATTTCTGAAGGAGACAAGATGGCAGGACGTCACGGAAATAAAGGCGTTATTGCCCGTGTGATGCCAGAAGAAGATATGCCATTCTTACCAGATGGTAGACCCGTAGAAGTAGTTCTGAATCCACTTGGGGTACCATCGAGGATGAATATCGGGCAGGTATTGGAAGTGCACTTGGGAATGGCTTCCAAAGCACTTGGCATCCATATGGCAACACCAGTTTTTGATGGTGCTTCAGAGATTGATGTATTTGATACCTTGAAAGAAGCAGGCTTTGATGAAGACGGAAAAACGATTCTTTATGATGGTCGAACGGGAGAATCATTTGAGAACCGTGTAACCGTTGGTGTGATGTACATGATCAAACTTGCTCATATGGTTGACGATAAAATTCATGCTCGTTCTACAGGACCTTACTCTTTGGTTACTCAACAGCCACTTGGCGGTAAAGCTCAGTTTGGTGGACAACGTTTTGGTGAGATGGAGGTATGGGCTCTTGAAGCGTACGGAGCTGCATATACTCTACAAGAGATCTTGACCGTTAAGTCAGACGATGTCGTTGGACGTGTCAAAACTTATGAAGCGATTGTCAAAGGGGAAAATGTTCCCGAACCAGGTGTTCCTGAGTCGTTTAAGGTATTGATTAAAGAATTACAATCCCTAGGGATGGATGTAAAAATCTTGGCTGAAAATGAACAAGAAATTGAGATGCGTGAATTGGATGAGGATGAAGAATCGGCCAATGACAAACTAGATTTCGATCTGGAAGATGATAGCAACGCTCGATCTACTTCTTGATCGCCACACATGGGGCGCTAATCTGGATGCGCCCCCACTGTGATGAATGAATCTAGAGGGAGGAATGCCCTTTGCTAGATGTAAATAACTTCGAATATATGAAGATTGGTCTTGCCTCTCCGGAAAAAATTCGGTCTTGGTCCCGCGGTGAGGTCAAAAAGCCTGAGACGATTAACTATCGTACATTGAAGCCTGAAAAAGAAGGTCTTTTCTGTGAGAAGATCTTCGGTCCTACCAAAGATTGGGAATGTCATTGTGGTAAGTATAAACGTGTTCGCTATAAAGGTGTTGTCTGTGACCGATGTGGAGTTGAGGTCACTCGTGCAAAAGTGCGTCGCGAACGGATGGGACACATTGAGTTAGCAGCACCTGTATCCCATATTTGGTACTTCAAAGGGATTCCCAGTCGGATGGGACTTGTCCTAGACATGTCTCCACGTTCCTTAGAAGAAGTGATTTACTTTGCTTCTTATGTGGTTGTAGATCCCGGTGCTACACCTTTAGAAAAGAAACAATTGTTATCAGAAAAAGAGTATCGCAGTTATCGTGATAAATATGGAAGTGCTTTTATCGCGATGATGGGTGCAGAGGCAATTAAGCGTCTACTTGCAGATATTGATTTAGAAAAAGAAGTAGATCAATTGAAGGAAGAGCTACAAACAGCGCAAGGTCAACGTCGAAATCGTGCGGTAAAACGATTAGAAGTGCTTGAAGCATTTCGTTCTTCAGGTAATGAACCTGATTGGATGATTCTAGACGTATTGCCGGTTATTCCACCAGAATTACGACCAATGGTTCAGCTTGATGGTGGTCGTTTTGCAACCTCTGACTTAAATGATCTTTATCGTCGTGTGATTAACCGTAACAATCGCTTAAAACGTTTGCTTGATCTCGGTGCTCCCGATATTATTGTGCAAAACGAAAAGCGGATGCTTCAAGAAGCGGTAGATGCTTTAATCGATAATGGTCGTCGGGGTCGTCCCGTCACAGGACCAGGGAATCGTCCACTCAAATCTCTTTCCCATATGTTGAAAGGGAAACAAGGTCGCTTCCGTCAAAACTTATTAGGAAAACGGGTTGACTATTCAGGTCGTTCCGTAATCGTTGTTGGTCCAAATTTAAAAATGTATCAATGTGGTCTTCCAAAAGAAATGGCTCTAGAACTTTTCAAACCGTTTGTGATGAAAGAGCTAGTAGCTAAGGGATTGGCACACAACATCAAGAGTGCTAAGCGTAAAGTAGAGCGAATTCATCCAGAGGTTTGGGATGTACTTGAGGAAGTTATTCGAGAACATCCTGTCTTGTTGAACCGTGCCCCTACTCTTCACCGTTTGGGAATTCAAGCATTTGAACCGATCCTTGTGGAAGGACGTGCGATTCGCCTCCATCCACTTGTATGTACAGCATATAATGCTGACTTTGATGGAGACCAAATGGCTGTGCACGTTCCTTTATCTGCTGAAGCTCAGGCAGAAGCACGTTTATTAATGTTGGCGGCACAAAACATTCTTAACCCAAAAGATGGCAAGCCTGTGGTCACACCTTCCCAAGATATGGTCTTAGGTTGTTACTACTTAACGGTTGAAAAAGAAAGAGAAAAAGGAGAAGGTACAGTCTTTTACTCCATTTCTGAAGCGATTAATGCTTATCAACAAGGCTTTGTCTCTCTTCATTCACGAGTTGCCATCCCTGCCAAAAGATTAAACAAGACCGTATTTACAGAAAAACAGCAAAACAGTTTGTTAGTTACTACGGTAGGTAAATTGATTTTTAATGAGATTTTCCCAACCAATTTTCCATATATCAATGAACCAGGAAAAAGAAATTTCTCAGGAACACCTGATAAATACTTTATCTTTGAAAAAGGGGTCAATGTTCTAGAAGCAATTCAAAAGATCGAAGACCCAGGTGCTTTGAGAAAGAAAGATCTTGGTGCGATTATCGCTGAATGTTTCCGTCGTTTTGGAACAACAGCTACGTCAGAGATTCTCGATAAGGTCAAACAGTTGGGGTACTCTTATTCAACTAAAGCGGGTATTACGATGTCTGTTTCAGACGTTACAGTTCCCGAGGAGAAACACCTGATTTTGGAAAAAGCTCAAAATAAAGTAGATACAGTGATGAAACAATATCGCCGTGGTCTCATTACAGATGACGAGAGATATGAGCGAGTGATCTCGATTTGGAGCCAAGCGAAGGATAAAATCACTGAAGTCATCATGGCAAACATGGGTAAATATAATCCGATCTACATGATGGCTAACTCAGGTGCACGGGGTAACGTTTCTCAGATTACCCAGTTGGCGGGTATGCGTGGTTTGATGGCTAACCCAGCAGGTAAAATTATCGAACAGCCGATTCGTACGAACTTCCGTGAAGGTCTTACCGTTTTGGAATACTTTATTTCTACCCACGGTGCGCGGAAAGGTTTGGCCGATACGGCGTTGCGGACAGCCGACTCTGGATATCTGACCCGTCGTCTGGTAGATGTCGCACAAGATGTGATTGTTCGTGAAGATGATTGTGGTACAGATAAAGGACAATTAGTTTCCCGAATTCAAGAAGGAAACGAAGTCATCGAAGAACTATTCGATCGGATCAATGGACGAGTTGCTTTTGAAACGGTTCGTCATCCAGAGACAGGGGAAGTAATCATCGGTCGCAATGAATTGATTGACGAAGACATTGCTAACCAAATTATTGATGCCGATATTCCGAGTGTTGTTATTCGTTCTGTCCTCTCATGTCGAACGAAACATGGAGTCTGTAAAAAATGTTATGGTCGAAACTTAGCTTTGGGAACACCTGTTGAAATTGGTGAAGCCGTTGGAATTATTGCGGCACAATCCATTGGGGAACCAGGTACACAGTTGACTATGCGTACCTTCCATACAGGTGGGGTAGCTGGAGATGACATCACTCAAGGTCTCCCGCGTATTCAAGAACTATTTGAAGCCCGGAATCCAAAAGGTCAAGCGATCATTAGTGAGATTGCTGGTAAAGTGATTGATATTCGCGAAGGAAAAGATCGCCGCGAAATCGAGATCGAAAATGAAGTGGAAACCAAAGTACACACAGTCCCTTATGGCTCACGTGTTCGTGTAAAGATGGGTGACATGGTAAGTGCTGGAGATGAGCTAACAGAGGGCTCCATCGATCCTAAAGAGTTGTTACGAATCAAAGGTGTACATGGAGTGCAGAAATATATCTTACAAGAAGTTCAAAAGGTATATCGTCTGCAAGGGGTAGAAATTAATGATAAGCACGTTGAAGTCATGATTCGCCAAATGATGAGAAAAGTGCGTATTACTGACTCTGGAACGACCGACTTACTTCCTGGCTCTGTGGTTGATATTCATGACTACGAAGACGCGAACAGAAAAGTACTCACTTCTAGTGGAGAGCCTGCTGTTGCTCGTCCAATCTTGTTAGGGATCACGAAAGCCTCACTAGAAACTGAATCTTTCCTATCTGCTGCTTCGTTCCAAGAGACGACTCGGGTATTGACTGATGCTGCTATTAAAGGGAAAGTAGACCGGTTACTTGGATTAAAAGAGAATGTGATCATTGGTAAATTGGTACCTGCGGGTACAGGAATGTCACGCTATCGTAATCTAAATCCAAATATGGCTAATGAAGTGAAAGGAACGACCTCCTCCACTTCTAAAGAAACCGTATTGATCGATTAGAGTTTATTGTTGACAATGAATCAGACTGGTGATAATATTTTTTGTGTGCTTGGAACTATTCACTTTGGAGGGCGATCCAATGTCTTATGAAAAAGTGAAATTAGCAAAAGCGATTACGATCGGAACCAAGCAAACTAAGAAGGCCATCGAACAAGGCAGAGCATCTTTAGTAATCGTGGCTGATGATGCAGACTCACAGATTACGCTCTCTATGATTTCGATGTGTAAGGCTCGAGGGATTGCTGTTACACATGTGGATTCTATGAAAGAGCTAGGAAGGGCATGTGGAATTGAAGTCGGCGCCGCAACGGCAGCAATTCTCCAATCATGAAAGTAATGAGCGACAACAAATAGATGGAATCGCGTACCCACTCGGTGCGCGACCCTATATCACTTTAAGTCGTTCGCATTTTTTTAACCATAGATGAAACACCTGGATCTGTGGACATGAAATCTCATCAAAAAAGAAGGAGGTGCTTTCGTTGCCAACAATCAACCAGCTTGTACGCAAAGGTCGTAAAAGCAAAGTTAGACAATCAAAGTCTCCTGCATTGCAATACACCTATAACACGTTCAAAAAAGAGATTGTTCCACAAAAATCTCCCCAAAAACGTGGCGTGTGTACTCGTGTAGGTACGATGACACCGAAAAAACCGAACTCCGCTCTGCGTAAATATGCGCGTGTACGCTTAACCAACGGTACCGAGGTTACTGCATACATTCCAGGAATCGGTCACAACTTGCAAGAACACTCCGTGGTTCTGATCCGCGGTGGACGTGTGAAAGACTTGCCAGGGGTTCGTTATCACATTGTTCGTGGTGCTTTAGATACTGCCGGTGTGAATAACCGTCAGCAAGCCCGTTCTAAATACGGAACCAAACGTCCTAAAAAATAATTGAAATGATATTTCACAAATATTAAAGTAGAAAAGGAGGGAAAAGCATGCCACGTAAAGGCCCAGTACCTCGCAGGGATGTACTTCCAGATCCAATTTACAATAGCAAATTGGTGACTCGTCTGATCAATCGTTTGATGTATGACGGTCAAAAAGGAAAAGCCCAGCGAATCCTTTATGATGCTTTCAATATCATCCATGAACGTTCTGGAAATGATCCAATGGAAGTGTTTGAGCAAGCGCTCAAAAACGTCATGCCAGTACTTGAAGTTAAAGCACGTCGTGTAGGGGGTGCCAACTACCAAGTACCGATCGAAGTAAAACCAGAACGTCGTACAAGTCTTGGTCTTCGTTGGTTAGTCAACTATTCACGTCTTCGTAGTGAGAAGACCATGGAAGAACGTTTGGCTAACGAAATTTTGGATGCAGCAAATAATAACGGTTCAGCTGTGAAGAAGAAAGAAGATACACACCGCATGGCAGAAGCAAACCGTGCATTTGCTCATTATCGCTGGTAATTGCATCACATTTGTGAACATGAAGGGAGAAATTTCCGATGGCACGTGAGTTCTCCTTAAAAGATACACGTAATATAGGGATCATGGCTCACATCGATGCAGGAAAGACAACGACAACCGAGCGGATTTTGTTCTATACGGGTCGAGTTCATAAAATTGGTGAAACCCATGAGGGTTCAGCAACGATGGACTGGATGGAACAAGAACAAGAGCGCGGAATTACAATTACTTCCGCTGCTACCACAGCTCAATGGAAAGGTCATCGAGTTAATATCATTGACACTCCAGGACACGTTGATTTCACTGTAGAGGTAGAGCGTTCCCTCCGTGTATTGGATGGAGCTGTAGGGGTTTTCTGCGCAAAAGGTGGCGTAGAACCTCAATCTGAAACTGTTTGGAGACAAGCAGACCGTTATGGTGTTCCACGTATTGCTTATGTAAACAAAATGGACATCACCGGTGCTAACTTTTTCGGGGCTGTAGAGCAAATGCGTGATCGTCTTGGCGCCAATGCTGTACCAATCCAAATTCCAATCGGTGCGGAAGATACCTTTGAAGGTATGGTTGACCTCATCGAGATGAGAGCAATCATTTATACTGACGATTTGGGAACTGCCTCTGAATCTCGTGAGATTCCCGAAGAGTATAAAGAACAAGCTGAAGAATACCGTACCAGCTTGATCGAAGCAATCGCTGAGTTGGATGAAGATTTGATGATGAAGTATCTTGAAGGTGAAGAAATCACCAAAGAAGAAATCATCGCAACTCTTCGTAAAGGTACTTGTGATGTAAAAATCACACCTGTATTCTGCGGATCTTCATATAAAAACAAAGGTGTTCAACCTTTACTTGATGGAGTTGTTGCTTTACTTCCATCACCACTAGATGTTCCTGCGATCGAGGGAGAACTACCAGATGGTTCAGAAGTAGTTCGTCATTCTAGTGATGAAGAGCCTTTCGCAGCTCTTGCGTTTAAAATTATGACCGACCCATATGTCGGGAAGCTAACATTCTTCCGTGTATACTCAGGTTCTTTGGATGCAGGTTCCTACGTTCTCAATTCCACGAAAGGGAAACGGGAACGGGTCGGTCGGATTCTACAAATGCATGCGAACCACCGTGAAGAAATTAGTAAGGTATACGCAGGTGATATCGCAGCTGCTGTAGGATTGAAAGATACAGGAACAGGTGAAACCCTTTGTGACGAGAAGAGTCCAATCATTCTTGAGTCCATGGAATTCCCTGATACTGTGATCCAGATTGCGATTGAACCGAAGACAAAAAGCGACCAAGACAAAATGTCAATTGCGCTCGCTAAACTGTCTGAAGAAGACCCAACCTTTGAAACTTCTACAAACGAAGAAACAGGTCAAACCATCATTGCTGGTATGGGTGAGTTACACCTTGATGTTATTGTTGACCGCCTGAAACGTGAATTTAAAGTAGATGCTAATGTAGGTGCTCCACAAGTTGCTTATAAAGAGACCTTCCGCGGCTCTGCGAAAGTTGAAGGGAAATTTGTCCGTCAGTCTGGTGGACGTGGACAATACGGTCACGTTTGGGTTGAGTTTGAACCTCTTGAAGAGGGTGGCGGTTTCGAGTTTGTCAACAAAATCGTTGGTGGTGTGGTACCAAGAGAATACATTCCTGCAGTTCAAAACGGGATTGAAGAATCCATGCAGAATGGTGTATTAGCTGGGTATCCACTCGTAGACGTCCGTGCTACTTTAGTGGATGGTTCTTACCATGATGTTGACTCTTCTGAGATGGCATTTAAAATTGCTGGTTCTATGGCATTAAAAGCAGCTAAATCCAAATGTAATCCTGTTATTCTTGAGCCCATGATGAAAGTAGAAGTCCAAGTGCCTGAAGAATACATGGGTGATGTTATGGGTGACATTAACTCACGTCGTGGTCGCATCGAAGGTATGGAAGCCCGTAAAGGTTCCCAAATCATTCGTGGTATGGTACCTCTTTCTGAAATGTTTGGGTACGTCAATGGCTTACGTTCTCGTACACAAGGACGTGGTAACTTTACTATGGTATTTGACCATTACGAAGAAGTTCCAAAAAGTATTGCTGAAGAAATCATCAAAAAGGCTACAGGTGCTTAATCACATTAAGAGAAACTGGTGGAGCGGACCCACCGCTTCCCGGCTTTCTATACATCAATCAACATTAATTAAACATATTGCTTTATTAAGGGAGGATTTTAGTCATGGCAAAAGCCAAGTTTGAACGTTCTAAACCACACGTTAACATTGGTACAATTGGTCACGTTGACCATGGTAAAACCACTTTGACCGCTGCAATCACCACTGTTCTTGCTGAATATGGTGGCGCACAAGCATCCGCTTATGATCAAATCGATAACGCTCCAGAAGAAAAAGAGCGTGGAATTACCATTTCTACTTCTCACGTAGAATACGAAACCGACAACCGTCACTATGCTCACGTAGACTGCCCAGGTCACGCTGACTACGTTAAAAACATGATCACTGGTGCTGCACAAATGGACGGTGCAATCTTAGTAGTATCCGCTGCTGATGGTCCAATGCCACAAACCCGTGAACATATCCTTCTTTCCAGCCAAGTAGGCGTTGAATACATCGTTGTATTCTTAAACAAATGTGACATGGTTGACGATGAAGAGCTTCTCGAACTCGTTGAGATGGAAGTTCGTGAACTTCTTAGCGAATATGACTTCCCAGGGGATGACATTCCAATCGTTAAAGGTTCTGCTCTAAAAGCTCTTGAAGATCCAAAAAGTGAGTGGGGTCAAAAAATTCTTGAGTTAATGGCTCAAGTTGACGAGTACGTTCCACAACCAGAACGTGACACTGATAAAACCTTCTTAATGCCAGTTGAGGACGTATTCACCATTACTGGTCGTGGTACCGTTGCTACCGGTCGTGTTGAGCGTGGAATCGTTAAAGTTGGTGACGAGATTGAAATCATCGGTATTACCGATACTCGTAAATCCGTTGTTACTGGTGTAGAGATGTTCCGTAAATTGCTCGACCAAGCTGAAGCTGGTGACAACATTGGTGCACTTCTTCGTGGTGTAGACCGTAAAGACATCCAACGTGGTCAAGTTTTGGCTAAACCAGGTACTGTGAAACCACATACCAAATTTAAAGCTCAAGTATATGTATTGTCCAAAGAAGAGGGTGGACGTCATACCCCATTCTTCTCTAACTACCGTCCACAATTCTACTTCCGTACCACTGACGTTACAGGTGTTATTCAATTACCAGAAGGTGTTGAAATGTGTATGCCTGGTGACAACATCGAAATGGAAGTTGAATTGATCGCTCCAATCGCGATCGAAGACGGAACCCGTTTTGCGATCCGTGAAGGTGGCCGTACCGTAGGTGCAGGTGCCGTTACAACAATCATTAAGTAATTAATGATTCCATACATGATTTTGTTATAGACATAATAAAAGCTGTTAACCAAGTCCAAGGGTTAACAGCTTTTTTATATCTTTGAGTGCTTCGGGTGTGAGGAAAAGAGTGAGAGTTTATACCTTGAACCCATCTTATTATTAATTGAAGAGATTATTGTTGCTGAACGAGATAGGGGATGATTTCTTCTAAACTCATCGATTTAATTTTACGGATCTGAATACCAGCCGACTGTAATTGTTTGACCGCTTTTTCCCTTTGATGGGTAATTATATATTTGGTGTCGGAGTGATAGGTGATTGTTTCCAATTCGATGTCAGATTCCGTTGAAGGGTCTAACCAGATATGAGCCCAATCCTGTAACAGCTGGTCCTTTTCAAATGTGCCTAGATGCTGACCTTGATCAAGTAAGATCAAATAATCGGCTACCTTTTGTACTTCATGAAGATCATGTGTCGCAAGAAGGATCGATCGTTCGCCTGTTTCCATCCATTGATTACATTTTTCTATCACCAGTTGTTTGGTTGTAAAGTCGAGCCCATTGGTTGGCTCATCTAACAATAAAAGAGATGGCTCTATGGATAACGCTAAGGACAACAAGCATTTTTTCTGCGTCCCGGATGAAAGCTTGCCAATGGCTATGTTTCGATTGATCCCCATCTGTTCAAATAGTGAATCACAGAGTGTTTGATTCCAAGTAGGATACCAATGGGAGGTGAATTGCACCACCTGATTCACAGTCCAAGTAGGATTTCCTAAAAAGGAATAAGGAACATAGCCGATTTTTTGTTTGATATGTACTTCATGATCAGGATAAGTCTGATTGAAAAGTTGTATCTCCCCATCATCAGGTTTGATTAGATTCATGATGAGGTTAAATAAAGTTGTTTTTCCAGAACCATTGCTCCCCACCACTGCATAGATCAAGCCAGGTTGAATGTCTATGTCCATCGGTCCAAAAGTAAAGGAGTTCCATTTTTTATAGATATCTTGCAATATAATCAAGTTTTTATTTCTCTCCTTTCTCCAAAGGTTGTTGATAAACTTCATGGAGTAATCGATGAAAGATATTTTCTAATTGCTCTTTGGATATGTGTAACTGGAAGGATTGTTCAATGACAGACATTAGCTCTACAGTGATTCGCTCTTCTTTCAATTGCTCCGCTTGATCAACTTGTACATCAGCCACAAAGGACCCCTTTCCTTGTTTGGTATAGATCAGGCCTTCATTCTCCAAATCTTGATAAACACGGCGGGTTGTAATTACGCTACAAGATAAGTTTTGTGCCAAGGAACGAATGGAAGGCAACGGAGTTCCACTAGTCAGTTGTCCACTTAGAATTAAGTTTTGTAGCTGATCATGAATTTGCCGATAGATCGGCTCAGGACGTTCCATCGATACAGAGATCGGTAATAAAATCTGTCATCCCTCCTAACGTTGAATAGTTCGATACTCTCTATTACGGATTTTTGCAACAATCAATCGATAAAAGATAAGTAGACTGAAAAAAGAACAGATTAATATCAATCCTGTAACAATCCCATTTTTTTCTTGTGCCAAGGTAATCAATGGGCTAAACCAGTGCTCTTCGGCTAGAGTTCGATAAATCAATGATAACAACATAAATGCGATAGTCCATAAAGCATATTGAACTGAATACACTTTAAAGGAAAACACAGATTCTGCATATAAAATAGGACCCGTAATGAACAGAGCCATCGCAAACATGATTAGAAGCATAAAAACATATGAAAGAAAGTCAAAGTGTTGCTGTAAGAGTGGTGTGACATAGTATAGAAAAGGACCTGCTGTAACCATACTCACAATTAAAAATAAACACATATGAAGTAGTTGACTTCCTATAACCTGTTCAATAGAGATGGGGTGACTACGATAATATCCTTGTTCATGAGTGATCTCGTCTTTGCTATAGACAGAAGTCGAATAATACTCCTTTCTTCTGGTGAAATGAAAGGTTAAGAAAGTAAATAAACAAAGATCAAGAAAAAAGAATGTAAATGAATATGAAGGGTGATTCTTTAGAGGAAGATCAAACTCTCCAATCATTTGCAGTACAAAAAAGTAGAAAATGAGAAAAAGGCACCATGAAAATAACATGGCGCTCCAATTCTTTTTGATTTCAAACTTCGTTAACCACCAAGTGTCTTTCTGAAACATCAACGTTCCTCCTTCAATCTCGCCCTAAAATCCATCGAGGTTGCTTAAAAAAGAAACTAGCAAGATAAGCAACCGCAATACCTGTGATTAGTGTGATTCCTGTAGCAATTAAGAGATGTACATAATCGGATTGACCATATAAAATCTTTAATAACATAGAGTATAAACTAAAAATGGGCGTATAGATTTGATAGGCTTCTAACTCTACAGGCTTTATACCCATCATCATAAAGATTGGAATCATCACTAAGAATAGTACAGGTGTAAAGTATGACTGTGCTTCTTTAAAGGTTCGTGCAAATGTGCTTACTAACAATTGTATTGAAGATAAAAACGCAATGGTAGCGACAATTAAAATGCCATAAATGATCCATGTGAAAGGTGCAATTTGTGTCAAGGCGGACGATGGAATGATTAGTTCTCCTGTATATAGATTGGCTCCCCAGGTAGCACCGATCGTGATTAATGTGCTTAAACATCCCATGAGGGTTACTGCCAACCATTTACCCATCCAAAGTTGGGTGGGAGAGATCGGTAACAAGAACAAGGAATAAATGGTTTTTCGTTCTTTTTCTCCTGCGATCGCGTCAATAGCTAAGGTCATTCCTCCAGTTAAGGGAGCCATTCCTAGAACTAAGCCCAAGATATAGAAGACGGCCGAACGGTTAAAAGTATCTTTAGATAAATCATGGGTGTTCAACTTCCAAGGATATAACTCTTGAGGGGAGATGCCAAGCTTACTTTGATGTTGAAGTCCTGCTTCAAGATTTAGTTGGGCGACCATGCCAGATAGAGTTTGTTCCAAGTCGGGTGTTTCAGATGAAGACTGATATAAGTCTAAGGTTTTAGTTGTTTCATTGAAGGAGAGGGCAGCAATCGCCTTCTCTTTTTTTACCTCTTCTACAGGATGGGTAGATGGAACGACTTTAACTTTTAACCCTTGTTCTACTTGCTTCTGTAAGGATGTAGGAAGTGATTGGGATACAGCAACCTGTGGATTTGGTGAGCTGTCTTCTTTGGTTAGCCACAAGAAAAGAACAGGAACTAATAATAATGGAATGATGATCGTGAGCCATAGGGTTCGACGATCTCTGAGTTGATCTGTTAATTCTTTTTTCAAAACCGTCCAGATGATTTTCATGCTGTATGCCCTCCGATCACGCCACGAATAATTTCTTGTAGCTGGTTAGAATTCGACTTTTGATAAAGATCTTCCAAAGTGCCCTGAAAATGAATAAGTCCGCGATTAAGAATCACTACATGAGAAGCGATATTGGTTACTTCCTCGAGAATGTGAGTGGAGAAAACAATGGTTTTCCCTCTTTGTTGTAATTCTTGGACTAACTCTTGAAAAGATAGCGATGCTTCAATATCTAATCCCGTTGTAGGCTCATCAAAAAAGATGAGTTCTGGATCATGGATGATTGTTTTGATGATCACCACTTTTTGACGGTTCCCCTTCGATAATTCCCCTGCCCGTTTATGTAAGTAAGGAGTTAGTTTTAACCGTTTTGACCATTCTTGGATTCGTTGTTCTTGTATTTTCTTTGGTATTCCATATAAATCAGCAAAATAAGTGATATTTTCATAAGCGGTTAGCCGATCATATAATCCAGTTTCATTTCCAAATAAAAGTCCAATCCGCTTTTTAAGCTTAAAGTGATCTACTTGTGGGTCTAAGCCTAGGACTTGAAGCTTTCCAGAAGTTCGAGAGATCAACCCACAACAAATTTGTAAAAAGGTTGTTTTACCTGCACCATTAGCTCCTAACAACGCAGTGATCTTACCATGTGGAAATGACAGATTCACTCCACGAAGTACTTGGTGATGTTGAAATTGTTTATGCAAATCATGGGCTTGAATGGCTACTTGGTTCATTCTGCCTCTACCGCCTTTAACGAGTTAATCAGTTTGTATATACTGTGTATATTAATATTAACAGTATATACAGTGCTTCTGTCAACTCTTTTTTTGCATGCAATAAAGATGTACTCGATGAGCCAAGAACACTAAATTGGAGGTATTTGTGGATTCACTTAGATTGGAAGGAGTATTGATGACAAGCAATATTTATATAGGTTGGGAGACGATATGTCGTCCGAAATGATTGTGACTTATCAAATCTGAGGGGATCTTTGTTAAAGATAGGGGGGAACCCCTATGGTTTATAGCAAGTAGTAAGCATAGAATCAATTTGTAAGCGTTTTTATATGCAAAGGAGATGTGACATGATGGCAGAAGAAAATAGAGTTTTAGTCGATGCACGTGGGGCTTTTTGTCCTGGTCCACTCATGGAATTAATGAAAGCAGCAAAAAATGCTGAGTCAGGAACTGTGATTGAACTTTTGAGCAACGAACCAGGTTCTCGTAAAGATGTTCCTGCATGGGCAGAAAAGATGGGGCATGAGTTTTTAGGTGAAGAACCATCTGGCGACGCTTTTAAGTTAATCGTACGGATGAAATAGTGAGGAGGGGTTTAACGATGAAAAAGATCTTAATCGTTGGTGGCGGTACTGCTGGAACGATGATGGCTAATAAGTTGGCGCATGGCTTAGAAACAGAGTTGGAAGAAAATCAAACTTCGATTACTGTGATTAGTGAAAAAGATTACCATGTTTATCAGCCAGGATTTCTATATATTCCTTTTCATCTAAAACAACCTGAAGAGTTGATTCGTCCTATAGAACAAGTGATGGATCCAAAAGTTGAGGTGGTTCTGGATCGTGCAGAAAAAATCGATCCAGACAAGAAACAAGTGACGTTGAAATCGGGTAAAAGTTTATCCTATGACTACCTAATTATTGCCACAGGCTCGCATCCGCAAGTGCAAGATGTTCCAGGACTAGATGAAGGTGGACACATCTTCTATACCTTAGAAGGATCACTCAAATTGCGTGAGGCAATGGATCAATTTGAAGGTGGAAAAGTGGTCATGGCAGTTGGACTTCCTCATAAATGTCCAGTAGCACCACTTGAATTTACGATGATGTTTGAAGATTGGGCAAGACAACAAGGAATCCGTGAAAAGACAGAGATCACTTATGCTTATCCACTAGCTGGCCCTTATGGAACTGCTTCTGTAGCTGAACTAGCAACTAAAGAGTTTGCAGAACGTGATGTTCATGTAGAGACCTTTTTTATGATGGATCATGTAGATCCAGAAAAGAAGGTAATGGTCAGCTTAGATGGTCGTGAGCTACCTTATGATCTATTGGTTGCTATCCCACCACATAAAGGTGCAGAAGTCATTCGAGATAACAAGCTGGGAGATCAGGAAGGCTGGTTACCTACTGATCGTAATAAGTTGTACCTTGAAGGACAAAAAGATATCTATGTTGTGGGAGACGCTACCAATTTACCGATTAGTAAAGCAGGATCAACAGCACACTTTGAATCGGAAGTATTGGCAGATAATCTGATTAACCAAGTGAGAGGGCGTAAGGGTAACAAACAATATAACGGAAAAGTGTTCTGCTTTATTGAGACTGGTCTAGATAAAGCAACGTATATCTCATTTGATTACGAAAATCCACCCAAACCAGTAACACCTTCTAAAATGGTTCACTATGCAAAAAGTAGCTACAACAATGTCCACTGGGTAAACCTAAAAGGGATTCTTTAAGGGGGTGTCACACATGGCAGAAACCAAAAAGCACCTAGCACTTGATGTGATCCCGGAGGAAACACAGGAACGAGTCGTTGAAATGTTACCTGTATTTCTCGATACATTAAGCATCATCAAGATGATGAGCGATACATTGACCGATGAAACGGTCAATGGACTGACTCAAAAGTTGGAACAATCCTCTCAGCTACTTGATGTATTAGGAGATGAACGGGTTCACCATCTGATTGATGTTCTTCTTAAACATAGTGATCAGTTAGCTCATGTATTAGAAAAAGTAATGGTACTCGAGAAAAATGGAACGCTAGATAAGTTATTAGAGTTGGCACAAACGTTAGGTGTATTGACCGATTCACTAACAGAATCTACGGTTCAACATTTAACACAACAAGGACTTCAATTAGTTGAAGTGGGAGATCAAGTGCTCAAATCTTCCCTAGTTAAAGAAGCGCCTAAACTAATTGACGCGGTAGAAAAAACAATTGAACAAAAGAAGGATCAACCTGTTACACAAAATCTGTCTCTGTTCCAACTATTAAAGCTTACCAAGGAGAAAGAGATTCAGGAGGCGATTCTTTTTGGAGTGACTCTACTCAAGAACCTCCGTTCAGTTAAGTAATCGTCGGGTTGGAGAGAAATTGCCGCTTCAGAGAGAGAAATTATGGAAATCGAATTATGGATACTCTTATTTGCCATCGGTGCGATTGGTTCGATGATTTCAGGGATGGTGGGAATAGGGGGATCCATCATCAAGTACCCGATGTTGCTTTATATACCTCCACTACTAGGTTTTGCTGGTTTTAGTGCACAAGAAGTAGCTGCGATTAGTGCAGTACAGGTTTTTTTTGCGACATTAGCTGGAATGTTTGAGTTTAGAAAAGATGGATATATCCATAAAAGTCTGGTAATCGTTATGGGAACATCCATTATTATCGGGAGTTTTATCGGGGGCTATGGTTCGAAGTTTTTACCCAATGAAACAATTAATGTGGTTTATGCAATTTTAGCATTGGTCGCTGCTATTATGATGCTTCTTCCTAAAAAGGGTGAGTTGATCACCGATTATGCTGAGATTACTTTTAATAAACCGATTGCAGCAGTAAGTGCAGGGATCATTGGTATTCTATCAGGGATTGTAGGAGCTGCTGGCGCCTTTATCACAGTCCCTGTCATGCTAGTGATCCTGCGCATTCCAACTCGTGTAGCCATTGCTTCCTCATTGGCAATCACTTTTATTTCTTCAATTGGTTCAACAGCAGGGAAGTTGATGGGTGGTCATATGCTACTAATCCCGTCCGTGATTATGGTTATTGCCAGCCTAATCGCCGCACCACTAGGAGCTAAGTTAAGCAAAAAGATGAATGTGAAAGTACTTCAAATGATTTTATTTGTTCTTATTATGGCTACAGTGATAAAAATTTGGACGGACATTTTATTTGCCTAACTAACGAAAGAGATGGTCCTATTGAATGTACAATCGATTGATCTAAAGTTAAATTGTCTTGACTATATCTCGCCCATCCCCTTGTCACAGGCAAAAGATGCGTTAGATCGATTACAAACGGGTCAAGTGTTAGAAGTACAAGTAAGAGATACCTTGTCAGGGATTGAACTTCAAGAGTTAGCGGAACATACCGGAGATGAATACCTTGGTTTTCATGAGGAAGAGGATCTGTGCTCTCACTATATTAGAAAAGCAGATGAAAAAAACCGTAAACCTCTGCCTAAATATCCAAAAGTTATTACTAACGAAGAAATTGAAATTCTAATCAATGAAAATAAAGAACATTATATACTGGATGTACGAGAAGACGTTGAATTTATGCTTGGACATATTCCGCAAGCCATTCATATTCCATTAAGTACATTACGAATTAAATATAAAGAGTTGAATCCAAAAGCCTCTTACTATGTGATTTGTCGAACAGGAAATCGAAGTGATATTGCTTGTAAAATATTAAGAGATTTAGGATTTAGTGATATTACCAATGTTCTACCTGGAATGTCTGAATGGACAGGGCCGATGGAGGATTAAGTAGATGGAAAGTGAGGAGGGTCCCTTTTGAAATTGGTAACAGCAGGTGAACTGAATCAGATGATATTTGATCAAGAACCTTTATTCATCTTAGATGTACGGAATGAAATGGACTTTGCGGATTGGAAAGTGGAAGGGAAAAATATAGAGTATTTAAATGTACCATACTTTGAGCTGATCGAAAGTGTGGAGCCGATTTTAGGAAAACTACCTACAGATCGAAAAATTGTAGTGGTATGCGCAAAAGAAGGATCATCGAAAATGGTCGCAGAGGGTTTAAAAGATCAAGGAATCTCAAGTTACTATTTACAGGGTGGTATGAAAACGTGGAGCGAATATCTTTACCCTGTAAATATTTATCAAGATGATCAAATGAATGTATTTCAATTGATCCGGGTCGGTAAAGGTTGCCTCTCTTATGTTATCGTTTCTGGTTCAGAAGCTTTGGTGGTTGATCCATCCCGTTTTATTGATGCGTATCTCTCCCTAGCTGAACAAGAAGGCGTAGAGATTACCCATATTGTGGACTCTCATCTACATGCAGATCATATCTCTGGAGGACGCCTGTTGGCTGAAAAAACTGGGGCTAAATACTACTTGATGAAGAGTGAAGGGGCTGTATTTGAATTTGCTCCCTTAGAACAACACGACCATATACACTTTGCGGATGTTCAACTAGAAGTACTAGCTGTCAAAACGCCTGGACATACTCCTGGAAGTGTCTCCTTTTTGGTCAATCAAAAATTACTCTTTTCTGGAGATACCATCTTTGTCAGTGGTTTAGGTCGCCCTGACCTAGGTGGAAAAGTTCGAGAGTGGGCGAAAGATTTATACCATACTGTTTATGAAAAAGTAGCTCATATTGCAGATGATGTTTTGGTTTTACCTGCTCACTATGCAAATCTGAGTACCGAATTAAATGCTCAAGGATTTATTGGTGAATCACTTGGTTCAATTCGCCAAGAAAATGAGATCATGCAAGGAAAAGAAGAAGACGCATTTATCGATCATGTAGCCGCCTCAGCCTCTACGGAAACCCCTCCTAACTTTACAGATATTATAGCGATCAATCGGGGAACACTAACCGCAGATGAAATGAAAATGAGTGAGTTAGAGATCGGACCTAATCGTTGTGCCGTTCATCATACAAATTAAAATGAACATTGACAGAAGGGGGAGAATATCATCTGTATATTTTTCTCCCTTTTTTATTGATCTGTCCAATAAACTTAGGAGGGAAGATGTCTCTCTGGAGAACACTTTTGTGAACACACTACGAGAGTGAGACAGAGAAACAACGTTCCAACGGGATTGGGATACAAGTTGTTCATATAAAGTAAAAAGGAGGGATGATTATGCTAGAACAGACAGATTATATGATCCAAGTCTTCAATTCATTGCAGGATGGGATCATTATCATGAACCAAAATCGTGAAATCTTGGTCATGAACCCTTCCGCTGTAAAGATGACAGGTTGGTTGGTAGGTGAACCTGTTCCCTATTGTACATTTTGTCAAAAGCGTGAAGTGAAAAAAGGAGAAAATCGTTGTTATTTAGTAGCGCAAGAAGAAGTGCCCTATTTTTTATCACAGATGCCCGTCTATCAAGGGAGAAAATTAGAAGTGGAGATGAGTACAGCTGTCATTTTTCATGACCCCAAAACGGATGAGAAAGAAATACTGCTAGTTTTAAGGGATCAGACATTGAAGAAGAAAGAAGAAGAAGCTCGTTTATCTAAAATGATTATTCAAAAGCTGATCGAAGCTCAAGAGAATGAACATAAACGTTTAGCACAGGAACTCCATGATGGAGTCAGTCAGTCATTGTATTCTATTTCGATTGCGATGGATGCCATTGACGCTCATATCGATCGTCCTGAACTTAAACAATATATTTCTGAAGTGAAAAATGAGCTAGATCATGTGATTACGGATGTGAAAGCATATTCACACCAGTTGCGTCCCCAAATCTTAGATCAGTTAGGGTTGGTTGCAGCGATCGAAGGAATGGTTCGCTCTTATCAGCAGATTGTGCCCCAGGTTCAATTTCACTTTCAAGCTGATTTAGAAGAGCGTCTTCCCTCATTGACAGAGATTAATTTATTCCGAGTCACACAAGAAGCACTACATAACATTATGAAGTATGCTCAAGCAGATCAAGTATGTATCAGCTTAATTAAGTATCGGGATGGGCTTTATCAACAGATTAAAGACAATGGCATGGGGTTTGATCCGAATCAAGTCAAAGAAGGATTGGGATTAAAACATATGGAAGAGAGAATTGATCAACTGAATGGGAGTATCCATATTCAATCATCTCCTCAGGGAACGACGATTTATGTTTGGGTGCCTGTTACGAAGGAGGATCACCATTGATCAGAGTGATGTTGGTGGATGATCACGTGCTTATTCGTAAAGGAATCCGCCTTCTTTTAGAGACATTTCAGGATATAGAATTTGTTGGAGAAGCAGGAGAGGGAGACGAAGCGATCGTTCAAGCGATGCGATTAAAGCCAGATGTGATTTTGATGGATTTATCGATGCCTAACGGATTGGATGGATTCTCAGCATCTAAAGAGATTTACCAACAATTAGATCAATGTAAGATTGTTTTATTAACGATGTATGATGAGGAATCTTATGTCAAAAAAGCGATTGAACTAGGTATTCATGGCTATCTTTTAAAAAAGAGCCAAGGAAGTGATTTGTATGAAGCGATCCAGTCAGTCCATCACAATCAAAGATTTTATAAAACATCTGTACCCGACGAAAAGATGGAAAAATGGCTAGAGGGAAAAGACCATCAAAAACAAGACTCTGTGTTGACTGATCGTGAAAAAGAGATCGTACGCTTAACCTTACTTGGATTTTCCAATAGAGAAATTGCGGGCAAGTTGTTGATCAGTGTAAAAACGGTAGAAAATCATAAAAGTAATATTATGCAGAAATTAAATATTTCAAGTAAACATGAGTTGATTCAGTATGCGATTAATAACAATTATTTAGACCTCATGATCTAAAACATGTCTCCGTCTATTCGGAGATATGTTTATTTTTAATTGGTTTTATTAATAAACTCATTCATAGTCATGAAAATATTAGTATAATTGTGATTAAGTTGTGTACTGACAGGAGGAAAGAAATATGGGAACTCAAGATCATCAACTTGAATCTCTTTTACAAGCTTTACAGTTGAGCCCGAATAATATTCCGTTAAAAAAAATAGTAAGTGAACATTTATTAAGTGCTGGACGAACCACAGATGCGATTACTTACTTACAAGAAATTCTTACACAAATCCCCAATGACAAAGAAGCATACTCTGCTCTTGCACGGGCCTATTTTGACCTTGGACAATTTGATCAAGTGATTCAATTGCTTCAGACTGATCAGGTTCCAGATTTACCAGCAGAAGCATTACTATTGGTTTCTAAATCCTTTTTTGAACAAGAAGAATATGAAAGGGCCGGAGAACTTTATGAAGAAGCGTTAAATTTAAACCCTCAGGTTAAAGACGAGGGATATCAAGAGGAGTTAAAACAGAAACAAGTTCAAGTTAAACAAAAACTCCGAGTGGTTGAATTTAAGCCTTCAACTCGACAAGATGATTTATTTGAGAAGCCGGAAATCTCCTTTAAAGACATTGGTGGTTTAGAAGAATTAAAAGAGCAAATTCGGATGAATATTATTTATCCATTTCAAAATCCCGATTTGTTTCGCTCCTATGGGAAGAAGATCGGAGGAGGATTACTGTTATATGGACCTCCAGGGTGCGGGAAAACACATATCGCTCGTGCAACTGCAGGAGAATGTAATGCCCATTTTGTAAGTATTAATATTCACGATATCTTGGATATGTATATTGGGCAAAGTGAACGTAATTTGCATGATATTTTTGAGACAGCTCGTCAGAAGCGACCTTCGATTATCTTTATTGATGAATTGGATGCGATCGGAAGTAGTCGTCAACAATCCACTTCCACATATATGCGCTCATTAACCAACCAACTATTAAGTGAATTGGATGGAGTCCATACGGATAATGAAGAGATATTGGTCTTAGGGGCGACTAATACACCTTGGTTTGTTGATTCTGCGATGCGTCGTCCTGGACGGTTTGATCGTGTTCTCTTTGTTGCCCCCCCTGATTTACAAGCTAGAGTAGAGATTTTGCATATTCAACTATCAGGGAAGCCCATCGAAGAGATTGATTTTGTAAAAGTGGCGAAAAAGATGGAGAAATTTTCTGGTGCAGATATTCGTTCGGTTTGTGATTGGGCCATTGACTTGGCGATCACTGATGCGATGAAAACTGGAAAAAAAAGAAAAGTGACTACGAATGATTTGCTGGAAGCCTTAAAAAAAGTTAAGTCCAGTACCTTGGAATGGTTATCCACTGCTAAAAACTATGCTACTTATAGCAATGAATCAGGAATCTATGATGATATTCTTGACTATTTAAATAAACATTCTTAGGTGATTAGATGGAACAAGAATTAGTCAATGATATCAATAAACAATTAGCGAAAGCAGAACAAGCTTTTAAATTAGACAAATATGATCTAGCGATTGAACTGGCTCAGCAAGCATTAGCGAATGATCCAGAACAAGCCTATGCTTACTGGTTGATATCAAGTAGTTATGTAGGATTGGAAGAGTATGAAAAAGCTTTAGCAACCATTAAAGAAACGATAAAATTAAATCCCTCTTATGCGGATGCACATACATTATATGGTATTATTTTATTTAAACTTAAGAGAAAGAGAGAAGCAGAGCAAGAGTATAAAAAGGCCATTGAGTTAAACGTGAATAGTTTTTTCGGTCGATTTACCTATGCTGAATTTTTAGGCATCTATAATGATCGATATAAAGAAGGATTATATCAAATCGAATATGCTTTACGAATTGATCCCACAGATGCGAATGCCCTTTCTGTTAAAGGAGTTATCCTAGGAAAGCTAAAGAAGTATAAACAGGCTGAGCAAGCTTTTCTAGATTCACTAGCTCAAGATCCCGAGAATGACATCACTCATCATAATTATGGTCAATTTTTACTTTTTAGAAACCGCCCTCATCAAGCTTATCGCCATTTTAAAGAGGCGATAAGCTTAGATCCTGGGAGTTCACTCACTCTAGGTATGTATCATTTAAGTATCAAGATTAAGCATCCACTTTATCGTTGGGTATGGATTTATCAACTATTTATGGGACGTTTGGGATGGGTGTGGGTTGGCCTGTTTTTCCTCGCATTAGGGCTTTTTTTCCGTCCGCTTGCGTTCCCTTTTTTTATTTCTTGTATTTGTTTCTATATTTTTCTAGTTATTTATGCAAGTTTAGTTGGAAAGTATCTAGATTTCCTTATTAAGAAAGGACGTTTGAAGTGATCGATTGAGATTCTTTATTTGAGAAAAAGGGGTAAGAACTATGGAAAATAAAATTCCTTTAATTATTTTCTTCAATACAATCTCTCTCGTTTTTTTGGTTTTGTGTGCGGATATATTTTTTTCTATGGGAATCCTGGATAGTATATTTGGAGTCTCAGCAACAGAGATATTTGGAAAACATGATTTTTCCTTGGGGATTGTTTTTGGAGTCGGTTTCGTAGTTTTTGAATTTCTTTCTATTCGTACCGTATTGTCTATGGGAGCAGAGCAAAAGAAGCGAAATAGAAAGAAGCGATCCAACTGACTCCCTATGATTTCCAATCTCTAGGTTGATTAATAGAAACAGTGGGGAACGACCTAAGTGATGATGACTGCTGTAATGATGCTTAGCATACACAGTTATTTCTGACCTTATAAAGGTCGTTTTTTTTTGAGAATCTGGAAACGAAAGTTCATTGGAATTTTGATTGAATAGAGAAAAAGGGGTGTATAGACAAAAAATGTTAACAAAAGACTGGAAAATTGGGTTCACAATTTGTTATCTTTAGGAAGGATTCTTTTGTAATTAGTGATTTCATTATGGATCAATGAACCTTTCAAATTGAATAGAGTTCCTCTTTTTCCATAGAGAAGATAGAAATAGGACTCAGACTATTTATTTTCCCAAAAACCGATCGAAAAAAACTTGCATCTATTTCTTTCATTCTATATAATGTTGAATGTTGTCATGAACAGTGATGATGTGGAAGGTTGCCGACACACCCGGCCCCTTTGCCATGGTTGGGCGGGAAATTTCCACGGAGAAGTTCATTTTTAAAAATGAGCGAGAAGGAGGGTTAACAATGGCAAAACAAAAGATTCGCATTCGCTTAAAAGCTTACGATCATCGTGTGCTGGATCAATCTGCAGTTAAAATTGTAGATACAGCTAAGCGGACAGGGGCTGCTGTTTCAGGACCTATTCCATTACCAACAGAAAAGTCTGTCTACACGATCCTTCGTGCGGTTCACAAATACAAAGATTCTCGTGAGCAATTCGAAATGCGCACTCATAAGCGTCTGATTGATATCGTCAATCCTACTCAACAAACAGTAGACGCATTGATGAGATTAGATCTACCTTCAGGTGTCGATATTGAAATTAAATTGTAATCTTTCATTTTGTAAAGGCAGGAGGTGTAAAAAGTGAAAGGTATACTCGGTAAAAAAGTTGGTATGACCCAGATCTTTGATGAAAACGGGATTGTCATTCCAGTAACCGTTGTAGAAGCAGGCCCTTGTGTTGTGCTTCAGAAGAAAGATCTCAATACCGATGGATATGAAGCAATCCAGCTTGGTTTTAAAGAGAAAAAGGAACATCGTTCCAACAAACCTGAGCTTGGTCATGCGAAAAAAGCAAATGTAAAACCTCAACACTTCGTGAAAGAGATTCGTGGTGTAAACCTAGGTGACTTTGAACTTGGTGGCGAAGTTAAAGCCGATATCTTTGCAGAAGGTGAAATCGTTGACGTAACCGGAACATCTAAAGGTAAAGGTTTTGCAGGTTCCATCAAACGTCATAATCACGCACGTGGACCGATGAGTCACGGTTCTCACTATCACCGTGGACCAGGTTCACTCGGTGCTGTTGACCCAGCTCGTGTCTTTAAAGGACATAAATTGCCAGGACGTATGGGTGGCGACCGTGTAACCACTCAAAATCTTCAAGTGGTTCGTGTAGATGCAGACAAAAATCTGCTTCTGATCAAAGGTGCTATTCCAGGACCTAAAAATAGTTATGTAGTCGTTAAATCAGCTGTTAAAGCAAAAACCGTTTAATGATTGATTGAGGAAAGGAGGAGCCCACATGCCTAAGCTAACCGTTTTAGATATGAGCGGTAAACAAGTAGGGGATATCGAACTTGCAGAGAAAGTTTTTGGCATTACCCCTAACGAGGCTGTTTTACATGATGCGATCGTGATGCAACAAGCATCCCAACGTCGTGGAACACATGCCGTAAAAACCCGCGCAGCTGTTCGGGGTGGCGGTCGTAAACCTTGGAAACAAAAAGGTACAGGACGTGCTCGTCAAGGTAGTATCCGTTCACCACAATGGGTGGGTGGTGGAATTGTTTTTGGGCCCACACCACGCAGTTATGCATACAAATTACCAAAGAAAGTTCGTCGTCTAGCAATTAAATCTGCCCTTTCTAGTAAAGTGTTGGATCAAGGGATGCTAGTCCTTGATGAACTAAAGCTAGCACAAGCAAAAACACGTGAATTGGTTCAAGTACTGAAAAACTTGGGTATTGAGAAAAAAGCTCTTATTGTTACAGATCAACTCGAGGATAATGCAGTACTAGCCGCACGCAACATTCCAGGAGTTAAACTCATCAAAGCGGATGGACTTAACGTGTTGGATGTTGTGTATCATGATAAAGTGATTCTCACTCGTGGAGCTGTGAATCGTGTAGAGGAGGTGCTCGGCCAGTGAGAGACCCACGCGATATCATCCGCCGCCCAGTGATTACTGAAGCGACCACGGATCTAATGGAAGATCGCAAATACGTTTTTGAAGTGGACGTACGTGCGAACAAAGTAGAAGTCAAAAAAGCCATTGAGAAAATCTTTGGTGTAAAAGTTGACAAAGTAAATACCATTCGTCTTCTAGGTAAAGAAAAGCGTTATGGTCGTTACACCGGTCGGAGACCTGAACGTAAAAAAGCGATCGTAAAGCTAACTGAAGACAGCAAGCCGATCGAAATTTTTGAAGCCTAACTTCTATCACATAACAAAGGAGGGAAAATAAAGTGGGCATTAAACATTTTAGACCGACGACTCCATCTCGTCGTCATATGACCGTATCCACATTTGAAGAGATCACCACAGATCAGCCTGAGAAATCTTTGCTTGTGAGTCTGCCAAAGAAAGCTGGACGTAACAACCAAGGAAAAATCACAATGCGCCATCATGGTGGTGGACACAAACGTAAATACCGGATCATTGACTTTAAACGTAACAAAGATGGCATTCCAGGCAAAGTTGCCACGATCGAATACGATCCAAACCGCTCTGCTAACATTGCATTAATCCACTATTCTGATGGTGAGAAGCGTTATATCCTCGCTCCAAACGGACTTAAAGTAGGTCAAACGATCATGTCAGGTCCTGAAGCGGATATCCGTGTAGGTAATGCATTGCCATTACGTAATATTCCACTAGGTAGTGTGATTCACAATATCGAGTTGAAACCAGGTCGTGGAGGACAATTGGTTCGTGCAGCAGGTGCATCTGCTCAACTTCTTGGTAAAGAAGGAAAGTACGCAATCATTCGTCTAACTTCTGGAGAAACTCGCATGATCTTGATCGAGTGTCGTGCAACCCTTGGTCAAGTAGGTAATATCGACCATGAATTGATTACTGTTGGTAAAGCTGGACGCTCTCGTTGGTTGGGTAAACGTCCAACTGTTCGTGGATCTGTAATGAACCCGAATGATCACCCACACGGTGGTGGTGAAGGTCGTACACCAATCGGTCGTAAATCACCAGTTACACCATGGGGTAAACCAACTCTTGGTTACAAAACCCGTAAGAAAAATAAAGCGTCTGACAAATATATCGTTCGTCGTCGTAAACAGAAGTAATTTTGGATGTGAATTAGCCTCACTTGAAGGGAGGTTGACTGTATGGGCCGCAGCCTGAAAAAAGGACCATTTGCAGATGATCACCTACTGAAAAAAGTAGAACAGCTCAATGAGAAGAACGAAAAACGTGTCGTTAAAACCTGGTCACGCCGTTCCACGATTTTCCCGGATTTTGTTGGTCATACCTTCGCTGTGCATGATGGGCGCAAACACGTCCCTGTCTATGTGACTGAAGATATGGTTGGGCATAAACTAGGAGAGTTTGTTCCAACTCGTACTTACAGAGGTCATGCTAGCGATGATAAGAAATCGAGAAGACGGTAGAGGTTAGGTTAACGAGAGAGGAGGTAAAAATATGCAAGCAAAAGCTATTGCACGCAATATTCGTATCGCTCCACGCAAAGCGCGTCTGGTGATCGATTTGATCCGCGGCAAGTCTGTGGAAGAGGCACTCGCCATTCTTCGCTTTACTCCTCGTGCCGCCTCTCCGATCATTGAAAAAGTTCTTTCGTCAGCCGTAGCAAACGCAGAACATAACTACAATATGGATTCTAGCAGCTTGGTTGTTGAAAAAGCTTTTGTTGACGAGGGGCCCACGATGAAACGTTATTTGCCCCGCGCCCAGGGTCGTGCGAGCAGAATCAATAAACGTACGAGCCACATTACTGTGGTTGTATCTGAAAAATAATCTGTTTAATTAAGGAGGTGCAAAGCTTTGGGTCAAAAGGTTAATCCAGTTGGTCTACGTGTGGGTGTCATCCGTGACTGGGATTCAAAATGGTATGGCGGAAAAGACTATGCTGATCTTTTACATGAAGACATTAAAGTACGTGACTTCATTAAAAATCGTTTGAAAGATGCAGCTGTTTCCCGCGTAGAGATCGAACGGGCAGCAAACCGCATCAACATCGGCATTCATACTGCTAAACCTGGTATGGTCATTGGTAAAGGTGGATCAGAAGTTGAAGCACTTCGTCAATCTCTTGCCAAATTGACCAACAAGAAAGTTCATATCAACATTAATGAAGTTAAAAACCCTGAGCTTGATGCTTATCTAGTAGCTGAAAATATTGCACAACAATTGGAACGTCGTGTGTCTTTCCGTCGTGCAATGAAACAAGCTATGCAACGTACATTACGTTCTGGTGCTAAAGGGATCCGTACTACGGTTTCTGGACGTTTGGGTGGAGCTGATATCGCTCGTAGTGAAGGTTATAGTGAAGGAACTGTACCTCTTCATACGCTTCGTGCTGATATCGATTATGGTTTTGCTGAAGCTCATACCACTTATGGTCGTCTCGGCGTAAAAGTTTGGATCTATCGTGGAGAAGTTCTCCCTACTCGCACAAACAAAAAGGGAGAAACGAAAGGAGGCGAGTAATCGATGCTATTACCAAAACGTGTGAAGTTTCGTCGTCAACACCGCGGCAAAATGAGAGGTCGTGCAAAGGGCGGTACGGAAGTAGCATTTGGTGAATACGGTTTGCAGGCCCTCGAGCCATCTTGGATTACCAACAGGCAAATCGAGGCAGCACGTATTGCGATGACTCGCTATATCAAACGGGGCGGTAAAGTCTGGATTAAGATTTTCCCTGACAAACCTGTAACCCAAAAACCTTTAGAGGTACGGATGGGTAGCGGTAAAGGTTCCCCGGAAAAATGGGTTGCGGTTGTAAAACCAGGTAAAATCATGTTTGAATTAGCGGGTGTTCCGGAAGAAATAGCACGTGAGGCTATGCGTCTTGCAGCTATGAAACTTCCAATCAAAACAAAATTTGTTAAACGTGAAGCAGGTGGTAACGAATGAAGGCAAAAGAGCTAATCGAGTTGACCACCGCCGAGATCGAGCAAAAAATTGCTACGTACAAGGAAGAACTGTTTAACCTCCGTTTTCAATCAGTTACTGGGCAATTGGAAAATCCAGCGCGTCTGAGTCAAGTTCGCAAAAACATTGCCCGTTGTAAAACCGTTCTTCGGGAACGCGAACTGGGGATTGAAGAAAGGAGGAAACAGGGATGAACGAGCGTACGTCTCGCCGCAAGGTACGTATCGGCAAAGTGGTCAGTGATAAAATGGATAAAACGATCGTCGTCACTGTAGAAACCTACAAGAAAGATCCGCTTTATGGAAAGCGCGTAAAATACAGCACAAAATTTAAAGCTCATGATGAAAACAACAAAGCTAAAATTGGCGACATTGTTAAAATCATGGAAACTCGTCCGTTATCCAAAGATAAGCGTTGGCGTTTGGTGGATATCGTTGAAGAAGCGGTTATCATCTAATCGAAGTTTTGCTTGATGGACGCGGGAAGGAGGGAAACAGATGATCCAATCTCAAACTCGACTTCGTATAGCTGACAACTCTGGTGCAAAAGAAATTATGTGCATTCGAGTCTTAGGTGGTTCTAGAAAGACTTCTGCTGGTATCGGTGATGTTATTGTTGCTTCTGTCAAACAAGCAACACCAGGTGGCGTTGTCAAGAAAGGTGATGTAGTGAAGTGCGTAGTAGTTCGTACCAAACGTGCAACTCGCCGTCCTGATGGCTCCTATATCCGTTTCGACGAAAATGCTGCTGTTGTCATTAAAGAAGATAAAAGTCCACGTGGAACTCGGATTTTTGGACCAGTAGCTCGTGAATTGCGGGATCGCGACTTCATGAAAATTATCTCTTTGGCACCGGAAGTGCTGTAAAGTGTTGGGATCCTAAATCTTAGAGACTACACTCCGGAAGTAAGGAGGTGCCGAGCATGTCCGGTAAACCAAATAAATTTCATATTAAAAGTGGAGATACAGTCATTGTAATGCGTGGTAAAGAAGCTCCTTATTTCGATGAAAATGGGAAAAAAGTGTACACGAAAGGTCGTGTCATCAAAGTTTTCCCAAAAGAGAATCGTGCTTTGGTTGAGGGTGTGAATATGATTAAAAAACATTCCCGTCCTTCCCAAGCGAATCCTCAAGGTGGAATCATCGAGAAGGAAGCTGCAATCCATCTCTCCAATCTAATGATTGAAGACCCGAAAACAAAACAACCTACACGAGTCGGTTACAAATTTGTTGAGGGAAAAAACAACAAAGAGAAAAAAGTTCGCTACGCTAAAAAGTCTGGCGAAATTCTAGATAAGTAATTCTGCTAAAGAAGGGAGGTTCACCTGATGGCAGCTCGTTTGAAAGAACAGTACCAAAAAGATGTTGCTTCTGCTATGTTGAAGAAATTCAACTACAAATCTAGCATGCAAGTACCAAAGATCGAAAAAGTTGTAATCAACATGGGTGTAGGTGAAGCTGTAGGAAATCCAAAAGTTCTGGATAATGCAGTGGAAGATTTGACCACTATTTCTGGTCAGAAGCCAGTAATCACTCGTGCTAAAAAGTCAATTGCTGGTTTTAAACTTCGTGAGGGAATGCCAATCGGTGTTAAAGTAACACTTCGCGGAGAGCGTATGTATCATTTCCTTGATAAACTAATCAATGTTGCTTTGCCACGGGTGCGTGACTTCCGCGGAGTATCTCCAAAATCCTTTGATGGACGCGGAAATTACACCCTCGGTTTAAAAGAACAGTTGATCTTCCCAGAGGTCGTTTATGATAAAGTTGACAAAGTTCGTGGTATGGATGTTGTAATCGTTACAACTGCTAATACCGATGAAGAGTCACGTGAACTACTCACATTGATGGGAATGCCATTCCGTAAGTAGTGAAATCTTGGTTCGGACCTAAATCTGATAGTAAAAGGAGGGAATCCGTTGGCCAAGAAATCAATGATTATAAAATCTCAGCGTAAGCCGAAGTATAAAGTTCGTGAATATACACGTTGTGAACGCTGTGGTCGGCCACATTCGGTATACCGTAAGTTTCGTCTCTGTCGTATTTGCTTCCGTGAGTTGGCTTACAAAGGTCAGATTCCCGGTGTAAAAAAAGCAAGCTGGTAATTGATGAAGGAAGGAGGGGTCTCGCATGGTGATGACAGATCCGATTGCAGATATGCTGACAAGAATCCGTAATGCGAACATGGTACGCCATGAAAGTGTTGAACTTCCTGCTTCTCGTATGAAAAGGGAAATCGCTGAGATTCTAAAGCGTGAAGGTTTTATCCGTGATGCAGAGTACATTGAAGATAGCAAACAAGGGATTTTGCGGATCTTCTTAAAGTACGGATCAAACAATGAAAAAGTAATCACGGGCCTGAAGAAAATTAGCAAGCCAGGTCTGCGTGTTTATGCGAAATCAAATGAAATTCCACGTGTTTTACGCGGTTTAGGTATTGCCATCTTGTCTACCAATAAAGGTGTAATGACTGATAAAGAGGCACGCCAGCAAAAAGTAGGCGGAGAAGTAATCGCGTACATTTGGTAAGATCGTTTATGGATGGAGGTGAATGGAATGTCTCGTATCGGAAGAAAACCGATCGTTGTACCAACCGGTGTTGAAGTAAAAATCGATGGTCATACAGTTACTGTGAAAGGTCCAAAAGGAACTTTATCTCGTGACTTCCATTCCGATATCGCCATCAAGCTGGAGAACAACGAAGTGATTGTTGAGCGTCCAAGCGATCACCGCACACATCGTGCGCTACATGGAACTACTCGCAGCCTTGTTGCAAATATGGTTGAAGGTGTATCCAAAGGTTTCTCCAAAACGCTGGAGTTGGTTGGTGTCGGATATCGTGCTTCGAAAAAAGGCAATAATGTAGTATTAAACGTGGGTTACTCTCATCCAGTGGAAGTAACTCCAGAAGAAGGTATTGAAATCGAAGTTCCTTCTCAAACTCAAATTATTGTACGTGGAATCGACAAAGAAAAAGTTGGCGCACAAGCTGCTAACATTCGTGCCTATCGTGAGCCTGAGCCTTACAAAGGTAAAGGAATTAAGTATAGCGATGAGCGTGTTCGTCGTAAAGAAGGTAAAACCGGTAAGAAGTAAACTAATCGCTTAATATAGAAGGGAGTGAGCTAGACCGTGATTCAAAAAGATGATCGCAACAAAAAGCGTAAAAAACGCCATCTGCGTGTTCGTAAAAAACTTTTTGGCACGGCTGAGCGTCCTCGCCTCAATGTTTTCCGTTCTTCGAAAAACATCTATGCTCAATTGATCGATGATCAAACAGGCACAACCCTTGCTTCTGCATCTTCCTTAGATGTTGAACTTAAAGGGAAAGGCGAAAGTGGCGCAACAGTTGACGCTGCACGCAAAGTCGGAGCACTGATCGCACAACGTGCGAAAGAAAAAGGCTGCGAAAATGTTATTTTTGACCGTGGTGGATATATTTATCACGGACGTGTAAAAGCATTAGCTGATGGAGCAAGGGAAGGAGGTCTAGACTTTTGAGCAGACAAGAGAAGCCACGCAAAAGAGATGCTGCACAGTCTGAGTTTATGGAGAAAGTGGTTAGCATCAACCGCGTAGCAAAGGTTGTTAAAGGTGGTCGCCGCTTCAGCTTTAGTGCTCTTGTAGTTGTCGGTGACGGAAAAGGCAGAGTGGGTGCTGGCATCGGAAAAGCCGCAGAGGTACCAGAAGCAATTCGTAAAGGCATTGAAGAAGCGAAAAAGAACCTGATCTCTGTTCCTCTCATAGGAAGCACAATTCCTCATGATATCATCGGTCATTTTGGAGCAGGAAAAGTTCTTCTTAAGCCAGCTTCCAAAGGTACTGGTGTAATTGCGGGAGGTCCTGTGCGTGACGTATTAAACGTTGCTGGTGTAGGGGATATCCTTACAAAATCGACTGGTTCAAACAACCCAATCAATATGGTTCGTGCAACATTAACCGGATTACAAAGTTTGAAACGCCCTGAAGATGTAGCAAAATTACGCGGTAAAACCGTAGAAGAATTGTTAGGATAAGGAGGGATGACCGTGGCAACGAAACTGGCGATTACCCTCAAGCGGAGTATGATTGGCCGTCCTGAAGTGCAACGTGTCACCCTGCGCACGCTCGGTCTGCGTAAACGGGAACAGACCGTTCTTCATCAAGATAGTCCGGCCATTCGTGGGATGATCAATCAAGTTAAACACTTGGTTGAAGTCAAAGAAATCAATGAATAGTGTGCAGGATACGTTGAAGAGGAGGTGCGAAGAGTGAAACTACATGAGTTAAAACCTGCTCTAGGGTCTCGTAAAACGAAAAAACGCATTGGCCGCGGAGTTTCTGCTGGTCAAGGTAAAACAGCAGGAAAAGGACATAAAGGACAAAAGGCACGCTCAGGTGGTGGCGTTCGTCCAGGCTTTGAAGGTGGGCAAAACCCTATCTACAGACGTCTACCTAAACGAGGATTTACCAATCCAAATCGTGTAGAGTATGCTGTTATTAACTTGGATGTTTTAAACCGCTTTGAGGATGGTACTGAAGTAACTCCTGAATTGCTTTTGAAAACTGGAGTTGTACGAAATCTTAAAGATGGTTTGAAAGTGTTGGGTGACGGTGAACTAACCAAAAAGTTGACAGTGAAAGCAAATAAATTTTCACAAGCCGCGACTCAAAAAATTGCCGCCGCTGGTGGAGCGACGGAGGTAATCTAATGATTCGGAACCTGGGCAACATCTTTAAGGTGGAAGATCTTCGTCGGCGCATTTTATTTACTCTGATGATGTTAGTCGTGTTTCGGGTCGGAAGCTTTATTCCGGTTCCGAACACGAATCCGGAAGCACTCCGTGCACTAATGAACGAAACTCAAGGGGTTTTTGGCTTACTTGATGTCTTCTCTGGTGGCGCATTTACAAACTACTCCATCTTTGCACTAGGAATCTTTCCATACATCACAGCTTCGATTATTGCACAGTTGTTGACGATGGATGTCATTCCAGCTTTTGCTCGTTGGGCAAAAGAAGGTGAGGCAGGACGTCGGAAGCTAGCACAGTTTACTCGTTATTTTACGATTGTGCTTGCCTTGATTCAGTCGATTGGTATGTCGATCGGGTTTAATAATGCAGCTGGACAGGGTTTTGTTCAGGGAGGTAGCTTTTGGGATTTTGCACTAATCTCACTTACACTCACTGCGGGGACAGCTTTCTTAATGTGGATTGGTGAAAAGATCACGGAAAAAGGGATTGGTAACGGAATTTCTATCCTGATCTTTGCAGGGATCATTGCTGCAATTCCAACACAGATTACGCAAGTGTATACCACTCTGTTTACAACCCCTAATGCTCCAGTCTTCTTAGGAATCTTAAAAGTTGTCGGGATCTTAGCTGTCGTGCTAATCGTTATCATTGGAGTTATCTATATCCAACAGGGTGTTCGTAAACTTCCTGTTCAGTATACAAAGCGTGTAGTCGGACGTAAAATGTACGGTGGTCAATCCACACACATTCCATTAAAAGTAAACGCAGCTGGAGTGATTCCTGTTATTTTTGCGCTATCTCTCTTATATTTCCCAGCGACAATTGCGCAGTTTTGGGCAGGTAATCCAATCGCTGATTGGGTGATCAAGAACATTCGTGCTGATGAATTTGGTTTTGGAATGGTTTTATATGTGGTCTTGATCATTGGGTTTACTTACTTCTATACATTTGTACAGATTAACCCTATTCAATTAGCTGATCAGATGAAGAAAAACGGCGGGTTTATTCCTGGCATTCGCCCTGGTAAAAACACATCCACCTATTTGACCCGGGTAATGAATCGACTCACTCTAACGGGTGCATTTTTCTTGGCGGCTGTGTCAATTTTACCGGTCTTCATGGTCGTTATTGCAGACTTGCCTCAATCAGTTCAAATTGGTGGTACAGCTTTGCTAATCGTCATCGGGGTAGCCCTTGAGACGATGAAAACGATTGAAAGCCAATTGATCAAACGCCACTACAAAGGGTTTATGAATAAATAGGTTGACATCGTGACCCCCGGACATACTCCGGGGAACTATGCATGAGCAGGATTGAATGATTCATTTCTGCCTGCGAACCGCCCGTAACGGATGAAAACGGGGAGGGATAATGCTTGAATATCGTATTGATGGGTTTGCCTGGAGCAGGAAAAGGAACTCAAGCAGCTAAGATTATTGAAGAGTTTCAGATCCCCCATATCTCCACAGGTGATATGTTTCGGGCAGCGGTAAAAGAAGAAACCCCACTTGGATTAGAAGCAAAGTCTTTCATGGATCAAGGTCAACTGGTTCCTGACCGGGTAACGATTGGTATTGTTCGTGAACGGTTAGGTAAAGATGATTGTGCAACTGGTTTTCTCTTAGATGGTTTTCCGAGAACTGTGCCACAAGCTGAAGCATTAGACGAATTGACTAAAGATCTTGCTAGAGAATTAGATATGGTTCTCTATATTGAAGTGGATGAAAATGAATTATTAACACGTCTTACTGGTCGTCGAATCTGCCGTAATTGTGGAGCTACCTACCATGTGGTTTTTGCACCTACCCAAAAGGAAGGTATCTGTGATCGTTGTGGTGGAGAACTCTATCAGCGGGATGATGATAAACCTGAAACTGTTGCTAAACGTCTATCCGTTAACTTAGAACAAACCCAACACTTGTTGAAGTACTATGAATCAACGGGTAAAGTCCATCGTGTGGATGGAACACAAACCATTGATCAAGTGACTGAGTCTATATTGTCACTAGTTAGAGGCATATCTAAATGATCATCCTAAAATCAGCAAACGAGTTGGAACGCATGAGACAAGCAGGAAAAATCGTATATTTAACTCATCAGGAGTTAAAGAAGGCGATCCATCCTGGTGTCACTACGAAAGAACTGGACCGAATAGCAGAGCGCATGATTAAAAAATATGGGGCTACTCCTTCATTTAAAGGTTATAATGGTTTTCCAGGAAGTATCTGTACCTCTGTCAATGAGGAACTTGTACATGGAATCCCAGGGAATCGAAAGCTTTCTGAAGGGGATATCATCTCTATTGACATCGGTGCTTGTTATGAAGGCTATCATGGTGATTCTGCTTGGACTTACCCTGTGGGTAAAGTTTCACCTGAAGCTGAAAGGTTACTTAAGGTGACAGAAGCGTCTCTCTATAAAGGTTTAGAGCAAGCAAAACCTGGAGTGCGTATGGGTGATATTGCTCATGCGATTCAAGCTGTTGCTGAAGAAGCGGGCTTTTCAATTGTCCGGGAGTATGTAGGACATGGAGTTGGACAAAGTTTGCATGAACCCCCAAGTGTCCCAAACTATGGAGTTCCAGGCAAAGGACTTCGTCTCAAGCAAGGAATGACTCTAGCCATAGAACCTATGGTGAATGCTGGAAAGCGTTTTGTTCGTACTCTTGATGATGATTGGACGGTTGTAACTACAGATGGTTCATTGTGTGCTCACTTTGAGCATACTGTCGCGATTACGGATGAAGGCCACGAGATTCTAACTACAGCTTGATCAGGTGAAGGGTGATAGACGTGACAGAAGTTGACAGTCGACCCCAGCTTGGGCAAATCGTTCGGGTTTTACGGGGACGAGAAGCTGGTTGTTATGCGATTGTCATCGGTTTTGAAAAACCTCACTTCGTTTGGTTGGCTGATGGGGACCAGCGAAAATTCGACCGTCCCAAAAAGAAAAACGTGAAGCATATTCAGCTAACCAATCAGGTAGTTGAAGAAGTGGCTAACGTAATTAATGAGCTCGGTCGTGTGAATAACGCAAAGTTGCGGTACGCCCTAAACCAATACCTGCTCCAACATAATCAAAGTGAGCAGAAAGGAGAGTGAGTCGATGGCCAAGGAAGATGTGATCGAGGTAGAAGGGGTTGTAAGAGAACCCTTACCAAATGCAATGTTTAAGGTAGAGTTGGAGAACGGTCACGAGGTGCTCGCTCACGTCTCTGGCAAGATTCGTATGCATTTCATCCGTATTCTGCCAGGTGACAAAGTGACAGTTCAACTCTCTCCGTATGACTTAACCCGTGGACGGATCACTTATCGCTATAAATAATTTCGTCACATGGTGAATCACTTGGTTCGATAAGGGTCTGTCAAAAGACAGGAGGTAACCATCAATGAAAGTAAGACCATCGGTGAAGCCCATTTGCGAGAAATGTAAAGTGATTCGTCGCAAAGGAGCCGTAATGGTAATCTGTGAAAATCCTAAACACAAACAAAAACAAGGTTAACAGACGGGAGGTGTAGCGTATGGCACGTATTGCAGGTATCGACTTACCACGTGAAAAGCGCGTTGAGATCGCCCTCACCTACATCTATGGAATTGGTCGTTCTCAATCAAGCAAAATTTTGGAAGCTACCGAGATTAAAGCTGATACACGCGTTCGTGATCTAACTGAGGAAGAAATCGCAAAGTTACGTAGTTATATTGATAAAAACTTGGTGGTTGAAGGGGATTTACGTCGTGAAACAGCCCTTAACATCAAGCGTTTGATCGAAATCGGATCTTATCGTGGAATTCGCCATCGTCGTGGTTTGCCAGTTCGTGGTCAACGTTCCAAAACAAATGCACGTACCCGTAAAGGTCCACGTCGTACGATTGCAAATAAAAAGAAATAGTCGAAGTAAGGAGGGAAAACAGTGGCTAAACGTAAAACTACTACTCAACGTGTAAAACGTCGTGCTAAAAAACACGTGGAGTCTGGTGTAGTACACATTCGTTCTACCTTTAATAACACCATCATCACCATTACAGATCCACGCGGTAATGCCGTTGCTTGGGCAAGTGCTGGAACCATGGGCTTTAAAGGTTCACGGAAAAGCACTCCATTCGCTGCTCAAATGGCAGCTGAGCAAGCAGCTAAAACAGCGATGGAAAGCGGTATGAAATCTGTTGAAGTAATGGTAAAAGGACCTGGATCTGGTCGTGAAGCAGCGATCCGTTCTCTGCAAGCGGCAGGCTTAGAAGTAAATCTCATCAAAGACGTCACACCAATTCCTCATAATGGATGCCGCCCGCCGAAACGTCGCCGTGTGTAAGTATTCACTTCTTTCTTAACAAGTCCGTGGTTTAATTTGGGAGAAGTTTGTGTATACTGGATAGGACACGTGGACTCTAGCCATTCCGTATTTACACAACAGCCTAGTCACCAGTTGGTGAGATAACGCCCGGAACGCGACGTTCTGAAGGAGGGTTTGTGAGCCGTATGATTGAAATTGAAAAGCCGAAGATCGAAGCTGTAGAAGTCAGTAACGATCATCGATACGGAAAATTTGTGGTGGAACCCTTGGAACGCGGATACGGCACTACTCTTGGCAACTCGTTACGCCGTATCTTGCTGTCCTCTTTGCCTGGTGCGGCCGTCACATCCATCCAGATTGATGGGGTATTGCATGAGTTTTCCACGATTCCTGGAGTGGTTGAGGATACAACAGAGATTATCCTTAACATCAAACAGCTATCTTTAAAGATTCACTCAGATGAAGAGAAGGTTCTTGAAATCGATATTGATGGACCTGGAGATGTCAAAGCGAGTGATATTCGTGCTGATAGCGATGTGGAGATTTTGAATCCAGATCTACACATCGCTACGTTGGCTGAAGGAGCTCATCTTCACATTCGTATGATAGCTGATCGTGGTCGCGGATATGTATCCGCTGATAAAAACAAGCGAGAAGATTTACCGATCGGCGTTATTCCAATTGATTCGATCTATACACCAATCGAACGAGTTAACTATCAAGTGACTAATACTCGTGTTGGACAAGTAACCAACTACGACAAGTTAACACTTGAAGTATGGTCGGATGGAAGTCTCTTACCAGATGAAGCAGTGAGCTTAGGTGCTAAGATTCTGAACGAACACCTGATGTTATTTGTTGGCTTGACTGATGAGGCTAAAGAGGCTGAAATCATGGTCGAAAAGGAAGAGGACAAAAAAGAAAAAGTGATGGAGATGACGATCGAAGAGTTAGATCTCTCTGTCCGTTCTTATAACTGTCTCAAACGTGCGGGAATCAATACTGTACAAGAACTTACGCAGAAATCAGAAGAAGATATGATGAAAGTCCGCAACTTGGGACGAAAATCGCTGGAAGAAGTACAAGAAAAATTAGAAGAGCTTGGACTTGCCTTGCGCAGCGATGATTAATACTTGCAGGGGGAGGGAAATTCGATGGCACACTCTAAGTTAGGTAGAGATACAGCAGCTCGGAAAGCATTATTCCGTGATCTTGTTACCGACTTAATCATTAATGAGCGTATTCAAACAACAGAGTCGAAGGCAAAAGAAGTTCGTTCAATCGTGGAAAAACTGATTACCCTCGGCAAACGTGGAGATCTTCATGCTCGTCGTCAAGCAGCTGAGTTTGTTCGTACCACTCGTTCAAACACTGTGAAAGATGGAGAAGAGATTGTCCATAACAAACAAGTGGATGCAGTCAAGAAATTGTTTGAAGAAATCGCTCCTCGTTATCAAGAGCGTAATGGCGGTTATACACGAATTCTCAAAATAGGACCTCGTCGTGGTGATGGAGCTCCAATGGCTTTCCTAGAATTGGTGAAGTAACCAAATCTGTAGATGAAAGGGTGAGGGCAGGATCTTAACCGGTCCTGACATCAACCCTTTTTCTTTTTGAGGAGAATAAATGAACCCATTGATTCAAGTTTCAAACGTATGGTTTGATTACCTTCCAGATGAAACCCCGAAAGATAAGTGGGTCTTGAAAAATGTGAACCTCACCTTTCAAAAGGGTGAGTATGTAAGCATCATCGGTCCGAATGGTTCTGGGAAGTCAACCCTTGCACGATGTCTAAATGGGCTTCTTCTTCCTGTAGAAGGAGATGTTTCTGTTAATGATAAGTTTACCCATTCGGAGGCTGATTTATGGGAAATTCGACGGTGGGTAGGAATGGTTTTTCAAAATCCAGATAATCAAATCGTTGCTACATCTGTACAAGATGATGTTGCGTTTGGTCTTGAGAACTTGGGAGTACCACGCGAAGAAATGATCGTACGAATCCATGAAACTTTAGAAGCCATTGGTTTGAGTGGAATGGAACAGAGAGAGCCACACCATTTATCAGGTGGTCAAAAACAAAGGCTTGCAATTGCTGGGATTTTGGCGATGCGACCCGAATTAATTGTTTTTGACGAAGCGACTTCAATGTTAGATCCACAAGGAAGGCAAGATATCCTTACGATCATTCGCCAGTTACACCAAAGGGGAACAACTGTGATTCATATCACTCATTCAGCTCATGAGGCTTTTCTAGCTCATCGAGTGATTGTGATGGCAGAAGGAGAAGTACAACTGGATCTGCCCACTACTGAGCTTTTTCCTAAAGCGATGATGCTAAAACAATGGGGATTGGACGTACCATTATCTGTTGAACTTCATCAGCGACTGATTCAGCATGGTTGGTCGCTTCAAACAGAAATCTCTAAAACAGAGGATCTGGTGAATGAACTATGGAGATTCTTATCCAAGGACTAAATCACATTTATATGCCAGATACTCCTTTTGAAAAACAAGCCTTGCGTGATATTGATCTTCAGATAGATAGTCATTCATTTGTTGCTATATTAGGTCCAACAGGGTCTGGGAAGTCTACGTTGATTCAAACTTTGAGCGGTTTATTACGTCCTACATCTGGAAAAATCCACATAGGTCCTTATGTGATAGATAAAGAGAGCAAGGATTTGTTCCAAGTTCGTCGTCATGTGGGTGTGGTATTTCAATACCCCGAGCACCAATTGTTTGAAGAAACCGTAGCCAAAGATATTGCATTTGGACCTCATAATCAAGGACTATCTGAATCAGAAATCGAGGAACGGGTTTCCCAAGCGATGAAGTGGGTAGGTCTATCCCCTGAATTGGCAAGTCGCTCACCTTTTCAACTGAGCGGCGGTCAGATGAGGCGAGTAGCAATTGCTGGAATTTTAGCGATGCAACCCGATATTTTGATTTTGGATGAACCTACCGCTGGACTTGATCCGCAAGGGCAAAAAGATTTACTTGATACGATTTATCGATTGCATAAGGAACGGCAGTTTACTGTGATCTTAGTCACTCATCATATGGATGATGCTGCGAGGTATGCAGATCACTTATATCTTATGTCAGAGGGACAATGTGTGTTGAACGGCACAGCCAAGCAGGTATTTTCACAACCAGATCGTTTGCGTCAACTTCAATTGGACCTTCCTGAAATTACTAAGTTGATCATGCAACTCAATCAACGACTTTCTCCACCTTTATCTACCGATATGTTCGCTTTGGAAGATCTCGTATCAGCTCTTCTGGCTCGTAGAGAAAGAGAGGAGATTAAGTGAATCAATTTGTAATGGGTCAGTATATACCCGGGAACTCTCCTCTGCATCGCTTTGATCCTAGAGCTAAATTATTATTTGTATTTGCCTATATGCTGATTGTCTTTCTAGCAAACAATGTGTGGTCATATAGTCTATTATTGCTATTTACGATTATTGGGATCTATTTTTCTCAAATATCCCTAAAGATCTTATACCGAGCTGTGAAGCCGGTCATTTTTCTAATCATTTTCACCGCAATCCTTCATTTGACTATGACAAAAGGTGGAGAAATCCTAATCCAATTCTTCTTCATTACTGTATATGAAGAAGGAGTTCGACAAGCAATCTTTATTTCAACTCGTTTCTTTTTACTTGTGGTGATGGCTTCATTATTAACCTTTACCACGTCCCCCATTGATTTAACAGATGGATTAGAACGTCTATTACAACCATTTAAGAAGTTAGGACTCCCTGCACATGAATTTGCTTTAATGATGTCGATTGCTCTCCGCTTTATTCCAACCATCTGGTCGGAGACAGAGAAAATTAAAAAAGCACAAATGGCAAGAGGAGTAGACTTTGATCGAGGCTCAATCTTGAAACGGGTTAAAAGTTATATCCCTGTGCTGATTCCACTATTTGTTTCTGCTTTCCGTCGGGCTGAAGACCTTGCTTTAGCCATGGAAGCTCGTGGTTATCGGGGAGGCACAGGAAGAACCAAATTAAAGATTCTTCGGTATCATTTAAGAGATCTGATTCTCCCGCTCATCTTTCTATTTCTTCTAGTAGGCTTGTGGTGGTTAAGAAAGTAGGAGTTAGATGAAAAAGGTTCGGCTGGTTATTGCATATGATGGAACTGATTTTTCCGGCTTTCAACGTCAACCTGAGCAACGTACCATCCAAGGGACATTAGAAGAAGCATTGACTGCACTCACAGGAGAAGAAGTGACGATTCATGGCTCAGGTCGTACGGACGCAGGGGTACATGCACAAGGGCAAGTGTGTCATTTTACGACAACGAGCCCGATCCCATCTGAAAAATATGCTTATATCCTCAGAAGGATGTTACCTAGGGATCTCAGTGTGTTGAGTAGTTCGAAAGTACCATTTGATTTTCATGCTCGTAAGAGTGCTTGTTGGAAGACATATCGCTACCAGATTGACACCCAGCCCATTTCTAATATATTTACTCGTCGATTTCGCACTCATATTCCATACAGCCTTGACCTTGAACCCATGCGAAAAGCGGGAGAGCTCCTCATCGGAACCTTCGACTTTACCTCTTTTTGTTCGGCAAAGACAGAAGTGATCGATCGAGTTCGAACGATTTATGATTGTCGTGTGATCAAAGACGAACAAGGACTTTATATTGAGCTAACAGGAAATGGATTCTTATATAATATGGTAAGAATTATCACAGGGACTTTGGTGGAGATCGGTAAACATCATCGTTCAGTCGAAGAGATTCCACAGATGATTCAAGCTCATGATCGTACCTTTGCAGGTCCTACTTTGCCACCCGAAGGATTGGTTTTGATGAGGGTGGGTTATACACCTTGGGAACGAGAAGATTCGATGATCTAGCGAGGCGTTTTCTTGACAATTAAGCGTTTTTGGGGTATGATAACGCTTGGTATTTTCCACTCCACGCCCCGGTGGATGAAGTTCGGCGCAACATCAAATGATTTTAAAAAATGCTTCTAAATGCTTGATATTTAGCTTTCGATATAACGGAGATTCCGTTAAGTTAGAAGAGGAGGGAAATAGATGCGTACCACATATATGGCTAAACCATTAGAAGTAGAACGGAAATGGTATGTGGTGGATGCAAAAGGGAAAACCCTTGGGCGTTTAGCAACCGAAGTAGCGACTTTGCTACGCGGTAAACATAAACCACAATTCACCCCACATGTAGATACAGGTGACTTCGTCATCGTGATCAATGCATCTCAAGTAGAATTAACAGGTAAAAAGTTAGAGCAAAAAATGTACTATCGTCACACTGGATATCCAGGTGGACTCAGAGCGACTTCTGCGGGAGACTTACGTGCAACCCGTCCAGAGCGTATGATTGAACTTGCTGTAAAAGGCATGCTTCCAAAAGGAACATTAGGTCGTCAACAACTTAAAAAATTAAAAGTCTACGCAAGCTCCGAACATCCTCATGAGGCACAACAGCCGATTGAGTGGGAATTGCGCGGATAATAAAAAAAGGAGGTACCAATCATGGCACAAATTCAATTTTATGGAACCGGTCGCCGTAAAGAATCAGTTGCCCGAGTACGCCTCGTTGCTGGAGATGGCCGTATCGTAATCAATGGTCGTGATATCAATGATTACTTTGGTATGGAAACTCTAAAAGCAATTGTACGGCAACCACTCGTGTTGACTGATACCGCAGATCGTTATGATGTACTTGTAAAAGTGAATGGTGGAGGATTTACCGGACAAGCTGGAGCGATTCGCCACGGCGTTGCTCGTGCACTCCTCAGAGTGGATGCTGAACTCCGTCCTTCCTTGAAAAAAGCTGGCTTCTTAACCCGTGACCCACGGATGAAAGAACGTAAAAAATACGGTCTTAAAGCAGCCCGTCGTGCACCTCAGTTCTCCAAACGTTAATATTACTGTTATATCAATGTTTATACAACCCTTTCTCACATCAGATGAGAAAGGGTTTTGTATTTGCTATGAAGAATAGGCTCTATCTTTGCTATATAAACTTTAAACGATATGGAAAAATAAGATGTATTAAGTTTTGAATATTGGATTGACTCTTACGCTAACGTCAGGATTATAGTAATAATGAAAACAATTTCGGAGGTTCACGATATAAAGAATCGGAAAGGTTGCCAAGGAAATGAACATAACGATTCGAACGCTTAGGTATTACGATGAAATCAATCTGTTGAAGCCATCTCATACAGCGGAATCAGGTTATCGCTACTACTCAAAAACAGATATACAGCGAATCATGGCATAAAAGGAACTTGGCTTTCAATTAAACCAAATAAAAACAATCCTGAATCAAAACGATTGGGAAAATGTTTTTGAAGAACAGCTGGCGCTGATCGCAAAGGAAAAAGAACGACTTACTTATTTAGAGAAGTTGTTGCGACTTTCTCAGCATTTATCCTTTATCGAACAAGATCTAAGTTGGAAAAATATTTTCCAGTATGTCAGACAGACCGAAGAAGACCAGGTCAACAAAACTTTATTTTTGAAGCAACATTTTGATGAACATGAGCTCAAAATGCTGAGAAATCCCGCTTTGGATATTGGAGAAAGGGAGTCCAAAGAGTTGGTCGATTTATTAAGAGCAAAAATATGAAGACCCAGCTTCTGCAAAATCTCAGGCATTGGCCGAGAGGTTTGTGTCATTTCTTGAGGATGCATTTCATGGAGATATAGCGCTTGTTGAGAAGTACTGGAATCTTCAAAAGCAATCCCCCGAAGAAGCCGCTTTAATCATTCTTGGGGATGATTAAATTCAGTATATTGACAACATTATGGATATATATGAATCGAATTGGCAGGAGGAGGAAAAGTAATTGCGTGATTCACATGAAGAGAAATGTTTCGGTGCTGAATATGCAAAATTGGAAAGAAAGTATTTTTACGGTCATTTCTTGATCTTTGTAATCGCTCATATCGTGTTTATTTTTATATTTGGTCTTATACCATCGTCAGAATTGCCAAGCGGATCCTATGGGTCTCATTTAAAGGAATGGATATTATCCAAAGAAAACGAATTTTATATAGATGAGACTGGTAATTCGATTAGTAGCGTTTGGACAACGGTGATCATAATTCATGCGATTTGGCCATTTTCTTACATCTTCTTCCCCAAAAAATCTCCGAATAACAAGGATCAGAATGTGAAGACATCACCCAAAGATTCGGACTAGAACAAAGAGACTAAGGAAGAAAAAATATCTGAAAAAACGGCTTGGTTCTATTTGTTTATGAGTGGTTTAGTGGAAATTTACTGGGCGGCTGGTCTCAAGGCAGACTCTTTTAGTCTGTTAACCCTTCTTGCTATTCTAGTAAGCTTTGAGTTGCTCATTCAAGCAACCAAAACGATTCCGATTGGGACGTCCTATGCAATCTTTACTGGGATTGGAACCATTGGAACCATTTTGGTGGACATCATTATTTTCAATGAACCATTAAATATAATGAAAATTTTTCTGATTCTTTTACTGGCAACTTTCATTATTGGCTTGAAATTTACAGGTGATACACAAAAGGGGGAGAACTAATATGGCCTGGGGGTACCTACTTATAGCTGGCATATTTGAAGTGATTGGAGTCATTGGGATAAAAAGGTATCTGTAGAAAATAATTGGGTCAATAACGTTATTTTGATTGGAGGATTTATCATTAGTTTTCAGTTTCTATCCATGGCTTTGCAGGAGATTCAATTGTCAACTGGATATGCAATTTGGACCGGGATTGGTACGCTTGGATCAACAGTTATTGGGATCATATTTTTTAATGAACCTAAAAACTTGCTACGCATGGTTTGTATCATCGGTATTATATTGACTGTTGCGGGTTTAAAAGTTGTAAGTTGAATCATTAACACAGGATTAGGTTGGTATAAAAAGCTGTCTTCTTAACCTGACCCCAGGGGTGAAAGAGCATAAAAAATATGGTCTTAAAGAAGCAGGTCTTGTACCACAGTTCTCCAAGCGTTATATTAAGCAAAACATTATAAGAGAGCGGGAATCCCAAATATGCCCAAGAATGTTAACTTGATCGCATTCTTGGGCATATTTAATTCAATCTATTTCACAACATACTCCAGCTTATTTATCATTCAACTTTGATCTCGTTTTTCCGACCTACATACCACAGAAGAAATGAATTCGCTAGTTCCGTTGGCACATCATCGACACCTGCATGATGTACTGGCTTTCCTCTATTAGTTGTCTCAATCGACGCAAGACCTAGCATCTTTTGAACGATGTTTCGTGTGACTTTCACTTCAATGACCTTTTCTCGTTTTGAGACAAATAAAGAGGTAGTGAGGATTCCTTTTTTAAACTGAATAAAGTGATCATTTATTACGTAACGGGTATGGGAGAAATTTAACAATCTTGCTATTAAAACACAAAGTAAAAGGAGGGCTGATAAAATAATCCAAGCTTGTTCCACATCCAAAATTGTTGGCTTGAAATAAAATAAAGCACCTGTTGCAATGATCCAGATCCAGCTTGGGCGCAATATACGTACCCAAAAGGATTTTTTCGGGAGTCGATTCATTTCTTGTGTAATCACATAGGATGGCAAAATGTCCGAAACCATTTGATAAGCTTTGTTAACGGGTAGAAAAGGATAGAGTGTATTAATTTCATACGTATCCTCCCCCGAACTCAAACCACCAGCACTTGTCAGCTTCACTTCCGCAAGCCCAAGTAATCTTTTTATTAACGACTGATCAATTTCAATCGCCTGCACCTTTTCTTTGGAAATTGATAAGGCTGTTTCATCGATCACACCTCTAGTGATGTAAATATGATTCGAATCTGAAGATATTTCATATTTCCCATACTTGAAAAAGGTCTTTGCGATTCCAAAGATTGCGGAGGCGATCACGAGAACGATAACAATGATTGTCACGAACCACCACGAGCTTATTATTTTTTCAAAAAATCCTTCTACAGTATCCTCTACATGAAAAAATTCATTAATTTTGTAATAAAATGAGCCAATTAAAGGGATAAAAACTAAAAAGCTTAACGATGTAAAAGATGCTTTTAAGATGTCCTTTTTCGTTGGTTGAAAATGAATGGTTCGATTCGGACTTTGGTGTTCAACTTCCAATCTTGGATCAGCGAATTCATGATTCAGGTCGACCGAGTCAGCAAGAACCATATTTTTTATATGCTCTTCCATAAGCTCAGCATCTATTTGAGAGATTACTTTAAATTTTATCGTTGCATTTTCACCTGTCATGGCTGTTTCAAAATGAATAGAAGTCATTTTAAAGATCCGATGGAATAAGGATGTGTGACGATTGACGTTTTGAATTTTAGAAAAGGGGATCGTCTGTTCAGATTTGCTGAAAAGTCCTTTGTAAAGATGAAATGACTGATCATCAAGTTCGTATTTATGGGTGAACCATTTATATACGATTGAAAAAAGTGTCAATCCAACAGCGATCAGGAAAACAATCCTGCCATATTTGATGAAGAATGATTCTGAGTTTGTATTCACTACATATAAATAAATTGCAAAGAAAGAGGAATTCCTTAGTAATTTGCCTAAATCAAAAAGTATTATGAGTGGAGAATAGCGTTTTATCTTCGTCATTGCTCTACTTCCTTAATTTTAGCGTATTGAGCAATTTGATTTCTCAACTCAATAGCCACCTCTTTGGGTAATGCGGGTATGGAATGAGAAGACCCCATCGTTTCAACCGAAACAGAGTAGAGGCCGTATTTTCTAAGAATGGGTCCCTGTTCGGTTGCGACTGATTGGATTTTTGTCATTGGGACAAGCTGATGTGTTTCATTGATTGCGCCTGATTTTAATTGCAAAAACTCTTCATTCACATCGTACCGCCAATTTTTATAAAGTAAAAAAGGATGAATCATGGACCAAATCCCACCAATTAAAGCAAAGACTGTAATCGCGATCAATATCCAACCAATCCATTCTTTCCATGAAAAATGATAATCAAGGTAAAATAAGATACCTAGGATGATGATCCCAATGATATTCGTAATCATATCTCGGATGAGCCAAACTTTGATCGCGTCTTTGGATAAACGTTTCTGAGGTGCGTTCAATAGAGTATTCAAAAAATCACCACCTATTGTTTCTCTATTAATTATACGTCATTTCGATTATTCATCTAAAAATATTTTTTTGAGTGATGGTCCATCCATTTCAATACGGTATACATCTATTATTAAAGCCTTGAAAAAACTTATTAATATGTTCCTTATTTTTTATCATTAATTTATATGCTTCCAGTATTGGTAAAGTAAACTTCATATAGGCATGGAACGAGCCTTCTTGGAGAATGCGACGTGGGTCGATTCAATAAAACGAGAAGCTCGCCATTACAATGGCGATGTAGTTCACTTTGGTTTTCTTACAAGTGGATGATCTCCTAACGACCATCACAATTATTACCTCTTACTTTGCAGTCCGTTTGAAAAAGTAAATGTATCATAGAAAAAGAGACAGTATCCAAAATAAACAGGTACTGTCTCTTTTTCTATCAGTCTTTCTGAAAGAGTACTCCCACTTCAAGTGATCGCGTAGGTGGAGAGAGTATTCAAATTCCTATTTCCCGCATTTTTGCCGTCACTTTTTCCATTCGATCATTAAGCTCTGTGCCATTGAATTTCTCAAATCGCATTTCGCTCACGACCTTTCCGTCACACATAAACAGAATACGCTCAGTCCTAGCGGCAATCTTTGCATCGTGAGTTACAAGCATAACCGTAGTACCTTCTGTGTTAATTTTGGAAATGATGTCCATAACTTCCTGTGCGGCTTTTGAGTTAAGCGCGCCAGTCGGTTCGTCACCGAAGATTATTTTTGGATTACTAATGAGTGCACGGCATATTCCCGCACGCTGAAGCTGTCCTCCCGAAGCCTGGGTAATATCACGCTTTTCAAGTTCGGCAATACCAACCTTTTTCATAAGCGCTCTTGCTTTTTCGGTAATCTTCGCAGCACTTTTTCTGTTATCCCGCATTGTAGGAAGAATGATGTTATCGAGAATGTTCAGGTTTTTAAGCAAAGTTGGTTGCTGAAAAACAAAGCCCATTTTTGTCCTGCGTATGTCGGCGAGCTCCTTTTCATTAAGTGCTGATAGATCTCTACCATCAAAAGAAACCTTTCCGCCGTCAATGCCATCCATTCCACTGATTGCATACATCAGTGTCGATTTTCCTGAGCCCGAAGGTCCCATAACCGACACGAACTCTCCCTCGTTTATTTCAACGGACACGCCATCCAGAACATTGTGCTTTTCATTGCCTACTCTGAAAGATTTTACTATATTTTCACCGATAATAATCTTCTTCATCATTTACTCCTTCATATTTTCGGATATTTTTATTTGGCCCGCGCTCGATGTGCCGATCATTGTTGCGATCAACACTGAGCATATCATCATCAATGGACATAATAGATACGCAGAAAGTGGATTAACAACAAACTTAAACGACGACGCTCCAAATGATGAGATAACTGCGCTCGCTAAGATCTCTCCGAGAGTGTTTGCTAGAAGTGTCCCAAGAACAATTCCCACAATCAGAACAAATACCGAACGCGAAACATACTGTATTGTAATATCCGAGTTTGTAAAACCTAACGATTTCATTATGGCAATGGAGGATCTGTCTTTTGCGACAAGCATTTTCATAAATAAAAGTGTAACCAATACCGTTATTGTCAGCGCAACGACATTTGCAACATAGGAGACCTTTTCGATGGAGCTTATGGTCGAGCCAAATGTCTGTCTGATATATTCATCGATGCCCGAAATCTTAGCAAAATTGAACCTGTCTGCATATTCCGAGGTTTTTTCTCCGACAAGAGATGGATCCGAAAGCTCTGCATAAATAACGGACCACATAATATCCGCCGAATTGTCAGAGAAAGCAACCTTTGCAGTTTTGCCACCGTTAGTAATGTCAGAATAAACTCCACATACCGTGAGATTTTTCTCCTTCCCCTCAATCACTAGCGTAATGACATCGCCGACCTTTTTGCCTAGCTCATCAGCATTAATAGTTGAGAGCGCAATTTCGTCTTCTGCGACGGGTGCTCTGCCTTTGGAATATTCTACTGGGAATATCGAATGGTCGCCAAGCTCAATTTTTATTCCTTCCTCTGATCCATACTCCGTCTTTGCTTTGAATGTTTTAGTCGTAAGCACAGCATATTTGGATATAGAACTGTCGTTCTCCAGCACCTTTACAATTTCTGCTTCTTTATTAGAAATATTGTTGGTCTGTTGAATGTCAATACGCATATCACTACTTCCTATCCCCATATATGTGATAAAGCTTTTTGAGGAAATAGTGTTGTACAGGTTTTGTGGAACGATAATGATGAATGTCGAAATCACAAGCACCGCAAGCATTGTGGCGTAAAGACTTTTTTTTGCAAGAACATCTTTTACGCCCAGAAAAATATTTGTGTTAAGTAGCCTGTTTTCGCTTAGGCAAAAATGTTTTGCCTGAGTCGATTTTCCCTGTGAAATGCCAAAGCGAATTGCTTCCGCGGCTGATATTTTTCGAAAGCGTTTCAACACTATGCTTACATAGGAAATAATTGCGAGGAATACAAACAATGTGCCAATTATGCCGAAAAATAAAGCGAAAGAAGAATTTTCACTCTCCCCCATATAAAGTCGTATATTTTCAAGAAGCCTATCTCTGAACATAGATGAAAGTACAAATCCGAGAGTACAACCAGCTGCCACAATCACTGCGTATTTCGCAAGATAAATCTTTTTTATGTCGGAAACACGTAGCCCTATTGCTTTCATAACACCTATTTCGCGGTAGTCGTCTTCGATTTTCGCAAGAAGCGTAAAGCGTATACACATAAATGTGATGGCAACAACAAGCACACTTACAAGAAGGATGACCGCAATCATCAGCCCATCAGAAATAGCATTCAGCATTTTGAAAAGCGGATATGTAATTGTGGGGCCGTTTGCTTCAAGTCCTGCGGAGGTGTAAGCAGTTTCGAATGCGCCAATCTTAGACAAATCCTTTAATCTGAACTCGATCAGATATTCCGTGCTTCCAGAATCCTTGATTGCCGCATAATCATTTTCGCTCACAAGAAACCTCTTTGATGAGGCAAGCATTGAATTCATCTGTGAATCGCGGAGAAATCCTGCAATGGTAAATTTCTTTCCATCGATCACAACCTTGTCACCGACTTTTGCCGTACCGTCTTTCATATAACCTACCGGAACATAAATCTCCCCATCGGATACATGGATCACGTTTCCGTTAAGATCAAGGAGATAATCAAATTTTTTGCTCTGTGTGCTGAAGCCGTTGTCCTGAACATTGTCCGCAAGCGAGTTTCCGCCAATGACAATCTGCGCACCGTCAACATTTAGAAATTCAAGAACCTGAAATTCATCGACATGGCTGTTTTTCTTCGCGAAATCCGCAAGCCGTACAGTATTAATATCACCCGAATGCATCTGCATAAAATGCGGAGTTTTCGCTTGCTTCATGAGTGTATCGATCGCCCCCGAAAGATTTACGACAAGGATCGCCGAGAGAGAGACAAGCATAGCGGCGACAGCGACAAATATCGTTGTTGTCAGCGTTATCAGTTTGCTCTTTGAAATATCATTACGGATTATTCTGTAATACATAAGTCACCCCTGTTTTCAAGCCTTTTAATTGATTTCAAGTTATACAAAATTACTGAAGTAACAGATAACAAAATCCCAGCGATAATAATGAGTAATCCCGTTCCTCTACCACTACCCGTGCCGATGATCTTTCCTACACTGTCAGCAAGTAATCCGCCGTCAACTAATAGAGGAGTGAACACAAAGTCTGCCAGTATACCCGAAAGTGCATAAGCGGCAACAAATCCGAGCTGTGAAATGATTCCGATTAGTGCCCATGCTCTACCCTGAACAGAATTATCAATGTTAGTGCGAACAAGAAAATCTAGGCTTACGTTTGCAAACGGCATCATTGCAAAAAAGAGAAATCCTGAAATACAGATCAGGACAATATTTTCGCGAAATCCGAAGCCCGCCATAAATATTCCTACACAAAACAGCGAAATAGAAAGAATTTTAACATAACCACTCTTTATTGGAAGAAACCCGATGATCACACTTGATACAAGCATTCCCGAAGCGACAATAGTTTCAATTGTCCCGATTACAGAACTATCCGTAAAAGCAAGTAGCATGGGTATAGAGAGTGTTTCAATAAATCCGAGAAAAAAAGTCAACACTGATGTGATGATGACAAGAACAAGCACACCACTGTTTTTAGAAACGGCGTACCAACCTTCTTTGAACTCCTGTACAAACGGTTTAGTCTGTTCATATGTCTTGGAAACAAGACCCCTACGTACCGTAAGAGTAGTAATAACGGTGATAAAAAAAGTGCAAATGTCGATGATAAGCAACAGCTTTATATCTGTAACGGTGAGTAAAAATCCCGCAATAACAGGAGAAATCAGAAATTTTGCTGAGCCCGCCAATTGGACAAGACCACTTGCCTTAGTGTACTGCTCCTTGGTAAGTAAATCCGTAACCGTAGCTTTGTAGGCGGGGTCAAGTAGCGACGAAAACACAGAGCTAATTGTAACTCCCACACAAATCTGCCATAGCTGTGCTTCTCCGCGGAGCATACAAATTAAAATAAAGAAAAGTCCTATCGCCGAAAGACTATCGCCCAACACCATTAACAGTCTGCGGTCATAGCGATCTGCAAGCACTCCTGCATAGGAGCTTAAGAGAAGCGAAGGCATAAACGCAAGCAAGGTTACAAGTCCCATTGCTGACGCCTGTCCTGTCTGCTGGAAAACATAAATCCCCAGCCCGAACGATGTAAGACCATTTCCTATTGTTGAAATAAGCTGTCCCGACCACAGAAGGAGGAATTTTCTAAATGATTTTACCGAATTATTCATTGTTGCTTCCATCACCCATACCAAACATCTTTAAAGTGTCCATCAGACTTCCGCTTTCTGCTCCAAGTAGTCTTTCTACATTGCAGATAAAGGCAAGCATTCGTGAAAAGCGCTCCTCGTCCGTCATTGTAACCATATCATCATCAAAAACGGTATTCGCATAGATCACAACCATTTCCATGCACTCATACGGAAATGGTGTGTTGAACATTCCCTGCTCAATACCCTCGCGGATGATTTCCGTCAGGATCGGTGGAAAGCCATTGATTATGACCTTTTGTATTTTTTGATGCATCAGCGCGTTCTGCGGCTTGTGAATGTGGTCCATAATTACCTTGCTAGTTCCGCCGCTCAAGTTCAGTGCCATTACAGTTCGGATTATGCGCTCGATTACGGGAATGCTTTTATCTGAGGCAATTTCCTTCGCCGCTCCTAAAAGGAGGACAGAATACCGCTCAATCAGTGCGTCCATAATATCCTCCTTCGACTTAAAGTGATAATACAGTGTTCCCCGCGCGATTCCGACCTTTTCGAGAATATCGTTTGTACTTGTACCATCAAAGCCCTTCTGACCGAAAAGCTCATCAGCCGCGTCAAGGATTTCGTTCCTGCGCTCCTCGGCTTTTTTTGTAACTCTCATTTTTTACACCCCCTATTTTATAGACCGACTGTCTGTCGGTTTTATTTTAGCATACTGTTGATTTTAAATAAAGCTCGATTAAGGGTTATTATAAGAGATGAAGATGGCAATATAGACTCGTTTGATGTATTTGAAGCGGTGAATGGAGGTTTTTTTCGATCCTCCTTTGTCAACAATGGAGAACAGGTTCAGTGTTACATTGGCAAAGGAGGAGAAGCAGTGGCTAAGGTCATCTCTCTGGAGCAAGTTCGCGACCAACATATGGAACGAGTAAGAAGGCAAGCGCTGTCTCATTTCCCTTGGTCGGAGATGGAGAATATAACAACGGATTTTGTTGATCCCATGACTCGTTTTTGGTCAGAGCAGAAAAAGTCTATTCTTTTAGATCTCATTTATCGTTTGGGATTTGAAGCATATGTATATGGAATCTTAGAAGCGAAGCGGGTTCGGATCGATCAGAGATATTTAATTCCAAATCATCAATTAGAAGATGTATATCGGCTTTTTTATCAAGAAGAGTGCCAGCAATTGATTCATGAAGTGGCGGACGACTTCTCCATTTGGCAATGGTTAGATGAGTGGAGGTGTGAGTCCTTATTTATTTTATTGGAGCATTTGGTACAGGTCTTATTTGTTCTGGGAGCTCGTCAACGGTTCTACGCATAGAATACATATTCCACAACCCTGTCCCATATATTTGTTTCATAGCAATGAAATCGGTTATGAAGTGAAATAGGTCTAGTGAGGGTCGATAATCTATGTGGAATAATCTCCGTTGGTCGACAAATAGTGGGAAGGTCATTTGGTTAGGATGTGCCTTTTTGTGTGTCTCCCTTTTATATCAAATTGTCGTTCAAGTATGGAATAAAGAAGCTGAGGAATCTTTAGCAATGCCAATGACAGGGAAAATGATTATTATTGATCCTGGTCATGGTGGTTTTGATGGAGGAGCTGTTAGTGCTACAGGGTTAGTTGAAAAGGAAGTCACGTTGAAAATTGCATTATTTTTACGAGATTATTTGCAAGAAGCAGGGGCCTTAGTTGTGATGACCCGAGAAACAGATACGGATTTATCTCAGACAAGCACCAAAAAGATCTCACATCGGAAAGCTGAGGATCTTATGCAACGGGTGAAGTTGATTGAGGATCAGAATGCAGATGTATTCATTAGTATTCATCTAAATGCAATTCCTTCTCCACGTTGGTCTGGAGCTCAAACTTTTTATCATCCAAAACGTGAAGAAAATAAAAAGTTGGCAACCCTCATTCAAAGCCAACTGATCCACCACTTAGGAAATACCAACCGGCTTGCCAAACAGAAAGGGGATGTGTATATCTTAAAAGCATCCCCAGTGCCTACAGCTTTAGTGGAAGTGGGCTTTCTTTCTAATCCACAAGAAGCTTCTCTATTGGGAACAGAAGATTATCAGAAGAAATTGGCAGCCTCTATTTATTATGGTCTGCTCGAATATTATACAAAGGATTGAATTGAGGAAGGTTATGATATAATAGTGAAGAAATCGTTCTCAATTCGAGGTGTCATCATATGCTAACTAGAGAAAAAGTTCTTGATGTATTAAAAGATGTTAAAGATCCGGAGCTTAACAGAAGCCTGGTTGAGTTAAATATGATCCGAAACATTCGTATTGATGGAAAGAAGGTTGCTTTAGATTTGATTTTAACCATTCAAGGCTGTCCCTTGAAGTTTAAAATCCAAGAAGATGTAGAGCAAGCGATCCGTCAATTAGGTGCAGAACAAGTGGAAATTCAATTTGGCTCGATGACAGACGAAGAACGAGCCGCTTTGTCAGCAAGCTTACGGAAACAATCGACTACAGGAAAAGAGCCATCCGTTCCACCCCTTCTTGCTAAAGATTCAAAAACTGAATTTATTGCAGTTGCCAGTGGAAAAGGTGGCGTAGGTAAATCAACAGTTACGGTGAACCTGGCTGTAGCTCTCGCTCGCCAAGGCAAAAAAGTAGGTATTATCGATGCGGATATCTATGGCTTTAGTGTGCCAGATATGATGGGGATCGAACAACGACCTGTGGTGATCGATCAGACGATCCTTCCTGTGGAACGTTATGGAGTAAAAGTGATGTCAATGGGCTTCTTTGTAGAAGACAATGCACCTGTTGTGTGGAGAGGTCCGATGCTTGGTAAAATGCTTGCCAACTTCTTCAGTGAAGTTCACTGGGGTGAGCTGGACTACCTTCTCTTAGATTTACCTCCAGGTACAGGGGATGTCGCTTTAGATGTCCATCAGCTCATTCCTAATAGTAAAGAAATTATTGTAACAACTCCACATGCAACAGCCGCTTTTGTTGCAGCTCGGGCTGGAGCGATGGCCCTTTACACTACGAAACATGAGTTATTAGGGGTCGTGGAGAATATGTCATGGTATGAAAATAAAGATGGCGAACGCGACTATGTATTTGGTCGTGGAGGAGGAGAGAAGTTAGCAGAAGAATTAAAAGTAGATCTGCTAGCTCAGATTCCATTAGGATCTCCTGTTAATGATATTGATGATCCTGACTTTTCTCCATCTGTGTATAGTCAGGAACACCCAACTGGAAAGATTTATGAATCTCTTGCACAAAAGATTATACAGAAGGTTCCAGTGGCTTAAATGGTTGTTAAAAAACCAGCACCACGTCGAGTGTGGATGCTGGTTTTTTGTAATGAATCGCGTGAGATCGGAGGGTTTCAGTGTCTCGGATCGTGAAGCAGACTATTGCCCTCCACCACCACCGCCTCCACCACTTTCTCCTCCCCCGCCTTGACCACCATCACCGCCACCTTCTCCTCCTTCTTTCTGCTTTTGTTGTGGCGGTGGCTGTTTCAGGAGTTTCATCATTTTCTCTTGGAAGCTAGGAACTTTCAACGTTTCCTCCATCACTTTCATGGCTTCTTGTCGATATTCTTGGCTTTTCATCAACTTAAGAAGATGTTTAGAAAACTCGGGGTCTTGAAGTCGTTCCATCATCATTTTTTGATACTCAGGGTCTTTCATCAGAGTTTTCATTAATTCTTGTTGCTGTTGTTGAGTCGCTGTAGCAAAACCCATCGCCACTTGAGGAGTTTGTAAAAGCTTTTCCCATTCTTTTTTCATTTTGGGATCAGTGAGGGAGGCAGCAACTGACTTTTCCATATCACTACTACTGACGATAATTTCTTTCTTAAATTCTGGGTCTTTCATCAGTTCACGAACGGCTTGTTTCCCCTCGCTGGTATGAATGACATCAATCATAATTTCTTTCACTTTTTGATAATCTATTTCGGAGCTGGATTCTTGTTGTGTAGAAGAACATGAAGTGAGAGTTAGCAAACATACGAATAGAATTGAGATATAGCGATGCATGAGAATGTTCCTCCGTTTCTCGGAAATGCTACTCATAATATGGTAAGTTGTGTGAAGTTTTATGCCCCATCTTCTCAAAAAAGAGGTGGGTTTGATACAATCAGGAAAGCGAACTTAACAGGAGAGACAAGATAATGACACTTAAAAAGTTAATTTTTTGGTTCTGGTCTACGTTATTGATCGGAGCAGTGACCGCCTTGGCTTTAGCTTATCTTTTTGAATTCATCGTGGGAGAAGTGATTTTTGGCATTTTTACAGGGCGACTTTTATTAGGTTTGAGTTTGGCAGCGATCGCAGAACTTGGCTTTTTTTCCTATCTTATTTTCAACTGGCTGAGCCGTGGACTTATTCGAAACCGTAATTGGTATCATATTTTTTTGTTGGGGCTAGTCGCGGTTGTATTAGGAAACCTTGTCTACTTAACTTTCATTAAGTTTAAGGGAGAAGATTTTTGGATATATCTACTCATTCCCGTGCTGATTACAGTCGTTGCTTTAGTCATATCTCAAGTGAAGGCGAAGTGGACACAACCGATTGCGTTCATCCCTACTTTATTCTTTATGGTAGCCGCCACGACTTTGGAAGCGATCCCATCAATCAATATCATGGGTCAAGAAACTCCCTTTCTCATACTGTTACAAAATATCTTAGTTTTACTCGTCTGTAATGGTTGGCAAATTTTACAACTTCACAAATGGGTGCAAAAGCCAAATAAAAAAAGCTAGACAAACAGCGTCTAGCTTTTACTCTACAGGTTTGGTTTGAACCTCAGTACCAGAGATCAGTTCGGTCACTGTGACGAATTCATACCCTTTGGCTCGCAGCTGATCAATGATTTCAGGTAAAGCTTCATGGGTTTGTTTACAAGAATCACTCGCATGCATCAAAATGATGTCACCTGGATGTGCTTTACTCACCACTCGGTTGATGATTTTACCTGTACCTGGATTCATCCAGTCTAATGAGTCGGTATCCCATTGAATACTTTTGTAACCCATTTGATCTGCAATTTTGAGGACGCGTTTATCAAAATCTCCATTGGGATAGCGGATCAAGTTAGGTTCTTTACCTGTCATTTTTGTTAAGATGGAATGGGCTTTGCCGATTTGGGTTCGGATCTGCTCTTCATTGTAAGCACTGTAATTATCATGTCGGTGTCCATGACTACCAATTTCAAAGCCCATATCAGCAATACGTTTTACAATATTGGGATGAGATTCTGCCCAAGGAGACGATAAGAAAAAGGTTGCTTTTTTCAGCCCTTTTTGTTCTAAAATATCTAAGATCGGACCCGCTCTTTCTTCTCCCCAACTAATATCAAAAGTTAGAGCAACCTGTTTTTTATCTGTATCTACACTATAGATCGCGGATGGTCCTGAATCTAAGGGGACAAATACCTGCATATTTTCGTTCTCAACATAAAAAATCCCGAGAGCAAAAATAAGGGCTATGACAATTAAAAAAGCTCGTCTCAATTGCTTCCCAGAAAACACATAAAAATAATTCATACTCGACCCTCCATACATCAAATCAGAGACTAAGAACCCTGTCCACTATTCAATGTATGCATTTGTACGAGGGTTATGATTGATTAGAGAAAGATCAGAAGGTGAGTGAATCGATTGCGCCGTTTTTTCCAAGCACTAAAAGCTGAACGAACTTTTTTAATCATGTCAACTCTTACCTTTATTATTTTTAGTATCATCGGGTACACCAATTATCAGGAGATCATGCAATATTTAAAACAAATGGGGGCATTTGAGCAGATCCAAGAGGCAGTAGATCAGATCGATCGAAATCCTACATTTATCAATGCTTTTCTTACCCTATATGTGAAGAACATGGTTGCTTCGTTCTCGATGATTGGGTTGGGTTTCTTTTTTGGAATCATTCCTTTAATTTCTCTGATCAGTAATGGGTTAATGCTTGGAGTGGCATTAGCTTCAGCAGCAGAAGTGACAGGAGCTCACCCATTTACATTATTTATGACTACCATTTTGCCTCATGGGATTTTGGAGATCCCAGCCCTGATCATTGCTGCATCATTAGGAATCCGGTTTGGAGTTTTTATCATCCGTGGTTTTATTGGCATTTTTAGTCGGACTGTGATGGAAGAAAATAAAAAAGATTGGAAAGAGCTTCGTCAACATATCGGTGTTTTAATGATTAGTGTAACTATATTACTCTTTTTAGCGGCGATGATTGAGTCTGCGCTTGTGATTTATGTGAAACCCTTAGGTTAATAGGAGGTAGAAAGATGAAAGTAGAGATTACATGGAAAGAAAAAATGCATTTTGAAACAGAAACCCCTACAGGACATACTTTTTCTTTTGATGCATCCCCAGAAGTGGGTGGTGAGAACTTAGGACCAAGACCTGGAGAAGTTTTATTATCATCCGTGGGTGCTTGTTCAGGAATTGACATTGTGGATATTTTGAAGAAAATGAGATTACAGGTTGAGACGTTTCATATGGAGGTTTCTGGCGAAAGAGCTGACGAGTATCCAAAGAGATTTACGAAGGTGCATATGCACTATGTATTGACAGGGGAACTACCTGTTGACAAAGTGCGTAGAGCGGTTCAATTATCTGTAGAAAAATACTGTACAGTCTCTAATTCATTGAATGCTGAAGTAACTGCAAGCTTTGAAGTGAATGGAGAGCGTTTTGAGTTATAGAGAGTTATTAACCAGAGGAATAAACTAATTTTCTAGAGGGAATTTGCCTCAATTAAGTTGATTAAATTGTGATTTGACAGATCCAGAAGCCTCATCAGAGAGAAGAAAGAGAGGCTTCTGGTCATAGTGAACTATATCACCATTTCTACGAGTTTCTCGCTTCATTGAACTAACCAAAGGCATTTTCTCTATGAAGGTGAGTTCCATGTCTTAGCATAGTTCGTTTTCCAAGTTTTCGCTTGAATGCAGTTTTAAGGATTTTCACAATCCATGTCTAGATGATGCCAAAAGTTGTTGCTCTAAGCATGGTCACAAGGGGATACCAATTCTACCCCATTGAAATAGGGAGAGTTCTCGTTTGTAAATCTTAAAAGATCTACTTCACTTTTACATATAAACACTTTTAATTTTTTTATAAAAAAGTAATTGACTTTCAATTTGTATGGTGTTATTATAAATCTTGTCGCCGCGAGATGGTGACAAAAAATGAATCATATGAATGTGTTCCTTGAAAACTAAAGAGTGAAACCATGACCTGTTAATTTTTTGAGAGCATAGAATCAAACAACCATTCTTGGAGAGTTTGATCCTGGCTC
>NZ_SMAG01000003.1 GCF_004341825.1 Hazenella coriacea | reverse complement strand
GCTGATTCACGAAAACCAAGTCATCAGCTTGGAAGATTTGCAAGTAAAGAACATGGTGAAGAACCATCGGCTAGCTAAATCCATCACAGACGCTTCATGGTCTGAGTTTGTAGCCTTGTTGGAATACAAGGCTGAATGGTTTGGGAGAACCATTGTCAAGGTGGGTAAAACCTTTCCTTCTAGCCAGCTTTGCTCTCACTGTGGTTTCAGAAATAAAGAAGTGAAGAATCTGAACCTGAGATCATGGACTTGTCCTGCATGTGGGACAGACCATGACAGAGACTTAAATGCAGCAAACAATATTTTGAATGAAGGGTTGAGACTTCTTGCCGTAGGAACTACGGTTGAAGCTTAGTTAAGATCCTGTCCGTGGATGGGAGTTCCTAAGAATCCCCCACCTCTTAGCCATCGGCGTAGGTGGCGGGAGTGTTCAATAATAGGTTACAATGGATCATAGTTTCTGTTCTCGAAAGAAAGAGGGAGTTTGATATGGCGAAAAACGATCCACAAAAACAAAAAATTGTTCTTCGGGAAGGACAAGTAATTCAATTCCCCATTCGACGTCTTGGAATCAATGGTGAAGGCGTAGGTTACTATCAAAAGAAAGTGATCTTTGTCGAAGGGGCAATTCCTGGTGAAAAAGTTTTAGCGAAAATCACGCAAGTTGATCATAAATTTGCCAAAGCTAAGTTGCTTCAAATCAAGAAGCGTTCTGCATACCGTGTTGATCCTCGATGTCCTGTTTATGAAGAGTGTGGTGGTTGTCAGCTTCAACATATAGATCGACGATTACAATTGCGACTCAAGCGTGAGTTAATCGAAGAAGCGTTTTCACGTTATACTACACTGACAGAGATCCCTATTGAGAAAACCGTTCGCATGGATGACCCATGGTCTTATCGTAATAAGGCTCAACTTCCTTTAAAGAGGACAGGCTCCAAAGTAGCTATGGGAATGTTTTCTGCTCGCTCACATCATTTGGTGGATCTGAGTGAGTGTTTAGTTCAACACCCAATAGTGACACAAGTCTTAAATAAGGTTCGTTCGCTAGTTGAAGAGCTTCAGATTCCTATCTACGAGGAGAAAAAACATACTGGTAGCCTGCGACATTTAGTTGCACGGGTGGCATTAGCGACTGAGGAAGTGCAACTGGTTTTGGTTTCTCGCACTCCGTCATTCAAGAAGGAAAAGGAGTTAGTAGCAAAAATCAGAAAATCTTTACCTCAAGTGACAAGTATCATCTACAATTTGAATCCTGAAAAAACCTCCCTCATTTTTGGTGAGGAAACTCGAGTGTTATGGGGAAAGGAAAAGATTGAAGAGCAGTTAGGAGATATTCGCTATCTGCTATCTGCACGTGCCTTTTTTCAACTTAACCCAGTTCAAACGGAAAAACTATACGACCAAGTGAAACAAGCAGCTCAATTATCAGGAAATGAAATTGTTGTAGATGCGTATTGTGGGGTTGGAACGATCGGTTTATGGTTAGCTGATCAAGCCAAGCGGGTGATTGGTATGGATATCATCCCAGAAGCGGTTGCAGATGCCAAAGAGAATGCCTTACTTAACGAATATCAACATGTTGAATATGTGCTAGGAAAAGCTGAAAAGTTACTTCCACAATGGTTGGAAGAAGGGTTGAAGCCGGATGTCATTGTTGTAGATCCCCCACGAGTAGGTCTTGAACCCGCATTGATTCAAGCGCTTCTTCAAGTAAAGGTAAAGCGCTTTATTTATGTTTCATGCAATCCCTCTACGTTGGCTAAAGACAGTAGACAGCTCATTCAAGGTGGTTACCAACTAGAGAAAATAGTTCCTCTAGATATGTTCCCACAGACAGCTCATGTGGAAAGTGTATCTACATTTACATGGAAAGATTAAGTGTAAATATAGGATGTTGCATGAATAACTTGAAACCTCAGATATAGCAAATCTTGGTTTTTTAGAATGACTCTTGCGATCACTACAGAACGGTGAAAAATCATGGATGGTGAACATTTTTTGATACAGGCTCAAGGCGTATAGAGAAAAGGAGTGGGAGTGTGAAATCGATCTCTTGGAAGAAAGGACTACAGTCAGGGATTCGTACATTATGGGAATTAGCAAAAATTATTTTTCCCATCACTGTTATCATTCAAATTATTCAATATACCCCGTTGATGGATTGGTTGACCAAAGGAATAGCTCCTTTCATGTCCTGGATTGGGCTCAGTGGTGATGCGGCGATTCCACTTGTTTTAGGTAATGTATTAAACCTCTATGCCGCGATCGGTGCGATCCTCACCCTCGATCTTTCTGTGAAGGAAGTCTTTATTTTAGCGACGATGTTAAGTTTTTCTCATAATATGTTTATCGAATCAGCCATTTGTAAACGAGTAGGGGTATCTACTTGGTTGATCGTTAGTATTCGGATCGGTTTAGCGATGATCTCTGCATTTCTTATCCACTGGATTTGGCAAGGTGGAAGCGAACCAGCGACGATGGTAGCGATTCAAGAAGTAGAGATAGCCCCTGTTGGTTGGGGAGAGATTATTTGGTTTGCAGTGTTAAAAGCAGCTAATGGTGTAGGGATGTTAGCAATCATTATTATTCCTTTAATGTTTGCGATCCAGATTTTAAAAGACTTTAACGGGTTGAACTGGTTTGCATCTAAAATGTCTCCATTACTAAAACCTTTTGGAGTTACACCTAAAGGATCAATTACGATGACTAGTGGATTATTAGCTGGCTTAATGTTTGGAGCAGGTCTCATTCTTGAACAAGCCAAAGAAAATCCCCTACCTAAACGAGATATTACCATCATTTTCATTTTCTTAGCGGTCTGCCATGCGGTCATCGAAGATACCTTGATCTTTATACCATTAGGCATTCCTGTTATTTATCTTCTATTGATTCGAGTGATGACTGCCTTAGTATTAACTTGGGTAGTAGCAAAATTTTGGAATCATTCTTCAAGACAAAAGGTAGATGTGGCTGTTTCTTCATCTTAGGAAGCAATGATCGATCTCATCCACCCAAGAGGGGAGATGTGACTCTTGCGAACGACTTTTAACCGGCTACGTGAGTAAGGATGGGAAACATCTCTCTGACGGGATTTGGATCCATATGTGACTAAACCTGTACAGAGTAATAAATAAAAACTATTGACTATTTCAATAGTCAATAGTTTTTATTTGTGATGAGAGTTCACACCTTTTTTTATATACATTTTTATGTTTTCAAAAATAATTAGCAGGTACATCTTGTTTTATTATCGAAATGTTACTTATATCTAAAAATTATTGTTTTATATATATCAATGAATGATTTGTTAAAAGGGGTTGGAATGATTGAACTTTATTTATCGAGTGATCAAACCAAGTGATTCCGTACATTTAAAAGAATTTTTATATTTGGCGATCCAAGCTCCAGTTGGTGAACAGAAATTATCCGAAAATGTGGATCACCCTGAGTTAAGCCGATATTTAGAAAACTGGGGTCAATCGGGTGATTTAGGTTTTTTTGCTGTTGAAAAAAAAGAGAAGAAACCTGTGGGAGCGGCTTGGTTTCGGCAGTTTAGTAAAGAAAAACCGGGGTATGGGTTTGTTTCAGAGAAGGAGCCTGAGATTACGATTGCTATACTCCCTGAGTATCGACGTCAAGGATTAGGGCGTGATTTACTCACTCGACTGATTAACCAAGCGCGTTTAGAGGGGTATCCAGGTTTATCACTTCATGTAGCTAAAGATCATCCAGCCGTACGCTTTTATGAACGTTTAGCCTTTGAAGTGATCCGTAGTGAAGGCAGCGCTCAGGTCATGCGGCGAGCTCTTTGATCAATAAAATCCCTCTCTTGACACATGAATATATATTCCTTATAATGTAAAATATAATGTTTATATTGTAAATTTTATAGGATGAATCACTCAACTTAGAGTGACAGTCATCGATAACTCTGAAAGGAATGGTATTTCGAACGATGGAGCAGAAATCTCGCTAACTCAAAGCAATTAAAAATGCTTAAGAACTAGAGCGGGATTCGTTTGCCCATTTTTCGATATACCTTGTGAAAATAGCTGATTGGTTTTCATGTTTTTTGGCATATCCACAAGTATATCTTATTTAGGAATGGAAAACGAACCTCTCTAGGATCTCTCAGGGAGGTTTTTTTTATGTTCATTTTGGAAGCGCAAAAGGTAAAGAAATGGTTGGGTGATCGATTACTGTTCTCGATGGATCAACTTCAGATATTTAAAGGAGATAAGATCGGAATCGTGGGGGTCAATGGAGCCGGGAAAACGACATTGTTACGTTGTTTAAGTAAAGAAATGCCGGTCGATGAAGGGATCATTCATCTTCATGGAACGATGAGTTGGATTCATCAAGGGGATGGACTGGATAGTGATCTAGAGCCCCCAGCAAGTGGAGGAGAGAAGACACGGCGTAAGATCATTAAGGCACTTGCTAAATCACCAGCTCTTCTCTTAGCCGATGAGCCAACAAGCCATTTAGACCTTGAGTCAATCCAATGGTTAGAAAAAGAGCTTCAACAATATCCAGGAGCACTGTTATTGATTTCGCATGACCGCTCGTTGTTAAATGCTGTCTGTGATAAGATCATCGAAGTTGAACAAGGGGTCGTTCAAGTATATACGGGTAACTACGATGAGTACCGCCAACAAAAAGAGGAACAATTTCGTCGTCAAGCTTTCGAGTATGAACAATATGTAGCTGAAAAACGAAGGCTACTTGATGCAAAGGCTGAAACACAATTAGCTTCCCAACGAGTTCGTAAAGCTCCGAAGCGGATGGGACCAAGTGAGGCGAGACTTCATAAGTGGGTAACGAGTGGCAAAAAGAAAAAACTAGATCAGGGAACTAAAGCGATTCAAAGTCGAATTAACCAATTAGAAGAGAAGGAAAAGCCGACTTCATTACCATCAGTACGCTTTGAAACAGAAGTATTTCGACCCATGGAAAGCCGAGTTGCACTACGCATCGACCAGGTAAGTAAAAGGATCGGAGCACGAGAGCTGTTCAACTCGTTTACTTGTCAAATCCCTTCTGGTAAAAAAATCGCTCTTCTTGGTAAGAATGGGGTAGGTAAGTCAACTTTACTTCAAATGATCGTCGATCAAGTACCAGGAGTTTATCTTTCTCCTTCTACCCAAATTGGATATTTTCGACAGAATTTAACCCAGTTGGACGAACAGAAATCAATTCTTGAAAATGTCAAAGAAGAGAGTCCATATACAGAGTCGTTGGTCCGCACCGTTCTCGCTCGTCTGCTGTTTCGCAGAGAGGATGTTTATAAACCAGTAGGGGTATTGAGTGGAGGAGAGCGAGTCAAAGTAGCCTTGGCCAAAGTGTTTCTTAGTGACTGTAACTGTTTATTATTAGACGAACCAACCAATTTCCTTGATGTCTTTACTAGAGAAGAGTTAGAAAATGTGTTGCGAGCTTACCCGGGAACCATTCTTTTCGCCTCTCATGATCGTCAGTTGATTCAAGGATTAGCAGAGCATGTGTTACTCATTGAAAATAAAGAGGCGATATATTTTTCAGGAACATATCAGGAGTGGATTCAACATAAAAAGGACCGTTCTCTATCAGATTTAGTGGTTGAAGAGAAACAACGGTTGTTATCATTGGAGAATGAACTGAGTGAAGTGCTTGGTAGGTTATCAACTACACCTAAAGGAGATATTTCTTCTCAATTAGAGAAACGCTTCCAGCAGTTGGTTGAGGAAATAAAGCAAGTCAAAGCTAGAATGTAGTTCATGTATTTAGGTTCAAAGAACTTAGTGATGGGATTATTGAATCTATTTAGATGATAAAAAAGCCATCCTTGGTCTGATTTCTCACTTAGGATGTAACCAAGGATGGCGATGGAAAAAATCAGGAAATAAACTGACCGATGACTGGGTAGTTAAATGTACGATCTTGTAAAGCATAGATAATCCCCATGATTGGGATGATGATAGAAATTAATGTGAAGATAAATATGAGTAAAAATCCGATCAAGATGATTGTTAGGACTGATGAGATGGCGAGTAAGACGACCATGGATAGATGAAATATTAAGGCTTGTAAAGAGAGCTTTTTAATATCTCGATCATCTGCGACTAGATAAACAATAATGGGTACCAGGATCGGTGCAAACCATGTACTAGCATGAATGAGTACTTTGATCCACTTTGTATCCATGAGATGATGTCACTTCCTTTTTGATGAAAGTCATATAGAGAACTTCCTTTTTTTGAATCCGCTTTCGTAAAGGTGGATGATGAGTAGATCAATCCTCATCTCCTCCAAAGAAGTCGTCAAATCCTCCCTCATCATCAAAGCCGCCACCAAACCCTCCATCGTCATCATCATCCATCATTTCGTTGATTAACATTCCACCAAGCATCCCAGCTGCGAATCCCCCAACAGCTCCAGCTGCTCCACTTGAGAAGCCACGGTGTTTGTGATGTGGATGATGACCATAATGGCGAGCTGAAGATGAACCAAAGTAACGCTGAGGACGTTGGGGATATGGATTTTGAGAATACGGGTTTTGGGGATATGGAGAAGATTGCTGACCAAAAGTAGGTTGTTGACCAAATGCAGACTGTTGAGCCAATAGTTCGTCTAATAGTTGTTTAAAGTAATTGGCTAAGTTAGGTACATTGGTTAACAATGAGTGGTCAAGGAATAGTTCTCTTTTTACCTCTCTTTTATGACCAAAGGAGTAAATATCTACCTCAAACAGCATGCGAATCCCATCTTCTTGAAGTGCGATAATGAATTCAATCTCTTCAATTTGACCTTGATATAATTGAGTAGGGAACAGTTCAAACTCTTGAGCATACCCATTAAATTTTCTGGAATCATGTTTTTCCCGAAAGCCTAACTGCTCAAGTGCATGGAGAACATTTTGCAGTTCAGGGGTAGGGAGGACGGAGATGTAATCTTTATCTGTATGATCTACGCCACCTGCAATATCGAGATGGGTTTTAAAATAAAAGGAAACATAATTTCCAGAAATCAGTAGATTGTTAGGTAAAACAAACTGGAATGGAAGTTCTTTTTGCTCATGAGGTTGAATGGTAAAAGATGAATGGAAGGGGACTTGAGCTACCGTTCGGGTATAATGACGCCCAGAAACTCGTACATCCATTTCTAAAGAAACACCAATTCGGTTAATCTGTTGTGCAACTGTACCACCATAAATGATGATTTTTCCTTCCACTTGATCTCCTAGGTAGAATTGATTTTGTTGGAGAACCAAGTCTACTTTAGCCCCACCTTGTCCAAAACTTGCCATTAACTTTTTAAACAAAACTTTATACCTCCTGTTTCTACTTTTCTATCCCACTGTGAAAGTGGGTCAGTTTTGTTGTGCTAGCAAACTCAGAGTTACTACATTGTTTACCACTCTATGAGTTTTTTTAATCCAATATATTTACTCATAGTGGTGTAAAGTCACTCATAATCTTATGATTTCAGCTAAGTTAAATCAAGGATATATATTCGTTTTGCAAAAGTTATCAATAAATAAACGATCATAGTAAGTTATTAGCTATCATGATCAAGGCCACTCTACATTTAATAGCTTTTGAAATGAAATCAGTTGTTTGTAGGTTCCATTGGATAAGTGGATGGTTTGAGTCAATAAATCTACATGATCGATAAAGCCACAAAATTGTTGTGGAGAGTACTGAGTGGCAAATGTGGCGAGGATGGGTTTTTCTGTTTCGAGTGCTTCTTGCAACAAATAGTTCATATACGTTTTTTGATCTTCATCCAGTTCGGGTGGATGATACTCAGTCACTTTGCGATGTTGCTCAAGGAGAGCTTGACGGTGTTCAGGTAAAAACATTCGGCTACTTTCCCATAAAATATTTTTCCGATCTAAGATATCACTCATTTGTAATGACCTCCAATCTTGCGAGAGCGTTCGACCGCTTGCCCAGCTGAAGTTAAGGATGAGGCACGTAAAATGGCGGTTGTACCAAAACGTTCTTTAATCTCATCCATTACATATCCTAATTTGACTTGTTTCTCTTGATGAGGGTTGAATAGATTGAGTTGTATGGTGTCATCTTGCTGAAGTTGACTTAGACTAATTCCCAAAGAACGAATGGGCTGCTCATCCCAAAACTTGCGGAAGAGTTGCCAAGCATATTTAAATATCACCATCGTTTGATTCGTCGGTTCGGGGAGTTTCATTTGACGATAAAATCCAGTGGGTCGATCAAAGTTAGCGCTTCGGCATCCAACATGAATGGTCTGACCCATCAGGTGATGATGGCGAGTACGTCTGCATACTTCTTCACATAACTCCAACAATACGACTTGAATCTCCTCTTCGGTTCGGTAATCACGTGGTAATGTCATGTGATGACCTACTGCCTTTTGTTGTTGGAATGTTTGCTTGGTAACAGGTGAAGAGTCTATACCATTAGCAGTCATCCATAACACATGACCGTTAATCCCCCAACGCTTTTTTAACCGTTCAAGTGGGAATTGAGCTAGTTCTCCAATGGTGCGAATTCCGATCCGTTGCAGATGGCGATTCATGCGACTGCCAACCCCAAATAGTTTGCCAATCGGCAATGGCCATAGGTATTCTTCCATATTTTCATGCGTCAACCAGAAGATTCCTGACTCATTTTTTTTGGCGAAATGGTCGCACGCCATTTTAGCTAGCACTTTATTAGGACCTATGCCAACACGGGCATAGACCTTGATCTGCTGTTGAATTTCCTTTTGGATTTTAACAGCGATTTCCTCTGGCTTTCCAAATAGTTGTTGACTTCCATGGACGGCGATAAATTGTTCATCAATGGAGTAAGGCTCTACTTGGTCACTAAACTGTTCTAAAATCTCTGTGATCCGTAAGGACATGTTCAAATAGAGTTTCATTCGTGGTCGCACAACAACTAACTGAGGGCAACTTTTTTGGGCTTCCCATAATGTTTCTGCATTTTTAATCCCATAAGATTTGGCGATGGGGCAGGCAGCCAGTACAACTCCGTGTCTCCGTTCAGGATCACCTGAAACAACGAGAGGACGCTCCTTTAATTCAGGGCGTAAAGCTTTTTCTACACTTGCATAAAAAGATTGCATATCCACCAGAAAAATGACAGGTTCCATCTAACCAACTCCATAACCGAACATATGATCTGTTGGATCTTATTATATGCAAATATACGTTCGCTTTATACCGAGAAATGTTTCCAACGGGAGTAAATCGAAGTATTTACGAGGATTAGTAGTTCGGTCTATGATGGATATGAGGACGATTCGATATGAACGGAGAGGATCAGGTAAATGAGTCAAACGATTTTTCATCATGGTCACATCGTCACCCTTGACCCCACTTGCCCACAAGCAGAAGCTGTTGTAGTGGAAAATGGAAAGATTATTGCCATGGGATCGAATAAGGAGATGGAAAACCTTTTTCATCAGGGTCATGTTCAACGGGTAGATTTGGAGGGAGGATATGTTTATCCAGGATTAGTGGATAGCCATATGCATCTCTCTGGACTGGGGCAGAAGTGTCAAATGTTAGATTTTACTCATTGCCGATCGAAAACGGATCTGCTAGAAAAAATGAAAGAACGAGCCAGTATGATCAACCCAGGAGAATGGATCATCGGAGTAGGATGGGATGAAAATCGAATGGGTGGTGAAGTCCCTTCATTGGCTGAGTTGGATGAAGCCTTTCCCTATCATCCCGTATTTTTAAGTCGAATTTGTTATCATGCTTATTTAGTCAATACCTGTGCATATCGGAAAGCTGGTGTGACCGAAGATCAATCAGATCCTGAGGATGGTTCATTCGGGAGAGATTTATCAGGCAAGTTAAATGGCTGGGTGTATGAAAATGCCTCATTTATTTTTAATCAAGCTCAACCAGAGCCGAGCTATCAGGATAAAAAAGAGACGATGCGGATCGCTATGAAGAAGGCACTTGCTTGTGGATTAACGGCTGTTCATAGTGATGACCTTCGTTATATAGCTAGTGTGGAAGAACTGATCCGAATTTGCCAAGAATTATATGAGGAAGGTATTTTTTTACGTACACATCACTTGGTTTACCACCCCTATCTTCTAGAAATAGATCGACTGTCTCCCCAAGAACGTCAAGGAAATGAATGGTTCCGTCTTGGTGCTTGCAAGATTTTTGCAGATGGAGCGATTGGAGGGAGAACCGCCTTACTGTCAGAGCCTTATGCGGACGATCCAAACAATCAAGGGATGGCAATCCACGAGCAAGTAGAACTTCTTCATCTCACTCAACAGGCAGCACAGCGAAATATGCCCATTGCTGTCCATGCGATTGGAGATGAAGCGGTTGACCGAGTGATTCAAGCGATGAAAGCTTATTCCATTCAAGGAAGCGGATTACGACATCGACTGATTCACGCCCAAGTCCTGCGAGCAGATTTAGTAAGGGAATTGGAAGAGATGGATGATGTGGCAGTCGATATTCAACCACGATTTGTCGCTAGTGATTTTCCATGGGTGTTAGAACGAGTAGGCGAAAAAAGATCGGCATTTGCCTATGCATGGAAAACGCTACATCAAGCAGGGATTGTATGTGCAGGAGGAAGTGATGCTCCGATTGAACCTGTGAACCCTTTGTTAGGCATCCATGCAGCAGTGACTCGAAGAAGGCTGGAAGACTCCGTAGATCATCCTGGTTATCTTCCAGAACAAAAATTAGCTGCCTTAGAAGCATTGATGCTATTCACTAAAGGAAGTGCCTATGCTGAGGGAGAAGAGCACCGACGTGGGACCATTTCAGTAGGAAAACAGGCAGATTTCAGCGTGTTTGATCGGGACTTGCTTACTGGAGACGTTGATGAACTCCTAAAAGCTCAAACACTCCAGACGATTATCAATGGAAAGATCGCCTTTCAAAAGTAACAGATGAGTTTCATCTCATCTGTTTTTTTCTGTTGAAAAGTGTTCTTTTTAGTCATAAATTCTCATACCATAGCCCAAGAGGTGGTCACATGGCTGTGGTCAGAACAAATCCAGAACAGACAAAGTTGTTAGCAAGACTGATGCGAGCGGAAGCTGAAGGAGATGGTCGACTAGGAATGCTCTTAGTCGGAAATGTTGGGGTTAATCGGGTGCGTAGTGAATGTTTGGATTTTAGAGATATTAGTAGTATTCAAAAAATGGTTTATCAGCAGCCAGGTGGATTTGAAGCGATTACAAAATCTTATTTTTATCAGCCCGCACGTAAGATGGATATCCGATTGGCAGAAAGAGTGATTCGCGGTGAGCGATTTGAACCAGGTCGTTATGGGTTGTGGTTTTTTAAGCCAGCAGGTGATTGCCCTCCTACTTGGTTTAATCAAGCGAATAGTGGAAGATATAAAAGTCATTGTTTTTATGTACCTACTCCCAATAATTGTCCGCAAGTATACCGTTAATGGAGGTAAAGAGTATGTATTGGTCGTATCCTTACGGAATGGTCTCACAAAATGGAGAGATTTCTCAAAAGAGGGATCGTCTCTACTCAGAAGATTTTTTACAAAATAATGTTGGAAAAAGAATTACTGCTTATATGAGTTACGATGCTAGTAATCAATGGAGGGATCGCATTTTTACAGGAACCTTGCGTGAGGTGGGGCGCGATTTTTTTGTACTAAAGGATCAAAAAACAGGTAAAGATGTCTTTTTGTTAAATATTAACTTGGACTATATTGTTTTTGAAGATCAGCCTGCTGTCTTGAAGGAATGACAAAGATCGGAAAAGGATCCAGATCAATGATATGATAAGCTGAGGGATTGGTTTGCGCTATAGATATTAAATCGCTCTGAAATGATTTAGTTGTGTATAACTACTTGGAAAGATTTTGTATGAGAATAGTCAAGCTGACTTCCCAACAGTTAAGAATCGATCTTTTCCGTAGTAAATATGATGTACCATTCCTTAGCAGAACCCTTCGATGGAGGAAGAGAGAGGCGACTCTTTTCATGGAGATGCTTCTAGCCTATTCCCTGAATCGAAGGGGGAGCGGCTCTTTATAAGGCACAAGTTCATAGAACGTAAGCTTTTGAGGAATGGATAATCGTGGAGATAACGACACAGTAAATGAGAGGTCTTTGATCAGGTTTTATAAAAATAATGATCATCAATGTTTTATTATTGCTACAATAAAAGGGGATATGATAAAGAAGGAAGATAGGTCGGATGTAACCGAATAGCATTTATGTGATGATATTCATCCTGTCGATGAAGACAGGATGAAGGTTTAGATCAGTACTAGTTACTCTAACACATAAGCTAAAGCATCAAGAGCTTGATCAGGGGTCTCAACCACGACTTGGGCGCGTTGGGCTAGCTCTTTTAAAGGATGATGTAAACTTTCGGGTCGAACCAAAATCAATGGTTTGTCTAGAGAGAGAGCGATTCCTGCATCTGTTGCTGTATTCCACTGTCGATATTTCTCTCCAAATAAGGCAATGACTACATCCGCTTTTTGCATCCAGACCCGAGTGCGTAAATTATTAAACTCCGATGCTGTATAGTCACGATAAATCGTATTTGGCTGTTTTCCTTTAATCGATTCACCAATATCATCGGAACGCTCGTGATTTTCTTGTGGTCCTAAAAAGTGAAGTGGTAATTGTCTCTCATCTGCTTTTTGTTTCAGTTGAGCTCGCCAGTCATCGTGAATTTGCCCTGCTAGGTAAACGAATAGTTTCATCTGCCAGACTCCTTAGATTCATATTTTTAAGATTGGCACATCTTTTGCCTCACTTTACATCATATGAGGCGTCAATGAGTTCATCATGTACCCCCTTTTATTGTAGCAAAAACGGTTTAAATGGAGTCAAAGAAAAAAGTTGAGGTGAAAGAATGGTAAGTAGTAAGATCGGTCAAATAGAAGGAGAGATTGAACAGCTTTCTACGATAGATGAATCAGAACAGAGGACGGTTCAACCTGAATTAGCTTTAGAGTCAGAGACATCTGATCAGAAAGAAAACCAGCCCAATATCTTGGATCCAAGCCAACCCATTTGGAAACCATTACTGATCTTTTTAATTCCTTTGATGTTAAGTAATGCTTTGCAGTCGTTGGGTGGAACGATTAGTGCAGTGATTATGGGAAGAGGGTTGGGAGAGGAAGCGCTGGCTGCTGCAAGTGCAGTGTTTCCAGTTACATTTTTTCTGATCTCGATTGTGATTGGGATTGGAAGTGCTAGTTCGATCTTGATTGGACAAGCGTATGGAGGTCAAGAAATGGATCGTTTAAAGCAAACCGTCCATACCTCTTTAAAGTTTTCCTTTTTGCTTGGTTTGATAATGGCTGCGATTGGATTTATCTATGCAAGAGAACTATTAGGATTGATGGGGACACCTAAAGGTATTATTGATTCATCGGTTCAATTTGCACAGATATTGTTCGCTTTTCTCCCGATCCAATTTATCTATATTAACTATACGACTTTTTTACGAGGGACAGGAGATTCTAAAACTCCATTTTATTTCCTCATTATTAGTACTGGGTTAAACATCATATTAACCCCTTTCCTCGCATTAGGATGGGCGGGCTTTCCTCAATGGGGACTTCGAGGGGTAGCGATTGCAGGTGTTTTATCTATTGTAGTCACATTAGTTTTTCTTTTTGTATATCTGAAAAGAAAAAACCATATCTTGATGATTGATCGGTCTTTTTTTACGAAGTTGACTTGGGATGGTCAAATCCTAAAATTACTATTGAAGATTGGTTTGCCTACAAGCGTGCAAATGATATTTGTCTCTTTATCCGCAGTAGCTGTTATCACCTTGATCAATGGATATGGTGAAAAGGCAACAGCCGCTTATGGTGCAGTCATGCAAGTTATTACTTATGTACAACTTCCAGCGATGAGTTTGGGAATGGCAGTGGGGATTTTTGGTTCTCAGTTGATTGGAGCACGTGCAGTCAATCGGCTAAAGAGTCTATTTACCAGTTCGGTTCTTTTAAATTATACCATTGGTCTTGTTTTAGTCTCGATTGTGTATCTATTTAGTAGTTCTATTTTATCGTGGTTTTTAGTGGAGCCTACGACTCTTGCGATGGCTAAAGAGATCTTGTATATCGTGCTATGGTCGTATATGATTTTTGGTCATGCGATCATCATTTCAGGACTTATGAGATCCAGTGGGACCGTTTTCTGGCCTACATTGATCGGAATTATTGCTATTTGGGGAGTTCAAGTCCCTTGTGCCTATCTATTATCTGGTTTGTATGGACTCAACGGGGTTTGGATGGCATACCCAATGGCATTTTTATTTAATGTGATTGTACAGTATCTCTATTATCGATTTTTCTGGCGTGGAAAACAGCATGAAAGCTTATTTGTTGCACCATCGTCAGACCAATAATTCATTTGCAAAGAAGTCATTTCACGCGAAATATCGACTCTCAACTTCGGGGATATCGACACTGTTGATTTCATATAAAAAGCTGCTGATTACCTTTATTTTCAAAAAGGTAATCAGCAGCTTTTTTTGATTCTCAAATGTGAGATTGTGAACGATTGGAGTAAATCGGGGATCTTCTGTCATAGGACAGGGGCAGAAGTCCATATGGTAAGACATCAGGGGGATTCAGCGATGAATGGTTCAATGGAAGAAGGAGGAGTTGGATATGGAAGATGTAATATCACCAGAATCATGCAAAGAGGTTGCCTTCCGATTAAAGGAAGCTCATCCTATGGATGTCATTCGTTGGGGTGTTGAAAACGTAGGGAGTTCAGCATTAACTTTGGCGTGCAGTTTTGGCTATGAAGATGTGGCTCTGGTTGATATGGTCTCAAAAATAGAGCCAGATTTAACGATTTTCTATTTAGATACAGACTTATTATTTCCAGAGACGTATCAAGTTCGGGATCGTTTAGTTGAACGGTATTCTTGCCAATTTAAACGGGTTTGTTCAGATGTTTCTATCACAGAACAAACCAAGCAGTATGGGGAAGCACTTTGGACTAAGAATCCCCACCAATGTTGTCGCATTCGTAAGGTAGAGCCTTTGAAAAAAGTGTTACAAGGCTATCAGGGATGGATCACAGGGATTCGTCGTGAGCAATCACTGACACGTGCTCACGCTGAAGTGGTTGAATGGGATGAAGGATTTGGCTTAGTCAAGCTCAATCCGTTGGCATATTGGACATCTACTCAAGTATGGAAATATATCCATGAACATCAAATCCCATATAACCCTTTACATGATCAAAATTTCCCTAGTATCGGATGTGAACCCTGTACTCAAGCTGTTCTCCCTGGTGAAGACCCTCGATCAGGACGATGGACAGGTACTGAAAAAACAGAATGTGGATTACATAATTCCCCAAGTGAATAAGGGAATAGAGATGGGGGAGAACAAACGGGCATGTTAGAAACGATTACGCCTCATGGAGGGCATTTAGTTAACCGTATGGTGGCAGAGATTAAACGCGATGAGTGGTTAAAGAAAGCTGATACTTATCCATCGATCACGATTCCTCATACAACTGTATCGGATTTGTTATGTATTGCTACAGGGGTCTTTTCTCCATTGACAGGTTTTTTAACAGAAAAGGATTATCAATCCGTTTGTGATGACATGCGTTTACAAGATGGAACAGTGTGGAGTCTTCCCATTACATTGTCAATCCCCGAAGAATCCATCACTGAAATTCGAAGAGCACCCTATGTTTCCTTGAGAGATTCTACTAGACGGATAGTGGCGATCGTTCAAGTGGAAAGTATTTACGAAGTAGATTTATTTAAAGAGGCGAAGCAGGTGTATGGAACTACAGATCCCCAACATCCTGGTGTAGCTAGACTTTTTAAACAATCCCCCGTTAATCTGGGAGGAGATATTTGGTTACTTCATCGTCCACATGAAGGAGAGTTTTCTCGACATCATTATGATCCAATCCAAACCAGAGAAAGATTTCAAAAAAACGGTTGGCAAACAGTCGTTGGTTTTCAGACACGAAATCCAGTTCATCGAGCCCATGAATATATACAGAAAGCAGCTTTAGAAACGGTAGATGGATTGTTTCTCCATCCACTTGTAGGAGAAACAAAGTCAGACGATATCCCTGCGAGTGTACGGATGAAAAGTTATGAAGTGATTTTACAGGAGTATTATCCACCACAAAGGGTATTGCTAGGCGTATTTCCAGCGGCGATGCGTTATGCAGGACCACGAGAAGCTATTTTTCATGCCTTATCTCGTAAAAACTATGGTTGTACTCATTTTATTGTGGGGCGTGACCATGCTGGAGTAGGATCATATTATGGAACCTATGAAGCACAAGAGATATTTAAGCAATTTCGGACTGAAGAACTCGGAATCATTCCACTCTTTTTTGAACATAGTTTCTTTTGTAGAAAGTGTGCTGGAATGACTTCTTACAAAACGTGCCCACACTCTCAAGATGATCATGTGATATTGTCAGGAACGAAAGTAAGAGAGATGCTCCAAGCAGGTGAAATTCCCCCTCCTGAATTTTCCCGAACGGAAGTGATTCAGGTGCTGATTAATGGAATCCGAAAAAAAACAACGATTCAATAGATTGATCAACAGTTAGGAGTCGATGTTTCGCATGAATTGGTTTTGTGTTATTCCTTAGTGGAACCCTCGAAAACCCTTGATGACTTTCTCTATGAGAGGCAGAGTCAATCAAGGGTTTTTCCGTTCATGATTTAAATGATCCAAGAAAATGAGTGATAATTGGTTTGATTTCTTCAATAGGAATGGCAAAGCCAATACATTGGGAAGGAAAGATGATCAAAGTGTTGACACCGATCACTTCCCCAAAGATGTTGACTAAGGGACCTCCACTATTGCCAGGATTGATGGCAGCGTCAGTTTGAATCACATTTTCATAAGTCCGCTTCCCAACATGAATCGGTCGATTTTTTCCACTGATGACACCTACAGTAAAGGTTTGATCCAGACCAAAGGGATTTCCTACAGCTAAGGCCCATTCGCCAATCTGTGTATTCATAGATGTTCCAAGAGGTAGAGGTCGGAGTGGACGCGGAACAGGAATCTTAAGGATGGCTAGATCTCGTTTTTCATCTTTCCAGACAAGAGTACCACGAAAAGGATTTTTGTACCCCTCCACTTGAACGAGAATGGAAGGTGATTGTTGGACGACATGTTCATTGGTCAAAATATATCCATGGGGATGGATGATAAATCCTGAGCCAAATTGCGTCTTTTTTTCTGATCTTTGTTGAGGGAGGTCCGAAAAGATCATGCCCCAAACTTGATCTTGAAAGGCTGGAACTTTTTTTTCTTCTGTGACGATGGACACAACACTATTTCTTACTTTACGAACGACGGAGACGAAGACATTGGCAGGATGATTTGCAGCTACTTTTGCCTCAGAACGCGATAAACGTATTTTCCGTTGGCGCATAGAACGCAGCCTCCTATTCCCAACCCTTAGCTAGTTAGATGGCTGTATATTGTATGTACCTCAGCGTTTGTAAGGCAAGGCGATGTCCTAAATGATCCAGATCATTGTAATGATTAAGGCGATAGTCTAGTTGGATCAAGTTCATAGGTGATGAAAATGAGGTATTTAAAGTTAAAGAGTAAATATTGCTTCACTGAGAGGGTCTTTTGAAAGTTAAATGTAAACCACAATATTATATAAGTTGACAAATGGCGTGACATTTTTTAAGCTATACATGTGTTTATTCTATTTAAGTATGATTCTAAGGAATTGTACGATCAGATTGATATGAATAAAAAGGGGAAATTTCAGACGATGAATTCTAGGTTTCAGGTTCGAGATTTAGTACTTATTCCTTTATTTACTGCTCTTCTAGCTGTTGTGAGTACATTTAGCATTCCGCTTGGACCGGTTCCAATCACTTTGCAAACATTGGTTGTTATGCTTACAGGCTCCGTACTAGGACCGAAAAGAGGATTTTTGAGTATGATTGTATACATTGCCCTTGCGGCTGTGGGAGCTCCCGTCTTAGCAGGAGGGAAATCAGGACTCGCTGCTTTATTGGGACCCACAGGTGGATATATTTTTAGTTGGCCGATCGCTGCTTTTATTATTGGGGTGATTGTATATTCTTTCTCTAAAAAAAGTGGACTTAAGTTGTGGCATATAATCATTGCTCACCTCATCGGTGGAACCATCCTTATTCACCTCTGTGGATTTACTTGGTTTGTAGTGACGACAGGGGCTCCATTAGTAAAAGAAACATTTATGTCTGTACTCGTGATTTTCTTGCCTGGCGACGTGATCAAAGTAGTGTTTGGAGCGATTGTTGTTTTAGCTTTACATAAGGCGATTCCTAATTTGATCCCGAAGAAAGCAACCGCTAACAAGAGTGCATAACGGGGAAAACGAGTGAGTGAATAGTTTGGATGAATGGTAGGATTGATGAAGGTAACACCAAAAGCTGATGGTAATGAGAAACCATCAGCTTTTTTTATAGGGAGACCACTCAGACTAAACAGAAGTTAGTAAGGTGAAATCTGCACATTGTTGAATTTGATAGATCAATCGTTGATTAAGAGGAAGCAGGAGATCTGTATCTTCCAGAGTGTGCAGACCTTGTCGGTTTATGATTTGAAGCTTCTGAGCTGATATTTTGTAAATTTGCGAATAAAAATTGGGCGCAACCCATGGATCGCCATGAGATGAGCAGGGGATCATTGAGTGAGGTTGTATAGGAATCAGTCCGATTACATCAGATAGGAAAATATGGTATGAAGTATGCGGTTTTTGAAACACTAACTCTTTGGTGGTTAATGTATATCGTAAGTTTCCTCTTCGTTGGGAAATAAGTAACTCACCAGCAAAGTTTTTAAAGGGTATAAAAAAAGACATGTGTTTTACACCTCTTTTTGAATGATGTCCATCTATTGTACCATGTTCACAAAGGGACTTCTCTAGAAAGGGGTGTTTTTGATGAATCGGGTCAAAAATGTACGCGATTTATTAAAAAGATTTGGTATTGTGGTTTATACAGGCGATCCAGTCGGAGATCTAGAATTTATGTTGGATGAAATCAAAGATTTAAAAGATACAGGACTGATTGAGAATGAAGAGTATCTAAAAGCGATTACTATTTTAAAAAAATCTCTAAGTAGATAAATAGAAAACTTAAAAGAAAAAAGCTTTTACTTTGTGGATTTCTCCGTAAAGTAAAAGCTTTTTTTCTATTCATTTTTCTTTTTAGGCTTGATTTTTAAGATTAGGGTTCTATATCTGATCATTATTCTCTTACATCTAAGACTCGGAAGCCTTTTTCTTCTAAAGCTTGTCTGATTTGTTGTGTATAAGGAGAATGGTTCACCTTTAAAATAATACGACGTGCTGCTCGTTCTCCAGCATCAAAGGTTACCAGATTGATAATATTGATATCAAATGGTTTTATACATTCAATGACTTGTGACAGGATGTGAGGTGAATCTAAAAGTACACCCAATAAGAAACGAACGCCTGGAACTTCAAGCCCATAAGTGTCTTCGAGAATAGCTTCAATATGACTGATCTTAACAATCCCTGCAAATGTACTTCCATCTTCATCCACAATCGGTACAAATGGATAACGGACCGTAACAGGTAATGTTTGCTCAAAAGTGGCATTGATTGAAAGCGGTTTCATCGGATGCACACTGATTGAAATAGGGAGATGATCTAGCTCGGATTTTTCTTTGCCTTCTGTGATTAAAGCCTTAAAGATGTAGCTATAACCAGTAATTCCAACAAAACCGCCTTTTTCGTCAACTACAGGGATCGAATCAAGTTGATACTGTTCAAGAAGATTTAAGCAACTTTGTAAACTCATATCAGGAGTAACGGTTTTAATCTGTTGGGCAGGGGTTAAACAATTTTTGATAAACATTAGGCTACATCTCCTTTTGGGAAAAATCTCTCCCTTTTAGTATACAAAAAAAGTTGGGCAAAGTAAGAGCTTAATTTGCAATGAATAGTGAATAACTATATCACGAATATAATACATTTCAGTTCACATTATAATGGGTTGAATGATTCACTACGAATCAGATCAGAAGTATATGAAATGAACAATGATTCGTAGTGAAATGATGTAGACAGGAGTTAGTTCGTTGAAGGATTGTGAGTAGCATGTACTCGTTGATAGATCCAGGTATAGGTGACTCGCCAAATTAAAAATAAAGGTAAAAGGGCTAAGAGAGTAACTACATAAAAGAGCCAATGAAAAGGATGCTGAGTTAAAATAGAACGGAACCAAATACTAAGGGTGATACTTATAAAAACGGTACCACTTGTCCGAAAAAACATTTGTCTTTTACTCTCAAGGGATGTGGTAGAGTAGATCCCCAATGTGGGGGCAACCAATAGCCAAGTAATGGCGAAGGGAAACGTGGTCCAAAGGACAATACCCATGTCTACAGGCATCTCATGGGTGACACGTCCCAACCATGAAAATATAAGCAAAATGAGCAAGTCGCCTAGTAGAAGCCATTTCGTGTGAGTGCTGTTGAATAATCTCATTCATCTGTTCCTCCTTATGTATAGGTTCATGACCCGTCATTAATAACTTGGCTTAATCAAAACGATTTGGAGTGATTGGAGATGTTTTTTCTATCCAATCAACATCTGACTGAAATAATTCATACATAGTAAAAAATCATGTTGAATGAGTCCTGCTTTAAGGGTAAATCAATAGTAGTTAAATCATGTTCCAAAATGGTACAATTATGAAACACTTGCGACATCAACCATTTATTGGCATGATTATAAAGAAGAGATCAACGAAAGAAAAGGGTTGATGGAGTGGATCTTGTAAAGGACCAGCATATTGATCATTTACTAAAGCAGATTCAGATTCATGTGAATAAAGATAACCAAATCGTGATAGTCAATGAAATTCCGTCTGAATTCCATTTGATTGGTTTGGGAACAGATGCGATTGTCGTATGGCATCCCAGTGAACCAAAAGTTGTTTTCAAAGTATTTGCTCCAGATCGGCAAAACAAAAAGGTAGTAGAAGCAACTGTATATGAACAACTAGGCTCTCATCCCAACTTTTGTCGTTATTTTGGTCAAGGAGAGCATTATCTAATTTTAAGCTATGAGCAGGGACCTACTCTATATCAGTGTCTAGAAGAAGGGATTGAGATCCCAGAGCAAGTCGTTCAAGATGTTGAGGAAGCCCGTAAGTTTGCTCGTATGAAAGGTTTAAATCCCCGGGATATTCACTTGAAAAATGTAATTTACCAAGATGGGCATGCAAAAGTTGTAGATGTTTCTGAATACCTAAAAGAAGGAAATGATCTTCGTTGGGATCACTTGGTTGAGGGATATCGTCACTATTATCCTCTGATTCGGGGGAGAAAGATTCCTACATGGATGATTGAATTTGCTAAAAAAAGATATATGGCACGTGCCTCTGAAGAATTCTCCATCAAAGATTTTTTCTTAAGTTTAAACAACTATATAACAGAAAAGCTTTATAATCAGGAAAAAGAAACAAGATCTAAAAGGTGAGCCATAGAATTATATTGATTTGAGTGCTGTGGATAATTTTAATATAATAAACTTATCTAAAGTAAGGTACATACACAAATTCTTAGAGGAGGGTATCTATATGTTCATAAATCCAAACGATGAACAACGAAAGCAGTTACTACAAGAAGCCAAAAATATCGCAGTTGTAGGAATGTCAAACAAGCCAGAGAGAACCAGTTATCTAATCGCAGAAGCTTTGCAACAAGCTGGTTATCGAATCTTTCCTGTAAATCCAAATCTAACAGAACCTGTGCTAGGAGAAAAGCCTTATGCTTCATTGACTGAGATTCCAGAAAAAGTTGATATCGTTAATGTGTTTCGTAGAAGCGAAACTGTACTACCTGTAGTTGAAGAGTCTCTTCAAATTGGAGCGAAGGCAATTTGGATGCAATTGGGAGTCATCAATGAAGAAGCTTCGGAGTTAGCCAAAGAAAAAGGAGTTACAGTTATCATGGATCGTTGTATAAAAGTAGACCATGCGATCCTATTGGGTAAAGTTGATAAATAGGGTGAATCATATAAACATATGATTCGAGCGTTGCATATGATTGAACAAAAGATCCATGCAACGAGGTGATCACAGTGCAAACCATGAAGTTGTCAGAGTTGGTTTTAAATATGACACCTGAACTTTATGAATTATTGACAGAAGTAGAACTTAATTCCGATATTATTATACAAGGTGAATTAGCTTTATTAAGTAAAGAAGATATAAATATGATTATTGTAGAAGCGATGGTTTTTCACTCACAATCGCCTCTACAATAGAGATGAAGCCCAGCTACAGTTAAGTAGTTGGGCTTTTATCACTTTAAACAGTTATATTTTCTTCATATGAGAGCATAATGTTTTTGGCTTCTTCGGGAAGTGGTTGGCTTTTTCCTGTCTGGGGGTCGATATAGACGACAGCTCCTTTCCCGATTGCCGCAATACTTTTTTCTGCTGGAATGGTGACCGCATATTGGAAATCAAAGCTGCTGTTCCCAATTCGACTTACACGAGCGCCAATTTGAATCTCTTGTTCATAGTAAGCGGGGCGAAGATAATGACATTCAATGCTTGCTGCTACGATTGTACCTTTCTTTCCTGGTTCAGGTTCAGCTAGGAGTTGATATAGTCCCAGATCTTTTAAATACTGAACTCGTCCAAATTCAAAGTATGTAATGTAACTAACATTATTAATATGACCAATCAAATCCGTATCAGAAAAACGAACTTGAATGGGTGTGAAATAACGGAAATCCTTAAACCATTGAGCTAGATCTTTAGGCGGCCATGTTTGTGACATGATGTCTCCCTCCAATGAGCTATATTAAGAACTGCCAATGTTTTAATTAGAGAAATTAATAGAAAAACCTTCTTGAATAAAATAATTTAATAAGTCAGAATAGAATTATTGTGGTTCCAGGATCAAGTTAGATCATGGATTCATCTTTTTAGTCATTGACATGATCATTGCTTTCTTTTGTTATTAAGCGAGATATATGTTAAAAAAGTGGTAAGTGATCAAGGAATTAGAGATGCTAATTGATAAATGTGTTATACTAATGAAAATGATTTGTGAAAGGGACATTATGATGTCCAAGGGGGTTAATCGAGATATGCCAGCTGAACAGACAAAGCAGCTCTGCGTATTGACGAGGGAAAAATTAAGAAATGCGAAAGAACAACTTGAAAATTTCCTTAATTATAATAGTGTACACGAACTGATGGAAGAAAACTCTTCAGACCCAGATACAGAAAAATATATATGTGAATTTTTAAGTGATCTTCGTCATTTAGTAGTGGTTTGTGAGCTTGGTTATGAAAAGATTAGTCTAGTTCTACGAAGAGCTACATTTAGTGAAGATTTCGCCAATAAAGTATTAGGTGAGATTGTACACAGTTGTGTGTATGGCTTTTACTATCCACGAAATGAAGTGTATGAGGAAGATGGAAGGTATTCCTATACGGCTCAAGATGCAATCCGATTTAGGGAGGCAACTCCATCATCTCTGCAACAATTAGTTTTCTCGCTATCTAAAATTTTCGAGTATTTACGAGATGAACTCGAATATTATGAGACTGATTACTTTACTCATATACGTCTGCAAACCGTGCAACAAAAATAATTTTTCTGTAAACCCTTTGCTTATGGCGGAGGGTTGTTTCGACTTAACGTGACAAAGTTTGTCGAATCAGTTACACTAATATTACAAGATACTGAACGAACAGATCTAGCCATAGAGACAAATAGTCGGTAGGATGCAAAGGGGGAAATGGTGATGGCAGGATCGATGATAGAGACACATACTATTGTACAGGTTGAAGGGAAACGAGTGCCTACTAAGAGTTATCGTCGCAGTCGTGCTAAACTCGAGCGATTAATTAAAAAAAACCCGCAAATTGAACATTATCTAGTTCTCGCTCATATTGAGGCAACTAGGCAACATTGGGATCGTGCACAAATGGCAATTGAGGCTGCATTAAAGTTAGATCCCATGCACGAAGAAGCACAATTGCTTATGGCACAAATCTTAGAAGGACAAAATGATCTTCAAGCAGCACATTCACTGTATCAATCTATTTTGAAAAACCATCCTCATTTTAGTAAAGCATACCGGGAGTATGGCCGCTATATGATGGTACATACAGACTGTCTATCTATGGCACAAAACTTTTTGTTACATAGTTTGGAGCTTAATCCTAAGGATGCCTTAGCTCATACATTCTTAGCTGAAGTTTATCATATGAAGGGACGGACTGCTCAAGCGCTTTTACATATTAAAATTGCAGGGCGTTATCATGAAGGACAGGCCGTTCAATATCATCTACAAACAGCAAAGCTTTTTGTGGAGCTAGGTCAGTATGATGAGGCTGCTAAACAACTAAAAAGTGCCTTGCGTTTAGATCCAGGGAATAAATGGATTCGTTCGCAATTCCGCCAAGTATTAAAAGCCACAAATGTATCGCGTTTTTCATTGTGGAGACGCTGGGGTTTTTAGATATAATGAAAAAGTTTGAAAATGAATCTCGACAAAATATCGACAAAATTCGGGGAGCGTGTTAAAATGATTTTTGTAAGTAAGGTTGACCTTCTTGCTTACGCTACCACGCTTCTTTTTAACTCCTTAATCTTGACCCTCTTTCATGCGACCAGGAATGTTACCTGGTCTTTTTTATTTATTCCTTTTCCAAAACACAATGGAAAGCGAGTGTCTCAAATTGAGTTCTTCTATTTATCATCCTCTTTACATCCAATTTTTTACCCACTACCATCGCGAGGAATACTGGGAAGCTCACGAAGTATTAGAAGAATTGTGGCAAACCCAGCGACATAATCGTTTTTATCACGGATTGATCCAAATTGCTGCGATCATGCATCAGTTGAAAAAAGGAAAAGTACGAGGGGCACGTAAGCTTGCCACAACTGCACAAGGCTATTTAGAGTCTTATGCACCTTATACAGAAGGAGTAGAGGTGAGTCAAGTTCTGGAGTGGCTACATCATTGCTTAGAGGTTTTACCTCAATCAATAGAAAAAATGTCTTGGAGCGAGATTGAACAGCTTGGGATTCAAACTTGCCCACTTCCGGACATCTCACATTCTTCATCCGAATCAACCTCTGATTGATTCGGTTTTTTGTGTCTACCTTAGAAAATTCTACAGATGTGAATGGATTGACTCAAATTCTTGAGTCTTTTTTTCTGATAAATAAACATAAATAACTATAGATGAGACTACATAATAACTATAAAGCGAGTAGTGTTGATGGATCAGAAGCCTATTTTTCTTGATGAGAAAAGGGTATTGTGGGAATCTAAATTTTGCTAACAAGTGTTTTGAAAGGGCTTCTAAGGAGGAGGAATATGTTATATGAAAGGAAGAAGATGGACAGAAGAGGAAGATCAGTTGTTAAGAGAAGAGGTTTTACAGTCGATCCGCGATGGTGGAACCCAGCTTCATGCTTTTGAAAAAGTGGGGAAACAATTAGGTCGTACATTAGGGGCCTGTGGGTTTCGCTGGAATGCAGTATTAAGACAACAAGATCCACATTCATATAAGGAAGCAAAAAGAAAAAGAGTACATCAGCAAATTCAAAAAAGTCGAGGGACTTCGGTTGAATCATTTGCACAGATTATGACATTGCTTAAACAAACAGAGCGAAATTATCATGATTTACGTGAAGATGTGGATCGATTGACCCATACATTATCAGATCGTACAAAGCGATATGAGCAACTACAATTGGAAAACAGCCAGTTAAAGAAAGAGAAGGACTCCTATTATTTATATGAAAAGGAGATCAAGGACCGTTATTTTGAGTTAGTTCAATTACTGAAATATATGAAAGAAAACGAAGATATTCAAGTCAATGAAATAAATAGAAAGATGCATAGCACCGGGATACCTGTGGAAGCAGAGTCAGACTCTTCTTCATAAACTACCTAGTATGAGCAGATTGAAGAGAGAGGTGCTTCACTTGGCTGGTAATTCCCCTCAGACAAAGGATTCCTTACTTAAAGTACGTGTCCAACGTTTAGAGTCCCAGGTTGCAAGCCTCAGTAAGCAAATTCAGTCTTTAACTGTAGAGAATCAAAAGTTGCGTAAGGACAGTCGCTTTTTTGAACTTATGTTATTAGAGCAGTACCAAATTTTAATACAATTAATGGGGAGAAATCCAAGTCGACTTCGTGTTCATTCAGTTATTCGGAAGTAGAGCGCTCGAGATCACATATCATAAGGAATATATCTCTTTAAAAACATTTCCTTTATGAATTACTCTTCAAGAAGTCCTTCTCATCTCTAGAAAAGAGTGAGGAGGATTTTTTGTTTGTCAATAAAAAAAGAAATGCCCTGTATGAGGACATTTCTTTTTTGCTGCTGTCTTACCAGATTCCGCCACAAACAAAGAAGAAAATTGTTGCGATGACAAGTAAGAAGAGAAGGAGTTGTCTCCATCCATATCCGCATCGAGAGTATCCGTAGTATCTACCCATGGAAAGCCCTCCTTTTTAATCAGTTTTCAAGGGTACTAGCAGCCGTACCCATAACCACCATAAAAGCCAGTTCCACAAGTAAAGAAGAAGATCACTGCAATGACGAGCAAGAAGAGCAGGAGATGTCTCCATCCATATCCGCATCCATATCCGTAACCGCTCATGAAAAGCCCTCCTTAATAATCAGTTTTTAGGCTTCTAATAACCATAACCAAATCCGAAATTACCGCAAACGAAGAAGAAGATGACTGGAATGACTAGTAAGAAAAGTAGTAAATGTCTCCATCCAAATCCTCCGCCATATCGACCGTAGCCCATATTTCTCCTCCTTCCACATGACTCTATGGGTTTGCTATTACATATCCTATTACATCTAATTAACTAGATCTGAGTCCACCGTAGATGGAAGAAGGTGAAAAACTCCATTCATTGATTTATGAACATCACCTCCTTTCCATTATCAGTGGGTGGAGCTCAGATTATGATGATCTAGCAACCATATCCACCTAAACCGAATCCACCACAAACGAAGAAGAAGATAATCGCGATGACGAGTAAGAAGAGTAATAATTGTCTCCAACCAAACCCGCATCCAATTCCGTATCCGTATCCACTCATGAATTCACCTCCTCTCAAAAGTAATGAACAAGATGGGTGCTATATCTTAAGTACTAAGGAGCGTAAGGGATATTTCTAAGCTTAAATGCACCCTTCTTTGCAGGATGAAAGATATTTGATCTAAAGAGATCTCTAGATGGGTGTGGTAGAATTTCCTATGATGAAGATCAAGGATTTGTAAAAGTGTGTTTGGTCTCTTTCATCTTTAGCTGTTTTACTTTATGCCTCTGGTCCTCTGATTGTACAGGCGAATACCTTACTCTTGAAAAATAGTTATTTGCCCTGAATGCTTGCGCTTTAATGTAGTAAGAGGCATCACACTACCATCCTTGGATACCATCGAATAACTGGATTCAAGGTATATCCTTTATCTAGATATTCATAAACTTTGTATGGTGTTTCTGCATCTATGAAAAATCAGCTTTTGTCATGAGTTTCCTAAATGAAGTTGTTTTGGGCGGATGGGTGGGCGTTTATCCCTATCACCCCTTTTCTTTTCACATAAATTGTAGGTGAATCACCAAAAAGGGGGATCTGTATATGGCAGGAAACGAACCATCTATAAAAGATTTGGCTCAGATGATTAACAGCGTGATGGGACAGAGAGTACTTTCTGAACAACAATTAGAACGGATTATTGAAGGGGCTAAAAAAGCCAAGGATCGTGGTGGAATGAATGCTGTTCTAGAATATTTGATGAAGGTGACCCAAGCAGATGTTGATATGGGGGAGCTAAGACAATTTGCTAATCAGATTGAAAAAAACCCAAACCAAGGAATGGATATCTTAAAGGGGAAGAAAAAATTAAATCCCAAGCGAAATTAGTTGACTCAGAGGCTGACCTGTAACGAGGGTCAGCTTTTTTATGGATTAAAAAAGCCCGTATCTATAAAGAAGACGGGCATCTATTTCGTGTGAAATAGGGATTCCATATAGGGAAGGAATAGATGGAGTAAGGGACCGATCAAAAATGTAATTAAAATCGTTCCTATTCCGATTGGACCACCTATCATCCAGGCTAGCAAGAGGGCGATCACCTCTCCAATCGTTTTTGAGGTTCTTAAACTAAAACCAGTAAGCTTAGAGATCGCATACATCAATCGATCGATGGAGGTAGGAGCAAACTTTGCTTGTAAGTAGGTGGCAAGACCCAAGGCGGTCACTAGCATTCCAAGTATAAAGAGTAGGAATTTCCAAATCCAAGCTGTTGGTTCTACTGAAATAATCAAAAACCAGCCATCGATGATCAACCCAAGAGAGAAACTAGTTAACATCGCATAAAAATCGGGACGTTCTCTCATTAGTATGGCATTAATAAAGATCAAGGCGATACCGACAATGATCACCCAACTTCCTACACTCAAACCTGTCAGCTTCGCTAACCCAACATTCAGAGCGTCCCATGCACCTGTACCGATGTCAGCCTGGATGGCTATAGTAATTCCTAAACCTAGGAAAGCAAGTCCAATAAAATATGCGATGATTCGATTCATGGTGACACCTCTTAAAAATAAAAATAAAAAAGAAAGCCAGTCCCTGGTAGGAGGAACCGGCTTAGGCCTTAGAAACCTTGTAAAGTGGTCCACACTTCTAATTTCGTTTGAACTTTGCGGATGACTTCATTAGTGAAATCACTGGTAGTAGAACTACCCCCCAAATCAGATGTACGTATTCCCTCACGAACGGCTTCAATGACAGCCTCATAGATCGCTCGCGAAGCAGCAGTTGCTTTTGGCTCATTGAAATAAGTGAGTAAAGAAGCGGAAGCTAAGATCATTGCCATGGGGTTGGCAACATTCTTACCATAAAGGGAAGGGGCTGTTCCATGGGGAGCCTCTGCCATGACTACTTGGGTATTAAAATCGTCATCGAAACTCATCAAAATGGACTCTGAGCCAGCGATCGAACCAAATAGTTGTAACACAAGGTCACTTAAGCAGTCCCCATCACGGTTGAGTGCAGGGATCACCATCGGATCTCCAGAATTACTAATTAAAAGTGCATAGGTTGCATCAATTAATTGTGGTTCATAGCGAACTTCAGGATAACGTTGACTTGCCGCATCCATTTCTTCTTTTAACATACCTTCATACACAGGACTTACGGTGAATTTAGGACCACCAAATACTTTGGCGTTGGTTTTTTTGGCATGACGGAAAGAATATTCCGCTACTGTACGACAAGTTTTCCGATCGATTTTCTCGGTTCTAAACGCTACCTCATCTAAATCTTCACCTTCACGCCATTCTTTCGCTCCATAAGCATCTCCAACAGCCATTCGGACGACGGAGATCGGGGAGTGAATGCCTGCAACAGGACGAACACCAGGAATTCTACGACCAGTACGAATAATGACCTTACCATCAATTTCTTTACGTAAAATAGCGTTAGGACTACCGACATCCCCTGTGACTTCTGGGGTGATGGTTGCGGCTTTTATACCGAAACCTGTGCGTTTCATGGCTTTTGCAGCTTCATGAACGACTTGGTTGTTTGTTTCACGGCGGTTTTCTAAGCTAAGATCATACGTTTGGAAATCAATTTCAAAGCCAATCACATTGGGATCAAGAACACGGAGGGCTTCATCTAGTAGCTCTTGTCCGGTTTGATCCCCTTTCATAATTACGACTGATTTGATGTTACTCAACTAACTCACCTCTAAAATATATAGCATTCCTTGTTTATTATACCCTTACCCTATACTTGTTACTAGACGCAGAAGATTTGGACAAATTGACATACGTAATTTTCTTTTTAAAGAGCAAACATTCTTTTTTCATTTTGTTAGAAAATCTCAACTTTCTTTTTTAGATACATTACGTTAGGGTATAAAAAGAGAATGGTTTGAATTATAAGGAGGAAGAAATGCTTGACAAAAAAAATAAAAACTCTTTCTATTATTAGTGTATGTTTTTTGCTATTATTGACGGCTTGCTCCAATGAACCTAGTACCACTATGGCTGGTCCCGCTTGGGTAGAGGAGAAAATCTCCGATATGTCGTTGGATCAAAAAATCGGACAAATGTTTTTAGTCGGATTTGAATCATCAGGTCAACAAGAAGCAACAGTCATGAATGATCAAGCCAAAGAATTGATAGAAAAATACCATGTTGGAGGTATTCTTCTATTTGAACGTAATATTAAAAATATGAATCAAACCGTTGAGTTAAATCATCAACTTCAATCTTTATCTTTGTCTACTTCTGAGATCCCTTTACTTTTGGCGGTTGATCAAGAGGGTGGGAAGGTGATCCGGATTAAAGAAGGTGTGACTGTTTTTCCCGGAAATATGCCACTAGGTGCCACACGGGATCCACAACTAGCTTATCAAGCAGGAAAGCAAATGGGTAATGATTTAAGAGCTTTAGGCTTCAATCTAAACTTAGCTCCTTCATTAGATGTAAATAACAATCCAAAAAATCCGATTATCGGAGTTCGTTCTTTTGGAGAAGACCCTCAACTGGTAAAGCAGATGGGGATTTCAATGATTAATGGATTTAAGGATGGAAATATATTAGCATCTGTCAAACACTTTCCAGGTCATGGGGATACATCGTTGGACTCTCATATCGATCTTCCACAAGTAGCTCATTCCCGTGATCGACTAAGTCAAATCGAATTGGTTCCATTTCAAGCAGCGATCGAGAAAGATGTAGATATTGTGATGACTACACATACGACCTTTCCAGCTATTGATCCGACTCCTGGGTTGCCAGCAACTCTCTCTAAAAAGGTGTTAACTGACTTATTAAGAGGTGAGATGGGCTATCAAGGAGTAATTGCTACAGATGATATGGAAATGGGAGCTATCGTTAAACATTTTGGAACTGAAAAGGCAAGCGTGTTAGCGATTCAAGCAGGCGCTGATCTTGTATTAATTGGTCACTCTCTTGAAAAACAAAAAGGAGCGATTGAGGCAGTTAAGAAAGCAGTGGAAGATGGAACCATTACGGAAGAGAGAATCAATCAATCTGTAAAAAGAATTTTGCAATTAAAAGCTGAACGATTGGGAGAGAACTCTATTGTCAAACAACCTCTACCTTTGGTGAAAAAGGGATCAGAGCTTACGAGTAATCCGGAGGTTGCAGAAAAGATTGCTGAACAATCAATCACATTAGTCCAAGATCCTAAAGGTCAGCTACCTGTAAAGCTGGACAAGCAGACTCAATTGCTAATTTTAACAGAAAAACGTCCCAAAGGCTTTGAGGAAGCTTTTCAGCAAGAAGGACTTCAAGCCAAATCGATCTATTTAGATAGGCTCCAATCTAAAGATATTCCAGAGTTGCTTCAAAAAGGGCAAGAAGCGGATGTGATTCTAGTAGGAATGAGTGATGTAGCTGCGGACTCTCCTATGATCGAGCTCGTGAATCAATTGTCAGGACTCAAAAAGCCAATCATTCATATCGGTCTAGATACTCCTTATGAAGTGAGTCTACTTCCGAAAGGTTCTACATATCTAGCGATTTATGGCTCAACTCCTACTTCTTTGCATGCCGTTGCTAAAGCAATTCATGGTAAGATAGAACTGAAAGGGCAATTACCTGTTACTGTTTCACCTTAAAATCAATCAAGTGAATCTCATTTGATAATCTTCTAAGTAGTTTCTGAAAAATCATGTAGGGTATACACATCATTAGAAAGGGGGATGAAACATGATTGTTTCTATTAGTATTGGTGTCATTGCAATCGCTGTGGTTGTACTTGTCATTTTCTTGATCCGATCCCTCATCTCTTTCAATCAAACGATTCATCTGATGAATCAAACGTTAAATGAGTTGAAAGGAAAAGTGGAAGTGGCAGTGGATGAATCGACGCAAACGTTGAAAGAGACTAGATATCTAGTTGAAGATTTTCGTCAAAAGTCACAACAAGCAGATGCTGTCTTTCAATCGATGAAAAAAGCAGGTGAAAGTTTAGAAGAGGTCTCGACTGAGATTGTCCGACAAGCTGAGGTCAATAAGAGTCGTTTAAGTAACCTAGTCGCTCTTGTAGGCGCTGGGATTGATATAGCACGTAATCTTCAAAAACCAAGAAAATAGGGAGGGACGAATATGAGTAATCAAAATGATGGCATTAGAATGAGAGATTTTTTACTTGGAGCTGTTGTGGGAGGAGTTGTAGGAGCGACAGTTGCTTTGCTTACCTCTCCAAAGTCAGGAAAAGAAATGAGAGAAGATCTTAAACAAGGTGTAGAAAATATCAAGGATCGTAGCGCTGATTTTCTGTCTAATATTAAAGAAAATACCGATGATATGTTGGAAAAACTTAGCGATGTGAATGATTTTATTCAACATAAATGGCCAGAATGTCAAGTGGTGCAAAGTAAAAATATAGAGCTTAAGTCGCTTCCTGTTAACCAACCTCAAGCATTACTGCCTGAACTACAAGAAGAAAACAAGGAATCAAATGAATCGAAATAGAATAACTTTTACAGAAGGCATCCTTTTTGGATGCCTTTTACATTTAACATTTTTTTAGCTTAATTTGTATTTCTAACAAAAAGGAGTTATCTTAAAAATAGGATAGCTTGAAAAGGGTGGGTTGAAAGTGAGTGGAATCCAAAGATTAAGAACAGAAGAAGAATTGAATGTGCTGTTAGAAAGCTCCAAAGACGCTGGAGTTTTCATATTTAAACATAGCACCTCATGTCCTATCAGTGCTCATGCATATGAAGAAGTGAAGAAATTCATCCGAAAAGGGCATCATGGTGAGGTTATTGGGCTCATTTTAGTCATTGAGGATCGTTCCTTGTCTCAAGGGATCGCCAAACGCTTTGGAATTAAACATGAGTCACCTCAAACACTTTACATTAAAGAGGGTACCCATGTTGCTTGGGATGCATCACATGGGGAGATTACAGAAGAAAACTTAGAAAAAGCAAAGCAGACCTGATCTTGATGGAGGTTGTTGCTCTTCAACCTAGTTAGTTCAGTTATGAATTGGCAAGGTGCACTTGACTGGTGTGTAAAAAGAGATTCATGAAGTATGTATGCAACAATCTCTGGTATGGGAAAGATCAGAAGGAGGTTGTCATGTCTTCAAAAGAATTAGGAGAACGTGCATGGAAACATGTGGCAGACGAGTTTATGGAGCGTTTGCAACAGCATCAACGTTATTTATTTCATATTGCGTATCGATTAACAGGGAATCGGGAAGATGCCAAAGATTTAACGCAAGAGACTTTGTGGCAGGCCCATCGGAAATCAAATAAGTATGTATACGAAAAATCGCTCAAGGCGTGGTTAAAAACATTGATGACCAACCGTTTCCGTGATCAAAAGCGTAAAAAAAGCTTAAATCTAGTTACTTTGGATGATACTTTTATCCAAGCAGAGCCTACCCCCACCTCATCTTTATCGGTAGAGGAAGAGGTGGAGCAAAAACTACTATTAGAACGAGTGAAGCAAGAGATTATGGATTTGCCCGAAATTTATCGACGTGTCATTATTTTACGTCATTATCATGGTTATTCTTATACTGAGATAAGTCAAGAGTTGGAGATCCCTGAGGGAACCGTCAAAACCCAGCTATTTCGATCTCGAAAAATGCTTAAAGATCGGCTCTCCAGGAAGGATTAAAGGGAGATGGCTGAGTGATGTCTTCATGCAAAGAGACCGAACCACTCATTCAGTTATTGTTGGATGGGGAATTAAATGAAATAGAAACTAAAAGGGTGAAAGATCATATCAATAGCTGCATGAAATGCCGCAAACAAGCACAAGAAATGATCCTTTTATTTCATAGCTTAGACGAAATTGGTATGGAAGAAAGGATTCGTCAGCGTCGCTTGTTTATGATTCCAGCAAAATGGATAGCTGTTTGTATGTCAGTCTCTTTTTTGTTGCTATTATCACCGATTGAATCTAAGCAAGCAGAAGAAGAGTCACTTCCACTCACGAGTGTAAAGCAGATAGGACAAGAAAATTCAAAGCTATGGGATATGTTGGTGTTAGCTACTACCTCAGAGAAGCTACACATTCCTAAAAATGACTCGCTTCAAGTTGTCCAGCCGATGGAACTGGATACTTCTTTGCAGACTGATACAGCTTGGGTTTATCCAAGTGCAATGCCTTTTTTTCAAAAAGGAGATCAATCGTGGATGAATCGCATTAACCGACTTATATTAGTTAAGGTGCCAGATCATGAAACCTTTCAAACCTTTTTGTCGAGCACAGGAATCCAGATGGAGTCTGAGGAGTGGGGCGACAGAGAGTTAAACTTCCCTGTTTCAATCATTATCCAAAAAGGAGATCAAACCCATTTTGAAACTTTCCACTTTCCTGATAATGAGAGCGGGGTAACTACTTACTTTGAAAAATTTGCAGCTCAAGATCCATAGATGACAGGGGACTCTTTTTTAGATATAATAGGCAAAATTAATCTATCCTGTAAAAAGTATTTTGATGATTGATTTGACTAGGGCATCATAATAGAAGAGTAGAGAGGAGAAAGACGAGTGAGCGATCATAAAGTAGAAGAGCTGCGTAAACAATTAGATCTAATCAATCTACAGCTATTAGAGTTATTAAATCAGAGAGCTTCTTTGGTTCAAGAAATTGGGGAAGTAAAGAAAAGACAAGGGATCAGTAAGTTTGACCCTGAAAGAGAAAGTGATATGTTGGACCTACTCATTAGGCAGAACCGAGGTCCTTTTAATGATGATACAGTTCGATACTTATTTAAACAGATTTTTAAAGCATCTCTAGACTTACAAGTGGATGATCATAAAAACACACTGGTAGTCAGTCGAGAAAAGCATCCCGATAATACGATTGTGCAAATTCAGGGATATGAAGTAGGGAACGGAACTCCTGTTGTTGTGGCTGGTCCTTGTTCTGTTGAATCAGAAGAGCAGGTATTTCGTGTAGCTAAGGCATTAAAAGAAGAAGGGATCACTCTCATGCGTGGAGGTGCTTTTAAGCCACGTACTTCTCCCTATGATTTCCAAGGATTAGGAGAAGAGGGACTTCAGATTTTACGTCGAGCTGCTGATCAATATGATTTGAAAGTAGTTAGTGAAATTGTAAGTCCAAGTGATATGGAGATGGCTGAGCAGTATGTCGATGTGATTCAAATCGGTGCACGAAATATGCATAACTTTGAGCTTTTAAAGGCAGCGGGAAGTGTTCGGACCCCTGTCTTATTGAAACGGGGACTAGCCGCAACGATCGAAGAGTTTATTTTTGCAGCTGAATATATCGCATCACGTGGAAATACACAAGTAATGCTATGTGAACGTGGAATTCGGACTTATGAAAAGTGGACGAGAAATACACTTGATATTTCAGCAGTCCCAATCTTAAAGAATGAAACTCATTTACCTGTATTTGTAGATGTGACTCACTCAACTGGACGAAGAGATATTTTATTGCCTTGTGCTAAAGCTGCATTGGCGGCAGGAGCGGATGGGATCATGTTGGAAGTTCATCCTAATCCAGCTGTTGCTTTATCTGATGCTAAACAGCAAATTGACATTTCATCTTTTTCTGCATTTATGGACGAATTACGTAAATGTCAATTTTTGTCCAAAAAAGAAGGTTAAAGTCTAAAGAAAAACTTTGGACAGTCATTTAAACTAATAAGGTGGGGAACATGCCTTCGCTAATTAAATAGCGATGCTGTTCACAAAAAAGCGTACAGACGATTGAGTCGGTTCGCTTTTTTTGGCTCAAAAATTTGTTATGATAAATATATATGGAAATAAATAATTGCTTTGCATATATATAATGAAGCAATAGTGCCAAAAGGCCTAACAATTAGGAGTTGATCCCCCCATCTTACATGACTTTATGCTATTTTTTAACAGAGCCCACTTTTCATTAAGATGCTCGATTTCGCCAATCTAATGCCAGAATCGGATGGCGGAGTGGACTGTTTTCTTTTTTCTTTAGGCAAAAGCTCATATGGATGGATCTAGGCTCTGTTGCTTCATTCATAAACGCTATGGATCATGTTAGAGTGATCATCCATAGATTGATTTTATCTATCTTAAGTGAAATGACCGATCGACTCTACCGACTGATTCTGGACAGAATCAAAGAGGAGATCTTTAAGATAACAAACTTAATCATATCAATAAGAAAAATGAAGAATGTTGGAAAATCAGCCTAGGGAGGAAAAGTCATTGAACGCTAGAAAGTATTTAGAATTGGCAAATAGAGGCCAAATGAATCCAGAGCAACTCATGGACGCTTTGGTCGTTGAGCTACCCAAGCTCATGATTTTATATCAAAAATCGGATGCAGGTAAGAAACCATTTCTATCTAAAGGAAGCCAACCTACTGAAAAATTTGTAGTCGTATGTAGCGATTTAGATGCAGCCAGAACGATCCAAGTGTCTCACCCTCAAATGGTCGAATTGGTGGAAGAGCCAGCACTCCCTTTTTTGATCAAAGCTTATCGCTCAGATGCAACTGGAATTTTAATGAATCCAGGGTTACCTTCATGTCTATTTATGGTGAAATCTCAGTTGCTTAAATTGATTCGAGAATATGCAGTACATAAACTGTCACAGTTGCCTGGACCATGGATTCCTACCATGAATCAAAATTTGTTACTTGTAGAGCACCAAAAAGGGAACTATACAGTTGCTGTCTATTCAGACATTGAAGATGCAGAGTATGTTTCCAAAAAGTCAGGTGGAACTGTTATTCAGCATCCTTGGTCAGTAGTCTTTGAGAGGTGTTATCAATTGAAGGCACCTGCTCCGTATCTACATTTTGGCTTGCCTGAAAAATGTCACCTATTACCTAAGCATATGCAAAAGATTCAACATGGACCACATGCGGGTTATGTTGAATCACAACATGTGGCACATCCGTTTGTGATGAATGAGAAACAACCTGAGTTAGAAAAGATAGAATCAGTACTGGAACAGTCACCACAACTTGATGATAAGAAAGATGAAAAACAAGGCTCAAAGGTTTTACAGGAACAAGTGATGAAACCAACTATTTCTGAAAATGAAGGGCAACCAAGCACAGGTCAAGCAAATGAATCAATAAAGCAAGAATCACCTGTACTGGTTAAAGAAGAAAAACCACATATACCGATTGTCGGTAAAGAAGGTATTATCATACAGAAACCTTCACAGGAAGCACCTAAATCTTCCCCACCTATTCAGAAAGAAAAGCCTCAGCCAAAACTTGAACCTTCTCCAGCTGTTCAAAAGCCTATTCAACGCAAACCGATTGATCCAGCTGTTAAATTAGGACTGGAGAAGCTTGAAAAAGCGACTGTTGAGGGACAAGGTTTGGCAAATGGATGGGAAGTTTGCCGGGCGATGGCGGAGTTACGACGTATATGGGTAGTGGTTGACCCTGAAGGAAATATGGTTATTTTAGCAGGGCAGGATCAAAGTCCTATTGTTGACTTTTTCACTTCGGAGCGTCATGCCCAAATTCTAATTGATGAAGCACATCGGAAAAACTCACAATTACCATCCATGATTCCACGCTTAGTTTCCACTAAAAAATTATATCGGGCTTTAGCACCCAGACACCCCATTGTGTGGATTAATCGTGGATCAACGGAAGCTTGGACCAGTATCATGGGAGATACTTTACCTTATGTCTTACAACTGATGTCACAATTGGAGAAAGAAAAGAATTAGCGATCAAGGACAGATCAACAACGAGGAGGGTTTCAGAATAGCTGATTTTTAGTATAGATCTAAATGGTGAAAGTGAAACTTCCTCCTCCTAGATTGAATTAGTTTTTCATCAACCTGCGGGTTGGTTCTTTTTTTTTCATTGGGAAAAGCTATAGTAGAAAACTCCAATCTTGATTTAGTTGAGCATTATCAATCAAAGTGGATGTTTTCTTGAAAAAATCAAGCAGAAAGTCTGAGCATACTTGGTCATTGCAAAGCGTTTGCAGACAAAAACTTTTTATCGTATGCTAAAGCTACTTAAGGGTACAAAACAAATTGGATGTGGAATAAAAAATGGGGAAGAAAAGAGAAAATATTACAATTTACGATGTGGCTAGGGAAGCAGGGGTCTCCATGGCAACCGTTTCCCGTGTCGTAAACGGAAATCCAAATGTAAAGCCTGCGACTCGGAAAAAAGTACTAGATGTGATTCGGAGTTTAGGTTATCGTCCCAATGCGGTTGCCCGTGGTCTAGCTAGTAAACGGACAACAACAGTAGGGGTTGTCATTCCAGATATATCAAACATGTTTTATGCCGAACTGACTCGGGGCATTGAAGATATTGCTACGATGTATCATTACAACATTATTTTAAGTAATTCTGACTTAAAAACAGAAAAAGAAATTCAATTAATTGAAGCGTTATTGGAAAAGCAAGTGGATGGGCTCCTCTTCTTAGGGGGAGAAGTGACTGATTCTCATCGCGAAATATTTAACCATACCTCTGTTCCAATCGTCTTAGCTGCTACTCGAGAGGAACATCAGGAAAAGCCATCTGTGACGATTGATCAGATTCAAGCAGCTAAAGAGGCCACTTCAGTTTTGATTTTAGAAGGGCATCAACAGATTGCTTATATTGGAGGTCCTTTAACGGATTCTGTCAATGGTTACCCTCGTTACATTGGGTATAAGGAAGCACTTGAAGAAAATGAGATCCCATTTGTGGAGAGCTTCATACAATTAGGGGATTATCGCTACAAATCGGGTTATGAGGCGATGAAAAATTTACTTACCTCTCATTCATCGATGACTGCTGTGTTTGCAGCTAGTGACGAAATGGCAGTAGGTGCGATCCATGCGGCTCAAGATCTTGGGCGTTCGGTTCCTGAAGATTTATCGATTATTGGATTTGAAGATATTCCCTTAGCTTCACAAGTTCGTCCATTACTTAGTACGGTGAGTGTTCCCATGTATGACATTGGGGCGGTTGCGATGCGTTTGCTAACGAAATATATGAATAATGAGCATGTTGAATCTGGACAGGTCGTTCTACAGTATAGTCTTGAGTTGCGGGATTCGACACGATTAAAAGAGTGGGAAGAAAAATAGGGCCAGGTTACTAGATATGATATGGGAAGAGGGAGTTTGTTGGGTATAGGAAAAATTGGTATTATTGGAGCTATGGATTCGGAAATTAGTCGTTATCTGAAAGAAATCGATCAAGCAAATACAACAGTGATTCAAGGGATTACTTACTATGAAGGAACCCTTTGCCAAGTTCCAGTGGTGATTTGTAAGTCAGGGGTAGGGAAAGTAAATGCTGCCATCTGTACCCAGTTGTTGGTTGACCGTTTTCAAGTAGAATCTGTGATCTTTACAGGTGTAGCAGGTGCTGTCCATCCAGAGTTGGAGATTGGTGATATTGTCATATCTACTTCTTGTCAGCAACACGATCTGGATGCGAGCCCTTTGGGATTTGCAAGAGGAACTATTCCCTTTCAAGAAACATCTGTGTTTCCTGCTGACACGCAGCTAATATCATGGGCTCAAGAGGCAAGTCAATGGATCGAAGGAGCTAAAGTATTTACAGGTAAAGTATTATCGGGAGACCAATTCATTTCTGATGTGGGCACTGTAAGAAATTTACGTGAAGAATTCGATGGTTATTGTGTTGAAATGGAAGGGGCAGCTGTTGCACATGTTTGTTATTTAAGTGGAGTTCCTTATGTGGTGATCCGCTCCATGTCTGATCGTGCTGATCATTCGGCGCAAGTTAATTTCATAGAATTTACTGAGCTTGCTGCAGAGCGTTCATTTTTGATGGTGACCCATATGTTAACACATCTACAAAAAACGAAAACAAGATCCTAGAGTTCAAATATTTGTGCTCAACTTTATAGCTAATGGTTCAAAGGAAATAAGTACCTGAGTAAGTGAAAAGAAGGTGAAACATAATACCTTTAGCTCTTACGAAGGGAGGATTTCCACGATGCCAAGAGATGTAATGTGTGAAGTTAATAACTGTGTCTATTGGGGACAAGGAAATCTTTGTGAAGCTGAACAGATCTATGTGGTCAGTCAGCAGGGTGAGCTAGCGAGTGACCAAGCTGAAACCGATTGTTACACATTTGAGAAGAAAGATTAAATTAAAAGTCCCAGTGCTTAATGATGCACTGGGACTTTTAATTTAATAACCTTCCAGAAATAGAAGGATTCTTTTGACAATTCTTTCGTTAAATTCAGTAATCTCAGCTCTCCGAGGAATTGGTGGGAAAGTTCCGTCTGGATCATGAAAGGTTAAAGGTAAGGAGACAGGACTTTGAGCTTGCCAATGATTGATCCAATCCATTGGAATAGGTTCATCATTTAGGGGATGATCAGTCATTTCGGCCCATAGATAGGTCCAAGCACGAGGAACGACACGATATAAATCATATCCACCACCCCCTACGGCGATCCAACGACCTTCACACCATTGATGTGCCCATTGGTGTAGGTATTGGGGGATCAGACGGTAAATGTTCATCGTAGCTGCAAGATGGGTTTGTGGATCAGTCCGATGTGCATCACAACCATGCTGAGAAAAGATAACGTCTGGCTTAAACTCTTGGATCACTTTGGGGATCACTTGTTCAAATGCATATAGCCAAGAGTCATCTTCAGTAAAAGCATCTAGAGGAATATTGATATTGCTTCCAAAACCAAGTTCTTCTCCACGCTCATAAACCGCACCTGTTCCTGGAAATAGATATTTTCCGGTCTCATGAATGGAGATGGTAAATACTTGTGGATCATTATAAAAGGCCCACTGTACCCCATCTCCATGATGAGCATCAGTATCAATATATAATACTTTTGCATCATACTCATCTCTGATTTTAGCGATGGCAACAGCAGCATCATTATACAAGCAAAATCCAGAGGCTTTCCCACGTAAAGCATGATGCAAACCACCACCGAGATGTAAGGCATGGCATGCTTGATTAGACATGACTTGTTCCATAGCAACCAAGGTTCCACCCACTACATAGGAAGCTACTTCATGCATATCAGGAAAATGTGGATTATCATCCGTATCAATGCCGATCTGAACCATTTGTTCATGTGTCAACTCACCACGACCTGCACGGATCAATTTGTCAATATAAAGCGGATCATGGATCAGAGTAAGTTCTTCCTCAGTAGCTAGGCGCGGGGGGATGATTTGATTTTTTTTAAGTAAATGCATCCGATTAATTAAATCCATAGTCATTCTAAGACGAATCGGATGAAATGGATGAGAATCGTGAAATTCATACCGATAAAGATGTTCGCTAAATATAAAGCAAGGTGTTTTATTCATGATGCGGTCCCTCCGAACCTTTCTACCGCAAGGATCAATAGTATTGTCGATTGACAAAGCGCAAACGGTCAAATTGTTCAACTGAATCTAAGGGGACATTTTTGCCAACTCTCGCCATTAAGCAATTGGCTGGATGGGCTGTAATCTCAGGATCATCTGTCGCAAACCACTGCATTCCAACACTTCCCATTAACTTTTCCATCACTTTCCGATACTCCCATACAGAGAGCCCAGTCCCTTTTAGATCCCAATGCCAATAGTACTCTGTCGAAATCACAATGTAGTTTTCCATATAATCATCAGCAAAAGCTGTTCTTAACATCTCTTTGCCAATCCCACCATGACGATAAGGAGCAGCGATCTCTATGGCGCCGAGTTCAAGCAAATCGATCATTTTTCCTTCTGACCAGCGTTCGAGTGGATCAGGATACAAAAAAGTGACATACCCCACGATACAATCCCCGTCACGTACGATAATGATTCGACCTTCTGGTAAACTAGCAATTCCGATCAGAGCTTCTTTCTGTTCCTCAGGTTGCCGAAAGGCCACAAGTCCCTCATGAAAACGATAGGCTGCAATCTGTTGAGAGGGAACAGGACCTTCCACAATCAAAGTTGTGTGAGAAGTCGAGATCTCTTGGCGGTGGAACGTTTTGATGTGTTCCATTTAATTCTTCTCACTCCTAGTTTATTTTTCTGTGATCGAATAACATCAAGGCCCTATGAATGTATAGTAGAAACAGACTGATTATGCGGATAATAGGGCTTTAGATATATCATATTGTACCATATAGACCCAAATTGATAATGTTCAAACATATGATATAATAGTGACAAATGGAATCGTTTTCATTTGCCATAAAGGAGGAGTTTAATTGGAGCATACAGAACGTATTCCAGTACAAACTTCCAGGAATAATATGTCCAATTATGAAGAAGCTGTAAAAATATTTGATTGGGGACAAGTGGAGAAAAATTTCACTTGGCATACGACTGGAAAAGTAAATGCAGCTTTTGAGGCGATTGACCGTCATGTAGAATCGGGTAAAAAGGATCAGATAGCTTTAAAGTATAGTGATCAAACACGAGATGAAAGTTATACATTTGGACAAATGAAAGATAAGTCCAATCAGTTTGGAAATGTATTACGTCAATTAGGAGTCAAAAAGGGAGATCGGGTTTTTATCTTTATGCCTCGAAGTCCAGAGCTATATTTTAGCTTTTTAGGAGCGATCAAAATTGGCGCTGTAGTTGGACCACTATTTGAAGCATTTATGCAAGCTGCCGTAAAAGATCGTTTAGAAAATAGTGAAGCAACAGCCATTATTACTACTCCACAGCTTTTGGAACGTGTACCTGTGGACGAGCTTCCTCACCTTAAACACGTGATCTTAGTAGGAGAAACGGAAGATTTAAAAGAAGGTCAGTATAACTTTGGGGAAGAGATGGAACGAGCCTCAAAAGAGTTAGAGATCGAATGGGTTGACCGTGAAGACCCCATGTTGATTCATTATACTTCTGGATCGACAGGTAAGCCCAAAGGTGTACTCCATGTACACAATGGGATGATTCAACATTACCAGACCGGTAAATGGATCTTAGATCTCCAAGAAGGGGATGTCTATTGGTGTACGGCTGATCCTGGTTGGGTAACAGGAACGGCTTATGGAGTTTTTGCCCCATGGTTAAATGGAGTTACTAATGTGATTCGTGGAGGACGATTTAGTCCAGATGACTGGTATCAGACACTTGAAAAGAATAAAGTGACTATTTGGTATTCCGCTCCAACCGCTTTTCGTATGTTGATGGGAGCCGGAAATGAAGTTGTGAAAAAATATGATCTCTCTTCTGTTCGACATATCTTAAGCGTTGGAGAGCCTTTGAACCCAGAAGTAGTTCGCTGGGGCATGGAGGTATATGGCAAGCGGATTCATGATAATTGGTGGATGACGGAGACAGGGGCGATTCTTATCTCTAACTATCCTCAGATGGATGTGAAGCCTGGCTCCATGGGCAAACCATTTCCAGGAATCGAGGCAGCGATTATCGATGACCAAGGAAATGAATTACCACCTTACCGCATGGGGAATTTAGCAATTAAGCCCTCTTGGCCTTCAATGATGCGTCAAATTTGGAATAATCCTGCCAAATATCAAGAATACTTTGAGATTGAAGGTTGGTATGTCTCGGGCGATTCTGCTTATATAGATGAAGAAGGTTATTTTTGGTTCCAAGGACGTGTAGATGATGTGATTAACACATCAGGTGAACGAGTTGGACCATTTGAAGTAGAAAGTAAACTCGTTGAGCACCCTGCTGTAGCTGAAGCGGGTGTGATCGGAAAACCAGATCCTGTTCGAGGAGAAATTATTAAAGCTTATATTTCTCTACGTGTGGGTTATGAACCATCTGATCAACTGATTGAAGAGATTCGTGCTTTTGTCAAAACGGGGTTAGCTGCTCATGCTGCACCACGTGAGATTGAATTCAAAGAGAAACTTCCTAAAACAAGAAGTGGTAAAATCATGCGTCGAGTGTTAAAAGTTTGGGAATTAGGTTTACCAACAGGTGATTTATCCACGATGGAAGATTAAGTAAGAACATAATATAAAATACCCCTCTTCCTAGTGATGGAAGAGGGGTTATTACTTATGGATCGAATTATTTGCTTCAGTCTTGATCTGTCATACTAGTCGGTCTGATCTTATTGGGTTGGATTTGGTTGTTGTTCACCAGTTGTAGGTGGTTGCTCTGTTTGCTGCGGTGGTTGTTCACCAGTTGTAGGTGGTTGCTCTGTTTGTTGTGGTGCTTGCTGTTGCTGTGGTTGTTGCTCACCGTCACCATCACCAGCTGGCGGTGGTGGTGGAACTTTATCGCACTCAAAGCATTTATGCTCTACTTCACCGCGTGAGCTATCAAACTGAGTCCCTTTTTTAATGAGATCAGGTCTTGTCTTTGCAGCAGCTTTAAATAGTTTCACCCAAGCTGTTTTAGCAAGGTTTTTACTACCTTTTGCATTGTAATCAAAGCCAGACCAAACACCGAGTGAAACTTCAGGTGTGTAACCTACGAACCATAAATCCCACTCATTCGAGGTTGTCCCTGTTTTACCCGCTACCGTGTATCCCCCTACAGATGGTCCGATGCTTCCAGCTGCCGTTCCAGATATGACTACTTGGCGTAACATTTGTGATAAAGAGTAGGATGCTTGTGGAGAGAATACTTGTTTAGGCTTGTTTGCCTCATGGAAGTTATAAATTTCTTTCCCATCGGCATCTGTGATTCGGTCGATCAGGTGGGGTTTATTATACACCCCATTGTTTCCAATCATCGCAAAAGCTGCAGTCACTTTGTCGACAGTGTATCCATTGTACATCCCACCAAGAGCAGCTGCTTCCCAGTCATTCTTATGTGGAGGAAGATCCATCTGGCGTAAGTAATCAAACCCTTTTTCGAACCCCAGTTGTCGGAAGAGTTTTACTGTGGTTCTGTTTAAGGATTTTTTCAATGAGTCAGTTGCACTAATGGCCCCATATTCGCCCCCACCTGAATTTTTGTAATACTTGTTGGTACCTGTTTTTTGAACGGGCTCATCGATTAGAATAGAGCCGGGTGAGATGAGTCCTTCATTTAATGCTGGTCCATACACAAGTAGGGGTTTAATCGTCGATCCTGGTTGGTTGGTAGCTTCAAAAGCATGGTCCATCTCATCTTTAGCAAAGTCCGTTCCAGCAAAGAAGGAGAGGACAGCACCCGTTTTATTATCGATCAGTACAGCTCCCACTTGTTCTTGAACCATTTTCCCGCGAATTTTTTTCGATGGGTAATGGAGGCCTTTTAAAGAATTATTCATCTCATCGTATAATTGACGATCCACGGTGGTATAGATGTGAAAGCCGCCTTGGCGGACTTGTTTTTGGTAATCTTTAGTGGTTTTATCTTTGGCTTCTGGATTACCTTTATCTTTCTCACGAAGAATTTTCATTGCTTCCCGTTCAACAGCTGTCACGATAAAGGGATACTCATTATAAGCATTGGTAAATTGATCACTAGTGGCAAGAGAGCCTTTCAAATCGAACGCAATCGCTTCGTTATACTCTTGCTGTGTAATTGCCTTTTGCAATAACATCTTATCTAATACTTCTTTCATCCGTTCCAATCCGACTTTTAAATTCTCTTCACCACGGAATGGATTGTATCCGTTAGGACGTTGAACCATACCAGCTATATAAGCGGCTTGGGCAAGATTTAACTCATCTTGGGATTTATTAAAAATACCTTTAGCTGCAGCTGAAACCCCAGACATATTTTTGTTATGAGCGCCTTTACCGAAAAAGACACCATTTAAGTAGGAGAGGAAAATCTCCTCTTTATTATAGTACTTCTCGATTCGGATCGCGTTGATAATCTCTAATGCTTTCCGTTCATAAGACTGGGTACTATCTTTTAAAACCTCTAATTTGACTAATTGTTGTGTAAGTGTTGACCCACCTGAGGTCTCTTCGCTACCTGATATTTGTTGATAAGTAGCACGAAGCAAGGAGCGAGGAACAATTCCTTTATGCTGATAGAATTCACGGTCTTCAACGGAGAGAAAAGCTTTGATGAAATAAGGGTTTACCTGATCCAAATCCGTTAACAATTGGCGATCTAATTCTGTGATCATCGCACCGATTCGTTCAGGTTCCTTTCCTTCTGGAGCTCCAAAGTATGCATAACTAGTCTGTGACCAACCTTGTAACTTTTCATCAAAATCCTCTTTGTTTCGTATTTTCTCATCTTTGGCAATCGCTGAGACCAATCCAGCACCAAAGCCTAAAGAAGCAACTGATACAATCAAAATCATGACAAAACAGACAAAAAAGACTTGAAGCATTCGTTTAAAGATAGGTTGACCCAAAAATTTATTTTTCTTTTTCTGTTTTGGGTTGAAACCATCTTTTTGCATCCAATGATTCCCCCTTTGCAACTGCCAAATCATTATATCACAGGAACCAAGAAGGCAGTTCATAGAAAAATATTGACGATTAGATGAAATTGAATTTGGCTGTGGATGACATCATGTTTGCATCTAAGTGATTCGGTTTGCATGGTTCCGTGGTGTTTAGATCCTTTCCCCATGGTTAAGTACATGATGGGAATAAGGAAACGATAGCGAGAATCTGCTCCCGTTTTTGTTTGACTGTTGCAGTCAGCCACACATCTTTTTTAAACTAAAAGTGATGTGTATAGACGAAAAGACTTTTGATTGATGTGTTAAGCATTATATTTTAAAATAGTGTCTACTCTTCTTATTCGTAACTTCATTCGGAAATTGTGTCCTTTACTACAAAAAAAATTCTAGAACTGCTGGGGATGAAAATGACCAAATATCTAAGTAATATAGCTTGATGTTCATCCTCTTGTGTTTTCATAGAAAAAAGCCTCCATAAAATCTGGAGGCTTTCGACTTTGCGTTTATTCTGATCCTTCTTCTCTATTTGGAGGCTCAGGTATGATTGGTGGTGTTGTATTTGGTGGTGGAAATGTAGGAGGTGTTGTAATCGGCGGATCTGGATCTCGATGCCCAGGTGGTTTTGTACCGCCTTTTCTATGATCGTCCTGCTTTTTCTTGTCTTCCTCTGCTTGTTTCTTCTGATGATAATCACGGATTCGATCACATTCGATACAGGCGATCCCTTTTACACCGCCACCAGGGCTATTAAAGCGAGCCTTTTTATCAAAATACCCAGGGTTTGCTTGGGCAGCAGCTTTAAAGATGTTGACCCAAGCTTGCTTGGTGAAGTGACTATTATGTTTCATGGAGAAGTTATAGTCATATCCTCCCCAGACGCCTAAAGTGATCTGTGGTGTATAACCGACAAACCAGAGATCCTTATCGTCAGAGGTTGTTCCCGTTTTTCCAGCGAGATCATAACCACTAACTTTACCTCCAACATATGCACCTGTTCCAGTTAATACTTGGCGTAACATCTTGTTCGTTTCAAAAGCAGTTTGTGGTGTGAAGACCTCTACTGGTTGTGTTTGATGTTCCCAGATTACTTTACCATCAGCATCCTCAATCTTGGAGATCATGAAAGGCTTGTTATATTTCCCGTCATTCCCAAGGGTTGCAAAGGCTGCTGTCATTTTTTCAACCGTGTAACCATTGGTAGCTCCACCGATGGCTGCTGATTCACCATCATTTTCATGAGGTGGAATTCCCATCTTATTTAAGTATTCAAATCCAGTTTGATGTCCCATGTGGTTAAATACTTTAATCGCAGGAATGTTGTAAGAGTATTTCAAAGCTGTACTGGCATTTACAGGACCTTTATATTTATTGTTTGCGTTTTTATAGTAGCCTGAACCATCACTTTTTTTGATCATTTCATCTAAAATGAGTGTACCTGAAGAAATAACTCCTTCATTCACCGCAGGGGCATAAACGAGTAATGGTTTAATTGCTGACCCAGGTTGATTCGTTGCATGTAAAGCATGATCTTTTTGGTTTATATTTTGACCTTGATTAGCTCCAGAGACAAAAGCTAGAACGGCTCCATTGCGATTGTCAATGATTACAGCACCTAATTGTTCATGATCTTTGATTCCCTTATAGGTTTTGTCACGAAACTTGAGTCTCTCTGTGGCTGCTTTGTTAACGGCATCATACATTTGTTGATCAATCGTTGTGTAGAAACGATACCCACCAGACATTGCTTTCTTTTTATAATCCTTTAAGGTGGCTCGGTATTTCCCTTGTTTACTTAGTTCTGTGATATTGAGATTATCCATCTCCATGAATACTTCAGCGGCTTCTTCTTCGATTGCGTGCATAATAAAGGGATACTTGGTATAGCTGTTCTCAAAATCACTCGGTTTTGCTAATGAAGCTTTGATATCAAACTTCAACGCTTCATCATACTGTTGTTGCGTGATTTTTTGGTTTGCTAACATGTTATTTAAGACGATCTTCATTCGGCTTAAACCACGTTGTAAGTTTTTCGGGTCTTCAGAAATTGGATTATAATCGTTAGGGCGTTGAACCATACCAGCAATGTATGCTGCTTGAGCAGGTTCTAATTGATCAACCTCTTTATTAAAGAGACCATGGGCTGCAGATTGAACTCCATACATATGTAAACCATCTGCGCCTTTTCCGAAGTAAACACTGTTTAGGTAGTGAACAAAAATCTCCTCTTTTTCAAACATTGAATCTAAACGAATCGCAAGAACAATTTCTTTTGCTTTTCGAGAGACATCTTTATCTGAATTTTTCAAAATGACGTTTTTAACCAATTGCTGGGTGATGGTACTACCACCCGTTTTTGTATCTGACTTCGTAGCTTGTTGGATCGTTGCTCGCATGAGAGAACGGGGGACGATTCCACTATGTTCATAAAACTCTTGATCCTCTGTCGAAATAAAGGCGTCAATGAGGTATTTACTTACATCTTTAGTCGATGTCACTGGTTTAATACTATTTCCGTTATTACGTAACTTACCGATCAGAACAGAATCACCATTTTTATCCTTATTTTGAAAATAAGCATAACTATTCTGCGTCAAACTATCGAAATCTTTTTGAAAGTCATCTTTGGTACGTAATTTTTCGTCTTTAACCATTGCTGAGACAATTCCTGCTCCCACTCCAATGCCTCCAACAATTAGTACAAGACTAATAACAAAGAGGACAAACAAAGTGGTAAGGGTTCCTTTGAGGATGCGCTTTCCTAGAGGTCTGTTTAGACTTTCTGATCGTTTTTTATATTCTTTCCCCATGGTCTTGCTAACCCCCTCACATTGGGTTATATTATATCATAATTACCGAAACATCTGTTTTGGTCAAGGCATAAAATAACAACAAATTGATTAACTGGAAAAGGCAGTGAACAAGCTTAGTAGCCAGTAGGTACGATTACTCAGAGAGCTGATGGTTGGTGTGAATCAGCAATCGACTACAGGGTGAATTACACTTGGGAGCTTGGTGTGAATTTTGTGCACCCGGAGAATACTCTTCGTTATGAAAACCAAGCGGAAAGTTTATATATAACTTTCAATTAGGGTGGTACCGCGGAATCAACCTCCGTCCCTTTTTAGGGATGGGGGTTTTTTATTTTCATTTTAATCAGAGGTGATCCAATTGACAACAGAAGAAACCATACAGCCAGAAGTGAAAGCAGAGATTGAACGACAACTGGCAATTTTAGAACGTGGTGTATCAGAGATTTTACCGATGGATATGTTGGAAGAGAAGATTAGACGTTCTCTTGAAACCCAAACTCCCTTAAAAGTAAAGCTAGGTCTTGATCCAACAGCTCCTGATATTCATATTGGTCATACTGTAGTCTTTCATAAACTACGTGATTTTCAACGATTGGGTCATATGGTGCAATTAGTCATTGGTGACTTTACAGCACAGATCGGAGATCCGTCTGGAAAGTCAGAAACACGGAAGCCATTAAGTGAAGATGAAGTAAAAAAGAATGCAAAAACTTACACGGATCAGTTGTTCAAGGTGTTAGACCCTGAAAAGATAGAAATTCACTTTAACAGTCACTGGTTAAGTCCACTTACTTTTGCAGATATCACTAAGCTTGCAGCTAAATGTACAGTAGCTCGGATATTAGAACGGGATGACTTCTCGAAGCGTTACCATAGTGGTCAAGCAATTGGTATTCATGAATTTTTCTATCCTTTAATGCAGGGGTATGATTCTGTAGCCCTTCATACAGATGTAGAGTTAGGTGGGACGGATCAAACCTTTAACTTACTGATGGGACGTCAACTTCAAAAAGAGTATGGTCAAGAAGAACAAGTGATTTTGACTATGCCACTTCTTGAAGGGCTCGATGGTGTGAAGAAAATGAGCAAAAGCCTTGGAAATTACATTGGTATTGATGAAGAACCAAGTGAGATGTATGGAAAAGCAATGTCAATTCCTGATGAGCTCATGCTTAAATACTATGAGTTAGTTACTGACCTTAGTCTAGCTGATTTAGAATCATTAAGATCGGGTCTTGCTCAAGGTACGATCCATCCACGTGATGCCAAAATGAAACTAGCTTTTACTTTAGTACGTATGTACCATGGTGAAGAAGCAGCTAAAGAGGCAGAGGCTCGTTTTCGGACTGTATTCCAACAGCGTGATTTACCCGATGAGATTGAACAGGTAACAATTAATAACAATGAACTCAACGATGGAAAGATCTGGATTGTTACTCTTCTATCTCAATTGGGATTAGTTTCTTCTAATGGAGAAGCACGACGAATGTTACAACAGGGCGGTGTACGAATCAATCAAGAAAAAGTGACTGATGTTCAACTACAAGTCAAAGTGGAGAATGACATGGTTGTACAAGTGGGTCGTCGTAAATTTGCCCGTGTTCGATTAGGATAAAAGTTGCTCTGAAAACATCAGGATTTTTGATCATGTTCCAGTAAAAACACAACCGGTCTCTAAAAAGGAGTGGTTGTGTTTTTTGTCATGATAGAGTATCTGACATGACCTCAATGAATAGAGATTATTGTTTCATCGATACTTTTGATTTCGTAAGCATCTCTTGATCTCGTCGTAAGCTTTTATCTAGAACAAAGTTTCCAAATGGAACCAACGAGAGTATGAAGGCAATGAATGCACGCTGTAAATGCCAACGATGTTTGAACTTTACTTCAGCGAGAGCAAGCATAAATAAAATAAAGAGTACACCATGAAGCCCACCTGCGATCGTAACAGCGATCGGGATGTCTGCAAAATATTTAAGGGGCATCGCAATGCCTAGTAGTACAAGATAAGAGACCCCTTCAATCAAACCAACTACACGTAAACGTCCAAGAGCTGTTTTTAACAAAGTGTTACCTCCCAATATACAAAAATACTCCTGAAAAGGAGATCATGGCGAAGTCAGTGAACTCGGATGAGAAAGCCCAAAGCTTCACACATTTAAAGTGCGACTATCATATGATGTCGCTCTTGTTTAGTAGGATTTCACTTTTAAGAGTATGATAATCAAAGTCACTTTCGGGTAGTGCGAAATATCAACTCCTAAGTTTAATAATCGACACTGCTGTCTGTTTTATTTTATCGTATTAAGAGCATTTATACAGTGTCTAAAATATGTACAAAATGACTAAAGATGCGAAAAGAGTAGGAGATCAATAATCACATCCTACCCTTTTCTATGGTGAATGGTTTTTTGGACCTCAGTGAATAGATTTAAAACTCAACGAAAAATGGTTGTTTGCTTTCATCTAAGCAGTATAATATTCTTTGCTTAACATTTTTCCAAATAGTAAAGCGGAGAGCAGGTTTAATAGGAAAAAAACCAACATCTAATGATTCGGTTGTCTCTAAAAGTTGCCCGCCGATCGGCTTTGCGATAAATAAAATATGAGTAATGCCTGCATTCACATTTTGGAATATTCCGCAAAATTGGACTAATTTAATCTGTAATCCAGTTTGTTCTTTGACTGTTCGTAATGCAGCAATCCGAATAGACTCCCGACCTTTGACTGAGCCACCAGGAAGATCCCAACTGCGATTATTTTGTTTCACTAACAGGATTTCGCTATTTCGATTTAAAACCACAACATAAGCATTTACTCGTTGTTTGGGAGAAGTCATCATCGCTCACCTGTCCCTTCTAGGGTCTTTGGAAAATGGGACAACGAACGCTGTGAGGGGATGGAGAATAAGAGGAGATGGAACAAAAGACTGAGGGGAAAGAGTTAGACCCTTGGTTCTATTTTAACAAAAAACGGAAGTGAAAGATATAACAAAATGTACAATTACATTTAAAATTTGATAATTTTCTTGTTTAAACTAAGGTATTTAAAATAGAAAGTGACAAATTGTTGATTTTTATTATTAATATTTTTAGTTTTTAATTATGCAAATAGTTTATCATCTATAATAATCATGTTAGAATCAGGTAAAAAAGGATTGGATTAAGAAAGGGGATCAAGAGTATATGAAATTAATTCCGAGGATTGACAGCGTAATGAGTAAGCGTAAAGAAGAAGGGTATCTGATCGGTGGACGAAAAGTGAGTCAGACGACCTTAGCTAGAGAATTGGGTGTACGTAAACAACAAGTTTCTTTATGGTCCCGAGGTGGAGCGATGCCACGTCCAGATACGTTGTTTCATATGGCTTATATTCTAGGTGTTCGTCCTGATGAATTGTATGAATTTATTCCACCAACAGAAGAAGAAAGGCAACAGAATATTCGTCAATTTGAAGAAAAAGAGAGAGACGAAATGTTAAAACGAAAAGAAAGGAAAATCGCAGAGTTTAAAAAGCTGGGAATGAATGATGAACAGATTATTATTAATTTAAGGCATTTGGGCTTACTTAAATTTGATTGAACATTCCTAAATAAGAACTGATTTTTGTGATGGGAGTCTTCATGGCCGTGTACGTATTCAATATGTTGGACTTCCTTCATCTTCAAGGAAGTCCAACATAAGAAGTTATATGCTATTTCATTAATTTATCATAGAGCTCTTTCATTTCTTTTGGAGCAAGTTTCTTTTTTTTACCATAGAAAGATTGAATTAACATTTGAAATGTTTCATATTGATTCAAGTCATAGGGGTACCAAGTAAATTCTTCTGCTTTACTTCCTTTGTAAGTCATGATTGAAATGGGATGACAATAGGCAAGTAAACCATCTGGCCCATAAGTGGTACCAAAACCACTTTGTTTCATTCCGCTCATAGGTAGATTGGGATTGTTCATCTGTGCGTGTATATCATTCAGACAGATATTTCGAACCTCCATTTGTTGAACTGCCATTTCTAAACGTTTTGTACTTCGCGACCAAATACTGCACCCTAACCCATAATCTGAATCATTGGCAAGGCGAATGGCTTCCTCATCAGTAGAGAAGGGCATCACGGCGATGACAGGACCATTGGTTTCTTCTTTCATGATTTTCATCGTATGGTCAACATCTACAAGGATAGTGGGTTCAAAATATAAGTGATTTTCATCTATCTGTTTTCCACCACATAAAAGGGTAGCACCTTTTTGAACAGCATCTGCAATCTGTTGTTGAAGGAGTTGAAGTTGCCGCACGGATGAGATGGAGCCCATTTCTGCTTCGTGACCTTGACCAATCCGAAGGGCTTCCGTTTTTTCTTTCAAACGGGTGATTAAAGCTCCATAAACGGAATACTCAACATAAAGTCGATCAATGGTTGCGCGAGATTGACCGCTATTGTTAAAGGCTCCCCAGACAGCAGCGTTGGTAGCACGCTCTAAATCTGCATCAGCAAACACGATCATGGCATCTTTCCCACCAAGTTGTAACTCAACAGGAATCATTTGTTCTGAAGCCTTTTGATAGATCCTTTTACTTGCGTGAGAAGAGCCCGAAATATACATCTTAGCAGGTTTTGCTTCAACGAGTAGCTCAGCCACTCTGTTTCCGCCGCTTAAGATTTGAACGGCTCCTGTAGGCAATGAAATAGCAGCAAATATCTCTTCAAACAGATGATGTAGTGCTGATAAGGGCTTAGAAGGACATAAAAGGATGGTGTTGCCCGCAATTAATGCAGTCACAATCGGAATCATCGCTGATTGAAAGGGTTGTATTTCAGGGGAGACAATCCCGATCACCCCCATCGGGCGGTAAATGACCTCTGATTGACGACCATACATAAATAATGGTGTTGACACCTTTTTAGCTTTTAAAATGGAGCTGGCATGCTTTTCATAATAACGGATCAATTCAATGGTTGTGAAAACTTCTGTCATTAAAGCTTCGACAGGAACTTTTCCTGTTTCTAAAACAATTTTTTGAACAATGTTCTCTGAGTGTTCAACGAGATATAAGCGAAGTTGCTTCATATATTCTAATCGCTGGGCAAGCGTATAATCTTTCCAAATTGAGAATACTGTTCTAGCGGTTAGCATTGCTTCGGTGACCTGTTCTGGTGAAGTTTCTTCAAGTGGTTCTACATGACTTGGATCAAACGAAAAGATCTCGTTATGGCTCAAGCCTATTCACCCTCCTTTTTAGGGTTATTTCCCCGATCGCTATATTTCAATCATTTATCATTTTATTCTACTTCTCATACAAGCAAAAGAGCAAATGAAAATCAATGATGAAAAATCAATGGTGATTGGTAATTGAACACTTCCGCCACCTACGCTAATACTAAGAGGTGATAAAAATAATTGACACACATGTCGAATGTGTTATTCTATGTTTTCGACATGCGTGTCAACAATTTTTGCTTTTATTCCATTTTTGATCACAGAAAACAGTTGTTTGGTAAACTCTTCTTTGGGTAATTGTTCCTTATTAGGAATCAGGATAGAGTTATAGATCAGACCAGCAATAATCGACGTTGAGATTGAAGCGTCTATCAGCTGCCGTTGTTTGCATTCTTCAATGGTTTGAGTGATCTGATTGTATAGTCGATAGTGATCTTTCGTTAACTGGACTAAGCCTGTTTTAATGGTGGGTGAAGCTTTTCCATCAATAAAAGATGTCATTGGCATCACTTGGTGCACTTGTGAGTACTTAATAAAGATCAGCAAGATTTGATGTAACTGATCCATGGGTGATTCAATTTCGTTCAAGCATTCACATTCATTCAAAATCCGTTCCATTAATTGAAGCATATATGAAGTGATCAGTTCTTCTTTGTTTGGATAGTACTCGTAAAGGGTGCTACGTGCTACTCGTAATTTTTGGGATAACAACTTGAAGTTAAATGCGTGGTAGCCTACTTCGAGCAATAATTCTTCAGTAGCTACTAATAAATCAGTTGGATCAATGACTCGTTTTCTGCCCATATACCTTCCTTCTTCCTAGATACTGATGCCATTATATCAAAAATCATCCTGTGATAGAATGGAACAAAAAGAGCCCCTCTTGCGGCTCCGCAAAAAGGGACTCTTTGGAGAAATTAACGGGAGTAGTACTCAACGATGAGGGTTTCGTTAATTTCACCTGGTAATTCAGAACGCTCAGGAAGACGAGTATAAGTTCCTTCCATTTTGTTCTCTTCAAAAGATAGATACTCCGGAAGATAGGTGCGATCTTCCAAAGATTCTTTAACGATGGAAAGGTTACGGCTTTTTTCACGAAGACCGATCACATCACCTGTTTGTACTTGGTAAGCAGGACGGTCTAATTTTTTGCCATTTACAGTAATATGACCGTGTACTACCAATTGACGAGCTTGTGCACGGGTGCGAGCAAAACCTAAGCGGTAAACGAGGTTGTCCAAACGGGACTCCAATAGTTTCATGAAGTTTTCCCCGTGAACCCCTTTCATTTTGCTTGAACGTTTAAAGAGGGAGTGGAACTGTTTTTCGTTCATTCCATACATTAAACGTAGTTTTTGTTTTTCATGTAGCTGAATTGCATATTCGCTCAGCTTTTTACGTTGGGTTGGGCCATGTTGTCCAGGTGCATAAGGGCGTTTCGCCAACTCTTTTCCAGTGCCGGAAAGAGAGATTCCTAGACGACGGCTTAATTTCCAAGTAGGTCCAGTATAACGTGCCATTTCGTTCGCTCCTTTATCATCATTTGCAATTGACTTCGCAAATGACAGGGGTGCTGATTCGCATGATCTCTCTTCTTCCGGATAGCGGCGAAAGAAGGAGTCCTATGTTCACATAGGGCGAATCAGTGAGGGTGATCCCTTCACCTATCGTTTGCTAGCTATCCTCAATGAACCCTGGAGGCGGATTGAGCCATACAAAGATTAATTATATATGAGTTACAAAAAAAGTCAATGTAAAAGTGGGCATTTACTGTTTTTTCTGCAAGGTTTGTCCTAGATCGGAGTGTTGATCGGTTTTACTTTTACATAGTAAATAGGCATGCCTTGAGAAGCGAACTTTTCCTCATATTCAGTGGTTATATTGAGCTCATGATAGGAACTGTGATGGAGGTCACGGGATATTTCTATGACAGACCAACCTGTTTCTTGAAATTCTTCTAGGGAAAATTCAAACAAACTAAGGGAGTCTGTTTTTAGGATCAAGTCTCCAGCAGGGGAGAGTAGATGCTTATAAACATTAAGAAAGCGACGATTTGTTAATCTTCGTTTTGCATGACGGGCTTTGGGCCATGGGTCACTGAAGTGGAGATAAAACCGATCTACTTCTTGCTTGGCAAAGACTTCGGATAACTTTTCAATATCCATCCATAAATAACGGAGGTTAGGATTATTGGTAGCCTCCCCTTTTCGAACTGCATGAAGGAGTGGTTCCTGAATCTTTTCTACTCCAATCCAGTTGATCTTTGGATGCAATTCTGAAGCTTTTGCTAAGAATTGTCCTTTACCTGTGCCGAGTTCGACATATTTGGGATGGTTATTATCAAAAATAGAGTGCCACTCGCCTTGAAGTGGATCTGAGTCTTGATAAACGAGCGGATGCTCCTGTAAGATTTGGATTGCTTCAGGTTTTCTTCTTATACGCATTGATTTAGCCTCATCTATATTTGATCTAGTTTTTTTGTATTATATCCTAGAGGCTTTAAGAAGAGAAGTAAGATTTTTGATGAGATGATCATAGAACCTTCCCTCTGTTCCCTCTTTTACACAGGGAAGAGAGGGAAGGTATTTGGTTATTTATATTTTATGAAATCGCTTACATTTTATTGAGTAGTTTAAGTTAGCTTTGTTGAATCGTTCAGGAAACACTTTTATTCTTCGAAATTACCTTTGATTTGCAAGCTGGCTTTGAGAGATGAAAAAGTTCCACATGATCCGGCTGGCATCAGGTCCTTGAGGGTCTGTATATGTTCCACTGGAACTTCCGCCAGACCAAGCATGACCTAATCCAGTAACTTTCCATTTCTCGATGAGTGGTTTTCCAGAGCTATCATGATAGATGAATTGTGTGTAGCTTTTGCCATTGATTGATCCGCTTTTTGTCTCATCTTCGAAAGCATCAACAGAATTGTTATCGATTCCATCATCGACATAATCATTGGTCTGAGCCCATTGGGTGACAACTTGATCCCCATTCACAGGATTCACAATTCCATCTTTTGTACCATGAAAGACAATGACAGGGAGACGACTTTTTTGGTTACCCATTTCTCTATAAGCTTCAAGACCTTTTTCGTCAGGATCAGGTCCCCCATATAACATAGCCATACTTCCAGCCATAGATGAATTGGCGGCATCATATTCTAAACCAGAGTGAACGCCTACACCTTTAAATACATCTGGATAGGTGGCTCCCATGATGACACTCATGGACGCTCCTGCAGAAAGTCCAGCAACATAGACTTGGTTGGAATCAATTTGGTAACGATTTTTAACCCAATCGACCATCCCTTTGATGATTGCAGGTTCGCCACTTCCGCGGTGTTGGTTGTAATCGTAGAACCAATTCCAACAGCGGCCCCCATTGGCAAGTGGATTCATTTCAGGATAAAGGACAATAAAGTTTTCTTGCTCGGCAATTTCATTCATTCGTGTACCTGCCGCGAAATTATCGGCATTTTGCGTACATCCATGAAGCATGACCATCAGAGGAGCTACTTGGTTCGAAGAATAGTTACTAGGGACATAAACTTTGAAATAGAAATTACTTCCATAATAATATTGATTAAAGCTTCCTGAGGCATGTACGGATGGAGCTCCCCAAGGTGAAGATATCACTGTCAACATGACTATGAGTAGGAGGCACACTCGAAAGCTTTTTTTGTACTTAGTATTAGGCTTCACATTTATCAATCCTTTCAGAATATTATGTACATATTTTAATGAAATGTTGTTGCCTGTTAGTTGCAAGTGGGTTACACAAAGCAAAAAAGTTTCTTACGGGCAAAAATGAGTCATACCACGAAAAAGTGGTATATATGGTTATATGGGTTGAGGAATTACACAGGGAGGATGAGGAGAAGAATGTTAACCCCAATCACATTGATTCGGCATGGTGAGACGAAGTGGAATAAGGAATTGCGAGTACAGGGACACCAAAATGTCCCACTCAGTGAGCATGGCATACAACAAGCTGACCGATTAGGTCAATATTTGAAAGATCAGCAGAAGCAGTCAGGGTATCTGTATTCAAGTGACTTGTTAAGAGCAAGGCAAACAGCAGAACGAATCGCTAGTCGTCATCAACTTCAGGTACAGACGAGTCATCACTTGCGGGAACGTTACTGTGGGGAATGGGAAGGGAGAACGGTTGAAGAGTTGAAACAAGTATATCCTGATTTTGATGATATTCGTCTAAATGGGGGAAAATATGGTGTGGAATCCATTGAACAGATGAAAGAACGGATGCAGAAGTTTGTTCTTGAAATCATTGAAAAACACCCAGGCGAGCCGATCTGGATTGTCAGTCATGGAATGAGCCTCTCCTCGTTATTGACTGAACTGACTCAAGGTGAGGTTCAGATCGGTAACCCTCGGCTATTCAATACCAGTTTTACTCACCTGATACACCATCCTGAAAAAGGTTGGCAACTACATGATCTCAATCAAACTCCTCACTTGGAGTAATCACTCGACTTGAGCAAAACTACTTGCTCCGATAAAACATTTAAAGTAATAAAAAATAGTCCTTGGAAAGATCATCTTTAACTCAGTAATAGATTCATCCATTAGGGTTATAGACATTCATTTGTTGATGAAGGTATGTTGCTACGAAATAATTCATTCGTTAATATATATAAAAAGAGAAATAAGAGGGAATTGAGGTAGGAGTTCATCATGACACTGGAAAGTTTATACCAAGAATTAGCAGATTGTAATGAGACGGAGCTTGAGACGATCCATAAAGCAGTGCAAGCATTGAAGCGAACCCGTGTCAGTCCGTTAGCTTATATTGAAGAAATGATGCATTTTCAGTCCCTGGGCTATGATGAAGCAAGAGGGGCATATATTCACCGTATGTTAATCACTGATGAGTTGCGCAATCGCTTTAAAATGCTTCACGGAGGCATTACTTCTACTTTTATCGATACATCCATGGGTTCTACGATTTTCCAAGCTTTAGGAGATGATACAAAAGCAGTAACACTTGAACTCTCCGTGAATTTTTTATCTCCAGGAATGGAAGGTTGGTTAGAAGCTGAAACCAAAATCATCAAACAAGGAAAGACAATTATCGTGATGGAAACGAAAGTAACGGATGAGCGGGAAAAGTTAGTTGCTAAAGGATCTTCTACCTTTTTTCGTTTGTCGTAAATGGAGGCTTGGATGAAAAAACCAATAAAGATTGCGGCAAAAGCAATTATATTTGATCCTGATGATCGAGTGTTAATCTTGCATAAATCAGAGGCGGAGCGAAAACCAAACAAGGACCATGGTTGGGATTTTCCTGGTGGGGGGATGGAACCAGAAGAGCCGATTATGGACGCATTAGCTAGAGAAGTGATGGAAGAGACAGGTTTACAAGTGAAAGTAGTTGCACCTGCTTATATTTATGATGAAATTCAGGCAGAGAAGCACCTGATTATCATTAAGTTTGCTTGTGATCAACCGATTGGGGACTTAGTTCTTAGCTCCGAACACGAAAGCTTCCATTGGGTTCCAATGAGTGATTTGCAACATCAGGCTTTTCCAGAATGGATGAAAGAAGAGATTCGGAGAGCGTACCGTATTTATACAGACTTTCGTGGCGTGAATCGTTGATGAATAAATAACCTCTTTACCAAGAGATAAGGAGGTTATTTTTTGTGATTAGCTGGTTGAAGGAGAGAGCATATGGATCTGTTTCTTGCAGGTGCTTCGATCTTTCACGGGGAGACAAAGCTGATCCCCTCTGGATATCTTAGAGTCAAAAACGGAAAGATTGCTGAGATCGGTAGCCAGGAACATGTAAAACCGGAAGCAGGAGAACAGCAGATCATTTTGCCTAAGGATGGGTTGATTTTACCTGGGATGATCGATGTACATGTACATGGCGCGAACGGCTCCGACTTTATGGATGGAACGGTACAATCGTTTACACAGATTGCAAGTACGTTACCTAAAGAAGGTGTGACTTCTTTTCTTGCCACTACGATGACACAGAAGAAAGAAGAGTTAGACCATGTTTTATACCAACTAGGGAAGTGGATTTGTTCGAATCATTTAGGGCAAGCTCATTGTTTAGGGATTCATCTAGAAGGCCCTTTTATTAACCAGGATCGTTCCGGAGCACAACCAAAAGCTTTTGTTCGTTCACCAGATATATATTTGTTTATGGAATGGCAACAAACAGCCAGTGAGCAGATTCGTCTTGTTACTCTGGCCCCTGAAGAAAAAGGAGCAATCCAATTAATCAAGTACTTGACCCAAACTGGAGTGGTTGCTTCCATCGGCCATTCAGATGCTACCTTTCAGCAGTGTCAGCAAGCGATCGCCGCAGGGGTTACACATATCACTCATTTATTTAATGGAATGAGAGGTTTACATCATCGTGAGCCAGGTGTGGTAGGGGCTGCTTTTTTACATGATGATGTGATGGTAGAAGTTATCGCAGATGGTGTACATGTGCATCCAGAAATACTTCGTATAGCCTTAAAACAGTTAACTAGTTCTCGACTTATTCTAATTACTGATGCGATGAGAGCAAAATGTTTGCAAGCAGGAATATATGATTTAGGTGGACAAAAAGTATATGTATCAGATGATGAAGCTCGTCTTCATGATGGAACCTTGGCAGGGAGTACCTGTAAAATGAATGAGGTAGCTCAAAGAATGAGTCATTTGGGCTGTTCAGTTCAAGAAATTGTTCGAATGACATCGATCAATCCAGCTAAACAATTAAATCTGTTTAAACTAAAAGGAAGCATAGAGATTGGAAAAGATGCAGATCTTGTGGTTGTAGATCAGGACTGGAAGGTCAAGCTAACGATTTGCCAAGGTGTGGTGACTTACGCAGATCTTTGAGGAAGAAAAAGGATTTTAGTGACTCAATATATTCTAAATAGGTTCTTAACATTTATAATGATGAAATGCAAATCAAAATGATTGGAAGTGCATCCATGATAAATAACTGGTCGAAAGGGTTTTTTGTTTTTTTATTAGTTGTCGGACTCCTAGTCGGTTGTAGCTCGGAGGAAGAAGTTGAAGCAGATGTAAAAGGGCAGGATCATACAGTTGCAGGTAATGAACCTCAAGTTACGATGAAAGAAAAGGTTCACTTATTACAATTAACCAATGATGAGGAGAAACTATACCAATCTTTTAAACAAGGTTATAACAATCAGGTATTAAAAGATGCAACTCCCATTACAGTGATGAAACTATATCTTCATGCCGTACAACAAAAAGACTATGGGACAGAATATGAATTATATATTGATGATCCAGAACATATTTCATGGAGTAAAGAACAACATTTACAAGATGCAAGCAGTAAAGATGAACCTCTCTTAGACCCATATAATAAAGAGATGGAAGTAGAGTTTGTTCAAATGGATGAAACGAGTGGTAATGTATCATACCCAAGAGAGGATGAGTCGGGTAAAGGTTCATTTGGTTTAATTAAAAACCAGCAAGGGATTTGGAAAGTAAGATTTATGCCTGAACAGTAAAAAGAATGAGTGGAGCGAAAATATCACCACCCATGTTTCCATGGATGGTGATATTTAGCTTATAAAGATTGCTCAAGTAGCGGGAGAAAGTTTGTTTTCTTCAGTACAATCTCTACATATTGCTCTAAAGCCTTTTGATCTTCTTCACTAAATCTTTGTCTGATGGGGCTGTCGATATCTAAAACACCAATGATTTTTCCATTTACCCGTAGTGGGATCACGATTTCTGAACAGGATGTGGCGTCACAGGCGATATGACCTGGAAAAAGATGTACATCATCTACCCGTTGTGTTTGATTTGTGGAAACTGCTGTACCACAAACCCCTTTGCCAATTGAGATTCGGACACAAGCTGGTTTTCCCATAAAAGGTCCTAAAACCAACTCATTTTCTTTAAGTAGATAAAAGCCAGCCCAGTTCACTTGTTTGAGTGAATGAAAAAGGTGTGAAGCTACATTGGCTAGGTTAGCTAACCAGTCAGTTTCTCCCTCAAGCAAATATTCAAGCTCGGTTAATATCTGCTGATATGAGGTAGATGTGTCCTTGGATACTTGATTTAAGTGATGCACACTCAAATCCCCCTTTATATGAGGAATAAGCTGTTTCTTATTAAACAGCACTCCGACAGGTTTGGATCTATTGTTAATTGGATGATGAGATCAAGTCAAGTATAGATCAGGTCGATACTAGCTTCATGACTATGTTAACTCATTCCATTTGTTTACTTTTTGGGGTGGTTGGTAATCATGAAGCTTTTGAAGAAGCTGATCAGGAGCGTGATCGATGGATACTAGTTGAGCATGAGAAGAAGGAATAAATCCTGCTTTCACTCCTTGGGAGATCATATCGATGAGTGGGTTGTAATATTGATTAATATTTAGAAGACCTACAGGTTTGTTATGAATTCCTATTTGTCCCCAACTAACTACTTCAAAAATCTCCTCTAATGTTCCGTATCCTCCAGGAAGAGCGATGAAAGCATCTGCCAACTCCCCCATCTTTGCTTTACGTTCATGCATATCTTTCACTTCGTAAAGTTGGGTTAGATTTTGATGAACCATCTCTCCTTGGAATAGTGCAGTTGGCATCACACCGATCACTTGCCCATTATTTTCTAAAACTGTATCCGCAAGAGTCCCCATAAACCACTTCAATATTTTGTTTGGCTAACTCCAATCCTAGTTGGATCGCTGCTTCCTTATATTGAGGGCTTGTACCTACATTTGAACCAGCGAAAACACAAACTCTTTTCATAATGATTCCTCCCGTAACAGATGTGATCCATGAAATAGAAAATATCATTTCAAAGATGTATTATATTACAGGAGTTTAGGAAGAGAAAAGGAGAGATTATCATGAACTTATCTGAGTTACAGAGTTGGGTTGAGGAGACGTATCAAAAAAGAGGATGGACAGATTATGGCCCCTTTGTGCGTGTCGGATTTCTAATGGAAGAGGTTGGAGAATTAGCCCAAGCAGTACGAGCGATCGAAATAGGAAGAGATCGCCCTGATGAACAAGCTCGATCTGAAGAAGAATTATTGGGTCACTTAATGGAAGAATTGGGCGATGTGATTGGAAACATAGCGATCTTAGCTAATAAATATGATCTATCCCTCGATGATGTGATTCAAAAGCATCAAGAAAAGTTATTGAACCGATATAAAAAGGATGAGTCAGGCAGTTGTTCTGTATAAAATGTGATTTTATAATTGAGTTCACACATGATAGAATAAAAATTGGTTAGTAAGACGAAACATTTACTAATTACTACAGATGGGGAGCTTTACATATCAAAGGGGGGACTTCGATGCGTGATTTACGTATCGCGAAGTTAGCACAGATTCTTGTAGAACATTCTTGCCGCGTTCAAAAGGGAGAGCGGGTTTTGATTGATGTATTTGGTTCCGATCGGGAACTTGCCAAAGAACTGGTATCTGCTGTTTATCAAGCTGGAGGATACCCATATGTTCAACTCAATGATCAAGCCGTAACTCGAGCAATGTTGCTTGGTACATCAGAGGAACATTTAGAAACTCTCTCCAATCAGGCACTTGCCTTTATGAAAGAGATGGATTGTTATATTGGAATTCGTGGTAGTGAAAATGTCAGTGAACTGAGCGATGTTCCAGATGATAAGCAACGTTTATATGCACAGATCTTTAATCACCGTGTTCATAGTGAACAACGAGTGAAAAAGACCAAATGGGTCGTTCTTCGTTTCCCAAATTCAGCGATGGCCCAATTGGCTAATATGAGCACAGAAGCGTTTGAAGACTTTTACTTCCAAGTTTGTAATGTAGACTATGACAAAATGGCTGAAGCGATGGAGCCATTGGTGAAGCGGATGGAGCAAGCTAACGAAGTTCATATCGTTGGACCAGGCACGGATCTAACTTTCTCCATCAAGGATATTCCTGTAGTAAAATGTGCGGGTGAAAATAACGTTCCTGATGGAGAAGTGTTTACTGCACCTGTACGTGACTCTGTCAATGGTGTGATCACCTTTAATACACCAACTGTGTATCAAGGTTCCTCGTTTGAAAATGTTCGCTTAGAGTTTAAAGACGGGAAAGTGATCAATGCTACTTCTAACAATACCGAGCGCTTGAATCAAATTCTAGATTCCGATGAAGGAGCTCGTTTTATCGGTGAATTTAGTATTGCTGTGAATCCATTTATCAATCATCCGATGAAAGATATTTTATTTGATGAAAAGATCAATGGTAGTTTTCATTTTACCCCTGGTCAAGCTTATGAGGAAGCAGATAATGGAAACCGTTCTTCGATCCACTGGGATATGGTTCACATTCAACGGGCTGACTATGGTGGAGGCGAAATGTACTTTGATGGGGAGTTAATCCGTAAAGATGGATTGTTTGTCATTGATGATCTGAAACCACTCAATCCCGAAAACCTTAAAAAAAATGACTCGTTTTAAGGAGCAACTCTAATTAAAGCATAGCTAGTCGTTGACGGGATGGGATCGCTTTTTCTGAAACAGGGATCACTTTTTCTGAGTGATTCCTGTTTTAACTATAAAACCTAAGTTGAGCAAAACCACTTGAATGAACCTAGGAAGAGAGAGGTCTCTCTGACGAGCGACTTTTGTGGATCCGTAGAATCATTTTCATGGCACTGGGATCGATGACTCGCAACGAAGGAGTGAAATATAGATGATGAAAGAAGACCGACTGATCCAAACGCTGGTAGATCTATTACAAATCAAAAGTCCTACGGGTCATACAGAACCAGCCATCCGATACATCGAAAAGCAAATGGCTGAATGGGGAATTCAAACCAGTCGGAACCATAAAGGTGGATTACTCGTCACGCTTCCTGGGCTAGATGATCAAGTTCATCGCTTTCTGACTGCCCATGTGGACACACTTGGAGCGATGGTGAAGGAAATTAAATCGGATGGTTGTTTGAAACTGAGTAAAGTTGGCGGTTATGGCTGGTTTTCCGTTGAGGGATGTTATTGCACGATTGAAACAAGTGAAGGTAAATACTTAACTGGAACGATCTTAAATACTCATACTTCGGTACATGTATATAAAGATGCTGCTGAACAAGAACGAACAGATGGCAACATCGAAGTGCGCTTAGATGCGAAAGTGTATAACAGTGATGATGTCAAAAAATTAGGGATTCGTGTAGGGGATTTTGTCTCCTTTGATCCCCAGGTACAAGTGACTGATTCAGGATTTATTAAATCACGTCATTTGGATGATAAAGCAAGTGTAGCTGTTTTGATGGAACTCATTCACACCCTACAGGAAGAAGACATCACACTTCCACATACCACCCATATTTTATTTAGTAACTTTGAAGAAGTAGGCTTTGGTGGTAATTCCAATATCCCAGCTCAAGTCAGAGAGTATTTAGCAGTTGATATGGGAGCGATTGGTGTAGGACAAACCACAGATGAATACTGTGTTTCCATCTGTGCCAAGGATAGTAGTGGACCTTATCACTATGGTCTACGGAAAAAACTGACTCGTTTAGCAGAAGAGCATGACATCTATCATCAAGTAGATATTTATCCGAATTATGGATCAGATGCAAGTGCCGCTGTACGGGCGGGTGTTGACATCGTTCATGGTTTAATCGGACCAGGGGTAGATGCCTCTCATGCCTATGAGCGAACCCACCGAGATGCTTTGGAAAATACCTATCGCTTACTCTATCATTATGTGATGACTGAGTCGTTATAAGAGAGGGTTTCCTAGATGAAAGAATATAGCAAAGAAGAGTTATTGGCGGTCTGGGAAAATGGAACCGTTGAAGAAAAAGAACTACTCACCCTTACAATGCAAGCGATTAACCAGAAACGAGAGCGTCAAAGTGCCTATTTATCAGGTTTTATGGGATTGAAAGGTAAGTTTATCGCTGAAGATGTGTATGAATTTCGGATCCCAGTCACTTCTTTTATGATGAATCGTGCAGGGATTGTTCATGGCGGAATCACTGCTACAATCGCAGATTCAACAATGGGCTCACTAATTAACCAACTCTTGCCTGATGGTTACGGAGCTGTGACGTCAGAGATGAAGGTTAATTATTTGAAGCCTGGGATTGGGAAGGAACTCATTTCGCAAGCCAAACTTGTACATCAAGGACAACAATTAGTTGTCGCACAGTGTGAGATTAAGAATGAGAGTGGAAAGAAAATTGCTTTTGCATCTGGAAGCTTTTATGTAATCAAACGTAGATAGTGACATTGATATTCAACACCCATTTGCTTTACATGAAGTATAATGGGTGTTGAATTTTTTAGAACGGAATAAAGCAGCATCAGAATCTAGTTCTTCTTTTTCCAATAGGTGATTATTCCATTATTCACTAATTGAGAGTGGGCAGGAACTTGAAGTAAGACTAGGAACACGCCTAGCAGATCAACTGAGGAGCCTAGAGCATTAAGTAAGATGAGGACCTTTATAGGAGTTGTTAGCCATCCAAGCATTCCTAATACCAAGGGAAGTATGATAGAAAGAAGAACAAATGGAGCCAACGCGATCCAGAGATACCTCCCTTTAGAAATAATCTCTTCGGTATAGACATAGCCTCCAAACCATGTAAGTCCTATATATGTTCGATCCGACTTCATAAAATTAGGTACAAAAAATAAATGGATTAACTCATGGATGATCACCATTATAAGGATACTGAAAAGGAGCATAAGATCAATTTCAATCATGATCTCAGTGTTGGAAAATCCGAGTTCTTCAAAGGAAATAGAAGATACGAAACGGATGATGAATAAAGTAATGATACCGTTTAGGATGACAAAAGGAATGGAGCCAATCATAGCCGTTATTATACTCTTTGGCTCTTTCAGGGGTTTCCATTGTTGTTGGAGCAATGTAGCATGTCGATCGTTATCTGTTTTGGGTGTTTGATTTATTATTTTGATTTTGATCACTCGCTTCATATATGGATGTTTTAGAAATTAATTAAAACTTTGGGGGAGGTTGTTCATATTCTGAAAATCTATTGGAGAATAAACTAAGGTGAGAGGAAGGTTCCATTTCCTTGAAATATTTTGTTTCTTTACACCACTTTTGCGTATGTATGGAGTTTTAACTGTATGGGATGGGGTGATGGCACACCCCTACGTGGGAGTTGTTCAAAATCCCAAGAATCCCTCAGTTATAATCATGCAGTGTGTTAAACCACTTCTAGTTTCGTTATAAAGTCAACGGGTGCTTCTTTATTACTTCCATCAGCTAGATAGAGAAGTGCAGGGCCCCCATCTCGAATGGGCTTACCATCTTTAGCGAAGCAGAGATAGGATGATTTCACCTGCTCAAATGTAAATTTTACAGGGTCTCCCACTGAACGATGACAGATCACATGAGTAGCAGTTGAATCAGGCTCAGCATTACTTAAAAATGGAGCCAACTCGAGCGCTAATCCTTCTACTCCATTTAAGCGTTCCTCCAGAGGGAAACGGCGATCATCGATGATCCAGATCGAAGGGTCTAAGTTGATAGTAAATTTCACTTGTCCAGTAATTAAAATGATAGAGCTCATGCTCTTACACCGCCAATCCAATATTTGTGTCTGTTCTATTATAACTGAACCAAGAAACAAATGAAATGAAACCACATTTCATGCATAATGATGACTATAGAGACAAGGAATTTTGCAAACGTTTGGGGATCATGATAAACTAAATTTAGTATAATTGGGATCAAGGACCGTTTAACAAATCGATTGGAACGGTCGATGGGGGGGTTGGATTTGACCACACCGACACAGACCGATTTGAATTTAAAAGCACTTCAGCTTTTAAGAGAAGATGCGGATAAAATAGCGCAATTAATCTCGGTTCAATTAGAAAATTTAACCTTGCCAAAGTGTCCCTTATATGAGGAAGTTTTAGACACACAAATGTTTGGTCTGTCAAGAGAAATCGACTTTGCTGTTCGTGCAGGGTTGATTCATCGTGAGCAAGGGCAACAAATTCTTCATGAATTGGAACAAAAACTCTCAGATCTATATACAAAAATTCTTTTATAACTTAAAGGTTTGCGAACGGGAATTTCACATAAGTTAGAATCTAGCTTCGAGCAGGTTGGAATGTGTCTTCGTGGAGATTGTGATCGGATCATCTCGATGAAACGCAAACATTCATCGTACCAATCATGATGTGATCCAGTTTAAAGGACTCTCAATTTGAGAGTCCTTTTTTAATTGAATAGACTTTCCTCTTCAGGATTCATTCTCAACTTGATAAATTCCTGAAATATCATTCACCAGTTGCTTCAGTGATCGTGATTGGTATCGTTGAGCCGGTAAGTATAGGAGAACTGGAAAAGAGTGCTCAAATGAGGTGACTCGAATCCGAGTGACAACTGAATGATCCGAATGAAGTGAAATCGTAGGGATGAGTGCAACACCATAGCCAGTAGCAACACATTGTTTAATCTCCTCCACACTAGAGAGCTCCATCACGATGGTTGGTTGAATGGCAAATTGCTTAAGTAGGTGGTTGATCAGTGTTCGTTCTGTTGTTGAAGGGGCAAATGTAATGAACGGAATTTTAGATAATTGTCTAGGAGAACAGAAACCAACCTTAGCTAACTCATGATGATTGGGGACAATTAAGCTAAAAGAATCAAGGAACAAAGTTCGACTCTCCAGAAAAGATGGGATGGGTTCAATTTGATAGGAAATGCCAAAATCAACTTGCCCTTCACTCAATTGTTGGATCAATTGTTCAGAGCTAGAAGTCAGAATTCGAAGAGATGGAGAAGAAGGGTTCATCTCCCTATCGAAATATTTTGTAACTCTAGATAAAATCGCTAAGGAAAGAGAAGGAAGAGCTCCGATCGTTAGAGTACTGATTGGACTTTCTTTGTGATCGGACAGAATGGATTTACTTTCATGTATGAGATCTAAGATGTGCCGGGCATAAGGGTAGAATAGAGAACCGCTTGGAGTCAGTCGGACATGTGTACGATAGAATAAAGTGGTTCCCAACTCATCTTCTAACGTTCTGATTTGGGCACTGACGGCAGGTTGAGTCAGATTAAGAAATTCTGCAGCTTGTCTAAAGTTTCTTTTTTTCGCAACTTCTACAAAGGTGGTTAATTGTTGTTCATTCATGACAGATAAATCCCTTCAACGGTATAAATGATAAATTTATTTTATCATAATGATTCATAAGATAAATTAGATTTTTCAATTCTCCAAACTTATGATGAATATAACAACTGAGATGGAGGGAGAATTAGCATGCGTGTGAATCCAGGTTTGGCAGGAGTTACAGTGGCTGACACTATGATTTCGATGATTGATGGGGTTCAAGGAAAGATCATTATTCGTGGGTATGATATACAAAAGTTAGCTGTTCATCATACATTTGAAGAAGTTGTTTATTTACTTTGGAAAGGCTCACTACCTAGTAATCAAGAACTTGCTAAATGGAAAATACGATTTAAACCCAATCGTATACCTGAAGAGATTATCACCATCATACAGTCATTGTCTGTAGATGTAGATATGATGAGTGTGTTAAGAACCTGCATATCTGCTTTAGGTGATCAGGAAGTATCCTTCACTCAGGGGGTTCGTTTGTTCTATTTTATGTCATCCGTCACTGCATTTCGTTATCGTTACTTGCATCAATTACCCATGATTCAACCGAGAGAAGATCTCTCTTTTGTGGAGAATCTTTTATATATGGTTCATGGGAAAGAACCCTCCCTTGTTCATCGGAAAGCGTTGGAATCATATCTGATCTTAGCTTGTGAACACGGCTTCAATGCATCTACTTTTACAGCACGAGTCGTTGCCTCGACTGAAGCTGACTTAACTTCAGCGATTGTGGCAGCTTTGGGAGCACTAAAAGGAAGACTACATGGTGGGGCACCTTCGGAAGTAGATGATATGCTGGAGAAAATCGGACTGGTTGAAGAGGCTGAATCATGGATGCGAAACCACCTCGAAAATGGGGAGAAGTTAATGGGATTTGGTCATCGAATCTACCAAACTGTAGATCCGAGAGCGGAGGCATTGAGGGAAGTACTACAATTAGAGGCAGGAGAAGAGCCTTGGTTTCAAATGGCAATTGAAGTAGAAAAAAAAGCACTTGCGCTATTAAAAGAAGTAAAACCTCATCGACAAATTCATACCAATGTCGAGTTCTATACAGCTGCTGTTTTAAAAGCAGTTCAATTGCCCAAAGAATTATATACTCCAATTTTTGCAGTGACAAGAACAGCTGGTTGGGTAGCTCATATCTTTGAACAAAGAGAGAATAATCGTATTATTAGACCATCAGCATCCTATATCGGTCCACGATGATTCTAGAAGTGATCAGGAAACCGATAGCAATTGGAATATATTTATATGGAGTAATTAAGACAAGCTTTGAAAATAAGCTTGTCTTTTTCTCTGGAATGATCTAAGGTTTTAATCACAAACGAATTTCATTAAGATGGGTTTGATCTAAAAAGCGTTTGGGAAAAATAAGAGAAAATATTTTCTCTTGAAAAATGTATATTTAACCTATTTATTGTCGAGACTAAGTAGAACGATAGGAGGATTTTAACAAATAGAAAGAATATTTGATTTAAAGAGATGAGAATAGTAGATTTTTAGAGAAAAGATTGTCAAATATTATCAAAAGGAGTCTGAGAGGAATCAATAGATGGTTGAGCAGGAAATATTTACAAAATATCGAAATAGACGAGTATGACAAACAACGTGTGGGAGGAGGGAGAAGGATGCACAACAGAGTGAAGGATACAGCAATCTTTATTGATCTAGAAAATGTGTACTATGGTTTAAAGAAATATCATATGGACCCTGATCACCCGGAGGAATCTCATAATTTATTTCTCCGATTACAAGATTACTATGGTAGAGAATCGATTCGAATGATTGAAGCATATGCGGACTTTGAACAGATGGATTTATCCATGATGAGTTTACAAAAAAAACGTGTTCATGTACATCAGGTATATGGAAATGGCAGAGAAGGGAAAGAACGAAAAAACGCTGCAGACATTCAACTATGTTTGGATGCTATGGAAGTGTTATATCAGATACCAGAAATTAACACATTTGTCATTGTAAGCGCTGACCAAGATATGATTCCTTTATTGGATCGACTGTGGTCAAAAGGAAAAAGGGTTGAATTATTTTGTCTCTGTGATGAGAGCTTATCCAAAACAGCTCAACTACATGAATTTTGTGACCATACCCATAATCTATTTCAATTTTTGAATATCCATCAATTCCAAACGCTATCCCAAATGGATCGACTCACATACAATGCAGTTGTTCAAATTTATGAGTGGTATAGAGATCCAAATAATACGGGAAAAAGCTATGGAAGTACTTGGATTAAAAATGATTTAATTCGTAAATTCCACCTCAATGAACTAGAAGCCAATCAATTATTTACTCGACTTGTTCGGGGGAAATTTATTTTGCCTGTGGAGATTGAACTAGATGAACGTACATATTATGGTTATAAGGTCAATCTCAATCATCCTCAAGTACAGATGATGGTTAAGATTGCAGGCTATAAAGTAAGTTGATCACTTTTGGCGAAAAGATTTTTTCCAGACCTAGACCCTTGATCGTTGGATAAAAAGATAAATTCGATGTTCTAGTAGTATTCAAATTCAAAATAATTATGCTACACTAATTGTATAGGGCTTTGTCAACAAATGTTTACTAGTCCGCTAAAGAGGAAAACCTTTCAGTATCTAACATTTATGAGAATGATGAACAAGATATGTGAGTTGTATGATGAAATAGACATCATGATCATCGAGAATGATGGGGATGGGATCATGCAACAATGACAAAATGAATAAATGTAACTGGCAGGAGGGGCTTCATCATGGCTGAAGGTGGAATCGTTCGAATTGCTGATGATGTGGTTGCTGTGATTGCCGGTCTGGCAGCTAGTCGTACCAAAGGAATTGCTAGTATGTCTGCGGGAATTACAGAAGGCTGGGCAAAAAAGGTGAGTGGTAAAAATCTCACCAAAGGTGTGAACGTTGCAGTAGGGAAAATGGAAGCGGCGATCGATTTACGTGTGGTTGTGGAATATGGTGTCCATCTTAGAGATGTTTGTTATGAACTTCAACAAAAAGTGAAAGAAGCTGTAGAAACCATGACAGGTCTCCAAGTTGTGGAGGTAAATGTGAAGGTTGAAGGCGTTGAGCTTAAAGAACTTCAAGAGCCAGCCAAACAGATCGAGGGACAGCGTGTGAAATAAAAAAGAGGGTGGGTGGTTCCCCACTCTCTTTTTTCATATAAAGATTATGATGCCAGTGCTTTTTCTAGTTCAACTAACTTTGCTTCGACTTTTTCTTTCAAAGATTTAGGTACTTCTACGCTTTCATCTAAACCATGAGGGAAAAAGTGACGGGCAAATACCGGAACTCCAAACTCCAAGAGCGCTTTTGGATGTTCCAATTGTTTATCATTGACAACGGTTCCACGAAGGCGTAAATAATAATCTACTTTGTTGTTGTCAGTGTATTTGAGATCATAAGTGGCTTTGTTATAGTCCCAAGAGCGATCAAAGCCAAGGTTTTTCATTATTTTTTCTGTTTCGCCGAACTCTTTTTTAATGCCCTTTGTTTTTACATCATTAAAAATCATGAAAGAGCGCCTCCTTTATTCTTGGCACCTGATAGAAACCTCTATTTATAATAGTATGTTCTTCAGATTCTCGCAACTCACTGAGGTGACAGTTGTTCGAAAATCTAGGAATTAAGTCGGAACCCTTCGATAAAGGAAAAGAGAAGGCAACTCTTCGTGGAGCTTTTTCTATGCCTTTTGCCTTCTCCCGGAATCAAAGGGGGGAGCGGACTTATCCACCTCTTTGCAAGGTACAAGCTCAAAGAGGGGGAAAATCGAGCTCCGACGCCTATGGAATTAGTGAATATTACCTAATCGAAACAACTGAAATTCCAATGTTATTTTGTTAATAGGGGAGTGAATGAGTTGCTGTATGAACAGATCAAACAGGATGTAGAAAGAATCTTCCCTCAACTAGTTGCTTGGCGGAGAGATTTTCATCAGTTTCCAGAGCCTTCTTTTCATGAATTTGAGACCGCAAAAAAAGTGGCTACTCTTTTAGATTCTTTTGGCTTAGAAGTTCATACAGGTATAGGTGGAACAGGAGTTGTGGGTTTGCTACGAGGTCATCATCAAGGACCTACAGTAGCATTAAGAGCAGATCTGGACGCCCTTCCGATTCAAGATGAGAAACAATGTGAGTATCGCTCTATGGTTTCCAATGTAATGCATGCTTGTGGTCATGATGGCCATATGGCGATGTTATTAGGGGTAGCTCTGTTATTAAGTCAGCAAAAAGAGAAGCTACATGGAAATGTGCTCTTTATTTTTCAGCATGCCGAAGAGATTGTCCCAGGTGGAGCTAAGTCTATCATCGAGGCAGGTTTTTTGCATCAAGTGGATGCTATTTATGGAATTCATCTTTGGACTCCTTTACCCACAGGCATTGTGGGGGTTCGTATCGGAGAACTAATGGCGGCTGCCGATTCTTTTCGAATCGAGGTGATTGGTAAAGGTGGGCATGGGGGACTCCCTCATCATACGATTGATCCAGTGATCATTGCCTCACATCTTGTCGTGAACTTACAAACAATTGTCAGTAGACAAATAAATCCCCTTCAATCGGGAGTCATTACAGTTGGATCGATTCGTGGTGGTCATACATTTAATATTATTGCTGATCAGTGTGTCCTTGAAGGTACTGTACGGAGTTTTGATCCTCATATCCAAAAACAATTGGCTGATCAAATCACACAAGTGACACGAATGACCTGTCAAATGTTTGGAGCCACTTATCAATTAGATTATCGTTGGGGATATCCAGCTGTAATCAATCACATGTCTGAAGTCGAACGAATCCGAAGAATTGGCTTACAATTTTATGGGGTTGAGAAAGTTTGGGAGTTAGAACCGGTGATGGCTGGAGAAGATTTTTCCTATTATTTGCAAAAGATTCCGGGAGCTTTCTTTTTTATTGGTGCAGGTAATAAAGAAAAGGGAATTACTTTTCCGCACCACCATCCGCGATTTGATGTAGATGAACAGGCCTTTCAAGTAGGTGCAGAAATGTTTCTGGGCTTAACTTTATCACATTTACTCCATACCTAAAGTTTTTGAATCTTCCTTTAGCTTCTAGAGAATGACATTGATCATTTTGGTTACCCTAAGAGCAAAGGAGGGATATATCATGAGTCAATTAAAAGATATTATGTCTAAAGACGTTGCCTATGTTGCACCTAACGACAACGTTTATGAAGCAGCTTCTAGAATGCGTTCTCAAAACGTTGGATTGATGCCAGTCGTTGATCAGGGCGAATTAAAAGGTGTAGTAACAGACAGAGATATTGTCGTTCGTGGAATTGCTGAAAAGAAGCCCAATTCCATTCAGGTCCAAGATGTTATGTCTAGTCAATTGGTTACTGGATCACCTCAAATGTCTGTCGATGAGGCAGCACAATTAATGGCAGATGCGCAAGTGCGTCGCTTGCCAATTGTAGATAATAACCAATTGGTAGGGATTGTTTCCTTAAAAGATATGGCTGTGAGAGCGCCTTACCAAAATGAAGCTAGCCAAGCTCTCAATGAAATTTCCGAAACCCACCAAGCTAATGCTTCTAACGATATTCTTCAATAAAAAAAAAGCTGCCGGATTTGGTTCTGGCAGCTTTTGTAATGTATATATGCGCACTTGATAAAGGGTTAATGTTTCATCAAAGGTTGTACTGAGCATTTTGTTTAAGACTTTTCATGTAATAGGTAACGTCATGATGAGAAAGAGTGAATATTTTTCTCGTGATCCTCTTTCGGAACATTCCGGGTATATAATATAATGAATAATTAATCTATTTGATTAAGCGTTGAGATGTCTTAGTGAATGATCATTCTCTTCAAAATTCATTGATGATTGGGGTGGTTCAGGGTACAATTGGTTTTATAATCAGGTAGGAGGTTTTAACCAATGCTTAAGCCCTATGTGATCCGTAAAGATCATCGGGATCAGATTCCCATGGGTGAAGGGGTACAATTTTCATATTTACGTAAAGTAGAAGAAGAATATAGTATTTTGGTTCAGATGGAATCAGGCAAAGTTTTTTCAACACATTCTCAGAGTGTGGGGGAAGAACTGTTTGTCATTGATGGTGATGTGATCATTGGGGACTTTGTTCTTCAAGCAGGGGATTACTACTTTTCACCACAGGGTAAAAAGGAATCTATTTCTACGACTCATGGTTGTACCGTTTTAATCAGTTCGACGAAAGGATTGGAAAGCTCTCCTTCCATACGTAAACAAAGGGTAAAATCGTAAATCTGCTATATGAACATGGATGCTCTAGGAGTTTCATGTCACCAGATTTCATTCATATATGCGTGGAATTCAACCACCTCCATCCAAGATTTGGATGGAGTTTTTTTGATTGTTTCATAAGGGCATTACATCTACACGACTTGAGCAAAACAGCGTCCTGATGGATTTGGATCATCATGTTACTAAAAATTGATCATTAAATATCGATGGCTTGTATTTCTTGCGAATAAATGATTATCTCTCGCCGCACGATAAGAGTGTAACTCTAGTCTGGAGGAGAGCGGGATGGATGGCAAACAAGCAAGACAAAAGTTAAAAGAGGATCACTATCAGAAAATAGCCCAGAAGCATCGACCTAAACCCAAAGTCGTAACGAATTGTCTAAAGGCATTTGTGATAGGCGGATTGATTTGTGTCATTGGGCAAGCATTGATGTTGGTGTATATCCACTGGTTTGGATTCGAACCAGAGAAAGCAGGTGATCCAACTGTAGCTACATTGATCTTTATCTCTTGTCTATTGACTGGCTTAGGGGTGTACGACAAGTTTGGTCAATGGGCAGGTGCCGGAACAGCAGTTCCTGTAACTGGTTTTGCTAACTCCATCGCTTCAGCAGCTTTAGAACATCGAGCCGAAGGATGGGTATTAGGTGTAGGTGGAAATATGTTTAAATTAGCGGGTTCTGTCATTGTATTTGGGGTTGTTTCTGCGTTTTTCATTGGTTTGATTCGTACTTTTCTAGAAATGAATGTATTACATTAGGGCGATCGGGGAAGTGATTTTTGATTTTAGTCATAGGAGGAGGACACAATTCCATTGATTGAACAACGCCAGCTTGGAAAAAGTACATGGGTGTTCTCTAACGAGGTTCGTTTACTCTCCAGTGCAGCTGTAGTAGGACCCATGGAAGGGGAAGGAAACTTAGCAGATAGTTTTGATCTCATTTATAACGACCTTTATGCAGGACAAGAAACTTGGGAAAAAGCAGAGCGGAAAATGTTAGAAGATGTTGTGGGGAAAGTAATAGAAAAAGCTCATCTGACAGCGGATGAGATTGATCTTTACTTGGCAGGTGATCTGCTAAATCAAAATATCACCTCTTCTTTTTCAGCTAAATCGATGCAAATCCCCTTTTTGGGAGTATATGGAGCTTGTTCTACATCGATGTTGTCCCTTTCTCTTGCGTCTGTTCTGGTGGATGGAGGATATGCAAATCATGTCATCGCTGGTGTGAGTAGCCATAATTGTACAGCTGAAAGGCAATTTCGTTATCCAACAGAGTATGGGGGACAGAAGCCCGATACAGCCCAATGGACAGTGACAGGAGCCGGAGCTGGTCTTGTAGGGAAAGGAACTAGAGGTCCACGAATCACCCATGCGACCATGGGAACAGTTACAGATCTTGGTATTAAAAATCCTTTTGATATGGGTTCAGCTATGGCACCTGCTGCGGCCAAAACCATCCAGACGCACTTTGAAGATACAGGGCGAACACCGAAAGATTATGATTTGATTGTGACAGGAGATTTAGCAAATGTAGGTCTTCCAATCACAAGAGAATTGTTAGAAAAAGAAGGTTATCGGTTAGGAGAACAATTTCAAGATTGTGGATTGATGATTTACCATGCGAAGCAACCCACATTTGCAGGGGGAAGTGGTTGTGCTTGCAGTGCAGTTGTGACTTATGGACACCTGATGAAGCAGATGGAAAAAGGAGACTATCATCGAATCCTTGTTGTGGCAACAGGAGCTTTATTAAGCCCCGTCTCTGTTCAACAAGGAGAATCGATTCCATGTATTGCTCATGCAATTTCTTTTGAAAATGATGGATGAAAGGATGAGGAGTTTTGGATCAAGAATTAACCCCAATCTCCTATCTCGCTTTGGGAGATTCAATCACGGAAGGCATAGGTGCGATCAGTCCTGAGCATAATTTTGTCACACAGTATTTTCGTCAGCTTAAGTGCTCTGACCAATGCCAGCTCAGAAACTGGGGAATATCTGGGATGAGAACCAAGGAGCTTTTGGACTTGATTCACAATCCAGGATTAACACGAGTATTCCCACGTGTCACTCATATCTCGATCTCGATTGGCGGCTGTGACTTTATTGAAATGTATGAAAGTGGTCCTGTCACTCACCCACGAGTCGCCATAACAATTAAGAAAGTATTAAATCATAGTAAAGAAATTTTACGTAGCATTCGTCAAAAAAGTCCACAAGCAAAGATCCAGACGCTTGGATTTTATATGCCATTACCAGCGTACGATTATGAAGGAAAAGGTGCTTCACGAATCGTTCAGTTAACCAATTACTACTACACTAACATATGCAGAAAATACCAAGTAGAACTGGTGAATCCTTTTAAGGAGTTTTATCAACGTAAGGACTTTTTTAGCGATGAAGTTCATCCTAATCAAGAAGGATATAATCGGCTAGCTCAGCTATTTATCCAGACCATTTCATCGAGTCCTCTAAAATCGTTTTAAAACGAAACTTTCAAAAAAGGGCTAGCTTTATTTTTATCAAAGTGATATCATTTAGATAACAAAATAATAGAGGAGGGCTAACGAATGGCACGGATCGAGGAGAAACAGGCTTGGAAAGCGAATGGCTTTCTATTTATCTTATTGGCAATAGGTTTAGCGATCGGTGGAGGCTTATTACTCATCAATGAAAATGGTGTAGGTGCTGTTTTAGTCGTGGTAGCTATTCTTCTGTTACCAGGCTTTGTGATTGTACAGCCCAACGAAGCACGTGTATTAATCTTTTTTGGTAACTATATCGGAAATATTACAGAAGATGGGTTTCATTGGGCCAATCCATTTGCGATCAAAAAACGCATCTCGCTTCGGGTACGTAACTTTAATAGTGATAAATTGAAGGTGAATGACGCAAACGGTAATCCGATTTTAATCGGGGCTGTAGTCGTTTGGAAAGTAGTCGATTCAGCAAAAGCATTATTTGATGTAGATGATTATGAAGAGTTTGTAGATATTCAGAGTGAGACAGCGATTCGAGCTCTGGCAAGTAATTATCCATATGACAGCCATGAACCTGGAGTTTCTTCCTTGCGCGGAGTTCCAGAGGAAGTAGGAGAAGCACTACGTACAGAGTTACAAGAACGCTTAAATATTGCTGGTGTAGAAGTTTTAGAGGCTCGAATCAGTCACTTGGCTTACGCACCAGAGATTGCCCAGGCGATGTTACGTCGTCAACAAGCCCAAGCAGTGATTGCGGCACGCAAAGAGATTGTGGAAGGTGCTATGGGAATGGTGGAAATGGCTCTGAAGCATTTAGAAGGGCAAGGGGTTGTTGAGTTGGATGAAGAGCGAAAAGCGGCTATGGTTAACAACTTGTTAGTGGCCTTAGTTTCAGAAGGAGAGACACATCCTGTTATTAATACAGGTTCGTTATATCAATGAGTCAAAAGAAACGCTTTTTGCTTCGGATCGACCCCGAGCTTTACCAATCCTTAGAAAAGTGGGCTGCTGATGAATTTCGCAGTGTAAATGGGCAAATTGAATTTTTACTAAAAGCAGCTACAAGAAAAGCTGGGAGATATCCAGTAAAAAAAGATAAGAATCAAGTGGATGATGATTCTAAAACTCAATGATTTTGAGATGATAGAGTCCAAACCTTTTCACCTCCTTCTTCATATATAAAAGAAGGAGGTGGTTTTTTATGTTTGGGAAACAACCGCTTACTCTGATTTATCGGTCGTTTCCAAAGCTAGATCGGATTCGAGCCTTTGGCGGAAAAATTATGTATGTGAGTAAGTATAGTCCTACAGTGATTGCATCCTTGTCTAATAAAAAGGTAATTGAACGGTTAAAGAAAGATCCGGATCTCCTTTATATTGGACAAAATCACCGACTGCAATTGCCGTTTTATCGAATTGAACGAGTGACAACATCTCAGCGAAATAGTCAAAAAATGCTGGCTAGTAAACAAGTAATTCCTTGGAATATTCTACGAGTTATCAATGGTAAGCGTTCCTTAACTGGGCGTTCTGTTCGGGTGGGGGTGATTGATACTGGGATCGATCTTACTCATCCAGACCTAGTTGCTAATATTAAGGGCGGTGTTAATATTGTCACACCTTCTCAACCGCCTAAAGATGTAAATGGTCATGGAACTCATATAGCAGGCGTGATTGGAGCTATCAATAACTCGATAGGGGTTGTAGGTATTGCACCTAAAGTTTCACTTTATGCAATCAAAGTACTCAATTCACAGGGATCTGGATCGTTAACAGACTTAATTAAAGGGATTGAATGGGGAATTGCTAATCGAATGCATATTTTAAATATAAGCATTAGTGGTGGAAAAAACATTCCTCCAGCTTTGTCAAGAGTGGTCAATGAAGCTACGAAGCGAGGTATTTTTGTGGTGGCAGCTGCGGGAAACTCAGGTACTCCTTCAGGACAAGGGGATACTGTAGAGATTCCAGCAAGGATCCCTTCAGCGATTGCGGTGGCAGCGTTAGATCGCAATAACAAACGAGGCAACTACTCCGCTACGGGCCCCTCGATTGATATTGCTGCACCTGGAACCGAAATTTTAAGCACCTACTCACAAAAGCGTTACGCAACTTTAACAGGTACATCTATGGCAGCAGCACATGTGTCAGGTGTTTTAGCCTTGATGCGGCAAGCATATCCACATTTATCTGTTAAAAAAATGAAATCCTTATTACAAAGTCGTGCGATTGATTTACCACCCAAAGGGTTTGATCGATATACAGGTGCTGGGTTAGTTCAATTATAAGAGAGCAAACGCCCTCCAGACTAGGAAGGCGTTTGTTTAGGTGAAGCTGATTCGTTATTTTGTTCTTCTTTTATTTGTTTGACGAGAAGATGTTGGATTCGTCGTCCATCAATCGCATGAACGATGAACTGGTAGTTTTCAAATTTAACAGAAGCTCCTGGTTGTGGAATTTCTTGCAGTTGAGAGAATACCCAGCCGCCAATCGTATCATTATCTTCATCTTCAATATCAAGGTGAAAATAATTATTTACTTCTTCGATTAACAGATGGGCATCAATAACGGTTTGATCCCCTTTTTTCTGAATGAGAGGTAATTCATCATCAAATTCATCTTGAATCTCTCCAACAATCTCCTCGATAATATCTTCCATGGTTATAAGTCCAGATGTTCCACCGTATTCGTCAACAACAATTGCCATCTCGGTTCGCTTTTTTTGTAGAGTTCGCAAAATATCTTTAATCTCCATCGTTTCAGGAACATGTACGGTATTTCGGACGATCTTCGTCAACACAGGGGTTTCTCCAGAGGTTAATCGCTCATAGATATCCCGAATATGAACAATCCCTAAGATCTCATCTTTGTCACGACCGCATAGAGGGAAGCGTGTAAAGCGGCTTTTTTTGATAACCGCAATATTATTTTCTAGCGTGTCACTAGCATAAAGACAAATCATATTAACACGAGGGACCATGACTTCTCGTCCCACCCTGTCGGTGAAATCGAAGATGTTATCAAATAAGGACAGCTCTGTTTGATCGATCATCCCACTTCGATGGCTTTGTTGCACTAACATGCGAATCTCTTCTTCTGTATGAGCTTGCTGATGATCAGGAACTAACTCTACTCCTAACCACTTTAAGATGAGATTGGCTGAACCGTTTAATATCCAAATCATGGGTCGGAATAAGATAAAGAACCAGTGTAAAGGTTGAGCAATCCAAAGTGCTGTTCCTTCCGCTTTGCGAATTGCTAATGACTTTGGAGCCATCTCGCCAATCACGATGTGCAAAAATGTCATAATCGAAAAGGCGACTGCAAATGAAACAACATGTAACCACATTTGGGGAATCCCGAGCCAGATAAATAAAGGCTCGAATAATCGTGATAAAACAGGTTCCCCAACCCACCCCAAACCTAATGACGCAAGTGTAATTCCAAGCTGAGTGGCGGACAGATAAGCATCCAGATTCGCAATTAATTTTTGTGCTGTTTTCGCTCGGAAATTACCTTGTTCAGATAATTGGGCGATTCGTGTGGATCGAACCTTCACAATGGCAAACTCGGATGCCACAAAAAAACCATTTAATAAAACTAAAAATACAACTAGCAGTAAGTTGAGAATGATCTCAAATATATCAGACTCCAATGACTTAGTGACCTCCTACGGATTTTTCAAGACATTACTCATATGTTACTAATGTTTTTAGTCTGTGTAAATAAAATTGTTAGTGGTGATTAAGTTAACAAGTAGTTTATAAAAAAGGTGGCTAGGCCAAAGTAAATCATTAAGGAAAAGACATCGTTTAAGGTTGTGATTAAGGGTCCAGAAGCAACTGTTGGATCTACATTCCACTTGTTTAATAAGATAGGAGTGATGGTGCCCACAAATGTACCGATTAACAAAGTGAAGAAAAGAGAGGCACCCACAACCATGCCTAGCTCTACACTGTGCTTCCATATGGAGATCATTACGATAATGAATAGACTACAAACAAGTCCAATCAACATCCCAACCATACTTTCTTGACGGATCACTTTTCTTATATTTCCTTTATGAAGCTCTTTACTAGCCAATCCCCGGATGATAATGGCTAGGGATTGGGTTGCTGTATTACCAGTCATTCCTGCGATCATCGGCATGAAAAGGGTCAAAACAGGTAAAACTTCAATCGTTCCTTCAAATAGATTTAATAAGTTTGCTGTGATCATTCCGATAAATAAAAGCAAAATCAACCAAGGAATACGTCTTCTTACAGATTGAAATGGATGGGTAAGAACTTCTTTTTCTCCAGGAGTGATGGCTGATAAATGGGCGATATCTTCATGTGCTTCTTCGATGAGGACATCTATAATATCATCAACCATAATAATTCCTAGCAACTTTTCGTTAGCATCGACAACGGGAATAGCTAAGAAGTCGTATTGCTCGAGTAAATGAGCCACTTTTTCTTGATCCAGATCAGTAGGTACAGAAATCACACGCTCAAACATAATATCATTGACTTGGGCAGAGGATGAAGCGATCAACAATTCCCGTAATGAGACAACTCCTACCAATTGATGATTTTGATTGACAACATAAATGTAGTAAATTGTTTCAGCTGTTGGGGCTTGTTGACGTAAGTATGTAATCGCTTGTTCTACCGTATAGTGTTCATATACACGCACATATTCATTAGTCATCAACCCACCCGCAGTTTTCTCAGGATATAAGAGTAGCTCCTGTACTTTATTAGCTTCACTCCGATCCATATCTTTAAGTAAGGATTGGGCTTGGACCGGGTCTAACTCTACGAGTAAGTCAGCCACTTTATCTCTGGACATCTGATTCAATGCTTGGACTGTTTTTACAGGTCCGAGGGCAAAGATTACTTCTTTTTGCTCATTGATATTTAACTCTTCTAATAGTTGACCGATTTCGATAGGGGTTAAAATGGATAAAAAACGTTTTCGAAAAACATCATGGAGTCGAAAAAATAGTTGACCTAAATCATAGGGTTGAAGCTCATCGATCATCTGTCGGGTCTTCTGATGATCTTTTTTTTGTAGAGCGTGTGATAGCTCTAACCACTCTTGGATCGATGTTTGTTCTTGAGTCATCGTTTCCCTCCTCTCTATAGATCATCATGGATGTGGACTGAATAATTGGATGAGGTTGATGCATAACATCTAGAAATAGAGCTAAGGAGGTTTTATGTGATGTCGAAAAAAGGAAGAAAATCTTCAAAAAAGTATCTTCCATCTCCTTTAGTTTGTTCATATGTTCATCCTTATGCATATCCTTATATCAATGGATATAGTGGTACAGGAAGTTATTGGGGATATCCAAGAATGGTTGTTCCAACTTATCCACAGTTCCTATGGAGTAGGTCCTCTTATCCGATGATGCGGCATGCTCCAATCAATCCACCATCATTCCCTACTCCACACTCTTCATTTAATAACATTTCTCCAAAACAATCTTCTTATCAAAAAAAAGAAAGTGAATGGAAACGACAATGGGACTCACCAGAATCTCCTCAATCTCCATGGATTCGAGCATATGAAAATCATAAAGAAGAAATGTAGATGGATATTTGATTTGAAATTTGCATACATAGTATGGGGGGCTTTCTTGCTCCCCCCCTTCCTTGCTATTTCCCTCCTTATATCGACCTCTGTCGATAGGGGGGATTTTTATAATAAAAAGACCCGTCCTTTTTTTGGACAAGTCTTTTTGAAGAATCAAACTTATTGAGTTTCACCAGAATCTGTAGAAGGGGCTCGTTTTAGATCAATCTCGATTGGATCAAAGGGTCCTCCTTTTACAACAACAACGATGGACGGATAAGTAATTGCTTGGGTGACAAATGAGCCTTTGGGCGGAGCTTCTTCCTTAGCTGATACAGTAAGTTTACTCCCTTTTTGGATGACTTTCTCGACATCGATCGAGTAACCACCTGTTCTTCGTTCACCTAGAGCGATTACTATAAATGTTTTTTGATCACTAAAAGCAGTGAAGTTTCCCCCATTTTTAGACATGACCAACTCATTCGCTTTAGTTTGAAGTGATTCTGGTAAATCAGAGACCGGGATAATTTTAAAATCTAATTTGGTTTCCTTCATGTCGGTGTTTGCACCTCCAGCATTTGATTGATCATTTGGGGATGAATCTAACCCACAACCAGTAACAAACAGGCAAAACATGCAAAGACAAAGAAAAATTTTTGGTTGTTTCATTCTATTCACCTACTTCAACCTTTTTCGTTCTCTCACTTGCTCAAAATAAAGAGTTATTGAGTCGTACAGAAAGTTATTCCTTTTCAAATATTTTATCATATTTGTATGAAGAAAGATGACTTTTCTTCTCCAAATTCAGCTGACGTCGGGGATTACTTAAGAAAGTGTTCTCGGTGTATTTTGGCATAAAAAGAAAATACCAGTTTATGATAAAATAGAGGCAGGGGGAGAGTGAATGCAAACTTTAGACATGACAGAGATTTTATTAGAAGCTTACCAACTAGCTGATCATATAAAAGAATCCAATGAGGTCAATCATTATTTAGCTTGTAAAAAACGCTTAGAAGAAGATTTAGAAGCTCAAAAAATCATTCAGGGATTCCAAAAGATGAAAGAACGCTTAGAAGAAGTTCAGCGTTTTGGTATCTTTCATCCCGAGTATCACCAAGTGAAAGAGGAAGCACAGGTTTATCAAGAGCGAATGTTAGCTCATTCAATCATCGGTGACTATTTGGAAGCAGAGAAAAATTTGGATCATTTATTGTATGAAGTTTCCTCAATGATCGCTCATTCTGTTTCTGATTCAATTAAGGTTCCTGTCAATGAACAAAAGAAGTCCATAGGTAAAAAATGTGGAGGAAATTAATTAGAGGACTTTTTAAAAAGAATACAATGTGGACATTGATTCCCACAACAGAAACTTTTTTCATCTGGAACACGAAGCTGAAGCCGATAGATGAATTCTGATTTGGAAGTTCGTAAATAGGTAAGTTCATAGGTGAAAATAGTGTTTTTAAAAAAATGATTCATTTCATCTAGTAGAAATTGCTCTAAATCTCGCTTGGAAAAAGGTGGTTTTAACTGAACCATAAAGAAAGATGCTCCAGCAAACTGACGATGTTCAAGTTGAGAAAATGGTTTTTCTGTGAGAGTAGACAAAGTTTGTATGAAATGGTCAATCGGCTTTTCCATTTGTTATCACTCCAAACATTATTTTTGCTGGGAATCATTTCATAGGTAAACCACTCTGGAAAAGTTGATCTTCTTATGAGAGAATGATACGATTATAGTGAGTTTAACCATCGGAACCTTTCTCTTGAAAACAACCTGATTTGCGCCCTCCGGACAAGTCGTGACACGCTAAAAGGAGATTTGATTGTCATGGACATAGTTGAAAGGTTAGGTCTGGCTGTTTGGGTGAAAGATGTAAAAGCAGCTCGTTCGTTGGGACGCATGGGAAATATTCACTATGTATCTAAACGACTTAAATATGTATATCTGTATGTAGATGGGCGAACGGCAGATCAGGTCATCCATCGAATCGAACGACTCCCTTATGTCCAAAGGGTGGAGCGTTCACAAAGGACCAACATTTCGTTTGATTTCAGTAAGAAATTAATGCAGTCTTAATGATATATATTTGAAAACTGCCGCGGTTGTTGTGGCAGATTTTTTTGTTTGTATGTTTCGATCTACGAAATTTTAACTGTTTTTATACTCACAAATCCAATCAAATGCCTGATTTTATCAGGTTGGAGGATTCGTGAAATAGGAGGTGAAAAGACATGGAAACGTGGCGTCGAAACCTATACATTTTAATGATATCACAATTTCTAGTGATGAGTGCCATGTCAATGATCATGCCTTTTCTACCTTTGTATCTGAAGGAGATGGGAGTTACTGATCCTGCTGACACTCAACGTTGGGCGGGTTTAATTTTTGGTATTAACTTTCTCACAGCCTTTATCTTTGCACCGATCTGGGGTAGTTTAGGAGATCGATATGGACGAAAGATTATGATCTTGCGATCCGGATTCGGTATGGCTATTATCATCTTTCTGACGGGTCTCGCTACATCCCCTCTTCAACTATTCTTCTTACGACTCTTAAATGGAACCGTGTCAGGTTTTATTCCTGCATCCATCTCATTATTAGCAACGAGTGCCCCTAAAGAGAAAGTAGGTTACGCTTTGGGAATGTTGCAGTCAGGTGCTGTTGCGGGTTCGATCATGGGGCCGTTTATTGGTGGTGTTCTAGCTGAAGTCATTGGCTTCCGAAATATCTTCTTCTTAACTGCTATCGTATTGGCTATCGCTACTTTTATCGTCCTTTTCGCTGTCCAAGAAGAATTTGTTCCAGTAAAGAAAAACCAAAAATCACAAGGTTTCTGGAAGGATACTTCGATGATTTTTCATATTCGTCCATTATTGATACTGTTTGTTGTAGGGATCTTTATGCAGTTTGCTATGGTAGGGATCGCTCCGCAAATGTCGTTGTTTGTAGATCAATTGGGAGTACCTGGAGGCTATGTGGCCTTTTTTGCCGGTTTGGTCACAGCCGCAGCTGGAATCGCTACAATGGTCTCATCACCACTCCTAGGAAAAGTAAGTGATCGCTTTGGAGCAGAAAAAGTCATGTTTCTAGCACTAATCGGGGCTGCTTTACTCTTTATCCCACACTATTTTGTACTATCGGTATGGCAGTTGCTCATCCTCCGATTTATCTTAGGGTTATTTGTTGGAGGGTTAACGCCATCATTGAGTGCTTTGATTCGGCAGTATGCCCCAAAGGGTAAAGAGAGTACCGCTTTTGGTTACAATACAAGTGCTATTTTTCTAGGGAATTTACTAGGTCCGATTACTTATGGAGTGATCTCAGGGTTTATCGGGATTCGAGGGATATTCCTAGTTACGGCCGGTTTGTTATTTGGTGTAGCTATATGGTTGAAAATGGGGCTTCATGTAAATATGAAACCACTTGCTCAATCAGTACGAAAATCATTAAAAAATACCGCATAGATTAGATAAGTCTAAATGATAGGGAGTAAGCTTTGGCATACAAAAAGAAGAGTTTGCCAGAGCCTACTCCTTCCTTTCTTATTATTTATGTTCATGAAACAAGCTTCTTTACTGTTAGATGACAACCTGCTTCAAACAATAACATTTCCTTTGCTAAAATAGTATATTAATCAGTAACAAACGTGTAAGTACATACAAAGGAGAGATGAGAGTGGACTTTTTTCAAGATCTCAAACAAAAGTTAAATAGAGGTGTAGAAACAGCTGGAAAGCAATCGCAACGAATGTTGAAGATGAGTAGCTTAACGTTTAAGATTAAGGGGAAAAAAGATGATATAGAGCGTTTGATTAGTAAGTTAGGATGGGAAGTTTATCGAGCTTGGGAGCCTGAGCGAATTTTAGAAGTCTCCGATGAGATTCAAGAAGCTTTAAAAGCTGTGCATGATTTGCAGGAGGAATGCACAGCGCTTGAAAAAGAATTGGAAGATCTTAAATCACTCGATATTCAAGCCACTACAGAAAAAGTAGACGTAGGTTTAACTCCTACTAATGACATGGACCTCCAAGTCAGTCCAGTGCGGAAAGAACAAGGAGATCAAGAACAGGTATTACCAACTGAGGCGGTTTCTCCATCGAAGGAAGTTAAGCAACGACCTGTGGCAAAAAATGAGCTCATTCCTGTATCTCCAGTTGTATATATTTGTCCTTTTTGTGCTCATCAAGTTGCGAACGAAGCTAATAACTGTACTCATTGTGGTAAACGATATTATTAAACTTTCAATCATCTAGGAGGTGTTCCTTTGACTAACTCGAAAAATAAATTACTCCCACGTGTCCTTCGGGTACTTGGACCCCTCCGAAAAAAGTCGTTGACTCAAGAAGGTTCGGAAAAAATTGTTCATGGATTTAACAAAAAGGTAAAACTTGTGGGAGGTATGACTTCTTTTATTAGCAAATTACGTGTCTGCTATAATTATTTTCGTTCTCCAAACACATCAAAAGTAAAAAAGAGCTTTGTTGGTGCAGCTTTACTCTATTTTATTATTCCTACAGATGTGATTGCAGACTGGATTCCAGTGGTCGGTTATCTGGATGATCTAACTGCAACATTGTTCATTTGGAAAATACTAGCGAAAGAGTTGGAGAAGTTTGAAAGTAAGGGAGAATGAAGCGAAAAAAACCAGATAGAGATATTAGATCGATTACATATAGGAGTAGGGAATCAGAATATGGATCCATAAAAAGGAAAAAGTTCTGATTTCTTACTTTTTTTATTTCTCAGCTTTTGTTACAATAATGTTGAAACTTGTAGATGAATATCGGGTGAATCTGTCGAATTTCCTAATAAGGGGATGAAAGTCGTTGGATGGGGTTGTAGGATTCACCGTTGCGATATAGAGTAAGCCATTGGATTGTTGTTGTGGAATCCAGAATAGGTTTGGTTCGTAGCGACTCTTTGTGATAACCGTTACAAGAGATGGTTTAAAAGCGATGGGCGGTGGGATGATGATGCAACAACCTTTGGATACATATAAAGAGGTTGGAAAGGGGGGAGTAGAATGAACCGCAATTCTGTGGCGATCACAGTGACAAGCGGCAAGGGTGGTGTTGGAAAGTCAACGACAGTTGCTTCCTTGGGATTGGGATTAACCCAACTTGGATATCGAGTCTGTCTGTTGGATACAGATATCGGACTTCGAAAGTTGGACCTTATGCTCGGATTAGAAAATCGAATCGTCTACGATTTAGTTGATCTGATCGAAGGTGTATGTAAGTTAAGACAGTCTTTAGTACGTCACAAGGAATACCCAGACTTGGCGTTGTTACCAGCTGCTCAAACTCGTTATAAAGAAGAAGTTTCTCCTGAACAAGTGATGTATGTGGTCGAAGAGTTAAAAAAAGAATTTGACTTTATCTTGATCGATTCTCCTGCGGGAATTGAAGGGGGATTCCGAAATGCAATTGCCCCAGCAGATCGGGCGATTCTGGTAGTAAACCCCGAAATTCCTTCTGTTCGAGATTCTGATCGGGTGATTGGATTGTTGGAATCTGCCAATTTAGAAAAGATAGACTTGATTGTGAATCGAGTTCAACCTGGCATGGTACGTGATGGGGATATGCTTAGTGTAGAAAGAGTTCAAAATCACTTGGCTATTAATCTGTTAGGAATTGTACCTGAAGATAAAAGAATCATCCGTTCCTCCAATACGGGTGAGCCTGTTATTCTAGATCAAAAATCTATTGCTGGGAAGGCTTATTCGAATATTGCACGAAGATTAATTGGAGAAGATGTTCCGTTTTTAGAACTAGAATCATCCACATTAATTACAAAGATTAAGCGATTGTTTCACATTGCTTAACGTGCCCAGAGGTGAATTTGGTGGCCTTTTTAAACATGTTCAGCAAGGATAAGGAAGAGCCAACCGCAACGAAGGCGGATGATCGGTTATCGCTCGTTCTCAGTTACCAGCGCTCGGATATAGATGAAAAGAAAATTAAACTATTCCAGGCACGGTTGATCGATTTGTGTGACGACTTTGGATATGATGTAGTGGGACAAGTGGAAGTTGTTCCACAAGCTAGAGAGCGTACTACTATTATCAATGCGACAATTCCTGTAAGATTGAAAGAGCAAGTCTAACAAGCACGGACCTTTTGGTTCGTGCTTGTTGCAGTTATAGGAACTTTTGGCTTTGTAAGCGGTTTTCCAAAAATTTAATAATTACTGTTGGAAATTGCTTGTCTTCCGCCAAAGTAAATAAGGTGATAGACACACGAGTACACCCATAGAACCGCATTAGCTGGACCATTTTGCTTTTTAATTCAGGATTAAGACGACCATACCGTTCTTCAAACGCTTTCAGTAACATTCCTTCTTCACTATTTAAAGGTGAAGAGCTAGAGATAATTCTAGCATTTGGAGAATTGAATTGGTGCAGATATTCAGATGCACTAGCTAGTTGTTGTTCTACAGTTGAATGATAGTCCTCTACATCTGAAGAAGATTGCATCGAAGTACCTTCATCTAGAGAACGTACGATGGGACGGTGAATTTGCCAGCTTTCAAGCTTACGTCGTCGCCGGGGTCGTTGTGCAGGTAGCTGAGAGAATTTTTCTGGATGTTTTCTACGAAGTGTATAAATCCGCTGATAAATCGCCCCTTGTGTACGAGATAATTTTTTTTCCAATTCCTCTATGGCGGCAGATAAAGATTTCCCTTGATCCAGGTATTGATTTACTGTATCAATCACTAACTTCTCTTCATCTTCTTCCCAGCTATTTAAACGACTTCCGTCTCCAGTTTCTTCTTGCATATGAAAACGTTCTGGATACTCTGCCCGTAGTTTTCGTGCGTGTGAAATAATTCCTGCATACCCACGTTTCAACTCTTCAGATAACTCTCTTAAGATATCACGTTCTCTTTTTCCTTCTTGAAGCCCTTCATTGATGGACTCGATAATCCGTTCATTTTCTTCATCGGAATATTTTCCTTTTTTTGTTTCGATCATTCATGATCACCTTTCCGCTCCCATAATAAATATAGTCTTACTTCATAATATAACAGAAAAAATGTAATCTTTTCTACTATAATTTTTTAAAAACTTATTTATTAAAAGATATTTAATAATTTTGAACAACTCGATTAATAAATACCAAGAAAAGACGGGAGAGAGACAATAAAATTATATTTTTAAGAAAAAACATTCTAGGATATGTATGAAACTTAAAAAATTTGACTATACCCATATAATAACAAATGATATTTAGGTTTTCTTTTATGATTAAGAGGGTTCAGAAAAAGAGTTTTCTTAATCATATTCCTAGGTTGTGTAGTCCTAATATAAGAAAGGGGAGTTTTGATTGAACCCTTTATCAGTGAAAGAGATCAGCTCTCTATTAAGCACACGATGGTCTTCTCCGATTAAGAAACCAAATAATATACAAGATCAACCTCCGCATCATCAATGGGATGCTACAAGTCAAGCAGTTCTAGTTATTTTGTGGGGATTGCTTATTTATCCTCAACTGGATCCAGACTTACAAAGTAATCAGCGAAGTCACATCACTGTCGATGAACTAATTCGTCTTTTTGGTGACTATGTGGGGCAACAAGAATCATGTATGAACTTTCTTTTAATGTTTAAACAGCATGACTACATAAGGTTAGAAGGAAAAAAAACACTTCGGATTATTCCCGGAACAGGGCTTCTCGCTTCGATCGACGCCGCTAAAATGTACCGTTATTTCCGAAATTCTGTTTTGTCCAGAAGAATGTTTCATTATCAACAAGGGTTATAAAAAGAATCAGTTACATAAAGATAACCCAGCCTCATCCGTATGATTTCTTGGATGAGGCTGGGTTATTCTTGTTTAAGTGACTCTAAGAATAATCGAAGAGTTTTTCTTTGATCAGGGGAGAGTTCTAATGCAACTTGAACTAAGTGTTGAATGTCTTCAGGTAATTGATTGATCAGTTGATGTTGTTGTCCAAGCTGATTGATCAATTTTTCGACTAGATTTCTGGATTCATTAATATGTTGGTAGGTCTGAATGAGGAGTTTCTCAGTTGATTGGTTCATCAAATTCATCCTATTCTGTATCTAAATGCAAAAGTTGATCGATCTCTTTTTTTATTTGAATTAATTCATCAGGGGTACATTTACGAAGATCATGAATCATCCATTCTAACTTTAAGGTACGAAACTCTTCAAGAAAGGATGTTGGTATATATTGTGGGTTGAGGGACATGATAGGCTCCTTTCAAAGATTATGAACTTGAATGAGTACTGAAATTTTATTTTATCAAATTTTCGACATTGGTCAATTGCCAACTCCTACAAATTTCTCATTGTTTTTTCATTTTCTTGGTTATTTCGTGGTGTGTTGAATATTTTGCAATTTAAATGATAAAGATCTTTTCTTGAAGGTTTATTTGTCTGGAAAAGGGGTATACATTTCTAAGCCAAGCTTTCTGTTCTTTAATCTAATAAGAATTGAGGTGCTTAATATGTTAGAAGAATTAAAAGCACTGGAGGAGCGTCTTTTCTCTGTTCACCAGGAGTATTTGTTGGCTAAAGAACGTCATGAGTTCCTCGCTCAATATGATTTGCATGAAGAACTAAAGCAGCTGAAAGAACAACATAAGGCATTAGCATCAAAACTGAGACATATGTAGGACTATAGGATAGAGATCAATAGGTAAATATAGATGAAGGATCAGGTTCAATGATGAGCGATTTGCTGGTCATAAAGAACAAAGCCACCTCTTTGTCTGGCGTGATTGAACTGTCACGCTTCAGAGCAATAGGCGGCTACTTTTTTTGTGCGATTGTTTCAAAATAGGGATAGGGACAAAATAGAGTATATCAGTAAAATCTTTTTTGACCCTGTTGATCTTTCAATATTTCGACGGCTTCCCTAAATCTTTGCGCATGAACGACTTCTCGTTCTCGTAGAAATTTTAGTGAATCATTAATATCGGGATCATCGGAAAGATCGATCAGCCATTGATAGGTTGCCCGTGCTTTTTCTTCTGCGGCAATATCTTCGTATAAATCTGCGATGGGGTCTCCTTTGGCTTGGATGTATGTAGCAGTAAATGGATTGCCTGATGCATCTGTGTAAAACAAGGCTTTGTCATGGTTAGCATAATGATCGCCCAATCCCGCTTCTTTCATTTGTTCAGGAGTGGCATCCTTGGTTAATTTGTTCACCATATTATTATATCTATCATATATCATAGTGCGAAAAAAATAAAGCTAAATCTTCGGATAAATAACTAAAGTGAATTGATCGTTTCTTTGATGCTGCTCTTTCGTGTATACACATTTATCAAGAACTGTTTTTAGTAAGATATTTTTTTGCTCAGGCGTGTCTAAGTCTTCGTATATGTCCAACACGTGCTCAATCCTTGGGATCACACTTTGTCTAGCTCCTAGTCGGTCTTGTATGGATTTTAATTCACTGGTAGTAGCTTCAAGTGATTCTCTTGCTTGATTGAGCCGAGTTGCAATATCTTTTGACCGTTCAATGTAGGTTTCCTCATCATAGATCCCACGTTCGAGAAAGTCATGAAGTTTCCCTTTTTGTAATTGAAGATTTTTGATCTCTTGATGAATGTTATCGATAGTCATTTGGTAAACTTCAATTTTACCATTGTCTACTGAGTAATCTTCAAAGTCGAATCTCATTTTATAACTTTTTAACTCTTTGTAAAGTGATTCTAGAATTTTTCGTTCAACATGTTCGAGTCTAGAACTCTTATTACAATTACCGCCTTTTCCTCGGTTCGTGCATACAAGATGTGGCCAAGGACGCCTACCGCCGCTTTGAGAGGCTTGTTTCATTTTCATCATAGCTCCACACTTCCCACAGACAATTAGACCAGCTAGAGGGTTTCTGAGGCTTGTAGTGGGTTTCCAGCTAGGGTGTCTTTTCTTTTTTCTAATCTCTTGGGCTTTTTCAAAAAGCTCTTCAGAAATGAGTGGTTCATGTTTTCCATCCACCACAATCAATCCATCATCTCCTTCGGATCGGGTTCTAGTATCTACGCCTTTTGAAGGATCGACAGATTTCTTTCTTTCGACTTTTCCCCAACTAATCTTTCCTATGTACACAGAATTTTTGAGAATTTGTAGGATCACGGTATTACTCCACTTTGCTCCAGAGTAGGACTCGATACCTAAACGATTCAATTTTTTAGCGATATTTGTTGTTCCCATTCGTTCAGTAGATTCTTCTGATGTATACCATTCAAAGATCATTTTTACGATCGGTGCCTGATCAGGATCAGGGGCAAGGGTAATACTCCCATCATCTAATTTGACCTTCTGGTATCCATAAGGTGGACGTGTGCCTACATAATTACCGTCTTTCACTGATCTGACTCGACCACTTTGTAACCGTCGCTTAATAATCTTGAATTCTTTTCTTGCCATGAATGCTTCAAATTCACTGTATTCCTCATCAAACTCGTCGTCTAAGTCATAGAATTTACGCGGAGTGATAATCTTCGTTTTACTTGTTTTAAATGCATCCAGGATCTTTCCTTGGTCTTGCATATTTCCCCGTCCTAATCGGTCAATATCCATCACTAGGACACCATCATACAGCCCTTTTTTTACTGCTTCTAATAGCTTAATCATCTCAGGTCTATGAATGATACTTTCACCAGAGATGATCTCTTGATAAATTTTAACGATATTCAAATTTTGTCGTTTAGCTACTTCAAGTAGCGTTTTTTTGTGTTTAATCAGTGTTTCCCCTTCACCACGCGATTCAGCTTCGCTATCCTCACGTGATTTACGAAGATAGATAGCCACTCTTTCCATATTTTCACCCCATATTTATTATGTTGTATTCCATATCTTTCAGTCGCATATACATGAATTGTGAGGTGGTCAAGTGAAAAATGAAAGTGAAAGAAAGATATTTTACATAGGTAACTCACGGATCGAAATTGTCCCACCACAAATTACTGAAGAGGAGAGGCAAGCACGGCTGAAAGAAATTCAATATGTATGTTGGTATCTATGGATGAAATGTATGAATGAAACAAAATAGCAAATATTATAAAGAATTATAACATAGGCCCGTCCAATTCTGATTTATTTGTGTTAGAATGAAGAAAATCCCAATAGCAGGTGAGAGGCTTGAACGAGGATCTTCAGCGAATTCTAACGAAACTGGAACAGATCGACAGCAAACTAGCCGAGGTGGATGGAAAGGTCGATATCGTACACTCCGAAATGGCACGGCATGAAGATTTATTGGCGGTCACAGTCACATTGGAACAAATCACCTTAGATGAGGTGGCAGTGGCGAAGGAGTTAGCGGAAGACAAAGCAGAAGCCGCCTATATACTGAATAAATCCATCACATACGGGACTGAGAAACGACTTACGGAGAAGATAGACAAACTGGAGCAAAAGATGGATGAACGGTTTGAACAAGTAGATCAACGATTTGAACAGGTAGACCAGCGATTTGAGCAAGTAGATCAACGATTTGAACAAATAGATCAGAACTTCGAGAAGGTGATTGGCTCATTGAATAACATATCTGATATTATGCGAGCCTGGGTCTACAAACAGAGTGAAGTGGATCGAGATTTACAGGAGATTAAACGTAAATTGAATGGAGAATGAGAAACCAGTCGAGTGACTGGATTATTTTTTTGAGGTATTCGGATTATCGTGTGGAATTGTGCTCATACGAGATCTGAATACTTTTTTATTTAAGTGTTTTGATCACACAGTAAACATTTACATTACCTTCATCGATTTGTTGTTCATTGAATAAAGCGCTTGACCTTCACATTATGTGAGGGTTTATAGTAAAGCTAAAGTAAGGCATGCAAAAGAGGTGATCACCATTCATATTAGTGAATTAGCTCGGAAAACGGGTGTAAGTCTTCGGTCTCTTCGATATTACGAAGAAAAACAACTTTTGAAACCAAATCGGTTAGATAATGGGTATCGTCAATATAGCGAAATCGATATTGAACAGATTCGAATGATTCAGCTTTATCTAAGTATGGGTTTAAAAACTAATGAAATTGCTGATTTGTTTCACTGTTCATGGGATGAAAATAAAGAAGCTTGTATCCAAAATGGCATCAAAAAGGGTGAACTGAAACTAACTGAAATTAGGGAACAGATTGAGATCTTACGCAAAGCAGAATCTCAGCTTAAAGATGTAGTCAAAAATCTAAAAAAACAAATCAAACAAGGAGAACAGTAAATGGTTAATTTAGTAAACAAACAAGATCATAAAGTTGCTTTAGTTACAGGAGGGAATCGTGGGATTGGGCGAGAGATATCCCGTCAATTAGCCTCGCAAGGATACCATGTCCTAATCGGATGTAGAGATGCAGAAAAAGGAGAAAAAGTTGTAATAGAATTTAGAAGTAATGGATTGATGGTGGATCTGCAAGTAATCGATGTAAATGATAGCGGTAGCATCGAAAAGATAATAAATCAAATAGCAAATAAGTATGGACGATTGGATGTACTTGTGAATAATGCTGGAATTATTCTTGACAGGGGAGTTTCTGTTTTAGAAGTTGAAGAGTTAGTAGTAAAAGAAACTTTTGAAACCAATTTTTTTGGTGCTTTACGAATGACACAGGCCGTGGTTCCTATTATGAGACAACAGAATTATGGACGAATTGTCAATTTATCATCTGGTTTAGGGGCCTTTGAAATTATGTGCGGTCAAGGATCTATTCAAAACCATACCCTAGTACGTCGATTGGGGGGATCTTCGCCCGCCTATCGAATCTCCAAAACTATGCTTAACGCCTTAACATGTTTAGTGGCTCAAGATGTGGCTGATATGGGAATCAAAGTTAACGCAGTTTGTCCTGGAAGAGTTCAAACCGATATGGGAGGATCTAATGCACCTGGCACAGTCGAAGAAGGTGCAGATACCGCTGTTTGGCTCGCAACATTGAATGAAGAGGGGCCAAATGGTGGTTATTTTCGTAATCGCCAGCCTATTGCTTGGTAAAGATTGGTGAGAATATTTATAAAAAAGCTGATCTATATCTAATATGCATATTACTCTTGGTATTATGCTTTTGTGCCAGATATTAGAATAAAAGTTACAAGATGAATTCATTAAATATGTAAATCCACCAAAATCTAAATATTCCCAATATGGTGGGGGTAAAGATGATTATCGATTGATGTATTGTACGATATACCATTTCAACCAAGGGAATATGAGTGGGTTTACGAAAAGGTATTCGGCACAGATATTTCCACATCTCCGGATACCCTTTTTTTGTTAATAAAGATTGTACTTTAACTTTGGTAGTAGATCGGCTTTATCCATAAGTATTACACTTTTAAAAAAATATAAATATCTTTACATTTCGCAATGTTAATCTAAAACCAGATGTGACACAGGGATTTATTGGATCTAAGATGTGGAAGTCATAGTAAAGTAGGTAAAACTGCTCTTTTTTTACCTCATATCACGGAATATCAAATTTATAACTATATATTAAGTTTATTATAATAATAAGTTATTTATCAAAATTACAACTTGTAAGCGAACGCGGAATATTATAAAATTTAGTTGTACCATAAAATAAACCTTTGGAGGTCTTACTATGTGGAAAAAGAGTTTGGCATTTGTTCTGATGTTTCTATTTGTTTTTTCTATTTCAACGGAGTCTTATGCTATACCTGCCAATAACTCATGGAGTCTATCAAGTGGGCAACATATAGGTTTTGAATGTACTACGGTTTATGCAAAAATCAGAATGACTGCAATTCACAAATCAGGTACAGGATCATGGGTATCCCTCCGTAAGAGAGTGGATGGTGGGAGTTGGCAAACGGTTGTCGGTCCTGTTCAATTACCAAGTGGGACTAGTTGGATTTTCACTGAGCAAAATTCAAGTAATACGGTATGGCAAGTTTTAGTCGATCAAAGAAGTGGTAGTAGCACTGGATATGTAGGCTGTGAAGGAGCCTGATTCATCATACATCATCCCAACTTGTGCTCTTGGCGGAGTGCGAGTTGGGATTTTATTTATTAACATAATGGGAGTCAAGGGTACTTAAAACAAAGGAGTTAAATCAATGGAAGTAAAAAAACGCGGGGGAAAACGTCCTGGGGCTGGTCGTCCCAGACTGGGGATCACCAAGAAAGTTTCTCTCACTCTTACACTAGAAGAATGGGAAAAGCTTGAGGAATCAGGTGATAAGATCGGTCACTGGGTCAAAAAGAAGTTGAACGAGGAAGAACAAACAGTCAAGGGGAATTCAGTCGTTAGTTCCTCTTTATACCAAGGGCTATATATGTCCATCGAAAACTTCAAACACAGAACACTGACTGGTTCTGAATTTATAAAGGAATACAATGAATTGAAAGAAGCGATCAGCTTCTATGAAAAGAACTACGGTGTTTCGGCAAACAGCCTTTGGACTATTCTCCGAGAAATCCACTCACCCGAAATGAGTGACTTAAATCAAGAAGTTTTGTAATACGTAATTACAGTTCCTGAAAGGGACACAGTTGAGTTGGTCAAAATGGCAATATAATTCGTGGATTGTTGCCACCTCCAATGAGTGATAAACTGTCTAAAAAGGTTGGGTTCTAATGAAAACATGGACTGGGTTTAAAATTGCACTCGTACTAATTCTCTCATGTGTAACGTTGGTTGGTTGTTCAGTGAATACCGCTGTTCAACCCAAACAACAAATTAAAGAAACCACAGTTACAGATGATTTTGCCAAACTTGAGGAAGAATTTGATGCTAGACTTGGTATCTTTGCATTGGATACTGGCACAAAGCAAACAGTCACTTATCGAGCAGATGAGCGTTTTGCATACACATCTACACATAAAGCGTTGGCTGTAGGAGCGTTGTTACAACAAAAGTCCATATCTGATCTTAATCAAAGAATTACATATAGCCAAGATGATCTTGTGACATATAGTCCGATCACGGAGAAGTATGTTAATCAAGGAATGACTCTTAAAGAGATTTGCGATGCATCCCTTCGATACAGTGATAATACTGCTGGCAACCTCATCCTTGAACAACTGGGTGGACCGAGTGGGTTTAAAAAATCCCTCGTGGCGATGGGTGATGATGTAACCAATCCGGTGCGAATCGAACCAGAGTTAAACGACGTTAAACCGGGAGAAACTCATGATACGAGTACGCCGAGAGCACTTGCTACCAGTCTCCAGGCATTCACAATCGGTGACACACTCCCAACGGAAAAACGTGAGTTATTAGTAGATTGGATGAAGAGAAATACCACTGGAGATGCATTAATTCGTGCGGGAGTACCAAAAGGTTGGGAAGTTGCAGATAAAACTGGAGGCGGATTCTATGGCACACGAAATGACATAGCGATCCTCTGGCCACCGAAGGGTGATCCGATTGTCCTTGCCATACTTTCTGATCGTGATGAAAAAGACGCTAAATTTGATGACAAGCTGATTGCACAGGCGACAAAGGAAGTCATCGATATCCTTAAAGTCAACCATAAGTAGTAATTGGAAATACAAGATTGAAGTAGGCTTGTAAAGACCAGCAAAAAGCCGCCGTACCCTCGACAAGGGTACGGCGGCTTTTTTTATAGAAAGTATAAGTGGACCAATCGGATATGTTACTTTCAATTCCAGTATGGATGCAATTTAAACAATAGATGTATTTTCAATCTGGCCCTCACTGGAAACCCTCTTTCAATTCCAGTATGGATGCAATTTAAACAAATCATAGAAGAAAACCGCCGACACTTTGAAGAGGTACAGTTTCAATTCCAGTATGGATGCAATTTAAACCCGTTACAAACCCAGCATATCACAAGGCTTTTCGCCGATGCAATCCATGTTTATGTCTGCAAACCTCTGGAACTTGAAAAATCCCGGGAGGTTTGCAGACATGGTATAGATAATGGTTGAACTAGGATTACTGTTTCTTTTGTAGAAGTTTACTTTTTGGTACATGGTCTCAGATTGTAGACAAAGTCTAATTACAGACAAGACTACTCTTTTTTTGTAGATTGATGGCAAGCTGACGCTTGCTCCCTTCACTAAAGGAGGGAAGGATGCCGTCCACGACATAAAAAACACCTAATCGGGTGAGATAGTTTTAAGATGTAAGACCTCTTCAATTACTAAAGGGGGATTGATTATGCGGAAGTGGTATATGGTATTCTGCCTTTTAATTTTTTTAGTAGGTTGTGATTCAATGGAGGATCAATCTAGACCTACAGGGTTAGTTAAGACAAATGAAAAAGCTGTTTTCTTTCCAGACCAGCAATTTGTGGAAAGGGCTACATTTCTAAAAAAGGCATTTGGCAATAATCCAAGAAATTATTGTACTTTAGATCGTAAAAATGAGGAGAGTAGAAATAAAGAAATACTCAAGAATTATCCACCTAAAGAAGGATACGATATAGTTCAATGGCCGATGGCAATTTGTAAAGAGGGTGGATCAAATGCTTATGTTGAATACATTTTAAGCAGTATAAATAAAGATGCAGAAGAATGGTTAGAAAATGAATTGAGTAAGTATCCTGATGGGAAGAAACTGTTCTTTAATCTTGGGATTCCTCCAAAGCTGAATAATATCGTCGAAAAAGAAGAAGAATAAGAAATTTGGCTATTAAGTCTTATGAAATTCCATTGAAAGTTGTAAGGCATCAATATTTAACTCCCACCACTTAATACTGTCAGATAACGGCTAACTCCCCAAAAGGGAGTTAGTTTTTGTTTAGAGATAAGCAATAAACAGCAATTTTTTGATTGATGTGTTGGTTTTGAGCCCTAGAATGTTTTTAATTTAAGAGAGAAAAATAGGCATTGACCCTGTACTTAGATACAGGGTTTATACTACATATGAGGTGAAAGACAAATGCAGTATCGCATTGGAGAACTCGCAAAGAAATGCAATGTTAACAAAGAGACAATTCGTTATTATGAACGAATGGGGATCATACCAAAACCTGTTCGTACAGATTCAGGATATCGTGTTTACTCAGAACATATTGTTGATCGTTTGAACTTTATTAAGCGTGTGCAGGGATTAGGATTTACACTAAATGAAATCGGTAAATTATTAGGTGTTGTTGATCAGGATGAAGCAAAGTGCTGTGATATGTATGATTTTACTGTCAAAAAGTTAGAAGAGATACAACGTAAAATTGAAGATCTTAAAAAAATTGAACAAATGCTCATTGACTTAAAAGATAGATGCCCCGAAAACAAAGAGATTTATGAATGTCCCATCATTGAAATGTTAATAGAAAAATAAGGAGGTGAACATGATGAAAGTGTAATGAAGCTAGTAGATGGTGTAAGCAATGCCGTTAAAGGTAAAGGAAGTACAAGAAAAGTAACGGTTTCTTTTGATGATACAAAAACGAATGTCAATACTATTCAAAAATCCGCCTTATTTAGGACTGGGTATAAAATAGGAGTGATTTAATTGAAGACATATCGGATCAAGATTCAAGGAATGACCTGTACAGGTTGTGAAAAACACGTGGCAGTTGCTCTTGAAAACATAGGTGCAAAGAGTATTGAAGTTAATTTTCATCGTGGGGAAGCTGTGTTTGAGTTACCAACTGGCGTAGAGATTGAAACAGTGAAAAAAGTGATTGCTGAAGCAAAATTCCAACCAGGGGAAGTTGAAGAAGTACTATCGCAACAAAATATTTTAGATGATAAAGGTGACTATGATTACATTATCATTGGTTCTGGTGGAGCAGGATTTTCATCTGCGATTAACGCAGTAGAATATGGGGCCAAAGTAGCGATGATCGAACGAGGAACAGTGGGTGGAACGTGCGTTAATATCGGCTGTGTTCCTTCTAAAACCTTGTTAAGGGCTGGAGAAATCAATCATTTGGCTAAAAATAATCCATTTACGGGATTATACACTTCAACCGCCGATGTTGATTTAGCACCATTAGTCAAACAAAAAAATGAATTGGTAAATGAGCTTCGAAATCAAAAATATGTGAATTTAATTGACGAGTACGGTTTTGATCTCATAAAAGGTGAAGCAAAATTTGTAGATGAAAGAACAGTTGAAGTAAATGGTAAGCAAATAACAGCCAAACGATTTTTGATAGCCACAGGCTCTTCTCCATCTGTACCTAACATTCCTGGATTGGATGAAGTAGATTATTTAACAAGCACTACATTGCTTGAATTAAAGCAGATTCCAAAGCGTCTTATGGTCATTGGTTCTGGATATATCGGGATGGAATTAGGACAGCTATTTCATCATTTAGGCTCGGAAGTAACTTTGATGCAAAGAAGCGAACGTTTGTTAAAAGAATACGATTCTGAAATCTCGGAAGCTATTACGCAAGCATTCACAGAACAAGGAATTCATTTAGTTACAGGTGCAGCCTTTGAACACATAGAGCAAGATGGAGACATAAAAAAAGTTCATGTTGAGATAAATGGTAAAAAGCAAATTTTTGAAGCAGAACAACTACTTGTTGCAACAGGAAGAAAACCCAATACAGATACTTTGAATTTACATGTAGCAGGAGTTGAAGTAGGTTCTCGTGGTGAAATCCTCATTGATGAATATTCTAAAACGACCAATTCACGAATTTATGCAGCTGGAGATGTAACTCTGGGTCCACAGTTTGTTTATGTAGCTGCTTATCAAGGGGGAATTGTGGCAGATAATGCAATCAGAGGATTAAATCGAAAGGTCAATTTAGAAGTGGTTCCAGGTGTTACGTTTACTACTCCACCCATTGCAACGGTAGGCTTAACTGAACAACAGGCAAAAGAAAAAGGTCTTAAGGTTAAAACATCCGTTTTACCGTTAGATGCCGTACCAAGAGCGATCGTTAATCGGGAAACGATAGGCGTTTTTAAATTAGTTGCAGATGCCAAAAACCTTAAAGTATTAGGAGTTCATATTGTTGCTGAAAATGCAGGGGATGTAATCTATGCAGCAACATTAGCCGTGAAGTTCGGTCTAACTGTAGAGGATCTTCAGGAAAGTCTTGCTCCATATTTAACAATGGCAGAGGGATTGAAATTAGTAGCCCTTACGATGGATAAAGATGTATCAAAACTATCTTGTTGTGCAGGGTAACAACACTTATAACCACTTCGCACGTGAATATGACTTACCAGCAGTTGTCGAAGTGGAGAATGCTACCAAACTGATAAAAGATGGGCAACGAATTCGTGTGCATGGAACAGAAGAGTATATCGAAATATTACGATCTCTGAATACGTCCAGATTTAATTATAGCACCGCTCTAGTGGTTACCAGAGCGGTGTGTCACCATCCTTATCTAATTTTTACTTCTAGATGGTTTCAAAGTAGTTCATCACTTACAGTTGTTCGTCTTGAGCAAACTTTTGAATACGAGCTTCGATTTCATTTCTTACATGTTGGAATACTGCCCAAACCTCTTCTTCTGTTCCTTGAGCATGAGCTGGATCATCAAACCCCCAATGGGCACGTTGAACATATGGAGGAGTCATTGGACATTTATCATTTGCATCTCCGCAAAGAGTGATGACATAGTCTGCTTTGTTTAGGAGTACAGGATCAATGATGTCAGAAGTTTGATTCGTAATGTCTATGCCAACTTCCGCCATTGCCTTTACAGCTCTTGGGTTTAATCCATGTGCTTCAATTCCCGCACTATATATATCAAACCGATCACTTAAGTATTTTTTACCGAATCCTTCCGCTATCTGGCTTCTGCATGAGTTACCTGTACATAAGAAATAGAGAATTTTTTTATCCGCCATGTGTATACTCCCTTAGTTGATGAGTGTCAGCCATAGATAGAGACCGGTTAACGTGATGAAAAGGGTTGGAATCGTAAGAATCAAACCTATTTTAAAGTACGTTCCCCAACCAATCTTCACACCTTTTTGAGATAGCACATGAAGCCATAGTAGTGTGGCTAATGATCCAATAGGAGTAATCTTAGGACCTAAATCCGAACCGATGACGTTTGCATAAATGAGTGCTTCTTTCATTAATCCTGTTACTGGAGTAGCTTGGATCGCCAATGCATCAATCATAACTGTTGGCATGTTATTCATCACTGAGGACAAGATCGCTGCTATGAAACCAGTTCCGATGGTTGCGGTGAAAAGCCCCTGTTCTGTACACCATGTAAATACTTGACTTAACGCATCAGTGAGACCTGCGTTCTTTAAGCCATATACCACAACATACATTCCGATTGAGAAAACTACAACTGCCCATGGTGCTCCTTTTACCACTTTCCAAGTTTCAATTACTGGACTTCTTCTCGCCACTAAGATGAAGAACAGTGCCGCTATTCCTGCTACCAATGAGACAGGGATTCTTAAACTCTCGCTAAATAGGTATCCTGCTAACAAGATTGCAAGAATTACCCATGTTAACTTGAACAGAGTAGGGTCTTTAATTGCTGAAGCTGGAGGTTTCAGATTGCTTACATCGTAATTCTTGGGTATTCGCTTCCGAAAATAAAGGAATAAAACCATCAGACTAGCTCCGAGTGAAAAGAAGTTTGGAATGATCATTCTCGAAGCGTATTCCACAAAACCTATACCAAAGTAGTCGGCAGACACGATATTCACCAAATTACTAACTACTAGTGGAAGAGAGGTCGTATCTGCAATAAAGCCACTTGCCATGATAAACGCAAGGATCATACTTTCCTCAAACTTCAATGCCCGTACCATCGCCAGTACAATTGGAGTTAAGATGAGGGCTGCACCATCATTAGCGAAAAATGCTGCTACTGCTGCACCAAGAAGAATCACATAAATAAACATTTTTCTACCATTTCCATTTGCCAAACGTGCCATGTGTAAGGCTGACCATTCAAAGAATCCGATCTCATCCATGATCAACGAGATCAGGATAATTGCTACAAACGCTAACGTAGCATTCCAGACAATCCCTGTGACTGTCCATACATCAGAAAGAGTAACAACTCCAAGTAGTAATGCTAAGATTGCCCCGCCTGATGCAGACCAACCGATGGACAATCCTTTGGGTTGCCATATGACAAACACAAGAGTTACTAGGAATACCAAAGAAGCTAATATAGATATCGTTGACATCACAACACTTCCTTACGCATCATTGACAAATGACTTTCAAGCCACTTGCCTTGAGCCTTTCAATCTCTGCGGATGTATCTGGAAGTGAGTCCAGGAACGTTCGAAAGAACGGGAAATCTTCACCTGAAAGTGAATAGATCACCCATTGTCCTTTGCGTTGTTCCTTTACTAACTTCGCTTGTTTTAACTTCCGCATATGTTGGGATACTGCTGGTTGAGTAATCTGTAGCACTTCAACCAGTTCACATACACACAAGCTTTCCACTTTAAGAAGAGAAAGGATGTGTAAGCGAGTTTTATCACCAAGTGCTTTATGGCATTCTGCTAACTGGTCAAGCTCTAGCATAACATCACCTCATATGTATATAACTATATGCTTATATAGTTTGTCAAAAGAACCTCCTAACATTTAGATAGGCTTTACAAATTGTCTACAAAACATAAAAAATCCCTTACTTTGTGTTCATGTCTTCAAAGTAAGGGGCTTATATTTACTACCTTTTAAATTTAAAAATTAGTGTTGGTGGAGTCATCACATTTTCTACACAACTTTTGCCTAGAATAAGCTTAGTCTAAAGGAGGTTATATATCCCAATGTCTAAATTGATTCGTTTTTTTTCTCTTTTTTTTAGTATGTTAACTCTTATTTTTCTTCTTGCTGGATGTGGTGAAGTAGCAAGTAAAAAACAAGAGGATAGTACTATAGACCATTCTAAACATGGAATGGAAAATTCATCGGCTACAAAAGGTCTCTTCAGTTTAAATACGAAGAATGTAACTCGCATTAATCAAGATGACCCAATTCGTGTTGCTGTAGAGACATCCCAAACGATTTGGCCAGCAACTAGTGATGGAAATCGACCAGGGACAGTGTTGCTTGGAATCGGAGCAGAGTGGAAAGTGAATTTACCAGCAGTCACCTTAGTTCATCATCCGAATAATGGACCTCTACTTTATGCAGAAAAAAATCAGATTCCTGAGGCAACTCTGCAAGAGATTAAACGTCTAAATCCAACTGGAAGCAAAATGAACAAAGGGATACAAGTAATTTTGATTGGTGATTTTGCGAATACAGTACGTCAACAATTAGAAAATCAAGGATTGAAAGTAGACCAGATCAAAGGAACCGAACCTGCATCAATGGCTAAAGAGATTGATGCTTATTATGCAAAAGCCAGTGGAGGGAAGTTTCCAGATGGTGTGGTGATTGGCTCAATGGATTCATCTGACTATACTCTTCCAGTAGCCAATTGGATTGCCCATATGCCTGAACCACTTCTCTATGTAAGTAAAGACACGATTCCCGAAGCTACAATAGACGCACTGAAACAACGACAAAACAAAGCAAATATTTACCTTCTAGGGCCAGAAAAAGTGGTCTCCAAAAAAGTGGAACAGAAGTTACAATTTTATGGAAAAGTAACAAGGATAAGTGGAGAATCTCCAGAAGAGAATGCGATTGCGTTTGCTAAGTATAAAGATTTAGAGACTGGATTTGGTTGGGGAGTTACACAGCCTGGTCATGGTCTTACCTTTAATCGGACCGATCGTGTAGATCAAGCTATAGTTAGTGCCCCTTTTGCTCATTTAGGCAAACATACTCCTATGGTTCTATTGCAGGGAACTGAACTGTCTACCCCATTGCATGAGTATCTAATGAGTTTACAACCCAAATTCAAAAAGGAACCAACTGAAGGACCCTATAATCATGCCTACGTAATTGGAACAGAGAAATCTATCCCATTTTCAACACAAGGAATGATCGATGAAATGTTAGAAATCACTTCTGTTAGTGGGAAAGGACATGAGGATATGGGACACTAATTTAATGAGAAGGCTAGATGCCAGAATCCCTTAAATCAGCTTTAATTCATAAACATCAGTTCTCGCAATGGTAGAGTTGGAACTGATGTTTATGTTTGTTCGTTGACCTTAGCGTAGTCAAAAATTGGGTTCTTCTAGATAAGCTTTACAAATACTAAAAAGCCCCTTCCTTTGTGTGCGTGTCTAAAAAGTAAGGGGCTTATATTCTTTACATTTTTTAAAATTTAGTCTTGATTTAGTAACGGTGGTTTTTTTGATGAAGACTATCTTAATACTTATCTTTTACCTATTAATAATCCAAACCTCACTCTTAAATAATTTTTCAATTCCAGTATGGATGCAATTCAAACTAACAGTCGGGTAAATGCGACACAGAGCGGATATAAAGCGTTTCAATTCCAAGATGGATGCAATTCAAATCTGTTACAAACCCACCATACTATAAGGCTTTCCACCGATGCAATCCATATTGTTGTCTGTAAACCTCTGGAACTTGGAAAATCCCAGTAGGTTTGCAGACATGTATGGAGGGGATCGAATGGATATCATATTTGAAATTATCGATACTACTCTATAAATTTGTTACCTATGTCTTACCTATGTTTTTCATAAACAGAAATAGCTACTTTTATTGGTGTGATGGTAATCCCATTTTCTTTCTTAATTAATTCTACGTAGTTCTTATAAAACCCTAATTTTCTATCATGGTAAAAGTTTTGCTGCTGTGTTAGCTTGCACTATACAAAATCCCAACTCCTTTAAGAGTGAAGTTGGGATTTTGTATGTTTTAGGGGTCATCGTATAATTTTGTGAGAAACATCAAATGGTTTCTGTGGTATTAACTCCGTGCCTCATTTTGTTCGAGACCCTGATTGAGCAGAAGAGAGGTATCACCCATTCCTGCAATAGGGGTCGCTCTCGTACGAACACGCTCGCTCTTGGGGCAATGCCCACTAGATTTTCAGATTGTAAACGGTTAATCGCTGTCTGGACCGTTCCTTGACTTACATTTAACTCTTAGCGAGTTCTTGTTCAGATGACAACTTCTCTCCTGCCACATATTTTTCTTCCTGAATCTGAAACTTCAACAATTCGACAACCTGATCAATCTTGCTCATCGACAGTCCTCCTTTAGCGGATAAACGCTCGGTCTTCCTGCTTCCAGTAATCCTCGACCCGAATCCGTTGGGCAGGGTGCAAATCAAGTTGCTCCACCTCTTTCTTCGTGAACCATTCCACTCGAGTAGATTCAGAACTAACTGCAATTTCCCCACCTATCATTTGGCACTCAAAGCAAACTGAGAACTGTTGCCGAATCTCCCGTCCTTATAGGCAATCACATGGTGCGGATCAGTGTAGATCCCAATGCATTTGATTACTTTTACATCAAATCCTGTCTCTTCTTTAACTTCCCGAATGATGGTTTGCTCCATGGATTCACCTAGCTCCATGACTCCACCAGGTAAAGACCAGAGGTGGTTATCGCTTCGTTTGTGTAGAAGGATACGACCCACTTCATCCGTTACCAAGGCCGATGCAGCTGGGACAAGTGAATTTGGCGTAGGAGCATTAGAGGTGTGGTAATAGTCTGTGCGTTTCATGAGTTACTCCTTTCATATTCGTAAAGTTTAGTGCTATCAAATCCAGAAGAAATTGATTAAAATATATTCCCTGCTATATAGCAAAATTATATAATACTATCGTTGAATCAATAAATGATGGTATTATCTCAATTAAAAAAAGACCACCATAATAGTAGTCTCAGTCTTGCTGTTCCAACGCAACACGTTCCAAGAAATCTTTCAAATCCTCCCGAATCTCCTCCTCGCAAAACCCTACTTCTACATCCAACCCATGATCTTTCAAATATTGAATTCCTTTTCCATTGACCTTGTGATAGGGATCTTGAATCCCCACCACCACACGGCTCACACCAACCCGTACAATCGCTTCGCAACAGGGGGTAGTTCTCCCGTAATGGGCACAAGGTTCCAGTGTGCAATAGACTGTGGCTCCTTTTGCATCATTTCCCGCCATTTTGAGTGCCTGTACTTCCGCATGGGGACCACCTAAATGGGAAGTATGCCCACGACCTACAACCTCTTCATCCTTTACGATGATCGCTCCTACAGGTGGATTGGTTCCTGTTTTCCCATGAGCGAGCCTTCCTTCCAGTGCAGCTTCCTTCATCCACTTCAAATCCATGGTATCTCCCCCTAGAAATCGAATTGATACTGAAACTCGTAACAATCCGCTCGATACACCAGTGAGCAAAGTTCCACCAACTCCCCAAGGTCATCCAGTGTCCGCCGCACAATTCGCACCACAGGGATGTTGGAATGGGCAGGTAGGTGTAACTCATTCCGCTATAAGTGTTGGTCTAGTATTCACTATATAATTTATCGCTTTTTATTTTTTCTTTTTTTCTTCTTTTTCTTTGGATTTATTTTGTTCTGGCGTAGCTAACTGAATTAGTTCATTTAATTTGGATTCAATAAAATCTATGGAAGGTGGACTCTCGAACCCAAGGCGACCTATTTGTAAGACACGGTTATAAAGAACTTCACTAACGGATGTTTGCAGAAGATTAAATTCTCTTTGATAACCTTTAATAATCCAGCCATCAGCAATTGCCTTCTCACCATATTTTTGAATGCTTGATATGGCTACATTCGCAGCATGTCTCTTATTAACATTTTTAGAAAGGTAAAACGCACTTGCATCTTTTACAGAACGCCAGATAAGGTTAAACATTTGAGAAGTAGAGAACTTATTTAAAAGATCGTTTAAAACGGTAAGGGTTTTTTCTCCTGGAGAAAATGTAAATCCTACGTCATTCAACTTGTATAATAAATACTGCAATGACTCCTCAACGGCAACCTCTTTCCATAGATCATAGCATTCCTGATTTTGTGTCATAAAACCAAGATGATTTACATTGTGAAGAGAATCTAGGGCTACTAGCGGATCTTCTAAGAATCCCTCAATGTTTACAAATAAGTATGCTTCAAGAAAATGAACTGATTGAATGGGCTAGATCTATGAGATATATGGATTTAATTGAGGCGTGGGAAGTAGTAACAGAACGTATTCAATCTGCTTCGAATGAGTATGAACGTAATGAGCAAATTAGTGAGTTAGAATCGGTAATGAACACCATTCAATCAGTTTATAATAATATTTATGGTATATCCAACGTTGAATAATACTCTATAGCTGGTAGTAATCTTTTTGATGATATTAATAAAGAGATCTGATCCACTTTTAATCTCCTCACTCAACCATTTGATATTATACTAGCTGTGATAGTATTTATCAGAATTGTTTATTACTAACATACAAAAATGAGAGTCCTGTAAGTCCCAATTCCATCTTGATCATAAAATGACTAGTATAATTTACTAGATTCTAGAGAATGATAGATACAAGAATCATAAAAGGAGTGATGATAATGGATCAAGAGTGGTCCAAATTCATTCGTAACAAAGATGGAAACAAGTGTAGAGTATGTAACAGTAAGGAACAACTTACTGCTCATCATCTATACTCCAAAAGTAAGTATCCTCAATTTATGTATCACAAATGGAATGGTCTGACTCTTTGTGAAAGTTGCCATAGAAAGTTTCACAAGATCTATGGTTCAGACAATACACCTCAACAATTTGTTTTGTGGTGTTTAACATTCCAAATTCCAAGAAAAAAATTTCAAAAAATAATGAATTTGTGCCTTCAGATGGCTATAGCCAAAGGAGTAAGCACATTTGTCGCAAAAAATGAAATTGCTGCGACAAAAGATGATTCTAAGAAGTCAGGGGATTTCTTAGAATTTAACCAACATATTCATAACTTACGAAGAGTTGTGATAAGGGTGCCTGGTTCTCTTATAAAAGACATCCAGATAGAAGTCATCAGTAAGTAGAGATAATTAAACCGCCATATCTGAGATCTTTCCAGTTGTGGCGGTTTAATCTGTTTTTGTATTTAAAAAGTTATACACTCACTATAAACGAAATATGGATTTTTGTAATTTCTTACCTAATTATTTGTTGAGTGGTAGTTTGTATGTAAGTATTTTTAGCAAGCTAGGTCTTTTGTTACAGGAGATCATTTAGTAATATTATTGAATTATTAAAGAGCCCATTAGAAGGTAAAAGGCAAGTGAGGGTATAATAAAAAAATGGAAAATATGTATTTGTTGATTGGGCTCAAGCTCCACGATCAGATATAAAAATGACTCGCTCTTATATGGATGGATCAGTTTGGAATGCTAAAGTTGTAGTTGCATCTGCTAATCCATTGGTAACCCTAGCACCTAATATTGATTATAGCCATTATTCCAGAGTAAGTCCTGATGGCTCCGGATATCATGAGGTATTACATGACAGAGCTCCCAGTCACGAAATGTATATATACAATTATCCAGGAGATGATTATATGATACTGATGAGGGACAAACACCAAGGTTTTCATTACTTATTACCTGGATACCAAAAAGCACGTGTCATTACCAATGATCCATTTTTTTAATGAAATAGTAGAAGGGCTTCATTGCAGAAAACAAGCATATTTTCTTACATATGCTTGTTTTCTTGCTTTAGCTACGATAAGCAAAGAGGGATCTCGTTATAATCGGATGGTAGAACAAATTGATGAAATGTAAAGGGAGGATTTACAATGATCGAAGGAAGCTTAATACAAGAAATAATTGTACTTCTAATATTTTTATCCACAATGGTAATACTTGTTTATTTCGTTGGAATTAAAACAACATGGATCGAAAGTGAAGGGAGTAGGAAAATTTTTATATCATTTTCCTTTTCAGTAGGTGTAATTGGTTATCTTTCTGTACCTGGGATTATTGAATCATCCGATAATTATGATGTTCAAGGTATATTATTTCTTTATCTTTATATTGTTGCTTTTGTTTTTATCGGATTTTTTCTTATAGGGATGCCTATTTCAATGTTATCAGACAAAATTGCATTTACTCCATTTCGTTGGCTAAAATCTCTGCTCGTTCATATCTCTCCAATTTTTATTGCTGTTTTAATCGTTGATTGGCGTTTTTTTGCTTTTTTTCCATATGCTTTTGCATATTGGATACTAGATGAGATGTTTAAAAGAAAGATTAAGATAAGCAACTAAAATACTGATGAAAAAACGGTTAATAGAAGAACCAGGTAATGAAGGGGATTAAAGTTGAAGAATATCTTATAGTATTTATACGAGGTTTTAGCTGAAAATCCACGGTTTCAATCGTGGAATGAAAGATCATTGTTCGGTATTCTCTTTGTGGAGGCTTAAACAACTATTAGGTTGAACATTGTAGTTTCGAGATGGCTTTTTAGACAATTTTAACACCTCGTTTAATACTGAATCACACATTTAATGTACGATTTAATGATGTTGAATTTAATATACTTTAAAAACCCGTTAAAATCACTAAATTGAATGTATAACTTGATCCAAATTCATACATTCATATTGTGGGATTAGAATTAAGTGTAGTTTTGAATTTGTCTAACACTAGAACAAGTATAGAATGGAAAAATCGAAAGATAGGTATATAGAGAAATACAAAAAACACCCATGACAGGTGTTTTTTCTTCGAAATCCAATATTAATGCATAAACCAAGAAGCTTCAGTTTTTATATATGGAGGTCCATTTTTCTTTTCCAAAGCCTTGATCCCTTAAAATTTCAGTGTGGATACTATTAAAACCAACTTGAGAGAGAAAGTTTGAGGAGGACAAGATCAATAATCTTTCAATTCCAAGATGGATGCAATTAAAACCCGTTACAAATCCACCATACCACAAGGCTTTTTACTGATGCAATCCATATTTTTGTCTGCAAACCTCTGGAACTTGAAAAATCCCGGGAGGTTTGCAGACATGTAAAAATTTCTTTGAATTATAGCTTAGCATAAATAAAAAGTTTGAAATGTTTAAAGATCAATCAGCTTTGAGGTATGAACGTAATGGGCAGATTCATGAGTTAGAAGCTGTAATGAACACCATTCAGTTAGTTTTTAATAATAGCCGATTTTGGCTAAGACCTTTATACCTGGATGAAGTAAAGCAAATAGCTGGTTACTCTAATCTATTTATAATCCCTTTTTGTTTATGGGAAAGCACTAGGCACAGGTGAATCAAATATCCTTATTGATATATATTGTACTTATGATAGGTATTAGAAAAAAGTGTAAGAAAGGGGATAAGCATGGAAACAAAAAAGCCAAAAAGATATTTCCGTAAAATCGTCAAAAATGGTTCAAGTCTAGCTCTCAATTTACCAAAAGAATGGATAGAAGAGAATCAAGTCCAATTAGGCGATTTATACGAGATTATTGAAGAAGACCATAGGCTCATCATTCAAAAGGTTATAAAAGATGAAGATCTCGATCCTGTATTTCTTAAGGCAATGGAGAACTCCTATAAACGTTTTGAAGAAGATCTCAAGGAGTTGAGGGATCGTTGACCATCCGATATTTGACGGAGAAACAAGTGCTCAGAATCCATCATTTTATCATGGAGCTTCATGGATATGAGGATCAAGTAGGTGTTATGTCTCCTGCTAATGTTTGGATTCAAAGAAGAGGAACTTGTGGAGATAAAGTCTATATTTCGAAAGTTGAAAGAGATAAGAGAGATTGATTGATGTCTCTTATCTCTTTTTTCCTTCTCGATTTCATGAAACAGGCAAATGAAATGTCTTAACGTATTTCTTAAGGCGCAAAGTTAAACGAAGCTTTTCAATTATTGAAGAATATGTAGAAATTTAATAAAGAAAAAAGGTTGCTACTAGCTCATAAAATGGATCGAACCAAAAAGTATATATTAAGGAATAAAGGGAAACTAAAGAATCCCTTAGCTAAAAAGATTTGCAATAGAAGAGTGCCAACTGTTAGTGTTTATTTTTTAAGAAGAGTAATAATTCAATATCCCATTTAATCTTAAACAATGATAAACTATCTTTTGTGTTTATTAAAAAGAAAGGAAGATTGAATTGATAGAAAAAATTATGAAATGGAAAGTGCCTATAATCATTGGACTTGTTATATTAGTACTAATAGGTGGATATATAATGCTTGGTACAGGAAAACTTGAGGGAGAATGGGTTTTTAGTGATGGTGATGAAGGATGTGCGACTGAAATTAAATTTACAGGGGACAACATGATGACTATTTATACATCATTTGGAGACTTCACTGGAACTATCGAAAGAGTAGAGAATGACAGCTATTCTTTTGACCCACAAATGGGGGTCATCATGATTGAGTTAAAAGAATTAGAAAATGGTCTCTTAAACATGAAAGAGGGGGGCTGAAATTGCAACTATAAACAAAAATAAAACAACTTTTCAAAGGATGATTGTCCCTAAAAAACTTAAAATGTAGTATCACAATGAAAAGGAGTGACAAGGTATGTTTGTTGTTGATTTTTCCACCGATAATGTGCTTGTTAAGCAGGACAAAGCACAGATTTTCAAAGCTAGCGAATTAATCGAGCAGTTACCAATAACTGAAATTGATCTTTTAGAAATGGGCACTAAATTAGTCCCTGAATTGAAAAAAGCAAGAGAAAAAGGGCTTCCAATTGTTGTTGGTATCCCTAGAGATGGGAATATTTTGAGTTTCATTGGGATCATTCAAGTAATCTATGGAATCATGGGAAGCTTTCCCTTTGTTGTGACTGCCAATAAAGGGGTTTATGATCTGGACCAGGCTTTGGATCTGTATGAGATAATGGATAGTGCCCGATTAATGAGAATTTGATCTGAATAAAATCTTATATAATTGTTGTAGTAAACAGATTCATTTTTTGTTTATCGCTGTTCTAGTTAATAATGCAGCTCGACAAGGAAAAATTTTCAATGAAATGTGATTCTTATGAGATGATTATATTAGTGCTCTCCAAATAAAAAAACGGGGTGGTGGCAACTCTGTTTTTTTATTAATCTGTTTTTTTGTCTTCGTTTTGTATTATCTTTGTATTTAATCTAGTGAGGTGATCCGAAGTGGATATTCAACTTTTGGTTGCAGTACCCCTAAATGTGTATTCTTCTTTGTGGTCATATCGCAGATGAGCTACTTAAAACAGGTGTTGCCGTCGATGTGATAGAGATTGACTATGATCTACGTCAAATTTTAGAGGCCAAAGGACATCATTTAGTAGAATGGAACTTCTTAGAGTTTAAAGAGAAAGAGAAATATGACCGTATTATCATGAATCCCCCTTTTGAACATGGTCAAGATATCGATCATATAAAACACGCCTACAATTTACTAAAACCAGGTGGGATCGTAGTTGCCCTAATGTCAGAAGGTCCATTCTTCAGACAAGATCGTAAATCAAAAGAATGGAGAAACTTTCTAGACGAAATAGATGGATCCACCCAAAAGCTCACTCCAAATGCTTTTCGGGAATCGGATCGACCGACAGGTGTCCAAATCCGCTTAGTTACCCTACAAAAACCTCACTCTCCCTCAAAAACTCCTTCCTATGATCAATCCCTTGCTGTCTAAAAATAGTCTTTGCTGTTAAATGTAAAACAGGAGCTTAGACTTTGAGCTCCTGTTTTGATGTTTATGGTTTAGTTACCTTTTAGCCGGCCAAGATCCTTGAAGTTTGCGGATTTGTATGATTTGTCCGGTGTGATATGCATCGTGAAGAATGAGACTGTATAACCACATATCGACAGGGTTCTCCGGAACTTTGCGCTCCAAATCGTAATCGCTGTACCCAGCAATGATGTTGCGAATCGATTGATGTACGTCGTCCAGTTTCTTAACAGATTCTTCCCAAGCAGACGGTTCCACGGAAGTGACAGCAAATGTGTCATCGTTCGTCAAACCTTGAGGATTCTCGGTTTCTTCACCCGTTAGACGCTTCAGGAACCGTTCCTTGTAAAACGTCAAATGACGAACGTTCTCCCAGATCGTATTGATCGGCGCGCCTTCAGGCTTCCAATTCGCTTGCTCCACCGTAACGCCTTTGAGCACATCGGCCAACGGCGGATACCAGTCTTCTTTGTCATAACAAATTTCCCATCCGTGCAATAAAAATGCTTTCTTGTCCATACGATTCCTCCTGTAATTAAAATATGTAACGACTAAAAATTAAATGGATAGTTACAACATAGTATCACGTGGGTCTTTAAATTCAACATTAATTACCGAATCCCTCCTTTTACACAGATTTCGTCAGATGATTTATAATTTTGTTGCCTAATAAGATGGAACATGGATAGATCACTTTGAGTTTAATAGAATAATTAAGTTTATATGGTTAGGAGTCCTTCAAAAAGTATAAAGGTTAAAGAGGTGAAAAAAGTGAGGTGAGTGTTATAGAATGAAAATAAAGCCTATGATTCTAATACATGAAGATGTCGATAACGATATTACGGAATATTTAAATAGTGGAGGGGTAAAATGGCTAAGCTCAGTGTTGAATTACGTCGTAATAAGGATTACCTTGTATGGATTGGAATGTACTTTAAACAACTGTTTCAAACGAAGCGTCTTCCTGATTGGCAACGGATTAAATGTAGTCGTAGTCCTATTCAAATTCGGTTATATGATGCACTAAAGCGTGAGGGATATAGAAGAGTAAAGTCTGAGTATGAGACCTGTGGTTATCAGATTGACTTGGTTATTAAAAGGTACCGGTTGGCTATTGAGTGTGATGGGGCAGCTTATCACTCTAACACTGAGCAAAAAGCACGTGATCGAAAGAAAAGTGCTGTATTAAGAAAGCATGGTTGGAAAGTAATGCGCTTTAAAGGTCGAGAAATTAATGGACAGATTGAGAAGTGTGTTGAACGGATTAATGAATATACTGGTATTCACCATAAACACTGGTGACACAAATTCAAGCGAGGCAATTAACTTACAGCTTAACTCATGATCATGGGTTAAGATGTATTTTTTATTCCAACATGGATGCAATTCAAACGGCTAATTATTGGAATTCTTGTTCCTGTTATGCTAATTATCTTTCAATTCCAAGATGGATGCAATTGGTACGATGAATATATGAATGATTTACTTCCTCAGAGTATTATAATAGGTGATGATTCTGGATCTGGAAAGATTGTTTTAGTTGTGGATCCAGAGTACAAAGGAGTTTATTACTGGGATCATACATATGATTTTGAGCAATTAAGTGATGAGGAAAATACTTATAAAATTGCTGATAGCTTTCAGCGTTTTATTGATGGATTGAAGAATCCCTAGTTACTGAATTCACTGTTTCATAGCCGAATCGAACATAAAGGTCAACTATTCTCTCCATTGAGAGTGGTAGAACTTTTTCTTATAAGCCGACTACCTAGTATGTTAAGGAGTAGGTTTATTTCATTTTTTAAAGCTAATCCAGAGACACTTGTAGATAAACAATCAGGTCAAATTATTGACTATTATATGGGAAGTGAGTTAAGAGGACTTATTCATATAAAGGAGATTTAAGTATATGAGCAAAACATTAAATGGTGAGATTATACCTGGTGAAAGAATAGGTGACTACTATCTAGGATGGAGTTTTAATACTTTAAAGGAACATTTGACGAAAGATTTTCAAATTGAGGATCGAGGTCAAAAATTAGTTATCACAGATCAGAATATGAAGTTTTGGTTGGATAAAGAAAATAATTCAATCACTCAAATTTCGGTGTTTGGTGAATTTAAAGGGAGATTTAAGGGTGTAATTGGAATAGGTTCTAATTTAACAGATGTACAACGAAGGGTTGGTAAATGGGAAGAGGAGTTAGATGTTTATATTATGCCGGACTTCCCAGGAATTTGCTTTGAATTATTAGATGAAGAGGATTGGGATGAATGGAAATCACCGATTGAATTTATATCTATATATAAAGATTAACTACTCCTGAATCAAATCGATCAGAAGGGCGACCACATAAAGGACAGGGCTTTGCTTTCTTCGTAAATTTCTGTAATTGCTGATCGAAGAAATCCGACAACTCTTTTTTATATGATTCAGTGAGGCGTTTCCAATCTAACTTTAACCCGATAAAATTCCGCATGCTGGTTAATTCTACTTGATACTTTTCATTTAAAAAGCCATTCGTTTCGTGTTTCCAGTCGTGATGAGTTCCGAGGAGCTTGATTTCTATTGGAGGTAAAAGAACTTGGTTTAATTGCGTTCGTAGCAGCTCCACACACTCTTCTTGCAATTCCTCAAGAGATTCTTCATTCAATTTAAACTCAACAACGTGGGAGCTTAACCGAAGAGAGGGTAAAACCTCCTCATCCAACTCTTCCTCCTCAATTGGAATAACTGGACTTTCACGGTGTCACCTCCTTCATCGGTTCTAAAAATCCGAAGCCTTGGCTAGATAAGCTTCCAATACCAGCTTCCATCAATACTTGTTGTAAATCGGGTGGGGCTTCGATCCACAAAGGAACCTGGTACCCTTTGATTTTTTTCTCCTTATATTCGGTTAAAACAGCTGCTTTTTTCAGACTAAATTTTTCAGGGTGAAGTAGTCGGATTCGAAAAGGGACATCCGCAGGAAGTTCTTTCTGCCATTTCAGCCAATACCAATTTCTGGCTGACTTCTTTAATTGCTCATAAAAGTCACTTTCGAGAGGATTGCAAAAGTGAAGACGATCAGCCAACCGCATCGGGACCACAATCGGACTAAGTGATCGATAAGACATCTCTGGTTGGAAAGTGGTTGTCCCCATTAATTGAATCTCTTTTAAAGGAAGCTGAATATCTAATAATTGTAGACAGCCCTTCTTCCACATTCCTTCCATCAGTCGCTGGATCAAAGTGGGTTGAATCGAATCGACTTGAAAGGTGACCTTTCCCTTTACTTTCATCGACCTAGATTGAAAGCGCCGATACTCAAAATGAAGATTAGAAAAGATGATGGGCTTGTACGACCGACCTTGATATGATAATCCTTCATTATGTAACCATTCTCCAAGAGCAGGATCTGCTTGAGAGATGCACTGATAAAGATAACTACTGATTGGATAATTTAATGAATAGGGGAGATTTGTTTCTTCTTCAAGATAAAAAGTAGCTCGGATTCTCAATGATTCACCTCCTTTGCTATTTTACGGCAAAACCGCCCCTTTTTAGGAGCGGTTCAAACCCAATACGATGTAATTTATTTTTTCAACTTTCAAATCCATCTCGGATGCAACGATTACATTAAACATATCACAAAGTTTAATTTATATACAACCAATGTTGATGTTCTACAAAGCACCCTTTATTGGGATGCTTTGAGTTTTCAGCTTTAATGTGCTTGGATGTTTTCTTGCGGATGAATAACTATTACCTCAAAACTCCTAAAGGAAGAGCTGCTGATTTGATGGTTCAGTTTGCTAAAGAAGAACAATTCAAAGGAGATACTGGTCCAGAAGAAATCGGAAAAGTAATTGGAGAATACATGGTGTTACTGGATTGACCATTTCCCATGTATAACCATCCTGTATAGGATGGTCTTTACCGATATATGATGAATGAGGCTCCTAGTAGACTGAAAGCAATTGGACTACATGAAGGAACCAAGCAATTCAAGGTGGATGAATTACGTTCTTGTATTGATGAAAAAATATTATTATCCTATCCATCCTTGAGTGTACATGTGATAATTTTTTACTAAAGCCAAGGGATTCTTTAGTAAAAAATGGGGACTGGATATGGCGCAAGCGAGCAATTAATGTTCTACTTTATTTTTAGGCTTTGGGTATACTCATCCCGCACGAATTTAATTCAACGAATGTTGATGTTCTACTCGATAATGCAAATACCCCGAATACAGATAACGCCATTTAAATACATCTAATGTTGATGTTCTACCCCAGTCACTATAAGCTTTTTCATTTCAAACTTACTACATATATATGTATATCAAGGCTTATGGGAGTGTTTCTCCAAGTAATTTTCTTTATTAGAGATACGTGGGTAATTTTGGGGAAATAGTGTTATATCAATTTCATCAAGTTATCCTTTTATATTTAAGATTTTAATAGATGGGTTTAATTAGTCTACAAAAGAGGAAGCATAAAGGCATAATGTCTCTGAGGGTTTAAAATTCAATTTCATTTAGTCTTTTAAACTAAATCTCGAAGAAGAGTTTCAACGGAGCCTTTATTTTTTCTACTGAGTTAAAAAGAGAAAATGAAATCAATATAAATTATTTAACTAAAAATTGATAAAGCATATTAGAACAACTATAGTTTATGTAATAGGTTTTTATGATTGGAAACTAGCTTTTTATTCATTATAGAGACTATATAGTAGAAAAGGGGCATTGGGAATGCTATCAACTAAAGATGTTCATCTAGATTATTTAAGTAGTAAGGTTAATGAATATATTGAAAGATTTGGCGATGAAAATATACAAAAATACATGGGGCTATATGATACTGTTCCTATTCCTGTTTTAAAACGACTCTTTTCAGTGTTTCATTATCAATTAAACTTTTTATTTAATTATATGAATGCCCGACTTAACAATGGTCACTATACAGCTGAAGAAAGTAGAGAACTCATATACTTGCACGAACAATTGGAGTCACTCCAATTAAATCTAGAGCGTTCTGAATACTATTTTTATGTAGATCCTCATTACGAAGAAATATTGAATGAATGTGATGGATTTTTAGAAAGTAGTTTTGGAAGTGCTATTCCCAGTAACTTTCAGAAAATAAACCTCATTGAAACAAAGCCTATATTTAGTCTTACACCCATAAAAAAAATTAGTAAAGAGTTTATTGGTAAGGGCTCTTATGCAAGTGTTTACAAATATTATGATGACTACTATAAGCGTTTTTTCGTTATTAAAAAAGCAGATAAAAATCTAAGTGAGGATGAGTATAAGCGATTTAAAATCGAATTTGAAGAAATGGGGAAATTGAAGTCTCCTTATGTTATTGAAGTCTATAACTTTGATGAAAAAAATCGTCAATATATAATGGAATATGCAGATGATACGCTTTACAATTATATTTCGAAAAATAATAGTAAATTGGAGGTTGGGGAAAGAATTAGGTTAGTCAAACAAATCCTTCGAGCATTCATTTACATTAATAACCGAGGTGTTTTGCATAGAGATATAAGCCCTACAAATGTTCTCTTAAAAAAGTATGACGGAATAAATGTGATCAAAGTTTCAGATTTCGGCTTGGTGAAATTAGAAGACAGCGTACTCACAAGAGATAGCACTGAAATAAAAGGAATTTTTAATGATCCAGATCTAGAGTTTCTTGGATTTAGTAAATATGAGATACGACATGAAACATATTCATTAACACGGTTGATTCATTTTGTAATGACTGGTAGGTCAAGGATAACAAATAAGAATGGTGTTTTTTATAAATTCATTGAGAAGGGGATTTCTCAAGATATAAATAAACGTTATAAAAATGTTGAAGAACTTCAAAAAGAGTTCAATAACTTTATCGAATCGCTAAATAAATCTGATATTAAAAAAATTAAGATATAGATGATTACTTATATTAATTATGTAAAAGAAGCTTAACTTATGAGGCATTAGTCATTATGAATATCTTTCAACTCTAGTAGAGATGCAATTATAATTTGTTACAAATCCAACATACAATAAGGCTTTCTACCAGTGAATATTTATGTCTGCAAACCTCTGAAACTTGAAAAATCTCAAGAGGTTTGTAGATATAATTACTATTCTTTCTGTCGAAGAGTTTGTTAGGATGTTTTAAAGGCATTGTTCAAATAGGGTAAATAAAAACTCCCGCCAACATTGCGGGAGTTAATTTATTAGTATCGGCCAGCACAGCGCTACTGCATTTAGTTTTAGGTTTTTCAAAAATAAGAGTTAAGCAAGAAAGATTAATTTCAAATCCTTTAAACCACTCAACTGCAAGGTTTTTCGTTTTCATAAGTGCTACCCCCAGTCTAGTCAAACCTATTGAAAAAAATTGCGCCGACCCTGACCGATGCTAATAATATAAATATTGTAACATTTTCCTTATATTTTTGTCAATTAAGGGCTCAAATAATGAAGATTGGAGGCAGGATGTATTATAAAGAATAAATAAAGTGAAGCCAAAGAGCTTGTTAAGCCTGATGTTCTACCATTCATCCCGTCGAAACTCTGACAAATCGGCGGTATTTAAATACAACTACTGTTGATGTTCAACCTTTTATTCTTTTCTCATATTCTTCTGTATCTTCTTCATTTAAATACAACATGTTTACTGGTTTATTTTTCTTACATGGGAATTAACTAATCCAAATCAACCAAGGCTGCCAAATCAAGGGATTTCTCAATTTCTGTTTGGCAGAGAGTAATGAGTTTATCCAGTTTTTCTTCAGCTTCTTTTACTTTTTCAGAGGACAATTCTTCATCGTGATCAGCTTTCACAAAAACCAAAATTTTGGATATATACTCGAAGACTCTTAGACAAATAATATTTGTTTTCTTGATATAGTTGATCTAGATGAGATACTGTATCGTTCCAATCATCTGTATGTAAAAAATCAGGATAAAGAATTCCTAGGTCTTCAATTAATTGTTCCACTTCGGGGTAAAGAATCATTCGTTTTTCAATCACTCGTTCCTTTAAATTGGCATGAGACTGTTCAATCATAGCCAGTTGAGTTTGGCGATTAAAATAAAAGGTGACTATAAGAGTCAAGCCAAGTGTGAATGTAGAACCCATTGTTGTGATAATAGCTGCATCAACATCAGGAGCAAACTTGTGATGAGGGTAAATTGAATCAATCCATCGAACGAAATCTTCAATGAAACAAATGAACCCAATCATACATCCAATACCCAAAAGTCTGGCCCCCCACATCAACTTTTCACCTTCATCTTTATGATTTAACATTTGGAGCCAAATAGATGGCAATACACTCTCTTTTACCAAAGGATCATTATATAATTCATATGTTCTTTCATTCGATATATTTTTTTTACGAATTAATGATGCACTAGAAAAAGATAAAATTAAAAGCGATAAAAAAGTAAAAGCAAAAAACTGATTAGCACTCACTTTTTGTGAAAGCCATAAAACTACTATAATACCAAAGGACAAAGTACCAACTACTAAAGAAAATAACGACCATTTTATATTTGTTCTCATCGTAATCTCCCCTTTCTTCTATAAACTCTATCAAGTGATTATAGAATTGGGAATAGAGTAAATAGAATAAGAGAATAACTCTCCCTTATCTTGTTTCACCTCCACTTTACAACTGTAGTATTTATTGAGATCTCGCCGACGCAACAAAGTGAAAAATAGAAATTTAAATACATCCACTGTTGATGTTCTACGCAAGAAAAGATTCAAAAGAGAAAGCAAAAAGAATCATTTAAATACAACTCATGTTGATGTTCTACGTTCGGCACATTGATAACCAAATAGATGAGGTGACAACAATTTAAATACAACTCATGTTGATGTTCTACCTTATGCCCTCCCCTGCCCTCCCTTGGGCTGGGGTATTTAAATACAACTCATGTTGATGTTCTACACTAGACGAGGTCGCGTATTTTGAGAAGATGGCAAGATTTAAATACAACTCATGTTGATGTTCTACAAGAATGAAAGTTAACAGAGAAAAAGATATTGATTAATTTAAATACAACTCATGTTGATGTTCTACACTGAATCAGCCAAAACCCCTTTACTACCCCACATCAATTTAAATACAACTCATGTTGATGTTCTACAGGCGAGGTTTACGAATCGCCCAGGCGAAGACGATATTTAAATACAACTCATGTTGATGTTCTACCGCTAGAAAATATTGATGATAGATTATTACTTTGTATTTAAATACAACTCATGTTGATGTTCTACGAAAGAGAAAGATAAAAGGATATGCCTCCCGGCGGGATTTAAATACAACTCATGTTGATGTTCTACGTATTATAATTAAATCAAATAAAACAAATAAAACAGTATTTAAATACAACTCATGTTGATGTTCTACCCCAGTCGCTACAGGCTTTATCATTTCAAACTTACTACATAGATATATGTATATCAAGGATTACGAGCGTTTTTCTCCAAGTGATTCACTTTTTTAGAGACAGGTAGGGGAAATTTGAGAAAGTAGTGTTATATCAATACTTAGACCCTATTTCGATACCAATTGAGGTTGGAGAAAAACCATAAGAACAGTGCTTCTCTTCCTTTAATGATGTTCTTATAAGCAAGTTTATAAAGCTATTTATGGTGGTGGGTGCAATATCTTCTGATGAAATAAGTAAAGTTAAAGCGAATTGCTGGTGACTCTAGTCAATTTATAATCCACCTCTTATTTATGGGGGGTCTTCGGAATATATAGTGGAATTATTATTTTAATAATTCAAAAACAGTTAGTATTTAAATCGGATTATTTGGTGGAATGCTAAGGAAAAACAATAATACCATATAAGCTTCAATCAAACATGGGTGTTTACAGGAGGTAGGTAGTCCAACAAGAGGGGATTATGTTGTTGTATTATTAAGATGTCATAATGTACTGATAAAAAAGATGCTTATATTATGAACTTCACCACTTTATAGGGGACTTGACATAAAAACTATTACACTATATGATGTAATTGTGGAACGGAGGAGGAAATAATGGCTGAAAACTGGTGTACACCAAAACCAAAACTAACGGAACGCCCTTTGTTAGATACAGATAATGCTGAGGGTTTAAGTGAGACCTTTAAAATACTTTCTAATGGAACAAGGCTTAGAATATTGCATACTTTGATCCGAACACCAAATGTATCTGTTAGTGAGGTAGCAGAACAGCTTGAAATGAAACCTCAGGCCATTTCCAACCAACTTCAACGATTAGTTGATAAAGGCATCGTTCGCAGTAATCGTGAAGGCAATTTTATTCGGTACCGAGTTGTTGATAATTGCGTCGTTAGTCTTTTAGATCAAGGTTGGTGTTTAACTGAAGATTTACCTAAATAATAAGGAGGAGTTTGGTATGGAAAAATGTGCAAGACCGAGCTGTAATTGTCTTCTTGGTGTAAAAAAAGTGGAAGTAGAAGAAAAAGTTTATTGTAGTCAAGAATGTGCAGACAATTGTACTGATGAAGATTGCGAGTGCAAAGATTGTAGCTGTGTAACTGCATAGTTCCAATAATGGTAAGGTTATCCTGTGAAACCATGGGATAACCTTTTTTATCGTAGGATACTCAATGATAGGTTTTCTGATCGCCCATCATCTAAATGCTTTATGGAATACTATATGAGAATTTACGGTCACGAAAAGTAATTAGCAATGATAGTTCAAAAATCAATATTCTTAATACCGTAACACTACAGAGTAGTAAAGGATGAACAATAATATGTCAGACTTATTATTACTACCAGATCTTAAAACAACAGAACCACCACAAGAAAATGAATCCGACATGATGTTTAAAGTGGAAGCAACTTATCCACCAGAACGTTGCCCTCAATGTGGCTTTGACAGGCTATATAAACATACATCAAGAAAACAACTAATCATGGATCTACCAATTTGTTTAAAGCGAATAGGCTTAGAATTAAACCGCAGACGTTATAAATGTCGTGAATGCGGCTCAACTTTTTGGGAACGCCTTATATCCATTGACGAAAAGCGTAGTAATTTAAATACAACTACTGTTGATGTTCTACGGATCATGCCCAGCGACTTCTCTATACTTTTCGTTCATTTAAATACAACTACTGTTGATGTTCTACCTTAATAGTGTTTCTAACATATGGGCAGATCAATCTAATTTAAATACAACTACTGTTGATGTTCTACTTAGAGGGGTTCTTTTTTGTGTTATGGCTTTACAACCATTTAAATACAACTACTGTTGATGTTCTACAATTTCCTGCTTTTTTGTTTGCTCGGCGATCCACTTCATTTAAATACAACTACTGTTGATGTTCTACCAGGACAAGAACGGACGCGGGGCAGTACATTATCACAATTTAAATACAACTACTGTTGATGTTCTACACCAATTCATCAAATTTACTTCCTCTTTTTAACCAACATTTAAATACAACTACTGTTGATGTTCTACACAACACGGAAATGAATTTGTCGTCGTCGTGATTAAATTTAAATACAACTACTGTTGATGTTCTACTTTATGACTTTGTCGGATATGTAAGGAGAACAGTGATTTAAATACAACTACTGTTGATGTTCTACATACTCGTGATGTTGATTCTAGTAACTTTAGGGTATTTAAATACAACTACTGTTGATGTTCTACTTATAGAAGATTTAAAAATAGGCAACGTAATTTCTATTTAAATACAACTACTGTTGATGTTCTACGGATGGGATATATGTGGATGTTTGGAGGATTGCGGAATTTAAATACAACTACTGTTGATGTTCTACCCCAGTCACTATAGGCTTTATCATTTCAAACTTACTACATATATACATGTGTATCAAGGGTTACGAGTGTTTTTCTCCAAGTGATTTTCTTTTTTAGAGATCTGTGGGGAAAATTTGAGAAAGTGGTGTTATATCAATACTTAGAACCTATTTTGATAGTAATCGAGGTTGGAGAAAACCTATAAGAGGTCATCGTACCCAAAGAAGAAAAGTACACGTTTCGGGACAAGGGAGCCGAACCGGCAGACCTCCACGCAAACGGGAACTCCCCCGATACTCAGCGGTGATCTACCGATTCGGGTCATGGAGCGTGGGACTCCGATTAGCAGGATTTGAGAAGAAGAAATCTCCGAAACGAACGCTATGGGAGAAACAGGAGGGGAAATGAACCGCACCCTCGATAGGCTATGGGAGATGAGTGCAAAGGATGGATTTCCCACTGTGGTTACATGGGACATGTACGCACGGAAGTATGACCTATACAGTGTATCAGCGTTGAAGCAGAATCTTCTCTCCCTCACATGGGACGGCATCCGCAAACACTTGAAGTTACCCCAAAGTCGAGATCGATTCACCAAGGAAGATTGCATCTGTTCACTGTTACAGGCATCCGAGGAGTTAGGGGAAGGGTTCAGCAAACGACAGTATGAATAAATGAGCGAAGGCTCATGGCTTCCCACGGGTGAGAGTGATTACCAGTCGGTTCAACAAAACGTTTAACTATGCGAAGGAAGAGGTTGAACTACTGACCGATGAGGGGAAGGGACTCCAGTTCACGAATGATGACCTACAACAGGCACTGGATCGGTGTTATCAGGAGTTAGGCGGTCGATTTACGGAACGGGAGTATGAACAGTGGCGGAAGTCGAAGCATGAGATTCTCCCCAACATTGAGACATCCGACTCCGACTAGGCAGTGTGGTGGAGACGAAGTTGAGGTTGAACCAAGAAACTTACTTCCCTGGTAACCGATATGCTGTGGGGTCGTACAAGCAGGTGATCTACCGTTTCATCTCCTACCAACTGAAGGAATTTCAGAAGTGGTCACAGTCACATGGGGAGATGAGCTACCGTATCCTGCTCATCCATACGGGTAACTTTGACTCTGCACTTATAGAAGTGTTACCCACATTCATCCAGTCGCTGAAGAATCGGAAATGAAAAACCCACCTGACTGTGGGTGGCTCATTCAACAATAACTTCATACAATTCATCTACAGGCACATTCAAAATGTTGGCGATTTCAAATAACATTTCTGTACGAGGGAACGATTTCCCAGTGAACCAGTGATTCACCTGCATTTTGTTCATGCCCAGTCGTTCGGCGAGATTTAGTTGGTTCAAGGGGACCCGTTTGGTCTTGGGATTTCCGTTCTCATCGAATACAACTTTTCTCATCTTTTTCCCCTTCTCGTCCGTTTCATACTCGTATTCGTAGATTTCGAGTAGATATCCCTCTGACGTGCGAACTTTCATCCAATACCGAAATCTGGGTTTAATTCTTACTTTATAACCAACATGTATGATCTTATCATCATTTACCATTCTCATCACCTCATATACAAATTTAATTTGTATTCCATATCCTATCATCAACTAAGTATGATGTAAACTTAAATATATATTTAATTTATATTAAAAGTGATATAATAGAGATGTCATGAAGCCTCTCCCACCGAGAAGGCTTTCTTCATTCATCCCATGCTAACATGTGAGCTTCGTTTACAATTCACCTCCTCCCTATAAGGGGTAACGGTATCGATATGAGAAAAATACACGCTAAGGCTCATTTCAGCGAAGCTAACGTTTTTCGCGATGATTTCCGTCCTTAACGTGTGGGTAGCCGGTTAATTCGTGTCTAAAGTATGTTTAAACGTGTGTTTTTCTTCTTTAGGTACGGTGACCCCAAAAAGTGAAATTGCTACGGAGAAGTCATGAGAATTTCCAGAATTTGATTGAAGTCATCACCAATTAGAGGTAGTTAAACCAATCGGAGAATTTAGGTTCAGAACTGATAGAAGATTACTATTTGGAAATAAGTAAGACGGAAGATGACAGACATTATTCCAAAGGAACTGGAACTTTAAAAACTCAATAGCTCAACAAGAAAAATACTTTGATGCTTAAAGCTACAAAGTATTTTTTTCTTTAAGAGGAGGATATAATCCATGATGATCGATATTGATCTCTCTACATTAATAATTGGTCTTTTTATATTAGGTTTCGTATTGGAATGGATGAAACACAAACGGAATAAATCAAAGGTGCACATACTTTGTTTTTCCGTATGTTATATGTTCTTAAATATACAACTTGTTGTGCAAATGGTTGCAAAATCAGTCTTCGCTTCTTTTACCCCAAATAAATTAAACCAGCTTTAGAGATAAGCTGGTTTAATCAGTGTATCTGATCTAATACACTTTGATTTTGATCATAATCAACTGACATAAGACTTTTTAGTATAAAGCTCTAGCGAATTTCCAGAGTTTTTTGAAACAGCGAATGTTGATATTCTACTGAATAATTCATGTTGGAAAATACCACGGTAAACTTATTTAAATACAACCTATGTTGATGTTCTACTCGACTGGTTTTTTCATTCTCCATTTAGTTTTCGTTATTTAAATACAACCTATGTTGATGTTCTACATATGAAATGAAGAATGATCCCGATCCAAACAAAATATTTAAATACAACCTATGTTGATGTTCTACATTTGCTAGTGCCTAGTACTTCAGCTATGGCCTTTATTTAAATACAACCTATGTTGATGTTCTACTCCAAATCTAGCAGAATTTATGGCTGGAGAAAATGGATTTAAATACAACCTATGTTGATGTTCTACTTTTAAGTGTTACAACTGCGGGGCTTGGGGTTACATATTTAAATACAACCTATGTTGATGTTCTACAGATCATCGCCTAAAACAATCTAAAGAATTTCTATTTAAATACAACCTATGTTGATGTTCTACCCCCAGTCACTATAGGCTTTATCATTTCAAACTTACTACATATATACATATGTATCAAGGGTTAGAGGAGTTTTTCTCCAAGTGTTTTTCCTTTTTTAAAGACAGGTGTAGGAAATTTGAGAAAGTAGTGTTATATCAATACTTAGACCCTATTTATATATTGATCGAGGTTGGAGAAAAATAATAAGTATAGTGGCTTCTCCATCTTCCTATAATGATGTTTCTAATGTGATTTCTCTAAAAGTATGTTCGTTCATCATCCTTATAATTGAGACAAAATCATAGTTTTCATCAATGATTTCTTCCATTTCCTTTCTCATTTCCATGATATCTGATGGAATGATCAGTCCATAGAAACTGAGTTTTAATAATGAGCCAAGTATTTTACTAGAGGAAAAAAGAATAAACTTGATAACAAAACTTATCCACCTTACCACAAGGCTTTCCATTGATGCAATTCATATTTTGTCAGCAAACCTCTAGAACTAAAAATCCCGGAAGGTTTGCTGACATGTATAGATCATGTGTGTAACTAGAATTACTATTCCTACTGTCAAATAGTTGGCTTGGTGCTAGATTGCACCTGATCTACAGCTCTTTGGAGAACTAAGAATAGGGATATTCACGTAATTTGGAATGCACTAATGGATGTTGCTAAAAAAATATAAAATGACGGTTAAAACAATGAGTATAAGACCTCTTTTTTAGAAATAATTGTGTATGGTGTTAAAGCTCAACAAAAATGTATAGGTCATCTTATGAAAATACAAGTTAATTTTATCGGAAATATAATTTACTATGAAAATTCAGAGAATAGTAGCCTGCTAATTGTCTGTAGTTTTGGAATAAGATTGATAAATGAATAAGGAAGAGCATGTTTTGAAAATGATTGTTTTACTCTTCCTATTCTTTTATAGTGCATGCATTGATATTCTGTTCTATTGCTTGCTGAATTGCCTCTGCGATAGTGCTTTCTATTGCCATCTAACAGGTAGTAAATATAGAATTTTCAATATTTATTATCCAACTAATTTCCATCTCCTTTATTTGGGATTTTACATACAATTAGGTTCGAACTATAAAAAATATTACAATAATACAATGACCTAAGGGAGGGGTAATGGTTAAAATAGAGAACTATTTAGAGACGAAGGTGGGATTAGTGATAATATGAACTATTTATTGCATGTTTCCTATGGATTTAGTGAAAAAGTGGAGGGAGATTTTTTCGTATCAAATAAAGCAATAAAAATCACCATAGAACAGGAGCAGAGAGAAGACTATGGCAAAGGTTATGATTGAATATGCTTTGTTGAATGATAAGGAAACCTTGATCCACATTAAGGATGCTATGAAAAACGATCCACACTTGAAATATTATTGTGACGAGTGCGGCGGGGAATTGCTCGTAAGAGATGGTCCAATCAAAGAAAAACATTTTGCACATAGATCTGGGGAAAATTTTCATTGTCTAACAAGGGTGAATGGAAGCGGAGAATCTACCGTACATAAATATTGGAAGCAATACTTGGCTAAATTGAAAGTCTTAGAGTATCCAGAGAAAGTGTTAAACGAGGAGGAAATGAAGGAAGAAATTAGGAATATATCCAAACCAGTAGTTAAGTCAGTGATGGAAAAAGCAGTGAAGCTGGATGATGGAAAGATCTTGCGACCAGATATTCTCTTTACCCTTGAAGGAGGTAGTCAGGTTGCTTTGGAGATTGCCTACAAGAACCCCAAAAGTCCGAAATATAAACAAATTTACCGGAAATTAAAACTTCATGCAGTAGAGGTTCATGTCAATAGGGATAGGATATTTAAGATGGTTCCATTGTATTCATTGAATGAAGAGTATTTCTTCCCGAGAAAAATGGAGAAGAAAATGAAAGATGATAAAGAACAAGCTGATGATTTTTTGAATAGCATTTATGGAGTCGTCGAGAAATGGGAACACCAAAACCATTTTAAGCCAGATGTTCCGCGGTATGTATATTACCTTATTCATATCAATGCGCCATTAGGTGCAAAAGGTTTTCTATTCTTCACGACTTATAAATCTTTTTTGCGTGTAGAAAAAAGCTATGGTCATCTATTTCGGATACATCCATCTGGATCGTTAAAAAGGGTCAGACAAAAAAAGAAAATGGGTTTGTATTAAATATCCCAACCAAGTCTTTTAAGACTAGAACCACATGAGACTTTATAAAGAGATTTATGATAGATTGAATCACTTGTTTTTCATCTCTCTTTCTTAATGTATCTATATACTGTAGCACTTGAAGTTTCTAGCATAGAGGCAATATCTATAATAGGTGTACCAGATTTAGCAAGTGCCTTCATCATCTCAATTTCCTTCTTACCAAACTTCTCAGATCTGTCACCTAGTCTTCTTCTTGCTTTAGTGGCAATTCTCTCTGTAGCTGACCTTTCTGTATTTCAGAAAAAGGGGTGTTAAATAGTAGATATGAACATCTACTATTGTGTAAATATAATGAACCTCCGAACCACTACTAGATAGTTGGTTCTTTTTTATTTCAATTTAAATTTGCACAAACGCATTTAGACACAGTGATCTGTATTCGTTTCATTTTCCAATATGGATGCAATTTAAACCTGTTACAAAACCACCATTCCACAGGATATTTAAATATACCCAGTGTTGGTGTTCAACATCCAAACTACACAACGATATATAACCCAAAGTGAACAATTTAAATACAACTACTGTTGATGTTCTACTATTGGGAGTATTGGATAAGTATGCACGTGGCAACGAATTTAAATACAACCTATGTTGATGTTCTACAAAAAAGTATATCCGAGGACAAATGATACCTTTTGGGATTTAAATACAACCTATGTTGATGTTCTACCCGGTTTTTGGGAGTCTAACCAAGATACTGTTACGAATTTAAATACAACCTATGTTGATGTTCTACTCGCTGAAGCGATCCGTTGTTACTCCAATCACCTTTAATTTAAATACAACCTATGTTGATGTTCTACAGGAAAGCCGCCGCGTTCTTTTTCTTGGTACCGAAATTTAAATACAACCTATGTTGATGTTCTACTCTTCAATCTCTAACAACTTCCAAGCCTGTACATCTATTTAAATACAACCTATGTTGATGTTCTACCCAAGTCACTATAGGCTTTATCATTTCAAACTTACTACATAAATACATGTGTATCAAGGGCTTTGATCGTTTTTCTCCAAGTGATTTTCTTTTTTAGAGGTAGGTAGGGGAAATTTGAGAAAGTAGTGGTATATCAATACTTAGACCCTGTTTCGATATCGATCGAGGTTGGAGAAAAACTATAAGAATAGTGCTTCTGTAAAGACATACCTAATGAAATTGCTGTAATAGCATGTTCGTTCATCATCGTTATATTGAGAAGCATCTTCTATTGAAAGGAAAATCCCACAATACAATCTTATCTTATCTGAATTCTATGAAATCATATTTACAATAGTTCCAAAATCGCTATCAGAAGATTCCACAACAACTGTTTGCTGGGAATATTGTGGATTACAAATTATTTCTTGATAGTAAAGGAATTGCTCCCAGTACTTTTAATTCTCACTTAGCAAGTCTCCGTTCCTGGAATGAACATCTCATTCAAAAGGGAATGCAAGACCATCTAGCAATCCAAAGAGAAGACTTTAAAAAAGTTCAACATGGTTATGCTTCACCAGCTATACATAGTGAATCGGACGTGCAGCTCTTCATTCAAATAGTGTTAGAGACAAAAAATAAGCGTGATTATGTACTAGTGAATTTGCTTGCTTATACAGGACTTCGTATTAGTGAAGCATTAGCTTTAAGATTAGATGATCTACATTTGGAGTCACAAGAGTTATTAGTGAGAGATGGAAAAGGGAATAAGTCTCGAACGGTTTTCCTTTCTGATAAAGTGATTCGGCTACTCCGTGATTATCTGAAGCAGGAGAGATCTAAGTATCGGTTAGCAGAAGTAAGCCCATTTGTGTTTTTAAGCAATCGTAGCCAACTAACGAATTACTGTGTTCAAGTCATTTGCAAAATATAGTGAACTGGCCAATATTCACCCTAGCATTTCTCCTCATGGATTACGCCATTTTTTTTGTTCAAATGCGCTAGAAAAGGGATTGAATGTTCACGAGGTGGCATCAAATGCGGGGCATTGTAACATTCATACCACATTGCTTTACACCAATCCTAGTCGAAAAGAAATGTTAAATAAATTAAACCAGCTTTAAAGATAAGCTGGTTTAATCAGTATATTCTGATACAATACACTTTGATTTTGATCATAGTCAACTGAGGGCAACACAATTACTGTGATATCCTTCCTGATACTGCGATTACATTGAAAACGAAGCTCACATGTTAACAAATTACTTCCCTTTCGCTCGCATCACCCACCAACGGATGCCACCTGCGACTAATACAGCTAGAACATCCACCCAGATGGACACATAGCCACTGGAGATCATTCCTACAAGGCACGCCCATACCAAAGGGTAAGCAATTAGCTTGGCTATGTATATAAAGCGGATTGTGAGAAGTGCTAGGCAGATAAGGATGGACCAGACACCCACCAGTTCAAGATCAATTAGTTTGACCATAGCGAACCACAGCAAAAATGGTTCCGCAAAACTGAACAGGGTGAGCCATAGCGTGAGCTCTCGCTCTTTGACTATGGGGTCTTCAAATTCTACGTTGATTTTCACCAGATCCCTCCTTTTTTATGAATTATATCAGATGGTTCCGATTTGTGTGGTTAATTCGGATAATATAAAAGGATAGTATATAAATAATTTGCACTCTTTGATGTATAACTCGTTATAACCAAAAAGAATTGGCTGTTTTAAGCGTATTTAAATACAACCTATGTTGATGTTCAACGTGCACGCTTTAAAACTTTCCCATCAGAAATTGAAAAATTTAAATACAACTACTGTTGATGTTCTACGCACTTCAGAGTGTTGTGACTCGTGAATACATTCTTATTTAAATACAACTACTGTTGATGTTCTACTATGAGAAAGCCGAACTGGGTCGTCAGGGCATTATAATTTAAATACAACTCATGTTGATGTTCTACAAAAGGGCTTAACAGCTTCACTTACGGTCCCTTTTGATTTAAATACAACTCATGTTGATGTTCTACTTACCATCTTCTTTATAATCAAGACCAACTCTTGTCATTTAAATACAACTCATGTTGATGTTCTACACGACTGTAAAGCTAGATGTATCAACAGGTTGAACGATTTAAATACAACTCATGTTGATGTTCTACTTACGATCAAAGCGATCGTAACCACAACAGCCAGCAATTTAAATACAACTCATGTTGATGTTCTACTAGTGAGACGTTATTACAAGAAAGCGGCTAAAGAACATTTAAATACAACTCATGTTGATGTTCTACGCGGGGAGGGGTATGTAGAACATACCAAGTCAAAACATTTAAATACAACTCATGTTGATGTTCTACACAATTACATTTATCAAAGCACAATAACTATCTTTAATTTAAATACAACTCATGTTGATGTTCTACCCCAGTCGTTATAGGCTTTATCATTTCAAACTTACTACAGTTATGCATGTGTATCAAGGGTTACGAGCGTTTTTCTCCAAGTGATTTTCTTTTTTAAAGACAGGTGGGGGAAAACTTGAGAAAGTAGTGTTATATCAATACTTAGACCCTATTTCGATATGGATCGAGGTTGGAGAAAAAATATGAGAATAGATCTTTTCCATCTTCCATTAATGAGGTTCGATATTTCACACGAAATAACTTTGTACTGCCACGGATCGGAACCCTTCACTTTTTTGCAAGGTCAATTTATGAAGGATGAACATTGAACTACGATTATCAAGACCACTGATAAATGAAGATTAAATGATTCCATATGGGTGGAAACTTTGAAGATGATAGAATGGTATTTCGATTCGTAGTGAAGAGCAGTACAAATAATTGAAGCATTTAAAGATATACATGTATTTATTTTAAGATTAAATCTATTGGAAAACGGAAACATATGATGTGAAGTTTACTCATCTTCTCAAATGTTATTTTCTAAATAATTAATATCAATAAATATATATGAACTTTTTTATAAGTATCATATGCAACCATTGAAACTAGGATAATGGTAATATATACTATCTGCTAGATGATTCATTTCTAAATGAGAGGAGGAATGTTATGAAATACTATGAGCTCGTTGTTACTGCTTTAATCAAAGATGATATTTTGATTAAAGGAGTTCAAGAATCAATTGGTCGATATTTAAATGAGTCCATGCTTTTAGATGAGGAATTGAAATCTTTGCATGAAAAAAGAACATTAAAAAACTACGTATTTTCAGGCTTCTATCCTATAGAAAAAACGAAGATTTACAAAGCCGGGAATATTTATGTTCTTCGGGTTAGAAGTCTTCAACAATCATTTCTGAAGAAATTAGAACGTTGTATGAAGATGAATAAGTTAGGTCGTATGCATGTGATTGCAGTAGAGCATAAGACATATGTAAATAAGATGATTGATAGTGTCTATACAGTGAACCCAGTGATTGTAACAGTAAACAATCGTCCGTGGATGCAAGATGATGATGTAGATTTATTTATGAGGCGACTGGAAGATAACGCGGAGAAAAAGTTGAAGGCATTACTTCATGAAGAAGTGAATCATTATCACTTTATTGAAGGGATTGAATTTACAAACCTGAATCCTGTTCCAACTTCATATAAAGGGATCACTCTGCTGGGACATAAGGTAAGAGTGAAAGTGAAGTCGGATAAAGACTCTCAAAAGCTAGCTCATGTTATCTTAGGAGCTGGATTAGGAGAGAAGGGATCATCAATCGGTAGCGGTTTTTGCTTAGCTAACTTTATTTGAAGAGGGGGGTGATGAAGATTGCTGAAAGATTTAATCCCACAATTTGCTGAAGTTGTAGAGCAATATCCACAGATCTTACAGGATAATTATTCGTTAAAAGAAGGTATTTATGTAAAAGTACCTTTTAAAGCTGTTTTTTCGGAAGATTCTATCGAAATGATGATCATTGATAAGAAAACAAACGAAGCTGAGTTGGATTCCAGATTGCTTTCATTTTTTAAACACAGGGACATGTTGAGTACAGTCCTTAACGATGACATGAATAAGAGTATTGATACACCTTCTAAAAAGATCCATAGTACCAATATGTTTACGTTCTTTGCGAAAAAAGATTATTTGTTTGGTAAAGAAGGGAAGGACGAACTTACCCCTGTACAAGCTCATTACTTTCATTTCTTAGATGAGAAATTACCGAATGTGACTCAACGATTGCAAGATTTATATCCGATGCGTGCTCGGAAGATAGATGAAAAGGCAGTTGAAGAAGAACAGAAAAATGCCTTTTTTCAAGAGCGATTTAGTGAATTGACCACTTATATTTCATCAGAAGAGCGACAAAAACGCTTAGAGATGATCCGGCAGTTTTGGAAAGAGAACTTTAATGAAGTGATGGAGTACATTCGAACGTTAGTCCATGAGAATAATGTTCAAAATTACATAAAAATCTTTTTCGACGTTGAACTTTCGTTGTATGAACAAGAATATGACATCTATGTACTTCCACGCATCTTTAATGTGAATACGTTCAATGAGTTGCTTTACGGTGAGATTGTAGGTCTTCCAGCATATGATATTAGTATGAACTCTAAAAAGCCGTTTTTTGAAATGAAAACACGTAAAACCCCTGTCCCAACACGGGTAACACTAGAAGAAGCGTTAATGATTAAAAACTTTTCTCAGTGGTTACTGCAAAAAGGAAAATTTCAAGAAATTACGATACCTTTTCATGAGCCATTTGGCCCAGGGACAAGTAGTGGCACGACAGCGAGAAGTGTCGCCAAGGGTGCGTATTATTTAACGTTAGATAAAAATGGAAGCATTGACGAGTTTGATCATGTTCCATTTAACCCCGATGAGTCTTGGGCACTGTCAGTGGATAACATTTTAGAAAGACAAGAGTATGTGGATAAAAAATATATCACGAAAGCATACGATGATATAAAAGGGAAAAGTAGCTTACGTACGGTCATTAATAAATTATTTTTCAATGGATATATGCCAAATAATTTATTAAGCAGAGATGCACCGAAACCGAAAGAAAACGTCTTTACTGTTGAGATGGTTTCGATCTACATGATGACGAGACAAGCGTTATTCGATTATCTCGTGAAAGACACGTCTCAAACGATTCAACCTTTTATTAAAAAGTATTCCTTGGACTTAATTGAAAACCAATTACTAAAAACGATTAAAGGCTTTGGATTTCAAAAAATCGCAGATGCTTATCAAGTTCGGTTAGCATTGTTGAAAGAAATGAATGATGAGGAGGGTATACAAATGGCAGAAGATTTAAAAGAGATCTACACAACGTTAAAAGCAAAACTGCAAACAAAAAATGACATGGTTGTATGCGACAGTGACGCAGAGTTTTTCTTTTTAGCTGGTCAGTTAGGTTCGTATTTGTTATCTCAATCCGTTGCTAACCAAGATAGTAAAAATTATGGGATTGCAGAGCCGATTATTAAATCGCGAAATGCCCGTATTCTTCAAAATAAGCTTATTGAACTATTTGATACATATAAACATGCTGTCCGTCTTAATCATATCGTGTTTAATAATGCGATGGCGATGGTCCAAGGATACGATATAAATGCAAAAATTGTTGAAAAAAATCGTAGTATGCTAATCGCTGGCTTATGTGCGAATAATTTATTTTATCAAAAACTGAAGCAAGAAGGGGAGGGGCAGAAGTAATGGCAAAAATGACGAAACGAGTATACGGGGTTGTTGGGATTGCATCATATATGGCGAACTGGAATGCTGACTTTACAGGGCGTCCGAAGACGATTGGAGATGGAACCATCTTCGGTAGTGATAAAGCGTTAAAATACTCAGTGAAAAACTTTTGGGACAAGCAAGGTGAAAAAGTTCTTTACTATAAATCTTACACAATTCCTGAAAAAGCAGATGGTAAGATTCAACCTAAAGACTTAACAGAGCGCTATGAGGAGATTTTTGGTGAAGTCGTTGTAGACAAAAATTCTTCTAAAGATGTGTTGGCGAATCTGTTTTCGGCGATTGATGTGATGAATTTTGGAGCAACATTTGCGGTAAAAAAACAAAATATTGGTTTAACAGGCGTTGTTCAAGTTGGACAAGGGATGAACAAGTATGAGTACACAGATGTACAAGTACAAGATATTTTATCTCCGTTCCGTAATTCAACGAAAGCAGATGCAGATGCTTCTTCTCTTGGAAAGAAAATTGTTAGTGATGAAGCTCATTATGTGTATCCATTTAGCGTCAATCCAAATCATTATGATGGGTACATGGATCTTATAGATGGCTTCGAAGGCTACACTGTTGAAGCATATGAAAAGTTGCGTGAAGGGTTGATGAAAGGTGCTACAGCCTTGAACACGAACAGTAAGTCAGGTGCTGAGAATGAGCTAGCCTTATTTGTAACTTGTAAAGAAGGAACAGACTTGTATTTACCACAGTTAGACCGTTATGTAAATGTGTATAAAAATCAGTCGAATAAGATCGTGTATGACTTTGAAGAATTGTCTACTTTCTTGCAATCGGTTAACTCTAGTATTGAACAGGTTGAATTGTTCTATAATCCATACAAAGTGGTTGTAGAAAATATAGGAGATTCATTTGAACAAAAACATCTTTATACGAATGAAACATTAGTGTAAGGATGTGGATAAAATGATAGAAGCATTGGCCTTCGAATTATCAGGAAAGAACGCTTTTTTTAAAAAGCCAGATGTGAATGCAAATGTGTATTTCACATATAATCATATTCCGAAAGTGGCTCTTCTCGGTCTATTGGGTGCGATAGTTGGTTACGGTGGTTATCATGAACAAAAACGCCATATCGAGAGACATGGTCCAACAGAAGAAAATAAATATCCAGAGTTTTATAGTAAACAACAACAGCTCCAGGTGAGTATTGTACCACATGGTGATCGAAGTTACTTTGCGAAAAAGATTCAAATATTTAATAACGCTGTTGGCTATGCAAGTGGTGAAGTAGGTAACAACTTAATAGTGAAAGAACAGTGGTTAGACAATCCACATTGGACAATCTATGTGTTAGACGATGGTACAGATGCTTATCAAGCATTGAAAGAACAAATGATCAATAGGAGAACAACATACATTCCTTATTTGGGGAAAAATGATCATCCCGCTGACATCCATCATGTTCGTATTGCTTCAATGAGAAAGCAACAAGAAGTGAAGCAAGTACATTCTTTATTTTCAGTGGGGGATTTGGAGCTTGGAGGCTTTCAACGTAAAAGCAAAAGTACTCATGGTCATGGTGAAAAAATGTACTATTATCGAGAACACTTGCCCTATGTCTTAGATGAGAAGTTAAATGGTTATGTGTTCAAAGAAATGATGTGTACGAATCGACAAGTGAAAACTGTAAAAAATGATGTGACCGTTTTTGAAGTTGAAGAACGTTCTATTATTTTTTATTAAATGGTGAGGGGGTGATTTTGCCCCTCATCATCATTGATCAGGGGGATGTCTTTTGGATATTGAACAACTATTAACACAACCAGAGAAAATATTAGCTCATATCGGAGGCGGAAAAGATGAAACATTAACAGAACACACGGATCTTGTGATGTCATTTGTACGTCAATTACAAGAAGAGAATGGTTTACAAGAGGTTGTCAAGAAGACGATTCATTCGTTGACTTTTAATGGAGAATATCTAACTTTAGAAGAATATAACACCATTGAAAAGTGGTTTTATGCAGCGATTTCTTTACATGACTTGGGGAAGATAAACCCGGCGTTTCAGAAAGTAAAGATGAAGCAGCCCTTAGATCTTGAAGGAGCGATGATGACGAAGCACTCATTATTATCATCTCTTCTTTATTTAAATGAGTTTGGTCATGAGATTGAAGAACAAGAGGATGAAGAGAAGCAAAGCTTTTTTGCCTATATCCTACTGGTTTTCTCATACCTCATTTCAAGACACCACACATATTTAAAGAATTTTAGTTTGAAAGATTATGCAAGTGACTTAGATTTACTTGTAAAGCGGTTACAAAAAAATGAAATGTATCTTCAATTTTACCGAGATAAAACAGTATATTATGACTACTTTGATCTAGAAGAATATACCGCGGAAGAAAACATAGACGATGAGAGTCATAATCACTATTCCTTCTATACTTTAACTCGTCTATTGTATTCAACACTTGTTGCTACGGACTTTTATGCAACATACACATACGATAAAAATGGTGAGCGACCCCGTTTTCGATATTTGCAGAGCGAGGATGTCACCATCTTACGAAAAACATACAACGATACGCAAGTGGTTCAAGGGATTGAAGCATATAAATGTAATCCGAATTTTTTTGAAAAAGTACCTATTAATCAATTGCGATCTGATCTGTATATCGAAGCAGAACGGCAAATCATCGAACATCAAAATGAGTCGTTATTTTATTTAGAAGCTCCAACCGGTGCTGGAAAAACAAATATGTCAATAAATCTAGCACTAACTTTATTAGAGCAACAGCCTAAGTTGAATAAAGTATTGTATATCTTTCCATTTAATACGCTCATTGAACAAACGAAGAAAGAACTTGATAAAATTTTTCCTCAAGAACTGCAACAGAAATACCCAATGGCTGTTGTGAATTCTGTAACACCCATTGTCCATGAAAAAGAGAAGCAGTTGGAAGAAGAGTATGTGGATGTTTCTGAAAAAACAGGACGGTCATTTTTTGATTACAAAGAAGAAGTATTATATCGTCAAATGTTACAGTATCCGATCACATTAACTTCTCATGTGAATTTTTTTAACTATTTATTCGGTGTGGGAAGGGAATCTAATCTTGCTTTTACTCATCTGTGCAATAGTGTTGTTATTATTGATGAAATTCAAGGCTATCGCAATGCTCGATGGATGGAAATGATTGAGTTTCTCACGAAATTTGCAGAATTACTAAATATGAAAATCATCATTATGTCTGCGACTCTACCTAAGCTAGATCGTTTGTTACCAGAAAAACGAAATGTAATTGAACTGCTACCGAATGCTAAAGATTATTTTGCTCATCCTTTATTCAAAGAGAGAGTCACTTTTCGGTATGATTTACTTACGAAAGATAAGATTACAGCGGAACTGCTTGTCGATGAAATCATTGCGAAAAGAAAAGAATTGGGTCCAAAGCGCATTTTAATTGAATGTATTCGATTAAAATCATCTGAAGAAGTATACCAATTGTTAAAAGAAAGATTAGGAGAAAAAGATATTCCAATGATCCGCTTGAATGGTAATCATCATGCACATTATCGTAAAAAAGTGATTGATGCCTTAGGAAAGAATGAAGATGGTACGTTTAAGCTGGATGATGTGATGATGATCACGACACAAGTGATTGAAGCAGGTGTCGATATTGACATGGACCTCGGCTTTAAAGATATTGCAACATTAGATAGTGAAGAACAGTTTGCAGGACGCATCAATCGCTCTTGTTTGCGTACAGATTGTTATGTTTATTTCTTTAATATGATTGATGCCAAACATGTTTATCGAGGAGATTTCCGTTTACCATTCAATGTGCTAGAAGAAAAGTATCGACTACACCTTGAAAACAAAGAATTCGATTGTTTTTATGAGTCTGTATTTGGCGAAGTGAAAAGGGATAAAAGACAACTTAACGAGAATCATATTGCAAAGTTCTATCAACAAGTGCATCAGCTGCAGTATGAAGAAGTAGCAGCACATATGAGGTTAATTGATGATCATAAATATAATGTCTTTCTCGCTTATGATACGGAACGAGAAGATGGAACGCCTCTCAGAGGGAGAGAAGTATGGCAACGGTTTGTTGACTTAACGTTAGACAGGAAGATGAGCTTTGCAGAACGACGTGTCAAATTATCGTTATTGTCGGAGGATATGAGCTATTTTCTTTTTTCAACCTACACAAAGCCAGTTATCCAAGACCAGGATGAAGAAAAGAGCATTGGTGAAATTTATTACATTGAACATGGTGAACATTTTGTAGAGGAAGATCCATTTACGGGGATGATGGTTTTTAACGAAGATAAGCTAAAGAAGCAAGGAGATGACTTGTTCTTATGAAGATTACTGGAACGGTCGTGAACTACTATATTCATTGTAAGCGGCAATGTTGGTTATTTGCAAATAAATTGAATCTAGAAGATAACAGTGAAGATGTGCGTATAGGGAAAATTTTGCATGAGTTAAAAAATGAAAATGCGAAACGAAGTGAAGTAGCGATTGAAAATATTAAAATTGACAAAATTACAGATGATTATTTAGTTGAAGTGAAAAAATCAGATTCGGATCTTGAAGCAGTGAGATGGCAAACTCTCTATTACTTGAAGGTGTTAAAAGATAAAGGCGTTGAGAGAAAAGGGAAAATTGAGTTTATCGAAAAGAAAAGGCAGAAGAATAAGATAGAATATGTAGAGCTGACAAAGGAGAAAGAGATTGAGCTAGAACAACTATTAGCTAAGATTCAAAGTTATATTGAAGGCAGTCAAATCGCCAAAGTATTAAACGAACCAAAGTGCCGAAAATGTGCTTACTACGAATACTGTTACATTTGAGGAGGTAGAACGATGAAGTCAGTTAGGTATTTAACGTCAATGGGGGAATTAAAACGAAAAGATCATTCATTAATTTTTCGAAATGATCGAGGTAATAATTACATACCGATTGAAGGAATAAAAGAGATTTATTGTTTAAATGAAGTGAGCATAAATACTAAGTTATTGAACTTGCTTTCTAAAGCAGGGATTATTATTCACTTTTTTAATTATCATCAACATTATTCAGGAACATTTTATCCAAAAGAAGGGCTAGTAAGTGGACGGCTGACGGTTAAGCAAGCAGAAGCATTTCAACAAATACGTCTACCGATTGCAAAGGCTATTGTGAAAGGAATCGCAAATAATATTTATTATGTTTTGTACCATTACTACACACATGGATCAAAAGAAATAAAGCCTTTTTTAGATTGGCTACGCAAAGATGTTCCGAACTGGATGGAGAAAGATATAACAATCCAGCAAATACTTTTTATTGAGGGAACTATTTGGAAGAAGTTTTATAATTCTTTCCAATATTTTTTACCAGAGAGTTTCCTGTTTAATAAGCGTGTGAGACAACTTCCAGATAATCCAATGAATGCTCTGATTTCATTTGGTAATTCAATATTGTATGCCAAAACGATTTCACAAATTTATCAAACACATTTAAATCAATCGATTAGTTTTTTGCATGAGCCATCAGATGGACGTTTTTCATTAAGTTTGGATTTATGCGAGGTGTTTAAACCGCTAATCGTATTTCGAACCATTTTTGAAAATATTAATAATAGGAAGTTACAAGTTGAAAAGCACTTTGATAAGCAATTGAATTATTGCCTATTAAATGATGCGGGAAGGAATATTTTTGTTAAGTCCTTGGAAGAAAGGTTGGATAAGGTATTTATGCATCCCAAGCTAAAAAGAAAAGTATCTTACCGTACAGCAATAAAGTTAGATGCATATAAGTTGATTAAATGCATCATGGAAGGCGAGTCCTTTCAGCCCTTTGATGATCGGGAGAAACAATAATGACAAAAACAAAGAAAATCAATGCAAATTATGCGTTTGTCCTATATGATGTTCACGAAAAACGTGTCCATAAAGTCTTTAAAGTTTGTAAAAAGTACTTGGTTCATTATCAAAACTCCGTTTTCCGCGGACCGATCACTCCATCGAATATCATGAAAATGAGAAAGGAAATAGAAGCCATCATTGATAAAGACTATGATTTTGTCTCTATTATAACAATGATAAACGAACATGCTTTTACAGAAATATCCTTAGGAACATCATTAAAGGAAGATGGAGAATCACTATTCTTATGATTTTTCTCCAACCTCAATCGGTATCAAAATAGGGTCCAAGCATTGATACAACACTACTTTCCCAAATTTCCCCCACCTGTCTCTAAAAAATAAAATCACTTGGAGAAAAATGCCCGTAACCCTTGATACACATGTCTATATGTAGTAAGTTTAAAATGATAAAGCATGTAGTGACTGGGGTAGAACATCAACATGAGTTGTATTTAAATAATGGTGCATTTAGCAGTTCACCATTCTTTGTTATGTAGAACATCAACATGAGTTGTATTTAAATTGGCTCTGGCATTCTCTTATATCTCGGGAAATCGCGTAGAACATCAACATGAGTTGTATTTAAATCAATGAAATCATGGACAATAAAAAAGACATGAAAGTGTAGAACATCAACATGAGTTGTATTTAAATCCTATTTTCAACTGGTAAGTATGTTCCTAGTATGTTGTAGAACATCAACATGAGTTGTATTTAAATGTTGGTATTTGGGTTACATCCATCGAATTCAGATAGTAGAACATCAACATGAGTTGTATTTAAATATTATTTTTATCGGCGCCTCACTGATCGTGCTTATGTAGAACATCAACATGAGTTGTATTTAAATTAAATTTCCCCTCTTGTCTCCCCAAATTGCTCACCAAGTAGAACATCAACATGAGTTGTATTTAAATAAGGTTGATTTTGTATTTGTGAATGTTCCACCTTCAGTAGAACAACAACATGAGTTGTATTTAAATTACTTGATCCGGTTCGCTCAACCGTGAACCCACAAACGTAGAACATCAACATGAGTTGTATTTAAATCCAAGCAAGCAGAAAAGGCGATCAAAGGATGACCTTGTAGAACAACAACATGAGTTGTATTTAAATTCAACGTCAGCGAATGGAGTCATATCTGCGTCAGTTGTAGAACAACAACATGAGTTGTATTTAAATCTCTTGGGATGTTTGCGATCTTTATAGTAATCTTTCGTAGAACAACAACATGAGTTGTATTTAAATCAACATGCCTTGATTTGTTAAATCAACAATATGAATCGTAGAACAACAACATGAGTTGTATTTAAATGGTTTTTGAGCGTTCCATTTCATCCAGTTGATCCGCTGTAGAACAACAACATGAGTTGTATTTAAATAATCGAAATTGGAAACAACCTCATCATCTCCATATGTAGAACAACAACATGAGTTGTATTTAAATTAACCCAGATCTTTCAAGAAGTTAAACTCTACAAACGTAGAACAACAACATGAGTTGTATTTAAATTATGTGCCCTCTCAGTTTCCAACTACAACTAGGAGTTGTATTTAAATAAGGTCCAATTGCTGAAACCACTGAAGCAAAAGCCGCGTAGAACAACAACATGAGTTGTATTTAAATAACACGCTGAGGCAGATGTCAGCGAGGGCATGATTGGTAGAACATCAACAGTAGTTGTATTTAAATGGATAACTCGATTTGACATGATATAACCACCTCGTGTAGAACATCAACAGTAGTTGTATTTAAATGGATAACTCGATTTGACATGATATAACCACCTCGTGTAGAACATCAACAGTAGTTGTATTTAAATGGGTGACACAGTTCGGATAAAGGTTTTAGGGGAAAGTAGAACATCAACAGTAGTTGTATTTAAATACAAAGAATTCGGTTTCTTCTCCTTTCACGAAACAAAGTAGAACAACAACATTAGATGTATTAAACTGGATTTTTGCAATATTTATTAAGCGCAAAAGACTATCCTATACCGGGTGGTCTTTATTCGTTTTATACATGGGGAATGGTCAACCCAGTAACACCATGTATTCTCCAATTACTTTTCCGATTTCTTCAGGACCAGTGTCTCCTTTGAATTGTTCTTCTTTAGCAAATTCCTTTAGGAGTTTTGAGATAATAGTTTTTCATTGGTAAGAAAATATCCAAGCACATTAAAGCTGTTCGTTTATTTCCATTGTAAAAGGGGTGTGTGTGATAAAGGATTGTACCAAAACTCCCGCCTTTTGTTCGAGTGTTGGATGAAATTCTTTTCCATAAATCACTTGCTTAGGACGGTAGATGACATCGATCAGGAGACATTACACCTGCTTAATCCTCATCTCCATGAAGCTCCATGATAAAATGATGGATTCTAAGCACTATACTTATAGTTTTTCTCCAACCTCGATCCATATCTAAATAGAGTCCAAGTATTGATATAACACTACTTTCTCAGATTTCCCCCATCAATTTCTAAAAAAGGACAATCACTTGGAGAAAAACGCCTCTAACCCTTGATACACATGTATATATGTAGTAAGTTTGAAATGAAAAGGTCTGTAGTGACCGGGGTAGAACAACAACATTAGATGTATTTAAATAAGAACCCTTTAGGGAAGTTGTGGAACTTCTGAGACGTAGAACAACAACATTAGATGTATTTAAATGAGATAGCAAATGGAACAAAGCCCACAAGATCCTACGTAGAACAACAACATTAGATGTATTTAAATCAACGATCACACTTTCTTTCTAGCTCGATCATCGAAGTAGAACAACAACATTAGATGTATTTAAATAGTTCGACAATGTTCCCCATTGCTTGATTGTGGGAAGTAGAACAACAACTTCTTGTAGAACAACAACATTAGATGTATTTAAATGCAACACGGAAACAACAAAAGAAAATTATCCAAGAAAGTAGAACAATAACATTAGATATATTAAACTGGATTTTTGCAATATTTATTAAACGCAAAAGACTATCCTATACCGGGTGGTCTTTATTCGTTTTATACATGGGGAATGGTCAACCCAGTAACACCATGTATTCTCCAATTACTTTTCCGATTTCTTCAGGACCAGTGTCTCCTTTGAATTGTTCTTCTTTAGCAAATTCCTTTGGGAGTTTTGAGATGATAGTTTTTCATCGGCAAGAAAATATCCAAGCACATTAAAGCTGTTCGTTTATTTCCATTGTAAAAGGGGTGTGTGTGATAAAGGATTGTACCAAAACTCCCGCCTTTTGTTCGAGTGTTGGATGAAATTCTTTTCCATAAATCACTTGCTTAGGAGGGTAGATGACATCGATCAGGAGACATTACACCTGCTTAATCCTCATCTCCATGAAGCTCCATGATAAAATGATGGATTCTAAGCACTATACTTATAGTTTTTCTCCAACCTCGATCCATTCTAAATAGAGTCCAAGTATTGATATCACACTACTTTCTCAGATTTCTCCCATCAATTTCTAAAAAAGGACAACCACTTGGAGAAAAACGCCTCTAACCCTTGATACACATGTATATATGTAGTAAGTTTGAAATGATAAAGCCTATAGTGACTGGGTAGAACAATAACATTGGATGTATTTAAATAACCTGAGCCTTTTCCGATGCCTTCAAATCAACTTTGTAGAACAATAACATTGGATGTATTTAAATTTTGTTATATATCATATCACAATAAAAACCCCCATTGTAGAACAATAACATTGGATGTATTTAAATAACTGGGATATTCATAATCCCAAGGTAGTCCACGAGTAGAACAATAACATTGGATGTATTTAAATTCATCAAGCTCATTCTTTTTCTTTAAGCTATTTATTTGTAGAACAATAACATTGGATGTATTTAAATATATGAAATCGAAAGGAATGATCGACTGATGCAGAAGTAGAACAATAACATTGGATGTATTTAAATCAGTTATCGCAGTAACAATAAAAATTGTTGTAATGTAGAACAACAACAGTAGTTGTATTTAAATCCTCCAGAAGATTTGTTTTATTTTGTCTATGGCTTGGTAGAACAACAACATTGGATGTATTAAATATACTTAAAAGTTTTTTCCTTAAGTTTGGTGAGGATTACTCAGAATCGATTTAGGGGCTAAATAGCACAATAGAAAGAAGATAATAGCTGAAATCAAGACATAAGATCGGCATTCATTTCCTCTACTCCATTAAATTAGCCCACCAATTGACTGATGGGCTAATTTGCTTTTTCCAATCATGATCCCACCTTTTTAGGGATAGATATAATAACATGGTTAATTTGTATACCATTGTTGCGATCATTTCTAGGTGGGCAAATTCTTCGGTGCCAATATCTGTAAGCAATCCTTTTACCTTATCTGGAAGTGTATATCTTTGATTCAAATAACGCAGGGCGGCAGCAAGTTCCCCATCAGCTCCCCCGTACTGTTCAATTAAATACTTAGCTAAACGTGGATTACACTTACTTACTCGAACAGGATATTGAAGCTTTTTTTCATAAACCCACATCGTCTTATTGCCTCCTCACATCTCCCATGGCCAAGGTCCTTCTGACCATCCTTTTGGGTATCGATTTTTGCTAAGTCCATAGTTGTATAAAGGCCCATATTTAGATTCATACTTTTCACGAATTTGTTCTCGTTTTTGTGATAAGTGGTTAAACTGTTGTAATGCTTTAAGATCGTTAGGATGCGTGTCTAAATACAAATTTAGTTCTAAAAGGACAAAATCCACTTCCTGTAGCTTGCGTAGTAAACGAAATTGACTTTTGCCTCCCATTCGTTTCACTCCCCTTTAATGTCTGATCGTTTGTGATAGGGACTGTATAAAATGGGCCAAAGGGTTCCATGGTATAGTGCAGCCTCAAGTGGATATTGTGGCAGGTTAGGAGGTTGAAATCCTAAATATTGATTAGGTGGAACTACATAATATTTGGCTTTCATCGGAGGACAGGGATCATAAGGGCTTATATATGGAAACCATACTCGGTACTGGTGCTTAAAAGGATTAGGTGCAGACTTTACTTTATTCAATACAGGACACCATCCTTTCATAAGGTTCTTAGGCAAAATCTTTTCTAAACTATATGAGGAGAAAAAGGATTTATTCATGTTGAGGATTGTTTATCCAAAAAGCAATCTTAAATGGCAATAGGTATATCAAAGAAGAATGCTTCTCTTTTCATCCATTGGTACCAATATTTCCTACACATGAAAAGATGATCTCGGCACATCATAAGGATACAAACTTACAAGGAGGTGAACAACACATGCAACAATCAGCTAACAACCGTGAGCGTAACACGAACCAATTGTTAGTTGCGGGAGCTGCTCAAGCGATCGATCAATTGAAATACGAAATCGCACAAGAATTCGGTGTTCAATTGGGTCCTGACACAACTTCTCGTGCTAACGGTTCTGTGGGAGGAGAAATCACCAAGCGTCTTGTAGCTTTAGCAGAACAACAACTTGGTGGATCTGTCATCCAGTAATTATTCCAACTAAATACTTGGTTAATGAGCAGTGGCTAATATTGCCACTGCTTATTCATTTTTTTATAGAAGGAAAATAAGAGGTATTTAAAGAATAATTATTCACATAAATTCAAAAGGGGTGTATTGAATGAATACTTACTACAATATGTGTCATGACATTGATCGTTATGCTGATTCGAGTCGGATTGCCATTCATTGGATGAATCAAGTAGGTGATCAACAGATTCTTACATATCAACAATTAAAGGAAAAATCTGATGAGCTAGCTAAAGGTTTTGTGGAGCAAGGTCTTCAAAAAGGAGATCGAGTGATGATTCTCCTTTCTCGGATCCCTGAGGCGTATGTGACTTACATGGCTTGTTTAAAAGCTGGTTTAGTTCTTTTGCCGGGTTCTGAAATGTTACAAATATCAGATATAAATTATCGCCTTTCACATGCTCATGTGAAAGCAGTCATTGCGGATGAATCCCTTGTAGATCGAGTGAATAAAGCTATGGATGGATTAAACAGTGTAACTCACCGCATCGTTTATGGAGCGGCAGAGTCATGGATCAGCTTAAATAGGATTGTAGGAGATCCTAATACAGTCTTACCACAAACAAAGGCCGATGATATTGCATTTATCTCCTACACTTCAGGAACAACAGGTGGTCCTAAAGGAGTGATTCACCATCACCAGTGGGCGGTTGCTCACCAAGAGACGACTAAGTACTGGCTTGATATTCAGGATGGTGATCGGGTTTGGGCAACTGCAGGACCTGGTTGGGCGAAATGGATTTGGAGTCCTTTTATCTCCACTTTAGGGGCAGGTGCTACGGCTTTTGTATATCATGGGTCTTTTCAGGCAGAAACATACTTAACCTTGTTACAGGATCAAAAAATAAATGTTCTTTGCTGTACCCCGACAGAGTACCGTTTAATGGCGAAGACAGAGCAACTGAACCGTTTTGACCTATCTCCACTACGGAGTGCGGTAAGTGCTGGAGAACCATTAAATCGTGAGGTTATTGATACCTTTAAAAAATACTTTAAAGTAACAGTACGTGATGGTTACGGACAAACAGAAAACACCTTACTCGTAGCTACGCTCAAGGATATGGAGCCAAAAGCAGGATCAATGGGTAAGCCGACTCCAAGTAATCGTGTATCATTGGTAGACGATGAAGGAAATGAAGTTCCGCAAGGAACCGTGGGACATATTGCTGTTCATGAATCTTCTCCAGCTCTTTTCAAAGGATATTATCTTGATGATGAACGAACAAAAGCTGCTTTTCGGGGAGACTGGTATTTAACGGGGGATCGTGCACGGATGGATGAAGAGGGTTATTTTTGGTTTGAAGGTCGGTCTGATGATATTATTATTAGTTCAGGGTATACGATTGGACCTTTCGAAGTCGAAGATGCGTTGGTCAAACACCCCAAAGTAAAAGAGTGTGCGGTGGTTGCAAGTCCAGATCCCATTCGTGGCTCAATCGTGAAAGCTTTTGTAGTACTGAAAGAAAACATTCCATCTTCAGATGAACTGGTGACTGAATTACAGAATCATACGAAAGTGGTTACCGCTCCTTATAAGTATCCGAGGGAGATTGAATTTGTCAATCAATTGCCAAAAACCACGAGTGGCAAGATTAGACGCATCGAATTAAGAGAGATGGAGAAGGCACGGAAACAGTCGATGTCTTGAATGTTTGAATCGCCTTCGATATAATTGATGCGACTTGCATGACTTGCATCGGCGAAGGAGCTATTATTATGAAAGTATTTCCTCATGGTAGTAATGTGAACTTCCAAACATCCACTCGAGAAATGTTTGATTCTCATTTGGAGCAACTTTTACAAAGATATATGGAAGGTAAGCAAATATTGTTTGGCACGATTGATGTAAATAATGATGAATTACGGATATATGGAACTGCAACATCAGTAAGGATCAATAATGAAAACAAAGAGTGTGAGTTTCAATACCAGTTGAATGATGATTCTCATCAATCGGGTCAGATCTCTGTTTCTTTTGATGAGTTATTAATTAGTCATGAAGCCAGTTTTGATCTCTTAGATGAAGATCATGGTACAGTTCCTTACAAAGTGATTTATGTAACGTTTGAAAACCCAGAGACAGGTGAAGAGACGACTTACTTCTTTGCAGATGAAAAAGGAGTTTCTCAGCCGCTCTCTTGCGTAGTTGAATTTTGGAGCCAAGTTTCAGAAGTTGGAAGAGATGTTAACTTTGAATTAACTGGCTGTACAGCTAATGAATTTAGTCGCTTATTAAAACAGAAAAAAAATAGTTGTTGCAACGACTAGTTGCCATTTTAAAAAAGGTAGAAGCGATAGGGGCTTCTGCCTTTTTTTGTTGGCTTGGGTATTTACCAGATACAGGGTGGTATCTATGTACATACAACTAAGGATAAGCAACCTGATCTTGTCATGTAGGCAGTAAGGAGGTATGAAGATATGGAAGAAAAGGCAAAGAAGCCATCCAAAAAGGATTTTGCAGATTTAATCAATCGTTTTACAGGCGAAAATACCATGACAGAAGAGAAAATCGATCAGTTTTTAACAGGTGCTAAAAAGTCATACAAAAATAAAGGAATGAATGGCTTTTTTGACTATATTCGGAAAGTTACCCAAGCACCCATCTCCAACGAAATGATGGAATCGATTTTAAATCAAATGAGATCACCACAAGGAACGCAACAATTACTGAAAGATTACAAAATTCCTTTGGATCTTCCTAACTCTGCGGATAAAAGTTACCCTAAACGCCCATTACAAAAAAGAACATTAAGAAAAAAAGGAAAACGATAATTGATAAACAGTAGATATAATTTCCCCAGAGTCTGATTTTTCTTCGTTGTTCTTACTCTTTTGTGCAAGAAGTCCTTGGAAAAATAGGCTCTGGGGAAGCAACTTTAACTTCTTAGCTTTTTGACTTAAACACTTCCTTCACTATCTCTTTCATAGCTGGAGAGTTAAATAAATCATAAAAACTATCTCCAGTTAACTTGGGAGTAGCAGGAGAGTTTCCCCCACCTGTTTTTCCTGTTGAAGGAGGTGGAGACGCTTTTTTTTGTTGCGATTCATTTAGTTTAGCTAAGGATTCAATCAGCTTTTTTAAGCCCTCCTGATCTTTAAATGCAAAGTTGAGAGAGTTCATCGCTTGCATTAATTGGTCAACTTGATTAGATCGTTTGGAAATTTCATTGGTGAACTTTCTGACCTGATCGATATATGAGGTTGGTGAAGGTAAAGCTTGCTGTGACTTTTGTGAATCGGCTGTAAGAAACATCTTGGGTAAAGAGGTTGGGCGCACATTTTTGGGTTTTTTCACTGTATATCCCTCCTTCGTAATTGCCCATAGTTCTTAAATATTCAACTCTACATGATTGAGTGAAGATGGGAGTGATAACAGATGGTAAGTTCTGAGTGGCAACTCCCTATTACCATGAGCTGGATGAAGCGGAAAAAGAAAATACGCCAAATCTTTTATTTGAGGAATGGAATTAGAGTGAATCGCTATCTTCAAGATATGAAAAGATCTGGAGTACAACCGATCCGCTATTTAAATCAATTGGGAATGATTATAGGAGAGTATGAACAAGAGTTAGCCTATCAAGGACTGAAAGGGCATCCAGATGTGGAATATACAGAGCCTGATATACGTGTGAAAATAACTGAGCCTTATCTCGGTAAACTAACCCCACAAATAGGAAAATCAATCCCTTGGGGGATCCAATTTATCGATGCAATCAAAGCTTGGCCTAAAACGAAAGGGAAAGGCATTCGTGTTGCTATTATCGATACAGGGATTGCGAATGACCATCCAGCGATTCGGGATCGTTATCGAGGTGGTGTGAACGTTTTATCCCCTTACTTTACTCCTCATGATTATAATGGTCATGGGACTCATGTAGCAGGTATTATCGCTGGATATGCGACAGAACTAGGAGTGATTGGTGTTGCTCCACGAACACATCTATATGCGGTAAAGGCATTTAATCGGAAAGGAAGTGCTAACCTATCCGATTTGCTTAGTGCGATTAATTGGTGTATTGAAAATAAAATGCATGTAGTCAATATGAGTTTTGGTATGGAGAATGTGAGTGAGTCGCTTCGCCATGCCGTGCAAATCGCACATCAAAAAGGGATTGTTATGGTAGCAGCTACAGGAAATCGCGGGCTTTCTTCACAGATTGATTATCCAGCTAGATATCCAGAGACCATTGCTGTAACATCGATCTCTAAAGATGGAATGATTTCTTCTTTTAGTAATATGGGTAAAGGTGTTGATCTAGCAGCACCAGGGGATAAAATCTTGTCTGCTTGGTTAAATCATTCTCGTCGTGAGATGAGTGGAACTTCAATGGCAGTTCCTCATGTTTCTGGGGTAGTCGCTCTGTTACTATACTTAAACCGAAAACTAAATCCAGAACAGATTCGCTATATTTTGAGCCAATCTTCCAGTCGTATGAAGGTAGCTGGTAATATTGGTGTCCTCAATGCCTATCAAGCGATTCGATCCTATGAACGGTTACAATGAAGAATTTTTTATAAAAAAAGCTCGGCGAATATCGAGTTGTCCTTTTCCTTGAGATGTTTCTAGATCATCTAAAGATCTTGCTGATTTTATGAGTTTTTCTTTTACTTGATTTGGAGTCAAGGAAGGGTTTTCAGTGAGGAGTATTGCGATCGCCCCTGCTACCAGTGGTGTAGCCATAGAAGTGCCTGACATCACAAAATAGTGACCATCCACGCGGTTTTTATGCATGGTATAGTCTAAAAATGAACATTTGCTACGAAGAGAAGTAATATTGGTGCCTGGAGCAACAAGATCAGGCTTAATCAGCCCTTCTGCGGTAGGACCACGACTGGAAAAGGTAGCGACTTGATCATCGGTGGGGTGAGTAGTATTTCGATCATCAGAGGCACCAACCGTAAGGATAAGTGGATGGTGACCAGGGCTGGAGATCGTCTGTGGATCTGGACCTGCATTACCAGCTGCGGCTACTACGATGATCCCTGCTTTCCAAGCAAGTTCAACGATCTGACAGATAGGATCGTCTTGATATGGAAGTGTGGCTTCAGTACCTAATGATAGTGAGATGATTCTAATATTATATTTGTCTTTATTTTTTATACACCATTCAATTCCAGAGATAACTTTTGAAAGTGACCCTTCTCCAAATCTACCCAATACTTTGACACCCACTACCTGAGCCTTTGGAGCTGTGCCTCGATAGCGACCTTGTGAAAGCTTTCCATCTCCAACTGCACACCCCGCACAATGGGTTCCGTGTCCATTATCATCATAAGGTTTTTTTTTGTGATTGACGAAATCGACAAAGGCAGTGAGTCGATCAGAGAGATCTGGATGAGGGTGAATACCTGTATCTATAATTGCAATAGTTGTGCCTTGGCCTTCATTGCCCTCTTTCCAGAAATGGGGTGCTGACACTGTTGGAGAAGCGACATCTAGGCAAGTGGTTACAGTGCGATCTAAATAAATTTTTTTCACTTCGGATAGTTGTAGCAGCTGTGGAAGTTGGGAAAGAGATACAGGCAAAGAGCAGGTACGGAGCTCCTTAAAGTACTTTTTTATTGAAAACCCTTGAAATTTAAGTGGATTTGAGTTTATTGTCATACTATTTGCTTGAACAGGATCTAACTCTAATTGAACTAACACAGGAATACTTGTCACTCTTTGTAGAGTCATTTCGGTGGCAATTCGAAAAATACGCGGGATCCGGTGAAGAAAACGAAATCGATGCATAAGCATATTTTTGAGGGCAGGGTCCATTTTAGATCCATGATCGATGACCCAACGTGATAAAATGGTAGGCATCTAAACTCTCCTCCTTTTCTAGAAACTACTTTTAGTAGAAATTCTGTTAGATTAGCATATGGTTAATAGAAAAGGGAGGAAACTTCATTTGTCTAGAAATAAAAAAATCCATGAATGACGGGTGAAGTGTGCTCAGCAAAAACTGTTCCAGCTCTATTTTTATGGTAAACTAGAAAGCGAATATTTTATCAATCACCATTTACAACTGAGAGAAAAAGGGTCAGATGAAAAGATGACTTATAATAAAAATAAACACAGATCGGCTCATCATCATGGCCGATTACAGGTGTTTTGGTTTCTTATTTTTTTGTTGTTTGTGCTGATCATTGTACGTGTGAGTTGGATTCAACTAGGAACGGGAGAGCAATATGTACAATTAGCCCAAGAGAATAATTTTAAAGAGATTCCAATTATCGCTCCTCGTGGTAAAATTTTTGATCATCAAGGTAAATCACTAGTTACCAACCAGTCACTTTACACAGCGATTTACTTGGAACCAGATATTAAAAAAGAAGAAAAAATAGCAACCGCTCATCGACTAGCAGAAACTTTACAACTTTCCTATCCCCAAGTAATTGAAAGCATGGATATTGGGATGGATGGTGGTGGGAAATCAACGATACGCAAACAACCTCCGTATGTTCCAAAAAAATTAAAGGATCGCCTTTCTGATCAAGAGGTTGTAAAGATTTCGGAGAACCCTTCTTCTTTCCCAGGTGTTCACGTACTAATTGAACCTTTGCGTCAATATAGAAATGATACATTTGCTGTTCAAACGATTGGTTATGTGCGACCTTTTAGCGGTGCAAAGTCATCGTTGAAAAAATATAAAAACGTGGATCGTTCCTCTTCACATTATTTAGATTGGGAACAAGTTGGGATTGACGGAATTGAGTATAGCTATCACGATACCCTAAAAGGGAAACATGGTTATCAATTGGTTCGTGTTAATTCATCTGGAAAGCTGGTGGATATCTTAAAAGAGGTCCCTCCTCAATCTGGAAAGGACTTGTATTTAACCTTAGATGAGTCGATGCAGCTACAAGCTGAACAATTTACTAAACAGCATTTAGCCGATCTCCAACAGGGAAAAGGGGTTCGTCCTGCCCCATATGCGAAAACCGCTTATGCTGTGGCGATGGAAGTGAAAACAGGTAAAATTCGGGCAATGGTTAGTTATCCAGATTATGATCCAAGTATGTGGAATCGCAAAGTGACTCAAAAGGAGTTAAGCCAATTAAGTTTTGTGATGAGAAATGGAACGATTCAAGAGGCGCCATATGATGCAAGAGGATCTAAGGACCCCGAAAAAGAATTTACTAAGCATCCGTTTTCTGTGGTTCCACTTGGTTCAACTTTTAAACCTTTAATGGTGTGGATGGGGTTAGATCAAGGGGTGATTCAACCGCAGACGACATGGTCTGATCCAGGCTCCTATTACTATGCGCCTGCAACACCTCCAGTACGAAATTCAGGTGGTCACAACTATGGAATTCTAACACCAGAAAAAGCACTGCAAAAATCATCAAATACCTATATGGCTTGGATTGCAACAAAGTGGTATCGTCAAGATAAAATGCAAAGTGTTCGCCAATTTCAGCAAATCACTCATGGCTTTGGATTAGGAGTTCCTACAGGTGTTCCACTGAAAGGAGAACAGGATGGATCAGAGGATTACCTGATCATATCGAAGCGAAACTCGGGACTAGGTGCGATGGCTCTGGCATCTTTTGGTCAAGCCCAGCGTTACACGCCGATGCAATTGGCGCAGTTTACAGCTACTCTTGCCAATCACGGAGTACGTTTGCAACCGCAACTAGTGGAGAAAGTGGTAGATCCTGCGACAGGAATAACAACAGTAACTCAACCGAAAGTGTTAAATAAGGTTCCGATGAAACCTGATCATGTTCAAGTGGTTGTTGATGGAATGGTGAAAGTGACTCAACCAGGTGGGACTGCATCTCATTTATTTAACGATTTGCCATTTCCGGTAGCTGCAAAAACAGGAACCTCTGAACAAGATATTCCGGGCAGAGGGAGAGTAGAGAACTCTGTATTTATCGCCTTTGCTCCAGCCAATGATCCACAGATTGCAGTTGCTGTCGTTGTACCAGAAGGAGGGTATGGGGCTGTAGCCGCAGGACCGATTGCTGAGAATTTAATTACCACTTATTATCAAAGATTTATGACGAAACAACCTTGAGGGTGAGGAATATGAAACAGTTGATGCGAAGATTAAGTATTACGTTTCTGAATGGTCTGTTGGTATTGGTTCCAATTGCTGGAACTGTTTATTTGTTGTCTTACTTGTATCAACTGTTGAATGGCTTAGGAAATACATGGTTAAAGCAATTTCCTATTTCTTTAGATTTTCCAGGAATGGGAATACTTACAGTTGTATTGATTGTGTTAGCTATGGGGGTTTTTGCTAGACTATGGATTACTAGACAATTTTTAGTGGCTTTAGAAGCAGTGATTGAACGTATTCCATTTGTAAAGGGGTTATATGGCACCTTAAAAGATACAATCCATTCATTTATTGGAGAGAAGAAATCATTTGATACTGTTGTATTTGTTTCGGTTGCTGATTCTAAACGAATTGGTTTTCTAACTGTGAAGAAGCCAATATTTTCTACAGAAGATGGCAAAGAGTATGTAGGGGTTTATTTTCCGCAAAGTTTACAGGTGTCAGGGGATTTACATTGGTTTGAAAAAGAACGGGTGGAAGTGATTGATCTCTCCGTTGATGAGGCATTGCGACTTGTGATATCGGCTGGAGTAGCAGGTAAGAAAGAGAAAACCCCATCTAACCAACGAGATGGGGCAGAAACTTAATTAGTATTATTGGTTTGCTTGATTGCGGTTCTTTTTAGCCATGGATTGTTGGTTTTGTTTGTTTACCTCTTGAGCGCTCGTTTCGGAAGCAAACTCAGTTTGGTTAGCTGCATTATAGCTTTGGTATCCACCAGCGCTTTGTGCAGCTTGTTGGTTCTGTTGGCGCACTTTTTGTGCATTTGTTCTAGCTTGTTGTGGCAGATCGTTTTTGTTAATAGGCATGATTATCACCTCCCGATCATTATCATGCCCGAGTAAAATTGAATTATTGCAACCGTTTTTTTCCTGTAATTTTATCGTTAAGGAGGAAATATGAAAAAGTCTATTACCCAAAAGATATGGAAATGGATGCCTAAAAAGAGCATGTCTCGAGTCGTAGGACGTTTTGCAAAGCATCCAATTAGTCGGCGAGTGATACCCGTTTACATTAAAATGTATGACATTGATCTTTCGATTGTAAAACGTCCGCTTAGTGAATACGAAAATCTATTGGACTTTTTTATTCGTGAGCTCAAACCAGAGGCAAGACCGATTGCTGTTGATCCACAAGTAGTGATCAGTCCAGTGGATGGAACGATCTCCCAGGCAGGGATGATTGACCAAGGGACTTTGATTCAGGCTAAGGGAGTTTCTTACTCGCTATCGGAATTATTAGGTGAGAATGATACATATATGGAGAAATTTAATGGTGGAAAATTTGTCACGATCTATCTAAGCCCTCGTGACTACCATCGCATCCATATGCCTGTTTCGGGCTGGATCGAAGAATTAACCTATATTCCAGGTGAATTATACCCTGTCAATGAGTTGGGGGTTCGGATCTTTCCTGGTTTATTTGCTCGCAATGAACGAGTGATCTCTTATATTCAATCTTCTTGTGGACAGATGGCTTTGGTTAAAGTAGGAGCTACCAATGTAGGTAGTATTAAAGTGGTTTTTGATGAAAAGATCATTACCAATCCACGAAATCGACAACTTGAAAATCATAAGAAGTACAGCGAATCATATCACTTTCAAAAAGGAGACGAAGTGGGTCGTTTTGAATTTGGTTCCACAGTGATTTTGCTGTTTGAGCCCAATCAAATTGAATGGACGATTGAAGCCGTTTCTGGAACGAAAGTGGTTATGGGGCAAAGTATAGCTCGCGTTTGTACAACTGAGGGGGACTAATTTTGTTTGGACATACGATGATCCCTTTGCGTAAATTTCCACGCTTATTTCCAATAGTAAGTAGCCTGATATTAGTCCAAACTGTATTTTTTATTTCGGTTTTGTTCACTGGACATATGAGTGATCCTCATACATGGGTGCAATATGGAGCCATTGATCATCTGCGAATAGATCAAGGAGAATACTGGAGATTTTTAATATCATTATTCCTTCATGTTAACTTTTTTCAATTTATATTTATTGTTTTCGCCCAGTATATATTAGCACCACAGTTAGAATGGTTATTTGGAAAGTTGCACTTTTTATTGATTTTCCTGCTTACTGGACTTATTGGAAACATCGGAATCATACTTTTTGAAGTGGATGGCATACAAACAGGGGCTAGCTCTGCCATCTATGGATTGTTGGGAGTTTATCTATATCTCTATGCTCGTCGATTAATGGATGTGATGACCGGGAGAGCCTTGTTAATTTTAACGGTTATCAATCTCTTATTTAATTTTAGCTTACTATTTCCTCATTTATTAGCATTATTGGCGGGTTTTCTTTTAGCTGCCATGATTATTATGATGAAACAATTAAATCAGTCAGATGAAGATTAAGGGTTAGTCACTGACACAAACCCCCCTTTTGTTTGCGAACAGAGGGGGGTACTTTAGGGTTAATATTTATAAAATATAAAATTTTTGATTAATTTATAGTGGATTAAAGATTTTGAAGTTAAATCTTTGTGTTTGTGAATTTGCCCCATTGGATAGTAAAAAAAGCTGTTTTGGAAAAGCTATTCGTGGTGAGTTATTTATGCGAATCATGGGAGACATCGATCGTTTGGATCGTGAAGCTTGGCTATTACTGCTTGTGAGTGGTTTATTTGCTACCGCTACGGCACTTTCCAATTCATTTGTCAATGTGTACTTATGGAAAATCAAACAAGACTGGCAGTTGATTAGTTGGTTTAATTTTATGCATTACTTAGTAGGTGCTATGACTTTTATTGTTGCAGGATGGGTAGTGAAACATGTGGATCGTGTTATTGCGATTCGAGTGGGTGTAGCTACTCTGTCTATATTTTATCTCAGTGTGTTGATCCTAGGAACTCACTCTGTCGATTATGTGTCTGGGATTGGGGCATTGTTAGGCTTAGGTGCAGGCTTTTTTTGGTTAGCATTTAATGTCATGTACTTTGAAATCACTGAACGAGAAAATCGCGATGTTTTTAATGGAGTCAACGGATTAATCGGTTCAATTGCTGGAATTACTGCACCTTTTATTTCAGGTTTAGTCATTACCAAAGTAAATCATTTTCTAGGTTATCGAATCATTTTTGGTATTTCTCTAGGTATTTTTTTGGCTGCGGTCGTTGTTAGTTTCTTGTTTAAGCGGAGAATGGCTAAGGGAAGGTTTCAACTAGGATCTATTTTAGCTTTGATCAAAAGCCCTAGAAACCATTGGTTTTGGGTGACAATTGCTATGATTGCTCAAGGGATGCGGGAAGGAGTTTTTGGTTTCCTCATTGGATTATTGGTTTATGTGATGACTCAAAATGAGCTAACACTAGGATCATTTTTTACGATTACATCACTCGTTTCTTTGCTCTCATTTTATTTTGTGGGTCGATTTATGAAGCCAGCACGACGTAATCATTTTATTTTTTTCGGTTCATTAATGATGGGACTGGTTGTTTTACCATTCGTTTTCCAGGTGAGTAGTTGGAGTCTTTTTGTTTTAGGTATTGGAGCTGCATTATTTTATCCTCTCTTTATGTCACCATTAACATCTACTGTTTTTGATGTCATTGGAGAGACAGAGCAAACTGCTCAAAAACGAGTGGAATACGTAGTTTCACGCGAATTAGCTATTAGTTTGGGGAAATTAATCAGCATCGCATTTTTTATTTATTGGGTAGGGGTCTCTCCGAAGATTGAACATATTCGCTGGTTTATTTTGATCGTTGGTTTTAGTCAGATGCTTGCTTGGCTAGCCCAGCGCCATGTACCAATCCTACAACCGCAAAGAGAGAAGGAATCATTGGTATCTAATCAGAAAACGGTTACACATCCTAACGATACCAAACCACAGACATAGGATAAACAGGGTGAGTATGAAATTAAGTACTTGCCCAATTATAATTTTTTGGCCCAGCGAGATGTAAAGGGATAATGAAAGGACTGACCTTCCCATACCTTGATGATTGCGATCAGAATGACAATTGTCCCATATAAAAGTAAAACAGGTACAAGTATAAATCCGATATAAATATGCAATGTCAAAAAGGATGCATACAGTGTCAGATGAAAGGCTAACTGAAAAATGAGAGCCTCTCGAGCATGAAGCCGAATAAAGGGTGACTTTTTATAAAGTAACAAAATCGAAAGTGAAACAATCATTGGGAAGAAAATCCCACTCCCATGACAAAGTATACTTAATCCTTTTTCTTTTGTTGTAACCATCGTCCACCTCACCTTTTATGAAATAAACCATCTTCTCTGCTTTATATTCTACGTATATGTTCGTTTTCCTTGCATAATAAAAAGCATCTACCTGATAATCGTAGATGCTCATCATCTTGCAAAAAGAAGATCGTTAGAGATGTTAAAACTTTTTGGTCCAATCAGAAGTGATCGGATATTGATACATTTGTCCATCTTTTGCTTTTGAAATGGCGATTATTTGACAAATAATGGCGAAGATCGCAACGATGGGCAAGAGAATAAGCCCGATAACGGCAGCTGATAAAATACTTGCGATCACAATGGCAATTACAACTACAATATTGAAGAGCAAAGCTTCTTTTGCATGTTCACGAATAAAGGTGGAATCTTTCTTTAGAATATAAAAAATAACAGGTAGTAGAATGGGGGCAGCCAAAATAAGACTCGCATGACACAGAATAGCAAAAAACTTTTCTTCATTTGAAACGAATGAATGTTCCATCAAATTCCTCCTTTATGTTCTATCCTATTCAAAGGTTATTGTAACATCCCACCATTCATCATTTTTACTTATTTCATAAAAAATCTGCCTCTTGAAATTGAAGTTCAAATGTAATAAGCCCTATTTAAAATAGGGGATTGATGGGACGCATTTAATAATAGGACACTTATAAAAACAATCAGGTTTAGTTTATATCATTTCCAATTATTCGACAAGTTGTTGGATATATTCTTCCCAAATTTGAATATTTTCCGATTGGTAGGATGATAAACTGAAATCATAAGTCCTCATTTTAAAAAATAATATAAAGACTAACAGGTTATGGAGTAGTATTCTAATATAAAGAAGAAGCATCGTGCCAGGAGGGATGAAATGTGATGGAGATTGTACAGAAACAAAAGGATTTCTTTTATAGCGGAAAAACGAGAGATTACTCTTTTCGAATGCAACGTTTACAACAGCTTAGAGAGGCTATTCAACGATATGAACCCGACATTTTAACAGCCTTGAGGAAAGACTTAAATAAATCTGAGAAGGAAGCTTATATTACAGAGATCGGCTTTTTGCTAGAAGAGATTAAGCATACAATGAAAAACTTGAAGAAATGGATGACTCCTCAAAAAGTAAAAACTCCTCTTACCTTAGTGGGTTCCAAAAGTTATATTTATCCGGAGCCTTATGGGGTATCATTAATCATCGCTCCATGGAATTATCCATTTCAATTGTCGATGGCACCTTTAGTGGGAGCGATTGCGGCAGGAAACTGTGCGGTGATTAAGCCTTCTGAGTATACACCGAACACTTCGAAAATGATGATTCAAATGTTAGAAGGGATCTTTGAAAAAGAGTTTGTCACCATGGTGGAAGGCGATGTTGAGGTCAGTTCGGCTTTACTGGAAGAGCCTTTCGATCATATTTTTTTCACAGGAAGTGTTCCAGTCGGAAAAATCGTGATGGAGAAAGCAGCTAAAACATTAACACCTGTCACGTTAGAGCTGGGTGGGAAAAGCCCTGCGATTGTAGCAGAAGATGCCAACTTGGATCTGGCTGCAAAAAGACTCATTTGGGGTAAATTTGTGAATGCAGGTCAGACATGTGTGGCTCCTGACTATCTATATGTACATAAGGATATAAAAGAGGAGTTACTTGTTAAAATGAAGCAAGTAATCACTTCTTTTTATGGTGATAAACCTTTGGAAAATCCCGATTACGTACGGATTGTTAGTGAAAAACACTTTCATCGTTTGGAGCAATTTATCCAGGATGGTGAGGTGGTAGTCGGGGGGGAAACAGATGCTTCTCGTTGTGTAATTGCTCCCACTTTATTAGAAAATGTGTCATGGGATTCGCCTGTGATGCAAGATGAGATCTTTGGTCCGATCTTACCGATCTTACCATTCACGCAATTGGATGATGTGATTCAGTTGGTTCGAGAACAACCCAAGCCCTTAGCTTTATATTTCTTTTCTGAAAACCCCGCTGTTCAGGAAAAGGTAATTCAATCGATTCCGTTTGGTGGAGGATGTATCAATGATACGCTGGTTCATTTGGCTAGTCCCTATCTTCCATTTGGTGGAGTAGGAACTAGTGGGTTAGGGAACTATCATGGAAAGTTTAGCTTTGAAACCTTTTCCCATCTTAAAAGTATTGTCAAACAAACGACTCGTTTTGATCTTTCCGTTCGTTATCCTTCGAGTAAAGCGGGGGTTAATGGGATCAAAAAATTAATGAAATAGAAAAAAGTGGCGACCCTGTGTTTGGGTCGCCTTCTTTTCTTACTGATTATTTATCTTATTCTTCGCCGCGAGCGATGGGGTTATTAGGATCAGAGATCCAGTCACTCCAACTTCCAGCATATAATTTGACGTTAGAAAAGCCAGCTTCCTTCAATGCTAAAACATTGGGAGTGGCGGTTACTCCTGATCCACAGTAAACAATGATCTCCTCATCTCGAGGAAGATGGGCAAATAGACTTTGTAGTTCCTCTGGGTTCTTCCAAAAACCATCTTCATTCAGAACTTTTTTCCAAAAAGAGTGGATCGCTCCTGGAATGTGACCGGCAACGGGATCGATTGGTTCCATTTCCCCTATGTAGCGTTGATACTCCCGTGAGTCAATAAGCTTTAGATCAGGATCACTTAACTTCCTTTTTAGCTCTTCCATCCGAATTAATATCTGTTCATTTAATTGTGGGACAAATGTGCACGGAGATTTTTGGGGAAGCTCATGAGTAACTGGAAATCCTGCTTGTTTCCAGTGATGAAAACTTCCGTTCAGCACGGAGACTTTTGGATGACCTAAGTATTGGAGTAACCACCAACAACGGGAGGCCATGGAACCACCTTGATTATCATAGATGATGATATGCTTTTGCTTGTTCACACCCAACTCCCCAAGTCGATGGGCTAGGTCTTGTGGATCAGGAAGAGGATGTCTGCCCCCATGAGAACCTATGGAGCCTGATAAATCCTTTTCTAAATCAAGATAATGAGCTCCAGGGATATGTTCTTGTAAATAACCATCTTTCCCTGATGTTGGATGACCAAGTTGGAATCGACAATCAATAATGAGGAGGTTAGGATCGTCCAAGTGTTGCTGTAGCCATTCCATCTCAATTAAACTATGCATGGTCTTCACCCCTTTGATGATGTTTTATTTTCAGATAAACCCAGTCAATCAAATAAAAGAGAATAATCCCACTCAAGTTTGCGGCAATATCTGACAGGCTCATCGTCCGATAAGGTGAAAATGATTGAAGGAACTCTTCAATCATAATAAAGATACTGATCAGAAGAGGTCCGAGAGGGATTTTTACCCAGCCAAGTGAAATCATTTTTCGATTAAATGCGCGGTGAGACAGATAGGAAGCGATCCCAAGTAACATAAAGTGTCCAATGGTATCAAACAGCGGTAAATATTGCAGTTTCACTGGGATTAGTTTCAAATAAGCTAAGGCGAAAACAGTCAACAAAAATAGTATATAACCAATAAAAGCGAACTTCCAGGGCTTATGAGTTGGGGATGTGTTCATTACTTTCATGCTGTCCCTCCAATCATATATGGAACCCTAGGTTTACTCTTGAGCGACAGATTTTTTCTCGATATATTCGTAGAGCATCGATTCACCGTTCCGATAAAAACGTGGATCAAAAATCCCCAGATGCTTGTCATTGTCGACAATTACTACAAACGGCGACCAATCTGAAAGTACTTTTGCTTTTGGATTTTGCTCAAATAAGGGTGTCAGATCGCTTTTTTCATTTGAAGTTAAGGTGAGCTCTAGTTTCGGTTCAGTAAATAAGCTATCTGAATAAATTTCTATTTGGTCGTCCTTTTTCCCAATCACTTTATAGTGCCATGGAATAAATGAAGCGGCTAATTCGGTTTGATCATAGCGATCTTGGGCTTGAGATTCAATAATCAACCCTTGTGTAGTTTGGATCGAAAAATGAAGCAACATCGCAAGAGCTATTACCCGAAAGACTTTCGTAGATGCTCCCTGCTTTTTTACTTTTAAGACAATCATTCCGATGAGGAAAATCGACCAAAAAACTAGATCAACGATCGGGATGGTTCCGATCGTGAGCCGGACCGATGAAAAAGGTTCTAAGTATCCTGTTCCCCAAGCATTAAATAAGTCGATGGTATCGTGGATAAAAACAGCTAACATTCCATAATAGAAAAACCTTCGATCTCGTACTTTAAAAATCCAGGAGGCGAGCCAATAGAGGAGAAATCCCCATACAGGAACTAGAAAAATGGAGTGGGTGAGTCCTCGATGCCACATTTGTGACATGATGGCACCTGTTTCGGTAAATCCTGCGATTACATCAATATCGGGAGTTTGGCTACCTACTAAGGCCACTGCAAGCAGTCCTCGTTTGACTTGAACAGGCAAATGCTCCTTATTTATAGCCCCATATAGGGTGATTCCAAATAAACCATGGGTAATCGTATCCAAAGTTAAACCTCACTTTCAGGCCAGTTATGAAGATCACTTACAGTTTTCATTTTATCAAACACTGGGAACTTAATGTGTTGAAAAAGTATGTTAATGAACTCAACTTGAGCAAAATAACTTGATGAATTAGAAATCAAGTGGTTTGACTAACTGATTCTAGGAGAGGAGATGTTTCTCTGACGAGCGACTTTTGCAAATCTGCTACGAGAGCGAGAAGAGAAACAATGACTTGGCTGAATCCGAATCATTAGGAATGAGAGACACCCAGCTCTCTTTAGCCGATGGGAGCTGGGTGAGGAAATCTTAACAACCTTGAAATGGGCATTTCTTTTAAAAGTGTGAATCCTATGTGATCAGTCAAAAGTTGTACACCGTTGGTATCCACGTACAAGGGGCTCTAAATATCTACCTAGTTGAAATAAAGCATCTTCTTGACCGACAGCAGTAATCAGTTGGACTGCTAATGGCATATTTGCCTCATCAGTACCAATCGGCATGATCAGGGTAGGTAGTCCAAAGGTATTTGCATAGGAGATGGTTGGCATGTATTTCATAAAGGTTTTTCGTATAGAGAAAATTTCACTATATAATTTCCCATGTTGGGGTGCGGTAGAATGATAAACCGGTAAAATAAGAATTCGGTCGCGCAAATATTGATCAACGGCCTGTTGAGCGATTGTTATTAATTGGACTAATTTTTCCCATGATTGAGTGTTGGGTTTAAACATTTTTGCCCCCATCAATGCCCAAGTGAGGTACGGATGTAAGTGAGGCTTTAGACCTATCTTTGCCTTTGTCCAATCGGAGATCACTGAACTCCAACCACGTTCGGCAGCTAGATCAACAAGATTTTTTCCACCATCTACAGACATGATTTGCTGCCACATCCAGGCCGATTCCTGAAAATAAGGTGGTTGATCACGATGCATCGTAAACTCTGTGGACAATAACTGTTGAACGTGTTGCAACTGTCGCAAAGTTTCTGACTGCATAGGAAGATCAGCGGGAAGGTCTGGAATGACCACTTTAAAGGTTTGTAGATCCCTTTTTTCTAGGTGATGATCAGAAATGATTTCATAGATCAATTGAGAATCATCTACAGACTTTGAAAAGGCACCGATCCCCAACATTTGCTCTTGTAGAGGAAATGTAATAGGTGGAAAGCTTCCTTCAGAAGGTACTTGTCTGTTTCCCGATTTAAAGCCGATCACACCATTGAAGTGGGCAGGGAAACGAATCGAACCCCCAATATCAGACCCCACGCCTACAGCGGCTCCTCCTACGGCGATTAATGCGGCTTCACCTCCACTTGATCCCCCTACAGTACGAGATAGATCCCAAGGATTATTCGTTCGCCCGTATACAGTGTTGTCTGTTTCTTGACAGAAGCAGAGTGCGGGTGTATTTGTTTTTCCGAGGATAATAGCCCCTTCGTTTTTCAGACGACGGACGACTTCAGCATCTTGCTCATCCACCAACTGTTGTCGAGATGGTAAACCTCCAGTCGTTTTCATCCCTTTAACCATAAAAGACTCTTTAATACTAATTGGAACTCCAAATAGCCGTCCAGAGGTAGAAGCTTGTCTAGTGTGTAACTGGTTGGTCATCTTTTTTGCTTCTTGCTTTGCCTCCTGAAAACGATTTTGAATCATTGCATTAAGATGTGGATTGACTCGATGAATATGTTTAATATAGGCACCAGTCACTTCGAGTGGAGTTAACTGGCTTTTTCTAATTTTATCAGCAAGTGTGGTTGCATCCATGGAGATCAACTCATTCATTGCCGAACCTCCTAAACTGGTTATGGCATATCAGTACATAGAACTCTGTAACCCGTACACAAAAAATAGCTTTCGCATGACAAAAATGGGGTGAACCTCCGGCTCAAAAAAATGTAGATAAAAGAAGGAGTTTCACACAGTTTTGACGAATATTATAGGAATTTTTAAAAAATGCCAAAGTCCCAACCTGTTGTACAAACGATTGAGAAAGGGTGAGGGAGTCTAGTCATCATGCCTTTATTTCCAGATCCATTCGAATATGACTGACAGCTGAAAGTGATACAGAAAGAAGGCATCTCATTTTTCAGCATTTAAAAATTAAAATGGAATCTACAAGAATCAGCATACTTCAAAGAGCTATTTGCTTTCAATTCATTTTAAAATAGCTAGCAGGAATTTTTCGTGATTGATCAATGTAGCGAACGAAAAAAGGCCGAAAAATTTAAAGGAATCAGTGCTTAGCATATATTCCTATTATCTCCAAATGTTCATCTCTTTGAAAGAAAAACTTCAGTAAATATCTTGGAGAATGAGGGTAAATATGCTAATATAGTCTGCAACTCATATTGACTGCGTGGTTTACGCGTGGTATAAAAAGGTATTCTCCTAATGGTTGGTTCATTTGGTAGTAATTTTAAAATGTAATCGCTTACGATGTGCATATGAAACATTTTGGTGTATAATGCCGCTTCGTTTTCTGTGACTTGTGCCGCTTTCGATCCGCTTATGTCATAATACAAGATGTTCTAGCATATGCATTAAATGGGGAATATTGTTCTTTTGCATGCCCTATATGATGTTTATTAATGATGAAACTAATAGATCGAAGGTAACTCTTTCAGATAGTTCGATCATAAGGAGGAATCGGTATGTCGCTAAATAAAAAAGAGGTGCTGTTAACGGAAGAGGGGCTTCAGAAGTTGAAGCAAGAGTTGGAACTCCTTAGAACCCAAAAGCGTCATGAAGTTGCAGAGCGGCTAAAAGAAGCCATTGCCCAAGGAGACCTTAGTGAAAACTCGGAGTACGATGCGGCTAAAGAAGAGCAAGCATTTATTGAATCTCGTATTATCCAATTGGAAAATATGATTCGAAATGCAAAAATCATCAGCTCTGAAAATGGTGATAAGAATAAAGTTCATGTTGGATCGAAGGTTACCATTCAGGAATTACCTGACGGGGATGAAGAGTCTTATACCATTGTTGGAAGTGCAGAGTCTGACCCATCAGAAAATAAGATTTCTAACGAATCACCGATTGGAGCAGAATTAATCGGTAAAAAAGTGGGCGAAACCATTCATGTACAAGTCCCATCTGGTACCATTCAATTTAAAATTGTGGAGATTTCCTAAACGAACAGTAACCTGGAATGGTCTATAAATCATTCCGGTTTTCTATGAGCCCTTTTTCCAAATGAGTCAAAAGTAATTGGAAAAAGGGTTTCTGTAGTTAGACTATACGAAAAGTTTTAGTTAATTTAATATATGTTGAAATCCCTATATTCTTTCCAATAAATCATGGAGATCTAAATCATGAAGCAAACCATTTTAAATAAATTACAAACAACAGAGGAAATGCATGATGTAACTATCCTATATGCTGTGGAGTCTGGAAGCAGAGCATGGGGTTTTGCTTCTGTAGATAGTGACTATGATGTGAGATTTATTTACCATCATCCTGTGCAAAAATACCTTTCCTTAGCTTCTCCTGAGGATGTGATTCAACTCCCGATCCATGAGGATCTTGATTTTCATGGTTGGGACCTTTATAAAGCAGGTCAATTATTGCTCCGCTCCAACCCATCTTTAATCGAATGGCTTTTCTCACCTATTGTTTACATAGAGCAAGGAGAAATAGCGAAAAAAATGAGGGATTGGGCTCTAAATCAGGTTTCGCTGAAACGGTTAGGTTATCACTATTTAAGTATGGCACGTGGAAATTATAAAAACTTTATGATGAATCAGCAAGAAGTTTCAGCCAAAAAATATATGTATTTATTACGTGCGTTATTTTGTTTGCATTGGTTGGACCAGCATCAGAGTGTCCCTCCTGTCTCAGTATGGCAACTCCTGTCTAACATTTCCCTTGCTTCTTGGTGTATAGAACGATTTCATGATCTTGTCGAAAAGAAAATGGTACAAGAAAGCTTATTGGTTCCAGCTGATGAACAATTTCATTCATGGATCATGAATGAAATAGACCAATTCGAAGAAAAAATAGCATCATTCCCAGATCATAAGACTCAGGTGTCTCAGATTGATGAAATGATCTTATCTCAGTTGGGATTTGTATACAATAGGTAAGTCATGACTTAAATAAAATAAGTTTTTAACTAGAGTAAAGTTACTTGAATGAATTAGAAATAACGCTATTCCACCGGAATTTGGCTCTATATGTGATTAGAATGGCTCATAAATATAGGAGGGAAAATAGAAGTGAAACCCATCTCTTGGGTGCATACGGCTGACTTGCACCTAGATGAACCAATGAAAAGAGTTACACATGTTCAACAAAGACGACAAGAACATCGGCAAACTTTTCAACGAATAATCTCCCTGATCAAAGATCGACATATTCCATTTTTCTTCATTGCTGGAGATTTTCTGGAACACGGTTCAGTCACACCATCCACTGTCGAATTTGTCAAAACTTGTTTTAAAGAAATTGCCGACACACAGATTTTGATCTCTCCAGGTAACCATGATCCTTTTCGTAAGGATTCTGTCTATGCTTCAGAACAATGGCCAGAGAATGTTCATATTTTTCAGGGAGATTGGGAAAGTATCTCATTTCCAGAATATGATTTACATATCTATGGTCGTGGATTTACTGAATTTAGAGAGCCTGAGTGGATTGCACCTCCTCAAGTTCACTCAACTGGGAAGAAAATTATGGTTGTACATGGGGACTTTTCATCTCAAGATCATGTATCATCTGAATATTTCCCACTTAGGAAAAATGAGTTAGCTCCTTTAGAAATGGATTACATCGCTCTTGGTCATATACATAAAGCTTATGAAACTCGCCTCGAGAATCGGCGTAAAACTCTTGTCCGATATCCAGGTTCACCTGAAGCCCTTAGTTGGAAAGAAACTGGTACACGTACGATTACCATTGGAGAAATGACTGATGAAAGTCTTCGGATCGAAGAAATCCCGATTCAAACTCGAACCTATGAAAAACACTTCATTGATGTAAGTGGTTATGAGACAGTAGAGACTTTACGAGATGAGATCGTGCAACAGACCCAATCTTCATCTAAAGAGAGTTATCATCGGTTTGTTTTGAGTGGAAGACGCTCGATTCATTTACAGCTATCTGAAGATACATGTCATTGGTTGTCCCAACAACTAGAGGAGTTGGGATTTTATTCGGTTGTTTGGGAAGATGAAACTCTACCTGACTTTGATCTCGATTATCTTCGGCAACAGTCGGATGTGATTGGAGCTTTTATTCGCTTAGTCGAAAAGCGCTTAGCTCATGCTCAAACAGATGTAGAACGTGAAGAGTATGAGTTGGCATTAAGGAAAGGGTTAGAAGCTCTATATGCAAGGGAGATAGCAACATGAAATTGCGACAAGTCAAATTTCGTGGATTTGGTTGTTTAGTGAATCAGAAATTTGAATTTAAAGATGGAATTAATATTATTGAAGCAAAAAATGAGTCTGGAAAGTCTACATTTATTCAGGGCATTCATGCATTATGGTTTGGCCCTGTGAAGGAAGATGTTAAAAGAAGAACACGAGCAGACTGGGTAAATCCTTATACCCCTTGGCAGACAGATGAATATGGAGGAATGATTGAGTATCAGATCCAAGAGGAAATGTATCGAATTGTAAGGCACTTAAAGTTTCCAAAAGATCGTGAGCAAATCATTCACCTAGCAAAAGGAAAAGATATTACGGATCAATTCAGTATGGATGCGACTAAAAAGAATCGTCGTTTTATAGAACAACAGATTCAGCTTTCAGGAGAGCAACTGCACCGAATTTCATTTTTGACATCAGATTCACTATATAACCCCAAAAATAAGGATTCACAAGTGGTTGAACGATTAAAATCTTTGGTGAGTCATGGTGGAGGTGGAGAAACTTCTTCAGCGATTCAAATTTTAGAAAAAGAGATTCAAGAAATCGGGACGAAAAGCTCTCAAAAGAAAGAGTATGGGAAAATCTTTGCACAACATCAACGATTGATGGGTGAATGCGAACAATTAGAACAGGACTACGAGCAATATATTAAAGACAAACATTACTGGAGACAAAAAGGTCAAGAGTTGGCTTCACTTCAGCAGGAGTTGGCTCAGGTTGATCAACGACTGCAACAAGCTGAACAAAAAAGTCAATTACAAAGCAAGTTAGCTTTGTGTATGGAGCAATTTGAAAGTGTAAGAATACAAAGCCAATCGATCTCGGAAAAAGAGGAAAAACTAAAAAGTAACCTCAAGAAGAGGATCGCCATTCAGAAGCAAATTGAAGAGTTGGAGCCACCTCATCGGGTTCAAGAAGTAGATGTACAGAGATTAACGCAACAACTAGATCAATTGAAAAAAGTTCGTGAGAAATTAGATGAAGCCAATAAGCAAAAAAATGAGTTAGTTTCGGAGTTGGAAGAGTTAAGGGGATCGTATGAAAAGGTTCAATCACTGGAGCACGATGCGCTTCATCAGCCATTAATCCAAATGGAAGAATACATCAGATTGGAAGCTGAAGCTGAACAGAGTGATTTAAGAAATCGAATAGGGTCGAATCAAAACTTTCGGTTGGACGAGCTGGAAGAAGATCTCCGTCAACTAAGTCAAAATGAAGAGACCTATACTTCTATTCAACTGAACAAGGAGAAGGTTGAACAAGCTTTAGAGCAAATGAATCATGTTCAGTCTGTTCACTCCACCTTACCTTGGATGATTGGAAGCGGACTAGGTGTCATCGCTACTGTCATTGCCTTGTTCTCTTTCCTAGAGGTATCGGTCGTTCCACTGCTCTGGACCTTATTTGCTATTTGGAAATGGAGACAAACATCGACTGAAAGGAAGTCACATAAGAAAAACCATCTGAAGCAGGTTGAGCCATTGTTGACAGAGATCACTTTATTTAATAAACAGATGCAACAAATTCGGGAGCAAGATCAAATGGTGTATAAGAAGTGGCAAACCTCTTCGATTTCTTCTCTACATCACAAATATAATCAACTCTCTCAATGGGAACAGGAGCAAAAGCAGCTAACTAAAAATAAAGCGAGACAGCAAAAGATCCGTACGGAACTTGAACAATGGTTGGGCTCTTATGTGGAAAAACTGCCTCCTTTTGGAGTTGAGTGGAAGAAACTTTTATGTGACTTTCAAGAGCATGTTTTACAAATCAAAGAGCAGTTTCGTTCTGCAACAAGGGATTTGGAAAGTCAGTTGACAATGATAGAGACATTACGGATCGAAGCTAAGGAATGGGAAGAATCCATTCAGCCATGGCTTCTTCATTATAAAACGATTGATATAAGTGAAATTGGCAACTGGGCAGAACAGACAGCGAAGATCCAAACCCTTGAGAAACAGCTTCATATGCTTCATCAGACGATTGAAGAAGAGCAAGAAGTGGAACAAGAAGAAGACTGGAAGCGACAGATCATAGAGTTGCAAATAAAACTTGAACAGTTGGAAATACAAAAGTTAACGATAGAAGCAGAATTGGCAGGAATCGATTGGCATCAGGAATTTCTCAACATCAAAAATAAGAAAAAACGATTAAGCGAAGAAGAAAAGCAAATCAAGGAAGAGTATGACCAAAGTGAAGGTAGATGGAAGAGTTTAGCGAGTCGAGTGGACCAACTACCTGTCATTAAAGGGGAATTGGCTGGACTTAAAGATGAGATGAATCGGTTACAATTGCAGAGAAATGCTTGTCACTTGGCAAAAGAATTGATTCGTGAGGCTACTGAGGATCTTCAAGGTCACTTAGCTCCACGACTTCAACCACATGCCTCTCATTGGATTCAAAGAATTACCCATGGGCGCTATCAAGAACTATTTATCGATCCAAGTAAGGGATTGACTCTAAGTGTAACTACTCCTGAAACAGGCGAAAACCATCTGATTGATCGATTAAGTCGGGGAACAATTGATCAAATGATCTTTGCTTTACGGTTAAGTCTTATTCAATTTTTTTCCAAAAATACTTCACCCTCCATCCGTTTACCTATGATTCTGGATGATTGTTTTGTTCATTTTGATGAAGACCGATTAAGGGAAGCGCTCCGTGCATTGGGAAGTTTAGGCGAGAATCATCAGATTTTGATCTGTACATGCCATACCCGGGAGCGGAAGATTTTGGAGGAAGAAGGAATCACCTATCACAAGGTTCGAATGCATTCATGATTTTAGAAAATGCCCAGTATATAAATATACTGGGCATTTATCTTGCTTTATTTCTCAATAATATGAGGTTTTAAAGTGCGGACAAAAGCTTCAATTTTAGCAATATCTGCAATTGGTACATTAAACTTACGAAAAGATGAACTTAGATGCTTCAGAAAAATTTCATACTCGTCAAAGGTAATATCTAAACCTTCATGAGACCGACGAAGTGTTCCACCTGTATAACGTTTGGGACCTCCAACTGCATAACTGATAAAGAAGGTGATTTGATTTAGCATCAGTCTCCGCATATTTTTTCCTTCAAAATGGTGACTAATCCGATCATCTTCTAAGAGTCGTCCATAAAATTCGTTGACTACTGCTGTGATTGCTTGCTCGCCACCAATACGTTCATATAAGTCGGATTTAATGCCTTGCATAAAAAGAACCCCCGTTCAATGAAAATAGATATAAAAAGAGGACGAATTTTACTGGTTCAACATTCATCCAAAAGCTTAAGATCTATATGTAAAAATAGAAATAAGAAAAAGGAAGGAAAATGGATAATTAAAATAAAGATGGCATTTTTTAGTTGACCTAATTCGCCACATTATAAACAAAAGTGTATGTCATTATTTGAAAATATGCAATGACATATAGAGTCTAAAAATGAATGTACTATGAATAATGCTCCATAGCTATGGAGCATTATTCTCTAAAATTACTTTTCTAGATCTCGTTTTCGAGGGCCGATTTGGCTATACGCTTCATTAATGGAGTGAGTAATTTCATTACTTTCTGTAGAAAACTGAAATTCAGAAGCGAACTCAGTATCAGTCGATTCTTTGGGGATTGGCTTTGCTTTCATCTCTTTTTTGCCCATTGCTTTTTACCTCCTATTAGTAAAGGATAAGTATAAGATCTCTCTCTATTCGACTCATATACGTGGTAATTTCAGCTAAAAAATTTAATTTACAAAATTACTTGAGGGCGTTGGCACTTTAACCAAGGGGAAGAGATGTTTGTCTGGTGCAAGATTTTTTTGATCACAACTCGAAAGTGAGGTAGAGAAACAACAATCTGATAGAATTTAGATCAAATGGCTGATATAGAGTTAAGCAAAGGAGTGGAGCTATTGTTAGGAAAGATTTATCTACATCCCGTCTCTCAAGCCTTTCTAGGTATGGGTTATGATGACTCAATGGATACAGAAGAAATCAAAACTGTGTACATATTGCCAAGTCATCGTCAAGTCCGAGACTTACGAAAAAAAGTGCAAGCTAAACATGTTCAGTGGAGGACTTTTGACCAATTCGTAAGGGAGATTAGTCAGCAGGATGACCGTCATTTCTTATCGCCTGTCGAGCAACATTGGATTGTGCAACAAGTGGTCGCCGAATTGGAATCTACACAATTACTGACTTATTTCTCCTCTTTAATCGGTGAGACAGATCAATGGATTCATTCAATTGAAAAAGTGATTGGAGAACTTAAAAGAGCAGGAGTTTTACCGGCTCGATTAAGTCGTTTATGGAGTGGAAAAGGGGATAAATGGGTAGAGTTGGCAATTATTTATGACAGATATCAAGCCTATTTGGATCAGTATAGATTAACAGATCATGAACAGCCCTATCTTGACATCATGACTCAGTTAAGAACTCAAACAGATTTGGGAATGTTACCTGATCGAGTGGTTTTGGAGAGCTTTTATGACGCTAATTTCTTGCAAGAGCAATTATTAAAGCAATTAGTTAGTGCGGGATTGCACGTAGAGTTACATTTAATGTGGGATGAAAATCGCCCCCGTTTGAATGATCTTACTCAACCTTTAGTGCGACGATTACAACCCCTATTTCAAGTAAACCCAGTATCAAGAAAAATTATTTCCTCTCTTAAAAAAGAGTCTTTGATTCATCTGTCAGAGCAGGCCTTCTTCACGGCTCCAGAGATCAAAAACGCTGATTCTACAATCGAGGTCATTGTTGCTTCTGGCATTGAAGCCGAAGTGGAACTGATGGTAACAAGGCTTAAACGTTGGTTGCAAGAGCCTGAACATCTCCATAAAGAAGTGGCTGTTATCACCACAGAGATGGAACGTTATGCTCCAGTCTTATTTAAAAAATTAGCTCAAGCAGGCATTCCAGTGAGAACTAGACAAACAAAAAAGTTAAGTGATCATTCACTTTTTCAAACGGTCAAAGCAGCCTTTTCTGTACGGATGGGGAGACAGGGCTGTTTTGAACCTCTCCTTTTGCAGCCTCATTTTGAACCTTTGTATACGAAGAGACAGGAGACACTCCGTTTATATAAAGTATTGGGTTGTCCAGCACAGAAAGAGGATTTAGCTCAGGCTTGGACAGTGAGACAAGAAATGTTGTTGGAAGATCATTTAGAGAGTCCATTGACCGAGTTGGAAGCTTTTTCTGCATTGGAGCAACTGATTCTATGGCTTGAATCGATTCCAGAAAGACAAACCTGGCTAGAGTGGTTAGATTGGTTTGTAGATTGGATTCGTCCTCTAAAAAACAAAAAACGATGGCAAGAGATGGGGAAAGATGCTTCACGTCTCTCCGAGCTAACAGCAGAGATGAATGGATGGCAGGAGTTGCGACAGATGGTACAAGCTGGGGAATGGATGAATCGATTTTCTACGGCTCAGCAACCGATTGACCGCACTCATTTTTTAGATATATTGTCTCAATTGGCGGAACAGGTGGAAGTGACGGTTCAACCCGAATTACATAGTGGTATTTATTTTTTAGATGCCAAGCGGCTACGTGGTGATCAATTTGATGTCGTTTTTGTATTAGGGTGTGAAGAAGGAAATTGGCCAAGAGCTTATTCAGACAATTGGTTACTGCCTGACCAAGAGCGACTACGATTACGAGAAGAAGAAGTTTGGCTTGACCTCTCGTGGGAGTTAAGACAAAGACAGCTTATGCCGTTTTTTATGAGTATGTTGGCAGCGAAACAATTATTAGTTTTCTCTTACTCTACCTCAAATGAAGATGGTAAGAAGCAACTTCCTTCTTCTTATCTTGAAGAAGCTCTTGCTGTATTTACGAAAGAATCACTGATAAAAAATGATCACTCTTTTGAGCCAATTGCCACCCTCTTATGGGATGCTTGTCACTCCATGATGAGTGGGGTTCAATATGCTGTGTTCCATAAATATCAATCGCAGACTCAACCAGATCAAAGTCGTGCTGAGCAAGTCTATCAAACGTATGCAGAGCAATTTCCAGAGTCTTGGCAATCACTTCTTGATCGGATTCAAGTGGAACAAGAAAGGCAGCTCCCTACATTGACTCGATTTGATGGAAGAATTGAAGACATGAATCTCATTCAAAAAGTGCAAGAACTACTTGAGAAGAAAGTTTGGAGTGCTACTGAATTAAATCAGCTTGTGAGTTGTCCCTTTCATTTTACGGCTAGTCAATTTTGGGGATTACGTGAAGCCACAGCCCCAACAGAAGGCTTGTCATCCTTAGAAGAAGGAAACATTTTGCACGATGTTTTATGTCAGTCTATGCATGAGTTTCGACAAGGGGATCTTACCTCTCTGGATGACGAGCAAACCTACCAACGGCTTTTAGAGCTGGTGGAAGAACAAGTGGCGCAAAGAGTTGCATCCTCTCCGATCCCTCGAGATCCATTAAGTTTGTGTATCGATCAACATCGAGTGACACAGAAAATATTTTCCTTTTGGAGGCATGAAATTAGTTGGCGACAAGAAACAGGGTATACTCAGCCACCTACTTATTTGGAATTATCTTTTGGATTACCGATCGATATGCTTCGTCAATCATTGGGATTGCTTGATATGCAATCTAAAACAGCTCCTGTTGAGATCCCGCTTGCAGAGACACGTTCGATTCGATTAAAAGGAAAGATAGATCGTGTTGATCTAGACTCCGAGGGGTTTTATGCTGTTTATGATTACAAAAGCGGGAATCCCCCTAACTCTGAGCTAGTACGAAGTGGGAAACAGCTTCAACTTCCCCTATACCTGTGGGCTCTTGAACAAGGATTTCAATTGGAACCCGAAAAAGCGATGGGTGCTTCGTTTTATACAGCGGGAAAATCAATCCAATCCAAGGATAATCGGAATACTGGATTGTGGCGTAAAGAGTTGGCTCATCGGATTGGGATTAGTAACCGGGTTGGTTCGCGCTTAGATGAGCATAGATGGCAGGAGGTGCAAGACTACATACGTCATCGGATTTTAGAAAAAGTGGAGCAAATAGAGCAAGGATTTGGTACGGTAGAGCCTTTGTGGCCAGATCTAGATTGTCAACATTGTGCATACCGCACGATCTGTCGTGTCAGTGAGTATGTCTCTTCTAAGGGAAAGGAGGATTTAGAAAAATGACGACTAAACCCAAAATTCAATTAACATCTGAACAACAGAGAGCTGTGGATTCGCTAGACTTTGACTGTATCGTGACTGCAGGAGCTGGATCTGGAAAAACGCGTGTACTGGTAGAACGATATCTTCATATTTGTGAAAAACATCATCTTCAGCCTCATATATTAGAACAAACTGTTGCGATCACGTTTACAGAAAAAGCTGCGACCGAAATGAAAGAACGGATTCGTAATGGCTTATTAAGTCGTTACCAAACAGAGATGGAAGTTGACCAACCAGAAGCAGAAGCTTGGTATCTACTGGCTACAGAGTTAGATCGAGCTCGTATCATGACGATTCATTCATTTTGTAAGCAAATATTACAACGATATCCGATTGAAGCGGGAGTTTACCCTGATTTTACGATTTTGGAAGATTTTGAGTCTCGCTGGTTATTGAAGGAAGCCGTTCAGGTAACACTGAGAGAGCTTTTTCTTAAGCAGTCGCTTCCAGATTCTCAGTGGAGTCAATTGGAGCGATGGCTAGTTGGAGTTGGTATGAATGCGGCGATTCAACACTTTACCCAAGTTTATTTAGAGTTATCCACACATGGTTGGACTCCTGAAGATTTGAAGCAAATCACGATTCAGCATCTGAAGGAGGCGGAAGAAGATTTAACTAACCGTGAACGTGAACATGTTCAGATTCAAGAGTCGATTTTCCAATGTGTTGATTTCTTGTGTCAGGTTAAAAAGAAATTAAAAAAAGTTCCTCCTTTTCGGGAACGATGGAGTGATTTAAGGGAGCAATGGGATCAACGAACGACTCTGCCTGAACAAATGGCTCTATTAGAAGCCTTATGTGGTTCAGATGGGGTTGGAGGTAATTGGGGAAGAGATTCAGAGATTAAGGAGACGATTGGTCGTTGTAAAGAGTTGTGTGGTGAATATCTGAAAGATCTACATGGACGATATTTTTTACAAGATGAGCATGAGTTGTTAGAAGCGCTATTTGATGTAATTGCACAAATCCACCAACGTTACCTGCAATCAAAGCAAAAGCAGGGCGGCGTAGATTTTGATGAATTGCAGTGGCGAGTTTGTCAGTTATTAGAGAATCATGATGAGATTCGCCAGGAGATTCAACAAAGAATCAAATATTTGATGGTGGACGAATATCAAGATACAAATGATTTACAAAAACGAATGATTGATCTCATCACTAAAGATGAACAGGGAAGAGCCGCACCTGGAAAACGTTTTGTAGTTGGGGATCCCAAACAATCGATTTATCGCTTTCGCGGGGCAGATGTATCCATGTTTCATCAAACGTTGTCAGAAATCACTGATGAAGGAGGTCAACCTGTCGAATTAAACCAAAACTTTCGTTCACATCCCGCATTAATTGATTTTTATAATCGGTTATTTCAGCAATTGATGTCATCCGAAAGTGCTTCTCCGAACTACTTTGTTGAAATCAAGGCTAGAGAAATGAAAGAGCAAGAGAACCTAAATTCGGTTGTCCACTTTATCGCTGTTCCTGATCCCAAAGAGCTACCAGAAAAAGCGAATCGTCATGAAGCTGAGGCGATATTGATTGCTCAACAGATTCAACAGTTAGTTGAGGAAGGCAAAGGGAAGTATAAAGATTTTGCGATTCTTTTTCGAGCTATGACTCATGTGAAAACTTATGAAAAGGAATTTAACCGCTGGGGAATTCCCTTCCATGTAGTAAAAGGAAGAGGTTTTTATGATCGGCAAGAGGTACTAGATCTCCTTCATTTCCTGCGACTATTGATTGATCCTGATCACCGATTGTCGATGGTAGGAGTATTACGATCCCCATTCTGTGGCTTATCTGATGAAGCATTGTTTCAACTAGTCATGCAGTTTCAATGGCAGGGTTCATTTCAAGATTGGATCAAGAACTCAGAGATCAGAGAAGAGGAAAAAAGGAAGTTGGATCAGTTCGCTCACTTTTACAGTCAAGCTCAAGAATGGGTGGGTGCGTTGACCGTTCCAGACCTCATGGAACGATTGTTAGAAGAGAGTGGTTATCTAGCTGTTTTATGGGCAACTGCTAGAGGGAAACAAAGTGTAGCTAACTTGAAAAAGTTGATTCGACAGGCGAAAGGGTTAAAAGGGTTTGAAGCTTATTCGATCCATCATTATTTAGAGCGGATTGACCTTCTTATGGAGGAGCAACAGATTGAAACAGAGGCTTCAGTCGAAAATGAACATAGTAATAGTGTTAAGATCATGACTATTCACCAATCCAAGGGGCTTGAATTTCCGATCGTCGTAGTACCTGATTTGTCTTATTCCAATCCATTGCGGATGCCTGATTTAAAAGTAGATTTTTCCATGGGATTGGTCACTTCCTTTAAGGATGAGTATGGAACTAAAATTGAGTTTGAACGTTTTCGTCAGGCCAAAGAGCGTGAGCAACGCTTGGAATGGGAAGAGTCTGTTCGGCTATTTTATGTAGCTGCCACACGAGCAGAACAACTTTTGATCTTTAGTGGAATTCCGGATCGTTTGAAAGAAAACCAAACTGTTGAAGATGAGCGAAAGTGGAGTAAATGGTTGGATGGTATTTTTTCATATGACCAAATCGATCGGGAAAGAAACAAGTGGGAGATTGGAGATCCTTGTTTACCGATCCATGTGATGGATGAGTTATTTGTACAGGATAGTGGTCCAAAAGTTCAGAAGTCAGGTGATGAAGAGGTAGACCAAGAGCCATTGGTCATGGAGACTTTTCCTGATGTGGCTCCAATGTTACACTCTCAAGGAATAAGTCCTGATGAGTTGTTAGAGATTAACGTGACTAGTTGGAAGTCATTGCTCAACTGTCCTCGTAAATACTTTTATCGTCATCGACTCGGTCTCCCAGAAATCAAAGAAGATCAAGATAATATTCCTCCTAGAAAACAGTATGTTTTGTCATCAGTAACGAAAGGTTCCATTGTTCATCGTGTGATTGAGTTATGGAGTCTATCTCAAGAAAAAATGAACGACTGGACTCCTTTATTGACACAGGTGTGGGAAGAATTTAAGGTTCCTGATCCTATTCAAGAACAGGCAGAAAGGGAGATCGCTCCATATATCAGCTGTTTTCTTGAAAGCGATATTGCCCAAGAACTTTCTCATCTAGCTCCTGACCAAGTATTCACTGAACTTCCTTTTTCGCTTCCATTAGGAGGATTACAAGTAACAGGGGTGATTGACCTATATCTGAGACCGTCTACAGGCTCCTGTCAAATGATTGATTATAAAACGGATCAAGTCACCAATGATCAAGTTGAAGCATTGGCTCATGAATATAAACCACAGTTGCAGTTATACACTTTGGCGATTCAACAGATTGAGGGGACTCTTCCTGATGAAGCGACACTCCTTTTCTTAAAGCCCGGGATCAAGTATACTTTTCCGGTTGATCAAGAGTGGATGAGAGAGGCTAAAGAGCGATTATGGGAGAGTGTGGAGTGGCTTCGATCTTTCGATTTGACCCAGCCTTGGACAGCAGTTCCAGGAGAGCGTTGTCAATATTGTCATTACAATTTTCTTTGTGATAAGGCAATGAGTGAACCTATGTAGAAAGGAAAAATTTTTAAAGAGTTTCATTGAATTTAGCTAGTCTAAAAAGCTAATATGATTAAAAAGACTGTTATTCAGAAAAGTCTATTTGCCTTTTGAAGGTTTTATCATTTATTATTAAACTGGAGTTATCAAGTTTTAGGAATAGGAGAGAAAGAGTGAGTGGAGTTTTTTGAAAAGCTATCTTTTGAAACAGTATCAGGGTTTGCAACGATTGGTCTATTTACGCTTTTTTTATGGATGGCTGGTTTAGTATTTCTTTTATTTCGAGAGTTATTTAGTTCTGATGCTTTTCATATCCGTGATTATCTGATGAAAGTTCTCAAATGGCTTCTTTATTCATTTGAAATTGTCTCGTATGGTGGAGTCATTGTGGGACCTATTATGGCTTTTAAGACTGAAGACGAGGTTTTTCATTATGTGATGGTTACCATTGCAGCAATTATCTTGTCTTTGATCTGTTTTCAAATACGGAAGCGTACCATGGGCTTTTCATTCGGGCGCTCGAAAGTGCGTAAACATAAATAATAAAAAAAGAAGTGGCTGGTTGATCCAGCGACTTCTTTTTAGTATTGACTTTATATGAGTAAATTGATCTAGATCCCGTGGGCGGCGCTGTTTCTCTGTCTCACTGCAGATCTGTAAAGGTATCTTGTCAGAGAAACCTCTCCTCTCCTCGGTGGGTTGGAGAGAAAAAATATTCCTAATAACTTGTGTTTTTGCTAAGTAAAGATACCAACCTACAACTTCGGTCGAAGAGGTCTTTACTTTACAATCCTATATGATTGGGTGATAATAGGAGGAAAATCATTTAAAGGGTACGGATGTGATCGATTATGCCGTTTGAGCACATGATACAAAAAGCATCCGAGTATTTATCGATAGAAGATGTGGAGCAACTCAGAAAAGCATATCAATTTGCGAAGCAAGCGCACGAAGGACAAGTGCGCAAATCTGGGGAACCTTTTATCAATCATCCTGTAGCTGTGACAGAGATTTTAGCAGAACTTCATATGGATCTTTCCACATTAGCTGCTGGTTTACTTCATGATGTTGTTGAAGATACAGACGTGACTTTAGAAGAGATTGAAGAGGAGTTTGGGGGAACGGTTAGCCATCTAGTTGATGGGGTAACCAAACTTCGTAAACGAGTCAAGTTTAACTCCAATGAACAACATCAGGCAGAAAACTATCGGAAAATGTTTGTGGCGATGGCTAAAGATATCCGCGTTATTATGATTAAGTTGGCTGACCGGATTCATAATATGCGAACTCTCAAGCATATGCCTGAACACAAACAACGTGAAAAGTCCAAAGAGACCCTAGAAATTTTTGCTCCACTCGCTCATCGACTCGGAATTTCTAAAATTAAATGGGAGTTAGAAGATATTGCGCTTAGATATCTGAATTCCCAACAGTATTATCGAATTGTTCATTTGATGAAAAAGAAAAGGGCAGAACGAGAGCAATACCTAGAGGAAGTGATTAAAGCCTTACGCCTCCGTCTTGAAGAGATGGAAGTCAATGTAGTAGATATCTCGGGTCGGCCCAAGCATATTTATAGCATTTATAGAAAGATGGTTAAGCAACACAAAGAGTTTAATGAAATTTATGATTTGATGGCTGTTCGGGTAATTGTCAATACAGTACGCGATTGCTATGCTGTATTAGGGATTATCCATACCATTTGGAAGCCGATGCCAGGAAGATTTAAAGACTATATCGCCATGCCTAAAACCAATATGTATCAATCTTTGCATACGACGGTGATCGGTCCCAAAGGAGAACCGATTGAAGTTCAGATTCGTACCAAAGAGATGCATCGTACTGCGGAATACGGGATCGCTGCTCATTGGGCTTACAAAGAAGGGGCAACTGTAGAAGATAGTTTTGAAGATAAGTTGAAGTGGTTCCGTGAAATGATGGAATTACAACAAGAAACGATTGATGCCCAAGAGTTTGTGGAAGGTTTAAAAGGGGATTGGTTCTCTGATGCGGTCTTTGTCTTTACACCTAAAGGAGATGTGATTGAACTACCAAAAGGATCCATTCCTCTTGACTTTGCTTACCGAATTCACACAGAGATCGGCAATAAATGTATTGGAGCCAAGGTGGATAACAAGATTGTTCCTCTCGATTATAAGCTGAATACTGGTGAACGAATCGAGGTCTTAACTTCCAAACATAGCTATGGTCCTAGTAGAGATTGGCTTAAAATTGTAAAAACATCTCATGCTCGCAGTAAAATACGTAGCTGGTTTAAAAAACAGCGACGTGAGGAAAGCATCGAAAAAGGCCGCGAAATGGTCGAGGCTCTTTTGACTAAAAACGAGTTTGAAGTCAATGATGTTCTGACTCAGGATCGTACACTCGAAGTGGCTAAAAAGTTTAACTTCCAAGATACGGAGGATTTATTCGCCGCAGTCGGTTATGGTGGCATTTCAACAGCACAGGTCGTGCACCGACTTACAGATGGCTTAAAGGTGGACGAGCCGATTGTATTACCTGAAGTAAAAACAATGCCTCATCGTAATCGTGATTCGGGTGTACGTGTAAAAGGAATTGACAATTTGTTGGTCAGGTTATCTCGATGCTGTAACCCTGTACCTGGTGATGATATCACTGGATATGTGACACAAGGTCGGGGCGTGACGGTTCATCGTACTGACTGTAATAATTTGACGGCTGTACCAGATGAACGTAGAATTTCTGTTGAATGGGATGGTGCACTTGTACACTCCTACCATGTCGATATTGAAGTGACAGGTTTTGATCGAGAAGGCTTACTCAATGATGTTTTACAAGCTGTTTATGATACCAAAACAACCTTGTCAGCGGTTAATGCGAAAGGGGATGAAAAACGAGGGATTGCCTCGATTCACATCCGCCTCTGTATACAGAATACAAAGCACTTACAATCAGTGGTCGAACGTGTAAAAAGAGTTCGTGATATCTACAGTGTGCGTCGAGTGATGCAGTAAATAGGGGAGCAGATAATGAGAATTGTATTACAACGTGTGAAAGAAGCAAAAGTGTCGGTTGAAGGGCAGATCGTGGGGGAAATTGCCCACGGTCTGCTTCTCCTTGTTGGAATCACTCATGAGGACTCAGAAAAAGACATTCAATTTTTAGTTAATAAAGTGTCAAATCTCAGGGTCTTTGAAGATGAATCGGGTAAGATGAATCACTCCATTATGGATATTGGAGGGAGTATTCTATCTGTCTCCCAATTTACACTCTATGGAGATTGTCGTAAGGGAAGACGCCCCAACTTTATGGATGCAGCCAAACCAGACCAAGCGTTACCTCTTTATGAAAAGTTTAATGAAGAGCTTCAACGAGCAGGTCTACAGGTAGAGACGGGCGTTTTTGGAGCGATGATGGATGTGTCGCTGGTCAATGATGGACCTGTTACATTGATTTTAGAAAGTAACTAATTGGACGATTCAACTGATCACCACAAAATGACTTCTGTGTGATCAAGATTATGGATGTAGCTTTGTACATATGCTAGATAAAGAATTATTTGCTTACCGACTTAAGAAAAATGTTCCTAGTAGTTTGGAAATGTAACTCATTTTCTTTGATCTGGAGAAACAACACCCAATAGGATTTGAACGGTCTGGATAAATTAATTACTACATGTGCTCATATCAGTGACTGTTTACGAAAGAAGATCCGGACAACTAGGATGAATGTCAGAGAAAAGACTCTTGCAAACTCCTTGTGAAATGAAGCATCATAATACAGAAACTGATTGATTCCAAAAGGGGGAAAACTAATATGTCAAACATAGATCAGTTAACAGTTGATACCATTCGATTACTGTCTATTGACCAAATTGAAGCAGCCAATTCCGGGCATCCAGGTTTACCGATGGGAGCTGCTCCCATGGCGTATTCGTTGTGGGCCAAATATATGAATTATAATCCAGCTAATCCAGATTGGGTGAATCGTGACCGCTTTATTTTATCTGCAGGTCATGGATCTGCTCTTTTATATAGTTTACTGCACTTATTTGGTTATGATTTAAGCCTTGAAGACTTGAAAAATTTCCGGCAGTGGCAAAGTCTAACCCCTGGACATCCTGAGTTTAAACATACAGTAGGTGTCGAAGCGACGACAGGACCTTTGGGACAAGGAATCTCCAATGGTGTAGGGATGGCGATGGCAGAAGCACACTTAGCAGCTACATACAACCGAGAAGGGTTCCCTGTTATTGATCATCACACCTATGTCCTTTGTAGTGACGGTGACTTGATGGAAGGTGTTTCTGCAGAGGCTAGCTCATTAGCAGGGCATTTGCGTCTCGGAAAATTAATTGCTTTATATGACTCTAATGATATTTCCTTGGATGGAGAGCTTGCGGTCTCTTTCACCGAAGATGTGAAAAAGCGGTACGAAGCTTATGGTTGGCAATACTTACGTGTAGAAGATGGAAATGATCTCGAAGCGATGGGTCGTGCGATTGAAGCAGCACAAAAGGAAACGGGAAAACCAACCCTGATCGAGGTTCGAACAGTAATTGGGTATGGAAGCCCCAATCGGGCTGGTTCTTCAGAAGCACATGGAAAGCCTTTAGGAACAGAAGAAAGATTTGAAGTTCGTAAGGCTTATCAATGGAGCTCTGAGGAAGATTTTTATGTCCCAGCAGAAGTAAGAGAGCATCTGGCTTCTATTCAAACTCGTCTTTCAGAAAAAGAAGCTGCATGGAATGACTTATATGATCAATACCAAGTGAAATATCCAGAGCTAGCAAATCAATTACAACTAGCCATCAAGGGAGAGTTACCTAAAGGTTGGGAGCAACATCTCCCGGCTTATCAAGCTACTGATAAAGCTATGGCGACTCGGGTTGCTTCAGGTCAAACGATTCAAGCCTTAGCTAAGCATGTCCCCATGCTCATCGGTGGATCGGCAGATTTAGCTTCTTCCAATAACACTTTGATGAAAGATGAACAAGACTTTCATAGTGAGAATTATGCGGGACGTAATCTATGGTTTGGAGTTCGTGAACATGGAATGGGGGCAGCCCTCAATGGAATGATGTACCATGGAGGGGTTCGTGTATTTGGAGCCACATTCCTTGTCTTTTCCGATTATTTACGCCCAGCGATCCGTGTCGCAGCACTCTCTAAACTTCCTGTCATCTATGTCTTTACACATGACAGCATTGCAGTAGGAGAAGATGGACCAACTCATGAACCGGTTGAACAAATTCCATCTTTACGCTTGATCCCTGGCGTACATGTGATTCGTCCAGCAGATGCTAATGAAACCGTTGCGGCGTGGCAATATGCCATGAATCAACAAGAGCATCCTGTTGTGTTAGCATTGAGTAGACAAAACTTGCCGATCTTGGAAGGTACGGTCGGAAAAGATCAAGAAATCATTGCTAAGGGTGCTTATATCGTTTCAGAAGCACAGAATGCAAATCCGCAAGGAGTCATCATAGCGACAGGCTCGGAAGTCAGTCTAGCGATTGAAGCTCAGCAGAAACTGGCTGAAAAAGAAATCTATGTACGTGTAGTCAGCATGCCATGTCGTGAACTATTTGACCAACAATCTCAAGAGTACCAAGACTCAGTTCTCCCACCAAATTTACGGGCTCGGCTCGCAGTCGAGGCGGCTCATCCAATGGGCTGGGAACGCTACGTAGGTGAACAGGGCTCGATCATTGGTGTCGATCAATTTGGGGCTTCTGCACCAGGTGGATTTTTAATGAAAAAGTATGGATTTGATGTGGATCATGTGATGGAGCGGGTGGAAGCTCTTTTGAAGAAATAAAAATAGGGTCAAACACAAAAAGACTGCTGAATTTCGGCAGTCTTTTTGTTTGCACCATCTCTAAGTATCCAAAGACTAGTCGATGATTAATAAGGGCAACCTGAAAGCAGGATGATTTCCAAGGGAGGAAATAATATGCGTAGGTTACCTAAAGATATAGCCATTCTTGAACAAATGATGCAATACGGGTCAGTCCATTCACTGGAACAGATTCCCATAGAGGAGATGAATCAAGAAGAGCATGAGCAAGAAAAAGATTGTTTACAAAAACTGAAGCAGCGACGTTTTTTGTGAATGGAGATTTCGGCACGATGGATAAAGTTTGAATAATCACATTCCCCTATATGATACCAGTAATGGTTTCATCAAACATATCACTGACTCGATGGAGCGACTAACTCTACTTTGATCCGATCAGGGTCTTCAAAATAGACCGCATAATGATGTTCTCCTCCTGCAAAGGGATGTTTGTTTTGATACAAAATTTTAATTTTTTTCTCCTGCAACTTTAAGGTGATCTCATCCACTTGTTCTTTTGAGTTGGCATGAAAAGCTAAATGATTTAACCCGACACGACATCGGTGGTAGGTGACATCCATATATTTTTGATCAGCCTGTACAAATACCAAGTATGTGGAACCATGCTTCCAACTAATTCCTGAGCTCCATTGTTGATGAACTTCATATCCTAACTCACCTAAAAACCAATTCCAGAATTGAATCGTTCTTTGAAGGTCTGACACATAGATCTCAATATGATGAAGCATCAGATTTCCTCCTGGGGTTGCAAAGTGTGCATAAAAATTAAAGTTTGTTTTTAAGTAAAACAGCTGGTCCATGTGAACAACCAGCTGAAGAAGATCTTGATTTAAAAGTAGAGTTTATTCATGTTATAGGAGGATATAGTATAAAGATTAGGTTAACTTTTTAATAGTAGCAATGGCTACTAACACCCAACCAATTATAAAGGCTACCCCTCCAAAAGGTGTAACAGCTCCCAAAACTTTAATATTGGTAAGTGCCATTACGTATAAACTACCTGAAAATAAAATAATACCAGCAAGAATCAGCCACCCTGCCCAATGTAAGGAAGGTGTAGGTCCTATTTTAGAGATTAATAGTCCAATGACAATCAATGCTAGCGCATGAACAATATGATAGTGGGCACCAGTGTTCCAATTGGCTAACATTTTTTCTGAAACTTTCCCGACTAATCCATGTGCACCAAAGGCACCAATCGCAATCGCTAAAGCCATATTGATACTGCCAAGACTGATAAATAATTTCATCACGCAGAACTCTCCTCCAATCGTGCATACAATTGATTATGTTTACTATAACACAATCAATGATGGAACTATTCAGCTGGTTGAGGTCAAGATGTCACTGTTTGTTGGCAAATCATTGACTAATTAAATTTGAGTAATTTCAGTCACAATATTACTCCAAATCCCGTCGGGGCGTTGTTTCTCTATCTGACTTCCGTAGTGGATCCGCAAAAGTCCTTTGCCGGAGAAATATCTTCCCTCCTAGGTTAAAAATTTAATTCAGACACAAATTATACACATATAGAGCAGGGATACGACATAAAATAGCCTTGACAATTAAATCATCAGTCTATAAAATCTAATCTTAAATACATCCAGTTTTTTGAATGATATATGAACACCGGTGAAAGGAAAAGTACTCGTCTACGAACAACTAGAGAGGGAAACTCGTGGCTGAAAAGTTTCCTGTGTTACGATTCGAGGAAAGACACCTGGAGGTTCTAACCGAACGCCATGATGATGGTTAGTAGATTTAGACGCGTTCCTGGCGATAACAGGACTTGAGTGAGAAATTGGCATCATACCAATTTCTAATAAGGGTGGTACCACGGGAATGTTAACTAATCTCTCGTCCCTGACATTAGGTCAGTGGCGGGAGATTTTTTGATTTTACCGAGTGAATGCTTTTTTAGGATTGGGAGGGTAAGGAAATGAGTTATAAGATCCCACGGGGAACCTTAGATTTATTGCCAGACACAACAACGAAGTGGCAATGGGTAGAAGAAAAAGCTCGCCAAATCAGTCGTCGTTATGGCTTTAGTGAAGTTCGTACACCTATTTTTGAAACGACCGAACTGTTTCAAAGAGGTGTAGGAGAGACTACTGATATTGTAGAGAAAGAAATGTACACTTTTTTGGATCGGAAAAAACGGAGTTTAACACTTCGACCGGAGGGGACTGCAGGGATTGTGCGTTCATTTGTTGAGAATAAAGTGTATGCACAACCTCAACCAACGAAATGGTTTTATATGGGGCCCATGTTTCGTTATGAACGTCCACAAGCCGGTCGGCAGCGTCAGTTTCACCAGTTTGGTTTAGAAGCGTTCGGGAGTACCAACCCAGCTTTAGATGCAGAAGTGATCGCGATGGGAATGCAATTTTTCGAGGAATTGGGTCTTCAAGGAGTTCGGGTGGAAATCAATAGTGTAGGGGATGCGGAATGTCGTCCTGTTTATTTGCAAAAACTCATTGAGTATTTTGAGCCTTATAAAGATCAACTAGCAGCCGATGCACAAGCAAGGCTATATAGGAACCCATTGCGAATTCTTGATACCAAAGATCCTGCAACTAAAGAGATTGCCAATCAAGCCCCTTCGATCCTTGACCACTTAAATGAAGATTGTGCACATCACTTCGAAATGGTTAAAAAGTATTTAGATGCACTAGGAATCAACTATGTGGTTAATGATCGTCTGGTACGGGGACTTGATTATTACACACATACAGCCTTTGAATTTATGTTAGATGTCAAAGGGGCACAAGCAAGTACCATCGGTGGTGGCGGTCGATATAACGGATTAGTTCAGGAGATTGGCGGACCAGAGATGTCAGGAATCGGATTTGGAATTGGCTTAGAGCGTGTTGTCTTAGCTTTAGATGAGCAAAATGTTTCTCTACCCATTGATAAAGGGGTGGACTGCTATGTGATTAGTATAGGTGAAGAGGCTAAAGTAACAGGGTTTCAATTGTTACAAGACCTAAGAAAAGCAGGTTTCACTGGAGATCAAGATTATCTCAATCGCAAGATGAAAGCCCAATTGAAACAAGCTGATCGGGTTCAAGCACGTTGGGTAGCGATTCTTGGAGAAGACGAGTTGAAAGAAGGAAAAGTGAATCTCAAGAATCTGGGTACAGGTACACAAGAGCTGGTCCCTCTTGCTGAAGTCGTCACTTATCTACGCAATAACAAATAAATGGTGTAGCGAATGGAAAATGAATTGGATGAGGTGTGATACAAATGGGGCATGGATACCGAACCCATCATGCACATGAGTGCAACAAAGAGTTGATTGGTCAAACCGTTACTTTAAATGGTTGGGTGCAAAAACAACGAAACCTAGGTGGCGTAATTTTCATCGATTTACGTGACCGGTCTGGAGTTGTCCAAGTCGTGGTCAACCCAGACTCATCTCCGGAGCTTGCTGAAATCGCTGAACAAGTACGAAGCGAATATGTACTTTCCATTACAGGAAAAGTGGTTGCTCGTTCTCCAGAAACAGTAAACCCTAAGATGGCCACAGGGGACATCGAGGTCATCAGTAAAGAAATTGACGTTTTTAACGAGGCGAAAACCCCACCCTTTTTGATTCAAGACCGGGTGGAGGTTGATGAAGCGATTCGTTTGAAGTATAGATATTTAGACTTGCGTCGACCTAAAATGCAACAAACGATGCTGATTCGTCACCGGGCGATGCAGTTGGTACGTCGTTATTTAGATCAATATGGGTTTATTGAAGTAGAAACCCCCATGTTAACGAAAAGTACTCCTGAAGGTGCTAGGGACTATTTGGTTCCGAGTCGGGTTCATAAAGGTTCTTTTTATGCACTTCCTCAGTCTCCACAACTATTTAAACAGTTGCTCATGGTAGCAGGGATGGAACGCTACTTCCAATTTGCCCGATGTTTCCGTGACGAAGACCTGCGTTCCGACCGACAACCAGAATTTACACAAATCGATATTGAAGCTTCGTTCCTTCCATTGGAAACATTTTTAACCATGATGGAAGAGATGGCGGCTCTTCTACTCAAAGAAATTATTGATGTAGAAGTGCCTACACCGTTTCAACGCATGTCTTATCAAGAGGCGATGGACCGATATGGTTCTGACAAGCCAGATTTGCGATTTGGAATGGAATTGATCAACTTATCGGAGACACTCAAAGAGACCTCATTTAAAGTATTCGCTTCCACGATCGCTAGTGGTGGACAAGTAAAGGCACTCAATGTGAAAGGATGTGCACATTGGAGCCGGAAAGAGATTGATCAGTGGGGGAAAGAGGCTGAAAAGTTAGGAGCGAAAGGTCTCGCTTGGATCGCTTTAAAAGAAGAAGGGGTTAAAGGTTCCGTAGCTAAGTTTTTATCTGAGGCGGAGATTACCTCCATCTGTCAAGCAGCCCAAGCGGAGACGGGAGACCTTCTATTTTTTGTCGCCGATCGTCCTGCGGTCGTTGCCGATGTTCTAGGAGGACTTCGTGTTCGTCTCGGTCAACAGTTAAAGCTTATTAACGAAAATGAATATCGATTTGTCTGGATCACTGAATTCCCACTCTTAGAGTACTCGGAAGAAGATGGACGGTTTTATGCTAAGCATCATCCATTTACAAGTCCGATGGAAGAAGACCTGCCATTGATGAAAACAAACCCTGAACAAGTGCGTGCGGTTGCATATGATATGGTTCTGAATGGATACGAAGTAGCTGGTGGAAGTCGTCGAATTCATCGGCGTGAAGTGCAAGAGCTCATGTTTCATGCACTAGGAATTACCCCAGAGGAAGCAAAAGAGAAGTTTGGTTTCCTTCTAGAAGCATTTGAGTATGGAGCGCCTCCGCATGGGGGAATTGCTTTTGGCTTTGACCGCTTGGTGATGTTACTAGCGGGGCGGACCAATTTACGTGAATGTATTCCATTCCCCAAAACAGCAAGTGCTAGTTGTTTAATGACACAAGCGCCATCAACGGTGGATGAAAAACAACTAGAAGAATTAAATATTGAGCTACGTAAAGACAAACGAAAAGAAAATTAATTTCTTAACTAGATAATAGTTTTACTTGCACTTTGTCTGTATATTTGATACCATAAAATCACAAACAAAAAAGAGTCCTGCGATGTTCGTGCACCTTACGTTTTGTAACCAACACATTTTCTATGGGAGCTTGAGTCATCTTTGTAAGTGGAAGCCACAGGAGTGGACCCATGATCTGAGATGTAGAGCACCCACCTGCGAGAGAGCAGGTTCAAAACCAAGGGAGCACGGCATAATGGGGCTCTTTTTTTGTATGGAGCGGACTGTTTTGGGGAATTTATAAAATGAAACCAATGATGGTAGGAGAGACAGAATGAATATCGGTGTGGATATCGATGGAACCATTAAAGACACTCACCGTGCAGCGGTACAAGTTTATAATGAAGAGCTCAATCAAACCATCGAAGTGGAAGATGTACCAGAGTTTTATCTAGATCGAGCTTATAGGTTAACACGCCAGGAAGGTGCCAAGATGTGGCGGAAACTAGAGGAAAAAATCTACACATTAGGTCTTCCTTTACCCCATGCATCAGAGGTTCTCAATGAGCTAGTAGAGAGTGGGCACAAAGTATTTTTTATTACTGCACGTCCAGGAATGAGAAATTTACGTAAAGTGACCATCGACTGGTTACAAAAGCATGAGTTTCCTTACACAGGTAGGAATTTGGTAATGAGTGCTCAAGATAAAGCAAAAGTCGCTAATGAGATTGGAATTGACCTTTTTTTTGAAGATGCACCCAAACATTTAGAAAATTTATGTAAGAATCGGATCCCTACAGTGATTGTCGATGCTTCTTATAATCGTGATTTCCCCATTCCTTTAAAAAGAATTACAGATTGGCGTCAAGTGCATGAGATAATCTCGAAACATTCATAGCGGTTATATGTAAAAACCCCCCTTACAAAGAGAAAGGGGGGTTTTGGGTCTATGGAGAGACTTGAAGGTGAGAAAGCTAACCATTCTTGGTGAGAGTTTTTTTCTTGTCTACAGTCGAGGGTCAGCTAACAAACGCTGGATCTCTTCCTTGTGCTTGGTTTCATCAGCGATAAAGTCTTCTAGTTTTATTTTTAACTCAAGATCCCGCACAGCCTCCGCTTGTTCAATTCGTTGAGTATACCTCTGGATCGTATCTATTTCGGCTTGTAAAGTAGCTTCGAGCATCTCCTTTACATTCCGTAGGGAAGAGATGGGTTTCGATTCAACCTTTGGTTCACCGCCCAAAGAAGCAATTTTCTCTGAAAGGTATTGGGAATGAGTCATTTCATCGTTGGCTTCATTTAAGAAGAAATCTTTCAGTGTTAACCGAGCTAATCCCGACACCACCGCCGCATTGTAGATATATTGATGAACGGCTGTTAGTTCATAGCTAAGGTCTTCATTGAGACCATCAATCAAATTTTTCATTTGCGGATCCATTCGTACACTCTCCTTTAAGTATTTTTTCTTAATTTGCCCTAAAGGAGTGTTCAAATACATCGATCATTATTTATCTTTCTTGACCCAACGAATAAATTCTTGTAGTTTTTGTTCATAGCCAATGGTAGTTGGATGGTAAAATGTTTTCCCTACATGTTCATCCGGAAGGTATTGTTGCTTAATATAACCACGTGGATAATCATGAGGATATAAATATCCTTTGCCTCTCCCTTGTTCTTTAGCTCCTTTAAAATGGGCATCACGAAGATGGGGAGGAACTTCCGCATTTCTTTCCGATTTGACAGCAGCTAGTGCCTCATTGATACCTCTGTAAGCCGCATTACTCTTAGGAGCTGTAGCTAAATAAATCACCGCTTCGGCTAAGGGGATTTGAGCTTCAGGGAGTCCAATATAGTCAACGGCATGAGCAGCCGCAGAGGCGATTAATAAAGCTCGGGGGTCTGCCATTCCCACGTCTTCAGCAGCATGAATAAAAATTCGTCGAGCAATGAACCGAGGATCTTCACCTGCGAGGATCATTTTTGCTAGATAGTAGAGGGCTGCATCAGGATCAGAGCCACGTATACTTTTGATAAAAGCTGAGATTGTATCATAGTGCTGATCCCCATTTTTATCATAGCGAATTATTTTCTTTTGAATGGATTCTTCAGCCACTTCTAAAGTGATTTTTCGAATACCCTCTTCATTGGGTGGCGTTGTAAGAACGGCTAACTCCAAAGCATTTAGCGCATTTCGACTATCTCCATTTGCGATCTGAACAAGATGATCTAAAGCTTCTGGTGTTAGCTCTCCTTGATACTCTCCTAATCCTCTGTCTCGGTCTTCTAATGCACGTAGAAGGATCTGTTTCATTTCTTCATCGCTTAATGTTTGTAAAGAAAAAAGCCTTGAACGAGAGAGAAGGGCTGCATTTACTTCAAAGGAAGGATTCTCAGTCGTAGCCCCGATGAAGATCATGGTTCCATCCTCCACATAGGGAAGTAAGGCATCTTGTTGGGAACGGTTAAACCGATGAATTTCATCGATAAACAGAACCGTTCTTTGTCCATACATTCCCAACCGATCTTTTGCTTCTTGCACAATGCGTCTCAAATCTGCAACACCTGCAGTGACTGCATTTAATTTTTCAAAATAGGCTTCTGTGGAATTGGCAATCACTTGAGCAAGTGTGGTTTTTCCCGTGCCAGGAGGACCATGAAAAATCATGGATGTTAATTGATCAGCTTCGATGGCTCGTCGTAAGAGTCTTCCAGACCCAATGATATGAGATTGACCGATTACTTCATCTAAGTGGCGAGGACGCATGCGAGCTGCTAAGGGTGCCTTTGTTTCTCGTTCTTTTTCCATTCCAAATTCAAATAAGTCCAATGTACATCCCTCTTATTGATAGATAGTGAAAATATAAGCAGACTCAGTGATCGATGATTTCATGATTTTAAGCATTACTTTTATTTGAATCTCATAGTTAACAAAAAAATGTATTGTTTAGCTTTCCTGTACTATTGTAACATGTCTCCTTACACCTTGAGATTTATCGTGAAGTGCAATAATTCGATGATTTGAGTGGGTGGTTCATTGATGAAAGTTTGCAAAAAAAGTTTATCGTGAATGAAAAAAGTGGAAATGGATATGAGGGTTTTTCTGATAATTATATTTTTGTTAAATGGTTTTATTTATAAGAGGGGATTAGTAAAAGTGGGCAATAGGAATTTATGTATATTTGTAAGGAGTCAGTTATTTTGAGTTGCCAAGGTGATGTTGTTTTTTCATCCAACAAAATTAACAATCTATATTTAATCAGAAAATGTTCTGTTCGCAAAGATTCATCCTGTGATAAACTGACTACAAACCGTAGAAAATGTTGCATAAATTGTATGGTTTTAAAAAATAGTAACACTCCTCATGTGGCGGATTGAACCTAAAATATAATATAAATAATAAGTAGGTTTTTTATCATGAGTAAAAGAAAAAAATGGGTGAATTGGTTTATAGGGGGCTTTTCAAAAAGTTCAGGGGATTTTTGGTATCGTTTTTCATTTTTTATATTCGGGCTATGGATCATGGCTTTAGGGACCGTTTGTACCATTCAAGCGAATTTGGGAGTGGCCCCATGGGAAGTGTTACATATCGGTCTAGCAAAGATCACTCCTTTATCCATCGGTTTTTGGACAATCGCGATTGGAGTTTTGATTGTTGCTTGTACCTGTATACTGAATCGTCAATTTCCACGTGTTGGGGCGATTCTCAATATGTTACTCTTTGGAATTTTTATTGATATTATTATGTTTTTTGATTTTATTCCTATGGCTAATCAGTGGTGGTCTCAAGGAGTTTTACTTGTTATAGGCATAGGTTTGATCGCAGTGGGAATTGGACTTTATATTGCACCTGAAGCTGGAGCTGGTCCAAGAGATGGTTTAGTGATTGAACTCTCCTCACGCTTTGGCTGGTCGATCCGTAGTGTTCGTACTATAATGGAGTTAATTGTTGGTAGCATCGGCTGGTTTTTGGGTGGACCTGTACACATCGGTACCCTCTTTTTTGGGTTTTTAGCAGGTCCCTTGATGCAAGTCTCGATTCAATATAGTCAACGTTTGTTGCAATTGCTTTTGAAAAGAGGTGTCAATTCGGTTGAAAATTTCGACTAAAGGTCGCTATGGTCTCACAATCATGATGGATTTAGCATGTCGATATGGACAAGGACCGATTCCGCTCAAAAGTGTAGCAGAACGACATGGTCTTTCTGAACATTATTTGGAACAGCTAATCGCTCCTTTAAGAAATGCAGGGTTAGTGCGAAGTGTGCGTGGAGCTTATGGGGGATACAAGCTGGCTAAGCCGCCAGAAGGAATTACGGCTGGGGACATTATTCGTGTGTTAGAAGGTCCGATCAGTCCAGTTGAATTTACTGAAGAAGAGGATCCAGCTCGTAGGGATTTATGGAGAAGGATTCGTGATTCGATTGCAGAGGTGTTAGATTCCACTTCTTTAGCTTCTCTGATCAATTTTGAATATGATGGGAACAATGAGAACTATATGTTTTATATTTAGCGGAGGAGTGGGCTATGGCAATTTATTTGGATCATGCTGCTACTACACCGATTCGTCCTGAAGTAAAAAAAGCAATGCTTCCATTTTTAGACGAGGCATTTGGTAATCCTTCTAGTATTCATCAGTATGGAAGGACAGTTCGTACTGCTATTGATCAAGCAAGACAGGAGATTGCCCATGCTCTTCACACAGAACCAGGACAAATCACCTTTACAAGTGGAGGAACGGAAGCAGATAATTTAGCGATCATGGGTGTGGCTACAGCATGTTTGGAAGAAGGAAAAAATCATATTATTACTTCGGAGATTGAACACCATGCGGTTCTAGATACTTGTAAATATATGGAAAGGGTCGGGTTTGAAGTCACTTATCTTCCCGTAGATCATACAGGAATGATTTCTATAGATGAATTAAAAAAGGCAACACGTCCTAACACGTGTCTCATCTCGATTATGACTGGAAACAATGAAGTAGGTACTTTACAACCGATTGAAGAAATGGGTCAATGGGCTCAGGAGCAACAGATTTATTTTCATACAGATGCTGTTCAAGCCTTTGGTGTAGAGGAATTGGATCTTCGTACACTTCCTGTTGACTTGCTCTCTCTTTCTAGCCACAAAATTAATGGACCCAAAGGTGTAGGTGCTTTGTACCAATCGAAAAGAGTTCGCATCATCCCGCGAAATTTTGGTGGTGCACAGGAGCGAAGACGCCGTCCTGGGACAGAAAATGTCATCGGAATCGTAGGGTTTGGAAAAGCCACAGAGCTGGCAATGGAAGAAAGAGAAGAACATAAACGATTTTTGCTTCATTTACGCCATACGTTACTTGCAGAATTGAAAAGAGAAAAGGTAAACTTTGTTATAAACGGACATCCAGAACGTTTTTTACCCCATATCCTCAATCTTAGTTTCCCCGGAACAGACTCAGAAACGTTATTGATGAACTATGATATAGCTGATATTGCTTGTGCAAGTGGCTCTGCGTGTACGTCTGGGACCTTAGAAGTCTCACATGTATTAAAAGCGATGCAACTCAGTGAGGAAATTACCCGATCAGCGATTCGTTTTAGTTTTGGACGTGGGAATACAGTGGAACAAATGAGAGGGGTAGCAAAAAAGACGGCTGAGATTGTCCGTAGATTGACGACGGTTTAGTGAGAGAGAAAGGAAGATGAGTCGTGAATCTAGGTAATTTTAAGCAAATGGATGAATGGGAAGATGAATTAGATAACATTAATTGGAAAGAGATGTTAAGTGATATTGATCAGGCTTTAATGGACAATCTTGCTGCAGAACTTGGCTTTCCATCTTTTGAACGATTAGAACAAGCTTCTAGATTGATTGTGGATCAGTTTTATGTTACTCACCTTTCTGATGGACGTTGGGCTTGGTGGAATCCACGTCTCTATGCTCAGGAAGATCCTTACTTTTTTGCTGACGTTTACGAGGTGATGAACTATATCGCCTATACTTTACAGTTAAGTAAAACACAATTAGATCTTTTACATGATGGATTATTACGACTGACTCAAACGAAACAGTGTAAACACTGTGAGTTTGAATTTAATCCGATGGCTCCATTCCGGAGAGAGTGGGATCCTCGTCAAGAGTGGGGATCGTTTTGTTCACCTGAGTGTGTAACCGAATATGGAAATGACTGAGAAAAGTAAGTTTGTAGAGAATGACCCTTCTAATGGGGTCATTTTTCTACTTTCCTTTTCTTCATGATTGATAGGATTACTCTTTCATATAACTGATCAGAAAATGTTTTTGTTTAAGTTTTAAATGTAGACGGGTGGGTGTACACGAAATGACTCAAACCCAAATTGACTTATTTGCTGAGAGCTTTATTAAAGGTTCATTTACCCAAGAGATTTTTTATAATGAAGAGAATGGTTATGGCGTCTTTTTGTTACAGGTTGAAGAGGCTTCTGAACCGATCAAGGAAGAAGCTGTTACTGTTGTAGGACATTTGTTACGACCACACACGGATGAAATCTACACCTGTTATGGCGAATGGAGAGAGCATCCGAAGTTTGGGAAACAATTTCATGTGCAGGCTGTAAAAAAAGAACTCCCTCAGTCGCGTGAAGCGATTATTAAATATTTGTCGAGTGGGCTATTTGAAGGAGTTGGCAAAAAAACGGCCGAAAAGATTGTTGACCAATTAGGGACGAAAGCTTTGGACCAGATTGCACAAAATCCGGATATCTTAACAGAAATTAAAGGGATTTCAAAGAGCCGGGCGCAAACCATTGCCGATAGCTTGCATGAGCATCATGCTCTTGAACAGGCGATGGTATATCTATATGAATTTGGATTGGGTCCCCAATTAGCTTTAAAAATCGTTCAGTTATACAAATATCAAACCATCGCGATCCTGAAGGAAAATCCGTATCGTTTGATCGATGATGTGGATGGAATTGGGTTTCGACGTGCGGATGAAATGGCTCGTCAACAGGGATTAAAAGAAGATGCTCCTGAGCGGTTTCAGGCAGCTGTTTTATATGCGATGAAAGAAGCTTCTTATTCACATGGACATGTGTTTCTTACCTATATACAGTTAAATGAGCAAGTAAATCAGTTATTAGGAAGTCAAGCCAGCCAGCTTTACTTAGAGGAAGTTCGTCAACAATGTTTGGAGCAGATGGAAGAAGACGAACGAATTATGATTGAAGAGGAGCTTTATTTTTTACCTACTCTGTACTATTCGGAATACGGTTTGGCAAAACGAGTAAAAGAATGCTTGGAAGAGAAAGTGGAAAGTGACTTTCCAGTGGCGGAGCTATATCGAGTGATTGGGGAGATGGAAGAAAAGTGGCAGGTTTCTTATGCGGACCAACAAAGAGAAGCGATGATTACTGCTTTATCTTCCTCCTTGATGATCTTAACAGGGGGGCCTGGAACAGGGAAAACGACAGTTATTCGAGGGATTTGCCAGTTATTTGCTACGTTGCATGAATGTTCTCTGGATCCTGAAGAGTATGAGGGGACAGAGACTCCATTCCCTATTCGCTTAGTAGCACCCACAGGACGGGCAGCTAAACGAATGTCTGAGTCAACAGGATTGCCAGCGATGACGATTCATCGTCTTCTAGGGTGGAAGGGTGAGTTTTTTGAGCACCATTCTGATCACCCGATCACGGGTTCTCTCTTGATTGTGGATGAGGTCTCGATGCTGGATATCTGGCTAGCGAATCAATTATTTCGAGCCATCCCCAAAGGAATGCAAGTGATTTTGGTTGGTGATCAGGATCAGTTACCCTCAGTTGGACCTGGACAAGTGTTACATCATTTATTACAGGTAGAGCAAATCAAGCGAGTTGAGTTAACTGAAATTTTCCGGCAAGGAGAAGGTTCCTCCATCATCCAACTCGCCCACGAAATAAAAAAAGGAAAATCTCCTAATGACTTACTAACTCGATATCCAGATCGTCGTTTTTTTCCTTGCCAACGAGATCAAACGATTTCGATTATCATGCAAACTTTTACAAGTGCGATCCAGCGGGGATATACTTTGTTTGATGTTCAAGTCTTAGCGCCAATCTATAAAGGGCCAGCTGGAGTGGAGAAAATCAATCAAGAAATCCAACAAGTGATTAATCCCCAAGCACCAGATAAAAAAGAGATTTCTTGGGGAGATGGGATCTTCCGTTTTGGAGATAAGGTGTTACAGTTACAAAATCACCCGGAGCAACCCGTTTACAATGGAGATATGGGAGTCATTTCTGCCATTGATGAGAAGGCAAGTTCAGAGCAACCCGTTTTATGGGTTCAATATGATCGATTAGAAGTCCCTTATAAACGAAGCCAGCTTTCACAAATTTCTCTTGCCTATGCTTGTTCCGTTCATAAAGCCCAAGGCTCAGAATTTGAAATCGTTATCTTTCCAGTTTTACATGCATATCGGCGCATGTTACAAAGAAATTTAATCTACACAGGTATTACACGAAGCAAATCTTACCTAATCATGTGCGGTGAACCTCAAGCCCTAGAAGCAGGACTTACCAATCAACGGGGTGAAGAACGGAATTGTCGGCTCAAAGATTTAATTCTTGAAGATTGGTAAATAAGTGAAGTGGAAATGGAAAGAAGTCACCTACATGCCTCTCTGTCGCCAGCTCATAATAAGAGTAGCGAAGGGAGGCTGATTTCCTTTGCAAAGATCCCAAGAAGTGATGGGTCTTCCCATTATGGTCCTTTCATCGGGCGAAAAGCTTGGAACCGTAGCTGATTTACTGTTTGATTACACTCAACATTTTCGAGGGATTTTATTGGAGACAGGGCTGGTTTTTAAAAGTAGAAAGTATATTCCTACAGATCACATCACCGCAATTGGAAAAGATGCAGTGATTGTCGAGAACGAAGATGTCATCCTTCCTTTTGATACTGAAGCGGAAAGCTGGATGGGAATGGTCTCAGGGGCTCGAAAGCTAAAAGGGTGTCCTATTTTACTGTCAAATGGATGCGAGATGGGCATGATTGAAAATGTCTATTTTCTGGAAGAAATGGGAACTCTGATAGGGTACGAACTCTCGGATGGAATGATTAGCGATTTGAGCCAAGGACGTAAAATGTTAAAAACTTCTGACCCTCTCATCTGGGGAAAAGATTGTATTATCGCTTCCGCTGATCATGTTGAAATCAAAGATGCAAGGTAAAGGAAGGGAAAATTGGCATGCTTCGTTGCCCAAATTGTAATTCGCATGACCTGGGAAAAGTAGGAACTAGCCAGCTCTATTGTTGGCAATGTTTTGTTGAAATCACCATCGAAAATGACCAAATCTCCTCGGTATACCAGGTGGAAGAAGATGGGAGCCTAAGTTCACTCAATGATCTTTTTCTAGATGACGATCCTCATCCTCATTATATGGTTTGACCATTTGCCAAAGGAGGAGTGAGTCTTGATGAATCGCCAAACGATCTATACTATGCTTGCTGGTGGAGCTGCTCTTTTTTTAGCAAGCATGCTATTTCGAACCAATGGCAGAACACGAGCAATGAGAGCTTTACGTAGGTCTTATTATACGAGTCGCTCATTTCTTAATGTTCTGGGCAAACAGATGATGCGTCGTTTCCAAACAGCAAGATAATCCCTTTTTTCCTCTGGATTTATACAGTCCAGAGGTTTTTTTGTAGACATAAAAACGGCTTGATTTTCGTATCTTATGGATAAGCTATGTCTGAAGGGTGGAGGTGCTAAGAGTGGAACAGTGGAAAGAGTCCAAGGCTTTGACCCGATCTTTACTCATTTTGATCGTTTTGGCCATATTATTTCTACTGACACAGATGAGCCCTTACATTCGTTGGATCATCAGTTTTATCAAGTCTGTAGTGGGCCCTTTTTTTGTAGCGATGATTATCTCCTATTTACTAAATCCAATTGTTAACTTACTAAGTCAACGGACTGTTCCACGTTCAATCGCCGTTTTACTCATTTATTCATTATTTATTCTTTCAATGATCACTTTGGTGATGAACATGGTTCCTCATCTTGAAGAACAACTTTATGAGTTGGCAGAGCACTTACCCCAGTGGAATGAAAAAATTCAAAATATGATTCAAGAATATAATGATCATGGAAAAGATATGCTACCGATCGGGATTCAAGCCGGAATTGAGAAATCATTGGTTCGTGTTGAGCAAGGGATTGGTGATATGGTAGGAAATATGATGGGTGGAATCGGCACGACCATCAATCAAATTTTTTTGGTTTTTATTATCCCGTTTCTTGCTTTTTACATGATGAAAGATGCGCAAAGTATTGAGCGCTCCGTAGTGACTTTGCTTCCAGGGGAAAAAAGACGGGGTCTCATTCGATTGATGCGTGATATGGATCATGCGCTTGGAAACTATATACGTGGACAATTACTTGTCTGTATAGTGGTGGGATTATTAGCTTATGTGGGGTATCTGATCATTGGAATCCCTTATGCTTTATTATTGGCAGGCTTAGTCAGTGTTTTCAATGTGATTCCTTATTTGGGTCCTATTTTTGGTGCGATTCCAGCAATTTTAGTTGCCTTAGGAGAATCGAAAGAAATGGTGATTGCGGTCATCATTGTCAATTTTATCGTGCAAATATTGGAAGGAAATGTGATTTCACCCCAGATTGTGGGGCGAACGCTTCATATGCATCCGTTGATGATTATTTTTGCATTATTGGTTGGAGGAGAAATGGGTGGGATTATTGGATTACTACTAGCTGTTCCTTTTTTTGCGATGGGAAAAGTGGTGATCGAACATCTAGTTGCTCATTATGCTCATCATAAGGTTTGAATCTTGCCTTTTCTCCCTGTATAATGTATTTTGTAAATAAAGATGAATAACATCTAAACATGTTGATGGAATCGAACTGAACCAAGTCTCCGTCAGAGAGGAAAACTCATCGGCTGAAAAGTTTTCTCGGAATGACTGATCAGTGGCCAATTCTGGAGTGCAGCTAATCCCTGCCGGTGTTTCACGCACCGTTATCCTATGTATGAGGTGACCTCTGTCTACAACCAACAGGTGATATAGATAGCGGTAATCAGGGTGGTACCGCGGGAAACCTTCTCGTCCCTATTTGATGGGGATGAGAAGGTTTTTTTGATGTCTGCACAATGAACGTTAGATACAGGTAAAGGAGGATTTTTTATGAAATCGGCTGACATTCGTCGCAAATTTATTGAGTTTTTCGTGGAAAAAGGGCATAAAGTGGAACCAAGTGCTTCACTGGTGCCAGTCGAAGACCCTTCCTTATTGTGGATTAATAGCGGTGTTGCAACTTTAAAGAAATACTTTGATGGTCGACTAACACCCGAAAATCCACGGATTGTAAACTCCCAAAAGGCGATTCGGACCAATGATATTGAAAATGTAGGTTACACAGCACGTCACCATACCTTCTTTGAGATGCTGGGAAATTTCTCCGTTGGAGATTATTTTAAAGAAGAATCCATTGTGTGGGCATGGGAATTTCTTACGAGCCCCAAATGGATGGGGCTTGATCCAGAGCGTCTATCAGTCACCATTCATCCTGAAGATGATGAAGCCTATCAGGTGTGGAGTGAGAAAATAGGCATTCCAGTTGAACGGATTGTCAAATTAGAAGAGAACTTCTGGGATATTGGTGAAGGACCCAGTGGTCCCAACAGTGAAATTTTCTATGATCGTGGAGAATCTTTTGGGGATCAATCCGACCCGGAATGCTTTCCAGGTGGGGAGAATGAACGATATCTAGAAATTTGGAACTTGGTTTTCTCCCAATTCAATCATAATGCAGATGGATCATATACTCCCCTACCCAAGAAAAATATTGACACGGGAATGGGACTTGAGCGGATGGCTTCTATATTACAAGATGTTCCTACCAACTATGATACCGACTTGTTCCAACCAACCATTCAAGAAATTTGTAAAAAAGCAGGAGTCGAGTACAATAAAGATCCTGAAACAGACACGGCTTTAAAAGTGATTGCTGATCATGTTCGGACGATTGTATTTGCAGTGGGGGATGGAGTTCTTCCTTCGAATGAAGGTCGAGGTTATGTCCTGCGTCGTTTATTACGCAGAGCTGTTCGTTATGGACGAAAGTTAGGGATTGAACGCCCATTCTTGTATGAACTGACGGGAATTGTTGCAACCATCATGAAGGATTATTACCCAGAGCCTGTTGAAAAGCAGGAATTTATTGAACGAGTGATTCAGGGGGAAGAAGAACGCTTCTTAGAAACCCTAGCTGATGGTCTACGAATCTTAGAAGATCTTGTGCATCATGCACAAAATGAAGGTCGCAAGTCGATCACAGGAAAAGAAGCATTTAAGTTATACGACACGTATGGATTCCCTGTTGATCTCACAGAGGACTTTGCTAGAGAACATGGCATGTCCGTAGATCATGAACACTTTCAACAAGAAATGGAAGCCCAACGTGAACGTGCACGGATGGCTCGTCATGAAACTGAAAGTATGAAGATCCAAGGGGGAGCCCTTGCTGACCTAAATGTGTCTACCCAGTTTGTCGGCTATTCGGAGCTCGCTACAGAAACCAAGGTTGCCGCAATCATTGTGGATGAGCAATTGGTGGATATTCTTGGTGAAGGAAACAAAGGCTTCATCGTTCTTGAAGAGACTCCATTCTATGCAGAGAGTGGCGGTCAAGTTGCTGATAAAGGATTCATTTCTTCTGATTCAGTAATGCTAAAAGTAGAAGACGTTAAAAAAGGTCCACATGGCGAGCATATTCATACTGTAACAGTAGAGAAAGGCACGATTCGTCAGGGTGAAAAAGTAACTGCAATGATTGATCAGGAGTTACGGGGCGAAACCATCAAAAATCACACAGCCACTCACCTTTTACACCAAGCGTTAAAAGAAGTTCTAGGTTCTCATGTGAATCAAGCTGGTTCATTAGTTGCACCCGATCGATTCCGTTTTGACTTCTCTCACATTGAGGCGATGACGGAAGAAGAGATTCGAGAAGTTGAACAGCGTGTAAATGAACAAATATGGGTAAATACTAAAGTCGAAACCATGATTAAACCATTAGCTGAGGCCAAAGAGATGGGGGCAATGGCTTTATTTGGGGAGAAATATGGTGAAGTGGTTCGAGTGGTTCGTGTAGGCAACTACAGTATAGAGCTATGTGGTGGAACCCATGTTCATAGCACTGGAGAGATTGGTTTATTTAAGATTCTCAGTGAGAGTGGGATTGGTTCAGGTGTGAGACGAATTGAAGCTGCGACAGGAAAACGTGCCTTTGCTTACTTTGATGAGCAAGTACAAATGTTACATCAAGCAGTTCAACTCGTGAAAGCTCACCCACAGGATTTAACTGATCGGATTGCTCAATATCAGGATCGAATCAAAGAACTATCTCGCGAAAATGAATCCCTTCACTCTAAGCTAAATCGATTAGCTGCCTCTGATTTATTAAGTCAAGTTCAAAAAGTTGCAGATGTTCCGTTACTCACAGCCATCGTAGAGGTCAATGAAATGGAACAGCTACGTTCGATGATGGATGATCTGAGACAGAAAATGCAGGAAGGTGTGATCGTCCTTGGAGCTGTAGCTGATGAAAAAGTACAATTATTGGCTTCTGTTTCCCCCGATTTTGTAAAAAAAGGACTTCATGCTGGAAAGTTGATTAAAGAAGTGGCTAAAGTTTGTGGTGGTGGTGGTGGGGGGCGTCCTGAACTGGCACAAGCGGGGGGCAAAAAAACGGATCGTTTACCAGAGGCACTTTCCTTAGTAAGTGAGTGGATTCCGAATCAATTGTAAAGTACAATAAAAAGAGGAATACTAGTAAGTAAGGCGAAATTAAAATTTTAGCTGATCATCCAAAGAGAGGTTGTGAGATCATCCATGGATGAAACAATGAAGTTTAAGTTTCGGGGCGATCAGGAAACCAATCCCAAGGAAGTGTTGATTCTCATTTATGATGCTTTAAAAGAGAAAGGTTATAATCCGATCAATCAAATTGTTGGATATCTCATCTCGGGTGATCCCGCTTATATTCCTCGTCATAACAATGCTCGGACTCTCATTCGTAAGCTGGAGCGGGATGAGCTTGTAGAAGAATTGGTTAAGGCTTATCTGGAACCAGACAGCTAGAAAGGAATTCAACATGAGTTTGAATGATTTATCATCATCAGATTTAAGTGCTTCTGCACGGATCTTAGGACTAGATTTCGGTGAAAGAAGAATCGGTGTAGCAGTCAGTGACTCCTTGGGCTGGACAGCTCAGGGAGTCGAAGTTATAGACCGCAAATTAGATAACTGGTATAGCCACTTAGACCGATTGATTGCTGAATATCAAATTGGGGAAATTGTCGTTGGTTTCCCTCGAAATATGAATGGGACGGTTGGCCCCAAAGGTGAAGCATGTCAACAATGGGCCAAAGAATTAGAAGAACGTTATTCCTTACCCGTTCATTTATGGGACGAGCGATTATCAACCATGGCCGCAGAACGTACCCTCATTGATGCAGATGTGAGTCGTAAAAAACGGAAAAAAGTCATCGATCGACTTGCAGCATCATGGATTTTACAAGGATATTTAGATGCAAAAAGGAGAACGTAACATGTCAGATCAACAAAACCAAGATTTGGATCCATTTTTCTATATCCCTAATGAAGAGGGAGTAGATGAGAAGTTTGAAGTCTTATATGAATTTGATGTAGAGGATACTGGTTATCACTACATACTTCTAGTACCAGCGATTGAAGAAGGCGAAGAAGAGACTGAAGAAGTTGAAGTGTACCCCATTAAATTTAAACTGGGTGAAGAAGAGCCTGTTTATGAGATCATCGAAAGTGATGAAGAATGGGCTATGATCGAAGAAGTACTTCATACTTTAGAAGAGGAAGACTTTTAATCATCACAGGTAAAACCTATGACTGATTTAAACCAACCTTTAGCTAAAGAAGTGAAGATTCTTCGTAGTCAGATCTCGCCTGGTGATTTTTTTCTTCGTACATCAACGGATGGTGAAGAGAAGTATTCTGTGCTTCATGAAGTTGAATTAGATGGTCAACATTATGCAGTGATGCATAAACAGAAAGATGATCCTAATGACGTTTATCTATTTCGCATCAATGAGGGCTTAGCCGAAGAAGTTGATGAAGATGATGAATGGGAACGGGTTGCAGAAGCTGTGGACGAAATGTTATATTTTTATGACTCTTAGTCTAAAACGGGGAGAATTCCCCGTTATTTTTTTAATAAACTATGCTAACATAGAAGGGTGTTTGTACAAGTACAGTAGATCTAGATGTCAGAGAGGGAGTCACAGTTAATGAAATGGATTTGGCGTATCATCTTCACATTGCTTCTGCTCGCTGGATGGGGCGCACTCGCTTATATGTACGCCAATTACACCCTTGAATCACCGCCCAGAGATGAAGTGGTGACAGTGGAAATCCAGCCTAAAACATCAATCAAAGAGATTGGGAATCTGTTAGAGAAACAAAAACTGATTCGCAAATCAACTTTCTTCCAATATTACGTAGGATACTATGACAAAACCAATTTGCAAGCGGGTATTTATGATATTCAACCGACGGATTCATTAGACGATATGTTGCAAAAATTCTCAAAAGGAAGCCAGGATTTAGTTCGTGTAACAATTCCTGAGGGTCATAACGTTTTACAAATTGCCGAAGTATTGGAAAAAAAGGGTTATGATGGAGAGGGTTTTCTTCAGGCATTAAAAGATCGCAAAGCAAAGTATCCGTTTGAACAGAAAATTGGAGAAAATAAAGAACGATATTATCGTTTAGAAGGTTATTTATTTCCAAGTACATATCAGTTCCGCAAAGATGAAAAACCGGAAGCGATCGTTGATGCGATGCTGGGTCAATTTCAAAAACAAGTGGATCAACTTGAAGCTGAGAAATCCTTTGCTGGTTTTCCATATTTAGAAGGCATGGATATGGATCAGTGGGTGACTGTTGCTTCGATGGTTGAAGAAGAGAGTCAGGCTGAACAAGAATATTCAAAGATTGCAGGAGTTATTTACAATCGCTTGAATGGAAGTGCAGATGATCAAAAACTACGTATTGATGCGACTGTTGCATTTGCCGGAGAGATGCAAGGAAAAAAAGGTGTGAGATCCAATATCCATAATGAACGTAAACTATCTAACCCTTACAACTCATATCTGAATCGAGGACTACCTCCAGGACCGATCGCCAATCCGGGTGCCAAAGCTTTAAGAGCTGCATTAAACCCTGATCAGCATAAGTATAAGTATTATGTGACGAAAAGTGACTGTACAAATGAGCATTATTTTTCAGAAACCTATACACAACATAATAAATATATTCAACAAAGCAATCTCAATGCCCGAAATATTAAATGTGATGCTAAGTAATTGATGATTACGATGAGTCGCGGGCTGATGGATTGTTTTAAAGTGTTAATATCATACTATGTTTATTGTATAAAATCATTTTAAAAAAGGCAATTTCACATGAACACTACCACAGAGATGGGTAGTGTTTTTTCTCTCTCATTTCATTGTAAGAAAACAACACCCTCTTATCATCTCTTTAAAACGAGATTAATAGTTCTTTAGTAGATTTTAAGAGAGATCAAGATGTGGGGGGATTTTTCATGGGAGAATCATCAGTCACACGTAGGGATTTTATGAAATTTGTAGGAGTCGGTACTGTAGCATTAGTTGGAACAGCTTCAGGTGTTGCACAAGTGGCAGAAGCTGCTGGAAAAATGGACAAGGTCCAAACTGACTTTTTCGATAAAATTGGAGGGAAACCACCTTTTCATCCAATTCAAGCTTCTGACCAAGACCAGTTAATTTTACCCAAAGGATTTAAATATGATGTCGTTGCGGCATGGGGAGATGATATTGGAAATGGAGAGAAGTTTGGTTATAATTGCGACTTAACTTTATACTTCCCAATCGAAGGTTCTTCTGATCATGGGTTGCTTTGGGTGAATCATGAATATATCGGTTCAGGTGCAATGTTTATGTATGATTCATTAACTCCAGAAGCACAAAAACATCAGATTGAGCAATATAATGTGGGTGGCAGTATTATTGAAGTAAAAAGAGAAAAAGGTCACTGGAGACTAGATAAAAGTAGCACCTATGCACGTCGGATCACTGCGAATACTCGGATGGATTTAACTGGTCCAGCTAAGGGAGATGCATCTGTAGGCAATGTTACTGAAGTGATAGGTATGCATGCAAATTGTAGCGGTGGGAAAACTTTATGGAATACAGTACTCACATGTGAAGAAAACTTTGAACATGATGCGAAACGTTGGGGAAGAAATGAGACTCATTATGGTTGGGTTGTGGAGGTAGACCCTTTTGATCCACAGTCCAAGCCGAAGAAACATAGTTCGTTGGGACGATTTGCCCATGAAAATACAGCTATGACTTTATCTAAAGATGGACGACTAGTTGTCTATATGGGTGATGATGCCAACGATCAGTATTTTTATAAGTTTGTCACGGCAGAAAAGTACAACCCCCAAGCTGGTAAGCAAAACTCTAAGCTTTTGGAGAAAGGAATTTTATATGTTGCAGAGTTGGGAGAAGGAAAATGGCTTCCGCTTGACTTGGAATTGTCTCCAAAGTTAAAAGAGAAATTTTCTACACAGGGAGAAGTGGTCGTCCATGCCCGTGAAGCGGCGAAGCTTCTTGGTGCGACTCCCCTTGATCGTCCAGAAGATGTAGAGGTTCATCCGAAAGATCAGACTGTTTATCTTGCTCTCACTAATAACACCAAGCATGGAAATTTTCATGGTCAAATCCTTCGCTTTATAGAGAAGGGTCATGATGCAGGAGCAACTGAGTTCACTTTTGAAGTATTTGCTGTAGGTGGAGCCCAAAGTGGATTCTCCTGTCCAGACAACCTGCACTTTGATTCTAAAGGAAATCTATGGGTATTTACAGATATTTCATCTAGTAAATTAAACAAAAATAATACCTATGAAACCTTTAAAAACAACGGAGCTTTTTTCATCGCTACCCACGGTAAGCAAAAGGGAGAGGCTTATCAATTTGCCTCAGGACCACGTGAGTCTGAAATGACTGGACCTGATTTTACTCCCAATGAGAAAACATTATTCTTTGCGATCCAGCATCCAGGTGAAGAAACGAAAGATCCATCGAACCCAACTAGTCTATGGCCTTATGGTGATCTCCCCCGTCCTGCAGTGGTAGCTGTTACCGGATTTTAATAAATAAGTTGTCACTTTCAAGCCATTTGTAATTGAGAGTGTGATATAAAAGAATGAGTCACCCTTCTGCTCACAAAAGGGTGACTCATTCTTTTATCAAATAGGTGATTATTACCTAATCATCACCACTGATTTCAGATTTCATTGAGTGAAAAAAAGGAGTATACCCACCCTATTTCATGTCCAAGATGGAACATAGAAGAGTGGGGTGTAATGATGAAAAGTCAGTGGCGCAATTGGTTCATTGCCATGAGTCTTGTTACAGCATTTGTTTGTATTATCATGCGATTATATATGATCCAAGTGAAATCTACACGTTCGTTTTCCCCTGCTTTTTCTAATCAAAACTTGGACTTGATCGAGCTGGCACAAGAAAAACAGACAAGTGGAATTGTCATCGATACAGGGAGAGGAATGATTGTGGATCGAAATGGAGTCCCCTTTGTTGGAGATAAAGATTGGAATCTCCTTGTCTTCCCACAATCTGCAAAACAAATAGAGTTGAGAAAGGAATCATGGAGCCAGTTAGCTGAACAGATTGACTATTCCCTTGACAAATTCTTTTCTCTTTTATCCCAACTGGATGAGCCTTTAATTCTACCTGCAAAAGATGGTTCCAAACTTAGCATTCGTGCAGACCAAAAGTTAGAGATTGAACGGTTAGGGATTCCAGGAATCTATGTGATTGAAAGCGACCAACGAATGATGAAAAGTCAGATCGGTCAGCCTTTGATTGGAAGAGTGCAGCGTGGAGCAAAGCTTGTGGCGTTACGCTATCCTGAAGAAGTGCGAAATCAAAGAATTTCTTTACAATCGCGGATTGGTACAACAGGTTTAGAAGCGGCTTTTGAACCATTTTTACATAGTGAAGAAGAAAGTATCATTCTTTATAAAAAAGGAATGACTCGTAAACCGTTGAATGGTGTTCAAGTGAAAGTGAAGCAAAAAGAAAGTGGAAATGAATTTCCTAAACATGTTATTAAAACGACTTTAGACAAAGAGATTCAACATCGAGTGGAACAAATTTTAGAGCGTGAACAGGTAAAGGAAGGAGCCGTAGTGGTGCAGGAGATCGCTACAGGTAACTTACTGGCGTTGGGAAGCCGCCCCAATGTGTCTCTTACTCAATCTGTGGATGATGAGTGGAAACACCGAGCATTGATGGAAGCAACTCCTGGATCCATTTTTAAGATTGTTGTTGCGATCGCAGCCATTAATGAGGGTTTGGTTGATCCCAATCAGATGTTTACCTGTACAGGGGAATTAGGACGATATGGGTTGAAAGATTCGAATCCAAAAGGTCATGGTAGGCAATCTTTCCATGAAGCATTTGCAGACTCTTGTAATGTTGTCCTAGGTCAAGTAGCAGGTAAACTAGGCGGTAGAAAATTAGATCAGTACGCTAAGCAATTAGGATTGAGTCAACCTATTATTTGGTCGGGGCCTGTTTTTCGAGAAGCTAATTTTAAGCAATACCATGAGGAGCAAACGGGACTCATTTTTGACTCAGAGACTTCACCCAAAGATGAAGGGGCAGTGGTGCAAAGTGGCATTGGACAACGTGGTGTGAAAATGACACCTGTTCAAGCGGCGAATATGGTTACTGCTTTATTTCATCAAGGAAAAGCGATTAGTCCACGCTTAGCAACAGAAATTCAGGATGAACAAGGTCGGGTTATTTTTACATTTGCAAATAAATATCTTCTGCAAAGTAAGCCGTTGAAAAAAAGTACAGTTCAAGCTGTGCAGAAAATGATGAGAGAAGTAGTGACAGATGGAACGGCTACTTCTGTATCTAATGCCACTTGGTCACTAGCGGGAAAAACAGGAACTGCCCAGATTGGAGAAGATAATCGTCGTTATAACAAATGGATGATTGGATTTGGTCCCACGAATCAACCTAGGTATTCAGTAGCTGTTGTTTTAAGAGGTGTAGACAATTCTGAAGATCCAAGGGCTAAACGTATTTTCAAACTAGTGATGGATGAATTAGCCATTCAGGAAAAAGAAGGTAAGGCGAATAAAGAGAAAAAAAGGTAGAATGCAGTTTAAGGTCGATCTAGATGCTGAGTAAAGAAAGTTATGCATAAAACAAAAAATCCACTCTAGTTGTTTTGCGCAGATTGTGCGATTATGATATAGATAGGTAGAGGAATAGTTAAAGGAGTAGAAAATTAGAATGAAGATTACCATTAACTTGACCAAGCAAGAACTAGATACAATTGAAGAAGCTTTGTTACAGTACAACAATTTATTGCTTAAATCTGAAAACAAGGATGAAATGGTCGGCTATGAACTGAGTTTAATTCGTCGTGTGCTTGAAGAGTTTGGAATGGAAGAGTTAGATCAAGAAGTAAAATCTCAATCGAAAAACCTACCTGTACCCCCGCAAGTAAATCAATATCCATCGTCTCAGCAGCAATACTCTGCTCCAAACCAGTACCCAAGTCCTGGTCCATCTTATCCAACACCTGGACAGTATCCGTTTTCTCGCTAAATGAAACATTTCTTCTGATAATATAAAAAAAGAGCCGCTGATACGGCTCTTTTTTGCTTCCATGAGCCCATGCTGTTAAGAGATGTTCATAGTAATCTGCGAACCTTGATTGAGTTTTTTTGAGTGAACACATAAAATAGTAAGAGATATCAGTAGAGTAAAAGAAATTGGCTGTTAATTATAAGTGAAGATACCATTTTTTAAAAAAGTAAACGTTAGAAGTTGATGATGAAAACTGTCGGTTGAAATATACCATAGCTGTAACATTGTTATAAGGGAGTTAATAACCATGAAGGCGCAAGAATTGAAGGAGAGCCTAAAAAAAATGAATATAGGCGAACCCGTCTATTTTCCCACTGCCAAGTCGGACAGCTATATGGAAGTAGATCGTGTTTTTGTTGGTATTAAAGTTGCTTGGGCAATTCGATATCAAAATGAAGAAATCGTATTAGATTTAGATGAAGCAGCTGAGTATATTGCTAAACATTGGAATCAGAATTTAAAAAAAGTGATAGACCAGCAGTTTTCTGAGTTGGATGAGATTGAAGACCTAGGAGAGTACTAATTTGTTGATGGAGCCATCCTATGTTGTATTTGAAAAAGCAGATGACATAGGATGGCAAGGTTTAAGAGTTAAACTCTCTCATTCGTAGGATTGTTGCACATCCATTGGTATGTTTTGAGTAAACCTTCTTTTAGATCGGTTTTAGATTCCCAACCAAGAATATTTTTCGCTTTTATAGAGTCTAAGGCACTTCGTTTTACATCCCCAATTCTCTCTGTCTCTCGGATCAATGGAATCCGCTTCATCACTACTTCTTGGATTAATTCATACAGATCTTCTGTATACATTTCCTGACCCGTACCAATATTTAGAATGGCTTGATTCCCTTTATGAAGAGCAAGTAAGTTGGCTTTGGCGACATCTTCTACATATACATAATCTCGGGTTGTTCCTTTGGGCATATCTGAATAAGCGAATAAATAAGAAGGACGATGGTTTACCAAGTTGTCCATAAAAATGGGGATAGCTCCACAGTCGCCTTCACCTACTTGGCGTGGACCGTATACATTGGCATATCGTAATACAGTGTACTGTAAACCATAAGTTAAATAATAGAAACGCAAATATTTTTCTAGGATAAATTTACTGATTGCATAGGGAGAGATAAGTTGTGGCTCTCCTTCTTCAGTAGTAGGAATATTCTCTGTTTCACTGGCTAACGCACCACCAGAAGAGCTAAAGATAAATTTTTTGACACCATTTTGGACACAAAGCTCCAACAGATGTAAAGGACCCATAATATTAATCTGCGCATCAGTAATAGGGTCTTTCACTGAATCAGGCACCGACTTTTGAGCTGCATGGTTGTTTACAATGTCAGGTTGCTCGTTTTCAAAAATTGACTCTAAATATTCTTGATCTCGATAGATGTCAACTTCGTATACTTTTGCTTGATGATGAATCTGTTGGCGATTTCCTGATCGGAAGTTATCTAATACGACAACTTCATGACCTGCTTGGATATAGGTATCAACGACATGCGAACCAATAAATCCAGCCCCACCGATCACAAAGATTTTCACGGGCTTTCACTCCTAGTATGTATTATTGCGATTATATTTCTGTTTTGTTACATTAATATTACATAAATAGTTTCATGAAGACAAGTGATTATGAAAAATCCCTCCTAATATTTTAGGAGGGATTTGTAGGTGAACGGTTTTAGTTTTGAACCGCTTCGGATTCAATCTGCAATGCAGGTCCGAAAAATTCGTAATGAATTCGTTCTGGAGCAACTTCCATGTTTTCCAAGGCTTGTTTGACAGCTCGCATGAAGGGTACAGGACCACAGAAGTAGAAATCTGCTTCAACTGTTGGTACAATCGTACGGAGCCATTCTTCATCAATATATCCTTTTTTGCTGAACAGTGGATGAAGCTCATCTTGTTCGGTGGGTTGTTCATAACAAAAATGAATATTTACTTGTGGAAGTTGTGAAGCTTGTTCGATTTGTTTTTTAAATGCTTGTACGCTTCCATTGATGGTAGCGTGAATCAAAGTGACTGGGCGTTGTGGTTGGGTTTTTAACAGAGTTTCAAACATACTCATCAATGGTGTAATCCCCACACCGCCAGCAAGTAAGACTACAGGAGTATCTATTTCTTGATCAAGTACAAAGTCTCCAGCTGGAGGTGTGATCGGGAGTATGGAGCCTTCTTTAATATGATCATGGAGATACGAGGAGATGAGTCCTTCTGGATGCCCGTTTCTTCCTTCTTCTCTTTTGACACTGATTCGGTAGGTGTCTGAATGTGGAGAAGCTGATAAGCTATATTGTCTGATCTGTTCATAGGGTTGTCCTGGAACATGAACTTTCACACTGGTATATTGACCTGGTTGGAAAGGGGCTAATTTTTCTCCATCTGTGGGTTGTAAGTAGAAAGAAGTAATCACGTCACTTTCTTTTACTTTTTTCACCACGAGAAAATCGCGGAATAATTGCCAGCCCGCTTGTTCATTCGCTTGCTTATACATGTCCTTTTCTACTTCAATAAACACATCGGCGAGTACTTGATAGGTTTCTTTCCAAGCGTTAAGGATTTCATCTGTCGCTGCATCACCTAATACTTCTTTAATGGCTGCTAGTAAGTGTTTTCCGACGATGGGGTATTGATCTGGCTGAACGCCGATACTTCGATGTTTGTATGCGATTCGTTTAACCACAGGCAATATGGAAGATAGATCATCGATATTGGCTGCTGCTGCATATACAGTATCTGCTAAAGCACGAGGCTGTGATTTTTCTTTTTGGTGAGTGATGTTAAATATATTATATAGTTCAGGATGCTCTTGGAACATTTGCTCATAGAAGAGTGTTGTGATTTGTTCACGATGTTCCCGTAGAAAAGGTACAGTTTGTTTTACGATTTCAATAGTTTTTGGACTTAACATCTCGATCACCTCATTGGATGTTTAATTTGATTTATCATTAGATCTCATTCTAGATGTTCTAGGAATGAAGAGCCATTGATTTCTATGTTTCCACTATATACGACATTTATCTCATCATCTGTGACGAGAAGCACAATAGGTTTGACAAAGGGGTGACATCCATGGAGCTTCAACGTGGGGAAGTATTATTTTTACAGGAAGAGCAAGGAGAGTTATTTCGTCTTCGTTCAGGGTTATTAAAAGTGGTTCGAATTCAAGAAGATGGATCACAATTATTATTTAATATTTTAGTGCCTGGTGAGGTCTTTCCGCATCATTCGTTAATCACACCCAAAGAATACTATGGATCAGTGATTGCAATGCTCTCATCTCAATTAGAACGGATTCCTGCTGAAGAATGGTATAAAGATTTGGAGCAAGATCCTAAGAAGTATAAAGAGGTAGCACTTCTCTTACAAAACACCATCCGACAAATGCAACAACGGATCGAAATGACTCGAGTGGCGATCGAACTACGGATTCCTCTCTTTCGAAAATGGTTGGCTATTTATTGTCCACATCATCCTGTGGAAGACTTGCTCACTCAAGAAGAAATTGGACAGTTTTTGGGAATGAGTAGGGAAACCGTGAATCGTTTATTGCGCAAGGAACGAAAGCAAGAGAAAAATGAAGAAATATAGAGTGAATAACTGATTTTTCATAGTGAAGTGGGATTTAAATAAATAAAAAAATTTTATAATTGGGCTTGAAAGAGAATCGTTTTAAAGAGATGGTCCTGATAAAGAGACATTTCTATCCTAAATTTCGAAATATATTTGTAAAATTAATCCTGTTTCAAGGCTGTTACTCCCATGAGGATGAAAAGTTTTCTAATTTAAGGAAAAAAGAAGGTTGACCATTCAAACTGTAATTGTTATTATTGCAAATGATAAAAGGAGTTTTAATATGAATAGTGAGTTTACCATTGCAGTACACAGTTTAGTGTTTTTAGTTCATCATCCTGAACATATGGCGAGTAGTGAAGTGTTAGCGGATACCGTTTGCACCCATCCTGTTCGTATTCGAAAAGTGATGTCCTTACTTCGGAAAAATGGGTATGTAAAAACGAAGGAAGGGACGGGAGGTGGATATCTGCTAAATTGTAATCCTGAAAAAGTAACATTGGGGGAATTATATCGATTGATTTCATTCGGCGAATTAGCTCCTCCATGGAGATCTGGAAAGTCTACGATGGATTGTTTAGTTGGATCTCAAATTGGATTTGTGATGGAACAAATCTACAAAGATGCAGAGTTACGATATGAAGAACAATTAAAAACTTATACACTGTCACGTGTTTTAGATCTGATGACACAAAGAAAAATGCTTGTGTGATTGACAAGATGAATAGTAACTATTATCTTTTTTATGGGAGTATTCTTCTTAACTATCACACCATTCCTTCTATTTAATTAGTTTGACTTGGTTAGATGATGAGATAAAAAATAATGTTTTGGAGGGTAAAATATGGCAATCATTCAGTTGAATGATCAGGAGTTTCAATCTACTATTGAAACGGGAAAGCTTATACTTGTTGATTTCACCGCCAATTGGTGTCAACCTTGTCGTCTTTTGGCTCCGATCTTGGAAGATTTAGAAGGACAAATGGGAGAACAAGTAATGATTGCAAAAGTAGATGTGGATGAAAGTCCAGAGTCCGCCCAAAAATGTGGAGTCATGAGTATCCCTACATTGAAGCTATATAAAGATGGAAAAGAAGTAGGTACGAAACATGGTGTTCAAAAAATTGATGCTCTTAAAGAGTGGATATCTAAATATAGCTAATTTCTCATCAATAACCTGATAATATTAAATATTGAAGTAATAGATTTAATTTGTTGATCATCTGGACTCAAGATCTAATAAACTAAATGAAGATTATGTATCTGCAAAACATAAAAAGCGAATATTTGTTCTTGACAACCTCTACTAAATAATTTATATTATAAATAAGATTAATACATAGAGACTTGTTCTAGCATTTTGAACACGGTGTTACGCCGTGGCTGCGTTGATGACTAACACTCGTCACCCGGCTCCGCGCGACTTTGGCAGGCCCTTCCCACCTAGTAGTGGGCAAATTTCTGCCTAAGTAGGCGTAGCCGCAAGAAATTTGCCCACTACTAGGTGGGGGTCCTGTTCAGTGGCGAATCCAGCTCGGAGAGTCTTAGTGGAACAAGTTCTCAGCGTGCCCAGCTTCTTATGAAGTTGGGCATTTTTTATATCTGTTCAGATCTAAAAGCAAACCCATTTCATAGTAATAAAAAAATAAGAAAAGCGAATGTTTGTTCTTGACAACCTCCACTAAATAATTTATATTATAAATAAGATTAATACATAGAGACTTGTTCTAGCATTTTGAACACGGTGTTACGCCGTGGCTGCGTTGATGACTAACACTCGTCACCCGGCTCCGCGCGACTTTGGCAGGCCCTTCCCGATAGGTAGGGTGCTAAATTCTGCCTAAGTAGGCGCAGCCGCAAGAATTTAGCACCCTACCTATCGGGGGTCCTGTTCAGTGGCGAATCCAGCTCGGAGAGTCTTAGTGGAACAAGTTCTCAACGTGCCCGGCTTCTTATGAAGTTGGGCATTTTTTATTTGATTGTATAGAACTCGATGATTTCGATGTACAGAAATTCAGGAGCCAATCTTTCATTTTAGTAGTTTGATTAATTCGTAAGGCACAAGCTGAGAGGATGGGTTCTTTAATGAGTGACTATACACCAGATGGGATTTGGATCTGGATTAATAAAGAAGCTAAAAAGAAAAGAGGGAGGATCTGCATGAATTCCACAAACGGAAAGAAACCAGAGTACTCAGCCTGGTGGAGAGAAGAACAACCTCATAAAGAATTACCAGAACATTTACAAGCATTGCTTAAGCAAAATGATCCTGCATTTATTGATGAATTAAAAAAGTTCGCCTATCAATCTTTTAATAATTATAAATATCAAGAGACTCGATGGGGGGGGTATTTTACTTGGGTTCGAAATAAGACAAAAAATGGATCTTGGCTTTGGACCTTGTATTTAAATCCGCATCCCTTGGCACGCCAAGCTTTTCATGAGCTATTCACTCATTATACATATGGTGAATTTGTTCCTTTTACCAAAGTTGAGGTACCTAAAAAAGGTTTGGTTTCTGGTCCTTCACATGACTTTTATAGTTACCGCACATATAGTTACACATTGATTCCATTTACAGATGTATATTTTCGTTATATCAAAGCCATCTACAAGTTGGCCGAATGGAAAAGAGACTACAAAACTTGGGCTGTTTTAGCGCACCGATTTGATACCCTGTATGGTCAAGGTTATTTTTCCAACAAGACCCGCCATTATCTGCGACGGAGAACATGGCGGACATTGAGAAATACAGGTCGAGAAAGACCATCAGACTATATTCGTATGTCGATGGACGTGTTGATGCAGCTTGATGAAAGCTATGGAACTGAGTTTAACCGGAAATATTGGCTATTTAACCACATCTTATACCACAATAGCACTCGATATCGCTATCGAAGTGATGGATGGACGATTGTAAATACAGATGATCAAGTAGCCGCTAATCCGCTCCTTGGAGATCGTGAAGAAGCATTTCCAGATTTGTGGGATACATATCCAGAGCAATTATGGAAGCTTGTGCAAGAAGCTAGATCAGGGCAGGTCATTTTATTTGCGGGAAAAGCATTGCGAAAAGGAAATTTTTCTTTTGTTAAAAACATAGAAGATTCGTCATTAAAAACATTATTCAAGGATCAACATCCTGTCAGACGAATGGTAGCTGCGGCGATGATTTGTGATCGTCTTGATCCCAAACAGACAGACCTTGATACTTGGTTTGATTTAGCGATAAGCCAATTTCCAGAAGTTCGCGAACAGGCTTATCATTTCTTAAAAACAAACATGATTCATTGGTCTGAGGAGCAATTGGGGTCAATCGTTCAACGGTTTGTCTCCAAACTTCAAACTGATGATCTAGCAGAAGCAATTGTCGCTGACTGGGTACAGTTGTTCCATCATAAGCTCAAGCCTGTTCTTAATCGGATTGCCACACTTCAGCTGGTTCAAAAGTTAATGAGTGTATCTATTCCTGCCATTCAAGAACTAGGATTGCTGCTCGTGACCCAGATGGATTTGGCGAAATACCCACTGGATGCCAATAGTTTGCTTCCGATCTTGTCAGAGATCGAATCACCTTTGTGCCAGATGGCAAGACAAATTTTATCGGAACGGTTTACTCAGCTACAAATCACGCCTTCATTTTTAGTGGAGTTGGCATCGATTCCCGGTGAAGATCACCAAGTATTTACTACTCAGTTTTTCACCGATCGATTGTTATGGTTAGTTCCTTTCCATGCTGAACTGATTCCAGAGCTATGGAAAAGGATGTTGCGAAACGATCTTCCTGAAGAAGTATGCGACTATATTCGTGAGGACTTATTAGGCTCTTTATTCTGGTCTGAATTGGAAGCCACTCCATTATCCAAGGTGCTTTTGTTAATCGACTCAGATTCAACAGCACTGCAAGAGTTTGGTGCTCGTCTCATACAATTGATTCAACCCGAAGCGAGTCAGTTGACCTTTGAACAGTTGCTAAACATGGCACATTGTCCAGTAGCTTTAGTGAGAGAGGAAGCGCGTGGACTGATCCTTCAGATCCGCAAAGATTTGACGGATGATGGGATGGTTAACTTGGTTGAAACGGACTGGGCAGATACTCGTGAGTGGATGTTTAGCTATATTAAAACATTGTCTAGAGATGAATTTACTACTGATTTGATCTATGGACTACTGGATACAGCTCGGGATGATATCCAACAATTTGCGATGGAGATGGTTGAGATCCATCGAAAAGAGTTAGACATGAAGGAGTTAATGTTAAGAGCTAGCGAAAGTCCTTATCCCCACATTCATGAATATGCACTACAGTTAGCGGACGAAGTCAGTTGGGATGCGGAGTTAGTCAAACGGTTAGAACTCTTTTTCCGTACTGTTCTATTCCGAGTGAATGCAGGGCGAAAAGCGAAAAAGAAAGCATTGGATTTACTCATGAGTTTGGGACAGCAAAGTGAAGAATTAGCTGAATGTGTTGTACCACTGTTAGCGGATGTAGCTAGAAATGAGACGAAAAAAGAACTGGAACGAATTCTATTAGTGTTAACCCGAATTCAAACCCAATATCCAAATCTTTCATCGCCTTTACAATTGATAAATTAGGATCTCCAAATGAGTAATTATAGTCACAAAATGTAAATACCGTCGGGTCGTTGTTTCACCCAAAATGACTTTGTACCGCTTCCTAGTGGAGCCCTTCGATTGCCAGCTCCCGGAATCGAAGGGTGGAGCGGACTTCTCTGCTTCTTGACAAGGTACAAGCTCATGGTGGGTAAAACTCGATCTCCGATGCCTTAGATGATTAGGATTACTGTCAACTCAACACTAACAAATATCGAAATGGAGGGAGAACTATGCTTTTTCAACAAACTTATGCCAAATCAAGTGGAATCAGTCATGTCGGAGGGCAGACACTCGTTGACTTTTCCCCTGACTTAGGAAGGGAGCCCACTTATTTTCGTGGGAAAATCGCTGATCCGATCCGCTATCGAGATGCCATGATTGCACTAAGAGATGTGGTTGTATCTGATTTAAACTATAAACCGAAAGATCATACTGCCTATCAGGCTTGGGTTCAAGAGCAGTACATGGATGATATTGCAGTTATTTTGACACTGAAATCAGATCTAGCCAAACAAATGACAGGGGTTCGTGAACAGATTAAAGTTTTGCAAAAGCGGCGAGATGCGCGGATGACTGACTTTTATAATGCACGTCGAGAATACTTCCAGTACTTATATAAGAATAGTCCAGATGCTTGGTGGGTTTTAGATCCCGTGATTACTGTGGCACCAGATCAAGTCTTTTTTGAAGCTTTTTCTTTAGATGAGTCATCATATGGACGATTAGCTGTTCATGATCGTTTATTTACGGATGTAAAGGAGTTTCAATATGGAACAACCAACATTGACTTTTCAGACAACTTATTAGGGGCATTACAACGAATTCGTACTTATCGACCTACTGAATTTCAAATTGATCCAAGTGGATTCGAGGTAGCTACAGAAGGACGCGAAGTTTATAAAGAAAAAAAGATTGATGTACCAACCAGTTGGGTACGAGGTTTCTTACAAGTACAATCGGCGATGAGCTTGCCTACTTCTTCATTTACGATGAAACCAGTCGATCTATATAATCTATGTGCTTTCTTACGCCGTCACAAGGAGCGGAAGAGCCCACGATCCCTTAAGTATGTATTACAACCAGGTCAACCTGTTAAATGTATCATCCAGCCATGGGATGAAGAGATGGTCTTTACAGATTCTGTCTACCTAGGTGATGAACCAAAAGAGATTCGGGTTTGGGGACGTCGCCGTCTATTTCTTTTAGAGCGTCTCTTACCCTTAGCCAACCAGATTACTGTCCATTTATTGGGAACGGGGATGCCAAGCTTTTATGTTGTAGATTTGGGTGGACTTAGCTTTACCCTTGGACTGTCTGGTTGGACAAGGAATGACTGGGCAGGAGCCGGAAACTTTGACCTCATGGTGGGAACCAGTGTAGAAGCAACACCGCGTCAAAGTACCCTTGTTTTCGCGCAACTAAAATTAAAGAAAACGGCTACGGAAAGCGAATTAGCCCGTTGGACCCACTTACCAGAGAATGTAGTTCAAGCTGCGATCCGCCAACTATGTAGTGCAGGGAGAGTCATGTTTGACTTAGAAATCGGAAAGTATCGTTTACGGGAATTAACTCGTGATCCTCTTCCAATGGATCAATTACAATACACGAATCCACGTGAAGAAGAAGCAGAAAAATTGCTTGAAAGTGGGAAAGTTTCATTACAAGGTGTCTTACCTACAGTTGAGGAAGGTGTAGAGCTTCAAGGAACGGTAGAAGGAAAGACTAAACCATTTAATCCAACGGTTACTTTGGATAAAGATGGTCGCATCGCTCGCGGAGCTTGCTCTTGTTACTTCTATAAACAGAATCGCTTGATGCAGGGACCTTGTGAGCATATGTTAGCGTTAATCTCAAGTTATCGGCAAACGCAACAAGGATGAGAGGAGGGAAACCGATGACTGAAGAACAAAACCAAGAGGAAGTCAAACAATTAACCCGAGAAGAGTGGATTGAACGGATTAAATCAGAAGGAAGAACTGAAGCGATCAAAAAAGAGATGCTTCGTTTAGGATTTTGGATAGAAAAACCACTTACTCCAGAAGAAAAAAGAGAACAAGCAGAAGATGAATTAAAATTAAAGCAACTACAAGCTGAACTACAAGAGTTACAAAAAGAGTCAGCGAAAATTTCTAATCTCAATAAAATATTAAAACAAGCACGTGCAAAGCGGATTGAAGAGAGTAAAAAGAAACGAGCTGACCGAAAAGCTGCCATCGAAAAAAGAGAGGCTGACCGAAAAGCTCGTTGGCAAGATTACAAAGAATCGCATATCGTACATGTAGGAGATGGACTCTCGGCTGGTTTACAATCCTTTGAAACCGATGAAAAGAAGTTAATGGAGCAAAGGTTACCACTCATCCGTTCAGCGGTTCAATGTGCTGATGAGATGGGGATTACTTTGAGTCAATTAAAATGGCTTACATACCATCGGGATACAGCTACCATCAATCATTATTATCGTTTTACCATTCCTAAGAAAAACGGAGGCGAACGGGAAATATCCTCCCCAAAACCTCTATTACGACAGGCGCAAGCATGGATCAAAGCCCATATTCTAGATCAGATTCAAGTTCATTCGGCAGCTTACGGATTTGTGCCTCAAATCAATACCGTAGATAATGCAAAACAACACGTCAACCAAGCAGCTGTCATTAAAATGGATTTGAAAGACTTTTTCCCTTCAATTACTTTTTGGCGTGTTAGAGGTTTATTTCACTCATTTGGATACAGTGAAGCGATTAGCACTCTTTTTGCTTGTCTATGTACCGAACCACCAAGAAAAGAAGCCTCATTTAATGGAAAGATCTATCATGTAGCTTTGGGTGAACGTCAATTACCTCAAGGGGCATGTACCAGTCCAAGCATTACTAATATTCTATGTCGGCGTTTGGATGAAAGGTTAACGGGCTTAGCACAAACGAATGGTTTTATTTATACACGTTATGCCGATGACTTAACCTTTTCTTGTCAAGAGTCTTCACTTTCAAAGATTGGGACTCTCTTGAATTCCGTTCGGAACATCGTTAAGTTTGAAGGTTTTACTGTCAATGAAGAGAAAACCAGAGTTTTGCGAGCCTCCCGTCGGCAACGGGTAACAGGGATTGTGGTGAACGAAAAGCCAAATCTTACTCGGCAAGACCTACGTCGTTTTCGTGCTTTGCTTCACAATGTAGAGAAAAATGGTTTAGAAGCAGAAAATCGTTCCAATCATCCGAACTTCTGGGCATATATTCAAGGAACCACCAGCTATATTCGGATGGTTCGCCCCGAATTAGGTGAAAAGTTAGGTGAGCAAGTGGAACGGATTGCAATTAAATATCATTTAGCAGGATCAGTCGTTTCAAAATAATAGATTTGACTTTAAAAAGGGTGCTTATGAGCACTCTTTTTATTTTTTTATACTTTTTTTGGTATCATCATCCAAGCTGTCTGTTTCTCGGAATAGTGACAGATGGGCTCGATCTCAGACAAACTGGGGTGAAAGCTAGAGATCCAGTTGCCAGAAAGACCACAATCAGCTTGTTGTAATAGCCACCGAGGGTGTACAAGTTTTCCTTCATATACCTGTTTACCCTTGACAATAAATTGTGAGTAACGTTCGGTGAGCCACTCTTCTAAAGAGCCTGGTGTTGAGCAAAATACGGACCCTGAAGGGCGAAAGTAAGCAGTAAAGATGGTGTCTTTGTCTCGGTGAGAAGTAAAGCGATTACATAAGTTTAGGTGTTCCATCGTGATTCTAGCAAATTTGTAGGGAAGATAAAAAAAAGTACGAGCTGATAAAGTAGCTAAATGATTGTTTGCATCAAGACTAATGAAATAGATCCCTCGTTTTTCTTTGTATTTCACATATGTACGTAGATTAACTTGTAAAAATTGTGTGGTGAAAGGGATCGGCGGTAAATAGTGAAGACGCATATCTGTGATCGCAAAAGGGACAAAGCTCACCCATGCATCTCCTTGATATGTATCCAATTGTAACGGTTGCGGAATAAGCCTCCGTAAAAGATCTGGCTTAAGTGGGAAGTGAACGAATAATACATGATTCCATGTTTGTGTCATCATCCAATGAGTTGGAGGAGTAAATGTATTCATTAAAATTCACCATAAAAAACAAGTCAAATTTTGGTAGTGTTAAGTATATCCTTAGTGTAGGTTATTTCTAAAAAGTTTATGCTATAAAACAAATAGAAAATGCGGAGCCGGGTGATGAGTGTTAGTCATCCATGCACCTTTTTCAGAAATCACTTTACCTAAACTGTTTTTGGGTCAATCATTGACGAATACCACTTCAGCTACTTGATGATTGGCTCTGTGTTATTGACAATCATGCAGAATCAGTAGTGTCGATTAGACAATATTTACCTATATGAAAGAGAGTAACAGAGCTTGATTTTCACCCACCATGAGCTTATCCCTCGTAAAGAAGTGGAGAAGTCCGCTGCATGTAGACATAGGCTATCTCTGTGTATTGTAGGCAACGAATAGAGTACATATGCAGATGAAGTACACTATTTTTCTTAATTCATCATACACGAGTCTAAACAGAGTTTTTGCTATATCGAATCTTTGTTAAAAAGTGATTGATCGTATACAGCTGATTAACAAATCTATTATAGGCTGAGTGAAGACAGCCTAGATTAAGAATAACGAGGCGAGGCTAGTCAAGGAGGAGAATGATGAGTCACCAGAAGAAGTCTTGGTTAAAGAGATCATTTGTATTGTTGATGATCATGATTTTTGCACTAGGAAATGTAAGTTTTGCTTTTGCGGAAACCAAACCAGCATCACCTTCTCAAGAGAGTGAATGGTTAAGTGAAAACTTTAATGAACTAGCCAATGGCTCTTTACCAGATCAATGGTCATTGATCGAAGGAACTGGAGCCGTTCAGGATGGAAAATTAGTTTTATCCTCACCATCATCAAGTAAACCTTCTCGGGTTCGTATCCCTGCACCTAAAGAAACAGGTGACTATATTTTTGAAGCAGATTTGACGTTTCAATCGGCAGTAGACGATTCACGTTGGGCTTCTTTGATGTATCGAATTCAACCAGAAGGCTTTCCTTACTATCAATTCGCCATTCGACGAGGAGCAACCGCTTTAAATGGTTTAGAGTTTGCGATTCGTAACGAATCAAATCAATGGCATGTTCCAGAGACCGCTTTTTATCATGAACCATTTGTTTTAGGGAAAACGTATCACGTCAAAGTCATCGTATCAGATCAAATCGTTGAACAATATATTAACGGTAAACGAGTGATTCATACCGACTTAGCTAGTCAATGGAAAACTGGAGATCTAGGCTTTCAAGTCAATGGAGCTACTGTACAGTTTGACAATGTTCGTGTTGCACTTCATCCAGGGACGCTCCCACCAGTGGAGAAAAAAGCTCCTTTACAACCTAAAGAACCACAGACGGGTATTGTTAGCCCCCCAACCCTTATTTCACAAATTCAATCCATAGAAGAAATCAATCAATTAGAAAGTTTGGGAGTATCTTCTGTTTTATTGAAAGTTCGTGAAGGGAAAAAAGGGCAATTGGTTGCTTTCCATCGTTCTACAGTTATTGCTAGTCTCCCTGATGTATTGCGACAACTAAACGGAAAGCATATTCCCATCATCCGGATCGAGGATCCAAAGCTTGTCCATCAAGTAGCTACTTTACTAAAGGAAATGAACATTGACGATGTGCAGATCGTTTCTAGTCAACCAGAGATTGTCCGTGATCTAAAAACTCAATATCGTGTCGTACGTGGTGGTATTCTTTATGAAGAAGAATCTCAAAGCCAAAAAGATTTAAATCGCATCGTACAAGAGGTTCATGCACATGGAGCGAAAGTGGTGATTCTCCCACAAAAGGCAATCACTCCTGAAATCACACATTTCTTTCATCAACGAGCGATTTCCGTATGGGGAATGAGTCATAAAAAAGATCTAACATCTACTCATCAATTGATTCAAACTGGGGTTAATGGTGTGATTACATCCTTCCCTCAAGTTATCACTCAAGCACTAAGCCAATATCCGGAGCAAACGATGATGCAAAGACCTGTCATTGTAGCTCATCGGGGTGTTCCTTCACTGGCTCCTGAAAATACGATGGCTTCTTATAGAAAGGCATATGAGTTGGGAGCAGACGTACTGGAAACGGATATTCAAATGACCAAAGACGGACACATAGTCATTATGCATGATCTAACTGTCAATCGTACAACGAATGGAACAGGTGCAGTGAAATCTTTGACTTTAAAGCAAATTCGTCAACTAGATGCAGGCTCTAAATTTAGTTCTGAGTTTGCAGGAGAGAAAGTTCCTACTTTTCGTGAGTTCTTAGAAGAGTTTAATGGTAAAGACGTAGTTCTGTTGGTAGAGACTAAAGCTACAGGTCTTGAAAAAGAAATGGTCGACATGATTGAAGAACTGGGTATGACTAGTCAAGTGATGGTACAAAGCTTTGACGCGAATAGTGTGATAGCGACTCATCAGTTGCAACCAGCGATCGGCTTAGGTTATCTATACTCATCATCGATCCCAGCGACGAAAGAGGCTAAGTTAGAAAAAGCGTCCCAAATGATGCACTATGGAAATATGATGAATGCGACTCTAAATGCGAGCTATGGAAGCCTTTACCCAGAATTCCTCACTTTTATGAGACAAAGAGGACTGCTCACCTATAACTGGACCTTTAGAAATCAGGAGCCCTTCAGACAATATCTAGCATCTGGAGGCACAGGCCCCATTACTGATTACACTCAATGGGTCAATGAGGCTCCAGTTAGCTTGCAACCAAAGAAAAAGAAATTAACTTTAAAAGTAGGTGAAACTGTCTCCATTGAAGCGATGATGGTTGACCGAAAAGAAGTTAAAACCAATATCGCCGCAAACCTTCTTGCTATTGAAAATGGAACTCATGTAAAGATGGAAGGAAATCAGATTCAGGCACTTACAAAAGGTAAACTGACCTTATTAGCTACCACATCATACTCCATGTTAGGTGGCGAATGGTCTCTAGTCTCTGAGCCGATCGAAATCGAGATTAAATAACAAAAAAGCATGCATTCACCCACGATCTCGTATGGGCAAATGCATGCTTTTTTATATAATAATCGACTTTATGTCATTACTTGCTTTTTCAACGATCTCATATTACAATAAAAAACGGCGAAAAACATCCATAATCATTTGGTTATTATTATCCAATTATATTATATCATGGTGATTGTCGACTTGTCAAACCCCTTGAGCCTAAAATTTTTTAAAACATGGAGTTGAGGTGATGAGTATGGAAAAGCAAGAATGGCTAAAAGAACAGACTCGTGTTGAACAATTAGCTGACGAGATTGACAAACAAATTTCTATACTGCAAAAAGGTGTTACCAAGTTCCACTCTGAAGTCGTCGATCTTCGCAAAAACTTTTGGGATGATGTGAGTGTCAATATCGATGATCCTGGTGAAGCGGCTGAAACCTATATTAGTGTAAAACAACAGGCGGAAGTCTTATCAGAAAGAGAGCGTCATCATCAGCTTGCCCAGAAGCAGATGAAAACGTTACAAAAACTGAAGCAATCCCCTTACTTTGGTCGGATTGACTTTCGAGAGCATGGAGAGAAGGAATTGGATAAGATTTATCTTGGCATTGCATCATTCCTTGATCCAAAGGGTGAAAATTATCTAGTCTATGATTGGAGAGCTCCCATCTCTAGTCTGTATTATGATTTCTCTCCTGGTCCTGTTGAATATGAGACACCGAGTGGAACAGTTTCAGGAGAGATGGAGTTAAAGCGCCAGTACATCATTCGTCAGGGGCGAATCATCAGTATGTTTGATGCTGGGGTTACGATTGGTGATGAGTTACTTCAACAGGTTTTGGGAAAGCAAGCAGATGCACAGATGAAAAGCATCGTCGCTACGATCCAAAAAGAACAAAATCAATTGATCCGGAATGAAAAAAGTAGATTGCTCATCGTTCAAGGAGCGGCAGGAAGTGGGAAGACATCAGCAGCTTTACAACGAGTAGCTTACCTACTTTATCGGTATCGAGAAACACTACGTCCAGAACAAATCATTCTTTTTTCTCCTAACACGATGTTTGGCAGCTATATTTCTACGGTACTTCCTGAGCTAGGTGAAGAAAATGTCCAACAAAAAACATTCCAAGAATATTTGGAGCATCACCTTGCTAAAACATTTCAGGTGGAAGATCCATTTATACAGATGGAAAATGTACTGACTCCCAGTGATGAAGGGGGATCTAGAGCTCGGGTCGCAGGAATTCAGTATAAAGCAACGATTGAATTTATGCAGATGATTGACCAATATATCCGTTTTCTTGGACAGGAAGGCTTGATCTTTAAAGAGATTCGATTTCGGGATCAGGTGATCATATCTGCCGAGCTGATGAGGGACATCTTTTACACTTTAGACCCCATGCTCTCGATTCCCAAGCGAATGGGGTTACTAACTGATCAGTTGTTAGATATCTTAACTGAAAAAGAGCGTAGAGAGCAGAGTGAACCATGGGTGGAAAATGAAGTTCAACTCCTTGATCATGAAGTCTATCTTCGTGTATATCAAAGACTTCAAAGAGAAAAACAGTACAGAGGGAATACGTTTAACGATTTTGATCGAGAACAAGAGATGTTATCTGAAATCGTTGTGAAAAAGCATTTCAAGCCACTTCGTTCACATGTGAAAAAACTGACCTTCATCGATATTCCTGCGATGTATCGGCAATTGTTTGCACAGCCATCCTTGGCATCTCAGTTGGGATCTAGTGAATGTCTACCTGAACAGTGGAATGAGATTTGTCATCAAACAATAGAGAGACTGGATCGATTAGAACTTGCCTATGAGGATGCCACCCCATACTTATATTTTAAAGAGCGGATCGAAGGATTCCATACCAACACGGCGATTCGACATGTATTTATAGATGAAGCACAGGATTACTCGCCATTTCAGTTTTTCTTTATCAAACAAATTTTCCCACATAGTAAAATCACTGTTCTTGGCGATCTAAATCAAGCGATCTATACTCACACAATCGATCAGAACGGCTTTGAAACATTATCTTCATATTACGAAGCTGAACAGACAGAGACATTGATCCTAACGAAAAGTTACCGATCCACTCGTCAGATCGTCGAATTTACACGGGAACTCATTCCAGGAGGAAAAATGATTGAGCCTTTCAATCGACAAGGAAGTAAACCCACGCTCACTCTAGTTAAAGAGACTTCGGAGCTAGTTCCACTGATTACAAAACGCATTAAAGCCCTTCAAGCTACGGGACATCGGTCCATCGCAATCATTTGCAAGACCGCTAAAGAGAGTCACATTGCTTACGAATCTTTAAAGGATCACGTTTCCCTACATCTGATTCAAAAGGAGACGGTTTCTTTTGAGACAGGGATCCTCGTCATTCCCTCTTATTTGGCCAAAGGAATCGAATTTGACGCAGTAATTATTTTTGATGCTTCAGAATTAGTATATGGAAAAGAGAACGAGCGGAAACTTTTTTACACGGCTTGTACTCGTGCCATGCATGAGTTACATATCTATGCTACTGATCAGCTGAGTCCATTGCTTTCGGCTGTTCCCAAGGATTGTTATGTAATGGAAAATGAATGATTTTTTTCGAAAAATACCCATCGAAAAAAGAGCCCTACACGAATGTAGGAGCTCTTTTTTGATTCATATTTACTTTGCTGAGCGTACATGTTGAACCGCTTCATCAAATTCTTTTTCAATTTCTTCCTCAGGTTTCTTTGTGAGTAAGCTGACGATGATAATTGCCAACGTACAGGCGATAAACCCGGGGATAATCTCATACACAGGATCAAACCGTTGGATCTGTTCCCAGACAATTACTGTGATTGAACCCAGAAGAATTCCTGCTAAGGCCCCCCATTTGGTCATCCGCTTCCAATAGAGGCTGAGTAAGACGACAGGTCCAAAGGCGGCTCCAAATCCGGCCCAAGCGTACCCAACAAGGTCAAGAATCGTTTCGTTAGGATTGAGAGCTAAGAGGATTGCGATGATCGAGACGGCCAATAAAGAGAGACGTCCGACTAACAATAACTCTTTCTCTGAAGCAGAGCGACGCAAGAATGCTTTATAAAAGTCTTGGGTCACCGCACTTGTCGTTACAAGTAACTGGGAAGAGATTGTACTCATGATCGCCGCCAAGATCGCAGCTAAAAGGAATCCAGCGATAAGCGGATGGAAGAGAACTTCAGATAACACGATAAATACCGTTTCAGGGTTTTTTAACGCCAGATTTTCTTTGTTAAAATAAGCAATCCCCACTAAACCGGTGAACATAGCACCAACGATCGAAAAGATCATCCATCCCATACCAATCCGACGTGCACTTTTAATCTCTTTGACAGAAGAGATTGCCATAAACCGAACAATAATATGGGGTTGTCCAAAGTATCCTAATCCCCATGCTAATAAGGAAATAATACCAATCGTGGTAGTTCCTTTAAAAGCATCGAGATAAGTCGGATTGATCGAATGAATCGTATCAAAAGTTGGTCCCCATCCACCTATATGAAGAATCGTAACAATAGGAACAAGGATAAGGGCAATAAACATAATCGTACCTTGTGCAAAGTCTGTCCAACTGACAGCAATAAAACCTCCAAACAACGAGTAGGCAATGACAACGCCAGCTGTAATCAAGACTCCTAAAGTATAATCAAGCTGAAAGGAACTTTTAAATAACTCCCCACCAGCAACCATTCCTGATGAAGTGTAGAAGATGAAGAATACAAAAATCACCAATGCTGAAGTGATTCGTAACAGTCTGGTTCCATCTTTAAAACGATATTCAAAATAGTCTGGAATAGTGATGGAGTTATTAGCCACTTCCGTATACGTCCGTAAACGGGGTGCCACATAGATCCAGTTTAGATAAGCTCCCAAAGTAAGTCCTACGACAATCCAACCACTACTTAACCCAGTGGCAAACATCGCTCCAGGAAGCCCCATCAGTAACCAGCCACTCATATCTGAAGCCCCTGCACTCAATGCCGTAACAGCTGGGCCCAGTGTACGTCCACCCAACATATAATCTGAAATATTGTTGGTCTTCCGGTAAGCTAAATAACCAAGCACTAGCATACCAATCATATAAATCGCGATCGCTATAAAGACTCCGTATTGCTCCATAAGCTTCACTCCTTTTAACAGTAATGGACAATATTGTTAACGCTTTCAATTCCGATGAAACGAATGAACAAATAAAAGTGCTTTTGACCACCTAGCTTTTTGCATTGAATCCAATCAACTAGGCTTCTTTAAACTAGTCTGTCAAATGAAAATGAATTATATGGTTTAATGCATTATGACAGATTTGTGATGATACGTCAATTTATTGGTATAAAAAGGTTAATAGAGTGAATATTTTTCTTTTTATTCCATTTTATAATATTATTATAAAATGGAAGTGGATCAGGTAGATGAAAGAAGGAGCTTTAGCAAAATTAATTGATGATTATCGTCCTGATCCTAATGTAGAAAAACTGATGCAAGAATTTTTAAATCAAAGAAGGGAATAGAGAGTGAGGCTTCTACCCCTTCTTTGATTAAACAGATCCCACGACTTTTAAATTTTGTAGCTGAAGCCTTCTGATTACTATTTAATAATCGAATCAATAAGTTTCATAGAGACTGTGAGTCGATCATGATAATTTCCTTTTATAGAAGTGTAATCAACCCCATTTTCATCCAACATTCTTTTGATCAAATCATTGCCACTTAATCTCTGTTCGTATTTGCCAAATGCTCGAGTGCCATCATCTACCCATTCAACATCAGGTTCAAGGAGCAGCCATAGATCATATTTTTGCTCTTTTGAAATCATACGCAATGTTTCATTGGAGATATTATGATATTCTTTTAAAAACATATGTGTCACAGTAGCCTCTGTATCAATAAATACTACTTTATTAGTATTGTATAAGGCGCGTTCTTCAAAGTATTTATGTCGATAAGCAATTTTCAAGTAATCTTCTTCAAAAGTATCGTAAGAACCTAGTTCTTCATAAAATGACCGACCATGCTCTTCAACGAAATTAGTATTGTAAAGAGTTGCTAAGTTTTTAACTAATGTTGATTTCCCACATGATTCAGTTCCTACTATGGCAACCTTTTTGACATAATTTCTCCTAACAACATCGGGTAACATATCCCAATGTTTATAAACTCCTTCATTGCGAAGTTGAGTTGCAGATATAGGGTATTTCTTACGATTTTCATCAATTACCATGTGGTTAGCTTCTGGATATAGCTTTTCAAAAATAGCTCCATAAGCACTTTCAGAAGAGAATACATGGGTTATGGGCTTGCCAACTACTTTTTTAATACCTGCTGAGCCTAATTTCCATGATTCAAACATACCGTCATTCTTTTCATATACAGCATGTACATGTACATATGGCAGATCTTTAGTTATTTCTTTCCACCATCTCATTCGCAGTTGATAATCAATGTGTGGTAGTCTACTACCATTTGATAATATATTTTTCTCATACTCATCGTCATATGAAATAATAATATGTAATTCGTCTACTAAAGTAGATGCAACGATCATAGCGTATACATGACCGAGATGTATGGGATAAAACTTACCACCATACATTCCTACAGTCTTTATTTGCTTTTTCATCATGAAGCCTCCTGCTCTTTTGCCAACTTACTCCAATTTATATATCCATAAATACTATTCACAAGATATGCAGACCACATGACTAATACAGTTATGCTTTCACCACTTGTCATGAATGCGATCGACCACATGGTGATCGAAAGCATATTGATCACAATCCAAATGACCCACTGTTCTGCAAACCGTTTAAGCATTAAAATCTGCGCAATGATTGATAATACATTCGTGCTTGAATCTAGCCACACTTGTTTACCACCAAGATATTTTAAGAGAAGAGCATATGAGATGATAGCAGTAACTGCAATTGAAATAGTAATAAGCCAACCATTCTTTGTTAATCTTTTAACCTCAATGGTTATAGCTCCATTTGTTTTTGTTTTCTTTTTACTCCAAAGATAAAACCCAATAAATTGAATTGGAAAGTAAAACAGCCCGTTTAACATTACTTCACCAAACAATTGCTGTTTATAAGATAAGTATGCATATAGTGCTGTATTGATGGCTCCAAAGAAATAGTTAGAAATCTTACCTTTTGCCACAAGCACAACACATAACATTCCTGTTAGAGATGCCACTAGACCAATAAGTGTATCATCGAAAGCAAAAAACAAATAAATGTTTACAATTGTAAATGTTAGTAACCATGAAATTTCAAATAAAGACCATTCCTTAAGTATCTTCATGTTTAAATCCTCCGAAATTTATCTAATATGTTTCAAGAGTATTTCATACATTCATAGCCTTTTCTGATGTAACCACTCCTTTAACCTCAGTATAACTTAGTTTTTGTCTGGGGTTTTATGGGGTCAGTATAAAATGTTATGTTGTTATATCAGCTTATCTCTGAAATACCTCTTATATTTTACATATTGGGTAAGCCCTGTCCTCTTTTTTAAAAGAGTAGCTAGGAGACAACATGAATAATATCAGGAAGATGGAAAGGCAACACAGATTCAGCTAAAGTGAGGAATCAAAGATGCAATTAGAATCGTTGGATCTAGAAAAAACTAGATTTGTAGTAGAAGAAATTAACAACTATTTAAAAGGAGAGTTATGGTTTGATTTTTGTGTAGGAAAATATGTTGCTGATGAGTTAACTGTATATGGTGGACTCAGTTTTAGTTATCCAGATATTGAAATTAAATTCAAAGGTGTTTTTTTAATCTCTCTTCCCATGTTGTGGAAAACGGCAACGGAAACCATTGAGAATGGGACAGTTTTAACTCTGATTGATGATGAAACTGCGGGTAAGATTAATCGGAAATTTCAGGTGGAGGTTGGATATCACCTTTTTAAATTTACACCCGAAGATTACCCTAGTGATTTTGGCTGTTTTATTTCGGCACAGGAAATATCGTTTAACATTTTGAAAAAGTAAGGTAATGACTAATTGATTGGGATTGGTCCGGAATTTGGGATTATCATAGCGAAGTTATATTAAAGTGATTGGGTTCTATGTTCCCGTTGTGGTGAGGTGTGGAACTCTTTGGACCGAAAAGTTATCAAGTGTCCCACATGTAGAAATGGTTATATTCTGATGGAAGATAAACATCAAGCTCCAAGACTCTAGGATTTGACCACTTTTTATTGTTAAATGGCATAATTTAATGATAGTTAATTATATTTTTCTCAAAAAAGTGTATGATCAGTATAGTTATTCAATTATACTGATTTTGAGATCTGGCATAAATCATGCAAATGCCTTGTTTGAGTCATTGTGCGTGGATGAAGAGATGGGTTTTAAATGATGTAACAACTAATCATCTGATAAAAATGGTGTAAGGAGAAAAATATGAAATCTAGAAAGAGTGGTTTATGGAGGAATCGAATATATAGGAGAATGTTTGCTGCTTATTCGGTATCTGTGATGGGAGGATACTTCGATTTTATTGCGATGAGTGTGCTTGTGGCCTATGATTGGAAAACAGCTCCTTTTCTGATTGGTTTAGTGCCTGTGGTGCAAGCTTTACCAGGAATTTTATTTGGCTCTTGGGCTGGGGTTTTAGCAGATCGTTGGCCAAAGAGGAACTTGTTAATCATCGCAGATCTGTCTATCGCGATCTTTACAGGTTTGATTATTTTTATTAATTCGATCTATTTATTGTTGCCATTGTTATTTCTGAGAAACATATTTAATGAGCTCTTTATGCCTGCACAACAAGCATTGACCAAAGAAGTGGTAGAAGAAGAGTATCTGGATCAGGCGGTTACTTGGAATGGGATGGTCGGTCAGTTAGGAAAGATTGTCGGACCCTTAGCAGGTGGAGCTCTTTTACTCTATTTTTCGACTACATCGCTGTTAATCATCAAAATTGTAGCTAATCTAGTATCTGCTTGGATCTTTTTCCGTTTAGGAAAGGTCGGAAGGGAAGTTAGAGAAAGAAACCAGACATTAAGCGAAAAAAAGGGTATGTGGAGCCTATGGCTTGAGGGAATTCAAGTGGTCACGAAAAAGAGGGTTCTCTTTGTAGCGGTTTTATCTGCATTTGTGACATTGTCCGTCTTGAATATAGTAGAAGCACAGATCGGGACCCTCTTCCGAGAGTTATTCCCCCAGTCTCCTAGTTTGATGGGTTGGGCGATTGCAGTGACGGGAATCGGTGGCGGCGTTGGAGTTTTCATCGTGAGCCAATTAAAAAACAATCGTTATGAATGGTTGATCGGTGGGGGCATGGTATTGATCGGATTGGGGTTTGGAGGAATTGGACTTTTTACCCAAGATACTTCATTTCTCATCGTGGTTCCTCTCATCATTCTAGCTGGGATTGGAGCCGGTTTGTTTTTAATTTCGTATAATATTATTCTGCAAAAAGAATCGGACAAAGAGAATACAGGTCGGGTATTTGGTTTGAGTAATACTGTCATTAGTGTAACGATGATTATCCCACCGATCATAGGTGGAGGCTTAGTGGAATGGCTTGGGGTTAGCCAAGTCTATTTTGGAGTTGGGTGTGTACTAGTGGCTTTAGGGTGTTTTACTTTGGTATTTCAAAAAATGTTGTGGGGAACAAGACAGCAAGTGGTATTGGAAGAGGTTAAAGAGAATGTGCAAATGTAATAAGGTTGGAATAAAAGGTTGGGAATAGTATAGGTTCCCTGCCTTTTTTAATGAGGAAAAGGATTTTGGTGCTCCATAGTTCATAAGAAGCTATTCATGGATCATAAGATTAAAAAAGACGTATCCCAAGTAGATACGTCTTTAATGAAAAGGTTTTGGTATTTTTATTTATAGATTAGTTTTCGTATACGCTCGATCAACTCTTTATTTTTACTTTCTTCAGCTACACGCTCTGCGTTGTCTAATTCATTTTGTTCTAAATAGGCATCTACAATTAATTGATAACGTCTTTGATCTAAGTATACTTTATTCTCTAATTCAGTCATCGTTCGATAATCTTTCAGAAAGACTGCTTTTTCAAATCGCAGCCCCGGAAGAGTAGGGATGCTTTTACTTAGCTTAGGGATAAAGGTGGAGTCTAGTCGATTGACTTTATCGATCTCTCCTGAAATGACATAAAACTCCAAAATTGTTTTCCGTTCTTCTGGAGTTAATGAGTTGAAATCTAACTGATCAAAGGCTTTTACGGCTTCAGGATAGTTGTGAATTGCAGCAGCTTGTAGTCCTTGGATAAAGTGAATGGAGCTACTATTGGGCTCAGAATCATCTGCGATAGCAAAGGTGATCCCCGAAGCAACCAAAAGTGAAATGGCCCATCCTCCGATCCAAATGGCTTTTTGCTCAATGAGTTTCCGATCTGGAATGGGCTTGCGATGATCAGCTTGGTCACTTTTTTGTTGCGTTTCTTTGAATTGCAATTCTTCTTGTTCTTTAGCTAGTATGGTTTGAATCTCTCCGATACTCTTTGCTTGTAACAAGCGCTTGGTTACACGTCGATACTCCTCCAAGGATCGACGATTAGCAAATGTGTTTCCATTGAGTAATAATTCCTCATAGCGTGCAGAGCTAAATAATAAAAGGAGCAATCGCTTAATTTGTTCCACGATGGGCTCCTCTTCGTAGCCTTTTGCAGGCATTTGACCTTTTAAACCTCTATACAAAATTAAGATTGTTCCATCTTCTTTATGTACAAATAGATTGAGAGGATGAAAAAGAGTCACTAGATCTTCATTTTCTATAAAGTATTCAGCGATGATGAGAAGCTTTTGAGCGATTGAGAGTCGTAGTTTTGGTGGGGGATTTAGCTCGACTCGAACTCGATCATAAATGATAAATCCATCTTCAATATGGAACTGTGTGACAAGTTTTGTTTGGTCTTTGGTTTTATAGAAATCACATTGGAATCCGATTCCTAATAAACTGCGAAGTTGGTCGAGTTCACTTAAAGTTGCAGAGCAACTATGTATAGGTAATTCATAAGACACATCATTGTGATTGAAAATAAGGGTTCCATCTCCCATAGGGATTTTTTTCAATCTTCACACCTCCACGTCGTAAATTATAAAATTTATGTATTATAAACATATAATATAATACATCATCGTGGATTAACTTTTAAATATTAATAAATCTATTGTATTATCTGGTTTGACTGGATACAAGAGGTAGTTAATCTTCTCATTACAAAATTGTTATGGTGAAGAAAAAGGTAGTATATGAACTACCTTTTTGAGTTCCAATAAAATCGATGGAGGGGTAATCACTAGTATGTACATCAGTATCAACCAGATTTCCTTACTTTATTAGGCTTTTTTCTTTTGGTCTGGTTTCTCCCTCTGTTGTTCTGAATCACCCAGTTCCTCATTAGCATCGTGTAAAAACTCTATGCCATCCATAAATTCTTCCAACGCATCTAAATCGGATTCAATGTCATTCAGCTCTTCGGATTGTTGATCCTCTTCTTGAGGTATTTCCGAAGCGTCTGATGCAGAACGTTCTAACTTTAGAAAATCGAAGCGACTTGTTTTATTCTCATCGTTAAGCAAACCCTTAAAAAATTCAAACTGGAAGATTTTCTTTAAGCGAGCTGGATTCATGCCTGTAATGAGTAAGATTGCCATTTCACGATCTAAGCGCATTAATTCATCAGGAGTGTATAGATTTCGTTGAACATAGTTTTCCGAGCTGGAATCGCTTGCTCCACCTTTACTTTTAGAAACAGACTTTGAAGATGATTGAACAGTTGTTTTGCCGATTAGTTCACTGAAATACTCAGCTGTTAATTTATCATTAACCCCTAAAAGATAACGAAGTGAGCAGTTTGCGAGGATTGCTTCTGCTTTTTCCTTATTATATTTGTCGATGAGCTGACCAAAAGATTGAACAATGGTACTACAACTAATCCCGTATGATCTACAAGTGGCTAAAATCTCTTCATATCCAGGAATCTTACCTAAGTTTGGAAACTCATCAAGTAAGAGATTGACCGATACAGGAAGACGGTTGAAATTACGATCAGCAACATCATAGAGTCGTTGAAACAGCTGATTAAAGAATGTTGAAATCAAAGGCTCCCACGTCTGGTCTGCAACAGGTAGGATGACATAAAGGATGGTTTTTTGCTTCCCAATATCGTCAAAGTTAAAATCACTTTTCTTTGTAAATTCTCGCACTTCACTACTATTATATTTACTAAGCATAGTTCCTAATATAATAAAAATAGAAGCCCTTGTTTTCCCTTCAGCCAATCGTACAATTTGATAGGAGCGGTAAGCGGGATGATCTGGTTCTAGTCGATTGAAAAATTCATCCATTTCTTCAGGTGTTTGTCCATAAACAGTTAAAATCTCTTGAACTTTTGCCATAGTGGCGTTCTCTGGACATTCATATTTCACATAGAGAAGTAACGTTTTTAAGAGAGCGACAGCAGCAGTCGTCCAGAAATCTGGCTTCTGATCTTGTTGTGAGTTCATCACAATGGTGGTCGCTACCTGTTCAGCATCAATCTCTTTCCCAATATAGTCAATGGGATTATAGCGATCAGAAACACTCATCTCCTTAAAATTGACTAGATGAACTTGATAGCCTTGTTGTTTTTTTAACTGATAGGTGGCCTCAAATAACTCACCTTTAGGATCTGTAAGGACAATGGACCTTTCTCGTTCATGTATCACATTGGTAAGAACATAACCTTGGGTTTTAGCTGATCCTGGAGGTCCTACGATAAATATATTTCGATTCGGTATTTTAGTCTCTTCGGGTAAAATGACAGGTCGATCATCTAGAAGACCAAAGATCAACCCAGATGAGTTCTCCAGATTGCGTTGAGGACTTTTGTTCCATGTGTGTTTGACAAACTGTCGACCATCAAAGATTTGACTTGGCGTCGCTTCTTGACTTGTTCCATGAGCTCCGTGAAAAGCGGCATTTTTATATTTTCCGCCCCCTGAAAGAAGCTTATAAAATTTATAAGCTAACCAAGCTGCACCTGCCAGAACCCCAAATTGTATCGTTGAAAAAATGCTTTCATTTGCTGCTTGCTGAAGGACACCGATGGGATCACTTAGTAATACCTGAGCGATCGTATTAAGATTGGGGAAAGTAACGATCACTCCAGCTATAAGTAACTCACTAGGGACTAAAAGAATCAATGTTAATAATATAGATCCAACGACTGGTCGCATATTCAGTTGTATCATAGGTATAAAATATCGCTCCTCCCTTTATTGATGCTCTCTATTATAGCAGTTACTATACCATGATATTTAAGATAAAAAAGAATGAATTCCAATATCTTTGTTATCTCTTTGTCAAAAAGACCCTCTCTTTGTCAAAAAGACCCTCTCTTTGATCTGCTTCGGTCATATATCAGTAGTGTCGATTTACCCAAAGTAAGAGAGGATGGAAAATTGAGCTCCAGTCTGATCATTATCTTTTCGACAACACTAATCATGCATATTGATTTAAATGTTTTTGAAGTTGAATCGATGCGATAAAACTTAGATGTAGAGGAAGCCTTTTGATTTTTTTATATAGATAATAGGGAAGAAGTGTAATCACTCGACTAGATCCGGCTGTTTCGTTCGGAGAATCCTTTATTTCAAATAAAGGCAATCCTTCTTCTAATTGAGGATCTTCTAGTGAATCAAGTAGGAGTAATTGAAAACTAATTCGATGAGATTCGATGTGTTGAATCACTTTAGTATACAATGAGTTTTTAAGATAGATCGCCACTTGTTTGGATTGTAGATCCTCTAAACTCAGTTGTTTCAGTTGGTTTTTTTTTAGCTGTTGATAGAGCGCATATGTGATGATAGCGCCAATGAAAATATTGCGATTGATTTTCTTGCCTGTTGTTTCAAAGATTTGTGATCGAACTTGATCAATCAATGTTTTGGTTTCCTTTCGAACATATAGATTGATGTTACTTGTAAGTCGTTTCTTGGCTGTTAGATTCATCTCCTCCACAATTTCGCTCATTCGATAAAAGTTCAGTGGTTGTTGTTTAATGAACATTTCATAAAGAAAATAACTTACAATCTTCGACCGAGACGACTTGAGTTGTTTGGCATACAAGTCGAGCAGTTGAAGATCCTCTTTGTATAATTTAAAACTGACAAGATCCCCTTTCAGTTCTTTTCTACGACCCAATGGTTCTCCCCCTTGACGATTTATTTTGCCAACTCCTTTTTACTAAAATTGTATAACAAATGAATAGTGAGTGAATATAGGATCATGTATAATAGCTTATAAATGAATAACAAAATATGGAGGAATCAGCTAGATGAGTGCATGGGACGAATTGACCCGTCAGGTGAACGATAATGTGGCTGAAACGACAACTCTATTGGTCGAGATCATGTTTGAATTGCTTGAAGAGTACATTCAAAACAAGAACCTTGAAGAAGCAAGGGCTAGACAACTGTATGAAGAGGCGATGAAACAGATCGAAGCTCAGCTTAAGCAAAAAATAGAGATGGACTTAAAAGGAGCAGAACAAAAGCAGCCAGAACTCCAACAAAATAACGACTTGGATCAAGAAGCTTTCCAAGCTAAACCATCATCTGAAAATGAAATCCATACCCAAGCAACTGAAGCATTAGAGACAGAAAGCAATGATCATTTGGCAAAAGAAGTGTCCTCCGTTGAAAACGATGGAAAGTCATTAACATTTGATTCGTTTGATGGTCAACAATTCTACTTTCGAGATGAAGAACAAAACCGTTATTCAATTCATGAGAAGGAATTGCCTTTATCTCTAGAGACCAAAGCAATGATCGATGTCTACCAATATATGAAGAATGAGGGTAGAGAGAAAACAATAGAGAAGATCCGTGATGCTCAAAAAACTGCATTGCGAGAAGGAAGACCAGCACAACAAATCTATGCAGAAAAGATGAAGAAGGATGTTGCACAGAATGTCTTGAAATATCGTTTTGCTCTATTATCTCAAACGAAGGATGCTATGAATAAACTAGACAAAGTGAAGAAAGATATTCGCTTAAAAGAAAAGGCAGTGAACGAACGAATTGGGAAACTGTATCATAATTATCATGAAGGTAAAGTAGGGAAAGGTGAATTTGAAAAAGAAAAGAACAAACTTTTAAAAGAAAAAGGACAGATTTCACAGAATATGGGGAGATATCAGGTGATAGAAGGTCGTCTGAAAAAAGGTCTGCAAGGAGAATTGAAAAAGATGTTTCCTGAAATGAAGGTGAACCACTTAAATTTAAAAAGTACATTTGAAATTACTGCAGCTGCTTCAGGAAAGAAGAAACCGTTTAAAAATGCCAAAGAACTTAATGGCTTTCTTAAGGAAAAGAATTTCCCCAATCTTTCAAGAGAATTGGAAAAAGGTTTGAATATGAAAGGGAAATCAGCGGGAATTGAATTGAATGCCTTTGCATGATAGAAACATAAATTTAATAAACAGACAATATTTGACGTTTTACTAATTTTGAAAGATAATAAAACATCTATAGATTATTTTAAATAATGAGGAAGAGGGGTTAGGTTCACTTTGAAAGAAACACTCATTAGATGGAAATATCCAATTATTCTTGGATCTATAGGTCTCGCTTTGATTTTAGCACTGGGAACCATTTTTATTGTAGTTGCTATCTATATATTCGGAGATTCTGGAGATTCATTTGAAGGAGATTGGGTTTTTAGCATTGGCCCTGAAAATGAGTGTCCGACAGCTCTTAACTTTCATGATGATGAAACATTAACTATTACTTTAAATGGAAGAAGAGGATTAATACAGGACACTGGCTCTCTTCAAAAAACAGGAGATAACACTTATATTTTTAACACAAGAACAGTATCTCTACCTATAGAACTCAAAAAATTAAAAAGCGATTTGCTATACATGCAATTTGGGTACGACTGTGAGTTTACAAAAAGTGAGTAATGTCCCTTTGTAAATCTATTTTGACAATACATATGTTGTATAAGGAAAACCGCCTATTGGGTGGTTTTCTGTATTATTGAATTCTGATCTCATTCAAGGGTCAACGGTAGTTGAAAAGGATCAGAAAGTATCTATTAATTAAAATAAATGGATGAAAAACACATCAGGAGGGGTGAAAAATTGGCACTGATCTTTGATGAAGAACAGGTGAAAGAGATTTTAATAAAAGAGTTGGGATATAAAGAAACATTAGCTAGGGATGTAGTTAAACTCATTTTAATAAATATGGATGAATATTTTCAAAGTGCTTTGGACCAATGGTTGGAAGATCGAACGATCCCTGAAGATCTTGAAGTAAAAGGAGTAACTTATAAAATGATCGAGGAAAATCTAAATTCTGACTTTATTGGTACTCTATTGAGACTAGATACTGCTTTACGAAAACCAGGTGCTGCTGAATCTCTATTAGACTACTTTGAAAGGGAAGGATTTCAATAGACACCCATCTATTTCACGGTAATTGTACATAAAATCGTACCGAGGGTTTAAATATTATCTCCAGTTTATTTCGAAAAATAAAGAAAAAGAAACAACTTGCAAAACCAGGAAATAGACTTAAATAGGTAAATGGGTATGGATAGATAATAAAAACATTGTCATAGATATTAAACTGAAAATAGGATTTTCCCAAATGAATCTTCATAGGTTAAGAGTTTGATTTTCAAATTTTACTTCTACTTAAATATATTACAAAATGAAATCTAAGAAGTAAATTATATGAAAAATTACATACAATTAAGTTATAATGAATAGATGTAAAAAACAATAGGAGGGTTTTAAATTGGCACTGAAATTTGATGAAGAACAGGTGAAAGAGATTTTAATGAAAGAGTTGGGATACGACGAGAAACATGCTAATACTACGGTTAAACTCATTTTGAAAAATATGGATGCTCGGTTTCAAGATGTTTTGGATCAATGGTTGATAGACAGAACGGTGCCCGAAGATCTTGAAGTAAAAGGGGTAACTTATAAAATGATCGAAGAAAACCTAAATTCCGACTTTATTGGTACTCTATTAAGATTGGATACTATTTTGGATAAACCAGGCGCCGCTGAAGCCCTATTAGACTACTTTGAAAGGGGAGAGTTTCGATAGACATCGATCGATTTCACTCAACAAACTGGAGCCAATATTAAAACCCTCAGTACGATTTAATGTACAATTACCTATTTCAAAAAAAAAAGAAAAAGAAACAACTTGCAAAACCAGAAAATAGACTTAAATAGGTAAATGGGTATGGATAGATAATAAAAAACATTGTCATAGATATTAAACTGAAAATAGGATTTTCCCAAATGAATCTTCATAGGTTAAGAGTTTGATTTTCAAATTCTACTTCTACTTAAATATATTACAAAATGAAATCTAAGAAGTAAATTATATGAAAAATTACATACAATTAAGTTATAATGAATAGATGTAAAAAACAATAGGAGGGTTAATAAATTGGCACTGAAATTTAATGAAGAACAGGTGAAAGAGATTTTAATGAAAGAGTTGGGATATAAAGAAACATTAGCTAGAGATGTAGTTAAACTCATTTTGAAAAATATGGATGAATATTTTCAAGGTGCTTTGGACCAATGGTTGGAGGATCGAACGATCCCTGAAGATCTTGAAGTAAAAGGAGTAACTTATAAAATCATCGAAGAAAACTTAAACACTGATTTTATAGGTACTTTATTGAGATTGGATAGTATTTTGCGAACACCTGGAACTGCTAAAGCTATATTAAAACAAATCGAAAGGGGAAGGTTTCGATAAACACCCATCGATTTCATTCAACCAACTGGGGCCAATTATCTATAGATGAAAAGTTGAACACGCTTCAAGACTTGGAAGATTATTTAGCACTGGAACAAGGTAGAAAACCAATTGAGATTAAAGATCCTAGATCGCTTACAATAGAAGAAAAGAGGGAACTTGGTAATGGTTTGGGGTACTATGATCATGAGAACAAAAAAATATATGTAAATCTAGATTCATTAACAGCTGAACAAAGTTACAATATTGTGGAAACCGTCATCCACGAAGGAAGGCATGCCTACCAACATTATGCCTTGGAAAACCCTGAAATACATCCTGACCATAAAGAATTAGAGTTATGGAGAAAAAATACTGGATTAGTAGGTGGGGTTTACTTACCGCCTGAGTATGATTTCATGTACTATTATCAAGCAATTGAAAGAGATGCTAATCAGTATACAGAACAAAAAGTAGAAGCATTGTATACTGATCTTGAAAAAAAATTAGGACCCAATATTGATTACGAACAATATCAATCAAAAAAAACGAGTTATGTTGCAACTATGAAAAATCGAGCTATAGAATTTTCAGGTGATAATTTCATTTCAGAAGTAGATAATAAAGTCAACGAATTTTATGAACTACTAAAAAATAAAGAAAAAGAGAAAGAACAACCTGCAAAGCCGACCGAAAATCCAATCAAACAACCAGAAAATGGACTCAAAATAGGTAAATTGGTATGGACAGAAAACAACAAAAAACATAGCCAACTTCTAGTGGCTAAAAATCAAATAGATCAGCTTATGCAAAGATTAAATAAAGCCTTTCGAGAAGGAAAGATGGAGGAAAACAAGTTCTTGAACCAGAAGCATTCACTTGAAAGCCAGTCGAACAAGGTAAGTAAAAAGATCAAGTTTTTAAATGAGCTTGCACAAAAGTCATTTCAAGAACAATATCCGGATCTAAAATTAAAACCTTTCTCTCTTCAAACATCCAACATAGCCATACGGATTTTACAACATAATGAAGAGTCGAAAACCACTCTTAAGCCAGAACAGTTTAAAGATCTTGGGCTCAAAGAGTCAGAAGTTCATTCATTGGTTGATAAAAAGGATTTGTTGGAAGTTGAGATGTAGGAAATATATTAGTGTGTTATCTCCACTTTTATTATCAGTGGAAGTAACTCTTCTTTGTTATTTACATATTAACAACAATTGACATATTACATATATTAAAAGATAATAGAATATCCGTATATTTTAAATATTAGTGTGAAAGGTTGAGTGGGCTTTGAAAGAAATATTTATAAAATTAAAGACACCCCTCCTTATGTTATTGGTTTGTATTGTTTCAGTATCTGGAACTGTGATCTATATGAAAAGTACCGAGGATACAAAGAAGAGTGAAGAGGTTGGTCATGTCAACAATGTCCAAAATCAAAATGTTGGAATGAATGAACATATTGTTTCTCAAAATGACAGTACACTAGAAGGAAATAAGGGGTATTGGACTTTGAGCAAGGGAACTAAAGATCGATGCCCAAATCGTCTTGATTTTATTGATGATAGAACTTTAACGGTGTATGTTAAAGGGACAGGAGAGGCTGATACTATTTTAACTGGTATTCTGAAAAAGACTGATGTTGAAAATAAATATATATTTAATAACAGTAAAGAAGACTTTGACATAGAATTTAAGAAGTTGGATCCTGACCTACTATCTATTGATGACTGTGAGTTCTCAAGAGAGTAAAGGTTTTTTACATACTACACATATGGATTAATTTAAATTTGATATACTGACTCCGTAAAAACCCATTATAACTTAGTTTTTTACCTGAGGTTTTATGGAGTCGTTTTAATGTTAATGGGAAGGAGAGGAAATTACAGTTGAGCAAAAGATGGAGATTGTGTTAACTAGAGTGATATCTGGTGCCAATATTTCAGTTGCATGGTTCTTACAACTATAGTATTAAAAATAGAGAGAAGTCTTTATTTGGGTGGATTTTATGCCTTAGTAAATAGCTCTTCAAAGCGGGAAATAGAAGAATTGGCTATACAAATTGAGATTCTTAGAAAAAAGACTAACTGGACTGAAGGTAAGTACAAGGGAAGTGGTTTAAATCTTGGCAAGTGAAGGGGATTTGGTTCCACAAACTACAAGTGTCCTTCAATTGAACCGTCTTTTCTTGATGATAGAACTTTAACGTTAACTAGTGATACAAATAGCTTTATTACAGGTATTTTAAAAAAAGACAGCGGAAAGTGATATCTATAATTTCGATATGTACGTAACAAGCTTCGAATTTGAAATAAAGAAATCATGTGACTTAGTGTATTTTGAGGGTTGTGAGTACTCAAAAGAGCAATAGAACCCTTATAATAAGGGTGATCAAAAACCAAGACATAACGGACTTTAGAATATAATGAAGAGTAGAAAACCGCTCTTAAGCCAGAACAGTTTAAAGATCTTGGTTTTAAGGAGTCAGAAGCTCATTCGTTGGTTGATAAAAAAGAACTATTGGAAATAGAAAGGTAAATAGATAGATGAAGGATTCATACCATAGGATTTCGATTTTCAAATTCTGCCTCTACTTAAACATATTGCAAAGTGAAATTTTAGAAGTAAATTATATGAAAAATTACATACAATTAAGTTGTAATAAATGGATGAAAAACACACGAGGAGGGGTAATAAATTGGCACTGATCTTTGATGAAGAACAGGTGAAAGATATTTTAATGAAAGAGTTGGGATATAAAGAAACATTAGCTAGGGATGTAGTTAAACTCATTTTAAAAAATATGGATAAATATTTTCAAGATGTTTTGGACCAATGGTTGGAAGATCGAACTATTCCTGAAGATCTTGAAGTGAAAGAGGTTAGTTATAAAATCATCGAAGAAAACTTAAACACTGATTTTATAGGTACTTTATTGAGATTGGATAGTATTTTGCGAACACCTGGAATTGCCGAAGATCTATTAGAACAAATCGAAAGGGGAAGGTTTCAATAAACACCCATCGATTTCACTCAACCAACTGAAGACAATATTAAAACCCTCAGTACGATTTAATGTACAATTACCTATTTCAAAAAAAAAAAGAAAAAGAAACAACTTGCAAAACCAGAAAATAGACTTAAATAGCTAAATGGGTATGGATAGATAATAAAAAACATTGTCATAGATATTAAACTTAAAATAGGATTTTCCCAAATGAATCTTCATAGGTTAAGAGTTTGATTTTCAAATTCTGCTTCTACTTAAATATAATACAAAATGAAATCTAAGAAGTAAATTATATCACATACAATTAAGTTATAATCAATAGATGTAAAAAACAATAGGAGGGGTAATAATTGGCACTGAAATTTGATGAAGAACAGGTGAAAGAGATTTTAATGAAAGAGTTGGGCTATGATGATGAGCATGCTTATGCTACTGTTAAACTCCTTTTGAAAAATATGGATGAATATTTTCAAGATGCTTTAGACCAATGGTTAGAAGATCGAACTGTTCCTGAAGATCTTGAAGTGAAAGGGGTTAGTTATAAAATGATTCAAGAAAGTTTCAACTCCGATTTCATCGGCACTCTTTTAAGATTGGATACCGTTTTACATAAGCCAGGGGCCGCTAAATCTGTATTAAAACAAATCGAAAGGAGAAGATTTCGATAGACACCCATCGATTTCACTCAACCAACTGGAGCGAATTATCTATAGATGAAAAGTTAAATGCTTTACAGGATTTAGAAAATCATTCAGCACTTGAACAGGGGAGAAAGCCAGTCAAGATTCAAGATCCTAGATTGCTTACAATGGAAGAACAAAAAGCACTAGGTAATGGTTTAGGATACTATGATCATGAGGACCAAAAAATATACGTGGTTCTAAGATCATTAACAGAACAACAAAGTTACAATATTGTGGAAACAGTAATCCATGAAGGAAGGCATGCCTACCAACATTATGCCTTGGAAAATCCAGAAGTACATCCAAATGAGATGGAGCTAGAGCTATGGAGGAAAAACACTTTTGAAACGGAGGGAGTATATTTAGTTCCAAAGTATGATTTTATGTACTATTATCAAGCAACTGAAAGAGATGCTAATCAATATACAGAGCAAAAAATGAAAGAAATGTATGCAGACCTTGAAAAGATACTAGGATCCAATATTGGTATCGAACAATATCAACAGGAAAAAACACGTTATGTTGAAATTGTAAAAGCTAGGGGTATTGAATTTTTTGGAAATGATTTTATTTCGCAAATAGATAACTTAGTTGAAAAGAATTATTATGAACAAAAAAATAGAGAAAAAGAGAAAGAACAACCTAATAAGCCGACCGAAGATCCAATCAAACAACCAGAAAATGGACTCAAAATAGGTAAATTGGTATGGACAGATAACAACAAAAAATATAGCCAACTTCTAATGGCTAAAAATCAAATAGATCAGCTTATGCAAAGATTAAATAAAGCCTTTCGAGAAGGAAAGATGGAGGAAAACAAGTTCTTGAACCAGAAGCATTCACTTGAAAGCCAGTCGAACAAGGTAAGTAAAAAGATCAAGTTTTTAAATGAGCTTGCACAAAAGTCATTTCAAGAACAATATCCGGATCTAAAATTAAAACCTTTCTCTCTTCAAACATCCAACATAGCCATACAGATTTTACAACATAATGAAGAGTCGAAAACAATCCTCAAACCAGAACAGTTTAAAGATCTTGGGCTCAAAGAGTCAGAAGTTCATTCATTGGTTGATAAAAAGGATTTGTTGGAAATAGAAAGGTAAATAGATAGATGAAGGATTCATACCATAGGATTTCGATTTTCAAATTCTACTTCTACTTAAATATATTACAAAATGAAATTTAAGAAGTAAATTATATGAAAAATTACATACAATTAAGTTATAATGAATAGATGTAAAAAACAATAGGAGGGTTAATAAATTGGCACTGAAATTTAATGAAGAACAGGTGAAAGAGATTTTAATGAAAGAGTTGGGCTATGATGATGAGCATGCTTATGCTACTGTTAAGCTCCTTTTAAAAAATATGGATGAATATTTTCAAGGTGCTTTGGACCAATGGTTGGAAGATCGAACGATCCCTGAAGATCTTGAAGTAAAAGGAGTAACTTATAAAATGATCGAAGAAAACTTAAACTCTGATTTTATAGGTACTCTATTGAGATTGGATACTGTTTTGAGAGTACCTGGAACAGCTGAATCTCTATTAGACTATTTCGAAAGGGGAAGGTTTTGATTTGATAAACACTCATCTATTTCACTCATCTAGATGGAGCCAATTATCCGTAGATGAAAAGTTAAATGCTCTTCAGGATTTGGAAAACAATTTAGCACTTGAACAAGGGAGAAAAGCGATCAATATCAAAGATCCTAGGTCTTTTACATAGGATGAAAAAGAAGAGCTGGGTAACGGCTTGGGTTACTATAATCATAAGAAAAAAGAGATATATGTGGCTCTTAATTCATTAACAGACGAACAAAGTTACAATATTGTAGAAACAGTGATCCATGAAGGAAGACATGCCTACCAACATTATGCCTTGGAAAACCCTGAAATACATCCTGACCATAAAGAATTAGAGTTATGGAGAAAAAATACTCGTCACATGGGAGGAGTATATTTAAGCCCCATGTACGATTTTATGTACTATTATCAAGCAATTGAAAGAGATGCTAATCAATATGCAGATCAAAAATAGAGGGAATATTTACTGAACTTGAACAAGCATTGGGGCCTAATATTGACATTAATCAATATCAGTTAAAAAAGGAGAGCTATATATATTTTAAAAATAATAAGTCCGCAGAGCGATTAGGAGAAAATTTTATTTCACAAGGTATTTTTAAAATGAAATGCACTATTATTGGATTGATAGGTCTAGTAAGATTAATAAGTGAATTTTAAATAAAGTTGATTGATGTCGTATCTTTGAAAAAGAGGCGACCGTTCGACGAAAGAATATCTTGAAGTGGTCGCCGCATATTTAGGATTTAGTATCTTGAGAAGAGGGGTTTCTACAGACTAATCATTAAGGCTTTCCTATTCACTTCTCTTATATTTGCAGGTGACTCCGGTATTTTTTATAGTAGTCATCTCATCATCTTTTATGTCTACACGAAATATCCATACCTTTCCCCCATCAAATTTATAAAGGTTCTCTCCTTGCTTTTCTAACTTTCCTGGTATAGTTCTTCCATGATAACTAAAGTCAGCTGTCATATCTTCTTTAATATCCATTACATCAATCCCACATTTTCCATCATTAATCCATTTTCCGACGAATTCATTTTCATTACTACTTAATAACCAAGTAGTAATAATTCCAATAGTTAAAATTCCCACGGCACCCCATACTATGTACATTTTTCGCAATGTTGGATTCCCCCTTATTTTTTCCTTTTGACTGGTGAAGGGTTTTGTAAATGACTTGACGACCGTTCATTAATAGAGAACCGTGAAGCAGTCGTCTTTTAAATAGAATAAGCTTTCAAGGTTATGATTTTTTCATAGAGGATTTTTCTACAATTTGAAACTTTCGTTTGAATATTTCCTATTCACTTCTCTTATATTTACAGGTGACTCCATCCTGATAAATTGTTGTCATCTCATCATCTTTTATGTCTACACGAAATATCCATACCTTTCCCCCATCAAATTTATAAAGGTTCTCTCCTTGCTTTTCTAACTTTCCTGGTATAGTTCTTCCATGATAACTAAAGTCAGCTGTCATATCTTCTTTAATATCCATTACATCAATCCCGCATTTTCCATCATTAATCCATTTTCCGACGAATTCATTTTCATTACTACTTAATAACCAAGTAGTAATGATTCCAATAATTAAAATCCCCACGACTCCCCATACTATGTACATTTTTCGCAATGTTGGATTCCCCCTTATTTTTTCATAGCAAATCTGATCAACTGCTTACTGACGGCTCCAGCTGTTTTCGTCGTCATCCCCACTACTGTTTGTCCTGCCCCTGTACTATACATAAATTCTTTGATAAACGCAGGACTTTTGATGACTAAAATCATCATGGCGATGGCTAGATAGTAATTATGGATCCCACTTATAGTTGCCTCCGAATTTGAAACTAAATCTATAGTAAACATCACCAGAAAAACCTGTACAAACTGGGTGATCATAATAGATAACAATGTTCGCCACCATGGAGTAAATAAATTAAATTCTTCATTTAAGTTTGTTGCAATCGCAAAGGGACCAACCATATACATGAATGCAAGCTCTGCTGACCGAATTAAGACCTGAAAGCTAACAATTAGCACAAGAAGTCCCATCAGTAAAAACAATAAAGTGACCAGACTAGCATATGGAGTTAGTAGAGTAAGAAACATTGCTTCAAATTCCCCTAAATCAGGTTCAAATTTTACTACACTTTCAATCATTACTAACACTAATTTTGAAAAAGCCCACTGATATCCAGCAATCATAACGGTTGTGATAAGCAACTTGTTTATCATAGTTTTAAAACGTTGTGTATCCTGTTCAATCCAATAATAAGATAGGACTTTGACAAGATGGAAAAGGAAAAAAGCCGAAATTAAAACTTGTGAAGTTTCTTTGAAGTAACCCAAATACTCTATGACTTTTGGTTTATAGATAATTGTATTGGTTGCTATAACAGCCAGTTTTACAAATAATGCTACAGAGTCAAAAATATCCATAGTTATACTAATCATCCAAAGCTTCACATGACAAACAGGATCAAAACTGTCGCAATCAAATTTATCCTCTATCTTCTTATAATCTTCAGATGGTTCTTGTTTTTCTTCTGCATTTACCACTGTAGCGAAAGTGAAAGTAAAGATTAAACTGAGAAGTAGGATTATAGGGATCCACTTTTGAAGCCTCATTTTGTCTCCTCCTCCTTTTCAGAAGAAACTGGATCTAAGTCTGTATCGGCTTGCTCAAACTTAAATGTATCAACTTTCCAAGTGTCAGCTATTCGAATTAAATCTACATTGATTTCATACTCACCACTCGTAGCTGTATCACCAATTTGATAGTTAATGCGATATTTGACAATCACATTCACTTCTTTTAGAGACTTTCGATTAAAATAGGTGTTATCAATAACAACTTCTTGTTGAATTTCTCCTTCCAAAGGTTCGTGATCTTCTTCAGAGGAAAATATATCTTTCTGTGCTTGATCAGTAGTGATTTTTTTTAATTTAGCTTCATTTTCCTTTGTAGGGTTCATCATAAATAATTGGACAAATTGTTTCGCTATGTCAGTTGCTTTATCTTGTTCAGTTAACTTTATTATTTTGTCATTCAGTTCATTGATCTCAGAATACAGAGTAAGGTTTCCCATCAAAGATAGAACTAGGACAAAAGATAGAAGCCCTATGTAAACCACTTTTTTATCCACATTTTCACCTCATCTCCCTACATATTTAAGTGGGTTTACTTTCCCCTTACTTGTCCGGATCTCAAAATGTAAATGAGGACCAGTACTACGTCCAGTGGATCCACAGAGCCCAATCTGTTGTCCTTGTGATACAGTTTGCCCCACTCGAACACTCTGCGAGGCTAAATGGGCATAAAGGGTTTTCACGCCACCACCATGATTAACTAACACGACATTTCCATACCCGCCAAATCCAGAACCGGGATAGCCAAATTTCGATACTTCTACTACTCCACTTTTACTAGCAACAATAGGGGTTCCCACTGGACATCCATAGTCTAAACCTTCATGCGGCTTCCCCCATCGTGGCCCAAAGTAACTAGTAACCCGATATTTTTTATCTAGTGGACGTAAAAAGCCACTCGAAGATATTGGACCTATGTTTTTTATTTCTTCAACAGTACATTCATAAGAAAGACCACCGAGATAATTGATAAAATGTTTTACTCCTGGTCTCCAGCTAAGATTCATGAGATTAGGGTCATTTGTTGCACCCCTTGTAGGTGCGTAACCCGGGATCAATGGGGGAATACCTTCTCCAATTAGATCAGGTGTTTTTAATCCTTTACTAATCCATTTGTTATACAAAGTCATCGCCATATAATCGATTCCTTGATCTAAGGTATCAAACTCCATAAAAGCCTTTTTCGTTGAACTATACAGTCCACCCGGATTATTTTTTTTTCTAACCATTGGAGAGGTTCCATTCTTTGTCTCCTGTAATGCAATAGCTACAATTAATACAGGATCCACACCATACTTTTTCCCAGTGTTAATAAACACATCTGCTTTCCCATCAAAAACGCCTTTCCCTTTTAACTTCTCATCCAGTTCTTGAACAGTAATCACGTTTCCTGTTGGTCGACAGGTAATAGTACCTCCGTTAAAAGCTACTCCATCTGGAGGGATTTCACTCTCTTCTTCTGGTGGAGCACCTAAAAGGGCTACAAACATCAAGAATAGAAAGGCAATCAATCCATAAAAACTATATTTCAAAATTTCTTTGCCAAACATGGAAATCAAGGTGGTCAAGGCTGCACCTAAAAACTTCATATATGCTCACCATATTTCCGTTTATACCAAGCTGGATTCCAAATTTTTAACTCTTCGGCAGTAAGATCAATATAGATATTAACTTTTTTGGAGCCGACGACGTAGATGCCACGACCGGCACTTTTTTCTTTTTCTTCTTCGTTGACGATGAGAAGTCGTTGTTCTTCTTCAGAAAAGTTTTCTGAGGTTCTTTCCATAATGGTATGGATCTCTTCACGCAACATGGGAAGATATAGCTTGGAGATGGAGTTCAGAATGACTGCTTCTCCATAGTTACGACTGCCTTCGACGGCTGATAAGAAGTCCCCGATTTGCTGAGTTGCACTGGTAACTCCTCCTGAGAAAGAGCGAATCAGCTTGTACATATTGGCCAAAAATTTCATAGCTAGGGGGTTATTAGGATCAGACAGCACATGCGCTTCATCTACATAGATTTGTGTTACGGTTGTCATATCACGTAAGGCATCATCCTGCATAAAGGTGAGGATGTTGTACATCGCTACCTGTTGAAGGTCTGACTCATCCCGTAAGTCTGAGATATCGAACACAATAAAATCATTGGATAAATCTACATTGGTGTGACCATTAAAACACTTGGAATAGGAACCTTCTACATAAGGGTAGAGTACTTGGTAAAATCCCTTAAGTAGTTGAAATTGCTCATCCACTTTCATTTTTTGTTCAATTTTGTGATATAAATCTTCGATTGTAGGAAAGTCTTCAGAACGTTTGGTGGAGAAATCTGTTTCCCAGTGAATACCTTGGTCTTCATATAGTTCCACCAAAATTTTTTCCAAGAGAGCCAACTCTACCTGTTTGCTTTTCAAATCTTTATAAATAAGAGTAAACATGGTTTTTAAGCGGCTGATCTTCTGATGTAACAGGGAAGAGGCTACTTTTTCACCATTATCATCAGAAGGGATTAGGGAGTGCATCACCTCAAATGGATTGATGATATTTCCATTAAGTGGAGAAACCTTTACCCATTCGCCTCCTAGTTGTTTTGCTTTGGAGCCAAACTCTCCTTTAGGGCAGATCACCCGAGTGACTGTTCCTTGCATCCAACGCCGAATCATATCGCCAAATAAATAGGTGGATTTTCCTCCACCACTGGTAGCGATCACAATCTCATTTCGATTTAATAGGGTGTCATGATCGACGATGACGATACTATTGGTTTTTAGGTTTTTTCCTTTGATGATGCCTTGCTCGGCGAAAATCTCGCATTCGTCAAAAGGAAATAACGAAGATAATGCTTCTGTATCGAAGTTACGATATGTAAGATCTTTCAGTTCGTTTTTCCGCAAAGGTAAAATACAATAAAGCCCTGGCAGTGACCGATAGTGGGGTACCATGAGCTTTAGAGTTTTAGAAACATGAGATTTTACCGCTTGAGTGACTTCATTTAACTCTTTGATTGAAGTCGCTTGAATATGGATATACATATGTTCATTAAACATTTCTGCTTGACCAGAGGTGAGGTTGTCCAATAGAATTTCGGCATCTTTCAGGTCATTACTGATCCGGATCTCATCCATCGGTCTTAAGCCTGTTTCATTAAGTCGAGAGCGATATTCAATGATCGCACGGTTTAGAGACTTGATCATATCATGACTGTCACTTGGTTCAATATGATGAACAATGGAGACATTATAAGGGATATTATGTAGATTTTGTAGGAAATTAGCCTGTATATCATTGGTGAAATGACTGACACATAGGGTACGACAGTAATTTCCCCCTAGACGAATATGATCAGCTTGTTCCTCTATGCTATCAGGTGAAATAATATCTAGAAAACCACGATTTTCACCAACCATACTTTCTAATGTTTTGGGTGCCGGAGGCTCTTTCTTCTTGTTGAAAAATCCAAACATGGTGTTTTCCCTCCATTTTTATAGTAAGTACTCATCCTCTTTCTTCTTGATGTTCTCTGCGGTAGTAAGAAGGTTTCTTTGCCCGATGACATAGGCATACTCTTTAGGATCGTCGATTTGGTAGAGTTGAGAATTCTCGTAATCAAAAAACATATGTAGATACTTCTGTAGTTCCATATCATTTAATTCATGAACCTCTAACTTTTGACGGTACAACATATCTTCTAGATTTAAACGTAAATCATCTACTCTTCTTCGAAGTTCAGCGATTGCTTTTTCTTTACTAGATTTATTGGTGAAAGATTCATCAATCACCACATAACGATTACGCTTAATCATATCTCGGTCTTTTTGTAATTCTTGTGAATATGCGATGTAACTTTTGAGCATCCGTCGTTTATGGGGATTTTCGGTCTTTTTTAGACGTTTGGTTAAGGTAACAATATAGCTTTTTAAGTTAATCGGTTCTGAGACACGAGCGATTTGAATCGGTTTTTTTAAAGAACGAAGGAAGTTTTCGTAGCTTTCCAAGACCTCTTTCTCTTCTTGATAACTCATAAGATGGGTGTTAATCGCCGTTACAGACAATACTTTAATGAGCCGCTGGTCTGTCGTCTCGATCATGGAATCATAAATACTGTGAACAGGAATCAAGTCTTGGACTGTTTTTTCGGGTGTTTGTTGTTTTTTGGACAATATAATCCCTCCTTACTTACGAATTAATTTTTTGAAATAGTAAATTCTTTGCCGGTTGTTATATTCAATTCGATAACGAAAAATATCAAACAGTGTAATATTCTTACGCTCGCGAATCGGGCGAATAAATATGAGACAAGCCACAATAATAGTAGGCAATATACTAAAGAAAAAGCGAACTTGAAAATGAAGAAAATCTGGTATGATCCATTGGAATAAAACCACCGATAGAATCACCGGTGGTACAAGGATGACCAAGTCTTTCATGCGAATAAACCGCCAAATATGAAGACTTGAGTCAATCTGATTAGGAATTTTAAACTTTTTGCGCTCTTGCAACATCATCACCCCTTAAAACTTTGACCAATCCAAGTGATAATACCTTGAGCCATAAAGCAGACAATAGTAATCACTACAATAGAGATCAAGGCCTTCTTAAAGCGATCTCGAGAATGTTCTTCTTGGGATAAATACATACCAGCTGCTGTCACTAAGATCCCGATTACTGCTAGGGGAGTGACAATAGAAAGCAAACCCTTAATAACATCGTTCGTTAAAAAATTCTCAAACTGGTCAAATGGATTATTACCTTTTGCTAAAAAAATACTCATCCACAAAATGATTCACCTCTAAATTTGTGTGATTTTTATATTATAAACAAATAACAAAATTGTGTAAATATATTTCTATATATTAAAATCGAAAATTTAACATCTTTTTATATTCTTGGATGATAAAAGTGATCTTTTACATAATAAATGAGTAGACAAGTTATGATTATAGTAAATAAGAAGGGATTCCAAAATGGGCATACCGGAAAATTTAATTAATGTAGGCTTATATTTTATTGATTGAACCAAAGATGGGTATTAACCTTTAAGATATAAAATAGGGGCGTAAAGGGAGTGGCTATTCCGAATATGGGAATAGGCGGTTGATATATAGTTACTTTCTATGTTTTTTGATTATCTTTAAAGGACCTATATATGCGGAAGACTATAATGAATCTGGAAATGCTGATCCACCGTTCAAAAACTTAAAAGAATGGACTAGATTAAATAATGTTCAAGCCGATTTAAAAACTAAACAAAAAAAGACACTTCACTAAAGAAGCAACTTTAGCGAGTGCCATAAAAATAAAGCTTCACTATTAGATGCTGGCGCCTCCTTGATTTTTACCCACCCGATAAAACTCATGGAAAAGCTTTATTAATGCTCTTTTTTCAATTCTAGATACGTAGGAGCGAGAAATTCCCAATTCTTTAGCGATCTCTCGCTGGGTTTTTTCTTTTCCACCACTTAAACCGAAACGGCAGCGAATCACTTCTTGTTCTCGTTCATCCAATATGTGTATATGGTTGTAGATTTTTTTCTTTTCAATTTTCATTTGCACTGTGTCAACAATCTCATCTCGCTCTGTTCCTAGAACGTCGATTAGTGTTATTTCATTCCCTTCTTTATCTGTCCCGATGGGGTCATGAAGAGAAACATCTTTTCGTGCTTTTTTGAGTGAACGAAGATGCATGAGGATTTCATTTTCAATGCATCTTGCGGCGTAGGTGGCTAACTTTGTTCCCTTATTCGGTTGATAAGATTCGATCGCTTTAATTAAGCCGATTGTTCCAATGGAAATAAGGTCTTCAGAATCTTCACCCGTATTCTCGAACTTTTTGACAATATGTGCGACAAGGCGTAAATTATGTTCAATTAGGGTGTTTCGGGCGGTGGAATCTCCCTCACTCATTAATTTGAGATTACGTTCTTCTTCTTGTTCAGATAATGGTTGAGGGAATGCATTGTTTTTAATGTAGGAGACAAAGACAAACATCTCTTTTAACATTAAAGCGATAGCCGTCAAGAGACCTGGCATTAATCCCGACACCTCCATCCGTTCTAAAAAAAGCCATTATCACTTTATGATGTGATAGGCAAATGTGTGAATCCTTCATCTTTGATTCATCTATTTAACTTATGTGGGATTCATTTTGTCTTATGGCATTTAGGGTGGATTTTCTGTAAAAGAAGATTTGAAATTAATTATTTATAAATAAAAAAAGCTGGTCCGGATCAAATCTGGATCAGCTTTTTTATGTATATGATATGTATCGTTGGTCTCCATGTCATTCTTTCTTAACTAATCTGCTTCTTTAACTGTTCTAAGATCTTTCTGGCTCTGTATTCTGTGATTCCAAATTCTTCTGCCAATCCGCGGCGACTAATGTGTTTGCCGTTCTTTTCATAGTAGGTGGTGGCAAATTCTAATGGTGAAGATGTTGTTTTTTTCTCCAATTGGACAACATTACTTTTTTGCCCTTGTGAATTTAATGGCAAAGCTATCTGGTGAGTTTCGGCTGGTGTTGGTGACTGATTTTCTCGTGTTACAATGATTGGTTTTTCGTTTTTGGTATTTTTCCCTTTATCGGTTTGTTTGTTGGATGAGCTATTAGTAATGGGGGAATCTCTGAAAGCTTCATCCTCTATGAATGGGTTTGTTGGCGGCTCAGTTTTTTCACTCATTTGGTGAAGATTAACATCGTTTATAGGGTTTTGGGTTTCATAGGCTTCATGGGTATCTGGAGATTTCTCTTGAGTGAAAGATTTTGGTGATCCATCCGACGGGACATTTGATTGACTTTGAAAGACTATCTCTGGTGAATTTAATTCTTCCTTTTGAGCTTTGCGATGATCTGATAAGTTTAAGATTGTATGGGATAACATAGCTTCCGAACAAATTAAGAGTGTTGGCGTCACTAACCCAAGAATGATACCCTCGATCCCATGGGCCATTCCTGCATTGATGTTACTCCAACCAACTAGTGCAGTTCCGATTAGTGCAGATATAATCGTTGGTGCCCCAACCTTCATCCTTTTAATCCTCGAGTATACGATATTGATACTAGCTATGATAAACGTTAATTCTACCCCGATGACTGTAAGAATAGCATTCCACCCTTGAAATCCATTTTGTGAAAAGAGTTCTATATTATGTTGAAATGAAACTACAATACTGACTACAAGAATTAGGAATGATCCTATGATGTTCAGCCTTCTCACGATATCGCCTTCCTTTTTCAATTCGATCGACTATTTATCTATGATTTCTATGATATCTATGTATATGTACATTATAAGATACCATAGAAACCATAGTCAATTATGTGCTAAGATGATCTGGAGGTGATAGCGAGAATGGCACGAAAAAACATTAACACAACGATCGACATAGAATTGTACAGACAAATAAAAGTATTAGCAGCAAAATTAGATAAAAATGCGAATGATCTGCTTGAGGAAGGTATGAGATTAGTATTAGAGAAGTATGGAGAAGAGGTAAAGTAAAAAAGAGTAGTCCAAGAAGAGGACTACTCTTTTTTTATCCTATCTTTTTTGTCTATGTTATTTTTCTTTATCATAGTTAGGTGAGTTAAAAGTAGTTGAGCTGGTGTAATACCTGAAAAATAATTTCGATGTCATGAAAATAAATGCTAAAATGTGAGAAGCATGAATTGTAGCAAGTTTTATAATCGATCTAATCTAAATGAAAGAAATGTTCAGGAGTGAGACAATGGAATTTGAATTTCACATTACAGTCAATGATTTAAAGATGGCTGACAAGGAGGCTTTTGTAAAGCTTTGTAAATCGGAGCAGTTAAAACCTCTTATGATCGTCTTAGATCAAGGGAATTACATCAATCAGCCCATGTGTACAGGAGTTATTAAAAGTACTGATTTCCACGACGCTGATAAAGGAATCGAAAAGATTGTAAATATGTTTCAAGAAAACGGATTTACTATCATGAGAAAAAAAGTAGAGACTTCTCCAAAGGAAGAAAAGTATTTTCATCAGCCACTTACTCAGAATTTCAAACCTTATTTTGAATGGCATGGAAAAGTAGAGGTTGATGATATTACCATGGTAAAGAATCTATGTGAGGGGTTAGGTGGACATATTTCCAGGAACTCCTTAAATGTTAACGGAAAAGTGAGATTTATAACGGTTAGAGAATACGAAAGTAAGAAGAAATTCTATGAGAGAGTAGAGGAGATACGTTCAATTTTGCAAGTAAATAAGATAGAAATTTTGAAAGAGCAATATGAACTATGTATTTATGATAGCAAAGAAGAATTGGATCGTGGATGGCTTTCATAAACTATAAATGGGAGATAATCATGATTAAACGAGAAGATTTAAAAGATATGAATTATGATGTCAGAGAACTTGTTGTTCTAGAGGCGCTTTTGAGAAGAATATCACTTGTGAATATGCCATTTATATTAAAAGGCAGTCTATTAACGAGACAATACTTGGATCATCCAGATATACGGTATGTGGACGATATCGACTTTTTGTATATGGGGAAAATTAAAAATGAAGAGCATGCACATAAAATCTTTACCAATTGGATGATCCAAGTGACAGAAATGGATCTACATGATGGAATAAAGTTTAGAAGTTTTCGAGAAAATGCATTTTGGAGACGTATTGACTATGCCATGGCAGACGACTTTCCAACTATAAATACGGATCTTGCTTACTATTTCACAGATGAATCAAGGGAAGCAACTTACGATCATGAGACTTATCTGGATATTTCGTTTAACTTAGAAATGGAAGTAGAACCCGTTTCATTAGAGTATCAACCTGTTTTTGGTGATCGTTTCATTGTTCCATACTCCGTACCACTCTCGATTCAGGTTGCTTGGAAATTACATCAAACAATTGTAAGACCAAGGTTTAAAGATCTTTATGATTTAAAATATTTAATATCTCATCCAGCATACAATAATCATGTTCTTAAAGAAACACTACAAACCCTTATCAATGAATGTAGTCTGGATCAATCTATTACAAAAACTGATATAAAAAAGGTACTTGTAGATGATTTAAGTAGCTTATATCATTCATTGTCCAATGATTATTTTTTGAAAAAATATGCTGGTAGCCAAAATTATGAAGATTATTTTATGAAGTTTGTAACTGATTTACGTAAAATGATGGACCATGCTGGTATTAATGAGAGTGCATATGATCATTTACCAAGTCCAACGTACAAAGAATTGTAGCAACAAAAACGGAGATCCATTTTCGAATAGCAATACATACAATATTTTGGTTTTTCCAATCAAGTAATCCCCCCTTGGAGACTTTTTTCTTCTGAGGGGTTATACATATGCTACTATTTAATTATATATAACATAACAGATGATCTGGATGTAGCCTCCATCGGATGATTAAAATATATTGTTTATCTTTGAAGGTTGTTAAGTAGAGAGTAATATGTTAGATTGGGGTTAATTGAATATGAATGAAGACATCCACTAGGGGTATCGAAAGATTGAGATGCGCAGTGTGCAAACCCTTAGAACCTGATCTGGTTTATACCAGCGTAGGGAAGTGGAGCTATCTTTGGTGTGTTTATAAAGGTCGCTCCATTTTAGGAGCGGCCTTTCTTATTTTTTTAATTATAAGGAGGAATTGTGATGACCTTTACAGCACAATTACGTCAAGAATCTGATGAGTTATTTCAAAAAATCTATGATCACCCATTTGTTCAAGGAATATCTAAGGGGAAACTTAAACCTGAACAATTAATTCATTATGTGGAACAAGATTTTCAATACTTAAGCGTATTTGTTCAAATGTATGCGTTGGGGATTATGAAGACGAAAAATAGAGAAGATATGGAATTTTTCCATCAGCAAATTGGGGTGACTTTACATTCTGAAGCTCATCCGCATCAAAACTTTTGTCGAGAAGCGGGTGTAGACTTTACATCTCTACAACAAGTAAAATCACTTGCACCCAGTGCTCGAAACTATATGAACCATATGTTGTGTACGGCTCAAACAGGGACATTGGCTGATTTATATGCAGTGATTTTGCCTTGTCCATGGACGTATATCTATATTGCTGAGAGAATCATGGAAGAAAATTCACCAACAGAAGATCATCCTTTTTATGATTGGATCCAATTTTATGCTGGTGATGATTTTAAAACGCTAAATCAAGAGTTACGAAGTCGACTGGATCATCTTGCAAAGTCGATGACTTCTTCAGAACATGAAAAATTAAAAGAAGCTTTCCAATTGAGTTGTATCCATGAATTTAATTTTTGGAATATGGCCTATACACTAGAGTCTTATTCATTTGGAAAGTGAGGATAAAAGATTGATCAAAAAAGTGTTAACCATTGCTGGAAGTGACTCTAGTGGAGGAGCAGGAATCCAAGCGGATCTGAAAACGATGGCAGCTTTAGGTACGTATGGTCTAAGCGTGATTACAGCGATAACTGCTCAAAACACACAAGGTGTCTATGCGGTAGAAACATTGAGTCCTTCGATTGTAGAAGAACAGCTAAAAGCAGTATTCACAGATATTCCAATCAATGCAGTAAAAATTGGTATGGTTTCGGAGTGTTCCCTCATCGAGGTGATCGAAAATGCATTGATTCAGTATCAACCTAAAATTATCATCATGGATCCAGTGATGGTATCGACAACAGGAAGTGTTCTTTTACAAGAAGATGCGATTGAAGCTTTAAAAACTAAACTATTTCCATTGGCGACTTTGATTACTCCAAATCTTCATGAAGCAGAAGTATTAGTGGGAGAAAAGTTGCTTTCAGAAGCAGACATCCAAAAAGCAATTGAAAATCTAAAAAAGTGGACTCATGGTGAGATATTAGTGAAGGGCGGACATCTCCCCTTGGGTGACCAAGTGATTGATTTTCTTTCTACAGGAGAAAAGTTTATTGGTAAATGGATTGAGTCTAACAATACTCATGGAACAGGATGTAGTTTATCATCTGCGATTGCTGCGTTATTAGCTCAAGATTATTCAATGACCCAGGCCATTTGTTTAGCTAAAAACTATGTCGAAGAGGGGATTCGCCTCTCATTTCCAGTGGGACAAGGTTCTGGACCCATTCATCATTTTCATTCGTTATGGAGAGCTGAGTGAAAAAATTTCCTAAGTAAAAGGAGATCCTTGTATGAGCTTTGAATACAATTGGGAAAAAATCAGGGAAATTCAGCCACTGATCCACCACATCACTAACTCAGTGACCATTAATGATTGTGCCAATATGACACTTGCTTGTGGAGCTAGCCCCGTCATGGCTGACGCTGAAGAAGAAGTCGAAGAAATGGTAGTACAAAGCCAATCACTCGTTTTAAATATGGGAACCCTTTCAAAATCATATATCGATCGAATGATCAAAGCGGGAAAAGCTGCTAATCAACAGCAGGTTCCGGTAGTTTTGGATCCCGTTGGTGTAGGAGCGACATCTTTTCGCTTTCAATCTGTGGAGCGTTTACTTGCTGAAGTGAAATTTGCAGTCATTCGTGGAAACGCTTCTGAAATTTCCACCTTATGTGGTAGTCGCGCAGGGAAAGGGGTTGACGCAGATACTGAGTTTGAGACCATTCTCCCTGATATTCAAAAGTTGGCAAAGCGATTGAACACTGTAATTGCCGTAAGTGGTTCCGTTGATTATGTGACGGATGGAGAACGAGAGGTCAGAATCTATAATGGAACTCCATTGTTATCGCAAGTAACTGGAACAGGGTGTATGTCTACATCTGTGATCGGTTGTTGTTTAGGGGCTGGTTTGGAAGCTCTTTCAAGTGCAGTAACTGCTTATGTGGCTGTTGGTTTGGCAGGGGAATGGGCAGAGCGAATGAAGGGGAATGCAGGATTGGGAACTTTTCGGATGTATTTAATGGATAGCGTATCACAAATGAATAACCAATGGTTAGCAAAAGAAGGGAAGATCGATGCTCGGTAAATTAAGAGATCGTTTACAACTCTACTTGGTTACAGATGATCAGGAAGATTTGTATCAAAGAACAGAAGCTGCCATTCGTGGTGGCGTTACTTGTGTTCAATTGCGTATGAAAAAGGCTAGTTCCCGGCAGTTTTTAGAAACAGGAAAGCGTTTTAAAGAGCTATGCCAAAAATACCAGATTCCTCTTGTTATTAATGATCGTGCTGATGTTGCCCTACTTGCCCAAGCAGATATGCTCCATATCGGTCAAAATGATTTATCCATACAAGAGGCCAGACAGATTGTTGGACTTGACATGCCAATTGGAGTCTCTGTCCATTCAGTGGAAGAAGCAGTTCAAGCAAAACAAGATGGAGCTTCGTATTTAGGAGTTGGGAGTATGTTTCCGACTAGTTCTAAAGATGATGCCACAATAGTTTCTATTAAAACATTATCTTCAATTCGAGAAGCTGTATCATTGCCGATTGTGCTGATTGGTGGAATCAACCAAAAAACTTTACCAGCTCTTGCACCTTATATTCCAGATGGAGTTGCTATTATCTCGGGAATTTTATCTGCTCCATGTCCTAAGTCAATGGCTAGTTATTTTAAAAAGGAACTAGAGAAATTGGTTTAATGAAACATGAAAGGCTAGTATATTTATAATCGATTTCTCCATATTTGAATTAAATGAAAAAGACAGGGTTTCTTCTTTTGTGATTTTTCCAAAAGAAGAAGCCTTGTCTGATCATAAGCTCAAGTAAATGGAAGTGTATTATTAGATAATAAAAATCATTGATGGTGGGGCTTTGCATAAAGAATCCCGTCAAAGGGAATTGTATGATATTCATGAATTAAACGATCCATTCCAGGAAGTCGTTCTTCTGTGTATCCTGACTTTTGCAATCCTGTAATCAGATTACCTAGTAATTTTCTCCATTCAGCTGTAAATGCAAGGATGGGAACCTTGATTTCTCTTTTTTCTTTCAGCTGATTTTCAGTGTTTCCGATGACAGAGCCCCATTCTGCATTGATGGTCAGGGTATCTTCCTCCCATCGCAAGTACCAGCTATTACGAAATGAATCGGAAGCCCACTGAATCTTCCATTCACCAGAAGAATGCTTTCGAAGTTTTTCGAGCATGTCAAGGAGATCCCAGGTCATGATACTGATTTCGTATTTATAACTTAGAGGAATGTAGATGTTTTTCCAAACTAGAATGGCATCTTCCGTATAAAGAGGGAAGATGGTTTCGATCGCTTCTGCAAGATTTTCATCCTCTTCATCGAATTGTCCTGTAACTCTGGGAGCTCCTGCTTGTATTCGAAAATCCACTTCTGACTCTCCCTTTTATTTAACTAAAATCCTTCTAATATTTCACGATCCGAAGTGGTTATATCATCTAATATGTCGTAGCTCCTAACTTCTTGGGGTAATCCTATTCAACGTGGAGTGGAATATATAAGTCTACATTGATGATTTCACTTTTGGGTTGAGATATTAGCATGTTAAATACCTCTCAAGATGTCGTTCATTCATTTCACATGATCAGATTAGTGATTAGGATAAACACACAAATGATACCTAGAATAATTGCTGTACTCAATATAAAAACTCCAAATGCTTTATAGCTAGAAAATTGGTGAACTAGGGATAACCTTTTGATCACTGCCCCTATTGTTCCATCGATTCTAGAATTAGTATACAACAAGATGGTAGACCGAAATGGGCGAGTTATTAAAGTTTATACTATACATAAATGAATGAATACAACAAATATTTAGTTTTATAGGTTATAATAGTGACAGGAGGTGTTGGATCTTGAATCAATCGCCTGTACGTTACCCAAACAGTCAAGAAGAGATCTTATTTTTAGGAAGACCTATGTCTGTGATGATTAGTGGAAAAGAGACACAGGATCGGTATGCGGTTTTACAATCTACGGAGCAAAAAGGAGAGGGTCCTCCACGGCATATTCATCATCAAGAGGATGAGGTATTTAATGTCATTCGTGGAGAACTGACGGTCTATTTGGGAGATCAGTCTTTTTCAGCTACAGAGGGTGCGACAGTGTTTTTACCAAGAGGAATTTCCCACACTTTCCGGATTGATAGTGAAGAGGCAACCATTCAGGTAGTGTCATGTCCTGCCCATTTTGAGTATTATGCGAGAGAATTAAGTGCATCTGAAATGCAATCTTATACAAAAGAGCAATGGCTAAAGAAAATGGTTGAGGTTGGAAAGCGGTACCAAATTGAATTTCCAGATATTTGATTAACACATAATCTTTATTTAGGATATATAATGAAAGCTTAATGGCTCACATAATGAAGCATCTCCTTAAGCAAAGGGGATGTTTTTTTACGTAGAAAAAAGTATATTGTAGCAGTCAATATACAAGACTAATGGTATAATAGTAACTTAGGCTATTTTTGCCGGTTGAGGTTGTCGCATAAAATCAGATAAAATCTTACAACCATAGGCTTTTGATTTGGTTGTGCAGGAATAGTTGAATCATGCCGCAGGCTCATTATTTTGTTATTAGGGAAAAATGAAAGGTGGACTCACACTCTTGGCTACATTTAGTGAACTGGGACTTAGTTCCTCATTATTACAATCCATAAGTCATATGGGTTTTGAAGAAGCAACACCTATACAAGAACGGACCATTCCAATTGCGATGGAAGGTCGGGATGTGCTTGGACAAGCACAGACTGGAACGGGTAAAACTGCTGCGTTTGGAATTCCGATGATCGAGAAAGTATCTGTAGATACAGATGAGATACAAGGAATCGTCATCACACCAACTCGTGAATTGGCGATTCAGGTGGCTGAAGAATTAAATCGAATTGGTCAATATAAAAAGGTTCGCTCTTTACCGATCTATGGTGGACAGGATATTAACCGACAAATCCGTTCTTTGAAAAAAAGACCCCAAATTATTGTAGGAACACCAGGTCGTCTACAAGATCATATGCGTCGTCGCACGATTCGTCTGAACAATATCAATTTAGTTGTTCTTGATGAAGCGGATGAGATGCTACAAATGGGCTTTGTTGAAGAGATTGAAGCGATTCTATCAGAGATTCCATCTGAAAGACAAACGTTGTTATTCTCTGCTACGATGCCCAAAGATATTCGAGCACTGGCACAAAAGTTTATGAAAGACCCTACAGAGGTTAAAATTAAGACAAAAGAAGTGACCATGCCTAACATTGAACAGTTTTATATTGAGATGTCACCTAAACAAAAATTTGATATCCTCTGTAACCTTTTAGATATTCAGTCTCCAGAGCTGGCAATTGTTTTTGGTCGTACTAAAAAACGTGTCGATGAATTGACAGAAGGTCTTAACAAACGTGGTTATTCAGCTGAAGGAATCCATGGGGACTTGACTCAAGCTCGTCGGGACACTGTGATTCGTCGGTTTAAAGAAGGAACCGTTGATATTATGGTGGCAACGGATGTTGCAGCTCGAGGGTTAGATATTTCAGGAGTGACACACGTATTTAACTTTGATATTCCACAAGATCCGGAAAGCTATGTTCATCGGATTGGTCGTACGGGTCGTGCAGGCAAGACAGGAGTGGCGATGACTTTTGTTACTTATAGAGAGATGGATCATCTACGCAATATTGAACGGGTGACCAAACGGAAAATGATTCGCCAAGCGACACCGAGTCTTAATGAAGCGATGGAAGGTCAGCAACGGATCGCTATTGAAAAGCTATTAACTGTGGTTGAGGAAAATGAGCATCGGGATTATATCGAATTAGCGGAAGAATTGTTGGCGCAAACTGACTCTGTAACTCTATTAGCCGCTGCCCTAAAAATGATTACGAAAGAACCAGATAAAACTCCTGTACAAATCAGTGAGGATCGTGGTGGATTTTTCGGTGGCGGTAGAGGAGGTAGAGGTAGTAGAGGTGGTCGAGACCACAAAGACTATAAGGAAGATCGAGGTCGAGGGAAAAAATCGAATCGAGGGGGAGCAGGTAGGACAGGTGCTTCCAAACGCTTTGTAAATAACAACAAAAATCAACGTCCTTCAGGTAAGCGAAAGAAAGTAAAGTCTTTTTAAGTCAGAAACATGTTGCCAATGTCTAATGAGTAGATGAGCCTAATGAGTATCTCCAACATTTATGACTAGTATGGCTTTGTCTCAACAAAAGGGTTAGCAACTAACAAAATGAATATAAATACCTGGCATATTCCCAGAGAAGCAGGTATAAAGAGAAGCCACAATTAGAATGGAGATCCTATTGTGGCTTTAATTATGTTCATGTTTTATGGATGGGATCAGGTTGACGAAATAGAAGGAAGTAAACACCGATCAGTAAAGTTACAATATAGAGGATATCAAGAGTCCCTATATTCATCCATAGGTGATCTAATTGTGGCTTGAAACCCCTCACGACTAGTTCGATGATGCTAATTCCAATCAACCAGAAGCTTATTTGATCTTTGTTAAAGCTTAGTTTTTTACGCAATACATAAAAGCTAAGGAGGAGTAATAGGTATCCAACGAGTAAAAAGAGATTGGTAGGAAGATAGGTTTGATCATCCAACCTCCATCCCCACCCGCTACTAGGAGACCCATAATCTTTAATTAACAAAGAATAACTAACTCGAACAATGATAAAGGCGAAGAGTATGCGTTGGATCAATCTCCATCGATTTGAAGGTGCTTCTTTCCAAATTTGATAAGAGAGCCAAGCCCCGCATAAGAGGATAGTGGCTTCCCAAGCGTAAGCACCTCCACTATACATGAGAATTTCTAGAGGTTGCTTAAACAAAATACTAGGTTGCTCGATGATAAACCAAAATTTATAGGTTAAGATTCCGATGAGGAGGACGGAGACCATTTTGTCTACAAACTGTTTCCCGTCTTCAGAGCGAGACAGGATCAAAGATAGTGCTATAAAAGCTATGATATAGCTAACGATCGAGATTGGAACTGTTGTAATCCCTATATAAAGACCTTCTGTGGGTTCAAACATCTCTAACCTTCCTTTTACTTTTTGATCAGGGGTTCAATCATTTTTTCGAACTCGGATGGGGGGATCACACCTGTTTTTTTGTATACGATGACACCTTGTGAATCAATGATATAGCTAGTTGGATAGGAGTGAACTCGATATTGATTTACCACTTTTCCAGATGGATCGAGTAAAACTGGATAGTTGACTTTATATTGCTCAACAAATTTTTGTACCTGATCAGGATCATCTACCTTTGTTGCATTGATGCCGAGAAAAACGACTTGATCTTTATACTTTCCATGGAGCTGTACCAGATCAGGAGTCTCGGCACGACATGGAGGACACCACGTAGCCCAAAAGTTAATGAATACGATTTTGCCTTTCAAAGAAGATAGATCATAGGTTTTACCATTCAGGTCTTCAAGTTGAAACAAGGGTGCCTGATATCCCTTCTCAGGAATTGTGGGTGTATTGGATTGGCTTTCTTGTCGATAAACAAATGAAAGGACAAGAAGAACCAATAACCCAGCCAAAATTACAAAACGATATTTCCTCATGGTAGGATAAAACTCCATTTCTCTATTAATGATGATGTGGAATGAAAACACGGAATTGGTGAAACTCACCATCTGATTGAACCGTTATGTTTCCACCATGAGCGATAACTACTTGCTCTACAATGGCTAAGCCCAGTCCTAATCCACCTGTTTTTCGATTTCTCGATGGATCAGGACGATAAAATTCATCGAAAATCAGGTTAAGCTCTTCTTGGGGGATATATTTTCCCTTCCCTTTTATATTCATCACATAAAACTTATCTTCTATTTTACCCGTCACCCATATCTTTTTTCCCCGATGAAATTGAATTGCATTCTGGATTAACTCTTCAAATACCATGGTCCAACTTTCTTTAGCTCCTGTGACGACTCCTTGTTCCATGCGAAGAGTGATAGATACCCCTTTTTTTCTAGCTGATTCTGCTAGTTGGTGATATACCTGTACCAGTATATCATGGATATTACTGTTTTCATGAATAGGAACGCCTTTAGTTTGCCACAATTGTAATTGATTCATCTTTTCGATCAGTTGAACAACCCTTTTGGACTCTTGATGAAGTGATTCGTATAGCTGGGGATTTGCTTCAATCACACCATCATGAAGAGCTTCTAAGTACCCATGAATCGTCGTGATGGGTGTTCGTAATTCATGGGAAAAGGACTGCAACCACTTGGATTGTTTGGGATCTGGGGGATGATCTGGTGGTGGTGGACTTTTTTTGATCGACTTCCGCACCCAGAAATAATAAGGAACACCTATGACTAGAAAAGTGATGGTCAAGAGATGAAATAGATAAACGTTTAATGTCTGTTGAAACTTAATAAAAAAGGGACTCTCTTGCCCCAATCCATGTGCGACGAGAGAACAGGCCATTTCTTTTAGAGAGATACCAAAAATGAAAAGAACGAAACTGATCATTAGAAAATGAACAATCAGAAGCCGATCAGGCTGATGGTTGGCCCGCTTTTTAAAAGGCTTGAAAACGGTAGCCCATTCCGCGAATTGTCTCAATGAACGGATGATCATTGGCTTCTCCCTCTATTTTAGACCGCAGATTTTTGATGTGAGTATCGATGGTACGCTCAGAGACCATTTTTTCATCATGTGGATAAAGTTCGATGAGTAATTGATCTCTTGTAAGAATCTGATTAGGATGACGCATGAAAGCATACAACAAAGTAAATTCATTTTGGGTGAGTGCTAATGCTTCTCCATGAAGTGAAGCGATTTTTTTAAATGGTTTCAATGTCAGCCCTCGATACGTAATTTTACTACAACGATGGGCGGTTCGACGTAAAACAGTTTCGACGCGAGCGACCAATTCTTGTGGGCTAAATGGTTTGGTGACGTAATCGTCAGCTCCTTCTTTTAACCCTTTGATCCGGTCTTCTTCATTAACTAAAGCAGTGACCATAATGATCGGGATATCACTTTTAAAATCTTTCCGGATGGCTTGACAAACTTCCCAACCACTTTTCTCAGGTAGCATAATATCTAGAATGGCAAAGCAAGGATCGATTTTCTGAAAAGCATGGAGTGCTTGTTTTCCATCCTCAGCTTCAAAAACTTCATAACCCTCTCTTTCAAGATAGATTTTGATGAGCTGTCGAATCTTTTCATCATCTTCAACAATCAAGATAGACTTTCCGGTGGTATTCATCTCAACCTCCTAGTCGATGGAGTTGATCCTTTCTACAAGCGAATCGTAGGTCATTGGACCGATGATGTGGTATTGAGCGACTCCTTTGCTGTCAATGAAGAAACTATTTGGAATGCCCTGAGGTTGATAAATGTCATTAACTATATTTTTTTCGTCTAACACAACAGGAAATGTAAGTCCGAATTCCTTGACGAACTTCTCCACATCTTTGTGGCTCTTTTCTGCGGTCGTAAAATTAATCGCAAGGATTTCTACATTTTTCCCTTTGTACTCTTTATAAAACTTTTCCATATCAGGCATTTCAGCTCGGCAAGGGGGACACCATGTCGCCCAGAAGTTAAGCATGACTTTTTTACCACGTAATTCAGAGAGTGTCACTTCTTTGCCTTCTAATGTTTTCAAAGTGAAGTCAGGAGCTAAAGGGAGTTGTTCGTTAGGGAACTCAGTTGTAGCTGGAGCTGGTTGTTTTTGTTGTACTTGTGTGGGCTTAGATGGAGCCTTTTTTTCCTGAAAGTAAAGGTCATACACACCCCAGCCAATCAAACCCAATAATACCAGACTGATTAAGATTTTTTTCATTTCTTCCACCTACCATGTATAAGAGTATTTAGCTAACCAAGCGGTGATTTGAGTCATTTGATCTGTAAATAGAAGGAATCCCATGATGATTAAGATCCATCCACCGACTTTAGAGACAACTGGAAGATAGCGATTCATTTTTTTAACTGTAGTCAGAGTGTAAGTAAGGAGGAACGAAAGGGCTATAAAAGGAATGGCTAACCCTAAGGAATAGATCAGTAAGTACAACATACCAGAATAAACAGTTTCACTCGAGCTAGCCATCAGTAAGATGGAGGATAAAGCAAGTCCTACACAGGGAGTCCAACCAGCACCAAAAGCGATTCCCATTAGAAGAGAAGTGATTCCCCCTTTTTGTTTCATTTGGGGAAGCCAGCGCTTTTCTTTCATCAAAAAGCGAAGTTGAATCAATCCTGTCATTTGTAATCCGAAGATGATGACGAGAATTCCCCCGAACTTTTCGATCACCTCACGTTGATTGGATAAAAATTGTCCCATTGCACTTGCAGAAGCACCTAGTAGGATAAAGATGAAGCTAAATCCGAGAACGAAAAATATGGAGCGGCTAAGTATAACCTTTTTTTCAACATTGATTTTACCTTCAGAGAACTCCCCACCTGTCAATTGCGAGACATAGACAGGGATGAGGGGAAAAATACAAGGTGAAAAAAAGGAGATGAGACCCGCTGCAAAAGCAAAGAAAATAGTGAGATCTTGCATAATATCTCCTTTCAGATCAGTGATTATATCCAGTGTGGACTCCATGATGAAGTCTATTTGTATTAGTCAAGCTTATGATTAGAATAAAGATTGAATATGGAGAAATGATGGAGAAGATTGCTGTATGGTATACCAGTTAGGTATGTCCCTAATAACCGGATAGGATAGTATATATAGGATGAAAATTAGCTCCAGATCAAGCAGATCGGAAGTATCTAAAGAAAAAAGAAAGTCTCTTTGAAATTCGGCATTCACCGTCTTTCAAAGAGATTACAGTTAAGAATCGAGGATGGGAAATTGTATAGTGAATACACTTCCCTCTCCTTCTATGCTGTGAATTTGAAATGTACCTTGATGCAATGTCACTATTTCTTTAACGATTGTTAAACCCAATCCGGTTCCACCTGTTTTGAGGGAGCGTGATTTTTCTACTCGATATAATCGTTCTGTTAAACGAGGAAGGTCCGCTTGTGGAATGCCTGGGCCTGTATCCGCAATTTCTACAACTGCATGCCCATTCTGTCGTTTGATATAGACCGAAATTTTCCCGCCTCTAGGAGTATATTTACGAGCATTTTCTAAAATGTTAAGAAAAACTTGACCCAATCGTTCCTGATCACCTTTGATATAGATGGACTCCTCAGAATTAGAAAGATAGAAATTTAGTTGAATCTCTTTGTCTTCCATAGAAATCTCAACCAAAGATAATGTTTGAGTCATGACATCTACAAGCTGAATTTTTTCAAGGTGTAGTGAAAAATCTCCACGCTCAATACGAGCTAAATCAAATAAGTCTTGAACCAATCGTTGCAGACGGTTAGTTTGCTCAAAGATAATTTGAGCATATTGATGTCGTTCACTCTCAGACTTCATGGGATGAAGTAGAATCTCAGAATACCCTTTTAAATAGGTTAAAGGGGTGCGGAGTTCATGACTGATATCTGCAAGAAACTCATTCCGTTGCTGCTGATAATATTGAATTTCACGCGACATATGGTTAATGGATCGAGCGAGTTGTGCTACTTCATCTTGTCCCTTTACAGGTAAATTTCTCGAGTAATTTCCTTGAGCGATTTCCTCAGTCATTTGCTTCATTTCAATTAACGGACGAACAATCATACGAGAAATGATCCCTAAAATTCCAGCTACTAGTAATAAGGTGATGATCCCAGTCACCAACAACATCCAGCGTAAAATGAGAACTGCCTCTCGAATCGGTTCAGTCGGGCTAAACATCATGACAGTTCCTAGACGTTGGTCTTTTTGTAAAATTGGAGAGCTCACCACTAAGAAAGGTTCTTTATCCCAATTTGTCTCTAGTGTTTGCTCTTCATTCCCTTTTTGTTGGGCTGTAGTCAAGTAGTTTTGGTGTACAGGTGTGACTTCTTTTGAAGTACCTAAAATGTTCCCTTGGTGGTCTAAAACAACTACCATATTCTTTGCATCTTTTTCCATCAATATCACATGATCAATGGTCGTTGTTGTAAAATGATCACTAAGAACAAAGGCATGATTATGACTTTGTTTGAGTAACTCAGTGGTGATATGAGATAGATAAAAATTGAGGAACAATGAGTATATAATATTTCCGATGGAAAATAGAACTAGGGTAAAAACAGAAATTAATAAGAGCCCCAGTTGGAAAGAAACCCGTGTTCTCAAACGCTTTAGTAAAGATATTTTCTTCATTGCAGTTTATACCCTACTCCCCAAATAGTTTTAATAATATCGTGAGCGAGAGCCCCTGCAATTCGTAATTTTTCACGTAAATTTTTGATATGAGAGTCTACGGTTCTAAAATCTTCAATCTCAAGGTCTGACCAAATAAGGGCAAGTAGATCCTCACGACTAAATACTCGTCCAGGGTGTTTCAAAAAAAGATGTAACATCTCATATTCAGTACGAGTTAACATCAGCAATTGTTCTTGAAAAAATACCTCACGCTGCTTAGGGTGTAAGTGGATTCCGCGATGAGAAAGAACCCCCGTTTGGCTCTCAATGTGAGCAGTCAGCACTTGTTGATTACGGCGAAGTACGGCATGGACCCTCGCTAATAGTTCTTCTTTATTAAAAGGCTTGGTAATATAATCATCTGCCCCGATTTGTAGACCTTTCACCTTGTCAGTAAGATGGTCTCTTGCTGTCAGCATAATGACAGGAACTGAAGAAATTTCTCTAATTTGATAACATGTTTGCCAGCCATCAATGACAGGCATCATAATATCTAAAAGAATACATTGATATTGATGTTGACTAACTTTTAAGATGGCTTCTTTTCCTGAATCAGCTTCTTCGGTTTCATAGCCCGCTTGTTGAAGATGATAGGATAGAAGACGCCGCATCGGTTCTTCATCATCTACGATTAATATTCGTACATTATTTTTCATGATCCATCCCTTTACTTAAAATGTCATGCATCTTTAGGTATTCTTCTTCGGAAAGTTCTCCTTTGGCATATCGTTCACGAATAATTTCAATGGCTTTCTCTTTTTTTTTCGAATGCGGAGACTCTGCTCGTACCCAACGAATGATAAGATAAATACCACCAAGAAGAATGCCCCATTGAAGGATCATCCATAGAAACATCCCGAAACCACCAAATCCATAATGCATCATATCTTTGTTCCCCTTTTTGATAATTTACTCAGCTTGAACGTTTGGATCAATTCCAGACGGTATTTGGTAGCCTTCATAGTGAACTGTGGTTGTCATTCCACTTGCAGCATGATGAAGTTCATGACAATGGAACATCCAATCTCCAGTATTGTTTGCAATAAAGGCCACCTCATATTTTTCCCTTGGTTTCAGTAATAATGTGTCTTTATAGATGGACTGATCGGCTAAATCTTTCCCATCCTTACTTAATATTTGGAACTCATGCCCGTGTAAATGCATGGGATGGTCATGCATAGGATCATCATTTTGGAGAGTAACTTTAACCAAATCTCCCTTTTTTACTGTTAAGGGATCTGTATTGGGATAAGTTTTACCATTGATGGTATATACAACTCCATTTTGACTCATACCGTGGTTAAGAGACATTACATATTCTTTGTCATAACGTTCTTTTTTCAGAGAAGAGCGTTTGGTTTGTGTTGTTTTTTCCCCAATGGTAAAGATTTTGTTCCATTTTATCGGTTGTTCTACTTTTTTCGAAGATAAGTTTTTTAAGGGGATCTGCAGTCCTGAGGCTGCGGAATGATCCAATTGATCTTTAGCGATCAAACTTTGGTCTGGAGCTGTAAACTCAATCTCATATCGTTCTCCAGGACCAATGGGAAGGAGTTCATCTTTCCCAGACAGGGGCTTGGTAAGTTTCTGTCCATCTAAAGCCACGACTTTATAATCTAATGAACCGAAGTTGATATAATGAGTAAAGTAACCAGCATTGATCAAACGGAGCCGAACTTTTTCCCCCGTTTTCATGATATAAGCAGGTATTTGCTTACCAGATTGACCATTAACCGTAAATAAATCGTAATCCATGCCACCCATGTGTCCTCCACCCATACCATGACCACCATGAGATCCATCACTTTTCATTTCATCTAAAATCATCGTGTAGTCACGGTCTGCTTTCTCTTCTTGGTTACCTTCTACAATTAATGCTCCATATAACCCTTTATCTACCTGTTCAGCGCTTTTATGATGAGAATGGTACCAATAAGTTCCTGGAACTGTTGCTTTAAATTGATACGTAAAATATTCACTGGGTTGAATACTGTTTTGTGTCATTCCAGGAACACCGTCCATGGCATTGGGAACAGGATAACCATGCCAATGAATGGTAACGGGTTCAGGTAACTGATTTTTTAAGCGAATGTTTACTATTTGACCTTGTTTGACGCGGATTTCTTGTCCTGGGACTTGGTTGTTGTAAGTATAAACAGGTATTTTTACACCTGGAGCCACTTCTAGCTCAGACTGTTGTGCTGTAATCTCATAAAAAATTCCATTTTCTTTCACTTGTGGGGAGTGAACGATTTTTTGAGTATAAGTTTTTTCAGGTAGTTGGACTTCTTTATTTTCATCAATTGATTCATTTAGTGGGGTACAGGCAGATAATCCTAACAACAAAATAATACTCATCGAAACCCGTTTTTGCTTAAACATGATTTCTCCTCCTCATAAGAATCAATGGTACTAGGTAAAAGAGTTGTGAGAATGAAGGTTCTTGATTCTTTCCGTTTGATATAAATAGTAAATGGAAAGATTGAAGAAAGTTTGATGAAAGAAACCAAAGGTAAGTAATGGGTCATCGAAATAGAATAAGCCAGCCTTTCCATCAAAGGAAAGGCTGGCTTATTTTTATTTAATTCTTATTAGGGACATGGAAATGGAATGATACTTCTAATAGCACTCTTTCGAATTCTAATGGTTACGAATCTACCTCTAACAAAAACAGTTAATAAAATGGTGCGGCTTGGTGCTGTAATGATCTGACATCCAACAAGAGAGATGCCATTTTTTAGTTTTACAACCACAAATCTTGCACCTAGCGGTCCACAAGGAAATCTGAAAACTTCTTTAATGGTTATGCGAGGGATTCGAATCAGCACAAAAGATCGTCCATTCCAAATACGTAGAACTATTCGTTTGGGGGTGACTTGAACTAAACATCCGATAAATGTTCTTAACCGTGTGCGAACAACTACAAACTGGCCGACTAATGATTCTAAATTTTTTTCCCTTTTCAAGTGATTACCCTCCCTTCGACTGTATTCTCTATTAATCTATGAATCTTACAGTCTTGTCGTGAGGGTGAAAGGAAGTGGTTATTTATTGGTTTATGAAGTACAGATTTAGAGGGGAAGGAAAGAAGTCAGAGAATTATTTAATAGTGTACAAATAGTATATTGATATTTGTAGAGGAGTGAGATTACATGGGGAGCACGTATTTTTTTACTGGATTTCCTGGTTTTCTTGCCACATCGATTCTTCGTCAACTAATTCAATCGAGTATTCAGGTGGAGAGAATTTATGTGCTGGTTCTACCAAGTATGAGGAGACAAGCAGAAAAAGAGATAGCCAAAATCGAAAGCACTACCCAATTTCAGAGGATCTCGATTTTACAAGGGGATCTTACACAACCCTATATGAATTTAAACGATGAAGTACAAGCGATATTAAGAAGTCAGGTTACCCATGTATTTCATCTCGCAGCGATTTATGACTTAGCTGTATCTAAGGAAATTGCATATCGTGTTAATGTGAAGGGGACGAACCATGTTAATCAATGGGTACGTTCACTTCCTCGTTTAGTGAGGTATGTTTATTTTAGTACAGCTTATGTATCTGGGACTCGAAGTGGGCGAATCTTTGAGACAGAGTTAGCGATGAACCAGACATTTAAGAATGACTATGAACAAACCAAATATGAGGCTGAACTTTTAGTTCAAGAGTTGGCAAAACAGGCACCAACAACGATTATTCGCCCTGGGATCGTGAGAGGTCATTCAGTCACAGGTGAAACGACTAAATTTGATGGTCCCTATTTTATGCTCAACTTTTTCGACCGATTGCGTTTTCTGCCGTTTATTCCGTATCTGGGTCGAGGAGAAGCAGAAGGGAACTTTGTCCCCGTAGACTATATTATAGAGGCTACCCTCTACTTAGCCCATTCAGAAAAAGGGGTGGGGAAAACCTACCACCTGACAGACCCACATCCTGAACCAATGAAAGAAGTGTATCAGGTAGTGATGAAAAATTATATAAAAAAAGAACCCGTAGGTACCATTCCCATTCCCTTAGCAAAAGGCTTTTTATCGATCCCGATGATTCGCAAATGGCTACGAGTAGAAAAGGAGGCTCTTGATTATTTTAATTGCCTAGCTCAATACGATTGCACACAAGCACAAACGGATCTAAAGGACTCAGGTATCATTTGCCCTAGTTTCAAAGAGACATTGACGGAGATGATTCAGTTTTATGACAAGAACAAAAACGATGAGAATAAACATATCCAAATTAATTAATCAGAGGTTTGTACAAAAATAAAATCCCCAAGATGATGATCTCGGGGAAGGAATCTTAAAGGGTGTTATCATAACAAGTAGTAATCAACTCAGTTAATTGGCTGATTTGCATCAAATCTTCGATCCGAATCCGTGTCTCTCCGATGCTTTTAGGAGCAGGTTCGACTGTAAATCCAGGACAAAGTTCGATACAAGTCTCCATGGGGAGCCGAGTGATGATACAAGGATTGGAACCATCTAATTTTAAGCGGAATAGCCATTTGGTGATCGTTTCATTGTAGATGGTAAAATAACTCATGGTGTCTTTATATTGGAGCTCAGAGATATCACGACTTGTTCTCATCAACGCTCCTTTGACCAGCTCGAAACTCATGAGCTCTTCTTCAGTAGTCACAATCCCCTTTTTCTGTGAAGTTCCGCTCTTGGGACTGGGTTCTGTAGTAGGTTCTGTCGAAACAGCTACTTGCAACTCTTTTAATTCTTTAAACTCTTTGGCGTCTAGCCCTTCACGGATCAGATCCAATAGAGTGTTGTGCACTGCCTTTTTAACCAAAGGACGAAAGCGATCCAAAACAGCTGATGTAATGCGAATGTTAATAAAATCTTTAATTAAAAAACGTAAGAATTCATCAGAAGGGTTCGTAACTAGTTCCTTTAAAGTCTTATCAAGATGCGACATATATGATAACTCTTCGGCATAATTGACAATTCGCTCTGAATCAAAGTTTTCTTTTGTAAATTGTTCTAAGGTCTCAATCTCTTGATGGGAGATCGATTCCATTTGGAAGCTAAAAAAAGGATCATAGTCCATAATGTTATCCTGAGTAAGATCTGTGTAAAACTTATACTCTACGCCATTCGTCAAGATTCCTACTTTTACTTCTGGAGTAGCATTAAAATAACGAGCCAATTGTCCACTATGCTTTCCCAGATCTTCAGTTGCTGCTTTCGCCTCGATAAAAATAATTGGCGAGCCATCTTGGAAAATAGCATAGTCCACTTTTTCACCTTTTTTAAAGCTGAAGTCAGCTACGTATTCCGGTCTAACTTCTAAAGGATCAAAGACATCATACCCCAGTTGTTGTAAAAGAGGGATGATTAAAGATTGTTTAGTCATCTCTTCGTTTACAATATGAGGCTTTCTTTCAGCTACTTTTGCACCTAAATGAATCAAGTCAGAATGAAAACTCATCATGCCCCTCCTAGTCATGATAGAGCTTGGTGCATACAAGGTTCCCGCAAATCCAAACCGGATTATTTGATGCGATTGTGTTTAAATTAAACTCTATTTATGCAACAAACTCTATTAGATATAAATAGTTCTTGTTCTACTTCGACAAAAGGGGGGATTCACCTCTAATACAGAAGCTCTAAATCCATTCATACAAAACACTAACTCCTAACTCCTGGTAAATCGACATAGCTGTGGTAGAATAGATGAATTAGAGAATAGCAAATGAAGTGATTTGAATAAAACTTGCTAAGGATTGGAGAGATCTAAGGTGAATTCTAAAGGAGGCGTAAGTATGGAGTTTTTAGAAAAACTAGCAAGAGATTCAGAGTTTCGGGGAACCATCTTTAAAGACCGGGAAGAGTATATTCAATTTCTGGAATATACCGTTTATTTCTATAAAAAAGTGATGGGGAAAGATCCAGAAACGATCATTTTAAGTACCAAACTATTTAATTACATCAATAGTATCGAAAGGAAATTTCACTCATACTACGACGTGAAAGAACAAGAACCTACTTTAGAACCCATAGAACATTTCATTCATCTATCCCAAGGGACATTTAAAATCGTTACAGATCCGAATGAATCATTTTTACGTTGTGAGTGATGAATATACGAACTCGGGGAATTTATGAGTGGAGAGTTATCAGTTGTAGCGATGGGACAAAAATTCTGCTTTATTGAAGTTTGAAGGGCTTAATGTTTATTTTATTTAAGCTTATGATTTGTGACAAAAGGAGAAGTTCGCTCCGCCCTTCGATTTGGGAATGGGGAAAGGTTGAAGAATCTTAAAAAAGAGTTAATCTTGTATTTCCTTCATTGAAGGGCTCCGTTTAGGAGCGGGATAAAGTTAATTCATGTGTAAGGTTGACTCCTAACTGCGAGCAGTTAGGCACTATGTCATCACATAGGATGATATAATTACTCGACAAATGTCTCAAACTATTCTAAAATCGTTGTAAATACAAAGTTGTAAATACAAAAAGGAGGCGTTTACATGTTGAAATTTGACAAAGATGAAGTTCGTAAAATATTGATAGAGGAGGAAGGTTTGGCAGAAGATGTAACTGAGCGTTCTATTGAACTACTTTTAGAACTTGATGAGGGCTTACAACCTTTGCTAGATCAGTGGCTTAAAGATAGATCTATATCAGATCACAAGATTAATGGTGTTTCTTTGGAAATGATGTATAAATATTTTGAAGCAAGAGATTTTATAGGAGCATTAATCTATATAGGAATGTTTACGGGAGATGAAGGCAAAGGAATGGCTGAAACGTTTTTGGAAGATCCATATCTTCTAGTGGGTAGGCGCTAAGGAGAGAATTTATAATGGAAAGACTACATATCACACAATGGAACAAACTCTCTAAAGATTCAAGATTAGAGGCACTTCGATCATTAGAACATCAATTATGATAAGAAAAAGAGTTAATAGCAGTTTAGCTTTTTTTCAATCAATCCTATTCTTCATTATTAACCTCCTTTGTTCACTTCGGTTATTTTTAACTCTCAATTACTATTAGCTTAAACTTCTAAACAAAACCCTTGTGTATCAATATTACTCGACAAATGTCTTAAACTATTCTAAAATCGTTGTAAATATAAAAAGGAGGCGTTTACATGTTGAAATTTAACAAAGACGAAGTACGTAAAATATTGATAGAGGAGGAAGGCTTGGTAGAAGATGTCACTGAACGTTCAATTGATCTGCTTTTAAAATTTAATGATAGTTTACAGCCATTATTAGACCAGTGGCTTAAAGATCGAACAATTTCAGATCAAAAGATCAATGGTGTGTCTTTGGATATGATGTATAAATATTATAAGGCAAAAGATTTTATTGAGGCATTGATTTGTATTGATGCGTTTGCGGAAAATGAAGGAGTGGCTAAAAGGTTTTTAGAAAATCCATATAGACTAGTAGGAAGGCGTTGAGGAGAGAAGTTATATGGACTCTTTTTTTGAAAAACTACATATCACACAATGGAATAAACTCTCTAAAGATTCCAGACTAGAAGCTCTTCAATCGTTAGAACGTCATTATGCTCAATTACAAGGAAGGGACGCTTGTAAGTTTGAAGGGATGAAAGATAAGGAACATTTCGGCCGTTATAAACAAGGAAAAATATATCTAAACCATGACCTTTTGCTGAATGATAATTGTTATGAAGCAGTATTTACTGTTCTACATGAAGGCAGACATGCTTTTCAATCTCAGACAATTGACCTATCTGCAAATAATAGATTAGCCCCTATTTCTGATAAAGAAATATATACTTGGAGAGTAAGTAAGTCTGGGGGATATTTAAAACAACAGCCAGATTACTGGTTTCAACCGGTCGAAAAAGATGCAAATGATTATGCTTTAACTGAAATGGAGAAGATTTATAGTCAATTGGAACCTCTTCATGGGAAAAATAATGGATATAAGGAATATAAAAAAGATCTAGAAATAAATTTTATGATTGAAGAGAACAAATTATTAAGAACTTATGGCAAAAACTACTTACAAACAATCGAAGACAAGGTTCATAAAAAGTATATACTTATGCAAACAGCCTTACGTCATTTTGGAGACAAAGCTTATCGGTTGCATGATCCAGCTGAACAATATGTTCATCAGACTTATCCCAAAGAGATCTTATATAAAGACTTTAGTGCCTATCTCCCAACATATCTTCAAGAAAAAGGATACACAATGCTTCATGAGTATTTGAATCAGGAAGAGAACAAGTCTCCAAACTTACCTGAATTTTACGGAGAGTTTGAGTTACATGAAACGATTCTCCCTCCGCCGTTGTCCCGTGAGGGGAAGTTGATTGAAAAGTTGGAGCAAGCACATGAGAAACTCACCCATTTGTGGAAACAGATTGATCCGTTAGGTGGAACGGAGATCAATCAAAGACAGAACGAAAAACTTCAAGACTTCAACAAAAAGGTGCAAGCTGAGTTTCAAAAGCAGTACCCTGATGTTCAATTAAAGCCGTTTTATCTGAGTACGAGTAAAACAGCGATCGATATAATGAAACATAATCATTTAACTGGGGAAAAGATGGATTTACATAATGGTAAAGAGTTCGGATTTAAATCATCAGATTTGAATAAGCTGATCGACCAAGGAAAAGAGATGGAAATGGAACGATAACTTAGAAACCACTATCTATAAGTCTTAGAATTTAGTAGTTGTACTTAATATATAGATTTACCTGAATGATACAGATTGAATTCCTTGATAAGGGTTGAAGATATTGATTGTAAATCTATCATCTATTTATCGGAGCGTTTGGAAAATTCTAATCGCTCCTTTCCTTTTATGCTTAAATATAGATTCCTCATGAAATATATAACAGGGAGACATACGTATGTTGAAATTTAACAAAGACGAAGTTCGTAAAATATTGCTGGAGGAAGAAGGCTTGGCAGAAGATGTAACTGAGCGTTCTATTGAACTACTTTCAAAATTCAACGATAGCTTACAGCCGTTGTTAGATCAGTGGCTTAAAGATCGAACAATTTCAGATCAGAAGATTAATGGTGTGTCTTTGGATATGATGTATAAATATTATGAGGCAAAAGATTTTATTGGTGCATTGATTTATATTGATGGGTTCGCAGAAAATGAAGGAATGGCTAAAAGGTTTTTGGAAAATCCATATAAATTAGTAGGCGTAGGTAGGCTCTAGGAGAGAGTTTATAATGGAAAGATTACATATCATACAATGGAACAAACTCTCTAAAGATTTGAGACTGGAAGCTCTTCAATCGTTAGAATATCATTTATGATAAGAAAAAGAGTAGTTTGTGGTTTTGTAACTTCTTTCAATCAATCCTATTCGTCTATAAGAACCTTCATTGTTGGCTTTGGCTGTTTTTTTAGCCCTCAATCATCAATAGTTTAAACTTCTAAACAAAATTTATGTTTTTCAATATTACTCGACAAATGTCTTAAACTATTCTAGAATCGTTGTAAATATTAAAAGGAGGCGTTGTCATGTTGAAATTTAACAAAGATGAAGTTCGTGAAAAATTACATAAGGAATATGGATTTGCCGAGGATAAAATAGAACGTGGAATTGACATACTGTTAGAACTAGATGACAGCTTACAACCATTGTTAGATCAGTGGCTTAAAGATGGAATGATACCCAATCAGAAGATTAATGGTGTTTCTTTGGATATGATATATAAACTTTATGAGGTAAATGATATTCTTAGTGCATTAATTTGTATGGAGATGTTTGCGGAAGATGAAGAAATAGCTAAGGATTTTTTAAGAGATCCTTTTTATTTTACAGCTAGAAAATAAGGAGTTGACTAGATGGACTCTTTTTTCGAAAAGCTCCATGTTAATAATTGGAATAAGACTCCAAAGCTTTTAAGAGCAGAAGCACTCTTACTATTAGAACGGCATTATGCTCAACTGCAAGGAAGAATCACTTGTGGGTTTGAAGAATCAAAAAAATGGGTGATAATTCCTTTGGTTATTATAAACAAGGAAAAATATATTTAAATTACGATAAATTATTAGAAGATAATGCTTGTTATGAAGCGGTAGATACAGTCCTTCACGAAAGTAGACATGCTTTTCAAGATCACTCTATAAGTAATAATTTAGAACAAAAAGTATCCTCTATTTCTCATGATGACTTAAATAAATGGAAAATAAACTTGAATGGGGGTTACTTAAGACAAGGTCTAGATTACTTTATGCAACCAACTGAAAGGGATGCATTTAGTTATGCTTTATCTGAAACAGAAAAGGTATATAGTCAATTGGAATCAATTTATGGGAAGAATTCAGGATATAAAAAGTATAAAAAAATATCGGATAGAAAGCTTAAGATGACTAATTATATGTTAAGGTTGGGTTACGGCAAAAACTACTTACAAACTGTTGAAGATAAAGTTTATAAAAAGTATGTACTTATGCAAGAGGTCGCAAAAGAATTCCCTGAAAAACAAATTCGTTACTTAAATGATCCAGTTGAGGATTTTGTTCATAAAACCCATCGAAAAGAGGTCGTATTTAACGACTTTAAAGAGTACCTTCCTCAATATCTAAAAGAAAAAGGTTTTAAAGATCTAGAAAAATATATAAATCAAGAGGAGTTAAAAGGCTCATACAAAAATTATTACAGAGAAATTAAGATACATGAAACGATTCTCCCTCCACCGTTGTCCCGTGAGAGGAAGTTGATTGAAACGTTGGAGCAGGCACATGAGAAACTCACCCATTTGCGGAAACAGATTGATCCGTTAGGTGGAACGGAGATCAATCAAAGACTGAACGAAAAACTTCAAGACTTCAACAAAAAGGTGCAAGCTGAGTTTTAAAAGCAGTACTCTGATGTTCAATTAAAGCCGTTTTATCTGAGTACGAGTAAAACAGCGATCGATATAATGAAACATAATCATTTAACTGGGGGAAAGATGGATTTACATAATGGTAAAGAGTTCGGGTTTAACTCATCAGATTTGAATAAGCTGATCGATCAAGGAAAAGAGGTAGAAATGGAACGATAAATTTTGGAAGACTCCGAAAATATCTAGTCCCGATTGTAAGCTTGGATGGGTATATGTATAACTGAGAAATATAAGAGTGCCTCTTTCTCATGGAGATTGGATAAGAGATGGAAAAGTCTTTAAGTCGCTACTGGGAGATATGTTTATTTAACAAGGCTATTGGGTAAAGGAAATGGCGATGATTAAAGGAGGTTTTACTAGTGGCTCAACATCGATCTGATTGTACAATACTTGCGAATGGAGTAAAGATGCCATGGCTTGGACTGGGTGTCTGGAAGGCTGAGGATGGCGCAGAAGTGGAGCAAGCGGTTCGATCAGCGCTTCATGCTGGTTACCGGAGTATTGATACAGCGGCGATTTATGGGAATGAAGTCGGCGTAGGTAAAGCAATCCAAAATTCTGAGATTCCTCGTGAGGAGATTTTTCTCACTACAAAAGTGTGGAATGCAGAGCAAGGATTTGAATCTACATTAGCTGCTTTTGAAGAGAGTCGAAAAAAGTTAGATGTTGAGATAATCGATCTTTACTTAGTTCATTGGCCAGTGAGAGGAAAGTATAAAGAGACGTGGAAAGCTCTTGAAAAATTATATAAAGAGGGATGGGTTCGGGCGATTGGTGTAAGTAACTTTCAAGTTCATCATCTTCAAGATCTGATCGAAGATAGCGAATGGAAGCCGATGGTGAACCAAGTGGAATTTCATCCTTACTTGATCCAAAAAGAGCTTCGGGATTATTGCCAGCAACAACAAATTCAATTGGAAGCTTGGAGTCCATTGATGCAAGGAAAAGTGGTAGAGGAACCAACGATTGTCCAATTGGCTGAAAAGTATGGGAAAACACCAGCGCAAATTGTGATCCGCTGGGATTTACAACATGGGGTTGTCACCATTCCGAAATCGATCAAAGAGCATCGGATCAAAGAGAATGCGGATGTATTTGACTTTGAGTTAACGACACAGGATATGGAACTGTTGGATAGCCTAAATCGAAATCAACGATTCGGTCCAGATCCAGACAACTTTAACTTTTAGATTAGATTTGCAGCCCTAAAAACCTTGATCTAAGAAATAAGAATTAGATCAAGGTTTTTAGGGTGATTTTGATCCGTCAGACGATGTAAGGAGTAATTGGAATATTTTTTATCCAATCCACCTAGGAGGAAAGAGTTTCACTAACGAACAACTTTTGTGAACAAGCTATAGAACGAGCAGAGAAATGAGGACCTAACCAGATTTGGTTTCATGTGTCGAAAAGGACTCAGATCAATTATTTAAAATTAAATTAGGTGATCATATGAGAGAAACAGATCAATTTATATTCTTTTGGGGAAATAATGATATTTATTCTAACTTCTACTATTCTCCATTTAAACATCAAGGTAGGATGTTTCAGTGGTCTGAACAAGCGATTATGTATCGAAAAGCAAAGTTATTTGGAGCAGATCAGATTGCAGAAAAAATATTGATGGCAAGTACACCCAAAGAGTGTAAAGCGCTGGGGAGGAGTAGGGAAATCCCTTTTTCCGAAAGTGTGTGGAAAGAACATAGGGAGTTGGTCTATCGAGAAGTCTTGCTTGATAAATTTTCTCTTCCATCTTTAAAGATGCAGATAATAGCAACAAGAGAAAAGCACTTAGTTGAAGCAAGCCCATTTGATCGAATCTGGGGAATTGGTATGGGAGAAAACGATCCTGATGTTGAAGACCCTACTAAATGGAGAGGTTTAAATCTGTTAGGTAAAGTGTTAATGGAGGTTCGTGATTTAATCCAATCTTAATTTTAAACTCGATTTAAGCAAAATCAAAAAGGTGGGGAGATGTTTCTCGGGTAAACGACTTTTGCGAACACGCTACGAGAGTGAAGCAGAGGAAACATCTCTCCGATTAAAGTGACATAAATCTGTTCTCCAACTCAGGTTGGGTTCAGATTTTTTGTTTTTATAAAGAAAATAGATTCCCAATAAAAACATGTTTAAAAAATCTTAATGATGATATACAATAGAGCTTAAATTATTCATTGTATCCGAACGATATCTTTTATTATGTTTATATCGTTCGTTTTTTATTATGTATTTCGCTAAGAATTCAGTTGATTACAGTGATCTATGATTATTTTTTAAAGGAGGGGAACGAAAATGAATCAATTAGGAAAATGGAAAGTGGGATTTCTAGGACTTCAACATGTGTTGGCGATGTACGCAGGTGCTGTGATTGTGCCTTTAATTGTTGGAGCAGAGTTAGGTTTGACTACAGAACAATTAGCTTACTTAATTTCTATTGATTTATTTACTTGTGGTATTGCCTCTTTGATTCAAGTAATCGGAGGGCGTCATTTAGGAATTAAGCTTCCTGTCATTTTAGGGTGTACCTTTACTGCGGTAGGTCCAATGATTGCCATTGGTAAGTTGGAAGGGATCCCTGCGATTTATGGAGCGATTATTGCATCTGGAATTATAGTTATGATTATCTCTCAATTTTTTGGCAAGTTATTGAAGTGGTTTCCGCCAGTGGTGACAGGTTCGGTTGTGATGACGATTGGGGTATCTCTGATTCCTGTTGCGATGAATAATGTAGCAGGTGGGCAAGGCTCTCCAACCTTTGGTCAGTGGGAGAATTTGTCTTTAGCTGCTTTTACATTTTTAGTTGTTATTCTTATTAATCGTTTCTTTCGTGGATATATTCAAGCTATTTCTGTACTTATTGCATTAGTTCTAGGAACTGTGGTTGCTGCTTTTATGGGGATGGTTGATCTTCGATCCGTGTCAGAAGCAAGTTGGTTTCGTATGGTTCAACCCTTTTACTTTGGAGTCCCTGAGTTTCATCTTACTTCGATTATTTCGATGACTTTGGTGGCAATTGTCAGTATGGTTGAATCGTTGGGGGTTTTTCTTGCGTTAGGAGAAATATGTGAACGAAAATTACAGGATCATGATCTAAAGAAAGGTCTGCGAGCTGAAGGTTTAGCTGCTGTCATCGGTGGGATTTTTAATGCCTTTCCCTATACGACTTTCTCGCAAAATGTAGGTCTGGTTGCTTTAAGTAAGGTGAAGACACGTAATGTAGTGATTGCGGCTGGTGTCATTCTGATTATCCTTGGTTGTTTGCCTAAGGTAGCTGCTTTAACAACGATTATTCCAACACCAGTTTTAGGTGGAGCGATGATCCCGATGTTTGGAATGGTTATTGCTTCGGGAGTTCGTATGTTAACCCAAGTAGATTTTAAAAAGAATGAGAACTTACTCATTGTTGCGTGTTCGGTAGGAATTGGATTAGGTGCTGCTGTTGTTCCAGGAGTCTTTAAAGAAATGCCAGATACTGTGAAGTTACTAGCGGAAAACGGGATTGTCTTAGGAAGCTTCACTGCGATCTTTTTAAATTGGTTTCTTTACTTTTTGAAGAGAAAAGACGAACAGCCTACTGCTGAAGCTACTTCGTAACTTGGTTTGAATAATATTTGAATGAATTGGAAATGAAGTCGTGATGGGGGTGCAAAATTCTTCCTAATCAGTGCCTGACGGAGTTTGGATCCAAAAATGCCCATAGGAGTTTATAAATCATAAGCCTCTCTTAGAGCGCCATTCTAAGAGAGGCTTTTTTATGAATAAAAAGCTTTATTCAATTGGATACCTCTTTGATTTCCGCAATAAGGTAAAGGGCTAGAGTGAGAGTGATTATATGATGTGGTAAAAACAATGATAGGACAAGAAGAATTCTTGTGGATCACGGAGGGCAGTTGCAAAATGTTAGTGGTTCGAACGTATAGATGGAATGGAGTGATGAGATCCTCGGCTTGTGGTCCACGGAAGTATGTTAGACTTGGCTGCTACTGAGGATGAGCTTTTTTTCCAGCGACTTAATTCTTGCAAGCAGTCGAAACATACCAATTGATTTTTACCTTCAATAAATGAACGATGCTCATATTTAGCTGCTTTTTGATGGCAGTGTTCGCATAGATATCCTTTGATCAAGAGATGTCAACTCCTTTCTATTGAGTATAAAAAAGCAAATTTTTAGGGACCAAACATGATCGTTTTATCAGGGGCTGTATAAAAAGAGCCTTTATATTTATTCGACAAAGAGCATAAACATACCTTCTGATAAAGAAGAGGAATAATCTTTATTTTCCCTTTTTTCGATATTTCAAACATATTATTGGTTCTAAAAATGTGTGCATGGTGAGAGATTTTATTACTTCAGTTACCCAAGTGGATGAAGTAATAATTAATCATATAATATTTCGTTCCAATTGTAAAGAGTTTATGACTGATTTGTTCTTTGGTCGAGGGAGGATTTTTCTCTAATTTGTCTATTATTTTGTTGTCTTAAAAATAGGAGTATAATGAAGTGAATCCCTCTATGTAGCTTTCGAGAGGGATTTATTTGGATCGATGAAGTAAGTTAATGACTGGAGTGATGGGGAATGAATGAACGTATTGGGAAAATTTCTAATTGGCTAAAAGAAAATCACGTAGATATGGCGCTGGTCAGTTCTACACCCAATGTTTTTTATTTGTCTAATTTTTTATGTCACCCTCATGAGCGACTTTTGGCTTTATTTGTTTTTCCTGATCAAGAACCGTTTTTGGTTTGTCCAGAGATGGAAATTTTGCGAGCAAGAAGTGCTGGATGGCAAGGGAATATTATCAGCTTTGATGATGTCGAAAATCCATGGCAAAAGATTTCTAATGAACTAGCTAAACGAGGATTGACGGAGAATGTTGTGGTGGCCATTGAAAAAGAACAACTGACCTATCATCGGTTGGAAGCTTTACAATCCATCATAACGGTTTCACAGATTCAATCTGTAGATGAGACCCTAAATCAAATGCGTCTAATCAAAGACGAAAAGGAAATCCAAGCTCTCCGCGAGGCAGCAAGATTTGCAGATGTAGCAATCCAACTAGGAATTGATTCTTTATGTCTAGGATGCACAGAGTTGGAAGTGTTGGCTCATATTGAGTTAGGACTCAAAAAGCAAGGAATCCGCGAGATGTCTTTTTCGACGATGGTTTTATTTGGAGAAAATGCGGCACTTCCACATGGAGAGCCAGGCAGTCGTGCATTAAAAGAGGGTGACTTAGTTTTATTTGATCTTGGTGTCATTGTAGATGGTTATTGTTCAGATATTACTCGTACAGTAGCTTTTCAACATGTGAATGAACAACAAAAGAAAATCTACGAAACTGTTCTAAAAGCTCAACAAAGTGCAGTAGAAGCTTGTCGTCCTGAAGTAAGAATGGGAGAGATTGATCGAATTCCCCGTTCAATCATTAGCGAAGCGGGATACGGTGAGTACTTCCCGCATCGGATTGGACATGGATTAGGGATTAGCGTTCATGAATTTCCTTCCATCATTGAAACCGATGACTCACGATTAGAACCAGGTATGGTCTTTACGATTGAGCCAGGGATCTATGTTCCAGAGATTGCTGGGGTTCGGATTGAGGATGATATTTTGATCACTGAAGAAGGCTGTGAAATATTAACACAATTCCCGAAAGAATTGTTGATTGTTCGGTAACGGAACGGGTCCTCCATCCTTGTCTCTGGTTGTATGATATGATTGAGCCAAGGATGGTTTCTTATGATGGCTCCATGTAGATGATTGGAGCTTCTTTTACTGTTTATGACTCCTCAGCGGATGGGCAACTGTTTCCGTTCATTTCGCTTATGTTGTTTATAGACATGAACGATGGAGCGGATGGTATCTTTAAAGTCTGGAAGGGATATGCCACTGCCTTTTAAATCTTGCTGTGTTTGTGTACAATCATAGATTGCTTCAACGGAAAAGTAATCCATGACCTCTTTTTCAATACGTAACCACCTACGAAATGGGGGAATGGATAAACCGTTTTTTAAAGCCTTTAGAGAAATATTTCCTTTGGGCTTTTTACCGAGATATTCGTTCATCATCATCTCGTATATTTCATGCATGGTATATGGATGCGGATCAGTTAAATGGTAGGTTTTTCCGATTCCTAGTGGAGAATGGCCCAAATAAAGAGAGGCTTGAAGAACATAATCTATAGGTACGAAGTTAGCGATGGCTTGAGAATGATTGACATAAGGAATCCAAGGTAAGTACCGTAGACGATCAAATACATTTAACATGAGATAGGGTCCATCAAACTTAATCGTAGATCCTATTGTTGAGTTTCCTTTCATAATTCCCGGACGGATGATGGTTGTAGGAAGCTGACGGTCTAGTTGGCGAACTAGGAGTTCAGCTTCGAATTTGGTTTGTTCATAATGATTTCTGAAGCTTTGGTTCATCTCTAGTTCATGTTCATAGATGCGTCCTTTTCTTGTTCCAGAAACAGATGTGGTACTAAAATAGACATATCGTTTCAATCGAGGGAGGGTAAGCACCCACTCGTTAACATTCTTGGTTCCAATTACATTCCCTTGGTAGGCCATTTCAGCGGAAGCGGATAGATCATAGATGGCTGCAAGGTGGAAGACATACTCGATCTGATTTTGTAGTGCTTGGCTATGATCTTCACTAAGTCCCATAAATGGATAGGTGATATCACCTGGGATAATTGTGAGTTTATGTTTAAATTGGTTTGCCTCTCTCACGATTTGACGTGTAATCTCTTCCGCATTTGAAATCGATTCAGGTAAGGTTAGTAGGTAAACATGTTTGATCGGATGGCCGCCTTTCCCTAGTTGACGTAAAATAGATGTCGCAATACATCCTGGGAATCCTGTGATTAAATAGGTACCCATACCCTTATCTCCCTTCCAATCCCCTTACGTTTTTCATAAGAATATCTATGAGTATTACTTATCCATAGTTTTTTTATATCCTTTTAAAAAAGGATATACTTTCAAGAAAACGTTAAAACCTGTTAGAATATAATAGATCAATCACCCTGACGTTTTTCTATGAAGATAAATGAAATGGGAGAAGCTGTGATATACTAAATCTTGTCGTTATTTTTAATGAAATGCTTTTTATATCTGTGACTATTTCATCTAAGCTTAGCTTTGAATAATTTGTAGAGGCATTTTATACTTGTAAATGACATTGCATCAGGGAGTGGGTATATGCTGACTGAAGCGTTAGATTTTTTGGGGTCATTTGGGATATGGGGATTATTGCTTGCTACAGCGATTGAAGCTTCAGCTCTCCCTTTTCCAGGAGCTTTATTTGTGTTAATTTACGGTTATATTTTTCAAGCGAATCCTTGGAACTTAGTTCTGATCGGGGCAGCTAATAGCGTGGTATACACTATATTTAGCATGATTCCTTATTACATTGGTTCACGGATTGAACAGTTTACAAAGAAAAAACTAGATGAGAAGAAAATTGAGAAAGCACAAAAGTGGTTTAAAAAATACGGCGAGTGGAGTATTGCTTTATCTCGGCCTACCAGTTTAGGGAACTATGTCTCCTTTATTTCGGGTATGAGCCAAATTAAACCTTGGCGATTTTTATTTTTTACTTTTATTGGTGTATTTCCTTGGAACACCCTTTTATTATTTGTAGGACATCTAGGTACTTTAGACTCAGTACAGAACTTCCTCACGATGTCGAGTCGCATTGGCTATATTTTGTTCGGCGTGATTGCGATTGCTTTGGTGATCTGGTTGATTGTGAAGAAAAGCAAACAAAAACAAGAGAGTCAACATCATTGCGAAAAAGGTTAAAAAATGGAGCCCTAATCAGGCTCCATTTTTTAAAATTAAAGAATCCTTGGATCATTCCCTTTATATTGAGTTATTTTTCGGAGGGTTAAAGCGATAATACCTGAGATTCCACTTAGAACTGTAGCACCCATATACACCCATTGCACATGAACATGATCTGCAATCCAGCCAGCTATTAAAACTCCCAAACCAAATAAGGTATACCCCAAAGTACTATAGGCGGAGAATACTTTAGGCATATCTTCCATAGAAGTATGCTGTTGTAGTAACGTTCGCTCAGCGATTTCTCGAGCTTGATAAGGTGGACCCATCAATACACAGAGAATTAGAGAGAGGATGGGAATTGTATTCCAGGCAAAAAAGAGTGTGAAAATAGCCATACTCAGTGAACCGATCCACAATGCTTTGAATAGATGAGGTTCTAATTGATTGGAGAGATGGATGATAAGCAATCCCCCCAAGATTGTACCAGCAAAGTAAGCGCCATTGATCCATCCCCACCAACTCTCATCTTGATGAAGTACCTTTTCTACAAAAGCTAAAACGATGGCTCCAGCCCAAACGGTTCCAGCAAGATATTCGAAAACATCCATTAGAGCGAGTCGTTTTAAGATGGGATGTGTCAATAAGATGCTCCAACCTTCTTTGATGCTCTGCCATTTTTGTTGTTTAGGCTTGGTTTGGCTTTTTATTGTTTGCATAGGATCTTTAATAAAGAATAGTGAGATCGAAGAAATCAGATAGAAGATAACCGTTAACCATAATAGTGGAATGGAACCTAACCAGACTACCAAGATCCCCCCAAGTGACCATCCAATCAATAAGAGTACTTGATCTGTTGTCGACAAAATTCCGTTTGCTTTGACTAATATTTTTTCATCTACTAATCGAGGGACTAAAGAGTTTCTCGCAGGAACGGTCCATCCATCTAAAAAGGAGATCAATGGTAAAAGGAACCATAGTCCAACTAGAGACGAAAAGTTCATCAGCCAGATGGATAACAAGGCTAATCCTAAAGTTTGTCCGAACTGGGAGAAGATAAGTAAATGAACCAAATCAAATTTTTGAAACAAGAGTGGGGATAACACACCACTAATTAATCGAGCGCTCAGATTGATTACAGGGACTAATGCAGATAAGGTAGCAGATCCTGTTAAGCGATAGATCATTGTGATAATAGCTAAAATATATAATGAATCACCTAAGTTGGCTAAAGATTGTCCAAACCATAGAAAACGGAAAGATTTAGTCATTGATAAACCCCTTTAATTTGTAACTGCACAGTGATCGCTAATAGATCAATAATATAGACTTTTACATCAATGATACATTCCTTCCTAGCATTTTGACCCAAAGGGCTTATGTATTATTATTTTAACTGAAATGAATAAATGTTGAATAGTTTTTATCAGAAATCATTCAGATGTAGGATCATAATTAGAAATATGTTATTATTATTTGGTGTTTGCTTTATTAAGTATTTTGTGAGGGGTTGGAATATTTGAATACTATGGAGATTAAAAGCAACCTTACTACTCAAGAATTGTTAATCGTGAATAGTGAATTTGAAAAGCGGAAAAAATCAATGGCTATTGCATACATACTCTGCGTTTTTTTAGGATTGGTAGGTGCCCATCGATTCTATACGGGTAATGTTGGTTCAGCGATTGCCATGCTAGTCTGTTTTGTTGGTGCTTGTTTTATAGAATTGATCGCTGGTTTAATTCTTCCCATAATAGGTTTTTTCTTCGGTGTTATTTTCTTTTCGCCCTTATTTATCTGGTTTATTATCGACCTTGTTTGGCTACATGGTCGTGTCAATGAAATCAATATAGGCATTGAAAAAGAAATCCTACAGCATGTATATAATCAACGTGCTCAAATGATGTAAGTTCATCAAGGAGCTTCTCAAAACCCGGAAATCACTTTGAATTTCTGGGTTTTGCTTTGCAAGTCATTAGGTCCTATGATATATTTATTGCCGAAAAGCACCAACTTTGATGGGGTGGACAATATTGTTTAAATCAATGATTCCTGATATGTATGTGAAATCCATCTATGCGATTGATTTTGCTGAGTTGAAACGACGTGGTTTTAAAGCAGTCATTGTAGATTTGGACAATACGTTAGTAGAGTCGTCAAGAGCTGACGCCACTCCGGGACTCATTGAGTGGTTAGATCAGATCAAACAGATGGGTTTTAAAGTTATGATTGTGTCAAATAATAACAAAATGCGGGTCTCTAAATTTGCGATGCCCTTACATATCCCATTTATTTACACAGCTAAAAAACCCTTTTCACATGCTTTTCGCAAAGCATTAAGAATACTAAATGTACAAAAGCAAGAGACAGTTGTGATTGGTGATCAATTATTAACTGATGTTCTAGGAGGCAATCGGATGGGGATCTATACCATTCTAGTTGTCCCCGTTTCGAATGTCGAAGGTTTTGCAACAAGAATGAACCGCAGAGTGGAACGGTTTGTTTTTCGTCGGTTGCGAAAGCGTGGGTTACTTCGTTGGGAGGAAAGTCATTGAGTGACGAGAGAGTTCAATGTGAAGGGTGTGGGGTAGAGATCCAAACGGAATCCCCTGCCCAAGTCGGTTATGTTCCTTCAGCTGCATTAAAGAGAGAGCATCTCTTATGTCAAAGATGTTTTCGGATTCGAAATTATGGTGAAATGGAAAGCATTCAACAGAACCCAGATGATTATCTGCATCTGTTGGGTGAAATTGCCAACACCGATAGCTTAGTTGTCCAAGTCATTGACTTATTTGATTTCACAGGTAGTTGGATTCCAGGGATTCATCGACATATTGGGAATAACCGACTTTTATTATTAGCAAACAAAATCGATCTTTTTCCCAAAACGACCAAGTGGGGACGATTACGTGAATGGGTATTAAAATCAGCGAATGACTATGGAATTCATCCGATCGATGTGGTCTTTTGTAGTGCGGCAAAAGGAGATCGGATTGATCAAGCAGTTTCCAGTATAGAGCGTCATCGTCAAGGACGGGATGTCTATATTGTTGGTACGACTAATGTGGGGAAATCTACATTTATTAATCGTTTGATCCGAGATTTAGGTGGAATCAACGAGGATGTAATTACCACTTCTCCATATCCAGGGACCACTTTAGATATGATTCGGATTCCTCTGGATGATGGTAAAGCGATCATTGATTCTCCAGGGATTGTAAGAAAAGATCGATTGAGTGAGTGGATTGATCCAAAAGAGTTGAGAATGGTTGTCCCTCAATCGACGGTTAAACCTAAGGTATATCAATTGAATGATCAACAGACTTTATTTATTGGTGGTTTAGCACGGTTTGATTTTATCAGTGGTCCACGGCAATCATTTGTTTGTTATGTTTCTAATCGTCTCTATATACACCGAACCAAACAGGAACAAGCTGATTCGTTTCAACAGAGACATCGAGGGGGAATGCTTGCTCCTCCTACCGATCCAAATTGCCTACCGTCTTGGAAAAAACATGTGCTCCATCTATCGGGGAAGGAAAAACAAGATATTGTGATATCAGGATTGGGATGGATTACTTGTGGTCAACATCGAGCAAAAATAGAAGTTTGGGCTCCTGAAGGGATTCAAGTGCTAACGCGAGCAGCGATTATTTAGATTCACAACGGGTTAGTAGGTTAGTCTTTACAAAAAACGCTCATATTTAGACGTCCTTAGATAGGGCGTTCTTTTTTTATAAAAGGTGGGGACAAGATGGATATCACAAGTCAAACACGTGCACTCGGTCTGATTGGACATCCAGTGAGTCATTCCAAATCGCCTGAGATGATGAATGCTGCATTACGATCTTTACAGCAACCGTATGTTTATCTCGCTCATGATGTAGCACCCAGTGTGTTGGAAGAAGTGGTTCGTGGATTTCGCTATACGATGCGGGGATGGAATGTAACCATTCCTCATAAGGTGGCTATCATTCCTTTTTTAGATGAGCTGGATCATTATGCACAGGAGATCGGTGCTGTAAATACAGTTGTTGTCCGAGAGGGAACCTGTGTTGGATATAATACGGATGGGATTGGGTATGTGCGTTCCCTTCAAGAAGAGGTTGAGTTGGAGTTGAGTCAGGCTCGAGTGTTGATCGTGGGTGCTGGTGGAGCGGCGCGTGCGGTGGGTTATGCTCTTGCACAAGTGGGTGTCAAGGAGATTTCTATTGCTAATCGTACGCTTGCTAAAGCGAAAGCATTGGCAGATCATCTTTCTCGCTTCACTATGACACAGGCGGTTCCGCTAGATCAATGTAGAAAACAGGTAGAGAATGCCACGTTGATTGTGAATACAACATCTGTTGGAATGTTTCCGCATGTGGATGAAATGCCCATTTCGAGTTCATGGATTTCTGCTGAACAGATAATGAGTGACTTAATTTATCATCCTCAGGAGACTCTACTTTTACAAGAAGCAAAGAAACGTGGAGCCTTCATCCATACGGGGTTGGGGATGTTAGTTCACCAAGCGGCAGTTGCCTTTGAATTATGGACTGGACAACAAGCACCCATTTCACTGATGCGTCAAATATTAAAACAGAGCTTGAAAAAGTAAGCTTAAATCATAATGAATGAGGGAATAACTATGAAAGTAGGTATTTTTGGAGGAACCTTTGATCCCATTCACCTTGGACACTTAATATTAGCAGATCAAGCTCGCCAGTCTGCTTCCCTGGATCAGGTATGGTTTATCCCCACTGGAGAACCACCTCATAAAAAAGGAAAGAGAGTTACCTCTGCTCATCACCGTATGAAGATGGTAGAACTAGCTATCGCCAATCATACCGATTTTTGTTTGTCACAGATTGAATTAGAACGATCAGGACCCTCTTACACCATACACACTATTCAAGCCTTAATAGAAAAGTATACAAATTATCAATTTTTTCTATTAATTGGGGCAGACATGGTGAAAGATTTACCACATTGGTATAAAATAAAGGAAATCCTTCAATTTGTCCAAGTGATTGCTCTTGGACGACCTGGGATTGATCTAGAAGGACTATCACCTATGATTTTAGATCGAGTGACTTGGATTGAAGAAGGAATTGAAACGAATATTTCATCCACTTATATTCGAGATCAGATCAAGCAAGGCAGATCTGTCAAATATATAGTCCCAGATGCGGTTGGTCAATATGTGAAGGAGCAAGGACTGTATGGATCGTGATTTTCTATTACAAGTTACACAGAAGCAATTAACTCCTCAACGTTGGGAGCATACGTTGCGTGTAGCAGAAACAGCGGTAGCTTTGGCAGAACGTGAAGGAAGTGAGCCGCAAAAGGCGGATATCGCGGGAATTTTACATGATTATTGTAAATTCTGGTCAGAGGAACACCTTCGTTCTTGGATTGAAAAGTATAAGTTGCCGCAAGATCTACTCCATCATCACAAGGAACTTTGGCATGGACCTGTGGGAGCTGAAGTTGCACGAGTTGAATTGGGGATTGAAGACGAAGATATATTAAATGCCATTCGATACCACACATCAGGAAGACCCCACATGTCAAAACTAGAAAAGATTATCTATTTGGCAGACTATATTGAACCTGGTCGTCGGTTTCCAGGCGTAGGGGAAGTACGGGAGTTAGCTCAATACGACTTGGACCAAGCTGTCTTGAAGGCCATGAACAACTCCATCATTTTTTTAATTGAGCGGAAGCAAAAGGTATATCCTCTTACTTTGTTGGCTCGCAATGACATGCTGGATCAAGTTGTTCAAAAGGATTAAGGGAGGAATCTATTTGAATCTAGTGGAAATCGCTCAATTAGCAGCCACCGCTGCCGAGGAGAAAAAAGCCCAAGGGGTAACGATTTTGGATATTCGGGGGCTATCCGTATTTGCGGATTACTTTGTGATCTGTCATGGAAAATCTCAGACCCAAGTACAAGCCATTGTGACAGCCATTAAGGACAAGGTTTTGGAATCTAACATCTTATTACGTGGAATCGAAGGCTATCAGGATGCTCGTTGGGTATTGATCGATCTCGGGGATGTGGTTGTTCATGTTTTCCACAAAGATGAGCGTGAATTTTATGATTTAGAACGGTTGTGGGGCGATGCCCAACAAGTGCAAGTTCAGTAATATGAATAAAGAATTAAAAATTAGTTAAAAAAATGATTGACATGATAAAGTCTTGTTGCATATAATTTGAATTAAATATTTTTACAGCCATGATAAGGATTAGTATTTTGTACGTCAGTGCAGAGAGTTGACGGAGGGTGTGAGTCAACCTGAAACGGCAGAAGAACTCACCTTATCGCTCTAAAGGGGAAAATCATCATGGACGAGTACTCTTTGGCGGTTCATCCACGTTATGGGATGCTAATAAGTGAGTGTTTTTTATTTGGTAAACACTAATTAGGGTGGTACCACGGGAATGGTTAACAACCTCTCGTCCCTAGCCGTAGAAGCTGGGGGCGGGAGGTTTTTTAGTTTGTTGAAAATGTTTGTTTCAAGGAGGAAAAGAGATGGCTGATTACAATCCGAGACAGATCGAAGATAAATGGCAAGGATATTGGGAGCAAGCGGGGGTGAATCGTACAGATGAAGATCCAGCAAAGCCGAAATATTACGCTCTAGAACAATTCCCATATCCTTCAGGAGATGGACTTCATATGGGGCATATGAGAGTCTACTCCATTGGGGATGTAGTCGCTCGATTCCGGAGAATGAATGGATATCGAGTGTTACATCCAATGGGAGCTGATGCATTTGGCTTGCCTGCTGAAAATGCTGCAATTCATCGTGGAGTGAATCCGCGAGAGTGGACCATAAACAATATGGAGAAAATCCGTAAAGAACAATCTTTACTAGGAGTTTCTTATGATTGGGATCGTTACTTGGGGACATGTCTACCTGATTATTACAAATTAACCCAATGGCTATTTTTACTCTTCTATAAACGGGGTCTAGCTTATCGTAAAAAAGCTTTTGTTAACTGGTGTCCAGATTGTCATACCGTTCTTGCAAACGAACAAGTGGAAGACGGTAAATGTTGGCGTTGTGACTCCGAAGTAACGAAAAAAGAGTTGGAACAATGGTTTTTGAAAATTACCGACTATGCTGAGCGCTTACTGGAAGGATTAGATCGTTTACCAGGTTGGCCAGATAAAGTAAGGGCGATGCAGAGGAACTGGATTGGAAAAAGTGAAGGGGCTCATGTCACTTTTACCATCCCGGAGTTACAAGATGAAAAAGTTACTGTGTTCACCACTAGACCAGATACATTATATGGAGTTTCCTATATGGTGTTGGCTCCTGAACATCCATTGGTTCCTCAACTAATTAAAGGAAAAGCTAGTGAAACGAAAGTACTTGAGTTTATTGAACAAATTAAAAAGTCAAGTGACATCGAGCGGACTTCGACAGAAGCAGAAAAAGTAGGATTAGCTACAGGAGCCTATGCCAAACATCCATTGACAGGTGAAAAGATTCCGATCTGGATTGCCAACTATGTTTTAATGGATTACGGCACGGGTGCGGTGATGGGTGTACCTGCCCACGACGAACGGGACTTCCAATTTGCTCAAAAATATGAATTACCCATTCAAGTGGTAATTCAACCACAAGATGATTCATTGATTGAGCCGATCAGTGAAGCGTATACGGGAGATGGTGTGCTTGTCTCTTCAGGTCCATTTGATGGAATGAAGAATCGTGAAGCGATCCAAGCGATTGCCAAGCATTTAAATGAAAATCAACAAGGTGGTCCCACTGTAAATTATCGCTTACGTGATTGGTTGATCTCTCGCCAGCGTTACTGGGGAACTCCCATCCCGATGACCTATTGTGATCATTGCGGAGTCGTTCCTGTCCCTGAAGATCAATTGCCTGTAGTTTTGCCTGAAGATGTCGTTTTTGATGGAAAGCGGAATCCTCTAACAACATCTGACTCTTTTGTTCATACTACATGTCCACAATGTGGTGGAGAAGCTCGGAGAGAAACAGATACGATGGATACCTTTATCGACTCTTCATGGTACTTCTTCCGGTATGCGGATGTGCAGAACAGTGAACAACCTTTTGATCCTGATAAAGTGAATCAGTGGTTACCAGTGGATGAGTATATCGGTGGAGTGGAGCATGCGGTTCTTCATTTGCTTTATTCTCGCTTTTTCACAAAAGTATTATTTGATGAGGGCATGGTAGCTGTAGATGAACCCTTTACCAGTTTACTCACACAAGGCATGGTTTTAAAAGATGGTGCCAAGATGTCGAAATCCAAAGGGAATGTAGTAAGCCCATTGGAAATTGTAGATAAATACGGAGCGGACACAGCCCGACTCTTTATCTTATTTGCCGCACCACCCGATCGTGATTTGGAATGGAGTGAATCGGGAGTTGAAGGAAGTTATCGCTTCTTAAATCGGGTCTGGCGGATTATTGATCAGCATAAAGATCTATTTAGTCAAACTCTTACCACTCCCGTAAACTATGAAGGGGAAGCGAAAGAGCTTCGTCGTCTGCTCCATCAAACCATTAAAAAAGTGACTGGAGATATGGGAGAACGGAACCATTTTAACACTGCAATTAGTGCGACCATGGAACTAGTTAATGGAATCTATAGCTATCCAAAACATGCGGATCGGACAATCTTAAAAGAAGCCTTAGAGAAGCTTGTTATTTTATTAGCACCTATGGTTCCTCATATTACAGAAGAGCTTTGGCATATGATGGGACATTCAGAAAGTGTTCATCTTCAAGCATGGCCAACCTATGATCCAGAAGCTCTGATCTTAGATGAAGTAGAGATCGCCGTGCAGATCAATGGCAAAGTCCGTGAAAAGTTAATTGTTTCAACATCAGCATCTCGAGAAGAAGTAGAAAAACAAGTGATGGAGCAAGAGCGTATTCAAGCTTTAATTGCTGATAAAACGGTGCGGAAAGTGATTGTTATTCCTGGAAAGTTAGTTAATATTGTAGCGAAATAAAAAGAGCACCCTGATTCCACTAGATTGGATTCGGGGTGTTCTTTTTATATAATCTTACTATAATAGACATAAATGGAATAATTAGATAATTATACCTGTCGAGGTTTTCCGTGAATCAGTAGTCTTTAGCAGTCGTGTCGATTTAAAAGTTAGGAGTTGATCTTTCTCACGAAATGACTTTGTACTGCTACTTAGCGGACTTCTCCTCTTCATTGTAAGGGACAAGCTTACAAAGTGTGAAGCACTAGTTGGTTTCGGGTGAATGGAAATCCATAGCAAGGGCTAAATGAATAAAAGTAGGAGATGGTGTAGATGGTTCGGATGGAGTGGTCGACTCGAGAAAAGATTCTAGTGGGGGTATTAGTGGGAGCGATTGTATTGTTTTTTGCATATACCCAGTGGGGAAAAGAAGAAATTGATCCAGCTTCAACATCGATAGAAACGTATCAGGCTGCACCTGTCTCCAAAGAGACAAACACTCCCACAAAGGAAAAAGCACCTCAAGAAATCGTTGTAGATGTGAAAGGGGCGGTTAAACAACCAGGGATTTATCAGTTATCCCATCAAGCTCGAGTGTTTCAGGCAATTGAACGGGCTGGAGGAACTCTGCCAACGGCTGATCTAAATCAGGTAAATTTAGCTCAAAGTTTACTTGATGGAATGGTAGTTTATATTCCAAAAAAGGGAGAACAAGGATCAGGGGCATGGGAAGGTTCTGCAACATCTTCTTCGTCACACCCTAAAAAGGTAAATATCAATCAAGCGACAGCTATAGAGTTACAGCAACTGACAGGTGTAGGTCCCTCAAAAGCTGAAGCCATTATCAAATATCGAGAAGAGAATGGTCCTTTTCGATCTGTAGACCAGTTAACACAAGTGCCCGGGATTGGTGAAAAAACATTGGAAAAATTTCGTGACGAAGTTACTTCATAACTCAATTTGAGCAAAACAATTGAATGAATTGGAAATCAAGTTACTTGATACAAGAACCTAGAAGGGGAGATGTTTATCTAGTATAAAAAAAGAGATCTGAGTTAGGACAGATCTCTTTGATGAGGGTCTATTTAAGAGAGGACTTTTCGTACTTTTTCTAAGGCGAGATCGAGCTCTTCTTTAGTAATCGTTAATGGGGGAGCAAAACGGATTGTATTTTCATGTGTTTCTTTACAGAGCAATCCTTCTTCCATCAACTGCTCACAATAGGAGCGCGCAGGTTCGTGTAATTCAACACCGATAAATAATCCTTTTCCACGGACCTCTTTAATTTTTGGATGATTGATCTTACGAAGCTCTTGAATAAAATACTCTCCAAGCTCACGAGAGCGTTTGGGTAACTCTTCTTCTTCTAATACTTCCAAGGCGGCGATTGCAACAGCACAGGCGAGTGGGTTTCCTCCAAAAGTGGAACCATGTGATCCAGGCTCAAAAACACCCAAAATTTCTTGATCTGCGGCTACTGCAGAGATGGGCATGACACCTCCGCCTAATGCTTTACCCATAATGTACATATCTGGTTTCACTTGTTCCCAGTCACAAGCGAAATTTTGTCCTGTACGTCCAAAGCCTGTTTGAATTTCATCTGCAACGAAAAGGACTTGGTTTTCTTTACAAATCGCAGCAGCTTCTTTGAGATATCCCTCAGGTGGAACGATCACTCCAGCTTCGCCTTGAATGGGTTCTAGTAAAAATGCAGCGGTATTTGGAGTAATTGCTTTTCTTAGTGCCTCCACATCTCCATAAGGAATCACTTTAAATCCAGGAGTAAGTGGTCCAAATCCGCGTTGATATTCTTCATTAGAGGAAAGGGAAATAGCTGCAAGGGTACGACCATGGAAGTTTTCTTCACATACAATGATTTCTGCTTGATTGTCTGGAACTTTTTTCACATCATAGGCCCAACGTCTAACCGCTTTGATCGCTGTTTCAACTGCTTCAGCACCAGTATTCATCGGCAAGACTAACTCTTTACCTGTGATCTGTGCCACTTTTTCATAGAAGAGTCCTAGTTTATCATTGTGGAAAGCACGAGAAGTGAGTGTGACTAAGTCGGCTTGATCCTTTAGAGCTTGGATCAACTTGGGATGACGATGTCCATGGTTTAAAGCGGAGTAAGCGCTTAACATATCCATATAACGCTTTCCATCAGCATCTTCCACCCAGATTCCTTCTGCTTTAGAAATCACGATCGGTAGTGGGTGATAATTTCTGGCTCCGTATTTATCTGTTAGCTCAATCAAAGCCTGGTTTTTCGACATCAAATACCCTCCTCTAATTTATTGACAACGTATTTAAAACAATAGCGTCTATGTACCAACCGTTAGGAGTCGTTTTTCGCCCAAAATAGATTTGTACCTCTTGTTTAGCCAAAGGCACAAGCCTATGAGGGATGAAAATTGTGCTCCGCGCGCCAGTATATGAGTGATAGTTCCCTATTGACACTACTGAGTTTAAAGATAGTATTCTCCTATGTACACAAAGTTCATCGGGAGAAGGCTCTATTTATATTGTAAGCTTAAAAAGGAAAGGAAATCAACGAATTGTATGTCTAAACGGGCTACTGTATAATCTTAAGTCCGCTTGACGTGAGTATGATCCCCTTAGTATAATCATCTCAACTGAAAGCGAACTGTTTGACAATTGAATGATATATGCAGATTCATACTCTTATCCAGAGTGGCGGAGGGACTGGCCCGATGAAGCCCGGCAACCTCGATGGGAACATTCCGATCGGAAGGTGCCAAATCCTGCAAGAACAACTATGTTCTTGAGAGATAAGAGGAGAAGCTCTGATTGAATCAAAGCCTCTTCTCTTTATTGTAGAAGAGGCTTTTTTATTTAGGCGTAAGAGCGGATGCTTCTCTTCTGGTGAGAGATGAATGGTTGCATGGAAGCTTGGATTCAATGGATGAAATAAGGGGGAGAGAGTGATGAGATTTGAAACCGAGGTTTTACACAATGGGAACGAAATAGATCCATATACGGGAGCATCGAGTATTCCCATTTACCAAGCATCTACGTACCATCAATTTGAGTTGGATCAACCTAGTAAATACGACTACGCACGCTCAGGTAATCCAACACGTCAAGCACTAGAAGAGACCATTGCTCGTCTGGAAGTGGGAGTGAGAGGATTTGCTTTTGCTTCAGGAATGGCAGCGATCTCAACAGTTTTCTTGTTATTTTCTCGCGGTGACCATTTAATCGTTTCCCAAGATGTTTATGGAGGGACTTATCGAGTTCTTACCCAAGTTTTTAAACGAATGGGCATTGAAACGACTTTTGTAGATACCTCTGATCTGAGTCAAATTCATCAGGCGATTCGTCCACATACCAAAGCGATTTATATCGAAACCCCCTCTAACCCACTACTGAAAGTGACTGATATCAAGGGAGTTGTTGGGATTGCTCACGCCAACCGCTTACTTACGATTGTTGATAATACATTTCTCACTCCATATTATCAACAACCTCTTCGTCTAGGTGCAGATATTGTGATTCATAGTGCCACTAAATTTATCAGTGGTCATAGTGATGTGGTTGCGGGGTTAGTCGCAACCAATGACGAAGGGATCGCTCAGCAGATTGGAATGTTACAAAATGCCTTTGGGGCTATTTTAGGTGTTCAAGATTGCTGGCTGGTGTTACGTGGATTAAAGACGCTCCAAGCACGAATGGAGAAGTCAACACGAAGTGCAGAGATTGTTGCCTGTTGGTTACAACAACATCCTAGGGTGAAGCAAGTCTATTATACGGGTTTACCTACACATGAGGGATATTATTTACAGTCGATTCAAGCGAGTGGGCATGGAGCGGTTCTCTCTTTTGATATTGGAGAACCAGAGAAAGCTAAGCAAATCTTAAAAAGAGTTCGACTGCCGATCGTCGCTGTTAGTTTAGGTGCAGTGGAGAGTATTCTTTCGTATCCAGTACAAATGTCTCATGCATCAATGCCTGAAAACGTGAGAGAAAAGCATGGGATTACAGATGGACTGCTACGATTATCTGTAGGATTGGAGCATGTAGATGATTTGATTGCAGATCTTAAACAAGCGATGGAATCAGTGGTGGAAATAGGAATTGGAAAATGATGTAGAAAATCTCTTGTCTCTGAGGCGTTTTTCTTTTTTCTGTCATCATGTAAAATGAGGAGTAAAGAAAAAAGTGAGGAGTCTTAAAGAGATGACGATAAAATCGGACAAATGGATTCGGCAAATGGCCTTGGAACACAAAATGATTGAGCCCTTTATCGAGCGAAATATAGGCAAAGGGGAAGCCGTAAGCTTTGGTTTAAGTAGCTATGGCTATGATTTGCGTGTAGCAGATGAATATAAAATTTTTCATAATGCCTTAAACTCAGTGATTGACCCTAAAAAGATCGATTCTGATTCGTTTATCGACTTTAAAGGGGATGTTTGCATTATCCCTCCCAATTCGTTTGCATTGGCACGTTCAGTTGAATATTTCCGCATTCCTGATAATGTATTAGCTGTTTGTGTTGGTAAATCTACATATGCCCGATGCGGGATTATTACCAATGTGACTCCTTTTGAGCCTGGGTGGGAAGGTTACGTAACATTAGAAATTTCTAATACGACTCCTTTACCAGCCAAGATTTATTCCAATGAAGGACTTTGTCAAGTACTTTTCTTTGAAAGTGATGAAGCTTGTGAAGTCTCTTATCGCCACAAGCAAGGGAAGTATCAGAATCAAACAGGAATTACATTACCACGTGTATAAACGATGGTGAGAGCCAACAGACATGTAGCTCTGTTGGCTCTATTCAATGAAGCCATGAATACTAATTAGCGTGACTTGAGCAAAATCACTTGAATGAATTGGAAACTAAGTGGCTTGATCCAGAGAACCTAGGAGAGGAGATGCTTCTCTGGCGAACGACTTTTGCGGATCTGCTACGAGAGTGAAACAGAGAAACAACTCGACGGAATTGGGATATATATGTTACTTAAAATGCTCATTTAGAGTGATTAGATAAATATAGGATATAAAAAATTAGCACAATGGGTTGCATATTACTATTTGTTTTCATATAATTTAAAGATATTAATCAAACGATCAATGACAAGGAGGTGAGGATCTTGCGAACAGGAATAGAGTTCATCACATGGTTGGCAGTGGAAAAACATGCCATTACCCATAAAAAAGCAATTAACGGGATCAGTGTGTCCATTTTTAGCTATACAAATGACCTCTATTCTATGATTTCGTAAGAATCCTCATCGTTCTCAAATAAAGGACAGAGAGCCATCGGCGAGGTTTTCTTGCTGATGGCTTTTTGCTGTCTACAAAAGGAGAGTCTTGTTCATGATCGTATGTGCGTGTCATCAACTTAAAAAAATGTTGGGTGCTGAGTGGGTACTCAAGCAAATAAATGTTGAAGTTCAAGCGGGAGCCCGAATTGGATTGGTGGGTGCCAATGGAAGTGGAAAAACAACATTACTGAAGTGTATCTCTGGGGTTGAGAGCCCGGATGAAGGGGATGTCTTTGTTCGCAAACAAGTAAAAATTGGCTATCTAGCACAAATTCCTGAGTTTGCTAGATCATTGACAGTCAAAGATGTTCTACTACAGTCGTTTGCTGAACTTATGGAGCTGGAGAAAAAAATAGAGCAGCTTGCATTTGAAATCAGCGAACATTCTCAGGATGAAGCACGGCTTAACCGGTTATATCAACGTTGGGATCAATATCAACAGCAATTTGCCGATGAGGGTGGTTATCAGATTGAATCTGCGATCGCCCAAGTTTCAAGTGGCTTAGGTATTCCAACAACGATGTGGGATCGTCCCTTTATTGAATGTAGTGGAGGGGAGAAAACCAAGATTGGGTTGGCTACATTGCTTCTTAGAAAGCCAGAAATACTTTTACTCGATGAACCCACCAACCACTTAGATTTACCATCGATTGAATGGTTGGAAGACTTTTTAGGTAAATATCAAGGAGCAGTCATTGTTGTCTCACATGATCGTTATTTTCTGGATCGGGTTGTTACAGAGATTTGGGATCTGGAAGAAGGAGAAATCACCGTTTATCAAAGTAACTATTCTTCATTTGTTCAAGAAAAAGAGAAACGGCTATTAGCACAGTTTCAAGAGTATCAACAACAAGAACGTAAAATCAAGAAAATGAAAGAGACCATCAAGCGATTAAAAGAGTGGGCGAATCGTTCCAATCCCCCTAATGCAGGGTTACACCGTCAGGCTAAAAGTATGGAAAAAGCACTTGCGCGGATTGAAAAAGTCAAACGTCCTGTTTTAGAAAGAAAAAAGATGAATCTACAATTCGAAATGAGTTCCCGAAGTGGGAAGGATGTCATTGTTGCTGAACAGATTGGGAAATTGGCGGAGGATCGTTTACTATTTTCCAATGTTGATCTTGTGATTTCATTTGGTCAACGATGTGCAATTGTTGGAGCCAATGGTACAGGGAAGACGACACTTTTACGAATTATTCAGGGGGAGATTGAGGCGGATGAAGGAACTGTACGGATGGGTACATCAGTAAAAGTGGGCTATTTGTCACAAGGAGCTTTTGAAGGAGATCTGGACCGAACAGTGATCGAAGCTTTTCGAGATGAAGTCCATGTAGCAGAAAGCGATGCACGTCATCTGCTCGCACGATTTTTATTTCATGGTTATGCTGTATTTCAAAAAGTGAAAGATCTTAGCGGTGGTGAGCGAATGCGTTTGCGATTGGCTCAGTTGATGCACCAAGATATCAATCTACTCATTTTGGACGAACCGACCAACCATCTAGATATTGATTCGAGAGAAGTATTGGAAGAGGCCATCCTAGAGTTTCCAGGAACTGTGTTGATGATTTCCCATGATCGTTATTTTTTGAATCGGATTGTGGACCAAATCTATTGGCTAGAAGACCAACGATTAACTCGCTATGAAGGAAATTATGATTGGGCGAAAAGTAGACGAGAAGGTGGGAAGTAATTTTTCGTTTTGATTTTAAATGGAAAAGCCTGTTGAAAGAATTCGACAGGCTTTTTTTGTACAAAAAGACAGGAAAATGTCGAATGGTATGGAATTATTTACAAAATAGATCGTTGGAGTGAATAAAGTTTGTTACAGAGACCATTTGTAGTCATTGGATTGGGATGGTTAGCGGGTAGCATGATCAGCTATTGGCTCTGGAAAAATTGGCTAGGCTACATCGTTTTTTTCATCTTAGTGATGGTCATTGGAGGATGGGTCTTTTACTATTATCGAAGAGGGCTGATGGTAACTCTTTTTTTGATCGGTATTTTTTTGGGGGCTGCTCGGTTTGCATATGTAGATCAGCATAATCATTCGATGATTTCTTCATTTTGTACTGAAACTTGTGTGGGTATTGTAACAGGAAAAGTGATCAGTCAACCGATTGTAGATGGAGATCGTGTGACGTTTGATATGGATGTGAGTTACATATCGAATGAGAGCACTGTCCATCCCCTTTCCAATGAGCGGATTCGGGTGGCTGCAAAATTGAAAGATGTAGATGAGTGGAGACAGGCTCAGACTCTCCAAAGGTATGATTACCTTCGTGGGACTATGGTGATCGAGCGACCTTCTCCACCACGGAATCCAGGTGCCTTTCACTATCAAGAATATCTCTATCGCCAACAAATTCATTGGATAGGAAAAATGGATGGCTGGAAACCCATCGTTCAATCTTCTTCTTCCTTTCATCTTCGTGTAGAGTTAGACCATCTACAAGCACACTTGTCCCAACAGCTGGACACGATTTTTTCGCAGGAGCATGCAGGGCTTATGAAAGGAATGTTGTTAGGACAACGAGAGCAAGTGGACGAAGACACCCAAGAGAATTATCAGCAACTAGGAATCATACATATTTTATCTATTTCAGGATTACATGTTGGGGTCATTGTGAGTTGCTTATATGTCGCTCTTAAATGGATTGGGTTGACAAGGGAAAAGGCAGCATTAGTTACTCTATGTGTCCTTCCTCTTTATGCGATGTTAGTAGGGGCGGGGGTTCCCGTGATTCGTGCTTCGCTTATGGGAGGGTTAGCCTTGTTGGCGATTTATCTAAATAAATGGAAGGATATGGCCTCTTTCCTAGCTATAGCGTTGATCGTTCAATTGTTATGGAATCCCTATCAATGGCTAGAAGTTGGCTTTCAACTGAGTTATCTTGTTACTTTTGCTTTAATTATTGGAGTAGAAGAGTTGGCGGACCGTTTACCATTGGATTGGAGCTGGCTACGTTCAACGATTGCAGTCATGATCATTGCTCAGGTTGTTTCTTTTCCCATCTTGATCTGGCATTTCCAACAGTTTTCTTTCATTTCTTGGTTGGCTAATCTACTTTTTGTGCCTGTGCTTAGTTTATTGGTTCTTCCAATCGGGATGGGAAGTCTTTTTCTCAGCTTTATAAATTCCTCTTTGGCGAAAGGGATCGCTCTTTTTCCCTCTCTAGTCTTGGATGGAGTCGATCAAGGTGTAGACTTGTTGATGGCGTGGAGCTGGGCTCATACATCATGGGTACCACCTTCTCTACTATGGTTACTCGCATATATAATCATTCTTCTTTATCTTTGGGGGGCTTGGGTCAAATCGTATTTTGTTCATTCTAAACATCGTTGGATTTCTATGGGATTCCTTGTCGCACTCTTCGTATATGCACATCAGATCCATTTATGGGAGCGAGAGGAGACGCGAATTACTTTTTTGGATGTAGGACAGGGCGATGCAATCATCATAGAGACCAAGGATGGGAAAGTCATTATGATTGATGGAGGAGGTAGTGTATCTTATGCCAAAGAAAAATGGCAACAAAGAACTAGCTCCTATGATGTAGGGAAGAGAGTACTTGTCCCATACTTATCTTATCGAGGGATTCGTCAGATTGATCAACTGATTCTTACCCATGGGGATGCAGATCATATTGGGGGTCTCTTGGCTGTTGTGGAACGTTTTCCCGTGAAGCAGGTGATTCGAAATCCGCATCCACCACGATCACTGATCGAGGCGATGTTAATAAATTCACTAGAAAAACAAGGCGTTCCGATTGGACATGTTCCTTCAGGAAAGGGTTGGCAGTTGGAGTCAGGGGTCTCTTGGCAATTCCTCCACCCTGATTCCAAACAGTTACTCAGTGATGGAAAGCAGACAAATGAGGACTCTGTCGTTGTACTTTTACAAGTATACGGGGTAAAGATTCTACTGACAGGGGATATTGGAAAACAGGCGGAACAATTTTTACTTACCCACTGGGATTTGCCATCTGTAGATGTTTTAAAGGTCGCACATCATGGGAGTCGAACTTCCACACACGAGCCATGGTTATCTGCGACTCAACCCAAGCATGCAGTGATCTCAGTAGGAAAACAGAACCGCTTCGGTCATCCAACTCCCGATGTACTCCAGCGTCTTGAGCAACATCAAGCTATCATCTGGCGAACGGATGAACAGGGTGCGATTAGTGTTCGTGTAGATCCGTCTGGAAAATATCAATTAGAAGCAATGATTAAATAAAAGTGTCCTCTCGGAATCGAAGGGTAGAGCGGACTTTTCCTTGGCAAATCGAACTCCGATGTTTGATAGTAAAGGTAAATATGATCGAGTAGACACCACTGAGATTCACATCGAAAATCAACTTCAGCTGAAAAACCTAAAGAATAAAGATAGAAGAAAAAATGGAAAACAGGTAAACTAGGATGAGAGGTGACTCATGGATGGATCGGCAACTTTTTGAAGACATCAAGAAAAATAAACTACATCCGGTTTACTTTTTTTATGGTGCTGAAACCTTTTTAATAGACGAAACGGTACATTGGATTCGACAACAGTTGATGCCAGAAGAAGATGAGTTTGGCAATGAAGTTTGGCTAGATTTAGAGGAGATTTCGATTCAAGAGCTCGTTCAAGAAGCGGAGACTCCTCCTTTTTTTGGAGAGCGACGTTTGATTATCGGGAAAAATGCTTACTTTCTAACCTCGGCGAAAAGAAAAAGTGGTGTAGATCATCAGGCAGATGTACTAATCGATTACATAGGACAACCATTTACTCCTAATATTGTTATTTTAATTGCTCCTGCTGATAAATTGGATAAACGAAAAAAAGTAGTCAAACAACTACAAAAGCTAGCACGAACGCTTCAGTTTAATCCACTCCAAGGGAATGAACTAAGTCAGTGGGTGAACAAACGATGTCACCAACTAGAAGTGAAGATAACACCAGATGCGATCGGAGAATTGATCCAGCTCGTTGGCAATGACCTTCGCTTACTTCAACAGGAGTGTATTAAGTTAGCTACTTATGTGGGACAACGGGGAACAATTAATCCCAACCATGTAACCGAGTTGGTTCCCCGTACTTTGGAGCAGGATGTGTTTAAGCTAACGGATCACATTGCTCGCCGTCAGATGGAGGAAGCCTTCTCGATCTGGTATGACCTGCTTTACCAGAGAGAAGAACCTATTCGTATCTTGGCCTTGATTACCCGCCAGTTTCGGCTAATGCTTCAGGTTAAGGTTCTATCCCAGCAAGGCTATCCAGAGAAAGAGATTGCTTCTCAGCTAAAAGTTCACCCTTACCCTGTAAAGCTTGCGCTTAAACAAGTGACCCACTTTTCAGAAAAGATGTTACGGTCACTATTGGCACAAGCGATCCAAGCGGATCAAGATATTAAATCAGGCCGTTCAGATAAGATTTTGGCCATTGAGCGTCTACTTCTACATATGAATGTACCCGTTTAATATATTCGACTTGAACAATACCACTTGAATTCATTAGGGAAACTAGACTACAGATCGAAATTCATCTGTAGTCTTTTTGTTCAAGTGAGACTCCTCCTCATATGTGGAAGAAGATAAATACTTCTTTGACTTAATAAAATAACTTAGATAAATTGGAAATTACAGATTGCTTCAATGAGCCTAGGAGGGGAGATATTTCTCTGGCAAGCGAATTTTGCGGATCGCACTACGGGAGTGAGACAGAGAAATAGTGCCTCGATGGGACTTGGATCCATATGCTACTAAAATGCTCATATAGAGGACTTAAAGATAAAGGAGAAATGAAAGTGAAGCAGTCTCCAATCGAAGCGGCTGATCAGTTTATCGATGATCAGTTCCCCCACAGTTCAGTTGTCTTATTAGGTGGTAGTAGTGGTAGAGGAGAGGAAACGCCGTTTTCAGAATTAGATCTAGTGATCATTGATCCCACGATTTCATACGCTTATCGAGAAAGTTTTGAAGTCTTAGGTTGGATGATTGAAACATTTGTCTATAATCAAAGCTCCTACCTTGACTACTTTCAAATTGGATATGAGACAGCTAATCCATCATTATTGCGAATGTGCATTGAAGGGAAAGTAATTCGGGATGATGGTTTTGCCAATCAGCTTAAAAAAGAGGCGGAAGAATGGTATCAACGAGGACCTAAAGCACTCACCGAAGAAGATGTACTTCAGTTTCGTTATAGAATTACAGATCTTCTTGATGATGTGGCTGGCGCTCAAGTACCTGAAGAGGCTCTGTGTGCAGTTCAGGCTTTATTTCCCTTGGTGGCCGAGTTTCTCTTACGAATGAATGGATATTGGAATGGGAAAAGTAAGTGGTTGTTCCGCCGATTGCAACAACTGGACCATCGTTTAGGAAAAAAGTATGTTAAGATATTTGAGGACTATTATATAAGTAAACAAGAACAACCATTCATTCATGGGATGGAAGAACTAATAGAACCGTTTGGTGGAAGACTTTTTGCGGGCTTTGCTCTTGGGAAAGAGCAGGTGTCACAAACGGAGTAAAGGAGTTTTGACATATGGAGGAAAGTCGATTAGCTACTCTTAGAAAAAAGCAGATTCTCTATTCTAATATTCTTTACATCGCTTATATGGGAATTATTGCTGGCTTAATTATCTCACAATTGAGTGCACCAGTATTGTATGGGGTTTTAGGTGGATTTTTTATACTCCTTCCCTTGCTCTTATACTTTATAAAAGTAAATAATCCGCCACTTCTTTTGTTTCCACAAATGAAAGAGATTTTTCAATATGAAAAGGAGAAGCTAGGAGAAAATTGGCGGCGCTATTATACTTCTGGTTTTCTCATGCAGGCGGCTCTAGGGATTTTTTTCATCGTTCAAGCATTTTTTAGAGCGGGTGATGGTGCTTTTATCGAAGGAATTCCGATGTGGTATTTCATTGCTACTCCCATTGTGATGTTAGTCGTGGGAAATGTTAACCTTCGTTTTCACATCCGTCGTATGGATGGCAAATCAGTTGAACAATTAAAAGAATACGCTTACGATAAGATGTTATTCTCAACAGTATTTTTCTCGGTAGCACTCGTGTTTATTTTGGTAGGTGCTGTGATCGTTAAGGTATTTACTTCCATTCAAGTGCAGTAGTGTGAACAGATCAATCTTATAGATGAAAAAAGGCTGCTACTCATATGAAGTAGCAGCCTTTTCATTGGAAGAGCTTTTTTCTTATAATGATGACTCTATAGCTCTAGTTATATAACTTATAGGTTTAAAAATTATGCTAAATGTGTTTGATTGAGTGAGGAGTTTTTCATAATTCGACTGGTTGCATCATAGGCCGAAGTGAAGGAGAGCTCAGATAACTGTCCTTCCCCTTGACACCAGTCACCTGCAAAAAAGGCATTGGGGAGACCATAAAACTTAACTGGCATTAATCGTTGATCTTCAATGCATTTGATTTCTTGAACAGTAGCTTTCTTAGAGACGCGTTTTGCGACAAGCTTTTCTCTCCAGCCTGGGAAGTGTTTGTCATAAATGGATTCAATCAATACTACTTTCTCATCTGCTTTTCCTTCAGCGATCTCCTCAGCGTTCAAGTAAGCAATGGCTTGTGTTAATTGCCCACCTTTTGGAACACAGGTTTCATCGTAATAGGAGATATCTGTGATAAATACACGGTGAGCTTTTTGGTAGATATAGGTATACGGACTTGCGATTCGCTCACTTAATCCGATATCGTAGACAACCACTTGGGTTGGAGAAAAATTTTGGTACTCCGTGAAATAATTTTGATATGAACTATCTGCAAATAAATTACTTAACTCTTTGGGTGGAATACAGAAAATAAAATGGTCAGCTTGGTAGGTATCGTTCTTGCCTACAATAGTGCGGATCCATTTTCCTTCCAACTGTACCTCCATAACTTTTTCTTTCGTTACAATGTTTCCACCATTATCTTCAATAATCTTAGCAAACGAGTCTACAATTGCTTGCCAACCACCTCCGATATAGGAGACCGCTCGGTTAGTAGAAAAAAGACGTTTGTAGTACTGGAAAAAGAGAGGAGAAGGTATTTTTTCAGGTTCGTTGGTAAAGAAATTTGAAGAGGCAACAGTTAACAGAAGGTCACGGATCTGTTCAGGTTCATTTTTTAGATAGTCGCCGATAAGAACGCCATCTTCTCCACGTTCAATCGAAGTCATCGTTTTGAAAACTTCGTAAGCAAAACGGATTTTATTTTGTGAATCCAGCACTTTTGTACGATACAATCCTTCTAATGTAGCTGGCATAGGGGTTGTAAAAGTTCCCATATCATAGAAAGCTTTAGAAGGTGTAAAGTCTTTCCAATCGACATGAAGTGGCATTTCGCTTTCAAATTTGCGAAGAATCGATTTATCTCGAGCGTAGATGGCATGAGCTCCAAAGTTGAAATTAAAGCCTTTCAACGGAATTGAAATGGCTCGACCGCCTAATTTAGGGGCTTTTTCGAGTAAAGTTACTTGGTAACCATTGTGTGCGAGTCGAGCAGCAGCACTTAACCCTGCCAAACCTCCACCCACCACAACAACTTTTTCAGACACTAGGAACACACTCCTCTAGTAAACGGTTACAGTCATTTTTGTGTTAAATTAATTTTAATCCTTCTCGATATTATTGTAACAAGTTCTACACAATACGAGTAGGTCTTTAGATGAGTTCGCAACTTTCACTATATACTCACTTCGATGATTCTTCGCGGTGTAGTGATGAAATTGTGTAGTTTGCTTCCTCCTAGAATCGGAGGATGAGCGACTTCTTCACTTCTTCGTAAGGTACAAGTTCATGAAAAGCGAACATCAAGTTCCAATGGTTAAGGGGCTATATGATGATATGTTATGATCCAACAATGAAAGGATTGACAAAGATGTCTCGAAAAATAGTAAGTGCATGTCTAGCGGGGATTCAGTGTCGCTATGATCAAAAACATCAAAAAGCCGATGATATCCTAGAATTAGTAAGGTGTGGAGAGGCACTCCCGGTTTGTCCTGAGCAAATGGGTGGATTATCTACCCCGCGCCCCCCAGCAGAGATCGTAGGTGGAGATGGGGAGGATGTGCTAGATGGGACAGCAAAAGTGATTGATATTCATGGTAACGATGTAACAAAAGCATTTGTTCAAGGAGCTTATGAGACTTTAAAAATCGCTAAAGAGATTGGAGCCACAGAAGCGATTCTCAAAGAACGAAGTCCATCTTGTGGGAGCTGTACCATTTATAATGGAGAATTTAAAGGGATCAAAAAGGCAGGAGTGGGGGTGACAGCTGCGTTGTTACGACGACATCAAATTCAAGTGAGATCAGAGGAAGCATTGTTTGATCAGAACAGAAATAAATAATCTCCTAGATTAAGGAGATTATTTATTAGGTACAATGGATTCATTTGATAGCTCTTTTTTTAATTGTTTATATTGATAAAACATGACTAGCCGCCATGGTAATAACATGCCAAATGCTAGGACGAAGAAAATTCCTGCGGTTTGAAAGATGCTAATATGTTGTTCAATATAGTTGTGTAGAGCCATCCGAATGATTAATAAAATGATTAAGATGACTACAAAAGCTTTGGAGCGTTTGAGATAGATTTGGTTATCAATGATTTCAAACTTGGATGTTTGAATCAGTGGAATGGCTAAAAAAATAATCCCTGCTACAAATGCGATCAATGCCCAACTCCACGGAATATGTGTAGGTGGGTAGACGAACATCATAAACCCTGTGCTCATCCCTAGAGGGGGAATGAGTATTTTTTTGGCGGATGTGGGCTTTTTAGTTGCACGCAAGCGAATAACCACGACAGCCGTAGCCATGATTAACGCAACAATCGGCGCAAGAATTTGTATATAGTAAGGAATGACTTGTCCCATAACCGTCCCTCCTTATCATAGAAAAATTAGCACACTTTAATGCATTTGTAAATAAGATATGCTTGACTTCAAACTGAACTTGCTGGAAAATATAACTTATATCCTATGATGAGGAAGTTTGTAAAAGGTTATACTCTCTCATTATGAATGTTGGTTTATGGTATCATAATCTTAAATACTTAAAGCGATGACAAAGAAGAGTAGCATGGAGAGTCTGTGCAGAGAGTTGGCGGAAGGTGCAAGCCAATCAGTAACCTATGTGAATGGGCTTTGGAGCTGCTTGTCTGAACGAAGCGATTGCTTTTACTAGGAGCAAGTCGGGATAGAATCCCGTTATTCAATGAGTGTACCTTTTTAATGTTAGGTGAATTAGGGTGGTATCGCGAGCTCAACTCGTCCCTTTTGTGGGGACGGGTTTTTTATTTTTAAAAAGGAGTGATGAAAGTGAAACGTGTATTTTCAGGTGTCCAACCTACAAATTTTGTCCACTTGGGAAACTATTTAGGAGCCATTCAACAATTTGTAAAACTTCAAGATCAAGCTGATTGTTACTACTGTGTAGTAAACCTTCATGCGATTACTATTCCGCGTGATCCTCAGGAGTTAAGAGAGAAAACGTTGGATCTTGCTGCTATGTATCTGGCTGTTGGATTAGATCCTAAGAAAGCTACCTTATTTGTCCAATCTCAAGTTAGGGCACATAGTGAGGCTGGATGGTTATTACAATGTCTGGCTCGGATTGGCGAATTGAATCGGATGATTCAATACAAAGAGAAAAGTAAAGGCTCCGACTCTGTGGTGGCTGGTTTATATACGTATCCAGTCTTACAAGCAGCAGATATTTTACTTTATCAGGCGGATCAGGTTCCTGTAGGTGAAGATCAGAAACAACATATTGAATTGACACGGGAGTTAGCAGAACGCTTTAATCGTGATTATGGTCATGTGTTAACGGTTCCCGAAGCCCTGATTCAAAAAGAAGGTGCCAAGATCATGGGGCTTGATGAACCAGAGAAAAAAATGAGTAAAAGTGCGGATAGCCACTTTAACTATATTACCATGTTAGACGAACCCAAATTGATTGAGAAAAAATTAAAAAGAGCAGTTACTGATTCAGAAAATATCGTTCGCTATGATCCAGAAACGAAACCTGGCGTGAGTAACCTACTTGTTCTGTACAGTCGCTTTGCTGATATCTCAATTTGCGAGTTAGAAAGAAAATACGAGGGAATTGGTTATGGTCAATTGAAAAAAGATGTGATTGAGGCGACTATTGATCATCTTACTCCGATTCAACAACGTTACCACGAAATCCGGCTGTCTGACGAGTTAATTCGTATTTTACAACAGGGTGCTGAAAAGGCGAATGAAGTAGCGGAACAAACCGTTCGTAAGATGAAAGATGCGATGGGGATTTTATAAGTTAAACCCACATAAAAAAGCGACCCAGTTCATCGGGTCGCTTTTTTATGTGGGTGTTAAGCGTTTAATGCATTGTATTTGGAAGAAAGACGTGATTTTTTACGAGCAGCAGCATTTTTATGAATTAAGCCTTTAGTTACAGCTTTATCTAAGCTACGGCTTGCTTCTTTAAGTAAAACAGCTGCTTGTTCTTTTTCTTGTTGATCAACAGCAACCAAAAACTTTTTCACAGAAGTACGCATCGCAGACTTTTGTGCTGAGTTATGTGCACGACGTACTTCGTTGGTTTTTGCACGCTTAATTGCGGATTTAATATTTGCCAACCGATTCACCTCCTGAGTTCAAAGATACGCATCCCATTTCATGCAACATGCAATATTCTAGCATGAGCAAGGGCAAAAAGCAATAATCGAAGAACGGGAATAATTAAAACAAGTAAATGGTAACACTAGTTAATAGAAGATGGAAGGAGGGAGTAGGTTTGCACCAAGTTGATTTAAGTGGATACTCCATCCGCACTGATTTAGCTCGTGAAGCTCACGCAATGGCTTCAGAGAGATTGAAGCATACGGACCAGATTCCTGGTGTACAGATTGAAGAAACAACAAAAGATGGGATTACAACTAGCTGGATCAAGATTGATGATGAGGTAGGCGCTAGGGAATTGGGGAAAGTTCCAGGTACTTATTTAACTTTTGAGATTCCAGGACTACGATCTAAAGATTCAATGTTAGAGCATCGTGTGGCAACTCATTTTGCAGAAGAGTTTAGCCGATTTCTTCATGAGATTGGTATAAAGTCCAACGATCAAGCGTTAATTGTTGGATTGGGGAACTGGAATGTCACTCCTGATGCTTTTGGTCCATGGGTCGTTAAACATACGATGATCACTCGTCATTTATTTGAGCTTGTTCCTGAACAAGTCGCTGAGGGCTATCGTTCCGTTAGTGCGATTTCACCGGGAGTTTTGGGAATCACAGGGATGGAGACCAGTGAGATTGTAAAAGGGGTTGTTGAACAAAGCCAGCCTGATTTTGTAATCGCTTTTGATTCATTAGCTTCTCGTGCTTTGTCTAGAGTGAATACAACCATACAAATCGCTGATTCAGGAATCCATCCAGGATCAGGAGTAGGGAATAAGCGTAAGGCTTTAAATAAAGAAACATTAGGAATCCCCGTCATTGCTATTGGTGTCCCCACAGTAGTAGACGCTGTTACGATTGCCCACGATACGATCGACTTTGTACTTTCCCATGTGAGTCGAGAGATGCAGGGGGTTCGCTCCAATCCACTTGACCCCTATAATCGCCCTTCTGTGAAAGATCTGCAACAACATCAAGTGCCAACTGAAACCCAGAATCAATTGTTAGGCATGTTAGGTGGACTAGATTCAGCAGAGAAAAAACAACTCATCCATGAAGTTTTATCTCCATTAGGGCAAAACCTAATCGTAACTCCAAAAGAAGTAGATTCATTCATCGCGAATATTGCCAAAATGGTTGCTAATGGAGTTAACTGTGCCCTTCATGAGACTGTAACCATGGATAATGTGGCTTCTCATTTACAATAGGGATCGATCAATGGGATTGATCCCCTTTCTTGTGGGCTTATACAGCAACCTATGGGGATATACTAGGAAATATATTAATAGAAACCCTTACCTCGCAAAACATCTGATTATATTTAAAAGTTCTAACTCTATGAACGACTACATACTTTTAGATAGAACCTGTTGATAGAGGGTGAACAAGTTGAGAGGATTTAAAATTATTAATATATCGAGACCCCGAACACGACAAACCTTGGTGTTTATATTGATGGGAATAGCTGTGATCTTTGCAGTTGTGGGATCTCTAGTAGTCTTGCAAGCAGAAAATAGTTTGCAAACATCTAGTATAGGTAAGGTAACATCACGGATTCCAGATCAGACGCTCGTCATGGTGATGGGTGGAGAGATTCCATATCTAAAAGAGAGTGTGGACGCACCTGACATGGAGGGATTAGCCTCTCGACTCTTCATTGATTTAGCTACAAGTATTGATTTTCGAGATCCACGAACTTTTTTAGGGAGAGAGTTGCCACTCTTTGCTCTCTTTGATTCAGAGATTGTTTTAGCCAGTTCTGATGTGGATTATACTTCAATCCCTGTGGAGTCTCCCCCACCGCCAGAACTAGAAAAAGAGATTTTAAAAGGTTTGGAATCTAGCCAAGAAGAAGAGCCGCCTTCAGTGGCTAAAGAAAGTGGCTTATCCAAACGTGTTTTGATCTACACTACTCATTTTTGGGAATCTTATCTTCCTGAGTTAAAGGAAAAAGGAAGTGCTAATAAAGCGAGCGACTTAAAAGTGAATGTAACTACTTTAAGTAATTATTTAGCACAAAGATTGGAACAGCAGGGTGTAGGAGCAATCGCCACACATAAAAAATATACTTGGGAAGGTTCCTATGGAAAGTCTCGAAAAATGGTACAAACTGTTATGAAGCAGAATCAAGATATTACTTATTTAATTGATATTCATCGAGACTCGTTACGAAGAAACAAAACTACATTGACACATGATGGGAAATCTTATGCAAGACTTGCCTTTATCGTCGGCAAATCGAGTAAGAATTATGAGGAAAATCTGCAATTGGCCCGCCAACTCCATAATGAACTTAATCAGTTGGTACCAGGAATTTCAAGAGCTGTCATTACGAAAGAGCGAGCACATGGAAATAATGGAGAGTATAATCAATCCCTATCACCAAACAGCATGCTTGTTGAAGTAGGCGGAGTGGATAATAATTTTGAAGAAGGGTATCGATCCCTAGATCTTTTGGCAAAATTGATAGCAGAGAGAATAAATCCAGCGACCCCTGTGATGAGCCAACCAAAGTAATCATCATTTATGGAAAAGGATGAGGTGAATGAAGGAATGCGCGCTTCCATTCAATTATTAGGACTTGGAATCATGTTGATCATCGGGATTTTTTTAGGTATTGATACGGCAGAAAAAAACATTCAAAAATTGGAAGGAGTAGAGGGGTCACCTCGCGCAATCCAGATTACACCTCAACAGAATGGGAAAATTGAAATTTCAGTGATGGGGCAAGTGGTAGAAACAAAAAATCCAGTCGAAAATCTTGATGATCAAAAAATAAAAGAAGCCAGTCAAAAAGTGAAAGGAACCATACAAAATGAAACAAGTCAGCTGGCCTTGGTAGGTAATCATGCTGGAACAGCGATTCGTCAAATCACTCGAAAGCTGGTTGAGTCTATATTCAGTTGGGCAAATTAAACTTGGATGAGTCGTTCCTTGTATGGAAGGGCTCATTTTTTGATGAGATGAGAATGATTGAAGCGCTTCTAATGGACTGTTATAATTAAAAAATGCAGTCTTGCTCGTTACGCAGGAGGGAATAAATCGGGGATGGATAAAAAAGAACGTCAACAGATGATCCGTAACTTTTCAATTATTGCTCATATTGACCATGGAAAGTCTACGCTAGCAGATCGAATATTAGATTTTACTGGAGCGATATCCGCTCGAGAAAAACAAGACCAATTTTTAGATAAGATGGACTTGGAACGGGAACGTGGGATTACGATTAAATTGCAGTCGGTTCGTCTTCCTTACCGAGCAAAAGATGGTCAGGAATATATCCTTAATCTGATCGATACACCCGGGCATGTAGACTTTTCTTATGAAGTTTCAAGAAGTTTGGAGGCTTGTGAAGGGGCTTTACTCGTCGTTGATGCTGCTCAAGGTGTGGAAGCGCAAACATTAGCCAATGTCTATCTAGCACTGGAAAATGATTTAGAGATTATCCCAGTCATTAATAAAATTGACTTGCCTAGTGCTGAACCTGAGCGAGTCAAACAAGAAATTGAAGATGTGGTTGGCTTAGATACAAGTGATGCTGTCCTCGCATCTGCTAAATCAGGAATTGGGATCGAGGACATTTTGGAACAGGTCGTTCAAAAAGTGCCTGCTCCTACAGGTGATTCTTCGGCACCTCTTCGGGCTCTAATCTTCGACTCCTTCTACGATTCCTACAAAGGCGTTATTATTTACATGCGGGTAGTAGAAGGAACCATTAAAAAAGGTATGAAGATCAAAATGATGGCAACGGGAAAAACTTTTGAAGTAACAGAAGTGGGTGCTTATGCACCACATTCCGTGCAGATGGATGAACTATCAGTTGGGGAAGTAGGCTTTGTAGTTGCTAGTATTAAAAACGTGAAAGATACCCGAGTTGGAGACACAATTACAGATGCAAATAACCCAGCATCAGAACCATTACCAGGTTATCGTCGAATCAATCCGATGGTATTCTGTGGGCTTTACCCAGTGGAATCATCTGACTATGATGATCTACGTGAGTCACTTGAAAAGTTGGAGCTTAACGATGCTTCACTTTCCTATGAACCAGAAACATCTAATGCCTTAGGATTTGGATTCCGTTGTGGATTCCTAGGTCTTCTTCACATGGAAATTATTCAAGAGCGGATCGAGCGTGAATTTGGGATTCCATTGATTACCACAGCTCCTAGTGTTGTTTATAATGTTTACCAAACAGATGACAGTATGATTTCGATCGAAAATCCGACCCTGATGCCACCTCAACAAAAAATTGACCGAGTTGAGGAGCCTTATGTAAAAGCTGCCATTATGGTTCCTAATGACTATGTTGGTGCAGTGATGGAAATTTGCCAAAATAAGCGAGGGTCCTATATTGACATGAGTTATATGGATAACAATCGTGTCAATATCGTCTATGAATTACCACTCGCCGAAATTGTTTACGACTTCTTTGATCAATTAAAGTCTAACACCAAAGGTTATGCGTCTTTCGACTATGAATTGATCGGTTATAAACCTTCCAACTTGGTTAAAATGGATATTTTATTAAACGGGGAAGTCGTTGACGCACTCTCCTTTATCGTTCACCGTGATCGGGCTTATCATCGGGGTCGCCTCTTAGTAGAGAAATTGAAAAAGTTGATCCCCCGCCAAATGTTTGAAGTACCTATTCAAGCAACAGTTGGAACAAAGGTTGTAGCTCGTGAAACGATTAGTGCGATTCGGAAAAACGTATTGGCAAAGTGTTATGGTGGTGACATCAGCCGAAAACGTAAGTTACTTGAGAAACAAAAAGAAGGTAAAAAGCGAATGAAAGCTGTAGGAAATGTAGAAGTTCCTCAAGAAGCGTTTATGGCTGTACTTCAAATGGATGAAAATAAATAGAGCAAAGCCGTATGTGGACCAGTTCCACTTACGGCTTCTTGTGTCTTGGAGGTGAAGAAACAAATGACCCCACGAGCGGTTTATATTCATATTCCTTTTTGTACGAATAAGTGTTTTTACTGTGACTTTACTGCCTATGTGGTTGAGGGACAACCCGTTGACAAATACTTGGATGCATTGTTTCGTGAAATGGCCTTAACAGTGGCAGAGGTTCCTCCACGAGAAATTGAAGCGATTTTTATCGGTGGTGGAACTCCAACAGTATTAACACCTCAACAGATGGAGTTACTTTGTGAAAAGATTCGTCTCTACTTTCCGAAGTGGAGTGAGGAGATTGAATTTACGATTGAAGCGAACCCTGGAACGACCAGTCCTGAATTACTTCGTGTGATGCATGAAGGTGGGATCAATCGAATCAGTTTTGGTGCACAAACCTTTCGTCCGCAATTATTGAAAAGAATTGGTCGAATTCATGAGGTGGAAGATATCAAACGAAGTGTTTTTCAAGCTCGTGAAGCTGGGTTTCATAACATATCTCTGGACTTGATGTTTGGGCTACCTGAGCAAACCGTTCAAGATATGAAAGAAACACTACAACACGCTGGATCATTAAAGCCAGATCATTTTTCTTGTTATAGCTTGAAAATTGAAGAAGGAACATTGTTTCATCAATTATATGAACGTAAACAGCTCCCACTTCCTACCGAAGATGATGAGTTAACCATGTATCAATTGATTCGCTCCGAACTTCAAAGCCATGGATATGAACAATATGAAGTGAGTAATTTTGCAAAACCAGGATATGAGAGTAAACATAATTCTACTTATTGGTTAAATGAAGAATACTATGGGCTAGGTGCTGGAGCACATGGTTATATGAATGGAATACGTCATGCTAACGTGAAAGGAATCAAAGAGTATATTCGACGTGTGAATGGTGGACATCGTCCCGTTGTGGAATCCTATCAGGTGAGTGATCAAGAAGATCGTGAAAATTTTATGATGCTGGGTTTACGGTTGATGCAAGGGGTAAATAAGGATCGTTTTTTCTCATTGTATCAACAAACTGTCGATGAGGTTTTTGGTGGACAAGTGCAGCAATTAAAAAAACTTGGTCTAATTATTGAAGAAAATGATAACATTCGATTAACAGAAAAGGGCTTATTGTTTGGAAATGAAGTATTTGCTTCATTTTTAGATGGGTAATGTTTTAAAAAGGAACATTGACATCAATTTCTGCGTTTGGTAAGTTAGATATAGTTATTTTAGCACTCGGAGTAGTGGAGTGCTAACAAGGAGGGGAGGCAGATGTTAACCGAGCGGCAAAAACGAATTCTCTGGGCGATTATCAACGATTACATCGTGTCAGCTGAGCCAGTCGGCTCCCGAACAGTTTCGAAAAAAGAAGGAGTCGGGTTTAGTGCGGCTACGGTTCGCAATGAGATGGCTGATTTAGAAGAGATGGGTTTTTTAGAGCAACCGCATACATCTGCCGGGAGAATACCTTCTCAAAAAGGATATCGCTTCTATGTAGATCACCTTTTGACTCCACGTTTGTGGAGAAGAGAAGATCTGATTATTTTGCATGAAAGTTATACGTTACAAATGGATCGTATCGAAGAGGTTATTCAGCAAACAACATCTCTTCTTTCTAACTTAACTAATTATATGACGATCATCCTAGGGCCTAAGATTTCTGAAAACAGATTGAAACATTTACAAATTGTCCCGCTTTTTGATCGTTCAGCTATTTCAATTTTAGTTACAGATACAGGTTATGTTTATCAGAAACGTATTATGATTCCAGAGAAAGTTCCGTATCACGAAGCAGAAAGATTAGTTCACTTACTTAACTATCGGTTAAATGGAATCCCGTTACCCCATTTGAGAAAAGCTGTTGCCCAAGAGTTAAAAACTGAACTGGCACACCAGTTTTCTAAGTATGGGGAGTTAAGTGGCTTAATTAACCAGGTTTTACAAGCAGAAAAACAGGAACGTGTTTATACAAGTGGCGCAACGCGTATGCTCGATCAACCGGAGTTCCAAGATGTAGAAAAGGTTAAAATGCTTTTAGATCTGATTGAAGAGAATCAAACCATGGTGGAACTCATGGAGCCCACTACAAATGGGGTACAAGTTCGGATTGGAAATGAAATTCATCATAATGCAGTAACTAATTGTAGTATTATCTCTGCTTCTTATATGATTAATGGCGAACCTGTCGGTACCATTGGTGTCCTTGGACCTACTCGTATGGACTATGGAAGGGTCATTGGGTTGATCGATCTATTATCTAAAGACTTTTCACGGCGTTTAAGCACCCTATTTGAATTAGATTAACTAAGTTAGCTCTTGTACAAATAGACGAAATAGGCGGTTGACCAGTGAATAGGTCTATTCATGACCTGGATTCTTTGGCGAATCCCTGTCCCGATTTAGAGAAAGGATGGAAGTTGGGTGCCTGACAAGGATCATATCAATCTAGGAGAAGGGGAGTCACTTCAATCTGCTCTTCAAAGTAATGGAAATGCCGTGAAAGCGGTAGCAGCAACTGTCGAAACAACATTGGGACCTAAAGGTCTAGACACGATGTTAGTTGACAGTGGAGGTAAAGTGATTGTTACCAATGATGGATTTACCATTTTAGACCGAATGGCAGTCAAACACCCTGCTGCTAGTATGATTGTAAATGTAGCTAAGGCTCAACAAGAAATTATGGGTGATGGAACTACAACAGCAACGTTGCTTGCAACTGCTCTTGTCGAAGAAGGTGCCAAACAGGTTGCTCGTGGTGTTCCAGTTGCAAAAATCATCACAGGTATGCAACGAGGGATCAGATTTTCTTTACATAAGATGAAAGAAAAAGCACGTCCCATTTGGGCACTTGAGGATGAATGGTTGCAACGGATCGCCTATACTGCTAGTCGTGAAAATGAGGACATTACGCTTTCCGTTATTGAGGCTGCTCAACTAATTGGGCGTGAAAAGCTGATGGAAGAGAAAAATTTTAAGCTATCCAGTACAGTTGTGGGTCATCCTCATGTTGAAAGTCATGTTTTTTCGGGTATTTTGATTAATAAAGCCAGGATGAATTCTCAAATGCTCGATTACAAGCAAGATATTCGTGTCCTTGTTTTGGCAGATGCATTGGAACCAGATCTGAGTGATGAAGAGGCAAGTAGAACTGATGTAGAAGCTATCAAACAGGAAAGATCTAAAGAAGAGTTTTTAGTGTCATTAGAACATTTGATTCATCTCAATGTAGGATTGATTGTGACAGCTAGAGGTGTTGACCCCCATGCGGAAGAAGTTCTTACTGATGCAGGTATCATGGTAGTTCAACACGTGACTCGAGAGGATCTGAGTAAAGTAGCTGTACATACTGGAGCTAGACTTGTAAAACGTAGTGGCTTGTTTAAATCTCTGGAAGAGTTAGAAGCGATCTTAGGCTTTTGTGCTGAAGTAGAAGATGATGAAATTCTTGAAAAGGTACGAATCAGTGGCGGTAGAGGGAAACCTTATGCTACCATTTTGGTTGGTGCAGCAACTGAAGAGGTAGTAGAGGAGCGGGAACGGATTTGCAAAGATGCGGCTGCAGCTGTGCAAGCTGCTCTTCGTGAGGGATATGTTCCAGGTGGTGGAGCCATCGAGCTCTCTCTAGCTCGCGATGTAGAGAACTTTAGAGACACTGTCCAAGGAATGGAACGCTTTGGTGTATCAGTAGTATCTGAAGCTCTTCAGAGACCGATGACACAGGTTGTAGCCAATGCTGGATTTAATCCACTTGAAAAGATTGAGTTGGTTAAAGCTTTCCAGCTAAAACGTCAGTCTGACTCCCTTGGAATAGATTGTGATCGTGGTACCGTTGCGGATATGATTGAAATGGGAGTTGTTGATCCGCTTCTTGTTAAATATCATGCATTACAAACGGCAGGCGAAGTGAGTACAGCTATTCTACGAATTCATACCATTGTTCAAATGAAAGACATGCCTGTCTTCTAACAGTAAGGAGGACTTGTAATGGAATTGGAAAACCAAGAGCTCCAATTGCAGAAACGGACTCAGACTTCCAAGAATGAAAGTTACGATCATGACAGAAACCAAGAGGAGTCATTTCGTACTGAAGAAGAGGTTAATCCGAAGGGTTACCAACCTACTCTTGAAGAGTTTGAGCAGTTAAAACAACAATTAGATCAATACCAGGCATTAGTGCAACAATTGAAGAAGCAAGCAGACGAAAATCATGAGCAGATGCTCCGCGCAAGAGCTGATTTAGAAAACTCTCGGCGCCGTTTTCGTAAAGAAAAAGAAGTCGCACTCAAGTATGCAGCTGTTCCTCTGCTTGAATCACTATTGCCTGTTTTAGATAACTTTGAACGTGCACTAGATGCAGCGGATCAAAGTGAGCATCATCAAGGATTGCAAGAAGGCGTTGAAATGGTGTATCGTCAATTTCTCGGCTCTCTTTCCCAAGCGGGTTTAAGCCTTATTGAAGCAGAAGGAAAACCATTTGATCCTCATCAACATAATGCAGTGATGCTTGTTCCTGTTGAAGGAGTAGAACCGGGATTGGTAGTAGAAGAAGTTCAATCAGGTTATCGATTTCTGGACCGTGTCATTCGTCCATCAATGGTCAAAATCAGCAATTAATTTTTGATATACTAATTTTGTTAAGGTCATGTAGGAGGTTGCAGTCGAATGGGTAAAATCATCGGGATCGATTTAGGAACCACAAACTCATGCGTCTCATTCATGGAAGGTAGCGAAGCAGTTGTTATTCCTAATGCTGAAGGGGGAAGAACGACTCCTTCTGTTGTAGGCTTTTCCAAGTCAGGCGAACGTTTAGTCGGTGACGCTGCAAAACGCCAAGCGATCACCAATCCGGATAAAACCATTAGCTCGATTAAACGGTTTATGGGATATGGACATACCGTAGATATTGATGGAAAAGAATATACTCCACAAGAGATTTCAGCAATGGTTTTACAAAAATTGAAATCTGATGCTGAAGCATACTTAGGAGAGAAAGTAAATAAAGCAGTTATTACTGTTCCTGCATACTTTAATGATAGCCAACGTCAAGCTACCAAAGATGCAGGAAGAATTGCAGGACTTGAAGTAATGCGGATTATTAACGAGCCAACGGCTGCCGCACTTGCTTATGGCTTAGAAAAAACAGAAGAACATAAAATCCTTGTCTTTGACTTAGGTGGAGGTACTTTTGACGTTTCAATTCTTGAACTTGGAGACGGAGTCTTTGAAGTTCTAGCAACAAGTGGAGATAATAAACTAGGTGGAGACGACTTTGACCAAGTGATTATTGACTACTTAGTTGAAGAATTTGAAAATGAAAACGGAATCGATCTAAGTCAAGATAGTATGGCGATGCAAAGGTTAAAAACAGAAGCTGAAAAAGCTAAAAAAGATTTATCAGGTGTATTAACCACAACCATTTCTTTACCATTCTTAGCACAAGATGAAACAGGACCTAAACATTTAGAAGTAACACTGACCCGTGCAAAATTTGAAGAACTTAGTGCGGATCTAATTGAACGCACAATGGATCCAACTCGTCAAGCTCTCCGAGATGCCAATCTGGATCCTAGTGAGATTGACAAAGTAGTTCTAGTGGGTGGTTCGACTCGAATCCCAGCTGTTCAAGAAGAGATCAAAAAGCTGATCGGTAAAGATCCAAGTCGTGGTGTAAACCCTGATGAAGTGGTCGCTATGGGAGCAGCCATCCAAGGTGGTATTTTAGCGGGCGATGTGAAAGATATTGTATTGCTTGATGTAACTCCTCTTTCTTTAGGAATTGAAACACTTGGTGGAGTATTCACGAAGCTGATTGATCGGAATACAGCGATTCCTACTGAAAAATCTCAAATCTTCTCCACAGCAGCCGATAACCAAACGATGGTAGATATTCATGTGTTACAAGGGGAACGCCAAATGGCTTCTGACAATAAGACATTAGGGCGCTTCCAACTCACTGGAATTCCACCAGCACCACGGGGAATCCCACAGATTGAAGTTACTTTCAAAATCGATGTTAATGGAATTGTTAACGTTTCAGCAAAAGATAAAGCAACGAATAAGAGTCAAGATATTACGATTCAATCGTCCAGTGGTTTAAGTGATGAAGAAATCGAAAAAATGGTCAATGAAGCTGAAATGCACGCTGATGAAGACCAAAAGCGCAAAGAGCAAGTGGAAGTCCGGAATAAAGCTGACCAATTGATCTTCAGTACAGAAAAGACTGTGAAAGATCTTGGAGATAAAGTTGATTCAGCAGATGTAGAAAAAGCCAATGAAGCTAAAGATGAATTGAAGAAAGCCCTCGAAGGCGATGACTACGAAGAAATCAAAAAAGCAACGGAAAAACTAGAGCAAGAAGTGCAACAACTTTCCGTAAAGCTATATGAAAAAATGCAACAAGAATCAGGTCAACAACAAGCTGAAGAGTCAAACAGTAGTAAAAAAGATAATGTTGTTGATGCAGAGTATGAGGAAATTAAAGAAGATAAATAGTGATTAGGAGGGGACGGAAGATCTCCTCGGCTGGAAAGTCAATGTCGAGGCTCTGTCTTGACTTGGCTTTCCATTTTTTTTGATGCAGCATATGAACTCATTTTTTCTTATCTTTATTTTTGATGTAGGTAGAGGAAGAGGAGGTGATCGGGTGAGTAAACGCGATTATTACGAGGTGCTTGGGTTAAGCCGTAATACCTCAGATGAAGAAATCCGTAAAGCGTATCGTAAGTTAGCTCGCAAGTACCATCCTGATGTGAATAAAGAAGCAGATGCTGAAGAGAAGTTTAAAGAGGTTAAAGAGGCTTATGAAGTATTAAGTGATCCACAGAAAAAAGCTCACTACGATCAATTTGGACACGCAGATCCTACTGGTGGGTTTAATGGTGGAACAGGATTTACAGGACAAGATTTCGGATTTGGTGATATATTCGATATGTTTTTTGGAGGAGGTCGTCGCCACAACCCGAACGCCCCTCGTCAAGGATCTGATTTAGAGTATCGCCTGCAAATCGAGTTTAAAGATGCTGTATATGGTAAAAATGTAGATGTAGTGATTCCCCGTACAGAAACTTGTGATACATGTCATGGTAATGGAGCTAAGCCTGGCTCAAAACCAGAAGTATGTGCTGTATGTCAAGGGACCGGACAGGCTGAAGTGGTTCAAAATACACCATTTGGTCGTATTGTCAATCGTCGCGTCTGTCATAGTTGTAATGGGACAGGTAAATATATTCGTGAGAAATGTTCGAACTGTTCAGGCTCTGGGAGCATCAAGAGGAAGAAGAAAATCAACGTTAAAATTCCAGCGGGGATTCATGAAGGTGCACAATTGCGTGTCAGTGGTGAAGGTGAACCAGGAATAAATGGTGGACCACCAGGAGATCTTTATATCACCATCATGGTGAAGCCTCATGACTACTTTAAACGGGAAGGGGACGACCTAACTTGTGATCTGCCAATCTCTTTTGCACAAGCAGCATTGGGAGATGAAGTAGTTGTGCCAACCTTGAATGGACGTGCTAAACTGCGAATTCCAGTTGGAACCCAGACAGGCACTGAGTTCCGGATGCAAGGAAAAGGGGTTCCACGCTTACGAGGCTATGGAGAAGGCGATCTTCGAGTCAAAGTGCGTGTGGTTGTCCCAACAAAGCTAAATGAAGAACAAAAACAGGCATTACGTGAATTTAACCGCCTTTGTGGTGAATATATCAACGAACAGCATGACAATTTCTTTGATAAAATGAAAAAAGCTTTTCGGGGAGATTAACCTTCCAGACAGGAACGGGCGCTATGCCCGTTTTTGTTTTTTTTGCTATCATTAGCATAGAAGATGATTGAACTTGAAAGACATTGGAATCAAGTAATCAGGAAAAGCCATCATTTGCAGGAGGGTTTAGATGAATTGGATTGAAGTCAGTGTACATACCAGTCATGAAGCACTTGAAGCCATCAGTGCTCTATTACAAGAACTTGGGGCAGATGGAGTTGCGATTGAAGATGCTGAAGTGCTTAAAAGAACATGGGAAAATAAGTATGGCGAAATCATCGCTTTGTCTAAAGATGATTATCCTGAAGAAGGAGTCATTGTTAAAGCTTATTTGTCAGAGCTGGAAATTTCAGATGTAGAAGCGTTGGTGAAACAGATTCAAGCTGGTTTTGATCAATTAAAGGAACTAGGTCTTAATCTGGGAGCTTCACTTATCACTACACAACAAGTGGATGAAGAATCATGGGCGCATGAATGGAAGAATTATTATAAGCCTGTACAAATCACAGAACGTTTGTCTGTAAAACCTGTGTGGGAAGAGTATTCACCAAACTCTGCAACAGAGCAAGTGATTGAGTTAGATCCAGGAATGGCATTTGGAACAGGAACACATCCAACAACCGTTTTGAGTCTAAAATTGTTGGATCAATATCTCTCCCCTTCATCTCAAGTTATCGACGTAGGATGTGGAAGTGGTATTTTGAGTATCGCTGCTGCGAAATTAGGGGCAAAGGAAGTGCTTGCCCTTGATCTAGATCCAGTAGCCGTACAAAATGCAAAGCAAAATATGAAACAAAATAGAGTTGAAGCCATTGTCAAGGTAGAAGAGGGAGATCTTCTTAAAGGAGTTTCGCATACAGCTGATCTAGTGGTTGCTAACATTTTAGCTGACATTATTTTACGATTTACTTTTGAACTTCCTAGAGTGTTAGTTCCTGGAGGGATTTTTATTGCATCAGGGATTATCGAGGAGAAAGAACAAGAAATCGTAGACTCATTAACGAAGAATGGGTTAGAAGTATTGGAAATCGTTCACCAAGAAGGCTGGGTAGCGATTGCCGCAAAAAAATGGTAAACTGGTAGGAGTGTCTCATGCAAAGATATTTTATTCAACCAAGTCAGATAGAAAATAAGATCATCCGATTAACGGAAGATGTTGCACATCATCTTACTCATGTGTTGCGTTCACGCTTGGATGATCAGTTGATTTGTTGTGATGGACTTGGCTCTGATTATATAACAAAAATCATAGAAATATCGAAAGGTACCGTTCTTTGTGAAATCCTAGAAACGAGACCCTCTCAAGGTGAACCTCTAACCCAAGTAACGATTGCTCAATCCTTTCCGAAAGGGGATAAATGGGAATGGATTTTGCAAAAAGGGACGGAGATTGGAGCGGTTCGATTTCTTCCCTTTCAATCAGAACGGACGGTTGTTAAAATAGATGCTCGGAAAGCTGTAAAAAAGCAGGAACGATGGGAACGAATTGTTCAGGAAGCTGCAGAACAAGCTCACCGAGGTCGTGTTCCTGAGGTTGGAGCTGTGCTCAGTTGGAAGGACTTATTGCGTGAAATTAGGAGTTCTTCGACTTCCTGGATCGCCTATGAAAAAGGGGGAGAAGCTCTTTCAGAGGAGATAGCGTCTTCTTCAGATGATATCTTATTGATTATTGGTCCCGAAGGAGGCTTTTCCGAGAGCGAAGTTCAAGAAGCGATTGAGGCAGGTGCAAAGCCGATTACGCTTGGTAAACGAATTTTACGCACAGAAACAGCACCACTTGCTGCTTTATCATGTATCTTATTTGCACGAAATGATTTTGGGAGGTGAAAAAGGATGAGCACTATTGCTTTCCATACATTAGGTTGTAAGGTGAACTCTTATGAAACTGAAGCGATTTGGCAATTATTTAAACAAGCAGGCTATGAAAAAGTAGAATTTGAACAAAAAGCAGATGTATATCTGATCAATACTTGTACAGTCACCAATACAGGGGATAAAAAAAGTAGACAAGTCATACGCCGGGCTATTCGTAAAAACCCTGACGCTGTGATCGTAGTAACTGGTTGTTATGCACAAACATCTCCAGCAGAAGTCGCCGCCATTCCTGGTGTTGATGTGGTAGTGGGTACACAAGGACGAGATCAATTGGTAGGTTATGTGGAGCAGTTCCGACGTGAGCGTCAACCGATCCAAGCAGTGGGTAACATCATGAAACAACGTGAATTTGAAGAGTTAGATGTACCCGCTTTCGCAGATCGTACGCGTGCTTCATTGAAAATTCAAGAGGGATGTAATAACTTCTGTACGTTTTGTATTATCCCTTGGGCCAAAGGGTTATCTCGCAGTCGTAAACCTGAAAATGTACTGACACAGGCTCGTCAGCTCGTTGAAGCGGGTTATAAAGAAATCGTACTTACAGGGATTCATACAGGTGGTTATGGAGATGACTTTGAGGATTATAAGCTGGCGGACCTTTTATGGGATCTCGACCAAGTGGAGGGCCTAAATCGGATTCGGATCAGTTCAATCGAAGCAAGTCAGATTGACGAACGAGTGATTGAAGTGCTCAATGCATCGGACAAAATGTGTCGACATCTTCACATCCCACTTCAAGCAGGGGATGATGCAGTACTCAAACGGATGCGCCGCAAATATACAGTGGCGGAGTACAAAGATACGATCTTACGTCTTCACGAAGCAATGCCTCATGTAGCGATTACCACAGATGTGATCGTAGGATTTCCAGGTGAAACCGATGAGCAGTTTGAAGCTGGTTATCGATTTATCGAAGAGTTGAATATGTATCAATTACATGTGTTCCCATACTCCAAACGAACAGGAACTCCAGCGGCACGGATGGATGACCAAATACCTGACGAAATCAAACACGAACGGGTACAACGGTTGATTGAGCTATCAAATCGTCTTACGTTTAACTATGCGGAAAAGTTTGTAGGGGAAGTGTTAGAAGTTATTCCAGAACGTCCTTATAAAGAAGATCCACAAAGCGGACTCTACATGGGATACTCTGATAATTATTTACAAGTTGTGTTCCCAGCAACCGAAGATCTAATCGGAAAAGTATGTCGTGTCCGTCTTGATCAAGCGGGTGTTGAGTATAATCATGGGACTTTTGTTCGGGTCGTCGATGATGTTCCTCGCCCTGCTACTGCATCTTAATTATGACAGGTTGTTAACTCATCGTAGTTAACAACCTGTTTAACTATGAGGAAATAGCTTTAATTAATCTAGGAAAATGTTTGAATCACTAAAAAAGTGTCATGAGTCTTGTTAGTTTGCTGGATGATATGCTATTATCTCTTGGCAAACTACATATAGAAAAAGGATGAGAACCAATGATAGAAATCTCAGCAGGTGGTCTCGTCTATCATAACCATGGTGGGCAATTAGAGGTTCTATTAATTGAAGATCGCTATGGTCGTTGGACGCTACCAAAAGGGAAAAGAGAGGCAGGGGAAACAGACGAGGAAAATGCCTTAAGAGAGATTAAAGAAGAGACGGGGATCGATGGTAAGATTATGGACCGATTGCATACGGTTCACTATCAGTATGACCATCCCCAACATGGTTTGGTGGAGAAACAAGTCACCTACTATCTTGTCGAGGCAATTAGTAATCAAGAAACCCCTCAATTAGAAGAAATCCAAGGCGTAACATGGTTGTCAGCTGAAGAAGCTTGGAAGCGGCAACAAGCGTATGGATACTTAAATAATCAATGGATTTTCCAACTGGCTTATCAACGTTTACTAATGAAAGGAATGTTATCTATGGACTTAAAGGTAATTGCCTCTATGATTGATCATACATTGCTTAAACCTGAGGCTACTAAAGAACAGATTCAAGTACTTTGCGAAGAGGCTAAAACTCATCAATTCGCTTCCGTTTGTGTAAATCCTTACTGGGTAAAAGAATCAGCTTCTCTACTAAAAGGAACAGAAGTAAAAGTTTGTACAGTTATAGGTTTCCCTTTAGGAGCCACCACCAAAGAAGTTAAGGCATTTGAAACTCGTGAAGCAATTCAACAAGGGGCGACTGAGATCGATATGGTCTTAAATATCGGAGCACTAAAGTCAGGCGATGTAGACCAAGTAAAAGAAGATATTGTTGCAGTTGTTGAAGCTGCCCAAGGGATGACGGTAAAAGTCATTTTAGAAACGGGATTACTAACCGATGATGAAATCGTTCAGGCTTGTGAGCTCTCCAAAGCAGCAGGAGCACATTTTGTCAAAACCTCCACAGGATTTGGACATGGAGGTGCAACGGTTGAAGCAGTTCAATTGATGAGAAAAACAGTAGGTGCGGATTTAGGTGTAAAAGCTTCAGGTGGTGTTCGAGATCATGCTACCGTTATACAAATGATTGAAGCAGGTGCAAACCGAATTGGAGCAAGTTCAGGAGTTGCGATTGTAACAGGTAAAGAGGGTAAAGAAGGTTATTAATGGTTCTATCTTTCAAATGATCAATGGCGGTTGATCACTTGAGCGTTCCATGCAGTAGTTCGATGAGGGACTAACCAAGTGATTCCATTGGCGAATGGTTTGACAAATGGGAGAACTAATAGAGAACAAATCACATTAAATAAGGTTTGGATATGGGCGATTTGGGATGCTGGATTATCTGAAAGTACTGGAGCCCACTCACTAATGATCGGAATTAAAGGAGCAAAAACGATTACTCCTGCTACGTTTAAAATAATATGACAAACAGCTACTTGTTTGGCGGCTATATTTGTTTGAAAAGTGGCCATTAAGCCTGTTACACAGGTACCGATATTACTACCAAATACAACAGCAATGGCAAAGGGTGATGTGATCAGTCCTGAAGCATAGAAACCCATCGTAATAGCAATACACGCACTACTACTATGAATCAGGGCAGTCAAAACGGCTCCGACTAAGATTCCCATCAAGATCGGATTTCCACCATTTTCAAGCAACCAGCTAATCCAGCCACGCTCTTTGAGTGGATATGCAATCCATTGCATGGTTTCCATACCAAGGAAGATGCAGCCAAATCCACCCACGACTAAACCAAGCTGAGAAAATTGCTTTAACGGTAGCAGACGGATGATTGCCCCTAAGACCATCATGGGAATGGCGAAATCCTCAATTTTGAGTGCCATAATCTCAGTTGTAACCGTTGTACCAATATTGGTTCCTAAGATAATCCCAACAGATTGAGTAAATGTAAGTAAACCTGCATTAACAAAGCTGATTGTTAATACAGTGACAGCACTACTACTTTGTAAAATAGCTGTTGAACCAATTCCAGTAAAAAAACTACGCAGGGGTGTCCGAGTAAACCGAAGCAAAACTTCCCTTAATCGGTCTTCCGCAAAACTTTCTAACCCCATTCGCATCAATTGTAGACCAAATAAAAAAATCATTAACCCTGTAGCAAAGGGAATGATTATATCTTTCATTTCCTCAAGCCCCCCTTGTCTGGTTAGTTATATATATGGGGGGAGAAGGACAGGCATGACCAAATAAGTTCTTTTCTACTTAGAATGATCATTATTAAAGAAACAAGGGGATGCTTGGTGAAAAAGGAAGTGTCTCCAGATGGGTGAGATCAGGTCGATAGGGCTGGGAAACGACAGGTACTGGGCGAGGACGTTCTTTCTTTTCGTGAAATTGTTGTGCTGGGTCAGGTTGGGGCTTTCCAATCACAAACCACGAACTGGAATCAGTCTCATTTGAAGAACCATGAAGAGAATTCACTTCTTCTTCAGAGTCATTCGGCAAAGAGTAGAGCTCTTCTTGAACAATTTGTCGAATCAAGGAGACTAATTCCTTTTCATCATTAAAAGTTATTTTGGACAAATGGTTTCACCTCTTTAAACGTTCATTAAAGTTTTTTTATAATATATGCACGAAGTAAATTCACGGTGTTACAGTTAAGGCGACTGAATTTTTGCTATAATAGGCTTGATATAAAGCGAAATCACTTTTGTAATCATCAAGAAAAATTCTTATTTATAGCAAATAGGAGGGATAACCATGGACAACTGTATCTTCTGCCAGATCGTAGAGGGAAAGATTCCCTCGGAAAAAGTATACGAAGATGATGATATCTTAGCATTTCGTGACTTGTATCCAGCCGCACCTGTTCATATCCTAGTGATTCCAAAAAAACATATTTCCTCCCTCTTGGAGTTACAAGAAGAAGATCAAGCTTTATCAGGGAAGATTCTACTTGGACTTCAAAAAGTGGCTCGTCAATTAGGTTTAGACGAAAAGGGTTTTCGGGTAGTTAATAATACAGGATCTGATGGTGGACAAACTGTCTTCCATATTCATTTTCATCTTCTTGGTGGTCGGGAGCTTCAATGGCCCCCAGGTTGATTTTGACAGCGTTGGTTTATCTGAGATATAATAAAAGTTGACTTATTTGGTCCCAACGTATGTTCAGGGGATCAGCTACCTGAACAAAGGAGTCTCCCAAGGACTCTAGCTGGGCATCGTTGGAATAATTTTATTTATCATTATGCAGGTGTTGTGGATGCTGACCGTCTCCTCAGGGGATAAGGCCGCTGCTTGCGTAAATGTGTGGGTCTTTTCCTTCAAGCATTGACCATTGTGCCCAAGTGGTCAAGCTGACCCGTGGAGGGAGGGAATAGCATGGTCGAAACACGCGTTCGGAAAAATGAATCGCTAGACACCGCATTGCGCCGGTTCAAGCGTTCCTGTGCCAAAGATGGAGTGCTTTCTGAAGTGCGGAAACGTGAGCGTTATGAAAAGCCGAGTATTCGTCGCAAGAAGAAATCCGAGGCGGCTCGTAAAAAGCGTCGCTAGAGAGGTGTCATCATTATGACTCTACTCGAAAAATTGATGGAAGATATGAAGACTGCGATGAAGAGTAAGCAACAGACTCGCCTCTCTGTCATTCGTATGCTTCGAGCTTCAGTCAAAAAAGAAGAAATTGATAAGCGTCGTGCGCTGAATGATGAAGAAGTCCTTGAAGTGATTATTCGTGAAATCAAACAGCGCAAGGACAGCATCACTCAATACGAAAAAGCTGGTCGTGAAGATTTAGCACAAAAAGAAAAAGAAGAATTGGCCATTCTTGAGATCTACCTCCCCGAACAACTATCTGAGCAAGAAGTTCGTTCTATGGTGGAGCAAGTTGTTCAAGAATTGGGTGCTACTTCGAAAGCTGATATGGGCAAAGTGATGGGAGCGATGATGCCGAAGGTAAAAGGTCGGGCAGATGGTCGTCTGATCAGTCGCTTGGTTCAAGAAGCTCTCAATTAAGCAGTGCGATGAATGTCGCGCTGCTTTTTTTTATTGTTTTTTTGGTGTTTACGATTCATGAGAAAATAATGAGCATATGACTATTTTGAAATAACTTCTAGTGTTCATAGTTTAAAGCCTCCTATTTCATACTAAGATGAAGGAGGTGATATATGTGGCTCGTAGTAATACCAATCGTCTGTTGGTGCCAGGTGCATCAGCTGTAGTTAATCAATTTAAAGAAGAAATCGCTGCTGAATTTGGGGTCAACCTAGGTTCTGATACCACATCTCGTGCCAATGGCTCCGTGGGTGGCGAAATTACCAAACGGCTAGTCGCTCAATCTCAACAACAAATTAAATCATAATCTTGATGCAAAACGCGGGATCCAGATGGAGCTCGCGTTTTTTGTCTACAAGATTTAAGTACAAATGTGTGAGACAGGAAGTTATAGCAAGCTTTTACCCATCATATTTAAAGTAGATTTCGCATACCTTTAGATGAGAATGAGGGCGTGGCATAGGAGGATGGAGGGGACCGATGCGCAAATGGGCTTCCGATTGGTTTGATTTACCACCTGATGTGACAAGTGAAGTCCCCCGCATTGAAATGATTGGTCCATACCGACTACAAATAGAAAATCATCAAGGAGTTGTACATTTCAGCCATCACGAAATGAAGGTAAAGGTATCGCAAGGCCAACTAGCAATCATGGGGGAACAGTTAAAAATTAAGGCGATCCATCCAGATGTGATATGGATTGAGGGAACGATTCATGAATTGAGATATATGAAATAAGGGGAGAGCGAGATTGCTGGGCATTTCATGGCCAAAATGGTTGAAAGGAAAAATAGATATTGAATGTAGAGGAAATCATCTGATTGATTTTATTAATCATGCTGTGAATAAGGGTATTCTCATGGAGAATATCTTTTGGGTGGACGAGCAACGGCTTCGGCTCACAGTTATTTTGTCAGATTTTTTTAGATTAGTAACTTTATTACGTCAACATCAAGGACGACTAAGGATTATAAAAAAGATTGGAGCTCCTTTTTGGATTGAACGGATCAAGAAACGTAAAGTTTTTGTCATTGGTAGTTTTTTATTTGTTATTTTACTATTTGTGATGTCCTCTCTGGTTTGGAATGTGGAAGTAGAAGGAACTGAAAACATTCCTGAACAACAAGTTCGTCAATTGTTATCAGAGCAAGGTGTTTTTACAGGGCAATTTAAAAGAAAACTTCCAGATCGGGAGCAGATTCAATATTATATTTTATCTAAATTGCCGCAGGCATCATGGATCGGCATGAGAGTTGAGGGGACACGGGTGATCGTCACTGTGGTTGAAAAAAAACAAGTAGATAAAGAAGATCTTCAATATGAGCCTCCAGGTCCTGTCGATCTAGTAGCCAATCGCGATGCACTTATTTATGATATGCGGATTCAACAAGGAAATCCAATCGTTGAAGTAAATGAAGTTGTGAAAAAAGGGCAAACACTTGTATCAGGAAAATATGGAGATCCTACACAACCTGATTCTGGTAAAATCGTGGGCGCGAAGGGAAAGGTATGGGGAGAAGTTTGGTATGTATCAGAAGTAGAAGTCCCGTTGCAACAAAAAAGGAAGGTTTATACAGGACAACGAAAGAAGACCAAGTACCCTTTAATACATACCTTAATCATTAAAAACCCCCTTTCCAATGATCAACCGTTTGTTCAATATGAGACTGAGCAGCGGATTAAAAGACTTCAAATCGCAGGGAAAGAACTACCTATAGGAGTTTTAGAAGAAGAGTATTTGGAAATGAATTGGGTTAATCAGCCTTTAACGCAGAAAGAAGCCATTCAGTTAGGAGTTGTTCGAGCTCGTGACGAATTAGTGAATCAATTAGGTAGAGATGGGCGAATTCTAGAGGAAAAAGTTTTGCACCAACGTGTAGACAATGGTAAAGTTTATTTGAAAGTACACTTTGATGCTGTAGAAAACATAGCGGTTCCTCAACCGATCTTGCAAGGAGAATGAACCATTGCCAACAAACGAAAAAACGGTAAAAATTCGTCTGCGCGACCAAGCGGAAGCACTCAGTTTGTTTGGACCTCATGACACTTTTTTAAAGCAGATCGAAACACATACGTCAGCCAAAATCCTTTCGAGAGGCGAAGAGCTGGTCATTATTGGCTCATTCAAAGAAGTAGATGCACTTGAACACCTATTTCAAGTTTTACTGAAATTGATCCGTAAAGGGATTACCTTAACGGAGCGTGACATTTTATATGCTCATCGGCTTGCTATGCAAGGACAAGCAGAAGAGTTATTAGACTTATTTCATGAAGTGATTGGAACGACACATAAGGGGAAACCAATCCGTGTACAATCACTAGGACAACGCCATTACATCACCGCGATCAAAAAAGCGGATATTGTTTTTGGAATTGGTCCAGCAGGAACAGGAAAAACCTTTTTGGCTGTCGTCATGGCAGTGACCGCTTTAAAATCGAATAAGGTTAAAAAGATTGTATTGACTCGTCCAGCTGTGGAAGCAGGAGAGAATTTGGGTTTTTTACCTGGTGATCTTCAAGAAAAAGTAGATCCATATCTACGTCCGTTATATGATGGACTATATACCATGTTGGGTACTGAACAAGTAACTAAAATGATGGAACGAGGCTTAATTGAGATTGCACCTCTTGCGTATATGCGGGGTCGCACCTTAGAAGATTCGTTTGTCATTTTAGACGAAGCTCAAAATACGACACCTGAACAAATGAAAATGTTTTTAACTCGCTTAGGATTTGGATCTAAGATGGTGGTTACGGGGGATGTGACCCAGATTGATCTACCTAGAGGAAAGAAATCCGGTTTGAGAGAAGCACAACGTATTTTATCACAAATTCCTGAGATCCGATTTGTATTTTTAGGTCAAGAAGATGTTGTTCGCCATACCTTGGTACAAAAAATCATTGATGCTTATGAAGATGAGGCGGCATCGGAGGATTAACTAACAAGGAGCAGGTTTGCATGTTGAAGGATAAGATCGAACCCTCATCGCCATGGTTGAAGCGATGGTTGGTGAAAGAGGATTGGAAATCAAGTATCCACATACAATTCTTTTTATACGCGATCTTTGGGATCGCGTTCTATTTATTACTTATCAATCATATCTTGCCCGAACAATACGATATTCAAGTAGGAACAGTTAGTAAGAATACGATTATTTCTCCCATTACCAAAGCAGATGATATCGCAACCCAAGAAGCTAAAGATCAAGCTGCAAAAATGGTTGAGTTGCAATATACAAAAGATGATACGATTACAAGTAAACAAATCGATCGGATCGACAATCTTTTTGCAGAGATTAGAAAAGTGATCACTGATCCCAATCTTAGCGAAAAGGATCAAAAGATAAGAGTAAATGAACTCTTTGCCGAAAATTATACAAATCAAACTTTTTCAGACGCTTTTTTAAAAAATTTAGTCAACGTCTCTCCCAAGCAATTGACCGAAATTCGTCTTCAAACCAGGGAAATTGTCACTGACATCTTGAACACGGGTGTAAGAAAATCTAATCTTGAAGAAAAAAGAGAACAAGTAGATCGCACTTTGCTTAATCGGTTACTAGACAACGAAAATGACCCTAAAGTCCGAAATAATGTAAGAGAAATTTCTAAGAAAAGTATTATTGTTAATGAAATCTATGATGAAGAAAAAACGAAACATCTTCAAGATGCTGCCAGAGAAGCTGTAAAAACGATTCCAATCAATAAAGGTCAGATCATTGTTTCAGTTGGAGAGCTTGTAACCAAAGACCAGTATCGTAAATTAGAACAATTGGGCTTATTAAAAAAAGAATCCAATATGCAAGTTTATTTTGGATTAGCGATTTTTGTTTTTCAGTTGATTGCAATGCTTTACTACTATATCAAGAGATTTCAAGTGAAATTATATAAAAACAATATGAACATGATTTTATTGTTCTCTGTGTTATTACTTACACTTGTAAGCATGAAGATGGTGGCAATTGGGCAAAATTTGGAATGGAGTACGATTGGCTATCTCGCACCGATTGGCTTAGGAGCGATGTTGATTACTTTGTTACTCAACATACAGCTATCACTAGTTTGTGTAGTCTTATTGTCGATCTCTACGAGTATCCTATTTAATGCAGACCAGCATCTACTATTTGATTTTCAATATGGATTAGTAGCATTGGTTAGTGGAGTTGCCAGTGCGTTTGGCTTGTCGGGGGCTAAAAAAAGGAGCTCAATCCTACTAGGTGGCTTAATCGCATCTGTAGCTAGTACGCTTGCCATTATTTCGATGTACTTGATTCTTCCCATCGAGGGTACGTGGAGAGATTTAGTAATGTCCATCTCATTTGGGATTGGGAGTGGAATTTTATCAGCAGTCCTCACCATTGGCTTTCTGCCTTATATTGAGACAGTCTTTGGTCTTTTGTCTCCACTTCGGTTATTAGAGTTAAGTAATCCCAATCATCCTCTGTTAAGAAAATTACTCATCGAAACTCCGGGAACATACCATCATTCTATCATTGTGGGCAATTTATCTGAGGCGGCTGCAGAGTCGATTGGTGCCGACGGGCTTTTAGCGAGAGTAGGAGCTTATTATCATGATCTTGGAAAAACAAAACGACCCCAATTCTTTATAGAAAATCAAATTCATCGAGATAACCCTCATGATAAAATATCCCCAAATCTCAGTAAAACGATTATTATTTCTCACCCGCGTGATGGGGTTGAGTTATTGAAGCAATATCGGATTCCTGTACCTTTGCAAGATATAGCTGCGCAACATCATGGAACGACTTTGCTCAAGTATTTTTACTACAAAGCACTAAATCAACAAAAGGATGGGGAGCGAATCGAAGAAGAAGATTACCGTTATCCAGGTCCTAAGGCACAGTTTAAAGAGGCAGCAATTGTAGGAATTTGCGATTGTGTAGAAGCTGCTGTGCGCTCTTTATCTCGACCCACCCCTTCAAGGATTCAAAACATGGTTAAAAAGATTATTCAAGATCGGTTAGAAGATGGACAATTTGATGAGTGTGATTTAACACTCAAAGAATTAGACTTAATTGCCCAATCGATCTGTGAGACATTGCAAGGAATTTTCCATAATCGTATTGAATATCCAGATGAACCAGCAGCTAAAAGGAGTTAAATAAGGATGAGTTATGTTCGAGTTGAACTACAAGTCGATCTAGAATTAACTGAAAAACAACAGCAAGCACTCCAGTGGATCGAAAAAGTTTTCACATCTGCATCACAGGTGGAACAGTTACCACCTGTTGAGGTTTCGGTAACGATTGTAGATAATGAGACGATCCATAACATGAATCAAGAGTATAGACAAGTAGATCGTCCCACTGATGTTTTATCTTTTCCACTTTGGGAACCCGATGAGGAGTGGATTGTTTCAGAGGAAGAACCTGAAGTTCCTTTAGGTGATATTGTCATCTCCTTGCCAAAAGCAGAGGAACAAGCAGCAGAATATGGACACTCCTTAGATCGAGAAATCGGCTTTCTTGCTACACACGGATTTTTACATTTACTCGGTTATGATCATGAGACCCCAGAAGAGGAAACAGAAATGTTTGCTAAACAGGAGGAGATTTTAAAGCAGACGGGTCTCCAAAGGTAGGTGCTCCCGTATGTGGATCGCTAAAGTAATACAGAGTTTTCGTTATGCTTTGGAAGGCTTAATTTATACTGTGGTTACCCAACGAAACATGCGGATCCACTTTATCGCAGCGTTGGGTGTCCTTCTCCTAAGTTTGTACCTCCCAGTAAGCAAGGTGGAGGTACTTATCTTATTTGTAACAATTATCATTGTGTTATTTGCTGAATTAATTAATACAGTAGTCGAAACGGTTGTGGATATGATCACTCAAGAGTATCATCCTTTGGCGAAAATCGCCAAAGATGTAGCGGCAGGTGCTGTTTTGTTAACTGCTGGATTGGCCGTGATGGTCGGGATCAGTATCTTTTATCCCTATATCGATGTGTTATTTAGGAGGTTCATGGACTATACTTCTTATCCGGCAAATATGGGTTTGGCAGCAATTATAGCATTCAATTTTATTCTTACTTTGATGATGAAAGGTTGGTATCATCAGCGAGGAAAAGAAGAGAAAGAGCCCAGTATGATTGTCTCTATCACTTTTTGCGTGGGGACATTAATTATTGCTGTGATTGGAAATTTATTTCTTACTTTGCTTGTCTTTATATTAATGGGAATGTTGGTAGCAACCAGATTTCGTTTACAGCCAAATGGATTTCCAATCCTATCAGGCGCTTTGATTGGTACCCTTGTCTCCGTTTTAGGAATGCAATTATTATAAGATGAGGATTCTAGGTATTTCAATGTTCTGTTCATAAACAAGTAAGTTAGAGTGAGGGAATAGTTAAATGGAGAAACTCATTGAAGCAGCCAAACAGGCGAGAGAACGAGCCTATGTGCCATACTCTCATTTTCCAGTTGGGGCAGCTCTTTTAACTCAACAAGGAACAATTATTCAAGGATGTAATATTGAAAACGCTTCTTTTGGTTTAACCAATTGTGCAGAGCGCACAGCAATTTTTAAAGCCATTTCAGATGGTCAACTTCAATTTGAGGGATTGGCAGTAGTGGCGGATACAGAGGGACCAGTCTCACCATGTGGTGCTTGTCGTCAAGTATTAGCAGAGTTTTGTCCACCTGATCTGAAAGTGTGGCTATCTAATCTCCAGGGAGAAGTGGCAGAAACTACAGTCGGAGAATTACTTCCAGGTGCTTTTACGAAGGAGGATTTACATGAGTAAAGATACATATAAATCAGGGTTTGTTGCTTTAATTGGACGTCCCAATGTAGGAAAATCTACGTTGATGAATTATGTTATTGGACAAAAAGTAGCGATCATGTCAGATAAACCCCAAACGACACGGAATCAGATTCGAGGCGTTTATACTGGTGAGCAAGGTCAGGTTATATTTTTAGATACTCCTGGAATTCATAAGCCGCATTCAAAGCTTGGAGAATGGTTAGTTAAGACAGCTCAAGATGCCCTAGAAGAAGTTGACTTAGTTCTATTTTTGATTGATGCGGAGGAAGGAATCGGACCTGGGGATCGTTTTATCATTCAACAATTGAAAAAGATTCAAACCCCTGTTTTTTTAGTTGTGAATAAGATTGATCAGGTTCATCCCGATGCTTTACTCCCTTTAATTGATCAATATCGTGCTCTTTATTCATTTAAAGAAGTGGTTCCAATCTCTGCGTTGCAAGGGAATAATACATCGACTTTACTTCAATTGATATTGAATGAACTTCCTGAAGGACCTCAGTATTATCCAGCGGATCAAGTTACTGACCATCCGGAATACTTTATTGTAGGTGAGTTAATTCGGGAGAAAGTTCTACAATTAACAAGAGAAGAGATTCCCCATTCGGTCGCTGTTGTGGTTGAAGAGATGAAAAAAAGAGAAGATCGGGATTTGATCGATATTCGTGCAACTATTTTTACCGAGCGGACTTCTCAAAAAGGAATCTTAATCGGAAAAAAAGGTGCCCTTTTAAAAGAAGTAGGTCAGCGAGCTCGAGAAGAGATGGAGCGTCTCTTAGGTTCAAAGATCTTTTTAGATCTATGGGTGAAAGTGAAAAAGGATTGGCGAAATGAAGCGATGATGTTAAAACAATTTGGCTATCGGGATGAGAAGTAAAAAGAAATAAATGTTAATTTTTCCATCTCATACTCCTCTTTGACTAGGGTCATCCTATAAGTTGTAACCACGACATCAGCTGAAAGGATGATGCTAGTTGCGTAATTTTGTTTGGAGTTGCTTCCAAGTAACTGGCAGTATCGAGGCTTATCTGTTGTATAAAGAATGTGAAGCCATTTCAAGACATGAATGCAATTCTGAGCATCAGGATGTCAAAGAGGAGGAATCACTACAATAAGGAAGGACGAATATGTTAAAAAAAGTAGAGGGAATCGTCCTCAAGACTAAAGATTATGGTGAGAGTCATCAGATTGTGATTATTTTTTCCGAAACCTTAGGGAAAGTCGCTTTTATGGCACGCGGCTCCAAAAAGACTCGCAGTCGTTTTGGAGCAGTGACGGAACCCTTTTCACAAGCACTTTTCGTCTTTTTTATGGGGAGCGGAATGGCAACACTTTCACAAGCAGATCTTATTCATTCTCATCATCAAATTCGTTCTGATCTTTTGCTTACAGCTTATGGGGCTTATTGGTTGGATATAATGGATAAAGTCACAGAGGAAAAAGAATCCCATCCTTCTCTATACCATTTTCTCGTTTCCGCCTTGCAACTGTTGGAACAGGGAACAGACCCTGAAATTTTGACACGTATCGTGGAGTTGAGAGTGATGGATCATGCAGGATTTCGTCCTGTTTTACATCAGTGTGTTCAATGTCAATCGACTTCCCGTCCTGTTCGTTTTAGCATTCGCCAGGGCGGTTTTTTGTGTAAAAACTGCGTTGAGATAGATCCACAATCGTTTCCAGTGACAGAGGCTGTGGCTAAGATATTTCCTTTGCTACACGCGATTAACATCCAACGCTTGGGTGAAGTAAACGTGAAAACAGAAACAAACAGACAGCTCGAAAAAATGATTCAGGCATTTATGGACGAATACTTATCGATCCCATTTAAGTCAAGAAGTATCTTAAAACAGATTCAAAAGAGTTGGGATACTTAATCTTGACTTTTCGAATAGGGTTTGCTATACCTGAAAGTATGATGAAACCCATGGAGCATGATGAGAGAAGAAGGAGTCAAACAAGAACTGTGTGTTAGCGAATCAGGGATGGTGCGAGCCTGATCACAGTGTTTGATGAATGGCGCTTCTTGAGTGCGACAAGGGTTAGCAAAGCGGGTTAACAATGGAGTTAACCAAATAGGGTGGAACCGCGGGAACAAAGCCTCTCGTCCCTATGATTGTTGGTGATTTTTCGCCAGCATCATGGTGACGAGTGGCTTTTACTTTTTTATGGAGGTGGATTCGGTGAATTTACAACAAATGATTTGGAAGTTACAAGAATATTGGGCGAGCCAAGGTTGTATTTTAGTTCAGCCTTATGATGTAGAAAAAGGTGCCGGTACGATGAATCCTATGACTTTTTTACGTTCATTAGGTCCCGAACCTTGGAAAGTTGCATATGTGGAGCCATCACGCCGTCCTGCTGATGGTCGGTATGGAGAAAATCCTAATCGACTCTATCAACACCATCAATTTCAAGTGATTTTGAAACCTTCCCCTGACAACATTCAGGATTTATATTTAGATAGCCTTCAGGTATTAGGAATCAATCCCCTTGAACATGACATCCGCTTTGTAGAGGACAATTGGGAAAACCCTACCTTTGGTGCTGCAGGCTTAGGTTGGGAGGTTTGGTTGGATGGGATGGAAGTGACCCAATTCACTTATTTTCAACAAGTGGGAAGTTTAGATGTCGATCCAGTGTCAGTTGAATTAACGTATGGGCTTGAACGGTTAGCCTCATATATTCAGGAAAAAGAAAATGTCTTTGAGCTTGAATGGGTTGAACATGTAAAATATGGTGATGTTTTTCTACAGCCTGAATATGAACATTCCAAATATACATTTGAGTTGTCTAATACAAGCTTACTCTTCCAACTTTTTGATGAGTATGAAAAAGAAGCAGGGCGAGCTCTTGATGAACATTTGGTTTTTCCTGCTTATGATTATGTGTTGAAATGCTCTCACACTTTTAACTTATTGGAAGCACGGGGAGCGATTAGTGTGACTGAACGGACTGGCTATATCGCTCGTGTTAGAAATTTAGCACGCCGAATGGCTAAAATATTTGTCGAGGAAAGAGAAAAGCTAGGCTTCCCACTACTAAAAAAAGAAGGGAGCATGAATCATGAGTAAAAAAGATTTTCTATTAGAAATGGGCTGTGAGGAGATTCCAGCTCGTTTCGTTACGGATGCAATCCAACAATTAGCAAGCAAAATAGAAGAATGGTTGATCCATGAGCGGATCGAATATGGAGAGATTCGTACATTTGCGACACCAAGGCGTTTAACCGTGTTCGTGCAAGATGTAGCTGATCACCAAGCCGACTTTGAGGATGAAGTAAAAGGACCAGCAGCTCGGATTGCCAAAACAGCAGATGGAGATTGGAGTAAGGCAGCAGAAGGGTTTGCTCGAAAACAAGGGGTATCTACTGAACAACTGGTGTTAAAAGAGTTAAAGGGTGTGCAGTATGTATTTGCGAAAATTCATCAACCAGGGGCCAAAACAGTAGACCAATTGAATAAAGAAATCCACAAAGTTTTTCAAGGATTACATTTCCCTAAAACCATGCGTTGGGGAACTAACAAAACTCGCTTTATTCGCCCTGTTCGCTGGATCGTTTGTCTATATGGTAAAGAAGTGCTTCCTGTTGAGTGGGCAGGCGTGACCGCTGGTAATCTCTCAAAAGGACATCGCTTTCTTGGTAGTGATGTGATGATCCCTGAGCCGTCCAAATATATAGAGATCATGCGTGAACAGTTTGTGATTGCAGATGCTACTGAGCGAAGAGAATTGATTTTAAACCAGTTAAAAGAATTGGAACAAGAAAACCATTGGTCGATTCCTGTCGATGAGGAATTGTTGGAAGAGATTACGTATTTAGTCGAATATCCAACAGCTCTTAGTGGAAGCTTTGAAAAAGAATATTTATTGTTGCCAAAGTCTGTATTGATCACCACAATGAAAGAGCACCAACGTTATTTTTCAGTCGAAAATGAGCAAGGTGAGCTTCTCCCATACTTTGTCACTGTTCGAAACGGAAACGATCATGGCTTAGAATTGGTTGCGAAAGGAAATGAAAAAGTACTTAGAGCACGTTTGGCAGATGCGCGCTTCTTTTTTGAAGAAGATCTTAAATTACCGATTCAAGATGCTGTGGAGAAATTAGATTCGATTGTTTTCCAAGAGGAGTTGGGTTCCATTGGTGATCGTTCTCGTCGAGTACAGAAGCTAGCGATGATGATTGCACAACAAGTAGGTTTGGATGAGGAGAATCTTACGCATCTTCAACGGGCTGCGGAGATTAACAAGTTTAGTTTAGCGACACAGATTGTAAATGAATTTCCAGAGTTAGAGGGAATTATGGGGCAAATCTATGCGTTACACGCTAAAGAAGCCTCTCAGGTGGCCAATGCCATTTTAGAATATCAATATCCTCGGATCCATGGGGACGAGATTCCAAAGAGTATGATTGGTTCTGTTCTTTCGATTGCCGATAAGATGGACTCCATCACATCTAGTTTTGGAATTGGAATTCAGCCTACAGGTTCCCAAGATCCATATGGATTACGTCGTCGTGCAGCTGCAATTGTACAAGTTTTACTACAAGAGAATCGTTTTACGCTTAGTCTCTCTGACTTAATCCAACATTCCCTAAATCAGTTGGAATCAGATGGATTACTTAAAGAAGAGAGAGAAACCGTGGAAAACGATCTGGAGCATTTCTTTGCTCTTCGGATCAAGGCTGTGTTACAGGAAGAGCAGATTCGTTATGATGTGATCGATGCAGTGTTAGCAGCTGGGATTAATCATCCTGTATCGATCTTAGAAAAGGCGAAAGTACTGATGGGACAGCTTGAACGAGAAGCATTTAAACATGAAGTGGAAGGGTTTACCCGTACAGCCAACTTAGCCGAGAAAGCAAGTGAAGTAGAACTATCTCCATCAGGATTGTTGGAACCTAGTGAACAAAGCCTTTATAAATCTTATCAAGAAGCAAAGACAGACTATCTTGTTGCCTTTGAACAGCAAAACTCAGCCGCTATGTATCAAGCATTAGTACACATGGTTCCAGAAATTCACTCTTTCTTTGATCATGTGATGGTAATGGTTGAAGATGAACAAGTGAGACAAAATCGACTCGCTTTATTAAAAGAAATTACGAACTTAGTGAAGCGATTTGCTTCCTTTGAACATTTGGTTTTTCCTTCTTAAAAACAGGTGAGAATCAGTTTGAGTTTGTACCTTGCAAAGAAGAGGAGAAGTCTGCTCCACTCTTTGATTCTGGGAGGAGGAAAAAGGCATAGAAGTCTCTCAAAGAAGAGTTGCCTCGTCTTTGCCTTCATCGAATAGAATTTACTTATAAAATTTATAGATGGGGAAAAATGAAAAATGTTTTCTTATTTTATTGATGATGAACTTTCGCTCGTTTTGCTACAGAAAAAAGATGCACCTGTAATATACCAACTCATCGACAAGAATCGTTCCCATCTTCGTGAATGGTTACCATGGGTAGATTCGACAAAGTCAGTGGAAGATTCGGTTACAGTTATTCAGATGTGGCTACAGAGCTTTGCGAATGAAGATGGTTTTTCCACAGGGATTAGTTACAAGGGTGAGATTGTTGGAATTATTGGCTTCCATAAGATTTGTCAACGAAATCGCTCAAGCTCAATCGGTTATTGGCTATCCAAGGATGCTCAAGGAAAAGGAATCATGACAAGGGCATGTCGTGCACTGATTGAGATCGGCTTTCGGGAATATGATCTACACCGTATTGAGATTCGTTGTGGAGAAGAGAATCATAAAAGTAGGTTGATTCCGGAGCGTCTAGGGTTTAAGCAAGAAGGTATAATCAAGGATGGCGAATGGCTTTACAATCGATTTCATAACCTTGTCATCTACGGTTTAACTAAAGATCAATATCAAGCAATTGACTCCAAATAGCTCACTTGATTCGTGAGCTATTTTTTGTTGGATATTTATTGATTCGCATCCAATGATTTTTCAATGATACTTTTGTAACATTTCTGAAACTGAATGGTGATAGGCTTCGTAGGAGTTTAATCATTTATTGTCATAAAATCATAAGAAACATTCATTAAAAATATAATTATCCACATTATTCACATGTTATCCACAGCTTGTGAATAAGTGATTTATAAAATTAAATGAATCCGTCTATTTAGTTGAATTTTATGGAAAGGACAGAAAAAGGAGAAGTCCTTTTTAAAAGCAAAGTCGTTCTACTATATTAGAAATAAAAGGGAAAATTTATCATGTAATCTCCAAAATGATCCTTTCATTAAAAACTTAGAGTGGAAAGATCTGCGATAAATATTATATACTATATATGAAAAATGCGCTAAAAAGTATGTCATATTTAAATGCTGTTCTACTACATATAGGAGGTGCAGCAAGATCGAGCTATCGAAGCGCCAAGAAAAGATCCTTGAGATTGTGAAAGCTGAGGGACCGATTACTGGAGAACAGATTGCTGAAAAACTCCAATTAACGCGTGCAACTCTACGTCCAGATTTAGCCATACTAACCATGGCGGGATTTTTGGATGCCCGACCTCGTGTAGGCTATTTTTACTCAGGGAAAACTGCAAATCAGTTACTAGGTGAACATGTCCGCAACTTATACGTCAAAGATTATAAATCGTTACCCATTGTCGTGAAAGAAGAGTCATCGGTTTATGATGCGATTTGTACCATGTTTTTGGAAGATGTGGGTTCTCTTTATGTTACGAAGAATGAAGGGCAACTCGCTGGTGTTATCTCTAGAAAAGATTTGTTACAAGTGACTATGGGAAAGCAAGATTTAACCACTGTTCCAGTGGGAGTTATCATGTCTCGCATGCCTAATATCGTCACTTGTCTACCTGAGGATACGTTATACCATGCCGCAGTACAAATGATGAGGCATCAGGTGGACTCTTTGCCTGTAGTTCGCCCCTTTCATAACCACCCCAATGAGTTAGAAGTGATGGGTCGTATCAGTAAAACAACATTGGTGAGAGCATTTGTTGAACTAGGACAATCAGTTGAAGTGTAAGGGGAGGAGTGAATGATACCTATGAAAGATTTTCATCCGATTGTATATGTGGTATCTGATTCAGTAGGTGAAACGGCAGAGTTTGTAGTGCGAGCAGCATCGAGTCAGTTTAATGGGGAAAATATTGAAGTGCGCCGGATCCCTTATGTCATGGACCGTGATACGATCGTTGAAACGGTACAAGCTGCCAAAGAAGAAAATGCTTTGATTGTATTCACTTTAGTTGTGCCTGAATTACAGAGATTAATCAAAAAGGAAGCGAATCTGAAAGGGGTTCCTTATGTAGATATTATGGGCCCCATGATTGATGGTTTAGCTGGTTTATTTCAAAAAGACCCACGATATGAACCAGGTTTACTTCACAAATTGGATGATGACTACTTCAAAAAGGTGGAGGCCATTGAGTTCGCGGTTAAGTATGACGATGGTCGAGATCCTAGGGGATTACTAAGTGCAGATGTGGTTCTGATTGGTGTTTCACGCACATCCAAGACCCCTCTTTCCATGTATTTAGCACATAAGCGATTAAAGGTGGCTAATGTACCACTAGTGCCTGAAGTGGATCCACCAGATGAATTATACTTAATTCCGGCCAGTAAGTGTGTGGGATTGACGATTGATCCGAATCAATTAAATAACATTCGTCGTGAACGTCTGAAATCACTGGGGCTATTATCGGGAGCCAACTATGCAAATTTAGAGCGAATTCTTGAAGAGCTAGAGTATGCAGAAAAAGTGATTCGTCGTGTTGGTTGTCCGTTGATTGACGTTTCCAATAAAGCAGTAGAAGAAACTGCCAATATTATCTTAGATATGTTCAAAAAAGGAGGAAACATGGTATGACCAACAAAAAAATGGTCTATTTGTTTCGGGAAGGTCGCGCTGACATGAGAAAGCTTCTGGGAGGTAAAGGGGCAAATTTAGCAGAAATGACGAATGTGAATTTACCTGTTCCTCCTGGCTTTACCATCTCCACAGAAGCATGTAAGGACTTTTATGATTCGAGGGAAAGCTTATCCACCGAATTAATGGAACAAGTAGGCTCAGCAATCAAACAATTGGAAAAAGAATCGGGAAAAGTTTTGGGGGATGTGAAAAATCCCTTGCTCGTCTCAGTTCGTTCAGGCTCTGTTTTTTCTATGCCTGGGATGATGGATACGATTCTTAATCTGGGATTAAATGATCAAACCACAGAGGGATTAAAAGAGCTAACACAAAATCCACGTTTTGCGTATGATTGTTATCGACGCTTTATTCAAATGTTTGGTGATGTCGTACTTGGAGTAGATCATTATCACTTTGAAATGATTATTAACCAATGTAAGGAGAATAAAGGTGTTTCGCAAGATACAGAGTTAACAGCGGAAGATTGGAAATGGGTAATCAAGGAATTTAAAAGATTAATCGCTAAACGGACCGATACAGAATTTCCTCAAGATCCTAATATGCAACTCAAACAAGCGATTACGGCTGTCTTTAAATCTTGGAACAATCAGCGTGCGAAGATATATCGTAAAATCCACCAAATTCCTGATGATCTGGGTACCGCTGTGAATATCCAATTAATGGTTTTTGGTAATATGGGAAATGACTCTGGAACAGGGGTAGCTTTTACAAGAAATCCTTCAACTGGTGAGAATGAGTTGTATGGTGAGTTCTTGATCAATGCCCAAGGAGAAGATGTTGTGGCTGGTGTCAGAACTCCACAAGAAATTCATCAACTTCGATTAGAGATGCCAGAAATTTATAAGCAGTTTCAAGAGATTAGTGAGCAACTGGAACAACATTATAAAGATATGCAGGATATCGAGTTTACAGTTGAAAGAGGACGGTTATATATATTACAGACACGTGCGGGTAAACGGACAGCACAGGCAGCTGTGAAAATTGCTGTTAGTTTAGTGCGTGAAGGAATTATTGATCAGCATCAAGCACTATTACGGATTGATCCAGATCAATTGGATCAAATGCTACACAGACGCCTAGATCCAGAGGCGCAATTAGATGTGATTGCTAAAGGACTTCCAGCTTCACCAGGAGCTGCTTCAGGTCAAATCGTTTTTGATGCAGATGATGCCGAAAAGAAAGCAAATCATGGAGAAGCAGTAATCCTTGTCCGTCCAGAAACCACACCTGAAGATATCCATGGAATTTTAGCTGCACAAGGGATTTTAACCAGTCGTGGTGGAATGACCAGTCATGCGGCAGTTGTTGCTAGAGGCATGGGAAAAGCTTGTGTCTGTGGATGTGAACAGTTAAAAATAGATCTTCGTCAAAAAGAGGTTTATGTGGGTGATTTGAAACTAAGTGAGGGAGACCTTCTTTCCATTGATGGTAGTACAGGTAAAGTAATGAAAGGGGAAGTGCCACTGATTGATCCTGAGTTATCGGATGAATTTAAAGAGCTCCTCAGTTGGGCGGATGAGGTTCGTACCTTACAGGTTCGTGCGAATGCTGATAACCCCAATGATTCTTCTAAAGCGCGAGAGTTAGGGGCAGAAGGAATTGGATTATGTCGCACCGAACACATGTTTATGGAACCGACTCGTATTCCGATTGTGCAACAGATGATTCTTGCCGAAACTTTAGAAGAGAGAACAGAGGCACTACAAAAGTTATTACCTGTTCAGCAAAATGATTTCAAAGAGATTTTTGATGTGATGGCTGGGCTCCCAGTGAATATTCGTTTGTTAGATCCTCCATTGCATGAGTTTCTACCCAACATGGAAGAGTTATTGGTGGAAATAACCAAAATGCAAATGGATCCTCAAGCAGATCATAGAGAGTTGCTCCGCAAAGAAGCTTTGCTTCGTAAAGTTCGTTCTCTACATGAATTTAATCCGATGTTGGGGCATCGAGGTTGCCGCTTAGGTATGATTTATCCAGAGATTTATGAAATGCAAGTGGAAGCGATTCTGTTAGCAGCTACTGAGTGTGTCCAAAAAGGGAGTCCAGTAGAACCAGAAATCATGATTCCATTAGTGGGACATGTAAATGAATTAAAACAAATGAGAGCATTGGTTTTCCAGGTAGCAGAACGAGTTCAAAAACAAACAGGTGTTACCGTTTCATTTACTGTAGGAACCATGATCGAGGTACCACGTGCTGCACTTACGGCACAAGAAATTGCTAATGAAGCTGATTTCTTTTCATTTGGAACGAATGACTTAACACAAACAACTTTTGGTTATAGTCGGGATGATGCAGAAGGTAAATTTTTACACTCCTATATTGATCAGAAAATCCTCCCGGAAAACCCCTTTATTGTGATGGATCAAGAGGGTGTGGGTGAATTGGTTCGGATCGGAGTAGAGCGGGGGCGTAAAACGAAGCCAAATTTGAAAACAGGTATCTGTGGCGAACATGGTGGTGAAAAGAGATCCATCCAATTTTGTCATGAAGCGGGGCTTAACTATGTCAGTTGTTCACCATTCCGCGTTCCATTGGCACGATTATCCGCAGCACAAGCAGTCATCCGGTCTTCAAAGGACGAAGAAATCGATCGGTAATCTAGAAGTTTAGATAACGTTCCCCATAGTGGTACTGAGAGCAATTATTTGTGGTATAATTCATGATGGCGTGCGAAGACACTTAAATCTAACCACTTGAAGCATAGAACATGCTTCAAGTGGTAGGAATGACATTGATCAGCAACTTGCTATTATTTTAATGGTGATGTTTTTCGCAGAAATTCCCTTGCCCGGATGCTTCCGGGTATTTTTTTATGAAAAGGATTCTAAGATAAGTAATAGAACAGATCATCTTATTTATGAGTGATTTCAAAAGCCAATTTATTTTGAGGTTTTGTCCTCACTTCAGAATAAACCTCCAGCCAGTATAAAGATTTAAAAAACATAAATCGACAATTGATGAGTCGATCTAGTCTTTTAAATACTAAAAAAAGGTTGCAGAAGGAGAACCTATTTTTATGTAGAATAGGAGGATAGAGAATTTTTATAAAGGTCAATTTGAGATTTAAAGAAAACATTACCAGTAACAAAGAAAAGAATTTCTGGAGGACTTTGGCGAATGATGGCGAATAGATAGATGTTGTTCTGGAAAATAAACATTTCCGGATGTGCAAAATTCGGGTGGGATAGAAAGCAGTGGTTTTCATGGGAGTAAGAATCCCCGAAGAAGTGATTGACCGCGTACGTAAACACTTCGATATCGTAGATATTGTTCAATCTTATGTACAGTTAAAAAAAAGCGGTAGAAATTACTTTGGTTTATGCCCCTTTCATTCTGAGAGAACTCCTTCTTTTTCTGTTTCGCCAGATAAGCAAATCTTTCATTGTTTTGGCTGTGGAGTGGGTGGTGACACCATCAAGTTTATGATGGAGATCGAACAACTCACCTTTGTTGAAGCAGTGCAATACTTAGCCGAACGAGCAGGAATCCCTCTTCCCGAAATAGACTCATCTTTAGATCATCATGAAGAGGAAGAACGTCGGCAGTTAAGAAATGCCTTGAAATTAGCTTCCCAACTTTACCACCATATCCTTTTAAATACTAAACATGGAGATGTTGCTCGGAAATATTTGGCAAATCGTCAAATTTCTCGACAGACAATTGAAGAATTCCAACTAGGATATGCACCTCCTTCTTATGAGTTCCTCCTTTCATTTCTACTTCGTAGAGGCTTTCAAGAAGATATTCTTGTAAAAGCTGGGTTAGTCGCTTTAAAGGATACCCCATCGCAGCATAGATGTTTTGACCGTTTTCGCAACAGGCTGATGTTTCCTTTGCACGACTCTCAAGGAAGAGTGATAGGTTTTGCTGGAAGATTACTTGGTGAAGGACGTCCTAAATACCTTAATACTCCTGAAACAGTACTTTTTCATAAAGGGACTCATTTATTTAACTTACATCGAGCACGAACTTTTATTCGAAAAGAAGACCAAGCGATTCTTTTTGAAGGTTATATGGATGTCATTTCAGCATGGCAATCAGGGATCTATCAGGTTGTAGCAACTCAAGGCACTTCGCTCACTGATGATCAAGCAAAGGTGATCAGACGAAATGCTGAATCGGCTATTATTTGTTATGATGCTGACCTAGCAGGACAGAATGCGGCAGCTCGAGGTTTGGAGATATTACGCCAACATGGGTTAACGATCAAAGTTGCACAAGTTCCTTTAGGTAAAGATCCAGATGAGTATATCCGAGAATTTGGGGGAAATGCATTTAAAGAGGAAATTTTAGCTGGGACTTTATCATTAACCGCTTTTAAACTGGAAAGTCTAAAAAAGAACTATCAATTACAAGATGAAGATCAACGTCTACAGTATTTACATGAAGCGATTCATGTGATCACTGATTTACCTATGGCAATCGAACAAGACCATTATTTACGTAAGTTGGCTGAAGAATTTTCCTTGTCACTGGATGCAATTAAAGAAGAGCAACGAAAAGTGCGAAAGAAGAAAAATAGGGAAAAGAATAGGGATAAAGAACAAGCCAAGTGGAATAATGGGTACCGTGAGCATAGCAAACACATGCTCGGCTTACGGAAAATGTCAATGGCTGAGAAATCAGAGATGTATTTAGTTGCTTATATGATGCGAAGCAAATATATTACTCAATGGGCGAAAAAGCATGTAGGCGCTGAATTTCACATGGAAGTATACGCGGCCTTAGCTGCATATCTATATGCTTATTACGAACAAGATGTTCCCGATGATGTGGGAAGGTTTATTAGTACTCTTAAAGATCCATCGTTAATCCCGAAAGCTAGTGAATTGGCGATGTTGGACCTACCAGAAGAGGTATCAGAGGACGCCTTGAATGACTATGCTTGGCATATCCAAAGTTATCCTGTACTTAAAGAGATTGAGAAAAAAGAGAAAATGGTTGAACAATTAACGAGAGCTGATGAACATGTTAAAGCCGCCCAGCTATCTATTGAAATTAACCAGCTGAGAAAACAACTACAGATGCGGACATAAAAACGGTTCATCAGAAAGGAGGAAACATACTTTGGCGAACGAACAAAACTTAGATACTGAGTTGGAACTCTCTTTAGATCAAGTGAAGGATCGGCTTACTGAAGTTGGTAAAAAATCAGGAGCTCTTACTTATAAAGTAATCATGGATAAATTAGCTCCATATGAGCAAGACTCCCAACAGATCGATGAGTTTTTTGAACAACTAACAGAGCAAGGTATTGAAGTTCTAAATGAAGATAATGATGGGTTTTCTGAAGAAGATGATGATCACAGTGATAAATATATGGGGGAAGATCACAGTGATAAATATATGGAGGAAGATCTCAGTGTTCCTCCGGGGGTTAAAATCAACGATCCTGTTCGTATGTATCTAAAAGAGATTGGACGTGTCCCCTTATTATCAGCTGAAGAAGAAGTTGAATTGGCCATAAGAATTGAAGAACATGACGAAGAAGCAAAGAAGAGACTGGCTGAAGCCAACTTAAGACTCGTTGTGAGTATCGCAAAAAGATACGTAGGTCGTGGAATGCTCTTTTTGGATTTAATTCAAGAGGGGAACATGGGGCTACTCAAAGCAGTAGAAAAGTTTGACTATCGTAAAGGGTTTAAGTTCAGTACTTATGCAACATGGTGGATTCGGCAAGCTATTACCCGTGCAATTGCAGACCAAGCCCGAACCATTCGGATTCCCGTACACATGGTGGAAACCATTAATAAGTTGATTCGTGTATCTCGACAACTACTTCAAGAGTTAGGAAGAGAACCTTCTCCAGAAGAGATTGCAATCGAGATGGCACTTACTCCCGAAAAAGTACGTGAGATTATGAAGATTGCACAAGAACCTGTCTCCTTAGAGACCCCGATTGGGGAGGAAGACGACTCTCATCTTGGCGATTTTATTCCTGATGACGATGCTCAAGCCCCAGCAGATGCTGCCGCCTATGAGCTTCTTAAAGAGCAATTAAAAGATGTTCTGGACACATTGTCAGAGCGGGAAGAAAACGTACTACGCTTACGTTTTGGCTTGGATGATGGACGAACACGTACTCTTGAGGAAGTAGGAAAAGTATTTGGTGTAACTCGTGAGCGGATCCGGCAAATTGAAGCTAAAGCACTTCGGAAGTTACGGCATCCAAGTCGAAGCAAGCGGTTAAAAGATTTCCTTGAATAACATACTTTTTATGATAGCACCTCAACGTGGGGTGCTTTTTTTTATTGACTCAATTTTATCCCTTTTCCCATCTCAATGCAAATAAGTTTCCGACAATTTAGCTTGAACCGTTAGGGAGATTCGAAAAATTCTTGAAGAATGAGACCGAAACTGTCTATAATGAGAGTGAAAGCGCTAACAATTAAGAGGAGTGGGGTACCATGAACTTTGATCTTACAGCTGAACAACACATGATTCGTAAACTGATGAGAGATTTTGCTGAAGGTGAAGTCGCCCCAGATGCGGATGAACGTGATCGAACAAAACAGTTTCCTAAAGAGATTTTCTCTAAGATGGCTGAGCTTCAATTGATGGGACTTCCTTTTCCAGAAAAGTTTGGTGGAGGTGGTTCGGATACCATTAGCTTTGCCATAACAGTTGAGGAATTGAGTCGTGTTTGTGCTTCTACTGGGATTACTTATTCGGCCCATATTTCATTAGGATGTGCACCTATTTATCTGTTTGGTACCGAGGAGCAAAAGCAAAAATACTTAATTCCGTTATGCCAGGGAGAGTCGTTGGGTGCTTTTGGCTTGACTGAACCCAATGCTGGCTCAGATGCTGGAGGCACGAAGACGAAGGCAGTTAAAGAAGGTAATGAATGGGTCATTAGTGGCTCCAAATGTTTTATTACTAATGCGAGTTATGCTAAGTTTTTAGCGCTTACTGCGATTACAGGAAATATGGGGAATACTCGTGAGATTACGGCATTTATCGTTCCTACAGATGCTCCAGGATTTACAGTTCATGATCAATATATAAAAATGGGTCTTCATAGCTCCAATACAACTGAATTAGTCTTAGATCAGGTACGGATTCCTGAGCATGAAGTGTTAGGTGAAATCGGAAAAGGCTTTAAACAATTTCTAATCACGCTAGATGGTGGTCGGATTGGTATTGGTGCGATGGCAGTCGGGATTGCGCAGGGGGCTTATGAATTAGCTTTACAATATGCACGAGAGCGTGTTCAATTTGGTCAATCTCTTTCAAAATTTCAGGTTATTCAGCATAAATTGGCAGATATGCATATGCAAATTGAGTTGGCACGAACCATGGTTTATAAAGCCGCCTGGCTCAAAGATCAAGGCAGGAAATTTACCAAAGAGGCTTCCATGTGCAAATTATATGCTTCGGAAATAGCGATGAATGTATGTAATCAGGCCGTACAAATCCATGGAGGATGGGGCTATATGCATGATTATAAAGTAGAACGCTTTTTCCGTGATGTCAAACTAACTGAAATTGGGGAAGGAACGTCTGAGATTCAACGTAATATTATTGCCCGGGAAATTGGCTGTTAAGAGGAGGAACAGGGATGGCCGAATTGATCCACCTGACTGTTGGCGATTTATTGGATGAACAAGTGAAGCTCGTAGGAGATCAGGAAGCGGTTGTCTATCCGGAGTTTGAAAACGTTCGCCTTACCTATCGGCAATTTCAGGAAGTGTGTAATCAGACAGCAAAAGGTTTGATGAGGTTAGGGCTAGAGCCAGGGCATCATTTATCCATTTGGGCAACGAATCAACCTGAATGGTTAATCACGCAGTTTGCAACCGGAAAAATGGGAGCTGTCCTTGTAACTGTTAACACCAATTATCGAACACGTGAATTAGAATATTTACTACGTCAATCAGATACTGAAACACTTATTTTAATGGAGCAAGTGCGTGGTACTAGTTATTTAGATATGTTATTAGAGATTTGTCCTGAACTAAATCATTGTTTGCCAGGTCAACTTCAATCTTCTCGTTTGCCTCGTCTAAAAAATGTGATTCTTCTAGGTGAGAAACGTCATTCAGGGATGTTCCTATGGGAAGACATCTTAGAAATGGGGAAAGAAGTATCAGATGAAGAGTTAAAACAGCGTCAACGCTCTCTTTCACCTGATCAAGTGATTAATATGCAATATACTTCAGGTACAACAGGTTTTCCTAAAGGGGTCATGTTAACTCACCGCAATATTGTTAACAATGGTCGAAATATTGCTGAATGTATGAAATTGACCAGCCAAGATCGTTTGTGTATCCCTGTTCCCTTTTTTCATTGTTTTGGATGCGTCCTTGGAACGATGGCATGTGTAAGTGTTGGAGCGACAATGGTTCCGTTGACAATGTTTGATCCAGAGAAAGTATTAAAAGCTGTAGAACAAGAGAAATGTACTGGATTGCACGGTGTCCCTACAATGTTTATCTCAGAGTTAAATCATTCTCAATTTGAGCATACTCGCTTTGATACCTTAAGAACAGGAATTATGGCAGGTTCCAATTGTCCGATTGAAGTTATGAGAAGAGTGACAGATCAGATGGGGATTAAAGAGCTTACCATTGCTTATGGACAGACAGAATCTTCTCCAGTGATTACACAGACCAGGACAGATGATCCGATTGAGATCCGGGTTTCCACAGTAGGTAAACGATTGCCAGAAGTCGAAGTGAAAATCCTCGATCCACAAACTGGAGAAGAGCTCCCTCCCGGTGAACAAGGAGAATTATGTACGCGTGGTTATCATGTCATGAAAGGTTATTATAATATGCCTGAAGCGACAGCAGAAGCGATTGATTCTGAAGGTTGGCTGCATACGGGAGATCTAGCTGTGATGGACGAGCAGGGATATTTTCGGATTACAGGTAGGCTCAAAGATATGATCATCCGTGGTGGAGAAAATATTTATCCTAGGGAAATTGAAGAGTTTATATACACCCATCCGAAAGTATTAGATGTTCAAGTGGTTGGTATTCCCGATGAAAAATATGGTGAAATCTCGATTGCTTTTGTTCGAAAAAAAGAAGGAGTCAATATTTCGGAAGAAGAGATCAAGTCTTATTGCAAAGGTCAAATTGCAAAGTACAAGATTCCTACCCAGGTGATTTTTGTGGACCAGTACCCAATGACTGCTAGTGGGAAGATCCAAAAATATCGTCTACGTGAACAATACCTAGAACAACAGCAATCGACTCATTAATTATGTAGTAATATTTGCCCTATTTCGGAGAGTTTTGTTCACAAATCCGAAATAGGGCTTTTTACCTCGATTGATCATGGTGACGAGGAGTCATTGACTAGTCAGTCTGTGAGTCATTTGATAAAATTCATTTAGTTAACCCTCTGTAGTGTCGATGTCGATACCTAGATGAAGGAGTCGACCTTCCCCCAAACGAACTGAGTATCCGTGCGGATCACCGAAGGCTAATACAGTAATGTTGCTTTAGGTGTACCCATTGGGGGCTTGAAGCAATGCGGATCTGCTCTCTCATACAAATGGAGAACAGTAGGTTTAAAAATGTGATGAAATGAGGAATGGAGATATGGACCCACTCCCACCCATTTTAAATGACTTTCCTAATTCTTTTGAAACGGAAAGGTTATTAATTCGTTATCCTTTACCCGGGGACGGTACTCAAGTTTATGAAGGGATTATCGAGTCTATGGAGAGCTTACAACCATGGATGCCATGGGCAAAGGAAGCGCCTACCAAAAAGGATACTGAAATCAATGTAAGAAAAGCACATTGTAACTTTTTGGAGCGATCTGATCTCCGTTTTCATTTGTTTGAAAGAAAGACGGATCGTTTTATTGGAATTAGTGGTTTACACCGAATTGATTGGAGTGTTCCAAAGTTTGAAATCGGATATTGGTGTCGAAAAGCTGATGAAGGGAAAGGTTATATTACAGAAGCGGTTCGAGGTCTAACTGTATTCGCTTTTGAAATTTTACTTGCTAAGCGTCTCGAAATTCGATGCGATCAACGAAATGTTCGCAGTCGAAAAGTGGCAGAAAGATTGGGATACAAATTAGAAGGTATATTACGAAATCATCGTGTGACAGTAGATCAAAAACTTGAAAATACATGTGTTTATTCGATGATTCCAGAGGAATTTCACACACTTACATCAAGTAAAAATGATGGCATAGGATTTTGAGTGCTTATTTTATATTTTAGGGAAAGAGAAGTTTCAATGTCGGCTAAGGGAGATGAATTCTTTGGCTGACACTTTTTATTCAATCGATCAGGGATCTGAGTATACTATTTTACATAAAAGCGATGGCGCACTACAGTATGTGCTTGCGATTATTTCCTCTGTTCATTAATCTAATAATATAAGGAATATTTAAAAGAGGGTGAATGATCCATGTCAAAGGAACAATTTAATTCTGCTCATTTGAAAGGGGATTTCTTTCCGATCCTAGATATTGACTATATCGAATACTTCTCTGGAAATGCCAAACAAGCTGCTTATTTCTTTTGCCGAACCTATGGTTTTAAGCCTGTTGCTTATAGTGGTCTGGAAACAGGATGTCGAGAAAAAACGTCATATCTATTAGAACAAGGAAATATCCGCCTATTGGTCAGTGGTTCTTATCACCCAGAACATGAAATTACTCAATTCGTCACTAAGCATGGGGATGGCGTTAAAGATATTGCTTTACGTGTAGATAATGTTGAGCAGGCTTTTATGGAAGCGGTTTCAAGAGGTGGAATTGTTGTTAAAGAGCCTTTTGAAGAGAAAGATTTGCATGGAATTATTAAAAAAGCAGTAATTGGAACCTATGGTGATACTGTTCATACATTAGTTGAGCGGAAGGACTACTCAGGCTTATTCGCTCCAGGATTTATAGCTAGCGAATTGAACCTTCCTGAAGTTACTCCAGGATTAGTGGCGATTGACCATATCGTTGGAAATGTGGAAAGAATGGAAGAGTGGGTATCTTATTATGAAAAAGTGTTTGGTTTTAAACAAATGATCCACTTTGACGATGAAGATATAAGCACCGAATACTCTGCGTTGATGTCGAAAGTGATGTACAACGGTACAGGACGAGTTAAGTTTCCGATCAATGAGCCCGCTGAAGGAAAACGCAAATCACAAATCCAAGAATACCTTGAATTTTACCAGGGAGCAGGAGTTCAGCATATTGCGCTCATTACCAATGATATTGTTCAAACCGTCTCTGCCTTAAAAGAACAAGGTGTAGCATTTTTAGATACTCCAGATACCTATTATGAAGAGTTACAAGCGCGTGTAGGAGAAATAGATGAAAACATAGCAGATTTGAAGCGTTTGAGTATTTTGGTGGACCGTGATGATGAGGGATATTTATTACAGATCTTTACGAAGCCAATTGTAGATCGCCCTACTTTATTTTTTGAAATTATTCAGAGAAAAGGTGCGAAAGGCTTCGGAGAAGGAAACTTTAAAGCCTTATTTGAAGCGATTGAGAGAGAGCAAGAACGCCGTGGGAATCTGTAATTCATCAATAGATGAAGTTTGTTGGGGTACGAATTGATCTCGCACGAAAGATTACTCATGAATTAACATGATTTTTATGGAATATGGATTTGATTCGGCACTTCATCTGTCATAATTTTTCTTTCTCTGGGTCATCCTATATGGAAGAACCCAAGAGCTGAGGTGATTGACAGATGAAGCGTCGTTTTTTTATGTTTAGCATAAGTGCTGTACTTGTGTGTATGGCAATGATTAGTACCTTTCATGAAACTGCTTTTCCTTCTGAGCACCAAGCAAGTTCCCAGAGCCCTTCTTCAATGAATCAAGTTTATCAATCCCGCCCTCAATATCAGATTAAAGCTACATATGATGAAAAAAAAGATCAGGTTGTTGGACATATGGTAGTTACTTTACCAGAGACGAGAACAGAACCACAATCACATGTGTATTTTCATTTATACCCCAATGCTTTTAAGGATTGGAAGTATGGCCAAGAGTCTAGGCCAACTAAACCCGGTTATATTCAGATTTCTAACCTAAAAGTGAATGGTAAGGCAGTGAAAGAAGATATCAAAGAGACTGTGATGAAAGTGAATCTTCCTAACCCAGTGAAACAGGGGGAATCAGCGCGGATTGCAATGGATTTTAGTCTTCAGCTTCCGCATGGAGGAACACGTTTAAATACTTATAAACAAACTGCTTTTTTGGCACAGTGGTATCCGATGTTAGCTGTTCAAGATCAAGAGGGTTGGCACACAGATCCATATACAACTACAGGAGATCCTTTTTATACACAGATGTCTGATTTTGATGTGACTTTCCATATTCCTAAAGGATATCAAGTGATTTCAACAGGAAATAATCAGGGGCATGAGGGGAAGTCTCAAGTTACAATTAAACAGGACAATGTACGTGACTTTGCTGCTGTTTTAACCAAGGATTATGAGGTCATCAAAGGGAAATCGGGAAAAGTGCAAGTAAATCTCTGGTACTTAAAAGGAATGGAAAAAGAGGCTCCTGTACTTCATGAAGCCGCGGTATCCGGGATGAAGTATTTTAGTGAGATTTTTGGTGCTTATCCCTATGATGAAATTGATATCGTGCTTGGGGAAACGGGATATGGCATTGCTGGGATGGAATATCCAGGGCTAGTTACTTCCTTGCCGACAGTTCCTTCCCACCAAGGACCTACTCCTGCGATTAATGTAGTTGTGCACGAACTCGCTCATCAATGGTGGTATGGAGTAGTTGGTAATAATCAGGTAAAAGAACCGTGGTTAGATGAGGGGCTAACTACTTTTTCGGAGTTTCTCTATATGCAAGAAAAGATGAATGAAGACGAAAAAGAGCTTCTCAAGAAGGCAACTCTTCGTACGAATGAAATCAATCAAGCGGTTGGGGTCACGTCTGCCGACTCATTATATAAATATCCAGATCATGTGTATGGATTAATGGTTTATATCCGACCGACTGCTATGATGTACAGCTTGATGGATGAAATCGGTCGGGATCAAGTGATTAAAATCATGCGTACCTACTATGAGACTTATCAATTTCAAACGGCAACCACCCAAGATTTTATCAAGATTGCGAATCAGGTTTCTGGCAAGAACTTAACACCATTCTTCCAAAAATGGTTATACTTTAAACAAGCTTCTTAAATACAAAAAAGCCGGGCAACCGGCTTTTTTGTATGGGGCCATGGATTCTAAAGTAAAGTGCCAATGACGGGACTATCGATTCCGTCTGCATCGAAGTAATCATTAACGGAGGCGTTCAAATTAACGCTTCCACATCCGACTGGAAAAGAGCTACCCACAAGTTTTCTGTCAAAGGTCGGTTTTATATTGACTGCATCACCTAAGTTCACATTAGAAGCAGTAGCCACTAAATTAAATTGAGTGTTAAAAATATTATTCACTACACCAGTCATCCAAAACACTCCCTTCTAGGCAATATTTTATGCTTTAGGTGGGAATTCGTGATGATATAATGTAAAATACCAATCAAGTTTGAAGAGGGAGTGTATGTGGATTCAATGAAATCGAGTAACTTAGAGCTTGGAGATTTATCACAACGTTTACTGACAATTGCCCAGTATGTTCCTGACAAGAAAAAAGTGGCTGATATTGGAGCGGATCACGCCCTTCTGTTCATCCACTTAGCCAAACAAGGACGCTTACAAAAAGGCATTGTCGGGGAATTAAATCGAGGTCCTTTCGAAAACGCTCAAGATCGGATCAGAAGAATGGGTTTATCTTCATTCATTGAAGTACGAAAAGGTGATGGATTAGCTGTTCTCCAACAGGGAGAAGTAGAAGTTGTCGTGATCGCAGGTATGGGTGGAGCATTGATATCACAAATTTTAGATGAAGGAAAAGAGAAATTATCTAGAGTGGAGCGTCTTATCCTTCAACCCAATATTGGTGGAAAAAGAGTTCGACAATGGCTATTTGAGCATCAGTTTACAGTGGTGGAGGAAACGATTGTCGAAGAGGCAGGTCTCTTTTATGAGATCATTGTGGCAGAGCCAGGAGAAAACAATTCCATTTATGAACAGCCTCTTTTGACTCAAGAGCAACTCATGGAAATTGGTCCGATTCTATGGCAAAAGAAACATTCCTTATTGCGAAAAAAGTTGGTAGAAGACCTGAAAGGTAAGAAGAATGTTTTAAAACAATTAGAAAAAGGAAGAACGATGGAAGCTAAACGTCGAAAGCAGGAGATCGAAGAAGAGATGAAACTTTGGGAGAAGGTGATTGCATGGCTATCAGCGGCAGAGATTTGATCCGCGGGATGAATCAGTATGCACCACCCCATTTAGCAGTAGAGAAGGACCCCATTGGCCTTCAAGTGGGAAAGCCAGATGCAGAAGTGAATGGGATTTTGGTGACTCTTGATGTAAATGAAGAAGTTGTTGATGAAGCGATTCAACAAGGAACTAATTGGATCGTTGCCCACCATCCAGTCATTTATCATCCTTTAAAAGCATTGCGGACAGATCACCCTACTGGACGAATGTTTGGCAAGCTTCTCAAACATGAGATTAATGTTTTTGTGGCACATACCAATTTAGATGCTACCTTTGATGGAGTAAATGATGTACTGGCTGAAAAGTTACAGTTAGAAGAGATTCAGGTTTTGATACCCAGCCAATATGAAAAGCTTAAAAAATTAGTTGTGTTTGTTCCTGAAACCCATCGTGACTCTGTATTTGAAGCGATCGGAAATGCGGGAGCAGGCTGGATTGGAAACTATAGCCATTGTACATTTCAAACCTCTGGGATTGGGACTTTTGTACCGATGAAAGGTACAAATCCATATCTCGGTAAACAAAATGAATTGGAAAAAGTAAATGAGATTCGAATTGAAACGGTCATTCAAGAAGCCAATCAAAAACAAGTGATTGAGGCGATGTTAGAGGCACATCCATATGAAGAAGTTGCCTATGATATTTATCCTTTAGAGCTCAAGGGAAAAGAACAAGGATTTGGCAGAATTGGTCGTTTACATAAAGCGATGACTCTCAAAGAGTTGGCAGAAAAGGTAAAACTAGCGTATCAAATTTCAGGACTTCATTCTGTAGGTGACCTTAACCAATCGGTACAAACTGTTGCCATCTTAGGTGGTTCAGGTGGTAGTTTTATTAAAAATGCTGCCCAGATGGGAGCTGATGTCTATATTACAGGAGATATTGGCTATCATACCGCACAAGATGCAGATGCGCTTGGTTTAGCGATTCTCGATCCAGGTCATCATGTGGAGCATCTAGTGGTAGAACGAGTCTGTGAACAACTAAAGAAAAGATTACAAGCATCGATTCCAATCTTGGCATCACAGATCGATACGAATCCATTTCGATTTGTATAAGGGTCATTCATTGCTATGGATGTTCACTCTCTGGCAAGCTCATAGAAAGTGAATATTGAGCTCCGACGCCTGATTGAACATGCAATGATTACTTAATCGTCACAACTGGGATGGAGTGATGTTAAGGAATAGACTAACCAGTATCTACCTATTGATATAAACGATTCTAATTGCTATAATAGGGTCTGTTGAAGAGAGGAAAGTAAACAAGGTAATCGCCGGTGGTGTACCGCAAGGTCCCACGGGAGGAAAGTCCGAGCTCCATAGGGCAGGGTGCCGGTTAACGACCGGTGGGGGTGACCCTAAGGATAGTGCCACAGAAATGTAGACCGCCGATGGAGGTTTTTTACCTCACAGGTAAGGATGCAACGGTGCGGTAAGAGCGCACCAGCAGCATGGAGACATGCTGGCTAGGTAAACCCCACCCGGAGCAAGACCTGATAGGAGATCTGCACATCCGTGCAGCTGTTGCCCGCAGCGATCTCGGGTAGGTCGCTTGAACCATATAGCAATGTATGGTCTAGACAGATGATTACTACTCCATTGGTGGGAGACGTACAAGCCGTCGTGATGACCACTAGGAGAACAGAACTCGGCTTATTGTTTGCTTTCCATTAGAGCTTGTGTCATTCCGTGTAAAAGAGACCTTTGTAGGGTCTTTTTTTATTTTATGGTATGGTAAAAAATGATATTTACAGCCTGATATAACCAGGGAGTCTATTAATGAATGAAGAGTAAAATAAAGAGAAAAGAATAAATAGTAGTCGGAAAGGATTTGTCTATGGATTCTCAACAGCCTAGCCATGAATCAAAGTATATTCAGCAACATCTTGCCAATGAGCGGACATATTTAGCATGGGTTCGAACTGCTATAGCCACGATTGGTTTAGGATTTGTCGCTGCAAGATTGCATTTGTTTTCTCCACTCATTGTGAATCAACAAGCTGATCTTTTTGCTCAATTCATTGGATTAGGCTCGATCATTCTCGGCCTAATCATTATTATATATACAACGATTGATTACTTGCGAAAAAGAAAAACGATTAATGAACAAACGTTTACTACCTCTGTCACACCCATTTGGCTATATAGTATCGGAACGATTTTGTTAGGTGCTTTGTTCTTTATTTATTTATTATTTTTTTGATTGATGATAGACCGTTTGCATAATCGATTTCATCTTCAGGCAAACTAAGGTGTGTGCCATATAATTAAAAAGTTAAGCAAAGGTAGATGGATGATGCACACTCAATTTTCCTCATTTGAGGCTTATATAGAAAGATACAAAATGTTTTATAACGAAGAGGGAGAGGGTCGTCCCCCTTTATTAAGTCCAGATGAGTTCAAAAATACGTTTCGTTTGCTACAAGAAAGCTATCAGACTTACAAAGATCTAATGGAAATGGGTCAAATGGATCAAGCTTCTAATTACTATGCTCAAGTCATTAATAAGCTAGAAAATCAGTTGGCTATTGCTGATGCTTCTGACAACTTCGATATTCTTATATAATTTTTCTCAGCAAAAAGACGCCCCTAAAAGTATCAAGGGCGTCTTTTAAAAGTTACTGATTAACAGTCTGGGTTAATCCAGAACCATTCGCACTTAAGTCAAAGAAGTAATTTCCACTGCCAAAACCCAGATAAGAGTGGACACGAATCGTATATTGACCTGTCACAGTTGGTGTAAAGTTGATGGTTTCTTGACGACTAGAGCTAGTGGAGCTTGCTACTTGTACACCAGAAGGGTCAAAGAGATACAAGTCATAGTCTTGGAACCAGCTCCAATTAGGCATAATCATCGTAATGGCTATAGGTGTAGAGGTAGCGTCCAATTGGAAGGTATATTCGTCTTTCAACCCAGATCCACCGATTGTTCCTTGTGCTTTCATATGAGCAGGGAGAGCGGGGCCTTCACCAGTATATCCACCTGCAGCTTTTACAGCATCATAACCCTTTAAGTTCCCTGAACCATAATCCACATCTTTACCAGCTGGACCAAAGTCGGTGGCTGTAGAGGCTAAGGTTGATTTCACTTGATCTGGAGTGAGATTAGGGTTAGCATCTAGCATTAAAGCGACAGCACCAGCTGTAAAAGGGGTTGCCATACTCGTCCCACTATAAGAAACATAGCCATTACCGCTATTAGCCTTAGCAGCCATGATATTTACACCAGGAGCGGAAATATCGGGTTTGATCCGACCATCTGCAGTCGTACCACGACTAGAGAAACTGGCAAGATTAAATCCTTTTTCACCTGGATCAGCCATTGCACCAACAGTTAATGCTTTTTCGGCAGCTCCAGGGGAACCGATTGTTTTGGTAGAAGGTCCACTGTTTCCTGCTGCAACGGCTACCACAATACCAGCATCAGCTGCACGGTTGGTAGCTAATGAAGTGGCATCAGAGCCATCCGAACTCCCGCTCGTTCCAAGGCTCATATTGATTACATCAATTCCATAGGTGCTTTTATTGGAGATACACCAGTCAATTCCAGCGGTGACATTACTCATAGAGCCGCTACCTCTTGAGTCTAAAACCTTAACCCCAACGAGTGCAGCACCCGGAGCAACTCCTACATAGGAAGAGTTTCCATCCCCAGCTCCAGCTGCAATTCCAGCAACGTGAGTTCCATGCCCTTGATCATCATAGGGGGTGGAACGATTATTTACAAAGTCTTTCCAACCAATCACTTTTCCTCCATCTAAATCGACATGGCTCGCATCGATTCCCGTATCGATTACAGCGATCGTTACATCACTTTTAGAATAAGAATTTAATGATCCATCACGATCACCCGTTACACCAAAATCTGTACGGGCTTTTTGTGTACCATACCAATGATTTGCAGTAGAAGAGAAAGATTGGATCGGCTCATCGTATTCAATTTGCACGACTTCAGGTAAAGCAGTTAAAGCATTGATTTCGGATTTTGTTAGCTCAGTGGCGATTGCAGGGATGTTTTTGTATAAGTGTTTGGCTTTTAAGGAAGGGACTTTTGCTTTTGAAGCTTGTAAATTTGAGGTTTGTTGGAGATTTTTAAAAGTAATAATGACAGGTAATTTTTCAGAATGATTTACTTTAGAAATTTTGTTTTGAAGATTACTTAGTAGTTTGGAGCCTTGGACTTTTTGAATGGGTGTGGCATCTTTGTTCGGAGAAGGAGTACCTGCTGCATGACCAGAAAGAGGGCTTGACAACACGATGGATGCTAAACCAAAACTAACAGCCAAAGCGATCGAGCATACACGTAACATCTTTTTCTTCATGGTTGTCCTCCTTGATAAACCCGATGTTCTAAGTAGAATTATTGCATCTACTCAATAAAATAATATACCTTTTCTGTATATTTCCACAATAGTCCTGAAGACCCATTTTCTAAAGTTTTTACTTTAATTGCATAATGATAAGTGATTTACCAAATCCTAGGGATTAATCGATGATAAGAGTAGGAGTTGACTTTATGAAGCTATTGCAAGAGTTGACAGAAGCTAAAGGTGTACCTGGTTATGAACAGGAAGTTCGCCAGATTATCTATCGTGAATTGCAAAAGGCAAATACAAATATCCTTACCGATCAAATGGGAGGTATTTTTGGAGAGAAGAAGGGGGAGAGTGGGAATCCGCGTATTTTAATAGCAGGTCATTTAGATGAAGTAGGGTTTATGGTGACTGAAATTACGAAAGGTGGATACCTTCGTTTTGCGCCTTTGGGTGGTTGGTGGAGTCAAGTCTTATTATCTCAACGAGTTTCGATCGTTACAGAAAAAAGGGTTTATACAGGGGTGATTGGTTCAAGACCACCACATGTTTTAACTCCAGAAGAACGAAATAAAATTGTTCCGATTCGCGAAATGTTTATTGATATTGGTGCACATAGTGATGAACAAGTGAAAGAGTGGGGGATTCGGATTGGTGACCCTATTGTCCCCATTTGCCCCTTTGAAATCATGCCAGATGGTGACACGATTTTGGCAAAAGCATTAGATAACCGAGTTGGTTGCTATCTAGCGATGGAAGTACTTCATCAGCTTGCTTACGAAAACCATCCAAATACTTTGATTGCAGGGACAACTGTTCAAGAAGAAGTAGGATTACGCGGGGCTAATACAGCGCCTTATGTAGTTGAGCCTGATGTATCATTTGCCCTAGATGTTGGGATTGCTCAAGACTCTCCTGGTAGTGAATCTTCTAATAAACCGAAACTGGGTCAAGGAGCGTTAATTACTTTTCTAGATGCATCAATGATTCCTAATATACGCCTGAGGGATTTTGTGATTGAGACAGCAGAAAAAAATAATATCCCTTATCAAGTGGATACCATGTTAGGTGGGGGAACAGATGCTGGTAAGTTTCATCTTTTCAAGAGTGGTGTTCCTTCTTTGGTGGTAGGTGTAGCAGCTAGATATATTCATAGTCATGTATCGATGATTAGTAAAAGTGATTTGGAGAATACGGTTCGTCTTCTTGTAGAAGTGATCAAAGGTTTAAACCAACAAAAAGTAGTGGAACTAACCAACTACGTCTAGAGTTCAAACCTTTCCCGTTTGCATCTAGTTTGGTAAGATGAGAGCGAAGAGTGAGCCCTCCATGATTCAAACAGAGGAGAGATTTAAATGGAAAAAGCAAACGTTTTCATCAATTATATGTCCAAGCATATGCAACAAGTCCCTTCCGTTTCGATCGATGATCTCATCAAACAGGCGGGAGGATTGGATCATGTCTATCTAGTTTTCGTAGATATTTTAAAAGGCTTTTGTGAGATGGGAGCTCTATCTAGTGCGCGTGTCAACGAAATGGTTCAACCTTCAGCCCAACTTGCTGAAGCCCTCCAGAAAAAAGGGTTGTCCAGTGATCATGTAATTTTTTTGAATGATCACCATCCACAGGATGCGAAGGAATTTTCAACATTTCCTCCCCATTGTGTGCGTGAAACGGATGAGGCTGAAGTTGTTCACCCTTTACAAACATTTGCTCAACAACCAGGTGTGAATATTTTTCACAAAAATGCTACCAGTGGCATGTTTGGGGTCAATGCAGATGGCATTCGTTTTCATGAGTGGTTGGAACAAGTCTTTACTAAAGAAACTCCCCTTTTCTTAATGATTGGGGATTGTACAGATCTATGCATCTATCAAAATGCGATGGGAATTCAACTGCTTGCCAATGAGAAAAATGCTGATGTTCAGATCATTATTCCACAATCCCACGTTCGTACCTATGATATTCCTGTTGAACAAGCAGAACAATTGGGGATTATGGCTCATGACGCTGATCTACTGGACCTTGTTTTCCTTTATCACATGAAATTAAATGGTATTCAAGTGGTTCCAGAGGTTAAACTAACAGTCGACTAAAAAAAGAACCATTGGCATACTTTTGTATTGAGGGTAAACTCTTTTTTTCACTGTGTAATTATGATATTCTAGAAGCGTTCTGGATGTATAGGAAAAAAACGGGGTTGGCCAATGGAACAATCTTTGATTGATTTGTTACAACAATATGGTTATATAGGTATTTTTCTTTTCTTAGTTTTAGGGATCGTTGGGTTGCCTTTACCTGATGAAATTATGATGACTTTTATTGGTTATCTCGCTTCGATTGGTAGCTTGAATCTCCCCTTCACTTATATAAGTGCTTTGCTTGGTTCAGCGAGCGGGATTACCGTCAGTTATATATTAGGACAACGTCTTGGATATCCCTTTATAAAAAAGTATGGAAAAAAGTTTTTTATAACTCGACGAAGGCTTCTTATTTCCCAGTTGCTATTTAGAAAATATGGTAATTGGTTACTTTTTGTAGGTTACTTTATTCCTGGGGTACGTCATGTCACTGCATATCTAGCAGGAATCGCTAAGATGTCTTTCCATCGCTTTGCCATCTATGCATATACAGGAGCTATTGTTTGGTGTGCAACCTTCATAGGCTTAGGTTATATCTTAGGTGCCAACTGGGAAATGGTTTTTGTTCTGTTACATCAATATGGTTGGAAGGCTCTGTTATGTGTCTTACCAGTCGTTGGAATTGGGATTGGGGTTTATATCAAGGTTAATCAGAAGAAATCACTACATTCGAAATAAAGAGAGTTTGAGGGGAAGCAAATAACTTTTCCTTACATACAAGTTATTTCTCTTCAAAATATAAAACCATCATCAATAGAAGGTGATGGTTTTTGCTGTAGTGAAGACATTTATCTAGATGAGGTTGTAGTATATTTGTAGAAACAGGAGGGAGCGACATGCATCAAGTTAAGATTCAAATCGAAGGGGTCACTTATCAAATGGAAGTTCCGACAGGAGCCAATCTATTGTTGGAAGCTGCTTCCCGAGGGATTCCGCTTCCTTTTCGCTGTACAAGTGGAAGGTGTGGAACTTGTCAGATGAAAGTGGTACAAGGTGAAGAAGGTCTAAATCTACCCACTACCCAAGAAACGGTTCGTTTAGATAAGCAAGTAGATATTGGATATCGCTTAGCTTGTCAAACCTATGTTCAAGGTGATTTATTGATTGAAATCGTACCAATGAAAGAAACTAGTTAGAAAAGTGAGGGGAATAAGAATGTTAGTACCTGTACACCTAGAGGATGAGCACCTTTTATCTCGTGTGATGGAGATCCAGAAGAAAGCTTATTTAGTTGAAGCTGAATATATTAAAAATATGAATTTGCCCCCTTTACATGAAACGTCTGAACAGGTTCGATCTGCAGGAGAGACATGGGTTGGCTATATGATCCGAGATCAATTAGCTGGTTTGATTTCTTACAAAATCTACGATCATTGCATCTGTGATATACACCGCCTTGCTGTTGATCCTTTGTATTTCCGAAATGGTATTGCCACTGCTTTGCTTTCCCATGTATTAAGTTTGCCGCAAATCGATCAGTGGGAAGTTGCTACTGCTAAAGCAAATAAGCCTGCTATTCATTTATATGAAAAATACGGTTTTCGGATTGTCAAAGAAACAGGAACCAAAGAAGGAATTGACCTTGTTCATCTTTTGAAAAAAGATTAAAAGCTTTTAGTTGTGTTGCTGTGAGCAGTTTAGGAGTCGATGTTTTAAGGATAAACATCGGTCTCCCTACTTTTACTTGATTGATTCTTAGTGACTATAGCGGTGTTGCACTTACATTCTTCGCAGTCGCTGCCCCTTTCTTAACTCGAGAGCGAGAAATATTCAATAAAACACCCAGAGAAAATAGCTTGATCATCAGAGCTGTCCCCCCATAGCTAATCAGAGGTAGAGGAACTCCAGTCACTGGGACAATGGCAGTCACAACACCAAGATTGAATAAGGCTTCCAGCGAAATTAGTGTCACGATACCAATTCCTAACAAGGTACCAAATTGATCTGGGGCTTGTAATGAGATGATGACACCTCTAAATACAAAGAGAATATAAAGACAGATCAATAGTGCGCTACCGATAAAGCCCATTTCCTCAGCAATGATTGAAAAAATAAAGTCCGTATGAGCCTCAGGTAAATAATCCATTTTTTGAATGCTATTTCCGAGACCTGCTCCAGTTAATCCTCCTGGACCAATCGCCATTAAAGAATTAGATATTTGATATCCGCGTCCTTTGGGATCACTCAATGGATCAAGCAAAGTAAAAACGCGATCCAATCGATAGTCAGCTAATAACATAACCGCTACTAAGATCGGAATAGTGACGAGTAGGAGAGTGATCAGAGGCTTTATTCTGACACCCGAACAATAGATCATCGTTAGGCAGGTTCCGAATATAATTACAATGGCACTAAAATGGGGTTGAGAGACTAAAAGTAAGCTAAACAGTCCAATCACAATTAATGGGGGAATGACAGAACGGCGAAATTGGTCGATCACTTCCTGTTTTTTCACCATGATTGAAGCTGTGTAGATAACTAAACCCACTTTCACATATTCAGAAGGTTGGAAAGAGAAGAAACCGAGATCAAGCCATCGGGTGGCGCCATTTCTTGACTCCCCTAGACCAGGAATTAGTACAATGACTAATGAGAGCAAACAAAAAAGTGTTATCAATCCGACATGTTTTCGATAAAAAGAATAAGGGATATTTGACACAATAAAAAAGAGGATGAGTCCAATTACGCCAAAGCTTAATTGTTTTTTAAAAAAATAGTAGGAGTCCTGATATTCAGTTAATCCTTTATAGTAGCTTGTACTGAATACCATGACTAATCCAAACCCGAATAAAAGAAAAGTAATTAAGATTAGCCAGAAATCGGGTTTTCTTTGTTTCTTGCTCATGATGAAAAACTCCTTTTAAAGAAAATGATCTCTATATAAGCCATATAGACTTGGTTCTGATCCATAAGATTGATCCATCAAATTAAAGCATTTACATATATCAGTTGAGCGATTGACTTATTGATTAGCTTTTGTAAAAGTAATGGGAGATTAGGGGTTAAGAAGATGAAGCCAAGTAAGCGTCTGATGCATCTAGACTTTATGTTGATCCTCATTCTCTTTATCCTTGGATCTATAAGCATTGTAGCCATTTCAAGCGCAACTTACACCAGTGATTCTTCTTATGTTGAAAAACAAATTGGTTGGTACATATTGGGTTTTCTATGTATGTTAAGCTTTCTCCTGTTTGACTTAAAAATTTTGTCGCAAGGGAGATTTCTATACCTACTGTATATAGTAGGAATTTTGCTTCTCATTCTTGTCTTCGTTCCAGGGTTGGGTGTAAAAGTGAAAGGGGCTCAACAATGGATTCGCATAGGGTCATTTCAGTTGCAACCATCCGAGCTGATGAAACTGATCTTTATATTACTTTTTGGTAAAGTGTTAGCCGAACGATCAGGATTTTATGGTGAACGTCTACGTGATTTGGGAAAGCTTTTCATCTTATTAGTGATTCCTTTTTTGATTATTTTATCACAACCTGATCTGGGAACTGCATTGGTTTTTATTGCGATTACTGTGAGTATGTGTTGGATTGCGGGGATGCCACGGCGATGGTTTTTAACAGGAATTCTAACTCTTGTCTTGTCCGTAGGGAGTGTCTTTACTCTTTATTTTACAGATCACCCATTTTTACAGATCATCTTAAAGGATCATCAAATTAAGAGGATTGAGACCTTCGTCAATCCTGCGGCAGATCCGACAGGGGCAGGATACCAACTCACACAAGCGAAGATTGGAATTGGCTCAGGCTCGTTCTTAGGAAAAGGGTGGCATCAAGGAACTCAAGTACAGGGCAACTGGATTCCAGAGCCGCATAATGACTTTATTTTTGCTGTTTTTGCTGAAGAATTTGGTTTTTTAGGAGCTAGTCTAGTTATCGTTTTGTTTTTACTCATGATTTATCGTATGATAATGATTGCTTTTCATGCAGAGGACCCCTTTCAAAGATTTGTGGTGACAGGTGTGATTGGTATGATTTCATTTCAAGTCATCCAAAATATTGGGATGACGGTAGGGTTGTTACCGATTACTGGTTTACCTTTGCCGTTTATTAGTTATGGAGGAAGCTCACTAGTGACTCAAATGATTGGAATTGGATTTGTATTAAATGTAGGAATTCATCAACAGCGGGGGCTTATTTTTTAATAGATAAATAAGGAGTGTTTCACTTGAAAATTACTAGTATTCAAATGCGAATCGAAGAAGAAGATTATGAGTTGTATGAAGAGGAAATGTTGAAAAATGGGTGGAAGAAGCTAGGTGATCAACATGTCTATCGTAAAATGTTTGGAGAGACAGAAGTAGAGGTGAAGGAGCATGTACCTACATTTAGTCCAGATGTGACACTTTTGGTATCTGCTAGAAATGAAAAGGGAATTCCTTTTGATCGGTTGTCTAACATGTTGGAAGAACTTAGAAAGCTAGATAAGACAGAAGATCAACCTTCTTAAAAATAGAAACTGTAAATGATAACGAGCGTCTTTTCGATTAAAGACGCTCGTTTCTATTAAACAGAAGGATTGGTTTCTTTTTTCTTTGAAAAGAAAGCTTTGAGTAAGGGGGGAGTAACTAGGGTTGTAACCAAAACAATGACAATCGTGGCAGCGAACAATTCATCATTGATTAACCCTTTATCCTGCCCAATTTTGGCAACAATTAAACCTACTTCTCCACGAGCAATCATCCCAGCACCAATTCCCATAGAGCTACGTTTATCAAAACCACCTAGGCGGGCTCCTAATGCGCCTCCTAATAATTTGGTTGCCACAGCAACGATGGTCAAGATCGCAATATGGAATAACATCGTAGAATCAACTTTCCCAAAATTGGCGGCTAAACCAATACTTACGAAGAAGACTGGAACAAAGAATGAAAAAGAAATCGTTTCCACCTTTTCAAATACTTCATGTTTATATTTAGTTAAGCTCAACATGAGACCTGCGAAATAAGCACCTACGATTCCTGCCAAACCGAACATTTCAGACATGTAGGCAAAACCGAGAGCGGTAATAAGGCCAAACGTTAAAATAACTTCTGTAGTAATTAAGTTTGAAGCCCACTTAAATACGCGTGGGATGACATACTTCCCTAAGACAAAAACCAGGATAAAGAAGGCTAAGATTTTAGCTAGTAAAATAACAATACTTAGTACACTACCGCCACCTGCACCACCAGCTGCAAATCCTACCACTAGAGATAAGATAATAATGCCCAATACATCGTCAAGTACTGCCGCACCCAGAATAGTAACGCCTTCTTTGGATTGTAGTTTCCCGAGTTCACGGAGAGTTTGAACGGAGATACTAACACTTGTGGCAACTAGAAGTGTACCTATAAATAGGGAGGTGGAAAGATTATAACTGAACAGCAATCCGATCCCTAAACCACCTAAAAAGGGAAAAAGAACACCACTCAGTGCTACTAATGACGAACCATAAGCCGTTTTTTTAAATTCATTAATATCCGTTTCTAATCCTGCAATAAACATTAACAGGATTACACCAATTTCAGCTAATTCTTTAATGAAATCCGTTTGGTGAAGCCATCCCAATACCATGGGTCCCAAGATAACCCCTACCAATAGCTCTCCCATTACAGCAGGTTGACCTAGTTTTTTACTAAGATGGCCTGCAAGTTTTACAAAGAATAAAATGATAACCAATTCATACAAGAAGCTGAAGTTCTTTAATGTTTCTGTGTCTACAAGTTGGTTCAAAAAATCCATTTGCTTCCTCCTTTAGATGATATGTATGGATCGGTAAAATCTAACTATTCACTTGAATCACAACTGTTTTAGAATAAAAGTCCGATCACTATGTAACAGTGTTAATTATAACAGACTACTTTTAGTCTCCCCTAAAAAAAATGGTGTCATTTATATAGATGTCACAAATTATTCACTTTCATCTAGTACTTCGATCTATATAGATCGAAGTACGATCTATGTATGGTAATAATAGACATCTAGATAGATGTGGTGAATATTGGGGTATTGTATAAAGGAGAGGAGGATTAAGATTGTTGAATCTCATATTTATTAGTGTTTCAATTGTCGGATTAATTATCACCCTCTGGGCACAAATGAAGGTGAAGGGGAATTTTCAACGTTGGTCAACAGTGAGAGCTTCTTCGGGCTTTACAGGAGCTGAGGTGGCTCGGTTGATCCTGGATCGGAATGGTTTATATCATGTTCCCGTAGAAATGGTTCCTGGAAGACTTTCTGACCATTATGATCCAACGGCTCCAGCTGTTCGTCTATCTCAGTCTGTTTATGCTTCAGATTCCATTGCTTCCATCTCTGTAGCGGCTCATGAATGTGGTCATGCGATTCAACACCAACAACAATATGGTGCACTTGTACTTAGACATCGGATGGTTCCGATTTTAAATCTTACCTCAGGAACCGCCCCGTTTCTCTTACTGGCAGGTATTTTTTTCAAGGCGACAGGGCTTCTATTTTTGGGAATCATTTTTTTCTCAGTAGCAGTTCTATTTCACCTTGTTACACTTCCCGTGGAATTTAATGCAAGTTCACGTGCGAAAAAAATCATGGTAGCTGAAGGTTTTATTCGTGGTCATGATGAGGAGATGGGTGTGAATCGTGTACTTAACTCTGCAGCGTTTACTTATGTGGCAGGTGCATTGGTTGCTTTGTTGGAGTTACTTCAATATATTTTTATACTTTTCTTACAGAGAAATGAAGATTAAACATAATATAGTGTTGCTTCATAAACAGGTGAGGAACCCATTTTCACCTAAAATGACTTGATGTGTTTCCTTTCCATAAACCCCCTAACATAACTATGTCTTGTTTTTTCATACTAACTATGAAATCACAAATAAGGGGGGAATCATCTTATGTTATGGAGTAACATGATCAAAGGAATTATTGCTTCCAGTTTAGTTTTTTCAGTTGTTGGCTGTACCATGAACACGGATCGACAAGCACAGGATCGAACTGGACAAAATCGGTTGCGTACAGTTAGAGTGACAGACCAAAATCGATTGGCCAATCAGAACAACGTGATGAATAATCACACGAAGGCTTTCCCAACAAAGAATGCTGGTGATCGTGCTCAAACAGATCTAGGAAATACCATGAGAAATGCTCAAGGAAATACAGCCAATAATAATTTGGCAAAAGGATTTCGAGTCTCTGATGATATTGCTGACCGTGTAGCAGATATGAAAAATGTAGATACTGCTGCAGCCGTCGTTTTAGGTAACTATGCCTATATTGGTGTGACAACGAGAGACATGGGGAAAGATGGTTTGCTAACTGACGATTTTAAACAAAAAATTGCAGATGAAGCTCGTTCAGTTGATCCCAATCTCCAGCGTGTTTTTGTATCTGCCAATCCCAATTTTGTTAAGCAATTAAACGGTTATGTAAATGATTTTCGTAATGGTAGACCCATCGGTGGAATTATTGAAGGCGTTACCAATGTGATTAACCGTACCTTTCCTGAGGCAAAGTAACCTTATGAATTTGAGGAAACATAGATCTGAATAAGTCTAAGCTTTGATGGCCTAGACAGACTTGATCTATGTTTTCTTTTTTCTGTCTTGAGATGAAGCTGTTTTTCGTTATAATGTGAAAATAGAAGGGAAAAAAGGAGATGTTGAAAGTGAAGCGGTTAACGCCGATGGAAATCTTTAATAAAGATTTTAAACAGTCAATTCGAGGTTATGATGTAGCAGAAGTAAATGAATTTCTAGATTTGGTTATTAAAAGTTATGAAGATGTATTACAAGAAAACGAATATTTAAAAGAACAGTTGCAATTAGAAAAGCAAAATAGAGCAAGTACAACGGATCGAAATGTAGCTGTTTCTGCGGACAATGACTATGGGGAAGTCATTCATGAAATACTCATTCGATTAGAACGATTGGAACAAGTCATTAGACGTTGAAAATACTGAAAAGAGGGAGATGTAATTGAATTCACTTATACACAAAGTGACTCATTATTTACATGACTCTTTAGGCGAAGAGGGGGCCAAATGGGGGCTCTCTCTTATTGATCAAAAGACGGGGAAATCACTTGCTTGGCAGGATAATGAGTGGTTTATCCCTGCTTCCAATCAAAAGTTGTGGACTTCAGCTGTGGCTTTAGATCAGCTAGGCCCTGATTATCGTTGGACCACTCAATTTGGTGTTTCGGATCAAACGCTTTGGGTTATAGGTGGAGGAGATCCTGTTTACTCCTGGGATGATGTCTGTCACATGGTTAGATGTCTAAAGGAACGTGGAGTTAAAAAAATTGACAGGATCTGCTTGGATGATTCTCTGTTTCAATCTGAACGGTGGGGAACAGGCTGGATGTGGGATGATCTAGTCATGGGATTTGCTGCCCCGATTCATGCGTTAAACCTAGAAGAGAACCGGATCCCTTTTCAAATCAGTTTTCAAGATGAGGGGATTCAATTAGAAAATCCGTTTTCCTTTGTTGAATCTCGGCTGGATGCATCTAGATTAGAGGTGAGTCCCTCTGATGAAACTGAATATACATTAGTTCGAACGGAAAATCGTTATGATTATGTAGCTTGTGGAGTTATCGCTCGTGATGAGGAAGAAATGGAAGCAGCTGTTGAATCGGGTCCAGAGTTTTTCTATTTAGCAATTCGATCAGCTTGTCAATATGCAGGGATTGAAATAGATGAACAAGTTTCTTTTTTCGTTCAACCTATTTCTCAAGAATTGTTGGAAACATCATCGATTCACCTTTTCCATGAGTCTCCACCATTAGCTGAAGTTTTAAAATTAGTGAATCAAGATAGTCGTAACCTAGTTGCTGAGGTGTTACTACGTACATTACCTCTTCAACAGGATGGAGTTGGATCAGTGGAAGCAGGAGTGAAAATTGTTGAGGATGTATGTAAGCATTGGAATTTGAAGCTTCCTGGGAGATATGTAGATGGGTCAGGTTTATCAACGTATAATTTTTCTTCTCCACTCACCCTCCGAAAGCTATTAGAACATATGTTAGAACATCCTAATACATTCACTTTTCAAGAGAGTTTAGCTCAGCTAGGTAAATCAGGAACTTTGGAGCATCGTGATTTAGAATTACCCTCCAGCTGGGATTTAAAAGCTAAAACAGGAACTGTGAACGGTGTAAAAACCTTATCAGGATATCTTTATGAGCATGGAGAAGTACGGATCATTTTTTCGTGCATGATTAATGGATTGATAAAAGAAGATCACGGTGCAGAGATGGGTAATTATTTGATTAGAGAATTAATTGCCTCGTTAGATGATCATAATCTTTCTAAATAAAAGTAATTTATTCCATTTAAAATACTTTTATTTAAATTGCAGGAATTACTTTTGATGATAGCGAAAAAGTTGGGGTTAGATGAATTAGTCATGGGAACAGTTGTAAGATCAGAAGAGATTAACAACAAGCCCAGACAGAAAGAGATCGGGGGGGTTCTATAATGAAAAGAATGTGGATCTTATCATTTATTTTGCTGTTTACGATTGGTTCTATCTTAACTGGCTGTTCTAGTGATGCCGGTAACTCAGCAGAAAAAGTTCTCAAACTTAACTTAGGTGGAGAGCCTTCTTCGTTAGACCCAGCACAGGCATTTGATGAAGATTCTCTGGATGTGACCAATGCCTTATTTGAAGGTTTAATGAAATTGGACCAAAACCATCAGCCTCAACCCGCTGTAGCTAAAGAAGTACAGACGAGTCCTGATGGATTGACCTATACTTTTAAATTAAACCAGACCCAATGGTCAAACGGTGAACCTGTAACTGCTCATGATTTTGAGTACGCTTGGAAGCGTGTTCTTGATCCTCAAGAAGCTGCAGATCCAGCTTTCCTTTTATATTTCATTAAAGGTGCAGAAGAGTATAATACGGGAAAGGGTAAAGTGGATCAAGTAGAAGTCAAAGCATTAGATGAGTCCACCCTAGAAGTGAAATTAGCCCGTCCAACTCCTTCTTTCTTGCAATTGGTTTCCTACCCTGTTTATTTCCCAATCAACAAGAAAGTAGCTGAATCAAACAAAAATCTTTACAATGAAGCTTCAACTTATGTAAGTAATGGTCCCTTTAAAATGAGTGAATGGAAACATGATGACCGAGTTAAATTAGTTAAAAACGATCACTATCATAAAAAAGATCTTGTTAAATTAAGTGGGATTCAATTCTCAATGGTTTCTGATGGCAAAACAGTTTATTCTCTTTTCCAAACGAAGGAACTAGATGTTGTAGGGAAAGGGATATTACCCAGCGATTTAGTGGGGTCTTTGATTAAAAGCGGAGAAATTAAAACATCTGATGGAAACGGACTTTCTTTCTTCCGTCTCAACGTGCAAAAAGCACCATTTACTAATGCTAAAGTACGTAAAGCATTTTCTCTTGCACTTGATCGGAAATTAATTACTGAACGAATTGTTGGTGGTGGTGAAAAGCCAGCTTATGCTTATGTAGCACCATCTGTACCTAACCAATTTAGAGAAAAAGGCGGAAGCTTAATCCAAGAGGCTCAGTTTGAAGAAGCAAAAAAATTATTAGCAGAAGGAATGCAAGAGGAAGGTTGGGCTAAGCTTCCACCAGTCACGCTACTATATAGTAACTCCAGCGACAAAAATAAAACCTTGGCAGAAGCGATTCAAGAAATGTACCGTAAAAATTTAGGTGTTGATGTAGCCCTTCAAGCCAAAGAGAAAAAAGTCTATTTCGATGATCAACGAAACAAAAATTACATCATGACTACTTCCAGTTTCTTGGCTGATTACAATGATGCTTATAATTATTTAGAGAGTTTCCAAACCAATCATTCCATGAACCGTACCGGCTGGAGCCATCCACAGTATGATGAGTTGATGAAAAAAGCAGCCAATACAGGGAATGTAGAAGAAAGAGATCAATATTTACACCAAGCAGAGAAAATCCTATTTGATGAAGCACCTGTGTTCCCATTGTACTATTACAATTCAGGAGCTTTGGAGCAAAAAGGAGTCACTGGTATTTTACGTCATCCAGTTGGTCCTAGTGACTATTCACAAGCAGATAAACAGTAAGGTTTATCTAAGCCATATGATTTGAAAAGCTATCCCATATTGGGATAGCTTTTTTGCGGAAATGCCTTCCAGTTATGTTTTGTTGGTTCGGGGTGACAATATGATTAGGTCTGGTACACGGGAGGGGCAAGATGGAAAACCGCGAGCGCAACAAAGAGCTTGATGATTTAGTAACCTATGATACTCCTGTAGGTATGCGAGATGCTCAAGATGAAGAGTTTGCACAAGAGTCAGCACCGTTACTAGGTGATTTAACACCAAGCGGAGAAGGAAACCCAATAGTAACAACACCTGTTGGGGTCCGAGCTGAAGATGATGAAGAATTTGCAGAAGATCAAGCTTTCCCAGCTTTTGATGGCTTATCAGAGGGTAATGATGAGCCTGAGGTAGATCCCGTTGGAGTTCGGAATGATTTTGATGAGGAGTACGCTCAAGAATTAGCTCCCCGGTCAGACTTAGCCGACAAACGTGTAAATCGCGATGAAGATGACACTGCTGATCGTGGAAGGGGCTTGGGCATCACATCGATCATTTTGTCTGTACTTTCCTTCTTCTTTTTACCTTATATCATGGCACCCGCAGGAATTATTGTCGGTGTCATTAGTGCCCGCCGTGGAAGTGCACTAGGCTGGTGGGGTGTAGCAGTTGGAATCGTTGCAATAATCTTGGTTACATTAGCAATCCCGTTTTTAATCTTATTCTAACTAATCACCAGACCCGTTTAAGACCCCAATTACTGGGGTCTTATTCTTTAAATTTTATTGACTCCCATCATTCTCTTCAAAATATACCACCTCTTATCTGTATATTTTTTTGTAATCGATGAAGTAGTGGAATTGTGTAACAACTGTTGACTAGGTTAGAATAAATGAGAAAGTTTCTGATCTGAAGAGAAATGAGGGTTTGAGAATGTCAGAAAAAGAGTATATACGTTCTCTTTTCGTTCATGAGGATGAAATTCTTTATTCGATCTATAAAGGTTTAGAAGAGCGGGAGTTACCACAGATTTCAGTCCCTCCAGAAATAGGGAAAACATTATACTTATTAGTGAAAATGTCAGGTGCAAAAAAAATATGTGAAATTGGTGCTCTAGGCGGATATAGTACAATTTGGTTAGCTAGAGCTATACCTGAAGATGGACAAGTTCTTTCTTTGGAAAATAGACAAGCACATGCAGATTTTGCTATTGAAAATGTAGAAAAAGCAGGACTGAGTAGTCGTGTTACTTTTATGGTGAATGATGCGATGGAAATACTAACTGATTTTGTCCAAAAAGAAGAGAAGTTCGACTTCTTTTTCATCGATGCGGATAAGCCGAACTATATCAATTATTTAGAAAAGGCGATTCAACTAGCTCGGCCTGGAACGATTATTACAGCTGATAATTTACTTCAATCAGGAAGAATTTTTGATCTAGAGGATCAAGGACCATCTCCAACGACTGTCCGCCAGTTCAATGAGAAAATTGCCACAGATCCTCGCTTAGAATCAATCTTGTTGCCAATTGGAGACGGGTTGGGTATTTGTCGAGTCAAGTGACCTACCTTATTAAAACGTTAAGACAAAAAAGAAAAGATTTACGAAAGGTGGTCAAATAGATGGAGCTGTTGTTAGCGACTTTAATGGGAGTTGGATTAAGTGCCGCCTGTGGATTTAGAGTATTCGTACCTTTTTTAGTGATCAGTATTGGAGCAAAGGCCGAATTTATTGAGCTTGGAGAAGGATTTCAGTGGATGACAACAAATGTTGCCCTCATCACTTTTGCAGTGGCTACTTTGCTTGAAGTCTTTTCATATTTTATTCCTTGGGTTGACCAAGCTCTAGATACGATTGCTACACCTACTGCAGTTGTTGCAGGAAGTGTTATATCGGCTTCTTTAATTACAGATATGAACCCCCTACTCACATGGGTGTTGGCGGCAATTGTTGGAGGTGGGACTGCTACATCAACACAACTTCTAACGGCATCGGCAAGAGGGGTTTCTACCGTTTCAACAGGAGGATTGGGAAATCCTGTAGTGAGTCTGATTGAAAATATAAGCTCGATGATTATATCAGTTCTAGCTATATTGATGCCGATTCTTACAGGTGTACTCATCATCATCATGTTGTTTATCTTGTATAAATTGATTCAGTCATTCAGAAAAAAAATGAGAAGGGCCGTTTAACTGGGATAAAAATAACGAACCTGAACTTCAGGTTCGTCTTTATCATTATGTGGATTTCCAGCTGAATTTTTTTATAAATTCCTCGGATTTAGTGGCGATTTTAGGATAGCGGTTACGCAATTTCATTAATAATTTGTTAGCCCAAGGTGTGGTGTGTGATAAGAAATAAAGTCCTACAAGTATAAACAAAATCCCTTGTAAAAAGGGGAGGAAACACCCTAGAATTCCTAGAACGAGGAATGTCCACCCTAATATATTAAACCAAAGTCGTTTTTTCCGTGACAAGGATTTAAACTCCTTTAATGTGAGATGGGTAATCTTTCTGTTCTTAGTATAACCGGTTATATGAGGACGAGCAATGTTGTTTTTCTTATATTTAGTACTTACTTTTCCTCTATTCCATAAAAGGATAAAATAAGAAAATATCAAAGATTCTAGTGGATCAATCCAATACACTGGACTGAAGAAAGAATGCAGGGTAAAGGGAGTTGAGAGTGTGTTTGGAGTTAAAACTTTACTCACACAAGGCTGGTCAGAGGATTCGATTTATGTACCTTCAGGTTTTTTTACATATGCTTGGAACCTATTTTTACCCCATGGTACATGCTCTGTTCTACTTAGTGTAATGACTTTTATTATTCATGGATATACAAAAACAGAAATTGTTGAATTGATGAAAGCGGAAGAAAAAGAGCTTTCTTTACTCCCGTTTTCATTTGAAATCCCTAAGTTTTTTGAATGTGAAGAGGAGAAAGAAAAATTTTTTGCGATTTATGAGCGGGAATTAGCGGTTCGTCATGTACTTCATCGTTCTCATTTTAAATACCCAAAAACGATGATCCAATGGATTCATCTTCTGATACAAGTAGGAATACTAGGAGAAGTCCGAAGAGAAGGTAAGATTTATCTAGATATGGTTGTCCATCCATTTCCTTTACCTGAGGATGTATTGATGATGGATGAACTGGAAGTTAGACAAATTCATGCCTATCGCAAGCAAGCAGAATTATATATGGTAACTAATAGGGAACAATCTTTATGAAAAAGTGTGAATTTGCTACGATATATTTATAGGGAGGGAAAATGACATGGCGCTTGCTACCTTTGGAGCTGGTTGTTTCTGGGGAGTGGAAGAGACATTCCGGCAGATTCTAGGCGTGAAGGAGACATCTGTAGGATACATGGGAGGAGAGACCGAGCAACCGACTTATGAAGAGGTTTGTACGGATCAAACGGGTCATGCAGAGGTCGTTCATTTGGAGTATGATCCAACAGTGATCTCATACGAGGATTTACTAAAAGTATTTTGGGAGAATCATAATCCAACTACCCTCAATCGACAAGGTCCCGATGTCGGGACACAATATCGATCTGTCATCTTTTATCACACTGAAGAACAAAAAGAAATTGCAGAAATATCATTAAAACAACTGGATCAATCAGGGCGTTGGAAGAACCCTATTGTGACACAGATTGTACCCGTTGCCGCCTTTTATCGTGCAGAAGAATATCATCAACGTTATTTACAAAAGCGTGGGTTCAATAGTTGTCATATGTAAGTAGAATAAGATAACAAACACTCAGCTTTTCTGGTTTTAAGGAGCTGAGTGTTTGTTTTTTCTATCTTTTTATGAGGCAATGGAGTCAGTTTGGTCAAGTTTTTGGCTTGTTTTTAGTTTCCGAAAAACAAAATAGAAATAGGAAGCACCCACAATGTAACAAATCGAAGTTAAAGCAAAGTTAATGGCATATCCCCAATAAGTTCCATGAGTCGCTACCATAGATGTACTGAACGGCCCGGTAACTGCCCAGCCCACCATGAAAACCATCTGTCCAAAGCTATTGGCTAATCCTTTAAAGCGATGGTCTACCTGTTCCATAAGCATGGTGGAAGTAATGGGATTGGCTGCGTTCATCAGCGCTTGTCGAATTAAAAATCCCACACATGCGAGCCAGAACAGATTTGTAAAGCCTGTAATCAATAGAAAAGGAATTGATGCTAGTTGGAGAATGACTACTGTCTTTACTTGTCCCCAACGACTAACTAACCAAGGACCAATCATCATTGCTACTGCGGTTGCCGCTTGACCTAAAGAAACGATGAACCCAATGGATGAGTGGCTAGCTGAGAAGCGATCACTAAAATATAAATTTAGATAGGGAATGACGAGTCCAGACCCAATTCCAATTATGAGGTTGGCTAAAGTGAAGCGGAAAATTAAGCGTGCTTGAGAGCGATGTGTGGATAATAATAGCTTGAATGAACTTTCCTTGGTCTGAGGCAGGTCTACAGTAGGCTTATTCTCTTTAATGAATGATAAAGGGATAAATCCCAATAGAGAAAAGAAACATCCCACTAATAATGAGATACGTACACTCATCAGCCCACTAAAACCCCATCCATAGTGAAATAGATCAGAAATGACCCCACCACCCAAATTTCCAATCACTTGAGCCACCATCGTTAATGCGAAATTTAAGCTAAACAAATGAATTCTCTGTTTGGGGCTTGAATTCTCAGCTAAAAAGGGAATGGCAGTTACTTGGATAAAAGCAGTAAAAAAGCCAGTAATAAAAGCAAACAGAAGTAATGAGTGTTCTTCTATGACAATCGCACGAATCCCTAGACTTGCCGAAGCAACTATTCCACCCCACAAAAAAAGAGGTTTCCGTCCTAAGCGATCACTTAATATTCCAGCAGGAACAAGAGCGATCGCTGTAGCAATGGAGGTGATTGAGATGATACTGCCATTAACACTAGCTACATGACCAATCTCTTGGATATAAAGATTGTAGATGACAGAAAAAACACCCAACCCAATTTGAAAAAGAATATTTCCGATAAAAAACCATTTGATATTTTTATTAAACTCTCTGAAACGCTCCGTGTAGGCATATATTTGACTGATCAAAGCTCTCCCATCCATTTCTGCCTAAGAAAATTTCGCTATCCTAAATAAATATAGCAAAAGATATCACTTCTGAATATGTGCACAAAAAAATTAGAGTGGAAAAAATCTATCGCTCTTGATTTGCTTTCTAAGTTACCCTATGACATCTTAAGTAACAGATTGATCTAAATTCCGTCGGGTCGATGTTTCGCTGTCTCACTCTCGTAGCGAATCCGCAAAAGTTGTTCGTCTGAGAAGCATCTCTCCTCTTAGATTCAGAGGATCAAGTAGCATGATTTCCAATTCATTCAGTTGTTTTGCTCAAGTCGATTTACAATAAAAAATGGGCCTCTTACGTGCAGTGTCAGGGGTTTTGTTTTGTGGTATTATGGTGAAGTTATGGGAAAGGAAAGGAGGGCGAAACAGTGATTTATTTAGATAACAGTGCTACCACACGTGTTTATCCAGAGGTTGTTGATGTAATGACCAATGTCATGCAAAAAGTATTTGGAAATCCTTCTTCTTTACATGGTCTAGGTGTGCAAGCGGAGCGACTTGTAGATCAAGCCAGAAAAGTTGTTGCCCAAGTATTACGAAGTTCTCCCCAAGAGATTCTATTTACTTCTGGCGGGACTGAATCCAATAATATCGCAGTTAAAGGAATTGCTGAGCAATACTGCCAACGTGGTAAGCACTTAGTCACAACGGAGATTGAACATGCATCAATCCATGAAGTGTTCCGGCATCTTGAGAACAGAGGTTGGAAGGTTACATATCTTCCTGTAGATTCATGGGGGAGAGTCTCTCCAGATGATGTGGAAAAAGCACTAACAGATGAAACCGTTCTTGTCTCAGTGATGCACACCAATAATGAGACTGGCACGATTCAACCGATTCGAGAGATTGGGAAGAGATTAAAGAAATACCCCAAAGTATTTTTCCATGTTGATGCTATACAGTCATTTGGAAAAATAGATTTGATTCCTAGTCAATCACAGATCGACCTTCTTTCCTTTTCAGGTCATAAACTTCATGGTCCTAAAGGGGTTGGGGGGCTTTATATTCGTAAAAACTTATTACTGACCCCCTTACTTCATGGAGGAGGACAGGAGAGAGGGCTGCGTTCTGGAACTCAAAATGTTCCAGGGATTGCTGGGTTTGCTAAGGCATTAATCATGACGCATGAGCAACGACTTGATTTTTTACAACGAACACAAGAGTGGAAAGAATTATTGTTGAAAAAATTAAATAGCTCACTATCCCAATTGAAAGTAAATGGAGATTTACAGAGGGATGGTGGAGCTTCTTATTTGTTAAATCTCTCTTTTCCAGGTTTGAAGTCTGAAGTTCTTGTTCACGCATTAGAACAAGAACAAGTTTATGTATCAAGTAAATCGGCCTGTTCCTCGAAAGTAGAGGTGTCTAGTCGAGTTCTTAAAGCAATGGGATTATCAGATCAAGAATCGATTGGTGCTATTCGAATTAGTATGGGATATGATACTACGAAAGAGGATATAGAAAAATGTGCAGAAGCACTTATTCGAGTGATCCCACGATTACAACAAGTCATGAGGGTGCATAAATAATGAAAAGTAATACCATCTTACTTCGATATGGCGAGTTAGCGTTAAAAGGAAAGAATAAGGCAGCATTTGAAGATCGACTAGTCCAAAATATTCGCCGTCAGTTAGAGCCTTTTAAAGGGGTTTCTGTGTTTAAATCACAAGGTCGAATCTATGTAGAGAGTCAAGAGTCATTGGTGGATGAGATTATTGAGGAACTGGCCAATGTATTTGGACTTGTTGCTTTTAGTCCAGCGATTCGTGTTCACTCTACCATCGAGGAAATTGAACAGGCTGCTTTAGCATATACACAACAGCAACTACCTGAGATTCGTACTTTTAAAGTTATTAGTAAACGAGCTGATAAGCGTTTCCCTATTCGTTCACAAGAAATGAATCGCCGGTTGGGTGGGTTCCTATTAGATCATATCCAAGATTTACATGTAGATGTTCATCAACCTGATCTTCCGCTTCATGTGGAAATAAGAGGAAAGTATACTTATATCTATGGTAAAGATTATGCAGGCCCAGGTGGATTACCTGTAGGTGTAAGTGGACGTGTCATGCTGTTATTATCAGGAGGCATCGACAGTCCAGTAGCTGGCTATTTAGCGTTAAAACGTGGTGTTGAGCTTCATGCGGTTCATTTTCATAGTTATCCCTTTACGAGTGAACGGGCTAAGCAAAAGGTGATTGATTTAGCGCAAATTCTGACTCGATATGGTGGCTCCATCCGATTACATGTAGTTCCATTTACAGAAATTCAGACAGAAATTAATAAGCATTGTTATGAATCGTATTCGATTACGATTATGCGTAGAATGATGCTTCGTATTGCCCAAGAACTAGCTAAGGAAAATAAAGCCTTAGCCTTAGTCACGGGCGAAAGTCTTGGACAAGTGGCTAGTCAAACCTTAGAAAGTATGAATGCCATTAATGAAGTCGTTCAGATCCCCGTCCTTCGCCCTTTAGTGGGAATGGACAAGCATGAAATCGTGGATATCTCTAAAAAAATTGGAACTTATGAAACATCAATTTTACCTTATGAGGATTGCTGTACGGTTTTCTTACCTAAAGCTCCTAAGACAAAGCCAGATAAAGATGTAGCGGCTCGACAAGAAGCTAGGTTTGATGTGGAAAAATTGGTTCAAGAGGCTGTTCTAGGGACAGAAGTGATTGACCTCTCACCCGAGAGGGATCTGGATCATGAACTTTCGTTTTTTTAAGTTGTTGTCATGAATGGGATGAGCCCAAAGAAAATGCTCAATATGAGAAAATGAGTATCAAAGCGATTACTGGTTTTAATCATATTTTTAGGTGTATCTTTCTAAACTAAGGACAAGGGGTAAGAAACCTTTTTAGTGAATTTGGAAATGGAATGAGACCTTACCACTTTGGTTATTAGATCCAGTGGATTAGGTTTTTTCAGATATAGGCTCTAATGAGAAGGAGTTTTATTCGTTTACCTGAATCCCTTGTTCGTGATGGTGTTTTGGATAAATTAAAGGAGAGAACCTATGGATACTCAATTTTTCTCAGATCCAGAAATTTTGCTTGCCTTATTTAATATTATTATTGCGGATATTTTATTAAGTGGAGATAATGCAGTCGTTATTGGAATGGCTGCACGAAATCTACCGAAAGATCAACAAAAAAAGGCAATTTTATTTGGAGCGGGAGTAGCAGTATTATTGAGGGCTTCTTTGACGATTATTGCTACTTTTCTTTTAGGAGTTCCATTACTTAAAGCGGTTGGTGGAGTCCTTTTACTGTGGATCGCCATGAAGTTATTGCTTGAAGATGAAGGGGAAACGAACGCTCATATTTCCGGTGGGACAAACATGAAAAGTGCGATTAAAACGATTGTGATCGCCGATGTCGTGATGAGTTTAGATAATGTATTGGCAGTTGCTGGGGCTGCGAAAGGACATATGGGCTTGGTGTTATTTGGATTAGCTTTAAGTATTCCAATCATCATGTGGGGAAGCAGACTTGTCTCTTTTATCATGACCAAGTTCCCATGGTTGGTTTATGTAGGATCAGGAATTCTGGGCTATATTGGTGGACAGTTGTTAGCAGAAGATCCAATGGTGTTTAAAAGTGTTTTGCAAAGTGAAGAAGTTTATACGACTGTCATCCCGATCGTTACGGCTATTTTGGTTCTTGGAGCCGGATTTATAATTAAATGGAATCAATCTAGACATAAAACAGTTTAAATATTGTTTTGGCTGTTTTATTTATTTAAGCTAAGTTTCGCATATAAAAAAAGAGGTTTCCATAATTGGAGACCTCTTTTTTTATTGGCTGGGAAGGAAGGGATCGAACCTTCGAATCACGGAGTCAAAGTCCGTTGCCTTACCACTTGGCTACTTCCCATTATTGTTTTATAAACTTAGTATGTGCTTATTTTTTTATCTTATACGAGAAGGTTGCATAAAAAACGTGGATGCAGAGGGGGATTTAATGTTGTAATAACCTCCTGTATGAAAGGGCAAGAAAATAATTTGTCGAATGAAGGAGGAATTTGGAAAAATAAGGCGAATAAATTATACAAAATTTTACTTAATTATTTAACTTGAGCCAAATCACTTGAATGAATTGGAAACTAAGGGGCTTGATCCAGAGAACCTAGGAGGGGAGATGTTTCTCTGGTGAACGACTTTTGCGTATACGTTACGAGAGTGAGACAGAGAAACAGCGACCTGACGCGACCTGATGGGATTTGGATCGATCTGTTACTTAAGATGATCGCTTAGAGTTAATTAATCATTTGTGAAAAGAGAGGATAGAAGTGGATGTCATTTCGTTTATCAACGAATTATTTCACCAAGCAATCAAACAAAGAGCTAGTGATATTCATATTGAACCCCAAGCAGATTATTTACGTATACGACAGAGAATCGATGGCTTTCTACATCAAACAGATCAAGTTCCTATGGAGTTTGCTTCAGCGATCTTATCACGACTGAAGGTGATGGCACACTTAGATATTGGTGAAAAGAGAATTCCCCAAGATGGTGCCATGTCCATTCACTGTTTGGACGATACAGTGGATGTAAGGCTTTCTACGATTCCTACCCTTTACGGAGAAAAAATGGTACTACGTATATTAGCTAGCCATTCTGAAGCTGTTGTATTAGAGGAGTTAGGGTTAGAAGACGAAGAAGGACAACGAATCGAACAGCTTTTAAGAAGGTCTAGTGGTTTGTTAGTGGTAACGGGGCCTACAGGTTCAGGAAAAACAACTACTTTATATGCAATGATGCAAAAGCTGAATCGAACTGAAATTAATTTAGTTTCACTTGAGGATCCGATCGAACTGCAACTTCGAGGAATTAATCAGATTCAGGTTCAACCGAAGATCGGATTTACTTTTGCCCAAGGATTAAGAGCTGTTCTTCGTCAAGATCCTAATGTGATTATGATTGGGGAGATTCGTGATCGTGAAACAGCTGATATTGCAATTGGTGCTGCGTTAACAGGTCATCTTGTATTATCTACTTTACATACTGTCGATGGAGCGAGTGCCATCACTCGATTGTTAGATATGAATGTAGAGCCTTATCGGATTGCAGCCTCTTTATCAGGAGTGATTGCCCAGCGTTTAGTACGATTGATTTGTATAGAGTGCAAGGGAGTTGGATGTGATCGATGTAGTGAGACAGGGTATCGAGGGAGAAAAGGTGCATTTGAAGTGATTACAATCGACGAAGAGGTAGAGCGAATGATTATCCAAAAATCCACCTTAACACACCTTCGTCAGTATTTTCGTCAACAAGGAATGCGTTCGCTCAATCAAATCCTAGAGTTGAAGGTTCAGGAAAAACAGACTACTTTTACTGAATATTTGCGGGTGATGGATGATGTGGAAAAAGAAAAGATGGAAGTCTGAGCAAGTGGTTTTGTTTAGTCAACAACTTGGAAATTTACTTGCAAGCGGGATTCCTTTGTTGGAAAGCATTCAATTGTTAATAGATCAACAATTAATTGCAAAACAACAAGGAGAATGTCTGATACATATGATTCAACAGGGTTCTAGTTTTTCAGAGGCATTAGAAAAGATACAACTTCCGTATTTGTGTATCTCATTGATGAGAGCCTCTGAGGAATACGGAAATTATGCCCAAGGTTTAAAGCAGTGTGAACAATATTATGAGTCAAAAGCTAAGCTGTACCGAGAGTTAGTACAAGCTTCTCTTTATCCAGCAATAGTGTTGATCTTGGTAGGAATTGCATTTGTATTTATGATTACAGTTGTTTTACCTAATTTCTCAGAGCTTTATACAGTGATGGGGATTGAATTACCTCTAGTTACACAAGGGTTAATCATTGCTTACTCCTATCTTCGCATTCTAGTCTTTTGGGTTTTTATTGTGTTTGTTCTATTCCTGATCTTTGTGATATTGATCCGAAAAAGCTCTAAAGAAATGAGAGCTCACTGGGAAAAGAGGTTATTTTATCTTCCATGGATCAAGAAAATATATCGATATCGATTTACTCATTTTTATTCATTGCAATTAGGTTCTTTGCTTCAAGCTGGCATCCCATTACTCTCTTCACTTAATCTAATTGAAAGAACTGCTCCATGGGCAAGTCTAAATAAAAGTATTCAACATACTAAGGAACAGTTGATGAAAGGAATGCCATTATATACTGCGATTCAGTCCAAGCCCGATATCTTTTTACCTACATTAACAAAGATGATTGCATTAGGAGAACAATCAGGGAGGTTGGATGAATCACTACTCAGTTTAGCTAAAAGTATTGAGTGGATGATGCGAAGAAAGGCGGAACAATGGACAAGAAGCCTTGAGCCGATCTTAATCTTTGTTATCGGTGTCTGGATTGCAATTACAGTTATTTCTATGTTTTTACCTTTACTCCAACTGGTAAAGGCAATCTAAGGAGGAGATCTTTTTGAAGTGGAAAAACAAGCTTCATGAGGAACATGGATTTACGTTGATTGAAATGTTAGTGGTTCTCTTTATTATTGGGATTATTATTACGATTGCATTACCTAACTTGAAATCTGCAGGGGAGTCGGCTCAGGAGCGTGCTGACCAAGCGAACCGAAGACTGATTAGCGCACAAGCGGATAATTATTATTTGGAATATGGTGAATATCCTTCTAATGTCGATGAGTTGGTGAAAAGAGGTTATCTTCGATCTGTTCCGCCATGTCCAGGTGGAAAAGGGAAATATGTTATAAACTCATCCCCAAAGGCTTCTCCTGAGGAGCGGATTTACTGTAAGAAGAATGGGAAATAGAAATGATTTTCGCAACGATGCAGGTTGGACATTCGTCGAGTTAATCATTACCTTATCAATCTTGGGTATGATCGTAACGTTATCTTACCCAGCGTTTGCTCATTTAGGTGAAAGGATGGAGCGGGAATTATTTCTTGATTTTTTAGCTTCTGACTTACAATTTGCTCGTACTGAAGCGATCAGTAGAGAAGAGGAAGTGAAAGTCATTTTTAAAAGTTCCCAACACCAGATGATAGTTCAACAGAAAAATACGATTCTCAGGCAAACAAAGATTCCAAATCGTTACCTTATTACCACAAATTATCCACAGGATGAGATGGTATTTAGGAAAAGTGGACAAGTCAGAGGAGGAACCATTCAACTATTGTTAAATGGTCAAAGGGTTGGAGAGGTTCGAGTTCAAGTGGCTTCAGGGACTCCTGAGGTGGTGATTGAACCATGAAGAAATTGTGGCAAGGAGAAAAAGGATTTACCCTCCCAGAAATGATAACAGGGTTATTCATTTTAGGGATACTAGTTTCATTTACCATACCGCTTTTTAGTGAATTAAAGTCACAGCAGTTAAGAGACAAAGCAAAAGGTGAAGCATTGGCACTCCTTCAAGGAAAGATCGAAAAGGTGCGAGAAGTAGCTTCCGCAAATGGAGAAGAAAAGGTGAATAGCCGTAATCAATCATCTCTCACCTATCATCTAAAATGGGAAACGAAGCACCCCTCTAGTTCATTAAATGAGGTGAAAGTAGAAATTACATGGAAAGATTCAAATGGAAAAACGCAAAGATACCATCTCGTTACGCATTATTTCGCTCCTTCTGTCAACAAGAAGAAGGATTTACTTATATTGAATTGATCATTTCTCTTTCCATCCTATGTTTTTTACTCCCTTCTTTGTTTTTGATTTCGCATACAGTTGAGATGGAAGTTAAGCAAATGGTGGGTACCCATCGTTTAAAAATGGAGTATCTATCTTTCATGAATTGGGTACAAGAAGAGATCAAACAGGGAAAAGGATTCCACACAGACCAACAGCAAGCACTCATCTTTGATTTATCCAATGGAGACCAGATTCGATATCAATTAAAAGGTCGAAAGATTATTCGAAGCGTGAAAGTCAAAGGAGAAAATACTTTTCAAGGCTATACAGTTTTGATGAACCATGTCTACATGGTTGTTTTCATTCCAGATCAAAATAGAGTTACCTTCGATATTGGTTTACAAAATTGGCATACCAGTTTAGAGATCATGACCACGATTTCGGGGAGGTCAGACCTCAATGCATCTGCGAGATGAAGAGGGAATGGTTTTACCCATTGTATCAGCAGTTTCTATCATTATTTTTATTTTGGTGTCTTTGCTAATCGCAGAATCAATTAGAAGTCGGCAAACGGAGAATTTATACTGGGAAAAGTTACGTGTCCAGTATGCAGCAGAAAGTGGAATTGCTTTGATGCAGCAAAGATTAAGTAAAAGTCAGGATCGATCCAGTGAAGTTGAATATCAAGTAGATGGACTCAAAGTTCATGTGAAGGTAAAAGCACGTGATTCAGATCAGATTCATCTACAAGCAACAGCATTTGGCTCGTTAGGAGTAAAGCAAACGGTTCAAGTGTATCTCTCACCTCGTACACTAGCTATTCAAAAGTGGTTTCGATAAGATAAAAACTGGGTGAGTGAATGATGAATACAAAAAAACACTTGATTTTAGTTGGATTTATGGGGACTGGAAAAACAACCGTGGGTAAAAAACTCTCCAAACAGATGGAAATCCCATGGGTTGATTTAGATCAGTGGTTTGAGGAACAACAAAAGATGACGATTGATGAGTATTTTACTACTTACGGAGAAGATTCATTTCGACAAAAGGAATCTCAACTTCTTTGTAAAGCACTTGAGCCGTCGCATTCTCCCACAGTAGTGACAACAGGGGGTGGCATTGTTCTAAGATCAATCAATCAGACCCAAATGAAAGAAGCTGGTTGGGTGTACCAACTGACGGCTTCTCCTTCAGAGATCATACGTCGAGTCAAACAGGATCCCCATCGACCTCTGTTAAAGGGAAATCCTGAGACACGTGTAAAACAATTGTTGAAAGAACGAGAGGGTATGTATGACTTTGCAGACTGGATGATTGATACCACCGACCGAACGATTGATGAAATTGTACAGGAGATCCTAACCCATTGGCAGACAAATACAGTTTAAATCTCTCCATATGCGTCGATGCTATAGATGAGGTGTATGAATATGTCATTTAGAGATTGGTTTACTTATTTATTGGAGCGAATGGTTTGGTTTATGGAAACACCTAGAACTGAAAGAAAAGCGATTAAAAAATCAAATCGAGAAGCTTGGTCTACAAGATGGTTTGGGATGATTCCTTTTTCAATGAAAATGTATGTGGATAAACAAAAAAGCCGTTTGCAACGTGGACGGTTCACTGAAAAATAAAAAAATGAGTTTATTTTTCTCTTTAGGATTTATCTTTTTTTCAAAAAATGACTGGACAAGTACAGAGATTACCTTTAGTTTTATGTTAAGGAGCTAGGTTAGCTCCTTTTTTGTTGTAGATGTATGGTATACTTTTTTTATGAATTGGGAGTAAGGTACTTGCCGATTCATTGACTATGCCATTCTACTGAAGCCTCTAATCAGTTGGAGCTTGTTGCATAAATGGAATAAGGAATAAGACATTCGTTCAAAACTTAAAGTGATCTGTGACGGGTTGATGCAACAACCGCATAAATTGAGTATCATCAGTGGAAACTTCTATGTATGAATAAAAGGAGCGATTGCTTCATGTACCATCGTACGGAAACTAGACCAGTTAAAGTTGGAAATATACAAATTGGTGGAAATGATCAAGTTGTAATTCAGAGTATGACCACGACTAAAACACATGATGTAAAAGCAACAGTCGCCGAAATTAATCGTCTTACCGAGGCGGGGTGTCAAATTGTTAGGGTTGCTTGTCCAGACATGAGAGCAGCTGAAGCGATACCTGAAATTAAAAAGGAAATTTCAGTGCCTTTAGTTGCTGACATTCATTTCGATTATAAATTGGCCCTCAAAGCGATTGAAGGTGGAATTGATAAAATCCGAATCAATCCAGGGAATATTGGTCGCCGTGAAAAAGTAGAGGCTGTTGTAAAGGCAGCGAAAGAACGTGGTATTCCAATTCGAATTGGTGTAAATGCCGGATCACTCGAAAAAAGAATTTTAGATAAATATGGATATCCAACGGCTGAAGGTATGGTAGAGAGTGCTTTGTATCACATTGGAATCTTAGAGGACTTAGATTTTCATGATATTATTGTCTCCTTAAAAGCCTCTGATGTCCGTTTAGCGATTGAAGCTTATAAAAAGGCATCTGAAGCGTTTAATTATCCCTTGCATTTAGGAATTACTGAGTCTGGAACCTTATTCTCAGGAACAGTTAAAAGTGCCGCAGGATTAGGTGCTATTTTGTCTATGGGGATTGGGAACACGATGCGGATCAGCTTAAGCGCAGACCCAGTTGAAGAAGTAAAAGTAGGGCGTGAACTGTTAAAATCATTTGGATTGGCAGCCAATGCAGCGACCTTAATTTCTTGTCCAACCTGTGGACGGATTGAAATTGATCTGATCAGTATTGCGAATGAAGTTGAGGAGTATATTTCCTCCATTCACGCACCGATTAAAGTGTCAGTCCTAGGTTGTGCCGTTAATGGTCCTGGTGAAGCAAAAGAAGCAGATATCGGAATCGCAGGGGCTCGTGGAGAAGGACTTTTATTCCGCCATGGTGAAATTATCCGCAAAATCCCTGAGAAAGACATGGTCACCGAATTGAAAAAAGAAATTGATAAATTAGCAGAAGAATATTTTCAAAAACAACAGGCTGAAAATGCGATCCATGCAAAATAAAAATGCTTGAATCAGCATTACAACCCTTAGTTAAAATAACTAAGGGTTGTTTTTGTATAAAAAAAGAGTCCCTTTCCCATACTAACTGTGACCCAAATTAAAGGAGGACAATCATCATGGGTAGAGTAGCATTAACCTTAGTGATTGTTGGTGCGATTAACTGGTTATTAGTGGGGATTTTTCAATGGGATTTAGTTGCAGCCATTTTTGGTGGCGATGCAATTCGTGAATCTTCAGGATTTAGCCGCCTCATTTATACCTTAGTTGGCATAGCAGGAATTTATGCAATTAGATACCTGTTTACAGATGATCGTACCCGAGCTAATGTAGAATAAGATAATATTTATTTTAAACTCTAGACGGTTTTGTCTGGAGTTTTTACTTTTTATTTAGATTGAAAACGAATGACTTTTGAAATCAATGACTATTGCATATAATCGACTATGGGAGAGTTAAAAACAATCAACACCCAGATCAGAAAAAATAGAGGTGTCTTTATGAAGCCAATTATCGGAATAACAATGTCTTTGGAAGAAAACAAACAATTTACGGCCCGTCAATATACGGATGCTATTATTCAAGCTGGAGGAATTCCTGTCCTATTACCATATACAGTGGATCAAACAGTCATCAATCAGTGGGCTCATTATATTGATGGATTGCTACTAACTGGTGGGGGAGATATTGACCCTATTTTGTTTGATGAAGAACCCATCCCAGGTTTAGGAGGCATCGAGCCAGAAAGAGATGAGATGGAGATTGCTTTAATTGAACAATGCATGGTTCATCAAAAACCGATTTTTGGAATCTGTCGGGGTTGCCAAATCCTCAATGTTGCTTTAGGTGGAGATATGTATCAAGATCTTCCAAGTCAGAAGCAAGAGTTACTTCAACATTCCCAACGAGCACCTCGAAGTCATGGTGCTCATCTCATTCGAATCGAAGAAAATACTTTGCTTCATCAAATCATTGGTAAAATCTCTACAAAAGTAAATACTTACCATCATCAGGCCAATCGTAATCCTGCCCCTTCACTAAGAGTGTCCGCAACTGCTAGTGATGGTGTGGTTGAAGCGGTTGAAGGAACTTCCTATCCATTTATGATCGGAGTTCAATGGCATCCTGAACATATGACTCAAACCACGGAGGATGCGAAAAAATTATTTCAAGCCTTTGTTCAAGCATGTAAGTAATCAAAAAGAAGACCACTCCTAAAAGTGGTCTTCACATGAGTCATTTTTTTCCCCGTACATAATCAGGGTTGAAAAGAAATAGCCACGCCAATAGTCCCAAGGAAGGAATGAGTAAGAGTAATCCTCCGATAAAGGCTGCTACTAAGGCCCATCCCATTGTGGTGTTGGTGAGAGCACTTTGTACGGTGATATATGGGTAAAGTAGATAGGGCATATGGGAGATCCCATAACCAAAAAAGGCGAAAGCAAATTGGCACATGACCGATACAAAGGCGAGTCCTAGATTTCGTTTCTTCCAAATGAAATAGACAGCAACGATAAAGCAAAGAAGTGAAGCCCCAAACATCCAACCGACATCAAGAGCTGCTGCAAAATGCTGTGGATTATGTTTAGATAAACTCCAAAAAACTAAAAGGCTAGCCAAAATCGTAGGTCCTGCCCAAAAGAGGGCATATCGGCGTAATAGATTCATTGCTTGCTCATCTTTCGCTCGCTGTGCATAAAAGGTGAGGAAGCTTGCACTTATAAATAGAACACTCACTAATGCCAAGAAGACAACTGCCCACGAGTAGGGGCTTGTAAATAAACGCTCTGCATAAAAATGGATTTTTCCATTTACTTCTTCAATAAAACCACCTTCAGAGATGGTTAATACAGTGGAAAGAGAAGCTGGAATAAATAGCCCTGTGAGTCCATATAAAAACATATAGATTCGGTTTTTACGGACTCCATAATGAGCAAAAGCATAGAAGGAACCCCGAATTGTCAACAGAATTAAAGCAATACTTCCAGGAACGAGTAAGGCAGTCCCAAAATAATAAGCAGTATCTGGGAAGAAGCCAACGATTCCTACGAAAAAGAAGACTAGAAAAACATTTGTTACTTCCCATACAGGGGAGAGATAGCGTTCAATAATTTTGTTTGTAATGTGGTCTTTCTTGGTTAACATACTGTAGTAAGAAAAGAATCCAGCCCCAAAGTCGATCGAGGCAACAATTAAATAGCCGTAAAGAAATACCCATAGGACAGTTATGCCGATCCATTCTAGTTGCATCACTCCCACTCCTTACTGTAATTTCTTTCCTTGAGCTCTTTTTCAGCAGGGCGGTTTTTGAAGAGACGAATCAATACACCAAATGTCATTAGGGTTAGAGCAACATAGAGAACGGTAAATAGAATAAACATAGTATCTACGTTGGTTGCTGTTGTTGCTGCTGCCCCTGTGCGCATGACACCCGTAATGATCCATGGTTGTCGACCTACTTCAGCGTAAAACCATCCCAGTTGAATGGCGAGAAAAGAGAGAGGTGCAGCCCATACAATGGCTCGTAACAACCATGGGTGATACATACTTTGCTTTTTGCGAATCGATTTATAGAGAAACCAGGCTGAGATCAGGAGTAGATACATTCCGATGGCAACCATTGCGTCAAAAAGATAGTGGATATACAACGGGGGTCGCTCATCGGCGGGGATATCATTTAAGCCGATGACCTCAGTAGATGGCTTACTATCTGCTAAAATACTTAAAGCGTAAGGAATTTTAATCCCGTACTTCACTTCTTGAGTGGCTTCATCTAAAATTCCCCCAAAAATGAGTGGAGCGTGAGTCTGTGTTTCAAAATGCCACTCAGCAGCGGCAAGCTTCGCTGGTTGATACTTGGCTAAAAATTTACCAGAGATATCACCTGCAACGATAGTGACTAGCGAAAGAATAAAGCCAAGGATCATCGTTAGCTTGAGTGCTTTTTTGTAGTATTCATGGGTACGTCCACGTAAGAGGTAGAAAGCAGCAATGCTTGCTAATAGAAAGCCACTTGTCAAATAAGCAGATGAGAGTACATGAAATACTTTAGATGGAGTAGCTGGGTTAAACATAGCTGCGATGGGGTCAATACTCAGGATCTTGTTTGTGATTGGATCTAGAGTGACTCCGGCTGGAGTATTCATAAACGAGTTCACCATGGTAATAAAAACCGCTGAAAATGTAGATCCAATCACAACAGGGATCGACATCAACCAGTGAATGATGGGGTTTTTAAAGCGATCCCAAGTATAGAGATAGATTCCTAGAAAAATAGCTTCAAAGAAGAAAGCAAATGTTTCCATGAATAAGGGTAAGCCAATAGCATTTCCAGCCAATTGCATAAATTGAGGCCAGAGAAGGGATAACAATAGACCTATACAAGTACCCGTGACAACTCCCACGGCTACCGTGATTGAAAATCCTCTTGTCCAACGCCGAGCCATTAATATATAATGAGGGTCTTTTTTTCTAATCCCTATAAACTCTGCGATTGAAATAAATAATGGAACTCCCACGCCGATTGTAGCCCAAATAATATGAAAGGCTAACGTTTCTTCTGTAAGCATCCGGCTCCAAAAAACCGAATCCATAACTCTCCCTCCTTAGTCAAACCTTGAACTCTCTTTCATCTCTATCATACGGCAGACTGTCCAAATGAATAGCTTGCTTCACTGATTAGTCGTAAAATGACCATTTCTTTGTTGCATTTTATATATTTTTTTATCACTATTTCTCTATTTTTTTGACATAATTTAATGTATTTTATCTGGATTGTTGCGAAATGGCTTCCAAATGAGATGCCACAATCATTTTCCCAACGGTAAAAGCGTGTTCATACAACCTCCACTTTTGATGCAAACTAAGATCAAATGTTAGGAGGGATTTTTGTGCAATGGTTCATTCGATTTTTTCTTGTATTTTCTCTGACTGTGTCACTATTGATCTTTGGATGGAAGTCTCCAGTGGTTGGGAAATCCAACCTAGATCATTTACATAACTCTCCACTATCACCTACATTGACGATTCGCTTTGGAGACCAACAATGGGAGCTTCCATTACATCAAGTGGGTTTTGATGGAATTGATCCAACTACCCTTGATCGGCAGGCATTTATGACTTGGTTACGCCTTGAAGTTGAAAAAAAAGTGAATCGAACTCCACAATCCGCTCACTATAAAAATCGGGAGCTGGTCCCTCATCGTTTAGGAGTGCAAGTGGATCGCGATCAAGTTTGGCAATGGCTTGACTCCATTCATGACTATCTTCAACAACCAGTGGAATTACCTGTGATTTGGCTGCAACCTTCTTTAACTACAGATAAATTAAAAAGTTTGAAGCAACAGTTATTAGGTTCTTATGTGACTTATTACAACCCTAATAACCGAAATCGCTCCCATAATATACGTCTTTCAACCGATGCGATTGATCATGTGGTCTTATTGCCAGGAGAAATTTTTTCATTTAATCAAGTTGTTGGACCACGTTCCATTAAAAAGGGGTACCGCCCTGCACGAGTGATTGTGAAAGGGGAGTTCAGTGAGGGAATTGGGGGTGGCATTTGCCAAACATCCTCTACATTATTTAATGGCGTGGATCAAGCAGGACTTCATATTGTGCAACGAGTGAGTCATAGTAAGCAGGTGACTTATGTACCTAAACATCGAGATGCGACAGTCTCTTGGGGAGGACCTGATTTTAAATTTCAAAACCAACTAAACGAGCCTATTTTAATTGTGGCAACTATGAAAAACGGTGGATTGAAAGTAATGATTTATGGTCCCAAAACCATTCAATTTAAGCCACGCATGATCCCTTCTTCTTAGAAGCACTTGAATAAAGGCAACCCTCTTCACATAAGGATATAAAAAATCTCCTTCAAAGATTGATTCCAACAAAATATTACCCAGATTTGCTCCCTTGATTGACAGGAAGGAGTTTTTGTTAATGACTTGATTTGAGCAAAACAACTTGAATGAATTGGAAATCAAGTGGATTGATTTAAAAGTACCTAGGCGGGGAGGTGTTTCTCTGATAAGCAACTTTTGCGGTTCTGCTACAAGAGTGAGACAGAAAAACAGCAACCTGACAGGATCTGGATCCATATATTGTTAAAAAATGCTCATATAGAGTTAATGATTAGGATGTCTCTTCTTAAAAGTTTCATAGATTCATAGAGGAATATCTGATATAATGGGTCAATATTCAGGGCAAATTCAGAAGGAGGTTCTAAATGCGAAAATTCCTTCGAAACGGCCTTGCGATGTTTGTCATTCCGCTATTTGTTTTATCTGCGGCAGGCTGTTCATCATCAGAGGAAGTCAAAGTATCATTTAGTGATACGAATAAGGCGATCACTTTTAACAATTCAGGTGATACTCTCTCAGACGCTTTAAAAGAGCAGGGATATCAACTTGCAGATCTTCAGAAGAAATATGAGCCTTCAATTCCTTGGGATCAGAAGCTCAAGGGACAAAAAGAAGTGTTATTAAAATGCAAATGTAATGTCTCCTTACAAATTGCAGGAGGAAAAGTTGAAACCTTTGAAACATTACAACCGACTGTGGCTGATGTTTTAAAGGAACGTAAGGTAGAATTGTCAGAGTGGGATGAGTTACAAGTTCCATTAGATAAACAGATTACTGATGGAATGACCATTGTTGTAGATCGGGTTGAACAGCGTCTGAAAAAACGTGTTGAAGTCTTATCTTACAAAACCAAAGAAGAAAAAGATGATAAGATGCCTGAGGGGAAAAAAGTGACCGATCAGGAAGGTAAAGAAGGTAAGAAGATTTACGAAGTTGTGATGCTGTATAAAAACGGAAAACCGATTCTCGAAAATGGAAAGCCAATGGTGAAAGAAGAGCTCATTCACACCATCAAACCAGTAGATAAACTTGTAAAGATTGGAACGAACAAAGAACTGGCTGAAAAAGAAAAACCAAAATTGGCTTCAGCTGGAAATCTAACAGTTCAAGCTACAGGTTATACACATACTGGCAATAAAACAGCTACAGGCACATATCCCAGTAGGGGGACCATTGCGGTAGACCCACGGGTGATCCCATTGGGAACTAAACTATACATTCCAGGTTATGGATATGGTGTTGCGGCGGATACAGGTGGTGTAGTGAAAGGTAATATTATCGACCTGTTCTTTGAAACACGATCTGAAGCCCGTAATTGGGGACGTCGCACCGTTACCATTCAAATACTCAAATAAAAAAACTCTGCAATGTGAAAATCATTGCAGGTTTTTTTTTATGGACGGCGAATGTTTCCTATAATAATAACAGTTTGCTAAATAAATATGTTGAAAAACTGTATTCAATAAATCTAGCCTGTTTGTGATGATATTGATTCAGGCTGAATGAAAGCTTAACTAAGTTTTCTCCACTTTTTCCTCATTGTAAGATGAAGATGTCGTTTTTTTAGTTAGACATCATCTTCCCGCAACAAATTCGGCTGATTCCAATCCAGATTACCAAGTTTCAATCTGGTGAAGTGATCACCTTTTATATATACCTCAAGCTTGTTGCCTTTCATTAATCAACTCTCGCGCCAAACGTTTAATCATACCTGCGAGGTTTTAGAGTGGTTTTATCTAGCAATGTTTGCAATTTTGTCATCAAATTGGTTTTTTTTGCAAATTTCCTTTGTTTTGTCTCTTTATATCATTTATACTTAGATCAAGGAATTTTGCATCCGAGGTGTGAAGATGGTAGGTCGGAATGATGTAGGTAGAAATGATTCTTGTCCTTGTGGTAGCGGTAAAAAGTATAAAAAATGTTGTGAAAGAGTCATCGCTTTTTCCATTGCAGAGCAAGCTAGAGAGCAAAGAGATCAACGCTTGAAAAGGGAATTATTGTTTAAATTAAGTCTTTGGTTCAATCAACGATTCTCGCCTGAAATGCACCAACAATGGGGGGAAACTTACAAACAATTACTCCAAACTCCTCTAGACCAATCCATTCCAGAAAACTTCTCCTTGTTTCGGCTGTGGTTATTATTAGATTCTCCATGTTATCAAGGAAAAAGACCTGTCGAGTCTTGGATGAAAACGATTCGAAATTCACCTGCAAAAGAACGTGTAGCACGTAGTTTTTGTGAGGCACAGTTTAGTGTCTACGAGATTAAGGAAATAAAGGAAGAGAGCATGCTTTTCCAGTCGTTAATGGACGGCAAGGAGTATGAGGTGAAAAAAGGGGGTTCCTTGGTTTGCCCCTCGATCGTATTTACTCGACTCATTCGTCTCGGAAATCAATATGAACTCTTCGGTCCTTACAAAGTTTTTGTGCATGAGATGAGAGGGGAGATACTCGTGCAACTAGAGAAATATACTCATCAAAAAGATCATATGTTACAGGTACTTGGCTGGTCGATCAATCGGGCAAAAGAGATGAAAAAAATAGAAAAACTTGTTTCAACACCGCCCGAGCTCTTAGAAGATGGGATGAAAGAGACCCCCTTCTTTTCAGCTGTAGAACCTACGACGGTCGATCAAACATTACCCAAGCACATCACTCGTCAATTGGAAGAGTTCTTTAATGAATTTGTAGAGCAATTTCACGAAAAAACTCGTTCATACTACCAAAACTCAATTTTCCTTTTGTATAAATATATTTCACAACGCTATGGAGAGTCTTTTAACTGGGAAAAACTAAATGAGGATGCTCTCTCACGTTTTTTAGGTGTTTGGTACTTAGATCAAGGTAAAGTGACTCCAAACGGATCAAAAATATTTCTTAATACGTTGAAATACCTATTCCGTTGGTTGCAACAGGAAGAGATTAGTGACGTGTATGAAAACTTTAAAAAGGTGTATGTATTATTGATTCGAACTCTGCCAGCAACAGCAAAGGTTAAGACATGGATGATGGAGTATGGAGTAAATAAACAGATTGGGCATGCAGATGAATCCATTGGAGTGTATCAATTAGGGGTTTCTTCCACCGGTCCTGTTGCGTATATTAAGGATCATTGGCTTCCTGTGCAAATGGAGAGATTTCCTTCAGAATGGGCAGAGATCCGCTTCTGGATTAAAGGTGCTATTCAGGTCGATTCGAAGGGGTGTCAATTTTCAAAAGTAGAAGGGGTTTATCCTGTTATTCTGGTGGACAAGCAACTTCAAGTATCTAATAGTAAATATTAAAGGCAGCCAATTGGAGCTAATTGGCTGCTTTTATTTATGACTTTTTTGCATAAGTTTAGGCTCACACTCCATACTAAGATTACACTCAATCAGCTTGAAAAAGGGGGCGTAAAATCATGTATCGTAAAACTGAAAATAAATTAAGACATGGCAACACTCTTACTCCGAAAAAAGAAAATCTTGATCAACTGATGAATGAGGTTGGTCAAGAGCTTGGGGTTGACGAAAATACTCGTTCAATCAACGAGGACCCCAAACAATTTGCCCAGCGGATGAAGAAAGCAATTCAAAAGCGAACCTAAGCCCAAGCGAATGAGTGGATCAAAGGACACCCTAAACAGGTGTCCTTTTTGCCGTTTATTTCTTTTTTGACATCCGTTGATGTACTATGAATTAAAAACAACCACTGGTTTTACAGATCCCCGATTGCTAGACCGAATGAGCGGTTTCCATCAATTGAAGCATTTTCCCTTCAATTAATTGTCCGAAAATCAAAATTACACGTTTATTTGATCTAGAGCAGGGAAAAAGCAAAGATGTAGAGGTTACTACACACTGATGTGATTCATCGATCTTAAACTTAATAGGAGGTTTTTCTGATTAATTTTAAAAAGATGAGTATAGGTAGTCTGTTTATAGTGATTTTTCTTCTCTCAGTTGCTTGTACCCCACAAAAACCCCCCGATCAGTTAACTATTCATAAGGACACTTTTACTTTTGCCATGAGTGGTCTATACAAACCTTTCAACTATAAAGATTTTAAACAGGATGGAAAGCTTTCCGGATTCGATGTGGAGATTGGGCAGGCTCTTGCTAAAGAAATGGGATTAAAGGCACAACCAGTAACCACACCATGGGAAACGATTATCGCAGGTTTACAGGCCCAAAAGTATGATGCCATTATAGGAAGTATGGCAGTTACTGAGCATCGAAAAAAAGCGGTAAGTTTTACCCGTCCATATTATCGTTCAGGAGCTCAAATCTTTGTCAAAGAAGGAAATCAGGAGATCCGTACCCCTGATGACTTAAGAGGAAAGAAAATTGGTGTGGTCAAAGCGAGTACTTTTATTGATCACGCTAAAGAATACTCTCCCCATATTGTTGAATACACTAGTGATATCACAGCATTACAAGATCTCCCTACGGGACGACTTGATGCAGTCATTACAGATCAAGTCGTAGGATTATATGCCATGAAACAAATGAACTATCCGATCCAAGATGTTGGAAGTCCGTTGACGATGGAGGAAATGGCAATCGCTGTTAATCTAGAAGATCAAAAGTTGCAAGAACAGCTGAATCAAGCATTAGAAACTCTAATCGCAAATGGAACGTATGAAAGGATCAGCTACAAATACTTTAATCGGAATATTCTGATTGATGGAGAAGAATAAAATAAATCATTTACTTTAAATAAGGAGTGAGGACATCACAGATGGATTTTATTGAAATTTTGCAAACTACCTGGATCGGTTTTTCTAAAGCGGCGTGGATGACAATTCAAATTACCTTTTGGTCTTTATTATTAGGAGTAGTGATCGGTCTTTTTGTTTCTTTTCTTAAATTAGCAAAGAATCGTTTGCTCAACTGGATCGGGAATTTATACATTACTGTGATCCGAGGAACCCCCTTAATTGTACAGATTGTTACTATTTATTTTGGATTGGCGGAGTTCGTAGCTTTGGATACATTTACAGCGGGTGTGATTGCATTGGCGATCCATTCAGGGGCTTATATTGCTGAGATTTTCCGTGGGGCGATCGAGTCGATTGAAAAGGGGCAGATGGAAGCTGCTCGTTCATTGGGAATGAACCACCCTTTAGCCATGCGTCGGATTGTTCTACCCCAAGCATTTCGTCGTTCGATTCCAGCCTTAGGGAATCAATTTATTATTGGTTTGAAAGATTCCTCGTTAGTTGCCTATATTGGTGGAATGGAGTTATGGTCAATGGCATTAAGCGCGGCAGCTGATAACTTTAAGCAGTTTGAAACGTATATCGTCAATGGTCTTTATTATTTGGTACTTGTATTAATCTTCACCTATCTCCTCCAAAAATTAGAAAATAGACTTCGTGTTGAGGAAAGGGGAGAGTTAGCTTGATCCATGTTAAAAAGTTAAATAAATGGTATGGAGACTTACATGTATTAAAAGACATTGATTTATATGTGAAAGAAAATGACGTTGTGGTTTTGATTGGTTCCAGCGGATCTGGGAAGAGTACTTTATTACGATGTTTGAATTTCTTGGAAATGGAAGATGAGGGGGAAATCTTTTTAGGAGGGGAACGGATTAATCCTCATCGAGATAATCTCAATCATATCAGGCAAAAAGTAGGGATGGTTTTTCAACATTTTCACTTATTTCCCCATCGCACTGTGATAGAAAATATTATGGAAGCGCCTGTTTATGTGAAAAAGGTTAAAAAGCGGGAAGCTCGGCGTATAGCGATGGACTTACTTGAAAAAGTAGGCTTGGCTGATAAAGCTTCTGTATATCCTCATACTTTATCTGGTGGGCAAAAGCAACGAGTTGCGATTGCAAGAGCATTGGCAATGCAACCTCAGGTGATGTTGTTTGATGAACCGACATCTGCTTTAGATCCCGAATTGGTTGGGGAAGTACTAACAGTGATGAAAGAATTAGCCCAGGAAGGAATGACCATGATCGTTGTCACTCATGAAATGGGATTTGCCAGAGAAGTTGGAGATCTAGTGGTATATATGGATGAGGGAAGGATTATTGAAGTGGGGAAGCCAGAGCAGATATTTGAATCTCCTCGGGAGGAGCGAACCAAAGAGTTTTTAAGTCAGGTTTTGTAACCTGAGAAATTGGCTTGGGAATGATTTCCGATTGTAATAAACATGGAAGAAGGCTTTTCCTCTTAAAGGAAAAGCCTTCTTTACTAAAGTTATGAACGTAGATAGGATGCTACTTCTTCCATTTTATGATGAACGGCATGTAATACTGATTGAGGAACGAACTCTTCAGAGCTTTTATCTAATGGTTCAAGTTCAATCAAAGAAGATTCTAACCGTAAGTATTCTGATTTGGCTAATGGTTGTGGATTTGAGGTGGGTACACGTAAGCGATAAGTGAGTCCTGTGCCAACATCCTTGATCTGTAGGTGATAAACAGGTGGTTGATTATGACAACTATTAAAACCTTGAGACTTGAGCATCTGGTCCATTTGATTATAGGGTCGGACAATTCCGTGAAGCGCTTTCGACTGAAACTTCACATCTAGCCCTCCTTATAACAAGTTATCAAACCATTACCCTTTTCAGATAAAAATAAATCATTAAATTACTCTTCTCTGTAACTCAATGTTATGTCCTTTTCTATAGAAAAATGTTGATAGGTCGAAGTAAATGTACTTTATATGATAAAGTTTCTAATGAAGATAGATAATAAAAGAGATATTTTTAACTCGACTTGAGCATTTTTAGTCACATATGGATCCAGATCCCGTCGGGGTCACTGTTTCCTAGCGTTCTTGGATCGAGTAACTTGATTTCCCATTCATTCAAGTTGTATTGATCCAGTTGAGTGATTAAGTTGGATTAGTCAGTCGTTCGCTTTTAATTGTTTGATACTAGGAGGAATCAACGATGGATGCAGTCGATTTGCACACTCATACTACAGCTTCGGATGGTTTACTTTCGCCTACTGCAATCGTTCATTTGGCCAAGGAAAAAGGATTACGAGCAGTTGCCATTAGCGATCATGATACCGTAACTGGAATTGAAGAAGCTCAAGCTGCTGGAGAGGAATTAGGCGTAGAAGTTGTACCAGGAGTTGAAATAAGCTCATTGTGGAAAGACCGTGAGATTCATATGCTAGGATATTTTATTGATATTCATGATCCACTACTTCTAAAGAGATTAGAGGCCCAACGCAATGTTCGCCAGGTTCGTAATCAGATGATGATCGACAAATTAAATCAATTAGGCATTTCGATTACGATGGATGAAGTCATCGCAAAAAGTCGCAGCAAAAAAGGAACACTTAATGTAGGACGTCCTCACATTGGCGAGGTACTCATTGAAAAAGGAATTGTTATGAATATGAATGAAGCGTTTGATCGTTATTTAGGAAGAGATGGACAAGCCTATATCACTCCTGAGCGAATCACTCCACATGAGGCCATAGACTTGATCCGCAAAAGTGGAGGTGTGGCTGTACTCGCTCATCCAGGATTATATGATTTTGATGAACTCATTTCTGAACTTGTTTCCCGAGGGTTAGATGGTATTGAATATAACCATCCCGATCATGATGAAGAGGCCAAAGATCGATACCGAGCGATGGCTGATCACTGGAATCTCATCTATACTGCCGGCTCTGATTTTCATGGAGAGAGGCATGGGTCTATGTATCATGCCGATTTAGGAACATGCACTGTACCTTATGAACAAGTAAAAGCGCTGAAACAAGCGGCTAACCGCTAGTTCAGCACTTTCGTCATCGGAACATGTTCAATTCCTGCCTCATAAAAAGGGGCACCAGTTGGTTGATAGCCTAGCTTCTGATAAAAAGGAACCACTTGTACTTGGGCGTTCAGCATAATCGCTTGAGCGCCTTGTTGCTGGGCAACTTTTTCAAGATGAAGCATTAGCTTTCTCCCTGCTCCTGTTTGTCTAAATTCTTTTCGGACAGCCACTCGTTCCGCTTTGATTATCGAAGAATTGATCCATCTCATCCGGCATGTACCAATGGGAACATCATCCTTAAAAGCGAGTAGATGAATGGCCGTTTGATCAAACTCATCTAATTCTTCTTCTTCAGAGATTTTTTGTTCCAACATAAAAACCTCTCGCCGGACCATAAAAGCATGTTCCAAATCTTTGGGTGATGAAACTGTCTTTAACCATAACTCAGTCACTACCTGTACCTCACTTGTTACTTTTCTTCTAATAAAAAGGACTGATATACACTCCAAGTGCCGTCTTCTAATTGATATAGTAAATGAAAACGGTCAATTTTTGTCTCTAATTCAAATTTGGTCATTCTTGCACTCGCATATACATCATGTAACTCATCTTCAAGCATTTTTTGTCCAATGGTTAGATGAGGAATGAAGTCATATGGAGAATCAACGGGATCAAAACGATCTGCTATTTTTTGGTGTAACTCAATCAGTGGTTCACTATAATCAGGTACTAAATAGATGGTAGGACTTGTTGGATGAAAGTGGCTTACTTTATTAAAGGAAATAGTGAATGGGCTTGTTTTTGTAGCAACAGCCTCTAACTTGTTTACGATTTCCTCAAGATCTGCCTCTTCAGCAGAAAATTTTTCCTTGAGAGTGATGTGAGGGGGGATCAGTCGGTAATGAGGATCATATCTTTTACGATATGAGTTAGCAAAGTCTTGAACAGATTTATGGGGGAAAACAGAGATACCAAAGTACATAAAAACGCCTCCCGATTTAGTTGATAGAGTCAAATATAAGAAAGTAATACTATTATAACTTTTCTTCTCTATGAAATCACGTTGACAATCATAAAATTATTCCTAAAGTTTATCATATAAATGAAAAACCGAGTACATCTCTGCACTCGGCTGATATAAGAGGAGGGAACATATGTCAGGGATAAAAATGAGATTAACAAGTGGTGTGCTTGTTTGTACATCATATGCTTAAAGGAAGGAGCCCGTTATATCATGCAGAAAAATATGCTCCTGCCCCCTGAGCATGAAAATCAGATAAAAATGACAAACTGATAAGAAAGGGGAGTGATTTGGGATGGGTAAGTGGATTTATTGGGCAAAATTGTATCGGTCTCGATTTCAAGCCAATTGTTTAGCTGCCCGCATGGAAGAAGATTGGTGGTTATATGGTTATGACGGTCCTGAAGAAGTAGAGGTGTTTCGCTCAAAAAGCGGTCAGTATGGGGTTCGTTACATCTGGAAAAAAAAATAAATAAAAAAGGCTTGCACAAATTATTAGGATGTAGTATAGTATTAATTGTCGCTGATGCGGAACAACAATGACGCGGGGTGGAGCAGTTGGTAGCTCGTCGGGCTCATAACCCGAAGGTCGCAGGTTCAAGTCCTGCCCCCGCAACCAATATGGAGCTGTGGTGTAGAGGCCTAACATGCCTGCCTGTCACGCAGGAGATCGCGGGTTCGAATCCCGTCAGCTCCGCCATTCATTACCAACTTTAAGAGGGCCTATAGCTCAGTTGGTAGAGCAGTCGGCTCATAACCGATCGGTCACAGGTTCGAGTCCTGTTGGGCCCACCATGATATATACATATGGGCAGTTAGCTCAGGGGGAGAGCGCTACCTTGACACGGTAGAGGTCGTAGGTTCGATTCCTATACTGCCCACCAAAGGTAAATCCTTGATTTCTCAAGGGTTTTTGTTTTATTTAATTAGAAAAATAAGTGTTAAGACGAAAGGGAGTACCACCCATAGTGGTACTCCCTTTCTTTTTTTACTGAAAAAGTAGATGAGCTGAAGGGAGAAATAGATCTTGTTTAGCTAACATGGTATTGGTAAAATCATATAAAATGTTTGGAGGAACTGTATAAAGATGATTAGATATCCGTTTTTAACAAAAGGAGCAACGATTGGGATCACAGCGCCCTCATCAGGGGTACCAACTGAATTACATGATATGTTTAAGCTTGCATGTAGTCGGATGGAGGAGAAAGGGTTTAGAACTGTTTGTGGAGATACGGTTTGGACTCAAAATAAGGCAAAATCAGCACCCGCCAAAAAACGTGCAGATGAGTTTAATGCAATGATGAAAGACGAAAATATTGATATTATCATCCCGCCTTGGGGTGGAGAGCTATTAATTGAAATGCTGGAACATATTGATTTTGATCATATAAACGAAAAGTGGATCTTAGGCTATTCAGACACAAGTGTATTGTTATTGGCGATCACTTTAAGAACAGGTATAGCGACTGCTCATGGAACGAATTTGATCGATTTAAGAGGAGAATATTCGGATGATACCACAGCAATGTGGCAGGCAGTTTTATCGACTTCAGCTGGATCATCTGTTCTTCAACATTCATCAGTCAAATATCAAAAGGAATGGCAACACAATAACCCTACGCCATGTGTTTTTCATTTAACTGAACAAACGGAATGGAAAACGACTTCAAATAATAAAGTGAAAATCCAAGGGCGGTTACTTGGTGGATGTATAGATGTAATCAGACATTTAATTGGTACGCCATTTGGTGATGTGGGAAGTTTCAGAAAGGACATAATTCATGAAGAGCCTGTATTGTGGTATTTTGAGAATTGTGAACTAACAACCACAGATTTACGAAGGTCATTCGTTCAAATGAAGTTGGCAGGTTGGTTTGAAAATTGCTCAGGTATCATGTTGGGTCGGAGTAGCGCGAATATGTCAGTTGATAACTATACAATCGAAGATGTCTATAAAGAGCTTTCTGAAGAACTCCAAATCCCAATTATTTATGATATTGATTGTGGTCATGTCCCTCCACAAATCACATTCATCAATGGTGCTTCTGCTGAAGTGAAAGTAGCTGATGGTAAGGGGACTATATTGCAACACTTTAATTGATCTGTGTTTATTATTAAAAGCTGGGTGATTCCAGCTTTTTTATTGGTGATTTTTGAGTTGGAGCATTGCTCTTTCTTCATGGGTATGTGGATCCATTGTCTGATCTACTAGTTGCTCGAAATTTTTAGGAAGTATTCGTATTAATATTCGAAATGACTTTAGATAAATATATTTTCTAAATAAACTCAGATTGTATACTTTTATCCATATTTTCAGTAAAAAGTATTGACCTAGAAGATTTAGTCAATTATCATATAAATTATTAGAGTTTGGTTAATTTTTTTATAATGAAAAATTAACCGCTCTTTTTTATTTGCCCATTTACTACATATTTAAGTATATCTTATTCATTGTTTTAAATTAGTTTATTTATGAATGTTTTAAAACGATTAATATTACAACGAATCAGTTGATGAACGAGGTAAAAAGATGGAAAAAATTCAGCGGAAATGGGTTGTTTTTGGTGTCCTTATTGTTAGTGCTATGATTGGCTTCTTTATAGTCACACAGTTTTATATTTTAGTAGAGGTGATTGGAACTAGTATGGAGCCAACGTTTCAAAATGGTGAAGTAATTGTAGTGGAAAAGACAGACCAAGTAAAAAGAGGTGAAATTGTTTATTTTCAGTATGGATCACTTCGTTATATCAAGCGAGTGATTGGTGTATCTGGGGATCAGATTGAAGTGAAGAATAACCAAATTTATGTGAATGGTCAGCCACTTCGAGAGCCTTATGTACAGCAAAAACAGATGGAATCATTTGGCCCCATCACTGTGCCTGAACAGACCCTCTTTGTCTTAGGGGATGATCGCTCCCAAAGTATTGATAGTAGGCATATGGGATTTATACCAGTTAAAGATCTCAAAGGAAGGGTCGTCTTTGAATAAACGTTGGAATGGCAAGGAGGGAAAATGAAGATGGAACTTAAAGTAGCGGGATCACTTGTGACTCGTCCTCGCCAGATCATCCCGCAATTGATGAAAGAGAGCTCTAGGCGGAGTTACCTGATCTTAGTGAGCCTATTTGGAGTCAGCGTAGCTTTTGATATGGCGAGTAGCTTGTTATTGGGCGATTTATTACCATTACTTATCATTGTAGCTGGAGCTATTTGCATTGGGCCATTGATCGGGGTTATTTACTGGTTCATCATGTCATTTCTACTAGGGATTTCAGCACGATTACTTGGTGGAGAAGTCGATCAAGAAGAGACTCGCCAGTTGGTAGCCATCGCCAGTATCCCAGCGATTTTCAAATTGGTCATCACGGTGATCTGTATTCTTTTTTTTGGAAGTGAAATCTTCACGAATTCAACAGCGATCGCTGAAAGTAGCATATTGCTGATGGTGATTTATATGGTGACCTTTGTGGCTAAGCTAGTGTTGATCTTTTTCTATTACTTTACATTGATCCAAGGTTGTTCTGAGATTCATCAGATGACAACGGGAAAAGCTCTGGGCGCAGTGATCTTAAGTATGATCGGACTCATCGCCATCTCTGTTTTTGTCAACTTGATTCTCAATATTTTGATATAAGGTGAAGGGGACACATCATGACGAAGAAAAAACAACCCTTATTTCAATGGGGACAAGCCTATGATTCAGTTATCAACCGCCGCCAAGGATCTTCCACGATGGAGTACATCATTATTATCAGTGTAGCAGTGATTTTTGCTGGTGTTTTATACACGTACTTTACTGAAAATGGTACGATAAAAGAAAGCATTCAACAAAAAGTAGAACAAGCGATCCAGGGAGAAGCGGAAATTGCTCAATCTTCTGCTGGAGGTTCAGATGGTAGTAATGGGAGTGGGAAGAGTCCAGCCAAAGATGGATTTCTAGACAAACTCTTCTCCAATCCCTTGGATCATCCACTAGGAAACGGAACACTATTAGCAGGACTTCCCATGTTTGGTGGGAATGTTTCAGATGATTTTCTAAAAGCAGGAAAAATAGGTGGAGTGGTTGAGCCCGGTTGTGCGGCGGGAGAATTTTGTTCGATTCTTTCTCCAAAGCATCTATATAGTCAATTATCATTAAAAGAGCCTCTAGGACCATCGACAAATAATTATATGCCTACATCTGAACGACCTTATGGGAATTTAAAAGATGTACGACTTACAGACCTACAGCTGGCGAGATTTTCTCATTTAGCATACAGTGATTTTGATGATGTACTAACACCTGAACAATTAACAGATAAAGTTCAGGAACTTGGGTGGGAAGAAGATACTTACTATAGAAAATATAATGAAACAGAGGGGCGATTAGACCATGGCTTCCAAGTAAAAGTATTCGCCAACAAAAAAAGTAGAGAACTAGTTATCGCTTATCGAGGCTCTGATGAATTTTATGATTATATAGGTCCAGATGCTAGCTTGGGTATTAGTCGTTATCCGCATAATGTTCAATATGTATTAGCTAAAGAGTTTTATGAAGAATTATCCAATGACTCAGATTACCGAGATTATCAAAAAATACAGACGGGTCATTCATTAGGAGGACATGTAGCACAATATATGGCATTACAAAACCATGTTCCAACTATTACCTTTAATGGCCCAGGTCTTAATTTTTCCGATAGTGAAGATCCTCTTTTTAAGGAGTTTTCTACTAGAAAGGATCAGGATCAGGCTAATCAAGCGGGGAAATATAACAACTTGGTTCGGAACTATACCTTTAATGGAGATACAATTGGAAGCATTAATCAACATCTTGGAGAGTCTTACAACCTTGATATAGATGGTGAAAAATTAAAGATAGAAAAAGCAGATGACTATAGTTGGGGTCACAGTTTTTACGATAGAGCAGGTAAATTATTTACAGGTGTGGGGGATTTTGTTCACTCGATTGTAGAATGGGAAGGTTTACCTAATCATAGGGTTGGTAACTTTACGGATCTTGAAAGAAAAGCAACAAATGGTAGTCCTAATGCAAGAATGGATAAGAATTTTGAAATCATTTTCAAAGATGGTGAAAACATCGTTCCTAGATAAAATGAGTAAATTAATTAGGTGAGGAAGATCAACATGAAACCAATCTTAATCTCAAGTGCCCTATCGATCATCTATCCGGGACTGGGTCAAATGTATAATCGTCAGATCTGGAAAGCGGTCCTCCTATTTCTGGTCTGCGTACCCATGGATTGGATTAACTTTATGAAAGATGATCTTGTTTGGGAATGGAGATTATTGTTTACCCTTGTGGCGGTGATCGATGCAGGATATACAGCATGGAGGATCACCCAAGATTCTAGTCGTTCTTTTTTAACTGTGAAACAGTCATTCATCCGCATCGGAATTTCAGTTGTTATTCTCGCTTTTTGTACATTAGGACTTCGCTTCGCCTTCATCCAAGCATTTAATCAAGCAGTGAAAGAGCAACAAAATTTTAAAGTTGAGGATCCTGAGTTGAATAAAGAAGTGACCGAATATCTAGAAGAAAAATATCAACAAGAGTTCGAGATATTAAAGACAAATACTTTTGTAGGTGAGTATGATATTTTAGCAGCTCCTAAAGGACAACCTGATGTAAAGTTTTCAGTTTCAGGTACTTCAAAGGAAAATTTTATAGACACATATTACTCGGCATTATGGTCCAAACAAGTTCAGAAAAACTGGCAACCAGTGATCGATCAAACCTTTGGTATTACATTTGACAATAAAATAGATATTACTACTAATTCAATGGAGATCAGACAACGAAAAGTAGAAAATGGGAAAATGCCCCATGTCAGCGAAGTTCTTCAAAAAGATTCTTATCAGATCACTCCCTACATTAAGATAAATATAATACAAAATTTCAACAGGGAAAATAAAGAGGAGCAACTGGAAAAGGTGTTATCTTTTGTCCAGATGCTCCAATCACAAAATGTAACGCAAGCACAGGTGGATATTAAATTTTATGACGAAGTTCTGAAAAAAACAGGGACCAAAAATTATTCAAAGGTAAAGCATATGCAAAACTTTGTACTCATTCTAGACGATGAATTTTTAAAGATCAAAACGGTTGAAGATTTAGAAGAACGACTTGGCATGGATGTGAAGTAGGTTGGAGTGACTAGGATTCATAGATCCATTTCTTTAAACATTGGACGAACCTATTCGCAGTATTTGAACCAGTGATAACTAAAAAACACTTAACCCACCCAAATAGAATGGGGTGGGTTAAGTGTTACATAGAATTTTTTATTTTTTCATAATCATACGCTTGAAGAGAGTGATGCCTCATATGAAACCAATCTTAATCTCAAGTATCCTATCGATCATCTATCCGGGACTGGGTCAAATGTATAATCGTCAGGCATGGAAAGCAATTCTCTTATTTCTAGTCTGCATACCCATGGATTGGATTAACTTTATGAAAGATGATCTAGTTTGGGAATGGAGATTATTGTTTACCCTTGTGGCGGTGATCGATGCAGGATATACCGCGTGGAGGATCACCCAAGACTCCAGTCGCTCTTTTTTGACCATGAAACAGTCATTCATCCGCATCGGAATTTCAGTTGTTATTCTCGCTTTCTGTACATTAGGGCTTGGCTTCGCCTTCATCCAAGCATATAATCAAGCGGTGAAAGAGCAACAAAACTTTAAAGTTGAGGATCCTGAGTTGAATAAAGAAGTGATCGAATATCTAGAAGAGAAATATCAACAAAAGTTTATAGTTACAAAAACTAGTATTATGATGGACACCTATGTGATTCGAGCGGCTCCTAAAGGTCAACCGGATCAAGACTTTATGGTCACAGGAACTTCAAAAGAAGACTTCAGTGATACGTACTTTGCCGCTTTTTGGTCCAAACAAGCTGAGCAAAGCTGGCAACCTATGATTGATCAAACATTTGGTACTACATTTGATAATAAACTTCATATCTCCTATGCAGATGAGATTGAACAACTGGAACTTGCAGATGGAAAGATCTCGGATCTAATGGAAGCATTAGAGAAAAATCCTAAATATATTACTCCCTACATCGAGATAAACATTATTCAAAACTTCGATCAGGAAAATAAAGATGAGCAACTAGAAAAGGTACTATCTTTTGTCCAGATGCTTCAATCACAAAATGTAACGAAAGCACAAATAGAATTTAATTATTATGACGAAGTTTTGAAAAAAACAGGGACAAAAAATTATTCTAGGTCAAAGCATTTGCAAAACTTCGTACTCATTCTAGGAGATGAATTTTCAAAGATCAAAACGGTTGAAGATCTGGAGGAAAGGATTGGAGTGGATGTGAAGTAGGTTTAAGGTGACTTGGGGTAAGGGATCAATTTACTTTAAGCATTGGTCGGGCTACTCACAGTCTTTGAACCAGTGATAACTAAAAAACACTTAACCCACCCAAATAGAATGGGGTGGGTTAAGTGTTACATATCATTATTTGTTTTTTCGTAATCATTCGCTTGAAGAGGATGATGCCTCAGATGAAACCAATCTTAATCTCAAGTATCCTATCGATCATCTATCCGGGACTGGGTCAAATGTATAATCGTCAGACCTGGAAAGCGGTCCTCCTATTTCTGATCTGCATACCCATGGATTGGATTAACTTTATGAAAGATGATCTAGTTTGGGAATGGAGATTATTGTTTACCCTTGTGGCGGTGATCGATGCAGGATATACTGCGTGGAGGATCACCCAAGACTCCAGTCGCTCTTTTTTGACCATGAAACAGTCATTCATCCGCATCGGAATTTCAGTTGTTATTCTCGCTTTCTGTACATTAGGGCTTCGCTTCGCCTTCATTCAAGCATTTAATCAAGCGGTGAAAGAGCAACAAAACTTTAAAGTTGAGGATCCTGAGTTGAATAAAGAAGTGACCGAATATCTAGAAGAGAAATATCAACAAAAGTTTACAGTAACAAAAACCAGCATTATGATGGACACCTATGTGATTCGAGCAGCTCCTAATGGTCAACCGGATCAAGACTTTATGATCACAGGAACTTCAAAAGAAGACTTCAGTGATACGTACTTTGCCGCTTTCTGGTCCAAACAAGCTGAGCAAAGCTGGCAACCTATGATCGATCAAACATTTGGTACTACATTTGATAATAATCTTCATATCTCCTATGCAGATGAGATTGAACAACTGGAACTTGCAGATGGAAAGATTTCAGATTTAACGGATGCATTAGAGAAAAATCCTGAATATATTACTCCTTATATTAGGATTCAAACCATTCAAAATTTAAATCAAAAAAATAAAGAAGAGCAACTAGAAAAGGTACTATCTTTTGTCCAAATGCTCCAATCGCAAAATGTAACGAAAGCCCAAGTAAAGGTTCTCTTCTATGACGAGGTTCTGAAAAAAACGGGTACCAAAAATTACACAAATGCGGAGCATCTGCAAAACTTCGTACTCATTCTAGACGATGAATTTTCAAAAATCAAAACGGTTGAAGACCTAAAAGAACGACTTAAAATGGATGTGAAGTAGGTTGGAGGTGACTTAGAGTCATAATCAATTTACTTTAAGCATCGGACGGGCTACTCACAGTCTTTGAACCAGTGATAACTAAAAAACACTTAACCCACCCAAATAGAATGGGGTGGGTTAAGTGTTACATATCATTATTTGTTTTTTCGTAATCATTCGCTTGAAGAGGATGATGCCTCATATGAAACCAATCCTAATCTCAAGTGCCTTATCGGTGATCTATCCGGGACTCGGTCAAATGTATAATCGTCAGACCTGGAAAGCGGTCCTCCTATTTCTGGTCTGCATACCTATGGATTGGCTTAACTTTGTGAAAGGTAATCTTGTCTGGGAATGGAGATTACTGTTTACTATTGTAGTGGTGATTGATGCTGCATACACAGCATGGAGGATTACACAGGATTCTAGTCGATCTTTTTTGACCATGAAACAGTCATTAATCCGAATCGGGATCTCAGTTGTTATTCTCGCTTTTTGTACGCTTGGGCTTCGCTTCGCCTTCATCCAAGTATTTAATCAAGCAGTGAAAGAGCAACAAAACTTTAAAGTTAATGATTCAGAATTGAACAAAGAAGTCATCGAATATCTGCAAGAAAGGTACCAAGAAGAGTTTGTTGTGATGCAAGTGAACTATATGGTAGATAGATACGTTTTTAAAGTAAGCCCTAAAGAACAACCAGAAATGATTTTTATTGTAACAGGAGATTCAAAAGAAAACTTTAGAGATACGTACTCCTCAAAGGTTTGGGCTAAGCAAGCTCGACAGGAGTGGAATCCTATGATTGCTCAAACGTTTGGAACCACATTTGACAATAGAATAAGTATCTCATATAGAGGCGAAATGAATGAACAAAAGTTAATTGATGGTAAGGTCCCTGATTTAAAGGATGCATTAAGGAATGACTCAGAATATATGATTCCTTATATTGAGATAAACATTATACAAAACTTCAATCAAGAAAATAAAGATGAACAACTGGAAAAGGTTTTATCTTTTGTCCAAATGCTCCAATCACAAAATGTTTCTAGATCACAAATAGATATTAATTTTTATGACGAGGTTCTGAAAAAAACGGGGACGAAAAATTACACAAATGCAGAGCATCTACAGAATTTCATAGTAATTCTCGATTACGACTTTTCGAAGATTAAAACGGTTGAAGATCTGGAAGAACGGCTTGGGATGGATGTGAAGTAGGGGCGAGTGGCTTGGAGTGGTAGATCTATTTACTTTATTTTGCAGTTTCTGTGTAAAATAATTACTCTTTCATTTGGTTTTGTTTTATCCAACCACTCCTACTATGGAGTGGTTTTTACACTTACTTTTTTTCAATATCTGTTTTACGATATAGTTGATGAGTATAGAGCTGGTTACATCATTGAGCAATACAGTCATTGATTATTCTTAAAGGAGTTCCGTGATGATTGAGATTCAACAACCTCAGATGGTAGACAGGTTAGCACAAATCATTCATATGATGGAGAAGTTAGACCAGGAAAAAGATTTACGAAACAAGATGGTGGACTTGTTAAAAAAGGCACACCAACAAGAGTTTAGTATTGCATTTTGCGGGCACTTTTCTGCAGGGAAATCGACGATGGTTAATCGATTGTTTGGAAAGGATGTACTTCCCACAAGTCCGATTCCTACTAGTGCCAACGTAGTTAAGATTCGTAAGGGATCGGATCAAGTGACTCTATGGTTTACGAATGGACAAAGTCATACATACGCGGGTGCTTATTCGGAGCAAGAGTTGAAACAGTTATTTAAAAATGGAGATGAAGTGATTGCTATTGATCTGGATCGACATGATGCTCCGCTTCCAACGGGTGTGGCTTTATTAGATACACCTGGAATTGATTCTACCGATGATGCGCATCGTATTGCGACAGAGTCAGCGATCCATCTGTCAGATATTATCTTTTATATGATGGATTACAATCATGTGCAATCCGAAGTGAACTTGCAATTTGTCAAGGAATTAAAGCAAAGAGGCAAAATCGTTTATTTGGTGATTAACCAGATTGACAAGCATCGAGAAGAAGAGATTTCGTTTGTACAATATCAAGAAAGTGTAAAGCAATCGTTTGCTAATTGGGATCTAGAAATCGATGGTTACTTCTACACCTCTCTTCGTAATCCGATGTTACCTCATAATGATTTAGATCTGTTTAAAAATACGGTTCAACAAATGATCCAAGATCGAGATGTTCACATCCGGAAAAGTATCGAAAACGAAGCCAATTATCTGCTCTCTGAGTATGTACGTAGATGGAAGGAACGTATCGACGAACAGATCACACAGGAGTTAAAAGAGATTCAAGTAGAAAATCGCCCTACATTAGCTGAGATCACGAAAAAGGTGGAAGAATCACAGCAAAAATATCAAGAAGTCAAAGAACAAATCGATCTATTACTGCCGAATTTTCTTTCCGAGATTGATCATATTCTAAAAAATGCGTATCTAATGCCTTATGAAGTGAGGGAGTTGGCGCATCAATTTTTAGAAACGGAAAAGTCAGACTTTAAAGTGGGTTTCTTTTTTTCTAGAGGGAAGACGGAGAAAGAGAGAGAACGACGTCTGGAAGCTTTTTATGAAAAGTTAAAGCAAACGGTTTCAACACAGATCGAAACGCATCTCAAACAAACAATCACACAGTATCTGAAAAAGAATGAAGTTTATACTGAAAAATTGGGACAAGAAGTATATGGGTTAACCATCGAGTTAAGTCCTGACCTATTAAAGCAAGTGGTGAAATCAGGAGCGGGGCTTACCGGTAACTATGTGTTGCAATATACCGAAGATCTAGCTAATGAGATCAAAAGAAGATATCGGCAAGGATCGGAGCGGCTTTTTAATACTTTTAGTGAAGAGTTAAAGACTAAGTTGAGAGATCAAGAACAGAGTTTGAAACGGCAATTAGAGCATCAACTTAGTATTCAAAAAGTGATCGAGCGCTCTGTCAACAGGCAACAGGAGCAGGAAGAGTCGGCAGAAAGGCTATACAGTTTCTTAACAGAGAAATCGGTTCCTGAACTAACGATTGATGTGAGTATATATTTAAATGAAGAAGTGCCATCTGTATCTCATCAACGGTATGAACTCCCAATAGCTTCTGAAGAAACTCGCAAAGAAGAGGAAGTAATCCAGACGAGTGAAAAACCTGCGAGCATTTCAGTTCAGCAAATTCTTCAACAGGTTCAAAAAGCAGAAGCAATCATCTCTCATCAACCTAGTTTACAAACGATTTATGAAGAGCTGGTTCAAAAAAGAAAGCGTGTGGAGAATAAAGCTTTTACAGTCGCTTTATTTGGAGCATTTAGTGCTGGTAAATCCTCATTTGCTAATGCCTTGATGGGGGACTCTGTGTTGCCGGTTTCACCTAATCCGACTACTGCCACGATTAATCGAATTTGTCCACCGACGGAAGCGTATCCTCATGGAACGGCATTGATTCATTTTAAATCTAGTGAAACACTTTATCAGGACTTGCAACAAGTGTTTGCCTTATTTCAACAGAAAATTAACTCCTTGAACGAAGGCTTGAAAAAGATTCCGAAACTATTGTCACAAGCTACTTTTACAGATCGACAGAAATTATCCTTTCCCTTTTTACAAGCTGTCCATCAAGGATTTGAGCGGTTTTCTGATGATTTAGGTCAGACCAAGCGCCTGTCTATTGGAGAGTTTGCGGATTATGTGGCGAATGAAGAAGTTTCATCTTTTGTTGAACTAGCTGAACTTTACTATGATTCACCTTGGGCAGAACTAGGAGTGACGCTCGTCGATACACCAGGTGCAGATTCGATGCATGCTCGCCATACGGATGTAGCATTTCAGTATATAAAAAATGCAGATGCGATTCTTTTTGTCACCTACTATAATCATGCTTTTTCTCGAGCGGATCGTGAGTTTTTAATTCAGTTGGGTCGAGTCAAAGATTCATTTGCGATGGACAAGATGTTTTTTATTATCAATGCGGCTGATCTTGCTCATACCGAAGACGAACTATCATCGGTTCAAGAGTATTTGGAAAGTCAATTGCGTCAATTCGGTATCCAAAATGCTCGTTTATTTGCAGTCTCTAGTTTGATGGGATTAGAAGAAAAGAAAGGGATAGTCACTACACAGACTCATATACCTGGCTTAACGGACTCTGGAATGAGCCAAGTGGAGAAAGCATTTTCTTTCTTTTTAATGAATGATTTATTGATGGTTTCTGTCTATGGTTTACTTCATCAGATTCAACAAGCTACGCAAGTAGTTCAACAGATGATTCAACGAGCAACACAAGGAAACGATGAGAAAAAACGTGCTCAAACCCAGATCGAAGCAGAAAAAGGTCAATTATTACAACAAATTCAGCAGCTTGCTACGACAACTACAGAGCGGGCTTTACAGCAAGAGATTCAAGAGTTGCTTTATTATGTAAAACAACGGCTTCTTCTAAGATATAATGATGTCTTCAGAGAATTTTTCAATCCAACAACACTACGTGAAGATGGTGGCTCTAAAAAGCAGAGGTTACGGCTTTGTGCACAGGAACTTCTTGATTTTATAAAGCATGATCTTCTTCAAGAACTTAGAGCAACTTCATTACGGATCGAAAACTGGTTAACTACTCAGTTGGATCTTTGTGCTGAAGACTTGACTTCTACTTGTGTAGCGATTCATTCAGAGTTCCCTATCCATTTTTCGCCTGAGTCTATGTTTCAGGCACCTCTTTTTTCAGAGCCTATGGCTGAGATGAAAGTAGATTCGATGAGGAAAGAATTGGCATTATATAAGGATGCGAAATCTTTCTTTGAGAAAAATGAGAAAGAAATCTTACAAGAGGCGATGAAAAAGAAGCTAGAAAATGAAATCTCCCTTGCATTAAACCATCAACAGCAAGCGCTTTATGAACATTACCAACAACAATGGACACTTTCCATCGAGCAATTTAAACAAGAGGCCATCGGAGAGTGTGAGCAGTATGTAGAAAGTATTTTGTATGCTTTATCTGATGAGGTGGATCTTGAACAGCTTCAGGGGCAGAAGTTACAGTTATCTGAAGTGATTCTGGAAATGGAATCAGGGATTGTAAGGAAGAGATCATAGATGTGAATCAACCTTACGTAAATAGAAACATTTAGATCGATCTGGTGTTTAACCTTTTCGATGATGGGAACAGGCTGTGCCTAGTTCCCTTTTTTGTGTTGTTAATTACCATAAACATGGGGGTTCATGGAGAGAAATATGATTAGTTCATTGAAAAGGTAGATCATAACAGCAATGATGAATAAGAGGATGTAAATGACAATTTTACGTTGAAGTTTGATTTGAAATAAATGTACGATATTTTTTCTGGTGAAGAGTACTATAAACATCAAACATGTAAGGAAAAGAATCCAGCTAATGATATGAACGGTTGAGCCATCTAGTATATTCCATATGATTTTGGTTGTTGTTGATAATAGTACTGCTGCATAGAAGAAAAGTGATAACCACCAGCCCCAAGCTTTTCTCATGAGAGTTCCAATCGCTGATGTCAATGGTAATAATCCAAAGAGGATTAAATGGAAGAAGTAGTAAAGTGCCCCTTTATTTACATGGATACAACCTAAAATGGGAGTACATAATTTTTCAAGAGCTTCATACTGTGTAAACAGTAGAGATGAAAGAAAAAGGGTTGTTGGAATGCTGATGAGGAGTAGTAAAATACTTGAGATAATCGTGTTTATGGATCTTCTATTTTTCATGGGTATCCTCTTTTCATAGTAATACATATAATTTCAATTGATTATATTATATTAATAGTTCGATTACTATAGGATTGGAGGATTGTCAATGGAATTTTGGGTTAATTTTATACTTGATGAAGAATCAGCATCAGTAAGGTAAGTATTGTAATTGATAAGCGGATCAGGTACACTAAAGACGTCTAAAATGTTGAAAATATAGTAGGGCTTTATAGTAGAGAGTTAATGTTATACTACTATAATAGCTAAAGTTACATTTTAGGGAGACTTTTAATGAATAAGCCATCTTTATTGATTGTGACTGCTGTAATGACTTTTATGATTGTATTTTTACCACCTAGTAACAAGGCATGGCTTTATAAATGGGAAGCGATTCTTCCAGAAAATACGCAAGAGTCTTCGCTTCCACAAATGGATGGAGGGAAAGATCACCCAGGTTTGGATCAGGAGTCGATCAGCTCTAAACAGGGGATTCAGGTAGCCTCCTCAAGCAAGCCATTACCTTCTTCATTCTCAGTTCAAGCTCAAAACCAAAAAGGGATTGCCTACGTAAAATTAGATGATATAGTCAAACATGTGCCGATCCAAGCAAATGTTGACAAAAAGAATGGGGAAATCACGCTTCAATTGGCTCAAAGTACCTATCAATTATTACGTGATGTCCCAGTTCTAAATAAAAATGGAATACATGTACCACTAGCAGAAGCACCTATGTTCGATGAAAATGATGAAGTATGGCTTCCTATTTCGCTTTTTCAACAGGAATGGAAACAGAATATCAAAGTAAATGGGGAATTTGCCTATTGGCAATTTGACCCAAATATAATACCAGCCAGTGCAAAACCAGAAAAGGTATCTAAACTGAGCAAAGAACAGATGGCTCAATACTTATCTTTTCTGAATACACCCATTGAGGGAGCACATGTAACGAAAAGAGCTTCTTCACTCCCAGGTGCACCTCGCACGTATCGGAATGGAGTTCATGAAGGATTAGACTGGTATAGTAATGATACTGGAATTAGCATCACGAAGAAAACACCTGTAGTTTCCATGGCGGATGGGATTGTTGTTCGTGCAGATCTTGGATATGAAGAGATGACAACATCACAACGCAATCGTTTATTATCCATTGGTGTCAAAAATGATAAGCAAACACCTGCCTACATATTGGATAAACTACGAGGACGCTCTGTTTGGGTTCAATATGATAATGGTGTACTTGCTAGATATGTACACTTAGATCGGGTTTCAGATCAGATTCAAGTGGGCCAACGGATTCGAACTGGTGAACGGATTGGATATGTGGGTAACTCAGGCACTAGTGATGGGGCTCTTGGAAATGATAAAGGTCTACACTTACATTTAGATTTGTTTATTTATGGAGAGTGGTTTTGGAAGGATTATTCGATGGATGAGCGTCTCTACATCCTCGAGCAGGTGTTTAACAGCAAGTAAGTTTTTTGGTCTCTGGTGTTAATCTTCTTCAATTGAAGATTAACACCTTATTTACTTTTACTTTATGAAGATTGTTTAACATAAAATAGAATTTAAATTTAGGGATGGGGATGGGGGATGGTGAAAAGTATTGCATCTTGGTTGGTCCGCTATGATCAATCACTGATTCAGTTTGTTAATTGTAATTGGAAATGTCGATTTTTTGATTGGCTGATGCCACGCTTTACACATATGGGTGGAGCGACTGCCACGACGACAATCTTAGTTTTATGGTTTTTCTTCATGCCAGGTATTTACCGCATGTGGGCGATTGAGGGAATGGTATCATTAGTAGGGAGTCATCTAGTAGTTCGTTTTTTGAAAATGGTTTTACCACGTTTACGGCCTTATCTTCAGTTAAACCATTTGCATACCTTCCCAAATCCTTTAACAGACTATTCTTTTCCATCAGGGCATACAACGGCTGCCTTTTCAATCGCTACTACATTTATTTCGCATGCGCCTATGCTTATTACGATTTTACTACCTTATGCCATTCTAGTTGGCTTTTCACGCATGTACTTAGCTCTCCATTATCCGACTGATGTATTTATTGGATTTCTTATAGGAAGTGGATGTGCATGGGGGACTGCATTTATATTTGAAATTTTATAAAAATTTAAGCGCCCTCTGTCCACGGAAGGGCGCTTCTTTATTTCATTTAGTTTTGAGAGATTGAGTCCTAAAAAGAGATTGCTTAGCTAAATGATTAGGGGTGTCATATGTAGACGACCAGGACGATGAAAAGTAAAAAGAGAGTAGGTTGTTTAGAACGAAGATTATGCAGTAATAATAGCGTTATTTTAGGAGAAAAGAAGAAGTTAAGAGAAGATGTCGAGCACTTTTCCATTAATAAAAGTAACTCCTTGATCTATTTCGACAGCTTGTCCATCTAATAGGTTTAGCTCTAATTCTTTGTTGTTTGTGGTAAATAAAGTTACTGTTAATGAGCGGCGATGTCGAGGTTTAAATTCAAAGTTGGCAAATACCATCCCTTCATTATTGGGGGTGCAGGGATAGCTTTTTGATTCTAACTTAATCTGGTACTGGGGATGTGATTTAAAGTCACTCATAAAATGGTTAAGTAAATCGGCTTTTCCCATAACTCTTATTTTTAGCATTTTGTACAACACCTCTTCTGTAAATGGATTAGAGAACACTCATAGAACATTTGTTCTGAAATTGTTCATTGACAAATTTCTTTTTCTGTGGTTGATTATAAGTATAAGCTATTTGTAAAAATTTATCAAATAATAAAAAATCTACCCATTAAGTGGCTTTCCCTTGAAAATATTATCAAAATCGAAGTGCCAATATCTCAAATGAGTGTAATTGTAAAAGTGTCCATTGCAATTGCAAAAATCAATTTTGAACAGAGGAAAAAATAGCCTCATGTAGAAGGATATTGGTGTTGATTTAATTTTGAAGGGGTGAGTCGGTGACACATTTAAATATGATTAAGCTTGGTGAACTTCTAAGAAAAAAGAGAAAAGAGCTTGGTTTGAGAATGGAAGACTTGGCCGATGAACAGATCTCCCCATCAACGATTAGTAATATTGAGCGGGGAATGCCTAATGTGAATGATGAAAAAGTCAACTACTTTGCCAATAAATTAGGCTTATGTTTGGAGAAATTACCTGAACTGATGATTGAGGAGAAAGAAAAAGAGGAAAAAATAAAAACACGGCTAATATATATTGAAAACATCATTGATTTGATGGGTGCAGATAAAGGATTAGAACAGTTAAAGACGATTTCTATTCACAGTTCTCATCCATTAGCGGCAGTTATTTATTTTTTAAAGGGAAAATGTTACTTTCAAAAGAAAAATTGGCAGAAAGCACAAAATTATTTTTTTGAATCGATTCGTCTTGTTGAGCGAACAGCTGAGTTAAAACAAACAAATATTAAGGCGGGTAGTCTAAATGAAATTGCAAGAATATTATATTTTATCAATGATTTGGACCAGGCGCTTAAATATGTAGATGAGGGATTGGAGGTATTTGTCGAAGGTGGGGAAAGGTGTTATTACAAGCATGTGCTTTTAGTTTGTAAAGTGATCTATTTAGAGAAACTAAACCGAACTGAAGAAGCATTACGATGGTTGGATGCGATGTGGTCACAAATCCATGAAATCGAGAATATAGAAGTCATCTTGACCATGTATGAAATGAGAGCGATTATTTTACAAAAGTTAAAGCTGCTTGAGGAATCTGTTTCTTATGCACAAAAAGGGATTGAACTGGCGCGAATTAATAAGATGTATGAGCGATCATTTGAATTGTGGACAACCTTAGGAAGTACGTATATTAAGTTAGGAGATCTGGATGAGGCGGAAAATTGTTTTCTTACAGCATTAAATTTAAAGGAAAAAATGAGAAAGGAATATTTATATATCTCAGTATATACTCAGTTGGGGCTTGTTTATCTAGAACAAAATAAGTGGTGTCAGGCGCAATCAGTGTTAGAAGAAGCGTTACAAATCGGTCAAAGAACAAATAACGCCCTTCGCTTTAATGAGGCGCTAATCGCTTTAGGAGATTGTTTTCTCAAACAAGGATTGATCAACGAAGCACTTGTCCCGTACTCCAGAGCATTGGAACAGTCTCAACAACATGGTTTTCATAATCAGGAACATGAGGTTTTAATCAAACTAGGTCAGTGTTGGGAAAAGAAAGATCCTGAACAATTTAGAAAGTGTGTCGAAAGATTATATCACGTAGAAGTTTTGTTATTGAAAGGAGGTGAACAGGTATGAGTCGTCAAGTTCGCTTGAGTGATGATCCGCCAGGTGGCTAGCGGGCCTAACTGACGGACCTCTAAGCTCTATGAAATGTCAACATAATGATCCCGTTTGATTCCTCTACGGACAGCTTCTTTAAATATGTTTGTGTAGTGTGACCCCAGCAATCAAATTATACATAGAATGCTGGGGTTCTTTTTTTAATAGAATTAACCTTTTCGTTGATTAAAATACATGATTCGACCGTTAAGTAATTGGAGTTCGCCAGCGAGCTTTTTAGCTAGATATTTGGAAAACTCATTGGCTTTGGCAAGATCCCCATGCGTTGCACGGTCAGGTAAGACGATTTGTACATATTGAGTACCAGACTCTTCTTCTTGTCCGTGACCGATCATTAAGTAATTATTTTCCTCTGGGTTCTTCCCTTTTAAAACGAGATAACAAATTCCCTCTTGCTCTTTCTCAGTCATTTCATAAGGAAAAGCAGCTTGTTGATAATCCCAAGACAGCTGTTGACCTGTATAACCTGTCATCTCTTGGTAATGTATTAAAAGTTGCTTTACCTCATCTAAGGTAATTTCGCTTTGTTTTGAACCTTTTACCAAGCGGATATATGCGCTTTTACTCAATCTGATCTCTCCTTGTACGAAATAGCAATTTCGTCTCTACTCATCTTAGCATGTGAGTGAATATTAGCGCAAATACGTTGATTGTATTTAGGGAAAATTCCTTATATGATTGTTTTCGGTGAAATCATATGATAAACTTTTTTTACTTTGAGGGTATTACGAAATGTGGAGGAGTTTTTGATGCGTAAGGCGGATCTATTGGACGAGTTACGCTCTGAGATTGGCGTCGTGTCAGACCAGTGCTTCGGTCAATTGGATCGGTTATATCAATTTGTATGCGATGTTCTGGTGGAAAAAGTAGATGTGTATCAAAGTGTCAGTATCTATCTTACTGAAGATGAACAATTTCAACAGCGTTTTCATCAAGGAAAAAAATTATTACCTGAACAGATTCCTTTTGGAGAAGGATATTTTAGTATGGCTGCTGTTCGAGGAAGTGTTGTAAGAGAAAGAGTGGGGTTAAGAACTATGATTTTTGTCCCTTTTTATCATGGACATCACTTACTTGGAGAAATCGTAGTTGTAGGGGAGCCAGGTGGACTCATTGATGATGAAGATGTTTCTTTATTTTGTGAATTGGGTTCATTGTTTGAAACGAAGGTGAAAGAATCGTGAAACTTGTTTTCATCATGTTCCCCATGTGGTAAAATATATTAAAATATCTAACTTAGTAAACAATTTGTGGTCGTTAGGGTCATTCTGTTTACTCAGTCAAATATCTTCTAAAATCCAGCGAGGAGGAGAATGCCATGAGTTTTTATGAACGCTTATATGACGAATCCGAACATTCTCAGGTACGGTTTGTCGGGTTTATTTCGGAAAATGGACGTTATGACTTCGGGATCGTGTATACTCGCATGTTTTTCGGTAAACCTCTTGTGATTTGTATGCAAACAGGTCGCTCCTCGTTACTATCTTTAGAAGATGCTGATAATTTAGAGTATCTCAAGAAGATTTTCAACCTGCGGTCAATGGGTGAAGCGGAAGAGATTGCTGTTTTTTTCAAAAATAACCTTCCGCCTGCTACGATGGAAGCAGAAGCAGAGTGATCCATGACTATTATTGGACCAAATCCTTAGTGATTTGGTCTTTTTTATGTTAATGAAGTGATATAACCCTAACACATTTGCTATTATTGACATAAATAGTATATCTTAATATACTATTTATGTCATTCTACTCGACCCTGTGTGAAACAACTTAAATATATTAGAAATCAAGTAGCTTGTTTTAATGAAAAAAATACTCATATAAAGATTCTAATTAAATGGAGTGTAAATTTATCAGAAAATGCAAGTGTAACGATGGATAAAATGCTTGGGTGAAGGGAGGAATCATGTTGGAAGTGATTGTTTGTCAATGTTGTGATGAAGTTATTGAGTATGTAGAAGCGGAAAAAGTGGGGACTCTTTATGGAATATGTCAGGGTTGTTCTAAAAGAGAGGAGCAATCATCTTGTAATAGCGTAGCATAGTGGTCTGATGAGTTGTTCTTCACAAAATGTTGATACACTTCAAGTAATTAGCACATATATATAAGGATTGTTTACACTTTTAAAATTAAATAAGCCACTAGGATGAATGAAAATCCTAGTGGCTTATTATTTAATCATTATTTTTGTGATGCTATGATCTCTCACTCTTTAATCACTTTGACCATCTGTAAGGAAGGATCTTCAGTGCCTTGAACAGGTAAGTCTGCTTCAATATGCTCCAAAATATAATTAATGTTTTCTTGCGTAATTCGTTCACCAGGTAATAAAACAGGAATTCCAGGCGGATAAATCATAATAAATTCAGCAATAATTTGCCCTGCTGATTGAGTCAATGGAACGGAAATCGTATCACTGTAAAACGCATCACGGGGAGATAAAGCGAGCTCTGGAATCTCAGGTAAATGAATATGCACTTGAAGTGAACGGTCTGGTGAATAAAAGTGTCTAGATAAATCCTGTAGCGCTTGAATTAAGATTGAAATTGTTTCTTCACTATCTCCAGAGGTGATCAAACACAAAATGTTGTATAAATCACTGAGTTCTACTTCAATGTTGTAATGCTCTCGTAACCATCGCTCGGCATCATTGCCCGTGATTCCCATGTTTTCCAGGTGAATGAGTAATTTGGTTTCGTCTAAATCATATCGATCATCTCCATCTAGCCACTCACGACCTACACAGAAAAGACCAGGGATTTCATTGATCTGCCTACGCGCATAATCAGCTAGTTGGAGTGTTTTTTCAATCACTTGTTGACCTTCGATCATTAGATATCGACGTGCTGTATCCAAAGAAGCAAGCAAGAGATATGAAGTTGAGGTGGTGGTTAACATGCTGATAATTGATTGTACACGTCGTGGGTTGACGAGACCTTCTTTTAGATTAAGAATCGAGCTTTGCGTTAAAGAGCCTCCAAGTTTATGAACACTCGTCGCAGCCATATCTGCACCTGCATCCATCGCTGAGATCGGAAGACGGTCATGAAAATGTGTCAAAACTCCATGGGCCTCATCAACGAGTACAGGAATTCCTCTACGATGTACACGCTTAACAATATCTTTCAAATTCCCTGCTACTCCATAGTAAGTGGGATTGATGACTAGAACAGCTTTCGCATCAGGATGTCGATCCAAAGCTTTTTCTACTTCAGCGGCTGTAATTCCATGAGCAATCCCCAAACGCTCATCCATTTCAGGATGAACAAAAATGGGGTGCCCTCCTGCTAAGATGATGGCAGAAAGAACTGATTTGTGTACATTACGGGGAACGATAATCTTATCTCCAGGTGTACAGACAGCCATTACCATGGTCATAATGGCACCGCTTGTACCTTGAACAGAAAAAAAGGTGTGGTCGGCACCAAAAGCTTCAGCTGCCAGTTCTTGAGCATCTCGAATAATGCCGTGTGGAAAATGAAGATCATCCAAAGGCTCAATATTTATAAGATCAATAGACAAAGCATTGGTACCTATAAAGTCTCGAAACTCAGGGTCCATTCCTTGTCCTTTTTTATGTCCAGGAATATGGAACTGAATAGGATTTCGTTTGGCGTGTTCCTTTAACTTCGTAAATAAGGGTGTATGATGTTGACGGTCGATCATGAGGCTTGCCTACCTTTATCAATTAATATGCACGACGGATAGTATAACAAAATCCATATCAGAACAAAAGAAAAAAATTATGCTAAAAAAGTAATGTTATATGGACATAAAAAAACCCCTTATCTTTAGGGGGTTTCGGCTTGTATATGATCCAATGATTTCCATGAGCTTCTGTCTCATACAAAAGAGAGTTGGTATAGTGGATGAACAGTTTGAAAGGTACTTTCTATTTTTTTTAATAATTGCTCTCCATTTAATTGTGTCGCTTCTTGTCTTGAGATGACTTGTCCACATAAAAACTCAGCTTTCTTTACTTTTTCCAATCGATCTAACATTTTATGAACTTGTTCATCGTTCATCTCTTTTTTCTGAATTACTTCATCCTTGGTATGATCTTGGGATATATAAAATGTATCGGGAATCTGATGCCAAACTTGATCGAACTGAGACTTTAGATTGCGGGCAAAAGAGCTTTTTTGTTGGCATTCGTAGATTAAAGCGAACCAGATAAAAGCATATGTATCACGTAATCCAAACTGAAAGTGTGGGTGAGCTTTGTACCCCCGTTTATTGGTAGACCAAGCCAACCAAGTCTCTTCGGGTGGGTTTACAGTTCGTCGAGCATGCTTGGCGATATGTACTGAGACAGGTTCTTGAACCAACATGGTAAGGAAGGGTGACATTTGTTCACCGATGATTTCGAATTTGGGTCGAATCTGTCTTTTTAAAGATTCCATCCGATTTTCCAATCCAGCGATCTGAAAAACTGCAAAGTCCTCTGAAGTTAGTACAGGGAGTGTCATTCGATTCACCATCCCGATGTCTTTAGTTTAATATCCTTATCTTATCACAACCTCGTCGGAAACAAACATTGTGGGATTTTGTTAATTAGCTTCTATGAAATAATAGAAATTAGTAGAATGAACACCGTTCCCATTCAAAGTATAGTTACATAGAATATTTAAAATAATAGAAATATAGTTAGAGTGTTTTAGATCGAACGAATCTGACAGTTGGGAGACGATGAATCACCTCAAATTACTTTGTAAATCAAAGCTCATTACAATTGATAGTTTCATTTGACTCCTTGGAATCGGGGGATAATTCTAACTTTATCAACCCGGTTTAAACCCTGATTCAAGCGGGCATCCTGTAGCCAAGTTTATGTTTCCAAATATTGGTGTGGAAGCAAATTAACCTAATGGAAGGAGATAAGGGGAGTAGTGGTGACCATGGAGGATGTAATGAAGGCCTATAAATGCTGCGATCCTGAAGAGCGTATTCCTGTGTTAAGACTTGAGTTGGATTACGAACTTGCCCTTCTTTTTGAGGCTATGCAAGAAAATAACGAATATAAAATGGAGCAATGTAAGGAAAGACTTGAAGAATTACGCCGTGAGATGCTTATGCTAGAAGCGCTTTGAACAATTCTGTCTATTTTAGATGAATAAAAATCTAAAGGAAAAGAGAGTTAAAATGTCGAAGGTTTACGTGTATCTTTATGATAAAGATGCACGTTCTTTTTTTATGGATTGGGAACAAAGAAGTTTCTCATCAAGGGGGCTGGGAGCTTATTTTGTTTAGATCCTTTACGAAATGCATAAATTCAAATAAAATAGTTCAAAAAACATTTAAAACTATTTCGAGCGGAACCTCGCTAAACTATCAGAGACCTTGTCATAGAACGTGCATTCATGAATGAGAGTCAGTCAAATGAGAAGTATGCTAGTTCAATGGTGATGTGGGTCATACACAGAGAAAATAGGTTGAAGCTAATAGTGTCGATGTACTATGCGTCAGAAATGGATCATTTACCTGAGATCAGTGTGCTCATGAAAGGTGAAGATCCAAAAAGGTGTATCATTGCCTGATCGACACTATTGTTTCGAACAAATTGATGGGAGGAATTGTGATGGAGTGGAAATTAACTAGAGAACCTATAGTGTCATTAGCAACAGATGCATTAATTGTTTTTCATATTGAGGATAAGCAATCAACTCAGTGCTACACACGCCAAATAGACAACGCACTTGAAAATAGAATCTCTCGTCTCATTACAGAAGAAGAGATTACTGGAACTTTGGGTGAGCTAACCATTTTGCATAATTGGGGTAAAATCCCATCGGGTCGCGTATTCGTTGTTGGACTTGGAAAAGAGACCAAAGTAGATCTTCAGCGCTTAAAATCTGCGGTAGCCGCTGCTGCTAGAAAAATAACTTCAATGGGACTAAAACATATTGGAATTGGTTGCCTTAATGAAATAACTGAACGATACAATTCGGTTGATGTGGTACAAGCAATTGTTGAAGGTGTCGAGTTAGGATCATATCAACATCATTCTTATAAATCCGATCAAAAACATAAAAAAATTGAAACGATTTTTCTTTCATCTTCTTCCATTTCAGAGTCAGCATTTGAAGTAGGAAGTGAACGAGGAAGAGTTTTTGCACGAAGTACTAATTTTGCCAGATTTTTAGTTCACGAGCCAGCAAATCGACTAACTCCCCAAAAACTGACTAGATATGCGAAGCAAATTGCAGAAAAACGGGGTCTTCGCTTAGATGTATTGACAGAAGATCGTTTAAAAGAAGAGGGCATGGAAGCTCTTCTTGCAGTTGCTAGAGGAAGCCAAGAATCTGCTTATATGATTGTACTTTCTTATTTGGGAGCACCTGAAAGTGATGAGGTTTTAGGGTTAGTAGGTAAAGGGATTACTTTTGATAGTGGTGGGATCCAAATCAAACCTGATAAAGGGATGGACGATATGAAAGGAGACATGGGAGGGGCTGCTGCAGTTTTGGGAGCGATGGATGCAATTGGTACATTACGCCCTCATTGTAATGTGATTGCAGTCATTCCAACCTGTGAAAATATGGTGGATGGAAACTCCTATCGTCCTGGTGATGTGATCACCTCATATAGTGGAAAAACGATTGAAATTCATCATACAGATGCTGAGGGACGAGTGGTTTTAGCTGATGGTATTTCTTATGCCAAGCGATTAGGCGCTACCAAGTTGGTCAATGTTGCCACTTTGACAGGGGCGGTTCTCATCGCACTAGGTCGTGAGGCCACAGGTCTGATGACGAATGATGAAGATTGGAGTAACAAGGTAAAGGTAGCTGCCCGCATGGCAGGAGAACGAGTGTGGGAATTGCCCATGTATGATGAGTACGAGGAATATGTAAAAAGTGATATTGCTGATGTGAAGAATGATGATGGGTCGATCGCAGGCTGTATTCAAGGGGGTATGTTCTTAAAACAATTTGCTGAAAATACACCTTGGGTTCATTTGGATATTGCTGGAACTTCAGAGTCCCTTAAAGAACAGGGAATTCATCCAAAGGGAGCGACTGGTATAGCTGTGAGAACGCTTACTCAATTAGCAATTCGTTTTGGCTGATAATTATAAAGTAAGTCTTCAACAAGAAAGTTGATGGAGGTACGAATGAATTGAGAGTCATTGTAACACCAGAAGCTGTTGAAGCATTACACAAGAAAAAGCCAGATAGTGATGCTACGTTGCGAGTCGCTGCTATTGCTGTAGATTTAGGTGCTGTAACCACTGAGTTATTTGAACTCTTCTGGGATCATTTACAACCTTCTGATCGGCGCTTTGCGATTAGCGATTCATTGACAGTGGTTATGGATCCATATAGCTTAAATGTGTTCGCTCCAGAACTTATGATTTCTTTTGACCAAGCAAAAGGTTCTTTTTCTGTTAAAAACCGAGAACAAATCTTTTTACATCAAATTTATATCTAGGTGATGAATGGATGAGCCAAACGAAAGTGTTTGCCCATCGAGGATTTTCGTCGATTGCACCAGAAAATACATCTACAGCTTTTCAACGAGCCATCGAAGTAGGTGCAGATGGTATCGAGTTAGATGTCCATATGACTTTAGATGGTGAATTAGTTGTAATCCATGATGAGACAGTTGATCGTACCTCCAACGGGACAGGCTGGGTAAAAAATCTCACCTTGTCCCAATTGAAAGAGTTAGATATGGGAAGTTGGTTTTCATCTCCTTTTGTCGGTGAAACGATCGCTACTCTTGCCGAAGTCCTTGAACAACTGATGGATACATCTCTCGAAATAAATATAGAGTTAAAAAATAATATTGTCCAATATGCAGGGTTGGAAGAACAATTGGTGAAAGAGATCGAACGCTATGGGATGAGTGAGAGAGTGATTCTGTCCTCTTTTAACCATTATTCTCTTCGTCACTTACATCTATATCGTTCTCACTACCAATTAGGTGCTCTATATCAATTAGGTTTATTTGAACCTTGGGTTTATGCTAAACATTTAGGTGTTCAAGCGATCCATCCGTTTTATCTAGCTGCTCCAGAAACGATCATCGAAGGATGTCATAAACATGGGATTCGAGTCCGACCTTATACCGTAGATGATCCAAAGGTGATGAAGGATTTACTGACCATTGGTGTGGATGCTATTATCACCAATGTCCCTGATCAACTTTTACAGTTGAAAAAGAGGCAAGTTGCGGTGGATGAATAATTAATGATATGATGATGTTGATTATAGGCGCCTCGATGAAGGGCGCTTTTTTTCTTAATAGGAGGAGTCGTTCATGAAATTTGGTTGTCATATTAGTGTAGCTAAGGGATTTCATAAAGCAGCCAAACGAGCCCATGAGTTAGGTGCTCAATCATTTCAAGTGTTTACAAAAAATCCACGAGGTTTGAGACCCAAAAAAATAAATGAGCCGGATGCGGAAGCAGGGAGAACCTATTGTATAGAGAACGGGATCACCCTTGTGGCTCACACTCCATATATTACAAATCTATCTACCCCTAAATCGGATCTTCATGAAGTGACGATTCGCTCCATTAAGGAAGATCTAACAATCGCTGATGCTTATGGTGCGATTGGAGCTGTTGTTCATTGCGGAAAGCATGTAGGTGAAGGGGAAGAGTATGGGGTGAAGCGGATGATTGAGACGCTAAATCTCATTTTGGAGGATCATAAGGGTAACGTAAAACTATTGCTGGAAAATACGGCTGGACAAGGAACTGAACTTGGATTGACCATTCAACAATTGGTTGAGATCCGAGAGGCATGTGATTATCCAGAAAAACTAGGTTTTTGCTTCGATACCTGCCATGCTTTTGCAGCGGGTATTTGGTCTTTGGATACATTTGACGAATTACTGCAACAAATGGAGTCCACTGGCTACTTGAAAGATCTAGTGGCGATCCATTTTAATGATAGTAAAGCCCCTTATCAAAGTCGAAAAGATCGGCACGAAAAAGTGGGTAAAGGAGAAATTGGGATAGATGCACTCTCTCTTTTCTTAAAAGAAACAGCATTTGAGGGTTTACCGATTATCTTGGAAACACCTGTTGATGATGAAAAAGAGTATGCAGCAGAAATCCAAATGTTACACGACCTACGTAAACAATAAAGGAAAGGAGAGGAAATGAATTGTTAGGAGATATTATCACCTGGCTGAATCAGCTTCCCTTTTGGGGAGTTTATGTCATGGTTTTAGTTTTAACAGCTATGATATATAAGATTGCTTTTGCTAGAGAATTACCTGTATTAAAAAGTGCCTTAGTTTATCTATCTCTGGCAATCGGTTGTTTTCTATTAGCCTTTATGCAGATTTTACGATTCCCTATCATTCAAATCTTATTTATTACTGCGATTATTATTGGACTGACTCGTGTTCGTCTATCATATAATCGTTCAAAACAAGCAAAACAAGAATAATTTGATCCTGGTAATAATCGGAAAGGGGAAGTCGAATGCAACTTACGGACGCATTGTTTAATTGGATTCAAATTAAAATTGTGTGGCAAGCGAGACCAAGTGATCGTTCTGCACGGGATACAGTTCATTTTTTTGAAGAAATGCTTCGTGAAGACCATCAAATTGAACAGTTAGAACTGGAAAAGAAAAAAGAGGATCAACAGTATGTGGTGACTTATCAAAAACAAGGGGAAACGGAATCACACACATTTCCCATTGAGACAGCCGAAAAGTTGTTGAAAGACATTTTGGCAGAACCTAAATATAATCAATCGTTTGAGTGAGAAGAAATTTCGCAAGTAGCGTCCAGTTGTTCAAAAGAGGAGTACATTTGCTTTTTTCGCTCTAATACTTGTTTAGTAATTCTTTCATAACAGTTTGGACAGATTTGAATGCGGTGAGGGTGTTTGATTAATTTTTTTTGTGTAAGTTTATCTGGAACAAATGATTGATCACAAAGAATACAGACCACTCTCATAGTTACCGTAGCCTTTCTATGTAAAATGGATCAAGCTTTTTGATATATCACTACTTCTTCTGCTACAGGAAGGGAATTCAACAGTGGTGAGAGACTGGTTCCAATCGTCTGTTGGAAAGATGTCAAATTTCCTATAGTTGTTAGTATACTATAGGAAGATCAACCTTAGACAGTCCATTCTAAAAAAAGTGAAGTCATATTTGATATTTGGTGATCACTTGAAGAGCAATCTTCAAGTGATCACCATTCAACCCCTCGACATTCACAATTAATTCCCATATTTAGTTGATATTAATGGTTCATCTTTTGTTGGTTCATTTGATTCTTATTTTGTTCCTTCTTTTTTACCTCTTTCGAGGGTTGAGGAGTAATTCGTCCCGCGATGTCTGCTAGCTCTTCTACAACGCCTCCGATCGGACGACCATTTCTTAAATCTTCATTCAGCTCACGAATTCGTTGAACGATGTCAACATCGGCGGTGACTAAAGCATTGGCTCCTTGAGGATCTTCTCGGAGTGCTTGGGCTACTGTATATTTAACTGTTCCCACCCGACCCCGATCTAAAGTAGAGTCCACATCGATCCCCACTAAGGTATATTTTCCAATAGAGATGGCTGATGCATTACGGACTTGTGGCATCTGGGTGGCAATTTGCACCATTCGCCGAGAGATCGCTTGAGAAGACTGGTTATATTTAGGTTCAGGTGCAGTCTGCTTGACGCGTTCAGTATAAGAGATTTTTTGTCCAGGGGCAGGAGCGGATTGATTCGCTGGTGGTTTGTTAGCAGGTTGGCATCCAATGAGAGCAAGTGTAATTCCGATGAATAAACTAAATAACTTCATTTTCCTGATCATTTCCTGTCGTCCTTTCTGTGATAATAGTGCTTGGTGATTAGTGTGTCCTGCTCCAAAAAAAGCATGTACATAAGGAGCTGAACTGCTACAATAAATCCAAGGAAGGTGATAAAAATGAAAATAGAGACCTTTGCTTTAGGTCCCTTTATGACAAATGCTTATCTGTTATTGAGTGAAGACAATCAGCATGGTATTATCATCGATCCAGGAATGAACCCACAAGCGCTGATCTCTAGAGTGAAACAGTTGAATTTACATATTGAAGCGATTTTGTTAACCCATGCCCATTTTGATCATATTGGAGGATTGGAAGAAGTTCGTGATCTAACTAAAGCTCCAGTTTACATTCATGAGAACGAGCAGGAGTGGTTAACGAATCCTGAATTGAATGGATCTAGTAGATGGCCTGAATTTCCTTCGATTGTATGTCAGCCAGCTGATCACTTTTTACATGGGAATGAAGAATTAACGTTTTTAGGTGAAACATTTAAGGTTCTCTTCACACCTGGACATTCACCAGGTAGCATCTCTTTCTTACACAGTTCTTCGATTTTTAGTGGAGATGTTTTATTTATGGATTCGATTGGACGAACAGACTTACCTGGTGGAGATCATGCAACTTTGATGAATTCGATTCACGATCATTTATTGAAACTGCCTCCACAAACGAATGTTTATCCTGGCCATCAAGATAAAACAACGATTGGACGAGAACAAAAGTCAAATCCATTTTTAACATAGGGATTGGTTCCCAAAAAGCTCTTTTCTTAAAAAGATAAGGGCTTTTTGGTGTTCGCTTTAAGTTGAATCAACTCGTAAAAAGATCATGATAGATTAGAATCATTTTAAATGTTTGTTGGTGAAAGGTTTGGTGGTATGATGAAGATGAGTTGATGAGTGCTCATCTTTTTTATTTTAAGTTCATCTTGTTTAATCATATGAATAAGGCTTAGATATAAAGTTTGTTGTAAGTAAGTCAAGGGTCTAAAATCGAAGTTTTGTGTGAATAAGGTTCTATTAGAGTGAAACAAATGTTTCATAATTAATCAAGAAATAAACCGCTTTCTTGTTTAAGATAAAGGGAGGAACGTACATGAGCAAGTGGAGAAATGGCATTATTTTTGCACTGATTATCATCATCGCCTTGATCACAATTTGGTTCAATTGGCCTGAGTCTTCGCAGACAGTGACGAAGCAAGAGGCAGACTGTAAGGGTGAAGTTCGTGCTGAACAAGGTTATTGTGCTCCGAACTTTACTTTACCTACACTAGATGGGAAGCAACAAGTAGAATTATATAAACATCAAGGTAAACCTACCGTTGTCAACTTTTGGGCTTCTTGGTGTGAGCCATGTAGACAAGAAATGCCCGACTTTCAAGAAGCGTATCTAAAGTACAAAGATCAGGTCAATTTTCTGATGATTAATGAAGCCGCGTTAGAATTTGATGATGAAGCTGCTTATCAATATCTTCAAGAGGAAAAGTTTACATTCCCAGCATTGATCGATCGCCCTGATGACAAAAACAAAACAGTGGGTGCAAGTCAATATGGGGTGATCGGAGTACCATTCACATATGTGATCGATGTTGATGGGAAAGTTGCCTACAAAAAAGTAGGTTATACCAGTAATAAAGAGCTTGAGCAATGGATTGAACAAGTGATCAACAAATAAATAAAAGGAGGGGAGACTTGTGGGTTCTGAAGTAACTCTGTGGCTAGCCTTTGGGGCTGGTGTTCTCTCTTTTATTTCTCCATGTGTTTTACCGTTGTACCCTTCCTATCTCTCCTATATTACAGGAGTATCAGTATCACAAATCAGAGACCATGGACGACAACGTGAAATCCAGAAGTTATTGATGGTACATGCACTCTTTTTTCTTTTGGGTTTTTCACTCGTTTTCTACGCTTTAGGATTTACAGTCAGTTGGTTGGGAAGCTTCTTTGGCGATTACAAAGATCTGATTCGTATGTTAAGTGCTGTACTTATCATTGCTATGGGCTTGTTCCTTATGGGCATTTTCCAACCCAAATTCTTAATGAGAGAAAAGAAATGGGATGTTTCTAAAAAAGGGATTAGTTATTTTGGTACGACATTAGTAGGAATTGGTTTTGCGGCTGGTTGGACTCCTTGTTTAGGTCCTATTTTAACGGCGGTCTTATCCATGTCTTTTCTAAACCCTGAAAAAGCATTTGTCTATATTACTGCATATACACTTGGCTTTGCGATTCCCTTTTTAGCGATGGCCTTTTTCTTAGGAAAGTCACGCTGGGTTCTGAAATATTCGTCCAAAGTGATGAAGATCGGTGGAGCCATTATGATCCTTTTAGGGATTTTACTTTATACAGATCAAATGGCTGCAATCAGTGCTTGGTTTATAAGACTTACAGGGTTTCAAGGGTTCTAAGTGAACAGTGGAAACAACAACAAGCTGAGTGGGAGAGCCCGATCAGCTTGTTGTTTCTTGTTAAGACTTGATTATGGATATAGGGTCAGGGATCACTTTTTTTGATACAATAAGTGGGGGGAAGGAAACGGTGATACAATGAACAAGAAAACGAGATACTGGGTGCGTCGAATTATTTTTATCGCTTTAATTGCTTTGGTCGGGGTTGCCCTTTATCAAGTGATCCAAGGTGGTAATCAAAAACAACCACAGGTTGGGGATGTCGCCCCTGATTTCACACTTACCACTTTGGATGGCAAAGAGATGAGTTTGAGTCAACTACGCGGAAAAGCAGTGATGCTCAATTTTTGGGGTAGCTGGTGTGGACCTTGTCGGACAGAAATGCCAGCGATGCAAGAGATTTATGAGAAATATAAAGATCAGGGGCTCGAAATTGTTGCCGTAAATATTGGTGAAACCGATGTAGCAGCAGCTTCATTTGCCAAACAATTAGGGCTTACGTTCCCCATCTGGATGGATCGAGATCGGGATATCGTAGATCTGTACCATATTGGACCCATCCCTAGCTCATTTTTTATTGATGCAGAAGGGAAGATTGTTCGAAAGGTGAATGGAGAGCTTGATACTAGTCAGTTAGAGCTATATATTAATCCGATTTTACCAAGAAACCAGAAAGGTGAGGCGCCTATGTCTTCGTATACGGATATCGAGGCGAGTCAACTTAGCCAAGTGAGTGAGGAGAAACGGAATCAATATGTATGGGTGGATGTTCGGACGGAAAAAGAGTATCAAGAAGGACATATCCCTAATACGATTCTGATTCCTCATGATCAAATGGAACAACGAGCGGATGAATTACTTCAGTATAAAGATAAAGAAATATTACTTGTTTGTCGTAGTGGTAATCGCAGTGTGATCGCAGCAGAGATTTTAGCTAAGAAAGGCTTTAAGAATCTCCATAATCTAAAAGGCGGTATGCTGGAGTGGACGGGACCTGTTGAAACAAAGTAGTATAGTGTGTAATATTTAATGAACCTTTCGCATGAGAGGAGACTACGATGAATGCGAATCCACTTCATTCATTGATCTTAAACGAGATGAATCAGAACCCACACCATCGGATCTCTTGTAAACGTTTTATGGAACTGGCACTTTACCATCCGCAATGGGGATATTATCGCCGGGAACAACAGAAGCTCGGAAAAAATGGGGACTTTTTCACCAATGCTCATGTCGGAGAGTTGTTTGGAAAAGTTTTAGGGCACTGGTTTTATCGTCTACAGAAGCCTGAAGCTCATGATCAAGCTTGGACATGTGTGGAGATGGGTGCTGGAGATGGACGTCTTACGGAGCAGGTGATTCGAGGCTTACTAGAAGCGGGACAAAATCCCTCTCAACTCTCAGTGATTATCGTAGAAACAAGTTCTTACCATCGCCGTTTACAACAAGAACTGTTGGCTACTTGTCCTGTTGAGATCGAATGGGTGGAACAGATTTCCAAGATTCCTCCTTCTCCTTTTAGTATTCTGTATAGTAACGAACTAGTTGACGCCTTCCCTGTTTATCGGATAAAAAGAGAAGGAGGACAATGGCTAGAATCGTTTATCGTTGTGGATTCATCTCAACAATCATTTTATGAGAGTTGGAATGAGCTTTCTTCCCAAGAGTTGGTAGAGTTTCTGCAAGAGACTCCGATCGAAGGGGCTGACGGGCAAGTGTTAGAAATCCACATCGAGGCACGCCGTTGGCTCAAAGAAATTGCCACATGGATGGAAAAAGGATATCTGTTAACCGTTGATTACGGGGGATGTACTCAAGATTTGTTGGTACGTTCAGATGGGACTTTACGTGGTTTTCGCCAGCATCAGTTACATAACAATTGGTTACAAGATCCAGGTGAAACTGACTTAACCGCAAATGTTAATTTTGAATGGTTGGAAAAGTGGGGGAAAGAGGTAGGTCTTGAAACGATTTTTACCCTTTCACAAAGCCAATTTTTACTGCGGACAGGGATCTTAGATCATTTGCCAAGGGAGCCGATTTTAGATCCTTTTAGTCAAGAAGCCAAAAAAATGAGAGTCGTCCATCAATTGATCCATCCTCATGCGATGGGAGAGGCATTTCTCGCAAATTTACAGGTGAAAAATATTGTCCTGAAAGAAAGTTAACTGAATTTAAGATGAAAGAGGTTGTATATTTGATGATGATCAAACCAAAGTTTCGTGGGTTTATTTGTACTACTGCTCATCCAACTGGTTGTCAAGCAGAGGTAAATGAACAGATTGCATATGTTAAGAATCAACCACATATTGAAGGACCTAAAAAAGTGTTAGTGATTGGATCTTCGACTGGTTATGGTCTTGCTTCTCGGATTGTAGCTTCCATGGGTGCTGGAGCAGAGACAATTGGTGTTTTCTTTGAAAAACCTAGTTCAGGCAATCGTACAGCCACAGCTGGTTGGTATAATACAGCAGCATTTGAAGGGGCTGCGCAACAAGCAGGATTATATGCGAAAAGTATTAATGGAGATGCTTTTTCTAACGAAATTAAACAGCAAACTATCGATCTGATTAAAAAAGATTGGGGTCAAGTCGATTTAATTATTTATAGCTTAGCAGCTCCGAAGCGGGTTCATCCAGTAACTGGGGAGGTTTTTTCATCTGTTCTTAAACCGATTGGTGAAGCATACTCCAATAAAACGGTTGACTTTCATACTGGAAAAGTATCAGAGCTTACCTTAGAGCCAGCCGTGGAAGAAGAGATTCGAAATACCATTGCTGTAATGGGTGGCGAAGATTGGGGAATGTGGATCGATGCTTTAGATGAAGCGGGTGTATTGGCTGACGGGGTGACGACTCTTGCTTACTCTTATATTGGACCCGAAATTACTCATGCGATTTATCGCGAGGGGACAGTTGGGAAGGCAAAAGATCACTTGGAGGCGACAGCGCATGAAATTTCTAATAAGTTAAAGTCACGTGGAGGACGAGCATTTGTCTCCGTGAATAAAGCTGTTGTGACCCAATCTAGCTCAGCAATTCCTGTTGTTCCTCTTTATATCTCTCTTCTCTTTGATGTAATGAAAGAGAAAGGTTTACATGAGGGTTGTATTGAACAAATGTACCGACTGTTTGCAGAAGAATTGTATGGTGAAAAAGAGACTCGTGTTGATGAAAGAGGTCGGATTCGAGTCGATAACCTTGAAATGATTGAAGAAATTCAACAAGAAGTGGTTAAGCGGTGGGAGCAAGTAAGTAGTGAAAACTTATCTGAGATCTCAGACATTGAAGGGTATCGTCGTGAGTTTTTCCAACTATTTGGCTTTGAAAATGAAGCTGTAGATTATGAAGCGGATGTAGAGCCAGCAGTTCAAATTCCTAGCATTCATTCTGAGGCATAACCCATCTGATGAGGAGTCAGTCTAGCTAGGACTGGCTCCTTTTTCTCTTTAAATAAAAAGCCCCCATCGATGGGAGCTTGAAATAAATCATAGGCGGTTGTTTGTCTTACATCATAAAAGTAGAATAACCTACCATTGCTAAAAAAGAAACGAACATATACCCGCCAAATAAGTACATATAGGTTTTCTCAGTGAAGTTGAGGTAGCCTAATACCACAAATGCAATCGTTTGCGCTAAAAAGAGACCTGCAGGTATATACATGCCACCCGCTAAAAATAAAAGTGCGATGACGAAGGTCCAAAAACCTAGTACGCGGAACATGCGGCCCAATTGTCCCACTCCTTCCTTTGTGATGCTGACGTAAAAATTGAGTCGTCTTCCACTGTCAATACAGATTTATTATACCTTTCACCTACCTGTGTATCAAGCGATACGGAAAGGATGTTCAAAATGCAGACACTTATTTGTTCAAAACGAGATGGAATTGGATGGATTCGCTTTCATAGACCGGAAGTTCGCAATGCTGTCAATCAACAAATGATGACAGAGTTGGAACAAATATTGGATGAATGGTCTATAGATCCAGAAATAAAAGTGTTAGTTCTCATTGGCGATTCAAAAGCATTTGCCTCTGGGGGAGATGTAGCGGAACTTCATCAACTAAAGACAGAGCAAGAAATCTATCCGGTGATGGAACGGATGGGTAGGATCCTAGAGAGATTCAATCAATCCGAGAAAGTGACGATTGCTGCGGTGGAAGGAGTAGCAGTTGGTGGGGGTTGCGAAATTGTAACAAGCTGTGATTTTTGTTTGGCTTCTCCATCTGCTCAATTTGGCATGATCCAAGTGAAATTAGCCATTACGGCAGGTTGGGGTGGTGCGACTCGATTGATCAGGAAAGTGGGAAAAAGTGAAGCGTTAAAGATGTTGCTTACAGGTGAAAAGATATCAGCGGAACAGGCCAAACAGATTGGATTAGTCGATTCACTGGTGGGCTCTGATGCCTTTGTAGATGAGATTGAGCAGTATGCCAAAAAATTTACGCAAGCTCCTCTTTCAGTAATCCAAGCTTATAAAAACTTAACGAATCAAATGGATGGCGTTCAACTCAACCAACCTTTATACCAATTGGAAGCTACTCATTGCTCCCGCTGTTGGGAGAGTGATGAACACCACCAAGCGGTGGAATCTTTCTTGCAGAGGACTCGAAAAAAGACATGATAGTTTTCCTAAAAGAAAACGTGGACTAGATTTAAAAATGATGGGTGCACAAAATCCGAGAGAATCAGACATGATCTAATGAACCTCGGAGGAGAGGTATTTTTCTGACGAACGACTTTTGTGGATTCGATCCGAGAGCGAGACAGAGAACTAGCGACCCGACGGAGTTTGGATCAATATGTGACTGAAAATGTTCATAATAGATTTCATCAGGTATACTTCCAGCTGCTCTTGGTAATAAAAATTAGTAGAGCTATATACTATGATTTATATCATTTGCATACAGTAAAGTACGGATGTTTATAGGACTATGTATGCTAGAGGCATGATAGGAGGTACTAGCATGGTTGTCAAACGCCAAGATGCATGGACACCTGATGATGATATGATCTTAGCAGAGGTTACACTGCGACATATTCGTGACGGAGGTACACAATTGTCTGCTTTTGAGGAGGTTGCCGAAAAGCTCGGAAGAACTCCTGCAGCTTGTGGATTCCGTTGGAATAGCACTGTTCGCAAAAAATATGAAGCGGCGATTCAGATTGCTAAGTCGCAAAGGCACAAAAAAAGTCAAGAAAGAGGTAGGCTTTCTTCTTTTCGGACACATGAAGAAGAGTATGGTTCGATGGAAGATCCTAGTTACTCTCTTGACCATATCATTCGATTTTTGAGACAACATAAAAACGAAGTGAACGATTTACGAAGACAACAAAAGCAATTAGAAAAAGAGTTGGAAGACAGAGAGTTACGAATGCTAAAGCTTGAGCGAGAGAATAAGGAGATGAAGAGTCAACTGAACCACGTACAGAGTGATTATCGATTGGTTAATGATGACTATAAAACTCTAGTGCAAATCATGGAACGTGCTCGTAAAATGGCTCTGTTTGTGAATGAAGAGGAAGCTAGTAATCAAACTAAATTCAGAATGGAAGCAAACGGGAATCTAGAGCGTGTAGAAAAAAAATAACGAAAGCAAAGACCCACAATCTTGGAGACCGTGGGTCTTTTTATCACTTCAATCTTTTAATGAGACCCCTGAAGGAAGCCAGACAAAAGGGCTTTCTCCACGATCTCTGACCGGATTATAATGAACCGGCTGAAAACCCATCTTTAACCAAAATGGATCAGACCGATGGCGTGCGTTGGTTTTCACTGGAAGTGATAAATTTTTTGTGTAGGAGATGAGAGCTGACCCCATCCCTTGCTGACGATATTGTGGTAACACCTCAAGTTTCCAAATCTCATAATAGTCTTGAGCTGGTTCAAAGTAACGATCATATTTAGCATCAATGTGATAGAGACTGATTCGTGCGGCTAGGTGCCCATCTTGATAAATTCCATAAAAAGGGGAGCGGTTATCGTTTTCTATAATATTTGCTTGTAGGTCTTCCAACATGGACAGTTCTGGTAAACCATACTCTCGGAACTTTTGAAATTCTTCTAATGTCTTATAATTGATTTTGAGTTGTTCTACTTTATACGGAGTCATCTCATTGCCTCCCATCATAAAAGGGGAATTTGCTCTTTTTTATTGTATCAAAGCCTGTTAGATAAATCGACTCCAGTGCTTGATAACATGAGGCTTTAGCAGTCGTGTTGATCATCCAATGATTACCAGCCTCTTAAAAACAAATCAAAATGAAAAGGTTTTCATTTAAGAAGGATTAAAAAGAGTGATTGTCGAACATCTTCAAATAGATTTATGTTTTTACCCAGAGAGATCCCCAAGAAATATTCTTTTATAATGAGGTGACCTATGGCTATTCACAAAGTATTAATTGCAAATCGAGGGGAGATAGCGTTACGGATCATTCGTACTTGTCAACAACGAGGGATTAAAACCGTGGCGATCTATTCAGAAGCTGACCAAGACTTACCATTCGTTCATGCGGCTGATGAAGCAGTCTGCATCGGTCCCCCGCCTGTGGCAAAAAGCTATTTGCAGATGGATACGATTTTACGGGTAGCTCAAAAGACAGGAGCAGATGCCATCCATCCTGGCTATGGATTATTATCTGAAAACCACATCTTTGCCGAAAAGGTTAAACATTCCGGTTACAATTGGATTGGGCCTGAACCCCAAGTGATTGCAGATATGGGAGATAAAGTGACTGCTCGTCGGGTGATGATGGGAGCAGGGATTCCAGTTGTACCTGGCACAGATGGTTTAGATAGTATAGAGGAAGCAAAGCTGGCTGCCGAACAGATGGGTTATCCCATTATGATTAAAGCAAGTGCAGGGGGTGGTGGAATCGGAATGCACGTCTGCCATCAGGTGGACGAATTGGAGAAGGTTTTCCCATCTGCACAAGCACGTGCGAAAGCTTATTTTGGAAACGATACTTTATTTATGGAAAAGTGGATTGAAAGTTCCCGGCACATTGAAGTGCAAATTGTTGCAGACTCCGCAGGAAAAGTTTTGCATCTATTTGAACGGGAGTGTTCGATTCAGAGAAGGAACCAGAAAGTGATTGAGGAAAGCTTGTCTCCTTCGATCAAGGAGCAGACTCGACAGCGACTATTGGCTACAGCGGTGGAAGCTGCTCAAGCTGTCATGTATACAGGAGCAGGGACCATTGAGTTTTTAGTGGATGAAGAAGAAAATTTTTATTTCTTAGAGATGAATACGCGGTTACAAGTGGAGCATCCAGTGACGGAGTGTATTACTGGATTGGACTTGGTCGATCTTCAATTAGATTTAGCTGAAGGTAAACCACTTCCTTTTTCACAAGCAGAGATCACTCCTAAAGGTCATGCGATGGAGTTCCGTGTTTATGCTGAAGATCCACAAACCATGATGCCATCCCCAGGACTTGTCACTTCTTTTGAACCACCAACGGGAGATGGAGTAAGAATTGATGCAGGTGTCAAAGCGGGAAATCAGGTGTCTCCTTTTTATGATCCCATGATTGCGAAATGCATTGTAAGCGGTTCCAATAGAGCGGAATGTTTAGCAAAAAGTAGAGAGGCTCTTCATTCGTTCAAAATAGGGGGAATTAAGACAAATATCCCATTACTCTTAGAAATTTGTGATCATCCTTTCTTTATTGAAGGGAAATATGATACTCAATTGATTCATAAAATAAAACGATGAGGTGACTGAAAATGGCTTCAATTTTATCAAATATGGCAGGAACAGTTTTACAAGTGTTGGTAAACCCAGGAGATTCTGTAGAGGCGGGACAGGATGTTGTGATCTTAGAGTCGATGAAAATGGAAGTGCCCATTCAAGCTGAGGCTGGTGGAATTGTCAAAGAGGTCAAGGTTGAGGTTGGTTCTTTTGTCGGAGATGGAGAAGCTCTTCTAGAGCTTGAGTAGTTTAGAGGAGGTCCGCCATGATCACCATAGTGGAAGTGGGTTTACGTGATGGTTTACAAAATGAAGACCAGATCCTTGATACTGCAATCAAACGAGAAATTCTAGATAGACTGATTCGCTCGGGAATTCGTCACATGGAGGTTACCTCTTTTGTTCATCCACGTTGGATTCCACAGTTGGCAGATGCGGAGCAATTGGCGGGAGATCTTCCTTTTCATTCCGCAGTCACCTATCGAGCGCTCGTTCCAAATCGTAAAGGGTTGGAACGAGCCCTCCAATCTTCGGTTGACGAATTTGCGATATTTATGTCAGCGAGTGAAACTCATAATTTTAAAAATATCAATAAATCAATCACTGAGACGTATCCAGTATTGCAAGAAGTAGTAGAAGAGGCTATTAAACATGGGAAAAAAGTACGTGGCTATGTATCGACTGTCTTTGGTTGTCCATATGAGGGAGAAGTTGCTATTTCTCAAGTAGCGAAGGTATGTGAGCGACTGTTTCAGATGGGGGTTTATGAAGTTTCACTTGGGGATACGATTGGAGTGGCTACTCCAATACAAGTCAAAGAAGTGTTAAAAAAGTTATTCACCCAATTTCCTGCGGGAAGCTTAGCAGGACATTTTCACGATACACATGGAACGGGTTTAGCTAATGCTTATACCGCTTTGGAATCAGGGCTGACTACCCTAGATACATCTTTTGGTGGATTGGGTGGATGTCCCTATGCACCTGGAGCCGCAGGAAACCTTGCTACAGAAGATCTAGTCTATCTGTTACATGGGATGGGGATCGAAACAGGGATTGACTTGGAACTGCTTTGTGAAACAAGTGCTTGGGTGGAACAGAAACTTGGGAAACAACTCCCTTCTAAAGTATTAAAGAGCATCATAGGCAAAAAAGAACAAAGAGGGAGTTGATCAAAAGTGTCCGTGGTTCAATGGGAGAAAAATGATGGGATTTCGATTCTCACCATCCAGCGACCCGAGGTTTACAATTGTCTTAATCGAGAGACATTACAAACTCTTTCACAGATCCTCGAGGAGCTTTGTCATGATCGCACCACAAGAGTTGTTGTCATCACGGGTGAGGGCGAAAAGTCATTCTGTTCTGGAGCGGATCTTAAAGAAAGACGGACTTTCACCGAGGATCAGGTAAGGCAGTATATTCGTTTGATTCGGGAAACATTCAACCAGATTGAACAGTTGCCTAAACCAGTGATTGCTGCTGTCAATGGTCTCGCTTTAGGTGGCGGGATGGAGTTGGCACTTGCTTGTGATTTAAGAGTGGCAGATGAAAGAGCGGTGATGGGTCTGACAGAGGTCTCTCTGGGTATTATACCTGGAGCAGGTGGGACTCAACGTCTTCCACGTCTCATCGGAAAAGCGAAGGCCAAGGAACTTATTTTTATGGCAAAAAAGGTGACGGCTCATGAAGCAGAGTCATTGGGATTAGTGAATCAAGTCACTTCTGCAGGAAAATCTCTGGAAGTGGCTCTTCAGATGGCTGAAGTGATGAAGCAACAAGCCCCCTTATCTTTGATGCAGGCTAAATCGGCAATCGATCAAGGGTTAGAGGTTTCACTCAGTGTGGGCTTAGCTTTTGAAACGAAGGCATATGAAATATTAATTCCTACCCAAGATCGGTTAGAGGGCCTAGCGGCATTTAAAGAGAAACGAAAACCGAATTACCATGGAGAGTGAGGAGAAGAAATCATGAAAGAAACATGGACTCAACAACTAGAAGAAAAAACTGCTTCAGTCAAAGCGGGTGGAGCTCCCAAATACCATGAAAAGCTAGCTAGTCAAAATAAATTATTTGTTCGTAAACGACTCGAATTACTCTTTGATGATGATTTTCAACTAGAGGATGGATTGTTTGCCAATGTGATGGCGAATGATTTACCTGCAGATGGTGTGGTCACAGCCATTGGAAAAATTCACGGTCAGACGGTTTGTGTGATGGCAAACGATTCCACTGTGAAGGCAGGTTCATGGGGATCAAGGACGGTAGAAAAAATCATCCGTATTCAAGAAACGGCTGAAAAGTTAAAAGTGCCTCTTTTATATCTTGTTGACTCAGCAGGCGCTCGGATTACTGACCAAATTGAGATGTTTCCAGGTAGACGAGGTGCAGGTAGAATCTTCTATAATCAAGTGAAGCTATCAGGGGTTATTCCACAGATTTGTATTTTATTTGGCCCGTCTGCGGCTGGTGGGGCTTATATCCCAGCTTTTTGTGATACGGTCATCATGGTAGACAAAAATGCAAGTATGTACCTGGGCTCTCCTCGGATGGCCGAAATGGTGATTGGTCAGAAAGTTTCATTGGAAGAAATGGGAGGCGCCCGCATGCATTGTACAGTAAGTGGGTGTGGGGATGTGTTGGCTAGCAGTGAAGAAGAGGCGATTGCTTCCGCGCGTCGTCTGCTCAGCTATTTCCCAACGAACTTTCAGCAAAAACCAAAGACAGTTGAAAGTAAGCTACCTCTTCCAACCGCTCGTCCAATCTCGCAGATTGTACCTGATCATCAGAATGCTCCATTCGATATGATGGAGTTGATTACAAGCTTTATTGATGAAGGATCATTTTACGAGATTAAGCAACTTTTTGCCAAAGAACTAATCACCGGGTTTGCTCGTTTGGATGGAAAAGTGATTGGGGTGATTGCAAACCAATCCAAAGTGAAGGGTGGAGTTTTATTTGTAGACACCGCAGATAAAGCAGCTCGATTTATTACTCTGTGTGACGCTTACCATATCCCTTTACTATTTTTGGCGGATGTACCTGGGTTTATGATCGGAACTCAGGTAGAGAGAGCTGGGATCATTCGTCATGGAGCTAAAATGATCTCTGCCATGTCTGAAGCAACTGTACCTAAAATCTCTGTGATTGTCCGAAAAGCCTATGGAGCTGGGCTGTATGCGATGGCAGGACCTGCATTTGAACCGGACTGTTGTTTGGCGCTTCCAACCGCACAAATCGCTGTGATGGGGCCAGAAGCAGCTGTCAATGCTGTTTATAGTAATAAAATTGCTGAGTTAGAGGAACCAGAACGTACCCAATTTGTAATGGAAAAACGGAAGGAATATCAACAAGATATCGATATCTATCGATTAGCGAGTGAATTGATTATTGATGGGATCGTTCAACCTGACACCCTTCGTATGGAACTGATCCAGCGATTCACTGCCTATGAATCGAAACAGCTTACTTTTAGTCATCGTAAACATCCTGTTTATCCAGTCTAGATGAAAAGAAAAGAAAAACATAGTATGATGAGCTTGATTACTTTTGACATCTATGAGGAGCCTCGTGTTGGCTCCTTTTGTTTATTTCAAACGAAGGGAGTTACGAATAGTGAAAGTTGCCATCTTAGGAGCAGGCGCTCTCGGTTTACTATGGGGTGCAAGATTAGCAGAGCTCCCATATGAGCTTACCTTCATCACTCGAACCATCGAGCAAAAAGAAAAACTTAATGAACAAGGACTTACGATTACCACACTGTCTAAACAAACTAAGAAATTTCAGGTCATAGCTACTTGGATGGGAGAACAAGATCTTCCTATTTTCGATCTGATTTTGGTGACAGTCAAACAATTACATTTGCCACAAGTGATTCCGTTGCTTCAACGATGCTCTCATGAAAAGACACTTCTATTATTTTTTCAAAATGGAATGGGACACGAGTCGTCGATTATTCAATTACAACAACGTACACGAACATATGCAGTCGTAACGACTGAAGGGGCTTTGCGGAAAAGTTCAACTGAAGTTTGTCATACAGGTAAGGGCGAAGCTTGGATCGGATCCTTTCCATATGAAGAGGGAAAATCATACACGTTCATACAACCCTTCTTACAGGTGTTTCAACAAGAAGGAACCAGTGACTTTATCCAATATGACTCGAAGGTTAAACAAAGAATGTGGGAAAAATTAGCGATTAATAGCGTCATTAACCCATTAACCACTTTTTATAGAGTGAAAAATGGGGAATTAATATCAGGTAAGTATGATGAAATGATGAAAGCCATTTTTGCAGAAGCTATAGGTGTAATCAATCAGATGGGTTTTCAGTTGGATGAAGAAACGATGTTCCAACGAGTGCTTGAAGTGTGTCGAAGGACTGCACAGAATCAATCATCGATGTTGCAAGACTTACTTAAAGGAAATCGGACTGAGATTGACCATATCAATGGAATCATCGTAAGTTTGGGTAAAAAGTTACATATTCCTACTCCTGTCAATGAACAGATGGTTCAACAGATTCACCGATTAGAATACGAGGTTCAATCCAAACGAGTCTAATTGCAAATGATATAATAGATCTGTGTAATGAGTGTAGGACTGGTGGAGGGGATCCCTTGTCAGGTGCAAAAATATTTCCTATGGAAACGTTTGTCATTGCGATTTATTTAAGTGCTTTAGATATTCTATATGTCACTCCTGTGCTGACAACCGTATTACAACAGTATGAGATTTCAACCCATTGGGGAGTTTGGATGATATCCATTCATTTAGCTTTTTTTTCCTTTTCACTCCCGTTGATGGAGAAGTATGCATGTCAACAAGGAAGATATCCAGTTTTTCTTTTTTCCTTGGCTATTTTTGCATTGGGATCTTTGACAGTTGCTTTTGCATCTAAATGGGTTTGGATCATTGGAGGGCGGGTAATACAAGCAATTGGAGCTGGAGGAATTGTCCCCTTAGTCTCATTTTATACGTATCGTTATTTTTCGAAGGGGACTCATAAATATCGACAGTTTATCCTGCTCGTTCTATTTGCCATACTCATCGTGTCTCCACTTTTTTCATCATTGTTTACTCAATGGACGACTTGGCGTTTATTGTTTTTATTATATGTATTTGTGGCTGTACTCGTTTACTTTGTCTCGCGACAAGTCCGCTTACCTGCTTTGAATAGTGGGGTTGTTTACGCACATGGGTCAGGCATATTATTATTTAGCTTTATGATTTTATTTTTGATGTTAGCAGTGACAAACACGAACTTTTTGCATGGCTGGCAAGCTTTTATTGATCCCCAAGTCATGCCACTATGGCTCGTATCCTTGGGGCTGTTCATTCCTTTATTTATGATTGAACGGCAAACCGAATATCCTTTTTTTGAACCACACCTCTTTGCCAATTGGCAGTTTTGGTTGCTCTATGGACAAGCTGCTTGTATCGGTTTTAGTTGGATGGGGTTACTATTTGTCCCTGGGTGGGTTCGAAATCTATTATCTTTGCCTACTCAATCGCTGGGAGGGATTCTAAGCTTTATTCTTTTCGTGTCAGTTTGTTTTTTGCCACTTGTGAAGCGGTTATCTGAAAAAATTAACTATCAAATGCTATCAAGTATTGGTTTGTTATTTGCTTCCACTGCTTATATTCAGTTATTCTTAGAGCCTAATTTATGGTTTATTTTCTCTAGCCTGATTTTACTGGGGATTGGTTTAAGCTTTACGGTTGCTGCTCCTGTTCATAAACTCTTTATTCAATGGGTTCATATGAAGCAAATTCGAAATGCATTTATGACCTTTGGAATGTTTATTGCTGCTGGTGGAGCGATTGGACTGGTAGTGATGGCGCAGCTATACTACTCTTTTTCTCCATTTGTTCAACCTTGGTCATGGTCTTTGGGGGATGTATTGTCTGTAGTAGCATTTCGTAAGGTATTGGTTTTGGCAGCAATAAGTGGATGGATCGGTTGGATCTTAAGTTTAAGCTTATTATTGAAAAAGAGATAAGTAAGTGGATGGCGTTATAACAAGGGAAGTAGATGGTCATTGTTGAAAAACATAAGAAGCTTGATGATCAGCGAAGGAGCTTACGCTTTAGATGAAAATAGAAGAAGTATCTTGTCTCCAGTTATCCCCTTTTGCAAGGGAGTATTACACATTTCGTGAACCTGTTTCATTCCTTTATCCATATGATCCTTGGGATGGACAAAGTTTTGTACAACGATCTGAGGTGCTTGTACAAAATAGATGGAGTGCTTCACGAGAGTCACTTGTTGAGTTGATGAAGTCTTATTATGACCTTTCCTCCATACCTCAAGCGATTGAAAAACAGTTAGAGAGATTGAATCAACTAGATAGTCTAGTAGTCATTGGTGGACAGCAAGCAGGTATACTGACGGGGCCCCTTTATACTATTCATAAGGCAGTGACTATTATCCAGTTAGCTCAAAGAGAGGAACAAAGGTTAGGTCGACCTGTGATCCCAGTATTCTGGATTGCAGGCGAAGATCATGACTACGATGAGGTTGATCATGTATGGATTCAAGATGAACAAGATCAACCCCGGAAAGTACGTTATAAGGAGTCATATCCTGAGAAGTGGTCTGTATCACGATTGGTGTTGGAGCCTGAATCGCTTCATGCTTGGTTGGATGAGCTAGCCACTTTGTTGCCAGATCGTGAGTATAAAAAAGAGTGGCTTCTCCGTAGTAAACAATTGATAACGAAACCGACCACTTGGAGTGATTATTTTGCTACGTGGATCAGTGATCTTTTTGCCGAATGGGGTCTTTTAGTGATTGATTCAGGTGATCCTCAGTTAAGAAGGATTGAGGCTCCTTTTTTTAAACAGATGATTATCAACATGGAATCGATTCAACAAAAAGTTAGGGAAGCTTCCAAGCTATTTAAAAAGTGGGGATATGCAGAACCTGTTGACTTAAAACCAAATCAAGCACATCTTTTCATTGAGATTGATCATAAACGTCTCCCTCTTTTTAAAGAAGCAGATCGATGGATGACTCGTGAAGGAGAAGCTCAATTTACTACACAGGAGCTGATCAATCTAGTTGAGGAAGAGCCAGAGCGATTTAGCAATAATGTGCTTACTCGTCCTTTGATGCAAGAGTATCTTTTTCCAACTCTAGCTTTTGTCGGTGGACCGGGTGAAATCGCTTACTGGGGATTGCTAAAAGAAACTTTTGAGACCATGGGACTTCAAATGCCAATCCTTTACCCACGGTTACAGTTTACTTTTATGGATCGGCGACTCGAAAAGCGAATGCAAGAGTTTTCATTATCTTGGAGTGATTTGTTCACTCAGTTGACTGAGAAAAAAGAACAGTGGTTACAACAACAGCACAATTTAGATCTGGATGCTCTGTTTGCGGAAGTAAAGCAAAAAATCAGTGAAGTTCACCAACCACTGATTCAAACTTTAGATCAAGAAATTGGGATGAATCTTCGTGATATAGGTGTGAAAAATATGCAAAAAATTGAAGAACAGATTCAATATTTGCATTTGTTTGCTCAAAAAGCGATTGAATTGAAATATCAAACGACCTTAAGACATTGGGAAGAGATTGCGCTTACATGTTTTCCTAATGATCAACCCCAAGAACGTGTATATAATTTGATCCAAATTTGGAATCAATACGGTTTAGATTGGATTGAGCTGATGTTAAATACCCCACTGATTCAAGAAGATCAAGAGCATAAACATTATTGCATTATCTTTTGATCAGCTATTCCCATTGGGTGTGATATGGGTATAATAACCACAGTAGACAGATGAAAATCTGTGGATTGGAGTTAGGATCAAATAAGGGATTTTTGTATGGATTGATGAATGGGTAGTGAGAGATACTTAGAATTTGAAATGAATGAGGGGGATTTGTTAATGAACTCAATCGAAAGAAGTATCATTAAAGATATCAACTTGGCACCACAAGGAAGACTGAAAATGGATTGGGCATGGGATCATATGCCTGTGTTAAGACGTTTGCGAGAAAGACTTTCTACTGAAAAACCTTTGCTTGGACAAAAAGTAGTGATTTCTCTTCACTTAGAAGCAAAAACAGCATGTTTGGCTGAATTAATACGTGATGCAGGTGCGGAGGTAACGATTACAGGAAGTAATCCATTGTCTACTCAAGATGATGTCTGTGCTGCGTTGGCAAGTTCAGGTGTAACTGTATTTGCAAAGTACAATCCTTCACCAGAAGAATATAAATACCACCTCATCCAAGCACTTGAAACAATGCCTGATCTAATTATTGATGATGGCGGGGATTTAATTAGTATTCTTCACTCTGAGCGTCCTGATCTCATGGCAAATGTAAAAGGTGGATGTGAAGAAACGACAACTGGAATTTTACGCTTACGTGCATTGCAAAAATCAGGTGAATTGCGGTTCCCGATGGTAGCAGTTAATGATGCGTACTCTAAGTTCTTATTTGACAACCGATATGGTACTGGACAATCAGTATGGGATGGAATTAATCGTACGACAAATTTGGTTGTTGCAGGGAAAACAGTGGTGGTGATCGGATATGGATGGTGTGGTCGCGGTGTTGCTATGCGGGCGAAAGGCTTAGGAGCGAGAGTGATCGTGACAGAAGTGGATGCGATTAAAGCGACAGAAGCTCATATGGATGGTTTTACTGTGATGCCGACTGAAGAAGCATCAAAATATGGTGATTTCTTTGTTACAGTGACTGGAAATAAAGGTGTCATCAATCGTGAGCATTTTGCTCATATGAAAGATGGAGCTATTTTAGCAAATGCAGGTCACTTTAATGTTGAAATCGATATCGAGACTTTAGAGGAGTTATCCGTTCATAAACAAACCGTACGAAAAGATATTGAACAATACACATTAGAAGATGGTCGCAAGATCTATTTGCTGGCTGAAGGACGCTTGGTCAATCTGGCTGCTGGAGATGGTCATCCGGCTGAAATTATGGATATGACTTTTGCTTTACAAGCGTTATGTTTACTGTTTGTTCATGATAATTATCAAGAAATTGGAGCTCGTGTGATTGAAGTTCCTTATCAATTGGATGAACAAGTGGCTCGTTATTTCTTGGAGTCCAATGGGATTGTGGTGGATGAATTTACTGAGGAACAAAAGAGATATTTAGCTAGTTGGCAATTGTAATATATGGCAAAATATTCATTTATAAGTGTTAAATCCTGCACTCCATGTGCAGGATTTTTTAATACCCATGTGGTATAATTTACAATGTGGTGGAAAGTGGAGGGAAGTGGGAAGGAAGGGGGAGCCAAGGGGGGCGAAGTGGTATGTTTATGGGTGAATATCGTCACACGGTAGACGATAAAGGTCGGCTCATTGTCCCAGTGAAATTTAGAGAAAGCCTGGGTCATTCATTCATCATCACCCGTGGACTGGATCACTGCCTTTTTGCATACCCTTGCTCAGAGTGGACACAATTAGAGCAGAAACTAAAAACACTCCCATTCACCAAAGCAGATGCCCGTAAGTTTACACGGTTCTTTTTCTCAGGAGCATGTGAAGTGGATCTGGATAAGCAAGGAAGAATCTTATTACCAGCTAACTTACGTGACTACGCTCAGTTGAAAAAGGATTGCGTCATCATTGGTGTCTCCACTCGAATCGAGATCTGGTGTAAAGATCGTTGGGACGATTATTATGCTAGCTCAGAGGATTCGTTTAACGAGATTGCGGAAAGTATTGTAGATTTGGATTTATAGACAAAGGATGAAGACAGTGTTTATCCACGAAACCGTACTAAAGACAGAAGCTGTAAATGGACTTGATATTCGACCTGATGGGATTTATGTAGATTGTACTCTTGGAGGGGCAGGCCATTCCCAACTCATCGCAAAGCAGTTGAACTCGAATGGAATCTTGATTGGGTTAGATCAAGATTCTTATGCCCTCGAACATGCCAAGGAAAAATTACAGAGAGTTTCATGTCAAGTCTACTTAGTAAGAACCAATTTTCGTCATATCCAACAAGCTGTTGATCAACTCGAGATTAACAAAGTGGATGGAATTTTGTTTGATTTAGGAGTTTCTTCTCCTCAGCTAGATTTGGGAGAAAGAGGTTTTAGCTATCATCAAGAGGCTCCATTAGACATGAGAATGGATATAGACCAGGAATTCAGTGCTTATCATGTAGTGAATGAGTGGACGGAAGAAGAAATAGCACGAATCCTGTTTGAATATGGGGAAGAGAAGTTTTCCCGTAGAATCGCCAGAGAAATCATCCAGCAAAGAACGAAAGAACCTATTACATCTACGCTACAACTGGTAGAAATAATCAAGAAAGCGATTCCGGCTCCAGCTAGACGAACGGGACCTCATCCCGCACGTCGAACGTTTCAGGCGATTCGAATTGCAGTTAATGATGAATTAAATGCATTCCGTCAAGCATTGGAACAATCCGTTTCGATCTTGAAGCCTGAAGGACGCATCAGTGTGATCACTTTCCATTCGTTAGAAGACCGTATATGTAAAAAGTTTTTTCAAGAACAGGCACGTGGATGTATTTGTCCACCTAGTTTTCCGGTATGTACATGTCATCAAATGCCTATTATGAGAATCATTACCAAAAAACCGATCATCCCGACAGAGGATGAGATAGAGAGAAATCAACGAGCTAGGTCAGCTAAATTGAGGGTCGCTGAAAAGATATAGATATATAAAAGAAACTCAACAGTGTCGATTAACTAATGGTTAGGGAGTCGATCTTTCGCTTAGAGGGCGAGTGAAAATTGAATCTTGGGACTAGAGGATTGGTAATTGCCATCGAATCGACGCTTTAGAAAGAGATAAAAAAACAAACAAAAAAGTTAAAAGAAGTGGGTAGCGTAAGGAGGATTCACGATGAGGCAAAATTGGAATAGCACAGTTGCTAGACCCTTAAATCCATCCTCCACGGTTGAAACTAAAAAAAGAAAGCGTGTTTTACTCAAAGGAGTTCCAGTGGGGGAGAAGTTGGTCTATCTGTTTAGTGTTATTGTATGTGTAACACTGGCAGTGGCTGTGATTTCTCAGTACGCAAAGGTCACAGAGTTAAATATTGCAATGAGTCAAGTAGACAAGAAAATAGATCAGACCAAAAAGGTCAACCTTCAACTTGAAACGGAAAAGAAGAAAATGGAGAGCGTGGAGCGGATTCGGAAGTTTGCAGAAAGTAAAGGACTTGAATTAACAACACCTCAAGTATTACCTTCCATTGGACCTTAAATATTTTGTATATACCTCGACTTGAGCAAAGACAATTGAATGAATTGGAAATCAAGTGGCTTGATCCAATGAACCTAGGATGGGAGATGTTTCTCTGACGAACGACTTTTGCGAACTTGCTATGAGAGTGAGACAGAGAAACACGACCCGACGATTTGGATCCATATGTAAACTAAAATGCTCATTTAGAGATAAATAAAGAATTTAGTGGAGAGAGGCTGATTCATGGGTTCGTCTATGAGAACGAGTAAGGAGCGTTCTCTTCTCATTGGACTCGTCTTTACACTTGCCTTTAGTGTTGTTATCATTCGTCTATTCTGGATTCAGACCGTTCAATCGGATGAATATCTGACTGAGGCACAAAGTATCTATGTCAAAGAAAGTATGCTCCGACCCAAACGGGGTGTCATCTTTGATCGTTCAAAAAAGCACGAATTCGCATGGGAAGCAGACGCTTATTACTTCATCGCTGATCATACGAAGATCAAAGATCCTGAAAAGACGGCAAGAGTATTAGCGCCGATCTTAGAGATTGACGAATCGATCCTCCAAAAAAAATTAGAACAAAGGATCGAGCAGAAGCGTGATATAGAGTTTCGTCATGGGGCAAAGTTTAAATATCCTGAAGAAGTAGTTCGCCAGATTCAAGAGCTACAAAAAAAAGATATTATCCAAGGTATTCATGTGTATTCTACAACAACTCGTCAGTACCATGGATCAGAAGCTGCCCATATTATTGGCTTCATGAATGCTGATGATCAAGCGGTAGGTGGAGTGGAGAAAACCTATAATCAGTGGTTACGGGGTCAAGAAGGCTATGCAAAATATATTAGTTCGAAAAGTGGAGTCAAAATCTCTGAAGAGCTTGGAGATCAGAACCGTCCTGCAGTACCTGGTAAAGATCTTGTGCTCACGATTGATGCACGAATTCAAAACCAAGTGGAGCGTGAACTAGATCAAGCAATGGAGACATACCAAGCCAAAGGGGCGATTGCGATCGTCTCTGATCCGAAGAATGGAGAAATATTGGCGATGGCAAGTCGGCCTGTGTTTGATCCTAATAAATATGCCGAAACGCTCAATGATGAAAATGCTAGAAATCGAGCGATTGAGAGTCAATTTGAACCAGGTTCCACGTTTAAAATCGTTACGCTAGCTGCAGGAATTGAAGAAGGTCTTTTTAAACCAGAAGCAACATTTGAATCAGGAAGTATTGAGGTCGGAGATCGTACGATTCGTGATTGGAAAACGGATGGATGGGGAACGATTACATACCGTCAAGGGGTTGAATTATCGAGTAACGTGGCTTTCGTTAAGCTTGGACAACAATTAGGTGAAAAAAAATTAGTCTCATATGTGGATCAGTTTGGATTCGGTAATGTGAACGAACGATTAGGAAAAAAAACGGGGATTGACTTGCCGGCTGAGGGAAGAGGCTATTTTTTTAATCGTCGATTATATCCAAGTGAGCTGGCATCTACTGCATTTGGACAGGGGATTTCTGTCACTCCCATTCAACAAGTGGCTGCAATTAATGCGATTGCCAATGATGGGGTATGGAATGAGCCTCACTTGATGAAGGAAATTTGGGATTCCAAACAAAATCAGGTGATTCAAAGTTTTAAGCCGAAAGGGCATCGTATTGTTCAGCCTAGCACCGCTCAACAAGTGAGAAAATTATTACGTGGAGTGGTGAAAAATGGAACTGCTCGAGAGGCAGAGGTTCCTGGCTTTCAAGTAGCAGGGAAAACTGGAACCGCACAAAAGCCTGATCCAGAGGGAAAAGGGTATCATAAAGATAAGTATGTAGTATCATTTGTAGGCTTTGCGCCATATGAGAACCCTGAGTTAGTTGTTTATGTGGCTCTAGATGAACCTTCCGCAACTTACGGAAATGTATCAGGGGGATCGATTGCAGCACCTGTAGCCAGGGATATTTTAAAAATGACCCTTCCTTTACGTGGGATTCAACCAAATAAAGAAGCAGCCGATTCCATCAAATAGGAAACGCCAAGATGTCCAAATGGGGCATCTTTTTTCATATTTTCTCCTAAGGTTGAATAGGCTTGTCTTGTAAACAACCTCGAAAGGAGGGAGCTTCGATGCGTGGTTTGAATACAACAGTCCGTAAGAGACTTTTTATTATGTTTATTATGGCTACTTTGATTCTGAGTGTTTTAGGAGGACGTCTTGCTTATGTTCAGTTGATACAAGGTATTTGGCTAAGTAAAAAAGCACAAGACCTGTGGACGAGAGACATCCCCTTTGAAGCAAAGCGAGGTCAAATTCTAGACCGACATGGAAGAAAATTAGCTTATAATATTAGCTCCCCCTCTGTTGTTGCGATCCCGGCGCAAGTGAAAGATCCAACCCATACCGCCAAACAGCTGGCCAAAATCTTACAAGCACCTGAAGAGAAAATTTATGAACTCATTACAAAGCGTCAGCTGATCATGGGCATCAATCCTTGGGGAAGAAAGATTTCAGAAGAGAAAGCGAAAGAAATTCAGGGTCTGCGTCTCCCAGGAATAGCGATTACAGAGGATAGTAAAAGATTTTATCCTTATGGGACTTTAGCGGCTCATTTATTGGGGTTTACAGGAATTGATAATCAAGGCTTGGCTGGCTTGGAACTTGTTTATGATCAACGTTTAAAAGGAAAGAAAGGTTTTGTGTCATTTAGTGCAAATGCCAAAGGAGAGAAATTGCCAGGCGGTGTAGATCATTATACCCCTCCACGTGATGGACTCGATTTAATGTTGACGATTGACCATAACATTCAAAATATTATGGAACGGGAACTGGACCAAGCGATGGAACAATACCAGCCAGAAAATATATTATCGATCGCCATGAATCCCAAAACAGGCGAGATTTTAGCGATGAGTAGTCGCCCAACATTTCGCCCAGATCAATATCGGACAACAGATCCGATGATCTATAACCGGAATCTACCGATTTGGAAAACATATGAACCGGGCTCAACTTTTAAAATCATCACTCTTGCGGCAGCTTTGGAAGAGAAAAAGGTGAACTTAAAAGAAGGTTTTAGTGACCCTGGCTTTATTATGGTGGGCGGTGCTCGATTAAGATGTTGGAAAGGGGGAGGACATGGTCATCAATCTTATCTAGAGGTCGTGGAAAACTCCTGTAACCCAGGGTTTGTGAATTTAGGACAGCGTTTAGGTAAAGAAACATTATTTTCTTATATAAAAAAATTTGGGTTTGGTCAAAAGACGGGGATTGATCTGAATGGTGAAGCGAAAGGAATTATGTTCCGGGAAAGTCGAGTGGGTCCTGTTGAACTAGCCACTACGTCTTTTGGTCAAGGAGTATCAGTGACTCCGATTCAACAAGTAACAGCTGTTTCAGCAGCGGTCAATGGTGGAAAGTTGATGGAACCCCATTTGGCTAAGGGGTGGGTAGATCCCGAAACAGGAAAAATAGTAGAGCAAAATGAACCGAAAGTTATGCGACAAGTGATTTCTGAAGAAACGTCAAAAACGATCCGCTATGCTTTGGAAAGTGTGGTTGCAAAGGGAACGGGGAGAAGAGCGTTTGTCGATGGATATCGAGTGGGCGGCAAAACAGGAACTGCACAAAAAGTGGGTCCCAATGGTCGTTATCTCACTAATAATCATATCGTGTCATTTATCGGATTCGCTCCCGCAGATGACCCTGAGATTGTTGTTTATATCGCTGTAGATAATCCTAAAGGAATTCAGTTTGGGGGTGTAGTTGCAGCACCAATCGTCGGTAATATGATTGATGACAGTCTTCGTTATATGGGAGTGAAAAAAAGAAAAGACCAAATCATGCCAGAAGATACTCCATTAACCACACCGATTGTAGAAGTTCCCAATCTTCTTGGTCAAGATATTGACAAAATTAAAACAAGCCTGTTTCATTTTTCTTTAGATGTGTATGGTGATGGGGAGAAAGTCATCGATCAGATTCCAAAACCTGGACAAAGAGTGAAAAAGGGATCACACATACAAATCTATTTGGGTGACAAATAAAAGAAAGGAGATTAAAATAGGTATGTGAAAAACTTATGCCAGGAATGTACCTGGCATTTTGTCTTGTCACCCCTTTTTCACAGACGTGATCACTTCAGTTTGGATGAATGGGTTTGAGGAGGAGCTGCAATGCGTTTAGAAGAATTAATACGGCCTTTGATTTTACATAACGTAACTGGAAAGATGGATGTAGAGATACAGGGGATTCAGATGGATTCCCGAAAAGTACAACCTGGAGATTTATTTATAGCTATACGCGGATTTACTGTTGATGGACATCGCTTTGTGTCCCAAGCCGTTGATCAAGGAGCCGCAGCTATCTTAGTTGAAGAAGAGATCATGGTAGATGTACCTATGATACGAGTTCCTGATACTCGGCGTGCGATGGCTGTGGTTGCCGCAACGTTTTACCAGCATCCGACTCAAAAGTTGAAACTGATTGGAATCACAGGCACGAATGGCAAAACAACAACGTCACAACTGTTGCACCATATTTTTAATCAGATGGAGCGTAAAACTGGATTAATTGGAACGATTGAAATGAAGATTGGTGATCGTTCTTTTCCAGTGAAAAACACAACACCTGAAGTGATTGATCTACAGAAAAGTTTTGACCTCATGCTTAACGAGGGTTGTGAGTATTCCGTGATTGAAGCTTCTTCTCATGCACTTGAACAGGGGCGAACAAGAGGGTGCCAATTTCACATTGGGGTATTTACCAATCTCACACAAGATCATCTCGATTATCATGAGACGATGGATCGGTATCGAGAAGCAAAAGGGATGTTATTTAGTCAACTTGGCAATCAGTATCAAGATGATCCCTCAGAAAGCCCAGTAGCTGTACTTAATGCTGATGATGAAGCCTCTACTTATTTTGCACAAATGACACCTGCTCAAGTGGTTACTTACGGAATTGAACAGCCAGCTGATGTTCGCGCCGAAAATATTAAAATTTCTTCTCAGGGTACATCATTGACATTAAACACATTTAAAGGAAGCATTGACATGGAGCTTCATTTAGTAGGCAAATTTAATGTCTACAATGTGTTAGCAGCTACAGCAGTCGCCTTACTTGAAGGAATTTCTCTACACGATATTAAAGAGTGTTTAGAAAAGTTACGTGGTGTTAATGGTCGGTTTGAGTCAGTACATGTAGGACAGCCATATACTGTTCTCGTAGATTATGCCCATACTCCAGATAGTTTGGAAAATGTCTTAACGACCATCCAACAATTTGCACAGGGGAAAATATTGTCTGTAGTGGGTTGTGGTGGAGATCGAGATCGATCCAAGCGTCCAGTCATGGCAAAAATTGCGGTCAAGTATAGTGACTTAACAGTACTCACATCAGATAATCCTCGGACGGAAGACCCAAAGACGATTATTTCTGATATGATAGATGGATTAGGTCAAAATGACCTAGATAAATATGTCACGGTTATAGACCGACGTGAAGCAATTTCACATGCAATTTCCATAGCGAAACCAGAGGATGTCGTGTTGATTGCAGGAAAAGGGCATGAAACATATCAGGAGATTCATGGGGTTCGCTATGATTTTGATGACCGAGAAGTAGCACGTCATGCAATTTTGAGTCAAACGGATAAATGAGGGATGATGCATGATGGAACGAACTTGTAGTTGGATTGTCAAAGCAACTAAAGGAACTTGGATCGGTGGCCCTATGGAACGTCATCTATGGGTACGTGGGGTTTCTACTGATACGAGGAAATTGGAGGTGAATCAACTCTACATCCCACTTGTGGGGGAGCGATTTGACGGTCATGCTTTTCTTGATCAAGCGATCCAACAAGGGGCTGTTGTAGTCCTCTGGCAAAAGGATCATCCTTTACCAGACGAGAAGCGAGTTCCAATCATTCTCGTTGATGATACCTTAAAGGCATTACAACGTTTAGCCGTAGCTTATCGATTGGAAACCTCGATTCCAATGATTGCAGTCACAGGGAGTAATGGCAAAACAACGACCAAGGATTTACTAGCTTCTGTATTAGCGGTTAAATATGAAGTGCATAAAACAGAGGGCAACCTTAATAATCATATAGGAGTCCCCTTAACCTTATTATCCATGTCTGAACAAGCGGAAGTAGCTGTTATAGAAATGGGTATGAATCACCGTGGGGAAATTGCTTTACTTTCGTCGATGGCTCAGCCCGATTTTGCAGTGATTACTAATATTGGCGAATCACATATTGAATTTTTAGGTAGTCGCGAAGGGATTGCTGAAGCCAAATGTGAAGTGATTGAGGGTTTACAGGCACAGGGAACTCTGATTTATGATGGGGATGAACCTCTGCTTCGATCCCTGCTTCAAAATGATGACCATTCACAATTTCCGGTTGGCTGGGGAGAAGAGAATGAGGAAAGTGCTATTCAAATTGAAAGTCTAGGTTTAAAGGGTTTTCGCTTTCAATCACGGACTTTTGGAACCTCCTTTCAGCTCCCTTTGCTCGGACGCCATAATGTCAAAAATGCATTATTTGCAATGGTAGTGGCTAGAAAATTAGGTCTGACAGAAGAGGAAATTGTTAAAGGTTTAGCACAGGTTCAACTATCTGGAAACCGTTTAGAGGTTTGCCAGGCGATAAATGGGATGGAAATCATTAATGATTCATATAATGCAAGTCCTACATCCATGCGTGCAGCTCTAGATTTGCTAGCAGAAGTAGAACCTACTAAGGAAAAATGGGCACTTTTAGGTGATATTTTTGAAATTGGAGATGAAGAAGAGATTTATCATCGACAATTAGGTGAATATGCGATAAATAAAAAATTGGATCGTCTATATACGATGGGAGAAAGAGGCAAGTGGATTTCTGATCAGGCTAAAAAAGTCGAAAAAAATCCAAATTGTCACATCCATCATTTTGATACGTTAGAAGAGGCAATTAAAGAATTAAAAGAAGAAGGAAATTCTAATGTTCTCTTGCTTGTCAAAGCATCTCGTGCAGTTCAATTAGACCAAGCAGTGAGAATTTTATCCGAAGGAGCGTAGAGATGACAAAATGGATAACATAGATATTCGATTAATTTTAATCCCTCTAGCAGTCGCTTTTGGGGTTGCTGTATTGATGGGACCGATGATCATTCCTATTTTACGTCGTTTGAAGTTTGGACAAAGCATCCGTGAGGAAGGTCCACAAGCTCACTTGAAAAAAGCGGGAACACCAACTATGGGTGGAGTTATTATTATGGCTTCTCTTGTGTTGACCGCTGTTCCATTTAGTAGTTTTGTGCTTTTCAATTTTGATGAAAGTAAAAAAATGATTAATGCGGACTTATTTTTCTTGATCTTTGCCACTTTAGGCTATGGGATCCTTGGTTTTCTTGATGACTATATCAAAGTTGTGATGAAACGAAGCTTAGGATTAACCGCTAATCAAAAGCTTTTAGGACAATTATTCATTGGCTTAGTCTTATTCTGGGTATTGTTAGAAGTACGGGCGATCGATAATAACTATATTTTTGATCTCACCATACCGGGTTTAGATCTAAATATCCAGCTCAATTGGCTATACTTGCCACTCCTTCTACTCATGATGATTGGTTCATCTAATGCTGTGAACTTGACAGATGGATTAGATGGATTATTAGCGGGTACCGCAGCTTGTGCCTATGGCGCTTATGCCATTATTGGATATTTACAAAGTAACTATACAGTTACCATTTTCTCCATTGCCGTTGTGGGAGCGTTACTTGGATTCCTTGTATTTAACGCACACCCAGCGAAAGTATTTATGGGAGATACAGGTTCGTTAGCATTAGGGGGAGGCCTTGCTGCCCTTGCTGTTATTACCAAAACAGAGCTATTGTTACCTATTATCGGTGGGGTTTTCGTAGTAGAAACTCTTTCGGTCATGATTCAAGTGACTTCATTTAAGTTTCGTGGAAAACGTGTGTTTCGAATGAGTCCGCTTCATCACCATTTTGAACTAGTTGGTTGGTCAGAATGGCGAGTCGTTACAACTTTTTGGCTTGTAGGATTTTTACTAGCTGCTTTAGGCGTATATCTAGCTATATAATTAGAGGTGTGTAATCAATGGGTAAACAAACAGAGTGGAAAGGTACCTCCGTAGTTGTACTTGGTTTAGCAAGAAGTGGTGTTGCCGTGGCGAAACTACTTCATCAACTAGGAGCAAAGGTGGTAGCCAATGATCTTAAATCGCGTTTGGAATGTCCAGAGGCGAGCCAACTGGAGAAGCTGGGGATTCCAGTGATCTGTGGTGAACATCCAGAAGACTTAGTCCATGGAGGAATTGACCTTCTTGTCAAAAATCCTGGAATTCCATACATAGCAAAGCCAGTTCAACAGGCGATTGCTTTGAACATTCCTGTAGTGACTGAAGTAGAGATTGCGGGTCAACAGTCTCTGGCCCCGATTGTAGGGATCACTGGTTCAAATGGAAAGACTACCACCACCACTCTGGTAGGAAAAATGCTCACAGCTGGAAGAGTCCAGCATCGAGTCGCAGGGAATATCGGACAAGCTCTAACGGAAGTAATTCTAGATCTACATGAAGATGAATGGTTAATAGCTGAGTTAAGTAGCTTTCAACTGAAGGGGACTGTTCATTTTCAACCACAAGTAGCTGCTTTACTCAATATTGATCAGGCACATTTAGATTATCACCAGACGATGGAAGATTATATCTTCTCAAAAAGTAAAATATTTGAAAATCAAACCGAGGACAATGTTGCTGTTCTTCATGCAGATCAACCTGTCTGTGTGGAGCTTGCTAAAAAAATAAATAGTAAAATCTATTGGTTTAGTCGAACTCAACCCGTACATTCGGGAGTTTATATCCAGGATGATTGGATCATTTCGAACTTATCTGGAATGGATGAAAAGATCTTACCAGTTTCGGAAGTAGCATTAAAAGGTGACTTTAACTTAGAAAATGCTTTGGCAGCTATTGCAATTGCTATGGCATGTCAATGTCCATGGGAAGGGATTCAAGAAACGTTACGTACTTTCCAAGGAGTTGAACACCGCTTAGAATATGTGGATACGATCGAAGATGTAAAGTACTACAATAATTCAAAAGCGACAAATGTTCGAGCTGCATTAAAGTCTATTCAAGCCTTTACTGAACCAATTGTTTTAATTGCGGGTGGATTAGATCGTGGTGTAGATTTTAAAGAATTGGTACCTGAATTGAAAAATAAAGTAAAAGCTGTGGTTGGTTACGGCGAAACAGCCTCCATTTTTTTGGAACGTGCTAAAGAAGCTGGCATTCAAGAACGTCATGAGGTTCAAGATGTTTTTGAAGCTGTAACCATTGCACAAAAGTTGGCACAGCCGGGGGACATTGTGTTATTGTCTCCCGCTTGTGCAAGTTGGGATCTGTACACCTCTTTTGAAGAACGAGGAAGCATATTTAAACAAGCTGTGCATAGTCTTCATGTATAGAGCTTGTTTAAGTTTGTAAAGAGGTGAAAAACGTCCATGAACAAAATACGATCTACCCCTGACTTTGTGATCGTTATCGCCATTATTTTATTGCTTACTATTGGTGTGATTATGGTTTATAGTGCTAGTGCTGCTTTTGCTTATCACAAATATGGGGATAGTTTCTATTTTGCGAAGCGACAATTTCTCTTTGCCGCTTTGGGCGTTTTTTTGATGTTTCTGATCGCCAACATGGATACTGAGAAATTTAAAAAGTGGAGTACACTTGGATTGATCATCTGTTGTGTATTATTGATTGTGGTTTTAATCCCAGGTGTAGGAATCTTACGAAATGGAGCAAGAAGTTGGTTGGGAATCGGAGCGTTTAGTATCCAGCCTTCAGAATTTATGAAGCTAGCGATGATTACCTTTCTTGCTAAGATATTTTCACGAAACGATTATGATATTGCTCATTTTTCGAAAGGTTTTTTACCGGGATTATGCTTGATTGGGATCACTTTTGGCTTGATTATGTTACAACCAGACTTAGGGACGGGCACCGTTTTAGTAGGGACATGTTTAGTGATTGTTTTTGTTGCAGGAGCTCGTTATAAGCATTTGGTGAGTTTTATGATGATCGGGTTAGCAGGTTTTGTAGGGCTAGTACTTGCTGCCCCTTATCGGATCAAACGAATTACTGCTTTTCTTAATCCTTGGCAAGATCCTCTGGGAGCAGGTTACCACTTGATTCAGTCGTTGTTTGCGATTGGTCCTGGAGGATTACTAGGATTAGGACTTGGAATGAGTAGGCAGAAGCATTTATACTTACCAGAACCACATACGGACTTTATTTTTTCGATTTTAGCTGAGGAGCTTGGATTTTTAGGTGGAGTTACTGTCATCATTCTCTTTGCGATTCTTGTATGGCGAGGGGTTCGAATCGCAATTGGAGCCCCTGATTTGTTTACGAGTTTATTGGCTACTGGAATTACTGCGATGATTATGATCCAAGCTGTGATTAATATCGGTGTCGTATCGGGTGCATTTCCCGTAACCGGAATTACATTACCGTTTCTAAGTTATGGCGGTTCATCACTCACATTATCATTAGTGGCAGTGGGGATTTTATTAAATTTGTCACGATTAACGAGACGTTAAACCACTTCTGGAGGGAACTTGATGAAACGCATCTTATTTTCTGGTGGAGGTACAGGAGGACATATTTATCCGGCATTAGCCATTGCCAGAGCTGTTAAGAAAAGATATCCTGATGTAGAGATTGCGTATATAGGTACAGAAAATGGGCTTGAATCTAGAATCGTTCCGAAAGAAGGCCATATTCGGTTTTTGACTGTAGAAATCCAGGGATTTAGAAGAAGTATCTCTTGGGACAATGTGAATACAATCAAAATGTTTCTAAGCGCGGTTCATCGATCCAAACAATACATAAAAGAGTTTCGACCTGATGTTGTTGTTGGAACAGGAGGTTATGTGAGTGGTCCGGCTCTTTATGCAGCGCATAAGCTAGGAATTCCTACGTTGATTCATGAACAAAATGTGGTTCTTGGACTAACGACCAAATTTTTATCTCGTTTTGTTGATGTCGTTGCGATCAGCTTAGAGGAGTCGCAAAAATATTTAAGTCGGGCTCAAAGCATTGTCTTTACAGGGAACCCACGTGCAACAGAGGTTGTTCATGCCAATGCAGCGATCGGTAGACAATCCTTGGGAATTTCTAATCCACATCAGCCGATTATTTTATTATTTGGTGGAAGTCGTGGTGCAAAAGCAATCAACGAAGCTGTTTTAGAAATGGTTCCATCTATGAAAGAAATGCCTCATGTTCAATTTGTCTATGTAACGGGTGAAGTTCACTATCAAGCTATTCGTTCTAAGATTGATCCCCATGCATGTTCGAACCTCGCTGTTTATCCATTTATATATAATATGCCTGATGTTTTAGCAGCTACTTATCTGGCAGTGGGACGAGCAGGAGCCTCTACATTAGCCGAGTTAACTTCTTTGGGGCTACCTTCAATCTTGATCCCTTCCCCTTATGTGACAAATAATCATCAAGAAGCAAATGCTCACTGGTTGGAGGAACAAGGAGCATCACGCATGCTCTTAGAATCGGAGTGTAATGGCGAAAATCTCTGGCGGGAAGTCAAAGACCTCATTGAAAACTCTGAAATCCACCATGCGATGAGTGAAGCGGCACGACGTCTTGGACGGCCTCAAGCTGCAGAGATCATTGTAGATGAACTAGAAAAAATCTCGTTAGCTTAATGAAGAATAAAACGAATGATAAACCACTGGGCAGGTCACACAAATGGTTTACTAGCATAAACTATGTGTAACCAATAGAGGTGGATCGGATCCGCGCGAAATCCAGTGAGGAGGGACACGATATGAAAAAGATCATTTTAGAGGAACTAGCAAGTAAACATGTGAAAGATGTTCGAGTGGATGAACCTTTGTCCCGTCACACCACTTGGAAAGTGGGCGGACCAACCGACCTTTTGATTTATCCACGCAGTAGAGATGAGCTCCAAAGTGCGATGGAGGTTGTTCATCGGCATCAAATTCCATGGCGTGCCATTGGTCGAGGCTCCAATCTGTTAGTCCGTGATGGCGGGATTCGAGGGGTTGTCTTTAAATTAGATGAAGGTTTTAACTCATTAGAAATTGATGGAACCCAAGTCAAAGTGGGTGGAGGGTACTCTACGATCTTACTTGCCTCCATGACAGCCAAACAAGGACTCACAGGATTAGAGTTTGCTGGCGGTATTCCTGGAAATGTTGGGGGAGCTGTTTATATGAATGCAGGAGCTCACGGCTCCGACATCTCCCGTGTTTTGCACTCGGCTGAAGTACTTCTCGAAACAGGTGAGTGGATGACTCTAACCAATGAACAGCTAAAGTTCCGTTATCGTACCTCTATTTTGCAAAATGAGTTGAAGGGAATTGTGACAGCAGCTACATTTATTTTGCAAAAAGGGGATCGAGAGTATATCTCAACTGCACTTGCTAATTTTAAAGATCGTCGCAGACAAACTCAACCACTACAATTTCCGTGTGCAGGCAGTGTGTTCCGCAATCCTCCTGGTGATCATGCAGGGAGATTAGTAGAAGCAGCAGGACTCAAAGGATATCGAATTGGTGATGCGGAAGTGTCTACTCTGCATGCAAACTTTATCATTAATCGAGGTCAGGCAACAGCCACGGATGTACTTCAATTAATTCAACATATTATTGATACCATTGAAGAAAAATTTGGAGTTACATTACAACCGGAAGTTCAAGTGGTGGGTGAAGGGTAAACGGAGGTGGCACGTTGGAACACTTCGTGATCGATGGTGGAAATCCTCTAACTGGTTCCGTTCGTGTCCAAGGCGCAAAAAATGCAGCTCTTCCGATCATGGCGGCTACAGTATTAGCAGAAGGAGTACATGAGATTCGGGGAGTCCCTCAGTTGACAGACATTGCTGCTATGTGTAACATCTTGGAGGCATTAGGGGCAGTTATTGAACGAACCCACACAACGATTCGCATCGATACCACATCCATCCAACATTCACACATTCCAGATGATTTAATGAGCCAGATGCGTTCTTCGATCTTTTTGATGGGTCCCATATTGGCTCGCCTAAAACAAGTTAGTGTTACCCGACCAGGGGGATGCGCCATTGGAAGTCGTCCGATTGATATTCATTTAAAAGGGCTTTCTCAATTAGGAGCAGAGATCAAGGAGAAGAAAGAAAAAATTCATTGCTCTGGATCACGACTGATTGGAGCTTCTATTCTATTGGCTTTCCCTAGTGTTGGTGCAACTGAAAATGTAATGATGGCAGCGGTGTTAGCAGAAGGAAAAACAACGATTCTCAATGCTGCAAGAGAACCAGAGATTGTAGATCTACAAAACTTTTTAAATCAGATGGGAGCCAATGTTCAAGGAGCAGGAACTTCTGTCATTCAAATTATAGGAGTCAACCAACTTCAGGCTGCAAAACATGAGATTATCCCAGATCGGATCGTCGCTGGCACTCTGATTGCAGCAGTGGGAGCTACTTCAGGTGAACTTTTTTTGGAACGTGTGATTCCAGAGCATTTTACACAGGTTATCGATCTGTATCGAGAAGCTGGCATCGAAATTAAGGTCGAACATGAGGGCTTATGGGTACGTAGCTCAGATCGAGTCAACGGATTGGCTCATATTGAAACGAATCCGTATCCAGGTTTTCCTACTGACCTGCAACCGCAAATGATCGCACTTTTATCTATATCAAAAGGAATCAGTCAATTGTCTGAGAAGATATTTGAATCCCGTTTGAAACATGTGCAAGAGTTAAATCGGATGGGAGCAAATATTGATTCGCAAAACAACCTAGTTACCATACGTGGAGTTTCTTATTTGCAAGGAACACATGTGGAAGCCACTGATTTAAGAGCGGGAGCAGCTTTGGTGATTGCGGGGCTTGCGGCTAAGGGAACAACTGTAGTTCGGGGAGTTAATCATATCGATCGAGGTTATGATCATTTGGAAAAAACTTTTCAGCAACTAGGAGCGACGATTCATAGGGAAAAGGTTTGATCTATTAAAAACAGTAGCACTTCATTGTGCCACTGTTTTTTGTATGAAAAGCCTTTTCCCCTTTCGGATTTGTGATAATATAAAGGGAAGATTAGCCGATTTGACTAGATAGACAGGCAAGTCAAGAACGAAAGGAGAAGAACACCATGGACGGACGGGTTCCCTCATTTCGCTCACGGGCAGGAAAGAAACGCCCACCGTCTCCTTGGGCATTTGTATTCATCTTCTTATTTTTCATGGGAATGTTGCTTGTCCTATTCTTGCAATCACCTTTAAGTAAAATACAAAGTATTGAGGTGACAGGTCATTCCTTGTTAACTGAGCAAGAAATCTTGAAAACTGCACAACTGGCTAAAGGGAAATCATATTTTAGTACAAGTCAGTCACAAGTGGAAGCAGCTTTAATTGCTTTACCCGAAGTGGATAAAGTGACGATTAAGAAAAGTTTCCCTAATGAGGTATACATAGAGGTTAAAGAAAAAAAGATCATCGCCGCATTTCAAACATCCTCTAAGCAACAATTTCACCCGATCTTGTCAGATGGAATGGTGTTAACTAAGCGGAAAGTTTCTGATCCGAAGGATGTACTGGTTTTTGTAGGATGGAATCAAAAGGACCAGATGTTCAAACAAGCAGTGAAGCAAGTTGCAGCTTTGCCAAGTTCAATGACAAGTGAACTGATGACCATTCAACCTGTTCAGGATCATCCTGATCAAGTGGAGATTCAAAGTAAACATGGGCATCAAATCTTTGTGAGAATTTCTGATTTGCATCTAAAGATGGGTTATTATCCTTCTTTTTCAAGACATCCTCACGGAACACTGTATCTTCTTGAGAGTATTTGGTTTTCCCCGTTGAAGGAATCAAATTAACATGGTATACCACTTTACTGGATCAAGGCTTGCATGATTCGTGTCACGCCTCTTTTTGAACTGTTTGGATGAGAAATTCGGCTCTAAGAGTAGTTAAGATAGATTAGTTGCTTGATAGCAACGAGTGATTTTGTTAATAATGGCAAAATATACAATTTACTAGTAAAGAAAAAATTGAGAGTGAAAAAGGGGAAACCTTGTTACCTGTTGAATATGGTTTGTAAGTGTTTTCCTTCTTTCCCTAATCATCATTTAATTGAAATGACCCTCGGGCAAAGGCAAGGAGGTGCCCAAGTTTGAACAATGAAGGGTATATCATCAGTTTAGATATCGGAACTTCTCAAGTTCGAGTGATTGTAGCAGAGGTAAACCCAGATGGTACCACACAAATCGTAGGTGTTGGAACGGCTGCATCAAAAGGGATGAAGAAGGGAGCCATCATCAATATCGACCAAGCAGTACAATCTATCCGTAAAGCGGTAGACCATGCTGAGCGGATGGTTGGGATAGAGATCTCTGAGGTCTATGTGGGTGTCACTGGAAATCATATTTCGTTACAATCTAGCCATGGGGTAGTCGCTGTATCAAGTGAAGATCGGGAAATTATTTATCATGATATCGATCGCGTGTTACAAGCAGCTCGAGTTATTGCCTTACCACCAGAGCGTGCGATGATTGAAGTGGTTCCTAAGCAGTTTATTGTAGATGGACTGGATGACATTCGTGATCCGCATGGAATGATTGGGGTTCGACTTGAAGTTGAAGCCATCATTGTCACGGGTGCAAAGACGATCATACATAATTTACTCCGTTGTGTACAAAAAGCTAATTTAAATATAGCTGGAATGGTTTTTTTACCGTTAGCGGTTAGTGAATTATGCTTATCGGCGGATGAGAAAAATTTAGGTGTGGTCATGGTAGATATTGGTGGAGGCACTACGACACTGACGGTATTCCAGCAGGGAAACCTCGCAGGTACGTCAGTCATTCCTGTTGGTGGTGAGTATATTACCAATGATATTGCGATTGGTCTACGTACTCAGACCGACTTGGCTGAGGAAATTAAATGCCAGCATGGAGTAGCAAGTAAAGATCATGCATCAATTAAGGATACATTTCAAGTACAAACGATTGGCACGAGTAGAGAAAGGAAAGTCACCCAACTAGAATTAGCACAAATTATTGAACCACGTGTCGAAGAGATGTTTCACTTGGTTCGGGAGCAAGTCAAATCCATGGGTTTTTCTGACGAACCCGCTGGTGGATATGTGTTGACTGGTGGTGTGATGGCGTTACCCCATATACTGGAAGTGTCACAAAAGCAATTAGGAACAGCCGTTCGTATTGCCACTCCACAACATATTGGTATGAAGGAGCCTTCATATACAGGTGGGATTGGGATGATTAAATATTTACAAAGGCGTGGTATTTCGCAAGTATCTGAACCAAGATCGGTTCACCCTCCCCGTCAGAAAAAACAGCGAGGACAGTCAACGTTTGAACGCGTAAAAAATTGGTTAAGTGAATTTATATAGAACGCGTTTGAGCTGAAGATACATCACTGAGATTAATAGAGTAATGGAGGGACAAATATGTTGGATTTTGTCTTAGATGTTGAAACAATTGCCCAGATTAAGGTGATTGGTGTGGGTGGTGGCGGTAGCAATGCGGTTAACCGTATGATTGAAGGTGGAGTACAAGGGGTCGAATTTATCGCCGTTAACACGGATGCGCAAGCACTTAATCGGTCAAAAGCACCTGTTCGTCTACAAATTGGAGAAAAGTTAACTCGTGGTTTAGGGGCAGGCGCTAAACCAGAAATTGGCAAAAAAGCAGCAGAGGAAAGTCGTGAACATCTCGAACAAGTGTTAAAAGGGGCTGATATGGTTTTTGTCACGGCTGGAATGGGCGGTGGAACGGGTACTGGAGCTGCTCCTGAAATTGCAGCAATTGCCCGTGATTTGGGAGCTCTCACTGTTGGAGTTGTGACAAAGCCATTTTCATTTGAAGGGAAAAAACGATCTAATCAAGCTGAAACAGGTGTAGCTGCTTTAAAAGAAAATGTAGATACATTAATCGTAATCCCCAATGATCGCCTCTTAGAAATTGTGGATAAAAACACACCGATGATTGCCGCTTTCCAAGAAGCAGATAATGTATTACGCCAGGGTGTTCAAGGGATTTCAGATTTAATTGCGGTTCCTGGTCTCATCAATCTGGACTTTGCCGATGTACGAACCATCATGACAGAAAGAGGATCTGCATTGATGGGAATCGGTTCGGCAACAGGAGAAAATCGTGCTACAGAAGCAGCTAAAAAGGCAATCTGTAGCCCACTATTGGAGACTTCCATTAATGGAGCACGTGGAGTTTTAATGAATATTACTGGTGGAGTGAATCTAAGTTTATATGAAGTGCACGAAGCAGCAGAAATTGTATCCTCAGCTTCAGACCCTGAGGTAAATATGATTTTTGGTGCTGTGATCAATGAAGAACTGAAAGACGAAATTATGGTGACGGTGATCGCTACAGGATTTGATCACAAAAAACAAGAAACAGCCAGTTCGAAACCACAATTTGGTATGAATGAAACACCTTCTCCCTCCTATGGTTCTGGGTTAACTACGTTTGGTGGGAGTAAAAAAGTACAATCTGACCCAACTCCCTCTCATTCTTTTGGTGATGATCTTGAAGTCCCTACATTTTTAAGAAATCGTATTGGGAAAAATAAGTAAGATGATGTAACCCACTGTGAATAGTATGTTGTGGGCTATGAAAAAAGTGAATGAGGCAATAGGATTCAGAGTAAAAAAGTTCATAAAACTAAAGTGAAAGGGATGTTTGTATATGAAACATCCCTTTATGATGAAAACACCACTTTTATAGGTGTTCAAGTCCACCACTATTTGTCCTAAATCTTTTGAGATGTTTCCCTTACAGGGGTAACATCTCTTTTTTTATAGACTAATAGGTTTATTGAGATCTCTGCTATTAGAAAATAGGAACCCTATTTGAACATTATTGGTTGGCGTTCGACGAAAAAAGCCAATCATTGCTGGCAAGTTTTGACAGACATTGCAATAGGATTACTATATACTAAACTCACTAAAACAGGAGGGGATCTATAGGTGGTTATTTATGCGGATCTTATTTTCCTCCTCAATGGATACATAGACTTTCTATTACTCTGGCTGACATCAGGGATTCGGAAGCAACAGACATCGATCTGGAGGCTAATCGCAGCCGCTATAATTGGTGGACTTTACTCCATGCTTCATCTCTGGCCTCATTTTGCTGTCGCTTATTTTTTACCGATCAAAATCTTGGTTTCTATGATTATGATTTGGGTTGCTTTTGGTTGGAATCACTTTCGCTCCTATATTCGTAATTTGGGTGTTTTTTATTTAGTTTGTTTTATTGCAGGTGGAGCTTTGATTGCGCTTCATTATGTAGTGAGTGGAGATAGTCAAGTAGCAGGGGGGATCTTTTTTACACAAACAGCAAATGGTTGGGGTTCTCCAGTCTCTTGGGGAATGATTATTGTCGGTTTTCCATTGGTATGGGCGTACACCCGATTTTCGTTTCGTTCTTTGGAAGAGCGTCGGAGAATCAATCAGTATCTTGCACCTGTTAAAATTCAACTCCAAGGAGATGAGATTGTTTGTACAGGATTGATTGATACTGGGAACCAGTTACGTGATCCAATCACACGAGCACCTGTCATGATGGTTGAGATTCAATCACTGGCTTCCCAACTACCTAATGAATTGATAGAGATGATTATGAAGAAAGATTGGGAGAATGGTTGGTTAGGACTGTCTACTGAATGGATGAAAAGAGTTCGGATTATTCCGTATCGCCCTGCGGGCAGAGACTTTGAGATGTTAATCGCGATCAAACCAGATCAGGTAGCGATTCAGCATGAGGATCAGTGGAATAAAGTAGAGAAAATTCTCATAGGTATAGATGTCGGGCGTATTTCGTCTGATGGGACATACCAAGCGATTATCCATCCATCTTGTGTATCATTTTAAAAAAGATAAGGGGGGCATATGCATGATCGTCAAGTGGAAATTACTCATCCAATTATTTTGGTATCGTCTATTAATCCAAATTGGATTAAAAGGTGAGGAAATCTATTACATTGGCGGCAGCGAAGCATTACCACCACCATTAACTCGTGAAGAAGAAGAGCATTTACTAGAGCGTTTACCCAAGGGAGATACAGCTGTCCGAGCTATGCTTATTGAGAGAAATCTTCGTCTTGTCGTTTATATCGCCCGCAAATTTGAGAATACGGGGATTAATATTGAAGATTTAGTCTCGATTGGTACGATTGGTCTCATTAAAGCTGTCAATACATTTGACCCGACGAAAAAGATTAAGCTTGCTACCTATGCTTCTCGTTGTATCGAAAATGAAATTCTCATGTTTCTACGACGAAATAATAAGATTCGCTCAGAAGTATCGATTGATGAACCTCTCAATACGGATCTAGATGGAAATGAACTATTGTTATCAGATGTGCTAGGGACGGAGACTGATACGATCTATCGGGATATTGAAGATGAAGTAGATAAAAAAATACTACGCACAGCTCTCTCAAACTTGTCTGATCGCGAGCGGAAAATCATGGAATTACGCTTTGGATTAGATGGTGGAGAAGAAAAAACACAAAAAGATGTTGCGGATCTACTAGGGATTTCTCAATCCTATATTTCACGTTTGGAAAAGAGAATCATTAAGAGATTGCGTAAAGAATTCAATAAAATGGTTTAATTTCATGTCCATTATAAATTTTCCTCCTCAGGAGATACTTAACAATAATTCATCCTGAGGAGGGGAATTCATGGCGCGAAATAAAGTGGAAATATGCGGTGTAGACACATCTAAGCTCCCTGTACTCAAAAATTTAGAGATGCGTGAATTGTTCACGGAATATCAAGCTGGTGACCGTACAGCCCGAGAAAAATTAGTCAACGGAAACCTTCGCCTAGTTCTTAGTGTCATTCAACGTTTCAATAATCGGGGGGAGTGTGTGGATGATCTGTTTCAAGTCGGTTGTATCGGTTTAATGAAGGCGATCGACAATTTTGATTTAGGTCAAAATGTGAAGTTTTCCACTTACGCAGTGCCCATGATTATCGGAGAGATAAGGCGCTACTTAAGGGATAATAATCCAATACGTGTCTCTCGCTCATTGAGAGATATTGCATATAAAGCTCTTCAAGTAAGAGATAGTCTGACCAATCGTCATTCGCGTGAACCAACGATTCATGAGATCTCGAAAGTTTTAAATGTCCCCAAAGAAGATGTAGTCTTTGCGTTGGATGCAATTCAAGATCCAGTCTCCTTATTTGAACCCGTTTATCAAGATGGTGGAGACCCCATTTTTGTGATGGATCAGTTAAGTGATGAGAAAACAAAAGATATGCAATGGGTCGAAGAAATTGCTTTGAAGGAAGCCATGGGAAGGTTAAATGATCGGGAAAAAATGATCTTATCTATGCGCTTTTTTGAAGGAAAAACACAAATGGAAGTGGCTGATGAAATCGGAATCTCTCAGGCACAAGTATCCCGATTAGAAAAGGCTGCGATCCAACAAATGCATAAGTTTGTGCATTAAAATCTTGAACAGAAGCAAAGGATAACTCAAGCGAGGGCTGTGCAAAATAAACAAAAAGTTCTTTGAGTGAAATGGGTCAATGAACTTCGTTGACTGATTAATGCTGAATTAAATCTTCACCACGCTTAGTCACCATAGTTTAAGAAGTGTGGGAACTATGGTGACAAGTGCTCGAAGATGAATTGGATTGGACAATGATATATAATGATTTTTTCACCCGATTACTAAAGATGTGATTGGGTTTTTTATATTGATGGTGTAATACTTCTGATTTGAACGAGATTAATTTCAAATTTATAACGATTATACAAAAAATTATAAAAACCTATTCCTATTTCGTAATAATTAGATTAAAATGGGATTTATTATATAGACGAGGTGAATGAAACAAGTGATAAAAGTGCATTCCATTTTTATGTGTGTATTGGTTATAAGTTTATTGAATGGATGTTCTTTTCTTTCATTGGGCGATCCATCAGATCCTAAGAATTCAGACTTACCTCAAAAAGCAGCCACTACTGTTGATGGGATGATTAAAGAAGGTCCTGGAAAATTTGCTGGAGATAATTTCGATGAGAAAAAAGTAAAAGCAGAACTACTTAAATTCCCGAATGATTTAACAGCGGATGAAGTTTACGACAGGCTGATCTGGTTATTTGCAGAAGATTATGAAGCGATCGTGAAAGAAGCGGATGCATTAAAGCCTCAATTTACAATTAGTAAATTGGGAGACTATGACCCCAATACTCAGGAACCAGCAGAATTATTAAAACCTAGAGATGAAAAGAAACCGACTCAAATTGCTATTGTAATTGATGCCAGTGGAAGTATGGCGGGAAAGGTCAATGGAAAGGTGAAGATGGATGAGGCTCAAAGGGCAGTTCGAGAGTTCGCCAGCTCTTTACCTGAACAGACCAAGGTGTCATTACGAGTTTATGGACATCTGGGAAGCAATCAAGAAAAAGATAAAGCGATTTCTTGTGCAAGTACCGAAGAAATATATGCATTGAGTAAATATGAATCAAACTCTTTTGAGTCAGCGGTGAATCAATTACGCCCTGTCGGTTGGACACCTCTTGCTGCTGCGATTCGAGGAGCAGGCGAAGATTTGCGGAAGGATCACATAGGGGCGAATAATATTGTTTATGTAGTTAGTGATGGGTTAGAAACTTGTGGTGGAGATCCAGTTAAAGAAGCACAGGCTTTACATCAGTCAGATGTAAAAGCGGTTGTAAATATCATTGGATTTGATCTCGATGCTAAGAGTAAACAGGTTTTAGAAGAAGTAGCGAAAGCAGGAGGGGGGTCATTTACTTCAGCTAATTCTAGCGATGAGATCAGGAAACAAATGAAGCCTAAGTTTGATATTTGGCGCTCCAATGACATTACCCATTGGAAGTTGCGTAATTTGAGCTCATTACATGAACAAGAAGAAGAACATAGGAAAAAAATATACAAGTTAACTCATTGGTTTACGAACCATGGGGAAAGTAAATTTCTTGTGGCTCGAGAGCGGGAGAAAGAACGGATTAAGTGGGCACTTCAATTTCTCGGAGAGAACCAGAAGATCTCAAAAGAATTTGCCAGTGAGTTTGGTGAGGTATATAAAAAAGCTCAAAATCGGTTCATCTTGCTTGATGAATATCGGGATCAATTACAGTCAAGGAAAATCGAAGAAATGGAAAAGGAAAAAAGAAAACTTTACGACAAAGTTTTGGAGATCGAAAAGATTGAAAAGCAAAAAGTCTACGATTTAAAAAATTAATAATTGATCAAAAAGAATGTTGTCATGACCAGTCACAGATGTTGTGGCTGTTTTTTTTACATCGAAGGTGAGAGACTCCATAAATCAAAGAGCATTTCTTGATCAAGATGCTATAGTTCTTGTACATTTCCGCCTTTTTTGACATATACATATAACAAGACAGAGAGGAACTGGGGGGGAGATTAGTGAAAATTTCTGAATTACAGGCCAAAGATGTAGTGAATATTGCTGATGGACGAAAGTTAGGGCAAATTCATGACTTGGAACTAGACTTGCGACAGGGGACCATTCGGTCGATTGTCATTCCGAGTGAAATGAAGCTATTTGGCTGGTTTTCTAATGGTCAAGAGTGGGTGATCCCTTGGAAACAAATCGTGAAAATTGGTTCAGATGTGATTCTGGTTCGTTTAGAAAGCAAATTTGAAGAATATCAGGGAACACGCCTTCCTACTGGAGAAGGACATAAGTAGAACTTTGTCAATGGTCAAAGATATGGTAATATGATCAATGGAGGGGAGTGTATGGAACCATTTAAATATCGAGACACGTCACCGATTCCCTGTTTTTTCCTTGAGAGGTGGGAAAAGGAATTTCCGCATCTGGTTGTTGGGTTTAGTGCACGTCGTAAGGACGAAGATCTCAATCAACGAAATTATGCCTTTCATGTAGGCGATCGACCAGATATGGTAGTCGAAAATCGCAAACAGTTGCTTGATCAAGTAGGGATGTCTATAGAGTCTTGGACATGTGGGGAACAAGTTCATGGCATTGATCTGCAACTTGTTACTTCTACTGACCGGGGAAAAGGAAACTTCACACGGGACACTGCTTTTTCAGATACAGATGGATTGATCACTAAAGAAGAAAATGTTTTACTTGCATCTTATTACGCTGATTGTGTCCCGCTTTATTTTTACAGTCCAGATCTGGATTTGATTGGTGTAGCACATGCTGGGTGGAAGGGGACAGTTCAAGGCATGGCTGTGCGAATGGTGCGAAAGTTAGAGGAATTAGGAGCTGACCCTAAGACCCTTCATGTAGCCATTGGACCTTCCATTGATCAATGTTGTTACGAGGTAGATGAGCGAGTGATGAATGCTGTGCATCAAGCCCTTCCCGATGACATTCAAGCTCATCAAGAAGTTTTGATCAGCACAAAACAGGGAAAATGGCAACTTGATCTTCGTAAAACTAATGTTAAGCTATTACAAAGAGTAGGTGTGCTAGAAAGGAACATCTTGGTAACCACTTGGTGTACAAGCTGTGACCAAGATTATTTCTACTCTCATCGCCGTGATCAAGGACGGACAGGGCGGATGGTTGCATTTATCGGAAAAAAGGAAAGGGGATCTTGATGGGCGAATTAATTCAACGGTGGGAACATATTCAGCAAAGAATTCATCAAGCATGTCACCGAGTCGGTCGAGATTCAAATGAAGTTCAAGTCGTAGCAGTGACAAAATATGTAGATTTGGAAACGACTCAGCACGTACTTGATTTGGGTTTGGACCATATTGGTGAAAGTCGGGTTCAAGATGCAATACCCAAATGGAACATGCTTGGTCAACGGGGGACATGGCATTATATCGGACATCTACAGAGAAATAAAGCAAAGGAAGTCGTTGGGAGATTTAAATATGTTCATTCCCTAGACCGTTATTCGCTTGCGGAGGAAATCGAACGAAGAAATCAACTTCAACAGACTAAAACTTCTTGTTTTATTCAGGTAAATGTTTCCGGTGAAGAGTCTAAATTTGGAATTTCTCCGAGCGAATTAGAAGATTTTTCAATAGAGATGGCGAATTTCTCTTCTATTGAGGTTGCTGGGTTGATGACAATGGCACCGATTGTGGACAAGCCCGAAGAAGTGCGACCTGTTTTTCGAGAACTAAAGAACTTACAACAGAAATTACAAGGACTCAACCATCCCCGGTTATCTGTCCCACATTTATCGATGGGTATGTCACAAGACTTTGAGATTGCGATTGAAGAAGGTGCAACATGGATTCGTCTAGGCTCACTGCTAGTAGGTAAAGGACAACGGGGAGGTTAAAGAGTTAAGGAGGCGGTTTCAATGACACTGATGAATAGAATTATGGGGTATTTTGGTGCTAATGATGATGAGGACCAATATGAAGAACATGTGGATTCAGGACAGGCTATTTCTTCTCAACCCAAATCGAGAGGAAATGTAGTCTCACTGCATACGCAGAAAAACATTCGTTTAGTGTTATATGAGCCAAGAGCTTATGAAGATGCTCAGGAAATCGCCGATAATTTAAAAAGTCATCGCCCCGTCGTCGTTAATCTTCAGAGAGTTCGTAGAGACCAAGCTATGCGGGTTGTGGACTTTTTGAGTGGTACCGTTTATGCTTTAGGTGGACAAATAAACAAATTGGGTCCGCATATTTTTATCTGTACACCAGCCAATGTCGATATTCATGGAACGATCACAGAAATCATGCAAGACGATTGAGAAACAGATTGAGGTGACCGGATTCCGATGTTAATTTTTATGATTGTTAGTTGGGCGTTTAATATTTACAGTATGTTGATTTTCATTTACATCTTACTTTCGTGGTTGCCCAATGTACAGGGCTCCCCAGTTGGTCAATTGATCGGTCGAGTCGTAGAACCTTATTTAGCAGTGTTTCGTAGATTTATCCCGCCTTTAGGAATGATTGATTTGTCCCCGATCGTTGCGTTATTAGCGTTGAGATTTATTCATAGTGGGGTTCTTTATCTTATGAGTATGATATTCGGGATGATCATGTCATGAAACCCTTAGATTCTACGATTATGGCTCATTTCCGACAAGAGGAACGGCCTTTTGTAGAACGGTGCTCCGATTGGATCGAACGCTCAATGACTCGTTATCAACCTATAGTCACACCTTTTTTAGACCCAAGAGAACAACACATTTTGGAAACTCTAATTCGTAGACAAATAGAAGTCGTTTTTTTCAAGAATGGGGGTTTTCCTACTGCTGAGCGAAGTCGTGTTGTCTTGGGACCTGATTATCTAAATGAAGAGCCAGAACTATTTCAGCTCTCTTTTCTTCGGATGGAAACAACAAGTGGAAAAATGTTAGAACATCCGGATGTATTAGGATCATTGTTGGGATTAGGGTTGAAAAGAGAAAAAATAGGTGATATCCTTCCACATGATCAAGGTTGTGATGTGGTAATCGTAGGTGAGTTAAGTGAATTTATCCGCATGCATCTCACACAAGTGGGTAAAGAACATGTGACTCTTCGAGAGATTTCACATGAAGATCTGCTTATATTTCAACCAGTTATGACACTTCGTACTGTTACTGTCGTTTCATTACGTGTAGATGCGTTAATTTCAGAAGGATTTCGTCTTTCTCGAACTAAAGCGACAGCGTTAATTAAGAGTGGAAAGTGCAAAGTGAACTGGAAAGTAGTGGAACAGCCAAGTTTTACTATTCAAGAGGGTGACATGATTTCGATCAGAGGTTATGGGCGTTTGCAATTGAAAACACTAGATAGAATAACAAAAAAAGGTAGAAAAATGGTCGAAATTGCGTCATACCGTTAATCCACAAGTTACCTATATTCGGTATACTATAGAATTTAAGAAGGATATTTGGTAATATTGTCGAATAGAAAAGAATGCATTTTAACCAGGAGGTGCGGATTATGCCGCTAACACCTTACGATATACACAATAAGGAGTTTAAGAGATCCTTTCGTGGATACGATGTTGATGAAGTCAATGACTTCCTTGACCAGATTATTAAAGACTTTGAATTACTTACTAGGGAAAAACTAGAATTAGAACAGCAGGTGGAAGATCTGCAAGCGGAACTGGAGCGGGTCATGGAAGGCGAGGCCATGTACCAAACAGGACCACAGACACCTATGCCACCAGCTCCACCACAGGCTTCAATGCCACCAGCACCACCACAACATCAATTACAACCTCGTTTTGCTCAGCCTGAACCAATGAATGCGCTACAACCTTCTGTGGCTGCTTTAAGTTCTATGGAACAAAGTATTCACAAGTCTATTCGTGTAGCACAGGAAGTGGCAGAAGAGGTTCGTTTAAATGCTAAAAAAGAAGCTGAGTTAATCCTTCAAGAAGCTGAGAAAAATGCGGATCGGATCATCAACGAGGCATTACAAAAAGCTCGTTCTATTCATACCGAGTTGTTGGATCTCAAACAAAAAGCGACTGTTTACCGTGCTCGGTTCCGCACTTTGGTTCAGTCTCATATGGATATTCTAGAAAACACTGATTGGGAATCGCTCGAAGAATTGGAAACGAATTTGGAAGAGCGTGGAAAACAGTTGGAGCAGTATGCAAATCACAATCAAGATCCAACATTGCTTTTGGATCATAATCAAGGACCTGATTTCCAACAACACAATGATTTCCAGCAACATAATGATTTCCAACAACACAATGATTTTCATACACAACAGCTTGACTTTAGAAACACAGCTTTAAACACTGGCTTAGGAAATGGAATGAATCATTTAGATGAGTCTAATTCTATGGACGAAGTATCTGCTACGTATATAGAAGATGAAGATGAGCCACCACGCGAAATACAAAGAAGAACTTCACGTAAACTTAAGAAAAAAGCGATGTTTTAATGTATAAAGTGTTTCACAAATGTGAATGATTTTGTGTATAATATTTAAACAATCGTTATAGGGTAAAGGTTAGGAAAGGGAAGAGTAGGTAGAAGGGCTCGTGTTCAGCGAATTAGGGAGGGTGTAAGCCTAATCCGAGTTTCTATCGAAAATCACCCTGGAACTGTCACCTGAAACTGGAGTAAGGTCGACCGCGTCATCCACGTTACGGATGGTAGAGTGGATTTGATACACAGGTGTGTGATGTCAAACCATTAGGGTGGTACCGCGGGAAACCTTCTCGTCCCTAGAGGATGTAGAAGGTTTTTTGTTTTGTATTAATAAGTTCTCGAAAGATGGCTCCATGTTTTCTACGATTGTAGCTACTGTTATTACTAGATCATTCAACAACTAAATGAAGTAAGAGGAGTGAAATGGATGGCTGACTACGGAAAAACATTAAACCTTCCGAAAACAGATTTTCCGATGAGAGGAAATCTTCCTAAGCGTGAGCCTGATCTACAAAAATGGTGGGATGAGATTGATATCTATGGTCAGGTTCAGGAAAAACGACAAGGGAACCCTAAATTTATTTTGCATGATGGCCCTCCGTATGCAAATGGAAATCTTCATATTGGGCATGCACTCAACAAAACGATTAAAGACTTTATCGTCCGCTACAAATCTTTGAAAGGTTTTGACGCACCTTATGTTCCAGGATGGGATACACACGGACTTCCTATTGAGCATGCTGTGGTAACCAAGAAAAAGGTAAACCGCAAAGATACAAATCCGGTTCAGTTTCGTGATTTGTGTAAAGAGTATGCCCTTTCCTATGTAGATGAACAACGTAAACAATGTAAACGTTTTGGAGTCCGTGGGGATTGGGAAAATCCTTATATCACCTTACAACCTGAATATGAAGCGGAACAGATTCGTCTTTTTGGAGAAATGGTGAAAAAAGGACATATTTATCGTGGGAAAAAGGCTATTTATTGGTCTCCAACATCTGAATCGGCGTTAGCTGAGGCAGAGATTGAGTACTATGATAAACGCTCCCCATCTATTTACGTCCTCTTCCCGGTTAAAGATGGAAATGGAGTTTTCGCTGAGGAAAACAGTTATGTATTGATTTGGACAACGACCCCTTGGACGATTCCCTCGAATATGGCGATCGCTTTAAATGAAGATTTAGATTATAGCCTGGTTCAAGTGGGAGACCGTAAACTACTCATGGCGAACGACCTCGTTGATAAGGTAATGCAAGAAGTTGGCATCGAAGACTACGAGATTCTTTCTAGTTATAAAGGAAATGAATTAGCAGGCGTTGTTTGTAACCATCCACTGTATGATCGGGAAAGCCCTATTGTTTTTGGTGATCATGTTACTTTGGATGCAGGTTCGGGTTGTGTACATACCGCACCTGGACATGGGGAAGAAGATTTCTATGTAGGGAAAAAACATAATTTAGATATTCTTTGCCCGATTGATGATAAAGGATACTTCACAGCTCAAGCTCCTGGTTTTGAAGGTTTATTCTATGAAGATGGGAATAAAAAAGTAACTGAAAAACTAAATGAATTGGGCTTATTGTTGAAGCTAACCTTTATTAATCACCAATACCCACATGATTGGCGTACTAAGAAACCAGTCATCTTTCGAGCAACGGAACAATGGTTTGCTTCCATTGATCGCTTCCGCCAAGCGATGCTTGATGAAATTAAAAAAGTGCATTGGGTCAATCCATGGGGTGAAGTTCGTTTACAAAATATGATTGCTGACCGTGGGGATTGGTGTATTTCGAGACAGCGAATCTGGGGTGTACCGTTACCCATCTTTTATTGCGGAAAATGTGGTCATCCACATATTAATGATGAGACAATCGATTATATCGCTCATTTATTTACGAAAGAAGGCTCTACTGTATGGTATGCCAAGGAAGCAGATGAGTTGATGCCTTCTGGTCAACAATGTGAAAAATGTCAGGGTGATCAGTTCCGCAAAGAAACAGATACGATGGATGTGTGGTTTGACTCTGGCAGTAGTCATCGAGCTGTTTTAGAGCAGCGGGAAGGTCTTAGCTGGCCTGCTGATCTTTATATGGAAGGTTCTGACCAGTATCGGGGATGGTTTAACTCTTCACTCTCTACAGCTGTGGCAACGAAAGGGAAAGCTCCTTACAAAGAAGTATTAAGTCATGGCTTTGTCCTAGATGGAGAAGGTCGTAAGATGTCCAAGTCTCTAGGAAACGTCGTAGAGCCGATCAAAGTGATTAACCAGTATGGAGCAGATATTCTTCGTTTGTGGGTATCTTCCGTTGATTATCAATCAGATGTACGTATCTCAGATGAGATTATCAAGCAAACGGCAGAAGGGTATCGCAAACTTCGTAATACTTTCCGTTTCTTGTTGGGAAATTTGAACGGCTTTGATCCTGTCACAGACCAAGTTACAGTAGCTGAGTTAACTGAATTGGATCGCTATGCTTTATCACAATTACAGCAACTGATCGATCGAGTCTCTAAAGCCTTCGATCAGTATGAGTTTCACCAAGTATATGGTCAAATCCACCATTTCTGTACCGTATTTTTGAGCCAGTTTTATTTAGATGTGTTAAAAGATCGGTTATATGTGTTACCGACTGATTCACCGATCCGGCGGTCTGCACAGACAGTCCTATATGAAACTTTGGTCTCTCTAGTGCAAATGGTTAGTCCCCTTATCCCACATACCGCAGATGAGGTGTGGAAACATATTCAGGGAGTGAATGAAGTAAGTGTTCAACTCTCTAACTTCCCTGAGGTGAATCAATCTTATGTTGATCCAGAACTTGAACAGAAATGGGGTCAATTATTGGAAGTGCGTGATGAGGTTCTTAAGGCCTTAGAAGAAGCACGTGCAGGCAAAGTGATTGGTAATTCATTAGGAGCAGCTGTGGAATTAACACCAGCTCAAGCGACTGCAAGTCTTTTACAACAAGCGGACGAGCTAGATCAACTATTTATTGTCTCTCAAGTAAAGGTAAATCCAGCTTCTTCAGAGGTTTCTGAAGAGCAAAGAGTAATTGTAAAAGTAACTCCTGCTGATGGAGAAAAATGTGATCGTTGTTGGGTTGTTTCACCTTCTGTCGGTGAACATGAAAACCACCCGACTTTATGTGATCGTTGCGCTTCAATTGTTAATGAGATGGGGATTGATCAACCCCCTGTTAAATCTTAAGCAGATCAAAAGCTTGGCATCATTGATGCCAAGCTTTTGATATTCTATATAGGAATTTGATTTACCTAAAGTAAAAAAACACGTACTCACTAGGGATAATGAGTACTTGGCTTGAGATTGTTACTTGTTTTTGTGCTTTTTATATTGACTATATCTTTTGGTTTGTTTTTTCCATCGGCTTTTTTCTTCCGATTGTAGACGTTTATTACCTTTTCGCTCGAAGAAGGCAAGCTCACGTTGTAATTTAAGGTAACTAGCAAAGCGTTCTTGGGTCAAACTTCCTTCTTGGATCGCAACTTGGACTGCACAACCAGGTTCATTTTGGTGAGAGCAATTCATAAAGCGGCATGCTTTAGATATTACATCGATATCTTGAAATGTTGAGTCCAATCCAGTATCTGACTCCCAAAGTTGCAACTCACGCATACCTGGTGTGTCAATAATACAACCGCCTTGAGGTAGAGGAACAAGTTCACGATGGGTGGTGGTATGTTTTCCTTTACCATCTTGTTCACGAATGGTCTGAACGGCGAGATGTTCCTTTCCGATCAGTTTATTAGAGAGGGTTGACTTCCCAACTCCGGATGAACCGAGTAAGGCGATGGTTTGCCCAGGCTTTAGATAATCATACAGTTTCTCAAGTCCAACCCCAAATTCAGCACTGATCACATGGATCGGAGCACTGATGGCAATCGCTTCTACTTGGTTGCGCTTTTCTTCAACATCATCACACAGATCAGACTTACTAAGTACGATGACGGGACTAGCTCCACTTTCCCAAGTCATCACTAGATAGCGCTCTAATCTTCTCAGATTAAAGTCTTGATTAAGTGCATGAACTAAGAAGACGGTATCTACATTAGTGGCAACCAATTGTACATCATTGGATGTTCCAGCTGCTTTGCGGGTGAATTGACTTCCACGTGGCATAATAGAATGAATGGTACCTTTTTGTTCATCCGCTTGCACGGTTAAAGCAACCCAATCGCCCACGCATGGGAAATCAATACGGTCTAGAGATTCATATCTAAATCTTCCTGAAACAGGGGCCAACACTTCTCCATGTTTGGTCATGACCCGGTATAAACGTTTATGTTCTAATAAGATTCTCCCCACTTCAAGACCTTGTGAGGTAGTCTCATTTGCAAACTGTTCAACTTGTTGATTCCAACCATATGAAAGTAAATTCAATAGGATTCCTCCTTGTGGGTTTGCCCACAGGGAATCCGCCTTTTTCTGTAACAGAAACCCTGTGGTTAGTGATTGACAACCTTAATTCCAGCAATCATCATTGTTCTCATATGACATCACTCCTTTTAAATTGAAGCATTTCAAAATTTCAACTTTGAAATGACTTGTAGACAGGGTTTGATTGGTTATTGTGAGAGTGACCCCACTTTTTTATGTGGAATCATTTTATATACAATAACTCTTTTTTGAAAAACTTACATAAATAGATTACCACAAGCTCCCTCTAATTGAGAACATGAATTTTTCACGTTCAGGATAGGCTAATTTTCAAATGGTCTTTGAAGGTGAGATTGAATGAAATTACAAGAATGAGGGTGTTTTTATGGATACGCAACAACGGCAACAGTTATATCAACAATTAATGCAGGAGAAACAGCAGTTGGAACAACGATTACGCCAAACAGATCATTATGGATTAGAAGAGTCTATGAGTGACTCCATTGGTGAGTTGTCTGGTTATGATAATCATCCCGCTGACTTGGGCTCAGAGATGTTTGAACGTGGCAAAGATTTGGCTCTTAATGACGCAGATGAACACCATCTTGAAGAGGTCAACGCTGCTATTCAACGGATGGAACAAGGGGAGTATGGAATTTGTAAGGTTTGTCATCAAGAAATCCCTTTTGAAAGATTAGAAGCAGTTCCAGCAGCTGAGTATTGTATTGAACATCATCCTGAGCAGCATTCTTCGATCCGTCGACCTGTAGAGGAGAAAGTAATTGGTTACCGACAATATTTTAGAGATGGAACAGATTATAATGCGTATGATGGTGAAGATGCATGGCAAGAAGTGGAGCGGTATGGAACATCCAATCCTCCCGATTTTTTTAGAGAAGGACGTAATTATAATGAATTAGTGATTGATCAGGATGAGCAACGCGGATATGTTGATTTAACTGAAGGGTTTTCAATTACTGATCTTCAAGGACAAAGTGATGAAATCACAGAGATTACTCATACTGATACTTATCAAAGAAAAGAAAAAGAAGAACAATTAGAAGACGAGGATTTGGACTTCATCGGTGAGGAAGGATATGATCGTCCGTAGCTTGTTTGAAAGTTATTGGCATGCTACAATCAGGTGAATAAAAGTTGCAAACGGGTACTCGGAAAGACAGGAGGAACCATTTTGAGATATTATTGGATCGCTTTGTTTATTCTGATTGTAGACCAAGGGACCAAGTGGTTTGTTGTCAAAAAAATGTCGTTATATGAATCCATTGCGATCATTGATCAATTTTTTTATTTTACCTCACATCGCAATCGTGGAGCGGCATTTGGTATTTTACAAAATCAACAATGGCTTTTTATCGTCATTACCTTTGTTGTGATTGGGATTATTGTATATTACTTATGGCAATTAAAAAATAAACACCCATGGATGTCTTTTGCATTTGCTTCTATTTTAGGGGGAGCTATTGGAAATCTGATCGATCGAATCCGAACAGGAGAAGTGGTTGACTTTTTCCATTTTCAATTTGGTTCTTATCATTATCCGATCTTTAATGTGGCCGATTCAGCAATTGTAATTGGAGTGACGATCTTAGTAATTATTACTTTGTTCCATTCTGAAAAAGAAACTGAGTCGCCAGAATCTATCTCTGGAGTGAGGGACTCATAATGGAAGAAAGCTTAAAGAATACAGAAATATACGAATGGGACGTAGATGAGGAACGGACGGGAGAGCGGATCGATAAAGCGATTGTTGATTATTATTCAGAATGGTCACGAGCTCGTGTGCAAGACTGGATTCGTGATGGGAGAATCACCGTCAATCATCAAGCGAAAAAGGGAAATTATCGACTTAAAATGGGGGATCACATTCAGATCCAAGTTCCGAACGAGGAAGAGTTACAAGTTGAAGCGGAACCTTTCCCACTAGATATACGGTATGAAGACGAAGATGTGTTGGTAGTAAATAAACCAAGAGGGATGGTTGTTCATCCAGGTCCAGGAAACGATTCTGGAACGTTGGTCAATGCATTACTCGCTCATTGTGGGGAGCATTTATCTACCATGGGTGGTGTGACACGTCGAGGGATTGTTCATCGAATTGATAAGGATACATCAGGGTTATTAATGGTTGCAAAAAATGATGAAGCCCATGAATCCCTTGTTTCTCAATTGAAAGAGCATTCCGTAGAGCGAATCTATCTAGCTGTCGTTCTGGGAATAATCCCCCATGAACATGGAACCATTGATGCACCTATTGGAAGAGATCCTCATCATCGTCAACGAATGGCGGTAGTACATCAGAATAGTAAACATGCAGTTACTCACTTTTCGGTTCGTGAGCGTTTTGCCCAAACCACATCTGTAGAATGCCGCTTGGAAACAGGGAGAACCCATCAGATTCGGGTACATATGAAATCTATTGGCTTTCCTCTTGTGGGTGATCCAGTCTATGGACCTAAAAAAAATACTTACTCTATTGAAGGTCAAGCCTTACATGCCCAAGTGATTGGTTTTAAACATCCACGAACAGGTGAACAAATTCGAGTAGAAGCAGAGTTACCTGAGGATATGGAGCGGTTAATCCAAAATTTACGTATGAAAAAATAAATTGTTTTCATTGACAAGCTATACATGGAGTGTAATAATAAATCCAATGATGAATGAACCTTTAAATCAGTCCAGAGAGACTGGCAAGGGCACGGATCATGATCGATATGGGCTACCCGTTTAACGAGTAACCTTCTAGGCGTGTGCTTCTTGTCCAGCTGGATGAGAAGCCTTTTTTATGCCCAGTTGTTGAGATGAATCAAAGGTGGTGGTCATGTAAATGGCAAAAACAATCATGGATGAGTCTGCGATCCGGCGTGCACTAACTCGAATTGCTCATGAAATCTTGGAGCGAAATAAAGGTGTAGAAGATTGTCTTCTCATTGGAATTAAAACCAGAGGTGTTCATGTAGCCAAGCGATTAGCAGAACGAATTTATCAAATTGAAGGATGTTCGATTCCGATTGCTGAATTAGATATCACTTTATACCGTGATGACCTGACTGAAAAACATACTCATCCAGAAATCAAAGAAACCAATATTCCTAGTATCAATGGTAAAAAAGTGATTCTCGTGGATGATGTGATTTTTACAGGGCGAACCGTTCGAGCTGCGATGGATGCCTTGATTGATTTAGGAAGACCTCAAATGATTCAATTAGCTGTGTTAATTGATCGGGGTCATCGAGAGTTACCTATTCGTCCTGATTACGTTGGTAAAAATGTACCTACCTCCAAAGATGAGATTGTTTCTGTGATGCTGACTGAAGTGGATGTATCAGATGAAGTTACGATTAAAATAAAATGATCCCTTTTAAAGGCGGTCCCGAGAGGCCGACAAAGGGTGCGCGTTTTTGCTGTGTCTAAAACTGCGTCTCTTTGTCGAATAGGCAAAGAGATTTTTTTATGCCTACAGTTTGTTGTAACAACCCTTAACCAAAAAGGAGAAATGAAAATGAAAAATAAGTTAATCCTAATGGATGTAGATGAACGTCCAAAACTTATAAAATGGATTGCTTTAAGCTTTCAACACCTATTTGCCATGTTTGGTGCCACGATTTTAGTTCCGATGTTAACAGGATTAAGCCCAGCGATCGCCCTCATGTCTAGTGGAATCGGAACTCTTGCTTATTTGATTGTCACAAGAGGAAAAATCCCTTCCTACTTGGGTTCTTCATTTGCCTTCATCGTTCCCATCATTACAGTCTCCCAAGGTGGTAAACATTTAGGCGACGCCTTATTCGCTTGTCTTCTTGTCGGTTTCATGTATGGTTTTGTGGCTCTGATCGTCTATCGATTTGGTGTGAAGTGGTTAGATCACATCTTGCCCCCTGTGGTGATTGGCTCAGTCGTTATCGTGATCGGATTAGCATTAGCAGGTGTGGCAGTTGATATGGCTAGCAAAACTGATATGGTACAACCGATGCCCACTAACTCAGCAGAATGGAGTCAAGTGACGGATACAGTAAAAAATGTAGATACAGATAAAAAAGAGATTACTGTCCATGTGTATTCACTCAAACATTTTGGAGTCGCTCTTGCAACATTGGCCATTGCTATTATCGCTAACTTATTCTTCCGAGGATTTTTAAGTATCATCCCGATTTTAATTGGAATTATAGGTGGATACATTGTCGCTTATCTCACAGGATTAGTTGATCTGACTCCTGTCTATCAAGCAAGCTGGCTCGCATTACCAACTTTTACGACACCAACGGTTTCATGGAAAGCAGCCCTAGTGATCTTGCCAGTTACCTTAGTTGTACTGGCTGAACATATTGGGCACTTGATCGTAACTGGAAATATAATGGGACGTGATCTGACGAAAGATCCTGGACTTCATCGTTCTCTCTTAGGAGATGGAATCGCTACCTCCATCGCTGCTTTAATCGGAGGACCTCCAACGACGACCTATGGTGAAAATATTGGAGTGATGGCAATCACACGGATTTTTAGTGTCTGGGTGATTGGAGGTGCAGCAGTACTAGCTATTAGCTTCTCCTTTGTAGGAAAGCTATCTGCTCTCATTTCAACGATTCCAGCGCCTGTGATGGGGGGAGTTTCCATCCTGTTATTTGGAATTATCGCTTCTGCAGGTTTACGGATGTTGATTGAAAATAAAATCGACTTAAGTATTCGCCGGAATCTTATTATTTCAGCTGTAATCCTTGTGATTGGAATTGGTGGAGCTGTTCTGCGGTTTGCCAATATTCACCTAGAGTTAGAAGGAATGGCTTTAGCAACTGTTGTTGGGATTCTCTTAAACCTTATCTTGCCCAAAGATGCAAGTGAAACTGATCCCGTTACTGGGGAAGAAAGCTTGGCTTAGAGAATACCGAGGAGGGGGTTTCCATGCCTACACATCTGATAGATACCATTGACTTAAGTAAGACAGAATTAGAAGAGATATTAGAGCGAGCAGCCTATTGGGAAGCAAACTTAGATCAGCCTCAACCCCTACAAGGGAAATTTGTCGCCAACCTTTTCTTTGAGCCCAGTACACGAACCCGCTTCTCCTTTGAAGTGGCAGAGAAAAGATTAGGTATGCAAGTGTTAAACTTTCAAACAGCGGTTTCCAGTACCACTAAAGGTGAATCTTTGATCGATACAGTTAAAACATTGGAGGCGATCGGTGTTGAAGCAATTGTGATCAGACATCGAGAACCTCAAGAGATCAAAGAGTTATTTAATCACTCACTACAATGTGCAGTCATTAATGCGGGGGCGGGTAAATGGGCCCACCCCACGCAAGCCCTTTTAGATCTATATACAATCAAAAAATATTTTGGTAACTGCCAAGGCCTTTGTGTGGCAATTGTCGGTGATATCTCTCATAGCCGAGTAGTCCGATCTAATTTATGGTCATTAAGAGCGTTTGGCATAGATGTTATTCTAAGTGGCCCACCTAGTATGCGTGATCTTGAATGTGAACAATTGGCTCCTTATGTACCCATGGATGAGGCGATTCGCCAAGCAGATGTAGTCATGATGTTACGGGTGCAACTTGAGCGTCATGATCAACAGCTATTTCAAGGTGCAGATGATTATTTAAGTCAATACGGACTGACAACAGAACGATTGCAAGTAATGAAACCTGAGTCGATCATCATGCATCCGGCCCCAGTTAATCGAGGCGTAGAAATCGCACATGATTTGGTAGAGCACCCCAAATCTAAAATTTTCGAGCAAATGTCTAATGGTGTATTTATACGTATGGCTGTTTTAGAACGAGCTTTTGGAGGGATCATAAATGCTTAGACTATTAAAAAATGGAATCGTGTTTGATTCTAGTACTCAACAACTTAGGAAACAGGATCTTTTAATTGAAGACAATATCATTCGTGAGATTGGTGAAGATCTCTCGCATTCAGATGCAGTTGTGATTGATGTAGATGAAAGATTGATCATTCCAGGGTTGATAGACCCACATGTACACTTACGTGAACCAGGTTTCGAACAGAAAGAAACCATCGAGACAGGGACTCGTGCGGCGGCTCGTGGTGGATATACTACCATTGCTTGTATGCCTAATACACGTCCAGTGATCGATACAGTAGAAGCTGTTGAAGTTGTGCAAGTACAAGCAGAAAAAGCCGGTTTTGCTAGAGTGATTCCTTATGCAGCGATGACAATTCGTCAACTGGGACGAGAATTGACAGATATGCATGCATTAAAAAAAGCGGGGATCTTTGCTGTCTCTGATGATGGTGTAGGGGTACAAAGTAGTCGCATGATGAAAGAAGCTATGCAATTGGCCAAGCGAGAGGGGTTGTCAGTGGTAGCTCATTGTGAGGATGATACTTTGGCTAAAGGTGGTTGTGTTCACGAAGGAGTGTTTGCTGAGAAATATGGTCTACAAGGGATTCCAAATTCAGCGGAATCAATACATGTTGGTAGGGATATTCTCCTAGCGGAAGAAGTGGGTGTTCATTATCATGTCTGTCACATCAGTACAGAACAATCAGTTCGCTTAGTGCGTGAAGCAAAGGCTAGAGGACAACAGGTAACGACTGAAGTTTCTCCACATCATTTATTACTCTGTGATGAAGATATCCCAGGTCCTAATGCTTTATGGAAAATGAATCCACCCCTCCGTTCTCGACAAGATCAATCGGCTTTGATTGCGGGATTAAAGGACGGAACGATTGATATGATAGCAACTGACCATGCTCCTCACACCCTTGAAGAAAAATCAGTAGGGATGGAACGCGCACCATTTGGCATTGTTGGATTGGAAACGGCTTTTCCTCTTCTATACACACACCTTGTTTTAAAAGGAATTCTTTCTTTGACTGACTTAGTTGATAAAATGACTAGAAAACCAGCTGAAATCTTTGGATTACCCTATGGGAAATTAGAAGTAGGTCATGTCGCTGACTTAACAGTGATCGATTTGGAACAAGAGCGGGATATTGATCCAGACACCTTCCTCTCTAAAGGAAAAAATACACCTTTTACTGGTTGGAAAGTGAAAGGATGGCCAGTTCTTACGATATGGAACGGGAAAATAACTTGGCAAGACTCTAAAGTATGGGGATCGATTGATTTAGAGCGAGTGGAGGGGATTTGATGAAAGCCAGACTATTACTTGAAGATGGAACATTATTTACAGGACTTTCGTTTGGATCTGAAGGCTCTTCGATCGGAGAAGTTGTCTTTAATACGAGTATGACGGGGTACCAAGAAATTTTAACCGACCCTTCTTATTGTGGGCAAATGATTACCATGACCTATCCATTGATCGGAAACTATGGGTTAACTCGAGACGATTACGAATCATTACGTCCTTATGCTCATGGACTGATTGTTCGCGAATATGCAGAATATGCGAGTAACTGGCGGAACGAAAAAAGTATTTCCACCTTTTTAAAAGAGTTTGGAATTCTAGGGATTTCTGGGATTGATACACGCATGTTAACACGGAAAATTAGGAACCAGGGAACGATGAAGGGAATCATTACGACAGGCGATGAGCCTTTAGCTGAATTAAAAGAGCGGCTTACCCACCCTCTCCCTCAAGATCAAGTTCAAAGAGTAAGTACAAAAAGTATTCATATCTCGCCGAACTATGGAAAAAGAGTGGTCTTAATTGACTTTGGAGCTAAACATAATATTCAACGAGAACTCTTTGAGCGAAATTGTGAAGTGATCTCAGTTCCTCCCTATACTTCAGCGGAAGAGATCTTACGTTTTAACCCTGATGGGGTGATCCTTTCTAATGGTCCCGGAAACCCAAAAGATCTTCCTGAGGCCGTTGCCACTATTCAAAAGTTGCTGGGTAAAGTTCCTATGTTCGGAATCTCTTTGGGACATCAGTTATTTGCACTTGCATGTGGGGCTGATACAGCACAAATGAAATTTGGTCATCATGGTAATCAACCTGTCCAAGAATTATTGACTGGAAAAACAGTGATAACTTCGCAAAACCACGGATATATGGTACCAAGAGACTCTGTTCCAGAAGAATTACTTACGATTACTCATATAGCCATCAACGGTGGAACGATTGAAGGGTTAGAGCATTGCGAGCACCCTGCCTTTACCGTTCAATTTCAACCAGAATCCGCTCCAGGTCCTCTTGATTCTGGATATATCTTTGATCGATTCATCAAGCTTATGGATTCATTTAATCGGAAGGGAGTAGTTATTCATGCCTAAAGACCCTAGTCTAAATAAAATTCTCGTCATTGGCTCTGGTCCCATCGTCATCGGTCAAGCGGCAGAATTTGATTATGCAGGTACTCAAGCCTGTCGTGCTTTGAAAGAAGAAGGAATCGAAGTGGTTCTTGTTAACAGTAACCCTGCTACGATTATGACAGATACCCATATAGCGGATCGCGTTTACATTGAACCGCTTACTCCCGAATTTATAACCCAAGTGATTCGCAAAGAGCGTCCTGATGGCTTACTCCCTACCTTGGGAGGTCAAACGGGCCTAAATTTAGCGGTAGAATTAGCGAAACAAGGTGTTTTGGAAAGAGAAGGAGTTCGTCTATTAGGAACTGATTTACGAGCTATTACCTGTGCTGAAGATCGTGATCAATTTCGTAACCTGATGAGAGAAATTGGCGAACCAACCCCCAACAGTGAAATTGTGCATACCGTTGAAGAAGCAGTATCTTTTGCTGAGCAAAACGGCTACCCAGTTATTGTCCGACCCGCATATACCTTAGGTGGAACGGGTGGCGGAATCGCACAAAGTCAAGCAGAACTACGTGAGATTGTCGAAAATGGATTGCGATACAGTCCAATTACACAATGTTTGATTGAGCAAAGTATTGCTGGATTTAAAGAGATTGAATACGAAGTGATGCGTGATGCCAAGGATCATAGTATCGTTGTCTGCAATATGGAAAACTTTGATCCCGTTGGCGTTCATACAGGAGATAGTATCGTTTTTGCACCTAGTCAAACCTTGTCAGATCGTGAATATCATCTCCTTCGTTCTTCCGCACTTAAGATTATTCGAGCATTAGATATTCGTGGTGGTTGTAATGTTCAGTTTGCCCTTGATCCCCATAGCTTTGACTATCATGTGATCGAAGTAAACCCACGTGTAAGCCGTTCTAGTGCACTTGCTTCCAAAGCGACAGGCTATCCCATTGCTCGGATCGCAGCTAAAATTGCTATTGGCTATCATCTCGATGAAATTGATAATCCCGTCACGGGCGAAACGGTCGCTTGTTTTGAACCGACGATTGACTATGTAGTGACCAAGATTCCCCGTTGGCCTTTTGATAAATTTGTTTCAGCTAATCGCAAATTAGGAACGCAAATGAAAGCGACCGGAGAAGTGATGGCGTTAGGTAGAACCATAGAAGAATCTCTATTAAAGGCGATCCGCTCTCTAGAGATTGGAGTGGATCATCTGTTCTTAAATGAAGCCACACAACTGTCCACAGAGGAATTAGCCCATCGGATCGAACATGTGGATGATGAACGGATTTTCCTACTCGCAGAGTGGTTTCGACGGGGATATGATTTAGAAACGGTTTACCAGCTAACGAAGATCGACCGTTTCTTCTTGTATAAGATTGCTAAAATTATTCAATTAGAGAAAACAATAGAGCAAACAGATAGCCTTTCTGATGAACTTTTACTTCAAGCAAAACGGATGGGCTTTACGGATTACACCATCAGTCGTTTAAGTGGTAGCAAAGAAAAAGAGGTCAAAAAGCAAAGAATCGAAGCAGGGATTCAACCTGTATACAAAATGGTAGATACTTGTGCCGCAGAGTTTGAAGCGAAAACTCCTTATTACTATTCTACTTATGAACAGGAAGATGAGGTGGTACAAACGGATCGCCCCAAGGTACTTGTGTTGGGGTCCGGACCGATCAGGATCGGGCAAGGGGTTGAATTTGATTATGCAACCGTTCATGCGATCTGGGCGATTCAACAAGCAGGTTATGAAGCGATCATTATTAATAACAATCCTGAGACAGTATCGACGGACTTTAATACATCTGATCGCTTATACTTTGAACCTCTCTATCGTGAAGAAGTGATGAATATCATCGAAAAAGAGAAGCCGATCGGTGTGATTGTCCAGTTTGGTGGACAAACGGCTCTTAATCTAGCTCGCGATCTGAAAGAAGAAGGCATTAAGATTTTAGGAACTTCTCTAGAGGAGATTGACCGTGCTGAAGATCGTAAGAAGTTTGAACAACTGTTAAGCGAAACTCATATTGCTCAGCCACCTGGTCAGGGAGTCACTTCTATGGAGTCGGCTGTAGAAACGGCGACACGATTAGGTTATCCCGTATTGGTACGTCCATCGTACGTACTAGGGGGTAGAGCGATGGAAATTGTTTATAGTGAGAAAGAATTACGTTCCTATATGCAAGAGGCAGTCAAGGTGAATCCAGATCAACCAGTTCTCATTGATCGTTATTTGTTGGGAAAAGAGTTAGAAGTAGATGCGATCTGTGATGGAGAAGATGTGCTAATTCCAGGGATTATGGAACATATCGAACGGGCTGGTGTGCACTCAGGAGACTCCATCGCTGTCTATCCACCACAATTTATTACTGAAGCACAAAAGAAAGAATTAGTTGAGATCACTACGAAAATCGCAAAAGCTTTGCAAACAAAAGGGTTAATCAATATCCAGTTTGTCCTGTATAAAGGTGAAATGTTTGTACTAGAAGTGAATCCCCGGGCTTCAAGAACCGTTCCATTTCTCAGTAAAGTGACGGGAATTCCAATGGCTCAAGTGGCTACCCAGATCATGTTAGGTAAAAGCTTGAAAGAACAAGGGTACATGGGAGGATTGTGGTCGGAGACGGAAGAAGTTGCTGTGAAAGTTCCTGTCTTCTCTTTTGCTAAACTGCGTCGAGTTGACATCACTTTAGGTCCTGAGATGAAGTCGACTGGAGAGGTAATGGGGCGTGATCGGGACTATGCTCGTGCCGTATACAAAGGCTTGATTGCTGCTGGAATCTCCTTACCACGATTTGGGACAGTCGTAGCCACGATTGGCGACAAAGAAAAGCAAGAAGCCATTCCATTTATGCAACGATTCCACCAGTTGGGGTACCGCATTGTTGCTACAGAGGGAACAGCTCAGATTTTACGAGAAGTTGGATTACCCGTCGAACAGGTGAACAAGCTGAAAGATGGTTCACCTCATATTCTCGATTTGATTCGTCAAGGAGAAGCGGATCTTGTGGTAAACACTTGGACTCGTGGAAAAACACCAGAACGGGATGGTTTTCGCATACGACGCGAGGCTGTAGAGCATGGGATTGCTTGTTTAACATCTTTAGATACGGTGGAAGCATTATTGACCACCTTGGAATCGATTCATCTGACGGCTGAACCATTGGCTTCTCCAACAGCTACCCAAAGATCATCGAGCTCATACTAATCCTATGGAGGGAAATTATATGTCAAAGACCACTACGGAACACCCGATCATCATAGCCCTCGACTTTCCGGGGGCCCCTCAAGCTGAGATCTTTTTAAACCATTGGGACAAAAATGAAGCGAAGCCTTTTATTAAAATTGGTTATCAACTCTTTTTTCAAGTGGGTCCTTCCTGGGTAGCAAAGCGAAAAGAAGAAGGGTATTCTATCTTTCTAGATCTAAAGTTACACGATATCCCCAATACAGTAGCGAAAGGAGTAGAGTCACTCAGCCGTTTAGGTGTTGACTTCCTCACCGTTCATGCTGGTGGGGGTCAGGCAATGATGCAAAAAGCGGTTGAAGCGGCGATTCCTTCAGCAGGATCTCCGATGAAAATCTTAGGTGTCACCCAGCTCACCAGTACAGATCAACAAGTTCTCAATAAGGAAATCGGCATTCAAGGAAGCATGGAAGAGACAGTCATTCGATACGCACAATTAGCCTATCAATCGGGAGTTCATGGAGTCATCTGTTCAGGGCAGGAAGTAAAGATGGTTAAACAATCAACTGCTCCGTCATTTCTAGCTGTGACTCCAGGGATTCGTCTGATTGGTAGCGACACGCAAGATCAGAAACGGGTCGTAACCCCCCGATCAGCCATCGAAGCAGGAGCTGACTATTTGGTCATGGGTCGACCGATTACTCAACAGAAAGACCCAAGACAAGCCTATGAAAACATTTTAAATGAAATCAGACATGCGAGGAGAGAACAATAGATATGACACAGTCTTGGAATATCTTAGAAGCGTTAGAGAGAACTTGTGTTTTAAAGGAAGGTCATTTTCTCTTGTCCTCAGGGCGTCATAGCAGACAATATATGCAATGTGCACAATTATTACAACATCCCCAAGAAGCAGAAGAAGCAGGAAAAGCAGTAGCTGCTTTGTTCCAAGATGAATCTATCGATGTGGTTGTCGGTCCAGCATTGGGCGGAGTGATTATCGCTTATGAAGTTGCACGGGCTTTGGGGGTTCGTAATATTTTTGCGGAACGTAAGGATGGGAAGATGGAGTTGCGACGTGGTTTCTCCGTCGAACCTCATGAACGAATTTTAGTCGTTGAAGATGTAGTCACAACGGGTGGCTCTGTGCTAGAAGTGATCCGTTTATTAGAACAGGAAGGTGCAAAAAATATCGTTGGGGTAGGTTCAATCGTGGATCGCAGTGGGGGAAATCATCCATTTCAAGTTCCCTATCGCGCTTTAATACCCATGGATATTATTAGTTACCCTGCCACGGAATGTCTATTATGTCATGAAGGAAAGCCGCTCGTAAAGCCTGGAAGTCGTAAAAGTGTGGCTGGAAAGTAAAAGTTATTCATAAATAAGTCCCCCTTTCATCATGGATCAAAGGGGGACTCTTTTATTTGTCAGGATGAACAGGCTTAAATTTACGGGATAGTTGTGTATCAACATACTCTTTCCAGATCTGTTTTGCGCATTCGGGGGAGCAGATGGGAGTTTCAAAACTAATCTCCACATAGTGTGCTTCTTTACCGCAATATGCACAAGGTTCTACTTTAGTGATCGGGATCAGTAGATTTTCTGCATGGTGGGGATGGCTCATGATTGATTTCCCTCCTTGCTTAGTTCGTGTGAATATAGAGAGGAAAGGTTTTACATTATAAGAATAACATAACTTTATATGAGCCGTTACCCGTTTCCATTACAAAAAAATGTCTAATTTTAAGTCCTAAAGGTGGATGTTGGATCTTCTCTTCTTCGGAAGGGAAAAGCTCAAGAAGGGCGAAGATCGAGCTTTAGATCTCTGAAAGTAGGTAATCAATCTCTCATCAACAAAACAGATTATCATTCCATTTATAAAGAAATCTTAGTTTTTATAGTGAATAAATGGAAAGTTGATCTAGAGAAGCAAACCTAATGAGACTTTAATGATCCTTTGCTTGGAGTTTTTGAGAGATCTCTTTAATTTGTTCAAGATGACGTTGTTCATGTAAGGCAATGAACTCAATCCATTGACTTAAGGTAAGTAGTCCAAAAGCCTGATGGCGTTGAGCTTTTTTCTGTATCTGTTCGGGACCTAAACGATGGGCAATCTCTAGTAATTGTTGGCGAGATTGATCTAACTTAGATTTTAAGGAGTTTAATGATTGAAATTCAAATTTAGACACAAAGGTATCTCCTGCAGGAACCTTGATGGAGCGATCCAAAATAAAATCAAGTGGCTTTGGAACGAAAGAAGCATCCACCTCTTCATAATCCTCATTAGATAGTTGACCAACGATCGCTTGTTCAACAAGATAAAGATGATCTAACACTTGAGCAATGGTCCATTGATCGTGCCCAACTGATTGATTAATCATTTCATCACTTAGTGGTAAAATAATTTCCCATATATCTTGGCGAACTTGATCGAGATCCATCATATCAAAATCCTCCCTTTGATGTCCTTGTCATTTGTGTTCCAGTGACATTCTTCAATGAAGAAAACGCCATATTTTCTATCTACCTATTCTCTATGGATGATAAACTTCCTTCTCTCATAGATGGCATTCAATGAGGTTATGGATCCATTTAACAGGCGTTTTGTAAGAATTTTGCCTACATTAGGTGAGGGTTCTGCATTGGCGAATGCTTAAAATTTTTCCTGATTCGATTTTTTTGTATCGTAGTATAATGTACTCTACACCCTCCATTTCCCATAATCCGGGTGTATAAAACAGTAATTAGGAAGTAAACCACCTTTTGATAGAACTATCGGGAGATGGTTCTTTATTGTCGACTAACTTTTATCTGTGGATCGCAATAAAAGTTGGATTTGCGATTCATCTGGAGTAACATAAACGGTTTTTTGTTGTTCATAAATCACAAAACCGGGTCGAGCTCCTGATGGTTTTTTCACTTGTTTGATCAAAGTATAATCGACCGGAACTTGGCTAGATTCTCGTGCTTTACTAAAATAGGCGGCTAGCATCGCAGCTTCCATGAGTGTTTGTTCGCTATAGGCTTGGCTACGAATCACTACATGTGAACCAGGGATTTCTTTGGTATGTAGCCAAGTATCTTGAGAAGAAGCCAGTTGGTGAGTCAAGTAGTCATTTTGTTTATTATTTCTTCCTACCCAGATGGGTGTACCATCCGAAGAGAGTAGTTTGGTAGGTAAGGGTTTCTCTGCTTTTCTTCGCTTTTGCTTTTTAGAAGAAGGACGGAGCCAACCTTCCTCTTCTAACTCATCACGAATTTGTTCCACTTCACGTAACGAGGAGTTTTCTAATTGCACGAGAACGGATTCTAAATATTGAATTTCATGAAGGGCTTTGTCTATCTGCTCTTTATTCCACTTTTTTGCTGCTTTCAGTTTGTTATATTTCTTGAAATAACGCTGTGCATTGTCTGAAGGCGTGAGAAGTGGGTCTAGTGTGATGATAAGCTCTGGAGATTCAGGCTCATAATAGTTCACCACACTGACTTGTTGATCCCCCCGCTTAACTTGATGCAAGTAAGCAGTTAAAAGTTCTCCTTTGATTCGGTATTGATCTGCTTTGGAGGCATTGCTTAATTCTTTGCGTAGAATCTCTACTTTTTTTTCATTTTTATCGATCTCATTTTTCAACTTTTTGATCAAGTCATGAGTTTGTTGTCGAACACGATCTCTTTCCGCTTTTCCTTGAAAGTAAGTTTCCAAGCATTCACTCATGGATACAAACGACCGGCTTTCCCCATTGATATGTGTGAGAGGAAATGCCGAAAAATAACTTTTATTTTTTGTTTGAGTAATAGTAGGTTGATACTGGTGTTGTTGAATTTGTTGCATAAAATTGTGAAATGAGAGCCATAACTGATCCCGATCACCTAAGCCTGCATGGCTGATGATCTCTTTCGCATGTAATGGACCGATCCCGACGAAACGGTTCATTAACTGTTTCTCCAGTTGCCCCTGATTATAGTCAAACCCACCAATAAATTTTGTGGACTCCATTTCTAAAGGATTTTGTTTATTTTGAGCTGGTGGTTCTATATAACGAACTCCAGGTAAAACCTGTCGATATTGGCTCACTGCATAGCTTACACGGCGAATTCCATCGTAGATCGTACCTGACTCAGGATCGACGAGGATCAGATTACTGTGACGTCCCATAATTTCCACAATTAAACGTCTACTTACCTCATCGCCCAAGTCATTGCGGGTTCGAAAGTTAAAGTGAATGACCCGTTCCAAACCTACTTGTTCAATGGATTGGATAATGGCGCCTTCACCGTGTTTTCGCATTAACATACAAAACATAGGCGGCTCTTTCGGATTATCTTGGAGAAGATCAGTCAAATGTATCCTTGGATAAGCAGGATGGGCTGATAACAATAATTTATGATTGGTTCCTTGAGCACGGATATGAAATAACAGTTCGGCATCACTCAATTGATAAATTTTTGTGATCCGACCTCCCACTAAGGTTTGATTCAATTCGTGAACAATGGCTCGAGTAACAATTCCATCAAATGACATAAGGTTTTTTCATCCTTTTCTATCAACAGTAAATTCCAAGTGAACATACTAGTAATCATTAAAAACAAAAATACGTCTTCATTCTCTCTTTTACCATATTACCTTAAAAATAGCCCACTGCCTAAATATAATAAAACGCATCGTTAGTGATGTCGATCAGGCAATGAAACCTTAGTTCCTAGAGTGTTGGAGTTTAATAGGTTCTATCCTCCATCAGTCAGTAGCATCTCATCAATCTTTATGAGATTCCTGTACGAAAATCCATGAATCTCGCATGTTTGATAGCCTGTCTGAATACATTGGCTAAAGAGATGTGATAAAGGAGGAAGAAGATTGGGAGATTCAGCTCGTTGGGTCAATTGGGAAGGAGAAAAAGTTGCTTCTCATTTGAATGTAGATCCTACTACTGGCTTAGGTGAACGAGAAGCCTCTGAACGATTTAAGAAAACTGGACCCAATCAGTTATCGGAAGGCAAGAAGAATTCCCTTTTTTTTGTTTTTGTGGACCAGTTTAAAGATTTTATGGTACTTGTTTTGTTGGTAGCTACTTTGATCTCAGGCATACTTGGCGAATATACAGATGCGATTGCTATTATCGCCATTGTTTTGCTCAATGCCATATTAGGGTTTGTGCAGGAAGTGAGAGCTGAGCGTTCCTTAAGTGCATTAAAAAAATTGTCAGCACCTACTGCTAAAGTATTACGGGAAGGAAATTGGAATCGCATGACGGCTGATCAAGTGGTTCCTGGTGATATTGTTTTCATTGAGAGTGGAGATCGAATCCCCGCGGATGTTCGATTTATCAAAGCTGAGAGTTTATATATAGAAGAATCTGCATTAACAGGAGAATCATTACCTGTTAACAAAACGAGTCATGCATTACCATACTCGCAAGTTTCCTTAGGTGATCGTAAGAATATGGGTTATATGGGAACGATGGTTGTGAGAGGTTCAGGAATCGGCATTGTCGTACATACTGGAATGGCTACAGAGATGGGACGGATTGCTCATCTCATTCAAAGCACAGAGACGATGGAAACCCCTCTCCAACGAAGATTGGAACAACTGGGGAAAATATTAATAGTGGTTGCTTTGATCTTGACTGCTGTCGTGGTTGTAACGGGAATTTTGCATGGACAGGATGCCTATAACATGTTTTTGGCTGGAGTTAGTTTAGCGGTGGCAGCGATTCCAGAAGGATTACCAGCTATTGTCACAGTAGCTCTCGCACTTGGTGTACAACGAATGATTAAACGAAAAGCGATAGTACGAAAATTACCCTCTGTAGAAACGTTAGGCTGTGCCACAGTGATCTGTTCAGATAAAACAGGGACGTTGACACAAAATAAAATGACAGTCACGCATGTGTGGGCACAAGGAGATCTGATACAAGTATCGGGGACAGGCTACACTCCTGAAGGTCGATTTCGTCTGAATGAAAAGGAGATTCAACCTAATCAAGAACCTACTTTGCATCGCTTGTTAGAAATATGTGCGCTTTGTAATAACGCTCAATTAAAGTCCTCAGAAGGATCGAGTGGTCTGAAGAAAAAACAAGTTCAGTGGACGATGGATGGTGATCCTACCGAAGGCGCACTGCTAGTAGCTGCTGCTAAAGCAGGATTAACAACTCAATCACTTGCCCAGACATTTCAAAGAATCAAAGAAGTTCCTTTTGATTCAGAGAGAAAGATGATGTCTGTTATTGTTGAACAACCTAATGGGAAGCGGCTTTTGTTTAGTAAAGGAGCTCCTGATGTCCTTTTACAAAGGTGTACACAGATTTCTCTCCATGGTAGGATTCAAACTCTGACAGATGCGAAAAAGAAGGAAATATTGAGAGTCAATGATGAACTCGCAGGGGAAGCATTACGAAACCTAGCTTTTGCGTTTCGAGAGTTAGATCATCGACCTTCCTATCATGAGGATACACTAGAGCGTCAGCTTGTTTTTGTAGGACTAGCTGGTATGATTGATCCTCCAAGAGAAGAGGTCAAAGGTGCAATCAAAACTTGTCATCAAGCTGGCATCAAGACTGTAATGATTACAGGAGATCATCAAGCGACAGCAGTTGCAATCGCCTCAGAGTTAGGGATCAAACGTGTAAATGGTTTGACAGTCACGGGTCAAGATTTTTACAATATGAGCGATGAAGAATTTCAGAAAAAAGTAAATGAAATCGATGTATATGCTCGTGTGTCTCCCGAACATAAGCTTCGGATTGTTAAAACTTTACAAAAAGAAGGTCATGTCGTCGCTATGACTGGGGATGGTGTGAATGATGCACCGGCAATTAAAGCAGCCGATATTGGGATTGCCATGGGGATTACTGGAACCGATGTCTCCAAAGAAGCCTCTTCACTTGTCCTAGCCAATGATAACTTTGCCACCATCGTCTCAGCCATTGAAGAAGGACGAAGCATATATGATAACATTCGTAAGTTTATAAGCTATTTATTGGCTAGTAATGTGGGCGAAATTTTAATTATGTTTTTGGCGATGTTAGCAGGTTTACCGTTGCCATTAGTCCCTATACAAATCTTATGGGTTAACTTAGTGACAGATGGACTTCCTGCTATGGCTTTGGGAGTTGATCCTGCTGAAGAAAATTCGATGCATCGCCCGCCACGGAATAGCCGGGAAAGTGTGTTTGCCCGTGGTGTAGGTTGGAAAATTGTTACACGTGGACTTCTGATTGGTCTTTGCTCTTTAGCTGCTTTTTGGGTGACTTATAGTGAAGCCCCTGATGATTTAGTTCGAGCACAAACTGTTGCTTTTGCTACACTAGTCTTTGCCCAACTCATATATGTTTTTGATTGTCGTTGTAATGGCTCGATTTTTAGTCGGTCTCCGATAGAAAATATGCCACTGGTCCTTGCGGTCTTAATTTCTGCTTTGCTGTTACTTGTGGTTATTTACTATCCACCACTTCAACCGATTTTCCATACAGTTTCAGTGGGAATGCGGGAGTGGATTTTAATTATCGTAACTTCTACGTTCCCTGTACTGATTGCAGGATTGGTTGACCGTTTACAACCGAATCAAGAGGGTTTGAAAAAACCACTCACAGGAAACTGATGACAACAAAGGAGTTTTATCATCTATGAAATTCACAAAAATGCATGGTCTAGGAAATGACTTTATTCTGATTACTCAAGATCACCCACCAGAGGTCAAAGTAGCTTCAAAAATGGCGATTCAGTGGTGTAATCGCCATCAAGGAATTGGTGCTGATGGATTAGTCTTTTTGTATCCTACATCGGATGCTGATATTGCGATGCGAATTTTTAACGCAGATGGGACGCTAGCTGAACAGTGTGGAAATGCGATTCGTTGTGTTGCCAAATATTATTATGAACGTATTTCCAAGGAAAAAGAGACGATTTTAATTGAAACTAAAGTGGGGATTCAGCCTGTTTGGCTACACACTGAAAACGGAGTTGTTCAGCAAATCCGAGTAGATATGGGAGTTCCTAAGCTTAAAGCGGCTGAGATTCCAGTTCTAATCGAATCACAAGGAGAACCTGTTGTCTCACAGTCCATTACCATTAAGGATATGTCCTTTCAATTTACAGGTGTTTCGATGGGAAATCCGCATATTGTGATTCCTGTTTCTGATGCTAAAGCGTTTCCTGTACAGAAATGGGGACCTTTACTAGAAACTCACTCGTATTTTCCTCAAAAGACCAATGTGGAATTTGCTACTTATCATACTCCAAACGAAATTACTATGCGTGTCTGGGAGCGTGGGGTAGGAGAGACGCTTGCTTGTGGTTCAGGAGCTTGTGCCACTTTAGTCGCTGGAGTATTAACGGGTAAAAGTGATCGACGTGCGATTCTCCATTTAGCTGGAGGAGAACTTGAAATTGAATGGAATGTTGAGGATGATCATGTATATATGACTGGACCCGCTGCCTTTGTCTTTTCTGGTGAATGGATTGAAGGATTGAGATAGGTTCATAGAAAAAAGCAACAAGCTCTTGATTAAGTGAGCTTGTTGCTTTTCTAATTTATTTATCATTCCAGTGGAAAGAATCATTAGATTCTGATGTTGTGGAAGGAGAAGGTGTAGATTCCGTTGAATCTTGCGGTGAATTTATCTGGGAATTTAAGTTCATATGATTTTTCAGTTGGTTTTTCTTCTTTTTTCTTCTAATCATTAAAATGAGTATAACGACAAACAGGACAATGAAGAATAGGACTGCTACGATAATGATAATGCCCCAAGTAATGAAGTTAGGAACGGAGAGTACCAAGTGAATTGGGTTTTTCTCACCGGGTTTAATCTTCCATGTTAAGGTTTTTCCATCCTCAGAGACTTTGGTCGCATTATGTTCATCTGCTTCAATGGGGAGGGTGAGCATGAAGTTGAGATTGATCTGATCTAGTATCATTTGACCAAACTGCTGATTGAATGAATCGCCTTGATTTAGTAAGTCAGATAGATCAGCCTCTGTATCAATTGTAACTGTGGTAAAAAACAAACCTTCTTCAATCTTATAATCATCAGTTAACCCTTTTAGAGCTTGATGTTCATTAACATAAGTAGTTTCACTAGATGAAGCTACTCGTGATTCAAACCATTGGATTGCAGAGTTAGTCGTTTTTTGAAAGTCTTCCATAGGTGGCTCTTTCATTACATTATCTACTTTTTTGACCGCAATCCAACCCGTTTTTCCATCTTCATCAACGGGTTTGACTTCGTAATTCTCTTGTAACAGCTCTTGTTTCATTTCATTGAACTGAGATAGGACCATTTCATTTGCTAAAACCTTGACTTCATATTCTCCAGACCCATCCCAGTTGACCTTCACATGCATATGTGCATCAACACATCCACTTAATAACATTACGATAAATAAAGACAACAAGATGACTTTAGCCTTTTTCCATTTAAACATTTCAGCGTCTCCTTTAGGATATATTTAGTTTATTGAATGCACTAACTTTTACAAAATAAAAGTATAGGTAAATATACTTTTTTTATATGATTTATAGGTGCTTAGAGTGGCGCAGATCATCGAAGTGAATTGATAGTTGAATGGTATGATAGGTTTCTAGTAGGAAATAATCGGACTGTGTAATGATCTTTACAAGGGGTTTAGTCTATGTATAGAGCAATTACTCTTGAATTATGGTCATAGTTTTATGCTAGAGAAAACGGAATCGATACAATTTCAATAGTGATATAGCTTGATCATTGTAAAAGTGTAAATCTTCTTGCTTTCCCCTTTTCTAGAAAATTATTTATTTATTCTATCATAATAGGGATAGGTGTAAAAGATAAAATTGTAGGTATGTGGTTAGCTGATCGATGCACTCCTAACAGTTGGGTATTCCAATACTACTATCATATAATATATATATATGTATTTTTTTCTTGGATTTTTGTAAAAACACCATTGACTTCGATTTGATATAATGATATTATTCTATTTGTCGCCACGAAATGGTGATGAAAAAAGAGATTCATATAAAAGTGTTCCTTGAAAACTAAAGAGTGAAACCATGACCTGTTAATTTTTTGAGAGCATAGAATCAAACAACCATTCCCTCATAGAGGGCAAGTACTTCTAAGCTGGTCGCTAAGAAGTACTATGCTTGGAGAGTTTGATCCTGGCTCAGGACGAACGCTGGCGGCGTGCCTAATACATGCAAGTCGAGCGGGGAGCTTCGGCTCCTAGCGGCGAACGGG
>NZ_SMAG01000002.1 GCF_004341825.1 Hazenella coriacea | reverse complement strand
TCGGAGAGTGAGCAGTTTCAGTTACAGGGCTGTTACCTGCTATGGCGGGTCATTCCAGAACCACTTCACTTACTACTCACCTTTGTAACTCCATGTGAGACGCCCTACAACCCCACGAGTCTAGACTCGTGGTTTGGGCTAATCCCGTTTCGCTCGCCGCTACTCAGGGAATCGCATTTGCTTTCTCTTCCTCAGGGTACTTAGATGTTTCAGTTCCCCTGGTATGCCTCCAACCACCCTATGGATTCAGGTGGCGGTACTAGTCCTTCAGACTAGTGGGTTTCCCCATTCGGAAATCTCCGGATCGTAGCTCACTTACAGCTCCCCGAAGCATATCGGTGTTCGTCCCGTCCTTCATCGGCTTCTGGCGCCAAGGCATCCTCCGTGTGCCCTTAGTAGCTTATCCTACCTCGGTTCATTAAAAAACTTAAAACTTCTTCCGGTGAATGCAACATGACATCTAGACTAGATATCGTGTTCTTCCATATTCACATTTTCAAGGTGCAATCTTCATCTCGTCGCATCTTGCGGCGACAAGTAATAATATAGCACGGGTAAAATAAATAATCAACCCATTTTAACAAAAAAATTTACTTTATGATGATTTTGTTCTATTTTTGGCGTAGATATCGTTTATCTTTTAGGAATAATCTCCAGAAAGCAATAAATCCAGGAAGTAGAATCGCTGTTCCAATTGTGATCGTCCAGAGCAGGGAATAAAAGGTGTTAATATTCGTAAATGCATCTTGAACCCGTAAATGTGGGTAAACGATATAAGGTAGATGTGCTGCTCCATATGCAAATGTAGCCAAGAAGTATTGTAGAGCAACCATAACAACAGAAACGCGGGGTCTTCCTTTTTTAAATCCATGCTGATTTTTCCACCATAACGCTGAATAACCAATCAAAAACGCTACAATAGACAGTAAAAACCATCCTCTATAACGTTGGAGTTGGTCAAAAAACCACGCAGCTTCAGGGTTTAATACTGATAACGTAATCATCGCAATAACTAAAGTAGCTGGTCCAAGAACGACTGAATTACGTCGATAAGTCAGGTATGCCTTTTCATCCCTTGACTCATTGGCATAGTCAGTTAGAAATATCGAGGACAAAAATAGCGCCGAGGAAAGACCGAATAACATGTACATATAGACAACAGGGCTCGTCAACCATTTATTAAAAAGTAGAACTTCCGTTCCATCGACAATATCGATAAAGCCCCCCTGTGTAACTGGCAAAGCACTAATCAATAATGCTGGTACAAGCACCCCTGTAATTCCAGAAACCACACGTAAAACGTTGCGATATCCAGAAACCGAATAGGAAAACACCATAAAAGCACTACGTATGATAATCAATAACAAAATCAAACTAACTGGTACTAATAATAAAGTACCTAACATATAGATTCCTTTTGGGAAAAGCCCCATAAAAGCGACTACCAGCAATACCAAAATCGTATTGGTTACCTCCCAAGTAGGTGACAAAAATCGATTAGCCAACTCACCAGCCTTGGTGTTCCGTTTCCCATAATACATGGACCAAAAGCTAGACCCAAAGTCGATGGAACCTGCAATGCTATAAATGTATAGGATGATCCAAACAACCAATATCGCAATTCCAGCTTCAATCATACAAGGACCTCCCCTTTATTCACAGAATCCTCCAAGGCTTTGCTAAGGGGATGATGTTTAAAATAGGAACGTAACACAGTAATAAAAATCCACATTAGCAATATATAGACGAGGACAAATAACAAGAATAGCATCCCTACATTTCCAGATTGCGTCGCTGCATCTTTCGTCAATTGATATCCATAGATTGTCCAAGGTTGGCGACCACTACAGCTAAAAATCCAACCAAATTCAATACCTAACATTGAAAGAGGACCTGAAGAGACAAGGCTCCACAACAGCCATTTAGGAAATAGCTTTCCTTCCTGTCTTCGTCTTTTCCACCAATAAAGTAGAGCGACTAAAGCGAGTATAAGTAACAAAGTTCCGATCCCCACCATCACATTGAACAACGTATGAACATAAAACGGTGGCCAGGTTTCCGCCGGAAAATCGTTCAAGCCCTTCACTTCTGTGTCGAATCGATTGGCAGCCAACCAGCTGAGCATATAAGGAATTTCAATCCCATACTTCACTTCATGTGTATCCGGATCGGTGAAACCACCAATGGCTAAAGGGGCATATCTCTGTGTTTCAAATAACCCTTCAGCCGCCGCCAGTTTCTCAGGATTGTATCTATGTAAATTTTGTGCCGATCCATGTCCAGACAAAGCCGTCAACAAGGACATGATCAATGCAACACTTAGCGAAAACACCACCGCTTTTTTATGAACTTGATTTTCTCTTGGCTGTCCCCTAGTTTTCATAAACCGATAAGTAGCAACTGTTACGATAGCAAAAGCACCAGTCATCAAAGAACTCACCACGACATGGTATGCTGAATTAAAAAAGGTTGGGTTAAAAAAGGCTTTCCATGGATCTACATTAAATATAGTTCCATCCGGCTTCATATCAAAACCAGCCGGTGTATTCATCCACGTATTTGCTGAAGTGATCAATACTGCCGAAGCTGAAGCTCCAAATGCAACCAATCCTGAAGCAATCACACGCACCCAAGAATGGAGTCGATCTGCGGCAAACACATAAATAGACAGTGCTAGAGCTTCTAAGAAAAATGCAAAAATCTCTACTTGAAACGGAACCGAAATCACTTGCCCAACTATTTTCATAAAACCAGGCCACAGCAAAGAAAGTTGAACTGCCACAATCGTTCCACTTGGAATCCCTAAACCTAGCAAAATAGCAACTGCTTTAGTCCAACGTTTTGCCATGAGTGTATAATCAGTATCCTTTCTCCATTTAGCTATAACTTCACTTAAAAATACCATCGCAGAAAGACCCACAGTTAATGTCGCAAAGATAATATGAAAGGCCATCGATGTACCAAAAAAAGCCCTTGTTACCGTAACTGAATCCAAGGAAATTCCCTCCTCGTTATCCACAATCTCCACCTAATAATTTCTTTTCTAGTTTGCGATAAGAGGAAATTTTTATGTAACAAAAATAAATATTTTTTTATAACAATAAAACCAACTTATCACCCAAACATTTAAAACGAGACCCTTTTTAAATCATCTTCATAGATCAATATTTCCAACTATTTAATTTCATTGTTTACATCAACAACTAATATTGGTAATATATCCCTGTATCACAAATTCAGAGGAGTGGTAAATTTGAAAAGAATTCCTTTACTCCTGTTTCTATCTTTGATTATGGTGTTCTCTTTGATTCCAGCAACATCAACACAAGCATTAAGCGATTCACCAATTGAAGGAAAAATGATTTATGAAACCGCCTCGTATCCAATTGTCAATCAAGGGATCGAATACTCACCTCAAAAAAACCAAGCACAATACAATGAAATAAAGAAAAAAATGGTTTATTCTATTATGGATCAAGACGGAACTCTCTATTGCTATAAAACCAAGTTAGAGTATGAAAAAGCATTAAAGAGTTTTGATATCAAATGGTCATCCAATCAAATCGAAGCTGCCACTTACACAGCTTTGTACCATCATTCAAATTATCGAGGATGGTTCTTAGATGTACCTGTGGGTCGTGCTTATAATCTCACTGGTGGCTGGAACGATTCGATTTCTTCACTAAAAACAGCTAGTAACGGTCGAGGAACGACTGTATGTTTTCATAAAAATGGTGGGGAACCCTGTAAAACATATGCACCTGGAGTAAGCATTAGTTATGTTGGAGATGGTTGGAACGACCAAATTACTTATGTTTATGTACGTCCCTAATTTTTTGAGATTTGATCTTTAAAAACAGAGTGCTTTAAGTCAAAAAGCTGAGTTCATCTTTTGAAAATGATGGGCTCAGCTTTTTAAAACTATTAAATATTCACTTATGATTGGATCAATTCAATCCATTCTCCATCTGGTCCAGAAACAAATGCATTCTTCCATCCATTTGGGAAGCTTTGGATCGGCTCTAAAATTGGGACTTTTGCTCTCTCCATAATTGAGATCTGTTGTTCTATGTCGGTGACTTTAAATGCGAGATGATAGATTGAATCTTGATGATTAGGGCTTTCTACCTCTATAAACTCTAACCATGTATTTCCCACTTGAAGAAAGAGGATCTTTTCTCCGTTTAATTCCATAAGCTTCCCCTCATTCAACTGAAACCAGCGATGATAAAACTGACTAGTTCGTTCTATATTCTTTACTTCAAGACCCACATGATGAAGCAATCCCCACACGCTCCTTCAATCTATTTCCTTCAATTCATCTCTCACGTTCTACAAAATGAGATGAATATCTCCAAATTCATGCCATAAATACCGCTGTTGAATCGCCTCTTCATACATTTTCTTTAACAAAGAAGGTTCTACAAAAGCACTTAATAAATCAAGATGACTTGCCTCAGGCTCATGAAATCCTGTTATTAAGCCATCTGCGATTTGTAAAGGGGTTTCTTCTGTAATTTTCAAGTTGGTTTTCCCCCTCCGTGCAAGACAAACTTTATCTGATTTTGCTGCACTCTCCAATGCTCTGACTACAGTTGTACCTACAGCAATCACACGCCCTCCATGTTGTTTGGCATGATTAATAGTCAGCGCTGTATATTCCGGGATCTCATAAGATTCACTATTCTGCTCAGGAGAAAGGAAGGGTAAATCATCGTGAAAATAGCTTAATCCTGTATGCAAAGTAAGTGTAACGATTTGAATCCCCTGCTCTCTTAAGCGAAATATAAGCTCCCAACTGAACGCTCGACCCGCCGAAGGGATCTCGACAGAACCAGGAACGCTGGCATAAACAGTTTGATAGTAATCCAGCGACCACGGTTGTTTAATATATTCATAACGAACGGGGTCACCTAGTGAGTAAATCTGCTCAAATAACTGTGCACCTGATAACGAGAATTGAACTTGGACAAGCGGAAAAGAGAAATCCGTCTGAGTCACGATTGCTGTCAGCTTATCTGAAAAGATTAACTCATCCCCTTGCTGAACTTGATCTCCAACGATCCACACATCCCAGGTTTGATGATCAATTCGATGAGCCAAGCGAAGTTCTCTCTTTAATGATATACACTTTCCATCTCTCATTTGATCTACATATAAAACAGCTGGCACAGTACGGCTTGCATTTAAAACCACTACATCACCAGTTTTTAACATTTGAGGTAAATCAAAAAAACGAACATGTTGTGATTCACCTGACCGAAGATCAGAGACCATCATCCTAACATGATCACGTCTGATTCCCCGTCTCTCAGGAGGACTATCTGCATTTAATTCATTAGGTAGAGAAAATGGAATTGTAACCACTTCTCATTCCCCCTTTTTCCAGGAAAATGACTGTGCTTCTAAGCGTTGTCCATTCAGATGATCGGATTGATCTGATGCCAAATAAAGGAACACATCAACCACTTCTTCAGGTTTTGCCAACTCATAATCACAATCTGGAACTGCCAACGCATGCATATCCGTGTCCATCTCTCCAGGATCAACCGCATTCACTCGGACACCTGTTCCATCTACTTCATCCGCCCAAGTCTGGGTCAATCCTTCAACAGCAAACTTGGAAATACCATAAGCTCCCCATCCGGCATACCCCACATGTCCTGCTTCTGAAGTTACATTAATAATTGAACCTTTACCTCGATTTAGCATGCCAGCGATCACACGTCTTGTTACCAAAAAAGGATTCACTGTATTGATTCTTAGCACTTCCATAAAATCTTCTTCCGGAAAATCAAGCAGATAAGGAGATGGACTGGGTCCAAAGATGGATGCATTGTTAATTAACACATCAATTTGCCCAAAAGTATCTTCAGCAGTCGCAACAAATCGCTCCACATCTCGTGAATTCGACATGTCACCGGTCATTGCCAATACTTCTACACTCAAACGTTTCAGTTCTTGCTCAACTTGGTGTAATTCATGTTCTTTTCTAGCCACAATCGCTAACTTTGCACCTGCTTTGGCAAAAGCCATCGTTAATGCCTTTCCCAAACCTTTTGATGCACCAGTAATCATAACCACATGATGATTTAACATTTGAAAACCTCCTACAAAAATGGATTCTTTAACTCAATACGATCAGCAAACCTAAAGTGAAAAGTTAATGTTTCACCCGAAGTGCTTCTAAGTAGGACCCTTCTATGAAGAATAAGAAGTCGAAGGGTAGCAAGCTTCTGGTTTCTTCGCAATGCATAATTCTTAAAAAGTGAACATCGCTAGAATCTTGTGATCGAAGCTACTATTTTTTACCCGCTTAAAATACTTAATAAACATAAATGTATAAAAAGTATCAAAAAATAAAAAGGCTCCTTCCAAAGCCTTTGAACACTCCCGCCACCTACGCTAAGAGGTGGGGGATTCTCGGCGCTCCATGATAAAAAACACACGCTGCTCACCAATGAACAGTGTGTGTAAAATTACTTGCACTCATGAATAACTGAATGAATCAGATGTACAGGAGACATTTCTCCTTGTGACAAAAAAGGAATCAATGGATAGCGTGGTAATAATTCTTTTGCGATTTCTTTTTCATCTAGCCCCTGTTCCCATCGCTCTTTCGTCTCTTCAGTCAGCCATTCTAAGAAATCTAGTTTCTTTTCCAATGCTTCTCTCCCATTTACAACTACACCAGCATGACCACAAAAAACAATTTGAATAGGGAAAGATAACACCGCTTTTAGTGAAGTAATCTGTTGAGCGACTGATTCACCTTTCATTCCATAATGAAGCTTATTACCTAGATAAAGATCCCCTGTAAAAGCCCAACCCCGTTCAACTTCAACTAAACAAATGTGGTCTGCTGTATGACCAGGAGTATGGACAACTTCAAAATTGTAATTCTTTGTACAAAGACGATCTGTAAGCAACTCTTCTCTTACCGATGCTTTCATATTCCCCTTGTTTCCCCAAGCTAGTTGTCGATACAGAGGAACATGTAACTGTTGAATCTGCGCTTGGGTTTGTTGACTCATGAAGACGGGTCCAAATCCATGTCTAGAAAGAGCAAATGCATTTCCCGAATGATCTTCATGATGATGGGTCAGAACCATTTGCTCCACATGAAAATCAGTGGCGAACTGGAAAATCTCTTTTCTGGCACAAGCTGGGCCTGTGTCAATCATACAATGATCCACCACATAGCTACAAAATGTAAATGGATTTCCTAGTAAAGTAAATTTTCCACGTAGTGCCTGTACTCCATCAAATTCACTTTGTTGGATTTTAATTTTTCTCATCATCATAGCCTTTCAACTGCTTGATATATCTAGATTATGAATCTCTATTCATTCATATTATAATGATTTATCTTCTATTTACAAATGAAATAGCCCTTCCAAATAAAAAAACAAGGGGAGCACCCTTGTTTTAACCAACTCCATATCTATGATACGTTCATTTCCATTCTTGAATTAACTTTCCTGGATCAGATGTATATGCCCCTAAAGTTTGTGTAAAGCGAATCGCATCAGCCCCATCCATGACCCGATGATCAAAGCTTAAAGATACATTCATGCGCCAACCTACAGTTAACTCCCCATTTACAACAACTGGTTTTTGTTCAATTGGATGAAGAGCTAGAATTGCGACTTCAGGTGGATGAATAATGGGAGTAGCCCATTTTCCACCTAAAGCTCCAGCGTTACTAATGGTAAATGTGCTCCCCTTCATTTGTGCAGGCATCAATTTTCCTGCTCTTGCTTGATCCGTGAGTTGCTTGATTTCTTGTGCCAACTGAATCATATTTTTCTGTTCCACTTGGTGAACGACTGGAACTAACAGTCCTTGAGGAGTATCAGTCGCCATTCCGATTGAGATGGATGAATGTGTATGGATCAACTGAGAATCTTCATCAAAATGGGCATTGAAATGGGGATGAATTTTCAACGTTTGTGCAATCATTTTCATCAAAATAGCCATATAAGTCAGCTTCGGTAAGTTTTGTAGTTGGTTTTCAACATCTCTTCTTTTTTTCCACTCTACCAGTCCCGCACAATCTAATTCATCAAAATGAGTGGCATGTGGTTTATGAGTCAAGGAAAAAGTTAAACGCTCTGCAATCACTTTTCTGATTGGAGATAATGGTGTTTGAACCACTTTGGAAGCGCATACATTTTGTCCAATAGGTTCAACCGAAGGTTCTTGTGTAACTGATGCTTCACTATTAGTCTGTTTCGAAGCAAGGAAACGTCGGATATCTCCATCCACAACTCGTCCATTCGGTCCTGTCCCTGACACTTGAGTTAAGTCAACTCCAAGCTCTCTAGCTAAACGGCGAGTAGAAGGCGCTGCTAAAACACGTTGCTTCTGCTTTTCCTTCTTTACCGTTGGCTGTGAAGGTTTATCAGCCTTTGTAGCGGAATTTTGCCCAGTTGACTGGATAGGTTCAGCAACAGTCGATGCAATTACATACAACACTTCACCTACAGGAACAGTTGCCCCCTGATCCCACATTAATTTCTGAATCTGACCCGATTCAGGCGCAGGAAGCTCTACGACTGCTTTATCTGTCTGCACTTCCACAATCGGCTGATCTCGCTCAATCCACTCACCCTCCTGTACCAACCAACGAACCACTTCCGCTTCTGCTACTCCTTCACCAATGTCAGGTAACTGAAAAGCTAATGTCATCTTTTTCCCTCCCTAAAAGGTGACTACTTGTTGAATGGCTTCTGAAATTCGATCTACATCTGGGCGGAAATGATCCTCCAAAGCATACATGGGTACAGGTGCATCGTAGCCTGTAACTCGGGTAATCGGGGCTTCTAAGTATAGAAAAGCACGTTCATTAATCAAAGCGGTCAATTCTGCTGCTAATCCAGCTGTTTTCGGAGCTTCGTGAACAATCACAACCCGTCCTGTTTTCTTCACAGATTGGATGATTGCTTCTTCATCCAATGGGTATAAACTTCGTAAATCTAAAAGATCACAAGTGATCCCCTGTTGTTCCAACTTTTTAGCAGCTTCTTCCGCTTCGGGTACCATGGCTCCCCAAGCGATGAGAGTTAAGTCATCTCCTTCACGAACTTGGCGAGCTTTTCCTAGTGGAACTTCATACCATCCGTCGGGAACTTCTTCCTTTACGGATCGGTATAGCTTCATAGGCTCCAAAAAGAGAACAGGGTCTGGATCATTGATCGCTGATAGCAACAACCCTTTTGCATCTGAAGGTGTTGAAGGAACAACCACCTTTAATCCTGGTATATGGACAAATAAATTTTCGGTAGAATCACAATGTAGCTCAGGAGCACGAATCCCACCTCCATAAGGAGCACGAATCACCAGTGACGCTGGAAATGTTCCTTGGGTTCGAGTCCGCAGTCTCGCCGCATGAGTGACAATTTGCTCGAATGCTGGGTAAATGAAACTTAAAAATTGGATTTCAGCAACAGGACGAAATCCCCGAATCGCCAAGCCAATCGAGGTTCCCACGATTCCTGCCTCAGCTAAAGGGGTATCAATCACCCGATGATCACCAAACTGTTCCCATAACCCTTCCGTCGCACGAAAAACCCCGCCATTTTTCCCAATATCTTCACCTAAGAGAAGAACATTCGGATCCTTCTCCAACGCAACACGAAGTCCCTCACAGACGGCTTGAACTAAGGTTAATTGGCTCATGGTTGCTCACCTCGTTGTAGGTCTGATAGCTGTCTCTGTTCGGAAGGTGATAATGTTTCATAAACGTGTGCAAACAAATGGCCAGCGGAGGCTGGAGGTTTCGACTCAGCTTGTTTAAATTCTTCATCAATCTGTTGCTTACACTCTTCTTCCCATTGCTTCTCTTCCGATGGGCTTAATAATTTTTCTTTTTTTAGTAGTTGAGTAAGCCTTTCAATAGGGTCCCGCTGGGTAACCCAATGCTCTACCTCTTCGGATGGACGATAGCGAGTGGCATCATCCGCTGTTGTATGAGATCCTTTGCGGTAAGTGATTGCTTCAATCAAAGTAGGACCTTGACCTGATCGTGCACGCTCCACGGCTTGTTTCATCACATCATAAACAGCCAGTACATCGTTACCGTCTACTCGGATCCCTGGAAATCCATATGCTTGGGCTCTTTCGGCAATTGTCTTCGAGGCAGACTGTCTAGAAAAGGGAACACTAATGGCATATCCATTATTTTGACAGAAGAAAATTACAGGTGCTTTAAATACACCCGCAAAGTTACAAGCTTCATGAAAATCACCTTCCGAAGTGGCTCCATCTCCAAAGTAGGCAACAGCTACACTTGTTTCATCCCGTAATTGGCTCGCCCATGCGGCACCAACTGCATGAGGAAGTTGAGTGGCGATTGGTACATAGGGAGGAAGAAGATTAACACCCTCTGGAGGTTGACATCCCTCTACACGCCCCATCCAATATAAGAAGATTTGCGAAATGGGCATCCCTGCAATCATACCTACTCCATGTTCACGGTAGCTAGGAAAAATCCAATCCTCTTGGGAAAGAGCGAGTGCACTCCCTACTTGGGATGCTTCCTGCCCTTCCAATGGAGCATAGGTTCCAATCCTCCCTTGTCGTTGTAATAAAACAGCTCGACGGTCAAACAGGCGAATCTTCGTCATCCAACGGTAAAAATTTTTCTTTTCATCTGCTTTGAGTGAATTCCAGATTGCCTGTCCCTCTGGACTTAGAAATCCGTCCGGAGTCAAATATTGTATATACTTCTGATCCACCTGGGTTGACATCAGTAAGTTACCCCCTTCTACTTCCATCTGGAGAGCCTAGCAAAATCCGACGAAGATCAACGACCTGCTCCAATCTTTCTAAAACGATTTGGTCCGCAGCTCGATAGGTAGGAATGTCATCGTTTCTCGAACGTTCGTAAATTTCCAATAATGTATGGTAAATGTTTTCTGTTTTGGCCAACACTCGTTCCTGTTGATAGCCGATTAATTCATCAGCAACCTGAATCAATCCCCCTGCATTAACTAAATAGTCAGGTGCGTATAAAATCCCTCGTTCATGCAATCGATCTCCATGTTGATCAGCAACTAACTGATTATTTGCAGACCCTACAATCGCTCGGCACTGAAGCTCTGACCATGTATGATCATTAACAATTCCTCCACGAGCACAAGGTGAAAAAATATCACATTCCACTCGATGAATCGTATTCACATCGGCTGTTTCCACATATGGAGAAAATTCCTCTTTTAATTGGTTGCACTTCTCCATATTTAAATCCGCAATCACGCAGTATGCTCCTTCATTTAAAAGCAATTCCACCAATTTTTGTCCCACTTTTCCGACACCTTGTACTGCAATGCGGCGATCTTTCAAATTGGTGGAACCCCATAGATGCTTGGCGGTAGCGCGAATTCCTTGCAAAATACCGAAGGCAGTTGGAATCGATGTATCTCCACTACCTCCATGTGTTGTAGGTAGTCCAACCACTGATTCTGTTTCTCGTGCAGCCTGCACAAAATCATCCGGATTCGTTCCCATATCTGTACCTGTATAAAACCGACCATTTAACCCTGATAAAAATCGACCTAATGCACGAAACATAATTGGGGACTTCTCTTGTTCAGGATCCCCAATAATCACCATTTTTCCACCGCCAAAATCAACATCAGCTAGCCCACATTTGTAGGTCATTCCTTTAGATAGACGAAGTACATCTTCCAAAGCTTCATCTGTAGTTGCATAGGGAATCATCCGACACCCACCAATGGCAGGTCCTAGTGTCGTATCATGAATTGCAATAATTGATTTTAATCCAGACTCGGGGTGACGGCAAAAAACGATCTGTTCATGACCGTACTGATCCATCATCTCGAAAATATCTCTCATCCGATTTTCTCTATGCTCATGATGCCCGGTCCACTTTTTTTCTAGTTCAATGCTTTCCATGCTCATGGTTCCCACCCTTTCTCGTTGACTGGAGACAAGACTGAAAGTTGATTTACGGAAGTGGCGATTGAAACTCCACAGTTTTGAGTGATAGGATCAAAGAGAAATCTCACGCACCCTAATAGGTGTCCCTCACAAGTTAGGTGCATCTCCCACTATGGGACAGGTTGATGAGCCAATCATGATCGCTAACTCCCTAAGATTCCAACACTTTCAAGCATGTGGAGCCTCAATCCATCCTATGTCATTTTTAATGTTGGGTTCATCTTCCTCGCATTTAGCGTCCACGATATTTTGGTTTTCGCTTTCCTGCAAAAGCTTGTATTCCTTCAAGGAAATCCTCTGACTTCCCTGCTTCTTCTTGAACAACCGCTTCAAATTCCAATGCTTCTTCTAAAGATACTTCCATTCCCTTATAGATCGCATGTTTGGTCAGACCAATGGCAACTGTAGGACCTTCAGCCAACTGTTTAGCGAAAGTGAGTGTATCTGCAAATAACTGATCTGCCTCAACCATCCGCTGGGCTAAACCGATCTGCAAAGCTTCATCTGCTTTGATATCACGACCCGTCATAGCAATCTCTAATGCTCTTCCCAATCCCACGATCCGTGGTAAGAAATAGCTAGAACCACTATCAGGGGCTAGTCCAATTTTTACAAAAGCTTCAACAAAACGAGTCTCTGGAGTGATAAAACGTAGATCACATGCAAGAGCAAGACTACATCCAGCTCCGGCAGCCACCCCATTGACAGCTGCGATCACTGGCTTTTTCATTTGAGCTAGCGCCATAATAATTGGGTTATATCTATTTCGAACACTATCACCTAAAGAGATCTTTTCCCCCTTAAACTGTATAGCTGTTCGATCATTAAGATCCTGTCCCGAGCAAAATGCTTTTCCATTTCCAGTTAATACAACCGCACGAATATCTTCATCTTGACTAGCTTCGTTTAACTTTTCTAGTAATTCTGCACTTAATTGATCATTAATGGCGTTAAAGAGTTGAGGACGATTTAATGTTATGATTCCTACATGGTCCTCGCGAGTCAAAATCACTGTTGCCTCTTCACTCATCGTTTTCCTCTCCTTATCTACCAGAAAAATCTGGTTTCCTTTTTTCTATAAAAGCTTTCATACCTTCACGTTGATCCTCTGAAGCAAATAGCAAATAAAAAAGATGCTGTTCAAATTGTAACCCATATTCAAGGGGTACATCTAATGCTTTAAGAATAGCTTGTTTAGCTAGATGAACTGCGATCGGAGGATGACTAGCAATTTTATCGGCGAGCTTACTCGTTTCTTCTTCTAGCTGATCTACAGGTACTACACGGTTGATGAGTCCAGCCTTTAAAGCTTCATCTGCTGAAATCGTAGAACCTGTAAGCACCATTTCCATGGCTTTCACTTTTCCAACTGCCCGTGTTAAGCGTTGAGTCCCCCCAGCACCGGGAATCACACCCAGCTTAATTTCAGGTTGACCAAAACGCGCATTTTCAGAAGCAATAATCATGTCACAACACATAGCCAATTCGCAACCACCACCCAGAGCATAGCCTGATACTGCTGCGATGACTGGCTTTTTGATGTTGCGAATCCTTTGCCAATCTCCAAAAAATTCTTTTCTGATCAAGTCAATCGGGGAAGATTCGGCCATCTCATCAATATCCGCCCCTGCGGCAAATGCCTTTGAGTCTCCTTTGAGAACAATACAACGAATGTCATCATTTCCATCTAGCTCTTCTAAATGATTAGCCAATTGCTTGATTAATCCCATGTGAAGAGCATTTAAGGCCTTGGGACGATGGAGCTGAATCCACCCTACATGCCCTCGGATTTCGACCAGCACCTCTTGCTCAGACAATTGAACACCTCCAGAGAAAGCGCTTTCAAATGCAATTGCAAAATAGATATTATATTCTGATGATGCAATTTTATTCTATCAAAGAGTATCTTTGTTGTCAGTGATTCACTGTAAAGAATTAACGCTTTGCTCAAAGAAAAGAAGCTCTTCGCACAATGAAGAGCTTCTTCTCTCTAATCTCTCACTCTTTATCTGTTAATGATGAGATATATCTGTTACTCTCATCTACACAACTCGCACATATAATTTTCTCTCGAAAATAGAAAAGATCTTGCATATTTCCACACAACACACAACTAGGATTGTACTTTTGTAGAATGATACTTTGATTATCTACAAAAATCTCTACTCCATCATGGGAATGGATATTTAGTAAATCCCGAACCTCTTTTGGTAACACAATCCGCCCTAAATGGTCTACCTTTCTCACGATCCCAATGCCTTCCATTTCATGACTCCTCTCTCTATATATCTGTTGAAAGCTGGGTCTAGAGGTGTCAGCTTGCAACAAATGAGTCAATGTTGTTAAGCTTCTTAGGTTCAGTGAACGCGATCACTATTGAAATAGCGATCTTAGGTTATGGGGTCGGGTTTTTCGTCTCGCTTCCCGACTGTCCTAATGTTGTTCCCGTTCCTCCCTCAGACTTTGAGTCGTTGTTGGAGTTTCCATCAGGATTAGGTGACGGTAGTTGACCATCAGGTGTTGTTGTTTGATCCTCATCTGGATCTTCCGGTTCAGTTGTGGTTGGATCTTCAGAAGTGTCATCAGTTTGCTCTGGATCTTCAAGCTCATTCTGAGTTGGCTCTGATGGTTGATCCTTATTCTCTGGTTCTTCTACTTGAATGATTTGATCCCATTCCTTTTCTGTTAAAGGCTTTTCTAGAAGATCCGAAACTGGCTTAATGTCTTTAGCTAACTCAGTCAATGATTTCTCTTCAATTTCCTTAACAGAAATGTCTTGCCCTTCTTTTTTAGCTACTAACCACGCTGCATATTTGGCTGGGGATAGCCCTGTTTCTTCAGCTTTCGATTGGACTTTTTCAGGCATTTCTAACTTGTTAACAGAAAGATCAAGATTTTGTTTCTTTGAGCTTTCCACAATAACATTTTGTAGTTTATTAATGGTCGTTGCACTTGTTTTTTCTTCTTTAATTCCTGTCAAAACAACTCGATCTTTTTGTTTTAACATTCCTTGTTTTTTGGCTTCGTCGAGGATATTAACGACAGCCTGGTCAGCACTTTGACCATTCAAGTCTTTGATCTGATTGACAAGTTTGCCAGCGGATTTGTTTAAAGGGCGAACTTCAACTACTTCACCCTCATGATCCAAGCCAATCGCCAAGCTGGGGTTTACATCGACATACACATACGTTTCCGCATGAGGTTGGCCGACGAATAGCTGAGGAAAGAAGAAGAAAAATCCAAGCATCGCAGCCACTGCCGTTGATGCAATTGATATCCATGTTCGACGGCTGGACTGTCTCACTACCTGGAAGCTTACTTCCTCACCAATTTGACTGCTCTGATTGGTCTTAGGAACCTGTAGAAATTCACCTCCCGAAGTGAGTACAATCCAATGCCGATCATGGATTTCCATGATAATTCCTTTTTGCATCTTATCCCCCTCCTTTCTCCCCCGCTTACAAACCGATATAGTCACGCAACAAAGAGAGATCCTCGACGACCAAAATAGTTAAGGCAGTTAGATAAATCCAGTGCCTCGACAAGGTTCTTCGATGCATGTCTAAACGTTTGGCCAGTTCTTTGTCTGGCTTTTTCTGGCGGTAAAATTGACTGAGTAACTGCTCATCTGAAACGATGATCCTCGCTATGTTAAACAAATTCTCTCGTGTATCACGATGTTTAGGAGCCTTTTTTAAAAGCAGCTGCATCGTAATCCCATGTCGTTCCAAAGCTTGTGTAAATACTTCAATCTCCAAACGCCTCAGTTGGGCGAGTTCCATTTTTTGATGATTCTCAAAAGAACGTGCTACAACCTCTGGATGATGGACCTCTTCAACCTGTGTACTAGACGAATGCAGAGGTACCACTCGCTGATGCTTCTGCTCTTGACGAAAATAATCGACTAGTCTTCGTTGAATGACCCGATAGGCAAACGATAAAAAAGACGCCTTATGCTTAGGATCGTAATCCTTGATTGCTTCATCGATTGCCTTGTAAGCAATGATGTACTCATCGTCTTGTTGAGTAATCACCCGTTTACAAACTCGGGATGCTATTCGTCGCACATGAGGTTCTAACTCTCGTAACAACTCATCTCTCTGTTGTAGAGAGTCGGTACCTTGCACCTGTAGTACACGCCGTTCTAAATCTGTAACCCGGAACATGCAATACCGACACCTCACCCTATGTATTTATTCGCACCGTCTACTCGTTTTCTGTCCCAAAGAACAAAGTCCATTGTACCAAATTCTCTTAATTCTTGTCTTGGAAAATGTCCTCTTCTTCGAAAAAGTAACTAAATATATATAAATTACTTTTGGGTGAATGTATTTTATTTTCCAATTTTGTATATATATTTAAAAAGAACACAGAGATTCATCCTAGATTTGATTTTGGGTTACGCCATTTTAGAACAAATTATCCTACTAGGATTTATCAAAGAAAGAAAGTTACTCATGATGAGTAACTCTTTAAATAAATAGGATCGACTTAAGTATTTTTAGATGTGGCACATGAACGAATTTCCTCTATGGTTTGTTTGTTCTCAATCGAGGATAGATCTCCTACTTCATCTCCCAAGTAGGCCGCTTTAATCACTCGACGAAGAATTTTTCCATTTCTGGTTTTAGGCAATTCATTCACTAGAAAGACGTATTTGGGTTTTAGTGCTTTTCCCATCCGCTCCGCTACAAATGTAATCAATTCCTGTTCTAGATTTTCTGTTGAATCAGGCTTAGATTTACATACAACAAAGCAGACTGCATTCTCTCCTTTCACCTGATCAGGGACACCAATCGTTGCTGCTTCCGAGACATGGGGATGATCCACAAGAACCGATTCCATCTCTGCAGGTCCCAAGCGCTTGCCTGCAATGTTTAAGGTATCATCAGATCGACCCGTGATGTACCAAAAACCAGCTTCATCGATCTCCACCCAATCTCCATGTACCCATATTTTCGGCCAACGTCCCCAGTACGTGGATTCAAAACGCTTCGAATCTTTCCAAAAACCACTGGCCATTCCTACCCAAGGTTGTTTTAAAACCAACTCTCCTACCTCACCTCGGACAGTTTGTCCTGATTCATCAACTACATCAGCATCCATACCTGGTAAAGGACCATTAAACCCACAAGGAACTACTGGTTTCAACAAGTTATTTCCTAGAATTCCCCCGGAAATTTCTGTTCCACCTGAATAGTTGATAATAGGAACTTGTTGATGACCTACCTTTTCAAATAGCCAATACCAAGGATCTGGGTTCCAAGGTTCGCCTGTCGATCCGAAAACTCGTAAACTAGAAAGGTCATGCCGTGTCAACCAATGTTCACCATGTTTCATTAAAGAACGAACTAATGTTGGAGAGATTCCTAGATGACTGACGCCATGAGTCGCCACGAGTTCCCATAAACGGTCTGGCTCTGGATAATCAGGAGTTCCCTCATAAACGAGCATCGTACTCCCTAACATCAAGGTGCCAAAGACCATCCAAGGGCCCATCATCCATCCCATATCAGTCACCCAAAACATAATATCTCCAGGTCCGAGATCAAAGCCATAGGCAGAGTCAAAAGCTGCTTTGATGGGAAAACCACTATGGACATGCATAGTCCCCTTAGGTTTACCTGTTGTCCCTGAAGTATAGATAATCATAAATGGATCACTAGCATCAGCCACATAAGGAGTAAGCGTTTTCATGTTAGACCTTAAATGATTCCATTCTATATCTCGCTCTTCATTCCATGGACAATCCCGACCCACTCTTTTCACCACGATTACTTTTTCAATCGATGGAGATAAATCAGCAGCACGATCCGCTTCTTCTTTCATGGGAACCACTTTTCCACGACGATAAAAGCCATCCGCCGTAATTAAAAGCTTAGCTTCACAACCTTGGATTCGGGTTGCGACAGCTTCAGCCCCATATCCTGAGAAACAAGGGGTAAATATCGCACCGACTCGAGCGATCGCTAGCATAGCAATCACATTTTCTGCAATCATCGGTAGATAAATAGCGATCCGATCCCCAGGTTTAACACCCAACTGAACCAACCCTTGAGCAAAGCGATTTACTTCTAACCATAGATCTCGATACGTATATTTACGAGTCTCTCCATTATCTCCCTCCCAGATCAATGCAAGACGGTGGCGAGAGCTTGGATCTTGAACAAAACGATCTAAACAGTTGGCTGATACATTTAGTTTTCCATCGATAAACCAGCGAGTCCAAGCCATTCCATCACTGGAATCCATCACTTGCCGATAAGGTTGAATCCATTCTACATCTAGATCTTTCACAGCTTCATCCCATAACCAAGCTACATTGCGAATCGATTGCTCATAAAAAGAATCGTAGTCTGGATAACCCAACTTTTTCATAAAACGAAATAATCGAGTTTTTTCCATTTGTTCAGGATTAGGAAACCAAGCGGGTTGACCCATACCTTTATCACTCCATTAAAAAAATATATTTATCATTATTGTAAATCTATTCTTATGAATCGGTCAAAGAGAACTCAGTTCTTCATCACAAAACGTAAGAAATGATCCATAACGTAGACAGAAAATGTTTACCCCATCCATAAAGAACTAGTGCACAGGTCAAAACATTTTCCCTTTTCTTGTCTTTATGATCAAAAACAGTGAAAATTAGGGTATAGTATTTAGTACAATAAAACGACCAGAAACAAAAGATACATGGTTTCTGAGATACCAAGACAAAAAGAGTGGATGACTATGGGACAAAAAAGAATCATTAAAAGAGAAAACTTAACCAGTCAATTTTTACAGGACACCAAAGAAATACTCATCTTTTTACCACCTAACTATGATGAAACGCATCCATACCCATGGATGATTTTGCATGATGGGAATGATTATTTCAACTTGGGACGGATTGTCACACAAGCAACGCAAATGATTGCTGATAATCTCATACATCCCTTGATCCTAGTAGCAGTACCTGTAGACAAATCTGTACGAACTTCAGAGTATTCACCTGTTGGTTCACGTAATCAGTTGCATCAACGGATGATCGTTGAAGAGTTAATTCCAATGATTCAAGACCGATATTCAGTCCACCCTGATCAGTTAGTGGTTGGAGGCTCTTCACTAGGAGGAACTGTCTCCTTACATCTGGCCCTCCAGTATCCACATCTTTTTAAACGGGTGTTATCTCAATCTGGAGCATTTCTAAAACAAACCAAGGAAGAAATCTTACAAACCCAGAGCCTGAAGCATTTAACCATCTACCAATCCATTGGCAAATCAGAAACAGCTGTTCCTACCCATATGGGTAATTTAGATCTAGTCGCCCGTAATCGGGTGGTTCACCAATATTTAAATGAAAAAGAGGCACATGTTCACTATGTTGAAGAGGAAGGCGATCATACTTGGGGCTTCTGGCAAAAAGATCTTCCCTCCGCCCTACAATTCTTTTTTGGAAAATAGAATTGTAATCTCATGATCAAAAACTTCCTCCATGACTTTGTAAAAAACCTTGATCTAGGAGATCTCCATGATCAAGGTTTTTCTCATTACACACTCTTTATAATGAATCTAAGCGATGTGGGTCCCTTATGAACTTCCACATCCCCCACCACAACTACTGCAGCTACTACTGCTGCAACTGCTACTACTGCAACTGCTACCACTTCCACTATCTCCACCGGGGTCGCCACTGATACTATCACCACCACTGGAGCAACCAGAGAAGATGAAACTTCCACCACTATCCCCGCTTCCAGTCGTCTTTTCAAAAAACTCGTTCTTTTCGTCAAACTCATCATGATGAAAGCAAGTCAAAAATAGCATCCCACCTAACATCCATAATGCAGGGTCTGAGTAAGATGAGCTACTATGTTTACCAAAGGTTTTTACACTTTTCCCATATAAATCGTAATGTTTACTCAAATAATCGACTTGGCCTTGAAAATAACGAATGATAAATTCTACTAGCGAAGCCACAGCAGGAACATGCTCTTGACAATGGATGTTAAAATATTTTTCTTTTAAGACATCCATGGGCATCATTTGGAAGTCTAATAATATTTTTTCGGAGAGAGGATGTTTCAAAAAGGGTCCCCATGTAGAGATACTAAACTTCGTTGGTTTAAATAAAATGATGTAAATGGTATCAAACCAAGCTCGCTCTGAACGATCAAAAGAATGCCCAGGAGGATGGGGAGCATGGTGTAATGTCCGCTCTAAAAATAGATCTGAGAACAATTCATATTCACGAGTAAACATCAACTTTTCATGCCATACTTCATCTACTTCACGACTATACATGGGTACATTTTTTAGAATTGCAGTCATAATGAGAAATCGTTTCCACTCGAACCAACGATTTTCCCAATCGATTAAGCTAATTTTATGTTCACGAATCACTCTTTCCTTCACTTGTTCCATATAACTAAGTGGAATTGAAGCTTCTAGGCGTTGAATCAGTTGACCCAGATTTTCTTTAAAGTCATCAGAATGTTCCTGTATTCCTAGATTTTCTATCACATATAAACGATTTTGGTCTTTTTTCCGGGCAGAACGATAAAAAGCATTTACTATGATAACAATCGCGATAAATAAAGCTAGCAATAAAAAAGCGATGACTTCCATGCAACTCCCTCCTTATGACAAACTTATATTTCTATTCTAAACTGAATGAAAGAGCGAGTTCCACCCTAACAAATAAAAGTTAATATTTCGTTTCAATGACATCATGAAACGATAACATTTTCATCCTCCTATAATTACAAAAAAACTCCCCGTTATGGCGAGGAGTTCACTGGATTAATCACAATACTTATCAAAAGCTGCTGTCAAATTGGCGGCGATCTCTTCCATCGGTACATTTTCGATCTCATGACGATGAACCATATGTACCAGTTTGCCATCTTTTAAAAGAACCATTGATGGAGAAGAAGGTGGTTGCCCTTCAAAATATTCGCGAGCTTGTGCTGTGGCTTCACGATCTTGTCCCGCAAATACAGTATATAAGTGATTAGGAACTTTATCGTGTTTAAGTGAAAGACCGACAGCGGGACGAGCCAACCCAGCCGCACATCCACAGACAGAGTTGACCACTACTAGCGTGGTTCCTTTAGCTCCTTCACCTTGTAGAGCACCATCTACTTCCTCTGGTGTACGTAATTCTTTTATTCCCAATTGGGTCAGCTCATCACGCATTGGCTGAACCATCATTTGCATTTGTTGGAGATAGAAATTTTGAGACATGTATAGATCCCTCCTTTACTCTTTTATTGTATCCAAATCCAGAGAATGCGTCTACTTGATCAGAGCCCATTTTTCAGGGGCCTGATCTTCACCCTCCATCAGGGTGTTCCAGTAAGGAGGTTTAATTTTAGACACCTTTAATCACAGCCATTGGCTTACATTCAGCAACGACAGAAGCCAAGTCCGCACCAACGACAGAATCAATAATCTGATCCACATCTTTATATGCTTGTGGACATTCGTCTAAGATGCTTTTCAATGTACGATGATTGACCAACACTTCATCATCAGTGCCTACTTTCATCGACTGTGCAAACTCGTCCACAGTGATCAATTCTTTAGTGGCCCGACGTGAGCGAATGCGTCCTGCCCCGTGACAGATGGAATAGAAGTTTTTCTCTCCACCTTGCTCACCAACCATAATATATGAAGAGGTTCCCATCGATCCAGGAATCAAAGCAGGATGTCCCGTTTCCTTATAAGATTCTCTATTTAAGAAATGACCCGCTGGTAACGCACGAGTGGCTCCCTTACGGTGAACAAGCATGGGTTGATTCCGATGAAATTCTTTCAATGCGTAGTTATGCATCAAGTCATATAAAACAGGCATTTCAAAGTCAGAGCCAAACACATCTTTGAATCCTTCTCGTACACCATAAGCGATCATATGACGGTTCACTACAGCATAATTCAAAGCCGAATACATGAGGTGAATATAACGTTGTCCTTGCTCGGTATTAATCGGAGCGTAGACAAGATTTCGGTCTGGAGATTCTACTCCCCACAATCCCATCACTTGCTTAAAATCCTTCGTATATCGAGGTCCTAACATTCCTCCCCATGCTCTTGAGCCGGAGTGAATCATGACCACGATTTGCCCATCAAATAAACCCCACTGTTCCGCAATGGAACGCTTTTCTTCATTTAATTTAATATATTGAATTTCGACAAAATGATTTCCGCCACCTAAAGTTCCAATCTGTTGCCAAGCTCGTTTCCAATTCTTTTCAGGGATCTCATCTAAATGATCATGATCAAACTCAAACTTGGCATGCTCCACATGTGTCAAAGAACGGCGTTCCTCAGGTGAATATCGATCAGGGATATATTCAGAAGGCAAACCATACAGCCCTTCCATCACCACTTTATCCGCACGCACATTTTTATAGTGGGATGAGGCTCGTTCATGGGTGGGTACATACTTTTCAATCGCTTGGATCAACTTACGACGCAATGACTTCTCTTGAAGATCCTCTTTGTGCAGGGAAGTCATATGAACCCGCATTCCACATCCAATGTCGGAGCCCACAATGGACGGAGAGACAAAGCCATCAGACATATTCCAAACAGCTGTTGTACCAATACAAGTTCCAATCCCAACATGTGCATCGGGAGTATAGCTCATATACACATGACGGGGAATTCGCAAATTATTATCTGCCATTTCATACACTTTATTTTCTAAGCTAGCAAATACTTCATCATTAGCAAAAACATGCAAATTTCCATGCTCTAACTTGACTTCTTTATGATTTCTTCCGTGATCAGTAATCATATAAAGGTCTCCTTCTTGAATGTTGTTCCGTAACATAAAAAGGAAACTCGGCAGGAGAAGGGATATTCTCTATATAATACTATAATTTAGTCGAATGATTAAGTATTTTCTGTCCTATCCTTAAATTATTTATAACGCAAATGGATCCCTTCAATTGGAGATTCTAGCGGTTCGATATCCCCTTTTTGACCATAGTAATAAATACGAAGATATTCTCCATAGACAATTGCCAACATCCTGGATGAGTACCACCAAAAACAAAAATGCAATCAAATTTCTGGTCATGTATTGTTTCGTTTTTTCCTCCAAACACAATATGGGTTAGTTGATTGATTTGTCCTGGAGTTAATTCCTGATTCATTCTTGGGTACTTAGGTATTTCCATGTAAAAGCTCCCTCCTAAACTTGTATACTTCACAATACCCTCATATGATTGGAAATATTGCAACATGGGATTTCAGAAAGGAATGGATCATGGATGAAAATCATGTACAAGGTCATTTCAGGTGATCAAGTTTCTACTCATCAATAAATAGGATCGATCATGGATTCATGTCGCCCTTGCTTGAATAGTTAAGTCGCTCATGTCACAATAGGCTCATTAAGATCCCTGAAGGAGGCGAATCACTTGGGAGAAAAAAAGAGATTACGACTAGACAAAATCCTAGCCCACTTAGGCTTTGGCTCACGCAAAGAGATCAAAAAATCAATGCGATCATGGGTCGTCACTGTGAATGGGGTTCATATTACGGATCCTGGTACACAAGTCGATCCTAACCAAGACCCAATCATTGTCAATGGGGAACAGATTTTTTATCGTGAGTTTGTTTACTTGATGATGAATAAACCACAAGGGGTCATTTCTGCCACTGAAGATCTACGTGAACATGTAGTTGTCGATTTACTTGATGAAGAGTACCGTTTGTTTGATCCTTTTCCTGTGGGGCGATTAGATAAAGATACGGAAGGTCTCTTACTACTCACTAATGACGGTAAATTATCTCATCGTTTACTTTCACCCAAAAAGCAGGTTCCTAAGCGCTACTTTGCCAAAGTGAAAGGGGAAGTGACCGAAGAGGATATACATATCTTTCGGAAAGGCGTTATTTTAGAAGATGGTTATCATACTTTACCTGGTGAATTAACCATTCTCCACTCTGCACCGATCTCTGAAATTGAGTTGACCATTTATGAAGGGAAATTCCACCAAGTCAAGCGAATGTTCCAAGCCGTAGAAAAAGAAGTGATCTACCTTCAACGAATCCAAATGGGGTCTCTCCAATTAGACCCTTCGTTACCCTTAGGCAGTTATCGTGAATTGTCAGAAGTCGAATTACATACATTAATCGAATCGATTGATAGCCCACACTCAAAATAACAAGCTTGCTCCATTTGAGATTTTCTCTATATGGAGCACCCCCCACTTTAAAATCCCAAGTATAGTCTTAACTCATCTAAGATCCTTCCACTTGGTCACAAAATCCAGTTGATAAAAAGTACTGAATAGAAAATTTTTAAGTTGACCCTTGAAAGTGACGTTACGTCATTTTGTATAATAATTTTTAGTTACCATAAAGGAGAATGGTGGTGTTTCACATGATTTCTATTAAAGAAGTGTCAAAACAAACTGGGATTACTGTAAGAACGATGCGTCATTATGATCATATTGGGTTGCTCACCCCAGCAGGCAAAACAGAAGGAGGACACAGATTATATGGAAAAAAGGAATTAAAGAAATTGCAGGAAATCCAATTTTTAAAAACGTTAGGATTTAGCCTGCAAGAAATAAAGGTTATGTTGTCAGATCAAAGTAATGATTGGCCTATTGTGTTACAAAATCAACTAAACTACGTCCTACAAGAAAAGAACAAACTTGAAGAAATAGAAAGGTCGTTACATGGATTATTGAATGAATATAAAATTGAAGGAAAAATTGACCTGAACAACATTTCTAAAATGATCCATTTATATCAAAGTAATCTTGATAAACGGGAAATATATCGTAGTCAATTATTTCAAGAAGATCAAAAGTTACTTGACCTTCTCCCCAATATAAACCGCGGAGATCCAGATACGCTTGAATGGGTATCATTAATCGCTCAATTAAAAAGAAATATGTCAAAAGGGGTTGATTCACCTGAAGTACAACAGATCATCCAAAGAATGGATGAAAAAGCAAGAGAAACTTATGGAGATAATGAAGAGTTTCTGGAGAAATTTTGGGAAGTAAGAAAGTCATCAGAGCACTCAAAAAAAGTTGGATTTTACCCGTTGGATACAGAATTTTTACAATTCATTGAGAAAGCATTCGAAATCTATTTAAAAAACAGATGAGGGGGAAAGAGGACTGATGACTACAGAATTACTGATTTCAATAGGAGCTTTATCAATCTTGGATACTCTCAGTCCAACAACCATTGGTGTAACGGTTTATATGTTACTTTCAGCAAGTGAAAGATCAACCCGCCGATTACTCATTTATCTGCTGACCGTTTCAGTGTTTTATTTTATAGTTGGTATCTTATTGATGCTTGGTATGGACAAAGTGTTTCAGGCAATCACCCACTTTGGTAACAATAATCAACTGATGACTTTTGCCGGACTTGGCTTGTTAATTGGCAGCTTTTTTGTACCTACAAAAAGTACATCAGAACCCCGTAAACCCAAAAACAAAAGTATACTTGCCATGATAATACTTGGTTTGACAACTGGGATCATAGAGGTTGGAACCGCATTGCCTTATTTTGCTGCGATTGGAATCATGACTTCCAACCAATTACCTATGATGGAGTCGGTTACAATTCTAGCTGGCTATAACTTTATCATGGTATTACCCTCCATTATTTTGATCATATTACACCATACTTTTCAAAAAAGGATGCAAGCTCCATTGGAGAAATTACGTAAAAAAATAGTAGAAAACTCAGGCTCCACTCTTTCTTGGCTAATGAGCATTGCAGGAATCCTTTTACTAATCAATGCATGAATAGGAAGTTATGATCTTTGAGAAAGTCTTATCTGCTCTTTGGAAGTCAAAAAGAAATGGTTTCAGAGAGGTTCAATCAATTATCCTAAAATAAAAACCTATCTCGATTTCGGAGATAGGCTTCATTATAAAGAGATGGTTCTTTCCAACATCCCAAATAAATTTTTCTCTACATCTAAACAATAGGCTAAGTAGCCTGTTCCTGGAAGCTCTACTTTAGAAACCACCATTTCGCCCCCATGTTGAGAGATCTTTTTTGCATACTCCTCGATCGAAGCGACCTCAATCGAATTTACATCTGAGGAAGGTTGTTCATGAGATCGATAAATATTTCCTCTACATCTTGAAGAACTTGATCCCGACTGCACAGTCCACACATCTTGATTATCTGGTGTTTGCTCTACTCTCCATCCAAATACGCTCTCATAAAACCGGACGGCTCGCTCTGGATGAGGAGCGTGAAGTTCAAAATGAACAACTTTGTTCATCTTAACCATCTCCTTTGTACATCCGTTTATGTTATGTAGTATTATCCTATAAAAATTCATACATTCCTCATTTACTGAAAGCGATTCCACTCAACATCCACGTCTATGATCACCTTCAAAAACTATAGCTTTATTATCGCAGATGATTCGTAAGGTTCATATAAATTTTCTGTATATTTTCCATAAAAAAGCCTGAAATACATAAGATCATCGTCAAAAAATCATCGGATTTAAAAAAGCTAACTAAGGTTTATATGAAAAAATAAAATCAACCTTTGAATTATATATTTTACTACTCTTCCTTTTTTCTTTCAAGAACAAAAATGGAACAGTAGAAAATAATAAAGCAATCCCAATCTAGTCATCTCCTTAGAAGAGACTAATCACTTTATCTATCAAGATTCATTTAGTAAATCTTTTATAATTGGGTAAATAATAAAAGTTTAATGAACATCTCTCAGCGAAAGTCATTCCCGATTTTCAAGAAGGTTTTTGATTAAATACTTCTATTATTTTTTGTCTACAATACTACAAAGGGGTGAACGAAATGAGCGATCATCATTTGACAGATGATGAGTATGTCAAGGTTTTTTCTGCTGAAGATTGTGCAACCATCCAATTAGCTTTACAAGAATGTTATCGTTCTTTTAAGGATCATCATGATGAATGGCATCGAACACAAAGCTCTAAAATCAAACAACTTCTTGAAGGACAATTTGGTCACGATGTAAAGTAGTGCAAAAATCGGACACCACCTCATCCTGATGGTGTCTGATCTTCTATGACTGGCCTATGGGTGATCTAGCTATCGAGATCACGAAGAAATCTTTTCAGGATCTTTCCCGCACCATTGCGAGGAAGCTCATCGATGAACGTAACTTCTTGAACCTTAAATCTAGCCATACGCTCATGACAATAAGAGAGTACATCTTGCTCTGAGAGTGATGCTCCTTCTTTCAACTCAACATAAGCACGAGGAATTTCACCCAAGTTTGGATCTGAAATCCCAACCAATGCTACATCTTGTACTGCTTCTATACGTTTTATTACCTTTTCTACTTCTGAAGGGTAAACGGTTTCAAGAGCGAACCGGATCGCTTCCTTATATCGATCTACAATATAAAGAAAGCCATCTGAATCCACATAACCAGCATCACCTGTGTATAACCATCCATCTTGTTTAACCCGATGAGTGGCTTCACTATTCTCCCAATACCCTAAAAAAACAGAGGGGCTCTTTAAAGCAATTTCACCAGTTTCGCCTATAGCTAGCTCTTTCTTAGTCTCTGGATCAACAATTTTAAACTCACCATTCACAACTTTTCCTACAGAACCACTCTTCTCCATTCCCATGACTGGAGACCAAACTGATATAGCTCCTGTAAATTCAGTTGCACCATATACATTGGAGAGCGGAATTCCTATATTGAAATATTCATCTATTAATTCTTGAGGCAAAAAAGTTCCACCACTAAAAACCATCTGCAATTGACTGAGATCCCGTTCTCTATTTTTAAAAGTAGAGAGCATCATTTTTAATATAATCGGTGCTCCATAAACAATCGTGATCCGCTCTCGCTCAATGATATCCCACACTTTTTCCGGATGAAATCTCGGCATACACACGACTGTTTTTCCCTGTACAACAGCTGACACCAAACTATTTAGACCACTACTATGGAATAACGGAGAACAAAATAAATACTTGCCGCCTTGGCTTGTTCCTAAAGATACTGAGATATAAGCTGAAGCACTGTAAAAGTTACTATGACTCAATAATACACCTTTAGGGGTATCCGTTGTGCCTGAGGTATATGCGAGTACAACTGGATCATCTGCATGAATCTCTACTTCAGGCTCTGTATCAGGTCCTGTAACAATAAATTGTTCAAATACAGGATCTATTTCTTCGCCTTGACCCACTCGGACAGATCTCTCCAAATAAGAAGCTTGTTTTAGATGAGATAAAACATCTCCAAATTCTTCATCATAAAAAAGCACCTTGGGTTTAGCATCTTCAATAAAAGGAACCAGCTCTCGGGAGTTCAGTCTCCAATTTAATGGAACTGCAATGGCCCCAATCTTCGCTGCAGCAAATAAAATCATAGGATTCCAAAAATTCGTGGTGCATAAAATAACAACACGATCTCCCCGCTTTACTTGTAGACTTAGTAAATAATGCGCCAGATGATTGACACGATTATTATATTCTTTATATGTAAAGCGTTGTGTAGGACCTACTAGCCCCTCAAGCTCAGGAGTTAAATAAGTCCTGTGCTTTAAAATTTGCCCCAGCGTATACAATATGACTCACCCTTTCGCCTCATATGCTTTGCAAAATTTGCTTCTAAATGAAAATACCTATCAATTATTTTAACATATAAACTATATTTTAAAATTAGGGACTCTCGCAATATAGCTTTAAAACCTTATAAAACATGAATAAACAAATATAAAAAGCTTCCCTAGTCTCATTCAATAACGAATTTACTTTTTTATTTAAATAAAATATATATCTATTTTAATTCGAAATACAATTCTATATTCGATCGGGAAATTTACACATAAAAAAGAGAGGTTTTGAATTTTCTCCTCTCTCCCCATATCTAAAATATTAGTCTCTGATCATTTTACCCATTCGCTCCGCCGATTGAATTAAGCAAGGGACAAATTGGGTCATTTGTTTGACATTCATTCTGGATACAGGTCCCGAGACCGCAAGAGCAACAACCAATCGTCGTGATGTTGAAGAAAATACTGGTACGGAAATGGCAGCTGTACCCGCTTCTCGTTCCTCTACACTAATCGCATAACCATCCTTTTTGATTTGAGCCAACTGAGAAATATACACCTTTTGATCAATACCCTCAGGCCACATCGGATCATGAAGTACTTCCTTTAACGTCAGTTCATCTGCATAAGCCATTAAGACTTTGCTAGAAGCGCCAACTGAAAGTGGCAACCTCACACCAATCGGTGCAACTCGACGAATCGCTTGACGACTCTCGACAGCTTGAATACGAATTCGTTCAAACCCATCACGAATATACAGGCTAATCGTTTCATCTAATTCATCTCGTAAACGTTCCATCTCAGGTAAAAATAAAACAGCTGGATCACTAGAATGATCGATATTTGTAGAGAGCTCCCAAATCCGAAAACCAAGTTGATATTTCTCGGTATATGGATCTCGTTGGACAAATCCCTTTTCTTCTAATGTACCCAATAGACGGAAAACAGTACTTTTGTTGAGTCCTGTATTTTCTGCAATCTCCATCATACCGAGCTGTGGCTTCTGAACAAAACACATCAGGATATCTAATGCTCGCTCAACGGCCCTTACAGTCGATTTCCTATCTCCACTCAAAAGTTTTGTCCCTCCGGGTTTCGCTGTGCGAAACATATTTTCAACTATTATACTCCTCGTTAACAAAATATAAAAGAAAATGTCTATATATTTTTGAAAGCTAAGAAACAGAGAACAAACAGGACACCATGAAGGAGAGATGTAGTAGTATATTTGGTAATATTTCTTTTACCATAGAACATAAGAATTCGATTTCCCCCCTCTATGAGCTTGTACATTGCAAAGAAGAAGAAAAGTCCGCTCCACCCTTCGACTCAAAAGACATAGAAGTCTTTCAAAGAAGAGTTTCCTCCTCACTTCCTTCATCGAATAGTTCCACTACGGGAGTGAATCAGTGAAACATCAACCCGGTGGGATCAAGGTCAATAGACCTTCCAAATTTTACCCCAATATAAATTTTCTCAAATAAACTCACTCGATTTTTCTTCTATAACAGGGCTATACATTCATTTCAAACCATTGTATAATGATTACGAAAAAAGAAACCGAGTTTCACCAGACGAAACAAACACGCATTTTCCTTGACTCATGATTATGACTCGATTTTAAGGAGGTTTTTTTATGGCTAAAGATCTATACAACGCCAAAGCCCAACTCTCCGTAGGCGATCAAGAGTATGTTTACTATCGTCTCTCTGATTTGGAAGAACAAGGCGTCGGTAAAATTTCTAAGCTACCTTTTTCCATCAAAGTATTACTTGAAGCAGCTGTACGCCAATATGATGGCAAATCCGTCACAAAAGAACATATTGAACAATTAGCTTCATGGGCGGACAATCGTTCAGATAAAGAAATCGCTTTTAAACCTGCACGGATTGTTCTACAAGACTTCACAGGTGTACCTGCAGTGGTTGACTTAGCAGCACTTCGGTCTGCAATGGCTCGTGTAGGTGGAAATCCAGAACGGATCAACCCACTCATCCCTGTGGACCTAGTCATTGACCACTCCGTCATGGTTGACCGTGCTGGAACAGAAGATGCTTTAGAATATAATATGAACCTTGAATTTGAACGAAATGAAGAACGCTATCGTCTTCTACGTTGGGCTTCTGAGTCCTTAGACAACTTCCGTGCTGTTCCTCCAGCAACTGGAATCGTTCACCAAGTAAACTTAGAGTATCTTGCCAACGTGGCTGTCACTCGTGAAGTAAATGGTGAAAATGTAGTCTTCCCAGACTCACTCGTTGGAACTGACTCTCATACCACCATGATCAACGGTTTGGGTGTTGTTGGTTGGGGTGTTGGTGGAATCGAAGCAGAAGCTTGTATGTTAGGACAACCGCTTTATTTTATCACCCCTGAAGTAATCGGCTTCAAATTAACTGGTCAATTACCTGAAGGAGCTACAGCCACTGACCTTGCCCTCACCGTCACCGAAATGTTACGTAAAAAAGGCGTTGTTGGTAAATTTGTTGAGTTCTTTGGCCCTGGATTAAGTAATATCAGCCTAGCTGACCGGGCTACTGTAGCTAACATGGCTCCTGAGTACGGTGCTACCGTTGGGTTCTTCCCTGTCGATGAAGAAGCTCTCAACTACCTACGTAATACAGGTCGTGATGAAAGTCTGGTTCAATTGGTTAAGGAGTATTATCAAGCACAAGGTCTATTCCGTACAGATGAAACACCAGATCCAGTCTTTACTGACGTAGTTGAGCTTGATCTTGCTGATGTCGTTCCAAGCTTATCAGGTCCAAAGCGTCCACAAGACCGGATTGAACTTACTCAAATGCAAGAAGCATGGAACGAAACTCTACGTAAACCGATCGAAGAGCGTGGCTTCGGTCTTACAGAAGAAGAGATCAATAAGGTTTCCAAAATTGAAGGTTCCGATGAAGAACTAAAAACAGGTGCTGTAGTCATCGCTGCGATTACAAGCTGTACCAACACCTCGAACCCAAGCGTTATGCTCGGAGCTGGTCTCGTTGCTAAAAAAGCAGTAGAAAAAGGTCTCAAAGTTCCTGGCTATGTTAAAAGCAGTTTAACCCCTGGCTCTAAAGTCGTGACCGACTATCTAAATAAAGCCAACCTTGTTGAACCACTTGCTCAATTAGGCTTTAATGTAGCTGGTTACGGTTGTGCTACCTGTATTGGTAACTCAGGTCCTTTATCCGACGAAGTAAGCAAAGCGATCGAAGAAAATGATCTCACTGTTGCTTCCGTACTCAGTGGTAACCGTAACTTTGAAGGTCGGATTCACCAATTAGTCAAAGCCAACTATCTTGCTTCACCTCCATTGGTGGTTGCTTATGCATTAGCTGGTACAGTAAATATTGACTTTGCTAAAGACCCAGTTGGCTATGGTCATGATGGTCAACCCATTTATCTCAAAGATATTTGGCCATCCTCACAAGAAGTTAGCGATGTAATGAAAGATGCCATCAGTGCAGAACAATTCCGTAATCAATATGGTAAAGTCTTTGATGCTAACGAGCGTTGGAACCAACTACCAACACCCAAAGGCACCTTATACGAATGGGATGAAAAATCAACCTATATTCAAGAACCTCCATTCTTTGTTAACCTATCTGCTCAAGCCGAAGACGTGAAACCAATCGAAAATGCAAACATCTTGGCATTACTTGGGGATTCGGTCACCACTGACCATATCTCACCAGCTGGTAGCATCGCAACAACCAGTCCTGCTGGTCTCTATCTCCAAGAAAATGGAGTCGCAGTCAAAGACTTTAACTCCTATGGTTCTCGTCGTGGTAACGACCGTATCATGACACGTGGTACCTTTGCGAATATCCGCATTCGTAACCAGATGGTTCCTGGCTCTGAAGGTGGCGTAACTGAATACGTACCATCTGGCGAAGTGATGTCCATTTATGATGCAGCTATGGCTTATAAAAAAGAGGAAACGCCTCTCGTCGTTTTAGCTGGTAAAGAATATGGAACCGGAAGCTCCCGTGACTGGGCTGCGAAAGGAACCAACTTACTAGGCATCAAAGCAGTAATCGCCGAAAGCTTTGAACGGATTCACCGCAGTAACTTAGTTGGTATGGGTGTTCTCCCACTACAATTTAAAGATGGCGACAGCTGGAAATCTCTCGGCTTTACCGGAAAAGAATCTTTAGATATCCTAAATCTCACTGATGAGATCCAACCCGGTCAAAACTTAACCGTTCGTGCTACTCGTTCAGACCAAACTTCTTTTGAATTTGATGTCACCGTTCGCCTCGACAGCGTGGTTGATGTTGAATACTACCGGAACGGCGGAATTCTACAAACTGTATTGCGCCAAATTCTAAACAACCAAGCATAAGTATGAAAATCTTAGATTTACACCATGCCCAGATCACCATTCCACTGGGCATGGAAACAGTAGCACGCCATTTCTATTGCACCATCTTGGGGCTCACAGAAATCCCGAAGCCTCATTCTTTAAAAAAACGCGGTGGATTTTGGCTTCTCGTTGGAGACAAACAAGTTCATATTGGAGTCGAAGACGGTGTGAATCGATCGTCTACCAAAGCTCACTTGGCTTATTTAGTAGATGATCTTAGTGAGTGTCGTAATCAATTAAATCGACATCAAATCCCTACACTGGACTCCATCCCGATCCCGGGATATGAACGACTCGAACTCCGTGATCCTTTTGGTAATCGAATTGAGCTCATCCAAGCCATCTAGCCAAAAAACCTCTTTGCATGTCTCTATGCAAAGAGGTTTTTTCATTTTCAATCTGTTAAATTATACATCCAAGACTTTTGACCAAATCTCATCATGTAGCGGAATTCCATAATCACTAACCCATACAGCAGATATGAATCGTTGACTTCATCAACTTTCCCTTACTACCTTCACTTCCATCTTAAACTGATGTTCCACTAACTTCCGATACAGTTCATGACTTTGAAGTAATTCTTGATGAGTTCCGTTCCCTGTCACCGTTCCTTTCTCCATCACTACGATTTGATCAGCATCTGCAACTGTTGATAACCGATGAGCAATGACGATCGTGGTTCTGCCCTTCATCAGATTTGCCAAAGCTTCTTGTACCATTTGTTCTGATGTGGAGTCCAGATTAGAGGTCGCTTCGTCCAACATCAAGATTTTTGGATCTTGTAACAGTGCACGTGCAATCGCAATGCGTTGCCGTTGTCCACCAGATAATTTAATTCCACGTTCCCCTACTTCTGTCAGGTAACCTTGAGGGAGCTCTTGAATAAATTCGTCTGCATAAGCCAATCGTGCCGCTCGCTCCACTTCTTCATCAGTCACTTCCTGTTCCATCCCATAACAAATATTGTCACGAACTGTACCTGCTAGAAGAGGGCTTTCCTGTGCCACATAGCCAAATTGACTACGCCAATCACACAAATTGAACTGCCCAATCGGAGTTTCTCCCATACGGATCTCCCCGGAAGTGGGTTGATAAAATCGCTCCAACAAGGAAAATAAAGTGGTTTTTCCACTCCCACTCGGTCCTACGATGGCAGTGACTTGACCTGGTTGAATCGTAAAAGTAAGCTCCTGCAATACAAGGTCACTCGTTGGATATGAAAAAGAGACTCGTTCCACTACGATTTGTTGATTAGAGTCAATATTCGAGCCACTTTCTTCGTATGTTTCTTCTTCATGAATTAAAATATCGTTTAGACGTTCAGAAGCTCCCATTGCTTTTTGTAAACTCGTATAAAAACGAGCCATCATGCTAAGAGGAACAATAATTTTAAATAAATACAAGATATAAGCGACCAATTCACCTGCTGTTAAAGCTCCCGAAGCGATCCGAAGCCCACCGTATCCAATGGTCAGAACTAGCATCACCATCATGGCTAAACTCATCAACGGCTGTAAAAAGGCAACTATTCGTGCTTCTTTCAATCCATATTGAAATAAATGCTGAATGCCTGACTCCCCATTTTTACGTTCATACGGCTCTGCTGTATACGACTTCACTAAACGAATTTCTGAAACTACCTGTGTGAGCAAACTGGTAAAATTAGCTGTTTCTTTTTGTAAACTTCGTGAGATTTCATACATTTTTCTCCCCATAGGACGTATGACAAGAAATAGGATTGGTAAAGTAATTAGCATGACTAATGTCATTTCCCAATCTAGATACAGGAGTAACACTAACGCTCCTAATACTGAGACTACACTAGAAAATAACTGAATCAGATAATTCGTGATCATCTCTTTTAAAATCATCGTATCATTATTGATTCGACTGATAAATTCTCCAGAGCGGTGTTGATCAAAGTAGTGAATAGGCAATTGTAACGTTTTATTCCATAGTTTTCGGCGTAAATTAGCCACCACTGTTTCTCCCAAATAAGAGAGTAGATAAGTTGAAACTCCCCCAGTAATCGCTTGAACCAGAAACGCCCCTACAAGTAAGAGGATCGTGGATAAGTTCCAAGTAGCTGCTGTTAAAATATCGATTAAATCCTTGGTTAACCACGGAACAGCTAGACTCACAACTGTCTCAATGAAACTAAGCCCGATGGCTATGAGAATGACCCATTTAGGAATATTGGTTTCTTTAATAAGGTGAATAAACTCTTTCCAATTCATCTTTTGATTTACAGATTCTTGTTTCTCTCCCATATATACCTCCATGGCAGACTATCTATTAGTTATAAATTCTATGCTATCATTTGATGCAGATCCTTAACTTGAACGAAATCACTTGAAGTAATTGGAGAGGAGATGTTTCTCTGACGAGCAACTTTTACGAACATGCTACGAAAGTGAGGCAGAGAAACATCGACCCGACAGGATTTGGATCCATATGTGACTAATATGGCTTATATTGAGTTGGATGTTGGAACCTATGGTAATGAAAAAAATTAATACTTCCCAGATTTCAATAGCTTTTGATAAAAGAGAATGTTTGCATCGCCTGATACCATGTTGCAACGGTTCCATCTGCCACACTGGCTGTTAAATACTTTCTCTGCCCAAGTCGCCGGCAATACCCAGATTCTAACAACATGAGATAATCGGCAAATTCGGCCAACTTCATATCATCGGTTGTCGCAATTAAAGTGAGACGAGAACTCGGTTGATTAGCCAGCTCCTCCCACAACAATCGTCTTCCTAATTCATCTAAACCTGTCGTAGGTTCATCCAAAATCCAAATTTTTGGATCCCCTAATAAGCTTTGTGCTAATAGATATCTTTTTAGTGTAGCAGTACCTTCAATTTCGAAAAGTGGGAGTTTCCGCACACCTGCTAATCCCCATTTGGCAATCAATTCAGCACTGGTTCGCTTGGGATTACGTATTCTTCTAAGTTGAGCAAGATAGATCAACGATGATTCTACAGTAAGATCGTGATCAATCTTTGTAATCGCAGGAACATAGCTAATTTGTTCCTTTAAATCACCCAAACAAGAGACCCCTGCTTGCATCATACTCGCTTTTGACCACGTGACCTCATCATCTTTCTCTTCATCTATGTAGGTAATGCGACCATCATCTGGAACCAATAAAGTGGCTGTTAATTTTAGCAATGTTGATTTTCCTGAGCCAGTGGCTCCTAATACTACAGTAATTCCATGGGGAATGGTAGCAGAAAAGTCCAATAAACCTTTATATGTATGATAATTGCCTTTCTCGGAAGGCGATTGAAGTCTTTTGCTCAAATGAGCCCATTCAATTTTCAAAGGTAACGCCCCTCTTTCTATGTTGTTCCATCTATATGCAGAAAGAAGTAATCGAGTCGATTGAATATCCCTTTCAAACAATAAGATCAAAGTTGGGAAAGGATTTGGGAGTTAAGAAGTGGTGGGGTAATCATTCTGAAATACTTCTAAGAATTAGATACTTCTAGTATAGTCCAGAAAACCAAACATGTGTTACACCTGTCAAAATTTTTTCTGATTTGGCTCTCCCTATATGAAACAGTAAAATTTTTATAGTAATATAATAAGTGAATCTAAGGAGGGTGACGATTGTCTTCGTTAACTAAATCAAATATATGGAAAAACTATCGGTTTCCACTATTATTATTGTGCGCAATCCTTCTCGGATCTGGGTTAGGAGTCATCCTTGGACCCCATGCTGAGTTCTTAAAACCGATAGGTGATATTTTTCTAAATCTCATTTTTACTGTAGTTGTTCCGCTTGTCTTTATCACAATTAGTAGCTCCGTCGCTAATATTGCCAACTTAAAAACACTTGGTAAAATCTTAGCAATCATGTTGATGGTTTTCATTATTACAGGTTTCCTCTCGTCAAGCGTGATGCTAACAGCTGTAAAATTATTTCCTCCGTCTGAAGGTGTTCAGATTGAGCTGACCAAACCTGAACAGGTCGAACAACTCGAACTGACAGAGCAAATAGTTAAAACCGTTACGGTATCCGACTTTACAGAACTGCTCTCTCGAAAAAACATGTTGGCATTAATCATTTTTGCGATTTTATTCGGGATGGCGGTTAGTCTGGCTGGAGAAAAAGGAAAAGTAGTCTCCCGTGGCTTACATGCATTATCTGAAGTCATGATGAAATTCATCCAAATTCTGATGTGGTTTGCTCCCATCGGTTTAGGGGCTTATTTTGCTAACTTAGTTGGTGTATTTGGCCCTGAACTACTTGGATCATATGCCCGAGCTGTTGCTGTTTACTATCCAGTCGCTCTGATCTACTTCGTTGTATTTTTCAGTCTTTACGCATGGATTGCAGGAGGTAAAAGAGGTTTTCGCTCCTATTGGAAAGCCATTCCCGCTCCTGCTCTCACTGCCTTAGGAACAGGGAGTAGCGTGGCCACGATTCCTCCCAATCTAGCAGCAGCAGAAAAAATTGGAGTGCATCGTGAAGTGAGTGAAATTGTTATTCCTATTGGAGCAACGATCCATATGGATGGATCTTGTCTAAGTGCAATCCTAAAAATATCATTCCTATTTGGGATTTTTGGAATGCCTTTCACAGGAATCGACACCTTTTTAACCGCCATTCTCATTGCCCTATTGAGCGGAACTGTGATGTCAGGTGTCCCTGGAGGTGGCTTTATCGGGGAACTATTAATCGTGACCATGTATGGTTTCCCACCAGAAGCATTACCGATCCTAGCCATATTAGGAACATTGGTTGATCCACCTGCAACGATGGTTAACTCTACTGGAGATACTGTATCAAGTATGCTAATTACCCGGATTCTAAAAGGAAAAGAGTGGATCCAAAGAAAGGCTCAATCCACTTCATAAAAAGTAAAAGAATGAACAGGCTCATACATGGGAAGTTGTCCAAGATGAGATTTAAAAAGCACCAAGTGATCAACTTTCCAAGAACATGTCGCTGCGGGTTTCGTCCATGGAACAGCGTTTGGGGACAATGAAAATGATTTCCCTTGATACTTTTTAGCTAGAGTGATATGGGGTCGATAAGGGCGATCTTCAGCCGGAAAACCGAGTGGGGCTAAAGTAGTCATTACTTTTTGTTGTATCTGATGCAATCGATCTAGATTACCTTCTACTCCCATCCATAAAATTCGTGGCTGCTTAGGTGAACCAAAAGTACCTAAGTGATCTAAGCCCATGATAAAAGAGGATTCTTCTCTGACCACTTGATCTAATGCTAACTTGACTTGTTCAATTTGTTGGATGGTACACGCTCCTAAGAACTGGAGAGTAATATGTAAATCTTGAGGATGAACCCACTTGTGAAAAGAATATACTGAACGGTGGTGATCCATCCAATCCTTTAGTAACTCTTGGATTGATAAAGGGATGGGAATCGCCACAAAACATCGCGATTGCATAAAGTTCTACTCCTTTATAAGTCTACTATTCATTTAAAGGATAATATTTCAATGTACAAGAAAGAGCCCAGTCATAAAAACTGGGCTTCTTTATGTAAAAATTATGCTCCTAGAGCTTTTTGTGCTGCTAATACAGGAGCTTCATAATTTGGATGATTAGTCGCTTCGGAAACGTATTCTACATAAACCACTTTATCATTTTTATCGATCACAAAAACAGCACGAGCTAAGAGTCTCATTTCTTTTATTGCTACACCATAAGCTGTGCCAAAGGAAAGATCCCGATGGTCAGAAAGGGTCTCTAAATTCTCTACCCCTGCTGCTCCACACCAACGTTTCTGTGCAAAAGGTAGATCCACACTTACAGTATAAACTTTTACACCTGCTAGTTTAGCTGCTTCTTCGTTAAAACGACGTGTTTGCATATCACAGACTCCAGTATCTACTGAAGGAACCACGCTAATGATTCGTACTGATCCTTGGCTATCCGCTAAGGTGACTGGAGAGAGATTATTAGCTAGTACACTAAAGTCGGGTGCTTGATCCCCCACTTTAATCTCTGGACCGATTAAAGTGACAGGATTTCCTTTAAAAGTAATGGCTCCTTGACGTTCTTGTGCCATGTAATTGTCCCCCTATTAGAAAAAATATGCCGCATACCTGAACCAAGCTTATTAGCTTATTTACAAGTGAACTACATCACCATTTAAATGGTGAGTTTTTCGCTCAACCAGATTTAGTTTATACCATTTCTCATGCTCGAACAAGGCAGTAGGAAAAATCCTCTTCATTCCGATTTTGTTCTGATCTCCACAGATTTCATCCCAAAGTTATAATATTATTTGTAGTGTGAATTGCACCGCAGAGAAACAACTAAACAAACGTAGTACATTTAACATTTTTGTTATATATAGCAATTCATCACTCCCGAATTTTTGCATATGATATAATGTAGGAGGCAATAATAATTGGATAGATTTAATGATTTTGGCTTTTTAGATCCTGGGACTTATCCCATGACGTTTACTGAGCTTTGCGATTCTATTTTAGTCAAGGGAGAACCCTATTCTCTACTCCCATGGGACGAGCGATGGCGGCGACGACTTGTGGAACACTTAAAAATTTTAGTCAATCAACTATGGGCAGTCGGGTGTACAGAAGTATTCATCGATGGCTCCTTCTGTTCCGACAAATACCAACCGAATGATATTGATGGATATTTTATCGCTGATGCGAAAGATGTTTTTGATGGCACCCTAGTGCAAAAGTTAAATGAGTTAGACCCATATCATTGTTGGGGATGGAATCGTCAACGGATCGATGAGTGGGGAAATTATGAGCTTGAGATGTGGCATCGCTATCGCATCGAACTTTATCCCCATTGTCAAGGAACCTACTCAGGAGTCTGTAACACCCAAGGGAAAAATATGAAATTTGACGAGTTTTTCCGCTATGATCGAGATACCGAAATTCAAAAAGGGATTGTCCAATTGAAGAAAGGGTGATCTTATTTTGATTAAAACTGAACAAGAATATAAAAAGTGCAAAAAAGAAATTGAAAATCACGAGAAAATTTTAAATGAACAAAGAGAAGTATTGAAACAAATGGGATTAACCGCTGATCAAATCGAACTAGGACTGGCACCCGCTCGTCACTTTCAACAGCGTATGGTCTCAGAAGTTACAGAGTATGAGCGTTATAAATCTGGAGAGTTTGATATGACCTGTACGTTTGACAAGATTGGTAAACAGCTCATCGCTTTTAGAATCTTCCGTGGCTTCTCTCAAGCAGAGCTCGCCAAAAGGTTAGGGGTTACACAACCACAAATTTCCCGAGATGAACGCCATGAGTATAGTGGAGCGAGTATGGAAAAAATTCGTCAAGTATTGGAAGCTTTAGAGATTCAGCTACAAATCATCCCTGCCGAAGTACAAAAGATTTCGGGTTAAAATATATTTGGAGTTGATGCCTATGAAACAATGGTTAATCATCGGTTCAATCCCTGTGATTGGTCTGCTAATTATCTTGATTACCTTTTGGAGTCTTACCTCACGTTATGATGATCTGATGCCTGATTCCAAACATCACCAAGCAGCCATTGTACTTGGCGCAGCCTTATGGGATGATGAGCCAAGCCCAGCCTTAAAAGAACGACTCAATACGGCTCTTGTACTCTATCAAAACCAAACAGTTGATATACTCATCCTATCTGGAGGGCTCGGAAACGATGGAATCACTGAGGCAGAGGGAATGAAAAATTACTTAGTTTCAAAGGGAGTATCTGAAGAAGATCTGATTTTAGAAACAGGTTCCCATAATACACAAGAAAACCTCGCACATTCAGCTAAACTTCTTGAAGCACAACAAATTCATGATGTGGTTCTAGTCACGCATGATTACCATATGTATCGCGCACTTGAATATGCACATCGAGCGGGAATATCAGCTACTCCTGCTCCAACACATTCGACAGTACTCTTTATGCCCTATCATAAAGCGCGCGAATGCTTGGCGATTTTAAAGTTGAAAATCTGGCATGAGTAAAATGGAACACTTCTGAAACAAGTGACTTTTATACATAATATTAGAAGTAAGTTTATATTCGTTTTCACAATGGAGCAGATGTCTAGAAGGTCAGGCATGTGTATGATCACTTCTAAGATTAACATTCATCCCTGATCTTTTTGCTCCTTCCTCTTTGTCACGAGTTGGTGTAATTCTGGATCTTCAATTCGAACTTGAAAGGGGTTGATTTCTTGCCCTAAAGTCAATCGTTGGAGGACTCTTTCTGTATCCATTTTTACTTGTTCCAGATCTATTCCAAACCAGAGCGGCTGCTCCCATTCGCTCATTTTTTCTAGAGCGGCGACCCACATCTTTTTCGCACCACCCTGATTCCCATTTTGAAAATGATAGATTCCAACAGCCACTTGTAGTAAGCCTTGAATCACTCGATCTCGACCTTCTTCTAACCACCATTCCTCCAACACTTCATGGCATTCATAATAATCATTTTCATGATTAAAGTAATACAAAAAATCAACATACAATTGCGGATATATGGACTGAGACAATGACCTTCACACCTTTCTTAAAGTTAACTTTATTATATGAGCATTCTTAATAACAGGCTAATTCAAGGTGTTTTACTCAAGTCGAGACGTTAAATTAAACATTCTCTGGGTTTTTAGTCTCTCTTCGATTAAACTAAGTAGAGATGATTCTTTATTTCCATAGCAAAAACCTGCGATTCACCTTTAGATGATGTTTTAAAAAATACAACGGTCATATAGACTTGTACTTTCCAGAGAGGATGAGCATCATGAATCTTGAAAATGTAAGCCAAGAAAATTTGATCTTTATTGTGAATGAAATAAAGTCCAATCTTAAAGTTGTGAATGCAGCGATTTTTAATCATGAAGATTTTCATTTAAGTCAATACGAAGAGTTACTGGAAATCTATTTCTTAGTTAAAAAGAAGAAAGGCCAACTCTCCATGTATGAAGTAGAAGGAGTTCTTGAGGAGTTGGGTAGTTTACGTAAACAAAAATAAGCAGGGAGAGTTTGTCCCTGCTAGATTGGTAAGTGACATTTCCTCTCCTATTTACAATAAGAGGATTCTTAATCACATATCCTAAAATTGTTGCGCTAACTGTTCAGGAAGGGGTACAGACTTCCGTTTATGTAAATCAATCGTTACGCTAGTCACTTCAGCATCTGCGACTCGTTCACTTTGTTCATTATAGATTTCATGCTTGAGGACAAAGCTACTTCTTCCTTTACGAATCGGTTCCGTCGAAACAGTCAATTTTTGCCCCAATGTTGCCTCTTTGCGATAATTAATATTAATATTGACTGTAACAGTCCCAACCCCCATTTCTGTAAATGTGTCAAAAGGTAACTCCGATCGGTTATACCAGTCTTCGCGACTCCACTCCATATACTCCAAATACTTAGCATTATTGACATGCCCCATCACATCGATCTCGGTCGGGCGCACTTCAATGGTGATAGATGTTTTCATCTGACTGTTCCCCTAACCGTTTGATATTCAACTATATTATTACATGGATTTACCGATTTCGCTACTTGTGAACTACCACCTATGTACCTACCTTCAAAGACTTTTGTTTCATCGTGTTATACCTTACCCAACTCGCCATACCCAAAATGCTTCAGGGTCAAGTTGTGTTAAGCTCCAGCTTTGCTCTTGTTAAATATCTAGCTGCTCATATTCAATTAATAGATCCACCATCTCCAGAAGTTCTGACCAATCCCCTGTTTCTTTACCTTTCTTCATCCTCTCTGTGATCAATACTTGGTTCCAAATAAAGACTCGAATTGTAAACGCATTCATATGTATTTGCTTATCTCCAAATTCCTCTTGGAAATAACGCATGATTAAATCTTTCATATCTTTAAAAATCCGTTGATAAGCAAGAACTTTTTCCTGAGGTTTGCCATGTGCAATGGGATACCTATGAGGTCGAATTCTACGCCAAGTGCATAGAACTCGTTTGCGAAGGTAACTATTTTTGTATCGCTGAATCTGTTCCTTTTCTTCGGGGCTTTCTTGGTTCCCATAAACTAAAATACTATGAAAAATTTTAAAAAGGAGTTGTAGCTGTGGTTGAGTCATCTTTTCTGGTTGAGCATGTTCGATGTTCACATTGGAACATTTAAGAGATGGGATTAATTCACCCATTTTCATTGATTAAAAATCCCCCTCAAATGATCTGTCTTTGCTCTAAATGAGTTGTCCCCATCAATTGAAACTGGGACTTAATTCTTCCATATGTAGCTTCTATAATCCTCCTTTTCAGTCGTACTTTTTACTGTTTTTTCCTGAACAAAAAACTTCGAGGTATGGAACCTCGAAGTTTTTGTATATTACAATCATTATTTTCTATTTACCATATGAATGGCCTGACCATAAACACCTTCAGCAGCTTCCATCAATGTTTCAGGAAGTGTTGGATGTGCATGAATAGTTAAGGATAAATCTTCTGCATTGGCACCCATTTCGATTGCAAAAACAGCTTCAGCAATCAGAGTGGATGCTTCAGGTCCTACGATTTGTACACCTAACAGTTGTTTAGTTTCCTCATCAGCCACAACTTGCACAAATCCATCTGTCTGATTCATCGAAAGTGCACGACCATTCGCTTGGAAGGCAAAACGGCTGGTAATCGGTTGATATCCTTCAGCTTTCGCTTGCTCCTCCGTCAATCCTGTATAAGCAATTTCAGGGTCACTAAAAATAACAAATGGCATTGCCTGATAATCAATCACACTATTTTGCCCACATACAACTTCAGCTGCTACTTTTGCTTCATAGCTCGCTTTATGAGCGAGTAATGCTCCACCTGCGCAATCTCCAATTGCAAAAACATGATCGATATTGGTTCGGCATTGGTGATCTACTTTGATAAATCCACGCTCATCCAGCTCCAGATCAATCAAGTCAAGACCCATCTCATCTGTATTAGGTGTTCGTCCAACAGAAACTAAGCAATAATCCGCATCAAACTCTTTGGCTTCACCTTCAATAGTTGCTTGGATGGTCACTCCATCACCTTTGTTTTCTCCACCTTGAACCATAGCTTCAGTAACAACTGTGACTCCTAATTTTTTCAACTTCCGAGTGACCATTTTGGTTAGCATCGGGTCTGTTCCTGGGAGGAGCGTTTTGGTTCCTTCTAAAATGGTTACTTCGGCTCCAAGTTTAGCGTAAGCCGTACCTAGTTCCAAACCAATATATCCTCCACCTACCACAACTAATTTCTTAGGAACTTCTTGGAGGTTAAGAGCTTCTGTAGAAGAAAGAATCCGCTCTCCATCAAAAGGAAGAACTTTTAATTGAGCTGGTCTAGAACCCGAAGCAATGATTACATCTTTAAATTTATAAGTTTGGCTCGTTTCATCGTTAGAAATACGTACACTATTCGTTCCGCTGAAAAACGCTTCTCCCGATAAAATGTCGATCTTATTTCCTTTAAGTAGCGTTTTTACGCCATTCGTTAATTTCTTGACTACACCATTTTTCCAATTGATCAATTGAGGCATATCAACAGAGACATCACCTGTTGAGATCCCCATCTCATTGGCCTCTTTGATTTGCATCAACCGCTCAGATGCACTAATGATCGCTTTAGAAGGAATACATCCTCGGTTTAGGCAAACTCCACCTACAGTGTCTTTATCTACAATGGTCACATGACGACCTAATTGAGCAGCACGGATTGCGGCTACATACCCGCCCGGTCCAGCACCGATGACGAGTACATCTATCTCTTGTGCTAAATCTCCAACTACCATATTATCTCATCTCCATCATCAATAAGTTGGGGCTTTCGATGAGCTGTTTCACACGAGCCATGAAACGAGCAGCTACATCACCATCAATTAAACGGTGATCAAAGCTGAGTGAAAGGAACAGTTGGGGACGGATTGCAATTTCACCTTCATAAACCACAGGTTTCTCTTTCAAAGTTCCTACACCCAAAATCGCTACTTCTGGATAGTTAATCACTGGTGTAAAGTACTGACTTCCATAACCACCAATGTTGGAGATCGTGAAAGTACTTCCTTTCATCTCACTGACATCTAGTTTCATCTCCCGTGAGCGAATCGCTTTGTCAGTGATCTCTTCAGCTATCTCAAATATGGACTTGCGATCTGCATCTTTGAGAACTGGTACAAGCAGACCTTGATCTGTCGCAGCTGCCATTCCAATATGGTAATAATTTTTTAAGACAATCTCTTCTTTTTCATCATCAATGGATGCGTTTAACACTGGGAATTCTCGTAAAGCTGCAATGACAGCCTTCATGATAAATGGTAAGTAAGTAAGTTTGATATTTCGCTCTTGTGCAATGGTTTTTCCCCATTTACGTAGTTCTACCAATTCAGTCGCATCAACTTCATCCATGATTGTTACATGAGGAGCGGTATGTTTACTTTCTACCATCCGTTTAGCAATGGTGCGACGAATCCCCCGTAATGGAATACGTTCTTCAGTGCCAATGGTTTCAACAGGTGTTTTCGTGAAAGCAGGTACAGAAACTGCTGGAGCTTCTTTAACTGCTGGAGCCCCTTCAACCGCTTGTGGTGCTACACCTTTTCCTTCTTTAAACATCTTCACATCTTCAGCCAAAATGCGCCCATGCTTACCTGTACCCGTTACGAGTGATAAATCAACACCTAATTCTCTTGCTAATTTCCGTACGGAAGGCATTGCACTCACATTACCTTTTTTTCCAGTAGCGATCACAGCTGGCGTTTTCACTGGTTCAGCAGCTGGTTCAGGTTGAGTCTCTTCGACTGTTGGGGTAGCCTCGGCAGTTGGAGTAGCTTCTTCCTCTCCGTCCGCTTCAAAAGTCGCAATGACAGAACCAACCAATGCAATTTCGCCTTCTTTTACCCGGATTTCTTTAACACGACCAGTGACTGGAGAGGGAATTTCTACTACTGCTTTATCTGTTTGTACTTCAGCAAAAGTATCAAATTCTTGGATCGAATCTCCTTCTTTAACAAGGAGCTTAACAATTTCACCTTCGTGAATTCCTTCACCTACATCTGGCAACTTAAATTCATAAGCCACAAGAATTTTCCTCCTATCTAGCGATCACAGGTTCCATATCAGATCAAGAATGATCAGAAGCGGTGACTAGAACAGACTGTTTCTTCAAGCCACCGCAATAAAACAAACCAAGATGATCGAGTTTTTTATATTAGAAATTTATCCAGATCCCGTCGGGTCGCTGTTTCTCTGTCTCGCTCTCGTAGCCTGTACGCAAAAGTCGCTCATCAGAGAAACATCTCCCCCTCCTAGGTTCTTAAGTTAGAAATCTAAGACTTCGTTAATTGCTTTTTGTACACGTTCGGGTGTTGGTAACCATTCTTCTTCGATCAATGGGAAACCAAGATGAGTATCTGGTCCTGTTACACGTAATACTGGAGCTTCTAATTTTAAGATCGCTTTTTCATTGATCTGTGCAATCACTTCTGCGGCAACACCAGATGATTTAGGTGCTTCTTGTACCACAATCGCCCGTCCGGTTTTTTCGACAGAAGTAATAATCGTTTCAATATCTAGTGGACTAATAGTACGTAAATCGATCACTTCTACCTTAGCACCACGTGCTTTTTCAGCCATTTCAGCTGCTTTGATAGAAGTATGAACCATAGCTCCATAAGTGAGAATGGTTACATCGGAACCTTCACGCACTACATTCGCTTTTCCGATCGGTACGGTGTATTCTCCTTCTGGAACTTCACCTTTAAGAGAGAAGTATAGTTTTAAATGCTCTAAAAAGAAAACAGGATCATTATCACGAATCGCTGAAATCATAAGTCCTTTAGCATCATAGGGATTGGAAGGAACAACAACTTTAAGCCCAGGAGTTTGTGTTAGATATCCTTCAAAACTATCTCCATGTAATTCTGGTGGCTTGACTCCGCCACCATAAGGGGCACGGAACGTGATTGGACTATGGAAACGTCCATTAGAACGATAGCGCATCCGAGGTGCTTGAACTGCAATCGAATCCATCGCTTCAAAAATAAACCCAACAAACTGAATTTCAGCTACAGGACGAAAACCTTGAGTTCCCAAACCGACGGCAAGCCCTCCAATTCCTGATTCAGCCAAAGGGGTATCCATTACACGATCTTTCCCAAATTCAGCTTGAAGTCCATCCGTAACACGGAAAACCCCACCATTTTTCCCCACATCTTCCCCAAAAATCAACACATTGGGATCTCTTTTCAATTCACAACGTAAGGCATCATTGATTGCTTTTACCATTGTCATTTGTGCCATGGTTTATTTACCCTCCTTGACGTACTCTTTCTTCTGCTCTTCCAAATGCGGAGGAGTAACTTCAAACATCGAATCGATTAAACCTTCGATGGTCATTTTCTTATAAGTTTCTGCTTTTTTAAGGGCTTCTGCTACGACTTGTTGTGCTTCCTCAACCGTTTTCTTCTCATCTTGTTCAGACCATAAGCCTTTATTTTCTAAGAATTTACGGAAACGAACGAGAGGTTCTTTCGCTTCCCAGGCCGCTTGCTCTTCACCACGATAACGAGTCGGGTCGTCTCCCGACATGGAGTGTGCACCCATCCGATAACATAACGTTTCGATGAGTGTTGGACCTTCACCATTCAAGGCACGCTCTCTTGCATCACTCACTGCTCGGTAAACAGCTAATGCATCCATTCCATCTACTTGTACACTACGAATACCTGCTGCCAAGCCTTTTTGAGCAATTGTTTGCGCTTTAGTTTGAATTTCAACAGGCGTAGAGATGGCATAACGGTTATTTTGTACAATAAAGATTACTGGTAACTGGAACACACCTGCGAAGTTAAGTGCTTCATAAAAATCACCCTGTGAGCTTCCACCATCACCTGTATATGTAACAGCTACTCGTTTCTCTCCCTTTTGTTTAATACCCATCCCCACACCTGAAGCTTGTACGTATTGAGCTCCGATAATAATTTGTGGAATGAGCGCTTGGACATTTTCAGGAATTTCTCCACCATGTTGATGTCCACGAGACCAGAGAAATGCTTGGTATAAAGGATATCCATGGAAATATAATTGAGGAATATCACGATATCCAGGTAAAATAAAGTCTTGCTGATCTAAAGCAAAATGAGAACCTAGCATAGAAGCTTCTTGTCCAGAAACAGGTGCATAGAAACCTAGACGACCTTGACGAGCAAAGTTAACTGCACGTTGGTCCCAAGTACGGGTAAACACCATGCGTCTCATCAGTTCTTTTAATTGCTCATCTGTTAAAGAAGGCATATCTTCTTGATTTAAGACTTCACCTTGGGGCGAAAGAATTTGTAGTGGTTCAATGGGTTGCAATTTAATTTCAGAACTCCCCACTGTTCCCGTCAACTGATTCGCGTTGGACATTAGGAATCACCTCGAAAGTTATTGTAAGATGAAAGCGTTTTAGTTGTTATATATAAAATCCGAAACTGTCTTATAACAGATAATAAAACAGCCTCAAGATCGCCTATGGTAAGTTATTATACAATAAAACAACTACCTTCAATTTAATAATACAACTTCAAATTAAATTGTCAAATCACTTTTCTCCCCTTATCTTTCTCCTAAATCCTCTAGATCATTACACATGAATAATTTTGATGTGATAGATCAAAAGCAGAAATAAAAACTCGATATGAGATTTTATTAACCATAATGATCCAGATCCAGTTGAGTCGCTGTTTCTCGATCTCGTAATGAGATAAAAACTCTCATCTTTGTTTTTCACAGATATTTATTTTTACACACTCTATTTCTAAATGATTATCTATTAATTTCCACCTTAGAGTTGGGATCATTTCACTAGTTCATACTATTGGATCAACTACAATTGTAGTAAAATGTTATTACAATATTAAATATTGTTTTTGTTTGTGAAGGTTTACCAATTACTAGAACTTGTTGCATAACAACTGTCATGATCGATCCAGCAACATCAATGACTGTGTAGTTCAGTGAACACACATGGATCTGGAATGACTTGTTGTCGTTTACTCTTTGTCAATAACTTTGATCTAAGAGCTTACTAAACCCGGGTGCACAATATAAACTTAAACTTCAAAAGGATGCGAATATATGGGGAGAATAAGTTGGAAATTGATCCTAGTTTTCTTGGGAGTATGGATGGTTTTTATGATCGCTTTTTGGGATTTTTTATTTCAAGAGGGAAGTCCGTTTACAATGGCTTTTTCCGTGATCGAACTAGAGTTGACCGACTCTGATTATATTCAAATCTCAGAAGAGCCTAAAAAGTATCTTTTATATTCAGAGACCAAGGGCAAGCCAATCTTCGCTAAGCTGGGTCAAGACGGTTGGGAGTATCACGAACAGATGGGGAACGGCCATTTTTTCACTCGAGGAAATGAACAATTGCATATCAAAGAGAGACTATGGACAGAGCGTTATTTAGTCATGGTCATCGAGAAATGAAATAATGATTAAATGAAAAATTCAGTTCTCTAACAATGAAAGAACAAGAGGCTCGATCACTTCGTCACCTCTTATTCTTTCATGTTAAGAATGATCTCGTGTTAAACGCTGATACAATGCTGGCTTACGATCTTTATAAGGGGAAACCTGACCTTGTTTCCAGTTCTGACGCAACAATTTCAGATCTAACTCCGTCTGGACGATCCACTCTTCATCTTTTTCACACATAGCTATAACTCCATCTGGGGAAAAAGGATAATCACAAGGGGAGAAAAAGCCACTTTGTGAGTGAGCTACATCAACTTGAGGGATACCAGGTAATTCTCCCACCATCCCACATAATGCGATATATCGTTGGTTCTCAATGGCACGAGCCTGTGCACAATGCCGAACACGATAATAACCTGCCCATGTATCGGTATACGTCGGATTTAAAATAATCTCAACATCTTCCTGCGCTACGACTCGCCCGAGTTCTGGAAATTCAATATCATAACAGATTAAGATCGCTATTCTCCCTAGTGAAGTATCTATGATATTGAGCTCTTCCCCAGGGCTTAGTCTCCACACGTTTCGTTCTTCTGGAGTTAAATGTAACTTTTTCTGCCGCTCTACACGACCATCTGGAAAGAATAAAAAAGCTTCATTCACAAAAGAGGATTGTTCTTGATGAATATGAGTCCCACCCAAAATAATCATCTCGTACTGTTGACTTAAATGTTCCATCCGTTCGATATAAGATGGGGTGAAATCATCCAAATAAACACAGACATCTTGATCATCCATAGCTGGCCGTAACGCAAGAAGATGCGCTGTTAGATATTCGGGAAAAACTAGTAATTCGATTCCTCTATCCTGAGCCCTACGTACATGACTTTCAATACCATTCCAAAAGTCCTCTTCGGAATGTAATGGTTTCAGCCGATATTGAACCATCCCTACATTTGCTTTCTGCATCTTCTATCCACCCTTGAGATTTGGATTATTCCATTCAACTAACACTGCATAATTACATGACTCTTCATCATCTAGATATTGAGCTAAAACTTGTAAAGGTTGTAATCCTTGTCTGATCATAAAACTTAATACTTGATCTTTTCGTTGACCATTCGTCACTTCTTGAATATACTCTTCCACAGATCTTTCCATGGCAACATGATGATAGCCAGGAATCCGACACCCAGCCATAAACCGTTGTAAACCCAATTGTTTCACTAAGTCTTTTCTTGCTTGATAGAGTGCTTGAGCAACACCTTTTCCCCGAAATACAGGGCGTACACAAAGGTCAATCCCGTATAAGCTATCACCATCCGTCTGGTGACTCCTACGAATAAAACCTTCATCTGCTACTTCAGACCATGTGTGTGGTTCACCAGTATATTGAACGATTAAGGAAGTAGCTGAACCTGCGACGATCCCATCCACTTCTGCGATCATCGCCCCAGCTGGAAACGTATCTACATGTGCTTCAATCTGCTCACGACTCCACAATAACTCCTCTGGAAAAGGGGGCGGAAATGCTTCACGCTGAATCAGTAATAGAGCATCATAATCATGCACGGTATAAGGACGAACACGAATACTCATCTTGTGACACTCCCTTTTATTCGGTCAATGATGGATCAATTTTATTGCTTTTCTTCGATAGGAACAAGTCATTTTAGGCAAATAATACATTCATAACTCATTGGAAAATCAACACTACTAATAGAAAACAAAAAAACTCCCAAAAAGGGAGTTTCTCATTTATAAACTAGTCGCTTTTTTCTTGACATCTTCAGGAACTTCGATTTTTCCATCAAATGCTCCATTGACAGTCGCTTTCATTGTCTGTTCAATCACAAAGTTTTCTTGATCCATAGGAACAGTCATTTTAATCTCTTGATCAACAAATTTTAATTCAAATGTCTTTTCATCAATGTGCATCGCTTGCTTAATCTTGTCGATCTTCATTTTACTATAATCTATATTCATACCAGCATCTTTGAGCTCTTTGGTGCTAGCACCTAATTGACCTTGCATCTCTTTTAACATTTCGTCAAAGATATTTTGATCACCTTCAAGTTGTGTTGAATCAATGGTTACTACATAAGTACCATTCTCTTTTTTCATGGTGACACCTTTAGGTTCCTTTTCGACACCTATTTTCTTCAATAATGCATCTAGCTTTTTGAAAGTATCAGATGGTTTTTCTTTTGCCATTTGATCCATCATTTCAGCAGGTGCATTCATTTTCACCCAATTACCTTCCATATTTTGATACATCATATTATCCACAAAGTACATTTCCATAGGCATGCTTTGTCCCATTAATTCCATTTTACCTTTCATGTACATGGCTTGTGGTTCATTCGTTACATTTATATCAAAAGAAAAGTCGGTATCGATGGTCATTCCCATCGCGCCCATTTTTTGCTTGCCGTCCATTTTATAGCTTGCGCCTTTTTGCTTCGTCATTGCTTCGTCTGCTTTGTTCATCACTTCAGTCAAGGTGAGCTCTTTATTATTGGCTTGATCAGCATCAGCTGTTTTATTTTCTGCTGGTTGAGAACATCCCACGAATATCATCGATAATACCATGAACATTGCGAGGACTGGAAATAGTCTTTTTTTCATATAGGTTTCCCCTTTTTCATAATTTAAAATATACATTATTGATTCTAACACATGTATATATTATCCAAAATGAAAAAATTTGTCTAGTTTTCAACATGATTTTCTAAAAATAAACTATACTACCGTTAAAATAAACATAGCTAAATAAGTTTAAATAAATTTGAATCTCCTTAAGTTGGTGCTGGTGGCTAATTTATTACATTTTCATAAATGGATTTTTGCAACAGTTGATTCAAACACTCTGGATAAGATAATAGAGGTGATCATCTACAACCTGAACTACCACCTACATCAAAAACCTCAATCATGTATAATAGAAGATATCTTTTGCGACTTAAAAGGATGATAACCAATGCAAACAATCAAAGAGACTCCCCTTCTTTGGGGAGATAAACGTTACCATACATGGAACCAACATTTACGCCAAGTATTTGGGCAAAAAGTGTTTAAAGTCTCTTTAGATGGCGGCTTTACCTGTCCCAATCGGGATGGAAATGTAACTGTTGGTGGTTGCACCTTTTGTAGTGCGAGGGGATCTGGAGATTTTGCGGGAAATCGACGCGATGATTTACTAAAGCAATTTCATGAGATCAAGGATCGCATGCATACCAAATGGCCAGATGCTAAATATCTGGGTTATTTTCAAGCGTTTAGCAACACCTATGCACCTGTGGAAGAGCTTAGGGAGATGTACGAGCTGATTCTTCAACAAGACGGGGTTGTGGGTCTATCGATCGCCACTCGCCCTGACTGCTTACCTGATGATGTGGTTGAGTACCTAGCAGAGCTCAACCAGCGTACTTATCTCTGGGTAGAGCTTGGCTTACAAACCATCCATGAACACACATCGACTTTAATTAATCGGGGTCATGATTATCAGTGTTTTCTGGATGGAGTTAAAAAACTTCGTAAACATGGGATTCGTACCTGTGCCCATATCATTCATGGACTTCCGGGTGAAACGGAAGACGAAATGCTACAAACCGTTGAAGCATGTGCCCATATGGATATTCAAGGAATTAAGATTCATCTGCTTCATTTGTTACGAAATACACCCATGGTGAAGCAATATGAGCAAGGACTACTTAAATTCTTGGATCGAGATCAATATGTGCAACTCATCACTGACTCTTTAGAATTGCTTCCGCCTGATGTCATCATTCATCGAATTACTGGAGACGGTCCACCTGATCTATTAATCGGACCCAGCTGGAGCTTAAAAAAATGGGAAGTTTTAAATGCGATTGATGCAGAGTTAGTGAAACGGAATTCTTGGCAAGGGAAAAAAGCCACTCCACGTTCATGATCTCCTCTCTTCGAACTTAGGAGATGGCAGAGAAGAGTTGCTTCCTCCCGAAATCGAAGGGTTCACTAAGTAGTGGCACTAGATCCGTTTAGATACCAAAATCGTTCCTATTTGATATCCTCACTATTTATTGACTTCATACAAAAGGAGGGGTTTCTTATGCTACTCCCTTCCACCTTACAAAGTGCCAAAGACTGGATCCAAAAAGCCTTACCTTCTGGCGGGACAGCTATTGATGCAACAGTAGGCAATGGACATGATACACTATTTCTAGCCGAGCAAGTGGGACACCATGGGCATGTGATGGGCTTCGACATTCAAAAAGAGGCGATTGCATCGGCTCATCAACGCTTGCATCTAGCTGGTCAAGATGAACAAGTTCAGTTAGTCACTCTCGGGCATCACTTGATGGATCAAGTGCTACCTTCTGAATGGAAAGAACAGATTCATGTTTTCATGTTTAATCTAGGCTATCTACCTCATGGAAATCCTGAGATTATCACTTTCTCTGATACGACCCTTCCAGCACTTCAAATCGCTTGCGAATGGTTAGCTCCTGGTGGACTGATTACCATAGCCTTATACACAGGGCATCCAGGTGGTCAACAAGAAAGTGATGCAGTGATTCATTGGGCAAAACAACTTCCACCCAAAAAATATCAGGTGTTGTGGCAACAGATTGTCAATCGAACCCATGCGCCTTCTTTACTGGTGATTGAAAAAAGATAAATAAAGAACAAGCAGTGTCGATCCACTAAAAGCTAGGTGATTCACAATGATTTCCCCATCGACACTGCTTGTTTTTTGTAAAAAAACTAAAAGAGTCTTATAAATGTGCGATTTTACCCTTGAGCAAAAAAATGAAATAGCTATAATCAAAGAATAATCATTCCAATAAAAACATACACTTCTTTGATTTGTGTAAATAGTGGGGGTTTTATGGTGAAAAAACAAATCATCCTTACGGGTGGGGGTTCTGCAGGACACGTCACGGTCAACTTGGCACTGATTCCTCATTTATTACAAAATGGATGGGAGATTTCATACATCGGCTCTGAGAATGGAATTGAAAAGCAACTGATTGAGCCAGTGGGTCAAGTCGGTTATCATAGCATTTCTACTGGAAAATTACGTCGCTATTTTGATTGGAACAACTTCAAAGATCCCTTTCGTGTCTTGAAAGGTGTATTTCAAGCTTATTCTTTGATTAAAAAGAAAAAGCCCCATATCATCTTTTCTAAAGGGGGTTTTGTATCTGTACCTGTTGTATTGGGAGCTTGGTTAAACCGTGTTCCTGTGATTATTCATGAGTCAGATCTCACCCCTGGATTGGCTAACAAATTATCCATTCCATTTGCATCAAAAATTTGCGTCACTTTTCCTGAAACTGAACAGCATTTAAAGCCTGGTAAAACAAAGTATATTGGTGCAGTTGTGCGGGATGAGTTAAAAAGTGGAGATGCAGAGCGTGGTTTGTTCTACTGTGGATTCTCTTCTACTAAACCTGTCTTACTTGTCATGGGAGGGAGTTTAGGAGCCAAACGGATTAACGAAAGCATTCGGGCGAATCTTGAATCCTTACTTCAACAATTTCAAATCATACATATCTGCGGGAAAGGTCAAGTGGATGAATCTCTCGATCAACCTGGTTATCAACAGTTTGAATATGTGAAAGAAGAGTTACCCGACTTGATGGCAGCGGCTGATCTTGTCATCTCACGAGCTGGCTCCAATTCCATTTTTGAGTTTTTAACACTACAAAAGCCTATGTTGCTGATTCCTTTGTCTAAAGCAGCCAGTCGTGGAGATCAGATTTTGAATGCCAAGTCATTTAAAAAATCAGGTTTTTGTGATGTCTTATTTGAGGAAGACCTTACTGATGAACTCTTATTGACAAAAATCATGGATACTTTTGAACATCGAGATCAATATATTGAAACAATGAAAAACAGCCCGTTAGGAGATTCCCTACAAAACTTACTTCAACTGATTGATCAGGAAGCAAAGAAATAATCGTTGTGATATCAAGGAAATAAAAAACATCTTCCATTATAAGTAATGGAAGATGTTGTTTTTATGATTGATGAAATGTTAGAATATAATCGTTGCTTAACGATTCTTTTTCTGTTTGGCAGCAAGGGCACTTAGACGCTCTTCACTGCTCTTCATAAATTTTTTCATCATGTCTTCAAAATCTCCAGGCCCTTTATTACGGCCACCGCGACGATCGCCACCTCTTCTTTCTCGTGGCGGACGACTCTCTTCGCTTAGAGCTTTTATCGATAAGGAAATTTTTCCTGAAGGATCGATTGAAAGCACTTTTGCTTTAACATTGCTACCAACTTGGAGTTCGTCTTCAACTTTTTCTACATATTTAGTAGAAATTTGAGAGATGTGAACCAGACCTGTCTCTCCCGATTCTAACTTAACAAAGGCCCCGAAAGGTTTGGTCGAAATGACTTCTCCCTGTACGACGGCCCCTTCCTTTAACTCGCTCATTATAACACTCCCGAAATGGAATTCATTCAGTTCAAAAGTACCATTTATTTGTTAAAAAGTCAATGGCTAATTATACCTTGGAGATAGAAGAGCACTGGGATTTACAAGAATCTCCGTTTTTGTAAAGCAATCATTCAAACCAACTTGATTACTTTTTATGACTACCTTTTATAATTATGACTGTTAAGATCCATTTACGACAAACTTACGTACAACTCATGATGTAAATCAACTTCTTTACTTAATTTTAATATGCAGTGATCATTTAGTAGTCGAAGATCAAGGGCTAAGAAATTGTAACGATTATGAGACAAGAAAATAGACACGTTCACCAAGAGAAGTGAATTATGTTATACTAATCGAGAATTTGTTATAACATATTTTAACTTACCTTCACACAAGGAAAAAATAAGGGTGGATGTTAGGATGAGCATGGTTATACAAACAGAAAATGAAGCTTCATTTCAATTTGGAGACCATACGCATATGAATTTAAGTGCTGCTGAACTCGTTGAAGAAGCAATCAGAAATAAGGAAGCCGTACTAAGTAAAGAAGGGGCTTTACGAGCAACAACTGGCGCCTTTACAGGACGCTCTCCAAAAGATAAGTACACAGTCGCTGACTTGATGGTGAAAGATAACATTGACTGGGGTTCAGTGAACCAACCCATGGAGCCAGAAAAGTTTGAACAAGTTCTAAAGCGATTACAAGTTTATTTGAGCAAAAAAGACTTATATGTATTTGACGGTTTTGCAGGAGCTGATGAAACCTATCGTTTGCCGATTCGAGTCATCAACGAATATGCTTGGCACAACTTATTCGTACGCCAGCTATTTATTCGTCCAACACAAGAGGAGTTAGCCAAACATCAACCCCAATTTACGGTTGTTGCTGTTCCTAACTTCAAAATCGACCCAGAACTTGATGGAACGAACTCTGAAACCATGATTGCGGTAAGCTTTAAACATAAAATGGTTATCATTGCAGGCACCCATTATGCAGGGGAAATGAAAAAATCCATCTTTGGTGTTATGAACTATTTACTTCCAGAAAAAGGTGTTATGCCCATGCACTGTTCCGCCAATGTGGGAGCCGATGGGGATGTTGCACTATTCTTTGGTCTTTCTGGAACAGGTAAAACAACCTTATCCGCAGATCCCGAGCGTAATCTGATCGGGGATGATGAACACGGTTGGTCCGACAAGGGTGTGTTTAACTTTGAAGGTGGTTGTTACGCCAAATGTATTGGACTCAGTGAAGAAAAAGAACCTCAAATTTGGCAAGCCATTCGTTTCGGAACAGTTTTAGAAAATGTAGCTTTAGATGACACAAGAACTCCTTTATTTAATGATAATTCATTGACCGAGAATACCCGTGCAGCATATCCAATCGACTACATCCCTAATGCTGTAATCCCAGGTGTAGCTGGGCATCCAAACGTCATTTTGTTCTTGACTGCTGATGCTTTTGGAGTACTCCCTCCTATTTCAAAGCTTACGCCGGAGCAAGCGATGTATCATTTCCTTGCTGGATACACCAGTAAATTAGCTGGTACCGAGCGTGGTGTCACCGAACCTGAAGCAACTTTCTCCACTTGTTTTGGTGCTCCTTTCTTACCACGTCCTGCACATGTATATGCGGAGATGCTTGGAGAAAAAATCGCAAAGCATGAGGTTCAAGTTTATCTTGTGAATACCGGATGGACAGGTGGACCTTATGGTGTAGGCAAACGAATGAACCTTTCCTATACCCGTGCGATGGTAACAGCTGCTATAAAAGGAAAGTTAAATGAAGTGAATTATGAAAAAGATCCGATCTTCGGTCTATCCATTCCAACTTCATGCCCTGAGGTACCGGCAGAATTATTAAACCCTCGTCACACTTGGGAAAACAAAGATGCTTATGATGCGAAAGCCAAAGAACTTGCGCAACGCTTCCAACAACACTTTGCCAAGTTTTCACATGTATCTGACGAAATCAAAGCTGCAGGTCCTAAGCTTGGTTAATAAAGTGATCCCTAGTGTTTAAATACACTGGGGATTTTTATTTGTTTGAAATTCAATCACAGAATTACGCCAGATTATTAAATAGATGAAACATGATTTAATTAAACTAATATAATTACCTTGAAAAAAAAGGACATAATTGCTATGATACGCAAAGTATATCAATTGGCTTCGAGTGACAGGAAGGGATTGTATCATGAAAAAACCAGTAGTAATCGGTGTAGCTGGAGGTACAGGATCTGGAAAGACAACCGTAGCCCGTAAGTTAGTAGACCAATTCGCTGATTCTGTCGTGTTTTTAGAGCAAGATGCATATTACAGAGATCAGTCCCATCTAACAATGGCAGAACGAATTCAGACCAACTATGACCACCCGCTTGCCTTTGATAATGATTTGTTAATTAAACACATGGATCAATTGTTAAATTATCAATCTGTAGAGAGACCCGTGTATGATTATGCTCTTCACACTCGCTCAAAAGAAACCATTTTTCTCGCTCCAAGGGATGTGATCATCCTTGAAGGCATTCTGATCTTGGATGATGAGCGTTTACGTGACCGGATGGATATTAAAATCTTTGTGGATACAGATGCCGATGTAAGAATCCTGCGTCGAATGGAACGCGATATTCAGGAAAGAGGACGTACCTTCGAATCTGTAATTCTTCAATATTTAAATATAGTCCGTCCGATGCATCTCCAATTTATTGAACCCAGTAAACGTTATGCTGATTTGATCGTTCCCGAAGGTGGCCATAATCAAGTAGCCATCAATATTCTTATCAATCAAATTCAAACACATCTCAATGCAGTTCAAACCGTCACCAAAAATTAAATAAACAACATTATATCTTTGTTTGAGAGAGGATAAGATTGGTATAGATTGATTTCACCTGAGGGAGGAACCTACATGTCGGATCTAACTTTTAAACAGATGGAGAGCATTCGTGACCAATTGCTTGACCATCCTGTTTATTCTTTAATGAATACACCGGACCGAGTCCGTATCTTTATGAAACATCATTCGTTTGCAGTCTGGGACTTTATGAGTTTACTCAAAAAGTTACAGCAAACGCTTACTTGTGTAACTGTTCCGTGGATTCCCCAAGCTGAACCCAACTATGCCCGCTTTATCAATGAAATCGTGATCGGGGAAGAAACCGATGAGGATGGCGAAGGTGGGTATATCAGTCATTTTGAGCTTTATTTACAAGCGATGAATGAAGTAGATGCTGACACGAAACCGATTGAATCATTGATTACACTTATTCAAGAAGGGGAAGATCCCATTTCAGCTTTAAATCAAATCGATATGACTGACACCGTCAAAGAGTTCGTCTCCTTTCATATAGAGTTAGCTACATCAGGGCAACCACATGAAATCGCTTCCGCTTTTTTCTATGGTCGTGAAGACCTGATTCCAGATATGTTCACTGTCCTCATCAAAGAAATGAAGCAAAACAAAACAGATACAAACAGACTCCATTATTACTTACAGCGACATATTGAATTAGATGGTGATGAGCACGGTCCACTTGCTAAACAATTATTATTATATCTATGTAAGGAAGAAGAGCAAAAGCTGATTGAAGCTGATCAAATAGCGAAAAAAGCATTACAAGCTCGAATCCGCTTATGGGATGGTGTCATTGCTGAAATCAATGAAAAAGGGCTTTAAAAAAACAAAAAAGCTGGATTTGATATCAATCCAGCTTTTTTACTTGCGAATGCTTCTCCAATCTAATCTTGATCTGTTATTCGGTTTTACATCCGCTATTTATATTAATCACCATTTTTTCTCTTTTTGTTGTTCTAGATGCTGAAGTCTATACGTTAAAGTGGATAACCGTTTCATCAGCTCTTCCTTCCAATCATCTTCAGAAAGACTTTTGGCTACACTGAGAAGATCAAGGGAATGGTCAATTTGCTCTCGTAAAATAAGCTCAAAATCTTCATCCCCAGCAAAACTAACGCAATTTTCTCTCCACTCTTCGATCATTTCAGGAGTGATCGTTTCACGGAGGGTAATTTCTTTCACATGGTCTTCCAATGCATATTCAACCACTAATTCAAATTCCTCTTTGATTTCGGGATGAATCTCTATACGTTGACATACGGGACAACAAAGCAATGGAACTTGATGCACCATGACTGAACTGTTCCGAATAGATCCGATCAATCCAATCATCGATGCCCCACAACAAAAGCTCATTGTTTCCCCTCCCTTTCTCCTCATGATCTTTATCTCATACCGTCATACATACAAGGACCTTGCAGCTGAAGACAAATGGTATAGAAACGATTTGCCTTATTTAATTTTAGATTGTTGCAACTTTTCGGGATTGATGCAACAAGTTCTAGTTATGTGCTAGCAATCTCATCATCATGTTATGACGTATATATGTATTTTACCACATGTCGGACAAATTCAAACGTATGGGAAAGCTGGAAAATGCATAACACTCTCGCTTCGATATTCCAAACCACTTATTAAATGATAGACTTGACTTTAGCACTTTCCTTTATCAAGAGATTCAATTTGAGAAACTCTCCTTTTCCATGAAAACAAGCCTATTTCTCTTCATTCCCCTTGAATAGAGGAAGTTAATTAGAAAAATAGGCTTGAGTTTATTACAGTGTCTAACACCAACCTAGATCGCAGTTTTCCGCATATTGCTCTTGGTAAATCGGTTGATCTCCCACCGCATAAATGGATTCTTCCTCCATCGCAAATCCATCGTACATTTCTACTTGCATGGTATTTAGGTCCATATGACCAATGGGAGATTTATTGTGATAAAAAATCATATTCCCTTGTTCCATTTTTCCTGTTACTTTGCGAGTAATATTGACTCGATATGGTTGTTGTTCGTTTTCCATACAAAAACCCCCTTTTCAGATGTATGTTCCTTATCTGTTAGTTTGTACAAAGAAAGGAACTTTAACATCTGAAAAGGGGGTAAAACTTAACTGTTCACCGATTTCTCATATTCTTCTGCTGATAGTAATTGATCATACTGTGCAGGATCAGACATTTCAACAACAATCATCCATCCTTCTCCATAAGGAGAATCGTTCACATTTTCAGGTGATTCTTCGAGTTCCGCATTGACTTCAAGGACCTTTCCGGAAACAGGTGAGTATAATTCAGATACTGTTTTCACTGACTCTACACTTCCAAATGGTTCATTGGCAGTCACTTCTGCATCCGCCTCTGGAAGCTCAACAAAAACAATATCACCAAGCTCCGATTGAGCATGGTCAGTGATCCCGATTCTCACTTTATTCCCGTCAAGTTTTTCGATCCACTCATGTTCTTCAGTGTAACGCAGCTCTTTTGGTAAGTTCATCTTGGTTGTCCCTCCGCTTATTCAGATTCTCCTAGTACACGTTCTAAAGGTTTCTTTAACATCGTCAATGCTTTTTCACCTGCGGAACGATGCCGTAACAATCCATTGGCATCAAACAGATAAAATGCTGGTACAAATTCGTTTTCAAAAGCATCAACCACATTATGTTCATTATCGATTCCTTGTGGATGCTTCAGTTCATATTTTACTACGGTTTCTTTCACTGCGTCCACATCTGTATCTTTTTCAGAGCGAGGCATGTGAATCCCAACGAACTGAAGTTGCGGAAACTCTTCTCTCATTTCATTAATAGCTGGTAAACTCTCTTTACACATTCCACAACTAATAGACCAAAAGTGAACCAGTACAGGCTTTCCTAGCAAATCACTTTTATTAGACTCGCCATTCACCCATTCGGTAATTCCTTTAATCTCTGGCATTTCCGTACGTAGACGTAAAGCCATTTAGAACCCCTCCTTAAAAAGGATTTATTGTAACAAAGGACCTAACTAACTCGTTAGGTCCTTTGTGGTTTATTTTTTACAATTGTAGTAAATTGATTAAAGTGTTTTTTGACCTGGTTTCCAGTTAGCTGGGCACAAACCACCTGTTTGTAGAGCTGAAAGAACACGTAATGTTTCATCCACGGAACGACCAATGTTGTTATCTGTCACTACTTGGTAGCGAACAACACCTTCTGGGTCGATGATGAATAGGCCACGTAGAGCAACACCTTCATCTTCGATTAATACACCATAGTCACGGCTAACTTTGTGAGTGGTATCAGCACCTAAAGGATATTTAATTTCTCCAAGACCATTCTCGCTACGTGGGGTGTTGATCCATGCACGGTGGGAGAATTTACTGTCCGTGCTAATACCTAGGATGTCAGCATCTTGATCGGCAAATTCTTCATAACGGTCAGACAGAGCTGTAATTTCAGTTGGACAAACAAAGGTAAAATCTAATGGGTAGAAAAACATAACTAACCATTTGCCTTTGTAATCGGAAAGCTTAACATTTTCATCAAGGTTTTCCAGATTTTTTGTGCTAGCTAGCTCAAAATCTGGTGCTGGTAGTCCTACTAAACGAGTTGCCATGATAAAAATTCCTCCCTAGATGTAATATGTAGTTGGCAATGTTCTCAGCCAACCTTTATTTTTCCCCGTAACTATCTATTTCAAACAAGACAGTTCGCTGATACAAGTCTAAAATATCACCCACACAGATTAAAGTCAATACTAAATTAGATTAAATATAAATTGAGAACTATTTTCACTTATAAATGCTTTGCTTTGGAATTTAAATCGTTACTCTCATAAGTATTTTCAGTCACATATTGATTCAAATCCCATCATGGGTCGCTGGTTCTCTGTCTCGCTTTCGTACCTGATCCGCAAAAGTCTCTCATCAGAGAATCATCTTCCCTTCTAGATTCAATTAATCAAGCCACTTGATTTCAAATTCATTCAAGTAGCTTTGCTCATATCGAGTTCCTTATGTCAAACAATACTAATTTTAACGAAAATATAGTGACAAGTTTACATAAAGCAGTTATTCTAATTTCGATAGATATAAAAGATAGTTTTGGGAGAGGTGAACATTTTAAATGAAGCGAATACTTGTTGGCTTACTTAGTTTGACTATGTTGGTTAGCTTTCCTATATTAACTGGGTTTTCCAACTCCTCTGAACTAGAGATTGCCAAGAAAAATCAAACCGTCTCTGTTCAACTACTCAGTATCAACGATTTCCATGGACAATTAGATACAGTAGGCAAGGTGAACAATAAGCCAGTTGGAACTGCTGAATATTTAGCATCTTATTTACGACAACGTGAAGCTGAAAACCGTAATACTATGCTTTTGCATGTAGGGGATGCGGTAGGTGCTAGTGCTCCTGTATCAGCTCTCATGCAAGATGAACCAACCATTAAATTTTTCAATAAACTTGGCTTTGATCTAGGAACGATTGGTAATCATGAGTTTGATGAAGGCGTGGATGAGATGTTACGTCTGATCAATGGTGGAACTCATCCCAATACAGGCAAATTTAAGGGTGCAAAGTTCCCCTACATTGCCGCTAACGTCGTTGATAAGAAAACTAAGAAACCAATCCTACCAACTCATATGATCAAACGTTTTCAAGGAGTTCCTGTTGGCTTTATCGGCGTAGTAACCAAAACCACTCCCTCCATTGTGGTTCCTGATGGGGTTAAAAATGTTGAATTTATCGACGAAGCTGAAGCAGTGAATCGTGAAGTTGCCAAGTTAAAAAAGAAAGGTGTCAAAGCGATCATCGTCCTTGCTCATGAAGGTGGATTCCAGAATCAAACGACAGGAGAAATCACTGGACCGATCGCAGATATAACCAAAAATCTAGACCCCGAAGTAGACGTTGTTTTTGCTGGTCACTCCCACTCTTACTTAAATGGAATGATCGATGACAAGCTAGTCGTACAAGCTTACAGTTATGGAACCGCTTTTGCTGATGTGGATATTGTGTTAGATCGTAAAACTAAAGATATCGTTCAGAAAAAAGGGGAAATTGTTACTACTTTCCATGAAGGGATGACCCCAGATCCTAAGATTCAAGCCTTTATGGAAAAAGCGAAAAAGAAAGTAGCTCCCATTATTGAAGCTGAAGTGGGGCAAACCACAGATGAGATTTCACGCAAAGAAAATGAAGCAGGTGAATCTCCTCTAGGTAACTTGATTGCTGATGCCCAACGTTTGGAAATGAAAACAGATATTTCTTTTATGAATCCGGGTGGGATTCGCTCTGATCTCCCTGCGGGTAAAGTTACTTGGGGAGATCTATACACTGTTCAACCTTTTTCGAACGACCTAGTTAAAATGGAACTAACAGGAGAGCAAATCCGTCGGGTATTAAATCAACAATTCCAAGATCCTAATCGGATTCGAATCCTAAAAGTATCTGGATTACACTTTACTTGGAATCCAAATCGATCTGCCCATGATCGTGTCGTTGACATCACCCAAGCGGATGGAACACCGATCGACCCAAAACAAACATATACAGTAACCGCTAATATCTTCCTTGCAGATGGTGGAGATAACTTTACTGTATTTACAGAAGGAACAAACCGTGTTGCAGGTCCATCTGACTTAGATGCCCTTGTTAATTATGTAAAACAACTTCCACAACCCTTCTCTGCTCGTATAGAGGGACGGATTCAACTTTCAAATAACTAAGTCATTAAACCCTTCTCTAATTATTTAGAGAGGGTTTTTTCATATTTTAGTAACTATTTGAAGAAGAATTATATTATGCTAGTATTAGATTCTACTCAATTGATTTGCAATGAATGTAAGGTGAATCCAAACATCAGTCGAAATCTAAAAAGAGGTGAAAGGCTAGTGGAACATTCATTATTTAAAGTTTTGGACTCTGTAGAAGGTCCTCAAGCAACCTTTGAGGTTCTCCAATACCAGCTTGAGAGTTCACAAATGCAACAAAACTTCTACACTTCACACAATACTCCTAGACAAGTACGCATCACATTGAACAATGGTGCTGTCATGTTGGAACAAGGAGCCCTTCATTTTATGAAAGGTCATATCAGCGTGGACAATTCGATCGGTGGAGCTGGCGGCATGTTTAAAAAATTGGCTAGCTCTATGTTAACGAACGAATCTACCTTTAAACCAACTTATAAAGGACAAGGTGAGATCTATCTAGAGCCTAGCACCAAACATTTTGTCATTTATCAACTTCAAAATGAAGAGATCATTGTGGACAAAGGAATGTTTCATGCCTGTGAAACCTCAGTCGATGTAGGTGTAGCTGCCGTCAAAAACTTTTCTGCGGCTGCAAAAGGTGGCGAAGGCTTTTTCCAAACCAAATTAAGAGGCAATGGTATTGCTATTCTGGAGTCTCCAGTACCTCTAAGAGAAATCGTAAAAATGAATCTGAACAATGAACGTTTACAAGTGGATGGAAACTTTGCCATTCTGCGAACAGGAAATATTGAGTTTACAGTAGAAAAGTCGGCGAAAACCCTTCTTGGTTCTGCGACAACAGGTGAGGGTTGGTTACAAACATTTACTGGAACAGGTCAAGTATGGCTGGCACCTACCGAATACTTATATCGTTCTTATTAATTATTCTAAACTGATATAGCCTTCAGCCGTCCATGTTCCTTGAGATGATTGGGGAAGGAGTGCGGACGGCTTTTAAGCTTTAAAAAAGTGCTTTCGCTAAATATGTGTATGAGGAATGATCGGATCATCACAGATGATATCTACAATTGCTACTTTAGGAGAACGGAGTGCTTTCTGGATCGTCTCCACTAACTGTTCTTCATTCTCTACACGAAAACCATCTGCACCAAATGAATGGGCTAAAGCCACCCAATCAGGATTTAATAGATCTGAACCTAATTCATGCAATCCCGCTACTTTCATTCGATTTTTTTCCATAGAATAAGAGCCATTGTTCATAATAAAGACCGTAATAGGAATCTGATACTTGACTGCTGTGATCAGATCAACCATGGTCGTAGCAAAACCACCATCACCCACAATCGCTACAACTTGACGGTCTGTAGCTGTACACTTGGCTGCCATCGCAGCTGGTAATCCAAATCCAAGCGTCCGCCATCGTCCCGAAATCAACACATCTTGACTTTTGAACTGAAAAATCCGCTCAAACCAAACCGTATGATCCCCAACATCTAAACAAATCACTGCTTCTGAGTCAATCGCTTGGGAAAGTGCCTCCATCACCCGTTGCGGTGCCAATGGTGTTGTTGTCTGCTTTACTTCCTCTTGGACTCGCTGATCCCATGCTGCCTTTTTTTGTTGAATCAAATGATACCAATTATGATTCTCCTTTGTCTGGAGTCTCTGAACCATCTTTGGAACGACATCGTTTAAATCACCAATCAAAGAAGCTACATGTGGATGAGATTTTCCAATATTTATTTCAGTTACATCGATTTGAATCGTTGGGATTTGAGCAGGTACATAATCTTCTGGCCACCAAGTAGCTCCCAAAATCATACACAAATCTGACATCTGAAGAAGTTCAGTTGCAACTTCACTTCCTGCTTGTCCTAATCCACCTACAAACAATGGATGATCGTGGGGTAAATATGATTTGGCTGGCATCGTTGCAATCATCGGAGCTTTGATTTTGTCAGCCAGATGAAGGACATCTTCCTTTGTCTGTTGGCTCCCACGTCCCAATAAGAGAATGGGGCGTTGTGCTTGATTGATTCGTTCAAGAATCGAAGTAAACTCTTGTTCATTTGGCAATAATCTTGGAGAGACTGGAGGAGGAGGAAAAAGCGAGGACTCTACTTTTTCCTCCCACAGATCCTTAGGGACAGATAAATGAGTGACCCCTCCCTGTGCCTTGGCAATCCGCATCGCTTGATTTAATTGGATCGGAAATGCTTCTGGATCGCTTACCATTGACGTATAGAGAGCCAATGGATCAAGCAAACGTTGTTGATCTATTTCTTGTTTGGTTCCAGTTCCTAGCTTCCTCCGTTCGACTTGCCCTGTAATCGCAAGGACAGGGGCATGATCACTTGCTGCATCTGCCAGTCCATTGAGCAAGAGCATAATTCCCGGTCCACTTGTGGCTGTACAGACAGATAACTTTCCTGTTAACTTTGCTTCAGCTGAAGCCATTAAACCAGCAGTCGTTTCGTGACGACAACCCATATATTGGATTTGGTCTTGTTTGGCTAATTCGTCTAATAGATAAAGGTTTGCGTCACCAATGACTCCATAGATTCTCTTGCACTCCCAAGCAATCAGTTGATCAACCAGATGCTTGGCAACTGTTCGTATTTCATTTGACATATAGAGTCCTCCTTACTTTTCTCCTAGTTTGGCTTTACTCAATCCAAACATACCTCCCCTTTACGTTTCCGTTACGTGATGCTATACACTGAAGGAAAGAATCAATAGGAGAAGGAGAGAAAACGTTGCTTATTAAAGAAATGGCACAACGGCTACAAGTCACCCCACGGACGATTCGCTTTTATGAAGAAAAAGGTCTCTTAACTCCACATAAAGATCAAAACAATCAATATCGAATCTATCGAGACGTAGATGCTTGGAGATTGCAAACGATTCTAGTATTACGAGAGGTAGGTATGAGTCTCTCCCAAATCAAAAATGTATTAGCAGAGATCGAAAAAGGGGCTGAAGAAGAGGTCCACTATTATCTGCAATTACAGCGTTCTATTCTTTTTACAGAGTCGTTAAAATTGAAAGGCATGATTCACACGCTTGATCAGATTATTGATCAGTATGATACAAAGAATGAAAATACATGGCAAGTGAGTTGGCAATTAGCTGAAGAATCTCGTCGAACTCACGCAAAACGCCATTGGGAAGATCGGTGGAATTTCGATCAACAAGCTCCATCTTATGATCAACAAGTGCTAAAAGGAAATAAAGAGTTTGATGTTCATCAAGACTATGAACGAGGACTTAATCTCGTCGTTCAGTGGGTTCAACCTCAAGTGGGAGAAATAGGATTAGACTTAGGAACAGGCACAGGAAATCTAGCAGGCCTTTTTTTGCAGAGAGGAATGATGATCAAAGGGATGGATCAATCCAAAGAAATGTTAAAAGTCTGTCACCAGAAACACCCTAACATCGAGACTCGAATGGGTAATTTTCTTGCCATTCCTTATGACGATCAACAGTTTGACTTTGTAGTCACCAGCTATGCCCTTCATCATTTAACTGATGAGCAAAAATCCTTAGCACTGATTGAGATGAAACGAGTCTGCAAACCAGGTGGGCGAATTTGTATCCTCGATTTAATGTTTGCAGACGCAAAAAGCCGCACCGCTTATCTTCAACGGTGGGAAAGAAAACAGCGTGATGAGATAGTAGCTGTCATTGAAGATGAATTTTATGCTGACCGGAGTCAATTGGTCCATCAGTTAGAACAAGAAGGTTTTCAAGTCAAAACACGACAAATCAACGATATTTTACATATCTTACTTGCTCAATCTAAAAAGCCCTAGGGTATGAATCTAGGGCTTAAATCATATCTTAATCATCTATCTAAGTCATATGAATTCAATCCTGTCGGGTCATTGTTTCTCTGCCTCACTCTCTTTTCGTCAAAGAAACATCTTCTCCCTTGGTGGATTGGATTAAGTTTAAGCTATTTTAATATCTATAATCATATTCTTTTTCAAGTTGAGTCATATCCTTATTTGGCAGTTGCCGTCATTTCTACAAACATCTCTTGTTTTGAATCTATTTGGATCTTATAGTTTCCTGCTAACATATTGGTAAATGTAACTTTTCCAGTCGTATTGGTTAATTTTTTGGACACAGATCCGCCACCAACACGCATCACTGTTACATTGATATCATAAGTAGGGATATCTGAGTCGTTAACGACTACTTCAATGCTTTGTCCTGCATTTACTTTAAGTAAGGTATCACAAGTCAATTCTTGAATTTGCTCTAAATACATCCACTCAGTAATTTGAGTTAAGATCTCTGGAGTATAAGCGACTGGAGTATAAGCAGGATCTGTAGATAGAATCATTTCAAAGGTAATGGGGACAGATAAGCGATTCTTCATGCTTAAAACATATGTTCCACCAATCATATTTGTAAATTTAATATCTGTATTATTTGCTCTCTTTGTCACTGATCCGCCACCAACTCGGGAAACAGTTACATCAAAGTCAAAAGGAGAAGTACTTACTTCATAAAAATCAAGGTTAATTACACCATTGTTAGGTACATCAAAAATATAATCGGCACTATCCCCACCAGCACCTGCTCTTAATCCACCACATAAATGATCTTCGATATATTCTGTAGATGTTGAGGAAGCAGTTAATTTCTTAGAGTTACGAGATTCAGTCTTACATAAAAATCCTGTATTTTTCTTTTCTTTCGCTGAAACTTCAGTCAATCCAATTCCTATGGTTAAAACGAATGACAGAATCAGAAGCATAGCCTTTTTCATATTAGAATCCTCCCAAAATGTATAATCTTCTTATAAATACGATTTGGTTTTCAATTCTCCTTCTATGATTTAAAATATTTTTTTACACTAAAAAAGGACTAAGGTTAGTCCCTTAGTCCCTGATTCAATCATGCCCATTGCTCCTTAAACACATCTTCTTTAAATCCAACTGTTACTTTTTCCCCATCCGTAACAATCGGTCGCTTGATCAACATCCCATCAGAAGCAAGTACAGTCAATTTTTCTTCGTCACTCATCTCTTTTAACTTTTGTGACAATCCCAGTTCGCGATATTTTTTTCCACTCGTATTAAAAAACTTTTGAATAGGCAATCCACTTTTTTGCACGAATTGAGCTAACTCTTCTTTAGACGGAGGCTCTTCCACAATATGTTTATCGATGAAAGAGATCTTATGATCCTCTAAAAACTTTTTTGCTTTTCGACATGTGCCACACTTGGGATAACCATAATAAAGTAGATTTTTTTCTGACACCCACATACACCTCAGTTTTATTGTTAATTACTCTATATGAGTATTTTTTAGTAACATATATTGATCCAAATCCCGTCGGGTCGATGTTTCCCTGTCTCACTCTCGTAACAGATCCGCAAAAGTCGTTCGTCAGTGAAACATCTCCCCTCCTAAGTATCCTGCGGAGAATGGTTCAATCTTTAAAAACCTGACCGCCCCGTTTGTATTCAACATCTGGAACTTGAGCCCGCGCATTGACTGTACGGGCAACAGTGAAAAAGTAGTCTGATAAACGATTCAAATATCGTCTCACTTCATCGTTGGTTTCTTGCTCTCGACTTAAGGTTACCACACAACGCTCGGCTCTACGAGCAACCACACGACACAAGTGTAAAGCGACTGAACTTGGTGATCCTCCAGGTAAAATAAATCTTTCGAGAGGGGGACACTCTTGATCATATTGGTCAATTAAGTTTTCAAGCTGTGTAACCATCTCAGCCGTTACTTTGTAATGACGTTGCTTACCAGCTTGAGCAAGATCTCCCCCGGCATCGAATAGTTGATGTTGAATCTCTGTAAGATCTTGCATTAAATCTGAATGAGAAGTTGGGTCCATTCGTAAGAGGGCTTCGCCGACCCAAGCATTTAATTCATCAACGGTTCCATAAGCCTCTACCCGAATATCGTCTTTGTGTACTCTTCCTCCGATGACTCCTGTTTTTCCTTCATCACCAGTACGTGTATATATTTTCATAGAAATTCCCCTTTCTAATTTGAGTCATGCACTTGAAACTGAAGCTGTTGGTGAAGCATGTACCTCTACAAAGATCTGGGGGACTTTTCGAGTTGGATGATCAATAACTGAACAACTTACACCAAAAATCTGTTCAATCCACTTTGACTGAATCACTTCACGAGGGGTTCCCATATGTTGGATCACTCCATCTTTTAATAAAATAAGTCGATCACAAAATTGGGCAGCCAGGTTTAGATCATGAAGAACAGTCACAATGGTCAAAGACTGGTCAACTTGCCACTCTTTCAAGAGGGTCAACATACGTAATTGATATTGAATATCCAAATAAGTAGTGGGTTCATCAAGAAGTAATAGCTTAGGCTGTTGAGCCATCGCTTTAGCTAAAGCTACTCGTTGTCTTTCTCCCCCACTCAATTCGCTGAGAAGACGGTTCCTCATGGATTGAAGATTTAACTTTTGTAATATATCCTCTACGATTTGATCGTCTGTCTCATTTGACCAGGGCCATTTTCCTTGATAGGGATGCCTGCCCATCATTACCACTTCACGAACGTTAAAGGGTAACTCGCCTAAGCTCTCTTGAATTAGAATGGCCATCATTTGTGCTCGCTGTCTGGGGGAATAAGCAAAAAGGTCTTGATCTTGCAACCAAATCTGTCCTTGGTCAGGCTGATCTTCTCCTGCTAACATACGGATGAGGGTACTTTTCCCACTACCATTGGGTCCTAATATGCCTACACATTCTCCTTTGAATACCTGAAGATGAATATCTTTCAACACAGGACGACTTCCATATCGTTTACTTAATCCTTCAGCTATGAGCATCCTATTCCCTCCTCAGGCACTTCATTTCAGTCCAATCAAACAGTGTATGCTAGAAACGTCAGAGTTCTGTTTTCACCTAGAAGCTACTGGCTTAATTTATGTTGATGTTTTCGTAAAATCATTGCAAAAAACGGGGCTCCTATAAATGCTGTTACAACACCAATGGGAATTTCAATGGGACTTAACAACACTCGTGCAATACAATCTGCTCCTACTAGAAAAGTCGCACCTGCTATCATTGAAAGCGGTAACAATGTACGATGGTCGGCACCTGTCAGCAATCGTAAAAGATGGGGAATCACCAAGCCTACAAAACCAATGGTTCCTGACACAGAGACAGCTACTCCTGTAATTAATGAAGCAATCACCAGTAAAAAAATACGGACTTTGACTACACTGACACCTAAATGGGTGGCTGGTCGGTCACCAAGCCCCAGCAAATTAAGCTCTCGACTATACAACCAAGAAATGGTGAAACCAATGAACAAAACTGGAGTGACTACGGCTAGATGTTTCCACTCTCTGAGTCCCAAGCCGCCCATCAACCAGTATTGAATCTGTTGCATCTCCTCAGGAGAAAGAGCAATGATACAAGTAAGAATCGCTCCAAATAGAGCATTGACAACCACTCCGGACAAGATTAAAGTTCCTGTCCGCATCTGGTCTCCAATCTGGGCAAGCCGCAACACAAAGAATAAAGCAAGACATGCCCCTAAAAAAGCAAATATAGAAATCGACCCACGCCCTAACCAAAGAGCCCCCCAGCCCGTAATCATAGCCAAAGCTGCTCCTGTAGCGGATCCCGCTGAGACTCCTAAAATATAAGGGTCAGCTAGTGGATTTCTCAGTAAGGCTTGAAACACCACTCCTGCCACAGCTAAAGAAGCCCCTACCACAGCTGCCAACAGCACCCTTGGTAATCGAAGTTGCCAGATGATTGCATCCGTCGCTTCATCAATATGGAATGAAACAAATGGAAGCAGATGATGTGCAAGGCTCTTCCAAACAGTTAGAAAATCAATACTTACACTTCCGATCGTAACTGCAAGCGACAAAGTAAAAAGAAAGCAGAGGAACCATCCTCCGCCCCACAAGAGGAGTTTAGTCCTCTTTTGTGCCATACTCATTATTTTTTCACACCAATGACATCAGGATAGAAACCTTTAGCCATCTGCTCAACACCATCAATAATCCGAGGACCAGGACGGTTGACTAAGTTAGGATCTACCGAAACGACACGATTATTTTTAATCGCATTGACTGCATCCCAACCTTGGCGCTTAAGAATCTCTTGCTCGCCACCATACGTCGTAAGGATCACATCTGGATTCCATTTGACGACTTGTTCAGATGAAACTTGTGGCCACCCTTGTAACTGAATGGCTACGTTTTTCCCGCCTGCCAAGGTGACTAACTCATTTAAAAAGGTATCTCCACCAGCTGTAAATAAGGTTGGGTCAATTTCAATCCATACTTTTACTCGTTTGTCCTCAGGGATTTTGGCAACTTGATGGAAAATTTGCAGTCGGTGCTTACTCATCTCACCAACTAAAGTATCTCCTTCATATGTCCGATCAGTGGCTTGAGCAATTAAGTCAATCGAGGCAAATACATCTTTCACTTCATTGGCATCTGTCACCAATACAGGAATCCCAAGTTGTTGTAATTTTTTAATGGTTTCTGGTTCATTGGCTTTTTGTGCCAAGACCAAATCCGGCTTTAAAGCTACTACTTTCTCAACATCAATTTTATAGTCGCCTACTTTAGGCAGATTTTTCGCTTCTGCTGGATAATCGTCATTCTCCGTCACACCAACAATCTGTTCCTTTAAACCCAATGCAAAAGCAATTTCAGTTGTACTTGGAATCAATGAAACAATCCGCTCTGGTTCTTTGACAACACTAACTTTATTCCCTACCTGATCTGTCAGATGAATCGGATACTTAATTGAATTAGGCTTCTTGGGTGTTTTAGAGTCAGGTAACGCAGAACAAGCAGTAATCACCGAACTTAATAACAATATAAATGTAAATAGAGCTAACCATTTCTTATGACGCAAAAATCTGTTCATCTACCTTCTCCTCTCTAATCATACAAACTAAAAAGCCTGTGCATACGAGGCACAGGATGGAGAAGTGCATGCGGAAAAATTCAGCCATGATCAAAATCAAGTCTGAGCGCACGTTTCTCCTTTACCTCGAAGGAGAACGTAAGTGCCGCTTGGGAAAGGCAGGTCTCCTGGCTTTTGGATCATTGTCTGACTGCGCCTTCCCATCACATTGGACAGTGGCCCTTTAAGCAGTCATCCTCTCCAATCACAGTGGCGGGACCGCACCGGGTTTGCACCGGTTTCCCTTTTCACTTTCCTTTATAGAAAGACCTTTCCTTCTATTCACTTCGTTCGTTTTTATTATATATTAAAGAAGAAAGCGATTCAATTTTAGAAAACTAAGACGATCATGGAAAGATTTATATAAAAGGAGGCATTTCACATGGTCATCCAGCAATCATTTCTCTTGGATCTACATAAAGAAAATCGAGTCATTCGTGGAGAAGTCCGAGTTCCTCAATCACTTAAGGTCTCCCCCACGATTATCATCTGTCATGGATTTAAAGCTTTCAAAGATTGGGGCTTTTTTCCCACTGTAGCACAACGAATCGCAGAAGCTGGTTTTTCAGTCATTACGTTTAACTTTTCCATGAATGGAATTGGTGATCAACCTGAAGAGTTTAGTGAACTGGAATTATTTGCTCACCAAACTTTTACTCGTCAACAAGAGGATCTCTCGTTCCTACTCACCCAGTTGAAAAATAAAAAGTTGCCTTACCCTGAAGCATTAGATTCTACACGAATCGGTCTCTTGGGACATAGTCGTGGAGGAGGGGACAGCTTAATCTTCGCCTTAGACTCACCTGATATTGAAGCGGTAGCTGTTTGGAATAGTATTCATCGCCCTGATTTTTTTGCTAAAGAAACGATCCAAACCATCTACGATCAAGGAGGAGCTACCATTGTTAACGCACGTACCCATCAAGAGCTCCCTATTGATCGGGAAGTTTTAGATGATATAGAGCAACATAGAGAGAGGTATGATTTTCTTAAGCGTCTTCCTCAATTGCAGATCCCACTCCTTCTTGTTCAAGGAGATCAAGATCATCCAGGATTCTTCGAAGGTGCAAAAACGATGGCCCAAGCAGCTCCGCATGCTAGCCTGCATGTTGTCAAAGGAGCGACACACACGATGGGCGCTGTGCACCCCTTCGCTGGTACCACACCACAACTGGAGGAAGCGATTCAAGAAACCATTCACTTTTTCAAAAATATTTGGTAATTGTAGACCATCATCCAACTGTTTCCCCTCGAATCCTTATTACTCATGGGGGTCATTCGATGAGTAATAAGGATTCAATTAGATTGAGAGTGATGCCTTAATCATGGTCATCTTTTCAATATTTCATTCGAATCGGTCGAATCACATAGCGTCCTCGCTTTGGAATTGGAAAAGATCGAGCAAAATAGCACAAGTGGTAAGGTAAATGAGTGTCAATTAAGGGAACGCCATGTCCACATGCCAGAGCTGTTGGACGTAAGCGAGCCAATTGACGAACAGAGTATTGAGCAGCATCCCAATTAATGGTGATTGGTGTACCGGGACGATAGATTCCCCGTCGTTTGATGAGAGTGTCTCGAAAGGAGTCTGTGTTCATCGTAGCGAGTGCATCTCCACCAATAAGAGTGGCGTCCTTTTTGCGAAAAAAACTGATATGACCGTGTGTATGCCCAGGTGTTGAAATCCATTGCCATTCAGTCATATGTGGGATCTCTCCTGAAGGGGGAAGAGCCTTCAACCTAGATCCCATCTGAACCGTCCGATTCTCCATAAAACGCATCATAAAAGCTAAAAATCCCCCTACTGTCGGATCAGGATCAGGATAGCGTAGCTCTCCATTTAAAAAAGGAACCTCGCTCGAATGGGCATAAACAGGAACTTCCCAATAATCCGCCAGGTCCGAAGCTGCACCTGAGTGATCAAGATGGCCGTGTGTCAATAAAATTCCTAAAGGCTGGTTCGAAAAGATCCGACTCACTTTGTGAATGATTTTCTTAGCGTGCGAAGAAAACCCAGAATCGACCAAATACCACTGTTCCTTACTCTGGCTGAGTACATAAGCATTGACAACCCCCAAAGAAATCCAATAAACACCTGACCTAATCTCTTTCATCCCAATCACACTCCCCCATTCCCACAAAAAGTAAAAGTTATATTACTAATATTTTAAATGTTTTTCCTAGACTTCATCCATCTCCTTTATTCTTTCTGTAACCATCTGATGAACAATTCAATTCACACTCAAAGCTAGAAAATAGCATAAAAGAATTGAAAAACGCTTTACGATTTAAGTGACCTTGGAGACTATAAAAACTCAACTTGTACAAAACAACAACTTGAATAAATTAGGAACCAGGTAGCTAGACCCGACGGTGTCTGGATCAATATATCACTCAAAATGCTCATAGAGAGTAAGAAAGCAACCCTGATCCCTATAGATTTAAGGTTGTGGGGTTGCTGTTACGCCTAAGAGTAGATTCTATTTTAAAAGAGTAGTAGGAGTAGGGCATAAATGACAATATAGAAAAATCCACTTGAAAAAATAACAAAAAATCCTTGCCAACCAGATTCGTATTTGTTGACTTCAGTAATACATTGGGAAACAACATAGAGATACCAACAATTTAAGATCACTGATAGGAGAAGTGGGATGATCTTTAATAGATCGATCCAATCAAATGGTAGGGCTAAGGCAAAGTACTCCCGTCCAAAAATTAAAAGAATGGGGAGCCAAATGAAAAAGGTGTCCACAAGAATAGGAATTTTGGACCAAGTAACTGCATTAAAAACAGAACGAAATTTAGCCTCACCATAGAGCAAACGACTGAGTAAAAAGATGATCCCACTTTCAAGGAATGTAGCAACGATTCCCCAAGTAAGTGCATTAAGAATCATCAGATACACTTGATCAGTCGGGAGAAACTTTATAGATAAGGGCATGTCTCCCAAAATAGGGTTGTAACTTTGCGCAACATCATAAATACCATACAAACTTGCTAGGACAAGAACCAAAACCATATTTGAATATCTAGAGTTTTCAATCAACCGAATAGTTTTACGCGGTCGAAGCCATATGCTAAAAAATGGAGAAGACATACTTTTCTTCCTTCCAAAAGCTACAATCTCTATTAATTTTAATTACAATTATTTTCTATTATATCAAATAGATGAAGAAATATCATTCAGTCCATCACAAAAGGGCCGACGTCATGTCGGCCCTTTTGCTCAAGGGGGTCAAATGTTTATATCAATTATGAGGGTTAGCAAAATTAAATACAACTTAGTAAATCTATTTCTATAATTAGACACAAATTCTTTCTGCAATTTCTAAACAACACTTAAAAATCCTTGATTAATCTTACTCAACATATACTAACGTAAGTAAGGGTCAAATAGTTTCACTTTTTCTTTATTTATTTTAAAATTTATTGTCTATATTTTTACTAATTATTCTCAACATTTAATCCAACCTTTTCCCAATTTCACATGAACATTTTTAATCACAATGGGATCAGATCCAGTCGGGTTGCTGTTTCTCTGTCTCAGTTCCTATTAAAAAATCCCCATCCACGGGGACGAGGAAGCAGTTTTCTTTTAGACAGAGAAGGCGATTTTATAACCGGAATGATTGCGTACATGAAACACTCCTGAATCTAAAATCAGGTATTGGGCTTTCACACCAATTAAGCGTCCATGAACCTCTGGATGCTTGTCTAACTTAAGAGAAGAGATTTTTTCAGGAACTTCGATATGAGGATATTGAAAATAACTAATGGGGCGAGGCTCAAGAACAAAAGGCTGATAATGATCTGGTAATCGAGCAAGTACTTCATCTCTAACTTGGGTTAGATCTTGATCAGCAACTTCATTTCTTAACATTTTACGCCAATTGGTTTTATCTTTCATATATTGAGCTAAGTAGACTTCCACTTCACCAGCTAACTTTCGGGTAGGAACCTCTAAAATCGGTACAGCAGCTGTCGCTCCTTGGTCGATCCATCGCTTAGGTAGGTTCGTTTTTCTGGTGATTCCCACTTTGACATCACTGCTTAATGCCAAATACACGATATGTGGTTGCATACAAAATCGCTCACCAAATTCAGGGTCTCGACAGGTTCCCTGATGAAAATGACAAAGGTGGGGTTTCACAATACATAAGTCATTTTCAGCTAACGATTTGAAGCATGGATAGCAATAACCACTATTATATGTCTTTTTAATTCTTCGACCACAATGTATACAAGAAATTTCTCCAAGAAAAGAAAGCTGAATCCTTTCCCCAATGAACGGGTTGATTAGAAATTGCTCATCGCCAATCTGGGCGTGATAATCGATAGGATCTGAGAATTGATGATGTAATGAATGTAAAAAGCCGGTTTTCTTCAAGTGGGTGGCCTCCCTTCCTCTGCCATTGTACCATAGCTCTTTCTGTTAGATCATTGGAGCTCTCATCACCTTTAGATGTTAACGAAAAGGATTTTTCCATCTAGGGTGGATTTTCCAACTAGGCTTAAGGTGAAACAACACGAGGCAACCCAAACAGAAAATAACGATCCAGACGGAAAAATGAACAGCCATGATAATGCCTAGTCCTAATAAAGATATTACGGTAAATAGTGTAGAGAAAAATAGATAACGAGTGAGCAACAAGCTAAAAATATAAATAAAAATACCGATGAGAATCAAAAAGGGACTAATGATAAATAACGCTCCCGCTGCTACAGCAATTCCTTTTCCACCTTGAAACCCCAGAAAAATAGAGTACATGCTTCCCAACACAACAATGATCGCTGCGATATAAGCTCCCCACCAACCAACAACAAATAAGGCGATAAGTGTCGCAATCATCCCTTTAAAAATATCAATGATAATCACAAAAATGAATCCTCTAGGATTCACTACGTAAATGGAAGTCGATGAAGCAATGAACCAACGATCCAATGGCATCGCCCCGATCACATAAGCCACTGATATGATAATGATAAAGCTCATACTTAGCATCTCCTCAATCGTGGACTCGAATATCCATCAATGTGCTGATGGTAACTTCCTCCAAACTAACAGTAAGAGAAGAACTAACCCACAGTATCCAAAAAAGGGATATAAATAGCTAACTAATGTCGGGAAACCAACTAAGGAGAATAGATACCCCACCAAAAAGATGGAAACCATAATCGTATGTAGATGAAAAGGAACCACTTGTTTGATATTCATCGCTAAACCATACACATTCCCAATCAAAGTGGTAAAAATCTCTCCCCACATGACGATTAGAAAGAAATACTTCATTCCTATTCCTAGAGTATGAATCACATGAGCAAGCGGAATATTTAATCTTGAAATATCATCTAAATCGAGCACCATCGCTATATTACTTGCCAGTAGCATCATGCCTAAGCCCATGCCACCGATCCATCCACCTAAACGAATCGTCCGTTCGTCTTTCACTTCCGCTCCAAGAGGAACTAATACAGCCTGAGCCATTGCCAAGTTGAAAGCGACATATGCGATCGCCGATAAAAGCCAATGTTGATGAACCTGTCTCGAAGGATGATCCAGAATTTGCCCCCATTCGCCACTTTGCCAACTTTGCACTGCGATGAGGATCGTAAAGATAAACATCAAAGGAACGACAAGAGTATTGACAGATAAAATCCCTTTCATCCCACGCATAATAACAAGCAATGAGAGAACTGCAGTAAGAATTACACCTAGATGAAAAGAAAGATTTAACTGCTCTTCAAATAGCGCTCCTGTTCCTGACATCATCGCTGTTGTTACTCCAAATAAAATCACACCCACAAACACTGTCATCCAACGACCCAATCTGGAGCCAAATAAATATAGATTAAACTCTTCATAGGAGGTTGCTTGCAGGCGTGCTCCCATCAGCATCATTCGAGTCCCTAGCCAGACAAACATCGCTGTTGTCACAAGGATTCCCAAGAAACTGTATTTACCAAACAGTGAGAAAAATTGCAAGATCTCTTGTCCTGAGGCAAAGCCCGCACCGACAACTGTACCTATATAGGTAAAGCCAATACGGCTCGCCAGCACCCACTGTTCTCTCACTACTCGTTCCCTCCTCCTACGACTTACTTGTTAGGACTAGTCTATGGAGAGCTGTCCTCAATTAGAACGATGGGGATGCTAGAGCTGAGTGATTGTATTTATTAGGGAACCTATCCGTAACAAAAAAAGACTGCTGACAATCGTCAGCAGTCTCATGTAGCAAGTTAATTTCATCTGGTTAGACATTCAGCTGGTGGTTCTGGTGGTGGGAAGGGACTATGCCATTTCCCTTTTTTATATCTCTCCCAATCTTTTACCATCTGCTGGTCACACTCGGGATCAGGACCAGAACCAGGACCCGGTGGCTGTTCCCCTGGATCAGTGGGATCTATAGGATCTTCATCATCTTTTTTAGGCTTTTCACCCTTGATACTTACTTTCACTGCGTCAGACATCTTCCGACCAAGGTCTTCATCTTCTTCTTGGGTATCGATCGCCTCTACTTTGTAAATGTAGGTTTTCTTCTTATCGTCCCCAGTGAAGAACCCTGTGATATCGTCAATCAGGTTAGGTACTTCGATATCGGTATCTTTATAGCCCGCAGATGATGTTTCAGCAATCTCTTTAAAATCTCCACCCTGTTCGGCGCGATAGATTTTATATTTGACACGAGGATCTTGGTTTTGCCAGCTTAAGAGAATCGCATTTTGACTTGCATCAAAGTCCCCTTTAACTCGAGGTGACTCTAACATAAATGGTGGTTTTGGATCTTTAACACCAGGTGGTTTGCTAAACTTCGCATATTCTCTTCCTTTTAAACCTTCATCCATAATCTGTTTGAAGATTTTTGCCGGATAGCTACCCCCTACGAGTCCCTTGTCTGACCCTTTGCCTGGGTCCGTGTTATAAACCATTACGGTTGTCACATATTTAGGGGTGTAGCCTGCAAACCAACCCGCTTTGTAATCCTGAATCGTTCCCGTTTTACCAGCTACTTCACTGGTCTCGATTTTTGCTGCTTTACCGGTTCCATCGTTAATGACTTCTTTTAACATCTCCGTCATCCAATAGGCGGCTTCTTTTCCAAAAACCGGTGTTCTTTCAATCTCTCCGACCTCATCAACCTTCTCGCCTTTTGAGTCTTGCACTTCCTTAATCGCTCTAGCATTGATCATGTCTCCATTGCTTGCAAGAGCAGTATAAGCTCTGGCCATTTGTAAGGGAGTGGTTCCTTCGTGTAATCCTCCTAAGGCCATGGCCGGATAGTTCTCATCTTCTTTTACTACATGAATCCCTAGTTTTTTAGCATAGTTATAAGCAACACCGAGACCCACTTTCTCTTTTAACATATGGGCTGTACTTAAGTTGTAAGAGTTTTTAACCATTTGCTCCATGGGTACTGCACCATGGGTGGAAAGATCATAGTTTTTGGGTCTCCAACCGTTAAAGTTAACAGGTTCATCTTTAACGATGGAATAGCGATTAATCTCACCTTTTCCTTTTTCCATGGCGGGTGTATAGACGGTTAGCGGCTTAATCGTTGAACCCGGAGCACGGAATTCATAACCACCTTTAATCATTTGTCCTGGACGATAGTCACGTCCTCCACCAATCGCAGCGATGAGACCTGACTCTACATCAATCGTAGCTGTCCCTGCTTCCATCAGTTCTTCAAAGTTACCTTTTTTACCGATAAAGTTTTCTTTATTGGCTAAGGCTGCTTCAGTAGCTTTTTGTAATTGAGGATCAAGTCCGGTATAAATTTTATAACCTTTACCCATGTCGGATTCAGTAATACCATATTTTTTAAGTTCATTTAATACTAGCTCTTTATATGCAGCATAATCCCCCGTAGGACCATACTCTTTTAAGTACGTATCGCCATTAGGAACAACCGGCTTTTTCTGCCCTTCTTCTTTTTGTTGCTGTGTGATCAGTGGTGGCATATTGTTATCTTCGGCCATTTTAAATAATGCAACATTTCTACGTTTCTCTGCTGCCTTTTGTTTCTTTTCGGAACCAAATGGATCATACGTACTGGGCGCTTTAGGTAAACCAATGATAAAGGCAACTTCATGCGGTTCTAACTTATCTTTGGTTACATCTTTGCCAAAGTAGATTTTGGAAGCCATCTGAACTCCAGCGACACCGTTTCCTAAATAAATGTAGTTCACATAAGTTTCCATAATCTCATCTTTGGAATATTTACTTTCAAGGTTCCAAGCCGTCGCCACCTCTGAGATCTTCCGGGAGAAAGTTTTGGTCCGGTTTTCTAGAACCACGTTCCCCGCTACCTGCATGGTGATGGTACTAGCACCTTCTGCCTTACCGCCTTCTAAAATATTTTTAACCACAGCACGGCCCAAGCCCCAATAGTCGACACCGCTATGGTCATCAAAGCGCTCATCTTCGATTTTTTTGAATCCTTCAATCAACATCGGATTCACTTTTTTAATATCTTCAATCTTAGCAAATTCACGCTTATAGTCCCCCAGTTGGGTAACCTCATTCCCTTCTTTATCATAGATCGTGGAGGTAACCTTAAATTCTTTCATCTTTTTAAGATCCACATTTTCACCTTGTAGCTTGATTGCTGTACATCCTCCTACGACCAATAGGACAGAGGTCAGGATCACTAAAACAAACCATTTCCAAGTAAAGAGTGAAGCAAATCCTTTTTTCTTCCGTTTTCCGCCACCCGGTCCACCAGAACGAGTGGAGCGGGAGGTACGAGAACGGGGTCCTACACGTTCACTACGACTTCTGACTTCTTGTGGATTAAATTCGCCACTTGAACGAGATCCTCGACCCCTACGCAAATCATCCATACGTGCCCCTCCTGAAAACGTTATTCATTGAAGATTCTTACGATCGAAATACAATAGAAGCTATTTCAAAACTTTTGTCTGTACAAACTACCCTGTTGAGGATTCCCCCAGAAGCCTTATTTCACATCATGGCGGAAAGTCACTCCGAAAAAATAGGTTTCTGGACATTTTGAAATGGCTTCTAGTTACACCTAACTCATATAGGAATTCGTCTAGCCCTTATCCTATGATATAGTAAATAACGAGGTGATAGACGTTGAACATAAAAGCAGCATCATTTGCTTGTAATCTGACTGGTATTTTAGGATTACTAGCAAGCCTTTTTCTTTGGAAAGTCTCAGGTACACCTGCCTTTTTCGCCGGCTTAATTGGCTCTGGTGTGTGGTTTGGACTTGGTTACTATTTCAAGCGCCAAACCGATACCGCAAACAAGCGTTGATGAATAATACTTCATCATTATAACGCAAACTGTTTCTCATGGCTTTTTCTTTTTTAAAAAATATTACAGAAAGATTACATGAATCTTATGCTCATTTTACATGAAATTGAAGATTAGTAAACCCCCCCGTAATTGGTATCATTGCCCCGGTGATGAAGTCAGAGTCAGGATGAGCTAGAAAACGAACTACCCGCGAAATATCTTCTCCCGTACCAGGTCGTCCAACTGGACTCTGGGGATCTATTTGTCCTTTGGCCATCTGAATCGATGCCTCTTTGTAAGGATCACGAATGTCTCCAGGATAAACCATGTTGACTGTAATCCCATGTGGAGCTTCTTCTCTGGAAAGGGTTCGTGTCAGTGAGACGAGTCCAGCTTTTGCTGCTGCGTAGGCTCCATATCCTTCCCATGCCGGGGCTTGCTCCACTTCTGGAAATCCGAACGTAATAATTCGTCCATATCTTTGTATTCGCATCAAGGGTAAAATTTCGTGCACAATATAGAAAATACTATTCAAATTTCCATCGACCATATCTTTCCACTGTTGATGAGTAAGTTCTCGGATCGGTGTGCGCTTAAAAATAAAGGGACCTGCTGTACACACAAGTACGTCGACTCGCCCCCACTTTTGTTTGATCTCATCGCCCATTCGTTTGACATCTTCCACTTGACTGATATCGCCTTGCATGAGTAAAGTTTCTGTTCCTGATTGCTGTAATTGTTGTTGGATTTGTTCTCCAGCTTGCCGACTCTTCCGATAGTTCATGGCGATTCGGTAGCCATCTTGGGCTAGTCCTTTGATGAGGGGAACGCCTAAGCCTTTCACGCCTCCTACGATCCATGCGACGGGGTGTGACATAAGGGTCATCCTTTCGTTCTGTTTTCTTTCATCTTATTGTAATAAGCTTGTGACATCAATGAAGTAGATGGTGTATGAGAAAAGAGTTGTTCGATCGTTGATCTTTTCGGGGAATAAGAGGATGTTCCTTGAGCCAGTCGGCTTGTTATTTTTTTCGCCTCCTTGGACGGTGTTGGAGAGGCTAGAGAAAAGTTACTGTTGGGAGATCGGTATTAATTCAAAAAAGCCCCACTGTTTTGGGCAGTGGGACTTTTTTAAATGGATTTATTCTCCTATATAGACGGAACGAATCATGGTTCGTTCAAATGGTTCGCCTTGTTTGGTTTTTCCTTTTATTTCGATCGTGATGTTATACACTCCTGGTTTGATTCCTTTTAATTGTCCACGGAATTGGTTAGCTTGCAGACGGTTTTGTTTGAATAGTTGTTTGGTTTCCTTTGCAGGCAACATCGTGCCGTCTGGTGTAACTACTTGTGTTTCAATTTGCAAGGAGTTTACTTGAAGATTTTTAGTTTTATTTAATTTCACTTGAAGTGGAATCGCTTTTTCTTTACTTGTTAATGGAACGTCTGCTGAGAAAGTAGCTGGGGTTCCTAGGTTTGCAATAAGTAGATATGCATCTGACACGGGACTGGTCATGCTTATTTTCCATGTACCTGCTTCAGGACGGGAAACATGGAATGATTTTACATGAGCACCAGCAAAAAATGCTTGATCAGTGGTGTTCCGATTGGCATTTTGTTGTTTGTAAACTTTTCCTGAAGGAGATACCAATTGAACTTGAACCGCTTTGGATTTTGTTAGAACTTGAATATTAGCTTCTGAAGAATTTTCTTCTATATAAAGAGTTTTTTCCACAATCTGATTCGGGCTTAAAGGAGCACCATCCACCCATTGTTCTTGATCAACAGACTCTGGACTTGTTTCCATTGATGGTTTCACTGATGTTTGTGATTGCACTAAGCTTGACGAGCGTAATACAGATTCAATCTTTGCGAAAGACTTAAATCCTGTCCGAATGTTATCGTGATCAGCATCTCCTGTTAACAAATGTTTACCGTAAGGAAGTTGGGTACTCCAAACATTGACCAATCCATCATTTGAACCTTGTACCGACAAATAAGAGCCACCTGTCCACAATGCGGTGAAGCGTGGTCCCCAACTGGTTCCAGCTAAAGTATAGTAGGTGTTTTTACTTACATTTGGATGTTGATCCGTACTTTTACGATATTGTTCCATCTGTCCGGTTTGAAGTGCATACGTGCCATCACTCGTTTTTCCAAGTAGCTCCGCCAACCATCCTGCATACCAACTATGTGCAAGATTCGCCAAATGAGAACCATGGTGAGGTGATCCTAATGTTACTACACGCCCGACATAAGGATGTGCACCATAATGGATCAGTGCTGCCTGTGTATCAGGCCCTCCTTTACTATGAGCCACAATGTTAACTTTTTGTCCAAAGTGACGATGGATCTGCTCTAACATCGAAGCGAGCAGGCGACCATTATCCCATTGCGAAGCTGCACCGTCTCCTTTGGCATCATATAACTGTACAAATGCCGTACGATACCCATTTCTGTAAGCGGTTTCATACATGTCATTCACACCCGCATAAACGGTTTCTTCCCACCAGTCCTGTGCCTTCCCATTCATCCCCTGAACAAAAACAATGGGTGGCTTACTTGGATCATAATTGGGCGGAGTGGCTCCTACAAACCAAGTTCCAGGCGTCTTGGTAGTAGGCATGGATTGTACACCAACTTCTCCTCCTACCTGTCCCATCACTTTGGGTGCAGGAACACTGGATAAGGATTGTGCTGAAGAAACTCCCATTGGAATGACTAAACAAGCACAAAGTAATAAAATTGAAAAAAGACGAAAAACTGACTTCATTCCATTTCCCCCTCACTTCATAGTTTCTGAAGAGTCATTATATTTGACCTTTCTATGAATAAAATTCTACATTCATTGATTGAATCCTCCACATTATTAAAAATATTTGTTATATAAATTTTTTAATTAAAAAAGACCGCATGCGAATGCGATCTTACTGATAACTTCAATGATTTCATTTCTTATTTAATCGTTTCATCAATTCTTGTATATCTTCCGGAATCGGTGATTCCCACTCCATCCATTTACGATGACGAGGGTGATATAAACGAAGATAAGTGGCATGAAGGGCTTGACGAGTGATCAAATGCTGATCCTCTTTCGTTCCATACATGTCATCACCGATAATCGGGTAACCTCGTGCAGATAGGTGAATCCGAATTTGGTGCGTACGCCCTGTTTCCAACTGTAGACGAACTAAGGTCGCATCTTCCCAACGTTGAATCACTCGAAAGTGGGTGATAGCTTGGGCTCCATCTTCCCTAACGGAACGAAAAATAGTTTGAGACATGTCCATCCCAATGGGATCATCAATGGTTCCTTGATCTTCAATGATCTGGTGATGAACCCAGGCCAGATATTCGCGCTGGTATCTTTTCTCCGCCATCTGTTCAGCCAAATAGGCATGAGTATAAGCGTGTTTTCCAACTACCATCAATCCAGATGTATTTTTATCCAAACGAGTAACAGGTCGAACTTTATGAGTTTCTCCACGCTCTAACCAATAATGCATCAATCCATTAGCCAAAGTCTGATCGGGATAACCTTTGGTTGGATGTACAACGAGTCCAGGTGGCTTATCAACGACAATGAGGTCTTCATCTTCGTAAACCACTGTAAACTCCGTCGGTTGAGGTGGGATATATTCAGCATCTTCGACTAAAAACTGAATCTCAATCTGATCCCCTTGCTGAACCCGAGCGGTATAATAGATCACTTCCCCATTCACTGTGACCAAACGATTCATTTTTAAACGGCTCATCATTCGTCGCGAAAACTTGAAACGGTTCTTTAGTACTTGATGAAGCATTTTTCCATCTTCTTGTGAGTTGACAATGTGTTCAAACATCAGTTTCATTTGCTTTTCCATCTTGCACCTCAACTTTGACATTCACACGTAGTATATCATTTACTCTACAAATTAATGGATGATAGAAAAGTGGAATCATTCCGTGTAATTTTCACATGATAGACAAATATTATTCTCTTTCATATAATGGGCTCGAGACAACTGAACACCACGGGGAGCTAGAATATGGCTGGCTGAGAAAGTGTACCCATACACTGACCCATGAACCTGATCCGGGTAATGCCGGCGTAGGAACTTGCAAGCTATTAAACATAGCTATTTTTAGATAACTGCGCCTTCCAGATCAGGATGGCGTTTTTTTGTCATCTGATTAACAACAAGGAGTTGTTTAGGGTGAAACGTCATTCTGTTTCCATCATTCTATTAACCTTTCTTCTTTTATTTACCTCTGCTTGTGGAATGGGAGACCCTTCTTCCCAGTCTGACTCAACCACAGGTCAATTAAAACCCATTACGGTTGTCCTCGACTGGACTCCCAACACGAACCATACAGGTCTATATGTAGCTCGCGATCAAGGATTTTTTAAAGATGCTGGATTAGATGTGAAAATTATTCAACCGGGTGAAGCAGGCTCAGAAAAAATGATCGCAACAGGTCAAGCTGAGTTTGCTGTCAGTAACCAAGAAAGTGTCACTCAAGCCCGTGCTCAAGGAGTACCGATTGTTTCCATTGGTGCAATTATTCAACACAACACGTCTGGGTTTGCTTCTCCTGTAGCTAAAAACATCCAACGTCCTAAAGACTTTGAAGGAAAAAAATATGGTGGCTTTGGCTCACCCATTGAAAAGCAGATGATCAGTTCACTGATGACAATCGATCAAGCTGATCCCAACAAAGTAAAAATCATCAACAGCGGAAATATAGACTTTTTTACAGCTGTGAAAAAAGATGTAGATTTCATGTGGATTTACTATGCCTGGACAGGGATTGAAGCTGAGCTTCGCGGTGAAAAATTAAACACTGTTTATCTCACTGACTACTCCAAGGACTTGGATTATTATACCCCTGTTCTCATTGCTGGTGAGAAAACAATAAAGCAAGATCCCGAAACCGTGCGTTCCTTTATGAAAGCAGTTAGTCAAGGATATGAATTTTCGATTCAAAATCCTGAGCAAGCCGCAGATATTTTGATCAAAGCTGAACCAGATCTAGATCCTGATCTCGTGAAAAAGAGTCAAGCTTGGTTAAGTAAACGTTACCAAGATGATGCACCTCGCTGGGGTGAACAAAAAGTAGAAGTATGGACCAACTATGCGAATTGGCTTAAGAAGTATCAGTTACTTGAAGGGGAGTTCGATCCTGCTACTGCCTTCACCAATGACTTCTTACCTAAAGGAGAATAATGATCATGGCTCATACCTTGGTTAGTATTCAAATCATTCCACGACCTCCACAAGGGGAAAATGTCATTCCCTTTGTGGATCGGGCAATTGAGATTATTCAAGCCGCAGGAGTTCGTTATCGGGTAGGACCTTTAGAAACAACCATGGAAGGAGAACTACCTGAGCTATTAAAAATCATCCAGGAGATGAATGAAGAGATGGTTCGTCTGGGGTGTCAAAGTATCATCAGCCAAGTAAAAATCTATCACAACCCCACTGGAGCCTCTATGAGTGAGTTGACGAAGAAATATGATTAATACATGGAAAAAAATCTGGCCTTCTGCCGTTTTCATTCTTTTTCTTTTAGTGATCTGGGAAAGTTCGGTTACCTATTGGCACATTGATGCTTGGATGCTACCAGCACCCAGTGCGATTGTAAAGGAATTTTTTGAGTATGCACCACGGTTAGGAACTGAAGTCATGGCGACGATTCAGATCGCCTTAGCAGGACTTGCCATCGGAGTGGTCGTTGGGATGAGTACAGCGACCTTCCTCCATCTTTCCTCCTTTTTAAAAAAGATGGTGTATCCGTTGATTGTCCTTTCACAAAACATCCCATTGATCGCACTCGCTCCATTACTAGTGATGTGGCTAGGTTTAGGAATGTTACCTAAGTTAATCGTAGTGGCTCTGGTCTGCTTTTTCCCAGTAACCGTATCCATGATGGATGGCTTTTTACAAACGGATCGCACATTACTCATCTATTTAAAAATGGCTGGTGCAAGTCGGTGGGAATTGTTTCGAAAGCTAGAGTGGCCTTCTGCCTTACCTTCATTATTCTCAGGATTAAAAGTATCAGCTACTTACAGTGTGATGGGGGCTGTCATCGCCGAGTGGTTGGGAGCTGAACATGGATTAGGTGTGATCATGACTCTTGCCTCCTCTTCCTTCCGCACAGATCGGGTCATGCTTGCTATTTTACTCATTATGTGCCTAAGCCTTTGCTTATTTGGACTTATTACCTTCTTGGAATGGTTAAGTTCACGTTGGAAACAGGGAGGAGGTCGTTCCCATGCCTCTACTAGAGATTAAGGATTTATCATTTTCCTATGACAATAAGCAAATTATTGACCAACTTTCTCTGCAAGTGAATCAAGGGGAGTTTGTCTCATTGATCGGCCCTTCAGGAAGTGGTAAAAGCACACTTTTTTATTGTATTGGTGGTCTACATGTGCCACAGGATGGTGAAATCTGGCTTCATGGAAAACGTGTACAGGGTCAACGAGGACAAATCGGCTATATGCCACAGCAACCTTCTCTCTTACCTTGGCGAACGATCACTGAAAACGTCCGTCTTGCGCAAGAGTTAAAAAACAAGCTTAATGATGCAGAAATCTCTGATTTATTAGATCGTGCAGGACTCTCGGATGTCGCCCATCACTACCCACATGAGTTATCAGGTGGAATGCAACAACGGGTCGCTTTTACCCGTGCATTGGCAAGTCGCAGTCAGTTACTTTGTTTGGATGAACCCTTTGCTGCTTTAGATGCATTGACAAGAGCGAACATGCAGCAATGGTTGTTCTCTTTATTTATAAAAGAACAATTAACGATTCTCTTCATCACACATAGTATCGACGAAGCGATTCTTTTATCAGATCGCATCTATGTGCTTGATGCCAATCCGATGAGTATCAAAGAAGAACAAATCGTTCCTTTTCCTCGCGAGGAACGAATCACGATGCGTGGGAGTAAAGAATGGCTTCAGTTAGCACGAAAGTTAGAAGACTTACTCATCACCAAGGAGTCTGAACATGCTCATCTTTGATTCCCATATCCATTTAGAAAAGTATACTGATGAGGAGATCCAGCAATTTTGCGAACACCCTCAGATTGTCGGAATGACCGCTGTTTCCATGGATTTATCTTCTTCACAACGTACACTTCAATGGAAACGAGCTTATCCTAGCAAAGTGATCGCCGCTTGTGGTTTCCATCCAGAACAGTCACCTACAGATGTGTCAGCTCTGATCCAATGGATTCGCAATCATGAAAACGAGATCGATGCGATTGGAGAGATTGGACTCCCCACTTATCTCAAGCGGATCTCCCGTCAACAAGGAAATGATTTCTCAGATAAAGAACACTTTCAAATTCTAGTTTCCTTTTTAGAGCTAGCTAAAGAGCTTCACAAGCCGGTCATTCTTCATGCTGTACACGAGGAAGCAACAGTGGTCTGTGATCTGCTTGAAGAAATCGATATACAACAAGCCCATTTCCATTGGTTTAAATCAGATCACGCTACTTGTCGCCGGATGGCTGATGCGGGATATATGATTTCTGTCACTCCAGATATTTATTATCATCCGATCACAGCCAAAATCGCAACATGGTATCCCATTGAACAATTAATGGTTGAAACAGATGGTCCCTGGCCTTTTGAAGGTCCTTTTGCAGGTCAATTCACCCAACCTCTCATGATCGAAAAGCTACTGATTCATCTTGCCCAATTACGTGGTGATCCCTTAGAAAAACTCTCTAGCCAAGTGGTTGAAAATGCACTTCGCTTTTATCGACGCTCTTAGCAAAAAAGCACAGGCTCCGTTTTGCCTGTGCTTTTTGGTTCCCCTTTACAATTAATAAACCACACCTGTTCGTCGATGCGTTTTTGCGAAACTCGCTGGGGATGGATCGAAGTATTGTTTATCATATTTTTGTATAAACCTGCCATCCGGAGTGATGTAACCAGCCCCCCATGTAGGATCCATTGTCACCCATCGTCCATCCATCCAGACCTCTACCCAAGCATGTCGTTGTCCACCTGCATGACCTTCTACGAAACGTGCAGGCATATCCAAAGAGCGAAACATTGCGATCGCAAGAAAAGAAAAGTCTTGGCAGACTCCTGATTGAGTTCGAATTGATTTAAGTGCACTATCATCCCATTCAAAACTATTTCTTCGATACTTGTCCATATCATATCGAAGTGTGGTAGCCACATAACGGTAAATCGCATAAGCACGATCCCGGTCTGTCTTCTTTCCTGCCGTTACTTCCTGCGCTATGTTCTTAATCGTTGCATGATCGGATTGAATCCCCCTAGACGGAAGGAAATTTCTTAAGTCCTTTTGTGCTTGACTCTTTACTTGAAAAGTAGCAACTGTATAAAAGCGGAAAAAGTCCCTTTTTTCTTTCGTCACCTCAGGTACAAAAATAGTAACTTCATATTCTCCTGAACCGAATCGCAACCAAATATCTGAATCAAATCGGTATTTTTCCACAGGGATAAAATAAGTAGCCTTCTCTTTTCCTTTCTTGGTTTGCACAATCAAATGATTCGTCTCTTTTGCATATGGGGCTGAAGCATCAATCTTTCCCGCAATTCGATAAGTGAGATCAGCTTCATCTCCACCTGCAATCGGATGAGTTAATTCAATTCCTCGTTCTTGATACAGACGAGAATACGTGATTGGCGTGCGTTTCTTTAACGATGTATTGGAGGCAAAAAAGGTAGAGCCCTCTAAATAATACCCTTCTCTGGTAAGATCAGGAAGCATCACTTGAACTTCATGAATTCCTTCACCAAACAAGAGCGGAATCTTTTCTTCAAATTTTCCGTTTTTCACAGAAATGACTTGTTGCCATTGTTCAGACCCTTTTTTCTGTTGGACTAACAGCTTTTTAATCTTATCATTGGTAACTTTGCCAGTCAGCTCAAGGGAATCATGAATCATCTGATATCCTTCAAGTGGTGAAGAGATTTGCAAGCCCTCTTGTCTTGCTTTTAAACTATAACTAAGATCTCGTTCGATCTTTGGATTGGTATTAGTGATATTGATTTTAGCAAAAGGATAATAATATTCATCTTCTTCCATAGAAGGAACATGAATCGTTATTTGATAAGCCCCTTTGCCTGAAAATAAACGAACCTTTTCTCGAAAATCTCCTTCATAGATCGGAATATAATAGTGAAAAGCAGAAGGAAGGTCTTCTTCCTGTTCCCCCTGATAATTCATTTCCACCCACATAAAAGACGTACGAAGTTCCTTATATTTTTCAATATAACCTGCAATTTCTACAATGGTATCAACAGTAGATGTTTGGTATAACGGAGAAGTTAATTTTCCTTTTACTTCTTTCGCATATGGTTCTAGTACGAGTTTGTTTTCTTGTTCATTTTCGTCTATTCCGTATGTTCCGACTGTTTGATTTGAGGAAGGTCCATGAACCCAATACTGGATTCCTTCACATGCGGAAACGCTAATCAAACAGACCAAGATCAAACCTATAACCAGTCCGATCCACTTCCATCTCCATCTCATGAGCCCTCTGCCTTTCAATAATCGGTTACTTTTCTAATAACATTGAACTAGATCATGAATGAAATCGCAAGGGGGGACAACTATAAAAAAACCAACCTGTAAACAGATTGGTCAAATTTAATAATATCAGTTATTTGAAATGATTTCCATGAAAAAATCACTCACTGACTTAGCATATGAACTTTACCCTTTGACTAACTCAGGTAGCTGGGCGACAAACTCTTCTTCATTGAGTACTGTCACTCCCAGTTTGTTTGCTTTATCCAACTTGGAGCCTGCTTTTTCGCCAGCGATGACATAGTCTGTCTTTTTACTTACGCTTCCTGTCACATTTGCTCCCAATGATTCCAACAATTCTTTGGCTTCGTTTCGTGACATACGCTCCAAGGTTCCCGTAATGACAATCGTTTTTCCTGTAAATAGATGTTCTTCAGCCAAGATTTCAGGCGCAAGTGGTGTAGCTCCTTGAAATTCCATATTGACCCCAGCTTCTTGAAGACGATGAATCATCTTCCTTACTTCTGGTTTCTCTAGATAAGTGACTACACTATCTGCTACTTTGGGACCGATCTCCTCGATCTGGATCAGTTCTTCTTCTGTAGCTTCCAGCATCGCATCCATCGTTTTAAAATGTTCGGCTAAGATTCTAGCTCCCTTAGACCCTACAAAACGAATACCAAGTCCAAATAAAAGGCGTTCAAGAGAGTTTTCTTTACTGGCTTCAATCGCTGTCAGTAAATTTTGTACGGATCTTTCTCCCATCCGCTCTAAAGAAAGAAGGTCTTCTTTCTTTAGGAAATAGAGATCAGCAACCCCTCGAACCAAACCATGCTGGAAAAGTTGGGTGACCACTTTTTCGCCTACACCCTCAATATTCATGGCACCTCGGGAAACAAAGTGAATAATTCCCTCTCGGGTTTGTGCAGGACATTGTGGGTTAATACAACGAAGAGCGACTTCCTCTTCCAGACGAACAAGCTGGCTGTGGCATTCGGGACATTCTGTTGGCATATCAAATATTTGTTCAGCACCTGTCCGTCGCTCTTTTAACACTGAGACCACTTCAGGAATAATATCTCCAGCTTTTTTGATGATGACATGGTCGCCGATCATAATCTCTTTATCACGAATAAAGTCTTCATTATGCAGAGTGGCACGCTGAACGGTCGTTCCAGCTAGGGAGACTGGTTCAAGGATCGCCGTCGGAGTAACTACTCCTGTACGTCCTATATTAAGATCAATCGCTTTGAGAACTGTTGACACTTCTTCAGCAGGGAACTTATAGGCAATCGCCCAACGTGGACTTTTCGCTGTATTCCCCATTTGCTCGCGCAGTTTAAGATCATCCACCTTGATCACAATCCCATCAATCTCATAGCCTAACTCCGCACGATGTTCACTCCAATAAGCAATATAGTCCAATACTTCTTCGAACTGGTTAACGGTTCTTCGCTCTGGATTCACCTTTAATCCACACTGGGCAAGATAATCTAACGATTCGGTATGGGTTGCAAAGGTTTTCCCTTTCAATTCACCGATTCCATATAGGAAAATATCTAATGAACGTTCTGCTGCCAATCGAGGGTCCAATTGACGAAGAGAACCAGCTCCTGCGTTACGTGGATTAGCAAATAGAGGTTCTCCTTTTCGCTCTCGTTCTGTATTTAGCCGTTCAAAAGCTTTGCGAGGCATATAAGCTTCTCCACGTACTTCCAAAGTGACTGGCTCATTCAAACGTAAAGGCAGGGAGCGAATCGTCTTTAAGTTTTGGGTAATATCTTCCCCAATGACACCATCCCCACGTGTAGAACCTTGTACAAACTTCCCTTCTTCATAACGAAGAGAAACTGCCAAACCATCGATTTTCAATTCACATACATAAGAGATCCTTGGATGGTCTGTCGCTTTACGTACCCTCTCGTCAAATTCACGCAAATCCTGCTCATTAAAGGCATTGCCCAAGCTTAACATCGGAGAGAGGTGCTCCACCTTCTCAAAAAAAGGCAATGGTTCAGCACCCACGCGTTGTGTCGGAGAATCGGGTGTGATCCACTCAGGATGTTCCGCTTCAAGAGCATTTAATTCTTTCAGCCACTGATCATACTGAGAATCTGAAATGATGGGGTCATCCAGCACATAGTAACGATAATTATGTTCTTGTAAGAGTTCTCGTAACTCTTCGATTCGCCGTTTTGCATCTGACACATTCAAACGGTTCATCCTCCTTGGCACTTCCTAGACTTTAGGAATAGTCACAACTCAAACCTTTTGAATCGGTGCATATCTCGCTAATAGTTTTTTAATACCGATGGGTGATGGAAAGGCGATATTTAATTCCAAATCACCACCCTCTCCTTGCACTTTTACCACAGTTCCGATTCCCCACTTGCTATGCTCAGCTTTATCGCCTACATTCCAGTTCAGCTCACGATTCGGTTCAGGACGACTGACTGACTGCCTTTGGAAAACAGGTGTTTTTACAACCGTAGGTCGACTTTGTCCTACATGTTCCACCAATTCCACAGGAATTTCTTTTAGAAAGCGAGAGGGCAAGTTGGCGTTGGTCTGTCCATAAATCGTTCGAGACCGGGCCCGCGAAATATGAAGTGTTTCTTCGGCACGTGTAATTCCTACATAAGCTAGACGCCGTTCTTCTTCCATTTCCGATTCATCATCTAAAGAACGATTATGGGGGAAAATCCCTTCTTCCAACCCTACTAAGAATACATGCGGAAATTCCAGCCCTTTTGCACTATGCAAGGTCATTAAAGCAACCTTTTCATCACTCTTCTCATCTGATTCATCCAGTTGATCCACATCTGAGATCAAGGCTAAATCTGTTAGAAATGCAATCAGTGATTTATCCTCATTTCTCTGTTCAAACTCTTGGGCAACAGAGATGAATTCATCAATATTTTCCAATCGACCTTGTGCTTCAATCGTTTTCTCTTTTTTAAGCTCCTCCCGATATCTACAACGCGTTAAAATCTCTTCCGTTAATTCTACTGCTGACAAATAATCAGCCATCGCATGCATCTGACGAATCAAAAGGGTAAACTCCTCTAGCGGTGTCATGACTCTTTTCGTTAAGCCGATCTGATCCATTTCCAATAATGCATCAAACAACGAAAGGCCTTGAGAAGCAGCATAGTTACTTATTTTTTCCATAGTAGCCGCTCCTACTCCACGACGAGGAACATTGATAATCCGTTGCAAACTGAGATCATCGTGTGGATTGACAACCAATCGCAGATAAGCCAGTACATCTTTAATCTCTTTTCGCTCGTAGAATTTGATGCCACCTACGATCGTGTATGGAATATTGGACTTCATCATTACTTCCTCAATCACACGAGATTGAGCATTGGTTCGATATAAAACAGCATAGTCATTATATGGAATCTGTTCTTTATGTCCTCGTATTATATTTTCTGCGACATAATAAGCTTCTTCATGTTCATTGCCTGCTTCGAAAATTTCAATGGGTGCTCCTTCATCATTTTGTGTCCATAAATCCTTCGGTTTACGCTCTGTATTATGGGCAATCAGATGGTTGGCCGCTTGAAGAATTTTTTTCGTTGAACGGTAGTTTTGCTCTAGCTTAATCAGCTTGGCAGAAGGGTAATCTCGCTCAAAATTTAAGATATTGCTGATGTCTGCACCTCGGAACCGATAGATGGATTGATCAGAGTCACCCACGACACAGATATTTTGATGTCGTTCTGCCAACATTTTAACAAGCACATATTGGACATGGTTGGTATCTTGATACTCATCAACATGAATATATTGATATTTCTTTTGGTAGTAGTCTTTAACTTCAGGGACTTCTTCAAACAGACGTACCGTTAACATGAGTAAATCATCAAAGTCGAGAGATTCATTCTTACGTAACTTACTTTGGTACTTTTCATAAACTTCAGCAGCTACTTCTTCCATAAACTGCGAAGCTCTCGCCTTCATTTGTTGAGGTCCTTGTAAATGGTTTTTAGCTGTGCTGATCTTATTTAGAATCATTCGGGGTTCAAATTTTTTAGGGTCGAGATTCTCTTCTTTCAGTACTTGTTTAATCACTGAAAGCTGATCAGAGGTGTCCAGAATTGTAAAGTTGCGAGAATAGCCCATTCGATCAATATCACGCCTTAAAAAACGAACGCACATCGAGTGAAATGTGGAGATTAAAATGTCCTCCGCAGACGGACCGACTAACTTAACAATCCGTTCTTTCATCTCACGAGCTGCTTTATTGGTAAAAGTGATCGCTAGAATATTCCAAGGATGAATCTGTTTCTCCCCTAATAAATAAGCGACTCGATGTGTGAGCACCCTTGTCTTTCCACTTCCTGCACCTGCCACGATTTGTACAGGTCCATCCGTTGTTTCTACTGCTGATTGTTGGGCAGGGTTGAGTCCTTGTAAAAGTTTTTCTTTTGACAAGGCAGTCTTGTTTATCACAACATCATCTCCTCTTATCATCTCTGAACAGTTGTTTCTTTTACCCAACCTACGGTTTGGAGTGCTTTTTGTACATTTGTATAAATTAAGTTACCTACGACAATCGTATCTGCCCATTCAGCCATCGTTCGAGCTTGATCTTCAGTGGTGATCCCTCCTCCATAAATTAACCTTGTATTCTTCAATTCCTTTTTTGCGGCTTGTACCATTTGGATATTGCCAAATGTACCACTATATTCGATGTACATCAACGGAAACCGGTACAAGTGTTCGATTAAACGAGCATAAGCAACTAAGTCAGCCCGTTGCAATGTCGTTTGTGCCCCTGTGAGTCTTGCCACTTTAGCATCTGAATTTAAAACCACATATCCTTCCATACAAACTTGTTGCCAAGGAATAAAATCTCCATACTTCTTGATCGCTTTTAGATGAGCTCCATGAATCCACTGAGCTTGCTCGGTATTACATACAGAAGGGATTAAGTAACCATCAAATCCAGGAACTACAGCAGAATCTGTGGAGATCTCCTGCACACAGGGAATCGAATACTTTCGAATTCTCTTTAGTAATGACCAAGTATTTTCAAAGGTAATTCCATCCGTTCCACCCACGATCAAGACATCCGTCCCAGAATGACCGATCATCTGGAGAGCCAAATCGGAGAGAACCTTGTTTGGATCTAATTTAAATGCATGCCGCCATTGTTTCACTTTCTCCGTCAACATATTCGTCCCTCCGACTCTACAAATCAGTCGTATCGATGAAGCTATGATTCCGAGGTGATGGCACAAAGTCATTTCGCGCGGAATATCGACTCCTAACTTATAGTAAATCGACACTGTTGAAATTAAATATATTATACATGAGCCAGGCTTTTCCCAAAAGAAAGCCCCGCTTGACTGATCGCGGGGTTTCCTTATTCTTCACTCATACGTTCAAGCGCTAATTTATATCCATCTGTCCCATAATGAAGACACCGTTTTACTCTTGAAATCGTCGCCGTACTTGCCCCTGTCTCAGACTCAATCTGATTATAGGTATACCCAGCTTGTAACATTCGTGCAACCTCAAGACGTTGGGCTAGAGACTTCATTTCACCAACCGTGCACAAATCATCAAAGAACTGATAACATTCCTCAATATTCTTCAACTTTAGGATCGCATGAAAAAGCTGATCGACTTCTTTCTGTTTGAGTTTGTTGAGTTGCATATATCATATTCCTCCTCGTGACGGAAGGAAAGCCCTTACATCATGCAAAAATATCACTGGGTCCATCGGGTTGATCATGCCCTCTGAAATGGAGAAGGTTTCTATCATCACAATACCACTTGCTTCATTACTCTATTTGATCCAAATCCCGTCAGGTCACTGTTTCTCTGTCTCACTCTTGTAGCGGATCCGCAAAAGTCGTTCGTCAGAGAAGCATCTCCCCTCCTCGATTCATTGGATCAAGCCACTTGATATTCAAGTTGTTTTACACAAGTTGAGTTAATGAAAAGAAACCTTACCTGTTTCCGGTAAAACATTGATCCATGTTTTTCCTGATATCAGGGAAATCTCTTTCCCTTCCACATAAGGAATCATCCAACCGTCACGATATTTCCATTCGATGGGGATGGACTCTCCTTTTTGAAACAGAAATCCTTCTCCACCACTTCGTACGTCAATGGAACGATGTCCTGCACCATCAACGATTTGATGTTCGGCGAACACCACAAGTACATTTTGCATCATTAAGGGCTGTTCTGTCTCCCGATCTTTTTGGCGTTCTCCTTCAGTATAACGGATATAAGACTGACTAGCATTATCATATTGATAGCCTACCTTATACAGTGGGTGATAAACCAAATCAATTCTATGTGCAGGCACTCCCGTTTGTCCAGAGCCTGTAGGATGAAATGAATATGACTTGGATGGAGTGAGATGAGAGTATCCATGCTTTTCAATTACTTGATTCAATCGTTCTAATTGAGTATATAAGTTATGAGGAGCTTTACGAAAATCAACCCTTGTAAAGTACTGACTCTCCTTATGAATCCCATCTAAACTGGGTAAACTCTCACGTTGGATCCGCTTTAATGCATCCCGAGCCCCACCAGCATGAACAGTGATAGACTGAGTTCCTTCTGCTAAGTCTAGATAGTAGTTGCGTACGCTACGAACTGGACCGATTGTTCCTTCTGAAGCACTATGATAAAAAGCAGCAAACCGAGTGATTTCCCCTTCTGCCAACATTTCTACCACAATGTCAGCGAGATATAAACCCGTTTGGGGGCGTGCTTGACGATGATTATTAATCATGATCATGAAAGCAGGGTGATTCATGTTTTTTTGGGAAGTGGTTAAACCCGTTAAAGGCTCGGTCTGTTCAATGGTGGGATCGTTTTCTTTAGTAAGCAGGGAAGGAATCGAACAGGCTGTTGGAAAGATGAGCAAAAACGTAAATAACAGACTTTTTATCCATGGTTTCATAAGGATGACCTCTCTTTGACTTAGTAGGGTCAAAATAGGCGGATTCACTACACAGATGTATTCAAATAGTTCAAGAACATCGATCTCCGAATCTCTTGTCAAACTCCTTTAGATAAAAGAAAGTGAAAATCCTTTTTTTCAGGATAAAATAGAGGTTGAGTTTGAAAGAAGGAGAGGTTGATGATGAACGTTCGCAAAGCAGTGATTCCAGCTGCAGGATTAGGGACACGTTTTTTACCTGCGACGAAGGCTTTGCCTAAAGAAATGCTTCCCATTATGGATCGACCTGTAATCCAATTTATTGTGGAAGAGGCGATTCAATCTGGGATTGAAGATATTTTAATTATCACAGGGCGAAATAAGCGACCTATTGAAGATCATTTCGATAAATCACTGGAGTTGGAAGTTGCATTAGAACAGAGACAAAAGTTTGATCTATTGGAGAAAATGGAACGAATTTCTCAGGTACGGATTCACTATATTCGGCAGAAGGAACCTCGAGGGTTAGGCGATGCGGTCTTACAGGCACGCTCATTTATCGGAGAAGAGCCCTTTGCGCTGTTATTAGGTGACGATATTGTAGAAGTAACTGATCCGATGCCTCCCTGCACCCAACAACTCATCGAACAATACCAAAAAACAGGTTCTCCTGTCATTGGAGTACAACCCGTTAAAGAAGATGAAGTTTCACAGTATGGAGTCATTCAACCTGAATGTTTGGATGTAAAAACTGGTGATATGGTTTCGATCATCGATCTTGTTGAGAAACCACTCCCCACAGAAGCCCCCTCTCAGCTTGCGATCATGGGGCGCTATATCTTGGATCCTACTATTTTCCCAATTCTGGAACAAACACCACCGGGATGGGGCGGAGAGATCCAGCTCACAGATGCTTTACGCACCTACATCCAACAAAAAAATCAAATGATGGCTTATCGCTTTGCAGGAACTCGTTATGATGTGGGAACTCCACTTGGTTTTTTGAAAGCTAATCTGGTGTTTGCATTACGGCATCCAACCTATCGTTCAGCTACCCTTCAACTGTTGGAGCAAGTTCGAGAGGATGAACCATTATGAAAATAGGCATGATTGGACTTGGCTATGTCGGTTTGACCTCAGCCGTTTGTTTTGCCAACCGAGGTCATGAAGTGATCGGACATGATCTTTCTAGCGAAAAGTTAAGCCAGCTAAAAAAGGGGAAATCACCGATCTGGGAGCCACTTCTAGAAGAACAACTCCAACAAGCCCTCCAGCAGAAAACCATCCACTTCACTGATGATATAAGCGCTGTCATTCATCAGAGTGAAATTCTTTTCGTTGCTGTTGGTACTCCCTCTCAAGCAGATGGACAGGCAGATCTATCTCAGATTTGGAACGTTATTTCGCAGATTAAGAAATATAGTCAATCTGAACAAGTCCTTGTCATTAAAAGTACTGTACCTATTGGCACCACAGACCAAATCGCCCAACAGCTCGATAAAATCGGTTCACCCTTACTAGATATCATCCACAATCCCGAATTTCTGCGTCAAGGACAAGCAATGAACGATTTTCTCCATCCAGATCGCATTGTCATTGGATACCATCAAGCTCTAGCACTTGAAAAAATGAAACATCTGTACAAATCCTTTTCAACCCCCATCATCGCTTGTGATCGGAAAAGTGCGGAAATGATCAAGTATGCTTCCAACTCTTTTCTCGCGATGAAAATCTCATATATCAATATGATGGCAAGCCTCTGTGAACAACTCGGCGGAAATGTAGATGCAGTTGCTGAAGGAGTGGGGGCAGATCAACGAATTGGACATTCTTTTCTTCACGCAGGGGTGGGATATGGAGGTTCCTGTTTTCCTAAAGATACACAAGCTCTACTTGCTATGGGTAAAGCCTACCAACAAGCACTCCCTTTAGTACAAGCAACGATCCAAATTAATCAAGAGCAGCCTTTTCGTCTTCTAGAACGACTTGAGAAACGCCTATCTTCATTTGAAAATAAGAAGATTACACTCATGGGGCTTTCTTTTAAAGCAGGAACGGATGATCTTCGTGAAGCTCCCTCAATAAAAATAAGTCAAAAGCTAATCAGTCAAGGAGCGAACATTCATGCATACGACCCCGTAGTTCGATCTTTTCCTGTCAAAGAAGTCTTTTGCCATGAAGATCCACTCATAGCAGTTCAAGACGCAGATGCTGTCCTCTTTCTAACTGATTGGGATGAATTTCGTCATCTACCATGGAAAAAGCTAGCTCAGGCTCTCAAACAACCTATTTTAGTCGATGGACGAAATCTTTTTTCGTTGGATCATATGAGAAAAACCGTTGATACATATGGCTTTGAATATATTTCAGTGGGTCGACCTACCCTTTTTTCTAGCACCCCTACACAAGATAGGATAGAATAGGAACGTATGAAAAAGGAGGTTTTATATGATGGCAGTAAAAGGTCACATTCTTCTAGAAAACGGCGGGGAAATTTTCATTGACTTCTTTCCCGAGGAAGCTCCAATCACAGTGGAAAACTTTAAAAAGCTAGCCAATGAAGGTTTTTATAATGGGCTCACTTTTCACCGCGTCATCCCTGGCTTTGTGAGTCAAGGTGGATGCCCCCATGGACTAGGAAGCGGAGATGCAGGTTACAATATCCCTTGTGAAACAAGCAACAACCCTCACAAGCATGTGGCAGGTTCACTCTCGATGGCACATCGTGGGAAAGATACAGGATCTTGCCAATTTTTCATCGTTCATGAACCCCAACCTCATCTAGATGGAGTTCATACCGTCTTTGGTCAAGTGACTCAAGGACTTGAACATGCATTAAACATGAGAAACGGCGATGTCATGAAAGAAGTAAAAGTCTGGGAAGAGTAATCCCCTCTATATATGGTTCAAAAAAGACTGCTGATCTTTATAAGAGATCAGCAGTCTTTTTATATGTTTGATCGTGCTGTAAAATTGGCACGAAATTGCTTTTGTTGACATTGATAAACCATAGCTAACCCATCTGCAATGCACTCAGCATAACGCTCCTTAAAAACTGCATCAGATAGAAGTAACTGATCTTTCGAATGAGTAATATATAAAGATGCTAAAGCGATGGCTGGCATTTGAACACCACGTAACTCACACAACTTACCCGTCAAAGATTCTGTATCATTCTTCTTACCGAGATCTCTTACACCATATTGTCTTAAAAAGCACACGACTCGATTATGCAACCAACATTGAATTCGCCTAACCTCGGAACCCGCAATGACACTCACATAGGAAGTAAACCCTGAAGCCATCGGATCCATGGACGCATTGGTATGAATACTTATAAATAAATCCGCTTTTTGTTCGTTGGCCCAACGACTCCGTTCCTCAGGTGTTGTATCCAAATCGATCGAGCGAGTCATCGTTACAGATATGCCATCATATTTTGCTAATTTTTCTCGAATACGAAAGGCTAACTCCAAGCATATCTCCTTTTCCGTCAAAGAATAGCCAACCGCACCAAAATCTGTGCCACCGTGACCGGGGTCCAGACAAATAAGCATATGATCTCACCTCACACTCCAACTAACTATCTTTTGAGCTTTTTCCTACCCTTTGACATCTCTTTTATTCCCCATTTTCCCATCATTTCCTCTATCTAAACAAAAAAGAGACCTACTAATAATATCCATTTTTAATCGTACTTTGCTTCCACTTCATGCACGAATGAAATAATCATAACCAAATCTACTCCATTCTGCAAACATGAGTCAGATTCGGAACAATAAATCAAAAAAAGTCTCTCCCCATGGAAGAGACTTTTTTCTCTATTCTTCAAAAACTTTCTTGAATCACCAGTTGATCCAAAGGCAGACGTCCCGTTGGATATGCAGGGCTAGCTGGCTTACCAATCGTAATCATCATCACAGGAAGGTAACGTTCCGGAATTTTAAACTCCTCAATAAGCTGATCCTGTTTAAATCCACCCATCGGACATGTATCGTATCCCTTTGCCTTCGCAGCTAACATCAATTGCATCGCTGAAAAGCCTGCATTTAGAATCGCTTCATCCCGTGCCACCCGTGGATTGTTATCATATGCACCTTGAATTTGTCCATTTAAAATATCATACACTTCTTGAGTCAAGAAGCCTTTTTCAAGCGCTGGTCCATTGACGGCTTCCACCATTTTATTCGCCTCTAGATCACCCAAGATTACAACTGTTACTGAAGCATCCACCACTTGCTTTTGATAGTTAGCAATCGGTAACAGCTTTTCTTTCTTTTCAACTGAAGTAATCACCAAATAACGCCAATGCTGTAAGTTCCATGAGGATGGTGCAGACGCAGCCAGTGCCAAAATTTCTTGTAAATCCTCCTGCGGCATTACTACATCTGACTGGTACTTACGCACACTTTTTCTTTCTTTCATTACTTCAGTTAAAACTTCGAATGTACTCATATCTATGATTTCACTCCTACTTATTTTTCTATAGGTATTAATTAATAATAATTGAAAATCACTCCCACTTAGTATATATAAATAGTTTTACCTACGCAAATGTGATAGTAATCAAAAAAATCCCCTTGATTTAACAAGGGGACTCACCTCCCGAGAAAGTTAACCAATGATCACCCGTTCTTTCGGATAACGATAAAATTCATCGGGAGCTTTACCACGCAAAATATATAAAAACGACAATAACCCCACCCGTCCGATAAACATCAAAATCATATCGACAAATTTACCAAACGCACTTAAATCAGGGGTAATTCCCGTTGACAGTCCTGTCGTTCCAAACGCTGAACTCACTTCAAAGATAATCTCTGAGAGTGGAAAAGGCTCTGTAATCGTCAGTAAAAGAACTGAAATTGAACATAAAACCACTGCCACGCTTGCCACCGCAAACGCTTTTGAAATATCTTCTTGAGTCAACTCGCGCTGAAATACTTTTACACTGTTTCGTCCTCGAGCAAATGAGTAGACAGACAAGATAATAATCGCTAGTGTGGTTGTCCGAATCCCACCTCCGACACTACTTGGTGAAGCCCCAATAAACATCATTCCACTTAATAGAAGCTGTGTTCCTTCAGTTAAATCATTCGGATCAAGGGTGGCAAGCCCTGCACTTTTCGTGGTTACCGATTGGAAAAGAGCATAAAAAAATCCTTCATGCCAAGATTTATCTTTTAGAAAATGCCTCCATTCAAACACATAGAAGGCGATCACTCCAAGCAAAGTAAGCAGGAAAAAGGTTGTTGTCGTCAGCTTTGTAAATAATGAAAAACGAACCACACGATTATTCCGTTCCCGCCACCAATCCTTTAGTTCAAGTAAGACCGGAAAACCAATCGAACCCAAGATAATAAGGATCATCGTGACCGTTTGTACAAAATAATCATGTTTGAATGGGGCGAGCGACTCACCTGTGATATCGAATCCAGCGTTGGTCGTTGCCGCCACTGAAGCAAACAACCCCTGATAAAATGCCTGATCTAATGTAGGAAAGTATCGCAGAAAATAGCAGGTTAACACGACAGTGCCAACCAATTCAATCGCTACAATCACACCAAACAGTTCGCGAATCAAGCTGACAAGCCCTTGTAAACTAGACCTATTCTGGTCAGTCATAATCATTTGTCTCTGTCGAAAGCCAATCTTTTTCCCTAAAATCAACCAAACCATTGTTCCGAGGGCCATAATCCCTAGTCCCCCGATTTGAAGTAAAATGATAATAAAAAAGATACCAAGTGGAGTAAAGGTCTCCTTTAAGTTGACAACTGTCAGCCCCGTGACACTAATCGAACTGACTGCTGTAAACAAAGAATCTAACCATGTAAATGTAACCCCCGGTTTGACTGCCCCTGGAATTTGCAACAAAAACGTAGCACCCACAATAGCTAGAATATACAATACAACAATCCACTGTACTGTGGTCAACTGCCATTGTTTGAGAATACTTTGCTTGGCCATCATGACCCGCCTTTCAAACATCCTTACAGGGAAAATGGTTATTAATATTAATATTCCTATTCAACCACAAAAAGAGGGGATATTTCCATAGTTTATCCAAAGAAAAAAAGAGATCTATCATAAAATAGATCTCTGTGACTGAACTCTTATTTTCCACGGTGCTTCGCTCTCGCTTTTTGCCGTGCAATCTTTCGTTTTCGTTCTTTTAATTTAATTGATGTTAGCAGCTAATAGTAAGATTGAAGCGATTCGTTATCTAGAAGCCTTTGAAGGGTTTGGGATACTTAGAGCAACAATTTTTTAATTAGGGATTCTTCAATCCATCAAAAAAACCCTGAAAGCTATCAGCAATTTCATAAGTATTTTCTTCATCACTTGACTGCTCAAAATAATATGTATGATCCTAGTAATAAACTCCCTTGTACTGTGGATCAATGACTAAAACAATCTTTTCTGATCCAAGATCATCACCTATAATTCTCTGAGAAACGATTAGACATAGAAGAATTCAAAAGCAAACTAGGTTAGTTGTAGTTGGAATAGTTGGTTTTAAGATGTAAGCTAGGCTAAAATGAATTATAAAAGATAGAAAAAGCAAAAAGGGGCTATCGGTATGAGCCGAATGCCCTTAGATTATTTACAATGTTCCCAATATATAAATGAGTCCTTCAAAAGAATAATTACTTTGTGAATAGGGTGTATGCCAATAATTCAGTGAAATTAATCATCTGGTGGGTCAATAGCAGAATCCAGTTTAGATGAAAACACTTGTTCATATACCTTCATTTTTGATCTCCTCCTCTCCCGTAATTGTACAGCAACTTTAAAGTGCTTTTCTACACATTTTTTATACTCGTCGGGACTCGTATCTTCATAATTTTTAGCGAGCTTCATAAGTATATCATCTGAGAACATCCGAAGATGGCAATCAGATTATATTAGAAAATGAAGCCGAACTCAAAAAAGACGAATTAATCCAATTGATTCACGACTCCTACTGCAATTGGAAAGTTGAAGTGAAAGTGGAAGAATATCGAGAAAAAGATCGATCGGGAAATGAGGATAGTTTTTATTTTCGGGCTAATCAGGTAACAATTGTTACTCATAATTGTTGTGAAAGGGGTAAGATATGAACAATAGAGGAATCAGTATAATTATCCCGTGTTTCCAAGCTGGACGTTATATTCTAGATGCTGTGAATTCTATAAGAAAACAACCATTTCGATGTGAGTACGAGTATATTGTGGTTGATGATGGATCGAATGATGAAGAAACAAATGAAGCACTTCGAGAGATAGAGTCTAGCAAAGATGGTAAAGTCATTCGTCTAGCAAACAATCAAGGTGCTCAATTTGCTCGAAATGAAGGCTTGCGGGTTGCAAAATATGATTACATCCTTTCCATCGACGCAGATGACTGTTTAAATAAGGATATTATGGATGGCTACATACTTTTTTGTATTTACGATTTATGAAATGACTTCTAAAAAGCCCAGCTTTGCTCAAAGTTACTAATTATTTCAACCGTTACTTGTCCAAAGCCTTTCTATAACCAATCCTAAGGTAGATCCTCTCTTTGATTCAGAGCAGTTAATCTTTATAAATATAAACTAGATCATAATTAAAAAACTCCACACATGATTTTTCAGTAGTGTCGATTTACCATCAGTGTCATATTTCGCACGAAATGACTTTATACCGCACCTTAGCAGAACCCTTTGATGTAGGAAAAGAGGAGGCACCCCTTTCTTGAGATGCTTCTATGTCTTTTGCCTCCTCCCTCCATGAGCTTTTCCTCTTCTTTGCAAGGGACAAGCTCATGGAGGGTGAAAATCGAGCTCCGATGCTTGATTGAACAGGTACTTATTACCTAATCGACACTACTGATTATTAATCGATCCCTAGAGTTTAAAGTATTAAACAGAGATACTAAAACCTTTTCCTAAATGGATGTATAGATTCTTATTCACATCTTTTTTTAATGCTTCCCAATCTGTAATCCGACCCTGATCAAGATAAACAGTCAAAGCCTCCAAAGTATCGTCACTCTTTACTGTTTTTTTATTGTATAGATCATTTGACCATTCTTGTTCTATTAGCTCATAGAAAGTTTTTTTATAAGGTTCTAATTCTGCAGAAAAAGCAATGGCATTACTTTTAACAGAGTTTTTTAACATAAAAGTGTCCTCAATATAATCATTACCTCTAGCCAAAACTAGCCACATTATTTTCAATTCCTCTAGACTTATATTTTTTACTATGTCTAAGTCGTCTTTCGGGTCATACTTTAAAAACGTCCACAAATCAATAAATTGTTCTAAAGTAAAAATCAAAGTTGTATATATATAATCCCTATCTAAAGGTAATTTGGGAATCCACAAAATAAATTCACCATACCTTCTTGCGATTACAGGAAAAGTAGACTGCTTTCCAAAATTTAAATTAAGTTCTAAATCACCTGTTATAGAAGTCACTAAATCGTCTGTATACCCTTCAAAAATGATCTGTGAATCATACTCAAGGATTAATTTCTCATCTGTAATTTCCCCTTGAGTTTTATATCCAAGTGGCTTCAATTACTCTTCCTCCTACGGAGATAATTTATCGAATGATGGTAATTCCCAACGTTTCGAATATCTTTTCCAATCGCTTTGTGGAATAAATGAACGATGAGTTATTAAGTCATCTTTTACTGTAATATGATAAACTCCTTGTTGTCCATTAATTTCCCAGTGTGCAAGTATTCTGTACGCCCATCAGATCTTGTAACTGCTGGCTGATTAGATAAAATAGGTTTATCGAAAGATGCAGGGAAGTTATGATGTGTACCCACATCTTCTTTCATCCTCCTTAATACTCTCTCATCGTATTTAATTTCCTCCTTATTTACAGTCGTAGTTTCGCTCTGATTTTTCGCTCCACTCGCCCCCAAATACTCTTTTAACACACCCACTTTACGGTCAATGGTTGTGACTGCCTTTTGCCTATTCGCTGCCATCAGCTCTTGTTGCTGAAAACCTTTGATACATTCTTGAGCAGCTTGGCAAAATGCCGCAAATAGACGTTCAAATTCAATCAGTTCTTGTCTCGCCCGTTCATATGAAATTTGATCTGGGCACATTTGGAGTTTTCTTTTGAGTTCAAAATGCTTTTGTTCCAATTGTTGATGTGTTTTCGTGAGGTGTAATTGCATCTTTTGAGCTTCTACTCTCATATCTGTACTGAATCGGGTGAGTAATTGCTTAAACCTCTTCAATGCTTCCAAAGAAACGTGAGCATCCATTGCTTCACCTCTTATGTAAGGTTTCTTAGGAGTTAGTAATTAATTGGTCTTCACCTTAGCCTACTTTGACCATTTTCCTGAAATCAGGAAAATGGTCATGTTATTGTTTCTGTTTCTCGATCTTTTCAATCTTCTTAATACTCATCTCGGGTAATGAAACTCCTCCTCAACCCGTTTGGTTAAAACACGAAATAATATCTCTTGGGACTCGAATCCAATTGGGTTTCCCATCAATTTTATAATACTTGTTTATACATACACCCTCACCTCCTGTTCAGTTTAGGTTAGGAAGGGGGGTCATCATTCAAGATCTTGCTGATTTTTGTAGCAATATTTATAGTGTTGGCTTGGAATCAGAAGTTGTTTCATAAAAATAAGGCAGCCCATTAGCTGCCTAGATGATATTCTAACTATAAAAGCCCATTTTCTTGCATTCGCTTCTTCTTATTCATAAAGACTTTATAGATGTAATCACCACGTCTGCGATCTACACTAGCTACTACTTCAGATAAGGGAGAGATATTTGCTTCCTTTTCAAACAAAACTAATGGGAGACCGTAAAAGATATATTGGGGATCATCTAACAAAACACCCCATCTACCTTTTAACTCTTGTTTGTACACCTCTCCTACATATCTTAGTAAAGCATCTAGAGTCATTTTTTCACTTTCAGCCTTGATGCTATCAACGGTTTGATACTTCTCCAAAATCCACTCTTCTAAACGTAGTAATGATTCTGGACTATAATCCAATTCTAGACTTTCTAGTTTTTCCGTTAATTCCTCCATGACATCGGGCATCAATGAAAGCCATTCTTGAAACCAATCATCATTTAAATTGCTTTTTTTCAATATTCTCACCCTCATTTATTTAAATACTACTTTAATTCCTGCTTCTTTCAGTTCATCAAGTAGAGGTTTACTAGCATCTGCTTTTTCAAAAACCCAAGTAATCTCCCAGCCATCAGCCACTAAATCTTTGTCTTTAGTAATTTCGTCACGAATTCTTTCATCCCTAGAGAAGTATCCCCTACTCCCATCATCTTTCGTTGTAGTTTTGTGTTCAATTCCTTTTTTAGTTGTTGGATCTGCGATATCTAAAATACGAAGACCATTAGGAGTATCAACAGAAACTTGAGTTGTGCCCCAACCGATGGACTTACGATAGTTATCTACAGCTTCATGTGATCTTCCCGGTTTTGTCATATTTGATTCATATACTTTACTCCATCGTTCATAATCCCATTTCCCACCATTGGCTTGATAAACTTCCCATCGATTTTGTTTATGTTCTGGAGTTCCAGGTTTTAATGATTTATCCTTCTCTTTGGGCTTAGTATTCTCTTTAGGCTTATTATTTCCAGTCGGACACCCACAACCATCATGAACAAGAATCTTCTTCCCTGCACTACCTACTTTTAAAATCTTAGTGGGTAATGGGAGGCTTTCGGCCACCTTCCAGACCCGATTCAGAATCGGAATATGGTTTCCGTTCTCATCCTTCCCATGCCAACCTTCCATAAACTGATCTTTGTCGAAAATCAATCTTCCCAAAGTTCCCCAAGGGTCTTCCCAAGCCGCATTCCATCCATCTTTGATGACATTCCACGAATCTTTGAGGTAACCAAGGGGATCACTGGTGATTTTATTCCATGTCTCCTTGATATCCTCCCAGCCAACCATATCACCTAGATAGCCCAAGGGATCATTCCAAATGCGTTTCAGATCACCTTCCTTGATTTGATTCCACTGATCTCCGAGCCAATCCATACTATCATTCCAGGTATCTGAGGCCCATTTGGTTCCTTTATCCCATTTATCTGAAACCCAATCCGTTCCTTTATCCCATTTGTCTGAAATCCAATCAAAGACTCCTTCCTTCTTTTCGTCTTTTTGATCTGAATCTGAGGAGGAATTAGGAGGAGGGGGAGAAGGCTTTGGATCATTTATAGGATCATTCCCATTTGTTTGTTCATTGGAATGTTCCGAATTGGGTTGCGAGACTGGAGGCGTTGTTTTGCCATCCAGTGCTTGGGTTACTTTGTCTTCCACTTTCGTTTGCATCAGGGAGTCTTTCATAAACATAAATAGAATCGCTGCTAGAAGGACACCCACGGCAATAATAATCACGTACTGTAACGTTGACGATCCTTTTTGAGAAGAAAGGGGCCGTTGCCAACGTCTAAGAAGCTCCAAAAAATTCATGGCTCGATTCTCCTTTCTTCTCTCTATGCAAATGTAAGTGAAGCGATAATGAGTAAGAAAAATAAAGTGAAGGGAATGAAAAAGATGGAGGCAAAACCTTTCCAAGCTGAAAAGTCATTGACTTCTCCCATAATCCTCGAAAAAATCACATAGTAAATCACCGTCATGGCTAGATCTAAAACACTAAAGATCAGGAAGAGGATGAGTAAAAACATAGAATCATCCATGATGGGTGTTTTCGACAGAAAGAGTTCACCACGAAAGATCAATAACATTGGTAGCAGAAGCACCCATTTGGAGGTATAAGGAATCGTTGCCCACGTAACAGCTTGCCTTGTTTCCGTAAATGTAGCGACACCACCAAATAAACGTGACGAACCGTGAATAACAAGAGTTAGGATCAACCAGGCAAGGGCTCCTAAGATCGGTCCGATGATGAAAGCTAGTATAAATAACGCCCCACCTGAAGTGGTATCCCCCATATCACGCATCGATGCTTGCTCTACAAATAGAGTGATCCCAAATAGAGAAATTAAAAGAATAGAAAGAGCTGGTGTAGTTTCCTTCATGGCATCATGGATGGCAACACGAGGTTCTTTCCAAATACGCATCCAATAGCTTTTCAATACATGAATCATCTGGTGACACCTCTCTCTTCGGGTTTGATCATGCCAATCAGATCGGCTTGAGATATGGGACCTAGCTGTCGGCTATCAAAACTATGAAGTCGTTCATCCCCCAACACATAGTAGCTATTTTCAGGAATTTTAGTAGGTTCAATATCTTTAATCTCTGGATATTTAGCAATATACGGCTCAGGGAGAACCGTTCCATTGATATAGACACGATGATCTCGAATCTCGATCGTCTCTCCTGGAAGAGCAATCACTCGCTTGATGAAATCCATCTTTTCTTGTGAGGAATGAAATACAACAATATCTCCCCGATGAATCGTAGAATAATTTTTATGAACAGTATAAACTTCTCCATTTTTTAAAGCAGGCTCCATACTATTTCCTTCAACCTGATAAAATGTGTAGAAGAATGAGTAGATCCAAAATAGCAAAATCACTAACGAACCAGCGATCCCAATCAAAATCCATAATCGCCTTTTAGAAGTGATCCATTCCATACAAAACCTCCTTGATCCACGACACTATTCGATATATTCATACCTTTGTTTATTATAACAAAATTGGATTAGCAAATAGATCAATTTCTAAAATTTATTTAATTAGAAAATAAATAACATAAAAAAACAGCCTCCAATCGCTTCCGAAAATTTAACCTATTGTCAACAGTTTCTCCCCTCTTTGTTGCCTTTAGGTTCCATTTATATTATACTTATTATTATATAGGAGGAATTAAAATCATGAGCGTCTTGGGAAAGTATATTGCTGACCAACGAATGGCTAAAAATCTTTCGAAACGTAAGCTAGCTGAACTTGCAAAGATTAGTCACACAGAAATACACCGACTCGAAAATGGAGAACGAAAACATCCATCACCTTTTGTGTTGAAGTCTATTGCCCTTGCCCTAAACTTAAACTTCAATGACATCATGAAAGTTGCAGGATATCTCGACGACGATGTTTCTACTTCTACTTCGCCAATATGGTTATCTGAAATCGATGATCTAAGTGAAGAGGAGCTAGACGAGGTGAGAGATTTTATCGATTTTTTGCGTAACAAACGAAAAAAGAAGCAATAAGAGTAAAATATCTGGAAAGGAAGTGGAAGGTGTTTGAATGTACTCATTGAAAAACTGAAAGAAGTCTTACTAGCGGTATTACCCATTACATTAATTGTATTAATATTAAACTTTACCATTTCACCACTTGAATCTCATTTAATCGTTAAGTTTCTACTAGGTGCTTTACTCATCATATTGGGGTTATCTATCTTTTTATTTGGTGTTGATCTAGGTATTAGTCCCCTTGGAAGTTTAATGGGAGGCTCTCTAGCTAAAAGTAATAAAGTATGGATCATTGGGATCGCTGGATTAATTCTTGGCTTCTTCATTTCCATTGCTGAACCTGATCTACATATCCTTGCGGGTCAAGTTGATTCGATTACTTCAGGAATGGTATCCAAGCTAAGTATTGTTGTCATTGTGTCTATTGGTATTGCAGTCTTGCTTACCCTGGGCTTACTCAGAATCGTTTATAATATACCTTTATATAAAATGCTAACTGTAATATATTTTATGATCTTTATTTTTGCCCTGTTCACCTCATCGGAATTTTTAGCCATATCCTTTGACGCTTCCGGTGCAACGACGGGTGCCATGACGGTTCCATTTATTCTTGCTCTAGCCATCGGTGTCTCCTCATTAAAAAAGAATGGAATCGCTTCAGAAGAAGACAGTTTCGGCCTGGTTGCCATCGCATCTTCGGGTGCCATATTATCAGTGATTATTATGAGTATCTTTTCAAAGACAGATCAACTAACAGGTAGTCTTGAAAATGATCTCACTACCTCCACCTCAATCATAGACCCCTTTATTCAAAAGGTACCCACGATCTTAAGCGAAGTTTCCTTTGCACTACTTCCCCTATTCATTTTATTTTTAGTCTTTCAAAAAATTTCTTTTCAATTACCTAAAAAACCTTTTCGAAAGATCTTAAAAGGACTGGCTTATACATTTATTGGATTAGTATTATTTCTGATTGGTGTCAATGTAGGCTTTATGGATGTGGGGACTAAGGTCGGGTATAATATTGCATCTTTGGATAACAGTTCTTTTGTGATCATCGTTGGCTTTATCTTAGGGTTAGTCACTATATTAGCCGAGCCAGCCGTCTATGTATTGACACAGCAAATCGAAAATGTTACCAGTGGGTATGTGAAAAGGAAAATGGTCATTTTTGCACTTTCCATCGGAGTCGGGTTTGCGGTAGCTCTATCGATGTTAAGAATTATCATCCCCGAAATTCAATTATGGCATTATCTACTACCTGGATATTTAATTGCGATCGGGATGACTTATTTTGTACCCAAACTATTTGTTGGAATTGCATTTGATGCGGGTGGAGTTGCTTCGGGTCCCATGACGGCAACTTTTATATTAGCTTTTGCACATGGTTCCGCTGAAGCGATCGAAGGAGCCAATGTTTTAATAGATGGATTTGGGATGATTGCGATGGTAGCTTTAACACCATTAATCGCTTTACAAATCTTAGGTTTAGTTTTCAAAATTAAATCTAAAAAAGGAGGATTGGAAACGAATGGAAAGTAATCCAGACATAACACGGTTTGAGATGATGTGTCTCGTTGTCAACTTTGGACTAGGAAGTAAAGTGATAAAAACCGCTAAGAAACATGGAGTATCAGGTGGAACCATCTTTTTAGGGAAAGGAACGATCAAAAACCGTCTATTAGAGTTTCTCGATTTATCTGATGTGCGAAAAGAGATTGTGTTAATGATCTCCGAGAAAACATTCGCCTACAAAGCTCTTGAAGAACTAAAAAAGCAACTCTCTTTGCATAAACCAAATCGCGGGATCGCTTTTACCACTTCTGTAATGAACGTGATCGGGGCTAGAAACTGTAACTCCAACCATATCGAAAAAAGTAGAGGTGTAGACAACGCCATGTATCAAGCCATTTTTACTATTGTCGATAAAGGCAAAGCAGAAGAAGTAATCGAAGTAGCCACCCAAGCAGGCTCCAAAGGGGGCACAATTATTAATGCACGAGGCTCAGGGATTCATGAAACGAATATGCTGTTTGCTATGCCGATCGAGCCAGAAAAAGAAATCATCATGATCCTGTCTGAGAGTCATCTTACAACCCCTATTGTTTCTTCGATTAGAGATCGTCTCAACATCGATCAGCCTGGCAATGGGATCCTATTTATCTTAGATGTCAATCAAGCTTATGGCTTATCTTAGACTTGCTTGTTTTTCATATTCATAAATATACCACCTATTTTTTTCTGATGTAGGTGGTATATTGCTGAAAATCTCGTATTGATTCAATCGTGTGAAACGAATCGATAGATTGAAAATCGCTCATAAGGATTACGCTCGTATAAACCAGCGAGTCTTACTTCATCTTTGAACTGAAAAGGGGTAGCGTTTTCTAGAAAATATATATAATCTTCTGATCCATAGTATAAAATCAGTTCTATTTCCCTCTTTGATTTTTCTACAGAGAGCAAAATATTGTTAATGACATTCATGAAAATTTGTATAGAAAACGGATTAAAAAAATAAAAGCGATTGTCTAATGGATCAATCGGATATTCTTCTGCATAGCAACAGTGAAAATGAATTTTATCTTGTCTATGTCTATTTTTCTTCAAATAACTATTTTTATTTTGAAGTGCTACTTGATAGAAGGTGTCGTTCATTTCTACTCCTACAGCAGATGCATTAAATAAATCATTGACATAAAAGTTTAGGCGTCCTTTTCCACAACCAAAGTCAACGATTTGATCACTACTCCTCAATTCATATTGATGAAATAACTTTTCTAGTGCCTCATATGGAGTTGGCTCATACCGATGATAATGCGTGGACTTATTAAATCCCTTTTGATCACCGACTGTTTTTATGTTTAAACATTTATCATAAAAGTGTTCTTTCACTTGACCACCATTTTCTACATTTGTTTTGTTCGGGACTAGATGATTCCTCTCTTATGATCATCATAAAGATTTCTCTAAACAGAATCCATGAGACATCCGATAAAGTCATCTCAAAATAAAGAAAAGAGCCTTCGACTGAGAATGGCTCTTTTCTTTGTGGTGTGGCTCTCTAATTTGCTTCAGAGGTTACCTCTGGATTCATCTTTACTATTGACTCTTTCTTATCTTTACTAGAGCGAAGTGGAATCTCTTTTAAGAATAAAGCAATCAGAACAGAGATTCCAGCAACAACCGCACCTGCCAAAAAGGTGGTTGTTATGGCATAACTTAATGCCTCGCGAATCATATCAAGCATTTTCAAAAACAAAGCTTGTGATTCTGGGGGCAAACTTTTTAACGCTGCCTCAATCTTAGGTTGATCCAATAAGTTCTGGGGATTGTGAAACAGTGCCATTTTTTCTGCCAAGGCGGGGTTTGTTGCTAATGCCTTTGTATTTTGCCCCATTGTCGTTGACAACTCAGCCATTTTCTTTGCTAGACTACTACTCATCAAACTTCCCATCACAGAAATGCCGATCGTTGCCCCAAGATTACGGAAGAGTTGCGATGTAGCTGTTGCCACTCCCAATTGCTGTGGCGAAACTGCATTCTGTACGGTTAATGAGAATACAGGCATGGCGACTCCAATTCCCAACCCTAGGATAACCATATATATAATAAGTTGATAGATAGGCGTATCTGGCGCCATCAAATACATGAAGACCATACCAAGAGTCATTACGATCAAGCCAATAATCGCCATCTTTTTATACTTGCCTGTCTTCGTCATGAATTGTCCTGCAAGAGCTGCTGTAATCAACATAGCGATCGACATTGGCATTGTTATATACCCTGCATAAGTAGGGGAGATTCCTTTAACCCCTTGTACAAAGAAGGGTACATAGATGATCGCTCCCATCATCCCAGCGTTTAAAAAGAAGCCCACTAAATTCGAAACAGTAAAGACACTATTTTTAAATAACCCAAGGGGTAGAATCGGACTCTTTACTTTGGTTTCAATCCAGATGAAGAGGATCAATGCAACAAGGGTCACAGCGAATAACCCCAGGATTTGCAATGAGCCCCACGCATATTGGTTTGGACCATCTCCCGCCCATGAAAAGGCTAGAAGCATCGGAACAATGGTTAACGTCATGAACAGTGAGCCTAAATAATCAACCGATTCCCCTTCTCGCTTTCCAACTTTGGGGAAGTTGATGAAGATCAAGATAAAGGCGATCACTCCAAGGGGAAGGAAAATCCAGAACACCCAATGCCATGCAAGATGATCAACAATATACCCTCCCATTAATGGACCCACAACACTAGAGATTCCAAAAACTGCACTCATAACCCCAGTCCACTTAGCACGCTCGCGTGGTTCATAGAGGTCTCCGATTGCCGTGGATACAGTAGACATGATGATCCCTGCACCAGCCCCCTGAATACCTCGATAAGCAATTAATTGAAAGATATCGGTTGAAAAGCCAGATAGAAGTGCTCCAAGCATAAAAAGTCCAATACCCAATAAAATAAATGGCTTTCTTCCATAGATATCAGAGATCTTTCCGACTAAAACCGCAGCGACAGTAGAAGTAAGGAGATAAATGGTGATTGCCCATGAATAATACTCCATCCCACCTAGATTAGCGATAATGCGTGGCATCGCAATCCCAATAATCGTCTGATTGATCGAAGCAAAAAACATAGATGTAATAATACCAATCATAATCGTTATTTTTTGTTTTTCTGTTAAGTCTTTCATTCACATGACTCCTCTTTCGGCTTATCGATATTCCTTAAAACCATTTGATAAATACGTATCAAATGATCGATATCTTCATCAGGCAAGCCTACAAAAAAATCCTTCACAGTACTCTTCACCTCAGCCCTATACTGGTTCAACAATTCTCGTCCTGGGTCTGTGATCTCCAAATAAACCACTCTTCGATCTTTGGTATCTCGTTTTCTAATTGCATAACCACTAGAAATTAACTTGTCAGACAGGCTCGTCACAGCTCCTGGTGTGATGCATAAACCATCCGCCAATATGGTAATTTTTTGTGGTCCAGACTTGTCAAGTTTTCGCAATATCAGTGCTTGAGATGCAGAAATAAGTGGATCTAAGCGCTTATGCCACTCAGCTGATACTTTTCTTTGAACCTCCATATAAAGCTCTTCAAAATCAGTTAATCGATCTCGACGGGTCATCATTACACTCCTATTTCACCTCATTAATAATATGCTACCTGAATGTTTTACCCACTAAAATATTAGTAAGTATATAATGGATTTATTCATAAGGTCAAATATTTTTTTCTAACAAAAAAGTCTTATCGACCGATTTGATCGATAAGACTCATCATTGAAAACTAGCCTATTTAGTCACATATGAACCCAAATCCTGTCGGGTCGTTGTTTCTCTACCTCACTCTTAGAGCATAGTCACAATAGTTGTTCCAGAAAAATATCTCTTAGCCATGATGAAGAAGTGGAGAAAGTCGTTCATTGATTAAAAATCGATCACTGGAACTTTAAAGATATTTAAAATGAAACTATGGATCATTGCAACAGGTAAACTTACGATCAAACTGAGTATCATCCTAATTTCATACAGGAAGCCTGTTTTTTCAATAGGCTTGCCTTTCATACGACTTTTGAGAGCACTGATCGCGATGCCGTAGCTATTACCTATCATAATCATCCGAATCGCACCTAAAATCCCTAGTGCTTTTTCTGTACCATATGCTTCAACGATCCGATCCCACGACTCCTTCGTTGGATTCCCTTTGGTATCAGCATAATGCTGGGCAAAGATGATCGCTTTGACTTCATGATCTGGAGCTCCTTCAATCGCTCCGGATAAGAGCATTTGTATTTCTTGATCACTCATTCCTTGCTCCAAGGCGATCTTTGTATGTCCATAAGCACATACTTCACAACCATTTACTTCTGTAACAGCTAGCATGATTCTCTCAATAAAATGAGAAGACATCTGTTTGTTTTTCTTATTCCTTTTCAAATATTTATATGTTCGTAAACCTTTGTATAGGGCCACATAACCTTCTTTAACCGTGTAAATCTTTTTATAAAACTCCTGTGCCATTTTTCTTTCTCCTATAAAAATCACCTTATTATTAACAACACATGTCGTTTATAATAAGTGTAAGTAATAACCCTATTGCTTACAATCGTTAAAATAGTTGAGATGTTGTCTAAGCAACACTTTGAAATAACTGTTTAAAATGGAGTGTTCATCACATGCAAAATGTAAAGGAAGACCCCCGTGTTATTCGGACAAGGAATCTGGTTATTGATGCTTTCCTTGCATTAATCAAAGAAAAAGATTTTCATTCTATCTCCGTGAGAGATATCACAGAACATGCCATGATTAATCGATCCACCTTTTACAATCATTTCCCCGACAAATATAAATTACTAGAAAAAATAGTAAATCAAATGATGTTGAATCGAGGATTTGAAAAGATTACACATGTATCAAAACTAGATAAAGATACTTTTCGGCTTCTTGTTTACTCCTTTTGCGACTTGGTCGAGGAATTAAAGCAAACCTTTGGACGCAACTACAGTACAGTAGTGATGATAATGGAGACAGAACTCAAAGATAAACTGATTGAAGTGATTAGCACTTTCTTTAAGTCTGATGATTCTGATCAAAATATATTAGTAGCTACGATGCTTGTCTCATCCATTTATAGCGCTTCATGTTCATGGATAAATGGAAATAAGAAAGTTTCACGTGAGGCTTTTTTTCAATCGATTCTACCTTTCCTTATGGGTTCCATCAGTCAGCTGACCATTTTGAAGAAAAGTGTTGTCTAAGAAATGGGGTTATCAAAAAAACAAAAAGGTCTTATCTATTTTTGATAAGACCTTGGGCTTACTGATCTACCCATTAAGAATTTTTTAATTTAAGCAGTGTACAACACTCCACATGGCTCGAGAGGACAGAATGAATGTCATTTGAGTGTGTCCGTTCTCGGAAACAGATCCACAGTGTTTTTGGCACTATCGGTAGACGGGAACATATCAATGAGTTTCACATACCACCTTCATGTTTTCAACGCCTTAATTCACTTCTAATAAGCTCTTTCCATTTACTAATATTCACGATTGCATTTTGCTCCCCCGCTAAATATATATCTTCAATTGTCATAGGCCAAAGTCTTAGTTCACGCCTTCTTTCATTGCTATGAACAGGGTTTGTTATTTTGCTTAATGATTTTACTATTTCTCGATTTTTCTTAAGAATATATTGTGTATCCCAATCATTATCATAAGCGTTAATAAAAAGATTAACTAAATGCGTATATCCTTCTTCTGTAAAATTCGAAGGATGCTGGATCATATAGCACGAAACAAGCCAAAAATGTAACTCATATAGCTTTGGATCATTATGCTCCCATACAAGAGGGAACCCGAATAGCTCATGGCATGAAAAACCATCGGTCTCCTTAGCTCCACATTCTATACATCTCCCAGATTTCATAACTGTGTTATTATCAACCATTTATAACCAACCTCATTTATTTAAATTACTTTAGTATACATTAATGTAATGTTTACCAAAGAAAAAAAGTCTTTATACATTTAAACTGGTCATTAGCGATCGCCAGCGCTCCATAAAAGGCAAGTCCGATACAATGTTGTGCTGAATGGGCGGTCGATATGCATTGGCCGATTGCCCTCGACGCCGCCTGGGCAACAGGATTTCCGTCCGCTTCACGTGCGGCCGCATGACAGTTTCGCCTGCGGCAGTTTGATTGTACCTGCCACCTACTCGCGGGTGGCGTTTAATGCGTTTTGCGGACGAAGGTCATCCAGATAGTACTTGCGCCACAGCGGCAGTAACCCCACTCGGAATAATCACGTTCAGCAAAGTGAGTCCTTCTTAATCTTCCATTTCCTTTCGCCATTCTACAAGTGCTTTTTCATGACTATCAATCATTTTATTTATCCATCTATGCATGTCAGGTAAATGTTTGTTTGTTACGGCATCCTCTTCAACTGTTTTAACTCCATGTGCAACGATTTGTTTTAAATGTTTAAAACCGTCTATCCGAACTTTTATCGCATGATCCCATATGGATTCACTAATCGTATAATAATCTGTTCGGTCTCCTGCCTTTGAAGTTTTCTCTAATAATCCATTGGATACTAACAATCTCACATTTGTCGAGATACTTCCTCTACTCACCTGCAAAAATTTAGATATTTGTTCGGCTGAAACAGGTTGATAGGAAACAAGCATTAGTCCTAAAATTCTTCCGCCAATTCGTGGAATTCCATAGCTCTCATAATAGATCCCTAGCTTTTCGATAAACGATTGTTTTTCTTCATTAAGTTCCCACTCAGTATTTTCCATATTAAAAACTCCTTTCTTTCATTTTTACTTATTCAAAAACTCAATAATAGCCTTATTAAAGGCTGTAGGGTTATCTTGGTTAGAACAATGGCTTGCATTTGGGATTTTTACCAATTGACACTGAGGTTCACTAGCTGCCCATGTAGGAGCAATTTTTTTAATATTACCTGTGCGATCCTTTTCTCCATAAACCAGCAACATGGGTTTATTTATTTTATAATCTTCTTCATCATGCAAACAAGCGGCAGTGGCTAAAAATATCTTTACAAAGTCTTTTTTCCCAACAAGGTTGAAAACTTTTCTCAAATAATGTTGGACGTCTGTGTTTAATGCACTTGCTTTCACACTCGCATTCACCAAATAACTCCATGGATATAGACGAATTAATAAAGGAGTTATGTTCAAATAAAACTTTTCTAAACTGGACAATTGCATCGTATTGCAGGTGCAATCAATCAATACCAACTTTTCAACTTTGTTAGGATAATAAAAAGCCATTTCCTGCGCTATATTTCCTCCCATGGATTGGCCAATAAATGTAGCTTGTTCAATCCCCTCTTTATTCATAATTTCAACTAAATCTTCCAATACTAATGGTATGCTAAAGGATTCCCCCATTGGTCTTGATAATCCATGGCCTCTCGCATCCCAAAGCAATATATTAAAGTTATTAACTAACTGCAATTGTTCATTAAACATTTCATGGTCGCAACCAGCTCCATGTAAGAAAATCAACCATGAACGGTTTCTCCAATGTGAAATCCAATAATGGATATCACATCCTCTCCTACTAACTACTCTTTGGAGTAATTTTCCTTCCATTTAAAACACCCTCTTACATAATGAAGTAATATGCTTAGAAACATTATTCAAAAAACTTATTTCATTAATTTTAGTAAACACTAAAATTAATGAAATCGCAAGATCTCTTTCATAAATATACTCTGTACCTGTAATGAATACTCTAAAAAATAAAAAAAGCCAGATCCCTCATTATCCAGCCCACTCTATCAAAACAATCTATTGTAAGTTGTTTTCTAATCTAGAAAGAAAAATAACGTAATCTGTTGGAGCACCCTTTTCACCTTGTTGCCTTAACATCGCTGTGACATTACCTCGATGGTAAGTTCCATGATTAACTACTTGGTAAATAATATCAGAAAGTGCTACCTCATTACGACCATATTGAGGAAGTTCTAAATCGATGGTTTGTTCGAAGTCTTGTTGTTTAAGAAAACTGTAATACTCCCTTGAAAGTTCATCATATAGCAGTTCAAGTGTATTCAAAGATGTGCCTGAAACTTGCTCCTTTCGCTTCTGAATCTCTATGCTTGTATCTTCATTACTCCTCCCTTTCATCCTCTCTAACCAATGAGGGGGTTAAAACATGATTAATATTAAAAAGCTGATAGATTGTTCAATAGCGGAAGCTGTAATAGCTCCTTTTCACCGACTCACCATTAAAGAAGTCGGTCAGCTTCTTAGCTCATGCTCTTAAACTTTTTGTGAAAAAAACGATAAGAAGCACAAGCCAGCACGAGTACCCCCGAATACATGAGCAAGCTTTCGATCGCTACCCGATCAGCCAACGGCCCGAAGATAACCATACCTAACGGCAATGAGCATGAATTCGCAATTTGAATCAGACTGAACACCCGACCATGCATGGAAGGCTCAACTTTTTCCTGCAAGGAAACCGTAATAGGTGCATTAAAATAAGGGCCTGTGATTCCGATCAAAAAATTTAACAGCAAGTATAGCGAAAATAAGGGGGCAGCACCTAAACCGATCATCAGCAGACCGTATAACGCACATGCAAGAGTAGTGGTGCTCATACGATTGCGAAAACCACCCCATAATGCTACCAACATCCCGCCTATAGCGAGTCCGGCGCTGTATGACATTTCGTTTACCGAGAGTCGCCACACTTCCGGGCCGAAAGATCGGCTGACCATTAAAGGGGTTAGAAAAGCGGCTGGACTGATTAAAATCATGACGATCACCAAGAACACGAGCAACCGCTGGATATATGCATTTTCTTTCAGATAACCGAATCCTTCTCGAATGCCTTGCAGTTGAGATTGCGGTTTGCTCTTGAGGTAAGCCGGCACTTGAATCACGAACATCAGGCTGATCCCGATGACGGCCGTGAACACATCAATAAATAACGTCATTTCGATGCTAACCACCGAAAGAATGGCTGCGCTCGCCGCGGGAGATAGAAACATCGTTAACGATGTGATGCTGCTATTTATTCCGTTGATCCGCATCAGCTTATCCTTCGGAACGAGCTGGGGAATCAGCGCGTTAACCGCGGGGGTCTGTACTCCAGTCCCTACCGAACGAATGAGCAACGCAGTAAAAAGCAACCAGATGCTTGTATAACCCGACAAAAACAGAATCGCCAAAATCAAGGTTACGAAAGCAATCGTTCCATCCGCTAGCATCATCATTTTTTTTCGATCAAAGCGGTCAATCCATACGCCCGCAAACAATGATATGGCGATTTGCGGAAGAAAGCCACAAAGGGTGGAAATCGTCATCATCGCACCGGATGAAGTCGAAAGCGTAATATACCATATAATGGCGTACTGAACCAAAGAGGAACCGAACAAGGAGACGGTTTGGGCAACCAAAAACAGAGTGATTTTCTTTTTCCAATTATCACTGATACGATCCATGAAAGAAACCTCCTAAATAGACTTCAAAAAATGAGTATAGGCATTCGTTAGACATGTTCCAGTTTTACTATGCGGTCGGCCCAAGCCTTATAAAAGCTCTCCTCATGGGACACAAGCAGTACGCTCCCTGAAAAGGATGCCAAAGCGTTCTGCAGCGCCTTTTTCGTTTCCGCATCCAAGTGATTCGTCGGTTCATCCATGATCAAAAAATTGCAAGAAGCAAGCAGAAGCCCGCATAATTTCACTTTCGATTGCTCGCCTCCGCTGAGTGTACCAACGGCCTGCATAGCATGGTTTCCCCTTACCCCACATCTCCCTAAATGACTCCGTATTTCTTTCGTATTCAAACCGGGAAACCGCTCCGAAATCACTTGGATCGTTTGTCGGAGGAAGTCCGAATATTTGCCATAATATTTGCGGATCGTTCCGAACTCGATGTCGCATATGCAAGTAGAGATCTTTTCCAGAAAGTCATAATCATGAGAAACGACAATAAAGGCGCCGTCGAAATGGGCCAGGAAACTGGCCAGCCATTCAACATGATCTTGATCCAGAAAGTTGGTTGGCTCATCCAACAACAAAACGTTCGGTTTTTCGGCGAGCAACTTGGCAAGAATTACTTTTGCCCGCTGCCCTCCGCTCCATTCATGAATGGAGCGATCCATTCCCATCGCATCGATACCCAAACCGCTAGCAATTTTGCCGATCTGGCTTTCGATCGAGTAGAAATCTTGGGCTTCGAGCTGTTCTTGATACGCCGCTGCCTGCAACAATAGAGCCTCATCACCGGTAACGGCGCTTTTCTCATAAAGATGGTTCAGTTTCTTTTCCGTTTCATACAAATCCGCAAACGCTGACTTCAGATAAACCGAAATGGTCAACGTACCGTTTATTTCGGCGTATTGGTCCAGATGACCGATTTTCATATTAGACTGCCATTTGACCATGCCTTGATCCGGCACAATTTCTCCTATCACTATTTTGATCAGCGTGCTCTTTCCTGAACCGTTTTGACCAACCATCCCCATGTGTTCGCCCTTATACAACTCGAAGGAGGCATCTTCATACAGTTTTTTGTACGCAAAGTTGTGTGACAAGCTTTCGACCTTAAGTAAGCTCATAACAATTCCTCTCTCTCTTAAAAAATATAAAAAAGCAGAGGGTTTAGCGCCACTGACGACGCCGGCCCTCTGCTTGACGTGTTTCAACCGATTTCGTTTGGCATGAAAGCGTCGAAATCGAAGCACGCAAAAAGGGCCACCGACAAAACGTTGTCGATGGCCCTTCATCATCTTTCATCGGCAAAATAGTTACACTTAAATAAGCATAGGATTCTATACTTTTTAAGGACTATTCAGCCGATGAATATAGGAAGCTTTATGCCCCCCGATTAGGCTCCGTACAACGCTTCATCGCGTTCAATTGCACGGAGCGAACTTTTCGCACAAGTTTAACGTATTGGATATATAACACGTTCAACACCCTTCCTTATCACAGTTAACCATAACATACGCTCTACTTTGGCGTCAGTTCATCATGAAAAAAAGAGGAAAAACGTTCGAGCTCGTTAGACCTATCTATAATTTCTCCCCTTGGAGTTCCTGCTTCATCATTCGAGGGTCAAGTACATTCCTCTACCTCCGTAACCATCGGAAGCGACGAAGCGGTAGCGCCATGACTGTTCTGACACGAGCGACCAACTACCGGCTGAAATCAACCTGTGGTGGGTTGAGTCGCCATAACCGGCTAGAGGGAGAATGATACTTCTACCTGGCCAGCGCCACTGCATTGGGGGCAGCCCGCTCGGATGAGGGGGAACTTCGTGAAAGAACTTTGCCAGGTCTCACGTTCAAGGAACAGTTGCTTCTAGGTTGACCTTACCATATTTATGCTGGAAGTTTGACATAACTCTATTTTATATGACAAATATTTCGCGTAAGGTTAAGTATTCAAAATAAACAATTGTAAAACGGACAATATTACTATAAAACAATTATTACAATTACCAAACATATCATCTGCAAATCTGATTGGAACGATAAATACATTTAAAAATACAAAACGTCGACCACAATCATTTTTAAACTGTAGTCGTCGTACATCTTCTTATCTTATTCTGTTGTGTTCCCACACACCAGTTCAATTCCTACCGAAACCTCAATATGGTTTTTCAACACTTTTTTCCACCCATTTTCACCATTTGGTACAAAGTGTGCATGCTTGTAAAACTAAGGATTTCTACATAATTTTCCGTTGTATCAACGCTATAGCCTCCACATGCCCCGTCTGCGGAAACAGATCTACAGGCTGAACTTCTTTCACTTCATACCCTTTCTCATGCAAAATCTTAGCATCCCGGGCTAACGTGGCTGGATTGCATGAGACATAGATCAGTCGTTCCGGTTTCATCCCGACAATGGCATCTAGTAACGTCGAGTCGCACCCTTTTCGAGGAGGATCGACGATGACTACGTCAGGCTGAATTCCTTGTTGGAGCCAACGAGGCATGACGGTTTCGGCAGCTCCCACTTCGAAATGAGCATGGTTGATCCCATTTAAGGTAGCATTCTGCTTCGCATCTTCGATCGCTTCGGGAACAATTTCAACTCCATACACTTGCTTGGCTGATGAAGCAATATAGAGAGCGATCGTCCCAATCCCGCAGTAAGCATCGATGACAGTTTCTTTTCCCGTTAAGCGAGCCATTTTTTTCACTTGATCGTATAAGACTTTCGTCTGGGTTGGATTTACTTGATAGAATGAATGTGGAGAGATTTTAAATTGGATCTCGCCGATGGTATCTACGATATATTCCTTGCCCCAGAGTAAACGGTGAGTCGGTCCTAGAATGACGTTGGTTCGTCGAGTGTTGATATTTTGTATGATTGATGTGATGTCTGGGAACTGCTGACGGAGACGTGTGATTAGTTCTTGCTTTTGTGGTAAGTGTTTGCCATTGGTAACAAGAACAATCATCATTTCACCAGTATGAAAGCCAATCCGTACCATGATATGTCTTAGGATTCCTTGGTGGGTTTGTTCATGATAAGCTGGAATCTTTAGCTCATTGGCTATTTTTTTCACAGCAGTGATGATTCGATCATTGTCAGGATGCTGGATCTGGCAGGCATCCATATCGATAATCTCATGCGAACCTGCGGCATAAAAACCCGCAATGATCCCACCACCCTCACGTTGACCAACGGGAACTTGTGCTTTATTCCGATACCGCCAAGGTTCTGTCATCCCGATCACAGGATGAACCACTATCTCAGGCAGTCCACCGATACGTGCAAAGCTATCCTGCACTTGCTGTCGTTTCATCTCGAGTTGGGCTTTATATGTGATGTGCTGAGTTTGACAACCACCGCATTGCTCAAACACAGGGCAAAGCGGTTCTGTTCGATCCGGATGGGGTTTGATCACTTCTACTAGTTCAGCTTGGGCATAGTTTTTCTTTACCAGTGTGATTTTCGCTTTCACTTGCTCACCCGTCACGGCAAGTGGTACAAAGACCGTAAAACCATCCACCTTTCCCACTCCTGAGCCGTTGTGTCCTTGCCCTGTAATTGTATACTCGATGGTCTGCCCCACTTGGACAGGTGGTGTTCGTTTCATCTGTTTTTCTCCTTTACAAAAAGCGCTCACCCAGTGATGAACGCTTCGATCCTAAGCTATCTCTGATTCATTCACTTATCATTTTAATAATGACCTTCGAAGCTTCCTTCTCTGTCCGACTTCTTTGATATTTTTCATATGAGGAACATAAGGAACAAAAACTTCCAAGTGTTTAGGCAAAACCGTATAACGACCTGATAAGTTCCCACGCCATTCTCCATCCAAGTTAAGTTTTAAGGGTTCAGTCGTGGCAATCTCTAGCTCTTCGGTCTGAAAGTAGATTAAACGTGAATGACTGAGGTGTTCTCCTTTATAAGCGAGGGCAACTAATTGTAGCAGCTCTGGAATCGTTGTTTTCGGTACAATAATCACATCCAATTTGCCATCACTTAAGTCAGCATCAGGAGCAAAGTTGACAAAGCCTCCTACGGATGCACTGTTAGCAATGATAAGTAACATAATCTCCTCTGTCCATGTTGTACGAGGAGTTTTTAATTGTACAGAAAAAGGCTGATTCAACCTTCCTAGCTTTTCTGCCGCTTTTGCATAATAGGCAAGTGGACCCATGAGGGCTTTCAAATGATGAGGGGCTTCGTAAGTGACTTCAGTGATCCGTCCAGCAGCGGCTACATTAATAAAATAGCGATCATCTCTTTGACCTAGGTCAATTCGTTTCGTTTGTCCAGTCGCAATCACTTCACAGGCACGACGTAAACTGCTTGGTAGTCGCAAGGCTCGAGCAAAGTCATTGGTGGTTCCAGCTGGTAAAATACCTAGCTTTGGAGGTTGGGAAAAAGGTGCTAATCCATTAATAACCTCATGGATCGTCCCATCTCCTCCAGCTGCAATCACAACTTCAAATCCCCGTTTTGCGGCTTCTGCAGCTTCTTTCGTAGCATGCCCCATTCCTTGGGTTGCACAGCAAGACGTTTCATATCCGGCGTGCTCTAGACAGTCTAAAATCTTGGATAACTGTTTCTCTACAAGCTCTTTTCCCGCAAATGGATTATAGATTAGGCGAGCTCTAGGCACTTGCCCACCCCTTTTCTCGCACAGATCTGTATGGTTTGACGAGGCTATGATTTCATTTTTCAGTTAGGATACTATCAGTTTAACCTATCTGACCATAACATGACAAAAGTTAGGATACAAATCAGAAATATAAAAAGGGAAACCAGCCCTTCATCAGGCTGGCTCTCTTTAGTGTAGAGTGGGTTTTATTTTTTATTCCTAAATGGGCAAAAGTAGCCACTACTACCATAAAAATTGGAGCCTGCAGAAGTGCCGTACCGATAACTGCAAAAGGCGTGAACTATATCGCCATTGAAATGGCGAGCTTCTCGTTTCATCGAACCGACCAACGTCGTATTCTCCACGAAGGCACGTTCCATGCCTGTAACTGTTTTAGGCTACTGCCTTTTTGAGAATATTTCTTGCGGCATTCACGTCTCTATCTTCTGTATAGCCACAAGAACAGCTATGAACTCTATCTTTTAGTTCTTTCTTTACGATCTGACCACATTCAGAACAAGCTTGAGACGTATGGTATGGATCAACTTGTACCACTTTCTTACCAGCGTACTCTGCTTTGTAAGTAGTGAATTGAATAAGTTGATTCCATCCAGCATCAACAATACTTTTCGCTAGGTTATGGTTTTTGACCATCCCTTTGATGTTCAAATCTTCAAAGGCAATCAGGTCGTATTGATCTACTAGGTATCTACTGATCTTATGGGCGGTATCCTTTCTCTGATTTGCTATGTACTCATGCATCTTTGCTAGCAAAGATACAGCTTTTCTACGACGATTAGAGCCTTTCTTACGTCTGGATACGATTCGCTGAAGTCGTTTTAGCTTTTGTTCTGACTTTCTAAGATACTTAGGATGTTCGAAGAATTTACCATCAGATGTAATAGCCAAATGTCTAACACCAAGATCAATACCGACTTGTTTTTCTGTTGAATGTTCTATGGTTTCGATTTCACAGGAAAAACAAGCATAGTACTTTCCGTTTTTGTGGATGATGGTACAGGTCTTGATCTTTCCTTCTACTTGTCTGTGACATTTGATACGAACATTCCCGATCTTGGATAGTTTCAGATATTTTCCATCAAGAGAAAATCCACTTTGTGGGTATGTAAAGCTATCATAACGATTCTTGCCTTGAAATCGCGGATATCCTGCTTTTTCGCCCGTTTTGATTCTGCGGAAAAATGCTTTAAATGCTTTATCTAAACGGCGTAGAACGTCCTGCAACACTTGCGATTGTACCTGTTTGAATTCTAGAAACTCTTTCTTTAGCTGTGGCAGTTCATTTTGTTGCATGTTGTAGTTAACAGAAATATCACGCTTTTCATAAGAAAACTTTCGTTGTTCCAACGCTATATTGTATAGCCAGCGACACAAATTCAAGGTAGTTTCGATTTGTTCAATTTGTACCTTATTAGGTTCTAACTTGAATTTGTACGACTTCATCATTTGATTTTTTCACCCTTTCTTTTTCTGATTTTCAATGTACTTACGATTTGACTGACCACACAATATGATAATTGACGTTGTATACACACGTCCTAGCATGTTTTACATTCGGTTTCTTCATACATATAGTATAACAAAAACCATATAATCTCCGTAATATAAAAGATGATATTAATATACATATAATTTATAAAAGACATAAAAATTGTTGCTCTAAGCATCCCCCCAAGGGGGATACCGAGCAACGCTCACTTTCATCTACCCCATTGAAATGGGGAGAATTCCCGTTCGCAAATCTTAAAAAACTCCTCCCATCCATTTAGACGAGAGGAGCTTTCAACAGCTGATCCACCTTCTCCTGTAATACCGATTCGACCCAACGAGGAATCAGCGTATGCGGGAGAAAGGTTTTACCTGTGTATACGTATTCAAGACCCTCCAAACGAGAAGGAATTACTTTTCGAGTAAAATAGCCTTCACTTAAAAACAAAGGAAGCACCAAAACGCGATGTTTTAGACTTAAATCTTTAACCCGGCGATTCAGGTTATCGGGATGCATGGTGGCAAATGAAGCTGCTGACAGTCCCAATTCTTGTTGCGTTCGCAAAGCTAAGTTTGCCATGCCTTGTTCCCATTTTTCTTGAAATCCTGGGAGATCACTACCATGCCCAACCAACAACAGAATTTCTGTTTCTGGATGTGTACTTAGTTCTCTCGTCCGCTCAATCACAATCTGATTAATCAATGGATGGTCATCCATGGCTGAGCAAAGATGAAGTTTCGCTTGGATGGGAAAAGGTTGTTCGTCGATCTCAATCGTTGGATTCTCTTCCAACCCTAAGAGATAACTAATCTCTTCAATATGAGTACTCCCTGACGAAACAAATAAGGGAACAACAAACATCTCTTGAACCCCTTGGCTCTCCAGCGCTTGAATCCCATCAAGAATGGTACGTCCTTCAACCATCTCTAAGAAACTAGTGACAAGAGGACCATCGAATTGCACTTGTCCCATCGCTTGATCCACTAACTTTACCCAATCCTTTTTACTTGAACCATGGGCAATCACCAATACTCCACGCTTTTTCATACACTCACCTCTTTTTTAGTGGGGATTCTTGCTACACATTTTTCAAACGTTGTGCACTTTTCCAAGCCAAAAAAGCTAAGAAAAAACTGAAGATCCCACTAAGCAAGCCTGTAGAGAAAACAAACATGTTTAACATTCCATCGCCAACTAATAAAACCATTGTCAACAAATAGATCCAGCGTGCAAAGGGTTTCCCCAATAATTCAAATAGAGAAATATAGAGATAAAGGGCAATCAGTAAATAATGTACTGCCTCCATATAAGAAGTAGTAAAAAACAAGAAAAACAATCCTAAACCTAGAAATAGGAGAAGGATTAACAGATGAAATGGTATCAAGGATCTTCCCCCTATAGTCCCATATTTGGGCTTAAAAGGAGCCCGTCCACGAAAGACGAGCACCCGATTCTCTTTGATTATATTTTATTTTTTATAATCCTACTTGCTCACGGATCAATTGGTTAACCATCTGTGGATTTGCTTTTCCTTTGGTTGCTTTCATCACTTGTCCGACTAAAAACCCAAGAGCACGATCTTTCCCGTTTTTCAGATCTTCAATGGACTGCGGATTCGCTTCTAGTACCTTAGCCACTTCTTCTTTCAGTTGACCTTGGTCACTAATTTGTACTAAGCCTTTCTCCTTCACGATGGTGGCTGGATCTTTGCCACTAGTCAACATCTCTTGGAACACTTTTTTAGCGATTTTACTACTAATTGTTCCCTTTTGGATCAGTTCAATCATCTCTGCCAAGTTTGCAGGGGTCATCTCAATATCTGACAACTCTTTGCCCTCTGCATTGAGATAACCAAGAAGTCCACTCGAAATCCAGTTAGAAGCTAACTTAGCATCTGCCCCCACTTGAACTGTTTGATCAAAGAAGTCCGCAATCTCCTGTGTTGCAACTAGAATATTGGCATCATAATCAGATAAACCATATTCTTGAGTGTAACGTTGCTGTCTAGCATCTGGGAGTTCAGGAATTGACCTACGTACTTCTTCTTTCCACTTCTCATCGATGTGTAAACGAACTAAATCTGGTTCTGGGAAATAACGATAGTCATGAGCCTCTTCTTTGGTACGCATCAACTTGGTTTTGTTTTGATCTTCGAGCCAACGTAATGTTTGTTGAATGACTTTTTCTCCGCGATCCAAGAGCTCTGCTTGGCGTTGCTCTTCATAGAGGAGAGCCCGCTCTACATTACGGAAGGAGTTCAGGTTTTTCATCTCAGTCTTGGTTCCAAACTCTTTTTGTCCAATCGGTCTCAGACTGATATTGGCATCACAGCGAAGAGATCCTTCTTCCATCTTCACATCAGAAACGCCTGTATATTGAATAATGGTTTTTAATTTTTCCAGATAGGCACGTGCTTCGGCTGGAGAACGAAGGTCTGGCTCGGAGACAATCTCGATTAAAGGAACTCCGACCCGGTTAAAGTCAACGAGGGAACCTTCGCCATTTTCCATATGGTTTAATTTACCCGCATCCTCTTCTAAGTGAACACGTGTAATTCCGATCCGCTTCTTCTTGCCTTCAACTTCAATCTCAATCCAACCATGTTCACCAATCGGTTGATCAAATTGAGAGATTTGGTAAGCTTTCGGTGAGTCAGGATAAAAATAGTTTTTCCGATCAAACTTACTATATTCAGCGATTTCACAGTTAAGTGCCATCGCTGCACGCATCGCAAAATTAACCGCTTGTCGATTGAGAACAGGCAAAACGCCCGGATGTCCAAGACAGATTGGACAAGTTTGTGTATTCGGAGGAGCCCCAAATTCAGTTGAGCATCCGCAAAAGATTTTGGTTTTGGTCTGTAACTCCACATGAACCTCTAAGCCCATCACTGTTTCATATTTACTCATGCATCCAACCCTCCTACTGGGGCAACCAAACGCTCAGTCTCTTGCTCAAACGCATGAGCTACTCGTAGTATGGTTGCTTCATCAAAGGCTTTTCCGATGATCTGTAATCCGACAGGAAGACCTTCTGACAATCCACAAGGAACACTTAACGCAGGTAATCCAGCTAAGTTGACAGGAATCGTACAAAGATCGTTCGCATACATGGTTAGTGGATCGTTTACTTTTTCACCAATTTTAAAAGCAGTTGTAGGGGTAGTCGGTCCAATCACCACATCATAATTGGCAAAAATCGAGTCAAAGTCTTGGCGGATCAATGTACGCACTTTTTGTGCCTTGAGATAGTAAGCATCGTAGTATCCAGAGCTAAGTGCATAAGTTCCCAACATGATCCGACGCTTCACTTCGGGTCCGAATCCTTGACTTCTTGTTTCATGATATAGATCAATTAAGTTCTTTCCTGTTTTACGTACACCATACCGAACCCCATCATACCGTGCGAGATTGGATGAAGCTTCAGCAGGTGCAATTAAGTAATAGGTAGCCACTGCATAATCGGCATGAGGTAAGGAAACCTCTTCGACGATCGCTCCCAATTTCTCTAAGGTTGCAAGAGCTTTTCTCACTTGCTCTCGAACTCCTGGCTCGATCCCTTCGCCCATCATTTCTTTAGGAACGGCGACGCGCAAACCTCGAATATCCCCAGTCAATGCAGAGAGATAATTGGGTACTTCCACATCTGCAGAAGTGGAGTCCATCGAGTCATGACCAGCAAGAGCTTGTAACGCATAGGCTGCATCTTCCACATTTTTAGTTAACGGTCCGATCTGATCCAGAGAAGATGCAAACGCAACCAATCCAAAGCGGGAAATACGACCATAGGTAGGTTTTAATCCCACAACACCACAAAAAGCAGCTGGTTGACGGATGGAACCACCCGTATCAGAACCTAAAGCAAGATAAACTTCCCCTGCTGCTACAGCTGCTGCCGAACCACCACTGGAGCCGCCAGGAACACGCTCCAGATCCCAAGGATTATAAGTGGGGAAATAGCCCGAATTCTCTGTGGAGGAACCCATCGCAAACTCATCCATATTGAGTTTACCCATGGAAATCGCTTGAGCCTCTCTTAACTTATCAACAACTGTCGCATTATAAATTGGTGTATAGTTTTCTAGAAGCTTACTCGCACAAGTTGTCGTCAGTCCTTCTGTACATAAGTTATCTTTGAGACCGATCGGGAGCGCCGCGAGCAATCCCTTGTGCTCGGAGTTTGCGAATTGTTGATCTAGCTCATCCGCTTGCTTTCGGGCTCCTTCTGCATCTACTTTTAAAAAGGCCTGAACTTGTCCATCCACCTGTTCAATCTGTTTTAAGGACTCTTCTACCAAGTCCCGTGCCGAAATTTCCCGTTGCTTCACTCGTTTATGTATTTCTGATAATGATTCCCGAAGTAACGACATACTCTTCCTCCTTAATGCTTATTCTTCAAAAACAGCTGGTACTTTGAACAAGCCATCTTGCTGTTCTGGGGCGTTTAATAATGCTTTTTCACGTGAGATAGAAGGTCTTACTTCATCTTCTCGCATGACATTTACCATCGGATAGGCATGGCTAGTTGGCTCTACTTGGTCAGTATCCAACTCATTCAGCTTTTCAGCAAACTGTAAAATGTTGTTTAATTGAACCGTATATTGGTCGGCTTCTTCTTCTGTTAATGTTAATCTGGCAAGAGAAGCTACTTTTTCTACTTGTTCCTTTGAAATGGTCAAGAATGTCACCTCCATAAAAACTGAGAAACGTGCTACCGAATCTGGGCTCTCTATCTTGAGTGTGCCCAATTGAATCTTCTCACAGTATAGCATAAATCATCGCTCTGTCATCGGTTCGTACGATGAAAACAGCTTGGGGTTGGGTTGTTCAGATAAATGATATAATTGGTGTTTGGTTGGGTAGGTTTCTGGATTGTGAATATTAGATGGATATTGAGTATGTATGAGCTTAACATGGTTGTGGGTGAGTCTTTTTTCCTCATGCCAGTCGGCGAAGATATTTTTTTCACTCGTTCTGGTGGCCAGTTGTCTAGACGTCGCTCATGGAAAAATATCGTCGCCTCCTTCAAAACAAGCAAAAAGGGGAAACGATTATATGAACCATCATTTTCGCAATGTATACTGTGTGGGTAGAAACTATCGTCTTCATGCAGAGGAGTTAGGGAATGCTGTCCCTAGTTCTCCGATGATCTTTTCCAAGCCGACGCACGCCCTTGTTCAAGCAAACGGAAAGGAGATTTTTCTCCCTAATGACCAAGGAGAGATTCACTACGAAGCTGAAGTGGTCATTCATCTCTCCCGATCTTATAAAAAAGGGATTCAAGTGGCAGAGATCGTAGATCAAATGGCACTGGGGATCGATTTTACCTTACGTGATATTCAAAGCCAATTAAAAGCAAAAGGACACCCTTGGTTGTTAGCCAAAGGCTTTCCCAGCTCAGCGGTTATTACAGATCTTCATCCATTTCCGGGGATCGACACTTGTCACAACACGCATTTTTCTCTGCAAATAAATGGACAACAAGTACAGCTAGGAAATATGAGTGACATGCTGTTTGATTTACAGACGATTATTGATTTTTGTGGTGTACATCTGGGATTAGGTGAAGGGGATTTAATCTTTACGGGAACACCGGCTGGTGTAGGAAAAGTGAACGATGGTGATCACCTCCAATTGTTGTGGGGTGAAAAGATCTGGGGAGATTGTGTAGTTCGTTTGGGGTAAGGGAACTTTCTTGAGAAAATAGTAAATCTTAAAACTACATACACAGAGAACCACATCAAAACCTCCCTTTTTTTGCAGGGAGGTTTTGATGTGGTTCTATCATCCAACGATTCATCTCATGCCTACGATCGAAAACGGTTTTGATTAAACCCGACTTCTCGATACCCTTCTCCTTGAAAATCTCTGACAAACGGAGAAATGTTAAATTTCCCCTCTCCATCAGTACCATTTTGTAAAGCTACAACCACATTTGTGGTGCCCATAATGCCCATCCAACACACCAGCAGCGAAAGAGATTGCATTTTCTTCAACCAATGATTCTTCATCAGGTAAGGGTTCATTGATTATTTTCCCATCACCACCTAACTGTTGTTGGAAAATCATTTCACTTAAGGATCAACCATATCAACAGGTTTCGCATTTTTCATTCTTTCTTCAGTCCAATAAGAATCACCATTTGATTGATTCTGGTGGTTTTGAGTTTTTTGAGGATCATCTGTACTTGAATCACTATGGGGTTTTGTATCCTCATTCGCACAAGCAAAAAGTGTAATCGTACAGACTGAAACGAACAGAATTACCAACTTTACTCGTCCCATACCCGCTTTAACCTCCAAACTGGTGGAGTCAACCCACATGGTCCAACCTTTGCATGGCAATCCTATATGACCAATGGAACAAAAAACAAAACCATCAGTACAATCAATTCCCTTACTTTTAATACAGAATAGTCCATCTGATTTCAGAATAAGCGACCTGTTTAACAAGATCAACCATATTTAATTGAAACCTCTTTAATCATATAAAAAGACTCCTACTACAGCCAATCACCTGTAATAGAAGCCTCTATATCTCAAAAAAACGGTTGAAACGCGGAGTCATCCAACTTGGGAACCAAACCTTCTTCAGCCGCTCGTCCCAGTAATGCCCGAATCGCTCCAATTCCTTCTTCACCCAAGTTAGCGCTAAATTCATTTACATAAAGATTGATGTGTGCTTGTGCCACTTCAGGGTCCATCTCTTGAGCATGACACATGACATATGACTGCGACATTTTTCGATCTTTCCATGCGAGTTCTACTGATGACCGAGTCCATCCGGCAATCGCTTTAAGATCTAGATTTCGCTTGGCTATAATTGCCCCTAGCGGGATGGGTAGCCCTGTATCCTCTTCCCACCATTGTCCCAAGTCAGTCACTAGCTGAAGCCCATAAGAAGGATAGGTAAAGCGAGCTTCATGAATCACCAGTCCAGCGTCGATCTTCCCATCTCTGACTGCAGGCATAATCTCCTGAAAAGGCATCACCACGATTTCACCCACACCGCCTGGAACAAATCGGGCGATCCATAAGCGGAATAATAGGTAAGCAGTTGAACGTTTGCTTGGAACAGCGACTCGCTTCCCCGACAACGCCGCTGGGTCTGTATCATTGGCGGTCAATACTAATGGACCACAGCCACGACCTAAAGCTCCTCCACAAGGTAAAAGCGCATATTCAGACAATACCCATGGCAAAGCGGCACAAGAAATCTTCAGGATATCATAATCAGTTGAATGAGCCGCCCAATCATTGGTTCGATCAATATCCGCATAGGTGACTTCCAGCGGTGGAGCATCTGGAATCAGTCCATGGACCCAACCGTGAAAAATAAAAGTGTCATTGGGACAAGGAGAAAATGCAATTTTCATGTTAACACCTCTTTTAAACTAGCACTTGCCACTTCTAATGCTTTTAATGCATCACCGATCCGCCAAGCGGAACGATCTCGGGGTCCTACCCGATTAGAAATCGCCCGAATCTCTAACACAGGAATCCCTAGAACATGTGCCGCCGTAGCCACACCAAACCCTTCCATCGCTTCGGCTGCCGCACTAGGTACACGCTGGGCTAACTCTTCAGTCGTTTCAGCCGTTCCTGTAACCGTGGAAACAGTAAGGACAGGCCCTAGAGTGACAGACAATCCCTTTTCACGAATGACATCTGCCCATTCGTTTGCCAAACTTGTATGTACAGGAATCTGAACAGATCCAAAACCCAACTCATCTAAGCTCATATATCCCTCTGGCGTTTCCGCTCCCAAGTCAGCAGCGATAATCTGATCTGCGATGACGAGCTCCCCGATCTCAGCTTGTCCGACAAAACCGCCACCAATGCCTGCAATGATGACCAAATCATACGAAGTCTTCGCCAAAACCATCGCTGTCCTAACCGCAACCATCACAGGTCCTACGCCGGCCGCCAATACATCAACTTGATCTATATCACCAAGCCCACGCAACACCGCTTCCCGCTCAGCCTCTACAGCTGTAACAATCAGCACACGTCGGTGAGAACTGGGTGATTGTGTATGAAGTTCTTCACTCATGGTTAAGGTCTCCTTTATTTCTATACACTTCTATTATAAATAGAGAGAATCATACAGCAAAGAGAAAACCACCAAAGAGAGTTGTTGATAACAAAAAAAACTAGTTTTATTATACTGATATGAATAAGCTGGATCTAACCTTTTTCCATTACCAAAGATAACTTTTATAAGATAAGAGATAAAACTTCTTCACCTACTATTATTTTTTTAAAAAACTCATTTCTATATTCAGTATCTCATTATCCAAGAGTAAATCCATTAATAAAATAAAGATAATTATACAAAGAACAATATAAATATAGTATTATTCATTTTAAAATAAACAAGAAATAAAAAGAGATATTTAATAATCAACGCCTCATATTTATTTAATAAATAATTTTTTATTAATAATTATAGGATTGAAATATTCACCCTATTTGATATAATAAAAATGAACCATAGATCTAAACATATTAATTTTTTAAAGGGAGAGTAAAAATGCATAATCTAAGGAAGTTGAGATCAAGCAAAAAACTATTATTACCGTTCTTGGCATTGGCTTTTGCATTATTAATCCCAGTATCTCAGGTGTCTGCTGCATATTCCCCATGGGCTATAGTAACACCAGATAAGGTTTATAACACCACTAGTATTTATGTACAAGCTGGTCAAAAAATTAATGTTACTGTCCATAACAATGGGAATGGCTATTTCGATTATTGGGTAACATCAGGTGGAAAAACGGTTACTGAAGGAACTGTAGATGCAGGTAAAAAGAAAAGTTACTCAGTCGGAGCACCTGTTGGAACAGCAGTTTTGCATATACAATGCCCTACTTCCTGGTGTGATGGTCAAGGTAGACTACAAACATATTAAAAGCTTTTTAGGCATACGAATGAAAACACCCATTTCCTTGGCTCAATTAAATTAATTATTTAAAAGGAGATATGAAAGTGTATAATCAAAAGAAATTAAAATCGAACAAAAAACTATTGTTACCGTTCTTAGCATTGTTTTTTGCATTATTAATTCCAGTATCTCAGGCGTCTGCCGCATATTCCTCATGGGCTACAGTAGGACCAAATAAAACATACGACTCCACTAGCATTTATGTCCAAGCTGGTCAAAGTGTTAATGTAACTGTCCATAACACTGGAAATAGCTCTTTCAATTTTCGGGTAACATCAGGTGGAAAAACCATTACTAGTGGAATGGTTTCTGCTGGAGCATCAAAAAGTTACTCTACTGGAGTACCAGTTGGAACAGCAGTATTACATTTACAATGCACTAGTTCGTGTAGTGGTCAAGGTAGACTACAAACATATTAAAAGGCCTTATCTAGCTTTTAATTACATGATCTCCTTTGATAATATTATCAAAGGAGATCATAAGAGGAGGAATAGGGTCCCCCTAATCCTTTCCTCTAGACCCTGTTCCCCCATCTATACTATATCTCTTCATCTGATCCCTATAAACGTTACCTTCAAAAACACCAATAAGCAAATGGTTATTCTATAAAATAGAACCTTTGCTTGTTGGTGTTTTCTTTTTAAATTGAGTATATGTAGGAAATCTTCCATTAATTATTTTTTACAATTATGAAATCATATGGTTCTCCCCATTTCGATTGCCCTTTCAATATTTTTATGGTCTTCACTCCATTTTCTATCATGCGCTTGTAATATCACTAAATAAGTAAGAGCATCTATTTGTCGTCGTGGATATTCAAACTCATGATCATAGTCAAGGACGGTTTGAAAGCATTGTCGTGCTTGATTATACTTCTTTTCCAGTAGATAGATACTTCCGAGTACATTCATTAGTTCAAGATAACGATTCTGATCACTATTTCGTAAAGAAAGACAATCCCTTCTAAACAAGTGTAACTCGCTTCTAAATACTTCTTCATTTGCCTTAAAATGATAAAGCGAAATTTATAAAGAGTTAATACCGTTTCTAGAACATTAATCTCAGTAACAAACGGCCATCCGAACAAGATCAGAAGTACATAATCAGGAATAAAGGTATTGATGTGCAAGTTCCTAAATGGCCAAAAGCCTAAAAGGGTAGAACTTCCTACTAAAAATATTAAAGAAAAGAAGTAGACCTTTTTACTCCCAAAAACAAATTTAACGATGCTGTCCGACAATCTTAATCAACGAATACATATTTTAATAGATCCTATGCTACCATCTACTCCCTTTCTATTTATCTCACATAGAGTAGTAGTGGGGGTTGATCATTAAGCAATTGATGAACTGTGGTTGTTATACCCGTTTTGCAAGCGATCTTGTAAAACTCACTTTTGATCGCCTTTAGTCATGAAGCATCACAGAATGAATCTCAGAAGCTTTAGCTTTCAAATCTATTTGAATCCATACACCTTAAAAATTTTATTATAAAATCGATACTCAACCCCGAAAATATACCAAGGGGTGGGTTTGTTTGACACGTATCGTTATTGACCCTGGTCACGGAGGAAATGATCCTGGAGCCACAAATGGAAGTTCTAGGGAGAAAACATTCAATCTCTCCATTGGCTTAAAAGTCCGAGATTATCTTCTCTCCAACTATAACGTGGAAGTGATTATGACTCGTAGCACAGACACGACACTTTCTTTAGCCCAGCGGGTTCAGATCGCTAAAAGCCGAGGTGCTAATTATTTTTGTTCCATCCATATCAATGCAGGTGGAGGGACGGGTTGGGAAAGCTTTATTTATAATGGAGGGGTTAGCAACTTTACGATTGAAGCAAGAAATAAAATTCATCAGTCTGTAATGGGGGTGATCGGTTCCAAATATGGAGTAAGGGACCGTGGGAAAAAAAGCGCTAACTTCTATGTACTCAGAGAAACTGCTATGCCTGCTGTCTTACTTGAAAACTTATTCATTGATACCACCAACGATCTCAATCTTTTACGAAACTCGACATTTATTACAGATCTTTCTCATGCCATTGGCGAAGGAATAGCCCAAGCCTTCTCTTTATCACCCAAACAAAAAGCTCTATACAAAGTGATCGCCGGTTCATTTCAAAGTAAAGAGAATGCTGAGGAAAGGAAGGAATATTTATCCTCCAAAAAAATCGATTCAATGATTGTAGAAACAATGATTTCAGGCACGACCTATTATCGTGTTCAGGCAGGAGCCTTTTCGCAAAAAAAGAATGCAGAAAAACAGTTAAATCGACTCAAACAAGTTGGGATTACGGATGCATTTATCATTCAAGAGAAACTTTAAGTCAATACCCACCTAATCATATAAGAGATGGTCACCCTATTAAAGCGTTGGAGCCTGATTTTCACTCTTCATAAGCTTATTCCTTGTCATGAAGGGGAAAAGTTCAATCAGACAAAAAGATGCCTTTTCGCTAGGCATCTTTTTGTGTCGTTATGGTGCTTTTAGCTTCTCCTGTCGGTTGTTCAGCTACAGGAGATGGAGTTGCCATTGGGGTCTTAGAAGCTTCCGTAGTTGAAGTGGTAGAAGGCATTGTCGACTGTGTGGTTGTGGTTGCTTTCGGATCTACAGTAGCTGTTGCTGTAGGTGACGTTGCAACAGAAGCCGTTGGTTTGGCTTCTTCTACTTGTGCAGGTGTAGAAGATGTTGGTTGTGATAAAGAAGTCGACTTGTTCGAATCCTCATCCTCCTTCTTCTCATCTAAATCACTGACGATTCCACTCGTCGCTTGCTTGAACTCCCTAAACGATTTACCTACAGCTCGTCCGAGTTCAGGTAATTTTTTAGGACCAAATAATAATAACGCAACTCCAAGAATGATAATCCATTCAATACCTGAGATACTCACCTTATCCCTCCTTAGATCAGGAGATCCCTACAAATATATTTTTATTATAAATCGTATCATTGAAGCCCGGATCAACGAAATGTTAAATCTATAAGAAGCACTCTATGTGTTTAGTCTAAATCTTAACATGCATTCAATCCATTTTTTTCTCTTTCTTATTCTTCCTCCATTGAACCAAAATATAGACCATAAGTAAACAGCCAGCAATCATTGCCACTGGTTTGACATAAGGAGAAGCGACTTCTTCAAATTGCTTCCAACTTCCACCTAATTGCATCCCGATCCAGATAAAAAAGATCGACCATGGAATCACCGCTAAGGTGGTTAATATTGTAAAGCGAATCCATGACATTTTCGCAATCCCCGCGGGGATCGAAATGGCATGACGGACTACTGGAATAAAACGTGCGCCAAAGATCACTCCTGATCCATAACGATGAAACCACTTTTCTGAGAGGTCTAGTTGTTTTTTATGAATCAATACATATTTCCCATACCGTTCTAAAAAAGGTCTCCCTCCATACGAACCCATCCAGTAAAGAATCAACTGAGCTAAAACCCCGCCAATGGTACCGGCAATGACCGCCCCAATAAAAGTGATTTTTCCATTATTGACAAGAAACCCACCATAAGAAAGGACAATCTCACTTGGAATCACTTCTACAGCCAGTCCAAGAACGATTCCCAAGTATCCTAGATCAGCAAGTTTTTCCAAAAGATAATGAATCATGTCAATCATGTGGTTCATACCCATCCTTTTTTAGGAATTTGGTTCGAATCTGACCATCTTCTCTCATCTAAGGTATGAACGCCAAAGCACAATTAATACTCTACTTTCTTCAACCCCCTTCCTCTCTATTCTATAACTATTCCCAAAATGATTGATCAACTAAAAACCCGAATTTCAACCACATCAAAGGACAGATAAATAAAAGGCTAGGGATTTTTCGGTTAGTGCAATTAGCTGAGCTAAGAAATCATCTGGATTTCTAGTATCATCATATTTTTGGAGTGCTTCATGGTAAGAGACTCGCTCTTCAACTGGTAAGATAACAGGTGGATAATCATATTTCATCAACTCGAGGTTTGTAATGAGTCTTGCTGTTCGTCCATTTCCATCGATGAATGGATGGATTCGAACAAAATCACAATGAAGATAAGCTACTTGTAGAAGTGGATGAAGCTTATTCCACTCTTCGTGATATTTCTGTATCAGTTGTTCCATCTGAATAGCAACTTCCCATGGCTGTGGTGGTAAATGATCACCAACTGTAACAGGTACACTTCGATCACGTCCTGCATCTTTTGGACGAATACGCTGAAGTAAGATCGCATGAATCTGTTTGATATGCATTTCACTAAGCTTTTCTTCTAATTAGGCTAGTTGTTCCAAACTCCCTCAAGCAAAGCTTTTAAAAGTTTGATTGAGAAACATTTCTGCTTATTTAATAAATCTCCCTCCTTACCAAAAAAACCTTCGTAGATTCAAAATCTACGAAGGTTTTCCTTTTCACATGAACCTTACAATTGTTCGGAAACTAGCTTTGCTTGGGTGAAGAGAAGTAGATAGTCACGTCCACCTGCTTTGGAATCAGTACCGGACATGTTAAAGCCACCAAATGGATGTACACCTACTAATGCACCTGTACATTTACGGTTGAAGTAGAGGTTACCCACATGGAACTCTTGACGTGCTTTTTCTAATTTTGCACGGTCACGAGCGATGACTGCACCTGTCAATCCGTATTCGGTATTGTTGGCAATTTCCAACGCATGGTCAAAGTCATTCGCTTTGATGAACGCTACGACTGGTCCAAAGATTTCTTCTTGTGAGATTCGAGCATCTGGAGCCACATCGGCAAAGATGGTTGGTTGGATGAAGTAGCCATTTCCTTTAGCTTTGTCGCCACCAGTCATGAGACGGCCTTCTTTTTTACCAATCTCGATGTACTCTAAAATTTTGTTATAGGCTTTATCATCGATCACAGGGCCCAAATCAATGCCTAATGATTTGGCTTCGCCTACTTTTAGCTGTTTCGTTTTTTCAACAACTTTATTTAAAACTTCATCATAGACATCTTGATGAATGATTGCACGGGAGCATGCAGAACATTTTTGTCCAGAGAATCCAAAAGCGGATTTAACGATGGAATCCGCTGCTAACTCGAGATCTGCATCCGCATCTACGACGATGGAGTCTTTTCCACCCATTTCAGCAATCACTCGTTTGATCCATTTTTGTCCTGGAGCGGTTTTAGCAGCTTGCTCATTGATCCGAAGACCTACCGCACGAGATCCAGTAAAGGAGATAAAGCGGGTCAATGGATGTTTGACTAGATATTCGCCAACTTCTGCACCTGGACCTGGAACATAGTTCACAACTCCATCTGGAAGTCCTGCATCATACAAAATCTCCATAAATTTCGCAGCAATCACATTGGTTGGGCTTGCTGGTTTTAAGACCACTGTATTTCCAGATACGAGTGCAGCTGTTGTCATTCCTACCATAATCGCTAATGGGAAGTTCCATGGTGGAATCACAACACCGACACCAAGCGGAATATATGTAAGCTCATTATCCTCACCTGGAATGCGTGTCAATGGTTGTCTTTCACTTAAACGAATCATTTCACGTCCATAAAACTCCATGAAGTCAATCGCTTCTGCTGTATCTGCATCCGCTTCAGGCCAGCTTTTACCTGCTTCCAATACTAACCATGAAGAGAATTCATGCTTACGGCGACGCATAATTGCAGATGCTTTAAATAGAACGCGTGCCCGAGCTGCTGGTGAAACCGCTTTCCAACTTTCGAAAGCTTTAACAGCTGTTTGCATAGCTTTCTCAGCTAATTCAGTATCGGCCTCAGAGACAACACCAATCACTTCATCGAGATCAGATGGGTTGATTGATTTAATCTTTTGATCCGTTTTTATATGCTTGCCACCAATAATGATGTCATATTCTTTGCCAAGCTCTGCTCTCACTTTTTTTAGTGCTGCTTCAAAAGCAGAGCGATTTTCTTCTTTAGAGAAGTCTGTAAAAGGCTCATTTCTAAATTCGATCATGTTCAATGTTCCCCCTTAATTAGTGTAGCGGCTTGCCCCGTTGTCATTGTATCCTAAGTAGTGGGGGAACTTCAATCCAAGACTCCCTATTGTTTATTTTCTTTCTTATTCGTATAATGAAAGCGGTTTTTTCTATCTGTTTTAGATGTACATTTTTAGAAAGAGAGGGACGAGCCATGTCCTTATTTCGTAGTACTGTTTTAACGGTTGCTAATAATCGTGTGGTTTCTTCTTTTGTCCAAAAATATGGAATGCGCATGGGAGCTACCCGTTTTGTTGCTGGGGAAACATTAGCTCAGTGTGTGGAAGCCGTGAAAGAAATTAATCAAGATGGTCTCGTAGTAACCTTGGATCATCTAGGTGAAAGTGTGGCAAGTCGTGAAGAAGCTTTGGAAGCAACACAAGCAGCCATCTATATTTTTGATGCGATTGAGGAATCAGGGGTTGATTCTAACGTTTCTGTTAAATTAACCCAATTAGGGCTCGACATCGATCATCAATTTTGTTTAGAAAATATGGATCGAATTGCTGCAAAAGCAAAAGAAACAAATAATTTTGTCCGGATCGATATGGAGGATACACCACGACTTCCCATCACCCTTGATATTTTCAATCAACTTGTGGACAAATATGGGAAAGATCATATTGGACTTGTGATCCAAACCTATCTATACCGGTCAGAGCAGGATGTACTTGACTTAGGGAAGAAAAATGTGAATCTGCGAATCGTGAAAGGCGCTTATAAAGAGCCTTCCAATGTAGCATTCCCTAATAAAAAGGATACCGATGATAACTATATTAAGTTAGTGCAAACACACTTGAGAAATGGTTGTTATACGGCAATTGCTACACATGATGAGAAAATTATTGATGAACTAAAAATTTGGTTGAAAGCCAATCAAATTCCAAATGACTTATTTGAATTTCAAATGCTTTATGGGGTTCGTAATGGACTTCAGAGACAATTGGTTAGTGAAGGGTATAAAGTACGTGTATACACACCTTATGGGAAGGATTGGTATGCTTATTACAGCAGACGAATCGCCGAAAGTCCTGCAAACGCTTTATTCATACTCAAAAATTTCTTCAAAAAATAATTTTGTCAGAGGAAGGTGGAGCCCTGCTCCTTCTTCTGTGTACTCATTTGACTATCAATTCGCTCAATCCTAAGTTTTAGACTTTTTAAAAAGGGGTCATTGTATGACTAGTATTTTGATTACAGGAGCTTCTTCAGGAATTGGTGAAGCATTAGCTGAGAATTTAGGAAAAGAGGGTCATCGATTGATCCTCGTTGCCCGTAGAGAAACTGAGTTGCAACGAGTTGCCAATCAAGTTAGACAGATGGGTGGATCAGCCGAGATCTTCGTTGCTGATTTAACCCAAGAAACGGATCTTCTCCGCTTGGAAAAATATATTCAGTCACACCCCATCGATCTATTAATTAATAATGCAGGATTGGGTCTCTATGGTACCGTAACTCAGACAGATTCCCATATGGAACAAAAGTTGCTCCAGCTGAATATCGAGGCACTTGTCCGTTTAACTCGGGCGATATTACCTCAATTACAACAGCGAGATGGTGGCGGGATCCTCTTCGTAAGCTCCATCCTATCCTTCATGCCCACTCCCTATATGACCGCTTATGGAGCGAGTAAATCTTTTGTTCTATCCTACGGAACCTCTCTCGCCACAGAACTGCGAAATACTAACATCACCATTTCTGTACTATGTCCAGGTAGCACACAAAGTGAATTTGCCACTCGAGCAGGTTTTAATCAACAACGAACCATGTCTGCTGAAAAAGTAGCCCGAATTGCACTCCAGCAATTTAAAAAAGGGAAAACAATCATCATCCCTGGTCTACAGAATCAAATAACCTCCTATCTCCCCCGATTCTTCTCGCCCCTTCAGCTTGCCCACATCGTCGCTCGACTTTTCCGTAACCGATAATTTATTTAAAACTATCAACCCCATAGACAAGCCTTACTGAAAAATGAAAGTCGAGCTCCGATACTCAGGGATCTGAGTCATTGACATAACTTCTATGAGGTTACTCATACAAGCACATTACAAGTTCCTTTCATAGTTTATAAGGATAACATTGAAAGGGGCATGTATATGGTAAGAATTGAACTTAGTAAATTGGACAATGTTAAGATTCTCGCCAAAGATCGAAAAGTTGCTAAACATATCCCTAAAACCTACTCTTTAACTAACAAAAGTCTTACTTCTATGCTTAAGCAAAATTCTTTCGTCTATCTGAAGCCCAATGATTCCGGTCAAGGCAAGGGCTTAATGCGCATCGATGTAGAAAAAGGGCTCTATCGATTACGCTGTCGGGATTATCAAGTCAATCACAAGCATGAAAAAATCTCTACACTTATGGAAGATATCCAAAAGTTGAAACGAAAGAGACTCTATCTGGTTCAACAGGGAATTCAGAGTGAAACCAAAAAAGGTCGACTCTTTGATCTACGAGTTCATATGTTACGGATCAAGGGTGAGTGGAAGGTAGTCGGTATTGTCGGAAGGTTAGCTCCTTCTAAAAGTATTGTAACCAATGCAAAGAGCGGTGGTAAGCCCACTAAGGTTGATGTTCTCTTTCAAAAAGAGCTCGGATGGAATGAAAAGCAATCCAAATCTATGCTAAAGAAGCTGGAAAGTCTCTCGATTAAGATTGCTCAACAATTTAGTGCCAAGTATCCAAAATGGCGTCAATTTGGTCTCGACTATGGAATCGATGATCATAATCATCCCTGGCTCTATGAGATCAATGTGACTCCAGGTTTAAATGTATTTAGATTAGCAGACCAATCACTTTATCGGAAAATCATCCATTTAAGGCATAGGTCTTCTTAACACAGTAGGGATTTATTCACAAATTGCTTCTACACTTGAGGGATTGAACTTGTGATCAGGAACAGAAGAGGAGTGGGAATGGTCTAAGGTCTAGCACCGTTCCCACCAATCATCTATAGCTCAAAAATGGTAATCAATTAGCAAGGTTTGTTATTAAATACATTTAGAGCTATAATTAGTGACATACATAGACATTGAATGATTATCAAGGGAAGCAAATTAATGAAATAATATGACAACTATCTATCCGCAATTTTTTGATTAATTATTCAAATATATAAAAAGAGGATTTTATATATGACAAATATTATGATTGAACCCATTCAAACTGAAGTAGCAGAAGAGTTATTAGCTTTTGAACTGGAAAACCGAGCTTTTTTTGAAAAAGTGATTATGCCCCGACCTGATGAATATTATCAGCTAGATCATTTGAAATCTTTAATCCACTCGTATGAGGAAGAACAAAAACAAGACCTCTGTTATATGTACATCATACGTAATGAACAGAGAGAAATCATCGGACGAATCAACCTCTTTTCAATCATCCGAGCTCCTTTACATAAAGCTGAAATCGGATATCGAATAGGAGAAAAACATAATGGAAAAGGCTACGCTACTGCCGCTGTTTCTCAAGTCATCCATGAAGCTTTTCATACCCTTCATTTCCACCGCTTAGAAGCTGACACCGATCCCCATAATATCGGTTCACAGATTGTACTCATTAAAAATGGCTTTCAATTTGTTGGACGAACTCCACAACACTATTATAAAGATGGTCAATGGATAGACTCCGTTCACTTATCCCTTGTCAATCCTCATGAAATCTCTCTACCTTAATTATAGTAGATGGATGAACGAAAAACACAGCCCCAGATCGAGGCTGTGTTTTTATTTATACAGAGTATTTTTCTGCATCCAAGATTCTTGCAGCAATCGTCCGTTTCAACTCAACTTCATTCATTGGTTGAATACGAGTTAATTTTTTCAAGACAGATAATTGAGTGCGAAGTACGTCACCTTCATCCAGAGTAGCCAAGGTATGCCGAGCAAAGGCATCTACTTTTTGGAAGGATTCGTAGATAAATGCGCGAGTGAGGTCGATCTTGGCTTGTTCTTTCTCTTCCCCATTTTTCTCAATTGCTTTCTTCGTACGAAGAATAGCACTTTCCATCGCATAGGTTTCGATGATAATATCTGCAAGGTCACGTAAGATCTCTTGCTCTTTATTTAACTTCTCTTCATGTTTTTGTACAGCAAGACCAGCAATCATGAGTAAGATTTTCTTTGCGTTTTCGACTAGCTTGTACTCTTCTTCCAATACAGGAGCATCTTCGTCAGGGAAAGAAGGCATCATGGTGAGTAACTCTTCTTGTAGTTCTTGAGCTGCTTGTAAGAGAGCTAGTTCTCCTTTTAATGCTTTACGCATCAAAGTAGCAGGAATTAAGAGACGGTTAATTTCGTTAGTTCCTTCAAAGATCCGGTTGATCCGAGAGTCACGGTACATATTTTCAATCTCATATTCATTCATAAAGCCGTAACCACCGTGAATTTGAACCCCTTCGTCCACTACATAGTCGAGAACTTCAGACCCAAATACTTTGGAAATGGAGCACTCAATCGCATAGTCACCAATCGCCTTAGCCACTGCTGCTCCTTCTGCCTCCTCGACACCCGTTAAACCAGCGTCAAACATACCACCAATCCGATAAACCATGCTTTCCAATGCATACGTTTTAATCGCCATGTTAGCAATTTTTTCACGAATTAAGCCAAATTTTGCGATTGGAATATTAAACTGTTTACGCTCTTTCGCATATTTAGCTGATAATTCAATGCCACGTTTGGAAGAACCGACTGTTCCCACAGCTAGTTTATAACGACCAATATTTAAGATATTGAAAGCAATATGATGACCTTTTCCAGCTTCACCTAATAAGTTTTCAACTGGAACTTGAGCATCTTCGAGAATTAAGGTACGGGTCGAAGAGCCTTTGATTCCCATTTTCTTTTCTTCTGGTCCTACAGAGACTCCTGGAAAACCACGTTCTACAATAAATGCAGTGAATTTGTCGCCATCGATTTTAGCATAAACCACAAATACGTCTGCAAAGCCGGAGTTAGTGATCCATTGCTTTTCACCGTTTAAGATATAGTGTGTACCATCTTCAGACAGCTTAGCAGTTGTTTTAGCACCTAACGCATCAGAACCAGAGCTTGGCTCAGTTAATGCGTATGCAGCAAAGCGACGACCTGTTGCTAGATCAGGTAGATATTTTTTCTTTTGCTCATCGTTACCAAAGAAGACAATGGGTAAGGTTCCAATGCCCACATGTGCTCCATGAGAAAGAGCAAAAGAGCGTCCAAGAGCCATTTTTTCCGTAATTAAGCTAGAGCTGATCTTGTCAAGTCCAAGTCCTTCATATTTCTCAGGTACCTCAGCACCTAAAAGTCCTAAGTCACCTGCTTCTTTTAATAGCTTTACAGAGTGCTCAAAATTGTGTTGCTCAATCTCCTCAAGCACTGGCCAAACTTGATCTTTGACGAAGTCTTCAGAGGTCTTAGCAATCATTTTATGCTCTTCGGTCAAATCTTCAGGTGTAAAAATATTAACAGCTTCCTCTTGTTCGATTAGGAACGCTCCACCTTTTACTTTTTTAATCTTGGACATTTCACTGCCTCCTATTCATCTAGTCACCATGGCTCTTCATAAAAACCATGGTGACTGAGGTTAAGTTAATTCAATCTTTTTATTAGGACACACGCTCAATAATCCCGGCCGCTCCCATACCGCCACCGATACACATGGTGATTAATCCATAACGTTGTTGGCGTCGCTCTAATTCATTCAGCATCTGAACAGTCAATTTAGCACCTGAGCATCCCAATGGATGTCCTAAAGCAATGGCACCACCATTCACATTAACAATGTCTGGGTTGAGTCCTAGCTCACGAATCACTGCGACAGCTTGGGAAGCAAAAGCTTCGTTAAGTTCAATCAAGTCGATTTCGTCTAATTGAATTCCTGTCCGTTCCAACACTTTTGGAACAGCGGCAACAGGTCCAATTCCCATCACATCAGGATCAACGCCACCCAGAGCAAAGCCACGGAAAACCGCTAAAGGCTTGATTCCTAGTTCTTCCGCCTTTTCACGTGACATGATGATTACAGCTGCTGCTCCATCACTGGTCTGGGATGCATTCCCAGCCGTCACAGTACCTTTCACATGAAAAGCAGGGCGTAATTTGCTGAGGACCTCAAGGTTCGTTCCTGGACGTACACCTTCATCCGTGTCAAAAATCTCTTCTTTTTCTTGCAATTTCCCTTTTTCATCAAAGAAACGATGTTTAACCGTGATCGGCACAATTTCGTCTTTAAATTTGCCCGCTTGAATCGCCTCAAAAGCTTTGCGGTGACTTTCAACTGCAAACGCATCTTGATCTTCACGAGTAACGTTAAACCGTTTCGCTACTTCTTCTGCGGTATGACCCATTGACATATAAAGTTCTGGCATATGGTCCATCAAATAGGGATTGAAAGCTGGTTTATAGCCACCCATGGGAACCATACTCATACTTTCCACGCCACCTGCAATCATGACATCGGCAAAGCCTGTCATGATCCGTTCAGCTGCCATGGCAATCGTTTGTAAGCCAGAAGAGCAGAAACGGTTCACAGTCATACCTGGAACTTCAGTAGGAAGACCTGCCCGCATTGAAATGACCCGTGCCATATTCATGCCCTGTTCACCTTCTGGGAAGGCACAGCCAATGATGACATCTTCGACTTCTTTTGGATCTAGCTGGGGAACGCGTTTCAATACATCTTGAATGACTGCCGCTCCCAGATCATCGGGACGCGTATTTTTCAAGGTGCCTTTGCCTGCTTTACCTACAGCAGTACGTGCACCCGCAACGATGACTGCTTCACGCATCTTTTTTCCTCCTTCCATTAGTTGCGGAGTGGTTTTCCTTTTGCCAACATATATTGCATCCGTTGTTGAGTTTTTGGTTCGCCAATTAAGCTTAGGAATGCTTCACGCTCTAGATCTAAGAGATATTGCTCACTGACCAAGGTTCCTTCAGGGAGATTTCCACCTGCAAGAACAAAAGCCAACTTGGAAGCAATTTTGTAATCATGTTCAGAAATATAACCTGATTTCAACAGATCGTAGGCACCAAATTTGAGTACGTTATACCCCGACTCACCCACCACTGGGATCTTGATTGGTTGTGGAGCTTTATAACCTGAACGAGCGAGACCTAAAGCTACTTGCTTCGCGTCATGAATGAGATGATCTTGGTTAGCCGTAATTCCATCATACGAACGGATAAATTTATATTTTCTAGCTTCTTCTCCACTGGTAGATACTTTGGCTTGCCCTACAGCCATGAACACCTGATTAACTAAAGGCTGTAAGGAGACACGATCTTTGGGATCAGCTCCTTCTGTCCAGCGGATGAGCATTTCCTTATTTCCACCACCGCCAGGGATCAGACCCACACCTACTTCTACTAGACCCATATAGGTTTCAGCAGAAGCTTGAATACGGTCAGCTGGTAAGCAAACCTCCACTCCGCCACCTAATGCCATTCCAAATGGAGCTGCGACGACTGGACGATCCATATAGCGTAGGGAGCCCATCGCATTTTGGAATTGACGCACCATCAGATCCAACTCTGGCCAGTTGTAATCTTGAGCTTCCATCAGCATCAACATCAAGTTCGCACCCACACAGAAGTTGTTGGCTTGGTTACCGATGACCAATCCTTTATAATTGGCCTGCACCTCTTTGACTGCGTAGTTAATCATGTTGATAATGTCGGCTCCAATGGCCTGTTTGGGACTATGAAACTCTAGACAAGCGATATCATCGCCTAAATCGATCAGGCTAGCCCCTTTATTTCCTTTGATTAACTTCCCTTGTTCTTTAAGACGGGCGAGCGAAATTACTTTTTCACTTTCATTCACTTCTCCAAATTGACCACCAATCTGGAAAACATGAACCTGACCTGCTTCTGTTTGATAGAAGGAAGTTGCCCCCGAAGCAAGGAGATCCTCAACCAGCTGTGGAATGGTCTCGCCTTCTTCTCTCATGCGAGTCACTGACTTTTCAACACCGATCGCGTCCCACATCTCAAATGGACCTAAATCCCAGTTGAAGCCCCATTTCATCGCTTGGTCCACACTTACGATCTCGTCGGCAATCTCTTCTAGACGGTTAGCAGAATAGAGTAGTACTTTTTTCGTGATAGACCATGCTAACTTCCCGGCCACATCATCCGCATACACGAGAGCTTGTAACTGCTCAGGTAAGCTTTTCGCCCGTTTGGAGGCATCCAAGGAACGTGCTTTTAGCTTTTTACGTGGACGATACTCCATGGTGCTTGGGTCTAGAGCTAAGATCTCTTTTCCTTGCTCTGTTTTCACTTTTTTATAAAAACCTTGTCCTGATTTCTCCCCCAACCATTTGTGATCAACCATTTGTTGTAGCAATGGAGAAATGACAAATGCTGCTTTTTCTTCTTCATCCTCTACATGATCATGTACGTTATGAGCGACATGAACAAATGTGTCAAGACCTACTAAATCTAAGGTGCGGAAAGTTGCACTCTTGGGTCGACCCATGGCACGACCTGTTACAGCATCCACTTCATCAGGACCTAAACCCATTTCTTCCATCGCTTGTAGGGTGATTTGTAAACCATAGGTTCCAATCCGATTGGCGATGAAGTTAGGGGTATCCTTACATAAAACGACCCCTTTACCAAGCACATCTTCGGCAAACGCTTTCATCTCAGCCAATATAGAAGGATCAGTCTCTGCTGTAGGAATGATTTCTAATAGCTTCATATAACGAGGTGGGTTAAAAAAGTGTGTTCCGAGGAAATGCTTTTTAAACTCTGAGGAACAACCATCCACCATTTCGTTGATTGAAATCCCTGAAGTATTAGAACTGACAACAATCCCTGGCTTCCACACTTGTTCCAATCGTGCAAATAAGTCTTGTTTAATTTTGAGGTTTTCAACAACTACCTCAATCACCCAGTCGACCTCTCCTAAGTGATGAAAATCATCTTCCAAGTTGCCAACCGTAATACGCTCTGCCACCTCTTTGGTATAAAGGGGAGATGGTTTCTCTTTAAATAAACGATCTTTCCCCGCTTGTGCAAAACGGTTACGAACCACTTTGTCCTCAAGAGAAAGTCCTTTTGCTTTTTCTTGATCATTCAAATCCCGTGGCACAATATCCAACAAATAAGTGGGAATTCCTACGTTAGCTAAGTGACCTGCAATCGCAGCTCCCATCACACCGGCTCCCAGTACTGCCGCTTTTTTTATGCGTGCCAAGTATATCCCCCTCTCTTTAGATCAATCCTATCGAAGTCAAATTCACCCGTGAATGAACAATCATTCATTTTTTGCGAGAAAAAAATACCTCCAGCAGGATAGGCGTGATCTACATACATATTTGGTTCAATTATTTTGAAAACATAGGGTGGGAATCATTGGGACAATACAAAAATATTTTGATTCCTTTAAAATTGATTTCAATAATATTATTTCTCTGTTTACTCATTACGTCAAGGGGGGAAATCATTTTTTTGCAAATTTGTGTCGAAATCATTTTTTTGAAACAGATAAAAAAGAAACCAGAAGCCTATTTTTCTAAGTAACTTTTTGCACAAAAGTACAATGGAGACAAAAAATGATGACTTCTGGGGCAATTACATGCTGTGTTTTAAATAAAAAAGACCATTTTGTATAGAGGTCTTTAAATGGTAATCCATGCGGTTAGGAACGTCTTTATTATTTATAATCCCTTTCATGACCGATAAAACCAGATCCACAAGCCAATCGAAGCAACCAAAGCAACCGCTATTGGAATGATAAAAGTGGGAACTGGCACTTCTTCATCAGGAACGGTATGTTCAGGTACAAGTTTAATATCAGAAGAGTACGCCATTGAAATAATCTTTGGCTTCTCATCTACTCCCATAAGAGTGGCTGCATAAGTTCTTCCTTCGCTCAAGTGAAAAGAAATAATGATGATGAAAATAATCAAAAACCACTGAGATTTGATATGCACCAGCCTTCCTCCTTCCTCCCCATTCAATCAGTCACAAACTAAAACGTTTCAATGTATGCTACTGATGATGGATAACTATCATTATGAACTCATTCTAACTCAATCGTAAAGCACTTTTTTAACTTTCAAATAATAGGATCGCTCAGGGATATTCACATTTTACCACAGGATCTTTTTGAGAAAGCCGGGAACGGGCCAATGTACAAATTTTCCATTAGCATACAAGAAAACCCTCTGCTTCTAGGCAGAGAGTTCCTAAAGTCCCCAAAACTTCATGTTTCACTACTGATTCCCAATCGATTGCGCGGACATAGCGCAGGTGTTTCAGCTGTATGTTCTTTCACTTTACGGTAGGAATAGAATAGCCACCAAATATAGTTAATTAAGAAGAAACTAACCCAGCGTAAACCAATTGGGGAAATACTTAATAAATCAAAAGAAATTATATATGCAGGTAAAAGACTTAAATGGGCCATCGTACCTACTGCACCAACGATTTCCCAATAGTAAACATCCTCTACCTTTGAAAGTCTCTCTTTAAATATAAGCAACAAACAGGGACGCACACTCGAATAATAGAAAAAACCCGGGATGTCCAACAACTTCCAATTCAATCCCATTAACAAAAACGTGGCGATCAGAATCAGTATATACGTCACCCGAACACATCCCCATCTCTCTGTGATTCTCATAATGAACTCTATATGAGCATTGTTAGTCACATATAAACCCAAATCCCGCCGGATCGCTGTTTCTCTGTCTCACTCTCGTAGCGAACCCACAAAAGTCGTTCGTCAGAGAAACATCTCTCCCTCCATTCATGGGATCAAACAACTTAATTCATTCAAGTTGTTTGACTCAGTAGAGTAATGAACAGAATCTGAAGTCGAATGACCAATGACTCACTCCAGATATATATATTATATGTGAATTTTTCGTGAAGAAAAGGGTGAATGTTTATATTGTGCTATTTTTATTTACAAACAGCTTGAGAGAAATGTACTTTTATGACATCTGCTTTTCTCCAAAAATAAAAAGTGTAGGGAATTAATCCCCACACTTCTCAATTAGGTCCAATCTCTACGATTAAACATGATAAGTCCACCACAGAAGAAAAGAATCCAGCTTCCGATAATCATGCTATACATCAAATCAGGTACATTTTGTGCCAATTCTTGTCCACTTGGAATCATCGCCAGAAAGGGTTGTGCCCAAGGATAGTAAGATCCCAATGAAGACTGAGCAACCAATATGGTTGGGATGGTAAAAATGACATTTAACGCTAATGGTGCCGCAAAATTTTTCCAAAGATACGAAACCCATAGCTGCAATGCTGCTAGTGGGAGCAACATGACCCAACCGAAAAAGATCTTTGCTCCAATCTCTTTCCAAGGAAAAGAACCCCCAAAATCAAGTAAAGTTCCAGTTAACCAGATTCCCAATAATAATAGAAGTTGAACTCCTGCTGCTAACAATATTACGAGCAAGTATTTGGCGAGAAACACCTGTGTTCGAGAAGCAGGTAAAGCAAGGGTTAATTTCCACCCACCCCCGACATGCTCATATCGACAGACAAATGCTGCAAATATACCCACTAATATAGGTAAAAATAAGGTCGTATATTGGATCACTCCCATTAGATAGACTGTCAACCATTTAGAAGACCCCGGAAACATATCTAACCCGGATAATCCTGCAAAGATCGCCAATGCGGGTGCAATCCAGATGATCCCCAATATTATTGACCATCTCACCTTCATCCACTCAGCTTTAAATACTCGTAAAAACATATTCTTTCAACCTCCTCTCTATCTCACTTCTTTACGAGAAAACTGAATAGCGCCGATTAGAATAAGAGCAACTCCTACTAATCCACCATAAAGAGCCATCATTCCCGCTTCTGGATTTTGTCCAATGTCCGCAAGCGAAGGATACGCCAATGGAACCCAATGAAGATATGGATTAGAATCCATTGCAAATATAGGACCTAAGATAGAACCAATCACCCCTACAGTAATGGGAATCGCTTGATTCTTCATATTTAGAGATAACGCAAGTTGAATCGCTAGAATAGGAATCGTCGCTAGATAGGGATACATGATTAACTTAGTTAAATTGACCCAAGGAATCGGTTGTGGTAATCCAACTACCACCCCAAAAATCCCCATACTCACAACGGTCAATAATGCACTAATTCCTATAAAAATGCACAACCAGATTGCTTTACTAATAAATAATTGCCAACGTGATACTGGTAAAGCAAAAATTTGTTTCCAAGCATTTGCATCATGCTCATGTCCTGCCATCATCGCAGCTAAAATACAACTTCCTAACATCAAGGTAAGACCTAGCAAAGCAAAGATCCAAAAAAATAAAGAGTTTTTCCCTTCCCAGCCAAACTTTAATAGATAGTCTGCACGGACTCCATAATTGACCGATTGAGCAAATAACATGAAGACTGGGCCCAATAAAGTGAGCCAAACTAACCATGTTCGCTTCATTTTGATCCAATCGGCAGAGAGAATACGAAAAATCATAAACTCTGCCCCTTTCCAGTCATCTCTAGGAAGATATCCTCCAATGACTTCTGACTTTGTTTCACTTCATACACGGAGTAGCGATTTAACACTAATGACTCTACAATCGCTGGTGTTTGAAGACGATCTAGCTGATCTAGGCAAAGCATTTGATCTTCCACATAAGAAGACCAACCTTGCTTTTGTAGCCAACGACAAGCTTCTTGTGGTTGATTGACATCGATGATTAACTTAGACTGACTTTTCTTCTGTAAGGCATCAATCCGATCTTGAAAGAGCAATTTCCCCTCTGCAATCACCCCTATATAGCTAACCATTTGTTCAACTTCACTAAGTAGATGACTCGATACGAGAACAGTGACTCCTGTTTGTCTAGGTAATTCCTTAATCAACTCACGGATCTCTTGAATTCCAGCAGGGTCCAATCCATTGGTGGGTTCATCTAAGATCAGCAACTCTGGATTTGCTAACATGGCAATCGCAATTCCTAAACGTTGCTTCATTCCCAATGAATATTGCTTAGCTTTCCGATGGGCATCTTTTTCTAAACGAACCATCTTTAACACTTCGGTGATTCGTTTCTGGGAAACTCCCAATATGGTAGCCACTACTTTTAAGTTTTCGAAACCACTTAAATGACCATAAAAAGATGGAGACTCAACCAGAGATCCCACTCGCTTTAAAATCGACTGGCGATGCTTGGAAAGATCTTTTCCAAATATACGAACAGAGCCTGAGCTCGGCTTAATCAAACCCAACAACATCCGAATCGTCGTTGTTTTACCGGCTCCGTTTGGACCTAGAAAACCATAAATTTCACCTTGGGGTACTTTCAGATCAATCGCATTCACTGAGATGCGCTTACCAAAGTTACGGGTTAACTGATTCGTTTCAATCACATTTACACTCATTTGTCTCACCTCAGATTCATCATAAAACCCGAAGTTGAACCAAACTGAAACAGAACATAAACAACACCTTAATTCACTTGGAAGTCTAATATGTTATAATTGCGGTTAAATTCGGCAAAATTCTAAACTATCTCTCGTCTAATCCTTCCTATTGAAACCTACTACAAACTACATAAAAAACAGACCTTCATTCCAGTAAGGTCTGTTTTGATTTCGTTAGATCCTTATTTGTTCTCATTTTTAACTACTGATCAAACCAGATTGTAATCACAGTCCCTTCTCCCAACTGACTCTCTAACTCAATTCGAGCCCCATGCGCAATGAGAAGCTGTTGAGCAATCGCCATGCCTAATCCCGTTCCTCCGTTGCGTTGTGTGGTATTCGTCCCTCGATAATAACGCTCAAACAGATGAGATTGCATTTCTTCATCCATGCCAATCCCATCATCACTAATTTGAATCCATAGCTGTCCTTCATTTTTTCCCACAGTTACACGAATCAAGGTTCCTGGAGGATTATGGACAGCAGCATTGCCGAGTAAATTATTTAAAGCACGCTGGAACCATTTTCGGTCCATAGGAATCCAGTATTCATTCATCTCACACTCAAATTCAACCTGATGTTGCTCACCCAGATGACCATTCGCCAAATCAATCACCGAGCGGCGGACGACTTCAACTAGATTCTCCTTATTCTTTTGTAAAGGGAGAGCTTCGTTTTTCAAACGGAAAGTAAGATTGAGGTCTTCAATCAGATTTTCCATATGTCCAGCTTTATCCTCAATGACACTTGCATACGTTTTGATCTCATGTTTCTCCCAATCAAATCCCTCTTCTGCTAGCAACTTGGCATAACCTTTCACGGAGGAGAGAGGTGTTTTTAAATCATGGGAAACTCCTGCAATCCACTCTTCTCTGGTTTTTTCCAAGCGGATTCGGTTCTCCTCATTTTTCTTTAAAATATCTGCTAATTGTTGGAGAGAATCAAAAACTTCTCGATATGTCCGAAAGGGACGACGGAATTCACTGGACGATGGAGATCGGCTAGCTGGTCTCCCTTTCTTATCTTTAGGTTCATCATACTGTCCCTGTGCAAGTGCTTGAATCCATTTCATCATATGGATTAATGGGACTCCCATGCGTTGACCGAAAAAGTAGGCGACAATGATTGTGACTAAGATCGTACTACCAATGAGAGAGTATAAGTAAATCATCCCCCGCAACTCATCTTTTCCGAACTCAACGGCTACTTCTGTCGCCTTAGTAGCTTTTTCTTTTGGATTTACATTTCCAATGATCCAAATAATTTCATGCCCATCTAAGTTTCCTGTGGCATACTTGACTTGTTGAGACTGGTTGATCTCATGAATTAAGTCTCCATGCGTATAAGAAGTAGGAAGAGATGAAGGGCGCTGAGATTGAAAAATCTCCTTTCCTTGATCATTGATGATCTGAACCCACACATGATTGTCCGCAAGTGTATTTAAGACCTCTTTTGAAACTTCCACCTTGTTATTTTCAAGTTTAGTATTGGATTGAATCGTTTTCATCCATAGCTCTGCATTGGGTCTACCTATTACCCAAGTATACTCTTTCCCATCCTTTACTGATGACCAGACGTAAATATCATAGGGTGTTGAGACTCGGTGATATTTATAATCAGCTAGTTGACCTTGGAAATAATGAGTAGGAAAGTAAGAAGGGCGCCCTGATTGATAAATTTCGTTTCCCGATCGATTTAACACTTGAACCCACGACTTTTTTTTCTGTAAATCTTTTAAAATCCTAGGATCAATCTTCACCTTGTGATTAGAGTCAATATCTGTAAACCATGCCACTTCGCTAATATACTTTTCATGCTCAGAAAATAACATAGGCTCAGTACGATTTTCATTTGTGATCGGGAACTCCGTCATCATAAAAACGATTCCGATGATCACGTAAATAACAAAATAAATAAATGGCATGATGAGTAAGCGAGATAAAAAGTGCCACGTAAACCGACCAAATACCTTCATAGAGATCTTCCTTGTGGGGTCACTAATTTATATCCTAATCCCCGAACTGTAACGATCCACTCGGGGCGACTCGGAACTAACTCTATTTTTTCTCGCAAACGGCGAATATGCACCATCACCGTATTCTCATCACCTAAACTCTCTTCTTCCCATACTTGTTCATAAATCTGCTGTTTGCTAAAAATACGATTGGGATGTGAGCATAGGTAGAGTAATAGTTTAAATTCCATTGCTGGACAAGGAACTTCGTGTCCCTCTACCATGAGTAATCCCGCTGATTCATTCACTAAGAAACGACCAAAATCATAAATCTTAGCCGTTTCTTTTCCAGGGGTAGATTGGAACAATTGTAATCGTCTTAACTGCGCCTTCACTCTGGCCGCAATCTCCAAAGGATTAAACGGCTTGGTAATATAATCATCTCCCCCCATACTAAAACCTGTTAATTTATCTAAATCAGTGGTACGAGCCGTTAAAAATAATACAGGTGCATAAGTAAACTGGCGTAACTGTTTACATACATCAAATCCATCACCGTCAGGCAACATCACATCTAAAATAATGATATGTGGTTGGAACTTCCGACAAAGCTCCACAGCCTCTGCTGCATTTGTAGCTGTAGCGATCTGTTGAATGCCTTCTTTTTTCAAGACAATCTGAATTAGGTTTAAAATCTCTACTTCATCATCTACTAAAAGGATTCGTGCATCCATATCTCCAGCTCTCCTTTCTCGACTACTTGAACTGAAACCTGATGTTCTTAACAAAATTATAAAAAAGACTTCAGTCATTCATTCACAGCATGATCCAGAGCCCGTCGAGGAGATGTTTCTCTGCATCAATCTCCAAGCATATTCGCAAAAGCCGTCCCCCATAAAGACATCTCCCCCTCCTAGGTTTTAGTTAGGAGTCGATATTTCGCACGAAATGACTTTGTACCACTACTTAGCGGAACCCTTCGATAAAGGAAAAGAGGAGGCAACTCTCCTTTGAAAGACCTCGATGCCTTTTGCCTTCTCCCGGAATCGAAGAGTGAAGCGAACTTTTCCTCTTCTTTGCAAGGTACAAGCTCATGGAGGGTGAAAATCGGACTCCAACACTCTATAGAGTAGGTGAATATTACCTCATTGACACTGTTGACACTCTCTATCTTAACAAACTCTTTTTTATCCTAATGAGTTGTCTATAAAAATTAAGCCATTATTCAACAAAAAAACGCTAGAGGTAAATTCTAGCGTTTCTTTCATTAGTGATTATGAGTAAGTTTAGGAACAAATAGTCCGAATCCCGCCTCAAGTCTCTGTTTCTCTGCATCAATCTCGAATCGTGTTCGCAAAGCCGTTCGCTTGAGAAACAGAGATCCCCCTAGGATAATTCGATAAAACTTTGCTTAAGCTAAGTAAGGATTAGATTTACCTAACCTGTAATTAATCCTTTCATATTTTTGTTTATAAATTCTTGTATATGAAAAGTAGCATCTTCAATGGTCATCAGCTGTTGAGCAGCAAACATAAATCTCCCTTTTTTCTCATTTAAATCTAACTCATCTGCAAGGAAGCCAATCAACCCTCTAGTTTTAAGATCTAACTCATAGTAACCACTAACATGATTAGAGCTATCCTCTGGTTGATACATAAAGACTAGCTCATCAAATTCTCCAGCTAACCATTCTGTAGGGCGGAATTGAATGATTTGATAACCTCGATTCTGTCTTCCTGTATATCCTTCCTCCTGATGAACCAATCCTAGCGCTCTAAATCCTTCTAAAAAATTCTTTTGGATTCCAACTGGGCGCACTTCAACAAAGTCTCGATCTTCAGCATCTAACCCTCTTTTAATTTCTAGATCAGTTTGAAAGTAATAGCGTGTATTAACTGAACTAACCGGAAGTAGCGCAGGACATACCATATAAAAAGGAAACTCCTTCTCTTCTCCAGGGTAAACCATAAAGTCTTGGTTTGTAATTTGTACGGTTTGGATCGTTTCATTCACATTGATATATGAATCATCCTTTTTATAGGAAGAAGCAAGACGAAACTCTACAGAAAGCCCTTCAATCAACTGTTCTACATCGCCACCTTTAAGAACCACTCTTCCAGTTACAGCTTCACCCATCGTCAATACATCCCGATCTAAAATTAGATCGATAGTTGCCGCTCCCACACCCAAAGATGCAAGAAAAGATTTGAACATATGATCGATCCTTTCAATGATTTTCTTTGATCGTAACACAAAAGTTTAGATGGATGATTGAATATAGAGAGATCGATCACATTTTTGTCCTTGAATTTGAATCGAGTGGTAGGTAGCATAGACACAGTCTCTCGTCCGATACCAATACAGCTGATTATATCGAGAGATCACTTCAAAGCACAACTGTCTGGTTATCCCGATATTTTGATTGATTCCATTGGCATTATCCCCCACAGCTTTTAAGGTCCTTAATAACTGATCACCATTCGCAAATAATTTTCGCTCCCAAGACTCACTCGTTAAAATTTGCACCATATCCTTTTGTCGCAGTATTTCTTTCCAGTGATCCGCAGAATACAAAAGATAAAAAGGGTGAGTTGGCTCTAAACCAAGGTCAAGTTCCACCTCTGATAAAATAGTACGCAATTCATAGAGCATATCGGGCCCATAAGCAGTTGCAAATAACCATCCTCCTGGCTTTAATAGATCATACCAATCCGCAATCGCTTTTTGTGGGTAGTCTAACCACTGTAAAGTGGAGTTGGTTATAACAAGGTCAAAGGTACCAAACTGTTGAATATCCAATTTCTCTGCATTTTCAACGAGTAGCCGAACACGAGAAGGAGGTTGAATCTTTTCTTTCGCCATCTGAATCATCTGTTCTGCAAAGTCAATCGCTATAATGGTCGCTTGAGGAAAATGATCAACGAGTAGTTGGGTTAAGTATCCGGTTCCACATCCTATTTCTAAAATCCGCCCAGCACAAGCCACTTTTTCTTTAACAGAGAGCAACAACCGGTGAGCCAGCTTTCTATGTACATCGGCATATTCATCATAAGTTCTTACCGAACGATTCATGTGTCTGATCAACCGTTCTTTTTTATTCATGACCCCCGTAGCCGCCTCCTTGAGGAATAGGTTTGTATGTATCTATATTTTGATCTCCCCTTATACCATTTAAGAAAACTAAGCATAAAATGAAGAATTCTCTGCATAAAATACAGAAGATTCGGTTTATTATTCAGAGTCATAAACCTCTTTAAACATATAAATGAACATGAAATTGCCCAACAACTAATCTTTACATCCATATGTTGATTTCCCATCATGTTAGAGTCCGTGTTTCGTCTAAAATCATGTCTAACGTCCTACTATTTTAATATATTTAGTCTTTTACTCCTCAGTGTTACAAGTTTCTCGGTATATAAAGAAATTTCCTTCTTTCATTTAAGGTTTCATTTATTTTTACAAAAAAAAGAGCCATCGGTGAATTCCGTTGGCTCTTTAAACCAATGATTTTCATGAATGAATGCGACAAACTCAAAGACTATTTAAAGTTAGTTCAACCAATATATTCCATTATGATTCGATGTACTTCTCTTGATGTAGTTACAGAGTTTACTAGCTCATCGTCAATATAGATATCTAACCAAAGGACACCATCATTCTCTTTACGACCCTTCACTTCAATCACAGCACTATCATGATCGTAGATTCCCCACTTCCAATCGTGTTCAAAGAACTCAAACGGATACACTTCCCAGGAACCTGTTGGCTTATTGTTAACCATTTTAATATAAGGAGATTCTTGGTCATTCAATGCTTCAAAATAACCTTTGTTGACTTGTACCCAGCCCTGATTCGTTTTTTCCCAACGTTTTTGATAGTACTTCCCATCAACCACTTCAAACCCATATAACTCTTCTTCTGTAAAATATTCAGCAGGGAAACAACGATATTTTCCAGTTTGAGGGTCCTTAATTAACTTAGCAGGATCTCCTTCTGCCAATCCTTTACGGCGAAGCTTGTCCAGCTCAACACTTTTGCATGCCACTTCTAATGCTTTGAGCACAAATTCACTTCGCTTCATTTTTCGCTCGCGTACTGCTTCTTCCAAACGAGAGGATAGTTCTGGTGGTAAAGCTGTCACCAAATATTTCTCTGGGTTCATCCGCCAACGCTCTAACCAAGCATCTTCTTCCCAATCATCATCAAGATCAATCCGTGACGGTTCTGGGGTAGAAAAAGGATCGTCCACAAAGTTACTTGATTCAGCAAACTTATCAAGTACATTACTATTTAATGTACTTGGAGCTGGTTCTGGATAGTATTCAGCAGGATTTTGTCCTTCCAACTCAGCCCATTGTTCACTTTCTCTCTGGAGGTCCTCTTCTGTTGGATAGGTTATATCCAAGTTGGTAGAAGTGTTCCGGAGGAATTCTCTCTCTTCCACAGGACCATTATAATTATTTTTTTTAACACTCACCTATGAAACACCCTTTCTTCATGTCATCTTCTAACTCCATGAGCAAATTCAATCACAAATGAATCCAATAAATCCTATCGAGTCACTGGTTCTCTGCTTCATTCTCGTAGCATGTTTGCTAAAGTCATTCACTAGAGAACCAGTGCCCTTCCAAAGTTGATTGGATACAACAATACATTCCCAATTACTTTACATCGATTTTGCTCAAATCGAACTTCTAAGGTAATCATACTTGATCGAATCTATTCTTCCAATCTTTTTAGAGGAAATGAAGATATTAAAATAAGGTAAACGCTAATAACCTTCAGTCAAGTTATAGATAAAGCTCACCATATTTAGCTTGTAAGTAATTCATATACGGTTGAATCGTCAAGTCGGATCCTGTTGCTCTTTGGATAATCTCTTCTGCTGTAAATTTGCTACCATGACGATAGATATTCTCTTGTAACCAACCATGGAGGACTGTAAAATCACCCTGCTCCATTTGTTTTGGGATTTCTGGATGAGCTTGAAGAGCCGCATCATAAAATTGACTACTTAAGATATTTCCAAGTGTATATCCTTGGAACATCCCACCCACATAATCCATATACCAATGGATATCTTGTAACACACCATTTCGATCATCAGGTGAAGAGATTCCTAAGTCAGACTGATAACGCTCCCGCCACGCTTCTGGTAAATCCTTCACACGTAGGTTTCCTTCCAACAGAGCCAGTTCCAAGTCAAATCTGATAATGACATGGAGATTGTAAGTAAGCTCATCCGCATCAGTTCGAATTAGAGAAGGTTTAACCCGATTGATAGCCCGATAAAAATCCTCCATAGACACTCCTCGAAGTTGAGCCGGAAACATCTGTTGTAAATTCGGATAAAAATAGGTCCAAAAATGCCGACTTCTCCCAACAATATTCTCCCATAAACGAGACTGGCTTTCATGAACACCTGAGGATGTACCATCGTGAAGTGGGGTACCTTCAAAATGGGATTCAATTCCTAATTCATACAAAGCGTGACCCGTCTCATGGATTGTACTAAATAAAGCCTCTGATAAATCATTTTCTTTCACTCGGGTTGTGATCCGAATATCTCCATGCGAAAACTTAGTCATAAATGGATGAGGAGCATAATCTTGTCTTCCTCTTGTAAAGTCAAACCCTAGTTGTTTAATCACATCAAGACCAAACTGAATTTGTTGATCTTTGGGGTAATGCTGCAATAAACAAGAATGATCAGCTGGTTCTTGTTTAGTCACCGCTTCTACTAATGGAACCAGTTGCTCTCTCAACTGTGCAAAAAGGGGACGAATCATTGATACCTTCATTCCATGATCAGCATTATCTATGAGGGGATCAGCAATGTGCTCAAATCCTGGGAAATAACTTGCATATTCTCGGCTGAGTTCCACTGTTTTTTCCAAAAAAGGTTCAACTTTTTTAAAGTGATCTTCTTCTCTAGCTTCTACCCAAGCTTGATATGTCTGAGCTGTATGTTGATAAAATTTAGCTACGAAATCAGCAGGAACCAGCATCGATTTATCATATTGGTGACGAGCCACACGAATTAAGCTCGCTTCATCAGATTCATAAGGTTGTGTATTTTCATAAACCAGCAAATCATCTAATAGTTCACCTAAAGCAGGATCCGTTTTCTTCCCATGTACTAACTTAGCTAGTGTAGATAGTTGACTTCCTCTCGATTCTGCGGCAGCTGGAGGCATATATGTACTCTGATCCCAACTCAGAATCGCCATGGCTGATTGAATATCATAGATCTCACGCAGTTTCGCTTTTAACTCACGCAGTTTTTGTTCCATTTTTACCCTCCTTATCTTCCCCTTATTTTACCACAATCATCTATTTCCACGACCCCATTCTAATTTAAAAAACCCCTTCATTTCTAACGTGAAGGGGTTGTATCAGTTAAACAGTCACTTCTTTTTTCAGCTCAAGAGCTGTCGGTTGGACAACCTCAATGGGCCCAACACCTCTCCGAAGCACTTTAGGAAATGCTTGGGTCGGCTTTAACACATTGAGCATGTACTCGATGGCGATCATGGGGTCAACGGTATGACCACAAGTATAACAGTCTAATGCGGCAAAACCTTTTTCTGGGTATGTGTGAATAGATAAATGACTTTCTGAGAGCATAACGAGAACTGTAACTCCTTGAGGTTCGAACTGTTGAGATTGAACAGATAAAATAGTTGCCCCACAAGCAATAGCTGCTTCCTTTAAGTTCGCCTCAAGTAGCGAAAGATCATTTAGTAGATCAAAATCAACACCCCATGCGTCCATGGCTACATGCCTTCCGAAAGTAGAAAATTCCATCTCCATCTCTTTCGGCCCCCTTCCTAGCAAAAAGTTGGTGTGAGCCAAATTCCGCTAGGATCTTCTTGTTCACCACGGGGGAAGGTTAGTCCAGTGAGGTCCCAACCCTTTAAGTGAATCCTGGATCCTACTAGCTCAATTTCACAATGATTAACTTAACACATTCTTAAGCTTACTGCAATACTATTTGGTACATTTAAACCAGCTATTTCATGGAGATTCGATCCAGTGTTAAACATAAGTTTTGAGCTAGAACTACTTGAATAGACTGATGGCTAATCAGCAAAGAGTAATGTAGATAAAACCCATCTTTTTAATCTGTTTTTGTGAGAAATCTAACCAATCTGCTTCACCCAGATATTCATATCTTCAAATTGTCCAGCAATGTGACTATTCTGGATGAGACGTCCCTGATATTCAAACCCAAGCTTGGAAATCACGATATTCATCCCTGTTGAAACAGCACGGGTGAGGGAGAAAAGATTATAAATTTCTTGCTCTTTCATTTTCTTTTCTAAATCATAAATAATGACACTAAGTAAACCTTTCCCTCGGAACTCAGGCTTCGTGGCACAATCTGTGATTTCCGCACAATTATATTTAGTAAAAACATCAGCCGAAGCTGCACTAATGATTTTTCCTTGATAGGTAATCACGCTGAAATAGACATCATTTTCCATATACTCACGTACAAAGGAAGGATCATGCATTGGAGTGGGGTAGGTTTCAAAAACCTGGTTATAGAGATCAGCCAACTCTTCCACATCGGAAAGTGTCGCTTGCCGTAAAGTGAATGCGGGGTCTAACTGGGGAGGTTCTTCAATTTCTAGCTTACGCTCTGCTAATTCTACAATTCGATCTTTTTTCTCTTCGTCCTTACTCACTGCTCTATTTTCATCAATGAATCGAGATAAGATCATCGCTGGCTCTCCATCAAAAAAGCCACTGATTTCCCCTTCATGTTCAAAGCCTAACTCCTGGAATGTGTCTAAATCATCAGGATCTGCATAAATCATCACTTTACCAAGCTCTTTCTGGTCTGCTAGCTCCTCTAAATGTTTGACTAATGCTTCCAATGATGTTTTCGGATATTTCATCAGTTTAATTCGGCTATTATGTTCATCAATCTCCATCGAAACATGCTTAGACATCTTCTCTAATAAAGTCATTCTTCCACAAAAACCTCCCTAAGAATCAATCGTTTTTACTTTTACATCTCACCACACATGTACGATCTTTACAAGTTTTTATTGTAAATTTTCTCTTTTCTATAAAATAGTACCCTTGAGATTTCGATGTAAACGTCTTTCTTCTTATCTTTTCTCTTTTTTATTTTTTCTTCACACAATCTCGGAGGAAAGTTATAACAAAAAAACAGATATTCTAATAAATACATTCATCATTTCCATGACAAATGCTTTATCAACGTGTAACTTTCTTTTGATATGGTCAATATATTATTGATTAGATTTAAGCTATTGATTATTAATCATCATTTCTTCCATCAGGGGGGAGCGTTCATATGTATTTGTCTCCAAGAGATCGTGGTCTTGTGATTCGAGCATTGACTAAAGTATTAGAGTCAGAGCCACCCTATGCAAGAGCCGATGAGTACAAAAAATTATTAGAGAGACTCAAAGATGAGCAACAAGTTTTGGACGGTCCTATCTACTCCGGTGGTTTTCGCTACGATCTGGATGATGTTTAAACGATAACCAATCACTCCTTTTCTTCGTATGGTAAAAGAAAAGGAGTGATTTTCTTGTATAGCATTAAGATTCGTTTATCTAAGCGTCGCTTATATCTTTTGAAGAATGGGAAGGTGTACAAATCTTACCCTGTAGGAGTGGGGAAAGTCGCAACCAAGACTCCAGAAGGAACTTACCGAATTGTCAATCGTGTTCCTTACCCATACTCAAGACCGGGAGGAAAACTGAGTCCATTCGGAACATTATGGTTCGGCTTATCTAGACCTCATTACGGAATTCACGGAACTAACCGTCCTTCATCCATTGGCAAAAGGGTTTCTAGGGGATGTATTCGAATGTATAACCAAGATGTCGAAGATTTAGATCGTTATGTAGGAATCGGTACAACTGTTGTCATTAAAAATTAAAAAATAGGTAGCACCTGATTTCAGGTGTACCTATCTAGATCATTACCAACCCGCTTGGGGATGACGCTTAAATTGGATCTCTTTTAACCACAGATAAGGAGAGTCACTATCTGCCTTCTCCAAAGATTGAGCAGTGATTAAAATGGAGAACAAACGATTCGCTTGTGCATCCTTCAGTAACAAACCAGCATGTTCCTTAGGGAAAGCGATTGCTTTCTCCCATTCATTATTGAGTCGAAAGCAGAATAGATAGCCATCTTCGATGCGATCATATAACCAAGTATAACGAAACCCCTCTGCAGATGCTGAGACAATCTCTTCCCATTCGGGTATGGATAAAATAAGAACAGGCTCTTCGTTTATTTCCCCCCAAACCCCATCTTCAGGTACAGAAGCTTCTTTTACTTTTGGCACAAATGATTTTGACATAAGCCCCCTCCATCTCTTCATTCCTAGATTTACAAATACAGCTCAATTTTATTGATGTTGTCTTTGAACTAAGCAACGCACTAAAGGAGCAATACAAGTCAAATCCCAGTGAGATAAGCCTAACTCCTCAATCGCACCTGTATCTCCTATAATGAGTGTAGGTACAGGATTTTCTGTATGCGTAGGTACTCGTAGGTCTTCACTGTTTCCGTGATCACTAACTAAAACAATGGTATCATTCGTAGCCTTTCGTTTAGTTAGTTCTCCCAAAAAACGATCATACGTTTCAATGACCCAAGATATTAATTGTGGATCTCGCTTATGCCCAGCACGGTCACTTAAGAAAAATTCATGGATGACCACTTCAGCCTGTCGAGCGATTCCTAAACAATCTCTCGCAGCTTGTTCGGGTGTAATCTCATTAACATCAGGGAGAACTTTTTTCAAAGTTTGCCGTGTGATATCATGATAAACAGCCTCCCCAGCTAGTAATTCTGAAAAATAGCGAATCGGTTGCCCACTCGATTGAAGAGCTGCTGTTGTAACAGAGACCCAACCTCTTTGAGTTGCTGGCCGTGCAAAATATTCTTGGGTGTAACTGTTAGCAAATGTAGCTGACCAATCTTTGGCTTGCAATTGAAGATAGATATTATCTTCTTTTACCCAGTTTCGCAAACGGCGGAAGGGTAAGCCACTCATGTGCCTGCCCAGCATTTTTGGAGCGTTGTTCCCTGTGAAAATCGCGGCTTGGCCTGTTGCACTTTGGGGAATACCTTCGACCCCAAGTTTGGAATCAGTGGCTAGAAGAAGAATTTCACTCCCATATTTACCCACAGAGTGATGAGTCAAATAATTTCCATTTAATATCTCTTTGAAAAAAGGTGGATCATAAGAAAACCAAGGGTTGTACTCCGCTTCTTCACCTAATCCTACACCATCAATAAATAAAAGGATCACAGCAATGGCGAACACCTCCAAATCCATGAAAAAAGACAAGCCCTCAACCACAAGATTATCAAAAAAGTGGATCTCAGCTAAATTTAGTATAATGAACATTAGACACTGAAACATCGCAATATCTAATTCGACTTGAGTAAAAATCAGAAATATGTTCTTGATCCAATAACCTAAGAGGGGAGATGTTTCTCTGACAAACGACTTTCGTGGATCCGCTATGAGAGTGGCAGAGACACAACAACCCAATGGTATTTGGATCAATATGTTACTATAATAATTACTCAGATCGAGTTCTAAAACACATCTGATAATGATTGTACCATGGACATTGCTGATATTTTAAAGTAGGACGCCCTTACAAGTAGGAGGATTATAGATGGTAAGATATAGCCAAATGACTAAAGGTGAATTGTTGGATGAAATACAACGACTCGAAAATGAACAAATGAATGCCCTTCGCGAGGGATGGGAAAGTCAAGCTGAAATGTTCAAACAAAAAAGAAACTTAGCTCGTTCCTATCTCGTTGAGCCAACTGCAATCAAACCCAACCAGCTTTATCAGGTGGAAGAACAGGATAGTCTATTTCGTGTCGCTTATCTCAATGGTGTAATGGCTTGGGGACATTTGGAGAATTCCGCAGAAGAAATCGCACTCCCTCTGGCTGTGCTTCATCCCAGATCCCAAAAATGTTGTCAGTCTTCACATACCAAATCTTCATCGAACTAATCACTGTATAATGGCTTCGAGTTTCTCATAGTGACTTCTAATTGTTAATTGATCAACACTCTGTTTTTTTATAAATATTTTTTATGAAAAGATGATTTAACTTTTATTTTTTTGAACATAATACAAATAGGAGGTGTATTTTCCTATGTATTATGTAATTAAAGACTCTGAAAAATTACCCCCCTCTATTATTCATGAGGATAATTATTTTGCTTGGTATAACCCAATGAAGAAAGACCACCGTGTTGAATTTCGTGGTACGATGAATCAGTGCTATGACTTTATGTCTGTACGATACCAGAAGACAAAGCCAAATACACTGATGTAACTACAATTGACTGAATAATTCCAAGAGTTATGAATGAAAATTCTATCCCATTCAATCGGGTGGATGAAACTGAGCATGACTCGAGATCCTTCTTATGTGGATCCTTCGAGAATCTATGGTTATCGTTCAATCAGAGTGTACATCAGATATCAAAATACCTTCATGGAGAGAACGTTAAGTCTGCTTCATGAAGCGAGAAGCATGCTGTTTCTATCTAGATGCAGTTTACTAGGGCTGATATATGAAAACCGGGAGTTTACTACTCCCGGTTGCTCTTTGATTAGGTGTTTATTTTTTTCTTCACAGGTGGAAGAATTTTTTTCGGGTCAACGGTACGCTCAATCATCCAAGTTGAAGGATCATTTTCATCGAATTGTTCCAAGAAGCGTATGACTTCTCTCGTAATTGGGGTTGGTGTAGAAGCTCCAGCGGTGACTCCTACATTTTTCCTCCCTTTTAACCATTCGATATCAATTTCTGTCACATCGGCAACTCGATAAGCTTCTACTCCAGCAATCTCTTCAGCCACTTGAGCCAAACGATTGGAGTTATTACTTCTTGGGTCTCCCACTACAATGACCAGATCAGCATTTTTCGCTTGTTCTGCAACAGCTTCTTGGCGCTCTTGTGTGGCTAGACAAATTTCATTATGAATCTCCACTTGTGGGAACCGCTCACGAACCCTGTTGATCAGATTAGCAATATCCCATTGACTCATCGTTGTCTGGTTTGTTACTAAGAGCCGCTCTGTTTCAAAGTTGAGTTTTTCAATGTCTGATTCGTTTTCTACTAGATGAACATGGTTAGGTGCAACTCCCAAAGCTCCTTCAGGTTCAGGATGACCATATTTACCGATGTAGATAATTTCATATCCTTCTGCTACTTTTTCTCGAATGAGATCATGGGTTCGTGTCACATCTGGGCATGTGGCATCGACCATCGTTAATCCTTTTTCTCTAGCAATCTTCCTTACTTCTGGTGAAACACCATGTGCTGTAAAGATCACAGTTCCTTTATCCACTTTACTTAACAACTCAAGACGGTTTTCACCATCCAAGGTGATAATATCCTCATCTGTAAAAGCATCAACCACGTGCTTGTTGTGCACGATCATACCTAAAATATAAATCGGGCGTGGCAGGTCGAGATTACGTGCTGTTTGTCTAGCCAACACCATTGCGTCCACCACACCATAACAATATCCACGTGGAGTTATTTTTAAAACTTCCATGATTTCTTCCCTCCCGACCCCGAATAATTCTGGTCCGAGGTGTAGTCCACCCTATTATAGCTTATTATCCCACTCCTACCAAGAGAACAATTCTCATTTGGACATAAAAAGTTGGGCTTATGGAACTGGTACATGTGTATAAGTTCAATCATAAGATACATTGTCAAAACACCCAAAAGGAAGTGAATGTTCGTGGTAGAAAAAAAACAGCCTGCACCACCACCAATGCCGCCTGTTAAAAAACCCGCTCCACCTGTTCATCGACCTATAATTCCCCCTAAACGGCCACACGGATGTTACCCCGTCATGCCTAAACCTCAACAACCAGTCATGCGTCCTGTTCATATGCCATGCGACATGAAAATGCTGAAACATATGTATCATCATATGAAAATGTGTCACCATTACGAAATGAAAATGTTAAAAAGATACATGAAGCATTGTAAACATCACAAGCGCTGTGAATCCTCCTCTTCGGGACGGGAGTCTTCTTCCTCCTCATCCTCTTCTTCGTCTCATAGACATCATCGCCGTCACCACCATCATTATGGCTCCTCCTCTTCAAGACGATATTGTGACTCATCTTCCTCAGGTCATGAATCGTCCTCCTCATCCTCCTCATCCTCAAGCAGAAGATACCGATACCGCCCATACGCCCCTTATCGTCCACCTTATGGCTACTGAGCAAACTTACAAAACTAAACAAACCAACCCTTTGATCCATATTGGAAGGGTTGGTTTGTTTTCCAAAATAAAAAACCCCGCTGAACTGCGAGGACTGAATTAAAGGAAGGATTAGTTCGCTTTGTTTTTAATTCGCTCACGAATATAGAGAGTTGCTAAAACAAAAGAAATTATCATCGAAAATATCAATAAAACGGATGAGTCTAAAAAGTTTTCATTCATTTTTAGTAAACCCCTCCCCAATTTTCCTGTTTGCATTTCATTTATACTACATAACCATAGGCTTGTACAAGTGAACATTCGTCTAAATTGTTTGATCAAATTCGTATAATCATCCTTATTAACCAATTGTACAAATTTACTCTTCTAAACGCAGAATTACTAGCAAATTCATCTCCATCATTCACCGCATTATCATTTTTTATATATACTCATCATTAAACCAAAAATAACCATTATAAATATTTTATGATATTTGCACAAAAAACTTGATTATTAACTATAATTATATACTCTTTTTTCTCTTTTCATAAAAATATCGTAAATTGTGACACAAAATCGACAACCCACTCGAATAAATAAATGAAAACTAATCACTCCGACTCGTTCCAATATTTTTTATTCGATCATTGTAAGAATATGAAGCTCTACTCGGTGTGGTTGTTTGGTCTTGGTTAATGGTTATACTTTTGCTCCCTGAACCTTCAGGGAGATTTTTTTTCTCAAATTACTTCCTTCATTCTCTTTTGATCTTTTTGCCTGATATATTGTGTTAACTCCTCCGTCATTTCATAAAAAGAAAACGGGGTAATCAAATAAATTCCATGAAACTTTTCCATTGCAAGATCAAGTAATTCTTTGGCGATTATAATCCCTTCCTTTCTCCCTTCCTCTCCATGTTTGTGCTCCATTCTTTGTAGAACTTCTTGGGGAATCTTAATGCCAGGCACTTCATTATGCAAGTACAATGCATTACGCTCTCCCGTTAAGGGCATAACTCCAATAAAAGTAGGAATCTCAATCTCTTTCGTTGCTTCATAAACTTCTATTAGTTTCTTTGAGTCGTAAACAGGTTGAGTCATCACAAAATCAGCCCCTGCTTCAACTTTTTTAGATAATCTTTGTACAGCTGCTTCCATCTGTCTCACATGTGGGTTAAATGCAGCTCCAACGACAAATTGGGCTGATTGGTTGAGATTCTTCCCTGAAAATGAGATTCCTTTGTTTAATTCCTTCACCATATGGATGAACTCAATCGAAGTCACATCATAAATCGAGTTTGCTCCTGGTAAGTCTCCCATCCTTGTAGGATCCCCAGTAATCACAAGAATTTGATCAATTCCTAAAGCATGAAGCCCCATTAGATGGGATTGTTGCCCCAGTAGATTACGGTCGCGGCAAGCCACATGAAGCAGAGGATCTACCCCCAACTGTGACTTTACGATTGCCCCCAATGCTAAGTTACTCATTCTCGCTGTTGCCAGAGAATTGTCTGCCATCGTAATTGAATCCACTCCCACTTGATGGAGACGCTCTGCTCCTAGTAAAAATTGGGAGATGTCTAAGTCACGAGGAGGGTCCCACTCACAAATAATCGTACGCTCCTTTTTCACCTTTTCCACAATGGTCGGTCTTGAACGCTTTACTTGAATGGGTGGATGATGAGTGGTCTTCCACACATCTTCAGCTGGATTGACACGGTTCACAGGGGTTAATGATTGAATTGCCTCAGAGAGGTTGGCAATGTGGGCAGGAGTGGTTCCACAACAACCTCCAATCAAGCGTATCCCTTGATCAACCAATAATTGAGCAGTTTCTTTAAAATGGAGTGGACTTGAGGGGTAATTAAGCTTCCCCTCATTCATCCCCAGCCTCCCTGCATTAGGGAAAGCTGATAACAACAGATTCTCTGGAACAATCACTTTTTCCAAATTTCGAAGCATCTCAACAGGACCTTGACGACAATTCAACCCAATCCCATCCACACCATGCTCTGCCAATAGCTGAAAAGCTTCACTCAACGTATACGCATCTCTGGTACGCCCCACTCCGATCATTGACAACTGGAGAATAATCGGTAAATCGGTTAAGGGACGGATCACATCCACAGCAATCAATGCTTCTTTCAAGTCTAGAAACGTTTCCAATAAGAGCCCATCCACACCAGCATGTAGTAAGGCTATGGCTTGTTCTTCATATAAATCGCCATAGAGATCCTCGTCATAGTGCGAAACACGTCCTGCACAGATGGATCCGATCGTCCCTACCACAAATGCATCATTAGGTACGGACTGCCGCGCCACATGAACCGCTTCCCGATTTAATCGCGTCACCTTATTTTCAAGTCCATACCGGGTCAAGCGCTCACGGTTGGCTCCATAGGTATGAGTTTCAATCAAGCGAGCCCCAGCCTGGTAATATTCGAGATGAACTTGAGCGATCAATTTGGGATTACTTAGTACTATTTCTTCTGTACAATGACCCACTGGAGCCCCTTGTTGATATAAATAAGTTGCCATCGCTCCATCTCCAACAAGTAGAGAGTTTTGTAAATGTTTTTTGAGTGATTTTTCCATCTTACTGACCCTCCTCATCAACACGAAAATAACGGGCTTCTGGATGAGCAAAAACCATGGCAGTTACAGATGCTTCTGGTTCCATCATGTATCCTTCAGTGAGGTGAACTCCAATCCTTTCAGGGTGAATGAGACGGAATAGTTTCTCTTGGTCTTCCAGATGCGGACATGCCGGATAACCAAAAGAAACCCGCATGCCTTGATATTTGGCAGCAAATCTCTCTTTCATCGTCATTCCTATGGGATCAGGAAATCCCCAGACATCTCTCATCACTTGGTGTAATCGCTCTGCAAATGCTTCCGCTAACTCTAGTGCAATCGCTTGAATCATATGTGAATCAAGATAGTTTCCCTCTTGCTTCCATCGTTCGGCCACCTCTTGAACCCCATGCCCTGCCGTAACTGATAAAAAGCCAACTACATCCATTTCTCCTGACTTTCGAGGACGTAAATAATCAGCTAAACACAGATAAGGAGGCTGACTTTGTCTAGGAAAATAAAAACGCTCTAGGACACTTTGTTGATGCTGTGGATCATAGATCAAAATGGTGTCCCCCTCTGCTTGGGCAGGGAAAAATTGAAATACAGCTTTTGGGTGAAGAATTTGCTCTTGATCTAACCTTTGGAGTAAGAAATCTACTTTCTCTTTCAACTCCATCGCTTTTTGATCTCCACTCGCTAACAACTTTTCGACATTTCCACGGATCCCCAAGTGCCTTCCTAACAACATCTGTTCATTGATATATGGAATCAAATGGGAGATAGGAACATCTCGATAGACATGTGGTTCAAAGTGTGGAGGATGAAACCTCTGAACTTGGCGATTTACTGAGCTTTGTAAAATAGACTTCTTGTTAACTTCACTCTTGTTGTGAGCCAAAGATGGAGTCGAAGAACGACTTCTCTTCTGCTCTACCAATAACTGTTCTCGTTCTTTAGGATTCATCCAACGATTGGACAATTCCAAACCATTCATCGCATCTTTGGCATAAAAAATAGGACCTGTATACTTGGGAGCAATTCGGGTCTCTGTAAATTTACGGGTTAGCGCAGCTCCCCCGACCAACATCGGAACTTGAATATCTGCTGCTTGTAAGTCTTGTGCCGTGACAACCATTTGTTGTGCTGATTTCACTAATAAACCAGATAAACCGATTAGATCTGGTTTCTCCTTTCGGATAGCGTCAATCAGTTGTTCAGGCGGTACTTTAATTCCTAAATTGATCACTTCATATCCATTGTTACTAAGAATAATATCGACCAAATTTTTACCAATATCATGCACATCACCTTTAACCGTAGCCAAAATCACCTTTCCCTTTGTCTGCACATCTTCCTGGTCCATATATGGCTCCAAAAATGAAACGGAAGCTTTCATCGCTTCAGCACTCTGAAGAACTTCGGCCACGATCAATTGATTTTCATTGAACAGTCGTCCGACTTCATCCATCCCTGACATCAGAGGACCATTGATAATCTCAAGAGGTGTATATTTCTCAAGAGCCTTAGCTAAGTCCTCAACCAGGCCATCTTTACTTCCTTCGATAATGTAATTGGAAAGACGTTCCTCCAAAGATAAGAGTGGAGCAGACTCTTGTTTTTTCACTCGTTGATCTCGGTAAAAATCTGTGAACTCAGCCAATACTTGCTCGTAGTTTTGAGAAGTAGTTTGGAAAAGAAGTGCTCGAGCCAAACGGCGTTCCGACTCAGAAATAGAAGCATAACGTTCCAACTTTTCTGTATTAACAATAGCTAGATCAAGTCCAGCTTTTGTACATTCATACAAAAAAACAGCATTTAACACTTCACGCCCTGCTGGAGGAAGACCAAAGGAGACATTTGAAATTCCTAAAATCGTTGAACATTCAGGTAATGATTCCTTAAGCAAACGAATGCTTTCCACTGTCTCTAATGCTGAGCCAATATAATTCGCATCCCCTGTACCCACTGGAAATACAAGCGGATCAAAAATAATATCTTTCCCAGAAAGTCCATATCGCTCCACCAACAATTGATAGGATCTTTGAGCGACCTCCAACTTCCGTTCCCGAGTAACAGCCATTCCTTTCTCATCTATGGTTCCAACGACAACAGCGGCTCCAAATCGTTGTAACAAAGGAACTGCTTCAGAAAAACGCCGTTCTCCATCTTCAAAATTGATTGAATTAATCACTGCTTTTCCCTGCACATAAGTTAATGCACGTTCCATCACTTGAGCATCCATAGAGTCAATCATGAGAGGTACTTTCACTTTCTTGGTGACAAGCTGTATAAATTGTTCCATATCTTCAAGCTCATCTCGCTCTGGATTGGCTAAACAAATATCGATCACCTGTGCTCCACCCTTCACTTGCTTACGCGCAATCTCTGCTGCCTCTTCAACTTTTCCTTCAATAATCAATCGTTTAAACTTACGAGAACCGATCGCATTTGTCCGTTCTCCTACCAAAATGGGCCTGTTTTCCTCCTCAAAAAATAATGGTTCCATTCCGGCAATCGCAGGTAAATGAGGACCCGTCAGTCCACGGGGTTTCTTCTTTTCCATGATCTCAACCAGTGCTCTAATATGTGCTGGAGTCGTACCGCAACATCCACCAGCTAAGTTAATCCAACCCTCATCCGCAAACTCCCCCATCTTTTTAGCAAGAGCTTGGGGTGTTTCAAGATAATGTCCATTTTCGTCAGGTAAACCTGCATTGGGATAACAACTAACTGCACATTGCGACAATTGGGCTAACGAACGAAGATGATCTTTCATAAATTCAGGCCCTGTTGCACAATTCAATCCAATCGCAATCGGTTGCAAGTGTTGAATGGATAAATAAAAAGCTTCTATATTTTGTCCTGCCAGCATCGTTCCCATTGGCTCAATCGTTCCAGAAATCATGATCGGAATTTTTTGACCCAGTCTGGCAAAAGCTTGTTGAATCCCTATACTTGCCGCTTTTACATTTAACGTATCTTGAGCAGTTTCTAAAAGGAGGACATCCACTCCCCCTTCGATTAAAGCTTTCGCTTGACGATAATAAGATGCCACAAGATCCTCAAATGTGACTCCTCCAGTTACTGATAACGTCTTTGTCGTAGGTCCCATGGAACCAGCTACATAACGTGGACACTCTGTGGTAGACCATTTTTCTTTAGCTACTAACGCATGTCGAACTGCTGCCAAATTGATTGCTTCGGTCTGATCTTGTAAACCATATTCTGCTAAGACGACAGGAGTCGCTCCAAAAGTATTGGTCTCCACAACATCGGCACCTACCGAAAAGTATTGTTCATGAATCTCTTGAATCAGCTCTGGTCGGGTCAGGTTTAATATTTCATTACAACCTTCATAAGGCTCTCCACCAAAGTCTTCTGCTACTAGATCTGCTTGTTGTAACATGGTTCCCATTGCACCATCTAAAATTACAATCTTTTCCTGCAACCGACTTACGATCGATGTGGTTGTCATCGCTACATCCCCATTTCTACTCTTCATAATAAAAGAAAACACCCTTCACTTTAAAAAGATGAAAGGTGTTTTCAACGCTCTCATCTTTCAGAGATAAAATCTCTGCAGGAATTAGCACCTTGTTGATTCGTCTGAACCAACTGGTTGCTGGGTTTCATCGGGCCAGTCCCTCCACCACTCTTGATAAGAGAAGCATATGTGATCAGAATGATGATGGGGTTCACTTCCATAAGAAGCTCCCCAAACTCGTCATCACTCTCATACTTTTTTAAGAAGTTTTTACACTTTAACTTATTATATCAGATTCATGTTGTCGATAGGACGATAGTTACTGATCATTTATTACATGACAAATCTATACTCCACAAACCTTATGGATAATTAATCATTCCTTAGACATTTACTTAAATGGAGACCCCATCCCCCGATTCAACAAGCGTAAACTTTGTCTTTGTTGGCGCATTTTTATTTTTTGTTGAGTTTGATACATTTGTTCTACAGCAGAGCGAAAAGAATCCATCTGTCCGATCTGTTCATAACAACTAGCTAATTCATCGAAACCCTTATAAGCAAGTGCATAAGCGCGACTTTTGCTAGCTACTTCAGTGAGTCGAATAAATACCTGAATAGCATCTACCCAATGCTCTCTTTGCTTTAACAATTTTCCCATCAGCAGAAGAGCTTGCCCAGCAATTTCGGCATCCTGACTTTTATCTGCTTGATCAATGACAGCTTGTAAGGTCTCTCGAGCCTTGTCCCATTTTTCCTGATGGAAATAGAGCTGACCAAGCAAACTTTTAGCTTTCAACCATTCTTTAGAATCTGAGATCAATCCAGACATGCTCATCACAAAATGAAGGCATGTTTCTGCATCATCATATTCAGTCAAATCAAGATAGGTTTTCCCTAAGGATAGCCACAAACGGAACAACTCGTCATGGTAGTGACTTTTAATTGCCAACTGAATCCCTTCTTTGGCATAGCGAACGGCATCATGATGCAAGTGAATCCGCTGATAAAGGTCTACTCGTAAACGATACATTTGAATGACAAGATCTTTATTTTGAATCAATGAAATTTCTGTCCATAATTCTTCTAACTTTCTTAAAGCCTCATCAGTCCGTCCAAGTTGATCAAGATAGATCACTTGATTAACGAGTAGGTGGTAAATTATCTGTTTCGTATCTTGTGACTGTTGATAGAGCTCAATACCTCGTTCGACATATTGTAAAGCTTGAGCCCAATCTCTTTGTTGTGCACGACTCTTAGAAAGATAAAGATAACTAACAGCTTCCAAGTTCATTTGGTTAGAGTAAGGGTCTTGAAAGGAAAGACGAATCGCTTCACTCAGTTCTCGCTCTCCTTTACGCCACTCTCTTCCTTCCAAAAAGCATCTTCCTTTGATTAAATGAACAGTTGCTTGATGGAGGGAGAGTGATTCTTCAGAAATATTAGACAACGAACGGATAGCTTCTTGGTAACTGCCCACTTCAATCATCGTTTCAATCGCCGTAAATTTGAGGTGAACACTCTCTAAGCTTTCACTTTCTTTTTCAAGCATTTGTGGAATTTCATCTAGTTCCAATCCTAATTTACTCATCAAATATAAAATTTTATCTTTATTGACGTGTGGAATCCCTCTCTCGATATTACTAATGGTAGCTGTTGAAATGTGATCATCAGAGAGATCTTCTAAACGTAAGCCTCTTTCTTTCCTAGTTTTACGGATAAACTTACCAATTTCATTCATTTCTAATACGTTCATAATCATCTTCCTTTCCCGGAAACGTCTTAATATCTATCTTACTAAATCAAGCATAAATTGGCTTATATAATTTGGAATATATAGGACTGAAAATATTTCCAATTGACTGTTCATTGAAATAAAAAGCCAAGCAAAACCGCTTGACTATTTATGTTCTATTAATTTTTTTACCCGTTTAAAGGTAAATAAACATATTTTTTTAGCGCTTATAAATTTAGCGTCGATCATTTAACAATAATATTTGTAATTGATTATGAGGATCTAGAGCTATTGCCGTAATCACATCACCAGCCCCCAACTTTACTTTGGGAATAGTATATAACAATTGATCTGTTTGACTCTCTTTAATTATTAATTTAGTTGATATAGGTTCGATTGATTGATAGGGAGTTCCTTCTAAATAAGAAACTTCCTTAAATAAGTGAACTCCTGTTGGCAAAGTGACATTCACTGTAGGAATCCCCTTCGCTAAGTGAATGACTCGAACTTTTGCTTTTCGTTTACTTGGTTTACGAGTTATAGGATAAATAGCTAGATCCATTTTCCCAGAGTCATGGTCAATCACCACAAGTAGATAAGAGCGCCCTTCTTTCACTTGCAACCTTTGTCGAATCAATGGTTTATCTTTTTTACCAACTGGAAATGCTTCGATCAAGTATTCACCTGGACGTAAATCTAAATAGTTAGTAACTGAACCATATTTTAAGTTAGATAAGATTTTTTGCCCGTTCACGTAGAGATCAACTGGAGTCTTTTCTGCTTTTTTTGAAGCATGAAGAATTCGAACGCTTGCAGGTGGATGAATGGGTTCAGAAATAATTGGCATCAAAGAAGGGATATAAGTTTCCCTTAAATCAGACTGCATCTGTTGTTCTTTCTCTTGATGATATGCTTCAACAAATATCTTCATATTTGAGTTATATTTACGATAATATTCATTATACAACTGAGGGTTTTTATTCTTATAATAATCTGCCAATCGTTCATATACATGTGCCTTTTCTAAGTATTTCTTCCAGGTCACTCATAGTCCTCCTTTAATCAAACGATTTGCTACTCTATATGAGTATTTTTAGTAGCATAATCATCTAGATCCCGTCGGGTCGCTGTTTCTCTGTCTCGCTTGCGCAGCGAATACGCAAAAGTCGCTCGTCAGAGCAACATCTCCCCTCTTCAGTTCATTTAATAGCTCAAGTCGAGTTGCTATTAAGATTATGCTGAAGAACCTATGAACTGACCTATTTTTTGTATATGAATCAAATATTGAAAAAAGTAGCGATTCAACTTTTACGAATCGCTACTTTACTTAGATTAGATTGAGTAAAGTGATTTCCAATTCATTCAGGAGCTTTTACTCAAGTCAAGTTCAAATGCCCCCTTAGGAGTCTGGGCATAAACTTTCCGATTGGTTGAGCACGAATCCCAATAATCCGCTTTAAACTTCCTCCTCGCAGTGTATCAACTAATTGATTCACTTCTTTTGTTAGCTCATGGGTACGAATGGTCACCTCTAACTCTTCACACTTTGGATCTAAGTTGACTTGAATTTTCAAACCGATCACCTTCTCCCACTCCATTGTTATCTAAAAAAGGAATAAAAAAAACAGAGATCCACCTAACTGGTAGGAATCCCTGTCTAAGTCATTGATTTATGTGCATGAAATACTCCATCACACGACTAGCTTCTGCCATAAGATTAATCTTCAAACTCTATTTCAATACCATCTTCACTAATTTCGATTTCTAGCCCACCAATTTCGATCTCGATTTCATCTTCTTCAATCTCAATTTCAACTCCGCCGATTTCAAACTCTATTTCATCGTCTCCAAATTTGAGATTCATGTGAGCACTCCTTAGTTGATTGGATTTGTCATCTATTTTAGCATATTTTGAAGCTCACTTGTCTTGGCAATTTAGCGGCAATTTGTAGTGTTCTTATTTCTTTTTACATAACTGAATCGGGTTAAGAAAAAGATAATGAGTAAACCCCCAATTGGAATAGATATTTTCCTTAATGACATCAATATTGGTGTCATAGCAAGAAAAAAATAGAACAGGCTCTACATAATGAACCATTAAATATTCGCGAACTTTATTCAAATAGGTAATCTTTCCTTTTGTACTTTTTCTTGTGGTTTCGAAATCTTTCGTGAGTGTCATAAATGTGGCCAATGTTGATTTGCATTCGATTAACTCCATGGGTCTATCTACTTTCTCAAAAAAAACGACATCGCATTTATGCCCTGTTTCACCGATTAAAACATGATTTTCGTAAATACTAGGCTCACGGTATACTTGTGGGGATGGATCAGCGGTTTGAAAAGGTCCAAAATAAGCCGTCATCTCTTCTAGAAATTCGGCACGAATCATTTGGAAGTTGGAGTGTTGGTAGATGAGATGGATCAATTCCATCAGCTGATGTCTTTCTTGTTTTGACAATGATAGTCGTGGATGTTGGACAATCATTTTTACAAATGAGTGAAACTGTTTGAAGTCATGAATCTCTTTTTTTCTATAGGTAGTAAATATACGGGCAAGATAAATAAAGAGTTCATGGTTCTTTTTCACAAGCTCAGCTAGCTTTAACACATAAACTTGTTGAGAAGGTCCTTTTTTGGATACAAATTGTAGTCCCATCATCCACCTCTTATCAAGTTGCTTGTTTCAATGGCGGAATCATGAGAGGGGGAAAACCCATACGGATGGTTAAATTACTCACTAATTCTCTTGCATATGGCCAAACATTGGATAACACTTGTTGCTCTGGCAGTGACTGATCAATCTTTTTAGGATGTGATGTAGAACATTCTTCTTCAATATCTAATGAATAGATACAATCTAAAACAAATTCAATACAAAATAGATGGTTTTCTTCTGGTGGAGGGTCTCCTTGCTCTCCATGATAAGCGCGAATACAAAAGCGAACTGGAAACATCCATTCGTAACCATCTTGAACCATTTCTAAAGAAGTATAATCGATGGAAATATGAACATTACCTAATGAATCAACGAGTTGCTTATTTTGACTACACATGAGTGAAACTAACTCAACTTCTTTAAACTCCGCATGTGAAACGAGCCAATCAAAGGTTTGTTTCATATTCATCCCCATTTTGGTTTAAAATCAATTTGATAATGAAGATCCTCAAAACGATTAGCAGCCAAGAAGCTCATCGAAGTTTGATAATCTTGATATTGAATTGGTTGGACTTTTTTAAAATCCATGCTTTCTAATTGAAGATCATATTGTAGATAAAAAGGAAGCTCTTTTAAATAATGAAGTACGGATTCAAGTTGTCCTTCATCCAAATGACGGTTACTAAGACCTTGTACCATAGGCACTGCAATATTTTCTTGGATATCAAGAACGTCCTTGATCATGAAGTAATCTTGGTATTGAATTTCTCGCCTTTTTAACTCATAGATCAGATCACTCAGCATAGACCAACCTTTTTTCTGATACCAATGAGCCACACTTTTCCAAAATGAAACCATGGCTGAGTCATTGGAAGTCTGGAAATGAATCAAGACTGTATAAATCTTTTCTAATCCTTTACGGATGATCCGGATCAATCCCCGTAAACGATTTTCTAGTTCTGTGATTTTATTGAGGCTTAATGGGTTGGATGTAGAAAAGTCAACCGATTGATAAGAAAAGGAGCCTTGTTTCATCATCACCTTTTCCATCTGAATCCTCCCCTTTTTGATTCCCATACCTACTACTCACTCTCACTTTATCACACCTAAACCCACTAGGTAAATATTGTAAAATTTGATTACTAAGATGAAATAGACATGATGACTTCCAATAGTTTTTCTCTGATTGGGATCGATATTCTTTCAATCGGACGAGCCAAAGGCATGGGAATCATTTCGAAAGCAAGTCATGAACGGGAAATGCATGGATCATCTTGGGCGTTAGAATATCAAATTCCATTCTCTAATCTATTCTATGCTACGCTATACTTGAATGATTATGCAAACAGCCGATCTATTGAATGATCATCCTTATCTATTTCCAAACTGCTTGTTGTTCAAACTGCTTGGCTGCTTCATACAAACGTTGTAACACCTGTTTTTCTGAATCCCCCTTAACCAATATGGTACATACATAATCGACACTCGTATAAGCGTGGGTATAATAAGCACCTGGCTTAGCGATTAGTATATACTCGGTGACCCAATCAGGGAATTGATCTGTGTCAGGACCACTAATAAATGTCCCTTCTCTCGCAGGAATTCCAAGAAAACCATACTGTGAAGTAGGACCCGAACGCTCCTTGACCCCGATTGGGATCTTGACTGAGAGCCCACATTGAGCTTGTACTGAACACTTCGTTAAGTCTAAATGGAAGGCTTGTCTAAACTCTTCAGCAATTCGAGAACCTCCTGTACAACAAGCAATTTCACAAAGGATCAGTTCATCTTGAGGTGTATGGAAAACTTCCGCATGAAATGATGTATGGAGAGGTGTAGGAAGAATGTCTAAAATATAGGAGATATAAGACTGAAGACGCCTTGTAAGAGGATTGGCAGGCTCTAATAAATAGCTTCCGAGGTATTTTTCTTCATGAAACAAAAGACAATCATTTAAATACTTCGAGGGCCAAAGATGAATTAATTTCCCATCTATAATCACCCCATCTACATGATATATCTCTCCTTCGATGTATTCTTCAACCTCAAGATTAGAAGAGAGACCCTCTTTTAAATAACTTCTTAAATCATGTCGATGGTTGATCACAGTGGTATCTCTTGAACCCATACCGTCAACAGGTTTAATCACGACTGGATATCCATGTTGCTGAATAAATTCATATAAATCATAAGTAGAATGTAGGATTTGAAAAATGGGAACACGTACTCCCGCTTTTTGGAGGATTGTCTTCATCTTTCCTTTATGACAAAAGGCATAAGCACTTTCAAGTGATTGCCCCTCTAAACCTAGATGCTGTCTTAAGCGAGCTACCCTTAAAATATCTCGTTCTGCGGTAGCAATAATCGTATGGTATGGGTTGCCTTCGTACAACTCAATAGCTGTCCATTCGATATTGTTATTAAAATCATAATTAGAAAAAGAGTAGATGTGTTGGTATCCATTCAAATCTTTGCTCCATGATTCTGAAGTGAGTAAGTACAGCTCTTCATCTAGGTCCTCCACCCATTGTTCATATGGGGCATCCTTGTGAGACAACTTGTTAAAGATTAAAATCCCCATAACCAACTTCCCCCTTTTGATCAGTTCATTAAACATTTACAGACTCGGGAAGTGAACACTCATAAATTTAGAAGCTATTTCAAATGCTCTCAAATAGCTTCTAGTTGATTGAGGACCCTCAGTGTCACTTGGATCCAAGTGGATACACATTCAGTTAACTTAATTTATATTATAGAAAAATGGTATAATTCAGTCAATGTAAATAGAAACTAATTTATACTTTTTTAACATAATTAATGGATCGCTCAGAGATCCCCATTCACCTAGTAAAAAATGGTTCATTGGCTTGAAATAGCTTTGTGTAACAGCTACTAGAATCAAGATTTAAATGAAATATGAAACAAGATTTTAGTAAAGATGCATCCGCTTCACTTTAATATTAAAATATAGAGGAGTGTCTTATTGTTCATAAAAAGTAAACATAGTATAATGTGAACTGCTTAATGATCAATCTTTACACTAGATTCATGGTCATTATTCGTGACAAATATGCCCCATGAGCCCTGCAACCCAAAATTATTGACTATTTTTCACAAACATTCATATGATACAAGATCTTATAAATGGGATTAAAACCAAGTAGAGATGATCAAGACACTCTTATTTTCTTTACATTGGTCTTTATCTTTTTGTCAGAATTCACTTATGTTCTTCTGGTTAAGGCCTTTCCGAAGTTTTGGAATGGTTTGAAGAACGATCACTTCTTCAGAAGAGAGAGGTTTGAAGCAAGATGAATGTAACTCAATATCATCTGAATGTTCTTCATGTTCCCATTCCTGTTTTTGTAGTTGATTCCAATTTACAAATTGTCTTTCAGTCACAAAAATCTTTGGATACATTCCCTAAAGTTCCTAATTTCCTCGATTTAGTAGATGGAAGAAGCCGTCATCGAGCCGTCATCTTTTTGTCTGAGGTTTATTCAGTTGTCACTACAGAACTTCGCTTACAAACAAGAAAAACTTCTTTATCTTTGTTTGAAGTCCACGTTCATCGTGAATCGAAGGATGCTCTCTTCCTTTTTTGTATACATAAGGCTCACCAATTAAAAGAATTAAGTCAATCGATTCAAAGTCTTGAAGTACAACTGAATAAAATGTATTTAAGTTTAGTTAAAAAGAAGGAAAAACTCGAATCTTCCATAAGAGAAATCGAGAAATTAACTTTCCATTATGAAAATCTCTCAACGATTGGTAAGTTAGCCGCCAGTGTTGCTCACGAAATTAGAAACCCATTGTCCACTGTAAAAGGATTTGTCCAACTCTTACAACCCCAACTTATCGAAATGGAAAAAGGGCATTATGCCGAGATTGCACTAAGTGAAATCGACCGAGCCAATGACATTATATATGAATTTCTAAATGCCACCAAACCCCCCACTTCTAGTAAGGAGAGGGTTGCAATCTCACAGCTTTTAGAAGAAATGATTCTCTTTTGTCAGAGTGAAGCCACGATGAGAAATTGCCAGATCAGACTGACTGGTCAACCTATTAACACTTCTTTATGGATTGATGTAAAACAAATCAAACAGGTGATACTAAACTTGATTAAAAACGCCTTAGATGCGATTGAAGAAAGCGCTAGCAAAGGAAATGGATGGATCGAGATCTCCACTCATGCTTTCGAACACAATATCGAAATCTGGATTGAGGATAATGGGCATGGGATGGACTCCTATACACAAACAAATTTATTTAGTCCTTTTTTTACAACTAAAACGACTGGAACAGGGATTGGACTGGCCGTCTGCAAAAAAATAATTGAAAATCATCATGGGAAAATCCGTGTAACCAGTACCCTTGGAGTTGGAACTATTTTTAAAATATCATTACCTTTAGCACATGGCTTCATCAACAACTGATCTACACCATTTTTCATTGATTTCTGCAACAAGCTCTTATATGTTATAGTTGTCAAAACATTTATGGATAGCTGGGTGTGTGAGTCATATGTTTCGAGTTATAACTATTCTACTCTCTTCCGTTCTAGTAGCCGTCGCTTATAATATGTTTTTATTGCCACATGAAATCTTAAGCAGTGGAATTACTGGAATCTCAATGATGATTGGTTTGTTAACTCCATTAAATACGGGGGTAGTCAACTTTGCGCTGAATCTCCCCTTACTCATCATTGGTTTTATGAAACTGGGCAAAAGATTTATGATCTATACCATCATGTCAGTAACCGTTACCTCTTTAGCCATGGTCTATATTCCCATCCAACAGGTTTCTTCAGACCCCATCTTATCAACCATCTTTGGTGGTGTAATTGGCGGAATCGGTGTGGGCTTAGTGTTTAGATCTGGAGCCTCTACAGGTGGATTTGATATTATTGGTTTTTTGCTCACCCGAAAAAAAGAAATTCCATTGGGTAACCTTATTTTCTTTATGAATGCGGTTGTTGTTTTCTTTTCTGGTTTTATTTTCAATTGGGATACGGCATTGTATACGATGATTGCAATCTTTGCAACAGGAAAAATTATCGATGCCATTCATACCCAACACTTAAAATTAACGCTCATGATTATTACAAGTAAAGGGGAAGAAGTAAGAGAAAAGCTAATCTCCAAGTTAGTGCGTGGAATTACCATCGTAGATGCAGAAGGTGCGTATACGCAAGAAAAGAGAAAGCTATTATTTATGATTATTTCTCGATATGAACTAACAGAAGTGAAAAGCTTGATCAAGGAAGCAGATTCCAAAGCATTTGTTAATATTACGGAAACTGTTGAAGTCCTAGGTCACTTCCGAAAAAATTAAAAAAAAGAAAATCTCCCCAGTCTACTTCATGGACCGGGGATTTATTTAACCTTTTGGTTTTATAAACAGTGCAGCAAAAAATGAAAAGATGATGGCGGAAGAGATTCCCGCACTTGTCACTTCAAAGATCCCTGTGATTAAACCAGTCCAACCATTTGCTTTCAATTCATGCAAAGTACCATGCACCAATGAATTTCCAAAGCTAGTAATGGGGACAGTTGCACCTGCGCCAGCAAACTCTATAAATGGATCATATAAACCTACTCCTTCAACCATCGCACCAATAACGACTAAAGTTGCCATGGTGTGTGCGGGAGTAAGCTTAAAAATATCATAAAAAATCTGTCCCACAACACAAATGGCTCCTCCAATAGTAAAAGCCCAAAATAACTGCATCATGATGAACTCACTCCATTCTCAATCGCCACAGCGTGTGCAATACATGGAATACTTTCTCCTTGTTGAAAAGTGATTGGAGAAAGTAAAGCCCCAGTGGCTACAATCAATATACGTTTCCATTCACCTTTTTTTAATCGGTTTAAAAGATGACCATAGGTTACTACAGCACAACAGGCACAACCACTTCCTCCTGATTGAACCATTTGCTTGTCGTAGTCATAAATCATCATCCCACAGTCCACATACTTTGTATTTTCAATCGGAAACTCATGTTTTTTGAATAAATCTTTAACAAGCGCATAGCCTACTTTAGATAAATCACCTGTAGCGATTAAATCATAATAATCTGGAGTAATTCCCAAATCACGACAATGGGCTTGAATCGTATCTACAGCAGCTGGAGCCATAGCTGCCCCCATATTAAATGGATCTTTAATGCCCATATCAACGATTCGTCCCATCGTGGCTGATAAGATCTTAGGGCCTTCTCCTTCTGATGAAACAACTGCAGCGCCTGCACCAGTTACCGTATATTGAGCGGTGGGTGGCTTTTGCGAACCATATTCAGTAGGATAGCGAAACTGCTTTTCAGCACTAGAATTATGGCTACAAGTTCCACAAAGCACATATTTGGCACTATGGGAATCAACGATTAACGAAGCTAAGGCCAAACTTTCCATCGAAGTAGAACAAGCACCAAAAACACCAATGTAAGGCATGGATAAAGTTCGTGCTGCAAAGCTAGAGCTAGTAATCTGGTTCATCATATCTCCACCCACATAAAAGTGGATCTGATCTTTGGTAAGTCCTGCTTTTTCCATTGCCTTTTTAGCTGCATCTTCCATCATTGTTTTTTCGGCTTTTTCCCAACTATCTTGACCTAAAAGTGAATCACCATGGATGATATCAAAATCTTTGCCAAGTGGTCCTCTCCCCTCAAAAGGACCCACAACCGATGCACTAGAAAGGAGTGTGGGCTTATTTTCAAATATCCAACTTTGATGACCTTTTAACATTAGGAACCTCCTCCCGCCGTGAAAGCTGGATTAAAGATAAAATGAAGTAAGGCAATCACAAATGCCGCTACCGTCCCAAATACAATGACGGAACCAGCTAACTTGAACATCTTTCCACCAACACCTAGAACCATACCTTCACTTCTATGTTCTAAGGCTGCTGAAGCCATTGAATTGGCAAAGCCAGTTACGGGTACTGCAGACCCTGCTCCTGCCCATTGTCCTAATTTGTCATAAATCCCTATACTGGTTAAAATGACTGAGATTAAAATCAATGTAGCTACTGTAGCAGTTCCTGCCTGACCTTTTTCCACATTCAACCATTTCATATATCCATCTTGGATTAGTTGACCAATTAAACAAATCGCTCCTCCAACTAAAAAAGCGCGTAGACAATTTTTTAAAAAAGGTCTTGAAGGCTCCCTTCGTTTAGCCAATTGTTGATACTCCTGTTGAACAGGAGTCAGTTTTTTCTTTTTATTATTCGCCATTGTGATCGTCTCCTAACGACTTAATAACGGTCTTACATTTTGAATGATCTCTTGCAATTGTTTGGAACAATCTTCATACAAACTTTTACTTTCGGGATTGTGAGTAGATAGACTAAACATTTCAATATCTGCTTCACATTTTTTTAAGGTAGCCAACAATAACGCTTTTTGTTGAGGCTGAGGAACCTGAATTTTATCATCGAATAGATCCACATATAACTGTCCGTACGAATCAACCTGTCCTAAAAAAACATTTTCTATGGCAACACCTAATTTTTCTAGTTCAGCATCCAACCAACCTCGGTTAAATCCTGCATTAGCTAATGGCTCATCCATAATCGTTCCGTCTATAATCACTGTTTGAGGTTCTCGTTCAGGAGCTACTTTTAAGCCTAAGTGTTTTGCAGTAAGCGGTTGATTATCTTTGGCAAGTAATACATTGATCTCACCACTAGGTTCCATTACTGCAAATTCAACATCCGAAACTGCAAATGCATTTTTGGAACGAAGTCGCTCCAATAATTCATCTGCTGTTAGTTTTTCTTTAGCTAGATTATCTTCAAGAACTTTACCTTCTTGTATTAAGATCGTAGCTTTTCCATCAACAAGATCACGAACGATCTTACTTTTCATCGGAAGATATTCAAAAAGTAATGAAACAGCTGTCCAAACCACCAATGCAATAATTCCTATATACCAAGTAGCTTTTAAATCCAAGGACATAGTTGCAGCAATACTACCGATCGTAATCCCTGTGATGTACTCAAATAAAGACAGTTGTGAGACCTGTCTTTTCCCTAATAACTTGGTTAGCAAAAATAAAATTAATACAGCTGCTAAAGTTCGAATCGTAACTTCTAACCATTCTGGCATAGCTCTCCCCACTTTGAATTAGTTATGAAATCAGCACCCTTATTATTTAACTAGAACGCTCTTTTTACACTTAAAAATGATACGTATTTTAATTAGTTCTATGGGCACATTAACTTTAGAACCTGTCGAGGAAAGATGGTGAACTTTATTATTCAAACCCACGCACCATACCTTTATGATTGGTTTGTTCGACCACCCATGATCACCAATAGATATATCCATCGCCATCTAAAAAAGCAACTTCAATTAGAAGGCCGAACTGTACTGGACTTTGGCTCTGGAACAGGAACACTTTGTTCGATGTTTTCACCCCAACAGTACTTTGGGATTGATTCTGATCATCAAAGAGTCGAATATGCCCAAAAAAAACACCCTGAACATTCATTCCATGTCCTTAATGACACAAAAATTCCATATGCAGATCAATCGATGGACTATATTGTCATCGTGGCTGTCCTTCATCATATTTCCAATGAAGACCTTCATATTTATATAGAGGAATTCAAGCGAATGTTGAAGCCAACCGGATCCATGTTTATTATGGAGCCTTGTTTTTCCCAAAATTCCCCGATTAGTAATCGTTTTATGAGATGGGCAGACCGTGGAAAATATATCCGTAATGAACTGGAATACTTTGCATTATTTAAAGACAAATTTGAATGTAAGGTGATTAACAGGTTCAAAAAGTGTTTTTTATATAACGAGTTATTCTTCACTACACACCCCAAACATTAAAGGAAAGGTTGATCATTTCATGACTGTTTCTTCTGATGTAAAAACTTGTGTCGCTTCTCTGAAAAGCGCCCAAGCTAGTCTTGAACAATTTGCTTTAAGTACAAATAACAAAAGTGCCAAACAAATCTTTACAGATGCAGCCCAAACCACTCAGCAAGTCATTACACAAGTAGAGAGTCGCGTTCAGCAATTAGAAAGTGAAGAACCTCAATACAAAGGTTTCTAAGTAATTTAGATACTTAGCAAAGTCTCATCAGATGTACTTAGTTTTTCCCATAAAAAAAGCCTTCTCTACCCAAGACGTTTGTAGAGAGGGCTTTTTAATTTTATTCATAAGTTAAAGTAATGAGAAAGCAATGTCTCTGCTTTTTCTCCTGTGCGTGGGTTTTTTAGAGTATGCTCGTCCTCATATAAACGAGGAGTTTGATACACTTTTTTTATCGCCTGGACATGAGACATCTCTTGATACCGCTCTGGCCATCTTGTTCGAAGCTCCTTGGCTATCAAACGCGCTTGGGAAGGATTTAATTCAGGAAATAAATGATGTTCCACATGATAGTTATTGTAAAGGTGGAAATACTCTATCATCTTAGGTGACCGAACAGTTAAAGTCGTAACCAATGGATCTGAGACACTTTGGGAAGTGGGACTAATAAAATGATTGGTAGCCACATAGCTCATCATAATGAAGTTACTGATGAGTATAGGAATAACAAATAAAAAGAGTGGATCATAAAACGAGTTGGATAGGAAAATGGAGGCAAGTAACCATAACAAATGTACACCTATAAAATATGCCCGACCATACTTACGGTTCCTTTGTTTATGAAATGCTTTGGGATGTTTGAAAATATTATAGGCAGTATGGAGAGTAAACCAATAAAAGAGAAACAAGTAACTTCTTTTCGTTCCTGAACCAGGAGTTAATTTTTCCATAAATCGAACCCAACGACTTTTTTTGTAAAGATGAATCGGACCAAAACAATCAGGATCTTGAAACCATTGATTGGTATGGTGATGATGGGTTCGGTTGTGCCAATTGATCCACACCTGTGGAGGTAATCCCCAATGTAACAGACAAATCCCCCCAAAAAGAAGCATCCATCTACGCCCTTTTACAACAGAGCCATGTAAAATCTCATGTCCCAAAAAGCCCAGTGTACCCAAGCTATTCCCTATAAGCACCGCCAAAATTAATTTCAACCACATGGGCGTTTGTAAAAAAAGAATCGCTATGACACTAGCAAGGATCACAAAAACATGAACAAATAACCAAACAATTCGATGAGGTTGACGGCGGAATATTTCCCTAGGGAGAGTTCGTCGCAGGATCGACTGGTAATAAGCCATGGGGTGGAGTTCAAACTTTTTTTCTGTCATATTTCCACCTACTAACATCATAGATCTGAATGACTGGCAGTTGATTCAATTGCCATAATCGTCTACATAAAAAATGTCGCTTTTTCCCACTGCTAGTACGTGGAATCGCTCTTTTCTTCGTAAATACATAACGGGTAATGGGTAACTCCTTCTCTTTTAAATGGAGTAACTCATGCCCAATTTCAACAGGATCTTTTTCGATTAAGGCAATGAGATCGCTTTCAGAATTATATAGATCCGATTCAAATACAGCTATTCGCTCCTCCGTAATCCCCAACTCTTCGGCAATCTCCTTTTCTAATAAGTTAGCAAAGTAATTCTCACCATGACGGATGATCATATTTTTAATTCTTTCCACCACATACAAGTTTCCCTGATACATAAATCCAAAGTCACCTGTCTGAACCTCTTGATCAAATACTTTGGCTTCTTTGGTTTCTGGAGTTAAGGTTCCATATGCTATAGAATCTCCTTGCACCACAATCTCACCACAAATCAAATCCTGTTGCTCCCTTTCTCCCTCTTCGTGTTGAATGAAGACCGTCACACCAGGAAGAGGCTTTCCAACCGAAAAAGCAAGAGTTTGCAACTTCAAATCGATCCAAGGAGGCTCTTTCTCTAAATCATAAATTCCTTCTGCAACCAGTTCAGCTTTTCTACCAAAATCCAAGGAAGACTTATTCACAATCACAAAACGAGGTAAAGTATAAGGCTCTGAAAAGGTAACTGCTAAGGTAGCCTCAGCTAAGCCATAGACTGGAATGATTGTCTCCTTTTCCAACCCAATTGGATGGAATTTTTGATAAAAGTTGTGAATGGTTTCTGCTCGAATCGGTTCGGCTCCATTATAGGCAATGTTCCAACTGCTGAGGTCCAGATCTTTAACTCGTTCGTCTGGAATCATGCGATAGCAATAGTCATAGCCAAAGTTAGGTGAAGGAGATAAAGTGCAACGGTATTGGCTAATCGCTTCTAGCCAACGATGTGGACGGCGTAAGAAATCGTAAGGGGACATCAGAAGTACGGGATAGTGATGGTAATAGCTGAAAAGCTCAGCTCCGACAAGCCCCATATCATGATTCAAAGGTAACCAACTACAAATCCGTTCCTCCTCTCCCGCATTTGAATTGACATGTATACTTGTCACATTAGAGATGATATTACGATGAGTAATCGCCACCGCTTTTCCTGTACCTGTCGATGCACTTGTCATTTGCAGATAAGCGATCTCATCCACATGGGGATACATTTCAAGTGCTGGCTGACGCATGACATCCATCTCTAAGGGTTGTTCGGGAAGCTGGATGACTGGTAGCTCTGTTTCTAGATCGGATAGCCAAAGCCTAGATTGTGAGTCAACTATGATGCTTGTTTTTTCGGAAAAAAGGTTGTTTTTCCAGCGCTGAATCCGTTGTTGTAAATCATCATCACCACTTAACGCCTTTGGGTTAGGCATCAATAACGGAATAGCTCCAATCGAAAGGCTGGCATAGAAAGCTAAGAGTTGTGTCAACGGTGTTGCACAGACGATTAGGCAAAGCTCTTTCGGTTTTACTCCATTTTCAACCAAAAGATGCCCGAAAGCAAAAGATAACCCTGTGAGTTGTTGATTGGACAATGGATCGAACGTTTGAGTACGGGGATTAAAAAATCCATGTCCCCATGGTGTGTCTCCATGTTCCATATATTGAAGCATGACGTCGATGAGGGTACGAGACTTAAACTGGATCATCAACCATTCACCTGAACAAATTGTTCGATCTCTTTACTCACAAAAGATGGATTCTCCCACAAAGCCGCATGCCCTGCACGAGGAACCGTACACAACTGGCTGTTAGGGATCTCCTTATGCAAAAGCTCTGAACAAAAAGCTGGATACAAACAGTCAAACTCACCACGGATAATCAATGTGGGTACCTTGATTTCACTCAAAGGGACACCTTGCTGATAACTTTTAACCATTTGAAGTTGATTGAGAAATACCTCTGGATCTTTGCAACTCTTTTTACAACCACGAACAAATGACCGTAGAATAAAAGAGCCTGCTTCAAAGGTTTGAGTACAGAAACTCCAAAATGCCAATTGCGCCAAAAAGGAATCAATCCCCATATTTCTAATGATGTTCTCCCACTCATCAGCCATGAGAATACCTTGATTATAAATCCGGTCTGATGAACCCATCACTGTAAGGCTGCGCAGATCTAATCGCTCATCAAACACCAAATTTTGTGCAATCCAACTACCAAATGAATAACCGATCATATGTAATGGCTTCGTTGGTAGTTGCATAAGAGTGTGGGACACTAACTGAGTTAATTCTTCAACCGTTTGGGTCTCTAAAAATTCTGACGAGGAAAATCCAGGATAATCCATTAATAAAATCTCATATTGTTCACTCATTTGTTCCATACTCGAAATCCAGATCTCTGAACCACATCCCATCGGATTCAAACATAAAACACGTTGTGGAGCTGTTTGGTTGATTTGTTTGACACTTAAACGAACGCTCATGACATTCCTCCTCAAATGTTATCTACATATGACCGGGACGATAAGCTAAGGATAGACCTCCATCAATCACAAGTGTTTGTCCAGTTATATGACTGGATTGATCTCCCAATAAAAATTGAATAGTCTGGGCGATTTGCCTAGGATGAGCTAATTGACCCAATGGGGTGAATTTACTTAATAGAGAACGTTCCATGGATGTAGACAGACTGTGGAGCAAATCAGTATCAACAGCCCCTGGGATGACGCAGTTTACTCGTATCCCTTTTCGCCCTACTTCATGGGCTAAACATTTAGTCAAACCGATGACACCTGCTTTAGCAGCTGCATAAGCAACACTTGAGCCAGAAAATCCATAAACGCTGGTTGAAGAAACTGTAACTATGGAGGATGGTGAGTCTAAGTGAGGAAGTGAAAAGTAGCAAAGGTTATAGACAATATTTAAGTTAAGATTTACTTGCTTATTAAACTCGATCGGGTCTAATTGTTCCAATGGTGTTGTAAATCCTACACCAGCAATCACAGCAACACCTTTGAACAAGTTTCCCTCTTTGATGATTTCTGTGATCGCTTCTTGACAGCATTGAACATCTTGCAGATCCACTATTTTCGTTTTACACTGATTGGAATGACCTTCTCTCGGTTTTAAATCTAGATTATAGACAAATTCACCAGCATCAACTAATAATTGGATCAGTTCGCTACCAATCCCTGAAGACCCTCCTGCAACCAAGAAAACTCTCTTTTGTGATGGTTCCACCGTATCAACCCTATCATTTTTAAGTAAGTGGCTGAATCAAACTCTCTTCGGAATCAAAATTAAGCTGAGCAACTTTATTGACTACAGGAAGCTTTCCAGTTTTGGCGACATAATCTTTAAATACTTTAAATGTCCAAGAATTAAAGTGATGATGACTCATATAGTCAAACAAGACGGCTGTGATTAAATGCATCTCTTCGGGTCGATGGGATAATCGCTTGACCAAAAAGTTTACATAATCCGTATCGTTATAATACGTATTGTAAGCTCGAATGCTATTAAATCGATTTTTAATATATCCATGATACAAGTCTTCGTATTTTTTCAAGAGTTGGTGTGAGAAGTTTTTCTTTTGAATGGCTTCCATCACCACCTCAGTGGCTAGTTTAGAGGTAATCAACGCAACAGTGACTCCTGTCGCCCATGCAGGGTCAGCAAAAAAACCCGCATCTCCGACACAGATAAAGCCATCTCCAGCCATTCTCGTGTTCATGTGCCCCAATCGAGCTGTGACCACCACATTTTCTAACATCTCTGCCTCTTTGACAACTTCTCTTAACACATGATGTTTCTCAATTAAATCACGATAAGCTCTCATCTTATCCACTTGACTATCTAACATTTGCTTGGTTTTACTACGAGCTACAAACCCGATGCTAAACAAATTTTCTTCCAAAGGGATGATCCAATACCAACAATTACGATCGGGTAAAATATTCACTGTTGCTATATCGTAATCATCTTGTCCTTCGGATCTCAATGGTCCTAAGTTTACATCTTTAAAATAACAACGAATCGCATAATTGGCCCACTGCCCATCGAATACTTTCTCTAATGGGGCTCGTAGCTTTAACTGTTGGGCTAACTTGGAGGTTCTCCCTGAACAGTCGATCACTAACGAAGTATGCACAATCGTTTTCTGGTTATGCTCATCTTCTAGTACCACTCCTGTGACAGCACCTTCATCATTCAAAAGAATCTCTTTCACCTTAGTACTCTCTCTAATCTCTGCCCCGTCTCTCTGTGCTTTTCTAAATAGAACATAATCAAAGTCTTTTCGCTTCACATTAAATCCCCATGGCTGTGCATGAATGCCATCTGCATAGGGCTCTTTCGTTAAATCTACTTTGGCATAGGCTTTCGAACCATCTGGAGAAACCAATTGCAATGAGCTTTTTTTCATAAATGGAGCTTGATTGATCTCCTCCAATACACCCAATTCCTCAAGGTAGTCACAGGTATAGGGAGATAAACCCTCGCCGACAATCTCTCTTGGAAACTTAGCTTGATCTACAACCAAAGGAGTGATTCCCTCTTTTAATAAACGGATTGCTGTTGAACTGCCTGAAACACCTGCACCAATAATCACAACAGGTCTAGTTTCAATATTTGTCAACTTGAACCCCACCTTTATCCTCAATGAATTGAATCAATTCACCCACCGTTTGAATCGATCCAGCTTCGTTTTCAGAGAACTCAACCCCGTAGGCTCTTTCCACATGAATCACAATTCGAATACGATCCATCGAATCAATACCTAAATCCTGAAAGCTCATTGAAGGAGTGATCTCAGGTACTTCTTTTTTTAGTTCATTCTTAATCACGTTTTTAAGAAAACTCGTAAACTCATGTTCAAATGTCATAGAAAAGGCACCTTCCTTTTCCGAATATTTTAATTACATAACCATTATATTATATGCTAAAAATTACATCAATTAGGATTTATATATTTTATTATTAAATTATTATAAATGTATCTAGTTTACATATTTTTCATTTATCACTTGATATGAGTAGTCATTTCGATCATTACTCGTACAAAAAATGTGTTCGAGTAGATATCTATTTTAAAAATTATCTAACCTTTATTTTATTGACACTTTGATTTTAGTTAGCTAAAATTAACACTAACTATTAGTACTTGGTACTATACATTGAATCCAAAGGGGTTTGTTCTATTGGAAACCAGATCAAAAGCACGGATCACTGCTTTGGGAACCTATGTACCCGACCGTATTTTAAGCAATCATGATCTAGAAAAAATGGTGGATACTTCAGATGAGTGGATTATCCAACGAACAGGGATTAAAGAACGAAGAATTGCAGCTGATGACCAATTTACCAGTGATCTAGCTGTCTTAGCTGTCAAAAACCTAATTAAAAATTACTCCGTTTCTGTAGAAGATGTTGACTTTATTTTGGTATCAACAACAACTCCAGATACACCTCTGCCTAGTGTGGCAAGCCAACTCCAACATCGCTTGGGAATCCAATCTTGTGGTTCTCTAGATATTAGTGCTGCATGTGCAGGTTTTGTCATGGGATTAAACTTGGCTAATGGATTAGTAACATCTGGTTTGCATCGAAAAATACTCGTCGTTGGTTCAGAAACTTTATCCAAAGTGACAGATTTTAAAGATCGCACCACGTGCATTCTCTTTGGTGATGGAGCAGGAGCAGCTCTCGTCGAAAGAGATGACAACCATGCAAGCTTTATTCACTCTGTTTCTACGACAGAAGGGCGGGCTGGCGTTCATTTATATCGATCAGGGCTTGCCAATACTCTTGAACAAACAGAATTAGCTGGAGCTGGCAACATTATTCAAAACGGACGAGAAGTTTTTAAGTTAGCAGTGAGTACAATGGTGCGTGAAATTCCAAAGCTATTAGAACAAGCCGGTTTCTCACAAGCGGATTTGGATTGGTTTGTTCCTCATAGTGCCAATATCCGTATTATCGAAGCGGCTTGTGACCGATTAAAATTCCCTATGGAAAAAGTGTTATTTAGTGCCGAATACTTTGGAAACACTTCTTCTGCTACCATCCCATTAGCTCTTCAATTGGGTATTGAGCAAGGGAAAATTAAAACAGGTGATACTCTTCTCTTATCAGGCTTTGGTGGTGGCTTCGTTCACTCAAGTACATTGATTCGCTGGAATATCTAAGTCGCAACAAAATCAATCATTAACCAACAACATCAGGTTTGTAAAGCAAAAATCAACTCAGATGATCTGAGTTGATTTTTGTTTTAGCTACTCTTAATTATAATTGTTCAGCTGTTTCTGTTAGCTCTTTCATCTTGTCATTTAACTCATCTAACAATTCGGTCTGAGCCTCTTTGGAGTTAAATTCTGAAAGCATAAGTGGTTCTCCAAACACAATAACCATTTTTTTACGCCGAAATAAATCTTTGAAGCGAATCGATTCAGGTCCCCAATAAGCAGCTGGAACAACTGACACTTTTCCTTTATCAGCAATATACACAGCGCCTCTTTTTTGTGGTACATCCTCATGGGTTCTCGTTCCACTCGGGAAAATTCCTACCACATTTCCCTGTCTAGTCAAACGAATAGGTGTTTTGAGTGAACTTGGACCCGGATTTTCACGATTAACCGGGAAACTATTCAGCCTTTTTAAAAACCATCCGATTAATGGCTTTGAAAATAGTTCTTTCTTCGCCATATAATGAATTTGGCGTGGGGAAGCCGCCCCTAATGCAATCACATCTAACCAGCCCATGTGTGTACAGGCCAACACAAACCCACCTTGTGCAGGCACTTTTTCTTTGCCAACAATGGTAAAGCGATAGAAGCTATGAAGAATGACTTTAGCTACAAAACAAACAAAACGATACATATGACATCCTCACTTATCATTTGTTGATCTGCATTCTCTAGGATCTAAAAGTGTTCATTGAAAATCACGCATAACCAAACATTATGAGTGCAAATGATTCTTTACCTGTTATCTCCTACACCTTCGATCACTAATCATGCATATTTTCTTTAAAAACATTTTACCATGGTGAAGTTCACTTGTCCTGAATGACCATAGTCCAATTATTTGTAAATTATAGAAATCAATATATTCCCTGATCACACTACTGATTCCCTAATCAAAGAGACTATGTAATCAATTTCTTTTCTTTGCATAAACATTTAAACTATGTAAAAATAATGTTATTCGATATTTGTCTTGATCACTTGATCTGGCTGTTCATTTATCGATACAGATATAAAGCTTCGGGAGAGGAGCATCAATATGGCAGTAATATTAAAAAATGACTGGGCAGAACACTTAGCAGAAGAATTTGAAAAGCCCTATTATCTTGAACTAAGGGATTTTTTGAAGCTCGAATATCAAACCAAAACCATTTATCCAGACCAATGGGATATTTTCTCTGCTTTACACTTAACTTCTTATCGTGATACAAAAGTAGTGATTATTGGTCAAGATCCTTATCATGGTCCTGGACAGGCCCATGGATTAAGCTTTTCTGTGAAACCTGGGATTAAAACACCTCCCTCTCTAAAAAATATTTATAAAGAATTACAAGATGACTTAGGATGCTATATCCCCAACAATGGTTATTTAAAAAAGTGGGCGGAACAAGGGGTCTTAATGTTGAATAATGTTTTAACCGTTCAACAAGGACAACCCAACTCTCACAAAGGAAGAGGTTGGGAGAACTTTACCCGTCAAGTGATTCAAACGCTCAACGAACGAGAACAGCCGATTGTATTTCTACTATGGGGAAGACATGCCCAAGAGAAAAAAGCATATATTACCCAACCACATCACTTGATTATCGAATCACCTCATCCAAGTCCATTTTCGGCCAATCGCGGCTTTTTCGGAAGTCAGCCATTCTCAAAAATTAATGCTTTTCTACATAAACATGGGATTGAAGAAATCGATTGGCAAATCCCAAATATTGAATAATAAAATCAGTTAATTGAATTTAAGACAGTCAACCCTCCCTTGATCGAGATCAGGGAGGGTTTCAAAAACACCCTTGCAAAGAAGAGGAGAAGTTCGTACCATCCAATTATTTATTTTGTTTCAACATATCTGCTGGCATCTGAATAATGGAACCCGACCCTTGAACGGTAGGCATTTGCCCATTCCATTTTTTAATCCACTCATATTGAACCAGTTGGTCAGACAAAGATTGTTGTAACTTACGGTTCGCTTCTGCTTTCGCCTCTGCTTCAATTCGAGTTTTCTCAGCTTCTGCCTCTGCATTTACAATTGCAACCTGCTTCTTCCCTTGCGCTTCAATCTTAGCGTTAATCGCTTCTTGCTCTTTATTTTTCTGTTCCCGTTTCAGAAATTCTTGCTTATTCTGTGCATCTGCAATCGCCTGAATCGATTTCAACGTTTTTTCATCAGGTCGAACATCAGACAAAGAGAAGTTCTCCAACACAATTCCATCTTTGGCTAAAATAGTAGACAACTTTTCATGAATTTGCTTAGTCACTTCATTCCGATGCTCTGCATAGATCCCTAATACAGAGTAGGTCGTAGAAACCTCTTGCATCACTGTTTTAATTTGTGTTTTGATATAACCCGCTTGAATTTCTTCATGGGTTTTACGACGGAACTTGGTAAAGATATGGGGAAGTTTATCTGCTTCCATATGATAGGCATAAACTACGTCCACATTGACTGATTTTCCATCACTGGTATTAATATCAAAAGATTCATTGTCATTACTCTTCGTTAAGTAAACGGTTTCAGTTGATGTCGGATATTGGGTTACACTCTCCCATGGGGCATGAAGCCGAAGCCCTTGGTTCAAAACGTCCTTTTTTAACCCACCATTTAAACTGTAAACCACACCATTATAACCAGGCTCAATCTTTGTGGTACAACTGCCGATCAATACAGCTAGTGCGATCACACCCGCAACGACACCAGTCAGACCCACGATCTTCTTCTTATTGAAGCCCCTCTTTGAACCGCCACCTCCCTCATTTTTGTTCAAGGAGTTCAACACGTTAAAGTTATTGTTCATCATCTTTCCCCCTTTTGGAATCGTCTAGTTTTAATAAACGTAAGATTGCTTCTCCGATTCGCTCATATCTGGGAATAAGAAGGATCAGAATTAATACAATGAGGAGAATAACTAGAAGTCGTTGCATAGGGTTCCCCCTTTACAATAAGATCCAGGTGAACTTTCATTTTCCAATCCTGGTTCATTCAACTACAGGTATTGAATACACTTAACCAAATGGAGTAAAAAGGAGAGGTCACTTATCACTTATTTATTCGTAGTTAATAAAATCTTTTTAGTCCAATAGAAAACAACTCTCCTTTAACAACAATCGGTAAATAAAACGATGATGTTCAACCTTCTAAATTTGTACAATGAATCATTAAACTCATTCCCCCTATTTACAAAAAGATAACTCCCTTTGTCCATCGCATTTAAATCAAGGAATATCAGTAATGTCGATGAGTGGGGAAATTCTTTTTAATTCCGACTTGACTGATATGAATTATAGGATTATAGTTTGATTAGCTTTTAGAAAGTGAGGGGTTTAGCTTGCCGACCTTATGGATCATTGTTAACATCATTATATTTTCGGTACTTTTATTTGGATTATTTTACATGCAAAAAAAGCATATCTCTTTTTCCAAACGTGTCTTTACGGCATTGGGTGTAGGTGTGATCCTTGGTTTCATCCTACAATTCATCTATGGTGCAAGCTCAGATATTTTACTTTCCTCCATTGATTGGCTGAGTATTGTAGGAACTGGTTATATCAAGCTATTAAAAATGATTGTTATGCCATTGGTCTTTATCTCTATCCTGACCGCTTTTACCAAATTAAAATTGGTAAACAATATGGCAAAAATCAGCCTGCTCGTCATTGGAATCCTTGTGGGAACAACAGCTATTGCTGCATCGATCGGAATTGCCACCACATTAGGATTTAACCTAGAGGCTATCCAGATTGAGCAAGGAGATTCTGAACTAGCCCGTGGTGAACAGATGGAGCAAACTTATGGTGAAATTCAAGATCAGACCTATCCACAAAAAATTCTCGAGTTATTACCAGATAACCCATTTTCAGATTTAACAGGGGCTCGTCCTACTTCAACCATTGCAGTCGTCATCTTCGCGGCACTGATCGGTATCGCTTATTTAACAGTAAGACGGAAAACACCAGAACATGCAGAGCTATTTGCCAAATGGGTGGCTTCACTCCATGCAGTCATTATGCAAGTGGTGAAAATGATTTTGCGATTAACTCCTTACGGTATCTTAGCGATTATGGCAAAAACCGTTGCCACCACTGACCTAGCCTCAATCAGCAAGCTTGGAGAGTTTGTCATTGCCTCCTATGTAGCACTCATAATTATGTTTTTTGTTCATCTCCTGTTATTGATGCTTGCAGGATTAAGCCCAATTACCTATCTAAAAAAATCGATGCCCGTACTTAGCTTTGCCTTTACATCACGATCTAGTGCAGGTACGCTACCTTTTAATATCGACACACAAACAAAAAAACTAGGAGTTCCTGAAGGCATAGCCAACTTTGCTGGCTCATTCGGATTATCTATTGGACAAAATGGTTGTGCAGGGATTTACCCAGCAATGCTAGCTACCATGATCGCACCCACTGTCGGGATCAATCCACTAAGTCCCACATTTATCTTGACCTTGATCATCGTCGTTACCGTCAGTTCATTCGGTGTAGCTGGTGTCGGAGGGGGAGCTACCTTCGCCGCACTCCTTGTTCTCTCTACGATGGATTTACCTGTAGGACTCGCAGGGCTACTGATCTCTGTTGAACCCCTAATCGACATGGGACGTACTGCATTGAATGTGAGTGGAAGTATGACCGCAGGCGTGTTAACAAGTAGAGTCACTAAAGAATTAGATCATGAAGCTTATCAAGGGGTTCAATCGGTAGAAACGCTTCATGCTTAAAAGAAAAAGTCATCCTTTTTGGGAGGGTGGCTTTTTTGCTTCTCTCACGAGAGGACATTAGGAATCAAATCAAAGTTAATACATACAAAAATCGACTCCAAGAGCTTAGTCGATCAGCACTACTAAAATAAAAAAATCTGCATCTAAAAAATAGACACAGATTTTTCATCGTAATATCATCGCCATAAATCCATTCTTTTATTTTGATAACCCTTAATTGCAAATAAATGTCATCCCTACGAGGAAAACTCCCATTGTTGTTGTAAAAAGTTATTTGGTCTTCTTTAAGAGCTTTCTTCAGTTTATATCTCTTCTTATAACTGAGCTTAGAGAGTTGGTTGTTTTGACCTAATCATCACTTCGAACCTTTTCTAAAACAATACCTTCTTTAAATCCACCACGTTCTTCTTTTTTCTGTGCTTTGATTGCTAACACTTTATTCATATCCAAGTGAAATGCATGCACTAGACCATCAATAACTTCTAACATATCTGCTAACTCTTCTTCGTTAGGGGTATCCTTAAACTCTTCCAATTCTTCGGTTAATTTCAGATATAGCATTGGCTTGATTTCTTCTTTTGTTGCAGTATAAGTAAATGGCTCTTGATTAGACTGCTTAATGATTTGCGGTATCTTATCCCTGACTAATTTGTTATAAATTTTTTCAGCCATGAAGAACCCCCTTTATCCCTTAAACGATATCCAAAACTTTTTAACGTAATCCTTTTCGATGGCTATTTGGAGCTGGTCATAATCCTTGGTTGTATTCTGCATACGTTCAAGCAACACTTTATTTCTATGTTCTAACCGTAATATCTCTTCTTCTAATGGTAAACGATTAGACTTTCATGAGTTTTCATCCTTATGACAGTAAACTAGATTCCAAAGATCATCCGAAAACATATATGACCACGGTATCACATGGTCAACAGAAAGCTCCTTATCATTGATTTCCTCATCACAATAAAAACATGTCCGTTTACCATCTTCAAACATTAAGTCTAAATACTTATGAAACTTTTTTAAGGAACCCCGCTTAATATTATTTTCATCTATGGCACGAACTTTCCTTGAAATTCGTGGGCTATAGTTAAAGCCTTCTAGCATTTGAGTCCACCGGTAATTGATAACAGTAAATAAAAAATCGCTATGATCTTTCAAAGCTAACACATTTTGCTTGGTAAAAAATACTTTACCTTGATTACGGTCCAAGTCATATATTTCATATGTTTCACCATTCAGTTTTTTAAATCGCCAACAAACGTCCTGCTTTAATGTTTTTGAAATCTTTTTAACCGTCATTTCATACTCATTTTCTAATTGAAGTGATTGGAAATCTATCTTTTCAAACCGGATAGGTTGCATGGATTGTTTTCTTTCAAAGTATGCCTTAATCAGTTCTTTCGTGGAAGTAATCATTTCAGGTGGCTTCTTAAGATTCGGGCTCTGTATCAAGCTAAAATATATCGTTTGATTCCAATAATACTTCAGGCAAAGTCTCGCAATACTTTCAAAGTCAAACACAATCGTCTCTTCATTAGTTTCATCATTTACACCAACGGCTAATTCTATTAAAGCCTTACTCCATACCATTTTATATGTATTATCAAAGCTACAATTCAGTATTAAATCATGCCATTGTTTGATATAAGCATTCATGCTAGTTCAACTCCCTTGGTGAATACTTCAATTATATCAAACTATTTCAAAAGGTAGTAAAAGCCTTATTCACAAAAACTTTGAGTAAGCTTAATTTTTTATTATACGTAAAATCCCCTTCATAATAAAAAATAAGTGAGCCGAAGCCCACTTTAATCGTAATAAGAAAACCACCTCTATTTAGATCTACACATTAAGATGTAGTGCGCCCTTCTAACTCAACTACATTACATCCATTTAAACGAAATAACTTAATATCCCCCAAAGAAAAAAGCCTCCCTAAAATTTATATGAATTGAGACTTAATACTGTTTATAAACTATAAACTATAAATTCCAATCAATGAGTATCCACTACCCCACCCTAAACTCTTTCTCCATCCTTGTTAAATCCGCTTCTTTTTCAATAAACTCTCCCATCGTTTCAGGCAATTTCTTATCCACTATGGCATCAGTATAATCAAGAATCCTCTCTCGATCATAGAAGTGCTCTGTAGGAATCCAGTCTGTACCAAATCGAGCACCTAAGATGGTTCCTGCAATCGCAGCGACGGTGTCCGTGTCATATCCTTCATTGATCATCGATAATAAAATTTCTTGTGGTTCCATGTCATCGCGACAAGCCATGAGTAAGGCGTGTAATCCCCCTAAAAGTACAAAGCCTTGATTGACATGGGCGCGTGTGAAGCCCGCTTGAAGATGAGGACGTGCCAGCTCAGAAATCTTCGTCCGCATCTTTCTCACTGGTTCATCGACCCAGTACATGGCTTCTTTGATAGCATCGGAAATTAGTGTGGAGTCAGAATTCCCCACCTTCCATCCCTCTGCTTCTAAAGAAGAAACATAGGCTTCTGCCTCTTTTGCAAAATATTGAAGTGGTTCGAGCACCGATTCACGAGGATTTTCCTGTATAAATAGAGAAACTGTATAGGCAATCACAGATGAAAATACAGCTGCACGTTGGTCTGCATGGGTGATGAGTGATGACTCTAAAGTAGCTTTGAATAGAAGATCGACATCTTTTGGGTCTGAGTAAAGTGCACCCAGTGGTCCAATCCGCATCGCTGATCCGATCCCGGATGATGGGCTACCTGCTTGTTCACAAGGAATGCCTCGACTCATTCGCCGAACTGCATCGACAAAGTTGCGTCCAACTCCTCGCCAAGCTTGTTGTTGCAGTCCTTGGACAAGCATCTGTTTCCATGCCCCTTTGCTCCATGTACCCTGTTGGAGACAACTATGAATCAAAGCCATCGCTTGTTGAGTATCGTCTGTATGTAAACCTAAAGGTCGTAATCGTTTTAATCTCTGGACAGGAATTTTGTTTCCTTGATATTCACTCGGTAAACTTGAGTACATACCATATGTAGATTGTATTTCGGGTTTCTTCCATCCTTCTACTGGACTACCTAGAATATCTCCCCAAGCAAGTCCGAGCAAAGATCCTTTTATTTTGTTCTTGTTCATATGAAACCTCCTGTTGTATATAGATGATAAACCAACTCGGTTTAGGGAAAACAACTTAATTCAATTAGAAATAAGGGATCTGGATCAATATGCATTTGAAATTGCTCATGGAGATGAACATCAAGCTCTGACGCTCTAGATGATCCTACTAGCCTGAACTATATTTTTTCTTCACTTTTATAATCAACCTTATCAAAAATAGAATCATCGCGATGTAAAACAGAAGATCCATCATCCATTCAAACACATAATACATCCAATCCTCCTGATATAAAAAACCAAGCATATTGGACTGAGAAGCCATGGAAAAAGCTAAGACAAGGATCAAATATTTGATACCAAATAAGAACGTACTTGCAGATAAAGCCCAAAATCCAATTTTTGTTATCAATGATTCTATCTTTCTAGTTGGCTTAAAAAAACATGCCAATGAGCATATAAAATATAAGGATATGAGCAATTGAACCCCTAGTAAGACATCAAATTCAGTATTTAGAAACGCTAGTCGTATACTGAACCCCAATGGAGGCTTCGATTTCAGGTACAGGAAAGCTAATGATAAAGCATAAATTCCGAGTAAATAGATCGATAATGACAACAATCCAAATCCGAGTGTTCTCTGCTTCATGATCGATCCCCTTTCTAATTGAGTTTAGCGATACCTTTGCAGTTTCGTTTAGTATATGGGCACATGTTTAAACAAACGCACAACTGGATCTTAATCACACATGGATCTCTAGTAACCATCTATTCATCAAAGAGTATACGAGAATAAACTGATAAAAACTTAGAATATTTGTGAGTGGGAGGAAAATAGCAATTGAAACGAGTAGAATTTTTAATCAAATTTGTTCAATCTCCTCAAACGGTGGGTAGTATTACTCCTAGCTCATCATTTTTAGCCAAAGCAATCCTAAAACCGATCGAGTGGCAAAGTATTCATTCGATTGTTGAACTGGGAGCAGGGACAGGCATTTTTACAGGGTATATTCAAAAATTGAAAAAACCTAGTTGTAAGACGTTTATATTTGAAAATGACCCTGATCTCCAAAAGAAATTAACAGTCCGATTTCCAGATATGAATCATTACTCAAATGCGCAAGACCTCACTCATTTTATAAGTGATTCAGGTCTCCAATCTGTGGACTGTATTGTTAGTAGTTTGCCTTTCGCTAACTTTCCTGGTCATCTTAGAGAACATCTATTAGATGAAATTCAAACCATTTTGAAGCCTGACGGACTATTTATCACCTATCAATACTCCCTACACATGAAGAAATATATCAAAGAGCGTTTTAAACAGGTTGATATTAAGTTTGTATTATGTAATATCCCGCCTGCCTTTGTTTATATATGTAGACAAAAATGATCAGCAGCAATTTCCCTCTTAAAAAAATATACTTCAATCTTTAGTATAATAGTTTAACCTTGGTTAAGGAGTGTGCTTGAAAAAGATCCCTAGAGATTCTTCCCATTACTTATTGGAACACTTAAAAATATTTTGGAGGACACATCATGGTTCGAATCCACTCTGGAGATTTATTAAAATCAGATTGTACAATCATTGGACATCAATGTAATTGTTTAGGTGTCATGGGTGCAGGAATAGCGAAACAGATTCGTACTCTTTACCCTGAAGTGTATAAAGCAGATCAAAACTATTCAATTCCATTTGGAGAAAAGCGATTAGGATCTTGCTCTTGGGCATGGGTAGAAAATCAACATGTAGGAAAACGTCTAGTATTTAACCTATATGGTCAACACCGCTATGGAAGAAAAGGAAATAATACAGTTGTTCATCAACTAGAACAAGCATTTGCCAAAATGATGCGAGAAATCGAATCCGTGGCAAATTCACATGGAGAAGAGTGGATCAAAATCGGTCTTCCCTTCAAAATCGGCGCTGGGCTGGCTGGCGGAGATTGGAATGAGATCTTTCCTATGATCGAAAAAGTATCCCATCAGTTCCATCGTGATATCTATTTGTATCAGCTAGAGTTATAACCGCTAATAGGCCTTAATCATCAAGGCGGCGAACGTCCACTAAAGCACCCGTTAGTTTAAGTACATTTGTTCACAAACTTATTACAGGATTGCTCACCCGTTAGTGAAGTTCCTACTTTTCTGTTTCCCAACTGTTTTGTAGTTTCCTAATAAAAATAATTTGACCAATATGATATGCATTATGGGTAGTTGAATTACTGAGAATCTGCCACCATTTAGCCTTTTCCGGAAAACCGATAACATCACTTTCTATTTTCTCAATGGATAACAAATCATCCCACTTTAAAAGTACATCAAGTAACGTTTCCTTTAAGTCATGAAAGGTGATATTTTCAGGTATTTTAAAGCTCAAATTATTATCTGCAATTTTAGGAGCAACATCTATGCTGGATTCAATGTACCTAGTCTGCCAGCATTGATTCCAATATATTAAATGCTGTACGATCTCAGCTATACTGAGACAATTTTCATTGGGTCTCCACAATGCTTGTTCTTCTGTTAAATCCTCCACGGATTCTGAAAATGGTCTGTACCAACTCGGGTCATTTGCATTTGCTAAGAACTGGTCAGATAGAATATCTTTTACGTGAGTCATACTATCACTCCTCAACTCTAAGATCTCTAAATTAATATAAATTTGATTATCCTACCTATTTATAGCTTCACATTTTTGCCATTCACTTTCTGTTCAAATGGTAAACTATGTTGCTTGTAATACTCATACAACTTTTCATTTTTCCGTATTGTATTGAGATGGATTCCTTTTCCTTCGGGATCAATTTTTTCGACATTGGAGGAGCCCTGATCCTCTACTCTCAAATAATGTCCACGAAACACGATGTTTCTGAACCGCTTGAAACTTGATTTCAAAAATTAGCGAAAAGTAAGCTCAGCCATCAAAAAGGTTGCTGAGCTTATTTTTTAAAAAGGATAAATGTATATAAAATCAGATTTTATATGAGGATGGTATCTAACTACAACTTAAAAATACCTATAGTTTCTCTTAATGTAGCTTTAATTAGTGCTTATCCAACTTCAAATACCACTGACTAATACACCGCCCACACACTTCACTCTATGATCCCAAAAAACTCTTTGACAACCTCCATATCATCAAAGTGAATTTTCGTTCCGTTAATCTCTTGATAGTTTTCATGACCTTTTCCGGCGATCACAATGACATCCTTGGGTTGGGCCAGTTGCATCGCTTGATGAATCGCTTCTTTGCGATCTACGAGCTTTTGATAAGAACTTGAGGTTTCTTTGATCCCCATCTCAATATCATCTAGAATTTTTGCAGGGTCTTAACAAACATGGCATTTGGAATTACTTTTCGAGAGTCAAAGGTAATATCACTCACTTCATGGTCAAGGTTCCCTTGCAATAATTGATAAGGTGTGGAATGTAAAGTCTCTCTTAGTTTCATGATGTAATCTCCTTTGTTTAGATCAAACGAATGAAACCCCTTTTAAATCAATCCAGCTCCTATTCCCTAAACTTTGGTGATTATTTATATGAGAAGAAAGTTTCTTTACCTATATTCACTTTTCATTCCCTTCTAGGAAAATAAACAACCTTGGCTCGCTCCGTTAGCTGATAAACCGTTCGCTGAACCCCATCGATCACTTCATTTTCTTTCTGGATCAATTCAGCCTGTTGTAGCTTTTCGCTTCTCCTTGAAACGAGTTGATGGGAACAATCTAGTTCTTTCGCGATCAAAGATGCATAAAGACTGGCCTTTTTATTCTGGGTAAGGACATGGAGGATACCTAACTCAATTTCAGGCAATAGATTTTCCCTCTTAATGCCTTCAAATAAATTTTCATCTTTAAACTTAAAGCTTTCTTCGACCGTCCCGGTTTCTTTACATCCTTGATAGCACATCATCCCGATCTTTTGCAGGACATCGCCTTCTGAATACTGGTATTCGTAGTCGCATTCCTTACAAACAAAATGCTTTTGTTCAATTAAATATTGCTGTAATACCTTATCATAATTGAAATGACGTGAAATATAATATTTTCTGTACTTTGTATGTCCATTGGGTCGACCAAAATGGATATTCTGTTCCCTACATAAACCATAATTAATGGCATAAATGCTTATGACAATCCCATCTCGATCGGCTTGCTCATAATATTTACTAACAAAATAGTTTAGCTCCAAAGAATGAAGGAATTTCTCATACTCCTTGTTCACAAAAAAGTGACTGGTGGGGATCTTGTTAGCTGGAATTCCTTTAAATAGCTCCGTATCTTCATTCCTTAAGTGATATTTCAAGTCTTTCGCCTTTTCCACCAACAAATTAATCAATATTTGTTGAGAATATCTGTCTAGCTTTTCGTCGAATGCTTCCTTTAGATAATTGGTCTTATCAAAATAGTACCTGATTTGGTTCTCATAGTATTTTTGGGCAGCCTGTTTAATCAAAGGCTTTGTGATCTTTTTATCATAAATGATGGCACTCTGATAACAATAATGTAATATATGTCCGAGGATGCGGGGTATATTCATAGTAGCTTGGAATAATAACTCAAGATAACTCTCACGCGTATGATCTCGATCAATTTGGAAGATCTCTTCTAGATCAGCATCAAGATAGTATTGAAATCGGGTGTTTAATAATCGATCAAGAAACTCCGTAGCTTTTCTTTCAAGTTCAGGTAAATCTTTAACTTTATAAAGCTCATAATAATCCAAGTGGATTTCATCTATTTTTCCTTTATCGATATCTCCATAGAAGATTCGATTCGGGTAAGCCGCTACTTTAAAACGAATAAATTGATCTGACCAGTTATTCAATGGGGCAAGAATCGTATTCACAAATACTTGTTGAGCATGGTAATCGATCTCCGAAAAATCATCAAGCAGTATATGTAGTTTATTGATCCCATATTCCTTTAACGCACTTGTAATATTGGATAAAAAATCATTCAGATTAAAATGTCTTAATAGAGTATGTGAATATTCTTCCTGAACTTCATTGGCTCCAGAACTCTTTTGACGAACACTGGTCATTCCACTTACGCCCAAGTTGGTTTCATTGACTCTAGCACCTATACTAAGATTTCCTTCATTTTCATCGGCTGTTGACACCGTTTCAGTGGTGTTTACGACTTTTAAGATATCTGTCTCTTTGAATGTTGGTTTAGATGTTTCAGCCTTTATTTCCTCTAGTCTTGAAAGAAGAGCGGTTAATTCATTTCTCTTCCACAGTCTAAAAAGAGCATTTTTTTGCTCGAGGTTTTTTTTCACTTCTTCCATTAAGTCATTGATCACTTCATTAATAAAGCCCTCATAAAGCAGAATTTTTTCATACTGCTCCGGATGATTGAGCTCCTTTGCTAGAGACTTACCGTACAATGTTTTTACATCCACATACGCAGAAATCTCATTTTTACTTTTACGAAAGTACTCTTGCATCCTAGCAAAAATTGTAGACTTCCCTGTCCCTTTTCTGCCTACCAAAAAAACAGTATTATCTTTAACCACCTGTTTAAGTAACCCATTGCACGGAAGGGGGTCCACATATAGCTTCTCTACTAAATTTTCATTCTGCTCATCATCCCATAATTCAGCTCTTTGAGCTAACTTTAGCGAGTTGACCATTAAAGAAAAGTTGTCACTGATCCCCGGTTTGAGCAATACAACCCCTCCATTATCAGATATTTCTAATAAAATCATTATATAATTTCCGGTTATAAACAACAATGAATCCTATATCGTAATTGGATTTGGGGATGGAACATTGTCAAGTTGTAACTGGACTTGCTGAGTTTTATTGTACTAATGGGATAAAAGGGGGTAAGATCTGCAGCTAACTTAAAACCGTGGATGAAAATCATATTGGTTCAACTGAGAATTGTAGCCAATATCATGTGAGAAACATGCTTGTAAAAGGGAAATGTTCCAGTCATCTGGAACATTTAGTTAGTGAAGAAGTTCGTTCATGCATCGAACAACACTCATCATGAAGCGCCCTTCCTGATTAGCGAAAAAATCTTGAATACGAGCACATTGTGCTAGATGTAATTCCTTTTTTTCAATTTCCGCCATTATGAATAACTCAACTTGAATAGATTCAGAACTTACCGCTCTCCAGCAGATATTCCAAATAATACATGTCTATAGACAACATCAAGAGTCACTGACTTCTATCGAATTCGTTATATTTATTAATCTTTTAATTTATTTGATTTATCACCATGTTGAAATCTGATCCAACCTCAGTCAAAATCATCGGGATCAACTTTTATATCTTTTCATATTAATACACATTAAATGATAATAGAGTCTCGTTGTTTAATATTAGTATCAATCGCTAATCTAGTGAATGTTTTTTCCGTTCATAAACGTCTATCTAGTCAGAAATATCTGGTTGGCATACTGACTTAGGATCGATTGTATCCAGTCACCTAGCAATAACATCTTTTAATTTTTCCATATCAAACTTCGAATCATCAAGACTACAGCGGCAATAGCCCCGATTAGGACTAAAAAGCCTACTAAACTAAAATTTTCTATAATAATCCTCTCCCTTACTATTTCATATAACAGACTAAAAAGCCCGAAAGAAGGTCTTTATCATTATCCATTATCTTCCTTCGGGTTTCTATACGTTAATTACTGGTACCGTGGATTAATTGTAAAGGAACCACCCGAATAAGATACAACAGCTTTCACATATACTGTCGCATATGCAACTGATCCAGAATAACCTTCATATTCATTAAAAGTGCAAGATGATTTTTTACAAGTATTAGAGAGCGTTTTCTGATATACTTTACCTATTCCGCCTGATCCTACTGCTCCATAAGCTGTAATACTAACTTCATTTCTAATAGAGATTACTTTAGCACCACCACTTGTGGTAGCTGTTGTAAAGGTAGCTCCAAAGCTGTTGTTTATAACTCCAATATTATTTCGAGCAGTTCCCTTTGATTCAGCTCTAATACCTCCACCTTTTCCAACACCAAAAACTGATCTAGTTACGTTTCCAACGCCCTCAGGACTATAACCAGGTTTTTTGGCGTACTTTTTAACAAACTCTGCATCTTCCATACTAAACTCTTCTCCTATTTTATATTTAGCATCAATCTCTTTAAATTGCTCTTCAATTTGTTGTGGTGTAAGTTCTTCTCCATCAATGATCTCAAGGCTCCCAGTTACCTCTGCTTTATTACTTATAACTACGATGTTTTCCACTGTTTTCAAAGGAAGTTCTTCTGCATAGGAAAACGGAGAGAGAGTTAAAACACTAACTACAGTAGTAGCTATTAAAGATGAAAAATACTTCTTTTTCATGCAATGTTCCTCCTTTAATTAACAAGACATTAAAAATTAATTTCTAGTTTCTTGTTAAAATTATAATTAATATAAATCCTTATTATATTAAATAAAACAACTTTTGCAATACCTTTTCCTGAAATATCGCCAAAATGAAATAAAATATGAATATAATATGCTGATTTGTCATCATACAACCAATATCATTTTCAGGGCAATTACTTGCTTCCCTCACTATCGAATTTCCCTAATTTAATAAACATATAAATCCACTTCGAAGGAGATTTAATATGAACAAAGATCTCTACTTTCAATATCAATGGAGATATAAAAAAGAGGATCTAAAATTTTGCCCTCGATGCGGACATCATTTTTCGTTAGAGGACTTACATATTCCCAACCAACCTCAACTACTTTGTCACAATTGTAAATTCGTCTTCTACTTAGACCCAAAGCTGGCAGTAGTGGCAGTGGTGCTGAATAAAGAAAAAAACAAAGTATTACTTCTTCAAAGAAACGAAGAGCCCGGGAAAGGCTTATGGGCTTTTCCTGGAGGACATGTGGAACGTGGACATGATCTTTTTGAAACTATCAAAAATGAGATAAAAGAGGAAACAGGTCTTTCTGTAGAGGTAAATGAAATTATTCATACACTCTCTTCTCCGAAAGATGGACTAATCCAATTAACCTACGAAGCGATTGCTGATCATGAAGAAGTGATCGTTAACATTGAAAGTAAAAAAGGTTGTTTTTTCTATTTTAATGAAATTCCTTGGGGTCAGCTTGCATTTCCCTCAACTGAAAAGCTATTACGCTTGTATACAGATCAAAACAAGTAGTTAACAATAGAGGCATCTGTTAAGGCTATTGCCCTTTTTCCGCTCAATATATTTTTAAATTCATCATCCCAATTGAGATAAAAAATCCTCCGGCTTAGCTGGAGGATTTGAATGTGTATTAGGAGTAATGAGTAAACTATTTTTCATCCATCCGAAACTATCAAACCTTCTTTCATCCCTATAGTTTTCAATGGCACGTAAAATGTAAAATTTCCTTAATAAATATTTCCCATTGTACTAATAGATTGTTAATTTTGTCATGATGTAAGGTGCAAGTTTAATTCATCAAAACAAGTAATTAAAAAAGGACACTCGTTCTAAATCCGGTTGCCCTTTTCATTTAATCTTTTAAGTTGGAAAATTTCCCATCAACATGCCAGCTTTACGATTATTTAACTTCTAACTTAAACCAATTTCCGTGATCTCCCCCATCAAACTATTATAGAATTTGCTCACTCTTCAACAAAATCTAGCTGATCATGAGGATCAGAATTGTCTCGTGCACGTTGGGACAGACCATTCAGAATGGAAAGAAATTTATTTGCTTCACGGGTAACGTGATCTGCAAGGATGGGGTTAATCAAACTCATTAACTTACATTGTCGAATCAGATCGCGTGCATCCTTTTTGAAGTTCCGAAGATCTGTCGTTGATCTTTGTGCATCTTCAGTAAAGCGTGTTAGGGTATTGAAAAACGAGGGTTCCGTCTGTTTTACCATCGATTCCAAATCCCTAGCCTGGGCTAATAATTGATCGAATTCATCTGAAAAAGTATTTGCAACCGAAACCAGCTTCCGTTCTGATGGATCAAGCAAATGAGCAATAAACTTGCTGTGATCAGCCATAATACGAAGCCAGAAAACGTTTTCGTCAACAATCCGGTCTGCGAGAGGTTCCGATTTCCCTTTATTTAAAGCCTTTAATGTTTCAACGAAATAACCCGCTTCACGGGCAGTGTGGTCAATCAATAGCGGAAAATTAAAGCCATCGATTTTGCACTGAATGATTAACAACAGAACGGTTGACTTAAACTCCCGAAATTTCCTTGTCAGTAGAATCGACCCTTCATTAAATTTTCGTATCACACTTGAGTCCCGGCGTAACGTTCTTACTTCAGTTAATCTTCGATCAAACATAACAAAAAACTGATCCGCTTCTCGGATGAGCTTTTTATCCCTTCGATCAAACCCTTGGGACATGAACAATGCATGTTCTTTCATAATACGCAACCAGAAAAGATTCTCGTTAATTGACTCTGTAATAAATTCTGTCTCCGTTATTACTTTCATTCATGTTTCCTCCTCTTGTCCTACTCGGAAATTATGTAAACATCAATATTGTTAGATTTTTGGGTGCTTTAATTGAAATGAAACGGAATCTTGAATCGATATATAGGCATAAACATATTATGAAATATAAACACTTATTATTCCGAAAGGAGTCACTGATCATGAATTCGAAATTCCCTATATTCTGCTGGACCTTCGCTCGTACTTGTCCAGAACCTGATACAAGTATTAGTCTTGAAGAGTTTATCGGCAGTCCTTCAGATGTCACAGAACTTGAGAATAAACTTGGAGAACAGTTACGAAAGGAACTGAAGCGCTTAGGTCCTGTACCGATTCGTCGGATACCAGTATCCGTAAAGCGCCCATCGATTGAGTGTAGGATTTTAAATTTCAAGTAAAGGGTAAATCAGGGGAAATGTGATCATTTTCCCTTTTTCTGCTTAATATTTCTAACACACAAAAAACCCCCGAAACATCGAGGGTTTAAATACTTTGGTGGAGCATAGCGGGATCGAACCGCCTGACCTCTACACTGCCAGTGTGGCTTCACTCAATAACTCTAGTGATTTCTAGTGTAATATCAGTTAGAGAATCCGCATGAAATTGGTTATTCTAATTCTCTGTAGTGTGTAGTCAAAATGTCATGATATGGTCAACGTAAAAATCTCCGAAACTCACATCTTGAATGATATTTTATATTTTCTCCAGAAGGAGTAGATTTAATATATTTATCTCTGTAGATGTTAATAAGTAATTTTGCTGAAATCTGCTATCAAATGATTCTTCCAAAGCATCACTTTTAAAAGTAATAAAAGGAATATCCTTATAATCACTTGTAATTGGTGTCACTGATGTAACATCTGTAAAAGCCCTTGTTAAACCATAAAGTGCATCTAAAAATGTTTCATCAGTATCCTGACCCTTATACTCTTTAAATGCCTCAAACATTGAAAAAGCAAGAACTGGGATAGCTACGTATCTTTTATCATCCCGAGAGTTTTCTACAAAAGTATTTGAAAGTCTTCGGTGATTTTCTCTTTCGTATTCAAGTAACTCAATAATATGATTCAGCTTTTTCCGAAGATCCTCTGTAAGATCCTCTTTCAATGCCTGCTTAATTTTGATCATAAGGCTCTCACTATTTTTCCTGTTATGTACAAGAAATGCGATTTTTTCACTAATCAAATCCTGTATGTGGAATATCAACAAACCATTTGCAAATAGAAACGGACAAAATGGTTGGAAATTAATAAGCTGAGATAAATTTAGGCGAGCATGCTGCAAAAATTTAGGATAGATCTTTTCTGCAGTATATCCCTTTTGAAAAATCTGTTCATTTGTTTGAACTATCATGTTGCCAAATGTCGAGTTAAATTCTTCTCGAAGTTCTCGAAGTAATTCAAATCGTTCTTTACTAGCAAGTTCTTTGGCAATAAGCTTCATACAGTCTGACACATCTTGAATCAAACTATATTTAACTGGGGATATTCCACTACCTCCGAGTGGAACCAAACTAAGTGATCGATTTCCTATTTCAACCTTCCCGAAAATACGACTCACCAAGCTTGCTCTTGCTAATGTAAGAAATGACAACAGATGAATCACGATCTTACTTTTTTGATACTCTTCATCAGAATCCTGATAGACATATGAGTCTATAACAAAAAACTCAATACTCTTGTCTTTTTTAATATCCCAATCGCTATCTCCTCTCATCCGATAATAGAGTTGGATTTGTTCCATCATTTCTCTCTCAATATTAAAGGCTTGTAATACAGCAAGTATTTTTGTTGATTTTTTAAATGAAATCCCACGAGATGCTGAACTTGTCATAAACACACATCGGACTTGATCTGTTGCCTGGATCGCTCGCTCTCTTGCTTTTGCAGTTAATTGAGAAGTGATAACCATATAATGTTGATACTCTACTGCTTCTTCTCCAAATAAGAGACTGTAACGTTCAATAAACTTGTTTTTCAACTCCTCAATACGTTTAATGTTTTGCACATACACAATCACTTGTTCTTGCTCTGGTTTCTCTTTATTTGCTGTTAAATGCTCAAACACCCGGTCTAAGATAATATTATCTTGTTTCTCTGATAGACTTCGTTCCTTGTTAAGACGTTCCACTCCTGGTTGCTTTCCTGCAAGGTACTCATCTAAAGGTATTCCCTGAACATGAATATGATAGAGGAGACTTAATTTCTTTGCAGGATATGAATTGGTATTTACAAGCCAACCATTAACCTTTCCTTTTTTTATAGGGATTGGAATTTCTTTTGTTTGGATAGGCATAGTCCCTTCATTTTCACTAGTAATATATATCTTTGAATGATCAAAGCGAGATTCTTTATTAAGACATCGATGGACAATTGTCTCATTGGTCATTGATGCATCTGCCACAATCAGCTTTACATTCCATTTCTCCCTTCTTTTCTCATCTAACTTAGAGTAAATATTATCAAAAAGCCACTTTTTCAAAGATTGATAGAGGTGAACACCTTCATCTGTTCCAGTAATTTCATCAATCATTATCCAACAAATTGGATATCTCTCTACGAACTGGTCAAAAGCGTTATAATCAATAACAACATCTACTTCTTCCAAATAACGAACAAATGGAAACAACTTTTGTAAATGTTGGATTGTTGTTTTTTCTTTTGTTCGCTTTAACGCTTGAATCGAAAAGGTTCCAATAACTTTTCTTATATTCGGGTTTTCAATTTGTTCTTGAATACCCTCACAGAGTCTTTTTAAAACACCACCTGTTTTACTTTGAAAATCTTCTATAAATTCGTTATCCCCAACATCCCGGAAGATATGTGATCCTTTCTCTTCATGGCGATCTCTATTTTTGGGGAGATATGTCAATTTACGACTTGGTTGTAGGCGCTTGTCATCATTCATTACATAATTAACAACATTGACAGGAACCGCATTTATTACTTGCTCATCTGTGAAACTTGTACTAAGAGCAATTAAATCATCTACAAATAGACGATCTCCTTCTTTAAACTTTAGCAAGATATCATCATTTACCGTTCTTCGGCAACTTGTGTATAAAAACAAAAATCGTTCATGTTTTTTCAATTCATCCACTATAACAGTTGTTTTTCCAATACCAGGATTTCCAGTTAAATAGAGAATTCTTCGTTCGATTTCCTTCAATCCATCTGTTACAGATCTTGCATGATCATCCCGAAATGTTTTACCCTCTCCATATTTACCTGCCGTATTTTGAAATCCTTCAATATGGTCAGATATTGAAAACGTTCCTTGAACTTCTTTTACAAAGTCCTTTAATGACTCATGATCTATGTTCGTATTACGGATCATATTTCTTAATAAAATCTCTTTTGCGACTGGTGGAATCTCATCTTTCTTAATCTGTGGAATCCCATTGGGTTCTGGATTAGGTGTTACAAGAGGTAAATTTTTATATTCTTGATGACATCTCTTTAATAAAACGCCTTCCTCTGTGTGCGTCCATCCTTTAAGCGGGATCTTAAAGTTCACAATTGAGTAATCATAATCAACTTTCCCCATAATAGATACTTCACAATTGCCTGTCTGTATCTTAGCTTTTTTCGTCATAAAATCTAAAAATGAATACGCATATGATCCAGCTTGAACTATTTTCAACAACGTCTTATCTTTAACGACATGGGCATACTGTAACAACAAACGATGAAGTTGAATATTTTCAATTCCCGATGTATCCATGGTCAGATGACTAAATTTCGTTTTCCTTCCCATTTCACTTCGGATTTTTTGTAGGCTTTTTAGAAGACGTTCAGGATTATCAATTCCTACTAAGCGATGAAGAAATACACTATTGTCAGTTATAAGCAAAAAGAACCGTGTTCCTTGTTTCAATAAAACAATGCTGTCTGCTTTAAGAAATTTCCCCTTTTTTTGGTAATAGTTTATCATGGATTCTTCCATATCATAATTAAAAGCTTTGTTTATATCATGCACCACTGCTTCTCTTAACTTGTCCTGAAGTATATCTTGATTTAATGGGTCGATAAAATTTGATTGAAAATAAACCACTTCCGTTTTAAGATTCCTAATTAAAGGGATAGATTGAATGTAGTGCCTCATTGCATGTTGTCCTGAAAAATATCCGAAAAAGAAAATATGTTCAATATTTCTTCTGATTTCTTCAAAGGCTGACTCATCAGTGATGTTATTCTTGTTCCGAAAAGAAATAACAAAGTTAGAAAAACATTGATCTGGGAGTTCCATCCACTTCGTTAAGCGGTCCTTTATGCTTGGATTTAACTCTATATTCTCGCTTTTTAATTGAACTAAAGATGAAAAGAGACCGATATTATATCCGTACTCGTAAACAAAACCATAATCATAACTAAAGGTTGATATCATAACTCAGGGACGTATTAACGCCCCTCCACCTCCTTAATTGCAAAAACCTTTGTATGAAGATAAGAAAAATAAGCAAGCATATTCATTTGAAACGCCTTTTTCCCCCACTTTACATCTAGACCTGATTTCTTTGCCACGCCTTCGTCGCCAAATAGTCGGCTATATGGATCAACTTTTATAGTAGGCTTATTTTTCGACTCAAAACGACTAGTATGCAAAAGCACCAAAGCACGAATAAGATTTGGTTTAATTCCATTTGGGTCGATGAGAGCAGACTGGATCTTATTGTTCATTACTTCATCACTGTAGATTCGACTCCAAGTTTGATAGGTAATCAAGCTATTATACACATGACGTTGTTCCTTTACAGGCAAACCGTTCCCACTATACAGCTGGAACACTGGTATAATCCCTACATGATCTTCATAAAGGCTTTTTTGTATATGACTGGTATCATCGACAAAAAGTCCAACCTTTCTTCTTTGTTTTCCTTCATGTGCTTCATATGCTCGTGTTAAGGTAACATGTAAAGGGTATATGGCTATATCCCCTGCGACATATAATGAATCCATTAGTTTTTGATTCATGAAATACAACTCTTTTTGGTTGTTTTTCTTGTTCAAAAATTTAGTTGTAAAGGGGGTTTTTGCTACATATAGAACATGTCTATATCCCTCTTCATACAATTTTTGAACAATATCGACTAGTACTTTTGATTGTTCATAAACCGTTTCGTTATAATGATCGAAATATGTACCATAACGCCTGAACGTACTCGTTGATCCTGTACTATCTATGGTGTATACCTCACCAAATACTCCCGTTCGATAGTAATCACCTTTTACCTGGAAATCTGATTTCATAGAAGTAATAATGACAATTGCTATTTTTGGAATCTTAATTGGAACATCTAATTTAAACTTCTTTGGAACATTGGCATACACAGAATGAATTGCATTGCCAATCTTATACTTTTGGTTAAAAGTACCAAAGACAAATCCTTGAGAACCAGTGTTAGAATTCATACCAAATAAAAACTCTAACTCCTTAGTATACTGACGGATTAATCCTCCCATTTTAGTGTACTCGTCTTCGCGATTATCATTGTGCTGATGAAAATGCCAAAAAGAAAGAAACAAATTCTGCTGTTTTTCACGTATCTGTTCTGTATATGCCACTAAAAACAGATAAACAAAAAGCTTGAATACAAATAAAAAGACAAACTCTTCAACAGGGGTTTCATATGTAAGAAATTCTGGATAGGGAATACATACTTTCTTTATTGTTGTATCTTGTTGAATATATTGTGTAGATTCTCGCCCTAAAACTCTATTTCTTATATCGTATGGCAAAAACATAATTGGCAAAATTTCATCCTGTTCACATACTTCATTCTGATAAGAAATTTCCTCATGGTGTTCTTTTGAACACAAGAAAGTATTGCTAAACTCAATCTCATACTCGAAACTAAACAGACTATCTTCTAATATTTCTTTTGTCAGAATCGTATATTTGTAGTTGTGAGTATTTAGTTCATTTCGTAATACGTTAACTCGGTCAGCTGAAAAAAGATTCGGTTCTAAAATGCTTTTAAGGAAAGTCATGCGTCGTTTATAGGTTTTGGTTGATCCTTGATCTCGAACTTTTTTAAAATGATCACAGAGCATTTCCCTTATTTCGTTTAATTGCTCCGTAATATGACCTGATCTATATTCATTTTTATAAAAGAAAGTTTTTGCTAAATCACGATACCAAGAATGGAGATCTTCTCGTTTTGGACTACCATCATAGCTAGCTATATGGTCAAGATCCTGTTTCAATGTATCTGATGGGTCATATGTTCCATCTTCTAGATTGAGTAAAAAATATTTAAGCAAGACTACCCGAATGGCCCCGAACCAATACTCATTTGCCATCTCTTTTGTAGTTTCAAAGTAATCTTCTTGATCCCCATACTTTGCTAGTGAAATTAGTTTTTGAGTATGATAGACATACGACCTTTTTCCTTTTCCTTCTGCAATTTCAGCATTCTGTACCTCTCCATTAAGTTTCAATGAAACTCCATATTGCTCAATGTTTTTCTCATTATTATTTGTAGAAGCCATGATTTGAGATAAAACACCCATAAAAGGTAAAAAGCCATATACATCATTTTTATGACGAAATGTATTTAAGATATCGCGATTTTCTCCCATGAACTCTACTGGTAAATACCTTGCTTCTTTCAGAAACTCTGTCAATAGCTCTTCAAGTTTTTCAAATCGCTCCGTATACCGTTTCAACAAGGATACTGTTTCTTTATGCTTTACTATAAACTTAGTATCCATGTTGCTAAGTAGGTAATCTAAATATAAAAAACCAGACGAGCGCTTGACCGCAGCAAAATGATTCTCTTCGATAAAGTTATAGAGAGTATCTGCAAGTATACCTTGAGAACGAATTTGTTCTATAACTGTGTCTTTAAAGAAATCATCTTCATATTCTACTTCAAAATAACGAATCAACGATTGTTTAATAGATTCCATTAGATGATCTGTCTTATAGCTGATTTTCACATTGTCGTGACGAAGAATATTTTTTTCACTGATAGAGTCAAATACATTATATTCCAACTTCCCAAAGCTAGTTTTTCTTTCTTCATTTTGCATTTTTATCGAAAAAGAACCTAAGGCTTGCGCTGGCTTTGTTTTTGTAAGAATATCGCTTAAACGATTTGGCTTAGGCGAAACACCCTGACTATCTAATACCTTTTTCATCAAATCCATTAATTCTTGCAAGTCTTCGTGCTCTCGTTCCTTGTTCTGGAAATTGAGAGTTACAAAGTTATTTTTACTTCCAGTAAGGACTGTTTCATCCATACTCATTTCTGCAAAGAACTGTTTTGATACCTTAGTGCGTAAATCTTCAACTACTTCATGACATATAGGGTATAAATTCTTAGCAAAGAACACATTTCCACCCTTCTCATGTATGAGAAGTTTAGGAAGCCTTTTCTTCATTGCACTGTACAAAATCTCATAACTAATAGGACTAAGTGGATTTTTCTTATCATTTAGCTCATTGCTCATGTATAACCCCTCCATCATTGCGTTAGTAAACTTCCATCATTCGGTAAATAAATTAACATAATTCCACAAAATATATGGACTGTTTTATAAAATACTCTATCATTTCTATCTTCACCAAACTCTTTGTCATATAACTATTTCCCTAACTACTATGATAACGAGTCACCCATCCTAAAACCGATAGCTTCTAGGTCTTTCTTCCTTAAATTTATCTAAACCAAAACAAATTTATCAATTCCCCCTCTATTAATTTATTATTTGTTATTTTACTAATATTCGATATGACAAACATAAAAACCTACCAGATATTGAATAAACAATTCATAAATTCAGCGGGGTTAAAGCTAAATCAACCTATACTTATACTAACCAGGTTAAATAAACCCTTCAGGAACCAGTGGTGAGCTGAAACCTCTTTCTGTGAAATATACGTTGCCTCTGAGTAGTGAAATGTCCAATATTTATTTTGAAAGTGGAACGATGTCAAATTTTTATATGCTTCTTTTAATGAAGTTACTTAGCAATAAAAATGACAGATAAACAGTGAGGAGATGTGGTCTAAGAACCATTAAATCATAACACAGACCCCCAATTCACCAGTTGGTCGTTACTTGCCTCATCAACTTGTAATTTTGTACATCTTTTAAGAATCTTAAATATTAGCTGCCCCTTTTAACGATAATAGAGTAGAAAAGACGCTTTCCCTTTCGATTAACCATACCAAAAAAGATTCTTTCTCAGATTACGTAAAAAGATGTTGATATACTCCAATTTTCCCTTATTACTCTTATACCAACCTAGCACTGGCATAATGATAGATTTCATAGTTTTAGGATCATGATTAAGAAAAAATTCTATCTCGGGGCAAATAGTTTTTTCTAATCGAAAATGACCTGTGATCTGCATTTATGACAACAGATCACAGGTCAAAAATAATAAAATCTACGCTTCGTCTCCAGCAAACTTAGCTTTATAAGCATTTAAATCTTCTTCTTCAATGCGTTTGAACAATAAATCTGGAACCTCAAATGGATGGTTTTCCTTCATGTATTCTAGATCTACAGCATCCACAAAAGCCATATTGTAATCTTTTCGTTCCAAGTTCAAAGATTGGAATACTTTTTCTGTTGTCTGTGGAATGATGGGACTAGCAGCGATGGCAAAGATCCGAATTAGATTAATGGTTGTTCGCAATACCATCGCTGCCTCTTCTCTATCTTGATGAAGCAGACTCCAAGGCACTCTTTCATCTAGATACAAGTTACCCTGTGACCAAAGCTCTCTCAGGTAAGAAATTGCTTTTCTAAACTCTTGATTCCGCAGTGCATCTCGATACTGTATCATAATCTGTTTACAGGTTTCGTGTAATTCTTTTTCTCTAAAGCCTAACCCTCCACCTTCAGGTAATGCTTTACCAAATTTAGAGGCTGTTAGCTTCAAAGTACGATTTACAATGTTTCCGAAAGTACCAACTAAATCTTTATTCACTACACTCGCAAATGTTTCCCATGTAAAACTGGAATCATCAGACTCAGGAGAATGCGCAATTAAGAAGTACCGCCAATAATCCGCTGGTAAAATTTCCAAAGCTTGATCCATGAAAACTCCACGTTTTTGACTAGTCGAGAACTTTCCTCCATAGTATGTTAGCCAGTTGAAACTCTTTATGTTAGTAGCTTGAGTCCAAGGCCTTTTGGTACCTAACAGCATTCCAGGAAAGAATACAGCGTGGAAAGGAACATTGTCTTTCGCCATAAATTGGGTATACACTACATCGTTTGCATCAACCCACCAAGACTCCCAATTTCTTTCGCTAGGATTTGCATCTGCCCATTCTTTTGTAGCACCTATGTACTCGATTGGTGCATCAAACCAAACATAAAAGACTTTCTCTTCGAATCCTTCTTTTGGAATAGAAATTCCCCATTTTAAATCTCGAGTGATACAACGGGACTGTAAACCTTCATTTATCCATTTCATTGCGATAGATGTAGTTAATCGTGGCCAATGACCATGTGAGAGTACCCAATCTTTGATATCATCGCTCAACTTATCCAGCCTTAAAAACAAGTGCTTTGTAGATTTAATCTCTAAATCTGTACTTTTAGAAACAGCAGATCTAGGATTAATAAGCTCTGTTGGATCTAACACAGAAGTACAATATTCACACTGATCTCCCCGAGCTGCCTCATAACCGCATTTTGGACAGATTCCTTCTACATAACGGTCAGGTAAGAAACGTTGATCTGTAAGAGAGTAAACCTGTTTAATTTCTTTTTCTTCAATAAAACCGTTTTTATCAAGATCTAAAAAAATCTCTTTTGTTAATCCGTGATTTTGTTGGGATGAGCTTCTTCCAAAGTAATCAAATGAAAGATTAAATTGTTCATAGATATTTGCTTGCTTATGATGCATTTGGAAACAATAATCCTTTATTTCTAGATTCTCCTTTAAAGCTGAAAGCTCTGCAGGAGTCCCATGCTCATCTGTTGCACAGATAAATAATACTTCTTCTCCATCTTGTCTTAAAAAGCGTGCGTATACATCTGCAGGAAGTAGCGACCCTGCAAGATTTCCTAGATGTTTAATACCGTTTATATATGGCAATGCACTTGTAATTAAATATTTAGGCATTTGCTTACCTCCCAAGCAATCATTCTTTTCATTATAAGCGTATGAAAGGACAACATTATTTCCGCTTATAATGTCTTGATTTTCTTACACTGTCGGAATAACTAAGTTTTGTACAATTGGATAATGACCATCAGCAATTATGTCTAAGTAGTCAGCTCCCTGATATGGACACTCTCCTTCCAAATAAAAAACTCGCCTCCAACTGTATTGGGGCGAGAAAAATTCGCGGTACCACCCAACTTTAGTGAACGATAATTAGAAAGCCATCATCCACCCTTCAGGGCAACCCGATAACGCTGGTGTGCGTAGATTTCCTATTGAGTGTCCCGTTCAGAAATCCTTCTCAAAGGCCATGTTCACGAAGTTCCCTATGTCGGCTTTCACCTTTCCCGACTCTCTGGTGATAGTTCCGTTCGTTACTCATCCTTATCACTGAATGTGTTGATATACAAATAGTTGATTCATTTTATCTTATCTAATAACTAACTGCAATATTCTAAGAACACCTTTTTTTAAAATTTCCCATTATTATTCTTATACCAATCTAACACTGGTGCAATGAAAGAATCCATGATTGTTGGATCAGGATCAGGCAAAATGTCCATCTCAGGGGCATCTGGAAAATATTTTTGCAAAAACAGATTGATACAGATCCAAATATCGATCGATTTATATTCTACCAGAGACATCCATTTATCTAACTCTTCCTTTGCAGTTGTATTAAGCAGTGTATAAGCCCAAGATTCTCTTACACCAAAATCACTTGATTCTTTGTGTGCTCTAATCCAATATTCCCTTCTCTCGATTTGATCAATTGGATCTCCTAAACCTTGTAGAGCTACTTTTTTCACCATCGGAGACTCATCATTAGTATATTTCCATATTTCTTCTCTAGTTAGCTTGTTGTCTTTGATCAAGATCGTTAATGCTAATGCTCTCTCCAGTGGATTGTCGGATAGAATCGACTGGTTTTCATCTGTGACCCTTACTAGCGGTTCTAAAGATGGTTGATTGCTGTTCCGATAACCATCTTGTAAAGCTTTTAGTGCCTTCTCTGCATTTACAATATGAGCAGGAAAACCTTCTATAATATCTGCTGTATCTATTAACACATTTCGAATGTCATTGGGTGTAACATCTGGAATGGTTGACATGAAGTATGCACTTAAGCCAGCTACTAGAGTAGAACTACCTCAAGTGCCTCCAAAGTAATCCAATCCACCACTCGTTAAACTAGGTAAAGGTAGATAAGTATAAGGAGCAAGTAAATCAGGTCTCCAATGACCATCACCATTCAAACCAAAGGATACTGACGGATGCTGTTTGTAGCTCCTCTGATCACTTGACCCACTATCATCAAATCCACCAATAACAAAAAATGATTTAGGATGTAAATTGTTATGTACCTTGGAATTACCCCCAGCTGCAATAACCATTAACCCAGCATCTAATACAGGTTGTAAAGCCTGTACATTTAAATCTTCTTTTGTTGGAGACATCCAACCTCTTTCTTGAGGAACACTTAAATTTAAACAAATCTTTACATTCCAATCCTGTTGTAAAATCCATTCTAATCCTTTCTTTCTTCGTTCTGGCTGACTCGCATAAAAGAAAATGAAATGAGCTGACTGTACTAAACCAGAATACATATTCTCTTTGAATTTCATTGGTTGATGAGCTAAAAGGCTAAGTAACTTCAAACCATGCTCTGTATATTTATCTACTTCTTTTGTTAAAGGCTCCTTTAATACATCAGAACAAGTAATGCTAAAATCTTTATGCACTTTTACTCTCTTTATCTTGCCTTTTAAATGCCTCAGGGAGACATGTGGAGTGATTTCATCCAAAATAATGATTCCTATTCCTTGACCTGATCTTTTATCAAGCGGTTGGGATAGTCCTATTCTTTTCCAAGACGGTTCTACAATCATAGTTCTTCCAACTCCGATCCAGATCGTTTAATATCCATGATGTCTAAGCCAAAGTTCTAACCCTAATGTTCTTGAGATTAACTGATTTTCAATACACAATAGTAAAAAAATTTTTATAAATTTGCTTCAATTCCTTCTTAACTGTTCCCTATAGCCTCTTATACATAAAAAAACACTTTAAGCGCCTATGACTCTAACCTCATTTTTGATCACATAATCATCATGGCTAAATACACCAACCTAAAGCCTTTTCTCTTGGTACACTAATGTTTTTCAGTGCCATCTACTTACCTTAAGTGTGTGTTTAAACAGGCTTTTCATCCCATATCCATTTCCCTATAAACACTAAAAAACCCCCGAAACATCGAGGGTTTAAATACTTTGGTGGAGCATAGCGGGATCGAACCGCTGACCTCTACACTGCCAGTGTAGCGCTCTCCCAGCTGAGCTAATGCCCCATATACTATTTTCAATGACAAAATCAATTTTACTCAAATCTTATAAGAAAGTCAAGGGGATAGCAGAAGATATTCTTCACCAACTGGATAGCCAACTAGCTAGTTTGATCGATAGATCAACAATGATGATCGATAATCCTAAACCGCTCAAAGAGCCCGTGATGACACGAAGAAGATTAGTACTCTCCCGCCATTTAAACAGTTGTGTAAAGCCATCGATCAGCATAGGGAGTTGTAAAGGAACACCAACCCACCACGGAAGTTCAATGGGTACTAGAAATAAGATAGGAATCCACAAGTATCCGAGCAACATACTCATACAGCGGGCGCAGATGGGAAGTGGCTTTCCTTTCATATGTAGACAGCGATTAGGTTTTCGATGACAGGGAATCATTAGGATTAGATTTTTCAATAGTGGCATGGTCTATTTCTCCTTATTGCTTGAACCAATAACATTCGGAAGTTCTGTCCAGAATTAATTCATCATAAAAAGTCTAGTTTTTATCGTTGTTAAATTTTTTAAGAATCGGAATCGCTAACCATAATACTCGTATCAATAAAACTAGTGATATGAGAGATAGTAACATAATTGAAAACCAACCCAAACTAAAAAGGGACATCACTATTTCATTTTATGAACTAATGGCTACAATCACAGGAGTCACCACAACTACAAATCTCACATTCCAAGGCGTTACAATCCGGCACTTTATCACGATTTCTTCTCCTTGAGTAATAAATAACAATCATTAAACTCATCAATAAAGCGATACTGCCCACACCGATCCCTAAGCCCCACTTTTCATCGACCAGTAAGATCACAGTTGCCACATATAAGATAAGGTTAATAGAAACGATAAAATAGAACATGATGTCTTCCTCTCTGATGTGATGGGGAATCTAAATTTCATCCAAACATCTATATATTTATCATCTATTTTTTCAATTCGAAAAACAAGCCCCATTTTACTTTATTTGCATTTTTTATTATTAATCCGGAAAATATTTATTGCTATAAATGGAAAATCATTATATGATTTATTATGCAACCCGAAATTCTCGCTGCTCAGAAAAAAGGGGAAGTTCGGATGAAAGGTATGATTCAAGATTTAAAAGCAATGGATCGCAACATTTGGATCCGTTTTATTGGTGAGACTGTGAATGGGATTGCATTTATGATGCTAATGCCATTTTTCGCATTATATCTAAAAGATAAAGTGGACTCTTTAGTTCATGTGGGGATTGTCATGGCGATTTCCCCAATTGCAGCATCATTTGGTTCCATCTTAGGTGGGCGGATTGCTGATCTCTATGGTCGCAAGCCCATTATGATTATATCTATGTTTGGAAACGGGATTTTGATGTTAGGATTTCTATTTTTTGATAGCTTCTATGCTTTTATGGCTCTTTCCGCATTTTTAGGAATCTTCAACTCCTTATTCCACCCCGCAGCTTCTGCGATGGTGACTGATGTCACTGAACCCGAAAACCGAACCCAAGCTTTTGGTTTATTACGAATGGGACATAATATTGGAGCGGCGATCGGTCCACTCATCGGTGCATCTGTGATGGTTATTTCCAAATCTATTATTTTTATCGCAACATCTTCAACCCTTATTCTTTACTCCCTCATTGTCCTTCTTTTTATTGAAGAGACACTTCCCAAAGAGGCTCGAGGGAAACAACACACCTCCTCTGAGGATGAACAGCCAACTCCATCCACTTGGAAAGTACTTTTACAAGATAAAGTGTTACTCGTATTTATTATTACAGGGGTCGTGATCTCCATGGGCTTCTCTCAAACTGAGGGAATGCTTCCACTCCATTTTGACAACGAGATGTCCAATATCTTCGGTTTAAATAACCCCTTCCCTTATCTCATGGCATTAAATGGAGCAATGGTCGTCTTATTTCAATTTCAAATATCTCGTTGGGCCAATCGTCACTCCAATGGCAAAGTGATGCTTCTTGGAGCTTCTCTGTTTGGCATAGGACTGCTTGCGATCGGTTGGCTTCCTTTCTATTTTGGACAATGGAATACAGACAAAGCAATGGCTCTAGGAGTACTTCTCTTTATTTATGCGATTTACACTTTGGGTGAGATGGTTATGTCCCCCGTTCAAATGACATTTGTAGCCAACATCGCTCCAGAACACCTTCGCGGTACTTATATGGGAGCAGCCGGGTTGCAGTGGATTGTTGGTGGTGCAATTGGACCTATTTTCGGTGGATATTTCTTTGAACATTCGCAAGGAAACTTTAACTTCACCCTACTCGGATTAGGTTGTCTTGTAGCTGGATTTGTCTATCTAGCCCTTGATACTTGGATAAAAAAACAAAGCATCAAACAAAAGCAGGTCGCTTAGACCCTAAAGAGATCCCTATTGGATTCGTTTGGGATCTCTTAAAGTGGATTTAACTGAGTTTGATCAATTAGATTCAGAGATATCAGACTTACGGAAACAAATTGAAAACCACTATGAACCATTCAAATACTCTTGGGATGTGTTACACAATGCGGCATTAGGCCAAAGAGTAAATAATGAGCCAAAAGGACCTCTATTTATAGGGGTTTTTTTCTTGAAAAATATAATAAAAATTGCTTGAAAAAACCAGAAAACAATGTAGAATATAGTTCTAGGAGCAATTTTTTCTATTACATACCAAAAGGTGAGATTATATGAAAAAAATACTATTACTAGCTAGTTGTATTTTTCTTTTATCTGGTTGTTCCCTCTTTGCTGATTATTACAACGCAGATCAATTGGCTAATGAAATGGATCAATTAGTACGAACTGAAAATGATACCAATGATAAAATCAACCAAGACTTAGAAAAGAAGTATGAAGAAGCTTCTGTACTTATTCAATCTGTACAGGTGGGAGATAAAGCTAAATTAGAAGAGATTAACAAGAAAATAGAAGAAGCAAAAGCCATCTCCACGAAATACAAACAGGAAGTACAAAAAATTCAAAAGCAATTTCCTGACTTAAAAGCAAAAGCAGCTAAGTTAGAAGATCCAGAAATCAAAAAATTGGCTGATACCTTTATCGGTGATTTTACTAAAACAACTGAGACTGAAATCAAACAAGCTGAAGAATTTGACAAGCTATTAGTTGCTACTGCAAAGTTAGCACAAGACATTGTGGATAATAAAGAACCTAATCTTGATGAATATGATGCAATTCTCGACAATATAGATCAATTAGCTGGCCAACTTAACCCAGAAATCGAAAATTTCAATAAATCTTGGAATGCTTTTCACAAAGCTGCGATTGGAACTGAAATCCAACAACCTAAATAAAATACAACTCCATCCAAACAGAGACCCTTTCTAGAAAGTGGTCTCTGTTTTTGATTATTTTCATCTTAATATTTTAGCTTTGCCATTTTTGGCACACCACCTTATGTATAGTAGAAGAGTACTGTAAGAATCCCTGATAGTATTTGATTTTCCCCCAGTACCCTCATATTTTTTTCTTTGAACTGCACCTAGAATAATTAATTCTAAAAAGCAATATAAATGGCTTGAAAAAGCCTTGAAATAAGGTAACATATATTTCTAGGTGCATTTTTTTTAAAACTATATAAAAAGGTGATTATAAAATGAAAAAATTGGCATTATTCGTTACTTGTATCTTTCTTCTTTCTGGTTGTTCATTATTTGCCGATTATTACAATGCTGACCAATTAGCTAATGAAATGAATAAATTAGTGGATACATCCAATGGCTTAATTGATAAAGAACTAAAAGAACTAGGCGATAAAGATGATGAAATCGCTGCTATTGCTGAATCTTTGGATCCAGAAAATCTAGACCAAAAGAAACTGGATGAGGTTCAAGCGAAAATTACTGAATCAAAAGGTATTAATGATCGATACAAAGCAGAAGTACAAAAGATCCAAAAACAATTTCCTGATTTAAAAGCTAAAGCAGCTAAATTGGAAGATCCAAAAATCAAAGAACTCGCGGACTCCTTTATTGCTGATTTTTCCAAAGCTAATGAAGCACAAATCAAATTATCTGATACTACGGCTGAATACCTAGCGATCGAAGAACAACTGTTTAAAGATATTGCTGATAAAAAAGAACCCGCTCTTGATAAAGTGGAAGAAATCACTAAAAAACTTGAAGAGGTACACAACGAGTTTAACCAAGGAATCGATAAATTTAATGTGTCTTGGGAAGCATTTAATAAAGCGGCAACAGGGAATAAAGTAGAAGCTAAATAATACTCAAATCCAGTTACCGAGACCACTAAAAATAGTGGTCTCTTTTTTTTACATATGGTATAAAGAAAAAAGGTCCATTTATTATAGAAATCAAAATTTTATCATTCTTTTAGTTATTCCATTCTACAAAAGGAGAGCCATCCAAGATGTTATTTTTCCTCAAGGGTCTCATCATCGGTGTCGTTGTTGCTGCCCCAGTTGGTCCTGTAGGTGTTTTATGTGTGAGACGAACTTTAACCCATGGACGGATGACTGGAGTAATTTCTGGGATCGGTGCGGCGAGTGCAGATGTAATATTTGGAGTCATTGCAGGATTGGGTTTGACTGCTGTTACTCAGTTTCTTTTAGATTACCGCTTTTGGATTCAGCTCCTTGGTAGCCTCTTTCTATTTTTTCTTGGTTATCAGGCCTTTCGCTCTAAGCCTCCTCAATCAACCAATGGGAATAACAACGGGAGCATGTTATCAGCATTTACTTCAACTTTTTTCTTAACACTCACAAATCCTTTAACTATTTTTTCCTTTATGGGGATTTTCGCTGTGGTAGGAGTAGATCAAACTTATAACTTAATTTCTGCATTAATCTTAGTTGCTGGTGTATTTTTAGGTTCAGTAGGCTGGTGGCTCTTTATAAGTATGGGCATCAGTTTGTTCCGACATCGCTTTCATCTACAATCTCTAGTCTGGGTGAATCGAATTTCCGGCTTTATGTTGATTGGATTCGGCATCCTTATCGTCCTTGACCTATGGAGCAGAATATAATGCCTCAAACCACCTACTGTGTAAGTCAGTAGGTTTTTCATTTTTATGGAAAGGGTTTATTCACCATTTGGGCGCAATAACCATAAACTATCCAAAGGTCAAATGGAATAGGAGGGAAACAACGGATGTACGATCCTTACTATTATGTATTTACTTCTGCTGAAGACACGAGTATCATTCGTGATATCGAAAAAGCGGTTAGTGGTGAATATAATGCCATTCTTTGTTATGCCAAATTAGCTGAAATGGCCCCTAACGAGGAAGAACAGGAGCGAATTTTAGAGATTCGCCAAGACGAAGTGAGGCACTATCAAATATTTTCCCAAATATATACTAGACTTACAGGTAAAAAACCAACTGTGACTGAAGAAGAATGCCCAGATTGTTATAAAGAGGGGCTTGATTTTGCCTTTAAAGATGAGCAGAACACTGTAGACTTTTATCAAAACATTGCAGATCGCGCCAAAGATCTCCATGTCAAACAACAATTTAGACGTGCCGCTTTTGATGAGCAGAACCACGCAGTCTGGTTTCTCTACTATATGAATAAGCATTGTCGCCATGACAAACAACACGGTGTAAAAGAAGATGATTAATGATTCTTTATTTTATGAAACCACCTGAAAAAGGGTGGTTTTTTATGTCTAAATGTTTATTAACCACTACTAAAATGAAGATCAACGAACTTGTCCAAAAGAAGTCATAAAAAAAGACTTTTCTTTTTCTTCATTTCATATGATAATTTAATTGATAACAATTATCAATAGAATCAGCTGGGGGACAATCCATTGAAACTATTTGAATTGAAAAAGGGTCATCAAGCTCAAATTGTTGATACCTCTCAACTCAATCCTTTTATTCGACGCAGACTTCTAGATCTAGGAGTCACTTCAGGAACTCTCATTCGAATCACACAAATCTTACCCTTTGGAGGTGCCTTTACTTTTGAAGTAAATGGACAAGGAATTGGTATTCGACGTCATGAAGCAAAACAGATTGAGGTACAAATCATATGAATACATTCGCCTTATTCGGTAACCCCAATACAGGAAAAACCTCCTTATTTAATATGCTAACCCAATCCTATCAGTATGTGGGGAACTGGACAGGGGTAACCGTAGAGAAAAAGGTAGGGGAATTGAAAAATAAACAGGGGCACTTGGTTGACCTACCTGGTATTTATTCGTTGAATCCCTTATCTAAAGATGAAGGAGTCGCCACCCAATATTTATTAGAAGGAGAGTTTGACTCCATTCTAAATATTGTGGATGCCTCCCAATTAGAGCGTAACTTAAACCTGTCCATTCAATTATTGGAGTATGGAAAACCGATGTTGATTGGTTTAAATATGATTGATGTAGCTAATGCAAGAGGAATGGAGATTGACTCCACCCAGTTATCCAACCTTCTGGGTGTCCCAATCATTCCGATCACCGCTCGAAAAGGGGTCGGTTGTGACAAGCTACTAGAAGAATGCTCTCAACTCCAACCAACCACTTCATTTCAAATCGATTATGGGCCGGAGTTAGAAAAGGGAATTGAGCAACTTACTTCTTTGCTTTCTGCTGCCCAGGAATCGATTCCTTCACGTTGGCTAGCTATCCAATTTTATGAGAGAAATCAACTTGTTCTCTATCACTTAAGTCAATCGATCCCACTAGAAAAATTACAACACTTATATGATGAAGTAGAAGCATCGATCCATATTAGCGAAAAGAAAATGTCACTCCCAGAGTATATTCGCCAAATACGCACCCGATGGATTCAAGACACCATTAAAAATGTTCTTACGTTCAAGCAAGACCTCCATCAGCAAACCACTTGGACCACACGGATCGACTCGTTGGTGTTGAATAAATTCCTAGGTGTTCCAATCTTTTTACTCACCATGTTTCTGATCTTCCAATTCACTTTTGATTGGCTAGGTAGCCCTTTGTCCGACCAATTAGATGCTTGGATGTCAGGTCCTTTGAAAGATGGGCTCGCTCAGGTCCTACAAGCCGCTGAAGCTTCTCCTTTCATACAAGCAGTCGTTTTGGAAGGAATTGTTGCTGGTGTTGGTGGGGTACTCGTCTTCGTTCCACAGATTTTTATCTTATTTTTATTTATCTCGTGGATTGAGGATTCAGGATATATGGCAAGGGTCGCTCTAGTGATGGATCGCATGATGGAAGCAATCGGTCTAAACGGAAAAGCCTTTATTCCGATGATTATTGGTTTTGGATGCAATGTTCCTGGCATCATGGCTGCAAGAACCATTGAACAACCCAAAGAACGGTTGCTTACCATTTTATTATCACCTTTAATGTCTTGCTCTGCCCGACTCTCCGTTTACTCTCTCTTTGTTGCAGCCTTTTTTACAGAATATCAAGCTTTGATCGTGTTATCTTTATATGTTATGGGAATCATTTTAGCTTTTATCTTAGCGAAGGTATTCTCAATGACCTTTTTAAAAAGCGAAGCACCTTCCCCCTTTGTGATTGAATTACCTCCTTACCGGATCCCACAATGGCGTAGCCTATTTCGAAGTACTTGGGAGAAGGGAAAAGGATTTATCCGAAAGGCAGGTACTTTTATCTTTGGAGGGTCTGTCGTCATTTGGTTACTCGGCTATATGGGACCTGCTGGCATCGATGTAGAGATGAATGAAAGCTTTTTAGCTATGATCGGAGGCGCAATCGCTCCACTCTTCGATCCGATCGGCTTTGGTAATTGGCAAGCAGGCGCTGCTCTTCTCACTGGCTTCTTAGCCAAGGAGGTCGTTGTTTCCTCGATGAATATCATCTATGTCACACCAGGGGACATCGCCTTACAGGGAGTACTGAGTCAATTTTTCACTCCCTTGCAAGCATATAGCTTCATGGCCTTTATCTTATTGTATGTTCCCTGTCTAGCGACTGTTGCAGTCATTCGTAAAGAAACCGGCTCAACAAAATGGACTTGGTTCTCAGTCATCTATTCGTTGATCGTTGCCTATATCGTCACATTCGTTATTTATCAAGGGGGACAACTATTAGGATTCCATTAATGTGAAGAAGAGGAGGGATTAACATGGTGAGCATATTGATAGGAATCGCTATCTTTGGTTATGCCGCTTGGACACTGATCCGTTACTATCAAAAGTCAAAACAAGGAAAATGCGCTGCTTGTACATTAAACAAAACATGTACCACTTCTTGTGATGATGTTTCAACACAGAATCGAGCTAGGTTCAAACAAAAATCGATTTACCATTGAAAGATCTCTAAGGAACAACCTTAACTATTGGTTGATTCCTTATTTTTTTCTATAGAATCTGTAAAACATGTACAAAACAAATGAAACTATTTATTAAAAAATATTTGCAATTCATTTTAATTTTTATATAATATAAATAAGGGTTACTTCTCTCTACTTAAATAAATCACAATAAATACTTACACCCTCTCTTTATAGATCAAAACCTCGAACTTTTAAACCCTTGAATTAGTATTAAATTTTTTAAAAGGGAGATGTTCAAATGAAAGCGATTTACTCGATCGGTACAGCAGTAGCTTTAACTCTCTCAGTCGTATTACCCACATCCGTAACAGCTACCCCTCAAACTTTAAAGCCAACTACTTCAGCTCAGTCCCAATGGGAACAACACCAGATGAAAGCGAAAGTAAATAAGAAAGTGACCAAAGCCATTCCACAAGTAAAGACAAAATCAGTCTCCTCTGCTCAGGAAAAAATTGTTTATAGCAGTTATGATGAAGAAGACCAAGGACTATTTTTAGTCAATCCAGATGGGTCCAATGCAGTAAAAATTGTGGATGGTTGGGCTGTTGATGGTAACATCTCTCCTGACGGTTCTAAAATATTCTTTGTGGGTTATAGTCAAGGAAGTGATGGTGATATCTTTTCTGTCAATGTAGATGGAACAGGACTAACTCAAATTACAAACACTCCAGAATCGGAGGATGCTCCAAACCTTTCTCCAGATGGACAGAAAATTGTTTATAGTGTATATTACAACGATAGTTTTAGTGCTGAAATCTTTATGATGAATATAGATGGTTCTGGAGTAGAGAAACTAACGAATAATCCGAATCAACTTAAGTTCCACCCAGTCTTCTCACCAGATGGACTGAAAATTCTCTTTGATGTCACAGACCGGGTTACTTTAGACAATGACACATATATCATGGACTACAACGGTCAAAACCAAATTAATATTACCAATACCCCAAACCATAATGAAGAAAGACCAAGATGGTCCCCTGATGGTAGCCTAATCTCTTTTTCAGTTAATCAAAACGTCTATGTAATTAAACCTGATGGTAGTGAACGCAAACAAGTTACTCACTTTAAAGAGGAAGTAGAACTTGCTCGTGTCTACTCTGCAGTCTGGTCTCCAGATGCCACAAAATTTGTTCTAACATATCATGATGGTATTAGTCTAGAATCTCCTCAATCCCTTAATGTTGTTCCTGTGGGCGGAAATGAAAATGATTTCTATTCAATTGCTAATGAAGGACACAAATACGCTTCTGACTGGGGATTTGTAAATTAAAATTAAGAGACTACTAATGATTGGTTATTTCCTATAAACCCTTTTGAATAGGATAGAGACTACACATGATGTGGTCTCTTTTTTTCTTACTAAATGGAGAAATTAACCTATGTTTACCCCTTCTATTCAAAAAAGGTAATTTAATTTGGATTTACCTTTTGATTCTAATATCTGATGCAATTATAATAGATTCATAACCATTTTTTATTAAGGAGTGTTAAGATGCAAACAGAACATCACGCTTTCTCAAGTCAACATGATATTCCAGAAATAGCTAAAAAATGGAATTGGGGGGCTTTCTTTTTAAACTGGATTTGGGGTATCGGTAATAATGTATGGATTGCTCTTCTTGCATTAATCCCCTTCGTAAATTTCGTTATGGTCTTTGTATTAGGTGCGAAAGGCGGAGAATGGGCTTGGAAAAGTAAAGAATGGCAAAGTGTAGAGCATTTTGAAAAAGTACAACGTACTTGGGCTAAAGTAGGTTTATGGATTTTCGTTTTATGTGTGCTAATTGGGATTATTGCGGGAGTCATTTTTGCACTCGCCATCGGTGCAGCAATTGAAAACTCTACATTATAAGTCCACACCAGCATTAGTAGTATTGGGAATACAGTACTTATTCTTTATAATCTTTAGATTAACGCCTTTCGTCATAAAAAATATCAAAAGTGCCAAGTTGATTCCATAAGAAGAAGCTTGCCATTAAATAACGATGAGGTGTAAAAAGAGACTACGCATAATGTAGTCTTTTTTCATTCTGCTCATTAAAATAAATCTAGGTTAAAAATAGTTCTATATCATTTGACTAATCTTTTGATTTATAATGCCAAATTTATTTATAATATACTTATTATGAATTTTAGTGAGGAGAATTGAGATGCAGACAGATCACTACTCTTTTTCTGAACCGACTCAAGATATTCCTCCAGTGGCTAAAAAGTGGAACTGGGGGGCTTTCTTTTTAAACTGGATCTGGGGCATAGGTAACAATGTATGGATTGCTTTCCTTACTTTCGTCCCTATTGTTGGGTGGTTTGCGATGCCTTTTGTTTTAGGAGCGAAAGGCGGAGAGTGGGCGTGGAAAAATAAAGAATGGCAAAGCGAAGAACATTTTGCGAAAGTGCAACGTACTTGGGCTTGGGTTGGGTTAGGTGTTTTTTCTTTTCTCTTTCTCATTGGTCTAGTGGCATCAATTATTTCCTTTTTTTTGATAGAGAGCTTTACTCTAGGTGGACCGAATAGTGCCGGGGAGATCGCTATTGCTGAAAGTGAAACTAAGTTGAAAGTCATCGAACTAAGCGGCAAAGAGTCTATGACTGAGTCAGTTACCTTATCTAAAGGCTTTGCCATTTTAGAAGCTGATCACTATGGAGATGGCCCTTTTGTTGTCAAATTATTAGATAAAAAGGGAGAAACTTTGGATTATGTATTTAATGAATATGGTAGCTATGATGGTAAACGGTTCATAACGATTGATCAAGATGGTATCTACTCTTTTAAGATTGAAGCAGATGGATCATGGAGTATTGAGATCGACCAGAACACCCCCGAAGATCTAAAAACAGCTCCCCATGAATTTACAGGTCGTAAAGACGATGTAGTATTTGTGAAGCTGGAAAATAAAAAGGTCCGTCTACATTTCACACATGATGGCAAAGAAAATTTCATCGTGAATATGGATGGACAGCAAAACTTACTTGTGAATGAGATTGGCGAATACGATGATTCTGTAGTCAAAGAAATAGAAAACAACGGAATCCATGCATTTAGTATTAAGGCTGATGGAAACTGGTCATTTAGCGTTGAATATGAATAAAATGGGCACGCTCTGAAACAATGAGGGTGTTTTTGATTAAAAAAGCGCCGATGGGGATCATCGGCGCTTTCCTTTTATTCTTGAACAAAGAAATACTTCTCAATATTTGTCTCTTTTCCTTCAACAATCGCTTTAAAGTCACTGTATGAGGTATCAAACATATACAACCGATATGGCGATGTTGTTTGACCAGGTTGTGGATTCGTCATTTTTTTAATTGGCTTTGCATCATAACTGCTAATCGTTAAGGAAACTTGCGTGAATCCTTGCTCTTTCAACTCTTGAATAAACTGCTCCATGAGTTTCAAATCTGATTTTAAGTTATTTGTATCCTCTCTCAATGTTGCCATCTGTACAGTTACTGACACATTGTCAGGGGTAGACTTCATTTGTTCTTCAAAAGAAGGAAACTTGCCATCTTTGACCAATTGATCTTCCACTTCTGAATCTACTACCACCCGAATGTCAGGCTTCCAAGCTTTTTTAAAGTATTTGTCGGCTGCTACATTTACTTTCGCTTCAGCCTCTTTGGAATAGCTTCCCGAAACTAAAGTATCCGTAAAGGTGTTTCCTTCTCTGATTACATAAACAAGAAAATCTGGTTCATCCTTTGGAGTAACTATGATGTTTTGACTATTAGTTAAAGTGTTTTGTAATGCTTTTTTCACTACAAAGTCTTTGTTGTATTTCTCTTTTAGGTAAATAAGTGCTGCTTCTTGAATCTCTGTGTCCAACGGAGCTGAAATCTGAGGTCCAGGAGTCGGATTCTTTGCTTCTGAAATATAATTAAACATAGGGAACACCACCACAAATCCAATGATAACAAACGCCCCTACAAAGGCGAGTAATTTATTCCGATCAAGTTGAAAAGCATCCAATTCTCCCGTTTGGGTCAACTTCCGAGCTGTTAACACTGCGTCAACGACGGCAATGAGTGACAGGAGAATTCTCCACTCATAGATATAGTTTCCTGACATTAGGTTTAGCAAATCAACGGTCAACCCTGCAATCAAGAAAATAATCCCTTTTACATACTTTTTACCATAAAACTGTCCCAATCCGGGATAAAGAATGGATAGCAATCCACTGGTTAACATATGAAGCACAAGAGCACCTCCTTATTCAATCATTACCGTCCTTGGATATTCCCATCTGGACCAAAAATAGAGTCCACTCGTTTTTGACTATCTTCATACTCTTTCTGTTTCTTCTTTAAAGCTTTTTCGTAGTCTCTGTCATATTGTCCAGGTAAATCACCAATGATTGAATTGTTTCTCCGTTTTTGATTTTCATCAGCGATTTTTTTCGCATCTGTTTGTGGATCACTTCCTGTGATTCCTGTGAAGTTACCAATACCATGATCTCCCCAAGAAAAGAGTCCTTTCAACGGACGATAATTGATCCATTTGACATGATCTTGTTGTTCAACCGTTCTAGAGTAGTCCTTACCAATTTTAACATTGTAGGTTAACCCAGGCTTGTTGTTATTGGCTCCAATTGGGTCTTTTCCAAAATTGTAATTTCGAATCAAGTCATGATATTTGTCTGAATAAACAGCGTCTTTCATCTTTGGAGTGTCATAGCCAGGTCCGTTAAATGTTACTGTTGGCATATTATATTTTACGCCTGCATACATAGACAAATTACCACCTAAAGAGTGACCCGTTGAGGTAAATTGATAATCTTTATACCTTGGATCTTTCATCAAGGTTTCCATCATTTTATCTACGCTTTTATGCTGGCTTGTCAACCAACCTTGTGAGACTTGGGCTACATCAATGGCGATATCTTTCCAATCATCCGTTCCTCGGAAAGCAACAACTGCTTCTTTTGTTTCCTTATTGATAAACACCTTGGCTTGGAAACCATTTTTATCTGTATAGCGATGTTCGATGTCCTCTTCCCAACCTTTTCCTAGATGCTTTTCTAAAAATTTCGGATCGATCGGAGTATTCGGACCCGGCTCAAAGTCATCATATGCAAATTGGGAGAAGATTGCATATTGTTTATCCGTGATCTTTACATCTTCTAGTTTACCATAAGGACGTTCAGGAGTTGGAGTATAGGTGCGTTCGTTAGCTGGATCTTTTTGATCCTTGATTGTCTTCACTGCTCCGTTCGGACAATCACCTTCAGCAGCTGCACACCCTTCTTTAATACCGCCTACCAATTCTCCTATTTTTTCAAGTTGTTTGGATAAGTCTAATCCTGGAATTAGGGTTGGCAGACGATCCTTCAGTTTCGGATCTAGGTACCCAGGTAATTTCCCCCAGTCATCTCCAGACTTTCCATCTGTACCCGAGTTCGGAGATGAACCATTAGGCGAACCATTTGATCCACCTGGACCTTGAGTCCCCTCACTCACCGTTGCTTTTCCATCAAGAGCCTGTTCTACTTTATTCTGAACTGTTGTGTTTATTCCACCATCACTAGAAATATACACATAGATAATTCCTGCTAAGATCACAGCCGCAGCAATAATGATAATGTACTCCATCGTACTAGAACCGCGTCGGCTCAGACTCTTCGGACTATACAATTGTTTTAAAAGTTTCATTAGCTACTCCTTTCGTAAACAAAGAGCTAAGTTAGTAAATTAAACAAAACGAAAGGTAAAGTAATCAGCAACATCACAAGCACAACCGTTAATAACGAAATAGCAATAGATAAGTCATTACTCTCTGAAACAAAAACCACTAGCGTCACATAGTAGTAAATGAGAAGAAGAACTTCCATCAGCAATAGAAATATGAACATAGTTGTAAATAAAATGCCGCTATTAGCTATGTATGTAGTTGATGCAAAAGTTTCTTCTCTGAAAAATAGAAGCTTAACCAATACAACCAGGTTTTTAAGTGAATAAATTAAACTGGAGTACACAATAATTTTTTGTGACTGATCCCAGTCTGCCTGTCCACCGAAGATCTTAGAGCATAAATGGATGAAGCCAGATAATATAAAAGAGTAAAGAATCCCCAATAAAGGACCTATGACCAAACAAATTCCTAGTATAGTCCAAAGATCTAGCTGATCCCCTAGATGCAAACCTACTGCAATGTCAAAAGATAAGGCTAGACCAAATAAACTAATAATTAGATACCTTTGCTTACGAGAATCCGAATAGAACAAGGAATGCATTTCTTCTCGAGGCTGTCTAAACACAGCCACAATCGTTTCCAAGCTCATGTTGTTCACCTTTTCTTATTGCAAAATAATGCCTTCAACATTTTTGATGGGAATAAATCCAAAATGACGACTATCAATACTGTTCAGACGATCATCTCCTAAAACAAATAGATGGTCTTTGGGAACATGAATGGATTCAATCTCTATTTGATCCAACTGCCCCAGATACCTCTCCTCAAGTAGGGAACCATTAAGATAGACTCTCCCTCCTTTCAGATCCAATCGATCTCCTGGAAGACCAATCACTCGCTTAATATAGTTATAATTTTCACTTCTAAAGAAAATGATCTCTCCCCTCTCTACTCCCTGAGCTTTTTTCATTACCACAATCTCGCCATCATCTAAGTTTGGGGACATACTGGATCCTACTACTTTGACAAATCCAAAGAATTGTATGAAAATTAAGTAGCTGATGACAAGTACACCGATTCCACATACAAACTTAACTAAAGTACGATTCATGAATCTATTTGTACCCCCTACTAAGAACAAACCATTTTGAAGTAGATTGCCATTTAAGTAGTATCAATACAGACTAAGTCTAGAGCTTAAATCTTCGACACTACCCATTGCCACCACTATCCAATATACAGATATAACATTTTATTGTAAATAATCATTATATAATGTTCTCTTAATCTTATATATATTTACATTTTATTACTGAATAGTGGACATTCCGCTTTACTAAAAAGCAACAATTGGGGAGTGTAGCAAATGAGGATGGTAATACTATTATATTCTGATTTTTCATATTAAATCAATATCTGGTTGTAATTAATTCATCAACTTGCTTGTTACTTCAAAAAAACAAATCCCCGTACTGGATTTAATCAAGTACGGGGACAACTTCTAGCTGGTTCAAGTCAATCTGAAATCATGCTGGAACTTCTCCATTTTTGCTTGAAGTGCTTCTTGGACCACTTGAAGCACTTCCTGCTCACACTCACGAATAAAAAAGTGCCCACCATTAAAATGATGAATATGACAGGTTGTAGTTGTATAGTCACGCCAATCTTCAACCGTTTCGATTTTGACCAAGTGGTCATTCAAGCCATTAAGAATTACCAAATCGATATCAAATGGAATCCGTGGCTCTGTATGATCGTATGTCTCAGCCGCCTGTAGATCAGCACGAATAATAGGGGCAAACAAATGGTATAATTCCTCATTTTCAAATAAATCGGGTTGTACTCCACCCATTTGAATCAGTTCTTTCTTTAATTCATCATCTGATAAATGATGGCGAATTTGATCTGCGGGTAAATGAGGGGGCTTCCTCCCTGAAAAGAACAGGATTTGTGGAGGAGTGTGACCCTTTTCCAAAATCTTGATTGCTAGCCGATCCACGATTAAGCTTCCCAAACTATGACCAAATAAGGCATATGGCGTTTGATCAATTTCTTCTCTCATCTGCATATAGACATCTTCCACGATCAAATCAAGGTCTTTGAAGAGGGGTTCCGAAAATCTTCTTCCTCTCCCCCCTAACTCCACAGGACATACTTCTACTGAATTTAAATGTTTTTTCCATTGTAAATACATAGATGCTGAACTTCCCGCATAGGGAAAACAATATAATTTTATCTTTTTCATCTCACACCTCATTTTATGTAGTACTAGTTAGGGAGGAGGCAAAAGGCATTGAAGCATCTCAAGGAAAATTTGCCTCCTTTTTTCCTTCATCAAAGGGTTCCTCTAAAGATCAGTCCAAAGTCATTTCGAGCGAAACATCGACTCCTAACTATGGGTATTTCGACACTACTGATAAAAAGAAATGTTATTTTAAGTAATCATGGATGAAATCCAAGGTTTGTTCAATGGTAGATTGCGTATCATTGAATAACTGATGTCCACCACCTTTAACAATTTCAATACGGCTCTCGGGAAATTTTTCTTGAAAAAAACGAATATTATACTTCCAATCAACTGTTTTATCTTGATTTCCCTGAATAATTAGCAATTCCCGATTGGATGGGGTCGCCGACTGAACCTCTTTATACCAATCAAATAAAGCTTGAACCCAAGTCAAAGGGACTTTATCGTTTTGCAAAGGATCCATTTGAATAAAATTTGCATACTCTTCATGAGTATGACGATTGACTCTTTGAACTTCTTTGATCCAGCGATGCCCCAAGTAAAAGCCAATTTTAGATGCATGCCACATGTATGAACGAACCAATGGGGCCAATAAAACAACCCGATCAAAATCAGATGAATGATTCAACATATAATCGAGGGCAACAGCACCTCCTGTACTATGAGCGATCACATGAATCCGTGAATCTGTCAATGACGGAATGATCTCCTTATAGATCTGTTCAAATACACACAAATACTCAGCAAATTGACTCACACTAGCTCGTTCTCCGCTAGACAAACCATGCCCCTGCCAATCAAATGTAATCACCTGATAAGAGTGTTCTAATAAAAAGAATATCACATGTTTCAATACCCCCGCATGCTCCAAATAGCCATGGAGTAATAAAACGGTTCCTCTCGATTCAACAGGTCGAAACGATTGCAAAAAGATCTGTTCATTACAACAAGGGATATAACCATAGAGATGTTCTACTTGTGGGAAATCAAGTCCATAAAATCTTATATACTCTTGCATGAGAGGATTTTCATTGGGCGTGAAAGAGAAGGGCTTTTGTTGATCCATCAACTGTTGCATCGTCATTTGCATATCCATCATTCATCGCTACCTTTTTATTTTTAGTATGTACTGAAGATGATGATTCAAATAAGAGACAACATAGAAGGAGATCAGATGGACCAAGCACATATAATCATTGTCCATTATTATAGGAGGAAGCAACTTTGTTCGAAGTACAATCATTGAAGCCGATCAATGCCAGGGGAACAGTCTCTACAAAAAAAGAATACTATGCAAACCACGCAATCAATGGAAGATTATTTATTCAATTTTTGATACTGACGGATAATCATTAGAAGCCTTTCCACATCACCTAGAAATTTGTGAAGCTATTGTAAGGACTGGCGTAAGTTAAGTAGTGGTAAACATCCAAGCCCCTACCTCAAGTTAAATGGAAATGGTTATCCTATCATCTGTCTGGTCGATCTGATTACTAGGACCTTTTTCATAAAGGGTTACACCATAAGATGGGATTATAATAACACTAGAAATCGGTGCACAACACTTAGTTTAAAGTTAAGATGCACATTTTGGACAGTTTCTGGATCTGTTCCTCTATATTCAAGCTTTATATTTTTATAATCATCCTCCCCATCTGGAGAAAGAGTAACATTCCAATGTGGGCTTTGACCCGAATAATGAAATCCTGAAAAGAAGGGAGGTTCAGGTGTAGAGTCTGGAATATCCTCTCCGCTCTCTTTATAAGCATCCTTGTATACATTTAACTTTCTTCCATTCACATCTACCATATCTTCACTTACCCAAACTACATTCAAATCCTGACTATACCCTTGCCAATAGATTCTTCTTGAATCACGTAACTCATCGTTAAACACGACATCTACATAGCTGGAGTAATCAGGCATCATTCCAACAGGCTCATAGATCTGAATCGTATAAGCACCATCAGGAGAAAAGATCTCCTTAATCAATCGATCTTCAGCAATTAGATGTAGAAACATGGTAAACATAACACCCAAACTAGCTAGAATCGAAAAGAGCATGATGGGTATAGAAATGATTGCTTTTACCCATTTATAATTCAAAAGGGTTGGAGTCCGGAAGATATTCTTACTCTCTAAATGATGGAGACATTCATCTATAGACCAACCGATTAGAACCCCCACGGCAATCATCGTGAACATCGCTCTCTCACCTTGATAAAAGATCAACCCGATGAGCCCGAAAGCTAGGGGATGGATAAATTTTCCTACATTTTGATTCATTGAGGTGGTCTCCTTGATGTCTATTTATATGAGAAATGACCATCCTGTAAGGTATGGTCATTTTATTCTTCTTTATTAGATGCTTTAGACTCAGAATCTTTATAATTATGAAAGTAACTTCAACCATCACCCTTTAGTCCCCAAACTCCTCTTGTATTCTTTTTTGCTTCTCTTCCATCAATCTTCTGTAATAGTTCTTTTGTTTGTTGGGGAGATTAAGCTTCTCGCAACAAAAATTCACTTTTTCAAGAAGATTGAGACTTGGATTGGCTCTTTTCAGTAGCTTTTCCCCTTTTCGAAAGCTTCTCAGAGCAAGTTTTCTTTTATTTTTCTCAAAAAGTCCCAGACTGATATCAAACCAAGTTTCTAATTGATTTGTTTGGTCTTCTTCATCAAGTAACATATACCATTGATTCGCCGTTTCCCATACCTTGATATAATCACCATTTAAACCATACAACTCTGCAAGATGATGAACCGAAAAGGTCTTTCTCCATGGATCATCTACACTTTTAATATGTTCAATCTGATAGTGAATGGCCTTATCATAATTTTTAAGATCCCCGGCGCAAGAAGAAAGGTATTGAGCATTTGATTTCCCACTCTTCTCCAGTAACTCAAATATTTTTTCACCTTCCTCTCGCTCTCCAAAATCAACGGCTCTCTCAAATAAGGTCATTAGATCTTGACCTTCGATTTTAGAAGGAAATGTTTTGTTCATTCTTTTAAAAATTCATCAATCTCTTTTTCTGTATAGATCGTCTGAAGTTCATCTTTCATTTTAAATAGATATGGATGATCCTCTTCAGAGATCTCATGATTTTCGAGATATTTACATGTAGCTGCTACACCCGCTGAAAATATAAATTCACTATCATATCCACAATAGGTATCAAAATTAGCCCATTTGGCTTCTTCAAATAGCCAAACATTTTCGGGATTTTTAGATTTCGTAAGTAAGTAGGAGATCAAGACCAGTGATGGACCAATCCCTTGCCAACCATCATACCACTGGCTCTCCACTTCGTTTTTCATTAAAAATCTGACAAGCTCTTGATCATCTGGAGTCCAATGATACTGAAGTTCGATCGCCAGAGCATATCTTTTTAGGTAGTTTTCATCTTCAAAATAGGCTTCCTCATTTTTCACATATGCAAATTCATTCCATAGATCTTTGGATGTTCTGATGTTATCTAAGTGGTCTTGAATCTCTTTGATTTCCATGGAATTTCTCTTCCTTTGTTTGGTTACTAAATTTAAATTAAGTTAATTTGCAAACATTCCTTATTTTAATTTCATGATCTATTAACCAGTAACTGTAAGATAAAAAACTCCCTCATAAAAAGTATAAATACATACTTACAGATCTTAGTCTTTGTTAACTTCTTCTAAAATCTATACCTGACAATCTCAGAATAGTAAAAACTAATTTTGTCTACTTGTTTTACTATTCCCAGTTTTATTCCATTATTATTCTATTTATATTTCTATATCTTATTCATTTATTCTATGAAATTAAATTATATTAATGCTTGAAAGATATATTTTTTTTGGTATATTAGTAATGAGGTTTATACCTCATTTTGACATACAGATGGGACTCTATATATCATCACTCACCTCCTTCGCTCTATACCAGATAGTCATTTTACAGTTTGGTATAGGGGGGAGGAGGTGAGGTAATGTCTAAGTCTAACAACAGTCACAACAACATCGACCATGAGAAACTGGTTCTTGAGTACCATAAGCTAAAACATGAAAAAGAGTTGAAACTTTTGGAGTTGCGACATCAAGAAAAGCAGGATCATGAAAAACTGGTTCTTGAGTACCATAAGTTGCGACATGAAAAAGAGTTGAAGCTTATGGAGTTGCGACATCGGGAAAAGCAGGATCATGAAAAACTGGTTCTGGAGTACCGTAAGTTGCGACATCGGAAAAAGCAAGATCGTAAAAAACTCAAGATAAAGTTTTGGTTGGGTTTGCTTGGGATAATCAGTACCATTATTGGTACTGGTACTGTGGTTATGATTAGATTGATGATGTAGTCTCCCTAATCTGGTATGTTAATGTTCTTGAAGATGCCTAGCGTCTTCAAGAACCCCAATGAAGATTAGACTCATTACCTTTACATAAAACAAAAATACCTAGGCAAAAGCCTAGGTATTTTTGAGTACTGGTACTCTGGTTATGATCTAAATAGTGTAAGTCTCCCAAACCCCACTATTTAGAGCTGGTCACTTAGTTAGTGACAACATTAATTATACAACAATTAATTAATAATGTCCACTGGTTGAATAGTGTTAAAATTGATAAAATAGGTTCTAGGTGAATACCTTTTTAAATTTAACTTCTTACTCTCGTTTTCTTTAATTACCTAAAGTCAATCTTATATTATAATGGGGGTGGTCAACTTTGGATGAACAAAAACAAATCGACCTTAATATAAAAGAAGAACAACTTCGTCGTGAAAAGATACAATCTGAAATAGAGCAACTTGATCTCGAAAAAATAAAGTTAGAAAGAAAACAACTTCATCTAAAGGAACTTAATTTTCAAAAACAGGTTGAACTTGAAAAAGAAGAATTTGCACATACTGTATTAATGAATGAAAAACAATTTCAACTTGATCAAGCAAAGTTAACTTATCAAGGCATTCTTACTGCTCTGGGAGTGTTTGGATTTATTGTAACTCTAATGCTAATCTAAATATCTTCTAAAAGAACTCCCTTTTCCCCTGTAGACCTAAATAGTGTAAGTCTCCCAAACCCCACTTCTTAGAGCTGGCTTTAATTATTATGGGGGGTGTCAACTTTGGATGAGCAAAAGCAAATCGACCATAGTATAAAAGAAGAACAACTTAGCAACGAAATACTTAAATTAAAAATAGGACAGCTTCGCATCGAAATACTCAAATTAAAAATAGAACAACTTCGTCACCACAATCTCCATTTAGAAAAAAAAATGGAACTAGATCAAGAAAAGTTAATACATACTAAAGAATTAGATGAAAAACGACTTCGAGTAGAAAAGAAAAGATTGACATCTCAATTTGTACTTACTACTTGGATAATGATTAACTGCTTTGTAATTTTAATGATATTTCTAGATATCATATAAAAACGAACCTTCCCTTAACCCTTTCTACTTAATGAATAACCTAACAAAATCAATCTATAATTTGATAGGAGGTGGTTTATTATGGATGAGCAAAAAAAAATCAGCCCTAATATAAAGGAGGGACAATTTCGTCTTGAAAAGATAAAATCTGAAATAGAGCAACTTAATCTCGAGAAGATAAAATTAGAAATAGAACAACTTCATCTCGAAGAGCTTAATTTAGACAAACAGTTTGAACTAGAAAAAGAAAAATTAGCACACATTAAATTAATGAATGTAAAACAATTTCAACTTGATAAGGTAAAGTTAATATATCAAGGAATTCTTACCGCTCTGGGAGTAATTAGCTTTATTGTAATTCTAATGCTGATCTAAATATCCTCTAAAAAGAACTCCCTTTTCCCTAATTTTATATTATAGACTGTAGTTTCAGTCATTCTAACTACAGTCTATAAATACTACTATAACTCATCTAAAGAATTTACAATTCAGCTAAACGAATACTCGTTTTATCGACAGTTGTTTCTGGAATCTTTTTAATTACCACTGCTTCTCCCCTACCTAAATTCTTCAATATGTTAGGATGAACAATAAATTCCTCTCCTTCTTTCACTGCTCCTTTCAATGTAGGTCTTTTACCCAAAAGAGACTCCTCTGTCATTAAAGTCTTTTCATAGATTTTTTTAGTTCCTACTACTTCTGCCATATATTCCGCAGAGCTTGGTACATCTTGTCGGTGGACGATCTTTACATTCGTATTTCCTATGACTTGTGCCACTAGTTCTTGTCCTCCAGCAGTAGCTAAGTCAGCTAGTTCTTGAGTAGCGATCAGGCAACAAAATCCTGCTGATCGACTTTTATTAATCATATTAACTACTTGTTCACCTGCAAACAAATTAAATTCATCTAAAACGACATAAATATAATCTTCTTTTTCTACTGCTCCCATTGATGCTGCCACCGTTTTTAAGTCCTCTACAATCATAGCTCCTAACGCTGGAGTAAAGGACGAGTGGCTGAGTCCTGAAAGAGACATGATGACTACTCGTTTATCTTTAACAGCTTCTAATAAGTCAATGGTATCTTCATCATCTTTAAACAAGGGTCCAATATCACTTTCTGTAATAAGTGCAAGACGGTCTTTTAATCCCTCAATTGCATTTTTATGACCTGCATCCAACCCGTTAATATAGTTCTTCATATCATTTGCTTCTTCTTTATCAATCTTTAGCTTCTTAACAGCTTGCATAAGTCGTTTACTATCTAGCATTTTTTGAACTTCTATTAAATCTATTTGCATATCTAATAGCTTTAGAACACGAAATACTAATTGAAGGTATCTTTCTGCTGCACGTTTATAGTAGGGTTCCGACCATTCTTCAATTGCCACTAGCTTATCTTTTAATTCAGTAGCATCACCATGACGAAACGGATTATAGTGTGTATGATCTCTATATGAGAATTTCTGAAAACGGCGATCATATCTTTGAGATAGCTCTTCTAAATCCTTTATCAAGCCGGGATCGCCTTTACCATCCACAACAATCACAGGCTTTCCTCGCCGAATGGCACTTTCTAATATAACGAGTAACGTATTCGTTTTGCCAGTACCTGTTGATCCACAAATAAAAGCATGCATATTAAGTTCTTCATCATGTAGTAAAACTGGAGACCCATCTATACTAACTCCAAGTGCTACACCATTATGTACAGTTGGAAGCTTTACTTTGCTACTGATATGTACCTTCTCTTTGGTTCTTTCGACTGGTTGTTTAAGAGGTAATCTCAAAAATTCAGGTCTATGAATTACCAACCATAGACCAATTCCTCCTAATAATATTCCAAAGCCAATGGAAGCAGGCAACATATCTACTATAGCATTTGGAAGAAATTGAATGAATGGATCGAAGCTTACTTCGGCGATTTTTTTTCAGATAACATTTTTAAATCGGTCCGTAGGAATTTTATAATTGTGAACAAAGCATACATATACATTTGAATATATCCAAATATACCTGCCAAGATTAATAATAATGTCCCAACAGTAAAAAGCCGCCACGGATGCCATCTAAATCTATTTCCCGCAACAATTATTACTATTGCAAAAATGACGGGTATAAAAAAAAGCATAGTGAAGAGTACTTTTATGATAAACCCAATCTCATTCTTTCGGTCAGGCCCAGTATTTGTTTTTTCTACATAACTCGACACTGTTTAAATCACCACTTTTCTTTCAATATAAAAATATTTATGTATATATATTTTTATATACTCATGATTGTAACGAAAAAGATCACCCTCAACCAAACCGTGAGGGCGATCTACAACCTTTTCTAACCCGACACTGCACTCTCACAAAGTCCTGGTGAAGGGTTAGACTACCCGACGGGGATGCCACCTACATGGTGCACCTTCCGTCCAACGGGGGAGGGGTTCTGAGTATTCTCAGTCCCCCTTCGCCAAGAATATTATATAATATTCTTGTATTTTTTCAATGAATTACTTATACTCATCCAATCCAAGTTTTAAAGTTAGTTTTCTCTGGCTCTCATCTACTTCCTCGGTCCTCACGACTCCAGATTTACAGCTTCATTTACATCTAAACACATGAAATCACATCTCTTCAAAAGATTATGATCTGTTTCGTACTGAATTAGATCTATTTTATTACTGTATATTTATTTTAAATTAAAACAAGTATATATATAGACAGAATTTTTTGTTCATACTATACTCCCTATTGGACGGCAGGATCGCAGATGCTGTGTCGGGTGGCTCATCCCCTGGTTGAAAGGGGGTGAAGCTATGAAAAAATCTCGTTTTCCTTTTAAGAGGGAAACACATCAACAACCTCTTCCGCCAAGAAAGATTCGGTAAATAAGAGTATCCCTTGAAAAATTCCTAAAAAGGTTCTTTCAAGGGATACTCTTATTCCTCACTGTTGATGTAACAAAAAAGATTACCCTCGATCAAATCGTGAGGGCGATCTACAGACTTTTCTAACCCGACACAGTTCTCTGACAAAGGCCTGGTGAAGGGTTAGACTACCTGACGGGGATGCCACCTACATGGTGCACCTTCCGTCCAACGGTGGAGGAGTTCTGAGTATTCTCAGTCCCCCTCCGCCACGAATATTATATAATATTCGTGTATTTTTTTCAATGAATTACTTATGCTCAATAAGATACTTTCTTTATCTATCCCCATACTTCTAGCACGGTGTTAATGATTTAGCATACTAACATTGGACATAAATCAACTTTCTAAAATTTTCAAATCCCCCTTCATTACAATTAATCATCGATGCCAATACCCGTATCCTTTTTTCTTTCTACGGTTATCATCCTTTTTCTTATTGTTTGGATAGTCTTCTCGTTCTAAATACCATTTGTCATTCAATATTTTCTTTCTTGCTAAGACATCTTGAATTTCATCACTTCGGAAATATACTATGACTGAACTTGACTTCCCTAAAACTTGTAAACTCTCGATTCCCTCTGGTATTTTGGTTCCATTAACGGTTACAAAAGATAACTTCTGACTATCTGTCATGGATGCCCAGTATTCTTCAACTACGAATACGTCAACCACCATATAACCATCATCATCTCCAAGTTTTTTATTGTTGCCGATTTCATATGTGATTGAGCTAACTTTGCCATTTAACTCTTTTTGGAATCCTGCCAACCAATCTTTTACTTTTTGTGGGGCTTGTGCTTTTTGAGTTGCTACTAACTCTTTTTTCTCTTCTCTTCTGCCAGCTTTTCGGCAAATACCTTGTTCGCCAATTCTGTATCAAATTCATCATTCTTTACATAACCATCAATACTCCAAATCCCCTTTTTCTTTTTTTTCGCAGCTTCTTGGGCAGCCAAATATTCATCAATCTCTATTTGAGACCAAAGCCCTTTGCCTTCTACTTTGACAATGGCCAGTCCTTCCTTCACTAGATCGCGATTCGCTTGATTATCCATCAAGTCTATTACAAACCCTTTATATGTACCATCTGCTTGCTTTTCTGCTCTGATCTCTACATCAAACCATTTATCTTCATATCCTTGTAAAACTTTGATGGCTTGTTTTCCAAATGGATCTTCGACAATAGGAGTTCTAATCAGTGCGAGATCGACTGTATATTTTCTCCCTCCCTTTGTTTTCACTTCTACCGTATCCCCATCAATGGTTTTGATAACATCGCCTTCATCATATACATCCCAAGTATCCATATTACAGCCTGTACATAAGAGAATAAGAATCCCAATCCAAGTGATCCTCGTCTTCAAATTAACCACCTTTATTCTAAATAGTTAATATAAGGTTATATAGATTCAAGAATACTATGATTCAAACAGGTCTAGTTAATCATTTCGTTTACTGTAAATCCTTACTTCCACTAACTAGCTATGCTTTTTTTAAAAAAGCTACATCCCTCTCTGCTCATTCTTGCTTGATTTGAACCTTCAAGAGATCACCAAATTCTTCTGATAACTCTCCGTCGTACCGCAAAACATCAAAGTTATCAAATAACTTCACTTTTTCATCAAAAAATCTGGGTTCAATCCAAATCCCTTCATCAAGCCTGTAACACCAATACCATGTACATGAATGCTTGCGGTTCCAATACCGAAACTTTTGAATGTTAAATGCTCGATATAATATTTCTTTGACATCAGTGAACATGAACTTTGCCTCTCCGGCTGTTGATGAAAGGTTAAATAATCATCTTCATTGTGTTTTACTTCCGATATTTTGAATTTATCAAAAGTAAGTGTAAAATCAAACCCATCATAACAAGTCTCATCGTATTGATCAGAGAATCTAAATATCTCTAACGTGATTGAATCCCAAGAAGTTGGTATCTTTTCAACTCAAAATCATCTATCTTTCTTCATACCTTTCTTTATATAAATGAAAAAGATCACTCTTGATTATCTCACATGAGTGATCTCTTTTTTGAATAGGACCTAATCGTCTTCATCTTGAAGGCCATCGATCTATATGTTGTCATACTTTTATTTCTCTATTGTAGAATTGGATTCATTTAGTAGTAAAGGATCTTTTTCATTTTACTTTCTTCGCCTGGAACATAGGCAAACTTCTTTCTATCTTCCTCAGTAGTTACATCTACTTTCCAACCTTCTTTGGTTTTCCTAACAGTCACTATACTAACACGCCCCTGTGAAATTTGATAGATATAGCTATCTTCACTTTTTTGGGCTTCCTCAATTTCTAGTTCTTTTTCTGCTCTTGACTTCAAAATATCATAATACTTAGATTCCCCTCCGGAACTATTCCAATCGATATCACCTCGAAAAAGGTTACCAGCATTTTGATCAGTTATATATTTCTTATAGTTGTCTGTAATCAAACTAGATAATCCCTTATAGTTTTCATTAAGTTCTGCATCTAGAGCTTCTACAGCTATATCCAAAGGTATTTTACCATTGATCTTTTCTTGTACAGGACTATGGTATGCTTTGTGTTTATCTCTAGCTTGATCTCCTGTTTCCTTATCTGTATCATAATCTTCTTCTAATCTGTCTTGATAGACAGGATCATCCTCAAAATCCTTAAGAATCACAGGTTCTAAATCTTTTTTCGTAAATAATACATAGTACTCATAATCACCTCTCCCTATTCCTTCCAACTTCCAACCATCAGCTGTTTTGGATACCATGTAATATGACTTATCGTTTTTACCTTCTGCATTTACCAATTCATATATAAATTCTGTTTCACTATACCTCACTTCAGATAGACGATATTGTTCATTGAGTTGTTTATTATTTTCTGGACCAAATTGATCTAAAAATTCCCCCTCCTTTTTTAAGCTTTCTATTTTTTTCTCTTTAACTTTCGGGACGAGAAAGCTCAACTTTCTAACTGTATTATTTTGAATCTCTGCTGTTGCATAACGAATAACAATCTGATCTGGCGTTTCCCCATTTACTTCTTCAGCTGATGTTTCGGTTTCTACAGAGGAACATCCAGAAAGTCCAAAAGATATAAGTAAAAGTGCAAAAATCAGACTCAAATTCAGAAAAAACTTTGGCAATCTCTTCACCTCTTCGTTTTTTATAGACAATCTTATCTATCTAACCCTTTCTTCTCCAATAAAAAGCAGAAAACTGAAGAGCCAGTGACAAAAGCTAGATCTTCAGTCATGGAGTTCACATGTCATACTTAAACCCAAAGATTAACTATACTGTTTAGGCAGTTATTTCAGCTCCTCTTTTCTGTAAAAAAGTCTTAAGGGTTTTTTGTCATTATAAGGAACGAATATACATCTTCATTCTAATACTTAACTAAAATTCATAAGTTTCCCCAGTTTTTAAGCTAAACCATTGAATAAAAGACAATATTTATTATATAATTTAATACTAATAATTTCAATTAGCGGGAATATGAGTATTTATCATTACAATTCTATATCTATTGATCTCTCTTAATTAAAAAAACACTTATATATCTCTCCGCCCACTCTTGCTTGATTTTAATCTCTAATTCCTTCTATTTTAGATTAAAATTGTGATAACATCCGACTTCTATATTCTTCATCTTTAATGTTTCGACTAATCCAATCAATGAGCACTTCACTCTGGCAAATACCATCTGATCCAACGACACAAATTTTATAAATCGAGAAAGGTATCAGCACTATGTATGGATTTGATATCAATAATGTATTTTTCGATAGTTGTTAATCCTGAATAGCCTTTATTTTCTTGGTAAATCGCCCATTCTTGAGTGTAGGAAAGCAAGTGGCTGAGGTCTTATTAAATGGATTTCTCAATCATACGGGAGAAGGTGTTTAAGATGGTCTTGGAATGGTTAAATGCTCATCTTCACATCATAAGTGTTCTATGGCTGTTTCCTATTGTGTTTATGTTCCATGATTTCGAGGAAATCCTTACGGTGGAGAAATGGGTTCAACACAACAAAGAAAAAGTGCTGACTCTTTTACCTGAATCAGCCCGCAAGTATTTATATAGTAGTTTTAAGATGACAACCGTTCAATTTGCCAATGATGTCTTTTGGATTTTTCTTGCGATCACGATTGCAACTGTGTTAGCAGTTGTTTTCTCCTTTTATTATCTATTCTTGATGTTCTTGATGATCTTTTTTGCACATGTATTTACACACTTAGGGCAAGCCTTGTATCTGAGAAAATATACTCCTGGTGTAATTACCTCAGTCTTGTTGGTGTTCCCCTATTCGACATATACATTTTACCGATTACTTAGTGAGCAAGTTGTAAGTGGTGCAGATCTTTTATGGAGTGGGATTGGAACCATCGTGGTTTTACCAGTTCTATTTCTTTTCTTAGTGAAAGAGAGAGATAAAGTTGTAAGAGATTGAGTTTTCCGATATCAACTAAATAAATGGTCTAAGTAAGCTTCTCACCTTAAAACGAATTCAGATGAAGAACAATTCTCTTCATCCGAATATCAAGAAAATAAATTGATTGACCATTCATCAGTTTATATACACTCGAAAAAGTAGAAACACTCCCAGAGAGTAACAGTTTTCACCCTATATCTAGAGATACCATTTTAGTAATAGGATTTTCAATCTGTTCAATTCCCCTTAACGTTAAAGTTACTTTACTACTTTCGTCTCCTCAAGTAATCAGAAACAAATTGTTAAGAAAACCTATCTATAACAAAATTTAATTATTCATATTGACAACTAGTGTATTGTTCTCAGGATGTTCTGAAATAGGTATATCAGAAGAAGAAAAAAGAGCAAAAGAACAATTGGAAGAAATTAATAAAGAAATCGATGAAGGTAAAGTTAAAGTAGATAAAGAGATGTTAAAACGAATGCTTAAAGAAGGTGGAATGACTGATGAGGAACTAGAAAAAGTAGTGATTCCAGACAACGGTATTGCAAATATTGATCAATTTATTGCAGAATTTAGAGCCACTCAAAGCGAGAAGAGTAAGTAGTACTTAGATTCAGGGATCTTTCATAATTACCTTCATCTTTAATATTTACTTTATCTACAAAGGCACTGATTTCAATAGTTGAAACTGTTAGTTTTCTGATTGTATAATTAACTATGTCACTAATTAAGTGACCAGCTCTAAGCAGTGTGGTAGGGGAACTAACGCTGTTTAGACCATTACAAGGACAAGTGTTCGCAAAAAACCTAGGCATGTTGCCTAGGTTTTTTGTTTTATCAGAAAGAACTAAGGGATTTGTGGATGAGCCATAATTTCATCGTATTGCCATGCAAGCATGTGATCACCCTCTTATATCTAATTTGTTTATTGTTTTGATGAAGTTGAAATAGAATTATTAATCTCATTTAATCCTAAGTGTATACTCTCCTGCTCCACTCTTTTTTTATATAACAACATCTTTTTTATAACAGGATGCCAAATTATATACTTAGTATCTTGCAGTAGTCCTTCTAACTTTCTTGCATAGGCATCATTAAATGTAATACCGCGTTCTGCATAGCTTTCATAAGTAGTTACATCCATTTTATAAGGTAGTAACTGATCAAAAAAATTCTGTTTTATATACTCAAAAATTCGAATACCACCATAGTCAATATCTCCCCAGTGATAGACTCTAGGTAGTTGATCAGTACATAAATCAGATAAGAAAGTAACAATTTTAGACAACAGTGTTTGTAAAGTACGATGCGGAAAGCCACCTGTATATATGACTAATGTAGTTTCAAGATTATCTTCGTTCTTAATATGATTTGAATATAGGAATTGAATCATTTGATAGTAACTCGTTAGATTTTCGACACAGATTATTCTGCCAGCAGTAATATTTTTTATTACTAGCTGTTCTATGGTTTTACTCGAAAGCCCTACTCCACCAGGTAGACTTTCTACATTAGTCACAACATCATTTATTACAAATTCGATCAGTCCAGCAACTAATGCTTGTTTCGGATGTTCCACGATTCCAAGGCTATCTAAATATTCCTCATCCTTCTCAAACTCTACTTCTCCATACCGTTTATAAATAGACAACAATCGTTTTTCAATCACTTGCTCAAATCGTTTAGAATCATGCAAAACTAATTGACTGAATAACCTTTTCTGGATAACTCCCTTAATATTAGGCAATCCCAATAAAACCTGAATCAAATCTAGATTCGTATCTTGGTCTTCGAGATTAACTCCTACTACATTCTTATATTGTTCTAATACTTCCATAGTGTCCATAAACCAATTTCTCACCCATTCCCAAGGGTGAGTCTTAAGAGGTAGCAATATTTTTCTTAACTGTAAAATTTTTTCGTTCTTTGGAGTAATTCCTGCTAGCTGATAAGCTGTTTCCAATCCGTCCAGGTTCAAATAAACCTTATGAACTTTCCTTCCTTCCTGAAACTTCTCCCATACTACCTCCACCACATTTTCTATTACTAACTGTTGTAAAGCCAAATGAATCGACTCACGTTTTCTAAAATCCATTTCATCGAAGTAATCATCTGTGATAAGACTATTTTTAATATTAAATTGTGGCCTTTGTTTACTAGCTACACCTTTACGGGTTGTTTGACTACGTTCATACTTACTCAGCAGCAAAGAGAGAATTTTGTACTGATATGTATTCTTCTTCATGTTCTCCTTCTCCTATATCCCCTATTCCATCTATACTTTCGAGATAACCGAGTATATCTACAAAACAAGTAAATTCTTGACGATGTACTACAATCGTTGTACTAACTTCTGGGGCCATATGAGCCATTTTTTCATCAGGTACAGCTGCGATTAACTGTAAATTCATTTGTTTAATTAAGCGAAGCGTTTGTTGGATTCGCTCTTCATCCATTTTGTTAAATGCTTCATCAAAAATAACTAATCGCATAGTTCTATCTGAATACAAGTGATTAAATGATGCTAAGATGGCTATATAAAATGGGGTCTGTGTTTCTCCACCTGATTTTTCACGTAAAACCTTCGAAAATGAAGTACGTTCACCATGAGAAATAACAATAATATCGAAGTCTAAATACCTTCTATAATCAGTAAATTCTTCTTGATCCCCAACTTCTCCATGAATCAGTTTTTCAAACAACTCATTCAATGTGTCAACTTTGTCATCATCTGGTAAATCAAACAATGAGCCTCGTTCAATTGTTTGTGGGTCCATAATAACATCATAGAACTTTTTATACTTCTCGCTTGCCCCAACTTTAAATTGATATTGATCCTGATGAAATGGAAAATTCTTAAGAGCATAGTTCAACTCTGTAAACTCTCGTTTTGCTAACTCGATAGCTTCCCTTAGTTTATAAATAAAATGGGATTGAAATTCCTCTTCTGTTTGCCGTAAAGCTTCGGACAAAGATTTTTGATACTTAGGAATATCCACTAATTTAATTTTTTCTAATAACGATTCATATCCACTATTATCTTCTGCTTCAATTACCCCATCATGTGTATAACGTAAATTATACACATGTCTAAGCTGCGTTAATTCTTTTAATCTTCCCTCACGTTGTGTACTATAACGGGAGTGGCTACCAGTCCAATTTGTAATCTTTGTAGCAGTGGAGGTATCTTCCATCTCTACTTGCTTCCATCTCTCTTCAGCTTTGGATAACAAATGACTATATTTATACTTCCAATCATTTATAAATTCTTCCATTTGCAATAAATAAGGTTGGTTCTTATGCAATTCCTCCTTTTTCCCATTCAATTCGACTTCACATACTGTTCTATTTTTCTTGAGATCATCACAGTGTTTCTTTAGTTCATCCTGATGCTCCTTCCACTTATAGTATTCATCCTTAAATTGATCAACTTCACTCATATCTAACCTTTCTAGTTCTTCTGTCTTCTGATCTAACTCTTTTTCTATACGAGGAATTTCAACTGGCAAAGCCAAATAATCGACTATTTTATGATAGTATGATTTTTTCTCTTCTAATCGATCTTGCCATCTGCTCAATAGGTGATACTTTTTCTTCAACTGGCTAATTCGCTTATCAATTTCAGCTAGTTCTATTCGCTTCATCTCTAATTGTCTTACAATTGCCTGTGATCCAATAAATGGAGTTTCATAATCCTTTTTCCGAATTTGTTTAGCAACTAAATTTTTATAGGACATACAAGTTGATGTAATGGATGTATGGTGTTGTCTTAATTCCTTCTCACTTTGTACTTTCATAACTTGACCAAGCAAATGTTCAATCCTCGCTTGGATAATAGGATTATTTGTTTCTAATTCTTCAGCAAGTGAACTAGGCTTTGCAGTATTTTGGTACTTCTGTTCTTTGTCTGTATCTACTAGACCGATCCCCTCTAGATGATGCTTCCACTTCTCTTGTTCGTAAATAGACAGTGCTTCTGTAAATACTTCTGGCTTTACTAATAGGTCGAAGCGTTGTCTGTTCAAATAACCTTCTATAGCATTGCGCCAATGTTCATCGATAAGTTCCATTTCCTCACAAAAAATCCAGACAGGGGATTTTCCTGCTAATCGTTTCTCTAAAAGTGTTTTCAATCTCTGAATAGATTCTGGATAAGGTCTCTTTTTATTTTCAAGGTCATAAATCTGAACATTCAGTCCGTTTTTTCGCTCACTTAGCTTGCCAAGTTCATCTTCTACTTGTCCAATGGCTTTTGTAATACGAGTATTTAAACTTGATAGATATTCACCGATCCCTACAAATTCAGATTTGACTAAATCCAAATTGACTTCTATATTATAACTTTCCTCTAATAATTTACATAGAATCTTGGAAGCATGACTCAGTTGACTCTGATCATCCCCTTCCCACTTCCAATAATCCCCATCTTTCAACTTAATTAGCTCATTTATTAATCTCCATTCATTTAAAAGTTGTTCTCGCAGCGTCTCATAGGTCTTCCTTTTTTGCTCAATCTCCTGTTTTAATATATGAATCTGCTTTTTTAGTTCCTCTTGTCTTGCCTTGATCTCATGGCTCTGCCATTTTTGATAGGCTTTTACGACTTGACTATCTACCTCTACCTGTTGCTGTTCCGTTAAGCTAATCTCGCTTTCTGTGCTAATTAAATTCTTTTGAAAAGAGTCTATATCACTTTCTAATTGTTCCTTCGTTTCAACTTGTTCCTTATGCTTTGAGCGGCGAACGATATAATCTTGTATAGTTACGGTTTCTCTCAACTTTGCATATTGTTCGTATTTCTCTTGAATTTCTCCAAGTAATTGTTGTCTCTCTTGCAAATCATTTAATTCACGCTGATATTGTTGGTAAATATCGAAATTTTGTTTTAATAAATTCAATTGTAGCTCACGTTTATCTAAAATATAGTCATAAACAAATTCTCTGATATTATGAATAGGCTTAAAAGAAAGGGCTTTTGTTAGAACAGAAGAAAAGCGGTCATGTACCTGTCCCATACGGTTAAGTAACATCTTTTGATAACTTTCCTTATTGCGTTCAAACTTGACCTTACTACTCATATTAGTGCAATAGCGACGGAATTCTTCCCGATTACGTAACTTCATTGAAGAATTAGTAAATTCTATACTCTTGATATCTACATTTGGTATCATAAAAAATTCTTCCTCATACTGGTCATCATGATAAACATCAATAACAAGACCTATAACAAATGGCTCTCTTTTTCTCTCATCTCGAAATTCTGCTACTATATAGGACGTAAATTCACCTTCACGTACAAATGTTTGCTCATCTGTACCCTTTTTTCCACGGAGATAAGTCAACAATGTTCGCTTAGCATTCTCATGAGCTGCAGGATTGAACCGAATTTTTCTTCGATCAGAAATGAGTAATACTTGTAGAGCATCAATGATCGTTGATTTTCCCGCAGCATTACGTCCTGATATTAATGTCTGACGACCAAATTCAAGAGTTTCCTCTTGAAAATAGTGCCAATTAATCAACTTCAACTTCTTGAGCCACTTCATGATCCACGTCCTCCTTTTCACTACTATAACGCTTGATCTTTTCACTTAATACTTTAAGTTGTTCTGTTTCAATAACATGTAGAAATGTATGATATAACACTATCCTGCAATCATCTGACTTCATATCACTGTCCAATATGTCGATGAGGTTATACTTTCTGCAAAGTGAAATTAGATGTTTAAGCTGAGTTCTTTTTACAAATTCCAATTGGAAAGTTTGGTATTTCGTCCGAATTTCATACAAGTTAGTAACTGGAAATTCACTTAATGATAATCCTTGCCTTTTCTCCTGATAAATAAGGCGAAGGACAAGTAACCAAATACTTTCCTCACGTGATAGTCGACGACGATGCTCTATTTTTGGAGAGTTTAAAAAAACACACTCATGTCTTTCATCTAACACTAAATCCCAACCTAAAAAACGGAAGTAGTTTGTTAGAAATTCTTGATAGCGGCGAACCGTAAAAAAATGTTCTCGATCAAGCTCTTTTAACAAGAAATTAACAGATAGTAGCTGATTAATAATGTCTTTTAACCGCTCTTGTTCTTGCTCACTAATCGCCCCAAACACACATTATCCTCCCTTTCTTATACTCGAACGATAAGACGATCATGGAATTGATAGTGATTAATTTGTAAAATTTGATTCTCTTTTCCACGAACTAGACGAAATCCACATAGACCATCGTATCCGTAAAGGTATGTATAAGCCAGATAAAGAAATTCTTCTACTGTTTGTGGAGCCAATTCAACTATCCCCATTTCATTTCGGTCTCCTAGTTTGGAAAGTACATGTTCTCGGATCTTTCCACGAGTAATACTCTTCTCCATTTTTAATATATTTTGCTGACGAAGTTTCTGTTTTAACTCTTCAGAAATTGGAATGACTACATGTTCAGTGGGGCTATGGGTAGGCCGTTTAGTTCGCGGTGTTAACAATGATTGTTCGTTTAATTGATTGATATGGATCATTCGAACCACACTTGATAATGATATAATAGATTTTTCATCATCTATTTTCGACACACATTCTAAAGCTTGTACCAATTGCTGATTGATTCCATAACTATGTTGACTCAAATAACGTGCTCGATCAAAGGAGGCTCGTAAATACTGATTATGGCGCAAATCAATTTGATAAAACATTTCATCTAGATCGCGATATACTTCCTCAATTCCGTGTAAGGCCTTTCGAATCTGCTTTTCTGCTTCCTCACGGGAAGGAAAGATTTCATTTCTTAAACCATCCATAATAGTTTCTTCTAATAAGTCTTTATCCAGTAGCCACTTTTGCACTCTATCTTGGATTCTAGATCGATATCTAGCCACATGATCAGATGTTTTTAATCGATGATAACTACGATCCACAATTTTAGCTTTATATTCATCAAAATGATGACTCAGTACATCTTGAATAGTATTTTTACTTATGACTTGTCCCATGTGATGTTTCATATTATTGATGAGAACACGCAACTCTTCTAAAAATTGCTGGTTCATCTTTTCGGCTTCTAAGAGAGCAAAACAAGGTCGATTTTTTGCTTCATCACCAGTAAGCAATTGGTATGTAGAAAAGGCAAACCGCTGATATTCTACTGTACGCACTTCACACAAATCTTTTAAAACAGCTAGGATACGACTGGAATAGTGAGGTAATACAATGTATTGAAGGAAGTTTTCACGTTGTTCAATGTCAATCCATCCTTGATTGCGTAATCTACGTAGTAATATACCAGCCTTAGATCGATATCGATCTACATCTAATTCACTATCTTCCATCAATGATTCCTGACTTGCCTCCTCTTCATAGATCATCCCTAGTTCTTCATGTGTTTCAATGAGTTCTTGAAATAAATCTCGTATGACATCATAGCGAATGCCAAATTTATATCTTTGGTATTCATCATAGAGAAGTAACAACGCTTCTGCATAGAGCTGTCTATTTTGATTGGCTAATATGGAAAAAAAACGATCTGGAATAACCTCAAACAGCTTCATTACAATCCTCCAATTGCATGATCAGCTTATTTAAAATCATTTACCTTATAGCTAAAATCTCTCAAGGAAACATAGATACCTTTTCTATATTTTCAATACATTTCTTTTTTATCCTGCTACTTCTGAAACTGATCTATAAAATATTCATTATAGAGTTAAAATAATATCAAATAATCTAAATATGATGCGGAATTAGTAGCGAAATAGATATCATTCAGTCTATATTAACCAGGCTTATTTAACCTTAAAACCTTTTTCAAATAACCAAAAGTCATCTTGATTTCAAAATGATAAAAAAGAACACCTTTATATATTAAGTTTCTCCCCCCTTTTATATAATATTACCTATATTGGGGTAATTGTTGATATGTCAAGAGATTATGTATTTTTTTCTCACTCTCAATTTTTTAATAATTATAACAAATACGGTGTACCAAAAATGGCACATCATACTATTATCAATACTTAGTATAAACATACTATAATATCGTTTTTTCATCGTCCGCTTCAGTGATAATACATATTTTCTGATCTTTAACTGTTTCTTGAACACTCCCGTCACCACTAACGCTAAGAGGTGGGGGATTCCTGGAGTAAAAAAACCTACTAGTTTCTAATTAACCAAGATTATCTCGTCATTCTAACGGTAAGAAGTCTTATACCTTCTTGTAAGATGTTAGTAGTAGCGTTAATGTCCCTGTCATATTCTGTACCACAGTCAGAACCTGTCCACTTTCCGAGGTTATGTTTGCAAATCCCCACTCCCCCCTGCAAAAAACAAAAAAGCCCTTGATTCCTCAAGGGCTTACTCTGGTGCTGGAGACAGGACTCGAACCTGCGACCCCTTCATTACGAGTGAAGTGCTCTACCAGCTGAGCTACACCAGCATATTTTTAATTGACATGAAATATTATATAATGGGCCATTTTTAAAGTCAAGCGAGTGTTTGATTTCAAAATAAAAAACCACCCTTTGTTAAGTACAAAGGGTGGTGATGAACGAAATTATGAGTTTGGTGGAGGCGAGCGGAGTCGAACCGCTGTCCGAAGATATCGCCACGACAGATTCTCCGAGCGCAGTCACTGTTTAGAATCTCGTCTTCAAAATTGCCCAGTGACAGGCGACTTTAAAGACCAGCCACGCTTAATTTCGCTTCCTCGAGGGTGGCGCCCGAGGTTGCTAGCCTACTGATGAGTGAGACCCAGCGACTCCACATAGGCGATGGAGAAGTGGATCCTAGCTACACTATTAGGCAGCTAGAGCAAAATTATCTTGTTTGCCAGTTACTTTTTTGGCGTTTTGCGTGTTTAACGAGAAACGCAACCCCTCGGCTCGCTACTGACGCTCGATCTATCCCCGTCGAATCCCAAAAACGCCCCCGAGATTCAAAAGTGAATAAGATCAGCAGTCATCTGCTGGATATTAAGTGTAACACAAAACATGTCATTTTTCAATAACAATCATGGGTTATGCATTTTGTTCCTTCAATTTGCGTTGGATCATTCGGTCAGCATCTCTTTTGGCTGATGTGGCCCGTTTGTCATACATTTTTTTCCCACGACCCAGTGCGAGTTGGACTTTGGCAAAGCCATTTCTCAAATGGAGGTCAAGGGGAATAAGGGTAAGTCCTTTCACTTTAGTAACTCCCAAGAGTTTATCGATTTCCTTTTTGCGCATGAGTAGTTTACGGGTTCGGGTTGGGTCTACATTATAACGATTCCCTTGCTCAAATGGACTAATGTGCATCCCTACAATAAATAGTTCACCACGATCAATTCGAGCGTAGCTATCTTGAAGGTTCACTTTTCCCTGACGGATCGACTTAATCTCTGTGCCTGTGAGCACGATCCCAGCTTCGAAAGTCTCTTCAATATGGTAATCATGGGTTGCTTTTCTATTGCGTGCAATCACTTTTGTACCTTTGTTACTCATCGTTTTCACCACGATCCCTAGAAAGTTGCAGAATATATTATATCAATTTGTTAGACTATTTGTCAACTTATGGACATTGAAAGCAATAGACGAACTTGATAGAGTTCGTTGTCCAATTTCAAGTATAATGTAATTTATAATTACTTTTTCTATCTGATTTGAAAAAGGAGTGGAGAAAAAACATGATTTTCAAGTTTTTTGGACATTTCATAGGGAAATCAATCACAGCAGGAATAGCTGGAATCGCATTTGCCATTCTTTATACGATTCAATTTAGTAAGTTGGAATATCTATGGGAAGCGCCCTCTACACATATGACGATTGGAACACCTATTGCAATCGTCATGTTAGTCCTTTCTGTACCCCTGTTTTTTGTTTGGGGATTCATATCTACTTTCTTGATTGAGCGATGGGTTCAGACTAAAAAGCCATCATGGAACCTATTAGGGGTGAAGTGCATTTTATATGTGTTGTTAAGTTTACTGATTTCTGGGGGACTTTACGTTTTCGCTAATGATGTGGATTGGTTTATTCCATTGACAGGCTCCATGATTCTATTTTGTTTAGTAGAGACTTTCTTTAATGGGCGGATTGACAAGATCCACAGCAAACTAGAGAAGGCTCAAGAAGTACATACAGAAAACCAAGCAAGTTAAAAACGATGTTTCAATAAACAAAGGTCATCTCATGAGGGATGACCTTTTAGATCTCATAGAGCAGAAATTACATCTGGAACTATTTCTTTTTAACCTTCTTCTTTTTCTTTCCTTTAGGGCGACTCACACTGTTTTTAGGGGGTTGGTCTTTACCCACTACTGACTTTTTACTTGTTCTTTTTCTTTCCGGAGCTTTTCCTTTTTTCTCAGGCGCTTTTCCTTTTCGGGTCCCTGTTTTATTTTTACCTTTTCGTTTTTTCACGGGTTCAAAACTATGCTCAGCTAAGTGTTCAAGTAGTTCAAAGTCGATCTTTCGTTCTTCAATATTCACACCACTCACTTTGATGCGAACAGGGTCGCCGATCCGGTAAACACGTCCTGTGCGTTCACCAACCAAAGAATAGGATTGCTCATGGAAATGGTAATAGTCATCTGTCATAAAGCTAACATGTATCAAACCTTCAATGGTATTGGGGAGTTCCACGAATAGACCAAAAGAAGTGACACTACTGATGATCCCTTCGTACTCCTCACCAATCTTATCCATCATAAATTCAGCTTGTTTTAAGGCATTGGTCTCACGTTCAGCATCGACAGCAACCCGTTCTCGGATCGAAGATTGTTGGGCCGCATCTGGGAGATAGGCATTTAACTGATCAATTCGTTCTACGGTCAAGCTCCCTTTCGTGATCACCTCTCGAATAATCCGGTGAATCAACAAATCTGGATAGCGGCGGATGGGTGACGTAAAGTGAGAGTAAAACGTAGCTGCTAACCCAAAGTGTCCCACGCATTCAGCCGCATATTTGGCCTGTTTCATCGAGCGGAGCATCACAGTGCTGATCACATGAGCCTCAGGAGTTCCATCGATTTTTTCTAATAAACGTTGCAGAGCTTGTGGTTTAACCCGATCTGGACGTCCTTTGATGGAGTAACCGAAACTGGTCACAAACTCATAGAAGGATTGTAATCTCTCCACATCTGGATTTTCGTGAATCCGGTAAACAAATGGGACTTCGAGCCGGAAAAAGTGTTCCGCAACCGTCTCATTGGCCGCCAACATGAATTCTTCGATCAGCTGTTCGGCAACCGTCCGGGGTCGTTGTACGATATCAACGGGTCTTCCTCGTTCGTCTACCACAATCTTCGCTTCTGGAAAGTTAAAATCAACGGCTCCTCGATGAATTCGTTTTTTGCGAAGAATTTGCGCTAACTTTGCCATTAAACGAAAGTCTTCTACCAAGGGTTGATATTTAGCGATTAACTCGGGATCTTCATCAACAACAATTTTTTTCACATCCGAGTAGGTCATTCGCTCATTGGTTCGAATGACACTGGGATAGATATCATGATCCACAACATTTCCTTGTGGGTCGATCACCATATCGCAGGTCATGGTTAGCCGATCCACCTGGGGATTTAAGCTACAAATTCCGTTAGATAAACGTTTAGGTAGCATCGGGATTACACGATCGACCAGATAAACACTACAGCCCCGTTCATATGCTTCACGGTCCAATGCTGAACCTTCTTTGACATAATAGCTGACATCAGCGATATGTACACCGAGACGAATATTCCCATTCTCTAGTTGTTCCACTGATACCGCATCGTCTAGATCCTTCGCATCCTCACCATCGATGGTCACCATAGTTCGTTCACGTAAATCACGTCGATCCTTGATTTCATCTTCATGGATTTCATCTGGAACCGCTGAAGCCTCTTCTTCGACTGCTTCAGGAAATGACTCTGGTAGTCCATGTTTACGAATAATAGAGACAATATCAACACCTGGGTCATCTTTATGACCAAGGACTTCAACAATCTCACCTTCTGCGCTATGTCGTCCCGTCAGTTGGTGTAACTTGACAACCACTTTCTGACCATCACGTGCATTCATCTGATGTTCAGGGGAAATAAAAATATCTGCTGTAATCCGCTTATCATCAGGAATCACGAAGCCAAAATGACTGGATAAACTTGAGAAAACGCCAACGATTTTCTGTCGTCCCCGTTTGAGCACACGAACAATTTCACCTTCAGGACGGCGGTCTTCTTTTTTCTTCGTATGAATCCGAGCCAATACCAGATCCCCATCAATCGCTCCATTTAAATGATTGAGGTGGATAAAGATGTCTTGGCTATTGGGTTGATCAGGAATCACAAAGCCGAATCCCTTGGAACTCCCTTGTAATGTCCCCCGGATTAAGTTAAAACGCTCAGGTACTCCATATCTTTTTGTTCGAGTGCGAACAATCTTTCCTTCTGTTTCCAACCCCTTAAGCAGTTGAATGAAGGCATCTTTCCCTTCTTCATTAATCTCAAAAGCTGAGATTAGCTCTTCTAATGTCAGCGGCTTATAGGCTTGCTCTAGCATAAACCGCTGGATCTCATATTCTGTAGGCATGTATGAAAGCTGTAACCATACAGAGATGTGCTGGTTACAGGCTGTCACCTCACTTTATACTGGTTTAACATCACGGTATTGATGCAGATTTGAAAACTGAGAATGTCGTTGGATAAAACCATCTACTTCTGCAAATAATTTTTTTCGTTCTTTATCCAACGTGATAATATGCGAAGATTTTTCATACCAAGACAGCTCTTTTTCTGTCGATGAAATGTGCTCATGTATATATTCGGCACTTTTAGGAACAACTACTTCATCCATCTGGGACTGAATGACGAGTGCAGGTGCAGAAACCTTGGGTAACTGTTGGCGAACCATACGAATTAAACGATTTAGACTTCCAACGCATTTGACTGGAGTGCGATCATACGTAACCATATGCCTTTCGATTTCTTCAGCTCTTCGAATCTTCCTCTTTTTGTATGGAATAAAATGATGAATAACACCGGCAAAAACAGCACGTCGATCCTGAACCCAAACGGGAGCGCACATAGGGATCACACCTGCGACAGATTTTTGGGAGGCCAAGTATAAAGATAAAGCTCCTCCCATTGACAAGCCAGCTACAAATAACTCCTCCACTTCTGGAAGTGTTCGCTCATAAGCATCTAAAACACTTTGCCACCAGTCAGGCCAATATGTTTTCTCCATATCTTCAGGGGTCGTCCCATGACCCGCAAGTAAAGGAGCGCAAACTGTATATCCTTGTTCCTTAAAGTATTCCCCCATCGGCCTCATTTCAGAAGGCGAACCTGAAAACCCATGTATCAGTAAAATACCCGTTTTCCCACCTTTATAAAAAAAAGGATCGGGTGATCGTTGAATGATTTCCATCATCAAGCACCTCCACACATTTCTACTTTGCCGTAATATTGAGTCATTTTATATTAGAAAATGATTTGGTATGTTGATTGTTGCTAGGTTTAGTCATTCTTTACCCGCATTTTTTTATTTCTAATGACTTTTCTTTTCATAGCATACAACAAAAAAGTGGTAGAAACAAAAAAAGCCACTCCCATATTGGAGTGACTGGGTGCCTGGCAACGTCCTACTCTCCCGGGGGTCTGCACCCCAAGTACCATCGGCGCTGGAGGGCTTAACGATCGTGTTCGGGATGGGAACGAGTGGGTCCCCTCCGCCATCATCACCAGACGATACATATTATAACTGAAAAGAAAATGATCTGCAATAGGTGATTGGTTTGAATCATAAATGAAATGTAGCAAAAAATAGAGAGATACGAATGGTCCGTCTGGGGGGAAGCTTTATGATGAATTGGTTGAAAGCCGACCTAAGTTGGAAATTGAATTGGAAAACGATCTATGAAATCGTTATCGCCTTTTTCGTTCTTACTTATGGCATATTACTCATCCAAAATTCATTTGATGCCATTCCCGATTATCTCACACAAGAAAATATGAACTGGATTGACTATGCACTGATATGGTTTTTCGCGATAGAGTATAGCATTCGATTCATGTTTGCCAAAGAAAAATGGAAATTCGTAAAAAGCCACTGGTTTGACTTAATCTCCATGATCCCCTTTGATGCTTTTTTCCGGATCGCTCGGTTGATGCGATTGATTCGTTTGATTCGGCTGATCAAAATGTCTTCCGTACTCAGTGCTTTTTTCAGAAGTAAAGAAGTGAAGTTCTCCTTGATCATTGTGGCGGGGATTGTATTTTGGGGAGCTTCAGGTGTTTACTTGATTGAAGGACGGGTCAATTCGAGCTTGCAATCATTTGTGGATGCCATTTGGTGGGCGATTGTAACCACTACCACCGTGGGCTATGGGGATATCTCTCCTGTGACAATCGGTGGAAGAGTGATTGCAGTCATTTTGATGTTTACAGGGATTGGCTTAATCGGTTCTGTCACGGCCAGTGTCGCCACTCATTTCATCCAGTATTTAGATCGCACTGACGCAGATGATCATGATAACAAAGTGAGAGGTGACTTGGTTCAACTAGTCAAAGAGAAAGTGTCCTCCATTCATCAGCTAAATGAACAAGAATATCGACAACTTCTTTTGACGCTAGAACTATTACGAACACAACCATCTAATGATCTCCCACATGAAAAAAAAGAGTAAAACAGAACAAAAAAAGGTCGCCCAACTAAGACGGCCTTTTCGATGTCAAGATCAGTTCAATGTTATTTAACAAAAAATGCAACCACCAATGCACAAACCATAAAGAGAATAGCTAATACAGTGGTGGATTTGCTTAAGAAAGCATCAAAACCACGTGCTTTTGCTTTTCCCATCAAGTGTTCGGCGCCCCCACCAATCGCGCCTGACAGACCTGCACTCTTACCAGATTGAAGAAGTACAACGGCGATCAGTCCGACACTGATGATCGCAAGGATAATTTTAGATGCAATAACCATGACTTGACCTCCTTGCCATCTATTTCACTTCAGTAAATGTACCATATCTCACAAGCCTTTTCAAGAAAAGATCGACTCATTCAATCATAGAATGGAAAAGCTTTAGAATTTTCTATACAAGGGGTCATAAAGGACAATAAACTTTATCCTGACTTCCTTCACACAAGCAATCATTCTTCCAAAATAAAAATCAGACTTGTTCATGAAACAAGAAGCTCCATTTACTACTTTTACTTTTTAATCATTGGAGCGATGACATCGATACGATTCGTCCAAATCCCACCACTATAATTTTTCGGTAGGCGTTCTAAATCTTGTTCTTTATCAAATCCTTCTGACCAACCACCATCACCAGCTACTATTATGACTCGTGTATCAACATCCTCCATCCGATTTAAGAACTGATCTGACCATCCCCACATCCACGAAGCATATGTCTCTGGAATGTGAATCTGTGTATTTTGGCAAGAAGAAGGAACAAACCCTGTCCAACCAATGGCAATATAAGGTATCATACAACTTTTCATCGTCGCCTTCGACATGACACGAAGTTCTGGAAGCTTTTCTTTTAGTGTTTGAATCGGTTCGTCTCCACCATATACAGTGAGTTGACGTAAACGTTCTTTGGATCGTCCAGAGAGATATTTAGCTAGTTGCTCCCCTTCTTTAGGATCATTACTTTTTATATGAATGAGAAATGACTCTTCAGGAAAATATGTTAACACTTCATCTAGCGTAGGCATGAGTCCTACACCTTTGCCACGAAAGGGAAATGTTTTTCCATGGTCAGCTGTATAACCATATCCGATATCTAGTTGTTTTAGCTCTTCCATGGTATGTTCCCTTGTAACACCTTTACCATTTGTTCTACATTCAAGTGTCCAATCATGAAAAACAGCAAAGTGGCCATCTTTCGTTGGTTGAATATCAAACTCCACAATGTCTGCACCTGCTTTAAATGCGGTTTCCATTGAAGGAATTGTATTCTCTATAAAAGGATGTTCGGGTTCATCAATCTTCTCAGCCGTACAGGTGTCGTTCGTGATTCCCTCCATCGGGAATGTTTGTGCCAACCCTCTGTGTGCTAACAACCATGGAGCTTGATCTCTAGATGCAGTAAACAAAGAGCTATTATTTAGATACATGAAAGCGATCAAGATCAATAAGAAGATAGAAAACCTCTTTATAAATCGTTTAAACTTCTTCATATTTCCTCCAATTGATATGTATGTCTACTTATTTTCAATAGTTTAGCATAGAAAAACTAATCTCTGGCTTGTTCTTTGATTACATTTAATTACTACAAAAACCTCCTACTATCTGTGGATGACCACGGATCAATAGGAGGTTAAGTACGACTGATAGGACTGTATTTAAGCTATCTGAAATGGACTTATATGCATATTTCAGGTCTGTATCTTTTTATAAACCTTATTTTTTCAAGTTATAGAAAGCAGATGTTTGTGGATACTGGGCTGTGTGATCCAATTCATCTTCGATCCGGATCAATTGATTGTATTTAGCTACACGGTCGGTACGAGAAGGTGCACCGGTTTTGATTTGTCCTGCACCTGTAGCGACTGCAATATCAGCGATGGTAGTATCTTCGGACTCACCAGAACGATGGGAGATCACCGCGGTATAACCCGCACGTTTAGCCATTTCAATCGCATCAAAGGTTTCGGTTAAGGTTCCGATTTGGTTTACTTTGACTAAGATGGAGTTACCCACACCTTTTTCGATTCCTTCTGCCAATCGTTCCGTGTTGGTTACAAATAAGTCGTCACCGACCAATTGAACTTTTTTACCAAGACGATCAGTGAGTAACTTCCAACCATCCCAGTCGTCTTCAGCCAAGCCATCTTCGATGGAGATAATTGGGTATTTTTGTGCCAACTCTTCGTAGAAGGAGACTAATTCTTCTGAGGTGCGAACAATTCCTTCTCCAGCAAAGTGATATTTTCCGTCCTTGTAGATTTCAGTAGAAGCCACGTCAAGTGCTAGCATTATTTCTTCACCTGGTTTGTATCCAGCACGTTCAATAGCGGAGACAATGGTTTGTAGTGCTTCCTCGTTGGAGGAAAGGTTGGGTGCAAAACCACCTTCATCCCCGACACTGGTGGAATATCCTTTCTCTTTAAGAACCGCTTTGAGGTGGTGGAAGATTTCTGCTCCCACTCTAACTGCTTCTGTGATGGAGGTAGCTCCGACTGGCATCACCATAAATTCTTGGATGTCCACGTTGTTATCCGCATGGGCACCACCATTTAAAATGTTCATCATCGGAACAGGTAATACTTTGGCATTAAATCCGCCCAGATACGTATACAATGGAATACCTAAAGCGTCGGCAGCTGCACGTGCGGTCGCCATCGATACACCCAGAATCGCATTGGCTCCGAGATTACCTTTATTTGGTGTGCCATCCAACTGAATAAGCGCTGTATCAACTGCTACTTGGTCGGTTGCATCTAAGCCTTCGATTTGTGGTGCGATGAGATCATTGACATTTTGAACTGCTTTTAACACACCTTTGCCTAAATAACGACCTTGATCCCCATCACGTAATTCAACGGCCTCATAAGCTCCTGTAGATGCACCAGATGGAACAATCGCACGACCTACAGCACCTGATTCGAGAAGAACTTCTACCTCAACGGTTGGATTTCCACGAGAATCTAAAACTTCACGAGCATAAACATCAACAATAGTGGTCATGTTCATTCCTCCAATTTATGATTGAATTAAAGACGTACCTGTCATTTCTTTCGGTTGTTCCAGTTGTAAGAGATGGAGGAGAGTTGGGGATAAATCCGCTAAAATTCCATCTGAACGCAATTGAATATCTGGGACAGTCACGATACAAGGAACTGGGAAGGTGGTATGAGCCGTAAAAGGACGACCTTCTTCCGTTAACACCATATCTGCATTCCCATGGTCCGCAGTAATAATGGCAGTTCCACCTTTTTCTAACACTAGGTCGATCACCTTTCCAAGACATTCATCTACAGCTTCTACTGCGCGGATCGTCGGCTCTAATTTTCCTGAATGCCCAACCATGTCAGGGTTGGCAAAATTAAGGACAATCGCATCATATTTATCTGCCTTGATCTCTTTTAATAAAGCATCCGTAACTTCATAAGCACTCATCTCAGGCTTTAAATCATAGGTTGCTACTTTTGGAGAATTGATCAGAATCCTCTCTTCACCTGGAAACTCTTCCTCACGACCTCCATTAAAAAAGAAGGTGACATGTGGGTATTTTTCTGTTTCCGCAATCCGCAACTGTTTCAGGTTATTTTGAGAGATAACTTCACCCAATGTGTTATCTAAGTTGGTGGGTTTGTAAGCGACATAACCGTCTACTAACTCACTAAAATGAGTTAAGCAAACATAATATAAATCTTTCGGTTGCTGAGATCCACGATCAAATCCACGGAAGTCTTCGTTGGTAAATGCTAATGAGATTTGAATCGCACGATCCGGACGGAAGTTATAGAAAATCACCGAATCGTGATCTTGGATGCGCCCAACCGGTTGTCCCTGATCATCTACAATCACTGTTGGCATGACAAATTCATCAAATACCGATTTTTCATAAGACTCCTTGACTGCTTGGAGTGGATCTGTATAAGTAGGTCCCTCTCCATATACCATGGCTTGATACGACTTTTCGGTTCGTTCCCACCGTTTATCTCGATCCATCGCATAATATCTACCTTGAACAGTAGCGATTTTACCTGTTCCCAGTTCTTTCATTTTCGCTTGCAGTTGCTCAATATAACGGAGCGAACTATCTGGAGAGACATCCCGTCCATCTAAAAAGGCATGAACATACACTTCTTGTACCTGTTCTTTCGCCGCCAATTCGAGAAGTGCAAACAAGTGTTTAATATGACTATGTACCCCACCATCGGATAACAAACCGTACAGGTGTAAGCGACTTTGCTTCTCTTTTACATGTTTAATCGCACCGAGAAACGTTTCATTGTCATAAAAGGAGCCTTCATCAATCGCTTTTGTGACTCGCGTTAAATCTTGATAAACGATCCGACCTGAACCTATATTTAAGTGCCCCACTTCAGAGTTCCCCATCTGTCCCTTAGGTAACCCCACAGCCTGTCCACTTGCTTGTAGAGTGGTATGTGGAAACTGGTTCCAAAAGCGATCGAAATTCGGCTTTTTCGCTTGAGCTACAGCATTCCCCTCATGCTCTTCACGCAATGCAAATCCATCTAGAATACAAAGTAAAACGGGTTTTCGACGACTCATGAATGTTCACCTGCTCCAGCACCTTGGAGTAATTGAAAAAATGATTGTGGGTCTAAGCTAGCCCCACCAACAAGAGCCCCATCAATGTTGGGTTGTGCTAAGTAAGTACGAATATTTTCAGGCTTCACACTTCCCCCATACTGAATGCGGACTTCATTAGCCACTTGTTGATCAAAAAGATCAGCAACTGTTTTGCGGATAAAGCTAATCACTTCTTCAGCATCTTCGGCCGTGGATGCTTTACCTGTCCCAATCGCCCAGATCGGTTCATAAGCGATGATCACTTGTTTCATTTCCTCAGAAGACAATGTGTCAAGTCCAGCCTTCACTTGATGCTGAACGACTTCTTTGGTCTGTCCACTTTCTCTTTCTTCCAAACCTTCACCCACACAGACAATAGGAGTCAAGCCACCAGCAAGAGTCGCTTTTACTTTTTTATTCACCATTTCGTCTGTCTCTGCAAAATATGTACGCCGTTCAGAGTGACCAATAATCACATATTGAATCCCTGATGCTTTTAACATCCCTACACTCACTTCACCTGTAAAAGCACCTTGTGATTCCCAATGGACATTCTGTGCTCCGATTCGAATTTGTGTACCTTCTGTATCTTTCACAAGTTCAGGAAGCGCCAAAAAAGGTGCACAAATCACAGTTTCTACTGTTTTAGGCCATTCCATCCCTTTTAATGTAGATACAAACTCTTTGGAAGCTGCAACCGATTTGTGCATTTTCCAGTTTCCTGCAATGACTGGAGTGCGCATACTCCACACCACCTATTCTTTGTCATTTAGTACAGCGACTCCTGGAAGCTCTTTCCCTTCTAATAGTTCGAGAGAGGCTCCTCCACCTGTTGAAATATGATCAACCTCTGCGGCGAGTCCAGCTTTTTCAATCGCTGCGGCCGAATCTCCGCCACCTACAATGGAAAAGGCTTCGGATTCTGCAAGCGCTTTCGCAACTTCATTGGTACCTTCTGCAAACTGATCAAATTCAAACACACCCATGGGACCATTCCAAATCACTAATTGAGAAGACTTTACGATATCAGCAAATAATTCTTTCGTTTTTGGACCGATATCGAGCGCTTTCATATCTTCAGGAATCTGATCAATATCTACAGTTTCGACACGAGAAGGTTCAGCTGAAAATTCATTGGCAATCACAGCATCGATGGGAAGATAGAGACGAACACCTTTCTCTTCTGCTTCCTCGATAAATCTCTTGGCTAGCTCTTCTTTATCTGCCTCAAACAAAGAGGTTCCAATCCCATATCCTTGTGCACGTACAAACGTATAGGCAAGACCCCCACCAATGATTAGGTTATCCACTTTATTTAATAGATTTTCAATGACACCGATTTTATCTTTAACCTTAGCACCACCAATAATAGCAGTAAAAGGACGTTTCGGATGATTGAGAGCTCGACTGAGCGTCTCCAATTCTTTATTCATTAAAAAGCCAGACACGGCAGGCAAATATTGAGCGATCCCAGCCGTAGTTGCATGTGCCCGATGCGCAGCTCCAAAGGCATCATTAACATAGACATCAGCTAAGTTCGCAAATGCCCTTGCCAACTCTGGGTCATTTTTCTCTTCTCCGGCTTCAAAACGCACATTTTCTAGAAGTAATACATCGCCATCATTCATTTCTGATACTTTTGCTTCTACTTCTGCACCTACCACTTGGTCCACTTTGGTTACTGGTTTGCCAATATACTCAGCAAGGCGAATAGCTACAGGAGTAAGGCGCATCTCTTCAACAACTTTTCCTTTGGGACGACCCAGATGACTCGCTAGAATCACTTTAGCCCCTTGTTCTATTAAATATTGAATCGTTGGCAAAGCAGCACGAATCCGAGTATCATCGGTAATCGCACCATTTTCCATCGGAACATTAAAGTCAACACGACAAAAAACCCGTTTGCCACGAACGTCTACATCTTTGATTGATTTTTTGTTCATGGTACTCCTGCCTTTCATATGATTTCCTGTAAGATTCCTCAATGAGTATAACATATTTTTAAACAGTATAGCTTATATTCCTTTGTGAGACTTATGTGGCAAGGGGGAAAAGTCATTTATAACTTTATATAAGCCATTTTTAGTCACATTATGATCCAGATCCCATCGGGTTGCTGTTTCTCTGCTTCGCTCAAGTGGAGTCAAAAGTGGCACAAAGCCATGTAAGGTGAATCAAGGAGTAATCATCCTTGACTCACAATATAATCGGCCAGATCAACGACCCGATTCGAGTAACCCCACTCATTGTCATACCACGCGACAACTTTGACGAGATCCTCTTCCAATACCATCGTAGACAAAGCATCCACTGTTGCTGAGTGAGGATCACCATTATAATCAATAGAGACTAATGGCTCTTCTGAATAATTGAGAAAACCTTTTAACTCTCCTTCAGCCGCTTTTTTGAATGCCTGGTTAACTTCTTCTAAGGTCACTTTTTCCTCCAATTCAGCTACCAAATCAACAACTGATACATTTTTGGTTGGGACTCGCATGGCAAAGCCATTCAGCTTTCCTTTTAGTTCGGGGAGTACGAGAGAGACTGCTTTGGCTGCACCGGTTGTTGTAGGAATAATCGATTCAGCCGCAGCACGAGCACGACGTAAATCTTTATGAGGTAGATCCAAGATTTGTTGATCATTGGTATAAGAGTGAACGGTCGTCATTAAACCACGTCGAATGCCGAATTTTTCGTGGAGCACTTTAGCAAATGTAGCTAAACAGTTGGTTGTACAAGAAGCATTCGAAATCACATGGTGAATGGATGGATTATATTTTTCATGATTGACCCCCATCACAATCGTCAAATCCTCATCTTTAGCAGGTGCTGAGATGATCACTTTTTTAGCTCCAGCTTTTAGGTGCTTCTCTGCATCAACCCGTTTAGTAAAACGTCCTGTCGATTCGATCACCAACTCCACGCCAGCTTCTTTCCAGCCCAGTTGGGCAGGGTCACGCTCTGCAGTTACCTTGATTTCTTGATTCTCAATCTTAAATCCATCGTTCGTCACTTCTACTTTTTCCTGAAGTCGCCCATGTACAGAGTCATATTTTAAAAGATGTGCCATTGTCTTCGCATCTGCCAAATCATTCACTGCTACCGCTTCCAAATTCGGATGGTTTAGCATAGCCCGAAACACCAATCGACCAATCCGACCAAAACCATTGATACCCACTCTTGTTTTTTTCATGATGGATTCCTCCCATTTTCTCAATAGATATTATGACCATCCAGAGATGGCCTTATCGATCCGATTAGAAACTTCTTTTCTGTAAAATAGCTCGTGCAGCTCCTTCATCCGTAACCAATACATCTTGTTTTAATGTTGGACAAATTGCAGAGATAGCTGCCGCTTTACTTATCCCCCCCGCCACAGCGATTCGTTTGACGGCATGATTCACATCTTGAAGCCTCAACCCCACTGTTTGGATGTGGTGAACGATCTCGCCTCGTGAATCAAAATAATATCCAAATGCTTCTCCTACAGCCCCTTCAGCCTTTAATTGCTCCATCACTTCATGGGATGATTGACGGCGTAGTGCCATTCTTTTGGCATCTCCTAAACCATGTAGCACAATATGAGCTGACCGTAAACACTGAAGCACTTCTTGAATCTGTGGCTCGCGGATTAAAGTTTGGTAGGATTCTTCACTTAATTGATCTGGAACATGCATCAATCGATATTTTCCACCCGTTTTTTTAGCCATGAGAGACGCAATATAATTCGCCTCCAACTCCACCGCTTCACCCACTCCTCCTCGAGTAGGGACAAACGTACTCATTTTAAACACCGGGGTTGGCATCATCATCTCTGCAACAGCTAACATCGTACTTCCACCCGCTACAGCAATTATTTGTTCCCCATCAACTAACTGTTTAAGAACTTGTGCGCCTGTACGCCCCATCTCCATCTTCACCCAATCGGACTGATCAGCATCTCCCGGAACGACTACTACTTTTCCTACCTTTAAATAGGATTGAAGTTCTAACTCGAGCTCAGCCAACCCAAATAGCTCTTTAATCAAAGGTTCCATCTGACTGACTAATTGAGCTCCATTAGGGGTTAAATGCATCCCGATCGAATCTACTTGAATCAATCCTTGGATGCGTAAAAAATCAACTTCCCCTCGAAGCACACGCTCCGTTAAATGGAGGGTTGTTGCAAGACTTCGACGTCCTACTGGTTGCATTAATTGTATATGACGTAAAATCTCATATCGTTTACGCATGACTTCAACAAGATCTGGTAACAACTGTTGTTGGATATTTAAGATTTGCTCCATCGCTTCACCCCTGGACAAATTAAGTCCCGTATATATAAAAAACGTCCCACTATAGGTAAAAAAATCCCTTCTTGGGAAGAAGACTATATCTATAGTCTATCTCTCCCCAAAAGGTTTGACAAGTTTTGATCGACGTAGAGTGTTAGAACATCACGAAATAGTATCATAAAAAATAAGTTCGCTTCCGGATGATTGAAGCTGCAATTCCCATCTCTTCTCTATATTTAGCTACTGTTCTTCGTGAGATCTGAATCCCTTCTTGCCGAAGAAGATTAGATATTTTTTGATCTGAAAGAGGACGCTTGTGATCCTCTCCTTGTATAATCTGTTGAATTTTACTTTTTACAGACTGAGTAGATAGTTCTTCTCCAAAAGAGGTTGGGAGTCCTGAAGGAAAGAAAAAACGGAACGGAAATAACCCATGCGGAGTCTCCATATACTTGTTTTGGGTCGCCCGACTAATCGTCGATTCATGAAGTTGTAATTGTTCCGCTACCTGCTTCAGATTCAATGGTTTAACATAGTCAATCCCTGAACAAAAAAACTCGTTTTGTTTAGAGACAATCACTTCTGAAACTCGAACCATGGTATCTTTTCGTTGTTTAATTCCCTTAACCAACCACAAAGCTGATTGCATCATGTTCTTTGCATATTGCATTTCTTCTTCCTTCAAACGATCTTTATAGCGAATCAAATCTTGATAGTAGGAACTCACTGTTAGATCTGGGTAGGTACTCTCATTGATCGAAACAACAAACTCCCCATTACGACTCTCCACAATCACATCTGGGAAAATGTAATGAGGACGCTCTACAGAATATTGCGTTCCCGGATAAGGGTTACACTTTCGAATCACTTCCAAGACAGCTCTTGCTTCCTCCACATCCACCTGTAGGGCTTGAGCTATTTTTCCCCATCTACCTTCAGCGATATCTTGTAAATGGTCACTTGCCATTTGAATCGCCAGTGAATGAATGGGATCTTGTCTCTGCAGTTGTAGAACTATGCATTCTGCCAATGAACGAGCCCCCACACCCGCTGGCTCCATGGCTTGAATGACATGGATACATCGACAAAGTAGTGGTACCCCTATTTGAAAGCGCTTACAAAATTCGGCAGAATCAATATCCAAATAACCACGTTCATCCAAGCTATAAATGAGATATTGACAAATCTTTCTCATTCGCTCAGGTAATGAATAGTCAAAAAGCTGTTCCTCTAACACCTCCGCTAGAGAAGGGGAAGAAGCAGACACTTGACCGATCCAGTCGGAGTCTGTCGACGAAGAGCGGGATGAACTCTTGTGCCTTCTCTGGACCGAGAAACTTAACTCTCTGTTCGGCTCCGTCAATTCCAACATAGGATTTTCCGTCATCTGCTCCTGAATATATTGGTGCAGGTCTGTAGCGGAGAATTGTAAGATTTGAATCGCTTGTCTTAACTCAGGGGTCATCACCAGTTTCAAACGCTGTTCTTGCACCAAGCCAAAATCCATCTGTAAAGCCACCTGACCACCTCCGCAATCTTAATATTAAGTAGTAAAAGGATGACGAAAAATTATAGCTTCATCAAATATGTTGGTAAAAAATCATCAAAGTTTGCTCTTATCAATTAATTATATTTTACCACAAAATAAGGTGACATTTCCCCCTGCAAATTTTTCCCCATTCTACCATAGACTTAGTGTGATTTTGAAGCCCTAATCAAACCAATCCCTAACTCCTCTTCTTGTATATTTATGATAAAAATCTATTGATAGAATGAAGCGTTTTTCTCTTGCTATTTATTTTATTTTCATGTTATAATCTTATTTGTTAACTTCCTTTTTTGCGCCTATAGCTCAGGGGATAGAGCACTGGTCTCCGGAACCAGGTGCCCAAGTTCGAATCTTGGTAGGCGCGCCAAATCCAGAAAAAAATATTTCAATCACACATGATCTCGAATCAAAGGTCGAAGCAAATACAAGACGTCTTCTAATGTGTTTTCGTGCTTAAATAGCAGATTACATATGGGAGGCGTCTTTTATTATGTCTAAAAAAGGCACAAGAATCATTACAGACAACTGGAGCTTATCGAACCGATGCCAACCTTTTAAAGTAAATTTCTCTTTATGAGTTACAGTTTATGAATGGATACATTTAGAACAACATACCATTTACTCACTGTCCTAAAACGGGAAATTATATATTTATTTTTTTGGCAATAGGGGTTAAATTATAATTTATATGATTTTTCGTTTAGCCTTGCAAATAAATAAATGAACACGGAGGTCAAGCAATGTATCATACTAATGGAGTATCTCGGTTTAATGGATGCTTACTAGTTTTTATCATTCTATCAATCGCCTCTTTTGCAATCCCAGTCTTTCTAGTTATTGGATATGTATTCAACAGTTACTATATAATACTAGCTATTCCTCCACTCCTCTATTTGGTCTTAATTAATATAGCTGGGTATAGATCAATAGGAACTGAACAGGTACAAGCTTATCGGGAGACTACTGAAGGTTTAACATCTTTATCATATTTTCGGAAATCTGGTGGTGCCATTTTTCTCGTCGCATTCTTAGGAGGAGCGGCAGGCGTTTTACTAGGGAGAAGACGTTTTAATTATGGTTTAGAAAGTAAAATGTTTAAATTCGGATTGATTCTCCTGTTATTTCAAAATATCTATGGGTATGCCCAAGTTTTCACATTTTCCCTCGGATTAGGTGCAATATTCGAAAATTACCTTAGAGAAGAATCTCGAAAAGAGGAAGTAGGGAAAGATTGGTTTGCATCCAAAGAAACGGCAGATGGGGTAGTAAAAACAGTCAATACATTTGGAAAAGAATTAGAAAAAGCTCATATCCAAAGGGATATATCTGTATTTACTACCATTAACCGAACAGGATATTTCGCTTCTCAAATCGAAAATAAAATAAACTACCAAGAGACCAAAATAAAAATCAAACTCAAAGAAACTCAAGTTTTTTATGACGAAAGAATTGAGTCTTATGACACAAATCCAAAAAAAATTACGATCCCCGTTAAATTGAAATATCAAGAAATCTATGATCCAAGAGACGGATTTGACTCCGATGCTTATCAATACATAGAATTTTATATGTATTATGATGAAGAAGCAAAAAAATGGACTATTGAACATCTCAATTACTATCCAATAACAATGGAAGATGAGATTACCACTGAACCCATCGTAACAAAGATGAAGTAGCAACAATAACACCTTTTGATATAACAAGTCAAAAGGTGTTTATTTTTAAAAAGTCTATCTCTTGCTTCATCTACACTAACTCTTTTTCAACTGAATAATCCGATAAGCTCCACCTAGTACAGGTTCATCATACACTTTTTCTAAATCCGTTCCTTCCAATATCTCTTCGATCGAGCGATTGATATCTGTACCTAAAGTTTGTGTGAGTACATTTAAGCTCTTACGAAACATCCCTACATGGGTAGGGCTTCTACTAAATTTATCAAAAATCCAAATACTCCCCTCTGACTTTACTACCCTTTGTGCTTCTGACAGAGCTTGTCGAGGGTTTTCGACTACACTTAGGATCAAGTTCAAAAAAATTTTATCAAATGTTTGTGTAGGAAACTCCAAGTTTTCAGCATTCATCACTTTGAGCGTGAGCTGGTGGGTGTCTATGTACGACTCCACCTTATTAAGCATTTCTGGTGTTAAATCAATTCCAGTTATCTCAATATCCTCAGGCATGTGAGGTAAATCGAGACCGGTTCCGATCCCAACGAGTAAGATTTGATCCTTAGGTGCCAATTCTGCAAGTTGAACCTGCTTTTGTCGTGCCGAACGAAACCATGGTTGATCCATGAATCGATCATACACGTGTGCCCAAAGACGATATATTTTTTGATTTCGTCTGTTCTTCATGTGATCTCCTCAATCTAATAGTCATTTGAATAACCACTTCATTATAACATTCATTTGCATGTTTGAATAATGAATAATAAAAAGCCCCCTACAGCAAGAGGACTTCAATCCATTTTTGATAATTAATATGTATGTTCACAATATTATGGTGATTACTCTACATCAATCGGGACACCAGCTAATTGATCATAAAATATTTTGAGGGATTTTTTTGAATTGTTACATTTCTCTTTAACCGATAACAGGTTTTTAAACTCTTCTGGTGAAGTTACCGTTTGGTTGACCCATACCTTTCGTTCATCATAGATGGATGACTGGCATTCTGTTGCAATTACTTGGGCTAGACTTGCTGCGATTGCAAATTGGACTGGTGATTTCTTCTCTTGTATATGAATACATGCCCATGCCCCTGATCCTAGATCCAACTGATTGTGAATAGAGTTAGGTAAATTCACAACAATAAAGCTAACATCATCTTCAGGGACTGTACTTAGACTCATAACATAAAAGGTACTTGGTTCCAAAGTTAAGTCATCATTCACTTCAAACACTTTATTATTTTTCATTTCTTTCACCTGTAAAGGTGGACAACAATTCATTCCTAGTAGCTCTTTACAGGCAATCTCAGTCTTGATGATCAATTCTCCCAAATTCATTAATTTACTTACTTTGACATCCAATCCCATTGTCATTAATCATCAACTCCTTTCTCAGCTATTGCAGTGCTGAGATATTTGTATGATCCAAACTTTCCCTATTACATCACTCAACAGGTGGCATATCGGTAGATTGATTTCATTTCTTTTTTTGTTTTGTGATAAAAACCATTAACTGATTGTGTATGAAATCTTTCTCACTCTTCAAAGAGCAAGAGCATGTCAACATCATATAGAGCAACTTTTGCTTTTAGATCTCTATTACAATCAGTTAAAAACAACGCTAACCAATAGGTTTTAGCTAAGTTTATCTCAAAAAGTCGGATGATTCAATATCATCTAATATACTTTTAAAATCAAATTGTGTGTATGTATATTTTTTTATAAAGTAAATATATTTTCTTGAAATTGTTGCTAAGTTACCTTTATTTAAATCGGTTTTATTTCCTTTTTAAGTGGTAAAATTAGGAAGGCGGGGCGGCGAATTTTTGTACCTACACGCAAAAATAGTTTGACCTTCCTTGACCTTAAGTGTAAAATTAAATGATAAGAGACCTGTTTGACACGGGTTATCTCTATCTGAAAGGGGGATGGGTGATGTCCGAGTTTGGAACACCCACTAACATGAACCTCGTTCCGATGGTTGTCGAACAGACCAATCGTGGCGAACGCTCCTATGATATTTATTCCCGATTACTTAAAGATCGAATTATTTTATTAGGAAGTCCTATAGATGACAATGTGGCCAATGTCATTGTAGCCCAACTGTTATTTCTAGCTTCTGAAGACCCTGATAAAGATATTCATCTTTATATTAATTCACCAGGTGGAAGCATCACTTCGGGTATGGCCATTTTCGATACCATGCAATTTGTTAAACCTGATGTTTCTACAATCTGTATTGGTATGGCTGCATCCATGGGTGCTTTCTTACTAGCTGCTGGAGCAAAAGGAAAGCGGTTTGCCCTACCTAATAGTGAAGTCATGATTCATCAACCACTGGGTGGTGCACAAGGTCAAGCGACAGATATCGAAATTGGTGCCAAACGGATCTTACGAATGCGGGATCATCTCAATCACATGTTGTCTGATTTTACAGGTCAACCACTCGAAAAAGTAGAACAAGATACAGATCGGGACAACTTTATGAGTGCTGATGAAGCACTCCAATACGGATTGATTGACAAAATCATGACTACCTCAAAAAAATAGTTTCCATACATGCAAGTCCATCGAGCTTTATCAACCTTTGGTATATCATACCAAAGGTTTTTTATTGTTTCTTAAAGGAATGTTAATAAAAATGTAAATACGGTTTCTTTTTTATCTTCTCTCACTCATGTATAATGGATTTCATGAAAGGTGGGAGATGTCCCTGTGTCGTTGTTGTTAGCTATGACTCTATTAACACTCCAAGATTTCCTATCATCGTTGAGTAGCTTACTACAAGAATGGACTGACTACTTCCTTGAGTATGGTGCTTGGGGTTTAGGGGCCATTTCATTCATGGAATCGTCTTTCTTTCCGATTCCGCCTGATGTTCTTCTAATCCCAATGGGAATTGCACAGCCTGAGCTTGCTCTATGGTATGCATTCATCACCACTATCACTTCTGTAGCAGGTGCTATACTAGGATGGTGGTTGGGAAATAAATTTGGAAGAAAACTCATGCTTCGCTTTTTCAAGCCTGAATTGATTGAAAAAGTAGAAGGTTACTTTGACCGTTATGGTGGAGCTGCTTTAGCCATTGCCGGTTTTACCCCCATCCCTTACAAAGTTTTTACTATCGCATCTGGAATGTGTAATGTTAAAAAAAGAGATGTCATCCTGTGGTCTTTACTGGGTCGGGGAGGTCGTTTCTTTTTAGAAGCAGCCCTGATCATGTGGCTTGGAAATGCAGCTCAAGAGTTTATCAATGAATATTTTGGGATCATTACCCTTACTGTTGGTGGAATCTTGGTAGTTGGATATATTATCTTTGCTTTAATTAAAAAAAATAAAAAAAAACAATCAAATAGTTTATAGAGAAACAAACGAGTGACTCAAATCATGAGTCGCTCGTTTGTTTTATTGACATTAGAAGGTCATACCTTTGCCATCGATCTCACACATGTGGATCTATAGACAAGTCTATACTAAAGCTATAGGGAATCAGCTGTACGATTTACTAAAAATTAACGTGTGAAAGGAGATTTAAAAATGGAGAAGAATTCCTTTGATAAACAAGACCGCTTCTTATTTTGGGTGATGGTCGTGATTGCAGGAATATTCCTTGTATCCTTCATCAGTCGTCTCTTTAGATAAACCCCCCTGTGCTTTACCAACATCCTTTCGCTTTACTTCGGCGACGTCCCGTATCCTGTACTTCCTGCTCAGTCTCAAAATAAATTCGGTTTTCGGGTTTAATCTGCTCTGCTTCTTTACACTCAATCTTGTGATAAACTTCACTATTCTTAGATGCCACAAAGGGACCCAGATGTTTGGATTCAGGGTCATTCGATTCGATTCCACTTTGTTTTTCTTTATTTTGCTTCACATGTGGTTCAGCCATGACTTCAGGATGAAAACCATCCTTTTGAGCATAATCTTCGATGGACCAAATACCAACTCCCTTTTTCTGAGCTTGCTTTTGAATCGCACGATACTCATCCACATACTTCACATTGGGCTCATAGATATAAGCGACTCGTGCTAATCCTCTTTCCAATAAGGCCTCTTGAACCGACTGATCTCCCACATAAATATAGCCAAGCAGTCTTCCATATTTATCCCGATCTGAAACATCCTTTTCATAAGTGATTTTAGTCCCCTTCGGTAACATCTCCTTCACAAACCTTTTTGCCTCTTGACCAAAAGGTTGTTCTCCTAACTTTGGATGATTTGTTTCAGGAGTATCGATCAGTAAGAAACGGACTGATTCTTTACGCCCTTCGATCTCCACTTTGATCGTATCCCCATCAATCACTTCAATCACTGTAGCCGTTTGCTGAATACCAGTGATCTTTTTGGCAGCTGTTTCCTTGGAATCTACCTCTTCCGAACAACCTCCGAGAAGTAAAAGTCCCACGAGCAAAACAACGACTACACTGATTCTTTGTATGTATTGAACCATTTCAATCCCTCCTCTACTCTCATTGTAACTGAATCCCTACATACCAACGAGTTGATACGCTCATACAAGAAATCTTAGTTTCATTAAATAAATAGTCTAATAACGACTCTTATCGTTTTTTAAAAAGAAAGATTATCTAAGTGTGTGATACTATCAATCCTGTTAGATCATACGATTTACAGAATCCAACACTTTTTGAAAAATATTTAGAGTTATATCTGAATAGAAGTGAAAATCCATTGATTATAAGGAATTTTCTTATGTATTATTATAGTTGCATCTTATTCTTGGGTTACTACCAAGTAATCCGGAGTTTTTGGAGTTTCTTAAATTCTATAACATCACTCTAAGTTTCGGAAAGTGAGAGTCAGTATGAATCATTGTTCCATATTGAAACAGTACTAGCAAAATTAAAAAATGTGGTCATCTTCGTGATCAAACTATCAATGAGGAGGTAAGTATATGAATCTCTTTGGATCCCTGTGGAATCAGAGTAAAAAGCATAAATGGATTGTAATCAGTAGTTTTATAGTCGTACTATTGACTGCTTCTTATCTGGTTATCAGCCAGATCGGGGGCATGTCAGAAGAAGAAGAGATCGCATTACAATTTTATAAAGCCTTATGGGTTGAAGGTAATCGTTCCAAAGCCGAGAGTTATATTGCTCCAGGGTTTTGGGATCAAAAATATGTTAAATGGGTCATAGAAGAAGAAAAAGATCCCAGTCCTAGCTCTCCGGTTCTAATGGTTGAAGAACCAGAAGGTCCAGAATACAAAAGTGAGGATAAGAAATTATTCTATATCTATGAACCTGTAAAAGACAAGATCTATGGGATTTTATTAATTAAGCTTGATGGCAAATGGCAGGTACAAGTGGGAGGTAGATTGGAAGAATTTGATTATGCGTCGTTAAATAGACACTACCCCGGCTTAAAAGAACAATGGAAGGAGTTTCAGTTGCCTTGAAGCATAACAAGTTAGTAACTATCCTGTCGTCACTCTTGTTATTGGTTATTTCTCTTATACATACTACTTGAAGAAAAACATAAGAAGAAAGTTCCTCAACATACGGATCTGAAATCCGGCTAAACTTTTTAAAGAGATAAAGTGGGGGTTGGTATGTTTAGAAAAAAATGTTGCTGTAGTAGGTATAGTAGATGCTGTTGTCAACAGGAAAGCGACTTGTTAGGATGCATAGGATGTTTTTTTCTTATTTTGTTAGTGCTTACGTTTCTTCTTTCTTTCTTATCGCCTTTATGGATGTTAATCGCATGGATATTTAGTTGAGGAGGAATAGTCCTTCTTTCTTATTATAGAAAAACCACTTCTGTCACCATGATCAGAAGTGGTTTTGGCGTTAATTTTGCTTATAGCGATGAGTGGCTACTTTCTTGAAGAACTGATACACCCCTTGCGTATATCAATCAGCCGAGAGTTCTTCATTGATATAGTTGTGTACTTCCAAAGTCTTCTTGTTTTAGCTTTTGCTCTGTCAATACGATACTCCACATTAAGATGAGTTGAGAGACCGAGATGAGTAGAAAGCTATCACACCACAATGCGATTAGACCACCCATAATTGCAACGATGCTCCCCATTAGGAGAATGGGCCATCTTAACTTTTTCCATACCATGATGGCTGCGATGAATAGTGGAATGATCATAAAGAGTGCAGAAAAAGGGAAGTGTGAGTCTGTAGAAGCATAGCGTAGCAATCCATGTGAGGAAATGGGTTCTAGGTGAATCCAGATCACTTCAGTAAAAACCCCTAGTACCGTTATACCAAAAGTATATAGATTAAAAGCGATGCGTATACTCAGGTATTCAGACCACTCTACATCAATCCGACGTAGTATATCTAAGGAGACAAAAACGAGTGTTGGCACAAGGAGTACCTGTAACAAATACCGAAATAAACTGAGAACCTCTAACCATTCCCCTACACCGATCCAATTTCCAATAGATAAAATGATACTATCGTATATGAGTGCTACTAAAATAAAAAGAACCCACGACGTACCCCAAAAAGATGACTCATAAAAGGTACGGAAACTCCAAATAAACAGAACGATATACAACAGGGTAAGCAATGGATAAAGGAACGCGTCCATGTTTTCCTCCGAATTTGGATCCTACAAGTTTTTAGAATTTTTTAAATCAAATAGCTGAGTCTAAGCTCAATCCGTTTTATTTTACCTTATACATATTTTATATAAAAAAAATAGTCTTTGACTACCCAATTTGTTACATGATTTGCACGTTTTCGAGGATATTACATGGACAAACCCAGAATGAAACAAAATCCTGATCAAAAGTAATCTTTCATCTATCGGATCTTACACATGTAGATGTTGATTTCAGTTGATCAGGAAGAAAAGCTGTTACCCTTATTCGGTTTTATTTACAATTTCAGCGAGTGCATGTACAGCCTCTGCTTCATCTGATCCTTCTGCGGTAATCGTAATCTCTGTTCCTCGAGAGACAGCTAAGCTCATGATCCCCATAATGCTTTTTGCATTCACTTTCTTATGTTCTTTGATCACAAAAATATCCGAGGAGAATTTATTTGCTTCCTGAACAAAAAGTGCGGCGGGTCGAGCATGTAGACCTGTCTGTAAATGTACAATCACTTGTTTCTCTACCATCGTTATCCTCCTTGTCCGCCATCTGATCATGAACGGGATTGACGAAGTTTCTTTGCCATTTCTTCGATTTTACGAAAGCGGTGATTAATCGCTGATTTGCTTACTTTTCCACTAGGTATTAACTCTCCTAGTTCTGCTAAGTTAAGTTCTGGATTTTGTAATCTCGTCTCTGCAACCTCTCTTAAACGGTCTGGGAGTTGATCCAAACCGATCTCTTGGTCGATGAGCTGAATATTTTCAATCTGGCGCATAGCTGCTTGAATCGTTTTATTTAAATTCGCTGTCTCACAATTGACTAATCGATTGACAGAGTTACGCATATCCTTCATAATTCGAACGTTTTCAAAATGCAATAAAGAAGGGTGTGCACCGATGATATTCAGAAATTCACCGATTTTATCTCCTTCTTTAATATAGGCAACATACCCTTTTTTTCGCTCAATGATTTTAGCGTGTAAACGATATTGGTTCATTAATTCACATAAAGCTTCACTATGATCATGATAGGTGCTTACAATCTCAAGATGATAAGAGGCACTATCGGGATTATTAACAGATCCACCTGCTAGAAAAGAACCACGCAAATAAGCACGTGTACAACACTCTTTTTCAACCAATCGAGGATCAATGCCATCTACACGTTTCCATGTGTTTGGTTGAAAGATACCCAGATCTGTTAAGATCTCATTTGCTTGGGTTGCGATTCGAATTAAATAGACATGATTCTTTTTTAAACGAACTTTTCTACGTACAAGCACTTCAGGTTGAACTTTGTAGACATGCTTAAGTAAAGAAAACACATGTCGAGCTGTAGATGGGTTTTCCGTAGTGATATCTAAAATAACTCGCTGTGGTTTCAATTGAACCGTTCCATTCATTCGAACCAAAGCTGATAATTCTGCTTTTCGACAACAATCTTCAGCTTCAAACTGTGTAAGCTCTTTCTTGGTTACAGAGGTAAAGGACATTTGATACATCCCTTCTCCCTACCCACTCTGCGATTTTCTTAACTTTTCACGTATCAATCTAAAAATATGACGGCTAATTCGATCGGCATCATGCCGCAATACACTTTGGTAAAGTAATAAATTATCTGCAAGTGCATGGCAACCTAGCTGATGGATCTGATCAATATCTGGAATGACCATCTGCTGATTGCGTTCTGCATATTGTAGTTGAATCGACTGGGGTGGGACTTCATTGTTAATAATAGCAATATCAAATAGGCACTCCCCTACATGCTCATAAATCGTACGAATATGATCACTAGCTGTGAAATGATCCGTTTCACCCAATTGAGTCATCACATTACATATATAGATTTTGCATGCTTGGGAAGCTTGGATCGTTTCACTCATATCTTTAACTAATAAATTAGGAAGAATGCTTGTATATAGACTACCCGGTCCTACAACAATTCCATCCGCTTCCTGAATCGCTTGAATTGCTTCTTCTTGGGGTGAAGGTGCAGGTGGGTGAAGAAATACACGACGAATGAGTTTACCCGTCTTGGGAATTTGTGATTCACCTCGAACAATCGTACCATCCGCCATCTCTGCTAATAATACAACATCTTGTTCACAAGCAGGTAACACACGTCCCCGAACAGCTAAAACACGGCTCATTTCTTTGACAGCTTGAGTAAAATCACCTGTAATTTCTTTCATAGCAGCAAGCATGAGATTACCTAAAGTATGTCCAGCTAAACCTTCCCCATTTTCAAATCGATACTGGAACACACTTTCTAATAATGGTTCTGTATCTGCTAATGCCAACAGCACATTACGAATATCTCCCGGTGGAGGCATTTGTAAATCATTCCGTAATCGCCCTGAGCTTCCCCCATCATCTGCAACAGTGACGATTGCAGTAATGTCAACAGGTAACTTTTTGAGACCTCGAAGAATGACAGAGAGTCCAGTTCCGCCCCCAATACAGACGATCTTGGGGCGTACATGCCCCTTTCTATCGTATTCGTGAATGATAGACACCTTGCTTATCCGCCTTTCTCGATGTCTCGGTGTGTCACTCGGCAGCGTTCTTGTTCTTTAAAGTGATTGTACAAGTATTCAGCAATGGAAACAGACCGGTGTTTTCCACCTGTACAACCGATTCCTACGACCAGTTGTGTTTTTCCTTCACGTCGGTATTGCGGGAATAGGAAAGTGAATAAATCGATCAGCTTTTCGAGAAGCTCTTGGGTCTCCGTCCATTTCATCACATAATTGGAAACATCTATATCTTTGCCTGTTTGTGGTCGTAATGAATCCACATAATGGGGATTAGGTAAAAAACGAACATCAAACACGAGATCCGCATCGATCGGAACCCCATGTTTAAACCCAAACGATAAAAATGTAACAGCCAATCCTAACTGATCCAGTTGTGAAAATCGGGTTCCAATTTTCTCCTTTAATTCATTAGGCTTCAACTGGCTGGTATCTATCACCTGATGAGCTCGCCCTTTAATCTCCTCAAGCAGCTTCCGCTCTTGGATAATTCCATCCAGAGGAGTTCCATAAGGAGAGAGAGGGTGCCTGCGTCTAGTCTCTTTATATCGACGTACCAAGGTCTGGTCATTCGCATCGAGAAACATAATTTGATGCTCGATGCCATGTCTCTGTTCTAAATCATCCAATGCTTTAAAGAGAGAGTTAAAAAATTCGCGACCTCTTAAGTCAATCACCAGTGCTACTTTCCGGAGCTTACCTTCCGATTGTTCAAGTAGCTCAGCAAACTTGGGTAACAAGATCGGAGGTAGGTTATCCACACAAAAAAATCCTAGATCTTCTAAACTTTGCACTGCTACTGTTTTACCTGCGCCGGACATCCCGGTGATGACGACTAGGTTTAATTCATTACTTTTTTCCAAAGTCATCACCCTTATCCTTTCGGTTCCCTCTATTATACATTAGTTTTCCTGCTGCGCAATTAAACGAGCTGCACCTACAAACCCTGCACGGCTTCCTAATTCTGCTGGAATGATTCGCACATCTTTTTGTACACTGTTTTGTGTATACTCTGCATACTTCTCTCGTAATGGCAAAAACAAAGAGTCACCTGCTTTGGATACACCCCCGCCAACAATAAAAAGTGCTGGGTTTAACACAACAGAAAGAGTAGCAAATACTCGTGCCAATGCTTCAATCGCAGGTTGAATCACATGTAAAGCGAGTTCATCCTTTTGCGTAGCTAGTTCAAAGATCTGCTGGGCAGTTAATTGTTTATCTCGATCGAGTAAAATGGATCGCCCCATGGTCATACACTCTTGTGCCCTGTGGACGATCGCAGAAGCCGATGAGAAGGTCTCCAAACAACCTACCTGACCACAGTTACAAACTCGACCTTGTGGATCAATCTGGATATGCCCAATCTCACCCGCAAAGCCGTTCATCCCCCGAATCAACTTTCCTTCTGAGATCAGGCCTCCACCTACTCCCGTTCCCAAAGTGACACAAACCAGATGATTAACTCCAACTCCAGCACCCATCCACGCCTCCCCTAAAGCGGCAACATTCGCATCATTGTCGATGGTGACTGGCTTCTTCCATGCAGTTTGTAATACATCGCAAATGGGGATATCCATCCTAAATTAGTCAGATGTATGATCTTTCCATTTGGAATATCTAAAAAGCCTGGCAAACCGACTCCAATTCCTGTAATTTCATCCCAAGACATCGATACTTGCTCAACCATGTCTCGAACAGATCGAATCAACCGCTGGATCCCCTCAGTCGAACCTTCTTTCCCAAGTGTAGGCTCTTCTCTTTCTTCTAGAATCTTTCCATCTTGATTCACTATCCCCATTTTCATACTTGTACTGCCAAGATCGACTCCGATATATCGTGGATTCATAGTTTTTAAACTCCTCTATCGACAACAATAGTCCACGCTACTCATATAGTTATTAGTTTCTTTATAAGTTTTTAACAGTCCATAAAGGTAAAAACCCTTTGTTCCAATTGATAAAACGGGTTCATCGGAAAAAGGGTTCTAAGCATACTCACGGTTATTACCTTACATGAAGCGTTGAAAAACACTATTTGAAGACTAGAATAACATCTTTCAAGCAGTTGGACAATGAAAGAATAAAGACAAAAAAAAGAACGCGGTACAAGGGATTGTCCGCGTGTCCAAATAGGATCTTATCATCAAAGGGGTCCATTCATTTAATAATATAAATCATTTTTTTAAGAACCCCGTTGCGAATTCGTTAAGCCTATGTTAATTATTTCATACTTGAGAGAAATTCCTCAACTTGCTCTTTGGTTTTAGCATTGCGGCTGGGAAGTCTTCCTACTTCAGTTCCATCTGAAAAGACAATGAAAGTAGGAATGCCTTTTACATTATATTTTTCGGCTACTGCACGCACAGCGTCTACATCCAACTCAGCGAATTCAAAGGAAGAGCTAAATTTTTGCTCAATCGCAGGTAAATCCGGAGCAATCCGTTTGCAATCAATACACCAATCCGCACTGAACTCTACAACTTTTTTGCCCTCTTGAATAAAAGGTTGAAAAGTATCTAAGTTTAACTTCTTCATAGCTATTTCTCCTCTTTCTCTTCTTTCTCTTCGGATTTACGAGTCAATTGATGAATCTCCCGTACTTTCCTTGAAACTGTAGATAAGGAGACATGATATTTATCTGCAACTTGTTGTTGAGTTACTGCTTGTCCTAATTGTTTTAGAACAAAATATTCGAGTGCAGCCGACCAAGCCTCCGCTTTATGAATCTCTGAAACCTGAATCTTACACTGTTGCCAAGTATGTTTGACTAAATCTAGATATTCAGAGTCGTAGGTTCCCAAGTTTTCCAAGCAACACTGCCAGACTGGATCTTCATCTAGATCAGCAAAGCCATCAATCTCTTCGTCGCCCACTTTTATCACCTGATCATGAAGCCAAACTTGGTAGGGAGGAGTCGCTTCTAGGTGTTTTAAAATCAACAACGCTACCTTTTTTAATTCTTCATCCTCTTGTCTACGAAGCAAAAAGTCCCGGAGCAATTGCTCGACTTCTGCATCACCAATCCAACCCAAGACATGTAGAACTTGTAGCTTTGTTGCATAATCACCATGGTGGAGTGCCCAAAAAAAGGAGGAACGGAGAAGAGGATTGTTTTTAATTTTCTCCAACCACTCCTTGTTTGGCTTCATTTGATCCATTTGAAGCATCTGTTCCTCAAATGGAAGATGATAATGATAGCTCACAACAGGTAACGACTCATCCAAACGTTGACTCCACTCTTGTAATTGACCTAGATAAAAGCGTGGGATATCCGAATCAGGATCTAATAGTGCTGCTTTTTTCCAATATTTCTTTGCTTGTTGTAACCGACCTGTATTAAAAGAAGCGGCAGCTGCATAATGATACAAACTAGGCTCCGCTTGTTCCTCCAATTTAGCTAGACGAGTAAATAATTCATATGCAACTTCATGTTCTCCCAAAATCCCCATGGTTGTTGCCAACTTATAGGCATGCTCTTGGTGAAAAGGAACTAATTTTTTAAGTGTGTCGATCAGTTGACAGCTGATCTTCACTTCATTCATATGTTTAGACAGTACAGCCAAATTACACAAGGCATGTAAATTAGACGGTTCCACTTCTAAAACTTCATGAATACACTTCATCGCCTCAGACAAACGGCCCGTATAGTAATAGGCAAGAGCTAAATTATTTCGTGCGGCTAAGAAATCGGGATGTTGTTCAATGAGAGTTTCTAAAATCTCAGTCGCTTGTAAGAAATGTCCTTCTTCTAAATGCTGTCGTGCTTCATCATGTTGTAATAAATAAGATGGAAGTCTTGCTGAAATCGGCTCACGTGGAGGACGACCCAGTTCATAAGCGACCATATATAACATATCTTCAGCTTCAACGGCATATTCGCCCTCAGGATCAAAACTTAAGTAGTCAAGTAAATACTCTTCAGCTAGTTCAAAGTCACCCATATTTGCCGAGTTATTAGCCATATAAAAATAACATTCATAAAGCTTAGGCTCGACTTCGCTAACCACCATTTCCAACACTTCGTTTGACTCTTCAAAGCGACCTAGTTCGGATAAAATTCCAGCTAAGTTGCAATGGTTAACCGGATTATCTGGTTCCTTTTCCATCGCTAATCGGAAATACTTGACAGCTTTGTCATATCGGTGACGATCTAATGAGCGTACGGCACGCTCAAAAAAGAAGCTTGCATCTAATTGAAGATGAACGACTTTTTTATTTTTACTAATCAATCGAATCGGTGTCTTTTTCATATTTTCCCTCCACCCAGCGAGTGAAAGTAAGGGCTGGTGGTTTGGTACTTGTGAAAGTATATCATATTTTGTACAAATTACATACCTGTTCGAAGCTACCCTAATTTGATGACTATGAACAAACAACAAAACAACAAGGTCTGACTCACAATATGCCCTCCTTAGCTTATAATCATTTCATCTGAAAAATTGACTCCCATTAGATACAATTGGGATCCTATAAATACTTTGGCATGGATGTTCCGCAATCCTTTATTTGTAAACACATAGTAAAAAATACTTTATTTTTTTCCTACACATCACCTGCCATGGGACTGGCAAACCTGGACTGTTAGATAATGAATGTGCCGATAGGCAGATGGTCAATCGTGTCGAAATATCCACAGTTAGGAGTTGATCTGTGCACGAAATGTCTTTGTTATAGCAGAAAACCTTGATCTAGGAACTCTGACCAAGGTTTTTGAATCAATTCAATAGTGATCCAGTGGTTGCGATAACATGGATCGCTAGTTGCATACAACTACTCGACTTGAGAAAATCACTTGAATGAAATAGAAAATAGTTTGGCTTGATCCAATGAAGCTAAGAGGGGAGATGATCCTTCTAACGAACAACTTTTGCGAACACGATCTAAGAGAGAGGCAAAGAAATAAACAACCCAATGGAATTAGAATCCATGCTCAGATCAAGTACACTATTCTTTTAGTCTTCCTTTTAATTCATTCATCACGTCATCGATGGGTAACTTCTGCTCTCTGAGCAAAACCAGCAAGTGGTAGAGGAGATCTGCAGTCTCATAACGCAACTCCTCTGGCGAACGGTTTTTAGCAGCAATAATGACTTCTGAAGTCTCTTCCCCAACTTTTTTCAATATCTTATCTAGGCCTTGATCAAAAAGATAGGTGGTATAAGCACCTTCAGGTCGCTCCACTTCCCGTTTAGCTAAGATTGATTCTAATTGGTTGATGACGCTGAAACGATCTGTTGATGAATTTGATACGCCTTGAAAGCAACTTGCATTTCCTAAATGACAGGCAGGTCCATGAGGAATGACTTGAGCCAAAATCGCATCTGCATCACAATCGTAGCTCAGGTGAGTAACTCGCTGGGTATTCCCAGAGGATTCCCCTTTATGCCATAACTTTTGTCGAGAGCGACTATATAACCAAGTCTCGCCCTCTTCCAACGTTTTTTGTAGGGCTTCCTCATTCATGTATGCCAAAGTTAATACATCTTTACTAACCGCATCTTGAATAATCACAGGAATGAGTCCTTGTTCATTAAAATGAATCAATGAAGGGTCGATCATCTCATCTCGAATCCTTTCTCTTTCAACATCGACTTCACTTGTTGAATCGTTACTTCTTGAAAATGAAAGATGGAAGCTGCTAATGCTGCTGATGCATCTGTGTGGGCAAAGACCTCTACAAAATGTTTTCCATTTCCAGCACCACCTGAAGCAATCACAGGTATATTTATTTCCGAGGAAATAAGTTGTGTTAGAGGTAGATCAAATCCATCCTGATGTCCATCTTGATCCATACTTGTGAGGAGAATTTCACCCGCTCCACGTTCTACTACTTCTTTTGCCCAATCTCGTACTTTCCGCTCGGTTTTCGTGGTGCCTCCATGGGTATAAACCCACCAATCTCGTGATTTATGATCATATTTCGCATCAATGGCAATCACCAGACATTGACTTCCAAACCGTCGTGCCCCATCTGTAATCAACTCAGGTTGTAAAATGGCAGCTGTATTGATGGACACTTTATCTGCACCTGCTCGTATCATTTGGTACATGTCTTCAACGGAGCTAATCCCTCCACCCACCGTAAATGGGATTCTTAATTGGGCTGCTGCTTGTTGTACCATCTCCAACATTGTTTTGCGTCCCTCTAATGTAGCAGAAATATCTAGAAAAATAAGTTCATCTGCCCCTTCTTGATCATACAGAGCCGCCAACTCAATCGGGTCACCCGCGTCGCGCAATTGTTCAAAAGAGACGCCTTTGACCACACGTCCGTCTTTAACATCTAAACAAGGGATGATTCTCTTTGTAATCAATAGTGATCGCCCTCCTTTACCATAGATAACGCTTCGTTCAGCTGGATCGTATGCGTATACAAGGCCTTTCCGACAATTGCTCCTGATATCCCATCACGTGCCAATTGTCGTATGTCATCTAGTGAACGAACCCCACCTGAAGCAATCACAGTTTTTCCACATATTTGGGCTACTTGTTTAACCGCTTGAATATTCACTCCCGATAACATCCCGTCTCGAGAAATATCTGTAAAGATAAAGACTTCCGCTCCAAACTCAACCATTTTTAGGGCTAATTCTTCTACAGGAACTTGAGAAGTATGTAACCACCCATGTGTGGCAACCAACCCTTCTCGGGCATCTAGACCAATTGCTATCTGTCCCCTGTATTTCCCCAATGCTTCTCGAACAAATTCAACATCATCTATAGCCGCTGATCCAATAATTACACGCTCAACACCACTTTGTAGGAGGAGTTCTAACCGTTCGAAATCCCTCACTCCACCACCTACTTGAATCTTTGCCTCACAAGCCTGAACCATCTGTTGAATCACAGGCAAATTAACAAGTTCTCCACTGCGAGCAGCATCTAAATCAACTACATGAATCCATTCTGCTCCTGCCTGAATCCATTCTTCAGCCACCCTCACAGGATCATCACTATATATCGTTTCTTGTTGGTAATCACCTTGAGTTAAGCGAACGCATTTACCATTACGGAGATCAATCGCTGGATAAATCGTAAATCCCATATCAACCAACCTCCTAATTTTGAGCCAAACGGGCAAAACGATCTAATAATTGCATACCCAGTTGCCCGCTTTTTTCAGGATGAAATTGCATACCATAAATATTTCCACGTGCAACCACTGCCGTCACTGTTTGATAATAGTCTGTTGTTCCAATCACATCTTCATCATTATCTGCTAGCACTTGGAACGAATGAACAAAATAAACATGACCTTCACTTAAGCCACGGTAAAGGGGATGAGGATGCTTAAAGCTTAACCAGTTCCAACCCATATGCGGGATATTATAATCCCCTTCAAATCGTTTCACATGACCAGAAAGTAAATTTAAGCCTTGGTGGTATCCAAACTCATCACTACTTGTAAATAATAAGTGCATTCCCAAACAAATCCCTAATATCGGTTTTCCTTTCATCGCCTCTTCTTTAATCACAGAAGCAAGATCGCTCATCTCCAACTCACGCATGGCATCACCAAAAGCCCCCACCCCCGGAAGAATCAACCCTGAAGCTTGGCGAATTCGCTCAGGGTCTGAGGTCATCTCACAGGAATAATTCATGCGTTGCAAAGCGTTACTGATGCTCGGTATATTTCCCATTCCATAATCGATGATAGAAATCATGAGAGAACCCCCTTAGAAGAAGGAATCCCTTGAACCCTTGGATCCGTCTGAGTAGCTTCATCTAAGGCTCGACCTAACGCTTTAAATAATGCTTCGATCATATGGTGTGTATTTCGTCCATAATGACAGATGACATGAATCGTGATTTTAGCTTCTAATGCTAGCTTCCAAAAAAATTCATGAACCAACTCTGCCGAAAAAGTACCCACTTGCTGACTGGGAAACTCCGCTCTAAATTCCAGATGTGGACGATTGGATACATCGATGATGACTTGCCCTAGGGCTTCATCCATAGGGACAAAACTATTCCCATAACGGCGGATTCCTTGTTTACTCCCTAGGGCTTCTCGTAAGGCTTGCCCCAAACAGATAGCAATATCCTCAACGGTATGATGATCATCCACCTCAATATCTCCCTTAGCTTGAACTTCAAGATCAAACTGTCCATGCTTGGCAAAGAGATCCAACATATGCTCTAAAAACGGAACACCTGTATGACAAGATATTTTTCCAGTCCCATCTAAATTCCATGTTACTGCAATCTCAGTTTCCAAAGTTTTGCGCGAAATACTACCTATTCTTTGCAAGGTTTGTTCCAAGATATTCACCTTCTTTAATCTTCAGCTAAACGGACTTGAATCGAATTTGCATGAGCATCAAGACCTTCCGCTTGTGCTAATTTGATTACTTTTTGACCATCACGCATCAATGCTTCCCGACTATATGAAATCACACTCGTTTTCTTCATAAAATGACTTACATCTAGAGCAGAGAAAAAGCGAGCTGTTCCATGGGTCGGTAACACATGATTGGGACCTGCAAAATAATCCCCGATGGGTTCAGGGCTATTGGCCCCCAGAAAAACAGCTCCAGCATGCTTCACTTTGGACAAGTAATTCCAAGGTTCTGCAACCATCAATTCGAGGTGTTCAGGGGCTAAACGATTAGAAATCGTAATCGCCTCTTCGACATCCTTAGTCAGACAAATAGCCCCATAATCTTGTAGTGCTGACTGGGCAATCACTTTTCTAGGTAACTGGGCACATTGTTTTTCCAAATGAATGGCAACCTGTTCTGCCAAAGTCACAGAAGGAGTTAGTAGAACCGCCGACGACATTGGATCATGCTCAGCTTGGGAAAGCAGGTCCGCGGCTACATAGATGGGATTGGCTGTCTCATCGGCAATCACCACAATCTCACTCGGACCCGCAATACTATCAATATCAACTTGTCCATATACTTCTTGCTTAGCAAGAGCTACATAAATATTTCCAGGTCCTACCACTTTGTCTACAGCAGGGATGGACGGGGTACCAAAGGCTAGTGCTGCAATCGCCTGAGCTCCACCCACTTTAAAGATCGTATCCACACCTGCAATCCTCGCTGCTACTAAAGTAGGAGCATAGATGGAACCATTCGCCTGAGGTGGTGTTGTCATCACAATCTCTCCCACACCAGCAACCTGGGCGGGAATTGCATTCATCAATACAGATGAGGGATAGGCGGCACTTCCACCAGGAACATAAATCCCCACTTTTTCGAGTGGTTGTATCAGTTGCCCTAAGATCGTTCCATCTGCTTCTGGATCAAACCAAGAATTTTGTTTTTGTTTCTCATGATAGTGACGAATTCGTTGTGCGGCTTCACGAAGGGCTTCTACAAATTCTTCATCTACTTCTGCAAAGGCCGCTTCAATTTCCTCTTCACTCACCTGAAGAATATCTAGTTTCGCACCATCTAGCTGTTCTGTAAATAAAAAAAGCGCTTCGTCTCCCTTAGCTTTTACTTGTGAGATAATGTTTTTCACTGTGGTTCGCTGCGAATCGGATCCATTCTCTATCTCCCTTTTGATTTGAAAGTGCCCTGGGTAAACAATTGGAATCATCCCTGACTTCCTCCTTGAATCGCTGACGTTAAGGACTCTACAAGTGGGTCAATTTTGGGCTGCTTCATACGGAAACTTGCACGATTTGCGATTAGCCTTGAAGTAACAGTGGTAATATGCTCTAACTCGATCAGACCATTTTCTCGCAACGTTTGACCCGTAGAGACAATATCGACAATCCGATCAGCCAATCCGATTAAGGGAGCAAGCTCGATGGAACCGTTTAACCGAATAACTTCTACCTGCTGTCCCTGTTCTTTAAAATATTTTTCAGCAATGTGAGGATATTTAGTTGCGATTCGAGGATAGAGTCGTGGTTTCCAATTAGGCATCCCTGCTACAGCAATCCGACAAGGGCTAATCCTCAAATCAAGAAGTTCGTACACATCACGAGATTCCTCTAACAAAACGTCTTTGCCTACCACACCTAGATCAGCCACTCCATATTCCACATAAGTAGCTACATCCATCGGTTTAGCCAAAAAAAAGGATAGATTCACTTCGGGGAGTTGTACGATTAACTTCCGCGATTGGAGGTCCGATTCGTCGGGAATTGGAAGACCTGATTGTTGAAACAAAGCGATCGCTTCTGTAAAGATTCGTCCTTTTGGCATAGCTATCGTTAAATCTGTCATCTGCATTCTTGCCCTCCTTGGGTTAAATCAACCACACAAACTCCATCCCGTTGACTGAATCCAACCGAGGTATCATGAACTGAACACATCATAACGATTTGCCCTTGTTCCCGTAGTTGCTGAGCCATATGAATCGCTTCTTTTCTTTGCAGGAGATCATATAACAGTAGAGTCCGCTCTTTATCTTTTGGATTTAAAGGACTTGATTCCAATAGAGGGTCCATCTTCAGTGCAAACCCAGTCGCTGGAAGAGGACGACCAAAAAAGTCCATGAGATGATCATAACGACCCCCACTCAATAAGGGGAAGCCCTGTTGATCTGCAAACCCTTCAAAGTAAACCCCTGTGTAATAGTGGAGCCGACCAACTAAGCACAGATCAATCGATAAAAAGGGGGTAACCTCCCCATCGTCCAAACAGTGCCAGATTTCTTCTAGTTGTTGAAGAGCCTCTTGAACTTCAGGCGACTTTGAACGTTTGAACGCCTCCATAGATTTCCAGTCTTGCTTAGGGCGCAAAAGAGAGTGTAGGACCTTTTTACTTCCTTCATCCAACTGGAACTGATCCAACCGTTGACAAAACTGAACGACATCACGATTTCCGAGATCTTCTTTCAACAAGGAGATCCATGTTTCATCAGGCAAATGTTCCCTAAGCAATGCATCTAATAGTGAAACATGACCCAAAGCGATTTTAAAATGGGGAATTTGGCAGGCACGAAGGGCTTCTACTGCTAGAGCAATCACTTCAGCATCCGCTTCAGCATGGGAATCCCCTATCAGTTCGACCCCTGATTGAAAAAACTCCGCATTTCTACCTGCTTCAAATTCCTGGGAACGAAATACATTTGCATGATAGAACAGACGTAATGGTAAGGGTTCATCCTTTAAAACAGAAGCAGCCAGGCGTGCGATCGGTGCAGTTTGGTCTGGACGTAATACCAATGTGCTACCTTCTCGATCGATCAACTTAAACATCTTTGATTCCTCAATCGCACTTGCAAACCCTACTGTGTCGTAGAACTCCAAACTAGGTGTATATACTTCTTGATATCCCCAACGCTCAAACTGAATTTGAACCAGCTCTTGAATCATTCGTTTTTTACGAACCAATAAAGGGGGGAAATCACGGAATCCGGTTGGTTTTTCAAAAGTACGCGGTTTAGTCATTCACTTTCACTCTCCGCCTTCCCTTTAGTATATTAGCAGACTAAAGGATTTCTTTTTTTCCCAGTATACCACCTGATCAATAACTTTACTAGTTTTGAATCATTTCCTTTTTGAGCCACTTCGCCATCTTCTCTAACGCTCTTCGCCGATAAGAGTAGACTAGCTTTTCTTCCAAAGACATCTGTTGTAACACTCTTGTATCTCCTTGGGGAATGAAAGCAGGGTCATAGGGAAATGAATGATTTTCATCCTGAATCGATGTTAACGGCTCAATCAAGTGTCCGTATGTTCTACCCATAAATGTTTGTATATGTCCATCCCAATAAACAGAGACCGCCCCTTCAAACCAAGCCTCTCTAGATTCATCCTTGAGTAGTTTTTCTAATCCTCGATATCCTAAGCGGTGAAAGATTCGTTTGGACAAGACTCCAGGAAATTGGGGGTATGCAGTAAAGTATATTCCTGCATCATCCACCATAATCCGCTCATATCCATGTTTCATTGCTTGTTGAAGTTTCGTCCGTGCAATCTCTTCAACTGTTCCTGTATCAGGTTCCACCATCGGAACTTGTACACCCACAACTTCATATCCTAAAGGTGCTAATACCTGATTGGCTTCTTCAATCTTCCCTTGATTTTGTGTTGCAAAGTAAATGTTCATTGAATTCCCCTCCGACTGCCTCACCAACATTAGCTTGATAAAACTTTTCTGATATGGTTTCAAAATCATCTTAACACTTCTTTATATCATTAACTCCAATTGAGCAAAACCACTTAAGTGAATTAGAAATGAAGTGGTTTGATTGAATGAACCATAAAAAAAGAGTTAAATTCATCCGACTTGTGAGAAGGAGAACCCTTTCCTCGCCTGATACTCGATTTATCCCTTTAGTTAAAGTTAGATTTTCCTGATCATAAAGATATAATAGTATCAAAGACTTATAAGTTTATACAGGAAGCAGGAAGACAACTATGATTTACTCCTCTTTACGTTCGGTGCTTTTTAAAATGAATCCAGAAATAGCTCATGATTGGACAATCCGTAGTCTAAAATTGATGCAGTCAACCCCTGGCATGACCTCTTTGTATCATTCTTGGATGGGTGTGCGTGATGCTCGCCTTATCTCAAAACGATGGGGAATCACCTTTCCTAATCCAGTAGGACTGGCAGCAGGCTTTGATAAACATGCCACAGTTTATCCTGCACTAGCTTCACTTGGATTTGGATTTGTTGAAGTAGGAACTTTAACCCCACGCCCTCAACCCGGAAATCCCTTACCTCGTCTATTTCGCTTACCCGAAGATCAAGCGTTGATCAATCGGATGGGCTTTAATAACCATGGAGTGGAACAAGCAAAAATGTCACTAGAACGTTTAAAAAAGCCCTCCATCCCTTTGGGGATTAATCTCGGCAAAAATAAGGACACTCCCAATCAGATCGCTGCCTCAGACTATCAAAAGGGGCTCTCTACCCTATATCCCTATGGGGATTATTTTGTAATCAATATCAGCTCTCCAAATACACAAGGATTACGGGACTTGCAACATGTAGAATCCTTACAGCAATTGATCACAGACATTCTGTCAACTCGAAGTCAACTAGTTGAAAAATATCAACAACATAAGCCTATTTTAGTCAAGGTGGCTCCTGATTTGTCCAAAGAAGCATTGACAGATATCATCCAAGTTGCTCATCAGATGAAAGTAGATGGGATTATTGCCACCAACACAACCCTATCCCGAGATCATTTGCACTCCCAACATCAACAAGAAACGGGTGGTCTTAGTGGTCGTCCGCTCTCTCAACGATCTACAGATTTTATCCGTCACATCTATCAGTTAACACAAGGAAATCTTCCGATTATGGGTGTGGGAGGCATTTTCACCGGAACAGATGCTTACGAAAAAATTCGGGCAGGCGCCAGTTTAATACAAGTTTACACAGGTATGATGTATCGGGGTCCTTCCATCGCTAAATTTATCAATCAAGAACTGCTCGCCCTTTTAGAAAAAGACCAACTCTCTTCCATCGACGAAGCAGTCGGACTCGATGCATAAACGGGTTTCGTTGCGGAAAAATCCCTTTTCACAAGCCAAAATAAATAGGCAAAAAACAACATCATTTGATCTTCGCTACTTAAAAGAGCGAAGATCAGGTTAAGGATCCCTACTAACCAGTAATCTATTTTTAGATTTCAGACACGATTAAATAACCTTAGCCCAGTACAATACCGAGCTAAGGTTATTTAAACAAATAAATTAGGAGTTTTTTAAATCTGTCTTCTTGACAGGGATCAAGAACAAATCTATTTACATTCCAATGCGATAAGCCGTTTGAAGATTTGCTTTCTTTTTCAATTCCGCTGTCAGGGGTTTATATATGATCCCAGATGAGGTGGCTTGAATCATCGTATCAGCGTCCACATAAAAAGCAATAAAGTTGACATCGCCATCTTGATTCGTGTCAAAGAAAAGGAGGTCCCCTGGCTTAGCATCGGACAATGGGATCGGATGTCCTTGTGCCTGTTGTATATTCATATATTTGGACATTCCAACATATTGATCATAAAATACTCTTTGCACGAACTTGGCCGAGTTCGGAGTTATCATTCTTGGTTGACCGTTCTCATCACGTTGAATATCTTCAATCTCCGTTTGGTTCAAATAACTTATAGCTGTCTTTATTACTTCTTCATTGAGTGGTAGTGATCCCTTGAGATCCAGGATGCGCTTCCCTTTAACGAATGCATGGTTCCAATACGAAGAAGACTTGAATGGCGTATAGGTAACTCCTTGCGAAACCGTGTTGTGGAGCAATTTGTCTTCGTTAATATAAATGGCTACATGAGTGATGTTCCCATCGTGATCATGATCGAAAAAGACAAGGTCTCCTGTTTTCAATTGGTCCCTTGGTGTGTCCACACCGACTTTAGACATGCCATTTGCTGTAGATGGTAAGGAAATTCCATAATCCCCAAACACTTTACCTACAAATTGAGCAGCAGATGAAAACGAAGTTTTATTTAGGCGATATTCATCCCCCTTTGAGATAATTTGCTTTTGGGTCACATTCGGCAACGTCTCATTAATCATTCGTTTTACAACTACGATGTTGCTTTTCCGTTTATCGTTGAAGTAAGTGTAATTGACTCCATAGGCTTCTGTCGCATGAAGTAAGGTATGTTCATTAATGTAGATGGCCACATGGTGTATTTTCTCCACATTGGGCGTTTCCACCTCATTGTCAAAGAAAATGAGGTCTCCTTTTTTCAACGATGATTTAATGTTATCGAAGTTCAGCCGTTCTCCTTTGGGCTTCACTGTTCCAGCTCCGATGAACTCTTCTGGATGTGACACAGCCGCGATGGTAACCCCTTGTGTAGACTGCTCCCTCGAGTTGCGTTTCAAATTAATCCCATTCTCTCCAAAAACCCGTTGAGTAAATGAAGAGCAATCAAAGTAACGATTGGTTTCACTATAGGGGCCAGTCCCCCATTTATAGGGCGTACCGATATATTGATCAGACGCATTCAGTACATCATTCACTTTCGAAAGGGATGGTAGCGTTGCTTGTGAAGTTACCATCTCTTCTCGTCCCAAGTAATTTATTTCCGTTGCATGGGCAGTGCTTGCATGGACTCCAACAAACAATGAGGGAGCAAGGACTAACGATAAAGCCTTCTTGATCCGCAATTTTCTCCTCCTTAATCAACCCATATCATTATGGTTGATTTTTAAAGTTTTCAATAAACTGATTTCGAAAATAGGAACAACCTATACAATAAGTATACCGCAAAAATGGGTGTCTATATATTTAAAACCAATGGAGTTTTTTTGTTATTAACAAAATTATATACTTGAACACTCCCACCACCTACACCTTTGAACCTTCATTTTCTGCCTCGTTTTCATTAACTCTTGATCCATACTATTTAATATTGCGCTCTAGTTTTTTACTGACTATGATCCAAACGCAAATCTCTCAGGCAGAGAAGGTCGACAAGTTGTTAAAAATAAACACTTGAATACGAACATGTATTCGTATATGATATGGGACAAGGAGGTGATTTACCTGCTACAGGTGAGTCCACAAGTAGAAGATCTGGATCTCACTACATTCAACCTTAGAAGTGGCTTCATAGATTTAGATGAAGAGTAGCAGGTGTAGACAAGATGAGCGCAATCGATTTTCAAAGATGGTTTGATAAACAGTGTCGTTCAATCCTCCCACAACAGGAAGAAACACCAGCTAATTCGAAGATAAAAAGTTACCATCCTCCCGTCGTGGACGACGATCAATTGGAATATATGAGCTTTCTTTTAGAAGAAGCTCACGAATTAAATAGAGCGGTTTTAGTTACTTATGCCGGTCGCTATTCCCCTCTGCAATTTTATGGACGAGTTGCCAAAGTCCATCCTTATGAGGGTTGGATCATTCTCGCTAATGGGGAACTCCGCAAAAAAATCAGTTATTCTCGGCTCATGGATGTTGATTGGATGTAATCCTTATCCAAATGTAAATCCATCTTACTTTGAGATAGTAAGTGAAATCTTCTTTCATGAGCAAACTCCGCTCGTATCACCTAATAAGTTCCAATAAATAAGAACACCCCTTGGTTCTCCAAAGGGTGTTCTTATTTATCCTGCGATTGATTCTTTTTTCTTACTGCTCATTTTTTCTTGCAATCGAGTCAACATCGAGTAAACGATCGGTACAATAAACAAAGTGAGAAGAGTGGAAGAAGTTAATCCGCCAATCACAACGACTGCCAATCCTTGTGAAACAAGAGTTCCTTCTCCATATCCCAAACCTAGTGGAAGCAGTGCACAGATCGTGGCAAGTGCTGTCATTAGAATTGGACGTAGTCGAGTACCCGCCGCTTCTAGTAGAGCTTCACGTACTGGCAAGCCTCTTCGACGTTGTTGTTGAACACGGTCAATCAGTACAATGGCATTGGTAACCACGATTCCAATCAACATCAGTCCACCAATCATGGAGGAGACACTGATCGGCTGATCTACAATTAAGAGACCCAGCAAACCACCAATGACGGCAAAGGGCAAGGAAAAGAGAATCGTAAATGGTGCTGTTGCTTCACCAAAAGCGATAATCATCACGATGTAGACAGCTGCAACAGCTACAATCATGGCGACACCAAGTTGAGCAAAGCTTTTATTCATCTCTTCTGTATCTCCCCCAAGGGAAACTTTTACTCCTTTCGGGAAAGCCATTTCATTTATGATCTGTTCTACATCTTGTGATACAGCTCCTGTATCTTTAATCGTAACGTTCCCAGAAACAGTTGCATACTGTTGTCCATTCTCTTTTTGAATGGTTACAGGTCCCTTTGTTTTTTGAACCGTTCCTAGTTCTCCTAGTTTGATCAATTTTCCTGTGGGTGAAAGGATCTGTATATTTTTTAGCTCATCCACAGACTTCATCTCTTTTTCTTCCATTCCCAATCGAACATCTTGGGTACGTGACCCTTGCTCCAGTTCCATTACTTTATCCGCTTCTAATAGTCCTCGAACGGATAATGATATTTGTTGAGCAACCAACCCATGTTTTGCAGCTTTTTCTTGATCAATCTGAATCGTAACCAGATCCTTTTGTGCACTTAAGTTGTTGCTTACATTCGTAAGTTCAGGAACCGCTTTTAACTTCTCAGTTAACTGGTCAGAAGCTAGTTTAATGTCATCAATATTATTTCCTCTGACACCTACTTGGATCGTTCCAGATGGAGGCCCCATCGAATTCACTTCATTCACAAGGATTTCTCCGTGCTTTTGTAATGGCTCCATCTTCTTACGAACATCATTTAATAGTTGGTCCATATCTGCAGTCGGGCGAAGTCTTACAAATAGTGCAGCTTTATGCGTACCACCTGTATTCACCTCCGACGACATTCCCCCACGCATGTTTCCGATCGACGTGGAGATCATCTCAACCTCTTTCAGTTGCTTGATTTCCTGCTCAATCTGATCAGTCGTTTCTCGTGTCTTCGCTAAATCTGTTCCAGAAGGCATTTTCAATTGAATTCGCATCGCTTTATCCTTATCTGCGGGAAGAAAACTTGTGCCCACCAGAGGGATAATAAAAAAGCTAGCTAATAAAAAAATCATAGAAATCGCTAACACAGACCCCTTATGATCCAATGACCACGACAAAGCCTTTTTGTAACTATCTGCCAATCCACTCTTCCGTCTCGGGTTTTTTAACCCTTTATCTCTTAGCAACATGACTTTCGCTAATACAGGAACTATTGTCACAGCAACGAGTAGCGAACATAGTAAAGCAATGGCTACTGTCAAAGCAAAAGGTAAAAAGATCTCGCCCACAATTCCTCCAACCAGTCCCAATGGCACAAATACTGCAACTGTCGTCAAGGTGGAAGAAGTGATCGCTGAGGCAACTTCTTTAGTCGCCAATCGAATAATAGAGCTATCTTGCTGTTCACTCTTCATCAAATGGCGGTAGATATTCTCAATTACCACAATGCTATCATCGACAACCCGACCAATGGCAACTGCCAATCCACCTAACGTCATAATATTTAGTGTGATATCTGCCTGTTTCAGTAGAATAATGGTAGCTAGAATCGAGATCGGAATCGAAATGATCGAGATAAAGGTCGTTCGGAAATTACGTAAGAAAAGCAATATGACCACAGAAGCAAAAATTGCTCCCAAGATTCCTTCGCGAACCATTGAATAAACAGAAGCTTTTACTGTCTCTGATTGATCAAACAAGGTCGTGATCTGAACATCTGGATGTAGCTTCTTCATGTCTGCAATTTCTTGTGAAATGCTTTCTGCGACATCCACAATATTGGCATCTTGGTCTTTAATCACATCAATATTTACCGATGGCTTTCCATTTGTACGAGTAATCATCGTATTATTTTTAGCTGACTCAGTAATGGTTGCAATCTCAGAAAGCCGAATGGTTTTGATCTCTGCTTCTTTGAGAGTCGGTTTCGTTGTTTTCCCAGGTGAAATCTTAGGAGTTGTGCCAGGCATCTTGACGCTAGATCCAGCTTTCATCTGGGGTTTAGGGAACTTTTGAATCGCTTGGTTTAATTGTTGTAATATCCCTTGGCGAATAGCGATTTCACGTTTTAAGTTGCCCAGTTTTGCCTGTAATCCCGCATCCTCTGGATTTTGTTGTAAGGCAAGAAGGGTGTCATTGTGCTCTAGCTGGAGTCCAACCAACTCCGCTTGTACTTGTTGGGCTTGTTGTAGGATTTGCACTTGTCCTTGGAGCATCCCTACTCCTTGACCTAACTCTCCCATCCCCTGTCCAAGACCACCTACAGCCTCCCCCAAACCACCTACAGCTTGACCTAAACCTTGGAATCCTTCACCAATTTGCTTAAAAGCATCCTCAAAACCAGCTGCTTGATTGGGTGGAATGGTTAACTGAAGGTTTTTCAACTGATCGAGATTCGTAATTTTTTGTTCGACTCGCACAGGAAGGTTGATGGAATTGATATCTAAATCTCCAACAGGTAGAGACGTATTTCCACTCATTAAAACTTGTTGCACTTGTTGCGCCGACAAGTTGTGCTTTTTTAATTGTTCCGGTTTGAGATGTATATAGACCGCTTTCGGGCCTTCTCCCTTAATTTGAAGTTCCCCTACACCGTCCACGGATTCTAAGGAACCTTTGGCTACATCATTGACCCAGCGCTCAATCTCAGCCGCATTCTTCTTTTCACTAGTAACCGCTAAGCTCATCATTGGGAGAGTATTAAATCCAAAGCGATTATACAGAGTCTCCATCGCTTGATCAGGCAACTGGAGTCGTCGAATCGATTCCTGCATCTCTTGCTGTGCTTTATCTAAATCCGTTTCAAAATCGAATTCAACCACGACCACTGAAGTACTATCTGCGGTGACAGAAGTGACTTTCTGCGCGCCTTTAATACCTTGTAGCGCTTTCTCAATGGGTTGTGTCACTTTTTTATCAATATCTTCTGGAGATGCTCCAGGATAAGGCGTGAGGGCTACTACTACAGGAACATTCACATCTGGCATCGCTTCCATTTTTAATTGGGTTGCTGTATAGAGTCCTCCCCCTAAGACTAACAAAACGATAATGACGATTGCTGCGATATTTTTCAACGAAAATCGTGTCAACCAGTTCAATCTTTCTCCTCCTTAAGTTGGTATGGGCAATTGAGTTGGAGGGTTCGGTACAACACTCCCCAATACTAATAAGTTTCATCAACTCAAATACTTAACTGCATCTGTACTGTGAGATCTCTTATATTTCATATAGTATTTGCAAAAAAAGGAAATAAAACAAAAGAAATGATTGAATCTTCGAGGGGAATTTACATGTTTAACGGAACTCTCTTCCCTAAAAACGGTAAGAAATCCTCGAGAACGGGGATCGTTAAGGAAAATATAGATGATCTTTTACACATTCTGTACAATTAAACAAATTTAGTTTACCGAACGGTCGATCAGGGAGTCAATTTGATTTATGTGAAGGTTTTGTGATGAATAAAAGCTCCGGAAGCAAAAAAACAACTGCTTTATAAGGGCAGTTGTATATACATTCGATTCACTTATGAAATTTGTGGCAGAATGACTGTATGGAATCTATCTATAGTAGCTCGATGGGAACAAAACAATCAAATAAAAATAACATTTATTCATGAGTAGGATGATTTTCTCTGATTACTCTCATCGGATTCCCAGCAACAAATGTATATGGAGCCACATCTTTAATCACAACTGAACCCGCTCCAACTACAGCGTGATCTCCAATAGTCACCCCTGGGAGAATCGTACAATTAGCTCCAATTAACACATGATCTCCAATGTTTACATCACCCACTCGATACTCATCCACTAAATACTCATGTGCAAGAATAGTCGTGTTATAACCAATAATCGTATTATGTCCAATTCGAATACGCTCAGGAAATAAAATATCCATCATCACTTGAAAGGCAACTGCAGTTTGCTCTCCCACTTGCATCCCTAGAAAAGTACGATACAACCAGTTTTTCACACCCATCCAAGGTGTATATCGGGCTAGCAAAATCACCACTGTGTTTCTAAAAACTTTCCAAAATGAAACCGTTCGATAAACTTGCCACAATGAATTGCTCCCTTTAACAGGGGTCCGCTCTGTTCTCCTCATGGTTTCTTCCCTATACCAGTAGATGAGTGTGGAAGTTTAAGAATCTCCAACAGGTCTCTTAGATCATCCAACATATAGTCAGGCCGATATTTTTGAAGATCATCTAGATGAAGACTCCATGACACACCTGCGCAAGCTACTCCTGCCTTTTGAGCAGCCATGAGATCATAGCGACTATCTCCTACCATTAGACACTCTTCAGGCTTCATCTGAATTCGTTCCATCGCTAGCAAGAGTAGATCAGGCTCTGGCTTCGCTTGAGGGGCATCCCCTACACAAATCACTTCGTCCATCCATGCATCTAAGCCAAATAGTCGTAAGCCCATCTCCACCACTGGACGCCGCTTATTAGTCACTACAGCCATGGGAATCCCCGCTTGATTAATCTGCTTGATCACCTCAACCACATGGGGAAATGGCTCCACATAATGATCATGATTTTCGATGTTATGCTTTTGATAAGTTTCGACCATTTGCTCGGCTTGTCGATCATCAAATCGCCGCATCATGTCAATCAAAGGCTCTCCCATGATCGCAAGCACATCTTGTTCAGTGTATTTTCCAGGACAATGATGTTCAAGTGTATGCATAAACGAAGCAAGGATCAATTGATTTGTATTCAAAAGTGTACCATCTAGATCAAATAAAATGGCTCGATAGCTCATCTTGTTCACCTCACTGCTCAGTTCGTTTGTAGATCTACTTGTTCACTAGATTCAACGTCTCGATATGATTGACTAGCTTTTCCTGACACACGTCGGTAGATAATCATTGCAATTCCAAAAACAACTAGAACTAAACTGATCAGTTGAGCAACACGAATGTTTCCACTCGCCATCATACCAGGTTCAAATAAGGCATTCATCGGTGCCCATAAGACTTGCAACAGACTTGCTAGCCACTCGGGACCTGTAAAGGTTAAGCTATCAGTCCGTAATCCTTCAATGAAGAAACGTCCGAGCGAATACCAAATCAAGTAGCTAAATAAAACCTCTCCCCGCCGCGGATTGAAGTTCCGTAATAAAAGTAATAGTGCAAACCCGACGATGTTCCAGATCGATTCATATAAAAAGGTGGGGTGGTAATAGACACCATCTATGTACATTTGATTAATGATCCAATCAGGAATCTGGAGACCTTCTAAAAATGAGCGACTTACTTCTCCCCCATGTGCCTCCTGATTCATGAAGTTTCCCCAACGCCCAATCGCTTGACCGAGAATAATACTAGGTGCAATAATATCTGCAAGAAGGAAAAATGAGACCTTATACTTTTTCACAAAGAAGTAACCAGCTGTAAAAGCTCCAATCAGTCCACCATGAATGGCTAAGCCACCTTGCCATATTTTAATGATGTCACCGGGATGCTGAAAATAATACTCCCATTCAAATATCACATAATAGAGTCGAGCACCGATAATTGCGGCTGGAATCACCCATAACATCAAATCCAAAAAAAGTTCTTGATCCAAGCCGTGACGTCGCTCACCTTCTCTCATAGCAATAAAAAGTCCGAGCATAGCCGCTGTCCCCATAATAATTCCATACCAGTGGACAGATATGGGACCCAGTTGAAGAGCGACAGGATCTATAACCATTGCAAGGGTCATCAAACAAACTCCCTTCCCACTCTAAATATCATCAGATTCTTTTGCTAATCGTTCCTATTGTAACTCAAATCCTTTCTGAAAGAAAAGTAACGAATCATCCGAAAAAACAAGTCATACTCATAGGAGTGATCCCCATGTATACATTGGAATCGATCAACCAAGAAACTTCCAAAATCTTCGACTGTTTAGAATGTGGACAAAAAAATAGTGTATCCATCTCAGGACCATTAGGATACTGTCTAACTCCGGGTTGTCTTTATCATGAATCCATTCAGTTTGTCTATGTTCCACACTGGTCCAAACCCAAAGTAAGTCGAGCAGGTCGCGAGCTTTGGCTAAATAAATAACTCTAAAAGAAAAAGGGTTGGGAAATGATTGTATCACTACAACTTGAATCGTTTTTGAAATGACTCGATTTCTCTTTCTCCAACCCTCCTGAACCACCTAGTTACTATGAAGCACTGATGATCAATCGATTTCATCAGACTCTTCGATCGTCTGTCCAAGCTTTTGTACAAATTGTTGGGCTGCGTTATATCCGAGTCGTTTCATCCGGAAATTCATCGCAGCAACCTCTATAATAACTGCTAAGTTTCGACCAGGACGAACGGGAATCGTTAATAAAGTAAGATCTGTATCGATAATTCTCATCTTTTCTTCATCTAATCCCAAGCGATCATATTGACGACTCTGCTCCCATACTTCTAAACGAATCGCAAGCGAGATCTTTTTCTTGTCACGAACAGCCCCTGCACCAAATAAAGTCATCACATTAATAATGCCAAGACCCCGGATCTCAAGTAAGTAACGGATTAACTCTGGAGCATGTCCAACCAATGTTCCCTCACCGGTTTGCTGAATTTCTACTGCATCATCCGCTACCAGTCGATGTCCACGCTTCACTAATTCTAATGCTGTTTCACTTTTTCCGATTCCACTACTTCCCATCAGTAAAACACCCACACCATACACATCAACCAAGACACCATGAATCGTTGTGACAGGTGCAAGTCGTTTCTCTAGATAGTTCGTTAATTTACTTCCAAATTTCGTTGTAGCCAGTTCAGTACGGATAATCGGGACGCCCTTTTGTGAAGCTGCCCTTTGTAGTTCTTCAGGTACAGGATAATCACGAGTTACACAAAAACAAGGGACTTGAGGATCACACAATCTCTGTAAACGTTGTTCACGTTTCCTTTTACTTAACTCCTGAATGAAAGATAACTCTGTTTTCCCTAATAGCTGTAAACGTTCTACAGGATGATAGGTGAAAAAACCTGCTAATTCAATGCCTGGGCGATATAGATCAGCTACGGTTACTTCACGATCTAGCTGGTCCCACCCCACGATCACCTCTAAGTCAAACTCTTGAACAATTTCTTTCAAGGTTACTTTTCGACTCATCTCGATCTTCCCCTTTTAACAGGCTCATGATGTAATAATGGCGACTGGGATTCCAGCCGCCATTCTCAGCTTTTTTATATAGTAAAGGTAGTTGAGTCTTTTTGTCAAAAAGGCGCCAAATATCAATTAAAAAAATTTATTAACAACTAAAGAAATATTTTTTGGTAACTAAAAAATATCCCACCTCCGAATAAATAGTTAGGAAAGCGAAACAGCCTTGATTAGCGCCGTTTTTCCTAATCTATACTGTAGAAAGCACGGCTTAATGTTGAATTAAATCTAATTCCTTTAGATCATGACCAATTAGGTCTTTATGTATACAGTAAGATTAAAGGGGTCAAAAAAGCCCAAGGAACTTGGACCATTCAAGTGAATGGGAAGGAAGTTAAATCTTACGAAAACGAAGGTAAAGAGATTGCAGATATCATTCCTGTCAATGGTCCATCGCAATATTCTGTTCAAGTCACCTTTATGGTGTGAGAGGAAATGGAAAAGCACTTAAACTTAGTGAAACCATTGAAGTAACTTTTCCTGACTTTCAAATTGGCGTGAATAATGCTGATGGAAAAACAACCATCACGGGAGAGATTGGATCAACTTCAGACGTAAAAGGGAAATGGCGAATCCGAGTTCTTGATGAAGAAGGAAACGTAGTCGCAAAGGCAAATGCTAAAAAACACAAAGGTGCCTCTTTTGCTAGATCATTTGACCTCAAACCGGGTAATTACTATGCAGTGGCAGTTTTCAAAGGAAATGTAGATGGTAGTTTCTTTGAGTTCACGGATTTTGTAGAATTTACTGTAGATGGTGGCAAAAAACCTCCAGTTGATCAACCACAAAAACCAGGCGGAGATCAGGGACAAACACCTGAACCCCCTACACAACCAGCAAAACCAGATCAACTACATCTACCTAAGTCACCCGTAGATACTGCAAAACAACCAAATGGAACAGGTGGAGTATTGCCGCATACTGCAACGACTTATCCAACCTATGTACTAATGGGTGGATTATTACTTCTAGTAGGGTTGATCACCTTATTCCAATCCCGCCGTTCCACAAAGTAAAGGGGGATCTCATGTATGATCCGAAAACTGGCTTGGCTGTTCATGATCGTCGGGGGAGCTATCTTAGCATATAACGGCTACCAGTGGTGGCAACAGATGAACATTGGTGTCAATGATCCCCAATTGGCCACATCTATTTCGGACGATTGGAATGACACGGCCAAAGCTCCAACATTAAAACAAGGGGATAAATCGATCCCTGACACCCCTCTTCAAGAGGGTCAGGTGGGTGAATTGTACATTCCACGGTTAGGTGCCATCTTACCCATCGTTGGAGGTGTCGATGAAGATTCACTTGAAAAAGGTGTGGGGATGTATGATGGTCATGGTACGGTAAAACCAGGGCAAACTGGACATGTTGTTCTTTCAGGACATCGTGACACTGTTTTTCGGAAAGTTGGTCAATTACAGGACGGAGATAAGCTCTACGTGAAGTATAACAAGAAAACTTATACCTATCAGATCCGAAAATCGTGGGTCACACATGCGGAAGACCGAACTGTCATAGTTCCATCCAAAGACCCTGTTCTATCTTTGACCACTTGTTATCCCTTTAATTATGTTGGTGCAGCACCTGACCGGTATATCATCCGAGCTGAGCTGGTCGAGATTAAAGATTCATAAATCAAGTTAAGTTCCATTTGAAAAGGAATGATCACTTAGATAACCATCCCTTTCACAGATGAAAGTTAACGACCAATGGGGAACAGTCATACTCGACTTCCCTATGACAGGTAGATTCTTCGGAATCTACCTGTTTTAGTCTAGAATGGCATTGGTCATCCAAGAAACAACTGTTAAGATTAAAGCTCCTAAAAATGCAGCTATAAATCCACTCACGTCAAATCCTGGTATGAATGCACTCGTTAACCAGAACATCAAAGCGTTAATCACAAAAGTAAATAAGCCTAAGGTAATAAAGTTGATAGGCAATGTTAAAAACACAAGGATCGGGCGAATCACTATGTTGATAATGGAGAGTACAAAAGCAGCTATGATCGCTACACCAATTCCCGAAACTTCGATTCCAGGGATAAATTGTGCCGATAAAAATACCGCTAATCCGTCAATAAGTAGTTTCGCAACCCATCTCATACAAATCCCTCCTTCATCCATATATTACCCTTCCATTTGCAAACTAACTCTCCATTTCAAATAAATCATTTTCTCATAATATTACTAATATGTAGATCCCCTAAAAAAGCACCCCCAACAACCATCCAAAAACAGTTGTGGGGTGCATCTAGTCCATATATAAGCTATTGAAAATAAATATAGGGGTCTTTTAAAGGCTCTATCATTTCATACGATTCGAGTTGGATGATCGGCAAATTAAACCCTTCAGAAAGCACCATGTCCAACTGACCATTTACTTCTACCCATTGGTTTAATTTCAAAGTTTGTGCTTGATTCCATTTGGTTAAAAAACCAACAACAGTGGCGTCAGCGGCACAACAAGTCACAGTAAATCTTCCTGTTACAAATTCATCTTCTTTTAGAGTTTCATCCCGATATACAAACCCGATCAATTTAATTTTTTTTCCCTTTACCTCCTCAGGATATAAACTGATTGCGTTCATGTAATCGGAATAATTTTTCTCTGTAAGGGTAATCACAGGCTGCTGTTTGATCTCTTGAATCATTTTCTTATAGGGATTTTCCACATCCATAATCTCCGGTTCACCAGAGCTCCCCCCATTTGGTTGAGTTGTGGTAGAGGAAGTAGCCACCGCATTGGGAGATACATAAGTAACCCCCTTCTGTTGTGCTACACTTGCATCTAACACCTTTGGAGGTAGAAAAATATAAATCAACACAGGTAAACTAACAAGAAAGTAACCCCAAAAACGAACACGATGCAATTCTCCTCCACGAAGATTCCACAGTTGAACCGTTCCTAAGATGATTAACAACAAGACACTAATCCCAATCAGCCATTTGAAGCGTGGATTCACATATAAAGAGATTTCACCCGAAATCAACAAACTACTTAACATAAGGGCAATCCCAAAACAGAGTCCCGCCCGGAGCCAACTTCCCATGGTTTCAACCCCTTCAATCTTTTCGAAATCATTACTATTTATCTAGTGTACTGAAGTCAATGTTCGTCCTCGATCAACCTTATGATGAGGTAAATGCGAAACACATCGACTTCAAAAAATTTCAAGTTGAAATCAATGACTAGCAAAACGAATCATTGCTGGTCTATATAAACAAAAAGACAGAGAGCACGGTTAATACTGTCGTTCCCAAAAAGAAAAAGAGTACGACTGACTTTCTGAAACTTCCAAGCATCATCAATACATTCTTCAAATCCATCATCGGTCCATAAACGAGAAATGCAGCCATTGGAGCTGTTCCCAAAGAAGAACGGAAAGAAGCAGCGACAAAAGCATCTGCCGATGAACAAATGGATAAACCAAAAGCTAGAGCCATCATAATCAGAACTGCCAACCACTCTTGTTCGCCAAAGCTTTTAATCACATTGAGCCCAATCAATGTTTGGAAAGAAGCTGCGATGAGTGCTCCCATCACAAAGTATTTTCCCATATCGAAAAACTCAAAGACTGCATGGTAAATGGTATGGTTCCATTTTCCTTTTCCCTGATGATCTCCATCGCAAGAATCTCCATGACTATGATCATGCTGATGACTGTGATCTGTATGAATCGCATCCGTGTGTCCCTCACAACCAGAATCACAAGTAGTGTGTTCCTTCTCCTTTTTCAGAACATCTCTGCTTTTAAACACTAATTGAAAAAGCCAACCCATCACAACTGCAATCCCCGCAGCCAGTAATAAACGGGTCGTCACCATGTCCCAACTATCTCCAAAAGCTACATATGTAGATACAATCGTCACTGGGTTAATAATCGGGGCAGCCAATAAAAAAGTAAATGCCACATACGAAGGCAACCCCTTTTGGATTAAGCGCCGAGCAACGGGAACAATTCCACACTCGCAGATCGGTAAGATCAATCCTAGAATCGCTGCGAGTGGAACAGAGACTAACGAGTGTTGAGGCAACCATCGCCAGATCATTTCTTCCTTTACAAACACATGAATGATACTAGAAATAAACACACCCATCAGTATAAAAGGAAGACCCTCGATAAAAATACTGAGAAAAATCGTAGATAGATTCAAAAGCTTCGGGGAAACCCCCTCACTCCAACCCCGAGTCCAATCAGCTATTTCAGTAAACAAACTAAACCCATTCATCAGTAAATAAAAAAAGGAAATCAAAATGAGAACCATGATGAATTCCACATAGTAATTTCGAATCAAACGAATCATAGTTTCCTCCTAAACGGATCGATCCTTCATTTTCTGTAATGAAACAAGGAAACTCTTTTTTCAAAACTACTCCATCACTCAGAGCGTTGCTGAAAAAAGAGTTTCAAGATCATCGATGGGCCATACAACATGATTGATTAATAATCATTCTTAATTATACTCTATGTTCTTCTCACTAAATTAGTACAAGTATCAAACTTTAGAAAATCTATTTTTGAAATAAAAAAGAAGGGAGAGTAATCTCCCCCTTCTTCTACTTCTTTTGGCTCAGCATTTGTGAAGCCATTGCGACAAGGCGTTTGGTCATTTCACCACCCACAGCTCCATTGGCGCGGGCAGATGTATCTGCTCCCAGGTCAACGTCAAATTCATTAGCAATCTCGTTTTTCATCTGATCCAACGAATCAGCAGCTTTAGGAACAACGAGCTTGTTATTATTTGGCATTCCTGAACCACTCCTTTTACGGGTGAGTTAAAACGCCTTGCTTTTTTAATGTACCCACTTTGTGATTCCTTAGCCATCACTCTAATTTTCTGAATCTAATAGTGGTAGTGGAATCAGCGAAAACGTTGAAGCCGATTTTATCAGAAGTTAGATTTGTGCCTTACGAAAAAGCTAAGTAGTAGGACAAATTCATTTAGACCAAAAATCGACTTTTAACTTTGGGTAAATGGACACTACTGACCTGTACTCACTTCTTGAGTTGTAGCCAATTCCTCCATATACTTTTCCATCCGTTGACGATCTCGGTCTAGAATAGGAGCGAGGAATTGTCCAGTATAGGAACCCTTGGTTTCAGCGACTTCTTCAGGAGTCCCCGTTGCGATGATGGTACCTCCTCCACTCCCTCCTTCAGGACCCAAGTCCACAATGTAGTCAGCAGTTTTGATCACATCTAGATTATGTTCGATGACTAACACGGTGTCTCCATTTTCTGTGAGACGTTGTAAAACCTTTAGGAGACGGGCAATATCATCGATATGCAAACCAGTTGTAGGTTCATCCAAAATATATAAGGTTCGCCCTGTACTCCGTTTGTACAGCTCAGAAGCCAATTTTACCCGTTGGGCTTCCCCACCCGATAATGTAGTTGCTGGTTGTCCTAGCCTCATATATCCTAAACCTACATCAGATAAGGTTTGTAGTTTTCGTTTGATTCGAGGAATGTTTTGAAAGAACTCCAAGGCTTCCTCAATCGTCATCTCCAACACATCAGCTACATTTTTACCTTTATACTTAATTTCCAAGGTATCCCGGTTATATCGCTTTCCCTTACATTCTTCACAAGGAACGTATACATCTGGCAAAAAGTGCATCTCGATTTTAATAATTCCATCACCTCGGCAGGCTTCGCAACGCCCACCTTTCACATTAAAGCTAAACCGTCCCTTTTGATAGCCTCGTACTTTTGCTTCTTGTGTAGAGGCAAATACTTCACGAATATCATCAAATACTCCTGTATAAGTAGCCGGATTACTTCGTGGAGTACGACCGATAGGAGATTGATCAATACTGATAATTTTATCTAGGTGATTCATTCCTTCGATCCGCTCATGTTTTCCTGGTAATGATTTGGCACGATTCAGTTGTCTAGCGAGGGCTTTCAATAAAATCTCGTTGACAAGAGTACTCTTTCCTGAGCCAGATACCCCAGTCACACATGTGAAAAGCCCGAGTGGAAACTGGACATTCACCTTACGAAGATTGTGTTCATTGGCTCCAAAAATACTTAGCCATTTTCCATTAGGAGTTCGTCGTTCAATAGGTAAGGGGATAAACTTCCTCCCGCTTAAATACTGTCCAGTTAAAGAGCTTTCATGTTGCATCACTTCGTGAGGAGTCCCTACTGCTATCACTTGTCCACCATGAGCGCCAGCCCCAGGTCCAATATCAATAATATAATCGCTCGCTAACATCGTATCTTCATCATGTTCAACGACGATCAGTGTATTCCCTAAATCGCGCATTTTCTCCAAAGTAGTGATCAGACGATTGTTATCCCTTTGATGTAAGCCAATACTAGGCTCATCCAAAATATATAAGACTCCCATCAAGCTAGAACCAATCTGGGTAGCTAGCCGAATTCGTTGGGCTTCTCCACCTGATAAAGTGCCAGCGGAACGATTTAAGGTGAGGTAGTTCAGACCAACGTTGACTAAGAATCCAAGGCGTTCTCTGATTTCTTTTAATACTTGTCGAGCGATCTGCATCTCTTTTTCAGAGAGAGAAAGTTGTTGAAAGAAATCTAATGCATCCGCAATCGACAAACGTGTCACATAGTCCATATTTTTACCGCCAACCAAGACATGGAGTATCTCTTTTTTTAGCCGAGCCCCTTTACAAGTTGGACATGCTTTGGTTGTCATATAAACTTCCAACTGTTCTCGAATCATTTCAGAAGCCGTTTCACGATAACGTCGTTTCAGATGAGGAATAACCCCTTCGAAGACAGCGTTACTATCACGGGTAAAGCCCATATCATTGGTATAGCGAAAAGGAAAACGTTCTTTAGAGCCATATAAGATCAGCTCTTTTTCTTTATCACTTAACTCCACAAATCTCTTTTGTTGATCAATATCAAAGTGAATACAAACGGCTTGTAAAAGCTGTGAATAATAATTGCTTGTTGAACTAGCCCACGGATCAATCGCGCCCTCAGTTAATGAGAGTTGCGGATTAGGGATAACTAGATCAGGATCGATCTCCATACGACTGCCTAAGCCATCACAAGTTGAACAAGCACCAAAAGGACTATTAAACGAAAACATCCGAGGTGACAACTCATCGATACTAAATCCACACTCTGGGCAGGCAAGGTTTTGGCTAAAGAGTAATTCTTCTCCATCGATTACATCAACTAATACTTCACCTTCTGATAAACCAAGTGCCATCTCGATGGAGTCTGACAATCGAGTTTCTACACCTGGCTTTACTACAATCCGGTCTACAACTACTTCGATTGTATGTTTTTTATTCTTTTCTAACTTGATATCCTCTGCTAAATCAACAATTTCCCCATCGATCCGTGCCCTTACATAACCTTGCCGTGACACATCTTGAAGCAACTTCACATGTTCTCCTTTACGTCCTTTCACCAATGGAGACATGATCTGAATCCGGGTACGTTCTGGGAGATCCATAATTCGATCCACCATTTGTTGAACCGTTTGTGAAGTGATTTCAATACCATGTTTTGGACAGAATGCGTGACCCACTCGAGCAAATAATAATCTCAGATAGTCATAAATTTCTGTCACTGTCCCCACTGTTGAACGCGGATTACGGCTTGTTGTTTTTTGATCAATCGAGATCGCTGGAGAAAGTCCTTCAATCACATCTACATCTGGCTTATCCATCTGTCCAAGGAATTGTCTGGCATACGCGGACAGCGACTCTACATAACGTCGCTGTCCTTCTGCATAGATCGTATCAAAAGCGAGTGAAGATTTCCCTGACCCACTTAACCCAGTGATTACGACAAATTGATCTCGAGGGATCGTTACATCAATCTCTTTTAAGTTGTGTACACGTGCACCACGAATCACAATATTCTCTTGTGCCATGAACGAATTATACTCCCTCCGCTTTTAACTCAATAATTAAGTCTCTCAATTCAGCTGCACGTTCGAAGTGCAACTCCTTCGCTGCTGTTTTCATCTCTTTTTCCATTTGCTCAATGAGTCGTTGTCTTTCTTTCTTTGTCATTGCCTTCGTTTTCGATGCTACTTGATATGATGCTGGTTCTTCAGCAACTTTCGTCGCTTCAATCACGTCACGGATTTTCTTCTGAATCGTTTTCGGAGTAATTCCATGTTTTTCATTGTAGGCAATCTGGATTTGGCGTCTGCGTTCGGTCTCATCTATCGCTTTCCGCATAGAGTCAGTGATCTTGTCTGCATACATAATCACTTGACCATTGGCATTCCGAGCCGCTCGACCGATCGTCTGAATGAGCGACCGCTCCGCACGTAGAAAGCCTTCCTTATCCGCATCCAAAATAGCGACCAATGACACCTCAGGCAAATCTAAACCTTCTCTGAGCAAGTTAATCCCAATCAATACATCAAATTCACCCAATCGTAAATCCCGTAAAATCTCCATTCGTTCAATTGTTTTAATATCTGAATGCAAATACCTGACCTTGATTCCCATCTCTTTCAGATAGTCCGTCAAATCTTCTGCCATCTTTTTCGTCAAGGTAGTCACTAAAATCCTTTCGTTACAGGCAATTCGTTGATTGATTTCACCAATCAGATGATCAATCTGTCCTTGGATCGGATGAACATGAATCACAGGATCGAGAAGACCTGTAGGGCGGATAATTTGTTCCACCACATCAGGGGCGTGCTCCAATTCATAAGGTCCTGGTGTCGCAGTAACAAACAGGATTTGATGAATCTTCTCTTCAAATTCTTCAAATTGAAGCGGACGGTTATCTTTGGCTGAAGGTAAACGAAAACCATGTTCCACTAATACATTCTTTCGTGCTTGGTCCCCATTATACATGCCACGAATCTGCGGAAGAGTGACATGTGATTCATCCACAATAATCAAGAAGTCATCTGGAAAATAGTCCATCAAGGTGAAGGGGGATTCCCCTGCCTTTTTCCCTACCAGATGGCGTGAGTAGTTTTCAATTCCCGAACAAAAGCCAACTTCCCTCATCATTTCCATATCATATCGAGTTCGCTGTTCTAAGCGTTGAGCCTCAAGTAATTTACCTTGATTTTTAAATTCGGCTAACTGTTTTTCCAACTCTGCTTCAATGTCCTTTAATGCTCTCTCCATCACTTCTGCTTTGGTTACATAGTGCGAAGCCGGGAAAATAGCTACATGTTCACGGTCACCGAGGATTTCACCTGTAATCACATCAATTTCACGAATACGCTCAATCTCATCGCCAAAAAACTCTACACGCACCGCTTGCTCACTGCGAGAGACAGGGAAAATTTCAATCACATCACCACGAACACGAAAAGTTCCCCGTGTAAAGTTGATATCATTCCGTTGGTATTGTATGTCAACCAACTTACGTAACACTTCATTTCGTTCTCGTTCCATTCCAACTCGTAAGGACAAAACTAAGTCCCCATATTCCTCAGGGGAACCCAAACCATATATACATGAGACACTTGCAACAATAATCACATCTTTCCGCTCAAACAAAGCACTCGTTGCAGAGTGACGTAATTTATCAATCTCATCATTGATCGATGCATCTTTTTCTATATAAGTATCGCTAGAAGGGATATAAGCTTCCGGCTGATAATAGTCATAATAGCTAACAAAATACTCCACTGCATTATGTGGGAAAAATTCCTTCAACTCTCCACAAAGCTGAGCTGCTAACGTTTTATTATGAGCGATTACCAAAGTGGGTTTATTCACACGAGCAATCGTCTCTGCAACTGTAAAGGTTTTCCCTGTACCGGTTGCCCCTAATAGAATCTGGGCTTTCTTTCTTTGCTTGATCCCTTCCACTAATTGCTGAATCGCTCGGGGTTGGTCTCCTTGAGGCCGAAACTCCGAAACCAATTGAAATTGACCTTCCATTTGGTACTCACCTCTCATTCCATAATGATTATTATAACATATGCCCTTATCCAGGGGAACGTAAGTTCTTTCCTATACAAGGGTTCCCCTTTCAAGAAAAAAGAACCCTCTAAACATATAAATCTCAACTTATCGTAAATCTCCGCTACTGTATGACTACAAAATAGATATTCTCAGTAATATCGATGAGTATTACCTCTCCTATGTAGCGTCGGAGCTTGATTTTCTCCCTCTATGAGCTTGTACCTTACTAAGAAGAAGAGAAGTCCGTACTGAATATATATGTTATTGTGAAGGCAAACACCTTCCTCTCAACGGAGTGAGCATATGAAATTATGGAAAAAGGTACACCTTAATTGGATCGGAATTTGTGGAATCGTCCTCTCTCTTCTTTCTTTATATGGGATTATATTAATGTCTATGGAAGTCATCTATGACTACAGCGTCAATAATCGCTACGAAATGGATTATATTACATCACAACATCGAGAACCTCTTAAAGATCCCGATCAGCCAGCCCCACCCGATCACCTTACCTTTATACATAAAAACCATAAAGTAGAATTAACTTTAAAACCTAAAAAAGAGGTCAAGAAGTCAATCTTTGTTAGCAATGAAGCCAAGGAATCTATTTGGGTTGGGGATATTGAAATTTATCTGAATGGTAAACAATTAGATACACTAAACAATCGCTTATTAGTACGTTCATCAATAGACATTGTAGGAGAGGAACTACTTTCACTGGAAGAAGATATTTCCATTTTTTTACTAAAAGATCATAAAACCAATCAAGAACAACTAATGATCTTAGAAGAGACTTCTGACTACGAAGTGAGAGATGAAAGAAATAGAATCGATGATAAGGATTCGAATTACAATCATTTAAAACATTATAAAAATGGATTGGAAGAAATGCTAAAGTTTCGATTATGGAAAGTTCAATCGGATGGTTCCTATACCAAAGAAGAATTTTACTGGCAAATAGGCAAACGAACTTATCTTCAAACCTTTATTATTCACAATATAGGTTATCCAATTGGACACTATACTCAGCTACTCAATGGTTATGGAGTATTACCTTTTCTCATCTGTGTCACAGAAGTAATCGGTTTGGTTTTAATTGTATTCGGTTTGGAAAGAAGGCACTGGCTCGATTAGGTACTTCACCATTTAAAATTGTCACTTCTTTTCCTTTACCTGTTTCATATATGGCTATCTTGGTTGAAGGTTTTCCTTATTGAATGTAAACAAAAGGCTCCTCCTTATATGGATCCAAGAAGGAAGAGCCTAATTGATTTACTTTCTTTTTTTATTTAGTTTTGGTGTCTATAATCTCAGTTGGTCTGCATTGCTCTTTTCGATTGAAAATCCGGTGGATCGATCATTGTAGCTCCTACAACACCTAAATTACGAGGATCATTTTCATATAAAGCTTTTTGCATCATATGGCGGTTCATATTTCGATCTAAAACTTCACACTTACAAGTGGCGGATCGTTGGGTTGCTTCCTCGATATCTTGCATGGACTGGATCACTACCCCATTGATCCGTTGAATAATATCCCCTGTGCGGATCCCCATCACTTGGGCGGGGGAATTTGGGTGAACAGCAAGGACACGAATCCCATTTGTATCTGACACATACATGGGTTCCTTGCGATGCTCGTTCCAACGACTCCATTGATAAATCCCTTCATGCCCTCCGATTACCCAAAGAGTACTCAGCCATTTTCCAATCACTTGTTCTGAGAGAAAATAGAGAACCAACAGGACTGAAAAACCGTACAGGATTGTTAATGTAGATGCCAGTCTCCGTTGTCGTTCATTCGATTTAGACAAATTCACAAGCGAGTAGGACAAAAAAACAGGTAAGGGTAGCCAACCCACTTGAGAAGTAAGCATCAATGGTACCGGCCATCCTTTAGCAAGTAAAAAACCGTTCACCTGCTTTCCATCCCGATGTTTCGTTTGAACAGGGTGAATGCCACTTGCTCCATCTAAGCGAATCAAGATCCCTTCCATGATATGAAGCAAACCGACTAAAATCAGCCATTCTTCCATTGAAAATCGATGTAAAATCTCCCACCACTGTCCCCAAGGTGCTGTCAGAGGCACACTCCCGATCTGATTGACAAGCAAACTACAGACAGAGAGGATTCCAACTGAGTAAGCGATACAAGCAAATCGGATTCCAAACAAACTAAAGAGAAACGTCATCCCCCAAATCAGGTAGACTTCAGATAAATGAACATTCCAAGTCCACGTAGCAAATATTCCTGTACATAGAATCCCGGTAATGATCCCTAACAACCACATGCGTAAAACTAACGGGGTAGGTGCCTCGATTCTCACACCATATAGCTTATCCTCCTTATGGAGTAAACTGAGAACATGCATAATCGGTAGAGCCATTATCAAAGCAAATCCGGGCTGAGTAATCATCCAGCTCCAAGCTTTTGCTAAATGAAGTGAATCCGTCCAAAGCGAACCCAAATTCCAATCGCCTCCACAGAAAAAATACCCCCATATTTAAATCGCTTTGGGGGTATTTTCGACATCTAGCTGTTAATTCCTTGTATCTCTATATGAGCAATTTTAATGACATATGGATTTAGATCCCGTCGAGTCGCTATTTCTCTGTCTCACTCTCGGATCGAATCCGCAAAAGTCGTTCGTCAGAGAACCATCGCCCCTCCTAGGTTCATGATCAAGCCACCCGATTGGTCGAGTTTGTATCTTGATTGGATCTTATTATAAAGATCAGTCAAAGATTGGATGGTAAAGGCTTTTTTATTGAATTTTTTTCTTTAACACTTGGATTGCTACTTGTAGTTGAACATCATTTTTAGGATCTCGTTTTAAGTCATTCAAGGATTCTCTTAAGTGATCAGCCGTTTTGGGATCTAATTGACCCGTAACTGCGATATTTTTTGTTTTTTGGAATGCCTTCACAGCTAATTCTGTTTGCTGATCAAAGTATCCATCTGTTCGACCTGTTTTATATCCCAACGCTTCTAATACAATCTGTAATTGCTTAACCTCTACAGAGTTTTGATCCCTCTTGAGAGGTTGGTTTGGCTGTGGAGGAACCGCAGTCACATAATCAGGATATTTCACTGGAACGTCTGGTTTAATCCCTTTGGTCCCTCCATGTTGGTCAATCCAAGTACCTTTAGGAGTAAGCCATTTAGCGATGGTCAGCTTTAGATTACTTCCATCTGAGAAATCTCTTGCTGACTGAACCGTTCCCTTACCAAAGGTAGTCTCCCCAACGAGGGTATGACCGCCTGCCTCTTTCAACGCAGCAGCTAAAATCTCTGATGCACTAGCACTTCCCCGGTCAATGAGTACTGCAATGGGATAAGACTTTGAATCTTTATTTCCTTCTGCACGATATACCGTTCGTTTCCCACTTTTGTCCTCGGTCATTAAGACTACTTTATTATCAGGAACTAGCTCATCACACATTTTTAAAACAGTGGGTAGAAGTCCGCCTGGATTCCCTCGTACATCAATCACAAGCCCCTTCATCCCTTTTTGCTCTAAATTTTTCAGTCCTTTAGCAAAGTCAGTGGCTGTGTCTTCTGAGAATTGGCTGACCGTGATTCGTCCAATCTCATTGTTAATCATTTCTGCTTCCACAGTTTCTAAAGGAATCACATCACGAATCACAGTGATATTTAGAACATCCTGAACACCTGGGCGAACAATTTCTAGCTTTGCCTTTGATCCTTTGGGACCCCGAATTTTGCTGACGGCTTCATTCACATTCATTCCTTCAAGACTCTCACCGTTTACTTTAATCACTTGATCTTCTGGCTGAATCCCCGCTTTTTCGGCTGGGGATTCCTTAAAAGGAGAGACAATCGTTAACCTTCCGTTTTTCATCGTCACCTCGGCACCAATTCCCGTAAACGATGATTGAAGATCTGACTTGAACTGATTGGCTTGATTAGGGTCCATATATGCCGAATGGGGATCACCTAAGGCCCCTACCATTCCTTGAATAGCTCCGTCTATTAACTTTTGATCACTAACATCACGTACATATTGGGAACGAATCAAGTTATACGCTTCTTCAATTTTCTTAGAGTGATCATCGTAATTGGAGCTTGGACCTGGGGCAGATGTAGATAACAAGCTTCCATTGGAGAGTTGATCTAAAATCCCCCCACTTCCTACAATGACAGCCGTACCTAAGCTACTAAAAATCATTGTAATAGCAACGATAAATGCGACTGTCCGTCCGCGAAAATTCATGCTTCCACCACCTTTTGACTATTCCTTACCCAAAGGAGACAAGAATAGTCTTGTACATACCTAAATGTATGAAGTTTGTTGCAAAATTAGTCATCAGCCAAGTCAGAGAGTCCATCAGCCAGTGGCGAGATTTCACTCACAGTTTCTCTTTATATAATCTCATTAATTGATTACTTAACGCAAAAACATTTTTGGATCTGCAGAAGGTGGGTTATCCCCATGACCATAACGTAATTCAAAGTGTAAGTGAGGTCCTGTCGAATATCCATTATTTCCAATAGAGGTAATCTGCTCCCCTGCTTTTACTTCCTGCCCAACACGTACTTTCACTTGATGAGGGAAGCTATGTGCATATCGAGTGAAAACACGTTTTCCATTACGATCCCCATGATAAATCGTGATTAACCAGCCATAACCACTCGAAGCTTTACTAGAGACCACTACCCCATTGGCAGAAGCATAGATCGGGGTTCCAGTGGGTCCAGCATAGTCAATTCCCGCATGCATTTTTTTCGTTTTGAAAATCGGATGATAGCGATAACCATAGTCTGAGGTCATCGTTGCTTTGCTAGGACGTTGTAAAACTCCAGGGAATGGAAAGCGCAACTTCCCACTATGCCATTCTTTTAAGTTAATCTGAATGATCTCTTCTTCATGAAGCTCTTCAAATTCCTCAATTTTATTCAGATCTTTATTTTTTTCTGTCAGTTTTGCTTGTAGTTTCTTATAAGCTTCTTGAGCAATCTCTACCTGTTCGCTCTGTTTTTTAATTAAAACATCGTATTTGGCTTTCTCTTTTTTGACAGCCTCCACAGCAACTAACCGTTGTTCAACGATTGTATAATCGCGTTTAGCCATCAGGCGAATCGAATCAAAACGGTTAAGAAATTCATTAAATGATGGAGCAGATAATAATTGAGCCATATAGTTCGTCTCACCTTGTTCATAGAGACGTTTCATTTGTTCATTAAAAACTTTTTCTACCTCAGCTGCTTCATCTTCTTTTTGTTTTAATTGAATAGTGATGGGTTCAACTTCTTTTTCAATTTCTTTGATTTTCAGATCTGCTTCTTTCATCACTTTCAGTTGTTCATTCATTTCGCTATTCGTTTTGCTGATTTCATCTAAAACACTTTTTTTCTCTTCGCGAACTTTTTTTATCTTATCTCTAGCATCTTCAGCATGTGCGCCCTGGATTGGTAACATTGTAACTACTAGGGAAGTTGCAAGGGCAAATGTCAATATATTTCTCTTTACCATCTTTAGTAGTACCCCCTATGTTGCTGAAAAATCTATTCTTGTTGATCTACGATCGTAGATTTATCTGGTTTTAAATATATCGAGCTATGTTCTCTATTATATTTATAGAGAACATAGCTCGACGAACCCCTAAAATAGCTTTCCTTTTCTCTCAAGATAACCATTTATCAAAACCAGTTTCTAGGGTTTACTGCCGGAGCATGAATCCCATTTCCATATCGAACTTCAAAATGAAGATGATTACCTGTTGAGTCACCATTACTTCCAACCCCAGCAATGGTTTGACCTGCCATAACATCTTCCCCGACTCGAACCTTTATCTGTTTTCGCTCACTATGTCCATAGCAGGTAAATACACTTTTTCCATTCTTCTCACCATGATAAATGACTACCAACCAACCATACCCACTTGCTGGCTGACTCGCTACGACAACCCCATCAGTAGCTGCATAAATGGGTGTATTGTAAGGTGCTGCGAAGTCCATTCCCCTATGAGGACGCTTATATTTATAAATCGGATGTATTCGATTAAGATTAAATTCAGAATTAGCCTTTACATGAGATGGTACAGGCCATTGTAAACTTCCTGGATACGTCCGTTTTAGTTTCCCCTGTTTCCATTCGTAAAGATTAATTCGAATCAGCTCATCTTGATACATTTCGGAAAGATCTTCTAGCTTTGCAAGCTCCGCTTTCTTACCTTTTTGTTGTTCAAGTAGCTGTTGATAAGCTTGTTTCGATTTTTGAACCTGCTCGTCCATTTGATCGATGAGCTTGTCATACTTGGCTTTTTCCGTTTCGATCTGCTGGACAATCTCCATCCGTTTTTGTAACAACCGATGATCTTGCTTTACTACCATCCTAACTGAATCATAGCGATGAATAAAATCGGTAAATGTTTCCGCAGATAACAAATGGGATAAGTAGTTCATCTCCCCTTGTTTATAAGCCAAAGTAATACGGTCATGAAACAACTTTTCATACACCTTCGCATCTGCTTGAGCTTTGGTCAAACGCTCTTCAACAGGTGCCATAGTTATTTGAATCTTACTGATTTCATTCTCTGCTTGTTTCATCTGATCCACATATTTCTTCAGCTCGATGTTCTGTGCTGCGATCTCATCTAGCATATGATACTTCTTGTCACGTACAGCCATTAACTCTTCTTTTGATACTTTCTCGGCAAATACGGTATGAGGCATACCTAAGATTACTAGGAACATCAACACAAGACTAACTTTCAACCATGCAAACTTCACTTAGTCTCCCCCATTGAATAGATTTGCAGATCCATCAGTTCTTCTCATCTAGTTTGGCAAGTAGACTAGGAATGTCGATCTAGTTCGCACAACTAGATCGACCTCCTGCAAGTTTTGTACGATATTCCTAACCATTGAGAAAGCATCAACAAGTGAGTCAATATTACTAATTTAAGCCTACTAGACGACTCTTTCATCTATGATAGATAGAATCTAAATCTCTTACATGATTGGATATTAACCAATTCACATCTTCTTATAGGACTATAGAATCAAACGATCATTGTTGATCTAGCTTGAACTCTATGTATCACTATTTAATAAACTTCATAGGATCTTCAGGTCTTCCATTTCTATGAACTTCAAAGTGAAGGTGGGGACCTGTGGATCTTCCATTATTGCCAATCGCAGCGATTTTCTGTCCCTTCTGCACCTTTTGGCCCAGAGATACTGTCACTGTAGAGCGATACATATGAGCATACAGGGTGGAAAGACCATTCCCATGGTTAATGACTATATAGTAGCCATAGCCACCAGGATTATCTTTCATCAAAGTAACTGTTCCAGAGTCAGCTGCTATAATAGGGCTTCCTGTGCTTCCATTAGCAAGGTCAACCCCATCATGCGACCGACCATTTCTCCAACCAAATGGAGAAGTAAGACGTGTTCCTGGAGCAGGCCATGCAAATACCCCTGTACCATAATTCGCTACTTTTTTCATCGCAGCTTCACGAGCCAAACGATTCTTTTCGGCAATGGCTGCTTCAGCTACTTCTTCTTTTTTTTCTAACTGGTCAAGTTGGCTGTTATGCTTGTTTACAATAGCCTCTACTTCTTTATATTCTTCCTGTGCTTCAGCTAAGATCGGAGCTTGCTTCTCTTTCTCATCTTCTATCTTCTTTTTACTAGCCTCTACTTTTTCCTTGTAAGAGACATATTCATTCAAGACAGATTGTTCTTGTTGAGCAAAAAGACGGACTGATTCAAAGCGGTGTAAAAACTCACTAAACGTTCTCGCTCCTACAAGTTGAGAGAGATAGTGAGTCTCTCCATTCTCATACATTCGAACCACCATTTTATTAAACTTCTCTTGTTGTTGGTCTAAGTGAACTTGATTCTCTTCTAAATCTTTCATATGCTGGGCGATTTGTTGGTCAAAAGCGCTCACTTGCTTTTCAAGTTCTTCTAACTTTTTCTTCTTCTCATCATAGTCTGCTTTTACTTTCTTCAGATCAGCCTGAACCTTTGACTTATCGTTTTGGATCTCTTTAAGCTGGGACTCTGGGTTGTTAGTACCTGCCGCAAATACATGATCTGTGATCCAAGTTGAACAGGCTAGACTGACCGCCAAAGCCCCCGATAGTAGCTTCTTTTTCATCTTAGTCTCCTCCTGTCACTACTCGCTGATCTTTACCGAAAATAGCTCATGGGGTCCACGGGAGATCCACCTGTATGCACTTCAAAATGCAAATGTGGTCCTGTCGACCAACCATTACTTCCTACTTCAGCGATTACTTGTCCACGTTGAATCGTGTCTCCCTTTTTCACTTTCACTGTTTGGGCATACATGTGAGCATATAAGGTAGATAATCCATCACCATGATAAATGACAATGATGTAACCATAGCCATTGGAGGGACGAGCTTCAATCACTTCTCCAGGGGCAGCTGCTTTGATCGGTCTCCCCATAGGTGCAGCGATATCAATTCCTGCATGATTTTTGTATACCTTTTTAATTGGATGATACCTTGTACCAAAGCTAGAAGTTAACGTTCCACCATCTACAGGCCAATAGAACTTCCCACCTGTATATGTAGGAGTTCTTTCTCCTAGAAGCTCTCTCTCTCGTTCCCGTTCAGCCGCTTGCTTAGCAGCTTTTGCAATTAAGGCAGTCACTTCTTGACGTGCTTTCTCATTTTCCTCTTCCAACTCTTCGAGGTTCTCAGTAATGGATTGAATCTGTTCTTGATGTTGTTGGTGTTTCTTCGTGAGCTCTACATAAAGCCCTTGAGCTTTCTCTTTTTGTTGCTTCAATTCATCTAAATCTTTTTGATGATCCATCTGTGCTGATTGCAATCTTTTTGTCTCTTGTTCATATGAATCTAAGACACGTTGATCAGCTCGATTGATCGCTTGAATATCATGAAGACGTTGGAGAAAGTCTCCAAAAGAATTAGAAGAAATGAGAGTTTCTAGATAGAAGGTATCTCCTTGTAAGTAGATCGTTTTTAAGCGATCATTTAGAATCTCTCTACGTTGATTTAATTGTTTTTCGATTTGTTCTAATTGATTTTCTCCAGCAATCACCTTTTGCTGGAGATCGTACACCTTCTGGTCATAAGCTTGTAGTTTACTTTTGGTTTCATTTAGATAAGCTAGCAAATCCTTCTGATCACGTTGAGCCAAGCTCTTCTTTTTTTCTAGTTGTTGGATTTCTTTATCTCGTTCCTTGATGTCTGCTCTTTTCTGATCAATACTAGAGGAGTTTGCCTGTACTCTGCCTATTTCTAAAGGAAATAATGTAAATAGACAAGCAAAGATTAGTACAATGCTTAGAATCTTCTTTTTCACTCTAAACCTCCTCTGTGTAAATCAGTCGTGTAAATCTATTAAAAACCAAACTAAAGATTTGATCATGATTATATTTTTAAGAAACGACGAACGGAGATGATACTACCACTGCTTCCGATAATAACACCTAGTACGAAAATACTACCTGAGATCCATATTCCCAATGTCGTAACAGGCATTAATTTCAAAATAGCATTCGGTTCACCCGCACCAATAATGTCAAAAGCAAAGAAGTATAGAACGTTTACGAAGACTGTTGGTAAAATAGCCCCTACAACCCCGATAAAAGCTCCTTCGATTAGAAACGGCCAACGAATAAACCAGTTACTCGCTCCTACTAAACGTTGAATTTCAATCTCACGTTGACGTGCAATAATCGTCAATTTAATCGTATTTGAGATGAGGAAAGCAGCTAAAACGGCTAGACCCACTGCAAAGACCAGAAAAGCTACCGTAGCTACATCTGTAAATTCCAAGAGCTTATCCGTAATTCCTTCACCAAAGTTAACTTGATCAATTCCTTGACTTTGTAACTTTTCAATCTCTCCAGCTAATTGAGCAATTTGTTTTGGCTTTTCGGGAATGATCAAAACCATATCAGGTAGAGGATTTTTTGCGCCATCCATACCTGAGAAGAATTTCTCTCCATCTTCGCCCCATCCCTGTTTCATCTGGCGAAGTCCTTCATTTTTTGATACAAATTGTGCATCTTTCACACCACTAACCTGTTTGACTTGCTTGACTAGATCCTGCATTTCTGCATTACTCAATCCTGGGTTAATCGATGCACGGATTGCCATCTGTGTATCCAATTGTGCTGCCATAAACCGTACGTTAAACGCCATCGCTAAGAAAATACCAAAGATCAATAGAGTTACAGCTACGGCACTAATCGCTGAGAAGCTCATCCAAGCATTTCGTTTAACCCCACGATAAGCTTCTCGAATGTGACGAAGTAGGGTATCAATCTTCATAACCGTATTCTCCTCCCAACTCATCCCGTACGATTAGTCCTTGCTCAATAGCAATCACACGTTGTCGTAGGGTGTTAACCACTTCTTTATTGTGTGTCGCCATGACCACCGTAGTGCCACGTTTATTGATCTCTTCTAATAAATACATGATATCCCACGAATTCTCGGGATCCAGGTTTCCAGTAGGCTCGTCCGCAATAATAAAGTTAGGGTTATTGACAATCGCTCGCGCAATAGCTACCCGTTGTTGCTCTCCCCCAGATAATTGAGAAGGAAGAGCATTCATACGATCTGCTAGACCAACTAACTCTAGTACTTCTTGAACACGTGGTTTAATTTTCCGTTTAGGAGTTTCTACAGCTTCCATCGCAAAAGCGACATTTTCATAAGCGGTCATATTAAGTAGTTTAAAATCCTGGAATACAACACCGATTTTGCGTCTAACGTGTGGGATTTTCCAATCTCGAACCCGTTTCACGTTCACACCATTGATTAGTACAACCCCATGTGTTGGTTTTTCTTCTCTGTACATCAACTTAATAAATGAGCTTTTTCCAGCTCCACTTGGACCCACAACATACACAAATTCACCAAAATCGATTCGAACATCGATTCCACGAAGAGCTTCTACACCGTTCTTATATACCTTCCACACATCATGCATCTCAATCACAAAATCACCTTCCAGGTCAGCTTTGCTAGATTCTGTTGAGTTTGTTATCCAGTTCTTCTTTACCCTCATTGATGTTTCGATCAACTAGATTAAGATATTCTCTCCGAAAACATCGATCAGAGTTGTTTCATTTAGTTAGCCATTTTTAAAAAACATTATTAAGTAATAAATCGGTAATCTATCTCTATATTAGATAATAGTAACAAAAATAGGATTAAACTTCACCCAATTAGGCAAAGAAATTTATTTACCAAGTGCTCTTTTTACACCCTCAAGCACTTTTCTATTATATCATCACCTCTTCATTTGCCTAGGTTTATGTTTTTCAAATCATAATTTATTCACAATAGGAATATCTGACATTTTTAATGTATAATTTTATAACTAAGAAGAATATTTTATGTGAATTGACAGGAAATTGAAATAGTGGTTGATACTTTCTTTGAATCAAAGTCACTTAGCTCGTTTTATATCTATACATTCGTAAGCCATTTAAATTTTGAGTCATTTTATAGCACAATTTCGCTAAAAATATTCATTCAACTCTATTAAAACCCCATATGAGCCTTTTTAGTCACATATAGATCTAAATCTCATTAGGTCACTCTCACTCTCGGATCGGATCCGCAAAAGTCGCTACTCATCAGAATAATCTCCCTCCTAGGTTCATTGAATCAAGCTATCTAATTTCTAATTTATTTAAGTTGTTTTGCTCAAATTGAGTTAAAAGTTATTTTAAAATAGTAGGAAATATCGATCAGGTCGATGTATAATAAAATTTATCCTCTAGTATGAGTAATAAAATTATATATTACTCCGATTAAAGGTTCATTTTGAAGGAAGGGAGGTCATCAGAGGGTGATCCGAAGTATTGCTTTTACGAAAGACCATCAAATATTGGAAAATCTTCAAGTTGAAGCACTTCAAAATCCAGAGATCCTTTGGTACTGGGTAGATTTCAATATGCCCACTTCTGAGGAGGCTTCAGAATTAGAGAAGTTTAACTTTCACCCTTTAGCCATTGATGACTGTTTATACTATTTACAACGTCCCAAATTAGATTACTATGATTCATACGCTTTTTTTGTGCTTCATGCCTTAAACCCTCATACTGGTCAAGCTCAAGAGCTAGATTTATTTATGGGATCTAATTATGTGGTTACTTTTCATCATGAAGAACTTGTTGAAGTTGATCTAGTCTTTGACCGAATCAAAACAGAGTCTGCTTTACACTCTTCAGGCGTCTCTTATATTACATACAAGTTGTTGGATAAGTTAGTTGATTATTATTTCCCTATTGCGCAACAGCTCGAGGATCGTGTAGCCGATATGGAGGTAAAAACAGGGGGAACTCAACAGAAAGTTCATCTACTTATGAACGAAATTTTTTCTATTCGTCGGCAACTCTTGAAGTTACGACATACCATATGGCCGATGCGTGATCTGATGTACCGAATTCTGAACTCACATCGACTCCAATTATCTACTGAAGAGAAGCACTTATATCAAGATATCCATGATCATATAGAAAAACTAGCTTCAATGATCGATTCAACCCGTGAGGTGACAGCAGATATCCGTGATCACTACTTATCGATCAACTCCAACCGTATGAATTCAGTCATGATGACCTTAACAGTGATCACCACTATTTTCATGCCACTTACCTTTATTGCAGGAATCTATGGAATGAATTTCGAGTGGATGCCTGAGTTAACATGGACATATGGATATTTTTTCATCCTTGGACTGATGGGCACAATCGCTTTTGTGATGTATCTTTGGTTTAAGAGAAAGGGTTGGTTTGAACAAGATGAACCCTAAGTAAAGAGGTAAGAACTATGAAAAAACCACTCATGATCCTTCTTTTTTCAACAATGCTCTGGGCCAGTGGCTGTCAAGAAACAGAATCAGCTACTTCTCAGAGCGTCAATCCACCTGCCCAACTGTCAGAGGCTGCCACTGCTTCTGCTGAACAATTAAAAGAACAGGCGAAGTCAATGGCTGAAAACCAAACACCTACGGAGTGGGGTCCCAATGTTTCAGGAGTCATTCAACGGCTTCCTACATCTGAAAAAGTGATCGCCTTGACCTTTGATGCTTGTGGCGGAGAGCATGGAAGCAAGTATGATCAAAAGCTTATTGATCATCTAGTTGAAGAAAAAGTACCTGCTACACTTTTTGTTAACTATCGCTGGATCGAAGCGAATGAAGAGATTTTTATGGAGTTAGCAAAAAATCCTTTATTTGAGATTGAAAATCATGGTACTCAACATCGTCCCTTATCTGTGACAGGTAAATCGATCTATGGAATCCAAGGAACCCAGAACATCGATGAAGTGATTGACGAAGTAACCAAGAATGAAGAAAAAGTATTTCAATTAACAGGTCGCAAGCCAAAGTTTTTCCGGGCTGGTACCGCTTATGTCGATGATGTCTCTGTACAAATCACTGAGAAATTAGGCGAACAGATCGTTAATTACGACATCATTGGAGATGCTGGCGCAACATTTTCTGCTTCACAAGTAGAGAAAGCTATGTTAGAGGCAAAGCCTGGTTCTATTGTGCTTCTCCACTTTAACCAACCAAGTCAAGGAACGGCTGAAGGATTAATCAAAGCGATTCCTCAACTCAAAAAACAAGGATTTCAATTTGTAAAATTAGAAGATCATCTTTAAGGAAATTAGACCTAGTGATCTAAGATCACTAGGTCTAATTCTTTAACACTACCAATCATTCAGCTATGTTTCACCATTCTAATAACTAATTAAAGCAGCCATTAGTAAACCCGTAGCGATACTAAGCCGGGAAGAAAAAACGGCAACTGCAATATTACCCTTAGGAATTTCAGAAATAACACTAAAGGGAGCCAATAAATTAAACAAGAAGAAAACCACGATCTGGAAAATAATACCCAGCCCACCCCAGATCAATAAATCAAGTAGATTGACTGAATTGTAGATCGCTGAGGCGACTACGATGGTCAGTCCTAATATTTTTCCTCCTAAATCATGAGCAGCTGCCTTTGCTGCATTGATTTTTACTGGATCACTCGTATCTGCTCCTTCACGAATGATCTGATATTCCTTATAAGGAGTAGTAAAAATAAAAACAAGTAAGCCCACAAGAAGTAAAGGAAAAGACACTCCTAGATACATGACAAAACTTAACATCGCATCTACTTGGGTCAAATGGATCCCCCCTTTATTACTGATTTAAACCAATCGGTAGAAAATATGAGAGATTCCCCGTAATATTGTGATCCACACGAGCTATAATCGCAGAGGCTTGTCCACCAATTAAAAATGAACCCCACAAAAGCTTCCCTTGGTAGATCCCACGTTTGGTTTCTACTTCAACATTTTCTAATGGAGCCAATTGTTGATAGATCATCATTTGGTCCCAATATTGATCCTCTATATCTTGTTCAATAACTCTTCCATCTCGTTCAAATAAAGTTACAGCTCCTCCTTCTCTCCCAAAAATCGGTTTACGAACATAAGATATTTTCCCATGAAAAGGATTTTCTAGATAAGTAGGTAGCATATAAGTTCGAATAATAGAGTGTTCCTCCTCAGTAAAAAACATCCCTGTCTCATGTAAACTCCAGATCAAAGCTTGCATCGCCTTTGTTTGAGAAAGAAAAGCACTAGGTGGATTAATTAAAGCTAGCTTTTTCTTAGCCACTAGCTGTAAAACATGAGCCCCTGTAGGATATCCATCTAGATCAGATTCATCAGCTAGAATTTCTAACGCATGGAGACGATACAAAAGGTCGATCGGTATATTTCCCCTTTGCGGATCTAATGCAAAAAGTTGATCACCATGGATCGCTAAGGAAGAGAGGGGAATGAATGAAGCTGACAGCCCCGACTGCTCCATTAAGTATTTCGTCGTACCCGCATCCTCTTCATGCCAATCCAAAGAGCTAAAGAAAATGGAGTCGGTTGGCATTCCCATCTTTTGATATTCAGAGATAAGCCGTTGAAAAGCAACTGCAAAATGCTGATTTAAATGCTGGTTTGGATCCAGGTAACCAAAGAATTCACAAGCCTTACCATTTACATAAAAAGACTCCACAATCCCTGTTGGTGTATCGCTGTTAAATTCTAACATCTTTAACCCTTCAGGGGTGTGCGCAAAATCAAACCTTCCAATTATCGTTGGTAATTCCGGTAAGATTGTAAAGCGAACAGCTTGTCTAACCTCAAGTGGAATCCCTAGCTCTTTCAGCAACTCATCTGAACTATGTTGAACCACTTGAGTTGTTCGAGCAAAAATCTGTCCTAACTTTTCTGTAGCAAATGCTATTTCTTTACGAAATGCCGATGATACGTGATGAATGGAAGCAAGTGCATACTCTTGCTGATACATCGTATCCCATGTAAAAGTTCCTTTCTCACGTAATGGTGAATAAATCGCCTCCCTACGTTCGCAATATGAACGGAGCAAATAAATCAACCCCCACTACTTGATCCTGAACCTAAACCCTTTTTATAATTACTTGAGTCAGAAACTAGACTACTATTATCTTTCAGATAAGCAAATCTCTTTCCATTTAAAACCACATAGTTATTGCTATCATATGTGCTTCCGTCATCGTCACAATATTTGTCAAAGTCATCATCAAAGCATAGATCTTCCAGATCTACTTCATCGTCACAACCAGTTAAAGGGACCACTAACATCGAGGCAGCAAACAACCCCACTAAACGCTTACTTTTTTTCTTTTCTCTCGCCTCTGTCTCTGAATTTAACTGTTTATTCATGTTGCCCCCCTTTAATGAAAGATCCTGTAGGTTGAGCATAATAAACGTATACTTTTCTATTTTCATCAACTTCTGTCGATGTTTTCTCCCATTCAAGACCATTGATCTCGACAAAATGACTCATCAAAAATAGGAGTGAATCTTGAAAATCATGAAAATGTTTTTTTAATACAACGGGATAATTACTTTGCTCTTCATGATACTGCCGCACTTCTACTCGAATTCCAATCCAATCAGGTAAAAATACTAAACCTTGATCCTCAACCTGTTCCTCTGGATCTTCAACAACGTATATCACATAAGTATCATCCATCGTGCATGCACTAGAGGTTTTCTGGTAAACTTTACGTCCTTTGACAAAGTAATCACAACAAAAGCGAAGAGAGATTTCAGCTTTGCTTATATCACGATATTGGCTAACTAAAGGGAATTGATTCAGCTCATCTAGAAGCCGATATTCTAATTTAGGCAAGCAATCATTCCCCTCCTGCAATCATATGATAACTATTTCTAATTGCTTTTTTCTCTAACTAGTAGGAGCTGTTTTTCTTTTATTTTTTGCCCATATTCCAACAAGTAAGACAACCGCAATCACACAGATCATAAATCCGTATTTTAACCAATCATTTTCGGCGAAAAAAGTGGCTAGTATTTTTTCGTCAGTAATCATTTTCGCAGCCGTAAAAGCTAATACACCTGAGCCGATATATAAAACAACTGGGAATTTCTCAATTAACTTAATAAATAATGTACTTCCCCAAACAACAATCGGAACACTTACCAATAAACCGATAACGACAAGGCTCCAATGTTGGTGACCAGCTCCCCCAACCGCAATGACATTGTCTAACCCCATCACAGTGTCTGCAATGACAATCGTTTTGATCGCTACCCATGTGCTTTTTCCTGCCTGTACCTCATCATGACCTTTTTCTTCAGTCAATAATTTGTAAGCGATCCAAATTAAAAGTACCCCACCAATTAACAAGAGTCCGGGGATTTTTAACAACCATACAACGACTAAGGTTGCTAAGATCCTTACAATAACAGCACCAGCAGTTCCCCAGAAAATAACTTTCTTCTGTTGAACTTTGGGAAGATTACGAGCAGCCATTCCAATGACAATCGCATTGTCACCACCTAATACGAGGTCAATGACAATAATCGTGATCAAAGCCGTGAAATAATCCGCCGAAAAAAGTTCCACACTTCACACACCTTTCATTTTTCACCTTAAGATTAAGTACTTGTTGTAACGTTTCAGTAAAATGAAATTCAATGCAACAAGCCCTTTAATTAATATAACCAAGAAACAAAAAAGACCTTTACTTTTTCACAGAAAAAAAGTAAAGGTCTTGCTAACAACATAAAAATGTTGCCAACAAAGCCGGGGTGGTTACCCGTAATGACGACTTTGCTGTCTCAGCTACTCCCCTTTAATAAGGAAACTATTCATCTCTTGATTACATAAATCTATAATAAAGTTGAACAGTGCTAACCGTCAACCCTTTTTTAAAGAGTCATTAATATCAGAACTACTCACGAACCCATGCTTCATTTTGAAAAATATGTCCTTGAAAGTCCCCTAATTCCTCTCCATCTTCACTTATTAAATAGAGTTCTAGGGAACGAATCTGGTCATCTAGATCAGCCGAGTACTGATCCAAATTTGTCAGACGAAAATCTTCATCAAACAAAGGGCGAAACTGCTCAAAATCATCTGTTGGCATAAAAAGACAGTATATGTATGGGAAATCACGTTCGCACTCTTCTAATCTTCCCAGAGTCATCTCACCATGTTTCAAATAGAAAACCACCCAATAACCCTCCTTTGTTTTCTCAGAATCCTAGGATCCAGAAAAATAAAACAAGGAAACCCCCAACACTGGTCTCCTTGTTTTCACAACAGAAAGCATTATTTTTTCTCGGCTAACCATGCAGATAATTGATCCCGATCTTCATCTGATAATTGGGATTGAGCAGGCATACTGTTTACCCCATTTTTGATGATGTCAGAGATCTGTTGTTGATCCATTTTGCTTCCAATTTTATCAAGCGCAGGTCCTACGCTCCCTTGCAAATTGCCACCATGACAACTGGAACAGTTATTTGCGTAGATTTCTTTTGGTTCCATCGCAACAGTCTTGCCAGTATCTTGTTTGTCTTGATTAGACTGTTGGTTTGGTTGTGGGTTACAACCCACTAATGCTGTTAATGTGAACGCAGCTGCCATACCCAAAGCTAGTTTTTTCATAAATACAACACTCCTTTGATAAAAATGTGGGAATCCTAGCGATCATGCATATTTTTGCTAGGAGGACGTCTTTTGGAACGACTGGGCAATTCTCTGGGTCGAGTTTGCGTTGATGATGAATGACCACCATAGCCTCGACCTGTTCGGTTAGGTAATCCACCCATGCGACTGGGTATACCAGATTCCGTTGCGCTATTGCCCATTGCGCTTTCCTGAGCTTTACTTGGTGACTTGAGCTCTCTTTCTGTCAACTGAGGCTGATTTGAAGGCATTTCACCTTCCCCTTCCTCTTCCCCCCGCTCAGGACTTAATAAACTTTTTTTGTACAAATGTCGACTGGTAGGTGGATCTTGATTGGGATCCAACTCCTCCGGTTGGACTTGAGATGAAGTAGGAGAAAGTCGACTCTTCGAAGAGACAGATTCCTCTTGGACCATATCTTTTTTCAAATGAGACCTAGCTGAGGATACCTGTTTTTTCTTCTCATCTTTTACCATAGCAGATTCTGTATCACGTTTGATGGTTGGATTGGGTCTAGAATCTGACAAAATTGGAGTTAGGATGATTTCCTTATCTTCATCTGGTATTACTTTTACCCCTTTTTTCGGTCTTTCTTTCACAGGATGTAAATGTTGCAATTCTTTTTTTCGTTTTTCCCTCTCCAGAGCATTTCTACGTACTTTTTCTACCGATATTTTCCCGAAATCTTCACCAGCTAAATGTCCTTCAGTGAACATTTGGTCCAGTTCTTCCACTTCGCGGGCTCTTTTTTTACCAACAAGTACACTAATCACAATGATAAGAATAACTAGAAGTATAGCGATTCCGATCCACACGATAGGGTTTTCCAGTAATAAATCCAATTCGGTAGCCTCCTTTACTTTCACTTTTTATTTTTAGCTCAAAACATGTGGAGGCCGGCGATTGGCCGGCCTAATGTTATTTCCCTTTAAACTGTGGGGATTTTTTTGCTAAGAAAGCATCCATTCCCTCGATCCGATCCTCAGTATTAAAAGACAGACCAAAGTACGAAGCTTCCATTTGTAAACCTGTCTTTAAGTCAGCTTCAGCCCCATAATTAATTGCTTTTTTTGTTAGATGCAGAGCAACTGGTGCTTTTTGTGCTAGTCGCTTGGCAAGTTTTTTAGCTTCTTCCAAAAGATCAGCCGCTGGAACTACTTTTTGAACTAAGCCCATCCGTAGAGCCTCTTCGGCTGAAATCATATCACCAGTCATACATAAATATTTAGCTGTATGTTTTCCTATAGCACGTGACAGACGTTGGGTTCCCCCATACCCCGGGATCACACCTAGATTCACTTCAGGTTGTCCAAAACGAGCATGATCTGCAGCAAGAAGAATATCACCACTCATGGCAAGCTCACAACCACCACCTAATGCATACCCATTCACTGCCATAATCACAGGCTTAGCTAACTCTTCGATCCGTGTAAAAATACTTTGTCCTAGGATTGCTAGCCTTTCCGCCTCTACAGCAGACGGAACTTGGCGAAGTTCAGAAATATCTGCACCTGCAACAAATGCTTTCTCTCCTGCTCCTGTAATGATCAGTGCACGTACAGCTTCCTGATTCTCCACCCAATCAATGGCTTCACTTAGTTCTTCTAATAATTCTTTACTTAAAGCATTTAATACTTTTGGACGAGATAGTGTAAGCATACACCAGTCGTCCCCTTGCTCTAGTTGGATATGTTTCCAGTTGGACACAAACGGTCACCCACCTTTGTACCTTTGTGTAAGCAGATCTCCATAGAGAGACTTCATTCAATGGATTTTGCCCATTTTATGTAAGCATTCTCTATATAGGTTTTACAATTCACATGGTTTGTTTTTCATGCCAACATTTCCCCTTCTGCTTCAAGAGGTGTTTTTCCTTCAAAAAGCTAAAAAGTTCACAAACTGTTATGCTTTTCTGTTCATCTGCATCTTTAAATAAGCTTCAATAAATGGGTTGATCTCTCCGTCCATAACTGCTTGAACATTTCCAATCTCAACTTGTGTGCGATGATCTTTCACCATACTATATGGGTGAAACACATATGAACGAATTTGATTACCCCAACCAATTTCTGTTTGTTCACCTTTGATCGCACTCAACTCTTTTTGCTGCTCCTCCAACATACGTTCATACAGACGAGCTCGCAAAATTTTCATAGCTCGTTCCCTATTTTTAATTTGGGAACGTTCCGATTGACAAGTAACCACTATATTTGTAGCCAAATGGGTAATTCGAACAGCAGAGTCTGTCGTGTTTACATGCTGTCCCCCTGCACCACTAGAACGGTAAGTATCTACTTTAATCTCTTCAGAACGAATCTCTACATCCACATCATTATCGATTTCTGGCATAACGTTAGCTGAGACAAATGAAGTATGCCTTCTTCCTGAGGAATCAAAGGGGGAGATCCGCACTAAACGATGGATTCCTTTTTCCGCTTTCAAATATCCATAAGCATTTGTGCCCTTAATCAGTAGCGTAACACTTTTAACCCCAGCCTCATCACCGGGTAGAAAGTCCAAAGTTTCCACTTTATAACCTGAACGTTCAGCCCACCGGGTGTACATCCGAAGCAACATTTCTGCCCAATCCTGTGACTCTGTTCCACCAGCTCCTGGATGTAGCTCAAGAATCGCCGAATTTCGATCATAAGGTTCACTTAGGATCAAACCTAACTCAAAGGAATCTATTTCTTTTTTGAATGAACGAATTCCTTTAACTAGGTCTTGAAGCAATGTTGGATCTTCTCCCTCTTCAGCAATCAACTCTAACATTAATTGATGCTCTTCTTGTGTTTCTTCTAGAGAAATGAGTCCCTCTACTTGCTCCTTGAGATGTTTCATTTCTTCAATCACTTTTTGGGCTTCTGATTGATCATCCCAAAAGTTAGGTGCAGACATTTTTTCTTCAAGTGTATGGATTCTAGCTTGTTTGCTATCGAGGTCAAAGAGACCCCCTGAGATCAGCCAAATGGGTGGCTGTATTTTTCAGTTCTTGTTTGATTTCATTTAATTCCATGTACATGTCACCTCGATCTTTAGTCATACAAATCGATCCAACCTCTATTGGATCACTGTTAAAAAAAGAAATCATTGGAGAAGTAGATCCCCTCAACGGTCGATCATATTACAACTTTTCAAGTCTAAGCAAAGGGAAAAAGGGGGAAAATCACATCCCCCACCTTATGATTCCGCTTTGCCTGATTTTTGACAGCAGTTTTTATATTTCTTTCCACTTCCACAAGGACAAGCATCATTGCGTCCTATTTTATCTGTGCGACGAATGGGTTGTTTTTTGGGCTTCTCTTGCTCGCTGGAAGTATCACCAGAATTGGCTGTTGCATTAATCGCTACTTCTTCACGCTCAAGCTCTTCTTCCTCAGTAACTACTGATTTCATCACATACTTGGTAACCTCTTCTTGAATTTCTTGAACCATCTCTTCAAACATTGCAAATCCTTCAAATTGATAGGCACGAAGTGGATTATCCTGACCATAAGCTCTTAAATGAATACCTTGACGAAGTTGTTCCATAGCATCAATATGATCCATCCATTTGCGGTCAACGGTCCGTAAAACAACAACTTTAGAGAATTCTTGTAACCGTTCGTTCCCAATCTCTTCAGCTCGTTCTTCATAGTGCTTTTCCACTTCATTGTAGATCAATTGGATCATTTCTTCAGGCTCAAGACCTTCAAAATCATCTTCATCCAGATAATCCTCCGGCAATAAGTTAGCCTCTACATAATCTTCAATCGCTTCAAGATCCCACTCTTCTTCCAACTCATCTTTGGGAGTATGTGCTTCAACAATCTGAGTGATGGTATTCTTAGCCATATCAAGTACTACATCCTTCAGATCCGTGCTTGTTAATACTTCCCTGCGTTGCTTATAGATGATCTCTCTCTGTTGATTCATCACATCATCATATTGTAAAACCCAACGACGAGCATCAAAGTTGTTACCTTCCACCTTTTTCTGGGCATTGGCAACCGCTTTAGTAAACATTTTTCCTTCAATCGGCTGGTCTTCCGGAAGACCTAGTCGTTCCATCATGTTTTGCATATTCTCAGAGCCAAATCGGCGCATGAGTTCATCCGTAAAAGAGAGATAGAATTGAGATGAACCTGGGTCACCTTGACGCCCTGACCGTCCACGTAACTGATTATCAATCCGTCTACTTTCATGTCTTTCCGTTCCGATGACATGAAGTCCACCGATTTCTGCCACACCTTCTCCTAACACGATGTCAGTCCCACGCCCCGCCATATTGGTTGCAATGGTCACTGCTCCGTATTGACCCGCTTGCGAAATAATATCTGCCTCTTTTTCATGGTTTTTCGCATTTAATACTTGGTGTGGCACTCCATGTTTCTTTAACATTCGAGAAAGCTTTTCGGAGTTTTCAATGGAGACAGTTCCCACAAGACAAGGTTGCCCTTTTTGATGGCGTTCTACAATCTCCTCGACAGCAGCTCTAAACTTTGCCTCTTCATTCTGATACAAAACATCAGATAAATCGACACGCTGCATCGGTTTGTTAGTAGGAATTTGAATAACATCCATGTTATAAATTTTACGGAATTCCTCTTCTTCCGTTTTAGCCGTACCTGTCATTCCAGACAGCTTACTGTACATACGAAAATAATTTTGCAAAGTAATCGTTGCAAGAGTCATACTTTCATGTTGAACTTGCAAGCCTTCTTTAGCTTCAATCGCTTGATGCAACCCATCACTGTAACGACGTCCATACATCAGACGACCCGTAAATTCATCAACAATGACCACACCATCTTCGTTGACTACATAGTTTTGATCTCGTTTCATTAAAGAATGTGCTTTAAGTGCCTGCTGAATATGATGATTTAAGTTAATATTTTTAGCATCATATAAGTTATCTACACCTAAAAATGATTCAACTTTTTTCACACCATCTTCAGTTAAAGCAACCTGTTGCGTTTTTATATCTACCGTGTAATCATCTTCATTTTTGAGTCGCCGAACTACTTGATCCGCCGTGTAATATAAATCAGTAGCCTTATTGGCTTGTCCACTAATAATTAATGGTGTCCGTGCCTCATCGATTAAAATACTATCTACCTCGTCGATGATCGCAAAGTTTAATTCTCGCTGGGTTAACTGCTCTGGGTAAAGAACCATATTATCACGTAAATAGTCAAATCCAAACTCATTATTTGTCCCATAAGTGATATCCGCTTGATAAGCTGCTCGTTTTTCCTCTGGAGACATAAATGGAAGGTTTAAACCTACAGTAAGTCCTAAAAACTCGAATATTTTCCCCATCTGTTCGCAGTCCCGCTTAGCTAGATAATCGTTCACTGTAATGATGTGAACACCTTTACCTTCTAAAGCGTTCAAATAAGCTGGCAAGGTAGAGACCAGTGTTTTCCCTTCCCCCGTCTTCATTTCGGCAATATCACCATGATGCAAAACCATCCCACCAACTAATTGAACACGGAAATGACGCTCATTACGAACCCTTTTTGCTGTTTCTCTTACAACAGCAAAAGCCTCAGGTAGAAGGTCATCCAGGGATTCACCCTTCTCCAAGCGTTGCTTGAATTCCTCCGTTTTACTACGTAGTTCATCATCTGAAAGATCAACTAGCTTAGGTTCTAAAGCATCAATCTCATCTGCAATCGCAAAAAACTTCTTCACTTGACGATCATTTGAATCAAATAATTTCCGAAGGGTATTTAACACCTTCATCATCCTCCTCTAGGGACGGAATTAAACTTGCCCATTTATGAGTTAGCAATAATCACATCAATCATTTATTTCTTGATTCCATGTTTCACTGTTCGTTGGAATTGTTGCAAACGCTCAGATTTCATAAATAACTAATTAATAGTTTATCAAAAAAAACCCGCTTTTTCACTTTTTCCTTGATTTACTTATCGAAAGAGAAGCTTGCCATTGATCCTAATCATGAATGACCAGTGTGTGCTTCATAACTCCTTTAAGAAGAAGTTGGGTTGTCCTGACTATTTTTAAAATAGTTGGGAAGAGTCAGATAAGAGAGGCGAGACGGACCCCTTTTTTGGTCCGTCCCAGAAGTCACTCATTCTTCATTAAGTCATACATCATCCTACTACTTCTTTAGATTACTAAGGATTTGAAAAAAGCGATGGGCTAACTTTTTCCGATCCCCTTCACGGTCAATATAGTCTAGCCCATTTTTTTGGATCTCAACTAACTTTTCTGGTGAATACTGGCGTATCTCTGCAAGTGCTTTGGCCAATCCTTCAGGATTTTCGGCTCCTGCAAACACACCCACTTTATTATTCTCTACAATTTCCCGGACTTCCCCATCCACTGTAGTTACAATAGGAAGACCGATAAATGTGTAGTCAAACAATTTATTCGGTCGTGCCCCTCGAAATACTTCATTATCAGCGAGGGAAATAATTCCACAATCAGCTGCTTGTGTGTAATCAAAAATCTCTGCTTTGGGAACTGGATCTAGTAGATGAACATTATCTAATCCTTCTTCCCTCTTGATCTTTAACAATTTTTCTTTTTCTGGTCCGTCTCCAATCAAGACAATCGCCATTCTCGGATCTAAATGGCGACCTGCTTTTACTACATATTCCAATGCATTGGCAGGTCCATGGGCTCCTGTGTAAATAGCGACAAATTGTTCTTCTGTAACTCCCATTTTCCGTCTATACTCAGCTCGTTTGGCTGGATCAGGCCTCCAAGAATCCATTACAATCCCATTGGGGATTAATTCAATCTTAGAAATTGGAATTCCTTTATCAGCAATAAATTTACGCTGATGCTCCGTTAAAACAATGATTTGGTCAGCTTGTTGATATAAAAAGGACTCCATCCATAATAGTAGTCGAACAACCTCACCGTTATTTAAACCACCCATTTTAATCAGTGAATCTGGCCACAAATCTCGGACTTCAAACACAAAAGGAACACCTTTTAGTTTAGACAACATCCAACCTGCAAAGGCAGTAAATAAATGGGGAGAGGAGGCAATTAATACATCAGGCTTCTTTTTAAAAAGACCATCTAGAAAAAATGTGACCGCAAAGCTTCCCATATTGATAATCCGTTTAAAGTCATTACTCTGGTGAGGAAAAGACCAAAGCCAATTGAGATCTAAGCCTTCTACATCTTCTAACTCTCTAAGCTCTTCTTCTGTAATAAATGTTCGACGAGGATGAACAAACTTGGATAAAAATAGAGTTACCTCAGCATCCTCTTCTGTCACCCATTCCTTCGCCAATTCGTAGTGCCGAGTAATCCCAGCAATGTTAGGCGGAACTGCATAATGGTTCGCTAACCAAATTCGCAACAGATTCACTTCCTTATCTTGATATGAGTCAGAGACTCCTTGACTGGTTAGATGGAAAAATACTCCTAACTTATTTCAAGTTTTTGCATAACAAATTACTGATCTATGTTTCTCTGATTGCATAAATAAAGTTCAAATTCAATGAAATTGCTTATGAAAAAGCTCTTTGTAATATAATAGATAACATATTACAGAGAGATGAAAATAACAAACCAAATGTAACATAAATGAAATCTTCTGGGTATCCCCTTCTAAAAAAAATCAGAATTTAGCCATTCCCTTTAACTCCTTAAAATAAAAAAGAGCTTCACTGATGGAAGCTCTACCACTCCAAAAACATCTACTTACCAAGACCTTGTCGTAATAGTGAGATAATCTGTTTAGAAGCCTGTCCATCCCCAAATACAGGCTCAACTGCTGAAAAATCAACTTCAAACTGACTAACAGCCTCAAGAATCTGTTCTTGGTCTGCCCCTACTAAACGATTGCAACCCAGAGTAACCGTTTCGGTCCATTCCGTTTCATCACGCATCGTAATACATGGGACTTCAGCGAAAAACGCCTCTTTCTGTACTCCACCTGAGTCAGTCAATATCTTTTGCGCATGAACTTCTAATTGCAACATATCTAAGTATCCTACTGGATCAATTAATTTCACTAACGGATTCTTAATTTCTAGCCCAGCTTCAGATAGTTTTCCTTTCGTTCTTGGATGCAATGGTAAAACAGATGGGATGGACAATTGGTTCAATGCGCCAATAATTTGCTGTAATCGAGCTGGGTCATCAGTATTCTCAGCCCGATGTAAGGTGATTAAGATATAAGATTCTGGCTTAAGATCGAGATCATGAAGAATCGTTGATTTCTCTTCGGCTAATTTGCGGTTATAATTGACCGCATCCAACATCACATCCCCTGTGAGATGAACCCCTTTAGTAACCCCTTCATTAGCTAAATGATCAACTGCCGTTTGTGTAGGGCAAAAGAGCCATTCTGACATGTGATCTGTCAAAACACGATTCACTTCTTCTGGCATTAGACGATTAAAGCTACGCAATCCCGCTTCCACATGTGCAACTGGGATATGTAATTTTGCTGCAGCCAGTGCCCCTGCTAATGTGGAGTTGGTGTCTCCATACACAAGAAGACAATCTGGTTTTTCTTGAAGAATCACTTCTTCCACCTTAGAAAGCATTTCCCCAGTTTGGGCTCCATGTGATTTGGAACCTACATGCAAATTATAATTAGGAATAGGTATGTTCAACTCTTCAAAGAAGACTTCAGACATTGATTTATCATAATGTTGACCTGTATGTACCAAGATTTCTTCTGCCTCTTGACGAATGGCACGTGATACGGGTGCAGCTTTAATAAATTGCGGTCTAGCTCCAACCACGGTTAATACTTTCATTGAGCAGAACCTCCATCAGGTTATTGTTTAAACAGATTTTTTATGCATTTTATCATATCACAGGAAGATCATGATTCGACCATTATGAAAGAATTTTAACATAAAAAAGAGATCAACTCCCAACAGATGAAAGTTGATCTCTTTTTAAATAACTAACTTTTATATTCTAATCCCCATATTCTTACTCTGGTTCAATAAGCCCATATTTTCCATCTTTACGCTTATAGATGATATTTACATCGTCTGTAGCTGCATTGGAGAAAACAAAGAAGCTATGCCCCAACAAATCCATCTGTAAAATAGCTTCCTCAGAAGACATCGGCTTAAAATCGAAACGTTTCACACGAACAATTTCAAATCCATTTTCTTCGTGTTCCACTACAGCTGTGGTTCCATTCTTTCCTTCTATAGATTCCTCTTTGTAGACAGAGCGGAGGCTTCCATCCTGCCTGGATTTGCGGTTCACTCTTGTTTTATATTTGCGAATCTGCCTCTCCAGTTTCTCTACAACAAGATCCACAGATGCATACATGTCTTCGCTCAGCTCTTCAGCACGAACCAAAATACCTGGGAAAGGAATCGTCACTTCGACTTTATGACCATCTTTTTGGACGTTCAGTAAGACATAAGCTTCTGTTGAAGGTGGGCTATCAAAATATTTTTCTAGACGGCTCACCTTTTTTTCAACATAATCCTTCAGTGCATCTGTAATTTCTATGTTGTTGCCACGGATGATACATCTCATAGAGAAATCCTCCTTCCTCTTTCTACTTGTTCTATTCCCCTATTCGGGAAAAATTCCTCCCCTAATCTTTACAAAATCTTTAAGGAAACTTAAGGAAAATATCAATATATCATACAAAACTCGTTCATTCCCAAATTAATCCACAATTCATATAGAGGCGATGACAAGAAATACACATCAACTGATTCGATGTATCTGAATCTTTTTTCAAAAAAGCCATACACCTCTTGATCAGATAGTGTATGGCTAGATCAATCTTATGTTATGTACTATATATGGATCCCAATCCCAATTATTATATACATAGAAAACTCCCCAAAAGAACTAAGTCTTTGGGGAGTGTTTTACCATAGTCAGGAATGATTAAGCTTTAACAACATTTGCAGCCTGTGGTCCACGGGAACCTTCTACAATTTCAAACTCAACCAATTGACCTTCTTCTAATGCTTTGAAACCATCCATTTGAATTGCAGAAAAATGAACAAATACGTCTTCTCCGCCTTCGCGCTCAATGAACCCGTAACCTTTTTCCGCGTTGAACCACTTGACTTTGCCTTGCATGAAAAACAACATTCCCTTCTTAAATCAAATATGTTGCACACGATTCGTATCGTACACTAATTAAATATACCATTCCAACAAAAACAATGTCAAGATAGGCATAAAACTATTCTCTCGCTCCTACAAGATCTTACTTAAAAAAATCTTCGTTCTTTCATGATTTGGTTGATTAAACACCTGTTCAGGGACGCCTTCTTCTACAATGACCCCTCCATCCATAAAGATCACTCGGTCAGCCACTTCCCGTGCAAATCCCATTTCGTGAGTGACAACCACCATGGTCATTCCTTCTTGTGCTAGTTGTTTCATAACAGCTAAAACCTCACCTACCATCTCAGGATCTAAAGCAGAGGTAGGTTCATCAAACAACATCACCTTTGGCTCCATTGCCAATGCACGGGCAATCGCTACCCTCTGTTTTTGCCCTCCCGACAACTCTTCTGGATAAGCATTTGCCTTTTCGGCTAATCCCACTTTTTCAAGCAATTGAAGAGCATCTTGAATCGCTTGATCTTTCGAGACCTTACGAACATGAATAGGAGCCATCGTAATATTCTCAAGTACCGATTTATGAGGAAAGAGTTCAAACTGCTGAAAAACCATTCCTACTTCAGTCCGAACTTGGTTGATATTGGTCTTCGGATTTGTGAGATCATGACCATTAATGACCACCTTGCCCGACGTGATCATCTCTAATAAGTTTAAACAGCGTAAAAAGGTACTTTTACCAGATCCACTAGGTCCAATAACACAAACGACTTCTCGCTCTTTAACTTCTGTATTAATACCTTTTAACACCTGTAAGTCTGCATAATTCTTAACTAAGTTGTTTACTTGGATCACTCAACTCACCTCTTACTCAAATTAACTGAAAATCGCTTCTCAAGATAAAAAATGATTCTTGATAAAATAAAGGTTAGTACTAAATACATCAGACCCACCGTCAAATAGGGAGCCCATTTTTCAAGTGTATTCTTTGCAGTCGTAAAAGCGGCATAAGTAATATCATTCACTGCAAGTACAGCTACCAATGAAGAGTCTTTCGTGAGAGAGATAAATTCATTTCCCAGAGGAGGAAGCGAACGCTTAAACGCTTGTGGGAGAATCACATGTCTCATGGCCTGTCCATAAGTCATTCCCAGTGAACGAGCTGCCTCCATTTGTCCTTTATCAATCGATTGTATTCCACCACGAGAAATCTCAGCAATATATGCGCCTGCATTCAAAGACAACGCTACAAATCCAGAAACCATCCCTGAAGGTGATTCATTAGCTCCTAAAAGGTCCATCGTCAAAGTAGGTAAGAATGCAAAATGAATTACATAAATTTGTAATAACAAAGGAGTACCACGAAATAAATCCACATACACCTTCGCAGGGAAATCCAACCACTTTTTCCCCGAAATCCGCATCAAGCTAAGAAGTAACCCAATCATCAATCCTACACAAATGCCTACAACTGATAATAGAATCGTCATGAAGAAACCTCTAATAAATAGATCTTTATACTCACCAATCACAGACCAATCCACATTTAAAAAGTCAATAAAAAATTGATTGATGTCTATTCCAGCTACCAACATAGCGAATCCCCTTTCAAATCAAGTACCTTCCCATTTACAAACAGGTTATTCACAGAGTTATCCACAAAGTTATCCACAGTATCCACATGCCCAATAATTTTCTAGATAACCCCACATAGAACTTGTTGATTTACCATTATCCAACAAATTTAAATACTCCTGAGTGAAGGACAAAAGAGGAGTGCTGCTCAGCACCCCCCTACTTCACTATTACTTCTTTTTCCCGAAATACTTTTCATAGATTTGATCATAGGTTCCGTCAGCTTTGATCTTAGCCAATCCATCATTTAATTGCTTTAGTAACTCATCATTTCCTTTTTTCACAAGGATTCCATATTGTTCTTTCTCCACCTGAGGATCTTCAATAATTTTAAATTTATCTGACCCTATTTTTTTGAGATATTCCATCGCTACTGCATTATCAGCTACAACAGCATCTGTCCGTCCAAATGTCATATCTTCAACAGTTGAAGGAAAATCCTCGTATCCTTTAAGTCCTTCATATGTTTTACCAAAATGCTTGTGTACAACCAATTCACCCGAAGAAGCAGATAATACTCCTATTTTTTTCCCTTGCAGATCTTTTAATGACTGAATCGAAGATTGAGAAGGAACCAGAATGACTTGCGTTGCCTCGAAATAAGAATCCGTAAAGTTGTATTTTTTCTTACGATTCTCATCCATCGTAATCGCAGCAATTGCACCATCAACTTTTCCACGTTCAATCCCAGCAAACATTCCTTCCCAACCTAAATGTTGTAACTCAATTTGCAAGCCACTAGCTTTGGCTACAGCTTGTAAAATATCTGCATCAAAACCAGTAATTTTTCCATCCCCTTCTAATTTTTCAAAAGGAGGAAATGCCGCATCTGTCCCAAATACAATTTTTTTCTTCCCATCATCAGAAGATGCACAACCAGAAAGTGCTAATGAAAGTATTAAAATTGCGGATAAACTTAACCACCATATTTTTTTCATGTCCCTTTTTCCTTTCTACTTAGAAAGCTAACTCCTATATAAAAAATAAGTCCATTTCATTTCTTGGTTCATTATACAATATCATGTATAGATATTCAACGTTGTTTTGATGTCTAATTCTTTGATAAAGGGGAAAAGAAAAAGATAATACGTCTAATTTATCAAGGTTCACAATGTCTACCTTGGTGATATAGAAAATATCCAATTTCAGGTACAAAAACCAACATTAAGTTATAAATATGCATTCACTTCACATCTAGTGACCCAAGTACTTGTCATAGGCATAAACCAACCTCCTTCGCTCATTCGGTGATGATTTGTGTCCAGCTTTCAATAATTATAACGCAATTCGGAATCCGGTACCAATTGTGATTTGTATAGTAACTGCAGAATAAAAAATGTCAGGATCATTTCGACCCTGACATTTTTCACTTACTGATTCACTAATTCTTTTAGTTGTTTTCCTGGTTTAAAAGAAGGTACTTTGCTTGCTTCAATCTTAATTTCTTCACCTGTCTGTGGATTACGCCCTGTGCGTGCTGCACGCTCCCGAACTTCAAAGTTACCAAATCCAATGAGGGAGACTTTTTCTCCATTTTGTAGTGCTTCTGAGATGGTTTGAAGAACTGTTTCCACCACAGCACTCGCTTCTTTTTTGGTTTTACCTGTACTTTCTGCTACCTTTTCAACTAATTCCGTTTTATTCACTTTTCAACTCTCCTTATTGTGTAATAGAATAAGAGGATTCCTAATATTTGTTGTTGCCACGTCTTCGAGTTAATATACCTACTTTTTAATAACTATCTAGCAAATGTGATTGAGTAGACCTGTTCAGCACCTGCTTGCTTTAATACTTTTGCACATTCTCTAATTGTAGTACCAGTTGTATAGACATCATCTACGAGAATCAATGACTTTTTTTGAAATAAAAGCGGGTCCACGGATTCATTTAAAGCAAAGGCTTGTTTTAAAGACCGCAGGCGTTCACTTCTACCTCTTCGGCTTTGTGAAGCAGTAGGCAACGTTCGCACTAATAGATGGGAAGCAAAGATATCCGTTTTCTTCGCAATAACATGAGCGAGTAATTCAGCTTGGTTAAATCCGCGCTCTCGCAATCGATCTCTATGTAAAGGTACATATGTGATCATTGCGATGGGTAAATTGCTAAAATGGCGAATCATCACATCTGCCATCCATTCTCCAATAGGCACAGACAAGCTTTCCAATCCACGGTATTTAAACAACTGAAACAACTGCTTTACCCCATCCGTGTACTGAACGGCACTACGATTTACAATTCTCTCCTCCTCAAGAACTCTCATACAATCTAAACAGAGTTCCATAGCAGAATCTTTGAAAGCCCGTCCACAGACCTGACAAATAGGATTCTGAATCTCTCTGATCAGATCTTGGCATGGTTCACAAAGTTTCCTTTTTGCCGACTTCGACCGAGTACTTTGACAGCCCCAACATGTCGGTGGAGGTGGAAATAACATCGACCACCATTCCCTCATTGGAAATACGCCTCTTTTTTAAGAAATCCTTCTTTTTTAGCTAATTGATTCAAATAATTAGTTTCTTTAATTGCATTCCGTTGGGCTTCAGTTTTTTCATTGGCTATAAACCACACTTGTCCAGCTAAATATGTGTGAGAGCGACCGACTCGTCCAGCAATTTGTATGAGTGATCGCCGGTCAAAAACTGTATGATCTGCTCCAATCACCATTACATGTCCATGTGGGATGGTAACACCTCTCTCTAAGATCGTTGTTGTTACCAATAATCTCGTCTGCTGATTTCTAAATGCCTGTATAGTCTGTTCTCGCTCTGGATGACGACTAAAAACCCCTTTTACATCCATCTTCCAAGAAGGAGCTTGTGTCGCAATCCATAGAATCACTTGTTTCACATCACAAAGGCGTGGAACAAAGAGAAACGCTTGTCCATGGGTCTCTTGAACTTGATGCAGAAATTCAAAGAGTACAGGGATTTCATCTTGGTTTTTAATCTTTTTCCATAAGTTACGAACAATATGCAGTTTAGGAACAGGAAGCGGGTAGCCGTGATATCGCACAGGTAAGGTGATGGTATCCAAAGTTCCTTGTCGGACAAGTTTCTTCCATTCACTCGGAGGAGTAGCTGTTAACAATATTTGTTTAGCTGTCTTTTTACATGCACGTAAAACCCCTTGCTCTAATCCTTTGTTTTGATATAACGGGAAAGCATCGACTTCGTCTATAATGGCAAGATCAAAGTGCCGGTAAAAACGCCATGTTTGATGGGCTGTAGCCACAATGATTTCTCCTTTTACCCATAAATCTGGACTCCCACCGTAATAAGCCTTAATTGGCACTCCAGAAAATGAACGTTGCAAACGCGGAGCAATCTCCATCACTACATCTTTACGTGGAGTTACCCACAACACCTTTTTTCCCTGCTGAAGTAGCTCTGTGATCACTTCAAACATTAACTCCGTTTTTCCTGCCCCTGTCACTGCCCAAACGAGTAACTGACTTCTCATGGATGACATAAATTGTCTAATAGATCGATTAACTTGTTTCTGAGCTGGAGTTAACTGGATAGAGCTAACTTGCTTCACTGCTCTTGGTTTTGAAATAGTAGACCGATCAGAGAAAAGTAGAAAAGGAATACAAGTTCGAGACTTTCCTAAGAGTATACAATTTTCACAAACTGCACATTTTTCACCACAAGTAGCACATGTAGTGAGTTGAATCTTTATATGATCCCCTAAACATCGATGACATCGCCATCGATGAACAGCCCCTTCGACCTGCACTCCAGGTAACAAAGATACCTCTCCGCTTAAATAAAAGGATTGAACGATTTGACAAAGCTCCTCTTCTGAGATAGGGAACTTCAACTTTTGTACTAAGGAAAGTAGTTCTTGCCATAAAAGAGCTCTTCCTGATAGATCAGGAGCGAGTCTCTCTTTTTTCTCTTGCCAGCCCCTGTTCCCCTTCACTTCTTCAGTCGGATAAACAACCCCTTTACTTTTTATAGGAGTCCTCCCCTGTAACCATTGATACGCCACCCCCATAGAAGTCGTTTGCCCCAACCATTGAATGTTTTTCCCACAGCTCTTCCATTTCATCTGATCTACGGTTGGAGCTAGACTTAGATACATCTTAGGATCATCAGTACATCGATAGATAAAAATCTCCAAATGGTTCCACCTTCCTCACAAAAAAGGTCAGACTCTTGGGTGTCTGACCTTCAGGCACATCTATGCTAAGAACCTCTCTGATTCTTTCTCTATGTCACCTAATCGTAAATCAAGGACAATCAGCTTTTCTTTGTTCTGCTTTTGTGAGAGCAACCACTGTTGAATCGCTTCATCCTCACTGGGAAAAGGACTCATTTTGATGATTTGTAGTTGTGGATATCTATGTTGCAAACGTTGTAATATGACCAAGGTATCATCTGTAGAGCCTAGATCTATACATGTCAGTAAAGAATTTTTTCGATATTTACCTTTGGTCACATTCCAGAAATGATAAGATCGAATCATCCACTCGATGGATTGTTGGCTGTTATGTGTAATCATCACAAGATGATAAGCTTTGTTGTGATAGTAGTTACCGAAATATTTAGACAAAAATTTAACCAGGAAAAACATCGCTACATACAGTGCTGCTCCCCAAAAGATCCACTGTTCCATCGACATCTCCCCTCCTAACTTTTAATGTATGCAGGAAGGCGGAAGTTGTGAACAGTACTCCGAAAGGACTAGATTAGTTGAATCCATCCATACTTAATGGCAAGCAATACCGCTTGTGTCCGATCCTGAACGTTCATTTTATACAGAATATTACTCACATGATTTTTGACAGTTTTTTCACTTATATAAAGATCTTCACTAATTGTGCGGTTATTCTTACCTTGGGAAATTAAGCGTAGCACTTCCATCTCTCTATATGTTAACACTTCTTGCCAAGAAATAGGAGAGTGAATTGAATATAAATATTGAAATACTTGTTCTTTGTGACTGAGACGACGGAGCTCTTCAACAAGTCGCCCCATCAAAATGGGGTGAATATAAACCCCACCATTAGCTATGATTCTCATGGCTGTGATCATCGGATAAATTCCAATATCTTTCAACATAAATCCAGATGCCCCTTTACGAATCGTCTCTAACACATAGGGATCATCTTGTTCAGATAAAATTAAAATCTTGGTATGGGGAGCCAATTGACTGAGACGATAAGTGATTTCCACTCCATCCATCCGAGGCAAATGTAAGTCGATCAAGATCACATGTGGTTTCGTCACTCCGCATAAAGAAATGACCTCCATCCCATTATCACATTCTCCTACCATTACCATATCCTCTTCTTTACTTAACGCTAACTGTAAATCTGAGCGAAATCGGCGGTTTGGATCAGCAATCAAAATACGGATGGGGGCGAATGATACAGTAGGAGGACGAAATTTCCTTTTCTGAGTTTTAGCTTGAGATCGCCTCTCAATCAAGGGACTCACCTCTCTTCTACGGAATATTTGGTTATATTCAAATTTTATCATTATTCTATATAATTGTTGAGTAAAAATCTTAAAATAACAGAATTAAGATTATAAGGCTTTTACTCATAACAATAACCCTTAGTTCTATTTGATGGAGGTTATTATGCTCATCACTGTACAATAATACTAAAACTGCCTCACTCAGTCTTAAAGTCAACACTAGACTTTCGCTAATTATAAAAGGATTCAACTTTGGCTACTTCTATCCAAAAAAGCTACTAGTCCTTTTTAAGACTAGTAGCTTTTTTGTTTTCTATAAAGTGAAATTTATAGACCTGCTTCTTTTTTCAAGAACTCAGCTTGATCTGTACGCTCCCAAGGAAGATCAATATCTGTACGACCAAAGTGACCATAAGCGGCTGTTTGGCGATAGATCGGGCGACGAAGATCTAGTTGGCGAATAATACCAGCTGGACGTAGATCAAAGTATTTCTCTACCCATTCAACCAACTGCTCTTCTGATACTTTTCCAGTACCAAAAGTCTCTATACGAATAGATACTGGACGTGCAACACCAATCGCATAAGCTAGTTGAACTTCGCATTTATCAGCTAAGCCAGCAGCTACGATGTTTTTGGCTACATAACGAGCTGCATACGCCGCGGAACGGTCCACTTTTGTAGGATCTTTTCCCGAAAATGCACCACCACCATGTCGTGCATATCCGCCATAGGTGTCTACAATAATTTTTCTACCTGTAAGACCTGCATCACCCAGAGGACCCCCGATGACGAAACGACCCGTTGGATTAATAAAGTATTTAGTCTGTTCATCAACCATCTCTTTCGGGAGAATAGGCACAATCACATGCTCTTGAATATCCTTTTTGATTTGATCCAATGTTACATCTTCTGCATGCTGGGTCGAACAGACAACGGTATCAATCCGTACAGGTTGATCCTCTTCATATTCAACTGTGACCTGGATTTTCCCATCAGGACGAAGGTAATCCAAAGTACCATCAACACGTACCTCATGTAAACGACGAGCAAGTTTATGTGCGAGCGAGATTGGAAGCGGCATCAATTCAGGAGTCTCATTGCATGCAAACCCAAACATGAGCCCTTGGTCACCTGCACCAATCGCTTCAATCTCCTCTTCAGTCATGGAACCTTCCCGTTTTTCAAGTGCCACATCGACACCTTGTGCAATATCACTTGACTGCTCATCAATCGAAGTCAGTACGGCACAAGTAGTCGCATCAAAACCATACTTAGCACGGTCATACCCAATATCACTCACTGTTTTGCGAACAATCTTAGGGATATCCACATAACAATTGGTAGTGATTTCACCAGCTACAAGTACAAGCCCAGTAGTCACTGATGTTTCACACGCAACGCGAGCATTTGGATCTTTCGCTAAAATCTCATCCAAAATAGCATCTGAAATTTGGTCACAGATTTTATCTGGATGTCCGACAGTCACCGATTCTGAGGTAAATAAATTTCGTTTTTTCTCTTTGGACATCGTTGTTTCTCCTCCTTTATATCATCCGTTTACAAATAAAAAAGCCCCTCTCCGAGGAAAGGCGCTTTTTTTGTTTTTCACCCTTTACAAACCCTCGAACCTTAAACGCTAGTGTCAAGACTCGCACGTTTACTTTAGTGAGCAACTGTAAAGAGGCTCTTTATCATGAATAGAATACCCTAAAGAAACCACAAATACAATCATCTTTCATGTTAGACAATCACCACATTATCAATAAATCAGATGTAATTTTTTACATAGCGATTGTTGCATCATCCATGCCCCATCTCTTCAACCACATGCTATAACCTTAGACCCTAAGCAAATCCTTAGAACGATCTAATCATCCACTTTTCTCCCTTTCTCCATCTCAAAATAAGCTCTAATATGATAGGGTTGCTCAATGGAGTTTGAACCATAGTCCGAAACTCGAAAAATAAGACTGCCCGCCTTTACTTGGAGAGTAATTTCTTCCCTTTCTCCTTCTCCATTTAGATCCAATCTCTCTTCTTTTATTCCTGGTTGGGACAGAACAGACAGGACTGGGTCCATTCTAGGTGTCGTTGGAGTGATAAACAACTCCAACTTCCCTGCTTTGGGAATCATAAAACGAAACCAATCTTCGTCTCCTTTTTTATGAATGGTTCCTGACCAGCTTTGCCATCCCTCTTGAAGAGGAAGTTGATAAGCATTCCATGGAAAGTCGTTATTTTCAAAGAGGTCTGCCTCGATGAGAAAACTAGCTGAAAACTGGTAGGGAATCTTCCTCTGTCGATCATCACTTTGAGAAAAACGAAGTTGAATATAACCTGCAGGAGCTGTTACTTTCAAATCTGATATGGAATCCAATGAATAAATTGCAGACTTACCATTAGACAAATAAATTTCCAACTTTAGACCCTTTCGGTCACTTCGCTTATTCCCAAAATCTAAGGATAGAGTTCCAGGGTACTCTAAGTATAATTGATACCAATCCTCATCTTTTGAAGTTAACTCACCTGTTACTTGTTGATACAAAGAGATTGGTGTGGCTTTTTCTTTGGAATTATTAGGCTCAAAACGATCAGGAAGTGGTTTTTCGGTGACTGCCCGATAAGCATTCAGACGACCATACCCTAAGGATTCATCCCATTTAGGTAGAGAGGGGACTTTGTCAGCAGTTTGACGTAACAAGTTTCGTACATCTGCGACTGTATATTCTGGATGGAGTTGCCAAATGAATGCTGCGACTCCAGCAACTTGAGGAGCTGAAAAAGAAGTTCCTGAGTCCAGCTCCGTTCCTCCACCACTTTTAATCGATTTAATCAGTTCACCAGGAGCCACTAAATCTAGACCCGCTCCAACATTAGAACTCGGTTCATGTCTCTCGTCTGCGCGAACGGAGCCTACTCCTACAACTGTTGGGAAAGCAGCTGGATAATATATAGGTCTCTGATATACAACTTGACCATTTAAATCATAAGTGGCATTGCCTGCCGCACCAATTACCAAAATCCCTTTCTCCTCGGCCTGTTCGATCACCTCTGCTAACAATGGAGAATAAGTCCAACTTCCTTGTGCCAATACGATAATATTCGCTTGACGCCGAATCGCTTCTTTCATACCTTCAACTGTAAAATACAGATCTCCATCGTTTCCGTTTTCCAACACTTTGATTGGCATGATCTTTCCATTTCCAATAGGATGATCCGGCTCTTTCATTCCACCCCAAACAGCAGATAGAACCCCTGCTACCTTTGTTCCATGCCCTAAATGATCTTGAGGAGGTAGCGATCGATTTTTAATATTAACACCTGGTACAAGTAATGAGGATAAATGGGGATGATGAAGATCCACCCCTGTATCTACAATGGCCACAACTACATCTTTACTTACATTTCTTGTATGAGATAAGTAGGAAAATACTTGCCAAGCCTCTGGTGCTTTAATCTGATCTAGATAATAGTATTCGTCATACAAATCCCAAGAGATAGAATAGCTACCAGTCACTTGATACTTTTGATTCGGCAGTATATATAGAATGAAATCTTCTCTAGACCATTTTAATTGCCATTCATTCGCTTGATTACCTGGTTTCAATCGAGCCAGTATTGTGTAATCATGGGGATCCTTTGAGACTGAACGGTGAAGCACATCAATAGATTTCCAAAATTCCGAAGGTAATTCTCCTTTTGCTCTAATAATCCACTCTTCATTCATCATTGAATTCGTCCAAGTTTTAATCGATAGAGGAACAGACTGCTGAACACCCAAACACATACAAAAAATGAATAGCCATTTCCCCCAAAACTGAACTAGGTTCATCACAATCACCACTTCAGAAATCTTTTTTTAAAAAAGTGACATAAAACCATGCTAACTTTCGAACACATATATAAGAAGTGTAAATATAATTGTTACTCTATTAGTATTGTACCCCTTGTAAACTATTTTTCAGCAATTTTTTGTCCTTTTGTTTACTACTCTTGATGCTTTATATAGTTAAATGATACTATTAAATGAATTATTTTTTCGGAAAAAGCGAGGAGTTCTATGGATGGAAAGAGTAGATGCGAGTCGAATTGACCGTGTAAAGAAAAAACGGAGTCGTAAATGGATCTTTCGCGTTCTTATCATTATTTGTATAGGTGTTATGGGAGTTGGCGGGTATTTCGCTTCACAAATCTGGGGGGCTTTCGCACAGGGTCATGACAGTAACTCCAAAATATCGGGACTTCGTGATGAAGAAGTTAAAATCAAAGAAGAACCTTTTACCATTATGTTACTAGGAGTTGACCAACTTTCTACTGAAGAAGAGAAAGAATCATGGCGACCTGATGTCATCATGATTGCTGCGATCAATCCCAAGACCAACTCGATGAAACTTGTGAGTATTCCTCGAGATACCCTCGTTCATATTGCCAACACTAAAGGAAAAGATAAAATCAACTCAGCAGCATCCTATGGTCGTCTAAAAAATGTAGATGGTGTAGAAAATACACGCCAAACAGTTGAAGAGTTCCTCAATATTCCGATTGATTATTATGCAAAGATTAATTTCCAAGGTTTTATTGATGTCGTGGATGCCTTAGGTGGCGTCGATGTAAACAATAAATTTTACTTTTCTACTCAAAGCCATACAGGAGATCCACTCCGCTACTCTCCTGGACCCCTGCATTTAGATGGAGAAAAGGCTTTAGCTTATGTCCGCATGAGAAAAAAGGATATTAATGGCGATATGGGGCGGAACGAAAGACAACGAGATGTGGTTAACAAACTGATTGACCAAATGATTAGCTTTGAAGGTTTTACCAAATTTAATGATGTAGCCACAGCAGTAGGCGAAAACTTAAGCTATAGTTTTAAACCTACGGATATCCCTAGCTTGCAGAAAACTTATAGTAATATCCCTAAACAAAATACAGAGTCCATTGAGCTAAAGACTTACTCAGATAAGCAAAATGGAATCTTTTATGAAATTTGTTCCCAAGAAGAGCGTATTCGAGTCAGTGATCTCCTCCAAAAACACCTTGAATATACTCCAAAGGAACCTATGAAGCTCAATGACTATTAAACCATAACTAACAGCGGAACGGAGATAATCCCTCCGCTTTTTTCTATAAATAAGATCAATCCATTCATGATCAACACTTGCAATCTAAATTTCCACGCATCTATCTTCTATACGTTATATTCCCTATAATCCAATCGAGGAGGGATCAAACACGTGGAACATTCTCGGGTACATCGGGTTAAGAAAAAACAGAATCGCAGGTGGATCTTTCGCATTATCATTATCATTTGTATAGGATTCATGGCTATTGGAGGATATTTCGCCTCCCAAATTTTGGGCGCATTTACACAAGGTCATGATAGCAATTCTAAAAAGTCAGGACTTCGTGATGAAGAAGTGAAGATCAAAGAAGAACCTTTTACTATTATGTTACTAGGAGTTGACCAACTTTCTACTGCTGAAGAAGAGAAAGATTGGCGACCCGATGTCATCATGATTGCTGCAATCAATCCTAATACCAACTCGATGAAACTTGTGAGTATTCCCCGAGATACCCTTGTTCATATTGCCAACACCAAAGGAAAAGATAAAATCAACCATGCCGCAAACAATGTTCGACACAAAAATATAGATGGTGTGGAAAATACACGTCAAACAGTTGAAGAGTTCCTCAATATTCCGATTGATTATTATGCAAAGATTAACTTCCAAGGTTTTATTGATGTCGTGGATGCCTTAGGTGGCGTCGATGTAAACAATAAATTTTACTTTTCTACTCAAAGCCATACAGGAGATCCACTCCGTTACTCTCCCGGACCCCTTCATTTAGATGGAGAAAAGGCTTTAGCTTATGTCCGCATGAGAAAAAAGGATATTAATGGCGATATGGGGCGGAACGAAAGACAACGAGATGTGGTTAACAAACTGATCGACCAAATGATCAGCTTTGAAGGTTTTACCAAATTTAATGATGTAGCCACAGCAGTAGGCGAAAACTTAAGCTATAGTTTTAAACCTACAGATATCCCTAGCTTGCAAAAAACCTATAGTAATATCCCTAAACAAAATACAGAGTCCATTGAGCTAAAAACCCATACAGATAAACGAAATGGAACATTCTATGAAATATGCACGAAAGAAGAGCGAATTCGAGTGAGTGACCTATTACAACAACATTTAGAGTATGTACCTAAAGAACCTATGAAATCATCAGATGCCCATCCTTAAATCATGTGAAGTAGAGGAAGCAAATCCCTCCACTTTTATTTTTTATATAAAACCAGATGGATTGAAGGGTTCCAATCCATCTGGTTCTGTTTTCGACAAGCCTTTGCCTTTCCTATATCATAGATATGAAAGGTTGTGAAAAAATATGAACCCAAATACTTATCTAACCATCAGATCATACGGAGAAGCGGAAATCGTGATCCAGCGTTCTCGTTTTATTTGTCGTGCTAAACATGTAAAAACTGAAGAAGAAGCAACCCAATTTATCCAAGAAATTTCTAAGAAACATTGGGATGCAACTCATAATTGTAGCGCTTATTACATTACAGAAATGAAACAAAAATCCTCTGATGATGGGGAACCGGCTGGTACCGCAGGACGCCCCATCTTAGAAGTGATCCACGCTAAAGAGATCCTTTACACAGCGATTGTGGTTACCCGTTATTTTGGAGGAATCAAGTTGGGGGCAGGTGGACTTGTTCGCGCATACAGTCAAGGGGCTTCTGCAGCAATTGAAGCAGCTGGCATTGTTCAAAAAGTCTTACATCAAGAAGTGACCTTCTCCTTTGACTATTCATTCATGGGTAAAATGGAATATGAACTCCACCGCTCTGGTTTAATCTTAGAAACTCCTCAATTTACAGATCATGTGCAATGGACCCTTTGGACGCCTGTAGGTACAGAACAAAATGTGATTGATCAAGTGACCAATTGGACCAATGGGCAAGCCAAAGTAGAGTTAGGAAAAAGTGAATATAAGGATAAAGAAATACAAAAGAACCCCAACAACTAAAAAAGTGGGGTTCTTTTCATTCATTAAAATGCAGGTACAACGGCACCGTCATATTTCTTTTGAATAAATTCTTTCGTTTCTGGAGAAGTAAGGGCTTTAGCCAACTTCTGAATCGCTTCTTGGTTTTCCATTCCTTCTTTGGTCGCCAAAACATTGACATAAGGGGATTCGCTACCCTCGATAAAAATAGCATCTTTGAGTGGGTTTAGTTTCGCTTCGATCGCATAGTTAGTATTAATAATAGCGAGATCCACTTCTCCTAAGAAACGAGGCAAGGTAGCAGGTTCTAATAAGACAAATTCTAAATTCTTAGGGTTGGATTTAATGCTTTTTAAAGTTTTTTCTCCTTCTTTTTGATCCAGCTCAATTAATTTTTGACTTTCTAACAAGAGGAGAACACGATTAATCTCACTGGTTCCATTGGGAATCGCAATTTTAGAACCATTTTTCAGTTCTTCGATCTTTTTAATCTTTTGTGAATAGGCCCCCATCGGTTCAATATGAACCCCAACTACTTTTTTAATATGATAATTTTGTTCTTTATTGGTTGTTTCCATCCAAGGTTGATGTTGGAAGAAATTCGCATCTAATTCTCCTTCTTCAACCACTTTGTTCGGTAAAACATAATCTTGGAACACTTTTACTTCTAACTCAATCCCTTGCTTTTCTAATTGCGGCTTCACAAACTCCAAAATTTCAGCATGGGGAACCGCTGATGCAGCTACAGATACTTTATTCGCATCAGCATTTTCTGAGCTACAGGCAACTCCGAAGATGGCAAGTAAACCAATCATAAGCGTTAAAAATAACTTTTTCATTTATAAATCCTCCTTTAAATTGAATCATCATATGAGTGAAGTCGATTTATCATCAATCAGAAGTCGGCTTTTCACCGAAATCGATCTCCAAGACTCCATGACATGCGTGATTATTGCCTTATCGATGCCACTATCCTCCAGACTACTAATCCCATATCATCGATTTTTTTCCATCTAAAATTTCAACGAAATAAGGAGCTCGAGTGATGAACGCTTAAAAAGCAACAACCTCATCGTTTATCCAAACGTCTGGCAAAATAATCTCCACTCACTTGAACTACTTGCACGAAGATAACTAAAATGATTCCACAGACAAACAACATTTGATCGTTAAAAGACTGAAATCCAAACCGATATGCGACATCACCAAGCCCTCCACCACCAACAATTCCCGCCATTGCAGAAAAGCTAATTAATGAAACGCATGTCACAGTTAAACCAGAAATCATCGCTGGCATCGATTCAGGTAATAATACCTTTAGAATGATGGTTGCCTTGGAAGCTCCCATCGCCTCTGAAGCCTCAATCACACCTCGATCAATTTCTCGGATGGCAGTCTCCACCATTCGTGCATAAAAGGGAGCTGCCCCTGCAATCAATGGGATCGTTGCCGCAGTGGGTCCAATCGTAGTTCCGACAATCAACTTCGAAAGAGGGAAAAGAAAAAGGACAAGGACAATAAAAGGAACAGCTCTAAAAAGATTGACTACAAAACTTAGAACACGATTTACCCATGTTTTTTCCATGATATGACCTCGGTCTGTCGCTACCAATAAAACACCTAGAGGGATCCCAATCAAAGCGGTAAATAAGGTAGAGAGACTTACCATATATAAAGTTTGAAGAAATGCTTCCCAAACCATGGACCAGTCCACTTCATTCAACATTTTCGTTTCACCCCCTGTAAAAGCTCTTCTCGAATCATCACTTCAACTTCCTGTGTCGATTCAATTCGAATCCCAACTTGATTCAACTCCAACTGAGACGTAATCGATCCACTTTCAATGTGAAAAGAAACAGGATATTCAGTAGCTATTTGTTTCAATCTTGCCAATTGGGACAGATTTACAAAGATTACATCTCTATTTGTTTCAGCCTCTTCATGAGCTTCTGTAATCGATAAATCTTTAATAAACTGTTGTGTCACTGGATGCTTAGGATTTTGAAAAATCTGCTCAACCTCTCCATGCTCAACAATTTTCCCATTCTCCATCACTGCCATTTTGTTGCAAATCGCACGAACCACACTCATTTCATGGGTGATTAAAACAAGAGTAATTCCTGTATCCTGATGAATTTCTTTTAACAACCGTAATATAGATGCTGTTGTCTCTGGGTCCAAAGCGGAAGTCGCTTCATCACATAAGAGAACATCAGGTTCATTCGCTAAAGCTCGTGCAATACCCACTCTTTGTTTTTGACCTCCGCTTAGTTGAGAAGGATAAGCATCTGCACGATCTTTTAACCCTACTCGATCTAATAATTTGTCTACCTTGTTGCGAATTTCATCCTTGGATTTACCAGCAATCTCAAGTGGGAAAGCAATATTTTCTCTGACTGTTCTCGACCATAAAAGATTAAAATGCTGAAAAATCACACCGATTTTTTGCCGAGCAAGTCGTAGTTCTTTCGCACTGCACTGAGACAATTCTCGGTCAGCTACCTTCACAGACCCCGAAGAAGGATATTCGAGTCCGTTTAATAAACGCAATAAAGTACTTTTACCTGCACCACTATGACCGATCATGCCAAAGATGTCACTACGATCAATCTGAAGTGAAACTCCATCTAAAGCTTGTACAGGCTGTTCATCTTTCTTCTGGAAATAGCTTTTGGTTACATTTGTGATTTGGATCATGCCTATGTCTCACCACCTTTAAAATAAAAAATCCCTTGTCTGCAGATAAAAGCAGAAAGGGATTTATGTTCACAAAAAACATGCGTCACTTTCTCTCATCTGCCAGAATGAAAAACTTCTGCAGGAATTGGCACCTTTCTGTATAAATACAGATGGTTGCCGAGGTATCATCGGGCCTGTCCCTCAACCTCTCTGGATAAGAGAATATCAAAATGTATTCGGTTTTAATCTAACAATTATAAAGTTATCACAGATATAAAATGTGGTCAACAAATAATAAATTCCCAATATATGTAACAAAAAACATCACTGTAACAAATTTCTAGGCTTTGCTGTCAAATGTTACCTCGACATTACATTTGCTTAACAAAACAGCTATTTCCCACTATGTTTTCAGTCATTGACGTATAATAACAATACAAATATTGATTGATGGAGGTGTCCGATATGGACTACACGGTCGTTGGAAAGTCATTTTGGATTGGCGTATTAAATGCTACTTGTTTAAGCGTACCGTTGTGGCTTCTGTTCTTCCTCTGTTTAAAAGCCATTCTATAGAGGAAGAACCCATCTGGACACCTATACACATAGAAGAAACGGGTGAGCCGAAATTTGGCACCCGTTTCTGATCAGCGAGCTCCACTTCCAGATAAAACTACCCAAACCGTCCGGATTAGAATTCGCAAATCTAAGGCAATGGATTGTTTTTGAATATAGTACATGTCCAATTCAAATTTTTCAGCAGGGGTCGCTTCATAGCCACCATTCACTTGTGCCCAACCTGTTAAGCCTGGCTTCACTAGAAGTCTTTTCTTAAATCCAGGGATTTCTTTATCGAATTGCTCTGTGAACATCGGGCGTTCCGGACGCGGACCAATTAAGCTCATATCACCACTTAGTACATTAATGATCTGTGGAATTTCATCAATCCGGGTTTTACGAATAAATTTACCTACTCGAGTGACTCGTGGGTCATTTTGTGCTGCCCATTGAGGACCATTCTTCTCTGCATCTGTTCGCATAGAGCGAAGCTTGATAATAGAGAATAGTTTTCCTTTTTGCCCTACCCGTTCCTGTTTGTAAAAAATAGGACCTGGTGATTCTAATTTAATGGCAATTGCCGTCAAGATCAATACTGGCATCGTAAAGATCAGTAAGGTGATGGAAAAAAGCACTTCAAATCCTCGTTTAAGAATAGGATAGACCCATGATGTAGAACCACTAAAACCTCCAATTGCTTGTGAATCGCTTCCATAAGCCATCTTTGAACGCATCCGATATCACCCCTGCTGTTGTTTAATCTGGTATATTGAAAACCGAGTGGTTAAGATTACAAAAATAACAGTAACATTACAGAAATATTTCAAAGTGTAACTGTTACCAAGTATACTTTAGATTGCTGGAAATGACAATAGTACATTTGGGTTGATTTTTTAATTTTACCTCAACAACTGAGTGATTTCTTTTATTTTACTCTCCTATGAGTCCATTTTACGATATTCATCCTGATAATATTCGTAAGTTCGCTTAAGGCCTTTAGCTAAGGGGATGGACGGTTTCCAGTTCAACACTTGAATGGCTTTATCATTTGTAAAGTAGCTATGCTTGATATCACCAGCTCGTTCGAGACCGTAGTCAACCTGGATATTTTTCCCCGACACCTCCTCAAATAATTGAATCACTTCATTGAGTGAAGTTTGGATGCCTGTCCCAATATTAAGAACTTCTCCATTTCCTTGATCAATCGCCGCTACATTTGCTTTCGCAACATCTTCTACATAAATATAATCTCTAGTCTGTTCCCCATCTCCATAAATCATTACAGACTGGTTTCTTAACACTCTGTCGGTAAAAATAGAAAGAACTCCACCTTCTCCTCGGGGGTCTTGTCGGATTCCATATACATTCGCATAGCGTAGTATTGTATAACGAAGCCCATATAACTCGTGATAAACGTGTAAATATTGCTCAGGCGTATACTTTGAAACTCCATAACCAGATAAAGGACGGACAGAATGTAACTCATCAATTGGAAGATATTCTGGGTTCCCATAAACAGCTGCCGAAGAAGCATACACCACTTTTTTCACATCGGCAAGCCGACATGCCTCTAATAACTGAATGGTTCCCAAGACATTAGTTGTCGCATCAAAAATAGGATCTTCTACAGATGTTTGAACACGAGTCTGTGCTGCTTGGTGAATCACTACATCCGGTTTGATTTGAGTCATAAGCTCCAAAAGTTCAGGATTCGTTAAATCGATCGTATATAGTTCAGTATCGGGATGAATATTACTTTTTTTTCCTGTGGAGATATTATCAATAATAGCCACCTGATCTCCACGGGATTGACATTGATCCACAATATGCGAGCCAACAAAGCCAGCCCCACCTGTCACTAATATTTTCATGGATCTGAGCCCCTCTTTCTCTGTTAGTATGTAAGAACTCCTCATCATCTTATCAACTGTCACACACGGAAGCCAAGGCGACTAAAGGAACTTTTTTGCCAGATTGGTGTATTTTTATGATTTCCCAAATCAACGAACGATAGTAAACATTTATCTATGGATAAGTCTAATAAGGATCGTCAAAAATACAATAGAAGGACAGGCAAATGTTATCACTTCTCATGAGAGAGAGGTTTCTTAATGAAGAGCCTATTGATGCTTTTAATGAAGGTAGTCATAATCATTGTTCTTTTATTTTTAGGGTATGTCGCCTACAATATCTGGACAACAGCCAATCAAATGTATGAACCTCCAACACAGACAAAGTCTGAGAAACGATCCAAAATCGTACAAATCCAAGAGGATCCTTTTTCCATCCTTTTACTAGGTGTTGATGAGCGACCAGGCGATATAGGTCGATCCGATACAATGATGATCTTAACCCTCAACCCACATCAAAAAACAATGCTACTTACCAACATCCCGAGAGATACCCTTGTAACCATTCCTGGTCGAACACACAAAGATAAAATTAACCATAGCTATGCATATGGCGGAGTAGAATTGGCACGAAAAACAGTGGAAAATTTTTTAGATATCCCCATCGATGGATATGTCAAAGTAAATATGCAGGGATTAGAGGGGATTGTGGACGCTTTAGGAGGAATTGAAGTCCAAGTTCCTTTTGATTTCACCTTTAACGGAATCAAATATCATCAAGGAAAGATGACATTAAATGGTCGTGAATCACTCGCTTTCGCTCGAATGAGAAAGGTTGATCCACGAGGGGACTTCGGAAGAATTGACCGACAACAACAAGTGATTCGTGGAATTATAGACAAAGGAAGTCAATTTAGCTCACTTCAGCGATTCGATGAAATCACGGAACAGCTAGGGACCAATCTGAAAACTGATATTCCACCATTTCAATTCATTCGTTTACAGCAATCCTATCCCAGTATGAAAAGCCAAGATATACAAACCATAACCCTTCATGGAGCAGACAGACGAATCAATGGAGTTTATTATTTTCAGGTAAGTCAATCAGAGATACAACGAGTTCACCAAAGACTAGCCGAACACTTAGAATTAGAGTGAAAATTACTATGACCAAAGAGGAGGTTTTAAAACCAGATGCCTCCTCTTTTCCAAAGACTGGCTAGTAGACAAGCACCCCCATCTTCAATCAATAGGCTCTACCAAGTAAGAGCTTTCAACAAAGTCACTTTTCCCTACTATCTTCCAAACAGTCAAAGAAGACGAAGAGCTTTTTTTCACGAGTGGCGTCTAGCCAATCAAGTTACCAGAACGAGGAAAAAAACTCAAGTCGACTCGCTAATGGAAAGAACATTCATGTTCACTCAACAATAGCCGATACAACGAAAGCAACTTCTTTTCCTCCATCGACCAATTATAGATTTGTTCATGAGCCCACCGACCTTGACTCCCCATCTCCTTCCGCAAAGAAGAGTCTGAAAGTAACAAAGTCACATATTCCGCCATTTCCTCTGGATTTAATGAATCAACGACAAAGCCAGCTTTACTTCTTTCTACAATTTGACGCCACAAAGGAAAATCAGTCGCAATAAATGGCATTCCAGCTGCCATATACTCAAACATCTTGATGGGTAAAGATTCTCGATAGTTTTCAATGGGATGCAAACAAACAAGCCCTACTTTCCCCTTCATCAACCAATCCTTTACCTCTGCAAACGGAATTCGACCATGTAAATAAACCCGTTTCTTTTCCAATTCATTCTGGTCCAAATCTATATCACTAATATGCTGGAGAGGTCCGATTAAATGAAGCTCTGCTTCCAAGCCTTTGGGGATGTAATCCATCATTTGAATCATTTCTTTATATCCACGAAGGTATGAAATCCCACCGATATATAAAATTCTGTTGACCCCATCCTCTTTTGAGTGACTCATCGGCATCCATAAAGGGTAATTTTTAATAATCTCTCGTCGCTTAGCTTCTGCAAACTGTTGATAAATCGATTCTGTAGCAGCGATAACAGCAGAACAATATTGGGCACTTCTCTTTTCAATTTGATTAACCAGTCGCGAAAATGGTTTTCTCCATTTTTGTGGAATCCATGGCTTCGTTAAAATTTGTTTGGGTAGATCTTCATGAGAATCATAAATGACTGGACGACCAGTACGCCAAGCCAGTAAAACCCCCCAAGGGAGAAGTTCAGGATCGTGGAAGTGGAAGAGATCAGCATTACTTTTCAACGCCCTCTGAAATAATACCCAGCCTAACCTTAAACGACTTCGACGATTTGAAGCTTTTTGTACACCTTTCACTTCAACACCATCTAGCTTTTGATACTCAAAAGGAGCCACAGCATGAAGTTCAACCCTGTATCCAGCTTTAGCTAATGACACCGCTTGTTTATGAAAAATACGGGAATCGTCATAGGGATGTACAGAACTAAATATCATCACGCTAGGTTGCAACTTGTTTTCCTCCATGTGTGGGTTCATTTTACGATCTCATGCCAGACAGATTCATCCTTATACCATAGTGTGATTACTCCACTTGAACTAAATAACTTGAATGGATCGAAATAAATTTACTCGATCTAATAAACTTTGGAAGAGAGATGTTTCTTTGGCGAACGACTTTTGCAAACATGCTAGTGGGTAAGGCAGAGAAACAACGACTCAATGGGACTTGGATCTTTATATGACTACATATGTTCATATAGAGTAATTAAATCTCATCTATTTTTCCTAAGAGTAGGACTGACAAACCTAATCCATACACCACCCACATGGGGGTAAAATGAATCGCGGTACTCGGGGCAATAGCTCCAAAGAAATAGCCGATCATGGAAGCTAATACCGAGTAGGCACTCCAGCGAATGCGAGGATTCCTTGGCTGAAGTTCCCTCAACCTCATTATTTTCCAACATTTCCATAATAATAATACATATAAAGCCATATAGAAAAAGAAAATGATAACACCAAAATTAACCAATATCTCGATCCACCAATTATGCATATTTACCTTATTTACCTTGGGTGCATCCTTCATCAAAGGTTCAATATTCCCCGGTCCCACTCCCAGATAATGGCTTTGCTGGAGAAACTGTAATCCATTCAAAATCAGATACTTTCTTACGGTTCCACTCTCACCTGTCTCCCCTCTTATAATTCCTTCTTCTCCTTCTTCCACATCCCAGGTTCCTTTTTGGATATCTGAAAATAGATTAAACGTGCTACCCAATTTAGTTTTAGCCGTTTGCCTTGCTTCTTCAGTTAAAAATAAAGCACTCATCGTCGAAACGATTAACCCTGCCACAATCGCTGCGATCATCCCTTTAGAGATGTTTTTTAGAGTTAGCTGATCCTTCGGAACCGCAAACGGTAGGCAAGCAATCAAAACAGCGAGAGAGAGTGGGAGGGCAAATAATGTATTACTCCTAGACCCTGTCGCTATTAAGACGTATAAAGCCATCACCACAACCATATAGACGAATCCCTTAGTCAAACGATTCATCTGAACCATCCACAGTGAAGTAATGAGAAAAGGTAAAGCCAAGGTAATACAGGTGGCTAAATCATTTTGGTTGGTAAATACAGATGTTACCGTGGCAGCATCCGTTCCAAAAGCACGTGATGAAGGAAGGTGAATCAAAGTGATGGATTCAATCCCTCCCCATAAAACAACCACAAAAAAAGTCCAGAGCAACACTTTGAAAGTTCTCCATAACACCCGTTCGCGATGAATGAGAAGCGGAAAAAAACTTGTAAAAAGAAGCATCGTTCCTAATAAAAACAAATAGCGAACACCGTGAAAAAGACTGATCGACCATGTTAATGATCCAATTCCATATAAAAGCCAACATAGAAAAAAGGTTAAATAGCCATAAACTGGTTTTAGATAAGACCCATCCCACTGTTTTTGCAATAATAAGTGCAACGAGAAACCCATCGTCAATATTGCTAATGCTATTCGAAAAAAAGTGATGCGAAAGTCCTCTGAGATAACAATTCCAAACGAAGGACCCAAAAGAGCAAAGATAAGGGAGATCTGAAAAAGGATAATAAAAACATTTTCTCTCCGGGGTGGCAATATCTGATTCACCTTCCTTTCACTACTTTTTTAGTTTGAACCAACGCTCCCCCATCTGATACACGGTTTGAAAATGAATCAAGCGAGTCCCTAAAGCAGTCATGATAGTTATTACTAAGCCTAGAAGGTAGACCAACCATAAAAATTCAAATTGAGTTGCTTGAGCCCAACTAATAATCCCCATGACTGTTACATAAACGAGTAGATAAGTCAGAATCGAACCGAAGCGAAAATCAATCGGATAAACCTTTTGGTTTTGTATATACACCCAAATAATAACAAATAGATAGGAAGCAATTGTCATTATCACAGAGCCCCAAATGTGAAAGAGAGGAACCAAGAGTAAGTTTCCGAGCAAGAAAATGACAGCTGCTATGGTAAATCCGTATGAAATAAGTTTTGTTTTTTTCTCAATCAGGAGCCCCACACCAAATACGTGATGCAATACATTTAATAATGTACCCAACGACAAAGCCCATACATACAGATAACCTTCTTGGATATCAGGTCTACCAATAATCCACTGATACAAAGGATCAATGAAAAAGGTAAGAACAAGAATGAACCATGTACCCACCACAAAAAATATTCTCCCCACAAACCCATAAATTTGGGGAGCATCTGCTTTTTCTTTGATTGACATAGAGAAAGGGCGCCAAGCCAATTGAAAAGGGGAAGTAAGTAGAACAATAAAGCTAGCAATCCGAATACATGCTTCATAAATATCTGCATAGTGTGGAGAATCTAGATGATAAAGAATCGGTCGGCTAACTGATGTCATCACCCAAAATGAAATGAGTGTAGGTAAAAGAGGTAATCCATACTGGATGAGTTGTCTAAGGTGTGAAAACGAGGGACGAAATATAAACTCTTTGCGAAACAACCAAATCAGCATCAAAGCGATACTTAATTGCCCAATCAACTGACCGATAAAAATCCCTACTACGCCTTGCTTTTGATACACCAGAAAATAAATACTAAGTAGGGATGAACCAATCACATAAGCCATACTAAAAAAATTAAATAACCACACTTTTCGTTGATAACGAGCATACGCCAAAATATGCTGAATGATAATAGCTCCTAGTGTAGCCATAAAAGCAATCGGTAAAAGAAGATTGTAATCTTTTCCATCTTGATAAACGAATTCAGCAAGTGGTTCTCCTGTAAACCATACGATCAGGGTAAATAACAGACACATGCCTATACTAAAAATAATAGCATGAGAGAAATAAGTTCTTCTCTCCACTTCATTTTTTGCATCATAAAAATAAAATGCCATGGCGGCATCCGTTCCTAGTATACATATGTAAGAGAGGATCAGAGTCACTGTATTGGTTAATCCCCAATCAGCGAGTTCTCCGATCCCTGTCAAATACCGTGTATAAACGGGAACAAGCAGTAATGCTGCTAGCTTGTTCCCAAAAGTAGAAACTGCAAATGCGGCAGAATCTGTAAATAAACGTTTCATATATGACTTCATCAAGACACCACCATTGTAGGTGTTACTCTTGGTTTTCTAGCTTCTCACGATCTGGTACATCACGTAAGGTACGAGCTGGAACACCTACATATAGTTTTGCTGGTTCAGTATCTTTATTAACCAACGCACCTGCGGCGATAAAACTCTCTTCTGCGACTGTAATACCAGGTAAGAGAATGGAGCCTCCTCCCACACGAGCGCCTTTTTTCACAAGGGGTCCCCGTACATATTTAAATCGTTCTTTGGTTCTCCCCATAAAGTTATCATTGGTTGTTGTCACTGTTGGTGCAATAAATACACACTCTTCCAAGGTGGTGTAAGCAGTAATATACGCATTGGTTTGGATCTTTGTAAAGGAGCCGATCTCTACTTGATTTTCCACAGCAACACCACGTCCGATGACTACACGGTCACCAATTGTACACTTTTCACGTACAGAAGCTTGATCTCCGACCATCACTTCTTTACCCAATGTGCTCCCCCGGTATAAAACGGTGTTAGCACCCAGCGTGGTTCCCTCACCGATGACCAAAGCAGGTAAGTCTGAATCTACCTTTACTGTAGATGCTTTGGCAGGTCGTGGCCAACGTCCCACTACACAATTATCAGAGATGTAAACCCCTGAACCGATCACCGTTCCCGCATGGATTGTGACATTATTGCCAATGGTTACATCGTCGCCCAATACTACGCCCTCTTCAATAACAGAAAAATAACCGATATTCACATTATTACCCAACACAGCTGAATCATGAATAAAATTTTTCATCAAAATACCGCCTTATAATTTTTCGTAGTCTGCCTGGATGTTTTGAATACCTTTCATTGCATTACGTGTATCAAAGATGACTTTTGCTTGATCAGCGATTAACTGATAGTCGAATGCAGAGTGATCTGTGGTGATTAATACCGCATCTGCATCAGCGATTAGTTCTTCTGAAAAAGGTACGGTTTCGTATTCTTTTTGACCAACACGGAAAGAAGAGACATGTGGGTCAACAGCCACAAAGTCTGACTTGTATTTTTCTAATAACTCCACGATCTGTAACACGGGGGATTCACGCATATCATCAATATCTTTTTTATAGGCAACTCCAAGAAGAACTACTTTTGAACTGCTTAAAGCTTTCCCATAGCGATTTAAAATCTTCATCAGACGATCCACGACAAATGAAGGCATTTCATTGTTAATTTCTCCAGCTACTTCAATCAAGCGGGTATGATAGTTAAACTCACGGGCTTTCCAAGTGAGGTAGAATGGGTCAATGGGGATACAGTGCCCTCCTAAACCAGGTCCTGGGTAAAATGCCATGAAACCATATGGTTTGGTTTTGGCTGCATCAATCACTTCCCATACATCGATTCCCATTTTATTACAAAGGATAGCCATTTCATTAGCCAAACCGATATTAATATTGCGGAATGTATTTTCTAGGATTTTTTCCATTTCGGCTACCTTGGGACTAGATACTTCATGTACCTCCCCTTCTAAAACAGCACGATACAAAGCAGCAGCTACTTTTGTACACTCTGGAGTTACGCCACCGACCACTTTAGGGGTATTCTTGGTATTAAACACTTTATTACCTGGATCTACACGTTCAGGTGAATAAGCAAGGTAAAAATCTTCTCCTACTTTTAGTTCCGTTGCCTCAAAAATAGGTTGGAGAATTTCTTCCGTCGTTCCAGGATATGTAGTGCTTTCTAACACAATCAACATATCTGAATGCAAGTATTTTGCGATTTCTTTTCCTGATGATTCCACATACGAAGTGTCAGGTTGTTGATATTTATCTAAAGGTGTAGGTACGCAAATCGCTACAGCATCCACTTCTGAAATTAAAGAGTAATCCGAAGTAGCCTTTAATTGGCCCTCCGTTACAATCTCTTTCAACTCTTCATCTACCACATCACCGATGTAGTTAATCCCTTGATTTACCATGTCTACACGATGAGGTAAAATATCAAAACCCACCACTTGATAACCAGCTTTAGCCTTTTCTACAGCTAATGGTAAGCCTACATAACCTAAGCCCACCACACCAATCACTGCAGTTTTATCCTCAATTTTTCGTAGAAGAGATTTTGACGTCACTTGATTCACCCCTTTTTATTTATTAGCATAATAGCTTTTAATGGTATCGACGATGAAATGAATCGTTTCATCTTCTAACTCCGCATACAATGGTAATGCAAAAGTTCTTTTCGCCATATATTCACTAGTTGGAAGACTTCCCTCTTTATAACCTAGAGGCTGATAAACGTTTTGTTGATGAAGTGGTACAGGATAATAAACACCTGTAGAAATTCCATGCTCTTTGAGGTATTCCATCAACTCTTCACGGTCATCTGCTTGAATAATATACAAATGGTAGATATGTTTAAGATCTTCTTCAGCATAAGGTGTAACCACAGGAGTATCTTTTAATAACTCGTTATAGAGAGCCGCTTTTTGACGACGTCCATGGTTCCATTGATCCAAGTAGCGGAGCTTAACTCGAAGCATAGCCGCTTGTAAAGCATCTAGACGACTATTATAGCCAATCATACTATGATAGTATTTTGGATTACTGCCATGGACACGCAAAATACGAATTTTCCGTGCTAATTCGTCATCATTGGTAACAACCATCCCGCCGTCCCCATAACCACCTAAGTTTTTGGTTGGGAAAAAGGAATAAGTAGCGGCATGCCCGAGAGAGCCAATTTTTTTCCCTTTGTATTCTGAACCCATCGCTTGTGCAGCATCTTCAAGCACAAACAATCCATGTTCTTTAGCAAGAGCCATTAATTCGTCCATATTGGCAGGCTGTCCAAAGATGTGTACAGGAATAATCGCTTTTGTCTTTTCGTTGATTTTTTGTTTGACTTGTTCTACATCAATATTGTAAGTCTTAGGATCAATATCTACAAAAACAGGGGTAGCTCCTAATTGAGATACCGTTTCTGCGGTAGCAAAAAATGTGAAAGTAGTGGTAATCACTTCATCTCCAGGTCCAATCCCAGCCGCATCAAGAGCAAGTAAAAGGGCATCTGTACCATTCGCAACCCCAATGGCATGTTTGACTCCCACATACTTAGCCACTTCTTCTTCAAATGCCTTTACTTCAGGTCCCATTATGTAAATCCCACTGTCTAAAACGTGATCTACAGCCTCACGAATCTCTCCATGAATGGTTTGTAGTTGTGCTTGTAAGTCTAGCAAAGGAATTTTTTTCATTGTTTTTTTGCTCCTTTATATGATTGCTTGATAATTACCCTCAACATTGCACTTATCATTTACGTTCTAGCTTAGACATTTTTACGGGTTGACCTGTTTCAGCAGCCTTTTGACAAGCAATGACAAGAGATAGAGCCTTTCTGCCTTCAATCCCTGAAACGATTGGTGTTCGATCTTCCATAATAGCATCTGTCATATCTTGGATAATACATTGATGGCCAGGAGTTCCAAGAGGATCTTCATCCACTCGCTGAATCGTCTGTTGAGCCTCTTCCTTACTCAACTCTTCAAACTGCCATTCTTTAATCCGATTTGCTGTAGGTCCACCGATGATCGCTGTGCCCTTTTCACCAAACAAAGAGAGAGATTCCTCAAGGTTTTTAGGATAAATCGTAACTGCTGCCTCCAAAACACCTAGGGCACCACTTTTAAACTTCATCACAGAGACAGATGTATCTTCCGCTTCAATGTTGCGAATTCGAGTGGCATGATAAGAAGAGACTTCTTCAACGTCTCCCATCATCCACAATAAGAGATCCATATTGTGGATCGCTTGATTCATTAGGACTCCGCCATCCATCGCTTTTGTACCTCTCCATGGAGCTTGATCATAATAAGCTTGGTTACGATTCCAACGAACAGTTGCATTAGCATGACCTAATTTCCCAAAAGCTTCTTTTTCTAACTGTCGACGTAGCTCTATGACTGCTGGACGAAAACGGTTAGGATGCACGACTGCCATTTTGACACCATTTTTCTCACAAGCATCAATCATCCGATCTGCATCTTCCAAAGTAAGAGCCATGGGCTTTTCCACGACTACATGCTTTTTAGCCTCAGCCACTTGAATCGTAAGTTGTGGATGTAACCCACTCGGTGTACAAACACAAACAACATCCACATCGGTCTTCAACATGTCTGCAAGGTCTGTAAACCCTTGTACATCACCTGTTGCAAATTCTGCTAGACGCCCTTCATTGGTATCACAGACAGCAACCAATTTTGCACCTTCTATAGCTCCAATCGCAGCTACATGTTTTTTGGCAATGTGACCGCAGCCAACAATCCCATAGCGTATCACAGAGATCTCCCTCTTTTCTTTATTCAATTGATTGTTAGTCTACTCATCAACTCCCTATTTAAAAGGGAGCTTTTCCGATGATTGATCTACTCAATCTCTTTATCCATGAAAAATTCAAAAATCACATTTAAGTATACAATACCAAGGTAGTTGTATCATCTCACTACAATCGCTTTTAGAAAATTTCTTGTGTAGTCACGATGAGCGTGACAGTCTGTTCATCTTTGCACATAACGATGTCATCAGAAAATCATTAGTTAAGTTATATTACAGCAATATTACAAATCTATCTCTAACTGTAACATAACTGAAATGTTTTGGGTATACCTGACAAAAAAAATCATGAACTTTTTTGGAGTTGTTGATAATATCTTCTTAAAGACTCTGCATGATTTTGCCAAGTCAACTCTTTGGATTCGATCCACGCTTGATGAGCCATTTGTTGAGATTCCTTGTGATTAAACAATACTTGCTTTAAAGAATCGGCAAGTGATTGATGATCACCAGAGGGAACAAGTAAGCCTGTCCTCTTATGGATCAAGATTTCACCAATGCCTCCAACATCCGTAGCAACCATTACTTTACCACATCCCATTGACTCTAACAAAATAGAAGGTAATCCTTCACTATAGCTAGAAAGAACGACTACATCTGCACTGTTAATCCATAAAGGAATTTCTGAGTATGGCTTTCGACCATGAAAAAATACCCTTTCCTTGATCCCTAACTGCTGGCATAGATTCTCCAATGTTTTTCGAAGGGGACCATCCCCAACTAAATGGAGTTGCACATCCGAATCTTTCTGATGAACAATTTGAAATGATTTTAAAAGCAAATCAATCCCTTTAACAGGTAGCAAATTACCTACAAAAAGGATTCCTTTTGAGTTCGTGGATAAGCCTAATTTTCTTCGCACTTCATTTTGTGATTGCGGAAAAAAGAGTGAAGGATCAAATCCATTGTAGAGGGTCTGAACTGAAACCTGTGGAGCTATTTTCTTAGCTTCTCGCTCTAGGCGATGGCTGACTGTAAGGATTAAATCATTTTTTAGTAATGCTATTTTAGTTTGTTGAAAAATGAATTGACTACGTAGGGGATAGAGCAGTAGATCGGAGCCATGAACTGTACTTACGACTGGAATCTCCAATTTCTCAGCCAACTTTCCTCCCACCCAGCCATCAGGGAAAACGGTATGACAATGAATCACATCAAAAGGATCTTGTTGATGGGAAACCTCAATCCGTTGAGCAAGACTTTGCATGTACAACTTTCCATATGTAGAGAAAAAGAGTCCTTTGGGAAACATCCAAGTCGGTACATACTGAACAGAAATCCCATCTCGAATTGCTTGAAGGGCCATCTGACGATAACCTCTCCATTTGGGATATAACGGAAAATAAGGAATAGGCGAAAACACTTTAAGCCGACACCCTGCTTCCGCCAACGCTTTGACTTCGCTATTCACAAAAATCCCCGACATCGGATTGACTGGATTGGGATACATGTGTGAAATTACACATACATGCATACTCTTTAACTCCTTCTTTTCATTCAGTTTCCAAAAGATTCACAACAAAGTCTTTTCCCACGAAGTGTCAACTTCCTCAGGGCATCGCATCTGCTCTCTTCCTATTTTACAATGCACCTGTCCTTATAGCTAATTTTTACCCCGATCTCGATTCACAACATAACGATTTTGTATCGAATCTATGACACACTAAAAGATTCGTTCACTAAAAAGGAAATGGGATAGCTCTCTTGAAAGTAGCGAATACTACATTACAAGCAAGGAAGCAGGAGCGAGTTTAAAAATGAAAAAGAACCGAGTTGCCAACGATTCAGTGAACTGTGCTGTTGGTCTGATTAACGGTCTTCTCATGAGTTTGCCCATCTGGGGATTAATCTATTTCTTTTTACGTTTCTTTTTACTTAGTTGAAAATGAAAGAAGAAGGAAGGCCACTGGAGGTAACCTTCCTTCTCGTATATATTATGATATCGCAAACATGAGTTCTCCTTCGAGAACCACTTTGTCTCCAACGCGAGCTGTTGCTTTTCCTTTACCCATACTAGAGCGTAAACGAATCATTTCCACTTCAAGGGTTAGTACATCGCCTGGTTTCACTTGATCTCGAATACGAACTTTATCAATCCCTGTGAAAAAAGCGAGTTTCCCTTTGTTTTCCTCCATACTTAAAACAATTACTGCCCCCACTTGAGCAAGTGCTTCTACGATCAATACACCAGGCATCACTGGATAGTCTGGGAAGTGACCTTGGAAAAAAGGCTCGTTGATCGTGACGTTTTTAATGCCTACAGCTCTCTGTTTGGGCTCTAACTCTATAATTCGGTCAATGAGCAGAAATGGGTAGCGATGTGGAATGATCTCTTGAATCTGCTTAATATCCAGCTCCATAATGAAGTAGTTTCCCCTTTCATCGTAACCTTCCCTCATTATACCGAAAGCAAAACCTGATTACTATTCTACCTTTTCTGCAAACCAACGAATTTGAATATCATTATAAAAAAAAGACCAGATATTCACCTGATTATTGGAGAGCTACTTGCTCAACTGCTTTGGCCACTTCAATATGAACTTTAGGGTCTAGAGGGTGAGGAGCTAGTTCACCAGGGCTTGTACAATCAGCAATCGCAGTAGCGGCTGCGACTAACATATCGTGTGTAATTTGTGTAGCTCCTGCATTGAGGACACCTCGAAAAATCCCCGGAAACCCTAAAACATTATTAACAGAACGACCATCAGCAGAGAAAGCAGCCCCAGCCTTTACAGCTTCCTCAGGTTCAATCTCAGGTTTGGGGTTAGATAATGGTAAAATGACTTGACCGTCTCGAACCATCTCGGGTTGAATCAACCCAGGAACACCTGTAGTTGCCACCACAATATCGCATTGACTCATTAATTGCTCCACGGAATCGAGTGGTGTTCCACCATAATTGGAAAGACGTTCTAAAGCTTCGGGTTGTCGATCGACTCCATACATTTCTTTGACACCATAAGCCATAAACATACGACAAATCGCCAATCCAGCAGCACCTAAGCCTATTTGACCCACAACAGCTTCCTTGAGATTAATTCCTGCAGAACGACAGGAAGAAATCACAGCTGCAAGAGTTACCACTGCTGTTCCATGTTGATCATCATGCATCACTGGAATCTTAAGTTCTTCCTTTAGTCTCTCTTCAATTTCAAAACAGTGCGGTGAACCTATATCCTCTAATAAAATACCACCAAATCCCTGAGAAATATGTTTGACCGTTTTTACGACTTCCTCTGGATCACTTGTATCTAAAAGAATCGGAACTCCACTAATCCCCGCAAATCTATCTAATAAAGCCGCTTTCCCTTCCATTACAGGCATTCCTGCTACAGGTCCAATATTACCTAAACCTAGAATAGCTGTTCCGTCAGTGACAATCGCGACCGTATTCCCAATACTTGTATAAAATCTTGCCTTCTCTGGCTCTTCTTCAATCACACGACAAACATCAGCTACACCAGGTGTATACACACGGCGTAAGTCGGCTAATGAACGAATGTCAATCCGACTTTTCATCTGTATTTTTCCACCTTCATGTGCACGTAAAACATCATCTGACACGGCATGCACAGTGATTCCATTTTCTAAATCGCTGATTGAACTGACTACTTTTTCTAGTTGCTCATCACTTGCACAATGTACGGTGATATCTCGAACCGTAGAAAAAGGTCCAATTTTGATCGTTGTAATATCACCAATATCCCCGCCTTCTTGCCCAATAGCTGTAGTGACTTTACCTAAGTTTCCTGGATTTGATGGTGTTTCTACACGAATAGAACGAATGATATTGCGTACAATCATACGGGCACCTCCTAGCTAATTATCATACAAGATATCTAAAAACAAAAAAAGAATCGGGAAGAAATTTCACCCCGATTCTTCTATTACAAGGTCTGTTCGTTGATCGTTTTTAGCTGAAGCATGTAGATGAGTGTAGTGATATAGGAAAGTACAATCACAACCCATAAAAATGTCTCAGCCATTGGATAGCTCAACATAATCATAAATAGCGCAATGTAGAACAGGAATGTTGTTAGTTTGCCGAGGATATTTGCTGGTACCGTTTTTCTTCCACTGAAATGGAAAATAGCAGAGCAGACGATCATCGCTGCATCCCGGAAGAAAATAGCAGCTGCTGCCCAAATACTAATTTTTCCAGAAATCAACAGAGATAAAAAGACGGAAAGCATCATCAATTTATCGGCGAGGGGATCTAACATAATTCCCAATTGGGTAATTTGATGATTCCTACGAGCAAGGTAACCATCGACGACATCGGTGATCCCTGCAAGGAGAACAATCCCTAACGCCCATAACATGTTCCCTGGTAGTTCTGAAAAGAATACAACAAAGTAAACAGGGATTAAAGCAAAACGAACCAAGGTAAGCAAATTGGGCAAGTTCATCTTAGGACTCCCTCCTTACAGCCTTGCCGACAAAGTGGACATCACATCGTAGATAAACACAAAAGACTCCCGTCTGTTGCTCCCTTACATAGACGGGTTTATTCAGAGTAGATGAGATCATAAATGTGTTCCCACATACTTAAATCAAACACACCAGTTGCAGACTCTCCACCAAAAGAGTGCCCAAACATTAGCCCAACAATTAGTACAATGATCAGAAGTAATGGTAACCATAAAATCTTCAACGCTTTCTTGGCAATAACTTTCCCTTGCGATGATTCACCTTCATCGGTATGATCACCATCATCTTCACCCAGATCTAATGTTGACATATTTGAATTCCCTTTAGACCTAGTCGATCGATTTTTTGCTGAAGAAGTCTCTTCTTTTGGATCAGGTTCAATTGGATACTCTTTAAAATCGATCGGAGTTAACGTATCCTCTAAAGATAAGGAACGTTGCTTCGAATTGTCGTTACCTTCTGGTGACGATTGATAAGGCTCTGACAGATTTTCACTACTTTGACTAGCTGCAATCTGATCATGCACTTCTTTTGTTGATGCTTTCTCTATATGATCTTCATCCATCTTAGGAGCTGGAGAATTTGGTTGTTGCTTATTATTCCCCAAATTCAATTGTGTATCTTGTACCTCTTCTTCCTCTTTGCTCCATTTGAGCTTACCCACAGGCAAACGTGATTCTTGCTCTTTACTTAGCTCTTTTAATGGGGGATTCGGTTTCTTTCTACTAGGCTCTGTTGGACGATTCTCCACTTTTCCCGACTGATTATCAACTCGTTTTTCTTTGTCCGGATAACTCATTTAGCATTTCCTCTCCAAGCTAACTTCTACTTAATAACTGCTCGTCCTATTAAAAGAAACATACTTTCAAGGAAAAATCGATCATATTAACTAATTCATGGGCTCATTCCAACTGTTCATAAATAGAATATATCGTAACTCTTGACATAAGTCTACACTAACGTTTCAACCAGTATGTGAGAGTTTTGTGGGTTTTCATATCGAAAAGCACCGGAATTTATTTAAAATCCATAAAACCTTCAAAACATAACGAAATATATTAACCATTTTTCCGGTGCTGTAGAGATTAGATATTTAAATCCTAACTGTGATCTCCCTTGACCTCAGATCTTTAACTGGAGATTTTCGCTTATATTTTATTTTTGTTGCTTCCCCTCCTCGAATATGGCGAATCGATTTATGATACTCAAGAATCTCTTTCACTTGACTTGCTAAATCTGGATTAATTTCAGGTAAACGCTCCGTCAAATCTTTATGAACCGTACTTTTGGAGACCCCAAATTCTTTAGCAATAGTCCGTACCGTATTTCTAGTCTCTACAAAGTATTGCCCTATTTTTATGGTTCTTTCTTTTATATAATCATGCACTTGATGGCTCTCCTCCTCTCGTCATATTTGGTACATTATATGAGCGGTTTGAAGGGTTATTCTCTATAAACAAGCCTTGACAAGCTAAAACGTGATATTTGTTTGAATTAGAACCGCCTCGAGGTCTAATTCAAACAAATAAAAAAACCGCCCTAACTAAGGACGGTCCCACATTAATTTTTTAAGTATTGCTCAGGATTCAACGTTTGGTTTTGTTTATTTCGAATTTCAAAATGGAGATGAATCCCTGCATCTTTTTCAAAAGTGTTGCGACCCGCTTTAGCGATGACATCTCCTTCTTTTACAGCTTGACCTTTTTTAACTTTGATATCATCGAGGCTTTGATAAACACTTACGATCCCACTCTCATGCTGAATCTCAATTTGTTGTCCAACAATGGGATGATCTTCTACACGGACAACTTTACCATCTAATGTAGCAACAACATCAAACGTTTTTCCGTCTTTTCTAGCAAAGTCCATACCACTGTGAGGCCATAAGGCACTTGCGTATCTCACTAAAGAAGCTTCACGTTTATTTTCCGGAGTCGCTTCATCATAATACTCCATGGTTTTTTCCGCTTGTGAATCTTTAGATACAGGCATGGCTAACTGATCATCTGTTGGATTCATGGGTAGAGGTTCTGTAGGTAGAATCGTATCTTGACTAACTGGAAGTTTAGTTTGTTTGGATACTTCCTGTAGTTTGTATCCTTGATACACCCAAGCGAGTGTGAGAATCAGTGCTGCAGCTGCTAAATAAACAGCTGGGAAAAACCACTTTTTAGCTAGAAGTCGTTTCCATTTTAAACGGCGTTTTGCTTTTTCAAAGGATGGAATTTTGTTGTTTGGTTCCTCAGGTTTCATCGATTAATCACCTCAGCAACCATCTTTGACAGAGAAAACTCATTTTATACCCAACGCTGTCAATTTTTCGTAAATTCACAACCAGTAGTATGTCAACTCAAGATCATTGATGACTGTAGTGTCGATGAAGCCATGATTACCAAACGGTTATCATCGAAGCTCGATTTTGCCTTCCATGAGCTGATCCCTTACGAAGAATAGTAGAAGTTTGCTCCACTATTCGAATTCTACCTGATTACATTCCCACAAACTTGTATAACTTTTAGCCGGTTGGAAAACCCTATTCTCCATAGGAGGTGGATGATGAAGCCATTCCAGCCAGATCTCATCTACTTTGAACCGAATGCACTCAACTATCCGTTAGGTCAAGAATTGTACGAAAAATATCGGGGATTAGACATCCCAATCAAAATGACTACCTCTCATAATCGAATCACTGATTTACCTGGTGAAACCGAATTAGAAAAATACCGAATTGCCAAACGAACATTAGTCATAGGAGTTCGTAAGACACTTAAGTTTGATACCTCTAAGCCTTCTGCCGAATATGCGCTACCTTTGGCTACAGGATGTATGGGACATTGTCACTATTGTTATCTACAGACGACGATGGGAAAAAGACCTTATATTCGGGTCTATGTGAACCTGGAGGATATCTTTCAACAAACTCTTCAATATATTCATGAGAGAGCCCCAGAGATCACCCGTTTTGAAGCAGCTTGTACATCAGACCCTGTAGGGATCGAACATATCACAGGCTCATTAAAGAAAACGATCGAGTTTATCGGTCAACAAAAATTAGGTCGTCTCCGTTTTGTTACCAAGTTTGCTCATGTAGATTCCTTACTGGATGCAAATCATCAAGGACATACACGGTTTCGATTTAGTATCAATGCCTCTTATGTAGTTAACCAGTTTGAGCCAGGCACTTCACCCATTGATGAACGAATCAAAGCAGCTAACAAAGTAGCTCTTGCCAATTATCCTCTTGGATTCATCATTGCCCCGATTATGATCTTTGAGGGTTGGGAAGAGCAATATCATGATTTAGTGAGAAAATTAGCGAATACCTTACCTAGTGACCTACCTGACTTAACCTTTGAATTAATCACTCATCGCTTCACTAAAACAGCCAAAAATATCATTGAAAAGAGATATCCTCAAACAAAGCTCGAAATGAACGAGGAAGAAAGAAAGAAGAAATGGGGTCGTTACGGACGCACCAAGTATGTCTATCCTGATGTTCATATGAAAGCGATCCATGAGCATATGAAACATCTTATCAATCAATACTTTCCAAATGCAGTCATCAGTTATATTACCTAACCAGCAATGTCCTTTAAAGGACATTGCTATTTTTTGTTTGCAATAGTGCTGAATAATGAGAAATCGCAACGCTCTTTTACATCAGGTCAAATTCTGCTCCTACGGGGTATAAAACGATATATTCTTCATCTTCAGGATTTAAATAAGCAATTTTTGCACCCTCTATTAAATTGTTATTTATTAATTCCTCTACAATGGTTTGTGTAGCCTTTTCTACATCAACCACGTAGTTGAAAATATTAGCTGTTCCACTTCCGATATCGCCACCATCACATGAACCATTGCCTGTCCAACCTAAACATTCGTTCATTAAGTCTTCAACAGTGTATCTAAGCTTAAGTGCTGTTTGCCCTTCATTTTCTTTATAACTATATTGAACCACTAGCTGAAACAATTCATCCTCTTCTAGGTACTCAAAACCGTCATTAACTTTTTCTTTAGCTAGTTCATCCATTAATTTTTCTGCCCTTTGAAACACAGGCAATTTCATCTCTTCTGTTTCTCCAAGATCCCCGACTGTGCCGTAATGGATGATTAAGGTTCTACCGTTTTGCCAAACTTCCCAATAGATAGTTTCACTTTCTTCCTGTTTAATTAATTTAATCAAATCATTCCACCCCTTTCATAATTACATCACGATTTAATCCAACATGCCAGTAAGCTATGACATCAACTGCACTATTGGCATCTTCATTAGAATCATCATCAATGTGAATCAAAGCAGCTAACAAAGTAGCTTTTGTTAATGATCCTCTTGGATTCATCATTGCTCCGATACAGCTTATTCATCAATACTTTCCAAATGCAGTCACCAGCTATATTATAAATAGCACTGCCCATCAAAGAACAGTGCTATTTTTTGTCCCCCTGAACAGCTGAAATGGGTTTAACTTTCACACCTTGGTAATAATGCTGAATAATATCTAGCACTTCTTTCCCTTGTTTAGCCATTAAATGGGCACCCCATTGGCTCATCCCTACACCATGACCATAGCCTCTAGTGGTAAAGATCATTTCGTTTCCTTTTACCTGCCAACTAAAATCGGAAGATGCTAAGTGCAGTGCTTCTCTCACTTCACGCCCTGAAAAGATCTCATCACCTATTCGAATTTTGAGAATTCGATTTCCTGCTGTTTTTTCAATCACACGCATCCATTGACCTGGGCTAGCAGCTGTTGGAATGGCAATGGATTTACCCGTTTCTTTAGCTAACAATTGAGTAAACTGATGCATCGTGAGGACTTGTTCTTTATCATATTTCGGTGATTGTTGGTCCCAAGATGAGTCGACACTTCGCAGATATGGATAGTTTGTTAGAAAATAGTCTTCAGAGTTTTCAGTTCGACCATTACTAGTTGAAAAAAAGGCTGCATAGATGGGTTCTCCTTGATAAACAATGATATTTCCTTTAGTTGCTTGGACCGCAGACTCGATCCTCTTTTGTTTCTCGTCGTATTGAATCCCCCAACGACTACGTAATTGTTGTTCTGTTGAGAACACTTGATGTTGAACAGTATCTGTAACATGCGCAGTCTTAGCAATCGTTCCCCAACGTGCTAAATCAGTAAATTCCTTCTTAGTTAGGCGTTTGACAATGTAAGTTCTAGCTGCCAAAGCTTGCGCTTTTAATGCCTCTTCATGAAAGTCTGCTGGCATCTCGGAGGCCACAACTCCTGTGATATACTCCTCTAATGGTACTTCTAGCACTCTCTTTTCTTTAGTTAAGTAAACACGAACCGGTGGCATCTTTTCATCAGAAGGGATAATGGTAGTTTTTTTCTTTTGAACCGCTTCTTTAGCCTCTACTTGCGCTACGGAATCAGTCGATTCAGAAAAGGTCGTGACCAAGAGGGTAGGGACAAGCAAAATCATAAGAGTTAGTATCACAAAAAGAAAAATAATTCGCTTCTGCAATTTTTCCGCCTCCGTTTCTTGTCTTAATCTTTACTACTAAACTATGAAAGTAAATCACTTACTTAGAACAATAAACTAGAAAAAGAAAAAACAGGTAAAGTCTAGCATAGACTCACCTGCTTTTTCTTTTCTTATGATTGGATTGTCGACGTCCTAGGTAATTTCTGCTTATTCGTTGAGAGTTCAAACGAGTTAGGCATAAAAATGTTGGTGAACAGAAGTCTCTTTCTCATCTTCTACATGAACGCGCTTAATCTGAGCACCCAGTCCACTAAACTTCCCTACAATATCTACGTATCCTCGATCCACATGAAGAAGTTCTGTTAGTTCTGTGACTCCATTTGCTGTTAATCCAGCGATGATCAAGGCGGCTCCTGCACGTAAGTCAGTCGCTTTTACTTGTGCACCTGAAAGAGGACGTCCACCTTCAATGATTGCGCTTCGTCCATCAATTTTTATTTTTGCACCCATCCGTTTTAACTCTTCTACATGCATAAACCGGTTTTCAAATACGGTTTCAGTCAAGATGTTTGTTCCCTTAGCCGTCAGCATTAATGCCATCATTTGTGATTGCATATCTGTTGGGAAGCCAGGATGGGGAAGGGTTTTTACATCAATCGGCTTTAACTCTCCATCTGCACGTACATGAATCCCATTTTCTCCATCCAATACATGAACACCCATTTCACGCATTTTGGCAATGAGAGGGGTCAGATGATCAGAAATAGCTCCTTCGATAAATACTTCTCCACGGGTGGCAGCGGCAGCTACCATATAAGTTCCAGCCTCAATCCGATCTGGAATTACTGTGTATTCAGTCCCTCTGAGAATATCTACTCCATCAATCCGAATCTCATCAGTCCCAGCACCACGTACTTTAGCTCCCATCACATTGAGGAAGTTAGCCAAGTCGATAATTTCTGGTTCACAAGCGGCATTTTCTATGACGGTTCTGCCTTCAGCAAGAGTAGCAGCCATCATAATATTTTGCGTTGCTCCTACACTTGGAAAGTCCAGATAAATCGTTGCCCCTTTGAGACGATCAGCCACATGTCCTTCGATATGTCCTTGGGTAATATCAAAGGTAACCCCCATCGCTTCTAATCCTTTGAGATGAAGGTCAATCGGACGACTCCCAATGGCACAACCACCTGGTAATGGAATACGAGCATGCTTTTTCCGTGCAAGTAAAGGACCCATCACAATAAAAGAAGCACGCATTTTACGTACAAGATCGTCAAGATCATAAGCGGTGGAGGTATTGAGCTTCTCAGCATTAATCTTCAACTCATCGTTTCCTATTTCGACTGAGATTCCTAGACGTTCTAGCATCTGGGTAATCGTTTTTACATCTTCGAGCATAGGAACATCTAAAATAGTAATATCTCCGCGTGAAGCGAGTATAGAAGCGGCAATGAGAGGGAGTACGGCGTTTTTAGCCCCATGTACTTTTACTCTTCCTCTTAAACGTGCCCCACCCTGAACAATGATTTTTTCCAAGTGTCTTCCCTCCGCATGAACTAGTATTCTATGGTGATAATCGGCGTTCCGATCGTAAAGATCAGCCGTTGATTATCGTGGCTCCATCTAGAAGCAACCTGTACATTCATCCAACCACCACCTGTCTTTAATCGATCAGGTAACTGTGGGGAATATGCAGATATACTTACTGTATGGCTTGTTCGCATCGATTCAATCTCTGTGGCATGTAACTTTTTTAACGCTTGAACAATGGGTTGTTCTAAGCGGGAAGACATGTTCTTCATCGATCCTTGAAAAGAGATATGAAGCTTAGGTATCAGTCCATTTGATTGAAGAGCATGTACGATTATGTTACGAGCCCGAAGCCATTCTGAATCTGTCTGGCCACGACTTTTAAGTTGAATCGAGATATAAGGTTTCATCCATGTACTTGTGGGTTCATCGTTGATAACGTGTAAATCTATGTTTATGTTTCGTCCGATTTTTCCTGTTGCTATATATTTGATGCCATCTCGATTCGTTTCTTTTTTCTTATTCTTTAATTGTAGACTATTCATCAGCTGAACAACAAATGAATCAAGTTGTTTCGATGACAATCCCTGTTCTACTCGTGATCCATGGTGTAAAACTGCGATTTCCGGTTGTACACCCATTTCTCGTATCGTGTTCAGTAAAATTTCTTCAGGCTCCAACTTCATTTGAGAGCCTACGAGGCAAAAACTGAATAATAACCAAAGTCCAGCCTGAATCATTGAAAAATATTTCATTTTAATCTCCCCTACTTCTTTCATTAGTCCCATTTTTCACAACTGCAGGAGAGTTTATACTTTTCTCGACTAGAGGCTGTTCCTTGAAAAATTACTGATCTGGGCTATTCTTCGTTAAACGCTGACTATGAAGTGTTTAATTCTGCTATGAATCGAATAGACCTTATACAAATAGCCTACCAATCGATCTCGACCAATCTAAATAATCGATAAAAAAGGAAGCGAGAAGATGGCCTAAAACAATCGATAAAATAATTAATAGTGCACGGGCTCTCACAGTATGTTGGGTGCGAAAAATCTTTTCAATACGAATACCAGATAGCACCCACCAACAAACAACCATACATAGTAATGACAAGCAAGTATTGATCAAGGCGTAAACCCCGAAGATATTCGCTCCCCCCATCATATGCACTCCTTTAAAAAGAGGTTCACCATATGAAACCATGGTACAAGAAAATCGATACATTCGCAAAGTTTTTTAGCTAGCTCGACTTGAGCATTTTAATTGCATATGGATCTAGATCCTGTCAGGGGCGCTGTTTCTCTGTCTCACTCTCATAGCGGATCCGCAAAAGTCGTTCGTCAGAGAACTATCTCCCCTCCTAGGCTCAATGAATCAAACTACTCGACTTCTAATTGATTCAAGTTATTTTGCTCAAGTCGAGTACCTAGGCTTTCTGAAAGAAGTGAACAGAGTAGAGAGAAATACAGCTATGTTGATCATTCTGTGATTACTAGTTTTCTAAAGATTGACTCACTCCGATATCTGATCTTTCTTTACAAACTTTAGAATACCCCGTCTCCAAGTCGTTTGGAAACGGGGTATTCAAATATTTAACAAAATGTTTGATTACAGTTCTAAGTTTACTCCTTATTTCTGTTCCAATAAAGTAGCTGGATTCACATTTTCGGCTAAGTTAAACCCTGAACCCCAATTGATCGAACCCAGTTCAGTTAGTAGCCAATCAGGAGCCACACCCAAGCCGATTGTTCCAACCACTCCCACTAGGATCACAAAAGCAGTTGTAAAAGGAATAGCCACTTTCTCTCCATCCACTGGAGAACGGAAGTACATCTGGCGAATGATACCAAAATAGTAGTAATACGAAATGACTGTAGTTAAAATCATCACACCTGCCAGCCAAAACTTACCGACGAGGAACGTATTGGTGATCAGATAAAATTTACCAATAAATCCAGCCGTTAAAGGTAAACCTGCCAATGAGATTAATAACACAGTCATCCCCGCAGCTAGCCAAGGGGAGCGTTGATGGAGACCTGCAAAAGCTTTTAACTCACTGGTCTTCATCTTACTGGTTACAGTCTGGATGATGGCAAACACACCTAACGTCATCAGTAGATAGGCAATCAGATAAAAAACGGTTGCTGAAAAAAGCAAATTACTCAACGTGATTAATGGAACTAGAATATACCCAGCTTGTGCGATGCTTGAGTAAGCCATGAGGCGCTTGATATCAGTCTGCTTTAAGGCTACGATATTCCCCACAATCATGGAAGCAGCAGCAATAATCATCAGCATCGGCATCACGATCTCTGTCCACTGTTGATAGTTAATCAACACCATATAAGCGATCAAAATGATCCGGATGACAAAAGCAAATGCAGCTGTTTTAGAGACCACAGCCAAAAAGGCAGTAACAGGGGTCATGGCTCCTTGATAAACATCGGGTGCCCACATTTGAAATGGAACTGTGGCGATCTTAAAACCAAAGCCAACCATCATTAAAAATAATGATAGAATAACAAACATGTCATATTGAGTGTATACTTCCATCAACCGTTGCTGAACGATAAATAAATTGGTACTACCCGTCAAGCCATAGACAAATGACATCCCGTACAGAATGAAGGCGGAGGATACACCTCCTAGAACGAGATACTTCCAAGCTGCTTCATTCGATTGAAGATGTTTTTTGCGAATTCCTACCAAGATATAGGATGAGATACTTAGTAACTCTAATCCTACATATAGCGTAATGAAATCGGCTGAAGATACCATCATCATTGCACCCAAAGTAGCCGTTAAAAAAAGATAATAAAACTCTCCTTCACTTGTCTCTAAATTTCTCTTATGAACCGAAAGAGATAATAAGAGGACAAGAGCGGCTCCCGCCAAAATGATGGCTTTAAACGTCATACTTAACGCATCGACCCGATAGGTATCACCTAAAATTTGATAAGCAGGCGCATCTAGGTGGTAAATAACCCAACTCTCAGCTGCAATGACAGCCAAAAAACCTAAGATGCCAATCCACTTTCGGGAAGCATGCTCTTTAAACAATAGATCAATCAACGACAGAAGGGCGGCGGCAGAGACGATGATTAGCTCTGGAGCCATCACCTTCCAATTAAAGTCGAGTAAATATTGTTCCATGCCCTACCCTCCCATCTTCGATACAAGTAGTTGCAAAGTTTGTTGCATAGGATCACCCAAAATAGCTGGGTAAACACCGATCAGTACAATGAATCCAACCAAAACCCATATGGGACCTACTTCTTGCCATTTCAGGTCACTGAGGGGTTCGTGACGTTCACGGATGGGTCCAAATGTTATTTTAAGGATTGCACGTAACGCATAGACAGCTGCGAGAATTAAACCTAATGTTCCAACCGCTGCAAAAATCGGTCTCACTTGGAAGAGTCCAACAAAAGCCATTAATTCACTAATAAATCCGGATAAGCCTGGTAGTCCCAACAACGCCATCCCTGCAAATAGTAAGTAACCAGATAAACGTGGCATTGCTTTAGCTAATCCACCTAACTCATCCAACTGAGTGGTTTTGGTTCGCTCATATAAGCTAGAGACTAAATAAAAGAGTAAAGCTGAGATTAAACCATGTGAGACAGCTTGAAATAGGGCCCCTTGAGTTCCAATTTCGTTAAACGCGGAGATCCCTAGGAGAATAATCCCCATATGACTCACACTAGAGTAAGCCAAAACCTTTTTTAAGTCTGTTTCCACAAAAGCGAGAATCGCTCCATAAATAATTCCGATCAGCCCAATGACCAAGATAATCGTGGAGATTTCTTTCATCATCGTTGGGAAAAGACCCAAGTTGAAGCGAAGAAGCCCGTAAGCTCCCATTTTGAGCAAGATTCCCGAGTGAATCATCACCACAGGAAGTGGTGCTTCGACGTGTACACGCAACATCCAAGAGTGGAATGGAAAAATGGGAAGCTTTATTCCAAATGCAATCAAAAGACTGATGAAAGTTCCCCAAACTAACGTTTGAAGCACAGGTTCCAGTTGATCCATGGATGTTAGGTACTCGGGGATCACTTCTTCCAATGTTTGATAGTCGAGTGACTGGGTGAGAAGAAAAAGCCCAATCATCGCAAATAGTAAAAATCCTGATCCTAATCCGTTGTAAAGCAAAAAGTGATTCGCAGCTTTTTCTTTTGAAAGGAATCCCCATCGACCGATTAAGAAGAATGTGCTAACCAAAGTGATTTCAAAGAAGATGAAAAATAGGAAAAGGGTATTGGCTAAAAAGACACCCAACATGCCCACTTCCAACAAGAGCAGTAGCGAGTAGTAGGATTTTGTGTGTTCTTTAATCGTTCGAGAAGCATAGATCGCTAAAGTAGTGATTAGTGCAGTTAATAAAACGAGTGGCATTGACAATCCATCGACACCCATGCTGTAGGTAAATGTCCAACTCTCTTCGGGTGTGAACCAAATTTTAAACCAATCCAACTTTTGCGTGAACTGCATGCTTTTACTCCCAATATCAAAAAGAACATACATCCAACTCGCCAGACCTAAAGGTATCAAACTAGCGAGAACAGTCACCCAGCGGTGCCAACCTTTTTTATCACGTGAAAGCAAAAGAAGTACCAGTAAACCAACTAATGGAGAAAAGGTGACTAATGTGGGTAGCCAAGTTAAAATCCAATTCATTCAAACAACCTCCCCGCTGTCAAACCGACAAGTAACAAAACAAAACCGATCAAGCTGATCAACGCATAAGTTTGTACTTGCCCATTTTGTAGACGGGAACCCAGTTGCCCAATCCAAGAAACCAAGCTGGCACTTAAATGGACAAGTCCACCAACGATAAAGCGATCCCAGCCGTATAGAAACCAACCTAAGCCTTTGAGTGAGTATACAAACATCACTTCGTAACACTCATCAATATAATATTTCCGATGAACCAACTGATACGCCCAAGGGAGCTTTCCAGCTAGTGTAGCAGGTGCTGAAGGTTTCTTCACATACATGTAATATGCCAGACTGATTCCCAAAAGAGCTACGACTACAGCCACAACCGGAATCCAGCTAGGTGCACTTGTCAGAGAAATACTAGTTACTCCAGAACTTTGTGTTAACCAGTCGCTCAACCATGGAGTCGGCGTTTGAACAAACCCTGCACCGATGGAGAAAAGCCCCAAGATGACAATCGGCACCATCATCCATCCAGAAGCCTTAGTTGGTTGCTGTTCAGAACGAGACTCTCCTGTAAACACCATAAAAAAGAGTCTAAACATATAAAAGGCAGTAAAGAAGGCTGCTGTCAGTCCGACAATAAATAATCCGATCCGACCATCAGCATATGTGCTTAGCAAGATTTCATCTTTGGAGAAAAAGCCAGAGAATGGTGGGATTCCTGCTATGGACAAACAACCTACTAAAAACCATATACCTAACCAACGATGGGTCTTCCATAAACCGCCCATTTTACGAAGATCTTGTACATGATGAAGACTCATGATAACAGCTCCTGCACCTAAGAAAAGAAGTGCTTTAAAAAACGAATGTGTCATCAGATGGAAAACTCCTGCCACATAACCCGCAGAGCCAAGAGCAAGCATCATGTAGCCGAGTTGACTCACTGTTGAATAAGCAAGCACACGTTTGATATCATTCTGTGCAACACCAATCGTTGCAGCAAAAATCGCAGTAAAACCACCTACATAAGCAACAACTGTCATTGCCGTCTCTGATGCTTGAAAAAGGAAAAATAGGTTAGCCACTAGATAAACTCCCGCTGCGACCATCGTTGCCGCATGGATTAATGCACTGACAGGAGTTGGACCTTCCATCGCATCTGGTAACCATGTATGTAATGGAAATTGACCTGATTTCCCCATCGCACCGATGAAGATGAGAATAGCAGTGAGTGTGATCAACCCAGCTTCTAACTCACCCATGGATACAGCCATTTTTAAATCACTTAGCTCAAAACTACCGACATGGGCAAAAAGAAGACCAATCGCAATAAATAAGCCTAAATCTCCAATTCGGGTCACGATAAACGCCTTTTTGGCCGCAGCTTTCGCTTCAGGCTTAAAGTACCAAAACCCAACGAGTAAGAAGGAACAGACACCTACCAATTCCCAGAAAATATAGATTTGCAAAAGGTTAGCAGAGATGACTAATCCTAGCATAGAGAAAGTGAATAGAGAGAGATAAGCATAAAATGCAGGAAGTCGTTCATCTTCCTTCATATATCCCCATGAGTAAATCTGAACTAGAAAACTGACTCCACTTACAATCACGAGCATCAAAACTTGTAGTGCCCCTAACTCAAAACTCAACTGGATATCATAGAGTCCCATTTGGAACCAGTGCATCTTCCACGTGATCGGTTTGATCTGCTGAATACTTTCCCACAGCACAGGAAGAGAACAGAAGAAGGCAATCCCTGTCGCACCCATCCCGATCGAGGCAGCGATACTTTTCTTCCAAACCTTCCTCCCTACGATCAGCAGAAGAAAGGCCAACAAGGGGAAGAGGGGAATATATAACGCAATCATTGAGACCCATCCTTTTCCTTAATTTTTCTTGTTTGAAGTTTAACCTTTCATAGAGTTATACTGATCTGCTTCTGCTGTTCCTTTATTTCGATACAGAGCAATTAGAATGGCAATTCCCACAGCGGCTTCTGCTGCCGCTACAGTAATCGTAAATAAGGTAAATATTTGCCCGGTGAGGTTGGGGTATAAGCCAAACTTGGAGAATGCGACAAGATTTAAGTTTACAGCATTTAACATTAACTCAATACAGAATAGAACGATGACCGCATTCCGCTTTGTTAAGACCCCGTATAAGCCAATACAAAACAGGATAGCCGCTAACGCTAAATAAGAAGTGACAGGCATCAGCTAATTCTCCTCCTTTTTTGCAAGAATGACCGCCCCTACCAGAGCGACGAGGAGTAAAACCGAAGCAAGTTCAAAGGGAATCACATAATGTTTAAACACGATCTCCCCTAGTTTACTCACACTGAATTCTTGAAGATTTGCCGTGTCTCCTACGATGGGATTACGATAGATGATCCACATCATCAATCCAAAAAAACCAGCAACTGCTACAAAGCTGAAAACCGTGTGCCATTGATGAATACTAGGGCGATCCTCATCATGATGCTTGGTTAACATAATACCGAATAACATCAGAATCGAAATGGCTCCTGTATAGATCAAGATTTGGATCACAGCAATAAACTCAGCATTGAGTAACAAATAAATCCCTGCGATGCTGAAAAAGGTAAAAGCCATTGATAGAGCCATATGAATCACTTTAGTCAAGTTAATCATAAATACAGCACCACCAATTGCCATTACCGAAAGAATAAAAAAGGCGATCGCCTCACCAGTTAGGTTCATGATTTTTTCCCTCCTGGTGTTTTGGGCTTACTGGACATATTTTCCGCCCGGATATTTTGATTGTTGTTATGAAGCCATTCCATATCTTTAAATAATTCATCACGACTATAAACCGCCAACTCAAAATTATTGGTCATAACAATGGCTTCCGTCGGACATACTTCTGTACACAAATCACATAAAATACAAATTTCAAAGTTTATATCATAAGTGTCAATCACTTTTCCTTTTTTATCAGGATCTGGATTTTTCTTTCCGGTAAGGGTGATACAGTCTGTCGGGCAGATCCGCGCACATTGGTTACAAACAATGCACTTTTCCGGGTCAAAATGTTGGATGCCACGAAAGCGATCTGGCATCACCAGCGGTTCATCTGGATAGCTGACAGTTACTCTGGGTTTTGTCATATTTTTTAGAGTGATGCCAAGTCCTTTGACTAAACCAAACATGCCCGCTTCCCTCCTTCATATCTAAAATACGGTGTTGCATCTGGATCATCACTTTCCAAAAGCGATTGAGCTCTAATAAAACTGACTAAACCAAGGCACTTCCTTTAATGCTGCTGTCACAAAGATATTGAGTATAGCTAGTGGCAGTAATACTTTCCACGCAAACTGCATGAGCTGATCCATCCGAATCCGTGGCATTGTTCCACGAAGCCAAAACAAGAAGAAAACGACACACGAGAACTTTAAGATAAACCAAACAAGAGGTGGTAAAAAAGTAAGTCCAAATGGGGCATTCCATCCACCAAAGAATAAAACAGTGCTGAGTGATGACATTGCAAAGATATAGACATATTCAGCGAGCATAAAGAAGGCGAACCGGAATCCTGTATATTCTACGTGATATCCAGCGACTAATTCAGACTCTGCTTCTGGTAGGTCAAAAGGAGTACGATTCAACTCAGATAAAGCAGAGATCAAAAAGACCACAAACCCTATAAACTGTGGAAAAATGAACCAAACATCTTTTTGTGCTTCCACTATATCAACGAGGTTGATCGATTGGGTGGTCATAATGATGCCCACTACAGACATCACCAGTGGAATCTCATAACTGATCATCTGAGCGGCTGACCGCATACTTCCTAACAATGCATATTTGTTATTGGATGCCCATCCTCCGACCAAAACACCGATGATCGTCATACTCGCAATTGCAATATAATAAAGGACACCGATCGCAAAGTCAGCAAATTGAATCTGATCAGTAAACGGGATCACCGCTAATACTGCAAATGATGGAACAAACGCAATAATAGGAGCTAACTTAAACAAGGAGACATCCGCTTTTGTAGGGATGATATCTTCCTTGATCAACAACTTAAAAACGTCAGCAACTGTTTGGAAAACTCCCCAAGGTCCCACACGATTCGGTCCTGGTCGGTTTTGAATCCAACCAATCACTTTTCTCTCAAATAAAATTGCATAAGTAACAAAACCTAACACAACCATTAACAAAAGAACAGGTGCTAAAATCAACAGGGGATTCATCAGCCATCTACCTCCCCAAGCACGATATCGATGCCTCCTAGAATGGCAACTAAGTTTGAAATATTTTCTCCTTTAAGTAAGTGGGGCAAAATCTGTAAGTTGTAAAATGAGGGACGTCGGAACTTCAACCGCCATGGTTTGTCTTTTCCTTTACTAACAATGTGACAACCTAATTCTCCACGTGGCGACTCGATTCCTACATAAACTTCACCTTCAGGAACGCGTAACACTCGAGGAACTTTTCCCATCGTCGCTCCACCTTCGGGAAATTGATTGACAGCTTGTTCTACGATTTTGAGAGATTCAACAATCTCCTGCATCCGCAAATGATACTTTTCATATAAGTCCCCAACCTTACCAACAGGAACATCAAATTCAAAACGGTCATAAATCGAGTAAGGTTTATTTTTACGTAAATCCCAATCGACGCCTGTCACTCGAAGATTGGCTCCTGAAATCGCATATTGCATGGCCAAATCTCGATCACAGATGCCAACACCTTTGGTTCGTTGGATGAAAATCTCATTTCCGGAGATCAGTCCATGATATTCATTCATTTGTTTTTTCATATATTCAACAAAACGACCCACTTTTTCAATCCAGCCTGGAGGTGCATCCCATTTGACTCCTCCCACTCGCATGTAGTTATAAGTTAAGCGGGCTCCACAAAGCTCATTAAAGAGATTTAAGATTTCCTCTCGATCTCGGAAGGAATATAAAAATGGGGTCAATGCACCAATATCCAACAAATAAGTCCCCATCCATACCAAGTGGCTAGCGACCCGATTCAGTTCCATCACAATGACACGTAAAAAGTCAGCGCGTTCAGGAATCTCCAAGCCCATTAGCTTCTCAGCAGCATGAACAATGGCGTAGTTATTGGTCATGGCTGAAAGATAATCCATGCGATCTGTATAGGGAATAATCTGTGTGTAGTTAAGATTTTCCGCAAGTTTTTCCGTTCCCCGATGTAAATAACCAATGACTGGCTCAGTTTCTACAATCGTCTCTCCATCAATTTTGACGACTAATCGTAATACGCCATGGGTACTAGGATGTTGAGGTCCGATATTTAATAACATTTCTTCTGTTCGGAGCAACGATTATACCTCCTTGTCCAGTGGCTCATAATCTTTACGGAGCGGGTAGCCCACCCAATCGTCTGGCATCAAGATCCGTTTTAAATTGGGATGACCTTCAAAGTGTATACCTAGTAAGTCATATACTTCTCGTTCATTCCAATTTGCGGCTTTCCAGATTTCTGAAACGGTTGGGACACTGGCTTCGTCACGGTCTATTTTTACACGAATTCCAATCTCGTGTTCATGAACCAATGAGATGAAATGGTATACGATTTCAAAATGGGTTTCATAGTCAACACCTGATAGATTTCTAAGAAAATCAAACTTCCAGTCAGCTTCTTCTTTTAAAAGAGTTGCCAATGGGAGCCAATACTCTTTTTTGATAACCATCGTGGGTGAATGATCAGTGGGACGGTTAATATAGGCTTCTGCTACAGCCTCAGGAGCCACACGTTGCTTTACCTTCTCTACCCATTGATCCAGGATGGGTTGTTTGGGTGATGGTTCAAGAGGTTTTTCTTCTTTTTTAGCCGACGGTCTGGGTCTGGCTGCTCCTACTGGACGTGCACGATTGGATGCAACTGGCTTTTTCTCAGTCGAACCAGAAGTATCTGTCGGTTTACTTTTCACATCTTCTGACTTTTTGGGAGCTACTTCCTTCTGTCCTTCTTTCTCTAGGTTAGATCCTGTTGAAGCCTTCGATGTCGCTTCTTTGTTGATACCTTCCTTCGAAGTAGGATCTACTCCAGCCGTTGGCAATTGTGACTTTCGTGTCTGCTCATCTTCAGCTTGTCGGCGATCCTCTTTCTCACTCATTGGCTTGTCACCCTCTTTCCATGCTTCGCTTCATAACGGATTTTCTCTTGCAATTTATTGACACCGTAAATCAGCGCTGCAGGATTAGGAGGACAACCAGGGATATATACATCGACTGGAACAATTTGATCCACGCCTTTAACCACTGAATATGATTTTACATAAGGGCCTCCAGCTGTCGCACAAGAACCCATCGCAATCACCCACTTGGGTTCTGGCATTTGTTCATATAGACGTCGGAGAAGTGGTCCCATCTTTTTTGTTACGGTTCCAGCAACAATCATGACATCCGATTGTCGAGGAGAAGCACGGAAAATCACTCCAAAGCGGTCAAAATCATAGTGAGCTCCACCTGTACCCATCATCTCAATCGCACAACACGCAAGCCCAAATGTAAGCGGCCACATTGAGTTGCTTCGCGCCCATGCTTTAATCATATCGAAGTTGGTGGTCAATACATTCCGCTTCAACTCTTGTTCTTCAAACGGCGTCATTTTTTCTAAATTTACTTCCATTCCAACACCTTCTTTTTCCAGGCGTAAACTAATCCAATCAGCAAAAATAGAATAAAAATAAACATCTCCACTAAGACAAAAATACCAATATCAGCGCGTAATGTATCATACGCAACCGCCCAAGGATAAAGGAATACTGCTTCCACATCAAAAATAACGAATAGCAGTGCAAATAGATAGTAGCGCACATTAAACTGCACCCAACTATCTCCTGTTGGATCGACACCGCTTTCATAAGTAATTGATTTATTCCTTGACGGTTTATGGGGTCGAAGCAGCCGACCAAATGAAAGTGCAACAATAGGTAGAGCAATACCAACGATAAAGAAAACAGCAATTATCGCATTAGGTTCTGCACTCATCCCATCAACCTCCAATAAAAAATAAATCTTAATCTAAACAGACCTGATAAAGCCGACTTTTATAATGATTCCAATATTTCATCAGGGAAGCCTCCAACTACATCATTTATTATGAGAACTACTTCAAAGTTTAGCCTTAAATTTTTGACAAAATACCAAAAAAAGTTCCCAAAGTACATAAATCAATTATTCATTTTCCATTGATCTTCTTCGTACTTTGACAAGTTTGAAGTAGTTTTACTTCATAAAAGAATGACTAACCCTTGGGGACTCTCCTATTGATTGATTATACACCACTTTCTAAACTGTGAGAAGGTTAAGTGGTCATACCAATCATCAACCTTTTAATGTTAAAAAAATCAATAAAGGGAAATTATAGGGCTAAAACTGACAATTAGATTATGAATATTGGAATTATTAATTAGAAACTATCCTTCAAAAGTAAGATTTGCTTCTAATATAGTAGTATTAATGTCCAAATATATGAGTTGCGATCTTTCATCTAAAGCAAGAGGAAAAAAGTTTCTTTTTTTAAAAAACTTATCTCCTCAAAAGAAAAAGTACTCGCTACTTCATGTAGTGAGTACTTTTTAACATTCTTATTTTCTGTTAGCGATATCAAGACGGTTCATAGCACGAGCCAAAGCTAATTCTGCGCGCTTCTGATCCCCATCTTCACTTTTCAAGCGTGATTCAGCACGTTCTTTAGCAGCTTTAGCACGCTCTACATCAATTTCTTCTGGAAGTTCAGCAGACTCAGCAAGGATCGTTACTTTATCTGGACGTACTTCCAAGAATCCACCACTCACTGCGATGACAGATTCATCGCCATCCTTTTTAATGCGAACAGCCGTAATTTTCAATGGGCTGACAAGAGGAGCATGTTTAGGTAAAATACCGATGTCCCCTTCAGCAGCCCGGGTGATCACCATGTCTACTTCATCAGAATAGACTTTTCGTTCTGGTGTCACGATGTCCAGCTGCATCTTACTCACGGACATCATCCCCTTCTGATCGGTAATGCTTCCAATTAGTAGAAAACATCGATCTGTTGATGAATCCCCTGGTAATGGCTATCTCCCACAACCAGGGGGAAAATAGTTCCATAGAACAAGGTTCGAGGACTAATTATGCACCTAGAGTTTTCGCTTTTTCGATCGCTTCATCAATGGTTCCAACCATGTAGAAGGCATCTTCAGGAAGGTCATCATGTTTACCTTCTAAAATCTCTTTGAAGCCACGAACGGTTTCTTTCACAGGTACATAAACCCCCGGTTGTCCGGTGAACTGTTCAGCCACGTGCATGTTTTGGGAAAGGAATTTCTCAATTTTACGTGCACGAGCAACCAATTGTTTGTCTTCTTCAGATAACTCATCCATACCAAGAATCGCAATGATATCTTGTAACTCTTGATAACGTTGAAGAATTTGTTGCACTCCACGTGCTACTTGATAATGTTCTTCACCCACAATAGCAGGTGTAAGAATTCGAGAAGAAGATGCCAATGGGTCTACCGCTGGGTAAATCCCTTTTTGGGTTAATTTACGTTCCAAGTTCGTAGTCGCGTCCAAGTGAGCAAATGCGGTTGCTGGTGCTGGGTCGGTATAGTCATCCGCAGGCACATAAATCGCTTGGATCGAGGTTACAGAACCTGTTTTGGTTGAAGTAATCCGCTCTTGTAATTGTCCCATCTCTGTCGCCAATGTGGGTTGGTAACCTACCGCAGAAGGTAAGCGTCCGAGAAGAGCTGATACCTCAGAACCTGCTTGGGTAAAACGGAAAATATTATCAATAAAGAGTAGAACGTCTTGACCTTCGCTATCACGGAAATGCTCAGCCATGGTTAAACCTGTAAGAGCTACACGCATACGTGCACCTGGTGGTTCGTTCATCTGACCGAAAACCATCGCTGTTTTACTGATAACACCAGAGTCTTTCATTTCATGGTATAAGTCATTACCTTCACGGGTCCGCTCACCTACACCCGCAAACACAGAAAGTCCACCGTGTTCTTGAGCAATGTTATGAATCAATTCTTGAATCAATACGGTTTTACCTACACCCGCACCACCGAAAAGACCAATTTTACCACCTTTAGAATATGGAGCTAGCAAGTCAACAACTTTAATTCCTGTTTCTAACATTTCTTGCTCGGTGGATTGTTGTTCAAAAGAAGGTGCAGAACGGTGAATAGGCAATCTTTCTTCTGCATCTACAGGTCCTGCTTCATCGATGGGTTCACCTAAAACGTTAAATACCCGTCCTAATGATTTCCGTCCTACAGGTACTGAAATAGGTGCTCCTGTATCAATCGCTTCCATTCCACGTACTAAGCCATCTGTGGATGACATAGCAACGGTACGTACAAGATTATCACCAAGATGAAGAGCTGTTTCTAAAACAAGTTCACTGCCATCAGAGTGTTTTACTTTGATCGCATTATTAATTTCTGGAAGGTGACCACGGTCAAATTCAACGTCGACAACCGGTCCTGTCACCGAAATAATACGTCCAGCGCTCATCATGTTCCCTCCTTAACTCATTTCTACTCTTAATGCTATATCGTGAACCCCTAACTCGGGGAGATGTTTGGATCCGTTCTGTTTACAGTGCTGCTGCTCCACCCACGATCTCCGCAATCTCTTGGGTAATCGCAGCTTGACGTGCCCGGTTAAATTGAAGGGTTAATTGTGCAATGAGTTCAGTTGCGTTATCGGTTGCGTTGTTCATCGCAGTCATCCGTGCCGCAAATTCACTTGCTTTTCCATCCATAAGTGCACTATAGATCAGAGTCTCAGCATAACGAGGTAAAATGGATGCCAAAACCTCTTCTTGAGAAGGTTCATATTCGTACTCTGTTTTAACAAATGATTGATCTTCAGCAAATTCATCACTTGCCAGCGGAAGTAAACGCTTTTCAATCGGTTGTTGTGACACCGCATTGATAAATTCATTGTACAGCAAGTACAATTCGTCAAATTTTTCTTCAGCATAGAACTGAACTGCTTCACTAGCAATCGCTTTGATATCTACAAAAGAAGGAGAGTCTCCCAATCCAGTCACTTCGCTGATCACTGGTAATCCCCGACGCTTCAAATACTCTGCACCTTTTCGACCGATAACAAATATAACATACTCATCATTGCTTTGATGGCGCTTTTGTACTGTTTGAACCAGAAGACGAAGAAGATTGCTATTATAGCCCCCAGCAAGACCACGATCAGAAGTGATGACTAGGTATCCCGTTTTCTTAACAGGACGAGAAGTCAACATAGGATGACTAACATCTTTTGTTCCTTGTGCTAGATTTATAATCACTTCGCGTAATTTAGCAGCATAAGGACGTGAAGCCTCTGCGAGTTCCTGTGCATGTCGTAGCTTTGCAGCTGCAACCATTTGCATCGCTTTCGTGATTTGACGGGTATTTTCTTTTGAACGAATACTCCGCTTAATATCTCTCATTGATTCTGCCATGTGAAAGTTCACCGCCCTTTCATCTACTGAACCACCCTTCCAGCAGACTGCCGGAAAGGATGATCAGTAAGAGTGAGGAATGATTGGTTCAACCCTTTATTCCGAGACGACAAAACCTTTTTTAAACGTTTCAATTGCTTTTTGCAATTTTTTATCGTTTTCGTCTTCCATCTTCTTAGATTCACGAATGCTTGCATAGATATCTTCATTGTTCATATCTAAGTAAACATGGAATTCCTTCTCAAAACGACGTACATCTTCAACAGGAATATCGTCCAAATGACCTTTGGTTACGAGGTATAAGGAAACGACTTGCTTTTCAACAGGTAATGGTTCGTTTTCATCCTGTTTCAAGATTTCAATCGCACGTTTACCACGTTCCAATTTAGCACGGGTAACTTTATCTAAGTCTGAACCAAATTGGGCAAATGCGGCTAACTCATTGTACTGAGAAAGTTCAAGTTTTAGTGTACCTGCAACTTTGCTCATTGCTTTAATTTGCGCAGCTCCCCCTACACGAGATACGGAGAAACCAACGTCAACCGCTGGACGAATTCCAGCGTGGAATAAGTCAGACTCAAGGAAGATTTGACCATCTGTGATCGAGATCACGTTGGTTGGAATATAAGCAGAGATATCCCCTGCTTGGGTTTCGATAAATGGAAGTGCGGTTAAGGAACCACCACCACGCTCATCTGACAACTTCGCAGCACGCTCTAACAAGCGAGAGTGGAGATAGAATACATCCCCAGGGTAAGCTTCACGACCTGGTGGGCGACGGAGCAAGAGGGAAAGCTCACGATATGCTGCCGCTTGCTTTGAGAGGTCATCGTAAACACATAGCACGTGACCACCATTGTACATGAAGTATTCACCCATAGCTGTACCTGAATATGGTGCTAAGAAGAGAAGTGGTGCTGGATCAGAAGCACTTGCCGCTACAACGATTGTGTAGTCCAAAGCGCCATGACGACGTAATTTCTCAACCACTTGAGCGATGGTTGATTGTTTTTGACCGATGGCTACGTAGACACAAACCATGTTTTGGTCTTTTTGATTGATGATCGTGTCAATCGCAATCGATGTTTTACCTGTTTGACGGTCACCAATGATCAATTCACGTTGCCCACGACCAATTGGAATCATTGCGTCAATCGCTTTAATCCCTGTTTGCATTGGTTCATGTACTGATTTCCGATCAATCACACCAGGAGCGTTCGCTTCGACTGGACGGAAATGAGTGGTTTCAATCGGCCCTTTTCCATCAAGTGGTTGTCCTAGTGGGTTTACTACACGCCCTAATAAAGCTTCACCTACAGGTACTTCCATCAAGCGGTTGGTCCGCTTCACTTGGTCCCCTTCACGAATGTCGGTATATGGACCAAGGATAACAATACCTACAGAACTTTCTTCAAGGTTAAGAACCATTCCCATGATTCCACCTTTAAATTCAACCAGTTCACCAGCCATTGCATTTTGCAAGCCGTGAACACGAGCAATTCCGTCCCCAACTGCGATTACGGTTCCGACGTCTGAAACTTCAACATCGGCACTGTAGTTTGCGATCTGCTGCTTAATCAGCGAGCTGATCTCTTCCGGTTTAATGCTCATCGTGTATGTCACCCCAATCTCATGTTCATCTGATCTATCCGATTCTAGATTCTTTTAAACGATCACGAAAATGATTCAAACTCGTTCTTAAACTACCATCATATAAGCGATCCCCTACTTGAACGATCACGCCACCCAAGATATCGGAATCCACCTTTTCCATAATATGAAGTTCTTTACCAACGATTGGTTGAAATCGTTCAACCAACTGTTGTTTGTCCTCATTAGAAAGCGGGAAAGCAGTAGTAACAACGGCTTCGGCAACTCCCTTTTCTTGGTTGACTAAGCCTCTATACGTTACATAAGCATCCGAAAGGATCGTCTCACGATGACGATCCGCTAGTAAGAAGAGAAAATTGCGTGTTACCTCATTCAATTGAGCAAATGCCGACTGAAATAACGCTTTCTTCATTGTGGCATCTGTCATTGGATGGTTTAACCAGTCAACTAACTCTGGATTAGCGGATAAGGTTTCAACCACGACTGCTAGATCTTTTTCAACTACATCCAGCAATTTCTTTTCCAAGGCGACTTCAAACAGCGCTTTCGCATAACGCTTTGCTACAATGGATTGGTTCATTGTAATCTTCCTACTTGCTCAAGATAGCGATCCACTAGTTTGGATTGACCTTTTGCATCCAATTCTTTTTCCAACATTTTGGAAGCCAATTGGACAGTCAAAGCACCCACTTCATCCCGTAAGCTTGCGATCGCTTTCTCTTTTTCACGCTGAATTTCACTTGTCGCCTCTTTAATCATCCGTTCAGCACGTTGTTGAGCTTGATTCAGAATTTCTTCTGCTTCACGTTCTTTTTGCGCTTTCGCTCGTTCGATAATTTCTTTCGCTTCCAAGCGAGCTTCGTTTAAAGCTTCTCTCTGATCTGCTAAAAACTTCTCCGCTTCGACCCGATTCGTTTCAGCCGTTTTAATTTGATTTTCGATATGATCTTCACGTTTTTTCATCGTCTCTAACATCGGACGAAGAGCAAACTTAGCGATAAGTAACATTAGACCTATAAAGATGAGTAACGTAGCAAGAGTTGTACCCAGGTGAAAACTTATCAAGTCAAGTCACTCCCTTCAAGCTTAAAATAAAAGCGGGGGAGAATCTCTTCCCCCACTTGAACTCGTTCATTAGATAATTTCAAACAGAATTAAGATACCACAAGCGATACCGATAATTGGCAACGCCTCGAGCAAACCGAAAACGATCATAGATTGACCAAATAGAGTTCCACGAGCTTCTGGTTGACGAGTAATTCCTTCGATGTACTTAGCGAATAAGTTACTGTTACCGATCGCAGCTCCTAGAGCAGCAAAAGCGATCATAAGTGCACCTGCAATAATCTTTAAAGCTTCTGGCATAGTAAGTACTTGTTCCATTTACATGTTCCTCCTTTATACTTGAAACATCCATTTTAGTGATCTGTAGAAATTTTCTGTGCAATATACACGTTAGCTAGAACGGTAAAGATATAAGCTTGGATCAACCCAACAAAGAGAGAGAAGCCGATCCACACAACGAGTGGCAATCCAGAGAAAGCCAAGTTCATCTTTGTCAATAAGACAGTGATCAAGATTTCACCAGCAAAAATGTTGGCCCATATACGCAACGCATGTGTTAATGGTTTAGAGAACTCCTCGATGACGTGAATGATTCCTAATGGGTTGATAAAGTGTTTGACATAGTTTTTGAAGCTAGTAATAATCCCCATAAAGTTCGCAAAAAGAGCAATTGCAATTGCAAAAGCAAAGGCAAAGTTCATATCAGCTGTTGGTGATTTGAGCAAAGATATGTGATCATCTTTTTCTAATCCCAACGCTGGGATGGGCTCTGTCACAGTAGCTGTGACCATTCCGATAACACCCATTTGGTTAGCAACCAAGATAAATAAAAACAAGGTTAATGTAAATGCTAGAAATTTTGGAGCTCGTTTGTCGTCATAGGCCAGCTTCGTAATGCTATTGGCAAAGTCGATTACCATCTCCATGACTGTTTGAACCCCACGTGGCACCATCTCTCTCCGACGAGTTGCCCACATGACAAATACGAAAACAATGATAGCAGCTATCAATGAAGCTCCAACCACTGTCAAATCAAAGGTCATACCTAAAAAATCTACCTTTGGTGTTGTCTCCATTCTCCAACCTCACCCCCTTTATGTATTGTTCTCAATACGCAAAAACCAAAGTTGGACAATAACAGCAATAATATAGCAAACCGGCAACCCTAAAAAAATCATCCTGAAATCAACCAGTTCGGGAAACTGGATAGCTATGAGAAATGCTGCACAAATCATAAGAATACGATTCATCATGCCGATCCCTGGAGTTTGAAGGGAGCCAGTGGCTATCGCAACTTCACCTGCAATCCGAAGCCTGCGAGCCAAATGTAAAATATTATACAAACTAACTATAACACCAATCATTAGGCCTGCAATAGCTTTCTGAAAAGGGAATATAAACCACGAAATTAATAAAAGTGAAAGGAAAATGACGGTTAGCAAAATGATTCTGGTTCGCATAAAATGCAAGGAATCCATGAGGAGTTCAATCCTTTATTAAGGCCTTAAAGGTATAAAATGCACTGACAAAACCCAAGGTTAAACCAAGTAAAAATCCCACCAAAATAAGGATTGGTTTTGTCCCCCACATTTGATCAAGCCACTTACCTAACCAGGCCCCACCAACTGTTGAGATCAGAACTTCCATACCCATTGATCCAATCGTAGCCGCAATGTACAAAGGATTTCCTTTATTGCTCATATGAATCCCCCATTAGAAATCTCCTTTTGAGGAGAAAAATGATCTTGAGGAGTCAAGCGAAGGATTGGTCTATGGATATATGTCTTTCCCCTGCTTATAGTAACGAAGCAAGCTGGGTGTTGTCAACGCTTTCTAAAAAAAGAGATTTGAACAGTTTGTCACATTTTATACAAAGTTAGCGTACACAGGAAATTCTATTACTTGATTTACATAGTATTTTCACTTGTTTTCTTAGAAAATTCCTTAAAGAAAGCAAGTAAAAAAATAATATCTTTGATAGAACTCCCTGTAGCTAACTTTATATATCAGTTCCATTAGATGAAATGAAATAGTAAATTATGACTCTATTTTGTTCCAAAAAGCCGATCTCCTGCATCACCAAGTCCAGGTACAATATAACTTTTTTCATTTAAAGTTTCATCTACTGCTGCTACATAAATATCTACATCATCATGATCTTTTTTAATTCGATCAATTCCTGGGGCAGCTGCAATGAGACACATCAGCTTAATATTTTTAGCCCCCATCTTTTTAAGTGCACGAATCGCTTCTGAGGCAGACCCTCCTGTTGCTAACATCGGATCGATCACAATTAATTCACGCTCGCCAATATCGGAGGGCATTTTAGCATAATAGTGTACAGGTTCCAATGTTTCTGGGTCCCGATATAAGCCAATATGTCCTACCTTAGCTGCTGGGATTAACTTCAAAATACCTTCGACCATTCCCAAACCTGCACGCAAAATAGGAACCAAGCCCAGTTTTTTGCCTGCTAAAACTTTACATTGTGCTTTTGCTACAGGGGTTTCGACAGTCACCTCTTTGACAGGCATATCCCTAGTAATCTCATAAGCCATTAAGGTAGAAACCTCATTAACCAATTCCCTAAACTCTTTGGTTCCCGTATTCTTGTCACGTATGTACGTCATTTTGTGCTGGATCAATGGATGATTAAATACATAAACACTACCCACCTGCTCCACTCCTCTCAATCGTCTTTTGTGCCACTGTTGATTATAACGGATTTTTTAATGAAACAAAGTATCTTGTCTATATTATTTGCATTTAAATTTATTTCCAATCGAAAGTTAGGCGTGAGAAAAGCCACTTCAATAGCGAGTGGCTTTTCTAATAAAACTATGAAAGATGCTCATAAAGTGGATATTTAGCTGTTAATTGAGACACCCGTTCACTCGCCTCTTGCTGAGCTTGAGCATCTTCAGGTTGTTTCAAAGTAAGAGCCATAATCGCAGCAATTTCTTCCATCGCTGACTCATCCATTCCACGACTTGTTACAGCTGCAGTTCCAATACGAACACCACTTGTAACAAATGGACTTTCTGGATCAAATGGAATGGTATTTTTATTGGTAGTAATGCCGATTTCATCCAATAAATGCTCTGCTTTTTTACCTGTTAAATTTAAATTACGAACATCGATTAAGATTAAATGGTTGTCAGTTCCACCAGAGATCAAGTCCAAACCGTGTTGAGAAAGAGATTTCGCAAGATGAGACGCATTTTTAATCACTTGTTCAGAGTACGCTTTAAAATCATCAGACAGAGCTTCACCCAATGCCACAGCTTTAGCTGCGATTACATGCATGAGTGGACCCCCTTGAATTCCTGGGAAAATAGACTTATCGATAATTTTTGCGAACTTTTCCTTGCATAGAATCATCCCACCCCGTGGTCCACGCAATGTTTTATGGGTGGTTGTAGTGACAATGTCAGCGTAAGGAACTGGATTTGGATGATGACCTGTAGCGACTAATCCTGCAATATGTGCCATATCCACCATAAGATAACAACCGACTTCATCCGCAATGTCACGTAAACGAGCAAAATCAATTTCTCTTGGATAAGCACTAGCGCCTGCCACCAGTAACTTAGGCTTATGTTCCAATGCTAGGCGACGAACCTCTTCATAATTGATTCGATGGGTTTCAGGATCTACACCGTAAGCGACAAACTCATACAACTGCCCAGAAAAGTTGACAGGGCTTCCATGGGTTAAATGCCCTCCATGAGCTAAATTCATGCCTAAAACGGTATCTCCAGGCTGTAAAACACTAAAATATACAGCCATGTTGGCTTGTGCACCCGAGTGAGGTTGCACATTGGCATGTTCAGCACCGAAAAGTTCTTTGGCTCGCTCTCTGGCTAAATCCTCAACAACGTCTACATGTTCACAACCACCATAGTAACGCTTTCCTGGGTAACCTTCTGCATATTTATTGGTAAGTACAGTGCCCAAAGCTTCCATCACGGCTTCACTAACAAAGTTCTCAGAAGCAATTAACTCAATTTTATCTCTTTGGCGATGTAGTTCAGCCGAAATCGCTTGAGCTACCTGTGGATCTCTCTTACGCAAATGTTCCAAAAGATTCTCCCCCTTTGACTGAATCACTATTTTTATTCTATCAAACAGACTTGTTTAGCGTATCATTTATCTTGCTAATTTTAAATGAGTAACCCAATATTAGCATTTTTAGTAACATCGTGATCTAAATCCCGTCGGGTCGTTGTTTCTCTGTCTCGCTCTCGTAGCGGATTCACAAAAGTCGCTCGCCAGAGAAACATCTCCCCTCCTATCTAGGTTCATTCAATCAACCTGCTTGCTCTCCAATCCATTTAAGTGGTTTTGCTCATATAGAGTGAGTAAATGGAGTAGCCCTTTCTCCAAATCTTGATTTATTGCCATAGGACTAGTGATCCTCGTTACATTTCAGGATTTACTCACATGTAGTTTCTTGTACATAAACGGCTCTCGCCCCACCAATCAATTTTGGGCGCGTTTTTGCCATAGTTACATGAGCGAATCCAATTGTTTTCTGTTTAGCTCGAATGGGAACAGCGACTGGTTTTAAATGCATACCGATCAAAGTATCGCCAATATCAATTCCTGCGTCTGCTTGTACCTGTTCAACTAAGACACTGTTATCCAAATGACGAAAAGCATAAGCAGCCATCGCCCCGCCTGCATGTGAAACCGGAACAGCCATCACTTCTATCCATCCAAAGTTCTCTGCCGTGATCCTTTCTACAACGAGAGCACGATTTAAGTGTTCACAACATTGAAAAGCGATATGAAATCCATGTTCCTTCTTCATCTCCATGATTCCTTGAAACAGGGTGGCAGCGATTTGATCACTACCGCTTGTCCCAATCGACTTCCCTGCTACTTCGCTCGTACTGGTTCCAATGACAAGTAGGTTCTGATTGGTAAGTGGGATTTCATCTAATAGCTGTTGGATAACCTGTTTGATTTCTTGCTTGATTTGCAAGGAATCCACCATTCCTATTCGCTTCCTTCCAGTGCATGAATCTTTTTCACACGTCGCTCATGTCGATTCCCTTGAAATTCCGCAGACAGCCATGCACGTACTATCGACTTTGCTAAGTCTGGACCTACGACACGTTCACCCAAAGCTAAGATATTTGCATTATTATGTTCACGGCTCATGCGGGCAGAAAACTCATCACTCACCACTGCACAGCGGATTCCTTTTACTTTATTAGCTGCGATTGACATACCAATCCCTGTTCCACAAATTAATATCCCTAGATCAAACTCACCGTTAGCCACTTTTTCAGCTACTGGCTGAGCATAATCTGGATAATCGACGGAATCGTCACAATCACACCCAACATCCTCATATAAGATGCCCATTTCCTTCAATAACTCTTTAATTTCCGCTTTTAAACGTAGCCCTCCATGGTCAGAACCTAACAAAATCTTCATCATCTTAATGCCTCCATTATATTGTTCCTGTATTAGAAAAATAAGTAGAAATCATAAGTCCATCATTCTAATGAATCGACCTAGGAAAAACTCCTAAATATCGGTAAATATCGGTTCGCTCTAATGAGAGCCAACCTTTTCGCAAATCATTTAAGACTGTCCGAGTGACTCCATTTTTTTAAAAGCTGTATTAATTTATCCTCTAACTCATCCGCACATTGACGATATACATCAACTGAGCCCCCGAATGGATCTACAATATCTGCATGACCCTGATGAGACTTTAATTGCTGAAGAAGCAATTCATCTTTTTGCAACAAGTGTTCACATTCCTTAAGCCACTCTTTCACTGCACTCTCAGGAATCACTAATTCATTATATTGATTGGGTTTTGTCAAGTATTGGGATACCAGTTCTTCCCGTTTTTCCTCTATGAGAGCGTGATTCTGTTCAAATTCCTTTAACAGCTTCTCCTTTTCTGGATCTTCACTTAGATATTCTGTTAAAGTGTAAATTTTATCCATACTTTCTGGAAATCGACTCAGTAATACATGCTTATGATTTTGGGTCATCGTTAAAATAACATCTGCCCAATCCATTAACTCGTCTTTCACCATTTGCGAACGATGGGGATGGTGAATCCCCTTTTCCTTCAGTACCTGGAGCGCATGATCAGATGCAATTCCTCCATCGATTGCCGCAACACCAGCGGAGCGCACTTCGATTGGAAATTGTCCCTCCTCAGCAATCTTCTTCAAGATCGCTTCAGCCATTGGACTACGGCAAGTGTTTCCTGTACAAACAAATAAGATATGTAACATATCTCTCACCTCATCTCCTCTCTATCAGTATCAGTGGAAGAGGTGGATGATATACATCAATAAACAACCACTTCCGATCCCTATCCAAGTATGAGTTTGAGAGAGTGCTAATGCTCTTGGACCAATTTCCCTACATACGATCCAAATCATAGACACAGCAGCAAAAACAAGACCAATGGCTACTACATCTAGCGAGTCGGTCATATATTTCCCTAACCATGTTCCGATCGGTAAAATAGCACCACTAAATAAGCTCAACAGAAAAATAAACAGCGGATGCTTTCCTGCTACTACCAGCGGAGCTGCTAAACCAATTCCTTCAGGGAGATTATGAACGAGCATAGCGATCACCAACGTATGTCCTAATTGTGCTTCCAACTGATACCCCATTCCAATCGCTATCCCTTCTGGAGCATTGTGTAGGGCAATTGCAATCACTAAAAAGATTCCTAAACGACCCAGTTGATGATCGGATTCCCCCTCATCTTTTACTTTACTGAAAGGAAGATGATGGATCAATAGCATGGCTACAATCGCAATCACAAATCCAATCCAAAGGTGAGGCCAACCTCCATACGTGAAAGCAGATGGTAATAAGGTGAAATAAGTGACTAACACCATCACTCCTGCTGACATTCCCAATGAAAAAGCAACTTGTCTCGAGTTGAGCCGAAAAAAGAGAACGAGTAAGGAGCCAATCACTGTCGAAAGCCCTGTCAACGAACTATAGAAGATCGCTTCCCACTCGCCTACCATAAGAATTTACTCCCCAACGTCAATAAAATAATTCCTCCAACCACCTCTCCATACCTACCTAACCAATGACCCACAAATCGTCCTAGATAGAGTCCTGACCCAGCCATCAACGCTCCCATCAATCCAAACAACGCCACAGCTATCCAGATATCTGTTGAGAATAATCCCAAACTTAAACCGGCCGATAAGGAATCCATGCTTACGCTTAGAGAAAACATAAGCAATCCCCAAATGGAGAAGTTGACTTGAATCCCAGATTCTTCACCTCTTGCCTTATAAACGTTCCAGAGCATATTAAATCCTAGTAAACATAACATGCCTCCCCCAACCATCGCTGTAATATCTTTCATCATTACACTTAAATATTGACCAATCACAATTCCGATTAGAGGCATGAAAATATGAAAAATACCAATGGATCCACTTAAGCAAGCTATTTTTCGAGACGAGGGTTGGTGCATTCCCATTCCAATCCCTAATGAAAACGCATCCATTCCCAAAGCCATAGCAATCATCAGTAATGTGAGGAGTTGACCCCACTGTGGCAAGGATAGCTCCATCGTTATCCTCCCTTGTCCTAAACCCGCTTGTCAAAAGGTATGCCTAAGTCCGAAAAAAAAGAACAGTCCCGCAAAGGCTATATTCAAACTTCAAAATGAGATGTTATAATTATTTGATCTGGGCCAGAAAGGAATGATACATATATGCAAGAGCATGAATTGAAACAATTATTGAGGGAATTAGATAACTCCAAATCTGAAACATCTTTCGATTGGAGTTCGCTATGTACATCGATGCTCCCTTGGATCGGCTCAACAGATTCTGATCTTCGTGAGCTTATTTATTCAACCTATTCTCAGATCATCTTAAACGAGTGGATCTCTCCTACTGAGTGCAAAAATATATTAGAGGTGTGTTTGGATGAACAACATCTTATGTTCCAACTTGGGTCGTCTGAAGATGATTCCGTCTTTATGCGCTCTTTCTCTTCATTAGTGATCGCCTTGATCTTAGAAGTAAATGCAGAGAAGAACTTCTTGGAAGATGAGATCATTACCAAAGTAAAAGAAAAGTTAACCCTCTATACTCCTCAAGAGCAAGATGTCAGAGGGTATGTAGAAGAAAAAGGATGGGCACATAGTATCGCTCATGTGGCAGATGCTTGGGATGCTTGGATCAAAAGTCCTCAATTAACCGAAAGCGACTTTAAAGAAGTAGGCACGATCTTGTGTAAGGTGGCAATGACACCCCTCGCTGTGTACCAATACGAAGAAGATGAACGACTCATTACCCCTATGATAGAAATGCTCAAAAGAGGACTACCTGAAACAGAACTGAAGCTTTGGCTCCAACAAATGTTACAACAATTAGATCAATGTAAAGGTAGCCTACCTTTGCCGCTCTGGATGCATATGAACATTAACTTAAAATTATTTCTGCGGAGTTTATACTTTCGATTTATGCATTTAAAAAAATTTCCTGTATTACAATCCGATTTAAAAGAAATTCTAGCGTTAAAATATTGAAATCACTCAACCTTATATCAAATGATAAGCAAAAAAGGCATGCTTCACTTACCTAAACATGCCTTTTCTTAGTTACTGATTTACCTAAAAAGTTTAAACGCGAATGATTTTTCCGCCTGCGGCTTTCTGCAAACGATTCATGACTGAATGATAGAGACCTTTTTCCGGAAAAGTTTCTGCAAGGATCAACTCGATGTCTTCATCATCAAAGCGGCGAAGAGTATGGTATAAATCCTTCGCTACACTTGCTGGTTCTTTCCTCTGACCACAGGCGATCACTAAGTCAGCTTGATACTGATCTTGAAACTCTTCAGTCGTTAGTATGCCAACTTTTCTCTTTTCACGCATCGCCTCTCGTGCCAACTGAGTGATCCGTGCACGCATCTTCTGTTCACTTCCAGAGACGAGCCACATTTCCCCTCGTGGAGCATAATGCTGATATTTCATTCCAGGGGATCGTGGAGCTACCATTTTGGAGAATAACCCTTGGTCTACACGTACGTCCCCAATCACATCACGAATCTCCTCAATCGTTACTCCCCCTGGACGAAGCAATACAGGAGTTTTTTCTGTCACATCAATAACAGTAGACTCAACCCCCACTCCTGTTGCCCCTCCATCTAAGAGAATATCAATCCTCCCAGATAGATCTTTCCACACATGAGCAGCTTCTGTCGGGCTAGGTCTTCCAGATCGATTGGCACTGGGTGCTGCGACTGGAACTTGAGCCAGTTGCAAAAGTGCAAGGGCAACTGGATGCTCAGGAATTCGAACTGCTACAGTAGATAACCCCGCAGTCACTTGAGAAGCTACACGACCATTATGTGGTAAAACAAGGGTAAGGGGACCTGGCCAAAAACGCTCAATTAACTGATGAGCAACATCAGGAATCTCTGCTACCCAGTCACTCAATTGTTCAACTTCACCCAAATGTACAATCAGTGGGTTATCTGAAGGTCTTCCCTTTGCTGTAAATATTGTAGAAACTGCTTGTTCATTGGTGGCGTCTGCCCCCAGTCCATATACAGTCTCAGTAGGAAAAGCGACCAATCCTCCTTCACGAAGTAGTAAGGAAGCTTGGTTTAGAAATTCATTTTGTTTAAGTTGCTTAATTTCTTCTGTCCATGGAATCTTCCACCAGTGAGTCGTTCTCAGTTGCAACGTACATTCTCCTTTTAGTTCACATCTGACTAAAAACCATTTTAACTCCATTTGAGACGATTATCATCATGAGAAATATCAACCCTTCATTTTCAGTAAACCAATCATCCTATGGATCTACTTGGACAGCTTCCTTCCCCTCTCTCTGTAAACAATGATAAACCATCGGAATCCCATGACTCATTGATGAATTTAGATGAGCAGATGTTCGGATCGATTCAGGTAGTTCTTCTTTCTGGATCATTGAGAAACCCAATGGTTCAAATAAAGGCGCCAAGGTATTAGTGATTAAGAAAATTGAATCGCATTTTAGCTTTTCAGCTTGCATCAATAACATCTGAATCAGCTGTAGTCCGATCTGAGGCTTCCAAATTTCTCGTTTAAGTACAAATGACCGTAACAAACCATAAGGATGATAAACTTCCATGCCGGCTACTCCAAGTATTTCACAGCCTTCACTTGACTCCACAACAAGAAAATGTTGAAGATGTTCAGAGAGGTCATGGTGGTATAGCCCAGATTCTACTAATAGCTGTTGAATACCTTTTAGATCCTCACGGTTCGCTTTACGAATGACTAACATCAATCAGTCCCCCCTTGTCCATCTTTTTCACCCATATGCAGGGGACTCTCCTTTTAGAACAAAAAATCCGGATCTAAGTTCCGGATTACAAAAAGTATTCATGTCTATTTATATAAGCCTTATTCTCTAGCGAAACCAATCCAACCATTTATCAAGAAAGAGAAATCGCACTTCGACTGATTGCTCTTTTTCTGTTGGAAACACTTCAGTATCCACCACTTTACTTGCTGAAGCATAAATTTTGTTTTGCGTTGTCATCGAAGCTGGAAGTGGATCGGGCCGAGGAATCGCATCCCCGTTACTCATATCTACAAAACAGAGCGGTGGAAATAAGACACACCACCAGTTGTCCCCTTTTCCATCACCAATCGTAATTCGCAAGGCTTCATAATTTCCCGCTGGATATACTTGATCCCCATATAGCTTAGTTGGAAATGGTACACTGCCAAAGTCAACCTGAACAGGGTATGAGAAGCCTTGTTGCTTAATCGTCTCCTCAGCAATCTGTTGAAAAGTAGGTAAATGTTGTTTGATCAGCTTACGGGCCTCTTGGATATTAGCAGGACGATGTGCCCAAGTCTCAATTTCCTTGATCATCTCATCTCGAACTTTTCTTTTTAAATACTGGTCTTTCACATCATCACTATGAGCTAAAATTCGGAGACGAATCGCTTGGTCTGGGATTTCTTCCGATTCTGTATCTATCTGATTCATCGCGTTAAGCGAAATAGTTTCCCCAAATCCTTGTTGAGTATAGACAAACCACACAGATAAACCGACTAAAAAAGATAAGATAAAAGTGCGAACTTGCATCATTACATCCTCCTCTTTGTCCCTCTACTTAAATTATGGACAAGTTTGAAGGTACTTAGTCGCACTTTTTTGTAATTAGGCTCTAAAGTAAAAAAATACTAAGGTCAAATATAGGTAAATTCAAAGGATGAGCCGGAATTACCCTCTTCTTTGCAAGATACAAACTCCGAAGGATGAGTATTGAGCTCCATTACTTGATCGTATAGGTAACCTCATCAATACTACGGAGGTGACTCATTACCATAAAGTAATCTAGATATTACTGTTACAATAGCCGACTACGACACGATCCCTACCTGCCAGATCTTGTTTCACTTGTACCGTCATCTCGAGCGAGATTTGAGATACCCATGAAGATACAGCCTGACCTTGTTCAGAGCCAATTTCGAAACAAATTAACTGTTTTTTAGCTTTCCACTGAGCTAACTGTTTTGTAAGAACTCGATAAGGCTCTAATCCATCTACTCCACCATCTAAAGCAAGGAGAGGTTCATACTGAGCGACCTGTTTTTCTAGTGTAGGCACTACATCTGTGGGGATATAGGGAGGATTGGACACGCAAATATCCACAGGAGTATTCGTGGATAATGGATGCAGATATTCTCCATGAATCCATGTAATCTGCTCTCGAACACCATGTTTAGTGGCATTTTTTTGGGCTATTTCCAAAGCAGATAGAGAAATATCGATCGCCGTTACCTTCCAATGAGGTCGTTCAGCTGCCAAAGTTACAGCAATAGCACCACTTCCTGTACCTACATCGACGACATGTAAAGGCTCTTGGGACCAGAGTTGGTCTGCTGTAGTTAATACGGTCTCAATCAGAATCTCTGTCTCAGGTCGTGGAATTAAAACAGAGGGATTCACTTCAAATAATCGCCCAAAGAATTCTTGGTCTCCTAATATATATTGAATCGGTTCGCCCACGCCTCTTCGTTGTAACCATTCATCCCATCGACTTTGTAATTCTACAGGAAAAGGTTCATCCAACTTCATAAAAAAGTGAGTTCGATCGATCTGCAAAAGACGACGCATCAATAACTCAGCTTCAAAAGTCGGTGAATCGATCCCTTTTTGTGCTAAAAAAGAGGAAGCCTGTTGATAGGCTTCCCGAATCCTTATTGGTTGTGGCTCAAACACGTTAAGAGACTCCTTATCATCAATTAATTCGCATTCTGAAGTAACTCTGTCTGTTCATACAAGATCAGCGAATCTATGATCTCATTGAGATCCCCATCTAAAATCAAATCTAATTTGTGTAATGTAAGCCCAATCCGATGGTCTGTGACACGACTTTGCGGAAAATTATAGGTACGGATCCGTTCGCTTCGGTCACCTGTGCCTACCTGCGTTTTTCTCGCATCTGCCATTTTTGCCATTTCTTCTTGTTGTTTAATGTCAAAGAGTCGAGCACGCAAAACCCGAAGCGCTTTATCTTTATTTTTAATTTGTGATTTTTCATCCTGACAGGAAACAACGATTCCAGTAGGTAAGTGGGTAATCCGAACCGCTGATTTGGTCGTATTTACACTTTGCCCACCTGGTCCGCTTGAACAAAAGGTATCAATCCGAAGATCCTTATCATGAATTTCAATTTCTACATCTTCAGCTTCAGGTAAAACAGCCACTGTTGCTGTTGAGGTATGGATTCTTCCCCCTGATTCAGTAGAAGGAACTCGCTGAACGCGATGGGCTCCACTCTCATATTTTAAGCGACTGTATGCCCCATGGCCTTGGATCGAAAAGATCACTTCCTTAAATCCGCCCAAACCTGTACTATTCGCCTCTAATAATTCCACTTTCCATCGTTGACGCTCCGCATAACGTGTATACATCCGGTAAAGATTAGAGGCAAAGAGAGCCGCTTCATCTCCACCTGCCGCTCCACGGATTTCAACGATTACGTTTTTGTCGTCATTTGGATCTTTAGGTAGAAGGAGGATTTTAATCTTTTCCTCCAATCCGTCTTTTCGTTCACTTAGTTCATCAATCTCCACTTTAACGAGCTCTCGCATCTCGTCATCCAGCTTTTCTTCCAACATTTGTTTAGCGTCTTGGTACTGCTCCACAACTTCTTTATATTCCAAATAAGCCTGATTCTGCTCTTCCAAGCTCGATTGCTCTTTGGAATAAGTCCGTAATTTATTTGTATCGTTAATCACTTCTGGGTCACATAGCAAACGGCTAAGTTCTTCATACCGTTGGTGAATCGATTCTAGACGATCCAACACTGTTCTTCACTCCCATATGTTGAAAATGAATCCGATCATCCATTTTCAAAAAGCATCATGCGTCATTTGATTGTATCATAAACCTCCTCCTTTTTGGAAGAAAACCTCCATACGGAGAATAAAAACCAGTCTGGTTCGATGAGGAGATAAGCCTCAATCCTTATGCGTCGTAGTTTGATCTACCCTTCATAAACTTGGGCCTATGAAACAATAAATCAGAGTTAATGTAAAGTTAAAGAAAGTCATATGTAAAAAGATGTTATGATAGAAAGGACTACTTTTTGGAGTTTATAACAATAATCTCTCTATGATAAGGAGTTTACCTGTTATGATAGAAACGATTTTTACATTCTTGATGTTTATTCCACTCATGTTATTGTTTTTGTTGATTAATCTATCTGAAAAAGATCGTACTCTTGAAAATCCTTCTGGTGGAAAAGCGCTGGGATGGGTCAGCTATGGTTTATTAATATTTGGTTTTGGAATTGTTATGTTAATCGGCTTTATCTACTTAATGCTCAGTCTCATGATGGATTCCGTTCCTGCTGATACACGGCAAGAAATGTTCACTTCGATGGGACTTTCGGACTTTAACACTTTATCTATGGGACTTGCTTTCTTGATTCCTGCCATCATAGGGCTGATCCTCCTCATTCCGGCAGTCCGTCGAGGAATATCCCGTCTGATCCCGATCAACCCACATAATCGACTCCATGCCATTTCATTATCCTTAAGTGTCTTAGTCATTATCCAGTTGTGGATGACGTTGGCCATTGGGCTTGAAAATATGAGTGCCACAACCCAACAAATGAGTAGCACTTCCACAATTACTACCATTTGGGTCCAAGATCTGTCTCTCTTTTTTATTGGTCTGTTGGGTGTCGGTTTATTTACCCGTAGAAGTGCTAAAGAAACTTTCAAACGCTTAGGAATTGTTCGTCCTACTCTCAAACAAGTCGGCTTTGGGATCGGAATTGCCATCGTATTTATTGGGATTGTAATGGGTATGGAACAACTGGCGATGCAACTCGGCTTTGGAATTGATGAAGATGTAAATGAACTAACTGATAAATTAATTGGTCCACTTGTTACAACCATCCCGGGAGTTTTAACTTTAGGACTCGCAGCAGCGATTGGCGAAGAAACCATTTTTCGTGGTGCAATGCAACCCAAATTCGGTTTAATCCTTACTTCAGTCTTGTTTGCGATCACCCATGCTAACTATGGATTCAGTTTGTCTACACTCATCGTTCTATTGATCGGCTTGGCTCTTGGAATTATTCGGAACCGCACCAATACTTCCACCAGTATGGTCGTTCATGCCACTTATAATATGGGGCTTGGGTTTTTGAGTTACTTTCAAATCATGTAAAGTATATAGCATGGGGACTTGATCCCCTGCTTTTTTATTTTAAATTGATCGCACTCTCTATTCACTAAAAAACTCAATGGAAGATTCATCTTTCATTGAGTTTTTTAGTGAATAGAGTTTATTTGATTTCTAATGCTGATTTCTTCCCTAATTCATGGCAATGACGACAACGAGCTTCATATTGTTCTGATGCTCCCACTTGAATGACAGGATCATCTGCGGCTGCGGGTCGTCCGTCAATTAATCGTTGGGTGCGATTGGCGGGTCCCCCACATTGGACACAGATTGCTTGTAACTTCGTCACATATTCTGCAATCGCTAGCAACAAAGGTGTAGGGCCAAACGCTTGTCCCCGAAAATCTTGATCCAATCCAGCACAAATAACCCTTTTCCCTTGATCCGCTAACTGTTGACAGATATCCACAATCTCATGATCAAAAAATTGAACTTCATCAATAGCGATCACATCTGTATCAGGAGTGATCCGTTGTAGAATCTCCACCGCATGATGGACAGGCTGCGCATCGGCCATCATTCCATCGTGTGAAGCAATCGCCACGGCATGATAGCGATCATCAATCACTGGTTTAAATGCTTGTACAGATAATTTCGCAATCTTAGCACGGCGAATCCGTCGGATGAGCTCTTCACTCTTTCCGGAAAACATGCCCCCACAAATCACTTCGATCCAGCCTTCTCGGTGAACTAGGTTCATGATACCCCTCCCCCTATTCAAACGAAGAGGCAAGCGAATGAAGACTCGCTTGCCTACAATAAATTGTTTCCAATCTATATTACTTGATATTGTATTTCTTTTTGAAGCGATCGACACGTCCACCAGCGTTGATCATTTTTTGTTTGCCTGTAAAGAAGGGATGGCATGCAGAACAAACATCAACTTTAAGGTTTTCAGAAGTCGATCCGGTTTCAAATGTATTTCCACACGCACATGTTACAGTCGTCATTCTGTAGCCCGGATGAATTGCAGCTTTCATATCTATCACCTCTTTTCCTAGCCGACCATACTTGGTTCGTTCGAAAGAAACCACTGGTGTATTATAGCATGAACCTAGTTAAGGCTGCAAGGTGAGAGGGACGTTGAATCTCTTTCTCTGATCAGGAAATTCTACAGAACTCTTCTTATTTTAAAACAGAAAGAGGATTTAATGCCTGACCATCTTTTCGCACTTCAAAATGAAGATGATATCCTGTTGCATTACCCGTCTGTCCCATATTCCCCAATGATTGGCCCGTTTGCACGGACTCACCTTTGCTCACACTAATCTTACTCAAATGTGCATAATATGTTACCCAGCCCCCACCATGATCCACCACGACCAGATTCCCATAGCCTCCCGAATAGCCAGCTTGTGTAACAACCCCATCTAGAGATGAACGAATCACCGCCCCAGACTTTGCCGCACTCCATATATCAATCCCTTTATGCTGGCGACCATTTCTCCAGCCAAAGTTACTAGTGATTTGACCAGATACTGGCCAATGAAACCGATACGAGCCTGCTTCTCTCTTCTGTGGTTTAGACATAGATTTGGCGGCTAAACGAATCGTTCCTTTTTTCGCTGGCGCAGGTTTGGGTACTGTCTCCGGTGATTTTACTTCCAATTTCTGCGGAACGGAAATCATTTGACCCACATATGTAATCTCAGGGTCTTTGAGTATTGGATTTAGATAAACTAATAAATCCGTAGTAGTCTGGTGCTCTTTTGCTAAACTTTCTACCGTGTCGCCAAATTGTAGCCTTACCCACTTGCGTGTCAGAGGAATCTTAAGGTTTTGACCCGTTTTAAGATAATTAGGATCGACGATTTGATTGTATAATGACAGTTGATCAAAAGGAATACCAAAAAACTTTCCTATTTGGTAGAGTGTATCTCCTTTTTGTACACGGTACATGAGTGGTTTTGTCTCCACTGTAGCGGCTAGATTCCCTTCTGCAACAGCCTGGATGGGGTTTAGATAATGCACAATCGCCTCTTGGGCAATTAAATCCTGTTCCAAGTCGGGATTAGTGGAATCTTTCATATCCAAAGCATATACAGGATGTTTATCTGTTCCAATCGCCCAGGAAGCAGAAGCGGTACAGACGGTGAGGGAAGAAGCCAACAACGCTTTTTTGCGAGACATCACAGCACCTCACATCAGAAGATATGGAGGGTGATTATCACCCAATGTCATATGTATGTGAGGGGTGAATCGAGTATGATAAACAAATTTTTATGAAGCTGTCGTCGCCCGTTGTTTAGGCTCAATAGAGGCTAAAAAGTCTTCATTGGATTTTGTGTTTTTCAATCTTTTTACGAGGGCTTCAGTATATTCATTACTATCAGTCAGTGATTTACGTAGCATCCACAATTTATCCAACTCTTCTTTATTCAGGAGGAGCTCTTCTCTTCTCGTTCCAGAGCGGCGAATATCAATCGATGGAAATACCCGACGCTCGGCCAATTTACGATCTAGGTGAAGCTCAAGATTTCCAGTTCCTTTAAACTCTTCATAGATCACATCATCCATCCGTGAACCTGTATCGACTAACGCCGTCGCTAAAATCGTTAGGCTTCCGCCCTCTTCAATATTACGTGCCGCTCCAAAGAACCGTTTGGGTCGATGAAGCGCAGCTGGATCAATCCCACCCGAGAGCGTCCGTCCACTTGGTGGAATGACTAAGTTATAGGCTCGAGCTAAGCGAGTAATACTATCTAGCAGAATAACGACATCTTTTTTATGTTCAACAAGGCGTTGTGCCCGTTCAAGTACCAGTTCAGCAACTTTAATATGATTCTCAGGAAGCTCATCAAAGGTGGAACTAACAACCTCCCCTTTGACTGACCGTTGCATATCAGTAACTTCCTCAGGTCTCTCATCAATCAGCAACACGAACAGTTCGATTTGAGGATGATTTTCTGTAATACTATTGGCAATTTCCTTCAATAACATCGTTTTTCCCGCCTTGGGTTGGGCGACAATTAATCCACGTTGTCCCAAACCTACAGGGGAGATTAAATCCATCATTCGTGTTGAAATTTTATCTGGAGTTGTTTCTAAAATGAGTCTTCTTTCCGGATATAAAGGAGTTAAGGCAGCAAAATGTAATCTCTCCGCGGCTTGATTAGGGTCTTCTCCATTTACTGCTTCTACATGTAATAAACCAAAATATCGCTCATTTTCTTTTGGAGGTCTTACTTTTCCAGAAACTAAGTCACCTGATCGTAAATCAAAGCGGCGAATTTGTGAAGCCGAGATGTAAATATCTTCGGAGGAAGGTAGGAAGTTAATCGGTCTTAAAAAACCATATCCTTCAGGAAGAACATCCAATACTCCCTCCATAAACATCAATCCATCCCGTTCAGCTTTTGCTTTTAAAATAGCAAAGATCAACTCTTTCTTTTTCATTTGGCTATAGTAGGAAATCTGGTATTCTTTTGCCAGCTTGTACAAATCAGTTAGCCGACGATTCTCTAAATCGCTCAATGTGAGCTCCATAGGCATAATCACCACACAATTATTCTATTTTAAAAGTCCCTCCCTTCTTCCGAAAGTTGAGAGGTAACTTATAAAACGAGGTTTGGTTTCTTTTCCAGACGATGCGTCCCATCAATAAAACGAATCGTCCCTGTTTTGGCCCGCATCACAACCGAATGAGTCGTCGCCGTACTTCCTTGATAACGAACACCTTTAAGTAATTCGCCGTCCGTTACACCTGTAGCAGCAAAAATAGCATCGTCCCCTTTAACGAGATCTTCCATCCGAAGGATCTGCTTGGGATTTTCTAGCCCCATACGAACACATCTTTGATACTGTTCTTCATCTTCTGGAAGAAGTCGACCTTGGATTTCCCCGCCCAAACATTTTAAAGCAACCGCAGATAAAACTCCCTCAGGCGCTCCACCTGAGCCAAGTAAAATATCTACACCTGTATCAGGAAAACCTGTATGAATAGCCGCTGCTACATCTCCATCAGAGATCAATTTAATCCGAGCTCCAGCCTTACGAATTTGCTCGATTAATCGTGCATGGCGAGGTCGATCCAATACTATAGCCACAATATCTTCCATATCTTTCCCTTGTGCTCTAGCTACTGCTTTTAAGTTATCTTCAACAGGTGCATCCAGATCTACGAGTCCTACAGCCTTTGGACCCACAGCAATTTTGTCCATATACATATCTGGCGCATGAAGTAAACAACCTTCATCTGAGATTGCAACAACAGAGAGTGCATTCCATAATCCTTTGGCAACAATATTGGTTCCCTCTAAAGGATCTACAGCTACATCCACCTTGGGTAGAGAGCCCAAGCCTAGACGCTCACCAATATAAAGCATAGGGGCTTCATCCATCTCCCCTTCACCAATAACCACTGTGCCTGTCATGGGAATTGTGTCAAATACTTTGCGCATCGCTGTTGTAGCAGCATCATCTGCTTCATCTTTTTTGCCAAATCCCATCCATCTAGCAGATTGAACAGCCGCTGCCTCGGTCACACGTACTAATTCCATTGTTAAACTTCTTTCCATGAAATCCATCCCCTTTTTTTGACACACTTCTAAGAGTGTGACACATCAACAAAAATAGAGTAACATATATCATCGATCTGCGACACTTAGGGTGTGAAAAATGGATAAAAAGCAGGAAAAGGATATCACCATTCTCTATGAATTTCTGCACCCAATAAAGATAATTTCATTTCCAAATTTTCATATCCGCGACACAGAAAATCAATTCCAGAGATTGTAGTAACGTGGTTAGCGACTAAACCAGCGATCACGAGGGAAGCACCAGCCCTTATTTCAGTAGCTTGTATATTTGTTCCATGGAGAGGAGTTACACCAGTGATAATGGCAGTTCGTCCTTCAGCCCGAATCAGAGCGCCCATCTTTACTAGCTCATGAACATAAGTTAAACGAGAGGAGTATACATTTTCGGTAACGAGGCTTGTACCATCGGCTTGAGTTAAAAGAGAGGTGAACGATTGTTGTAGATCTGTCGGAAAGCCTGGATAAGGATAGGTTTTAATGTCAACGGCTTCATATTGGTCGTTTCCATAAACAGTTATCGTCTCATCAGTTTCGACTACTTTTGCACCCATCTCTCTTAATTTAGCAGAAACAGCCTCCAAATGCTTAGGGATAATTTGCTCAATAGTTACAGTTCCTCGGGTGGCTGCACCAGCAATCATCCATGTACCAGCTTCAATTCGATCAGGAATCACGGAGTGGCGGCAACCTAAAAGTTTTCTCACTCCTTGAATTCGGATCACATCTGTACCTGCACCTTTAATATTTGCGCCCATACTGCTTAAAAGTGTGGCAACATCAATCACTTCAGGTTCCTTCGCAGCATTTTCAATAATCGTTTTTCCATCTGCATGAACAGCTGCCAACATCAAGTTAATGGTAGCCCCCACACTAACAACATCCAGATAAATCCTAGTACCCATTAACTTTTTGGCGTATAGATGGATGGAATCGGCTTGCTGGTCAATCGTCACCCCTAAAGATTGAAATCCTTTAAAATGCTGATCTAATGGTTCCCAACCTAATGCCCCTAGAGAAGGAGAAATTTGAACTTCTTTAAACTTACTGAGCATCACACCCATCAGATACATAGAGGCTCTTAGTTTTGAAAAATGAGGTGCTTTGATAGGTTTTGATTGAAGAGAAGAGGGGTCAATCCTACATTCATTTTTAGAAAAAGAGCCATTCACTCCACAATGACTCAATAAATCTATGTAAGTTTCTACATCTTTAATCTGAGGAACATTTTCGATCACAGAAGGAGTCTCGCCTAAGAGAGCGGCAGGTATCAAAGCTAAAGCGCTATTTCTAGCTCCACTAATTGGTACCTTACCATAAAGAGGTTTTCCACCATTAATTATTAGTTTCCCCAAGCTCTTACCCTCTTTCTGTGGGATCTTGGAAAAATCCGGCGGAAGCATCCTCACATCCTACCGCCAGATTGATATTTCTTACTCTAATATGAGCATTTTTAGTCACATATGGATCCAAATCCCGTGGGGTCGCTGTTTCTCCCCTCCTAGGTTCATTGGATCAAGTCACTTGATTTCCAACTCATTCAAGTTGTTTTGCTCAAGTCGAGTTTCTTATTCATGCTTCGCATTACGCCAATCAGCCTCAAATTTTTCAATTCCCTGATCGGTAAGTGGGTGATGAACCAATTGTTTCAATACCTTATAAGGGATTGTAGCGATTTGAGCTCCTGACAAGGCTGCTTTCGTCACATGAATCGGATGGCGTACACTTGCCACGATGATCTCCGTTTCGATCCCAGAAGTGAAGAAAATCTCAGACACTTGTTGAATCAATTCCATTCCATCTTGCCCAATATCATCTAAACGACCCACAAATGGACTTACATATGTAGCTCCCGCACGGGCAGCCAATAAAGCTTGATTAGCAGAAAATATCAAAGTGACATTAGTAGGAATCCCTTTTTTACTGAAATGATTTACTGCTTTTAATCCTTCGATCGTCATGGGGACTTTAATCGTAATATGAGGAGAAAGACTAGCCAGCTTTTCGCCTTCTTCAATCATCCCACTGGCATCACGACTTAACACTTCTGCACTAATGGGGACATCTACAATGGATAAAATCTCTTGTAAGACTTCATCAAAGACACGTCCAGATTTAGCAATCAGGCTCGGGTTTGTCGTCACTCCTGATAACAAACCCCACTCATTGACTTCGCGAATTTCATCAACAATCGCAGTGTCTAAGAAAAACTTCATCAACGATCCCTCCATTGGGCCTTGCCCAAAATGCTGCGACTTAAGCTTTGTTGGCACTGCCAAACAAACGAATTTTACCTTTGACTACTTCTTTGATGATATCACGTGCTGGCCCCATGAATTTACGTGTATCAATGATATTTGGATTTTGATCCAAGAGCTCACGAATTACTTTGGTGCTCTCTACTTGATTTTCGGTATTCACATTGATTTTGCCTACACCTAAAGAGATTGCTTTTTGAATCGATTCATCTGGAACCCCAGAACCTCCATGTAATACAATCGGAGCATCGATTTTTTTGCTCACTTCTTCAATAATTTCATAGCGGATTTTAGGAACACCTTTATACATGCCATGGGCTGTCCCTACTGCGATTGCCATTGCATCTACTTGGGTTTCTTCCCAAAAACGAATTGCATCTTTAGGATTTGCTAAGGAAGCATCCTCTTCAGCAACATCCAAGTCATCTTCAACCCCACCGATGGTTCCTAGCTCCCCTTCGACAGATACACCAACAGCATGAGCCGCTTCAACGACTTTTTTAGTTAGGCGAATATTCTCTTCCAATGGATAATGAGACCCATCAAACATCACTGATGAGAAGCCAGCCCGAATACACTGCATAACAACTTCAAAGCTACTTCCATGATCAAGATGTAAAGCAATCGGTAGTCCCGACTCTTTAGCCGCTACTTTGGACAAAGCGACCATATTATCTAACCCCATGTAACGAATGGCGCCTTCGCTGGCTCCAAAAATTAAAGGGGAATTTTCTTCTTTACCTGCAGCGGTAATCGCTTGGACATACTCTAAGTTATTAATATTAAACTGACCTACCGCAAACCCTTCTTTTTTGGCGCGAGGTAAAAATTCATTCATCGATACGAGCGGCATACTAGATCCTCCTTTTACTATGTAAGACCATTCATTCATTTGTACTTGAACACTGTCTGCAACATCTAGATTTAACCTTAGAATCAAGGAGATTCAAGAGTCATCCCTCAAAGAACTTTATGCTCCTTTGAGGGACTTTATCATTGTTGAGTGAGGATTTACATTGTGACATTATAACATTCTAATTCCTATTTTATAAGTGAAGAGAAAAAAAGATCAATGACATACCCGTAACCATTCATAGAAACTTTTAATAAAAGCTTGTCTTAGTTAGGTTGAGCATCTGTCTCGCTTCATCAGGGGTTGCGATATCACGATCAAGCTCTTTGGCAACCCTCACTACTCTTTCTACCAATTGTTGATTGGTTGCAAGCTCACCTTTACGATAGTAAATATTATCTTCTAATCCAACTCGAACATGTCCACCTAACAAAACTCCTAATGTCGCCATGGGAAGTTGTGACTTTCCTACACCTGCCACCGTCCAGGTAGCCTCTGGAGGAAGCTGACGAATCAGGTGTAGTAAATTTTCTGCAGTGGCTGGGATCGCACCGGGTACCCCCATCACAAAATCAAAGTGTAAGTGCCCTGTGAAATATCCTTTTTTAACCAAATGTAATGCGTTAGCTATCATTCCCACATCAAAGATTTCAAATTCAGGTCGAACCCCAAAACGTTCGAACTCTTCGGCAAAAGTAAACAGTTGTTCAGGAGTATTCATAAAAACATCTTTTCCAAAATTGACTGTGCCTGTCGTAAAGGTCGCCATTTCAGGGCGGAGAGTTAGAGGCTGAAGTCTTTCTTCTGCTGACATTCCTACGGCACCACCCGTAGAAACTTGAACAATGAGATCACATCGTTTTTCAATTTCTTCAATCGCTAAACGATACAACTCTTTATCTTGTGATGGTTCTCCATTTTCATCTCGTACATGAATGTGTGCAATGGATGCACCAGCACGCCAAACGGCTTCAGCCGCTTCGCCAATCTCTTCGGGAGTGGTCGGCAAATGAGGAGTATCCTTTTTGGTTACTTCAGCACCAACGAGTGCAGCTGTTATAATTAGTTTCTCCATGCTATAACCTCCTAAAAACATAAAAAATACAGCCTAACGACCTTTTGGAACTACACAGGTGCCAGTTGCACGTGCTACCAAAAGCGGCTGATCAAGAACTTGTGCTGCATATGGACGTGCTGGATCATTTCCTGCTTCAATGACCTTGTAAGCTTCAAAGCTCATCTTGCGAGAAGTGTTCCCTATTTTCGTAATCTTGCCAATTGCCTCCACATAATCTCCAGCATAAATCGGAGCTGAAAACTCTACAAGATCGTAAGCGACAAATAATCCTTCATCACCATCATTTCGAATCAGCAGTTCGGTTGCGACATCACCAAATAACGATAAGATTCGAGCTCCATCTACTAAGTTTCCACCATAATGAGCATCTGAATGACTCATTCTTAAACGAATCATAACTTCTTTCAATGTATTGCACCTCAGCTTTGGATTTATATAATTGTTGCTATTGATAAACAAAAGATATACCTGAAAATTCCATGTTTTTAGAAGACGAAGTCAGATATCCTAAGATTCTAATGGCAAATAAATGCCTCCCACTCAAAAAAAGCAGGAGTAATAGAACCATTATAATCAAACATAAATTGATTATACCAATTTGCTTAAAGACAGTCCAAAAAGCTTAACTACTATCCAATAGACCCACTTCACTAGTAGTCAAAACAGGGGGTCTCTAAGTTTTAAAAAGGAATCGTGATATCAAAACCTGTTCTCTTCATCCTAATGAGATTCTTAAGAAGCTAATTGCTTCATCACTTCGGATCTCAATTCCTCAATATCAAAGGGCTTGGTAAAATGTGTACACGCCCCTAATCGGCTTGCTTCTGCCACGAGATCTAGCTCACCATATGCTGTCATCATAATGACTTTTGCGTGAGATTCCAGCTTCTTCAACCTACGCAACAACTCTAAGCCATCCATCCCAGGCATCTTCATATCAAGTAAAATCAGATCAGGCTGCTCTGCTTGAATAATGTCTAGGGCCTGTTTGCCATTAGCTGCTTGAAAGATATGTAAATTATCCTTAGAAAATACCTCTTTGAGTAATAGTCGGATACCATATTGATCATCCACAACTAAAACCTTTTTAGGAACCATTGCACCAAGCCCTCCTCCCAAACTGCTGTTTCTAAGCTGCTTCATTTTCCATTATCCATTTTTTAAAATGTAGATTGACCTGATGACTATATTTCGTTTTATTCGTTGTTTTTTCCTGCTATCGATGCTTAACTTTCATTAATAAATTAAATCCATTTCAAATAAGTATGGAAAGATGAAGAATAAAGGATGGTGAGCCTTTTTATGCAGTAAGCCCATTTTCTCCCAGAAACCATACTATCGCAATCTATGACTAAGCCAAGTTCTCAAACAACCTTGCCAGATCAACACAATCGCCAATGCGATTCATCGAGTTCTTTTGTAGATAACTCTTATCTTTTTCAACCAATCGAAAAATTTCATAAGTGGTCATCGCATCATCTAAGGCACGATGATGCTGACGGTTTGAAGTTCGCCCAAATTGGTGGAGTGCTTTCATCAAACCTGTTTGATTCTGGTCTCCATAAAAATTCTTAAACTCCATAGACAAGTCAATCTCTCTCGTGCGAAATGGATAAGTGATATTCCAGCGGGCACACGACTTATACAAAACATGCATATCCATATTGCCCCATGTAATAATTCGAGTATCACTTCCACCATAAATACTAGAAAGACAGTTGACCAATTCCTCAAAAGAGATCCCACGGTCCACGTCTTTTTGAGAGATATTTAAAAACTTTTTACACCGCTCACTCAATTTTGAATTTAATTTAGGTGTAACAAATGAGCTATACGTTTGCTCAATCTGATCATCCACCACACAGACTAATCCAACCTCAATAATCTCCGGAAAAAAACGTCTTCCCTTTTTCGTGCCTGCTTCTGGCATCGAAAATTCAAAATCGATAAAAAGAGATTGTTGACCCATCGGCAGTCACCCTACCTTCCCCTTTTTTAGTCATTTTAGAAAAATGATCTTCTCAAACTCAATCCATCCCAAATATATCCTTTCTTTCTATTCTAATTCTTTTTTTCACATCTGTACTAGAAGATTTGAACAACATTTAACAAATATCCTAAATGGAGGATTTTGTATGATTCCTATATTAATCATTTTAGAAACATATGGATTCAAACACTGCAGGTCGTTGTTTCTCTATCTCACTCTCGAATCGTGCTCGCAAAAGTCGTTCGCTAGAGAAACATCTCCTCTCCGAGCTGGATTGGATCAAACATTCCCAATAATATTAAGTCGTTTTGCTCAAGTCGTGTATGATTTCCATAGACATAACCTTATTATTAACCTCTATACCCGTTTTTCGTACCTTTTGACCCACAATATATGGATCTCGTCAACTTTTGTACCCTCTATTTAAAAGCTAACCCAATCTCTTTTCAAATGCTATAAAGGGTAGATCATACCCTGAGAAATAAAACGTACCTCTAGGTTTGTAACCCTGTAGGGTAAATAAGTTCTGTGCTTTATGATTTTCAGAGAATGTATCCAATCGAATGCTCATATAACCTTGATCCATCACCCACTGTTCAATGGCATCCATCAAAGATTTCGCGATCCCTTTTCCTTGATAGAGTGGATTTACACATAGTCGATGAATAACAACAAATGAATCATCGCGCTCCTGCCATTCGATATGCTCATACTCAGGTGCCCACTTGCGATTTAGTACGACAGCAGCAGTAATCTCTTCTCCATCAGTAAGTAAATAAAGTTCCCCATTTTCAATATCTTCTTGAATCAGTTTTCTGCTGGGATACCCATTCCCCCATTGAAAATTTCCGAGTTCATTCATCACTTTAACTACCTGATGATATACATCCATCACTACATCCAGTTGATTCATCTCTGCGGCTATCAATTGCATCCTGTTAAACTCCTTCATGATTTATATATGGAGAGTGTTGCATCATTCAAAAGCGACCTCTTCATCCATATACCATCACCTTATTTTCGTTCGGCTAGGTAAAAACAGGCTAGACATCACTCAAACAAAGCAATGGCACGATTTTTATACAACATGTCCTCTATCAGCAGTGTCGATTAGACAATATTTACCTATATGATAGAGTAACGGAACTCGATTTTCACCCTCCATGAGCTTGTCCCTTTCAAAGAAGTGGAGAAGTCCGCTTCACCCTTTGATTCCGGGAGGAGGTAAAAGGCAACGAAGCATCTCAAGGAAGAGTTGCCTCCTCTTTTCCTTCATCCAAGGGTTCCACTTAGTAGCGGTACAAAGTCATTTCGTGCGAAAGATCAACTCCCAACTTATGGTAAGTCGAAACTGCTGGTCCTATATAGTTATCAATCAGACATGGAAAAAAGAAAAAAGCTGATCAAATCAGCTCAGGATCTACTAAAACCATACCTTATTTTTGTTCTTCCTGTAACCAATCCGCTTTCGTTTTCCACCATTAATCATCTCACAACAACCATAACCACAGCTGAAACGCCAGCAATGAAAACCCCGATCGAAAAAAAGATAATCTGTATCTTATGCCCTTTTTGATCTAGATGCATAAAAATGGACAGCTGTAAAAACACCTGTACAATGGCTAACGAGATCAAGGCCCAAAAAGTGAGCGATGGAGTAAACACTTGCTGAGCGACAACATAAAAAGCACAGCCTGTAAATAACATCATCCAAAAGAAGGAGAACAAATACTTAAAAGTCTCTTGGCGACCTGAATGCTTGGAAGATTGGACGGATGTTTGTTCCATATGAGGTTCCATTCACAACCCTCCCTAGATCAAATATTTTTACTATTATGCATATTGTATCACAATTCCGTCACTATTTTGCAATAAATTTACAACTTGATCTTCTTCAAGGGACAACTCTTGTTATTACTTCTTTGGTCTGTTACTACGATTGAACATTCAGAAATTCAAAAGCTGAATTTTATACATAATTACATACTCCATAAAGTATCCTCTTTTCCTCTTAAGAATACAGTTGAAATAAATAAATCCCCAATAATAAATGCCTTGATTGAGTGATTTTACTCTTTCAAGGTTCTTTTTTGGTTAACTTAAACTACACATTTTTCCAGATTATCATTTCACATGAGCAATAATTCCTCTGTTAGATCAATAAATTAGAAATGAAGGTGGATGAGTTAATATTGGATCGAGGAGGAATGACTTTGATTTATGCTTGGCTACAAATAATAGGTGGATTAATCCTGTCCCTCGGGTGGATTCCACAGATCATCCAAATCCTTCGTACAAAGTCTGTGAAAGACTTAAATGTAAAGTCTTATTTGCTTGTTCTTTTAGGGATCAGTCTGATGGAAACATATGCGGTCCACTTAGTATTAACAGGAGTAGGGATCGCATTCTTCATTACTAATACCTTATCCTTGCTGATTATCCTCTGGCTTGTCATTCTCATCTTTCTATATCGATAATTCCTTCCACTATTCTAACTATCAATGCTAACAAACTGTCTAAATTTTGTATGACGAAAAGGTGTTTTTTTAAAAAATAGAATAGCAATGAATAGTAGAAGGAAAAGGGGGAGATGAAAGTTTTTAAAGTTGTTAACATAGTTCTAGGAATATTGCTATGCATTTTCATCATTTACTCCCTATTGATTGATACTTCAGTAAATGCATCTTGGATTATTATTGGATTAATTCTCCTTACATCTCTATTTTTTATAGAAAGATCCTTTATTAAAAATAAATAGATTAGGTAGCCTAATGTATTCTCGAGAATGTGTTATAACCTGTAAAACAATGTTATGTTTTTATTTACAATTTTTTAAAATACCTTATAATGTTGACCTATATATTTTGACTTAATCCCTCTCGCTTAAATCATTCATTGACATTTCATCATGCTACTTTATAATAGTAAGTGGAAAAGTGAATATGATTTCATGGATCCTTCGGGGCAGGGTGTAATTCCCGACCGGCGGTGATGTGAATCAGCTACCTATGGGATAATGCTGATTCCTCAGTCCGTGACCCGCTTTGGCGGTGGATTCGGTGCAATTCCGAAGCCGACAGTATAGTCTGGATGGGAGAAGGATGATAACACGTACGAATGAAAGCAGAGAAGCTGCGACCAATTTGGGTTGCCTAGTTTGTGTACCCTTTTTTCAGTCATTGATTAAGGGAACATGGTACTAGGCTTTTGAAAAATGGTGGTACTTCACTCTTATTTGTGATGCCCGAAGATCCTTTCCATGTCATCCATGGAGGATTCTTCGGGCATTTTGGATTTCATAAGCGTACGGTTGTCATCAGATCACACATATAGGAGAGTGTTTCTGATGCAACAAGCCAATCGTTTAAGAAAGTTGGTATTGATCTCCATCTTGGGTGGAAGCGCTTTTATCATGGAGTACTTAAACTTTCCATTGCCTTATATGCCTTCATTTTTAAAATTGGACTTTAGTGATATACCTGCCTTAATCTGTGCCTTTATCTATGGTCCACTTGCAGGAATCGGAGTACAGTTTCTCAAAAATGTCCTCCACCTTATATTTGCAGGAAGCGAGACAGGTCTGATCCCAGTTGGACAAATCGCAAACTTTATTGCTGGAAGTATCTTTGTCACACTTACCGTCTGGGTCAGCCGCAAAGTAGGAGAATTGAAAGGTTTAGTCGCAGGAGCCATCACAGCGACACTGATTATGACCTTATTTATGACTGTCGCTAACTGGTATGTCATTTTCCCTGCTTATAGCTACTTAATTAACTGGACAGTGACTGACCCGCAAAAAATGGCACTCGTCTTTTATGGAGTGACTCCCTTTAATGTAATCAAAGGCGTCATCGTATCAATGGTCTTTATCCCTCTCTATCTAAGTTTAAAACCTTATTTAGACAGAAAGGTCATCGTTCGATAACTTTTTATATAATCGAGAAGTAGAGGTTGACTAACCTCTACTTCTCACACTATATAGCATGTTCCTATAATCCATGCTATATAAAGCACCTGTAAAACAACGTTTTCTCTTCTCCATACACTCTTTGATCTTCGTTCAACCAATGTTACAATCTTCTTAATGGTTCATCCACATCCATTGTTCTAAGCATTTTTGCAAACCGTCGGTAAATGGACACGACTGATGATCATCCTATAAATAAAAAAGGAGAGGATCTTAGTGAATGCTAATGAGTTATTCGTTCTAAATTTCGAGGAAGTAAGACGTAGAAGTATAAAAGTTTGGAACGAAATTCCCAATGAGATGTTGAATTGGAAGCCTGATGAAAAAGCATTTACTTGTGCTGAAATGATTAGACATGTATTAGAAGGTGAGTATCTTTATCATCAAGTTCTTAAAGGTGGAGGTAGTGAAGCATTAGCTCATTTATCTAATCCTTTTGATACAAAAAAATTTACAACTGTGGAAGATGAATTGAAATTTGCTCAACCATATCGCGAAGATTTCATAAAGTACATTCAGACGATCAACAACAGTGATTTAGAGAAAGTTAAAATAGACCGCTCCGATGTTGGTTATGTTAGAACTCTTGGAGATATGTTGTTGCGTATTGCTTACCATGAATCCGTCCATACAGGTCAATTGTTAGACTACATGAGAACCATGAGAATCAATCGCCCCAATATATGGGACTAAAAAACGTTTTATATAACTCTTAACATCTAACTGTTGTGTAGTTCATTTTAGACACAATGAGACACCTAGTACTACAAAGAACCCCAGAGCCTTGATCCAGTCTGGGGTTCTTTCATTTTATTTTGTTTTTACTCGCTCTTTTAATTTCAATTGGAGAGCAGCAGCTACGAAGTCTCGGAATAAGGGTTGTGGACGATTGGGTCGTGAGATGAACTCTGGGTGGAATTGTGAAGCGACAAACCAAGGGTGATTGGTGTACTCTACAATTTCTACTAACCGGCCATCTGGTGAGGTTCCAGAGAAGCGATAACCGATTTCCTCCATCTGTGGACGATAAGCGTTGTTAAATTCATAACGGTGGCGATGACGTTCGTATATTAGATCATTTTGGTAAGCTTCGTGAGCTAAACTATCTGGTGCTACTTTACATGGATAGAGTCCTAAACGCATCGTTCCACCAAGATCCGCCACATCTTTTTGCTCAGGCAATAGGTCAATGATCGGATTGGGAGTTTCTGGATCAAATTCAGAGCTATTCGCTCCCTCTAATTGCAGGAGATGACGCGCTCCTTCTACAACGGCCATCTGCATACCCAAACAAATCCCAAAAAATGGAATTTTTTGTTCGCGAGCAAAACGTGTTGCTGTTATTTTTCCTTCAATTCCACGATCTCCAAATCCACCAGGAACTAAGATTCCATCTACATCTCCCAAGATTTCAGACACATTGGAATCGGTGACATCTTCAGCTGGAACCCATTTGATTTCAATGTCTGTATCACTTTCAAAGCCCGCATGTTTTAACGCTTCCACAACACTCAGATATGCATCATGGAGAGCTACATATTTTCCTACAATGGCAATCCGAGTCGTATGGCTCAAAGATTTCACTTTGTCAACCAAACGAATCCACTCAGTCATATCAGCTGGTTCAGAGGTAAGCCCCAGATGTTTAACAACGATGTCATCTAAGTTTTGTGCTTGTAACATCAAAGGAACTTGATAGAGAGTATCTGCATCCTGAGCCTCAATCACAGCTTCTCGATCAATATCACAGAAGAGCGCTAGCTTCTGCTTCATGTCTTCAGAAAGTGGGTATTCGGTACGACATACAATAACATTGGGTTGAATTCCAATGCTTCGTAATTCTTTTACACTATGTTGAGTTGGTTTTGTTTTTAATTCACCACTTGCACGTAGCATTGGGATCAAGGTACAGTGGATATACATCACATGGTCGCGACCTACATCACTTTTTATTTGTCGAATCGCTTCTAAAAAAGGTAAGCTTTCAATATCGCCAACCGTTCCACCAATTTCAGTAATCACTACGTCTGCTTGAGTTTCACGAGCCGCACGGAATACACGATCTTTAATTTCATTGGTGATATGTGGAATGACCTGAACGGTTCCTCCTAAATAGTCACCACGACGCTCTTTATTAATCACTGAGGAGTAAATTTTCCCTGTAGTTACATTGCTATTCTTATTTAGATTAATATCAATAAACCGTTCATAATGCCCTAAGTCCAGATCCGTTTCTGCTCCATCATCAGTTACAAATACTTCACCATGCTGATATGGACTCATCGTACCTGGGTCCACATTGATATATGGATCAAATTTTTGAATGGTTACTTTGACTCCACGATTTTTTAATAACCGACCTAATGCAGAGGCTGTGATCCCTTTACCAAGAGAGGAAACCACGCCTCCTGTCACAAATATAAACTTAGTCATCTCTATCTTCCTCCTAGTTACAGGATGCCCCAATCTTAAAAACAAAATAGAAAGAGCGCCCCTAAATAGGGGCGCTCTTTCATATAATCCGTTCTAATGAGCCCAGAAAATAGTTTAACTAAGGCGATTGTCTTTGTCAAGCAACGAACGGAAGCAACTTGCATTTGTGATCCACTCTAATTATTCAAATCAGGATGTGGGAATTTGATTCATAGCTCCTCTTCATCCTCATCCTCATCACTTAATTCACTATCTTCCTCCATTTCTCCATCAAAAGGAGGTTCCTCGTCTTCTTCGAAATCTTCATCTACTTCCTCTATCTCTTCCAAATCCCCAGCAAAGTTTTCTTCATCTTCGTCGAAGAGTGCATCTTCAACCTCTTCATCTAGATAATCATCTTTCACATTGGCAGCAACTGCCGAATCTGTCGCCTGTTCAGTTGGATACCAATCTCTAACCCCCCACAGACTTCTTCCTACACAGATAAAGCGACCATCTATGTTAACTTCTGTATAAAGTTGTGCAATGTACTGCTCAACATCATCCTTAGTAAACCCTTTCATTTTAGCAATTTCATTCATGATATCACGGTAATGCATCGGTTCACCTTTGTCTTTCAATAAATCGTATGTGAGGTCAACCATTGCTGTTTCTGCCATTTTCTCAGCCGCTTGGTAGTCGCTCATATTGGACACATCCTCTCGTAAGGGCTAGACCCTTATCCCGTTCTCGTACAACTATTTTATCCAAAAAACGGTTGAAGTCAACAGAAACAGTTTTCTATGTTAGAACAATTATCTACAAGTTATTTCTGTTCTTGATTAAACTTAGCGAATCAACTCACTCGTAGCATACATCCATTTTAAGAGAAACACCATATCCTTCTCCATACCAGTAAAAAAGCCAACTCATCGGCTGAGCTGGCTATGATGAATCACATCTGTTTTTTACATATTTCGTCGATATTGTCCGCCTACGTCATATAAAGCACGTGTAATCTGACCTAAACTTGCATAGCGAACGGTTTCCATCAACTCTTTAAAAATATTTCCATCCGCTTGAGCGACTTGTTTTAGTCGTGCTAAGGCGATCTCTGCTTGGGTCTGGTGTTTGGATTGAAACTCTTCTAAATTGGTAATCTGCAACTCTTTCTCTTCGGGAGTGGCTCGAGTTAGTTCAATTTCATAATCCTCAGGTGGGTTAGGATTTTCAAATGTATTTACTCCGATAATCGGTAATTCACCTGAGTGTTTTTTCATTTCATATAACATGGATTCCTCTTGAATTTTTCCACGTTGGTATTGGGTCTCCATCGCTCCCAATACGCCGCCACGATCACTAATCCGTTCAAATTCTTTCAACACAGCTTCTTCTACCAGATCGGTTAACTCTTCGATAATAAATGCACCCTGAAGCGGATTCTCATTTTTGGCTAACCCCAACTCTTTAGTAATGATTAATTGGATTGCCATTGCACGTCGGACAGACTCTTCCGTAGGTGTGGTGATCGCTTCATCATACGCATTCGTATGAAGAGAGTTACATTGATCATAAATCGCCATTAATGCTTGTAGAGATGTACGGATATCGTTAAAATCTATCTCTTGAGCGTGCAAAGAGCGCCCCGATGTTTGCACATGATATTTCAACTTCTGGCTTCGCTCATTAGAACCATATAGTTTTTTCATCACAATCGCCCAGATGCGACGTGCTACACGTCCAATCACGGAGTACTCAGCATCCAAACCATTACTGAAGAAAAAGGAGAGATTATGAGCAAAATCATCCACATTCATTCCACGGCTTAGATAATACTCCACATAGGTAAACGCATTGGCTAGCGTAAAAGCAAGTTGAGAAATGGGGTTTGCTCCAGCTTCTGCGATATGATAACCACTGATACTGACAGAGTAATAGTTACGAACACCCTCTTCAATAAAGTATTGTTGGATATCTCCCATCATCTTTAAAGCAAACTCAGTGGAGAAAATACAGGTATTTTGTCCCTGATCTTCTTTAAGAATATCAGCCTGAACGGTTCCACGAACTGTCCGTAGTGTCTGCTTACGGATCTCTTCAGTTTCTTCGGGAGAAGGCTCTCTACCTTTTTCTGAGCGAAACTTTTCAAATTGCTGTTCAACCGCAGCATTAAAGAACATCGCTAAGATAATGGGGGCAGGACCATTGATCGTCATCGAAACACTTGTATTAGGAGCACAAAGGTCAAATCCATCATACAGCTTTTTCATATCTTCCAAAGTACAAATACTGACTCCAGATTCACCTATTTTCCCATAAATATCTGGGCGAATCGCTGGATCTTCTCCGTACAAGGTTACACTATCAAAAGCGGTAGATAATCGCTTGGCTGTATCATTTTTCGATAAATAGTGAAAACGCTTGTTGGTTCGTTCAGGTGTTCCTTCTCCAGCAAACTGACGTTTAGGATCTTCGTCACCCCGTTTAAATGGAAAAACACCTGCTGTATAAGGGAATGATCCAGGTACGTTCTCTTTCCGTAACCAGCTTAAAAGTTCTCCCCAATCTTTATACTTTGGAAGAGCCACTTTGGGAATACGACTGCCTGATAAAGTTTCTGTATATAAAGAGGTTCGAATCTCTTTATTTCGTATTTGGGTGACAAATTCATCTTGTTGATAGGCGGTGACGACATCCGACCATTTTGTTAGCGCTTTCTTATTTTCATCTGTTAATTTTTCTTTTGCCTCTTCTATCAATGGCTCCATATGCTGAGCAAGTTTCTCATTGGACTCATCCTTATTGAGCAACTCTTTGGTTCCTTCTAACTGGTACCATTGACTGGCTAGTGCGGCCTGCTGTTTGGTCTCCTCATGGTATCGACGCACCGTATTGGAAATATCACGTAGATAATGAGTGCGCTCAGGTGGAATGATATGGATTCGCTCCATCTTTTGGTCCGTCACATCCATCGAAGACTGCCAGTTTAAGTTTAACTTTTCATTCAAACGGTCGATGAGGGCACGATATAAAATATTAGTTCCAGGGTCATTAAAACGACTTGCCATCGTTCCATAAACAGGAATCGTTTCTTCAGGCTCATGGAAAAGATTATGATTCCGACGGTATTGCTTTTTCACATCACGTAAAGCATCTTCGGAACCTTTACGGTCAAATTTATTGATAGCTACTAAATCAGCGTAATCTAGCATTTCGATTTTTTCTAATTGTGAAGGAGCACCAAATTCGGAAGTCATCACATACATCGAGCAGTCACTCACTTGGATGATGTCTGCGTCTCCCTGACCAATCCCACTGGTTTCAACGATGATTAGATCGTAGCCAGCCTGTTTCATAATGGCAATCGATTCTCGAATCGATGCACTTAATTCAGACCGTGTGCGACGAGTTGCTAAGCTCCGCATAAAAGCACGTGGATGATGTACTGCATTCATACGAATCCGATCACCTAAGAGAGCTCCACCTGTTTTTTGTTTAGATGGATCAATCGACAGGATCGCAATCGTTTTATCAGGGAAGTCTTGAAGGTAACGGCGTACTAACTCATCAGTCAATGAGCTTTTACCAGCACCCCCTGTACCCGTAATTCCGACGACAGGGATCTCCTTCTGTTTTTTAGCAGATTCCACCCATTCGTTTAAAATCGCAGGGGCAGACTCACGAATCGCCTCATCTTGCGCAATGTGCTCCGCGTAGGTAAGTAAACGAGCAATCGCACGTTTGTCTTTACGTTTGATCGCCTCTAACTCCCAAGTCACCTTTTCAATCGTTGGGAAATCAGCTTCACGAATCTTATAATTTACCATGCCTTGCAACCCTAATTGGCGACCATCTTGGGGAGAGAAAATCTTACATACACCATAGCTCTCCAATTCACGGATTTCTCGAGGAACGATCACTCCCCCTCCCCCACCAAATACACGGATGTGGGAAGCACCTCTCTCTTTTAACAAATCGATTATATATTTGAAAAATTCGACGTGTCCACCTTGATAAGAAGAGACTGCAATCCCTTGTACATCTTCTTGGATCGCAGATTCTACAATTTCTTCAACAGATCGGTTATGACCTAGATGAATCACTTCTACTCCAGATCCTTGTAGTAAGCGGCGAAATAAATTGATTGAAGCATCATGTCCATCAAATAAACTGGCAGCCGTTAGGAAACGAACGGCATGCTTAGGACGATAGATTTCCGTTTCCATTCTTTAGCCCTCCTGACGTCAATTCATCTAACAAAAGATTCATCTGTCTCTCGGTATACTCTTCAAGATTGTAAAACCGCCCTAATACCCAACTGCGAAATGTCCACATTTGTCCCATCACAATGATGTTATGTGCCATTAATTTGATCGAAGCGGGATGGATTTGAATGGTACCATCCTCCATCCCCTTTTGTAATATTTCTTCAAATATCGAAGTGATCTCTTCTTCTTTGTTTAATACATATCTCATTTGTTCTTTGGGGAGAGATTTAGTCTCTTGGTAAATTAATAGAACAGAGGTATGCATCTCTCCCATCGCATGAAACAATTGTTTTAACGATTTTCGAATAGAATCAATCCCTGAATCTTCAGGAGAAAGAGATTCTCTCAACCTTTGTTCTAGCTCGGAATGAATATGCTCACAAACTAGATAGAGTACATCTTCTTTGCTTTGAATATATTCATACATCGTTCCGATCGACAAACCACACTCTCGGGCAATCTCCCGAGTTGTTGTTTTATGAAACCCTTTTTCAATAAACAGTCGAACCGCACCCTCGATAATTTGCTCCCGTCGCTGTTCTACCAGCTTTTGATCTTTAATCATCGATGGAATCAGTTTCGTATTTTTTTTCATTCAGACCCACCACCTGTTTTACCTAACACTCTATTCATCCATTCTTTAGCTACTTGTGTTGGAAGCTTCTTCCGCTCAGCTACTTGGATTAATTCTTCTTGGTATGCAGGTGAGTTTAATTCTTCTTCTAATTGTTGTCGTAAATAATCCTCGATCAGCTCACGAACCTCTTGTCGAAAATATTGCTGTCTCTTCTGTTCCCATTGGCCTGTGCTTGTTAAAAATTGCTGATGCTGGAGCAGTTGCTCCCACCATTGTTGAATACCTTCTTGCTTAGTTCCAATCGTCCGCACAATCGGCGGAAGCCATTCTTTGGAATGCTTCACTAGATCAAGAAGTTCCTCAATCTCTGCGATTAAACGAGGAGCTCCTGCCAAATCTGCTTTATTGACAACAAACAGATCAGCAATTTCCATGATTCCCGCTTTAAATACTTGAACCACATCTCCGGCACCCGGATTTAGTACCAATGCCACTGAGTCCGCAATGTGCATAATATCCAGCTCTGCTTGCCCAACACCCACTGTTTCAATGATAATCACATCAAAACCAGCTGCATCGAGAACTCGAACCGCCTCTTTGGTCGCTCTTGATAAGCCCCCCAGACTCCCACGGCTTCCCATACTTCGGATAAATACCCCTGGATCTAATGCATGCTGGGTCATCCGTACACGATCACCCAAGATCGCTCCACCGGTAAATGGGCTGGTGGGGTCTACCGCAATGATCCCCACCGTCAGTTGTAGACTGCGTAGATAACTGATCAACCCGTCGATGAGTGAACTTTTACCGGCTCCTGGAGAACCTGTTACTCCAATCAAGTAAGCCTTCCCTGTCAAAGGATAAAGAGCTTCAAGAAATTGAGTCTTTTTAGGATCGTTATTTTCGATGCGACTAATGAGACGGGCAATCGGCCGTTTTTCCTTGTTCTGAATTGACTGGAGCCAGTTCCCCATCGTGTTCTCCTCCTGTTACACACTTGCCCCTATTCTTTCATCAAGTAGTTCGCAATAACCACACGTTGAATTTCATTTGTTCCTTCATAGATTTGTGTAATCTTCGCATCCCGCATCATGCGCTCGACAGGATATTCACGTGTATAACCGTATCCACCCAAGACTTGAACCGCTTCAGTGGTCACTTTCATCGCCACATCCCCCGCAAGCAACTTAGCCATCGCAGATGCTTTTCCATAAGGAAGCCCCTGACTCTCTAACCAAGCAGCTTGATAGGTTAGGAGACGTGCTGCCTCGATTTGTGTGGCCATATCAGCCAGTTTAAATTGAATGGCTTGTAGTTTGGCGATCGGTTGCCCAAATTGTTTGCGCTCTTTGGCATAAGCAAGGGCTTCATCTAGAGCACCTTGGGCAATCCCTACTGCTTGGGCCGCAATCCCATTTCTGCCCCCATCTAAAGTCATCATCGCAATTTTAAATCCTTGTCCTTCTTCACCCAAACGCTGGCTTACAGGGATCCGACAGTTTTCAAAGATAATCTCCAACGTAGACGAGGAACGAATCCCTAGCTTTTTCTCCTTTTTACCAAATGTAAATCCAGGGGTTCCTTTCTCAACAATAAAAGCAGTGATTCCTTTGTGTTTGAGAGAAGCATCTGTCACCGCAAACACAACATAAACCTCCGCATCTCCACCATTGGTGATGAAAATCTTACTTCCATTCAGAATATAATCGTCACCATCACGGACTGCTGTTGTTTTCATACTAGCTGCATCTGTCCCTGAGCTAGGTTCAGTCAATCCATAAGCCCCTAGTTTTTTTCCTTCAGCCATAGGGCGTAAGAATTTTTGCTTCTGTTCATCGGTTCCAAATTTAAAGATGGGCCAACCAGCTAGAGAGATATGAGCTGACAAAGTTACACCCGTAGAACCACAAACCCGAGACAGCTCCTCAACTGCGATCACATAGCTCAGAAAGTCAGCATCCGCACCGCCAACGTCTTCTCCCCAAGGAATCCCAGTGAGACCTAGTTCGCCCATTTTATCAAAAATAGATCGATCAAATACTTCTTTCTCATCCCGTTCAGCTGCTGTTGGTGCTACCTCATGTAGTGCGAATTCACGAACCATCTTACGCATCATTTCATGTTCTTCACTTAGTTGAAATTGCATTGATGTACACTCCTCTTATTCTATATATCATCGCTGTTAGATTCTGAATGTTATTGTCGAATGAGTTCGTTTCCAATCACAATACGCTGAATTTCATTCGTTCCCTCATAAATTTGTGTGACTTTAGCATCACGAAATAACCGTTCAACTGGATATTCACGGGAATAACCATAACCACCATAGATTTGAATCGCTTCAGTGGTCACTTTCATCGCCACATCTGTCGCAAACATTTTAGCCATGGAGGACTCTATTTTACAAGGAGCTCCTAGTTGTCTAGCTTCTGCTGCTCGGTAGATCAGCAGTCGAGCAGCTTCAATCTGGGTTGCCATTTCAGCCAACTTGAACTGAATGGCTTGTTGCTTGGCAATCGGCTGTCCAAATTGCTTTCTTTCTTTGGCATATTGGAGCGCATATTGAAACGCAGCCGTTGCAATACCTAATCCTTGGGCGCCAATCCCAATCCGCCCACCAGCTAAATTAGAAAGTGCGACTTCATACCCCTGTCCCTCTGCACCCAAGCGATTTTGAACAGGCACTTCAGCTTCTTCAAAGATCAACTCACAGGTGTTGGAGCCATTAAGCCCCATCTTTTTCTCTTTCTTACCTACCTGGAATCCCTTTGTATCCTTATCAACGATGAAGGCCGTGATTCCTTTTGCCCCCAGATCAGGATCCGTCACTGCAAAAGTGATATAAGTATCTGCTTCTCCAGCATTGGTTATGAAGATTTTACTACCGGTTAGAATATAATGATCTCCTACACGTCTCGCTCTAGTAGCAATCTTGGAAGCATCTGATCCTGCTTGAGGCTCTGTTAAAGCAAAAGCGCCTAGGTATTCCCCTTGTGCAAGCAATGGGACATATTTCTTCTTCTGTTCATCTGTACCAAACTTCAAAATTGGCATGGTTCCCACCGATGTATGAACAGCTAAGATCACTCCGACTGTAGCACTCACACGGGAAATTTCCTCCAACGCTAAAATGTATGAAATAAAATCGGCTCCGGCTCCGCCCCATTTCTCATCAACAGGAATCCCCATGAGGCCTAAGTCCGCCATTTTTTTTACAACTTCGCGGGGGAAACGGTCCTCTTCATCCATCGCTTCAAGGTAGGGCGTAATCTCCGCCTGAGCAAAATCTCGTACCATTTTCCGCATCATTAGTTGTTCTTCTGTAAACTGGAATTTCATAACCTACAGCACCACCGATTATTCGTATGAGTAAAATCCACGACCACTCTTTCTGCCTAACCATCCTGCTTTCACATATTTACGTAATAATGGACAAGGACGGTATTTGCTGTCGCCAAATCCTTCATAAAGCGTTTCCATAATGTACAAACAAGTATCTAAGCCGATAAAGTCAGCTAAGGTAAGCGGACCCATCGGATGATTCATGCCCATTTTCATCACATCATCCACCGCTTGAGGTGTAGCGACTCCTTCATAAACAGCATAGATCGCTTCATTAATCATCGGCATGAGAACACGGTTTGCAACAAAGCCAGGGTAATCGTTAACTTCAACTGGATTTTTCCCCATCTCACGTGCCAACTGTTCCACTGCTTGATAAACTTTATCAGACGTAGCTAAGCCACGAATCACTTCCACTAGCTTCATCACTGGAACCGGATTCATAAAATGCATCCCAATCACTTGCTCAGGACGCTTGGTCACAGCGGCAATCTCAGTGATCGGCAGTGAAGAGGTATTGCTTGCTAGAATCGTATGAGCAGGGCAATACTGATCTAGCTGACGAAACACTTCTGTCTTCACTTCCATGTTCTCGATCACCGCTTCGATCATGAGATCTACTTCCTCACAAGCTTGCTTCATTTCAGTCGTAGTAGTGATTCTGTCAAGAATGGATTGCTTATCTTGTTCGGATAATTTTCCTTTTTCTACACTACGAGTTAAGTTTTTTTGGATATTAGCCAATCCTTTTTCGACAAACTCAACTTTTGTATCTAACAAAGTGACTTCACAGCCTGCTTGGGCAGCTACTTGAGCGATCCCACTCCCCATTTGTCCAGCACCAATCACACTTACTTTACGTATATTCACTGTGGTATTTCCTCCTTTGCTCCTACTTCTTAATCAACACGAATGAGTACAGCATCCCCTTGAGCAGCTCCACTACAAATCGCCGCAACGCCTAAGCCGCCACCACGCCGCTTTAATTCATGAACCAATGTTAAAATAATTCTTGCTCCACTTGCGCCGATTGGATGACCGAGAGCAACAGCCCCACCATTCACATTGACTTTCTCAGGGTCCCAATCAAGAATTCTTCCATTAGCCAACGCAACCGCAGCAAAAGCTTCATTTACTTCAAACAGATCAATATCTTTTACTTCAAGATTATGTTTTTTCAATAATTTTTTGATAGCATAAGCAGGTGTCACTGGGAAATCTTCCGCTTCCATTCCCACAGCTGCATGCCCTAGAATCCGAGCCATTGGTTGAATGCCTAGTTCTTCTGCTTTTTTGGTTGAAGAAATCACTAGAGCCGCCGCTCCGTCATTCACCCCAGGAGCATTTCCTGCCGTAACCGTACCCTCTTTAAGATAAGCTGGCTTAAGTGAAGCTAATTTATCTAAGTTCGTATCGGCACGCACGGATTCATCCCGATCAACGACGATTTCCTTCTTCTTAGTCTGGATGGTTACAGGAACAATCTCCTCTGCGAGCTTTCCTTCTTCAATCGCTTTTAAAGCTCGTTCATGGCTACGTAGTGACCATGCATCTTGCTCTTCACGAGTCACTCCATATTTGGCTGCTGTATGGCTCCCATGGATGATCATGTGCACATCGTGGAAAGCGCACCAAAGTCCATCATGTACCATCAGATCGACAAGTTGTCCATCTCCCATCCGTTGACCAAACCGAGCTGTTGGAAGTGAGTAAGGAGCATTGCTCATGCTTTCCATCCCACCAGCTACAATGACATCTGCATCCCCTGCACGTATGATTTGATCGCCAAGGGTAACACTTCTCATTCCTGAAGCACACACTTTGTTAATGGTTTCTGTCTGTACCTCCCAAGGAAGCCCTGCATGCCGTGCTGCTTGGCGTGAAGGGATTTGACCCGCGCCTCCTTGTAAGACCATCCCCATGATTACTTCATCGACAGATTCATCTGGTACACCTGCTCGCTCTAAAGCCGCGCGGATCGCAACGCCTCCCAGTTTCGCAGCTGGAACATCTTTTAATCCCCCACCAAACTTACCAAAAGGAGTTCTTGCACCACCTAAAATAACTGTTTCTGCCATTACTGGTCACCTCCAACAGATCTCACTCTATCGAGCGTTCGTTCGGTTTCGAAGAAAATGAAAACGTCTTCATCTTCTAGAGTATCGAATAGGATTCATGTTAGCAATAGTCTAAACAAATTTTATATTATATAAGTCTTGGAAAAACCTCTTAAAAAGTACAGCCCACCTCTGATGAAGTGGGCATGACAATCCAATATTTAAGGCATGATAGAGAAATACACAGAGTTCATAACTCACATTCCCCTATTTATACTATTACAGAATGAAAAACCAGAAGACAATCGCTAAAACAAAGCGATAAATAGCAAACGGAACTAATTTAACTTTTGAAATCAGTTGTAGGAAATACTTAATTGCAACCATTGCCACTACAAAAGCCGTGATAAACCCTGTTATAAATAAAGGTAAGTCAGCTAAAGTTAGGAATCCCCAGCTTTCATATAAGTCTTTAGCAGTAGCTGCCATCATAATGGGAACCGCCATAATAAAAGTGAATTCAGAAGCAGCTCGGTGACTCAACCCGACAAGGAGCCCACCTGAAATGGTTGATCCAGAGCGAGAAAAACCAGGCCAGAGAGCAAAACATTGGAACAGTCCTACTAAAAGAGCTTGTTTATAAGTCACATCATCTAAAGTCTTGGCAACAGGACGCGGTTTGCGAAATCCTTCAGCAATAATCATCAAGACCCCACCTGCAATCAACCCAATGACGACGGAGGATGCTGAAAATAACCCTTTAATATAACTATGAAATAATGCACCCAAGATAACAAATGGTGCCATCCCAATGGCTAGATGCCAGATGCTTAAACGTCCTTGTTCATCAGCTTCATCAGTTTCATCAGCTTCTTTATTACCCAACCCTAAAATGTTCAAAATCCGTTGCCAAAATACAAATAAAACAGCCATAATCGATCCCAGCTGAATCACAACTTCAAAGGTCTCTGCTCGAGCTCCTTCAAATCCAAGTAAGTGTCCAGTTAAAATCATATGACCTGTTGAAGAAACAGGGGCAAATTCAGTTAAACCTTCTACGATCCCCATGATCAATCCAACGATGATATCCCAAAGTGTACCTGACATGATCTCGACCCCCATTTTTCACAGATTTATAATAATTTCCAACACAATTTTTCAAATGAAACCTCTTCGCTTAGTAATGTCTATGAGGTAAGAATCCCCTATGCGAAACATCGACTCTCCATCTTTCTATTGACACTACTGCTTTTCTATCATTTAGTTATGTATCCCTAATGAAAAGGAAATACCGCCTCTTCATATGAATAGAAAAGGCGGTTTTATCCATTTCTTTTTAACCACTACCCATGATCTTACTGTGAATAATGCATGTTCGCAAGAGTTATTTCCTTTTTTTATGGGAGTAATTTTATTTAGTTTTTAAAGTTGCCTACTTTCCGCCATTGAAGGGTTCCACTAAGTAGTGGGACAAAGTCATTTCAGGCGCAAGAGACCGCCTTCTTTACTTATGATTAATCAACTCGATGAAGTTTTTCTATACCACTTCTTCTGTGATCGCTTCTTCACTGGAGAGTTCAATGGACAATGCAAGAATTTCAGCTACATCCATCGTTTTCACACTATCTTCTACTTCTTTGGCTTTTGTGCCATCAGATAACATGGTAAGGCAGTAAGGACAAGCGCTTCCAATCATACTTGGATTTACTTCAAGAGCCTGTTCAGTACGAGACACATTCACTCGCACCCCTTCCGTCTCCTCTAACCACATCAGTCCTCCACCTGCACCACAGCACATTCCGTTCTCTCGATTCCGTTCCATCTCGACAAGCTCAACACCTGGTATACTTTTCAAAATATAACGTGGTGCTTCATATCCTTGGTTATACCGTCCTAGATAGCAAGAGTCATGGTATGTGATCCGCTCTTTCACTTCTTTAGTAGGCTTGAGTCTACCTTCGCGGATTAGATCTGCGAGAACCTCTGTATGATGGTATACTTCCGATTCCAGACCCAGGTCTGGATATTCATTTTTAAAAGTATTGTAAGCATGTGGATCAATCGTAATAATTTTCTTTACTTTATTCTTTTCAAAGAGTGAAATATTATCTACTGCTAGTTGTTGGAATAAAAACTCATTCCCCATTCGACGAGGTGTATCCCCTGAGTTTTTCTCCTTATTACCGAGAATAGCAAATTTAACTCCTGCTTCGTTAAGCAATTGCACCAAAGCACGGCTAATTTTTTGACTGCGAAGATCATAGGAGCCCATCGAACCCACAAAGAATAGATATTCAAATTCTTTTTCCTCTTTGACTGTAGGAACTGGAACAGGTGCATCCTCTTTCCACTTTGCCCGATCTTTTTTACTGATTCCCCAAGGGTTTCCTTGTCTTTCAATATTAGAAAAGGTACGTGAAGTTTCGGGATGCATTTTTCCCTCTGTCATCACTAAATAACGTCTCATATCTATAATTTTATCTACGTGCTCGTTCATCACTGGACATTGGTCTTCACAGTTGCGACAAGTGGTACAAGCCCATAGCTCCTGTTCTGTGATCACATCACCAATCAGTTGAATGGGGTAATGAACAGACCCATCTTCTTCTCGAGTCACTGCCACTTCCTGTACAGCTTGATTCGCTCCAGCAAAGGCAAAGGAGGGAACCCATGGAGACTTTGAAGTAATCGCAGACCCTTTGGCTGTCAAATGATCTCTCATTTTAACGATTAAGTCCATCGGAGATAAGAGTTTCCCTGTACCAGCTGCTGGACACATATTGGTACAACGTCCACATTCTACACAAGCGTATAAGTCAATTAATTGCTTTTGGTTAAAATCTTCAATTTTATTAACCCCATATTCTTCTACAGACTCATCTTCAAAGTCGATGAGAGAAAGTTTGGCAGGGGGTTGTTGTCTTTTTAAAAATACATTGAGTGGCGCTACAAGTAAATGAAAATGCTTGGACTGAGGAACATAGACCATAAAAGTAAAGAGAACGATGGCATGTACCCACCAGAACACAAAAAACATGATTTCCCCAACATCAGCACTCATCCAACTGAATGGCATAGCAAGTAGGGATGAAATCGGGGTATACAAACTAGATGGTTCTTGTGCCCAAATCTTTTCAAAAGTTGCCGATAAAAGAATTGAAGCCATCAAGGAAGTTAGAAAAATGATAACTAGGCCAGACTTGAAGCCGCGCTTAAGACGAGCAAGCTTTTCAACATAACGGCGGTAAAAGGCATAGATCGTAGCTAGTAGTACTAAGAAAGTCGTAATCTCTTGTAAAAACAAGAAGACAGGATACGCAGGAAGTGGTAGATGAGATCCAGGCGCTAATCCTTTGATAAATAAGTCAATCGCTCCAAATTGAATGATGATAAAGCCATAAAACATCACTGCATGCATAAATCCACTTTTCTTATCTTTAAGCAGCTTTTTTTGCCCAAAGACATTAACCATCACTTCATTGATCGCTTTTTTAAAGTCAACATGAAAGTCAGATGGCTTTCCTAGGCGCACAAACATATAACGCTTATAAATCACATTACCAAAAAGATAAAATGCGTAAGCCGCCAATCCTAGAAACACGAGCAAATTAACGATCTGCAAGGCTTCCATCTTTTTCTCTCCTCTCCTTCTGTTTCGTGTATTTGGAAAACATACACTAAATAGATATGAATTCGTTTTCAAACGTTTGATCTCATATTATCATAAACTGAGTGGTCATTCATTTGTTTTTTCTGAGATCAGTCGTTTCAAACATAGATTCGTTATAAATCTAAAAAATCCTATTGCAAAAATGCAACACAAATGATGATTCCAATGTGAGGCTATTCAATCGTCATCTATCATCTAAACCAAATCCCGTCGGATCATTGTTTCTCTGTCTCATTCCCATCAAGAGTAGCAAATGTCATCCACCAGAGAATCAACGTCCTTACTATATGAGTGGGGTATTAAAAGATAATATCTAACTACTTCTTATATTATCATCAATTAAGATTTGAAGACTGATATTCAAAAAAACTTATGCTTACTTGACAAACATTTTAGACCTGTTTTTTGAAGTATGAATGATGTTTTTGTCAATGTCTATTTATCATCATAATCTGTTTATTTATGCTTTCTATTCAATTTAATATACATATTTCTATAAATACATAATGTTTTCATTTATTTTTAGGTGATTTCATGTATAATAGACTGTAGTCCGTACAAAATCATATAATTTCTAATGTTGTTGACATTAGTCAGTACTATTAGACACAATCAAAATAGTTATGCTGACACTTGTAAGTACTATAGTCACAAAATATATTTTATAAGTCCAATAGTCATGACTATTGTCATTTTTCAAGAAAGGGTGCTTTTGATGTTAATCGCCGTAGATGCAGGAAGATCTTATGTAAAAACAATTGTAGGGAACCAGAGATTTGTATTTCCTAGTAAAGTTTCAAAAGCAAGAAAACGTGCATTTGTGCAAACATTACCTGAGGATATGGAACTTCGCTATTTGGGGAAGGAATATTTTATTGGACAATTGGCTGAACGAGAAGGGTCATTTACACGACAAATGATGACAGAGAGTAAGGTGAATACAGAGACCTTATTGTTGATTTTGACAGCTCTTTTTAAAGCAGGTGCAGTAGGAGACGTAAATATAGTTACAGGTGTTCCAATTAATATGTATAAAGAGGATGAGCGAACACGTTTACGTGCAAAGCTGGAAGGAGAGCATGAGGTTCTGTTAAATGGTACCTTCCGTAAGATACATATTCGAAAAGCTGCCATCACCATTGAAGGGGGAGCGGCTTATTGGATCCATAAACGTATGGGAACAGTTCGGATCGTTGATCCTGGGGCACGTACTACGAATTATGCTACGTTTAAAGATGGAGTTTTTATTGATCGAGAGAGCGGAACCATTTCCAAAGGATGGGAAAATGTTCGGGAAGCAGATCCTGAGGAAATGGCTGCAATGATTGTAGGTCATCTTGGAGGAATGTGGGAACCTACGGATATAGTTGAACTAATTGGCGGAAAAGCACATGACCTTCTAGAGCCCTTTAAACATGAAGGCTTTAGTTTTGCAATCGCATCCGATGATCCACAATTTTCCAATGCCCTAGGTTATTATGCCTTAGGGAAGGAGACGATCGGATTATGAGTTCTTACAAAAAAAGAGAAAGGCGACAAGTCTCTTTTAATACTGAAGATGCTATTGAGTTAGAGTTACTACAGTTTGCAGATCGTGAAGATATTAACTTTTCAGGACTCGTGAAACACTTGCTATTTGCGTATCGGATGGGGCAAATCCAACCCTCATCTCCTTCAACCCATTCCTTTGATCCACAGCTTATGACTCCTTCACTGGGATCTACTAGACCGGACATGACTGCCAATATACAAAGGATTAAAGCGAGTGGGATGCCTTTTGATTTGTAAAAGAGTTGTAGACTTAAAGTTTAAGTCAATGGAGTATCCTACATGAAATCGTTTCACCTGGTAGACTAGGAGGATGCCATAAACAACTTATCAACACGACTTTATTTGTTTATACTTCATGTTGCTAAGGAGAGACAGTTATGCAACAAGTTAATAGTTTTACCATCCCTTATGAGATTGTCGATCCTTTATCTCCTACAGAGAGGTTTGTCTATTACGAACTATGTCGGTTAGCAGTAAGACAAAACACCCTCAATGAGGAATTTCGGATTCGAATTCCTAAAGGCTCCTTAATTACGTCTACCTTACGTCTATCCAAAATCTTGGATATGGCTTATTCCAAGACTGGCGTAACCCTAGATGTGTTAGCCGATCGTTCTCTAATTGAAATGATTCCATTGGAAACAGGTAGCCAAGTTCCTACTTTTTTCCTTATTCAGGTAAAAAAAGAGCTGCCTCCATCTCCTAAGAAAAGAAAAAGCTTATTAGACTTCTAAAGAAGTGGTACAAAATCTTTTCGATAGAAATATCGATTCCTCACTTATAGTGAATCAACACGACTAAAAAAACTGTCAAATTCCCCTTTACTGACAACCAAAATCAATTACAATCGTCAGTTATTTCATGGGAGTTTGACAGTTTTTCTTTATCTTCGGGCTTTATGATCCCTGCCGCTGATTGATCTCCTGAACAAAGTAAGAAGCTACATGCGGTGCGAGGGAGCCAGGTCCAAATCCTGCATCAAATCCTAACTCCAAGGCTAGTTCATGTGAAATTCGAGGTCCTCCACAGATGAGGATAAAGCGCTCACGTAATCCTTCTGCTTCAAGGAGATCGATCAGTTCCGTTAAGTTGGTGATGTGAACACCCTTCTGGGTAACAATTTGCGAAACAAGCAGAACGTCTGCATCTAACTCGATGGCTTTACTGACAAGTTCTTCATTGGCTACTTGACTCCCCAAGTTATAGGCTTCAATCTCTGGATATCGTTCTAATCCGTATTCACCGTTGTACCCTTTCATATTCATAATGGCATCAATACCCACCGTATGAGCATCGGTTCCCGTACATGCCCCAAGCACAACCAGCTTTCTACCTATTTTTTCTTTAATAAACGAATTAATTTGGTAAAAATCCATGACCTCTGATTCTACTTTAGGAACTTGGATCTTGGTAAAGTCAATCGAATGCTGACATTTACCGTAAACAATAAAATAAGTAAAGGACTCTCCAAGATCTTTCATGTGATAAACTTGCGGTTCAAGCAACCCCATCTGGATCGCCAATTGTCGTGCAGCTTCTCGTGCCTCTTCCCCATGGGGAACTGGAAGGGAAAAACTTAATTGAACGGCTCCATCATTGAATGTATCTCCATAAGGCTTAATTCGTGTAAAGTCCACGCTCATAAGTTGATCCCTCCCTTTGTGGCAACTCTAGTCTAAAACGCAACTCTTCTTCAAAGGGGTTATAGTATTCCAAATCACGCTCGACAACACCTTGTAACCCTTTTCCTCCAGTTAGCGAGCGTTTTACGTCCCCAAACATCCCTTTTTCCAAAGCCGCAAATAATCCTGTCTCTTCCATCTCCTCTAAAATCTGTACAGCTTGAGCCAGTACATGCTGGGCTCGTTGCTCAATAATTCCCCCTGATCGGAAAATAATTTCATCCCCTAGATGTCGGGCATTATTAAAGATATACTGTGCATTTTCCACAGCTAGCTGACGATCCTGAATATGAGGTGTATGCATTGCTTCAGTCATCATGCCAAGCAGTTGTACCCCTTGACCTGTTAAAATGCTTACCAGGTTGAACATCGCATCTTGAATATGACCTTTGAAAATATTACCAGTCATATGCTTGGTAGGAGGCATATATTTCAATGGGGCATCAGGGAAAATCTGTCTAGACATTTGTGCTTGAGCAATCTCTAACAACAATCCATCTTCTAAATCAGGGTTCATCTCAAAAGCATGTCCTAAGCCCATCTGTTCGGCGGGTAATCCAGATAATAAAGCGAGTTGCTCATTGATAAATTGCGATGCAAGGACCGTATGTGCAGCTTCTACCGCATCCGCAGTCGTTAAGTAGTTATCTTCCCCCGTATTGATCATGATCCCAGCAAAACCGTTAATCATCCGAGAAAAAGCTTGGTCTATCAAGGTTCGTTGCATATTGATATCCCGAAACAAGATCCCATACAATGCATCATTTAACATCACATCAAGTCTTTCCATTGCACCCATCGCCGCGATCTCCGGCATACATAACCCTGAGCAATAATTACATAAACGAATATATCGTCCTTCTTCTTCTCCTACTTCATCTAGAGCCTGACGCATGATTTTAAAGTTTTCTTGCGTGGCATAAGTTCCTCCAAATCCTTCGCGTGTAGCCCCGTATGGGACATAGTCGATCAAGCTCTGTCCTGTACTCCGAATCACAGCAATGATATCAGCACCTTGTCTGGCTGCGGAACGCCCTTGAACAGCGTCTTCATAAATATCTCCTGTAGCTACAATGAGATATAGATAAGGCTTCGGTCCCTCACCCAACCGATCGATCAAGTGATCCCTTTGTTTCCGATTGGCAAAAATTCCATCCAATCGTTCTTGCGCTAATTCTCTCCCTTTTTGTATTAATTGAGCACGGTCTACCAAGGGTAAAGACGTAAGCTGTAGGGAACCCTTAGCGATTTGTTCAGCAACTGTTTGTGCATCGATGTCTAATTGAATCATCGCATTGAGAATCCAAGTTGATACTCCCATCGACAGCTTTCCTTGTTGATGAAGATGATCAACCACTACGTTTGGTAAAGGGACATACTCTGAATCTACGCCATCAATCCCCATGAGTCGAAGTACCGTTCGCTCTACAGCAACTGTGGTTTTACTAGAAATAAAAGAATCTACCTGACCTGCAATTTTCTGCGCCGCTTGCCTTGCTCGTTCAATTTGCTGCGAATCTAAGTGCAATTTTGCCATGATTCTATTCCTCCCCTCTCTTACTTTTAACTAACTGCTGTGCTTGCTTCACAATGTCAGCATGTAATCCTAACATTTTCGCAATAGAAATCGCTTGTTCAGGAAATTGATCTTGCTCCTTGACAGGTACCAAACGATAATCCATTCGCTGATGCAACAGTGAAATCCAAGCTTTGGGATCTTTCTCGATGGGATACAGATACACTTCTTCAGGAAGACCTGCTACACGAAAAACTTGAATATGTTTCAAAGACATCAGCTCTTGGTAATGAGTCACATGAAGTGTCCAGATCTGTGACCGACTTAAATAATCTGTAATCGCAAATGAAAGGGAAGCACCTTCAATGGGGTTCGTCCCTCGTCCAATTTCATCTAATAAAAGCAATCCTTGCTGTTTTTTCTTCTCCAACCAAGTGCCAAGTCGGATCACCTCTGCACCAAAACTGCTTAATCCTTTCTCTACCTGTTGATCATCTCCAATCACTGTGGCGATCCATGGAAATAAGGGCATCCGACAACGAGTTGCAGGCACAAAAAACCCCAGTTGAGCCAATGCCGTAATCATCCCAACAGTTTTTATAGCAACGGTTTTCCCACCCATATTGGGTCCGATGATGACACTCACCCCTTGATAAATATGAAGATCAATGGGTGTAAAAGAGAGCTCTTTTTGATGAAGATATCTTTCTACCACTGGATGAACTCCTTGATCTAGGACGAAATGATCTACATCCCATTCTGGTTTGACACCATTCCAAGTTGTAGCCAGTCGTACTCGAGCCCACAAGAGATCAAAGTGAGTCAATTTCTCCACAATCTGCTGAATCTCGGACAGGTGCGGCATAAATTGATGAGCTAATTGTTGTAAAATCAACTGTACCCGCTCTTCAATCTGTTGTTTTAACTCGTCCTCTTGGGCTTGCTCTAGATTGGGTCGAGAGAGTTCATACACCTTTTCATACATCGTTTCTCGAATGAGTGTGATCTGGGATTCGCCTTCAAGCTCACGGTGAACCGGAGCTTTTCGATCTATCACCCATTCACCCAGTCGATTCGGACGAATATTGTATTTAGACTCAAGTTGTTGAATCGATTCTTCCCGTTCTTTCTGTTTCTGGACTTCAAGCTGTCGTAATCTTTTTCTTGCATTTTTTAATCTTTCATCATAAGCATCTTCAACAGCAAAAGAAGGTTGTAAAGAGGGTGAAGGGTTCAGTCTCCACAAAAGACGATTCACTATTTCGATTTCCTCTTTTGACAATAAAAAGGAGGTCAGTCGTTCATGCTTACTTAACAACTCCATCCACTCTTGGATCAACCATAAAAAACGCTTCAGGTGAAACCAATCCGTTAAAGCTGGAGTCCGCGATTGTGATAACAGCTCCAGTATGGAAGTAATATCAGGGAATTGTTTACAAATCCGCTCCAGTTTATGAAACTCCTCTGAGAAAGTTCGTCCTACAGACTGAAGCTTCTCTTGTTCATTTAACATCCATAGCCAACGCTCTTCTTCACCAGGTAAAAACGGCTTGAGATTCTTTCTTTCCTTTTTTCCATAAGGGGTTAGTGGCTCAAAATCTGCCAAAATCTCTTCCAAGTGAAGTTGAGAACGAGTCTGTTCATCGATCCACATCCACAACCCTCCTTTAACATCGATCTCTTAATCATTCGTGTCGATGAGGCAATGATTACCTAACTCCTAGAGTGCTAGAGTTTGATGTTCAGGTTCACCTTCCATAAGCTTGTGACTTTCGAAGAAGAAATGAAATCCACTCGATCCTTCGATCGAAATATCGCTTCTCAACTTATGGATAATCGTCACTGTTGTCTCTAACTACATCAAACACAGGTAGTGGATGCGCTAACTGAGTGATCTGTTGTTTCATCTGTACAGGATCTAATGAGTATCCATCAGGCGAAACAGGATTTATAGCAACACCAAGTAGACGAGCACTTTTCCCCACTAAAAAAGCCCCACCTCGCTGGGTATACTGACGCATGGTAGGATAAGAAACAAATAAATGAGTCGCATCGGGGATAATCAAGGTAAGAAACTTTTTTTGCTCTAATAAGTATTGAACGAAGCGCTCAGAGCAAGCCCCTGGAATCACCCACGAAGACCATTCTTGTTTTTGTTGAAATACTTTTTTTATCGCCTGAAGCGGAAATAAAGATGAAAATGGAAAAACTTCTAAACCCTCTTGGTGGATCCCCACAACTCGTTTGGTTTCCTGTGACCGTCGAGATGCTTCCTGCTCGATCGGGACCTGTGACTCCATTAATGTGAAGGGATACATCCAGTCACGTGCTTGGGTTTCTAATCGTGGAAGAGAAATAGCTGCTGCGGCTCCCACCACCAGAAATACTCCTTGTGCAAGCAATGGACTGGCTGAAGTTTTCCGATTATAAGCTCCATCAATAAAACGAAGTGATACCCCTAGCTTTTTAAGTACATGAAGGACCTGTTGAATCCCCTCTTTGGTATGAATCCCTGCCAATTGAACCGATGTATCTCTTCTAGCTCGGGCAATCATCACCCGTCCCATCACGGTTGTTAAACTGGTTGACTCTACAATTTGCCAAGTTTCTGGTTGTAGATTAAGCAAATTGTCAGCAGTGGCAACCCAACATCCTTCGGGAACAAAGACTGGAGGTTTGGGACGCCCACTCCAGACGTCCCGCTCCTCCCCATCAATACCGATACTAAGTAAGCCAATTGATCTTTTCCGATACATTTCTTGTACCAAGACATTTAGAACTGTTGTTTTTCCAGCATTTTTAGATAAACCAATCATTGAAACCGTTTCCACATCATCAGGAATTAAGGTAGAAATCTTTTTTCTCATGTGAAGTATTTGACTCTATACTCCTTCTTTGGTCATTGCGGTTTCTTTATTGACTGTGGTCTCAGTTCTACGCTCTTCCCGATATAAATGCTTGGGCTCCAAATTAATACGTTCGTCACTCATAATCGAGGCGATTCCTACCGAAGTACCAGCTGCTTGACAATATTCGCAGTTGTCAGCATCATGTGGCTGATAGTTTTCAGGTTCTGGATAGCTCGTAATCACACCTTCAAAGTTACGCAATACCGTTTTAGTTGGACTTTGTGAAATCATATAATTTGGATTCAATGGAATTTTACCACCGCCACCAGGAGCATCCACTACAAAGGTAGGTACAGCATAGCCAGAAGTATGCCCACGTAAATACTCCATAATTTCTAACCCTTTAGAGACAGGAGCACGAAAATGTCCAATTCCTTCAGATAGGTCACATTGATAGATGTAATAAGGTCTTACTCTTGTTTTTACAAGCTCATGCATTAATTTTTTCATGGTAAAAGGACAATCATTGATCCCAGCCAAGATGACCGCTTGGTTTCCTAGAGGAACTCCCGCATCTGCTAACATTTCACAGGCACGACGTGCTTCGGGGGTTAACTCTTTAGGATGGTTAAAGTGAGTATTGAGCCAGACTGGATGGTATTTCTTAAGAATGGTACATAAATTTTCGGTGATTCGCTGCGGGAAAACAACAGGAGCTCTCGTCCCAATCCGAATGATCTCTACATGTGGAATCTCACGTAAGCTTTTTAGTAGATATTCTAAGATCCGGTCATTGACCAATAACCCATCTCCACCAGATAACAGCACATCACGAACTTGTGGATTATTGCGGATGTAGTCAATACAAGCATCCATCTGCTTCTTAGGGACACCCATACCGATCTGTCCAGAAAAACGACGGCGTGTACAGTATCGACAATACATGGAACATTGGTTGGTAATCAGGAATAAAACTCTGTCAGGATAACGATGTGTTAATCCTTTCACGGGTGAATCTGTATCCTCGAGCAGAGGATCTTCCATATCATAAGCAGTACGATATAACTCAGATGAGATGGGGACAGATTGCATACGAATCGGATCTTTGGGATCATCGGGATCCATAAGCAATGCAAAATAGGGGGTAATATTTAAGGGAATGGTTTGCTTGGAAATATCTACTCCTCCAATTTCCTCAGGAGTCAGATTAATCACCTTACTTAAATCCTCTAAATTCTTAATGGTGTTGGTCAGTTGCCAAAGCCAGTCGTTCCATTGCTCTTCTGTCACATCTTTCCAGATCTCTATTTCGCGCCAATCTCTCATTTTATTTCTCCTCTCAACCAAGAGTTTATTTTTCCTGCCCATACCTCTGTACAAATAGATTTCGTAATGCTCGAGATTGCCGTAATGTATCAATGGCAAGTGCTGCATGACCAGGTGCGTAGCCATTTCCGATCATCATCTGAACGTCTTTTCCTACTCCTTCTGCACCTAAGGCAGCTGTAGTAAAACGAACCGCCATGCTAAAGAAGTAAACCATTCCTCCATCTCGAGTTGCCAAGATGGCTGGTAACTCTGTATGAGGGATATTCACGCAGTTGATCGTTAGATCCGCTAAGTTTCCTTGCGTGACCTCCGCAATTGCCTCATAAACAGCCACAGGATTCGCTGCGTCTAATTGAAGAACATGGTGTGCAAGTCCCAGAGAACGGATTTCCTCACATGCTTCAGGGTTAGCTTCCACTGCAATCACTTGACCCGTCTCACCTGCATTTTTCCAAGCATGATATAGACAGAGAAGTCCCGACTTCCCGCCAGCTCCCATCACGACCACACGTTGCCCCGCTTGTACGAGGCGAGCTGTTTGAGCAGGCGCCCCACATACATCTAAAGTTGCCAAGACGGCTGACTCAGGAAGATCATGTGGCAAAACAGCGAAAGGACCTGAGGCAAATAAAATAGCCTTTCCACTCACATCTACCTGACCTGTTTTCATATCAATTCGGTGAATTTTCTCTACTTTCATCGGGGTAAGAGTTAAAGAGACAAGACTTGCGATCTTGGTTCCCACAGGTAAGTCCGATTGAGAAAACAAACGACCCACCTGTTCCACTTTGCCGATCAACATTCCACCAGAACCCGTCACAGGGTTATGCATTTTTCCCCGTTCTTCAATGATCTCCAACATTCGTTGTTTGAGACGATCTGGGTCATGATCTACTTCTTCTTTTAGTTGAGTAAAAGATGCTGAGTCGATATTGAGTTTAAGGACATCAATTAATAATTCATTGTCATAAATTTCAGGTGTCGCATCGATTTTCCATGCCGGTTGAGGAAGAACACCCTCTGGTTGAATCACTCGATGTAACCCATACGGATGTCCTTTTTTCTGGGTTGATTTCATCAATCTTTGCCACCTCCTTTAGATCATCACTCTTATTACTTGCAATAAAGATGCCAAGGCTTATCATGTTGATAAATCAGGATTTTATTTGCTATAACATAAAAAGAGTGCTGACTTTTCAGCACTCTTTTTAACATAATATTGAATATAAGATCCAATCCCTGACCAAGTAGCAAGGAAAATATAGTCATTAGTGCGAGGATTGCAACTTTCGCCCCCCTTTCAGCTTATGTAATGAACAAAAAAGTGGTCGTGATTTAGAGTCTTAGAATGTAATATGAATCTAATCTACTTGATTGGAAACTAAGTGACTTGATCCAGAGAACCTAGGAGGGGAGATGTTTCTCTGGCGAACGACTTTTGCGGATCCGCTACGAGAGTGAGACAGAGAAACAGCGTCCCGACGGGATATGGGTAAATATATTACTAAAAATGTTCATTTAGAGTAATCTACATAAACATAAGGTCTTTTTAAGCTTCTGCCTGTATTTTCTTTAGCTTGTATTGGAGTGTTTGTCTAGGAATCCCCAAATGTTTAGCTGCTTGTTTAATATTTCCCTCCGACTTTTTTAGAGCTTGTTGGATCAACTGTTTCTCTACTTGTGATAAAAGGGAACGCATGGACTGATCTTCCGCTAAAGAAAATTGGAGTCCTAGCGAGCTTTTTTCTTGAGATCGCAGATGATCAGGCAAATGTTCCAACTCAATCTGTAAGCCAGTTGCCAAATTGCAAGCGCCTTCAATCATATGTTCCAATTCTCGAACATTCCCTGGCCAATGATATTTCTGAAATGCCTCAATCACCTCAGGAGAAACCTCTTCAACCCTTGCCCCTAAGCGATACTTCATTTTTTGTAGAAAGTACTTGGTTAATAATTCAATATCTTCAAATCGCTCTTTGAGTGGTGGAAGTTGAATACCTACAACATGAATTCGATAATACAAATCCCGTCGGAGACGTCCATCCTGAATACTTTGAATCGGATCTTCATTGGTAGCGACTATGATTCGTACATCAACAGCACGCAGTTCAGTTCCTCCAACTCGCCGAACTGCTTCTTCTTCCAAGACTCGCAGTAGTTTTGCTTGCAGATCCATGGGCATTGCATGGATTTCATCTAAAAATAAGGTTCCTCCATCAGCTAACTCAAACAACCCAGGGCGATCTACGGCTCCTGTAAAAGCACCTTTAGCCGTCCCAAACAATATCCCTTCTAACAACGTCGCTGGAATCGCCGCACAGTTTTGCGCAATAAATGGATGACTTCTACGTGGTGAGTGTTGATGAATAGATTGAACGATTAACTCTTTCCCAGTACCTGTCTCTCCAATCACTAAGACAGGTGATTTTGTGAAAGAAGCACGTTTGGCTTTTTCAATCTCTGCAAGTAAAGCCTGACTTTTCGTAATAATATCTTCAAATTGATAGTATTTAGCCTTTGACTCTTTCCTTTTTCTAGGCTCATGAACTTGTTCCTGTAAGTCAATCACTTGTTCCACTAATTCCTTCATGCGGGTAATATCTTTTGAAATCTCTACCGCACCCACAATTTCCCCCTCACGATGGAGTGGAATAGTCTTATTGATAGTAACGATTTGCCTGCCTTTACAATTGGAATAGGCTTGTTGATGAGCTGCAATCGGAATCCCCGTCTGAATCACATTTAATAAAGTACTTGTCTTGGGAGTTAAAGAAGGAAATGCCTTTAGCAAATGGATTCCCAATACTTCATCAACTTTTAATCCATCTAAAACCGAAGCCGCCTGGTTATAGAAAATGGTGAACCCATCTGCATTAACAATATGAATCCCTTCATCAAGACGCTCTAAAAAGTCTTGAATCATATCATCTGTCAACACAGGTGTGAACGTTTGATTAGACACACGTTTTCACCTCGTTTTCAGTAGTGTGCCGAAAATTAGGCGCAGCATGACAAAGTTTCGTCGGAAATGTAAGAATCATTGCTCTCGGTCTACTCTTCCCTCTTTTTTACTCATCAACCACTGCAAGACCATCAAGATTACCATAGCTAAGATTCCACTCACAAATAGGATCATGACCTTACATCCCTGAGTCACTCTATAAAGGGTCATTGTTTCACGCTTCCAATCTTTCCATATCATTATCATTATTGGCTATACTTAGTCAAGTGAAGCCGTTTTACCTTGTTACTTATTACATCTGAGCAAATGAGTCTTAGCAAGATCATCAGATCGAGAAGGTTTCACTTTCCCATAAACCCCATCAGGCTCTTTTTCTCTACCTTATGAAAATAACCCCCATACGGAGGTTATATTTCACAAAGAATCTATTCCATTCAACTTTACATCCGTTCTGGAGCTTCGACACCCACCAACTTCAAACCATTACGAATCACTTGTGCTACACCTGTAATTAGTGTTAGGCGGGCTTGGGATTGTTCACGTTGATCTGTAAGGAAATGACAAGCGTTGTAATAACTATGAAACTGAGTTGCTAAATCAAATAAGTACCGAATCACCCGATGAGGAGAGCGATGTCCAGCTGCAGAGGCAATTTCACCAGGGAATTCACCCAGCTTTTGGATGAGGTCTAGCTCTTGTTCCTCTTGCAGAAGTTTTAATATGTTTGCCTCCCAAGAAGGAGCGACTCCTTTTGCCTCAGCTTGCCGAAATACACTACAAATCCGTGCATAAGCATATTGTAAATAATAAACAGGATTTTCATTGGTTTGAGAAACAGCAAGATCCATATCGAAATCTAGATGTGTATCAGGACTTCTCATGGAGAAGAAATAACGTGTTGCATCAATCCCTACTTCATCCAGCAATTCATTAAGAGTGATCGCTTTCCCTGTCCGCTTCGACATTTTAACTAGCTCTCCGCCTTGGTAAAGCTTCACCATCTGAGTAATGATAATTTCAAGCTGATCTGGATTATGACCTAATGCTGCCAGGCCTGCTTTAATCCGTGAAATATATCCATGGTGATCAGCACCCCAAATATTGATCAACTGTTGGTGTCCTCGACTTAGTTTATTACGATGATAAGCAATATCTGGAGTGAGATAAGTATAAGAGCCATCATTTTTAATAAGAACTCGATCTTTATCATCACCAAATTGTGTAGACTTCAGCCACAAAGCTCCATCCTGTTCATAGGTGTAGCCACCCTTTTTCAGTGCCTCCACCGTTTCCTCAACAGCCCCCGACTCATAGAGAGAGCGTTCGCTAAACCAGACATCAAACTTCACTCGATATTTTCCGAGATCTGACTCAATCTTATCTAACAGCTTTTTCCGTCCAATCTCTTTTAAATAATGGATCCGCTCTGTATGACTCATAGCAAGAATCTGATCACCTTGCGATTGGATGAGCTCCTGTGCAATATGAATAATCTCCTGTCCGCGATAACCATCTTCCGGAAACTCTACTTCTTGCCCCAACCCTTCTAAAATGCGTGCCTCTAATGAAAGTGCCATCATATTCATCTGGTTTCCAGCATCATTGATGTAATATTCACGAGTCACTTGGTAGCCAGCTGTATCTAATATATTACACAATGAATCACCAACCGCTGAACCTCTGGCATGCCCTAGATGGAGATGCCCTGTAGGGTTGGCACTACAAAATTCTACATTGATGGTTTGCCCTTTCCCTGCATCCGTCCGTCCGTAAGAGGAACCTGCTTCTTTCATCTCTTGTAGAATATTAGTTAGAAAAGAACGATCCATAAAAAAGTTAATAAAGCCTGGACCCGCAATTTCAACCTTTTGAATCATCGCTTTTTCTTGATCAATCTTCTCCACAATCTCTTGTGCAATCACACGTGGATTCTTCTTCGCTTTCTTGGTTAATTGCATAGCAATATTTGTGGCCCAATCCCCATGCGCTTTTTCTCTGGGGACTTCTAACATAATGGTTGGTAGTTCGTTCTCACTGACAAATCCGAATGAGAGAACTGCTTCTTTAATTTGTTCAATCAGCGTTTCTTTCATTTGATCAAGTGGATTCACTTGTTTGGTCCTCCTTCCACACTAGCTCCAATTGATATGTTCCGAGTCGTTGTCCGCCCATCGATAATAGAAAAGAAAAGAAAATCTGCCCTTGTTGGGGAGTTCCTTCCCGTCCATAGATGAGCGTCTCCACATACATCTCCGTGTTACCTGCTGGGGTATAAACCATACTCTCGGTAGAAGCTCCAGGTTGATAAGTTTGCCTATAGGATACACTGCCTTGTCGTACCACTGTCACTTGATCTGTATGTGATTTTACGGAAGTACGCACTTCTTCTGAAGTATTCTCATTTTCCATATATCGGAGAACCCATTCCTCACCTTTTTCAGTCAGCTTCCCCTTGACCTGTTGGCGAATGATTTCAGGCTCTTGTTCTCCCTCTGGCCGAATCGTTGAACAGATCTGTATCTCTACTGGAATCAATCCCAATGCCGCTCCTTTCGATGTGAACAAAACTATCTTACCACCACTCGATCCACCTGCCAAACAGAATGTATGGAAAAAACCTTCCCTCACTGATCAAGGGGAAGGTTGTTGATAAACTCGACGAATCATTACTTGATAAAGCCCAACAACATTTCACGAATTAATTTGGCTGCTAGGATTGGGGTTTGTTCACTATGATCATACACAGGAGCTACCTCAACTAGATCAGCACCTACAACTTGGACTTGTGACTGTGCGATCGCATGAACCGCTGCCAACATCTCTTTGGAAGTGATTCCGCCTGGTTCAGGTGTCCCTGTTCCAGGTGCATGCGCAGGGTCCAAAGCATCGATATCAATAGTAACATAGACAGGTCGACCCGCTAATTGGGGTAAGCACTTCTGAAGCGGCTCCAGTACATCAAAAGGATAAAAATGAATACCTGCCTCTTCGGTATAGGTGACTTCCTCTTTGGTCATCGAACGAATCCCAAATTGGTATACGTGCTCGCCACCAATTAATTCACTAATTTTTCGTAGTGGAGTCGAGTGCGAGTAAGGCTCTCCTTCGTAATCTGTTCGTAGATCGGCATGAGCATCGATATGAATCACGGCTAGATCTGGAAACCTTTTGTAAACTTCTTGGACAACAGGCCAAGACACCAAATGTTCGCCACCCATCCCAATCGGCACTTTACCTAGATCAAGTACCTTTCCGACAAAGCTAGCAATTTGTTGTAAGCTTTTCTCTGGATTCCCAAAGGCAAGTGGGATATCTCCTGCATCATAATAAGTCATTTCAGTAAGTTCCCGACGCAAGTAATGGCTATACTCTTCATGAACCAGAGAAGCTTCCCGGATTCTTGCGGGACCAAATCGAGAGCCGGGACGATATGTAACTGTCCAATCCATGGGCATGCCATATAAAACCGCTTGGGATTTCTCTAAATCCATGCTAGCGCCAATAAATACGTTTCCCGAATAAGCTTCCTCAAAACGCATTCTCTATTTCTCCTCTCCAGTGAGTAGCTCCTGTACAAATACAGGTAATTGGAAAAGAGCTTTATGCATCTCAGGACGATAATATTTCGTATCAAATGAATGCAAATCACTATCTGCTACTGTCAACGGATCATACTTTTTCGAACCAATAGTGAAGCTCCACAAGCCACTTGGATAAGTAGGAATACTCGCTGTATACAACCGAGTGACTGGAAATGTATTCGAGATATCACGAAATACTTGGCGAATTAAATCCTGATTAAACCAAGGGGATTCCGTCTGAGCTACCATAATTCCATCTTCTTTCAGTGCTTCATAGATCCCTTCATAAAAAGGCTTTTGAAATAAACCCACCGCAGGTCCTACTGGCTCTGTCGAATCTACGAGAATCACATCATACTTTCCTTTGTTTTCTTGAATATGCTTAATTCCGTCAGCAACCTGAAGATCAACCCGTACATCTGTTAACCCTGAAGCAATCTGCGGAAAATATTCTTTAGAGGCTTCGATCACTTTTCCATCAATTTCGGCTAATACCGCTTGTGTCACAGTAGGGTAACGGAGAACTTCACGAATCGCTCCTCCATCCCCGCCACCAACAACCAGTACATGTTGCGGATTTGGATGCGTATTCATCGCCACATGCGTAATCATCTCATGATAGACGAACTCATCCCGATCTGTTGTCATCACCATGCCATCTAACACCAGCATATTTCCAAACTCTTCGGTCTCAATCACATCTAAAGTTTGAAACTCCGATTGATCATGATATATAGTTTTATTTATTTTCGTAGTAATTCCATGATTTTTTGTTTGTTTTTCTGTATACCATAATTCCATATCCATCATGATTGCCCCTTCCTCGTATAACCCATCTCTAAGTCACATCATTGTCTCTCTCATACTGATCATCATGCCCACAAATACCCTTCAGCAGAGAAACAATTTCCCAAATCCTCAAAAACACACAGCTCGATTTTTACTCTCCATGTGCTTGTACCTCTCAAAAAAGCTTAGAGATCCGAAACAGCACAAAATCTATTTCATGCGAAAAATCGACTCCTGATTGTTGATACATCAACACGATTCCCCAAACAACAATCATTTGATTGGAATAGTGTCAACCCATCGATGGACCAGAGCCTCGATATCTTTACTAAGAATAAAGCATGTCTTTATCAAGTACAATCTTTTTTTCCACCATTTATTTTTTCTAAGATCTAACTTGAGTCATTTATTTATCAGGTATATTCTTCCATGTTATTCCGCATAATATTCTTGCCTTCCCTTATTTTGGTATTCGCTGGTACAACCCCGAGAAGGAGTTTGTCGCATGGATGAACAAAAAAACACATCAGATCATCTTATTCTTCAGTCATTGATCGGCTGGAAAATAGTTAAACAAAGTCAACGATTCATACGTAACCTCTTTTTCACTTTTTTGATCTTCATTTGTATCATCGGGCTAAGTTATCTCTACCTACGTTCCAAGCCATTGCCTCCCCCTGACTCCGTCATCCCAAGCCAAATCTACACCGAACAAGGGGAGTGGATTGGACAGATGGAACCAGGTCAAAAGAGAGAACCCATCCGATTAGAAGAGATGCCACGATCTCTGATTCAAGCTACTTTAGCCGCAGAAGATCGTACCTTTTATGAGCATAGCGGTTTCTCTCTCAAAGGGATTTTGCGTGCCACCCTTGTTAACCTCAAAGAGGGACGTGTGGTTCAAGGGGCTAGTACCATTACACAACAACTTGCCAGAAATCTTTATCTGACCCATGACCGGACTTGGACCAGAAAGTTTAAAGAAGCGATCTATACGCTTCAATTAGAGATCAATTACTCCAAAGATGAAATCCTGGAAATGTATCTAAATGAAATCTACTATGGTCATGGCGCTTATGGTGTGGGGAGTGCCGCTCATATGTACCTACAAAAGTCTGCGAAAGACCTAGCTTTGGCTGAATCGGCTTATCTCGCAGGTATACCTCGTGGACCTGAGATGTATTCCCCTTATCAACACCCTGAGCGGATTCAACAACGACAACAACATATTTTAAATCTAATGGTTAAAAATAAGATGATCACCGCTCAAGAAGCAGATACTGCTAAGAATCAACACATCGCCATCTATCAACCGCAGAAGCTCAACCATGTGAAAGCCAACTATTTTCGAGATTATTTAGTACAGACAGTAGTAGCAAAATATGGTCTTGAAGAATCCGTAGTACGACATGGTGGCTTAAAAATATATACGACATTAGACCCTAAACTTCAAACCATGGCTGAACAAGCCGTCAAACAACACCTAGACAATCATTCTGACCTTCAAGGGGCTCTCATCTCCGTGGATCCCCATAACGGTCATATTAAAGCGATGATCGGCGGCAAAGATTATCGTCAATCCCAATTTAACCGTGTCTTTGCTCGTCGCCAGCCCGGCTCTTCCTTTAAGCCACTTCTTTATCTAGGAGCCCTAGAACAAGGATTTACTGCTCTAACCCAGATCGATAGCCAGCCAACTGCCTTTGCGTTCCAAGGAAATGTCTATAAACCGAATAACTATCGAAATCAATATGCCTACAGACCGATTACTTTACGAGAAGCGATCGCTCGCTCCGATAACATCTACGCTGTCAGCACTGAGTTACAAATCGGGATTGACCAAACGATCGAAACCGCCAAAAAACTAGGTATCAAAAGTGAGATGAAACCAACTCCTTCCCTCGCTTTAGGAGCATATCCAATGTCACCCTTTGAACTGACACAAGCATATGCCACCATTGCCGCGGGAGGAAAACAATATCCATTAACAGGGATTATCAAAATCACTGATCCATATGGACGAATCCTCGTCGAAGAGAGTAACACCTATACACAGGTGGCTTCACCCACACACACATTTCTGTTAACTCACCTGATGTCTAGTGTATTTGAACCGGGCGGAACCGGACATCGAGTGAAACAAATGTTTTCTCGTCCCATCGCTGGAAAAACAGGAACCACTGACTGGGATGGATGGCTCGCTGGCTATACCCCTGACCTCGTAACCACCGTATGGGTCGGCTATGATCGAGGACGTAAACTTCCCCATGCAGAAGCACGATTATCTCAATACATCTGGGGCTCTTACATGAAACAGGCCACCGCCAATCGCTCCTCCAGCGTATTTGCGATTCCCCCCGGAGTGAAAGGCGTAACCATCGACACCCAAACCGGTAAGTTGGCCACTCCAGCCTGTACCCAGACACGAATCGAATATTTTGTCAGTGGCACAGAACCTAAACAAATCTGCCATCTTCATCCTAAACCTGTAACCCTCCCTTCCCCAGAGCCTTCGTTATGGGATAAAATCATCGATTGGATTAAGGGGATTTAGATCATGACAAAGCGATAAATAGAAAATAGATAAACCTTTCTGTAATAGAAAGGTTTATTTGTTTATATATAGAACAATTACTGTATTATAGTAAAAGTATAAATAAACTATATATTATAACCCCTTATGGAGGAGCTATTAAACCTTGGATCTCGAAGAAAAAGCACTTGAGGAGTTCGCAAAGTTAATCATGCAGATTAGAGATCGCTCAATTATCAGCAGTGAATCCAGCTTTAAGTCTGACTTTAAAAAGTTCCTCTCAACCTTATCATCTGAGCAAATTAAAACAGTGCAAAAGCTTATTTCAGTTGTTGTTGATACAACATTATTCAAAGCTATGTTTTATTTCTCCGAGCCCAATGACTTTGATTTGTTATATCAACCTGAAGACTTGGATGAGCCCATTGACCTTATTTCCCTGGGCAACTCTACCTGGGGAGGATTACACTATCCATGTCTCGATGATGACGAAGAGGATGGATGGATGCGTTTTAGTAAAAAACCATATTATGACACCCTTGAGCTTGATGAATAAGTAGCCCTCTAAGATTAATCTAGAAACAAGCTCACCTTCACTTCAAGAAGGTGAGCTTGTTTCTAACAATCGTCACTTCCCCCTAAATTTCCTTCACCATCAGCAAAGACACCATCATTAGGCAAAGAAATATAACCTACTTTTTCTAATTCTTTCATGACGGTATACATGCTTTCTCGCTTGGATTCAGGGAGTTGACTTACATATTGGTTGATTTTTTCTTCAGGTACATTCACAATTAAGTGAACGCCCCCATGTTTTGCATACAATTCGACTTCACCTAAGTGGGACATACCATCTCCTCCTTACCTTTAGGTTGACCAAATAGAGGAGAAATATCAGAAGTCGCAGTTATAATTTTTAAAAATATTTGTTATATTTACTAAATTATATTTGCAATATATTGAACATGGATCAAATGATTTCTTACCAGAGTCCTAATCGCCACCGACCTGTGATACTATCTTCTTCCGTGACAGCAATCCATTGATCCAAATCTTCATAAAGTTCTTGAATCTCCCTTTGAATCCGTTCTTTTCGTTCACTCCCACTTTCATATATTCGTTGTTGTTCGTTTGAAATTTCTTTATGGTCTGGTTCTTGTAATCTATTTTTCATATTGCAACCCCCTTAATACTTCGCTCCACTAAACTTCTATGCGAGTAAGATAAATACCTTCTATTTATAAATATCTAAATAATCTATCGTATTGTTGTATTTATTTACAAAACAAGTGTATTTATAAGGCTGTAACAAGAAAGGTGGACTTAAGTTATTTTGGATTTAATATTACAAATATTCAGTTGAGTATTTGTACCTAGACTTATATAATGTCAGTAATAAGAATACATCATACACTCTAGTCATACTGATTACCACAGTCAAATTATTAATATTTGGGGTTATCATGTATGGGCAAGCCTGCCTGTCCACGTTGTGGTGAAACTAAACGTGTAACCTAAGATATCTAGATTTTCGATACAGATGACCAATTTTTTTTATTCTTTCAAAGTGAGAAACTGAAACAGCAATTTCTCCAAGCTACTCATCATCTCTCTCCACGTTCCTCTGCATTTCATCGTGAACTAGGAATCATTCTAGGATATCCACCAAAGGCCGTTGAATTCTATGTGAAAACTCTTGATGACAATCATACATTTCCATATAGTTTAAGTCTCGGGTATGCAGGAATTCGGTGTATCAGTCATATCAATGATTTAGTCGAAAATTTAAAATGGTTATGGAGTTATTATCAAGTAAATGAAGATACCCGACTCATGATTGACTCTGATTTCCCTATATACAATATCGTCATTCGAAGAAGCCCGACAGATTCAACAAATCCAGCGGAACTATACACCCATTCATACATAAAAGGACACAAAAATGGCGAACCCATATAAATAAAGGCCCGCCATTTTTGTGTCCTAGCAAAAGGTTCCGAAACCATAATTCCAGTGTACTCCCGGACCATCAGACCGACAAGATGTGAACGTATTTGTTCACATACAATTCAATTTTCAACTTAAAAGATCTTTTAGCTCTTGACAACTATTTTCCCACATCTCTGGGTTATGATTTACCAAAAGCTCTTTTAACGCCTTCCTTCCTACTTCATCCAGTCCATCTAACTTGATTCTTCGTTTGAGGACATCATCCATCCGATTGACATGATCCGCAAGGTTTTTCCAGCCTCTTCGATTCTCCCGATCAATCATCATGGGACAAGCAGCTACTCCAGCATAGTAGCTACCTTGTTCGTTACGGTCTACAGCAACCCAAACTACCCAATATAACTTTCCATTGGGGACTTCATCTTTATTGGGAACAAATTTGATCCCACGTTCTACTGCACTTTTAGCATGAATCAATCCTAAGTCAATCTTAGCACGATCCTCATCGATCAATACCGATGACAAGTTATTTAAACTGATCGTACCTGTATAATAATTTCCGTGAGTGGTCGATCTGTTATTAATGATATTAAATTGGGTATTTTTCTTGTTATTCATCCCTTCATCCTCCTCTTTCGCCTTATTATCTCACACTGCGTTCTTGGTGTAAAAATGGGGAAGGAGGCTCTGTATGATAAAAATGGGGATCCTTCCGCTTGGCTTGATGACTCTCTTCGTTATTTCGCTTCAATGGAAGATGTAATAGAAATGTGGTACCCTGATTAGGTTGGCTCGCAACTTGGATCTGTCCTTGATGATCCGTAATGATACGATGACAGATCGAAAGCCCCATTCCCGTCCCTTCTCCTTTCGTCGTAAAAAAGGGGTCGAATATTTTGGCGAAGTGATTGGGATGGATCCCACTGCCTGTATCATGAATTCGGATGCTAACTCTCCCCTTCATCTCTTTCCATCTCACTTCAATCTTTCCCTTATCCTCTAAGGCCTCCAAGCCATTTTGGATCAAGTTGATCAGCACCTGTTTCACCTGCTCAGCATCAGCTTCCATCTCGATAGGCTTTAAAGGGGCTTGAGCAATTAAATCATGCCCCATCAGAAAAGCTTTGGGCTGTAATAATCGAATCACATCATTCATCAGCTGATCCAGTTCAAATCGGGTATATCGAGTGGGTCTTGATTCACTCAAGTTTAGAAATTGTTTGAGTAAATCGTTAATCCGATCGATCTCAGGGAGAATAATTGATTCCCATTTCTTCACAGCCTCTGATTCCATCGCTGAAATCTGTACAAATCCACGGATTGAAGTCAAAGGATTTCGAATCTCATGAGCTAAACCAGCTGCTAGCTGTCCCACCACTGATAATTTTTCTAAGTGACGCCGACGCTCTTCTTCTTTATGTCTCAGTCTGCGTTGTTCAGTAGCTAATCGTTGTTCTGCGAGTCGTACCAATTCGGCTCCCGAGGTAGCCTCTCGAGGATACGAAGCCGTTCCAATGCAATGATGAAGCACCCGCCGGTCTGCTTGTAATTCCAGCATCACTTTTTCCATCGTCTCCAAACAGCGACGAAACACTGCCTGATCTCCCATCACCCCAACAGCAAATTGATCACCATCATATCTTGCTACATGTGCCGATGGTGGTAATCGTCTCATTAACTGGGAAGCAATCTCTTTTAAAATTTGGTCTCCTACGTCCATTCCCTTTGACATATTTATCTGCTTAAAGCCTGTCAAATCCAAACAAATCACATGATACGATTGATGAAAACCACAGCGAGCCAAGCTTCGAATCACTTGTTCTTGAAACCCACCAAAGTTATATAATCCTGTTAGATAATCAATATAATAGGTTCGTTGTAACTCATGGTTAAATTGATGAAGTTGTTTCTGGGCATTTCTCATTTTGCCGATCAGGTGTCGATTCTTATCTTTCATTTTTCGAACCTTATAAAAGAATGTTCTTACTTGAGTACTCATCCAACCAATCCAAAGAAAAAGTATGGAATGGCTAAGTAATTCCAAGATCATCAGTTGATGCCAAATTGTAAACGATTCAATAAGTATAAAAACAATAGCAAAAGCAGAGGTTACAATTTTGGGATCCTCACCATTAGCACGGAATAAAACATATCCAACCATGATGAGATAGATCGTGATCATTGGAATTTTCTGAGTTAATATATCAAGGAATGCAACTAAAACTAGGATGAATGTCATATAGCCATATACAGGTATATGGAGTAACCACTTTTGGGGAAAAAATAAAACTCCAAGGAGCATCGCAGTTACCACTCCCACGATGGTCCAAAGAAAAGTGGGACTATCGGCAAACCATTGATTCATCCAATCATATAACTGCCTCGTCTCATAGGTATTACTAAAGTCCAACACCCTTTCTTCCACTCCCTCATCCGTCAAAATATGCTCCTTTTCAACCTATTTTTACATTTTATGAACCATTACGTTGTGATTTCTTCAACTAGGATCGAGAATAATCCTTCTGGTTCTCCTTGTTTCGACAAACTCTATCAAATTTCGATTAAAAAACCGAAAGGAGCCCGTATCTTACTTATCACGGACTCCTTTTATGATTGACTCCTCATCGATCTTTCCACCGATCTATCCCTTATTGTCTATAAACTTGATGTCTGTTTTCGTGTGGAAATTGTTCACCTACATGACAAACGGATCCAAGTTACGGTTGAAAATCACTTTTAGTCACTGATCTCATGCCTCAACCTAAATAGTTGACAAGATGAGTGAACCCTTTAGATGCTTTTTCTTTCCCCTCTAGTTCACCTACGACTTCTTCCTTATAGTTCGGAACATTTTCCCAAGCAGTTCCACTATATGATTCCTCTACAGGAACTTGATCCCGCTTAAACACTTTGATCTTCTGGGACTCTTCACTATAAGGTTGAAAAGAACCTTGGGATTCATTGACTTCCATCGGATTAAAAGGAGATTGCCCAAGTCCGTGTGGAGGAAATAATGGTTGATCATTCAACAGAGTATGTACCACTGTCTCTTTAAGAATATTCTTAATTTCCTCACTACGGTAGCCACTTTCCAAACTTTTAATCCATTGATAAACAGGTCCATCTTCAGGTGTAAAGGTAACATTTCTTTGTGTAGGTACATACTCGCTTCGAGATTGAATTTGCTCTTTCAAGGTCCGAGCATCACAAATCGACTGTAATGGAAAGTAATTGTTTCTTAAGTAAGACTGAATACAGTACTTCACCAACATTGGGAATTGACCTTTTGGAAGAATCTCGTACCAGTAACGAACTAAACGATCCTTTTTACCTAAATAAACTCCAACTGTAATGGAAGACATAGTTCCACCTCCGAATTGTATTAAAAAATTTTAAATTACTCGAATTAATATTAATGGTAACAGTTTCTAATTCATCCCGTCAACCGAATACTTTGTCGAATCCTGTTATATATGCTCGGAAACGAAAAAAACATGCTCAGAGCATGTTGAAATTATTTTAAGAACAATAAACCAAAACTAAAAATATTATTATTTTTATAAATCAATTAAAAAGACTACACAATTCTCCTGTGTATTTTCATGATATTTCGATAAATCCGTTTATCTGATAAGTCTCGAAACATTTTGAAATCCGGGCGTGTATTCACTTCAAATATCCATATCTTGTTATTTTTATCGATCCCTACATCGATCCCTAATTCTTTTAAACTGGTAAAACGATGGTTTAATGTTTTAGCGATTTCTTTGGAAAGAGTATATAATTCTATGTGTAACGATTTTGCTTTGTAATCATCCTGATTAGACACTGCTAAAAAGGCCTTTTCTACATGGACTGGCTTTCCACCTTGACAATGATTTGTCACAATCTTTCCTGGAGCTGCTATTTTAGCACACATTCCTGTGATTAACCAATTTTTTTCTGGTTTTTGCATATTCACACGTAAATCAAAGGGGCGTCCTTGAATAAGGGCTAAATCAATGCCTTGTTGAATCAAATATTTCCTTTTGGGGTTCATTCTCTTTGTTACCCAATGTTCAACTTCATAGGAAGGTAATATCTTTTTGGAGTAAAGGTTTTGACATGCGATTTTACCTCTTTGTAAGAGCGTCAGCTTGATTGCTCCACCTCCACCTCCACCTTTATCTGGTTTGATGAATACACTACCAAATCGAGATAACATCTGGTGTAAACCTTGTGAATGATACCAGATGGTTGCAGGGAGATAGGGGCGAATCTTCATGTTCTTTTCTAATACTTGTGTCTTCAAATGTTTACTTGCAATTTGTTGATAAGGGCGGATAATCCCCATTCCACAATCCTCCTTTAATTTGATATATCTTATTCGTTTCTGCGTGGAATGAAGACGTTTAGAGTGCCTAATTTTTCTTTTCTCTATGATCTAAGAAGATTACTCTATATAAGTATTTTAAATCACATATGGATCCAAATCCGTCAGGTCGTCATGTAAGTGGTTTTGCTCAAGTCGAGAAGATTAACTGGTTAAACCTTGTCTCTCTCTTCAGAGTATGGGAGAATAGTTCCATCTATATCAGGCTGTTGCAACACTTGTCATCATCATGATCAAATCACTTCTCATAACAAAGAAGGAGGTTCTTTTGGTGAGCTCGAAAATCCTTGTAGTAGAAGATGAAAAACCGATTGCTGATATTATTAAATTTAATCTTGAAAAAGAAGGTTATCAGGTAGATTGTATTCATGACGGGAGTGAAGCAATTGAAAGCGTCCTGTCCTCACCCCCTGATCTGATGTTGCTCGATCTCATGTTGCCAGGAGCAGATGGGATTGAGGTGTGTCGAAGAGTTCGTCAACACCACCAATTTCCTATTATCATGCTCACAGCCAAAGACTCAGAATTGGATAAAGTTCTCGGTCTGGAGATCGGGGCTGATGATTATGTTACGAAACCGTTTAGTAACCGGGAACTATTAGCTCGAATCAAAGCCAATCTCCGTCGAATTCAAACGCAAAATGAGCCAACCACTTTAGAAGCTAAAAATAAAAACTCGTTAACGGTGGGAGAGCTTTCCATTGATGCCAATAGCTTTGTGGTAACGAAACGAGGAAAGACGATTGATCTGACCCACAAAGAATTTGATTTATTGTTAAACCTCGCCAAACATGTCAACCAAGTTCTCACACGTGAGCACCTTCTTCAATCTGTTTGGGGTTATGACTATTTTGGCGATGTCCGCACCGTCGATGTGGCGATTCGACGACTGCGTGAGAAAATCGAAGATGATCCAGGAGCTCCAAAGTATATCATCACACGTCGGGGCATTGGTTACACCATGCGAGATCCTTTAAATGAACGGTGATCAAATGAAAAAATGGGTTCAATCCTTAAACAGCGTACAGTGGAAACTTGTGGTTATCTTCATTCTCCTGATTATCATTGCGATGGAGTTAATCGGGGTCTATTTTATTCGCCAATTGGAAGATTACTACAAGTTAACACTCAGAAATAATTTAGAGGCACAGTCGAATCTAATGCAGAACAAAGTCCAAGAAGTGCTCTCCCAACCTTTAGACGATGAGACCAAAGGAGAGCAGCTTGCAGAAATTCTCAAACAGTATGTGTATCTAAATATGAAAGGACCCGACCGCTCCACAGTGCGAATTATTGATGATAAAGCTTTTATCCTAGCAAGTACCAAAAAAGAAGAATTGATTAAAAACAACCGCTTTATTTTTGATCAACCCAACTCCATGGCAGAATCCCTCATCGTTCGAAGCGATAATGATAGGGATTATTTACTTTATAATCTACCCCTGAAGAAAAACGGAAATATCATTGGATATATCAGCGTTGAAGCATCTCTTCAAGAGACATATAGCAACATCAGGGGTATTAGTAAAATCTTGATCCAAATCACCATAGCAGCATTGGTGATCACTTGTATACTTGTGGTCATTTTAGCCCGAACGATTACCATTCCAGTTAAAGAAGTTACCGAACAGGCCACTGCTATGGCAGCGGGAGATTTCGATCGACAAGTAGATGTTCGAAGCGGGGATGAGATCGGGCGACTCGGAATGGCATTTAATCACCTTGCTTCTCACTTACGAATGGCACTGGCACAAAAAGAAGAAGAAAAGGAGAAGTTAGAAACTGTCCTTGCCAATATGAGCGACGGAGTGATTGCTACAGATCGCTCGGGAAAGGTTATTGTTAAAAACCGTTGGGCAGAAAATCTATTAGATCATTCGATTGAATTAGGAGAATCGATCAACACCATTTTAAAGCTTACAGATCCGATTCATTTTCCACTGTTGGAAGAACGACAGACATTTATTGAACTGAATAGCGATGATCCAGAAGCTTATACCATTATTAAAGTCACCTTTACACCGATTCGAATTCATGGACATGATACAATTGGAATGGTAGCAGTTCTTGAGGATGTAACTGAACAAGAGAAGTTAGACCGGCAACGAAAAGAATTTGTAGCCAATGTTTCTCATGAATTACGCACACCCCTCACCACAATCAAAAGCTATCTCGAAGCTTTAGATGATGGAGCCATTCATGAGCCTGAATTAGCGACTCGCTTTTTACGGGTCACCCAGCAAGAAGCAGATCGCATGACTCGTCTAATCCATGATTTGTTACAACTATCCCGCTTAGATGCCAAGCAATCGCATTTTAATAAAAAAGCAACCTATGTGGAAGATATCCTTGAAGATGCAGCCGATCGTTTCTCTATTCAATGTAAGCAGAAAGGGATTCAATTCAGCTTGCAACTCTCTGAAAGCTTACCCAAAGTTTGGGTAGACCGTGATAAAATGGATCAAGTATTGGACAACCTGATCTCCAATGCGGTGAAACACACCTCAGAAGGAGGCGTCACCGTAAGTGCCCACCCACTCCCTACTGATGGGATGATTGAGATCTCGATCTCGGATACTGGAATCGGAATTCCCAAGAAAGATTTAAGTAGGATATTTGAACGCTTTTATCGTGTAGATAAAGCACGCTCTCGAAGTTTAGGAGGAACTGGATTAGGTCTAGCCATCGCAAAGGAAATCATTGATGCACATAAAGGGGACATTAAAATTGATAGTGTTTACCGAAAAGGGACAACAGTCACTTTTACTCTCCCTCCCTATAATCTGGAGGTCCGCTCATGAATGAAAAATGGATCGAACACATCAAATCTGTCACACTAGTCTCACTTGTGATCCTCAGTTTTGTGTTATCTGGTTTTCTCTGGTACAGTGCTCCAACGTACAAAGGGAATAAACCAGAATATCCATTACCTCCTTATCCTTTTGACGATGGTAAATATAATCAAAAGTCTATTTATCAGCTTATCTCACCCTTTCAAATGATCGTCCATCACCCTACTAAAACTAGTTGGCTTTTACCAGAGAACTCAACCTATGAACAATTGCTTGATACGATCCGCGAAGCTAAACTTCGTGATACCACCTTCATCCAACCTTCACCCGAAGATTGGAAAAAACTTTACCAGCAGTCCATGGGGGTTGAATTTCTATTTACTCATGATCAATCCCTCAGTGTACTAGATCCATATTTTAAAGACTCATTAAGACAAGACGCTGTCTTGAATCGCCTCAACCAGATTAGTCGGATTTGTTTCTTTATCGACCCGCAGTCTCAATTACTTCATGTATGGTTTATTTCAGACCAAGAACAAAAGATTGTACAAGCAAAAGTAGAATATGAAGATTCGAAGCTTGAACAACTCTTCGTAGACGCAAATCAAAAGTCAACCGTTCAATTGTCACTCGTATCCAGTGATGGAAAGCTCCCTTGGGAAGCTACTCCAGAAAATGTTCCTTTTTCGCGAGTCTTCTATATACCTGAGCAACCGTTAGCGGTCAACGAAGCGGTTTATAGTACAGGAAAATATGAAATCGATCATATGCAACAATGGCTTTTCCGTGACCCAGGTTTGGAGCCTATTTTGCTAAATAAAAATGAATCTGTTTATATGTACAATGATCAATTGCTCACATCGTATAAAGATGGCAATTTCATGGTATACAATGACGCACGTAGCAAATCTCAGCTTAATGTTGTGCCAATCGGTGATGAATTGATTCAGGTAAATAACTTTATGCAACGGCATCGTGGATGGTCTGGAAACTATCTATTAGATAAAGTAACGCTTGATCCCGAAGACTACAATCAATATACCTTTCGTTTATTTGTACTAGGTTATCCAATCTATTGGAAATCATCATCCATCGATTCAGTTGTCCACTTAGACCAAATCCACTTACGATCTGGGACAAATGGAGTGAGTAAATATAGTCGCTCCTTGTACTATTTAAAAGGGGAGCCTACTCTTACTGCTAGTCAATTACCTAGTAAGAATGAATTACTCCAAAGCCTGAAAGAAAAGAAAGTTCCTCTAAAGTCGATAGAACGTGTGCTTCCGGGGTATCAAGCCCATTTTATGAACAAAGACAATCAGGTAAAGCTGGAACCAGTTTGGGTAATCTATACCAATACCCAAGATTCCCCATTCTTTTTCAACTCCTCCAGTAAACGGGGAGGCTGACATATGGACTGGAGTCGCGCAAAAAACATATTAATCGTAGCTTTTATCATTTTGAATCTGTTCTTGGCTGCACAATTAAATCAAGCAATTGAGCAAAGATCACGTTCTCTCGGAAATGACAAATTGACTAATTCCGAGATCAACAATCTTCTCAAAGATAATCAAATTCAACTGGTAGCTTCTAGGCCCGATGAACCATCTAGTGCCCATTTTTATAAGGCAGTCCATACTTCTCTACCTGAAGACTGGAAAAAGGATGCACAAGGAGTCTACCAAAAAACTTTTCAAATACCATTTAAGGATCCAAAAGAGTTAGACAAGCTTTTGCAAAAAGAGGTCCCTTATTTTACTGACTATCAACTCTCAACTCATCACTCGATCGAAAAAAACAAGAGAGTTTATCTACAAATGCTTGATGGAAAACCTTTTTTTGATGGCAAATTAGAAGTTTATTTATCTGGTAATCAGATCCAATCGGTACGGATCATTCATTTTAAACCCACTCAAACTCCAGCAGAAAAAGTGGTCCCTCTTAACAATGCTTTATATCGATTGATTACAAGCGGTGAAGTAGATAAAAACTCTAAGATTCATGCAATCCAATTAGGTTACAAAGCGAAAGTCTACTATGCCAATGAAGACTATATCTTGGTTCCACATTGGCGCTTTTATATCAACAATCAAATGATCGATGTGAATGCAACCGCTAAGACTGCTGATGATAATGTGGAGATTAGTTCCGATTAAAGAATAACTCGACTTGAGTAAAACCACTTGAATGGGAACCTAGGAGGGGAGATGATTCTTTAACGAACGACTTTTGCGGATCCGATCCGGGAGTGAGACAGAGAAACAACGACCCGACGGGATCTAGATAAAATGCTCATATAGAGGAATAAATCAAACAAAGGAAAGAAATACCCATGAAATTTAGCGTGTTAGCTAGCGGAAGTACAGGGAACTCCCTGTTTATTGAAACCGAGCAGACAAGGATTTTAGTGGATGTTGGACTCAGTGGAAAACAATTAGAAAATCGCTTGCAACAGATCGGCGTGGATGCCTCAACCATCTCTGCGATCTTCGTCTCCCACGAACATATTGACCATGTACGTGGCTTAGGAGTCATGTCTCGCCGTTATCAAATACCGATTTATATGAATGAAGCTACTTGGTCCAACTTGCCCACAAGTGTGGGGCAAATCCCTGAAGAAGTCCAAAATATCTTTGAAACAGGTGCTTCTCTCGATTTTCACGATATCCACATTGAGTCCATCCCTATTTCCCATGATGCCGCCGAACCGATGGGCTTCTTCTTTGGTCAGGGAGAAGAAAGGTTAGCGATCTGTACCGATCTAGGCTATGTCAATCAACGAATTGTCGATCAAGTGACAGGTGTAGATACGCTCATCTGGGAAAGTAATCATGATGTGGAAATGTTACGAATGGGAGCCTATCCGTGGAATGTCAAGCGTAGAATTTTAAGCGATGTTGGCCATCTTTCCAATGAGGACTCAGGTGCAGCATTAACGGAGATCGTCAAAGGAATCGGAGAGCATATTTATTTAGCTCATCTCAGTAAAGATAATAATATTAGTGAACTAGCACATTTGACGGTAAAGAATATCCTAGAGGAAACAGGGATGAAAGTAGGTAGAGATGTTCATCTTTGGGCTACCTATGATGACCGCCCTACTCCTCTAAAAAAAGTAAAACTAAAAAATTAGAGTAGCTCATGGGCTCTTCCATGAGCTACTCTTTTTTATTCATCACTTTCCTCATAATAATCATCATCCAATGAGACATGAAGATCATGATCTAAACGTTTGGCTAAGGAGGAGAGTTCTTCCTGTTGTAAATACCCCTTTGACACTAAGAGGTCGATTAAAGCAGTTAACATTAAACTCTGTTGATAGATCGTCAATTTGATATCAGCCAATTGGGCTCCAACATCCAACTCCTGAAAACGATCCACCTCTGGAGTTGACATTCGATTATACTGATCCATTTCACTCACTCCTAGAGATCTCCATGCTATAATATTTCTACTATTCTCTTCACTTTCCCTAGTTTTTATACTTATTTTCCCAAGTAGATGGTTCACAAATTTTCAAAACTCAACCACATACACTTAAGAATTAACGAATGTTTTAGTATAATACATTTAAGCTGTTCAAATAATGTTAACAGATCACTATGTGAAACTTGTTGTATAAAGAGAAGAGAAGCCCTTTCAATATTTATTCATAATCACTCGACAACTTTTCAATGACTCAGTTACTTTACATACAGGAGGGATCTTTTTATGGGATTTTATGATGACCCATCTCCACATCGACCGAAAAAACGTCTATCACTGATCCTACTATCCATCACTTCAGCAATCTGCGGTGGCTTTATTGTGTTATTGATTGCCCCTCAAATTTTTAATAGTGGGATGATCAACATGCCTTCCCCAAAAGACAATACGATCAATACTCCCCCGCAAACCACCAATGTGAAAGTGAATTCACAAATCACCGAAGCAGTAGATCAAGCGAGACCCGCAGTGGTAGGGATTATTAACTTAGGAACCTCAGGAGATCCCTTTAATCCTGAAGAAGTCCAACGAGGAACAGGGTCAGGAATTATCTTTGAAAAAGGGAATGGTAAAGCAAGAATCGTTACCAACTATCATGTGATTGAAGGAAGCAATCAAGTCCGTGTCGTTCTTCCAATCGAAGATAATAAAAATCGAACAGTTAACGCCAAAGTACTGGGAAGTGATCCCTATACAGATCTTGCCATACTAGAAATTAGTGATCAACACGTCTCTGCTGTCGCTACTTTTGGAAACTCTGATATGTTAAGACCTGGGGAACCAGCTATTGCGATTGGTAATCCTTTAGGGTTAGGGCAATCCGTCACAGTCGGAGTGATTAGCTCTCCCAAACGTTCGATCAGTGTTACTGAAAATATGGCCACAGATGTCATCCAGACTGACGCTGCCATTAACCCTGGAAACAGTGGTGGGGCTTTGATCAATGTAGCAGGTCAAGTCGTGGGCATCAATAGCTTAAAAATTGCTCAACAAGGCGTCGAAGGTCTTGGCTTTGCAATACCAGTCAATGAAGCACGCCCCATCATCCAAAACTTAATCCAACACGGTCATGTTCCTCGCCCATTTTTAGGAGTAAGCATGATGGATCTTGCCCAACTCCCACAATATGTATGGGAAGACCTAAATATCCCTCCAAATCTACAAGGGGGTGCGGTCATTCGTGGAGTTGACTTAGGAACTCCAGCGGCTTTTGCGGGGTTGCGTGCCAAAGATGTAATCGTTGCTTTAGATGACCAAGACATCACAACTAGCTCTGAAGTCAGAAAATACCTTTATAAAAATAAAAAGATTGGTGACAAAGTAACTGTTACCTTTTATCGAAGTGGTAAAAAAATGACAACCACACTCACCTTATCGGAAGTGCCCAAGCGTTATCAATAAGATTGATCATTGCTCCGCTTCAGCGGGGCAATTTCTTTTTTTGGAGCCTGTGGATAATGTGGATAACTTGTGAATAATTTTATTAATCAAAGGAATGATTTTATGAAAAGTCCTCAACACATTTGGTATGCCTGTCAAAATGACCTCGATCTAGTCCTAGATGACATCATTGATCAATACTCAGTTGCCCCAGACCTTGAACTCATTGAACAAGGAAAGCAAGTCTGCCATTGGTGCCAACAACCAGCAGAATATATCCTCACCATCGAACAAGAAGAAAGCGAGCCCATCCATGAAAATTGAAATCCTCACTGTTGGAAAATTAAAAGAAAAACATTTTCGCCAAGCCGCTGATGAATATTTAAAACGACTTCAAGCCTATACCAAAATAGAAATCAAAGAAATCGCTGAAGAGAAAGCCCAAGACCCTGTCAAGGAAGCCGAAATCACCCAGATTATCAGCAAAGAAGGTGAGCGAATCCTTCGGCAACTACACCCCGATTCCTATACCATCGCTCTAGCGATTCAAGGAAAATCATTCACCTCTGAATCCTTCGCCCAACAGCTAGATCAACTAACGACTTATGGGAAAAGTCACTTCACTTTTATCATTGGGGGTTCTTATGGATTAGATCCCCAAGTGTTAAAACGAGCGGACTTATTATTATCTTTCTCAGCCATGACTTTTCCCCATCAATTAATCCGGATCTTTCTGCTAGAGCAAATCTATCGAGCTTATAAAATTAACCGTGGGGAGACCTATCATAAGTAAATAGCAAATAATGTACAGACAGAGGTGGAATTTTAAATTATAATTCCACCTCTTTTTTATATCTAATAAATTTACGAAGGTAAACTCAAAAAAATCCCCCAGAAAATTCGAAGTAATGTATTTATAGTGTTCATTTCCAGTTCATATTTCCTAAGTATTATAAAGAAAGACAAAGAAATCAGCAAAATATGAGGTGAAAAATAATGTTACCCTATGCAATTATATTTATTACATCAGCACTAATTTTTTATACAATCGGAGTCTGGAGTGAGAAAGTCCAAAAGGGATTAAAGTCTTGGCATGTGATCACTTTTTGGATCGGACTCATCTGTGATACAATCGGAACAACATTCATGGGAATGCTTGCAGAAGACCATTCCCTATTTAGTTTTCACGGAATCACAGGGTTGTTAGCGATCTTATTCATGTTCATTCATGCCATTTGGGCGACTGTTGTGATCGTGAAAAAAGACACGAATATGAGAAGTAACTTTCACAAATTTAGTGTACCTGTATGGTTCATTTGGCTTATTCCATATATTTCAGGATTAATATTTGGGATGACACAATAACGCTATATAAAGAAATAAATGAGGCGGAAGAAGAATCATCCACCGAGGGATGAAATCAGATCGAAAGAGGGAATTGGTAGTAAATCACGGGGAGATCATGGAAAAATCCTTTGATCTCCTTTTTTATTTATTCTCACCTTTCTTGTTTCACGCAATAAAGATAAATAGCTCATCATACTTGCAATCCTCTGATATAACTAGTAATATTACATAAAATTAGAATATTAAATAAATATACTCAATCCATATTCATATCGCCAACAAATACCCCTTCTAAGTATTGAGATGGATATCGACTTTAACATGAAAGGTGTAAGGTCAGAATGAGAATAAATTATATAAAAAAAGAACAGCATGACCCAAATTTAACATTCAATAAAAAGTATATAGAAGAATTTTTTATTGAATGTCTGACTGATTTTGGGATAAGAACCGAAAAAATCACAAATATCATTAACAAATATTTCGCAGAAAAGAAATGCTGATGCTGAAATGAACCAATTATCTTCAGAAACCTATAAAATCTTAACCGAATCGGGTTGGCATCCACAAAGAAAAGCGGACATCAAGAGTACAGTACAATTTCTAGAATCCAAAGGTTATCAATTATTTCCGTCTGTCATCGCAACATTAAGTGAATTTGGTGGGATCAGATGTTCGTTTACTCGCTCTAATGGTGATCAAGATTCATTTCACCTTATTCCCGAAAAAGCCCTTGGCGATTATTATGAAAAAGAGGACTTTACCGAAATTGAAATGCGTGTAAACGAATCGTTAATCCCCATTGGTGAAGCACGTCATGAGCATATGGTGATGTTTATGTCGGAGTCAGGGAAGGTATATGGAGAAACAGATTACTGTTTAGTCAAATTTGGAAATGACATTCATCAAGCATTAGATACCCTATGTTTAGCATTGCCTGGTGAGGAAATAGAATAATCTATTGAAGATAGTATTACAACTTCTAAAGGATTAATAGTAGGGCTATTAGCAGAATTTGAGATAGTTAATGACCCTTTGAAACTCGAGAAAGTTTATCAAGGATTAAACAATTAAGAATAAAAGTAAGCAGAAATGGAGCCATTTCATCCAACTGCTCCATTTTGTTAACTTCTCTCTATAAATAATATTTCATCCTAGAATATTCCTATCCTCCATTGCGTACAATATGTACAAATTGTACAATGGAGGTAAGGGGATGATGATATTGTTCAACGTGAATGCTTTAGAAATCACCAATGCAAGTGAAGCGAGGAAAAATTGGTCATCGTTCTATGACAAGGTGGTTAGGGAAAAACCTTTGGCCATCAAACGAAACCGAGATGTAGCATTTATGATTTCCGACTTGCATATGGCTACCATTTTGGAAAAATATCGATTCACTTTGGATTACGAGGAAGAGAATGGAATTTTTGCTGGATCTCTCAATGAGATTGATCTTGTAGCTGAAGGTAGTTCTCTTGATGAATTAAAAGATCAATTAGCTTATAATCTGTTGGAATATGCCCAAGACTACTATACTCATGGCTTTCATCTCGCAGCTAATCGCAAAGCTCATTTACCTTATATATTACATGTATTAATCCAACCTGATCTAGAAGGAGTTAAAAGCTTAATCGATGCCTAGCTGGAAAGAGTTAAAAAGGTTTTGTGAACGTGACGGTTGGGAATTGTACAAGAAAACAGATCATTACTTTTATCGCAAAATAGATCAAAATGGGCATTTACGATTGACAAAAGTCTCTATGGGGAGCGGAGAAATTCCCTCACTCTTATTTAAGCAAATACTAAAAAAACAACTGAAAGTGTCCCCTAAATACTTTAATAGTAAAATTTGATCGATCCGCTAAGACGGATCTTTTTTATTTAATAATAGAAAAATGTTAGATTCACTCTGGTGTTAAGGGTGAGATCAGAATGCAGTTCAAATTAAAAAAAGGAGACCTAAGGAATTCCCTTTGATCTCCTTTTTTTATTCATCTTACAAGGCATAGACAGATCGTACTTGAATCGTTTGATCCCGACCGGGTCCTACTGAGAACATAGCGAGTGGAATCCCGGTTAACTGAGCTACACGTTCCACATAATGTTGGGCTTCGATTGGAAGTTGGTCAAAGCTACGAATTTTGGTAATGTCTTCTTTCCAACCAGGCATTTCTTCATAAACTGGCTGGCATCTTCCCAAAAGCTCGAGATCTGCGGGATAATTTTCGATCACTTTGCCGTCCACTTGATAAGCGGTACAAATCTTAACAGTCTTTAGTCCAGTCAATACATCAAGGGAGTTCAGAGATAATCCGGTTATGCCACTGACACGGCGGGCATGTCGCACGACAACACTGTCAAACCAACCGACGCGGCGAGGGCGTCCTGTCGTGGTTCCGTATTCACGGCCTACTTCACGGATTTGATCGCCCACTTCATCATGGAGTTCAGTTGGGAATGGACCATCTCCAACACGGGTTGTATAGGATTTGGCTACACCAACAACTTGATGGATCTTGGTAGGTCCAACACCTGATCCAATACAAACTCCACCTGCCACAGGGTTAGAAGAAGTGACAAATGGGTAAGTGCCTTGGTCGATATCCAACATAACCCCTTGGGCCCCTTCAAATAGCACCCGTTTTCCTTGATCAATCGCATCATTCAATACCACGGATGTATCCACCACGTAATCTCTAATCCGTTCAGCACAAGCGAGATAAGGCTCATAGATTTCTTCAAAGGTAAACCCTTCGACCTGATAAAGCCGTTCTAATAATTGATTTTTCTCTTCTAAGTTCCGCTTCAGTTTTTCAGTAAATTGCGCAGGATTTAGTAAATCTCCCACTCGGATGCCTACACGAGCTGCTTTATCCATGTAAGCGGGCCCAATTCCTTTGCCTGTAGTTCCGATTTTTCCAGAACCTTTCCGTTTCTCTTCTGCTAAGTCGAGACGAATGTGATAAGGCATAATCACGTGAGCTCGATCTGAGATCCGAAGATTATCTGTACTAATTCCAAAGGAATGGAGGTAGTCCAATTCCTTTAATAAGGCTTCAGGATGGATGACCATCCCATTCCCTAAGACACAAATTTTATCTTTGTAAAAGATCCCTGAGGGAATCATATGCAGTTTATAACGGGTACCCCCGAATACAATTGTATGCCCCGCATTATTTCCCCCTTGATAACGAGCAACTACTTCTGCTTTCTCCGCTAAGTAGTCAGTGATTTTCCCTTTTCCTTCGTCTCCCCATTGGGATCCAACTACAACCACCGTAGACATGGTTATTTCCTCCTCGACGGATGGTGTTCACCTTTTCCGAACAATTTTCTAACACTTAATTATTTTACATTGATTTAATTGTAGGTGTCAAACTGAAAAACGAACGTTATGATGATCATAAAAGAGATTTATTCGCTAAATTGCTTGTGTTGGGTGTCTAAACTGAGGAATTTATTATAGTTTCTCAGAAATAAAAGCTCCACTTTTCCAACAGGTCCACTCCGCTGTTTACCAATAATTAACTCAGCGATATTTTTTTTCTCCGATTCTTCATTGTAATAATCATCACGGTATAGAAAGGCTACAAGGTCAGCATCTTGCTCAATCGAACCAGATTCCCTTAAGTCAGAGAGCATGGGTCGTTTGTCCTGTCTTTGTTCAACTGCACGGGATAATTGTGATAAAGCAATGACAGGTACGTTAAATTCACGAGCTAATAGCTTTAATGACCTTGAAATCTCCGATATTTCCTGTTGTCGACTCTCTCCACGTCCTGTGATCAGTTGGAGATAGTCAATGACAACCAAGCCTAAACTATGTTCGGCTTGCAAACGTCGTAATTTAGATCGAATGTCGAATACAGTCACTCCAGGGGTATCATCAATAAAGATGGGAGCTTCACTCAATGTGCTCATCGCCATCGTTAGTTTTTCCCAATCTTCATCATTTAAATTACCTGTTCGAAAAGCTTGTGCATCGATATTTCCTTCTGCCGCTAACATCCTCATCACTAATTGTGGCGCAGACATCTCTAAGTTAAAGAGAGCGACTGTTTGATTGGAACGAACAGCCACGTTTTGAGCTAGATTGAGTGCAAAGGCTGTTTTTCCCATCGCTGGACGAGCTGCAATAATAATAAGCTCTGAACCTTTTAATCCAGAAGTCATCCGATCTAGATCAACAAAGCCCGTGGGAGTTCCAGTGATTCCACTTTTATTGAAGTGCAGATGTTCAATCTGCTCATAGGATTCCAACAAGGCATCCCGGATCGGTATAAATCCCCCACCCCGAATCCGCCGTTGTGAGATTTCGAGGATTTTCTTTTCCGCATCATCGATGACTGAGGTAATATCTTCTGTACCTGAATATCCAGTAGCCGCAATCTGGGTTGCGGTTCGAATCAGTCGACGTAAAAGTGATTTTTCTTCCACTATTTTCGCATAATACTCAGCGTTAGCTGCAGTTGGAACAGCTCCTGCAAGTTCCGTTAAGTAAGGAACTCCGCCTACTTCTTCAAGCAACTTACGATCTTGCAATTCGGAGGTAAGGGTGACCAAATCGACTGGTTTGCCCTGTTCCGCTAAATCATTCATAACTTGAAATAACCGTTGATGAGCCTGACGATAAAAATCTTCTGCTCTGATCTGCTCGTTCACGGTCATCATGACTGATGGCTCAATCAAAATGGAACCCAAAACCGCTTGCTCCGCTTCGTGATGATGCGGTGGAAGTCGGTCAGCAAACAAATCACTCAAAGTCACACCCCTCCTTGGTCATAAAAAAGCGCTCCTCCCCTTGTTGGAGCGCTTCACTATGTTAGTTTTGATTATTCTTCTACAACTTGTACAGATAAGGTAGCAGTTACTTCATGATGTAATTTCACAGAGACTTTCGTTACACCTAATGAACGGATGGGATCACTTAATAAAATTTTCTTTTTATCGATGTCTAACTTGTGTTTTTTCTTTAACTCTTGGCTGATTTGTTTGGAAGTAATCGAACCGAAAACACGGCCCCCTTCTCCCACTTTTGTTTTAAACGTAATCATGAGATCATCCATCTGTTTCGCCAAGTGTTGTGCTTTCCCCAACTCTTCAGCTTTTCGTTTTTCACTAATTCTTTTTTGTTCTTTTAAGGAATTCATATTTCCTTTTGTCGCTGGGATCGCTAATTTCCGTGGGATTAAGAAGTTATTTGCGTACCCTTCAGATACTTCTTTGGTATCTCCTTTTTTCCCAGTTCCTTTCACATCTTGAAGCAAAATGACTTTCATTATTCTGATCCCCCATTCTCTATGGTCTGTTTTAACGTGTCGATCAGTCTTTGCTTAGCTTCTTGTAAGCTTAAATTCTTCATCTGACAAGCTGCATTAGTCAGATGACCACCGCCCCCTAGCTCTTCCATAATCAGTTGAACATTGAGTTCACCTTGAGAACGTGCACTGATCGCAATACACCCATCTTCCCGTTTACCAATGACAAAGGATGCCATAACCCCTTGCATATTGAGAAGTGTATCAGCGGCTTGAGCAATCAATAGCTGTTCATATACTTCATCTTCTAGCCCTACAGCTACTGCAATATCATCATATAGGAGTTCTGTATTTTTGATCAGATCCGCTCTTTTGACATACTGTGATAAGTCTTCTTTAAGCAGAGATTGCACCATCATGAGATCAGCGCCATGCCTTCTTAAAAACGAAGCGGCTTCAAATGTTCGTGAACCCGCACGAAAAGCAAAGTTTTTAGTATCTACGATGATGCCAGAGAGTAAGGCGGTAGCCTCTAAAGTATCCATCGCCAAACGCCCTTCTTGGTATTGAAGTAACTCTGTCACTAATTCGCTTGTCGAAGAGGCATAAGGCTCCAAATAAACAAGAACTGGATCTTTCACAAAGTCTTCTCCACGACGATGATGATCAATGATTACAGTGCGCTTAGCCTTTTCCAATAGTTTAGGCTCGATGACCAAGCCTGGCTTATGTGTATCAACGATGATTAATAAGGTTTCTGGGTTATCCACCCATTGAAGTGCCTTTTCTGGCTGAATGAGATGTTCGCCTAAATAATCATGTTGCCGAACAGCAGTAAGCAAACGCTCAATCGATGCATTTCCTTCATCTAACACGATAAATGCTTCACAATCATTGATTAAAGCAAACTTCACCACACCAATAGCAGAACCCAATGCATCCATATCCGGTTGCTTATGCCCCATCACAACTACCCGCTTACTATCACGGATCAAGTTCCTCATCGCATGAGAGATCACTCTGGCTCGAACACGAGTCCGTTTTTCCACAGCATTACTTTTACCACCGAAGAAGACAACTCGTTCTTCCTCTTGAACAGCAGCCTGATCTCCTCCTCGAGCCAGTGCAATATCAAGGGCGGCTTGTGCATTTTGTGATCGTTCCGTCATCGTTTCTCCGATTCTGGATACCCCAATACTAAGTGTGATCGGGATTTTATTGTGTCTGGTAAGCTCACGAACTGCGTCTAGAATGTCAAATTTAGTCTTGATCATCTGTGTTAATGTAGACTGTTGTGTCACAAAAAACATTTTGTCTGTCTCAATGCGCTTGATTGAAATGTTATTTTCTAAAGCCCATTTAGAAATGGCACTAGATACATTAGATATGAGTAACGCTTCCTCTTGATCTGTGAGCCCTTGACCCGCTTCGTCAATGTTATCAAGGTGAAGAAAACCGAGGACCACCTGTTCATTTTCATATTTACGTTGTAGCTGATCTAACACCGTAATATCTCTAAAAAAATAAAGTCGCTCATCTTGATAATGAATTACTTCATATGTTTTGTCATCTATATGAATCACAAAGGGATGCTCTCCATCCACTTCTACATGCTTTAATTCAGGGAAAACCTCATCCACCTTCAAACCAATCACTTTATCACGCACTGCCATTCTCTGGGCAAATGGGTTTAACCACTCAATAAATCCATTTCGATCATAAAGTAGAACACCCGTAGGCAATTGTTCTACTGCAGATTGACCTGCTTTTTTAATGCGATGGGTTAAAGTCAGGATATAATCAGTAAAATCTTTGCGAAATGCTTTTTCCGCACGGTATAAAAAAATAGCTAAGCCAATAAATATGACAAAACCAATGATTCCAAACACCCATGTATAAGTAGATAGCAAGGAAATTACAATTAACAAGAAACACATGGCAAAAACCATATGATATCCATGCCATCGTTTTATTATAAATTTCGGCATTGTTCTATCCCCTAAACTGCTCCTTACAAAACATCTTCTTCCGGATCCACTACATTATTATTGTACCCTTGTTCGATCAAGGAGCAACCCCAAGAAGAAAAACATGTATGTCCAATATACACCAATCTTAACTTTTATTCATAAACATCCGCTCTCGCAATCGTAAACCACTATCAAGAATCCCCATAAATAAGATGATGATATTTAGAGGGGAGAATGTGAGTAAAATAGGAAGAGTAATCCAAGCTTTACTTTTACTTTTATGATGTAGTAAAAAAGCAATAAAGGAGATGCCTTGAATAATAAATAGAAATTGGAAGACTCCAGTAATGCCTAGTAATAAGCTTTGCAATGAAGAGTCTGCTTCTTCTCCTACCAGAAAGGTGACGATGATCGTTAAAAAGTAGAAATAGAAGAAAACCCGAGGTAATCGCCAATCTCGAAAGAGCGGGAGCGACTTTTTAGGATAGCCAATTCGAGTCATCCATTTCATTCCAACAAGAAAGGTAAGCAATGCTGTAGGAACAATCAGAAAGAACAGGAGATTAGGGATAATCATTTCTAAAGATGGAACAGGAAGATCCGTGGGAGTATTCACTATACCTTTTGCTGTTTCCCAAGCAGAACTCCAAGCCTCACGCAACTGCGCCATCAAGTGAAATACATATTCACTAATCAACAACAGAATCCATGAGCCCACTAATCCTGTAATCATTCCACCTAATACAATATCAGTACCTGTCGTGTTTTCTCTACGATACAATTCTCCCATCACTAAACCAACAGCTACAATATGGAAATAGATAAATTGAAAAGGGGTTAATGGAAAAATAAAAAACATCAGTCCCATTCCCAATGTATAAAAAAGGGTGATCCCCCAACTTTGCTTTGCTTTTAAATAGAAAAAAGGGAGCGGGAGAAGCCATAAGCTGATTAAGTTGACACCTGGGATGATTAACGAGGCAAGAAGTAGCAAGAACAGTCCAAAAGTAATCAGACTATCTTTCACTACTCCTTTTGTATTATGAGACAAGCGAGTTTCACCTCTTATTTATGTACTCTTCAAGAGAAGTTAAATCACCATACCACTGCTCCAATTGGTGTCCATCTCTTGCGTGCTCTTTTAGCTTTTGTATCACAGCTTGATCCAATTCGCGAAAAGAGAAACCGATCCGACGAGCTATAATGTAGATGGTTACGACCAAGCTTGAAAGGCTATCTATAATGACATGCTGGTTGGCATGATGCAAACCTTTAAACAAAGTAGCCACCTGATCTAGAATTTCTGTCCGAAGCCAATCAATCACTTTGACGCTTTTTGCAAACTGCACCCCTCGTTCTGGCCGGTTCATTCATCTAGCACTCCCTCAAAAATATACATATTAAGGAGAACTTTCCACATGTCCGGCTCATTTTCCTGCTAAGTAAATAAAAAACAGAGGCGGTCCTCCCGCCCCTGTATGAGAAATCAATCGTTGGTATATGGTAAAAGAGCCATTTGACGTGCTCTTTTGATTGAACGGGTTAATTGCCGTTGGTACTTGGAACTGGTTCCAGTTACACGACGTGGCAAAATTTTACCACGTTCACTGATGAATTTACGTAGTAAATCCACATCTTTGTAGTCAATATATTCGATTTTGTTTACTGTAAAAAAGCAAACTTTACGACGTTTATGTCCACGACGACGTGCCATCTCGTTCCCTCCTTTAGCTTAAGCATGGTGGTTGGTTGATCCGTTCAATTAGAATGGTAGATCATCATCCGAGATATCAATTGGTTTACCGTCATCTGCAAATGGGTCATCCATCGGTTTATTACCATAGTTGCTACCACTAGGGCTTCCCCCGTAGTTTCCTCGACCAAACGAAGAGGAAGGAGCTGACTCATTACGATTTTTGGGCTCTAAAAAGCGTACATCATCAGCCACAACTTCTGTGGTATAAACCGTACGACCTTCTTGGTTCTCATACTTGCCAGTTTGAATTCGTCCTTCTAAGCCGACAAGTGATCCTTTCTTCAAGTAGTTCGCACAGTTCTCAGCTTGGTTACGCCAAGTGACTATATTAATAAAATCTGCTTCGCGCTCACCTTGTTGATTAGAGAAACGACGGTCAACTGCGAGAGTAAAACGAGAAACTGCGATCCCACCAGAGGTATAACGCAATTCAGGGTCGCGAGTTAACCGACCGATCAGGATGACCCGATTTAACATAGATAACCTCTCCCTTTTGATCGGTAGTCAATGACCTATTCCGTTGGTGCTTATTTTTCATCCATGTTGATGGTCATGTGACGAATGACGTAGTCGCTAATGTTCAATACATGATCCAATTCAGATACAACTTCAGCTTTCCCTTGGAAGTTGACAACTGTATAGAATCCTTCACGATACTTATCAATTAAGTATGCAAAGCGACGCTTACCCATATCATCAACATTGGTAACTTCTCCACCATTTTCCGCAATAATAGATTGTACTTTCTCGCGGGTTGCTTTGAGGGTTTCTTCATCTACGTCTGGACGTACGATGAACATAAGTTCATATTTGTGCATAGTTTACACCTCCCTTTGGACTCTACGGCTCTACTTTTTTCAGTAGAGCAAGGAGAACGACTTTTACTAATATACGATAATATATTCTATCAAAGCACTTAGAATAAAGCAAGAAGCTTGCCCCGTTTTTTACTATTTAAGTTCTGAGACTCTCTCCATGCTGATATTCATCACTTTTACACATTAAAACGGAAAGTCATAATGTCTGCATCGTGGACCACATATTCTTTTCCTTCTAACCGAAGTAAGCCTTTCTCTCTAGCTGTAGCTAATGAACCACACGCCATTAAATCATCAAAAGCAGTGACTTCAGCACGAATAAATCCTCTTTCAAAATCTGTATGAATCACAGCAGCTGCCTGTGGTGCTTTGGTACCTTGTCGAATCGTCCAAGCCCTTACTTCTTTTTCACCTGCTGTAAAATAAGTGATTAAGCCCAGTAGATGATAAGCTGCAGAGATGAGTCGATCTAAGCCTGATGTTTCTAGACCCAGCTCTTCTAAAAAAAGTTCTCTTTCTTCTCCATCCAACTCCGCAATTTCTGCCTCTACTTGTGCACTGATTGGAACTACACCAGCCCCTTCACTTTCAGCAATCTGTTGTACGACCTGAACATAAGGGTTTTCCCATGGATTTGAAATGTCACCTTCACTCACATTGGCGGCATATAGAACATTTTTCATGGTCAACAAATTCAGGCTTTTAATTGTTAGCTTTTCGTCCCGATCTAAGGCAACAGAGCGAGCAGGTTTGCCTTCTGAAAGAGCTTCTTGTAAACGAACCAAAATATCATGTTCGGCGATTGCTAATTTATCGCCACTTTTCTTAAGTCTTTGAACTCTATCTAACCGTTTTTCTACAGTTTCAAGATCAGCAAACACGAGCTCTAGACTAATGGTTTCAATATCACTGGCAGGGTCCACTTTTCCAGCCACATGGGTGATATTCTCATCCTCAAAACAACGAACTACATGGATAATTGCATCCACTTCACGAATGTGAGATAAAAATTTATTGCCAAGTCCTTCTCCTCGACTAGCCCCTTTTACCAACCCGGCAATATCCACAAATTGAAAAGAAGTGGGTACAATCCGCTGTGGCTTCACAATTTCAGCTAAACGTTTCAATCTAGGATCTGGAACATCCACAACCCCTACATTCGGATCAATCGTACAAAAAGGGTAGTTGGCAGATTCAGCGCCTGCTTGAGTAATTGCATTAAATAGTGTAGATTTTCCTACGTTTGGTAATCCGACTATGCCTGTCGTTAATGCCATAAAAGGATCATCCCCTTACTCTAATTCCGTTCCCGTTATGAGATGGTCCTACAATTAAGTAATTGCTTTCTCGACCATCTCTTTACAAAAACCTTGTCTATTATATCACGCTTCTACATAAAAAAGAGAGCACCTCACTTTAGGTGCTTCGGTTCTTGACAGAAACATATTCCTATCATTCAGCTGATTCACCTGCTGAAACTAATACCTTCTTCAAGCGTTGTTCAAAGCGGCTTCGGGGTAGCAAAACACTGTGATCACAGCCTGTACACTTAATCCGAATATCCATCCCCATCCGAATCACTTTCCACGCATTGGTTCCACAAGGATGCGCTTTTTTCATCTCTACAAGATCACCGAGTCCAAATGGCTTCCGTTGCAACTTCATCACACCTCTTTTGTTGTTGCTAACATTATAAAAAGTTAAGACCCATCATTCAACCTGTTTGATCTAGGTCGATGCCATTTTTTAAAGATCGAAGTTGTTGTTGGATCTGCTCACTCACTAATAACTGCTTTTCTTTACTTGACCCTACATCTGGGGGGATGATGGGATTGCCTACATATAAAGTGATTTTGATAGGTTTAATCCACTTTTGACCTTCTGGCAGTGCGATCTGAGTCCCCTCAATGTAGACAGGAAGGATAGGGCAATTTCCTTTGGTCGCTAAATAAGAGGCACCCTGTTTGATCTCTTGAAAACTACCATCCCCATCAATCCCACCTTCGGGAAAGATCCCTACGACTTCCTGTTGTTCCAAGTATCGAAGCGCCGTTCGCATTGTTCTAATCTCAGGTTTTTCTCGATTCACAGGAAATGCACCTGCAAAGTGAAGTAAACGCCGGGTGATTGGATGAGCGAAAGACTCTTGTCTAGCCATAAAGTGAACAGGTCGTGGAAGCAAAGAAGCAATATAAAAAGAGTCTAAATAACTAACATGATTCCCTACAACAATTAATGATCCTTGACGAGGTAAGTCCTCCATTCCATAAACCTCTACACGGTGATAAGTATGAAGAAACATTTTTATCACCCATTTCGCTATGGCATAAATCAAATCGTTTCGCCTCCTTTCTGATATTTAATAACATTCTACCACATTCTTTTTTACCCTTCCTTAGACTCCTGCTTAGAAAAAGGATACATCAAAATCGAGGCCAATAAAAACAGATTACAAACTCCATACAAGGGATATAGGTATTGAACCAATGTAGCAAAACCCAATTGGCTCAGTGGCGTCAACAGGAGTAAGCAAGAAAGAGATACTAACCACCGAGGCCAAGATATATAGGGGGATAACCGAAAAATTAGTCCGTGCATATTACTAAGTGTGGTTGTAAAAATAGCAAACCATAACAGTAACGAAATAGTTAGCATCCAAATCGGTGAGTAATCTTCAACAAGAGCAAATAAGGGAATATCATATTGGGAAATCAAGTGCTCAATTTTTAATAAAGAATGGTTATAGAGAATAGCCACTCCTCCAAGACAAATAACACTGATCAGACCAGCTGTCCAGATCTCCCATGAATGACGAATCTGACGTCCTACTGTGGATAATACCGCTAATAAGGAAATAATATTAAAGGCTGCATAGGCCACTGCTGAAGGCCATGACAGGACCAATTCCTGATCCCTATTTATGACTTCTGTTGAGTGAGATTGTGAAAATTGTAGACACACATATATAAGGATCACGATCAAAACAGGCATAATCACCATGTTTAACGAAAGCATGCCATTAGTTTCAAATAAGAGAGCGATAAATACCGCTAAAACGAGTATAAGACAACCGAATAAATAGAGATCTTCACCTTGCCATTGTTCAAAAGTAGCCCCACTTCCTGCAATCATCACAATGGTTGTAGTTAATAAGGAGAAAGTGACCAATCCATCAAAGATTCGTGCCATTGACTTCCCCATAATCTGCTCAAGTAGCTCTGAATAATGCTCCGTTTTCCTCTTCCAACTAATCGTTAACAAAATCATACTAGCGATATAAAAAATAACCATGGACAGGAAAATACTTGGATAACTAGACTCACCATATGAACCAAAAAACTCCCAGATCTCTCTACCTGAAGCAAATCCTGCTCCAATCGTTGTTCCTACAATAGTCATACTCACTTTTAAAGTGGATAATAGATTGATTCTCACAAAATCTCTCCTCTATCAAATCAGGTTGTCCTTACATGTATATTTCAGTCCATTCATCCGTATACTGATAAGGAACTTTTTCTCGGAGGATTCTATATGAGAGAGATTCCATTCATTCAAAAAAATTCGTATTCTTCTTTACCCTTTCGGATTGAAGTTACTAACCCACATGCTGAAAGGAAGTTTTCACAACAAATATCCTACGCTTTACAGTCGAACCCAGCTCCAGAGATCGTCTGTATTTGTATCGGAACTGATCGCTCTACAGGTGATTCACTTGGTCCTTTAGTAGGTACTCTATTATCCAGAGTGAACAGTCCATTACAGATTTATGGGACATTAGATGATCCTGTACACGCAGTTAATCTTTCAGCAACGATCGAGCAAATCCATCGGCAACATCCACAAGCTTGTATTTTAGCGATCGATGCTTGTCTTGGAAAGGTGAAGAGTGTCGGTTGGATTCAGGTGGGATTGGGTCCTCTTCGTCCAGGAGCAGGTGTAAATAAAAACTTACCAGAGATTGGTCAAATATATATTACTGGTATTGTAAATGTGGCGGGTTTTATGGAGTATTTTGTGTTACAAAACACACGACTAAGTATGGTGATGAAAATGGCAGAAGTCATTTCATCCTCGATCTTAGAAGCTAGTTATGACTTACAAAATCCATCTCGCACTACCATTGAAAGCTAAATCGAATCACACATCTTTACAGAACGCATTGCATCATCTGAGTCCCATCTCTTCATCTATGTGCCATGACTTGTTTTTTTTCGCCAAAAACAGGCTTGATATCATATCAATAAGGGAATGGCACGATTGTATGCAATAACCTCTATCCATTAAAAAAGCCCCTTTGCGATCCCACTTCATAGAAGTTGGAATCGTAAAGAGGTTTCTTTTCTGTAAAGACTTTAAAATGAAGGTTCGTGACCTGATAGAGAATATAAAACTCAAGCTTGAGTGCCAGCAAGATTAGATGGTCATTAGATCATAGACATGACTATAATTGAATATAAGGTGCACCGATCACGACCAATGGCAGAGCTGGCAATAAGTTAGCTACCTTTATTTTAGTAATCCCTAGCAGATTACAGCCAATCGCCAAGATGAGTACACCCCCTGTTGCCGTCATCTGCTGAATCACAAGATCTAACATCGCTTGATCTATAAACTGAGTAATCCATGTTGCTAAAATCGTGATAAGCCCTTGATAGAGAAATACTGGAATGGCTGAAAATAAGACGCCAATACCCAAAGCAGAAGAAAAAATCGTAGCGGTTACTCCATCTAATAAAGATTTCGTAAATAAAATATCATGTTGTCCTCGAAGTCCACTATCTAAGCCTCCTAAGATCGCCATGGGTCCGACACAAAAAACTAATACCCCTGTTACAAAACTACTCGCAAATTGATTGTTATGCCCAAACTTTCGCTCCAGTCGTTGGCTCCACTTTTCTAAATGCTCTTCCATCTGTAATAGAGTCCCAACCACACCTCCTAAAACAATCGACAAGAGTACTAAAAACAGATTATTGCTTTTTAACGCCATAGATAATCCAATCACAATCGTGACTAATCCAATCCCACTCATCATGGTCTGATTCATCTGATCAGACATTTTTTTAAATATAATCCCAAGGAGTGCTCCTATAATAATCGCTACTGCATTCACAATTGTTCCTAATAACATAAATGTCCCCCTTCTCATTCAATGATCAAGCCACCCCCAGTCCTGTAACATGTGCTAAGACAAGCTACAAGGTGAACCAAGGATGGCAAGTGAATATTTCCATATTCTCTTAGAATGTATGGTGAATTTCCTAATCCATCATTCTCTCTTGATTTAACAATTCAATCAATCGTTCTAACTCACGTTCCGAATAATATTCAATTTCAATTCTGCCTTTTTTCCGTCCATGTTTAATTCGAACCGGTGTACTAAAAGCTTGTTGTAATAAATCCTCATATCTTTTGATGACTGGTTCCACAGTTTGTTTGGTCTGAACTTTCTCTTTACGGGAACCTAATTGATTTAGCTTTTGAATCCATTCTTCTAGCTGACGTACACTAGCCTTTTCAGTTTTTACTTTTTCCGCTAGTTTCTTTTGTAAATCTCGATCTTTAATTCCTAACAATGCACGAGCATGTCCCATCGATAATGTTCCACGTGAAACATCTTCTTGTAAATCCGAGGGTAACTGAAGTAAGCGTAAAAAATTCGTTACATGTGGCCTACTTTTCCCTACCCTCTCTGCTAAAACTTCTTGAGTTACAGCCAGATGATCCATGAGTTTTTGATAAGCCATCGCAATTTCAATCGGATTTAAATCATCTCGTTGTAAATTCTCTATTAAGGCAATCTCCATCATTTGATTGTCATTAAATTCCCGAACAACAACAGGAACTTTTTCAAGTCCGATTAACTTTCCGGCTCTACATCTACGTTCTCCTGCAATAATCTCGTATCCCCGAATGCTTTTTCGTACAACAAGAGGTTGTACAATCCCATGTTGTTTAATAGATGCTGCCAGTTCATTCAGAGTCTCTTCATCAAAATATTTGCGTGGTTGATACGGATTGGGTCGTAATTCTTCAATATTCACTTCATTTACTTCATCTTGCTCAGAAACATCCACTTGCGTGAACAGTGCATCTAGTCCTCTACCTAACCGTTTACTCATTTTGAATCACCACTTCTCTAGCCAATTCGTTGTAACACTCTGCACCACGGGATCGCGCATCATAGACTAAAATGGGTTGCCCATGGCTAGGGGCTTCACTCAGCCGAACATTCCGCGGGATCACTGTTTGGTATACCTTGTTCTGAAAATATTTTTTCACTTCTTCCATTACTTGTACAGATAAATTCGTTCGTCCATCAAACATGGTTAATAAAACACCTTCTATTTCTAAGTGTTTGTTTAGATGCTTTTGGACGATCCGAATGGTATTTAGTAACTGACCTAATCCTTCCAATGCATAAAACTCACACTGAATCGGGATTAGAACAGATTCTGCTGCAGTTAAAGCATTTAATGTAATGATCCCAAGCGATGGTGGACAGTCGATTAAAATAAAGGAGAAATCATTCTTCACATGCTGTAATGCTCTTTTTAAACGCAATTCACGGGAGATAGCTTGAGAAAGCTCAATTTCGGCACCAGCTAACTGAATCGTTGCTGGTACGATCCATAAATTTTCTACAGAGGTTTGTAGTAGAGCTTGGTTAACTGGAGTATCATTAATAAATACATCATAGATGCAACTTTTCACATCCGCTTTATTAATGCCTAATCCACTAGTCGTATTTCCCTGAGGGTCTATATCAACTAATAAAACTTTTTTGCCCATCGCCGCCAAACTAGCTGCTAGATTAATGGATGTCGTTGTTTTACCCACTCCACCCTTTTGATTTGCAATCGCTATTATTTTCCCCATACTTCCACCTCTCCTATAGATCACACAGTATTTTTCATAGATGTTTTCCTAACCTTTCCATTCTTCTATTAGCTAATAAAATCAATCCAATTCTCGCCCGTATGGGATTCAGCAAGAAGTGGCTTCATCATAGAATAAAACTCTTCTCTTTAACTATGCCATTATTAAACATATAACACTATATAAAAAAATAGTACTTTTTAGTTTAAACCCTCGTCTAGATGAACTGATGCCAGCACTCCATGACTTTTTATTATCAAGTCGATCTGGACGTCTAAAAACACACCTCTCCGATCTTAGATTGTAGTACATCAGATCAAGCCTACCTTTATCCAATTTACCTTTGATAAAGAAAAAGAGGCCATGCTCTGCCTCACTTATCTTCTTTGTATATCTATGTAACTCGATTTGAGCAAAATCACTTGAATGAATGGGAAACGAAGTGGCTTGATCCTGAGAATCTAGGAGAGGAGATGTTTCTCTCGCGAACGACTTTTGCGGATCCGCTACGAGAGTGAGAGAAACAGCGACCCGACGGAATTTAGATAAATATATTACTAAAAATGCTCATTGAGAGTATGTAATTCAAATAAGCTTCTCACCCTCATCTAAATTAGGATTTACTTTTGGGGATGCGGATCACTACCTCATAATACCGCTCATGCTCTTTCTCATATGATTCTACAAACATACCTGTCTGTTTCACCATATCAACAGATTGGCGAATCGTGTTCACTGCAATCCGCATATCACGAGAGTAGGATTTCCGTTGAGGTTTTTTCTTCAATTTAGTTACTTCTAAGAGTCGCTGAATCCTTTCTTCGGTCTGTTTTACATTTAATTCTCGCTCTAAGATTTCCTTTAATACTTGAAGTTGAAGCGCTTCTTCTTTTAGTGAAAGTAAAGCCCTCGCATGTCTTTCAGTCACAGTTCGTTTGATCAATTCGTTTTGAATGGGTAAAGGAAGTTGTAACAAGCGCAACTTATTGGCAATCGTTGATTGACTTTTTCCGAGACGTTGGGCTAAGCTTTCTTGAGTTAAGTCTTGAAGTTCAATCAACTTTTGGTAAGCGTGTGCCTCCTCAACAGCAGTTAATCCTTCACGCTGCAAATTCTCGATCAATGCGGCCGAGGCTGCTTGGCTATCGGTCATTTGTTTCACAACAGCTGGAATGGTGGGAAGTTCTAATTTTTTGACCGCCCTTAACCTCCGCTCTCCAGCGATCAACTCATAATAAAGATCTTTTTTTCGGACTACAATCGGTTGAATAATCCCATGGATTCGAATCGTCTGGCATAGTTCTTCAATCCGTTCATCATCAAAAATTGTTCGCGGTTGATAGGGGCTGGGTTGAATCTTGTTGACCGGTATATGTCTTACTTGATCTTGATCTTTTTCCATTAGACCTAACCATCGTGAAAATGGTTCTTTCAATGTGAACACCACCTTACTATCAACTCAAAGCCACTATGATCTCTTATTACATTTCGATATCTATATGGAATGCCCTGCTATCTTAAATAAATTACAACTTATTTGGCTTGAATTGCCATATGTTTCACGTGAAACATAAAAACTGTTTGTTTATTTTACAAGAAGCAAAAGATCAAATTGTTTAAGTTGTGTTATATTATTCTTGTAGAATTGAATTAATATTTACATTCTCTGCTTGACCCTTTTCCTCTTTGATTGATAGAATCGGGGGAAAGAAGAGGGCACTCTTGTAATAGGGGGAAAATTGATGAGTACATCCGTATACATAGGAAATGACCAAGGCTACTATGGTACAAAAGTAGTCAGTCGCGCTAACGGAAAGTTTTATAAAATGTTTATTCGTAATATGGTTGTTCCAAACCGTGTAGGGGAAATCACTTATAACAATGACCCACACAACATCATGTACCGTGAGCATGAAGGAGATCGGGAATGGTTCTGTGGTAAATTAGCGATTGAACAGTCTGGAGATGACGAACTTTTTGATTCTCATAAACGCCGTCTGTTTAGTCCTACATGGTTCCGTGAACAAGAATATATGATTATGTTTCGGGTAAGTACAGGTCTGATGTTACAAGGAACCAATGAGCCCGTCGTATCCGTTGCTCTACCTACAGATAGTTATATTGATTATAAAGATGAGTTAAAGCGTAGACTGATCGGGAAACATAGTTTCGATGTTAAACAAGGAAATCTACCATGGCGTAGAGTTGAATTCGAAATTAAAAAAGAAAATCTATATGTGATCAGCCAACCCATGGCTACTTTGTTCCATATTGCACTTGATCGAGAAGGAAAGCTCCTTAATGAAGACCTCTTTATCCAAAAAGTAAGTATTAATGACCTTGGCTTTGGTACATCTGATATTGAAACCCTTCATGGTGAAACGATTATCAAACGTCAAAGCTTCACCTCTCGCCATGCAATGTTAAATGTATACCAAAAGCTTTCCAAACGTTTGCTAGAATTTACTCGAAGCGTTGATCCTGATAACAACGGAAAAGAGTACCCCGTTTGGAACTTACCTCGAATTGTACGTTCAGGTGAAATCAGCTTTAAAGGTAAAGTACATGATGTTAGTCACTTAGTCCAAGAGTCCATTAAAGAAGTGGGCGAAGCACTCGTCGAAGAAGTATGGCAGCGTCTTGATTATGGAGACGATATTACTTATATCATCTTAACCGGTGGTGCCTCCATCCCCTTCAAGCCTTTCTATAGAGAACGCTTTGGCGACAAACTAATATTTGCTGAAGATTATGGGATTGAAGCACAGTTTGCCAATGGATTTGGTCTTTGCAAGTTTGCTCAGTCTAAATCAAAAACAAGCCCAGTTAAAGATATGTTAGATGCTGCTACATCGATTCAACAAGAGTTTTCTGTACCAGATCTATTAAATGAACAAGCGATCAACGCTGGTAAAAAATCCGGAAAACCAAGCAAAAAATAAATGATGAAAATCCCCCCAGACCTATACTGGGGGGATGTTGCTATTTCCTTATAAATCAAACGTCAATGAAGCAGCCATGAAGAAGGAAATGTCGGTATTTGTAGATGATTGTAAATTGTAACTAGCTATTCCATGTGAAAAAAGAGATAATAGGATAAGAATCGAATACGATAACGTAGTACCGTAATCGGAAATAAGGAGGGGGAAATCATGTCGCAGAGGGAAACTCAATATGATGTGATCGTTATCGGAACCGGTGAGTCTGGACGGGATGCAGTGGAAGCTCTAAAAAAGGATGGGAAATCAGCATTATTTATTGAATTGAAGCCTGAGATGGTGACCACGATGGTTTGTCAAACTCCGCGTCAACCAGTCCATGATGGTCACCCCTCCTCAGAAATTTCTGAGCCCATTTTTATTGGAGATGAGCAATCACATATCACTCTCAATCAACAAACTCTACATACAGCGAACAACAAAACAACGACGAGTACGCTTCATGTAGAGGAACTACTTGAATTAGAACAAACAACTACATTCTATCCAGATGAACAACAAATCCATTCTCATCACACGAATTTGGATATCGAATCATCTGTACATGAAAGTCATCATGAATTAATTGCCGAAGAAGTAGAAAAACATACTAATGCGCCACATGTTTTTTTACAAGAGCGAGAAAATACACTTCGAGACAAAATGATGCGGCGAAACACCATACATCCTTTTTCCGAAGAGCCGTCCAGCTCAGAGCCAACTTCTTTTTATCAGTTAGATGAATTTCAAAAGAATGAATCTAACCAGATCCCTCATGAACACTGGCAGGAAGCACAAAATACTTACATCATTGATCATGAGGAATCATCACATGAAGAAGCACCAGTATATGAACAGCCGATCTATCGTGAAAGAGAAATTAGATTAAGAAAACGGTTGGTTGGAGGTCATCGTTCTTCACTACTAGGTACACCTGAACAGTCCAATTGGGGACTCAATGAACCTCCCTCTTGGTCGATGGAGCAACCGCCAACACATATTCCTTTTTCCAATGTAGAACCATCAAGCATTGAATCAACGATAGAACCAGAGATCCCAGAATCTCCTTCATCACCGTATTACTCAGAGTCAGGGGTTCACCCTTTCTCGACCAGAAAACGATCTCGCTCACATAAAAAGAACCTTTTGAAACAGAATCAACCCATTCCAAATGAAGAGATGCATTCGGCAATCCAGCCCCCTTCATATCCACCTGCCCTCTGGGAAGGTCCCGGATTCGAAGGCGGGAATGTAAATCCAAATCAGCCGTATGATGATTTTCTCTTCAGAAATGGACCAACAAGTGTTCAGCCATTTCAATCGAGCCCACAAGAAATGCCATTCCAACCATTTCAACAGGAAGCTCAACCATTTCAGCAAGAAGCTCAATTATCTCAACCGTCTCAACCATCTCAACCGATGCAACAAGAGCTTCCTTTTCAAAGACTCCAACAAGACACCACAGCCTTTACTTCTGACGTGTATGAAGAGTCTCCAGAAACGAATGATTCACTAAAAAGAGACAACATTGAGTTCGAAGATGCTTACGGTGGGTATCGATCATGGGAAGAATTTTTAACCCCCTTCTCTCAAAACAACCGTAAGCGCCAAGAAATAGATCAAATTGAAAAAAGAAAAATTGCTTTAAGAGGGCTACACAGCCTCATTAACAACCTTGGTTAAAAAAAGAGGAGCTTGATTAGATCTTCGATCTATCATTCTCCTCTTTTTTGTCATTATTGAATGGGCTGTTTCGTGGGCATTCCAGCTTTTCTGGGATATTGTTTGGGACTATTATCTCTTTTTTTCATCACAAGTAAATGGCGCTCTCCCATTTCTTCGGGTAATGAGAACTTAACTTTCTCCATAGAAACTTTTCCGAGTTTATGTAAAGCAGGCTTGGCTTCCGTGACTTCCTCAGAAATTTCCATCCCTTTCATAGCGATAAACCATCCATTCACTTTTACAAACGGTAAACAGTATTCAGAAAGGACATTAAGCTTTGCCACTGCTCGGGCGGTTGCTAAGTCAAAAGACTGCCGAAATTCCTTTTTATGAGCAAACTCTTCGGCTCGCCCATGTATACACTTCACTTCTGTCAGTCCAAGTTCCTGGCAAACTTCCTCTAAGAATCCCACTCGCTTTTTCAATGAATCGAGAAGAACGACCTGTAAGTGAGGAAAAGCTATTTTTAATGGAATCCCAGGGAATCCAGCCCCTGTTCCTACATCAATCATGGATTGAAGTGAATTTACAGGAAGGACCCTTGCTAAAGTTAGAGAGTCATAAAAATGCTTTACATATACCTCTTTCTCCTCCGTGATCCCCGTTAGATTCATAACACGGTTCCATTCTATTAACAATTCATAGTACTGATGGAATTGCTTTAATTGCTGATCAGAAAGACGGACTCCCCATGAGTCCACTTGCTTCTGTAACCACTCTCCTACATTCATCCATAATTCCTCCTAAAAAAGGTCTGATCAGTTGACCAGACCTTTTACGCATGATGATGAGTAAATTCAGTAGCGGCTTGATCCAAATCTCCTCAAAGCAGATATTTCTCAAACCCACTCCCATAGCTTGCAAAAAAACAGTTGTGGATAAAGTTATTCCTAAGCCACTCGTTGGAAAAACAGCTATCCTCTAATTAACAACGTACTTTCTAGTCACTTTAGACATTTTCTTGAGTGGACTATGATTTTAAAGCAGTCTTACCACCTTGTTCAATATAAACCATCAAAATCGATATATCTGCTGGATTGACTCCAGAGATCCGTGAAGCTTGTCCGAGAGAAAGAGGTCGAACATACTCTAATTTTTCGCGTGCTTCTGAAGAGATTCCAGAGATCTTACTATAGTCGACCCACTCAGGAATCCTCTTTTCCTCCATTCTACGCATTTTCTCCACTTGTTGTAGCGACTTACTGATATACCCCTCATATTTAAGCTGGATTTCTACTTGTTCGGCAACATCTGGAGCAATCGGCTCTGGAGGTGGAGACATGCGTGCAATTTCGGAGTATCCCAGTTCAGGGCGCTTAATTAAGTTGGCTAATTCAACAGCATTATTAATTTCAGTTGTTCCCATTCCTTTTAAAATAGCTTGTACATCAGGGGTGGGTCGTACTTTGATTTCCCGAAGCCTATCAATTTCTTTGTTGATCGCTTCTTTTTTAGTAGTAAAACGGCGGTATCGATCTTCTGGAATCAATCCTACTTCATATCCCAGATCTGTGAGCCGCAAATCTGCGTTATCATGACGTAACAACAATCGATATTCAGCACGTGAAGTTAACAGACGATACGGCTCATTCGTTCCTTTGGTCACTAAATCATCGATTAAAACCCCGATATAAGCTTGAGAGCGATCTAATATAATTGGATCTTTTCCTTGGATTTTTCGTGCAGCATTGATTCCTGCTATAATCCCTTGTGCTCCCGCTTCTTCATATCCAGATGTTCCATTGATTTGTCCAGCGGTAAAGAGATTGGGCAGATGTTTTGTTTCCAAAGTAGGCCATAATTGTGTTGGCACAATCGCATCATACTCAATGGCATATCCAGTTCGCATCATTTCAGCATTTTCAAGCCCTTTAACGGTTCGAACGATCTGTAATTGTATATCCTCGGGTAAGCTTGTAGATAATCCTTGGACATACATTTCTAATGTCTCTCTACCTTCCGGTTCGATAAAGATTTGGTGACGGCTCTTATCTGCAAATCGAACTACCTTATCTTCAATCGAAGGACAATATCGAGGACCTCTTCCCTCAATCGCCCCTGAATACATAGGTGCACGGTGTAAATTATTTTGGATAAACTCATGCGTCTTCTCGTTGGTATAGGTCAACCAACAAGGGAGTTGATCTGTGATATATTCTGTTGTTTCATATGAAAATGCACGTGGCTCTTCATCTCCAGGCTGAATTTCCATTTGGCTAGTATCAATCGATTTTTTATTAATTCTTGGGGGAGTTCCTGTTTTGAAGCGAACCATATCAAATCCAAGTTCCATCAAGTGATGTGCTAAATTCACTGCTGGTTGTTGGTTGTTAGGACCACTTTCATAAGCCAAGTCTCCAATAATTACTTTTCCACGGAGATAAGTACCTGTCGTAAGCACAACTGCTTTAGCGAGATACTCGGTATTGGTTTGTGTTACGACACCTTTACAGACTCCATCTTCTACAATCAACCGTTCAACCAACCCTTGATATAATACCAAGTTTGGTTCTAATTCCAATGTTTTTTTCATTTCCCGCTGATACATCACTTTATCTGCTTGAGCCCGAAGAGCATAAACGGCAGGTCCTTTTCCTGTATTCAACATCCGCATCTGGATATGAGTTTTATCTATATTTTTGCCCATTTCTCCACCCAGTGCATCAATCTCTCTCACGACGTGTCCTTTTGCAGGACCTCCGATCGAAGGATTACAAGGCATATAAGCAATGGTATCCAAATTTATCGTCAATAGCAGGGTCGAACATCCCATTCTGGCTGTAGCTAAAGCAGCTTCACATCCCGCATGACCTGCTCCTACTACAATGACATCAAATTCTCCACCCTTATATAGCATTCTCTTTCACCCCTTTATTTTCCTAAACAAAATTGGGAGAAAATCTGATCAATCAAATCTTCAGCAACGGCATCTCCGATGACTTCCCCTAAATATTGCCAAGCATTCTTCATATCGATCTCCACCATGTCTAAAGGCATACCTGCATCGATTCCATCTACTACTTCTGTGATACTTTTTCTTGCTTTCTCTAATAAATGAATGTGGCGAGCATTACTTACATAAGTGCCATCCATCGCTTGAACCTGACCCATTTTAAATAAGCTAGCTACCGCCTCTTCAAGTTGAATAATTCCTGTTTCTTCTTTCAATGAAGTCGTGATCAATGGTTTATCCCCAATCAGTCTATGAACTTCATCCAAATCAAGTTGTTGAGGCAAATCCATTTTATTAGCGATTACAATGGCAGTCATCGGTTCAATTAGCTGGAGTAATCGCAGATCTTCCTGTTGCAGAGGTTCCGCATAATTTAATAGCAACAAGATCAGATCTGCTTGTTGTAAGGCCTGTCGGGAACGTTCCACCCCGATCCGCTCGACTACATCTTCAGTCTCACGAATGCCTGCAGTGTCAAGTAACCGTAACGGAATCCCACGTACATTGACATATTCCTCTATCACATCACGAGTTGTACCTGGGATATCTGTCACAATTGCTTTATTTTCTTGGGTTAATGTATTCATTAAAGAAGACTTCCCCACATTCGGACGTCCTACGATAGCAGTTGCAATTCCTTCACGGTAAATTTTACCTTGTCGTGCTGTCTGTAATAATTCTTCTACCTTCCGTAGAATCTCTAGACTACGCTTTTTAATGAATTGACCCGTTAACTCTTCCGCATCATACTCAGGGTAATCGACATTTACTGCTAAGTGAGCTAAAGTTTCAAGAATTTCATTCCGCAATTGACTAACCAGACGGGAAAGTCTACCCTCATGTTGTTGGAGAGCAATCTTGGCTGCCCGATCAGTCTTAGAGCGAATCAAATCCATTACCGCTTCCGCTTGAGATAAATCGATCCGCCCATTCAAAAAAGCCCTTTTTGTAAATTCACCCGGCTCTGCCAATCTAGCTCCCACAGATAAAACAGCCTCAAGAACTTCTTGTACAGGAATCAGTCCCCCATGACAACTGATCTCGACTACATCTTCTCGAGTAAAAGTTCTAGGTGCTTTCATAATCGTGACTAAAACTTCATCAATACGCTCTTTGGTTTCGGGGTGAACAATATACCCATAATGAACTGTATGGGTAAGAGCCTCTTGCAATGTATGTTTACCTTGATATATTTGATCTACGATTGAGATTGATTTGGGTCCACTTACGCGGATGATAGAGATCCCAGCCTCTCCCATCGCAGTTGAAATCGCAGCAATTGTATCTGTATCCATCATTTCACCTCAAAAAAGCATCTAATACTTCATTTTATCATATCTATTCCATTTATTACAAAACGCCGATAATAAAAAATCCCCCTAGTGAGGGAGATTTTTTATTATGCTTTCCAACTGATCACAACATAACGATGAGGTTCTATGCCTTCACTATATGTCGTCAGATTTTTATCTTTTTGAATCACATGGTGAATGATTTTACGCTCATTTGGTGGCATGGGATCTAACACCACATTCTTCTTATTGTGCAAAACCTGTTTGGCCAGCTTTTTCGCTAGTGCAATTAAAACTTCCTCACGGCGCTTCCGATACCCATCTGCATCCAATAGAAAGCGAATCGATTTTTTTGCTGAGCGATTAGCTACTATATTGGTAAGAAGTTGTAGAGACTCCAAAGTTTGTCCCCGTTTTCCAATGAGAAGTCCCAGGTCTGATCCTCGTATATGAAACGTAACCGATGCAGAATTTGCTAGACGCTCCACATCGATGAGAACATCAAAACCCATCTTTTTCGTCACTTGGGTTAAAAAGTGAAGTGCTTCATCCACAGGATCTATGATTCGTTCAACTTCCACCTTGGCTTTACGAGCAAAAAGACCAAGAAAGCCTTTTTTAGGGTACTCCAAAATATGGATGTTCACTTTGCTTTGATCCGTATGAAGTTGCTGACAAGCCAGCTTTACGGCTTCATCCACAGTTTTGGCCTCTACAACCACTTTAATCACCGTGTGGCACCTTCCTGAGCTTTTTTCGGTTTAAAGAGCAATACATACTGGAGAATGGTAAAGATATTTCCATATACCCAGTAAAGAGAAAGCGCTGCGGGGAACTGGAACGCTAAGAAGAAAATCATAATCGGCATAATCCACACCATAATCTTCATCTGCGGGTTATCTCCCGCACCCGTTGCAATGAATTGGATGTATGTAGTAAATGCCGCTAAGATTGGTAAAATCCAATAAGGGTCAGGAGAACCTAACTCCATATATAAAAAGCTAGACTCCGAGATATGTTCATTACGCATAATCGCTTGGTAAAAGGCGATTAGGACGGGGAACTGTACAAGTAACGGTAAACATCCCGCCATCGGATTGACATTATTTTCTTGGAAGAGTTTCATTGTTTCTTCCTGGAGTTTTTGCTGATTATTTTTATATTTTTCTCTGATCTTGACTAGCTTTGGTTGTAACTCTTGCATAGCTTTTGTACTTTTTTGCTGCTTCCAAGTTAACGGTAAAACAGCAAGACGTACAAGGAAAGTAACTACTAGAATTGACAGACCGTAATTGCCGAGTAAATCTTTAAACCAGTCCAAAAGACCGGAAAGCGGAATGACTAAAAATTTATCCCACCAACCCGCATTTTTTGGGTCCAGTTTATCGAAACTTGACGGATCGGGTGCACAACCCGTAAGCGCTACAGCGGCAAAAACGACTATTAAAGTAAGAATGATATAACGATGCCGTTTTTGCAAAAGAAACTCCTCCTCGTGATTAACAATCCAAAAACTTATCTATGTGACGAATGAATATCTTTCTTCTCTGGTACATAATCAAACCCACCTGGGTGAAAAGGATGGCACTTCAAAATCCTTTTTAAAGTCAACCAACTTCCAATCCAAAAACCATGGCGCTGAATCGCTACTAAACCATACTCAGAACAAGTAGGAACAAATCGGCAGGTTGGCGGTTTTAATGGTGAGATAAACTTTCGATATATATGAATAAGTCCTAAAGCAAGAGCCTTCACCACCATCAACCTCCCAAACGATTCACCTTGGAGCCTTTCTCTTAATGTTGAAACAGTTTGGCCCTCGAGAAAACATGGCGCAAACTGGACTCCATCTGATGATAATCCATCTGAGCAACAGGGTTACGGGCAATAATGACGATATCAGTCTTTGGTTTCAGTTGAGGAACCCAATGCCTAGTTATCTCTTTAACTGTGCGCTTAATACGATTTCGCACCACAGCTTTTCCTACTTTTTTGCTTACAGAGATTCCTATTCGGGGGGGACCATCATCTGATCGTGAAGAGACATAGACTACAAATTGTCGATTGGCACTCGAATTTCCTGCCCGGAACACTCTTCTAAAATCATTTCGCCTTTTCAGACGATATTCCTGTTGCAAAGATAGACCTCCTCCCGGTTAAATTCTATAGATGCTCTTTCCATTATAGAAAAAAAAGGACTTACTTAAACATAAGAATTTATTACAAAAAAAAGAAAGATCTATAAGCTACTGTCCTTTGATAGGAAAAAAAGGCCACACTAAATAGAGTGGCCTTCAATTATGCAGATAACACTTTTCTTCCTTTTCTTCTACGTGCGCTTAATATTCTACGACCATTTTTTGTACTCATACGAGCACGGAAACCATGAACATTTTTACGTCTACGGTTACTTGGTTGAAAGGTACGTTTCATATATGTTTCCCTGGTTGATCAACTCAATCACTAGATCTACATAAGGACTAGATCTTGAGGACAGTGAAAAAATCATCCAATCCCTCACTGAACCAGGAATTCCTCCCTTCACATAAATTTGGGGCAAACACCCGATGACAATCTCTCTTATTATAGCGATCCTATAAGGTTCATGTCAAGAAATTGAATTATGCACAGCCTGTCTTTATCCACATGTGGATAACTTTTACTTATCCACTATCTATCCCCTCGTTATCCCCCAATTATCCACAGTATCCACTCCCTGTGTATAACTGATTCCCCATCCAAGTGGATTTGTGGATAACTTATTATTTTTCATTGTATATACTGGTATCTTTTGATATTCTTATGTTGTTTTCCCAGTGGATAATTTAGGATTCCTATCTACGTTATCCACAGCCTGTGGATAACTTTGTGGGTATCTATTCACAAGCTGTGGATTAAAATAATAAGTATGTTGTGGATAATGTTAATAATTGGTTTCAGTTATTGAACTGCTTGTCTTTTGGCTGTGGATAAGTCTGTTAAAACTTTTTTTATTGGAAGGAGGTTTCACTATGTTACATATCCAAGAATTATGGTCAAAGACTCTTGAAGCCATTCAGGATAAAATCAGCAAACCCAGCTTTGAAACTTGGTTAAAAACAACAGAAGCAATCGAATTGGAAAATGATATACTTAGTATTTCAGCCCCCAATGATTTTGCAAGAGACTGGTTGGAATCTAGATATGCAGACTTAGTACGTGACTCTTTGAAGGAGGTCACAGGTTCTTCAATCGGAGTTAAATTTATTAGTCAAAATACAGATGCTACTGAAGAAGAAGCTGATTCCGCACTTCCTAAAGAAGAAATCGAAGAAATTGAACAACCCCCAAAAGCCCAGCTCAATCCACGTTACACTTTTGATACGTTTGTAATTGGTTCTGGGAACCGCTTCGCTCATGCAGCCTCGCTCGCTGTTGCTGAAGCCCCAGCCAAAGCTTACAATCCTTTGTTTATCTATGGAGGAGTAGGATTAGGAAAAACTCACCTCATGCATGCAATTGGTCATTACGTGCAAAGTCATAATCCAGCTTGTCGGGTTGTCTATCTATCATCAGAAAAATTTACAAATGAATTTATTAACTCGATCCGTGATAATAAGACCATTCACTTTCGAAACAAATATCGTTCTGTAGATATCTTATTGATTGATGATATTCAATTTTTAGCTGGAAAAGAACAAACTCAAGAGGAATTTTTCCATACCTTTAACGCTCTCCATGAAGAAAATAAGCAAATCATTATTTCGAGTGATCGTCCTCCCAAAGAGATTCCTACTTTAGAAGATCGCTTACGGTCCCGATTTGAATGGGGACTGATCACAGATGTACAACCCCCCGACTTGGAAACGAGAATTGCCATTCTCCGCAAAAAAGCAATCGCAGATCAGTTGGATGTTCCTAGTGAAGTGTTAGCTTTTATTGCCGATCGTATTGATACAAATATCCGTGAACTTGAAGGGGCTTTAATCCGTGTCGTTGCTTATTCGGCATTGATGAATCAGCAGATTACTACTGATTTAGCCGCAGAAGCTTTAAAAGACATTATGCCCAGTTCTCGACCACGGGTTATTAATATTCCGGATATTCAACAAGTCGTGAGTACGTATTATCGCTTACGTGTAGAGGATTTGAAGAGCAAAAAGAGGACAAAAGCGGTTGCCTTTCCAAGACAAATCGCCATGTACTTATGTCGAGAACTCACTGATCACTCTCTCCCTAAGATCGGTGAGGATTTTGGTGGACGTGATCATACAACAGTGATGCACGCTCACGAAAAAATTCGACGCATCTTGGAACAAGATCCACAACTTCAAATGGCTATTCAGGAGTTAAAAAAGCGAATTAATCGCGGATCTTAACATTCCTCTCTGTGAATAATTGTGGATAAAATGAACACGCCTATACACAATCTATCCACAGTGTGTATAGGCGGTTTTACTTATACGAACTTAGTTATCCACAATATCCACAGCCCTTACTACTAGTACTACTATTTTTTAAAAAATAATATATATATATATGCACAACGCCCTCAACTTTATGACTCAACTAGAATGAGTATTTTTGAATCTTCGTTTTGCTCGGTTCCCCATCTTACAGATGATTCATAACCATTCCTATTCATCATGAATCACATTTTGTACACAACAGCTGTAACAGTCAGCTTAAAAGCGAAAAGTGAATGATGATGTAATATTGTCATAGAGGTAACAAGCCATTATTTATATAAATTATTCATACCTAGGAGGATCCACATGAAACTTCGTGTGACTAAATCAGTTTTAGTTGAAGCTGTTTCACAAGTCTCCAAAGCCGTTTCGCAAAAGACGACGATTCCTGTATTGACTGGAATTAAACTTTTAGCTGATGAAGAGGGACTCACACTAACTGGAAGTAATTCAGATATTACGATTCAAGTTTTTGTACCTACACAAAAAGAAGAAGTAGATCAAGTATTTGTCGAACAGGCAGGTCAAGTCGTTTTACCAGGAAAGATATTTGGCGATATTGTACGTAAGCTACCAGGAAAAGATGTAGAATGTATCATCAATGAACGCTTTCAGGCAGTGATTCGATCTGGACAAGCTGAATTCCAACTAAATGGTTTTAATCCTGATGATTTTCCACGTTTACCACAATTGTCTACAGAGCAGATGTTTAGCATCGAGGCAGATACACTTAAATCACTGATTCGACAAACAGGTTTTGCGGTAGCTACTACAGAATCCAGAGGGATTTTTACTGGGGTGTTATTGCAATTAGAAAATGGGGTTTTAACTTGTGTAGCCACAGACAGCCATCGTTTATCGCGTCAACAAGCTCGTGTGGAAGGATCTGAGGAACTTACTCTGAAAAATGTTGTCATACCCGGTAAAAGCTTATCTGAGTTAGCCAAGACTTTGGCAGATTTTAGTGGTATGGTAGATATTATTGTGGCTGAAAATCAAATCTTAGTAAAAAACAATGAGTTAGAGTTTTATTCAAGACTCCTCGATGGATCTTATCCAGATACGAATCGTGTGATTCCACCAGGTGGGGAGACTGAGTTAACTGTATCTACTCGAGTGTTACTTCAATCTGTGGACCGTGCTTCTCTTATTAGCCGTGATGGTCGGGATAATGTGATAAAATGGACAATGAGAGATGGTAATCTGGAAGTAACTTCTGCAGCACAAGATATTGGGAGTGTAGCCGAAGAAGTAGCTGCACAAGTTTCAGGACCTACACTTCATATTTCATTTAATGCTCGATATATGATGGAGGCCTTACGTTCGATCGAAAGCGAAGAGATTCGTGTCCAGTTTACCGGTCAGATGACCCCGTTTTTGATTAAACCTACTGATCGTGAAGATTCTCTCCATCTGATCGTGCCCATTCGAACTCGATAGCCAGATCAAGGAGGGAAGCGATTGCGACAGTTAAAAATAGAGGGGCCTTATATTACCTTGGGTCAGTTACTAAAACGAGTGGACCTCATTGGTAGCGGTGGTCATGCGAAGTTTTTTTTACAAGAGGTAGAGGTAAAAGTGAATAGCGAAGTAGAAGTAAGACGGGGTCGAAAAATATATCCACAGGATCTTGTGGATATATCAGGATTTGGGTCCATTCAAGTGGTCCAAGATTAAGGGAGGGCCCTTCCTTGCGCGTTCAAACATTAGAACTCAAGCAGTACCGTAATATCGATCGATTGAGTTTAGAATGCCCTCAAGAACTCCATCTGTTTGTTGGACCTAATGCCCAAGGAAAAACAAATATTTTAGAGTCCCTTTATGTACTAGGCATGGGCAAATCTCACCGTACCCGCTCCCATAAAGAATTAATACAGTTTGGTCACCAGGGAGCCCATTTAAAAGCTCAAGTAAAAAAAGATCAACAGATGATTCGTCTTGAAGTAAAATTGTCTCAAAAAGGGAAGAAAGTGAGCCGAAATGGGATTGAACAGCCTCGTTTAAGCCAATATATCGGCTCTCTTCCTGTTGTATTATTCGCACCTGAGGACTTAGCGATTGTCAAAGGAAGTCCTCAGGTGCGCCGCCGTTTTTTAGATATGGAGATTGGGCAAGTCAGCCCCACATATGTTCACTATTTATCACAATTTAATAAACTAATTCTGCAACGAAACAGTTTATTAAAACAATTGACCTTAAATAAAGGGGTTAGTTACGAATTACTAGATGTATTAGATCAACAACTGATTCAGTTGTGTATCGAGATTTGGAAAAAGAGATTTCACTTTTTGCATTCACTTCGAAAGTGGGCAAAACAAATACATGGTATGATCACTCAACAAAGTGAAGAACTTACGATAGAATATATTCCATCTCTACAAATTGAGCCAGACATGGGAAAAAGTGAGTTGGCCATTCAATTGCAACAGGAATTAACACGAATCCGAGATAAAGAAATTATAAGGGGGACGACTTTGATTGGACCTCACCGCGATGACTTACGACTCCTTGCAAATGGATTAGACCTTCATACCTATGGGTCTCAGGGGCAACAACGAACTGCAGCGCTTTCTTTGAAGCTTGCAGAAATTGAATTAATTTATCATGAAATAAGCTATTATCCTATATTACTTTTAGATGATGTGTTATCAGAGTTAGATGACACTAGAAAAACCCATTTGTTAGAAGCGATTCGAGGGCGGGTTCAAACTTTCGTAACAACGACTAGCTTAGAAGGCATTGACCCTGAGACATTAAGTAGAGCACAAACTTATCAGGTGCAACAAGGGACTATAACTGGACTGAGGTGAGATCGGAAGGTGTTTATTCACCTAGGTGGAAGTCGGATGATTCGCATGCGTGAGGTGATCGCAATCCTTGATGCGAGTGTTTACCAAGCGAAGGAATCCAAATTTCCTTATATTGAATTGGCCAAGAGAGAAGGAAAAGTGGAGCAAATCTCTCCTGATGATGTTAAATCTTATATTATAACGGCGAACTACGTGTATGCTTCGCCTATCTCCTCCTCCACATTAAAAAAAAGGGCTCAGTCAAGTCAAAAGCTATGGAAATAATCAGGGAAACCAGCTTGTGGATATCGGAAAGAGCAGGTGACTTAGTGTGACGGTACAAGATACTAATTACGATGTATCACAAATTCAAGTACTTGAAGGATTAGAGGCTGTTCGAAGGCGTCCGGGAATGTATATTGGTTCCACATCAAGTCGTGGTTTGCATCACTTAGTTTGGGAAGTTGTAGATAACAGTATTGACGAAGCGTTAGCAGGGCGTTGTGATACCATTTGGGTAAAAATCAATGAAGACAATAGTATAACAGTGATTGATAACGGTAGTGGGATTCCTGTAGGTATTCATCCGAAGATGGGGCGTCCAGCCGTTGAAGTGGTAATGACTGTTTTACATGCAGGCGGAAAATTTGGCGGTGAAGGATATAAGTTTTCTGGTGGTCTTCATGGGGTTGGGGTATCCGTAGTGAATGCCTTGTCTGAGTGGCTTGTTGTGGAGGTTTGCAGAGAAGGAAAAGTTCATCAACAACGGTACGAAAGAGGAGTCCCGCAGACAGATCTTCAAGTTTTGGGTCAAACTGATGAAACGGGTACAAAAGTAACCTTTAAACCAGATACTGAGATTTTTACTGAAACGACCATTTATGATTATAGTATTCTACAAAATCGGTTGCGAGAATTAGCGTTTCTCAATCGGGGTGTAAAAATAATTTTAGAAGATCTTCGTGGTGAAGAGACTCGTACAGATACCTTCCAATTTGATGGAGGGATTCAATCATTTGTAGAGCATTTAAATCGGAATCGAGAAGTTCTTCATGAATCACCGATCTTTATCGAGGGTGAAAAAGAAGGCATTTATGTTGAAGTCGCCATGCAGTACAACGATTCTTTCTCATCCAATATTTTCTCTTATGCAAACAACATTCACACTCATGAAGGAGGAACTCATGAATCTGGATTTAAGTCAGCGCTAACTCGTGTCATTAACGACTATGCTCGGCGCAATAACTTATTGAAAGAGAATGAGAGTAACCTGACAGGTGATGATGTTCGTGAAGGTTTAACAGGGATTATCAGTGTGAAAATCTCTGATCCACAGTTTGAAGGGCAGACAAAAACCAAGCTGGGGAACAGTGAAGCACGAACAGCTACAGAACAGATTTTTGCTGAGCATTTACAAACTTTTTTAGAGGAAAATCCAGCTGTTGCTAAAAAGGTGATTGGAAAAGCTGTGATGGCTGCTCGGGCCAGAGAAGCAGCCCGAAAAGCTCGTGAGTTGACTCGACGTAAAAGTGCTCTAGAAGTTAGTTCGCTACCTGGGAAGTTAGCTGACTGTACCTCCCGAAATGCAGCTGATAGCGAATTATATATCGTAGAGGGAGACTCTGCGGGTGGGACCGCTAAACAAGGACGGGACCGGATGTTTCAAGCGATTCTCCCGATCAAAGGTAAGATTATTAACGTCGAAAAAGCACGCTTAGATAAAGCCTTGTCTAACGATGAGGTTCGGACGATTATTACAGCATTGGGCACAGGGATTGGCGATGAGTTTAACATTGAAAAGGCACGATATCATAAGCTGATCATCATGACCGATGCTGACGTGGACGGAGCACATATTCGCACACTTTTGCTTACTTTTTTCTTTCGGTATATGCGTCCATTGATTGAGCATGGATATGTCTATATTGCTCAACCTCCTCTTTACAAGGTCACCCAAGGAAAAACGATCCGCTATGCTTACAATGATCGAATGAAAGATCAGATGGTGGCTGAGGTTGAAGGCAAGGGAAAAATAGACATTCAACGTTATAAAGGTTTAGGGGAAATGAATGCGACCCAGCTCTGGGAAACAACCATGGACCCTGAAAGCCGAACCTTGTTACAAGTTTCATTGCAAGATGCGATGGATGCGGATTCAGTTTTTGAGATGCTGATGGGAGACCGTGTCGAGCCTCGCCGTGTATTTATTCAAGAATATGCAAAACAGGCGAAATTGGATATTTAATCCAGTAGATGATTTCTGATAGAGCGGGGGGATCAACGATATGGCAGATTCACAACGTGTGCAAGAAGTAAATATTAGTGAAGAAATGAAGACCTCATTTCTCGACTATGCAATGAGCGTCATTGTCAGTCGTGCGCTTCCAGATGTTCGAGATGGACTGAAGCCAGTTCATCGCCGAATTTTATATACGATGCATGAATTAGGAATGACTCCAGATAAACCCTATAAAAAGTCTTCACGTGTAGCAGGAAACGTAACGGCTCAATATCATCCACATGGTGACGTGGGTGTGTATGATGCCATGGTTCGGATGGCACAAGATTTCTCTTATCGCTATATGTTAGTTGATGGTCACGGAAACTTTGGTTCGATTGATGGAGACGCACCTGCTGCGATGAGGTATACCGAAGCGCGAATGGCACCCATCACATTGGAGATGATGCGCGACATTCAGAAAGATACCATTGATTTTGGTCCTAACTATGATGGTCAACAGCTAGAACCTTTGGTCATGCCGTCACGTTTTCCTAACTTATTAGTTAATGGGGCAGCGGGGATCGCCGTTGGGATGGCTACTAATATTCCACCTCATAACTTACGTGAGATCATCGATGGCATTTTAATGATGATTGATAACCCAGATGTGACCGTTGAAGACTTAATGAAAGTCGTTAAGGGACCTGACTTCCCAACGGGTGGAATTATCCTTGGACACGAGGGAATCCGTAAGGCTTTCCGCACAGGTCGGGGTAGTATTCGAATTCGAGCCAAAACAAACATCGAGGAAGCCGCCAACGGAAAAATGAGAATCATTGTTGAAGAGCTTCCTTACCAAGTCAATAAAGCAAAATTGGTAGAGAAAATTGCTGACTTGGTTCGTGACAAGCGGATCGAAGGAATTACGGATCTGAGAGACGAGTCAGATCGTACAGGAATGCGAGTAGTGATTGAACTACGCCGGGATGTGAACCCGCAAATTGTTCTTAATAACTTATACAAACACACTACTTTACAAACCAGCTTTGGTGTCAATATGTTGGCATTAGTTCATGGTGAACCACATGTCTTAAATCTTCAACAAGCATTGTATCACTATCTTGAACACCAAATCGAAGTCATTCGTCGTCGAACCCAGTTCGACTTAAACAAAGCTGAAGAACGGGCGCATATCTTAGAAGGTTATCGGATTGCTCTTGATCATATCGATGAAGTGATCCAATTAATTCGCTCTTCACAGACGACAGCTGAAGCTCGAAAAGGTTTGATGGAACGCTTTGGCTTAACTGAAAAACAGACCAATGCCATCTTAGATATGCGATTACAACGACTCACAGGATTAGAACGTGAGAAGATTGAGTCGGAGTATCAAGATCTACTCAAAACCATTGCTGAACTACGCTCGATCTTAGCAGATGAAGCAAAAATTCGTGGAGTCGTTCGAGACGAACTTGTTGAGATCAGAGACCGCTTTAAAGACGAGCGGCGTACGATGATCATGAGAGATGTGGGAGAGATTGTCGAAGAAGATCTGATCCCCGAAGATGAAGTGGCGATCATGCTTACACATCGGGGTTATATTAAGCGGATGTCTCTATCCAACTATCGAACTCAAAAAAGAGGTGGAAAAGGGGTTACGGGAATGGGAACCCGAGATGACGACTTTGTACAAACTCTCTTCGTCACCCATTCACATAACCATTTACTTTTCTTCTCCAACAAAGGTCGCGTATATCGGATGAAGGCTTATGAGTTACCTGAACTGAGCCGAACTGCAAAAGGGACACCGATTATCAACTTAATACAAATCGATCAAGATGAGTATATCCATGCGGTTATTCCAGTTAAAGAATTTGTTCCTGCTGAATACCTATTCTTCGTTACCAAGTATGGGGTTGTTAAAAAGTCGGCCCTATCTGATTTTGAAAATATCCGACGTAATGGTTTGTTTGCCATTAATTTGCGCGATGGGGACGAGCTTGTAGGTGTTCGACTCACAGACGGAAACCAAGAAATGATCCTCGGTACGAATGCAGGGTTAGCGATTCGTTTCCATGAGCAAGATGTTAGGGAAATGGGGCGTGCTGCAACGGGTGTTAAAGGAATCACTTTAGGTGAAGACGACTTTGTCATTGATATGGATATCATCACTCCAGGAAAAGATGTTCTGGTTGTCACACAAAATGGTTTTGGTAAACGGACTCCTGAAAAAGAGTATCGTGTACAAGCCCGAGGAGGAAAAGGAATCATCACTTGTCGAGTGACTGCCAAAAACGGACCTGTTATTGGGCATAAAGTTGTTTCCGATGAAGAGGAATTAATGATCGTTACACAATCAGGAATGGTCATTCGGATCCCTGTCGCTGGAATCTCTACCATTGGTCGTCCTTCACAAGGTGTGAAGCTGATTAAAGTAGAGGGAGACGAGCAAGTCTCAACGGTTGCTCGTGTGCCAAGTTCCGAGGACGAAGAGGAGACCTTGAAAGAAAAAGAGGATAATAAATAACCTTATTGGATCCGAAGAATCCATTTCTCCTCATAGAAGAGTTCAAGGATCATTTGTGGAAACTTGCGAGTGACTGTGGATAACAATTGCTCAATCAAGATTCGTTCTTCAGACATGTCGCTATCGATAATTTCTCCCCATAAGGGTGGATCATAACGGCATAGCATACTCAAAGAAAATAGAAGCATATAAAGTGTGAGATATTCCGGAATGGGATGAATGGGGCAATTATTACTTAACCACAGGTAATAATTGCCCTTTTTGTCACTCATGAACCAGGGATGATTAAACCCTTTGCTCCAACTATTTACATGTGGAACTTCCGAATTTAGCCATATCATTTGAACACGATTCTTTTGATCTTGGGATAGCGATAAGCGAAACTGACTTGAAATAGAGTGAGAGTTTAGCTTTTCAACTAATGATTGAGGAGTGAGATGGAGTTGATCAAGAACTGAATCCTCAATCTCCCACTCCATATGGGTCGCTTCTGGGATGGGGTGATCATGAGATAGTTCAATAGGAATCAATGAAGGATGATTGAATACACGTTGATAAGTTGATTGCAAATCAGGAATCATCCCTAAAAGATTCCGCGTGATAAATGTTTCTCCAGTTGCAATCGAAACTCCCAAAAGCTTAGCGAGATGAGGAAATAAACCTTCTTTTTGTACTCTAATTTCATCTTGGCTAAACCGAAAGGGAACTTTCTTTCGTTTTCTTGTAGATAGACCGTGTCGTAGTACAGTTGTATTTTGTGGATAATCTGTGTCAATTGTAAGTAAAAGTGCCTTTAAGAGGCCCATCATTCCATAATAGAGTAGAAGAGGTTGAATCCATAAGCTATTCTTTTTAATAGACAGAAAAGAGTTTCTTGCTTGTTTGATATAAGAAATAAAATCGTACACATTCCGAAATGAAACCCGCTCTGCATGAGAAGCCCCAAGTGCTGAATATTTCTGAGTGAGGAAACGTTTGGCTACTGATTCATTTTCCAAATACAAAAACTCATCCCAGATATATTTTTCTGGTGATTCACAGCTAATCTTGCGTATGGAACACATGGATGACTGTTCACCTCCATTTCCTATTATCGTTTGATAATACTCCACATGTTATTACAATGAATCTGATTTATGAGGAACCCCTTTTTACTAGAATGGACAAGTGATCGGAGCTCTGGACAGGTTTTTGTCGTGTACTGATTCGGAAATAATGTGGATGAGGGAAATCAACGGCAAGAAAATGGTGCACATGGGGGAAAAGGGATTTGTGATTTAACTCCTGAGGCAGTCCAACCATCCTTTACTTGGATGAAATGGAATCCTCATGGATACAACTAGTGAGAGGTTTGTTTTAAGTTGATGGATCGATCAGGAGGAATGGATGGTCTCATTAACACATTCCAAAAAGATGTATTTTCATTTCTAATGATTCCCAAATTCGTTCATTTTAAGGGTGAGGGAATAGAGGGAATCCACAATCTCCACAAGTTATCCACAATATATAGTAGTTGCCCACAAGTTATCCACAATAAATAGGTGTATCCATGATTATTTTCATCTATTCTGAATATGTGGATTGTCTTGACACAAAAAATAAGGCTTTGGTAAACTGTCAAGAAACATATCGGATCGGAAAAGGGGACAGAAGAGACATGTGGGAAGAAAAATTTGCAAAAGAAGGCCTAACTTTTGACGATGTGTTGTTATTACCCTCCAAATCTGAGGTACTACCTCGCGATGTACAAGTAGGAACTCAATTAACAGATAAAATCAACTTACAGATTCCACTGATTAGTGCTGGTATGGACACTGTAACTGAATCATCTTTAGCAATTTCCTTGGCTCGTCAAGGAGGAATTGGTGTTATTCATAAAAATATGAAGGTGGAGGAACAAGCGGAAGAAGTAGATCGAGTCAAACGCTCTGAAAGTGGCGTGATTACGAATCCATTTTACCTTCATCCTGAACATAAAGTGCATGATGCCGAAGAACTAATGGCCAAATATCGAATTTCTGGTGTGCCTATTGTTGATGAACACAGAAAGTTGGTTGGAATTCTCACGAACCGTGACCTTCGCTTTGTTCATGATTATTCGATCTCCATCTCCGAAGTTATGACTAAAGAAAATCTAGTCACTGCACCTGTCGGAACAACCCTCAAAGATGCAGAAGTCACTCTCCAACGATATAAGATAGAAAAGTTACCGCTTGTAGATGCTAATGGTATTTTAAAAGGACTCATTACGATTAAAGATATTGAAAAGGCAACTCTCTTCCCTCATGCGGCCAAAGATCAGCAAGGAAGATTATTAGTAGCTGCTGCAGTCGGTGTAACTAAAGATACGATGCGCCGAGTGGATGCACTTGTCAAAGCTGAAGTAGATATGATCGTAGTCGATACAGCTCATGGACACTCAAGCGGAGTGATTGAAAAAGTAGCTGAGTTGCGTAAAAAATATCCTGATTTAGTCATTGTTGCAGGTAATGTGGCAACTGGTGAGGCAACACGAGATTTGATTGAAGCAGGTGCGAGTGTTGTAAAAGTTGGAATCGGGCCTGGATCCATCTGTACAACTCGGATTGTTGCTGGAATCGGTGTTCCTCAAATCACGGCTATTTATGATTGTGCTTCAGTGGCTCGGCAATATGGCGTACCCATTATTGCAGATGGTGGCGTTCGCTTTTCTGGAGATATTGTAAAAGCACTTGCTGCCGGAGCAGATGCAGTCATGTTAGGAAGTTTGTTTGCAGGTACTGAGGAAGCCCCAGGTGAATCTGAGATTTATCAAGGTCGCCGTTTTAAAGTATATCGTGGCATGGGTTCAATTGGTGCGATGCAAGCAGGAAGTAAAGATCGCTATTTCCAAGAAAATGCGCAAAAGCTAGTACCTGAAGGTATTGAAGGACGTGTTCCTTATAAAGGTCCTTTAGCTGATACTGTCTATCAAATGATTGGTGGTTTACGGGCAGGTATGGGCTATTGTGGAGTGAAGAATCTCGAAGAATTAAAAGAGAAGAGCCGCTTTGTTCGCATTACAGGTGCATCCCTAAGGGAGAGTCACCCACACGATATTCAAATCACTAAAGAAGCTCCCAACTATTCATTGTAAAATGGACAGGGATTTCTGATGCGATTTCAAAGAAGGGATCTGTGAGTTAAAGCTCATAGATCCTTTCTTTTGGTGTTTCTAATATTTGTATAGATATTTTATATTTCTAGACTTTAACCAGCTTTTCACTTTTTCGATTTTCTTTTTGCCTTTTATTATGTAAACTAAAAGGGGATATGAAATATTTTCAAAATAAGTTATAGATGTTTTTAATATATTGAATTTGCCATTTTAAATAGATCTATACGTACTGATTCATAGGAGAGATGATCTTTGAAGCGAACTAGATCAACATGGACTTCGAAACTACTGAGCTTAATTATTTTTTGTCTTATGTTTCTCCCGGGGAGAGCATGGGCAGAGGAAAGTAAACTTGAAATTAATGCTAAATCATATATTGTGATGGACTTTGAATCAGGAGCAATCCTAGAGGAAAAACAAATGGATGAGGCTAGACCTCCCGCAAGTATGACCAAAATGATGTCCGAATTCGTAGTTCTTGATCTGATCAAAGAGGGCAAGCTAAAGTGGGAAGACCAAGTTACGGTGAGCCCACGAGCTGCGGCGATTCAAGAAGCTTCGATCGGTTTAAGGGCAGGAGAAAAAGAGACAGTTAAAGAGTTGTTTATTGCGATGGCAGTTCAATCCGCCAACGACGCCACTGTTGTATTAGCTGAACATATCGGAGAAAGTGAAGAGAAGTTTGTCGATATGATGAATCAAAAGGCAAAAGAGTTGGGGATGAATCACACACATTACTGTTATTCTACAGGCTTAGAGAAACACCTCTACCCAGATCCACCTCAATGTGATGGAAAACATGTCATGTCAGCAAGAGATTCAGCTATTTTGGCTAAGGAGTTAATGAAAGAACATCCAGATGTATTAGAGATCACTTCGATCCCCAATTATACATTTGGAAAAGGTACGTCTAGAGAGATGAAAGTGCCAAATTGGAATTTTATGCTACCTGGCTCACAAGTGGAATATGATGGCGTAGATGGTGTGAAAACGGGATATACCGATGCTGCTGGATATTGTTTTACTGGAACAGCTCAACGGGGATCCTATCGCTTAGTCACGGTAGTGATGGGGACAAACTCACAAATCAACCGCTTTAAAGAAACTGCCAAACTGTTGGATTATGGTTTCCAAGAATTTGAGTTTCAAAACTTGGTTCCTGAAAATAAGCCCATTCCCAAATATGAGGAACTCTCTCTTCCAAATGGTGTGGAAAGAGAAGTACCTGTTGTTGCCAAAACCAATGTTCAACTACCTACACACAAAAATGAACAAGATCAATATGAGATTAAAGTGACCTATAAACCCAATCTACAAGCACCAATCAACGCTGGAACTGTAGTGGGTGAAGCCCAAGTACTGTATAAAGGAAAAGAAATTCCAGGTATGGAGCCAGTTGAAGTGATCACACAGACAGATATTGAAGAAGGAAGTTGGTTCCGCTTATTCTTTAGAGATGTTGGAGATACCATTAGTGACTGGTTTGAGTAACCTATTTTTAGTTTCCTCTGGATAAACTATAATAGAAGAGATCGGTATAGTATTATTTATTTGTTACTGTTGATCAGTAACCATTTAGGTGGATACATAGTAATTGATTCACCTGTTGACTATCGTTTGTCTGGAAAATGAGGGGGCTAAATCATGAGTGAACATCTGACAGAAATACAAAAAGGCGGCGTCATCATGGACGTTGTTAATGCAGAACAAGCTAAAATCGCGGAACAAGCAGGAGCTGTTGCGGTTATGGCGCTTGAGCGGGTTCCGTCCGATATAAGAGCGGCTGGTGGAGTTGCTCGGATGGCAGATCTTCGCATTGTAGAAGAAGTGATGAGTGCCGTTTCCATTCCGGTGATGGCCAAAGCACGGATTGGTCATTTTGTAGAAGCACGTCTGCTTGAGTCGATGGGTGTCGATTATATTGATGAGAGTGAAGTACTTACACCCGCAGACGAAACATTCCACATCGACAAATCTCAGTTTAAAGTTCCTTTTGTTTGTGGAGCTCGTAACTTAGGCGAAGCTTTACGTCGGATCGGTGAAGGTGCTTCAATGATGCGTACCAAAGGGGAACCTGGAACAGGAAATATTGTAGAAGCGGTTCGCCATATGCGAATGATGCAAAGTCAGATTCGCAAAGTACAAGGCATGTCTCGAGATGAATTAATGACAGAAGCGAAAGAGCTAGGTGCACCTTATGAACTATTGTTAGAAGTTCATGAAAAAGGAAAACTACCTGTGGTGAACTTTGCAGCAGGTGGAGTTGCTACCCCTGCGGATGCGGCATTAATGATGCATTTGGGATCAGATGGTGTATTTGTAGGTTCTGGAATTTTTAAATCGGACAACCCTGAGAAGTTTGCTAGAGCGATTGTTGAAGCAACTGCTCATTATGAGGACTTTGCTTTAATCGCAGAGGTATCTAAAGATCTTGGTAATCCAATGGCAGGGATCGAAATCTCTAAGTTAAGTCCTGCTGAGCGGATGCAAGAGCGTGGTTGGTAAGAGGATTCCTGACCAAGTACCATTTATACTTTCGTCTATTTGGTGAAAGAGTTTGTTGCCAACTGCGTAAAATAGGATATAATAATGATAAATAATTACACAGAAATGAACGTGTAGAAGAGAAGAGTAACCGTTTGAACTTAGAATCAGAGAGGCGATGGTTGGTGCGAATCGTCCTAAGCAACGGTGAATCCACCTCGGAGCGAAACGTGAACGCAAACATTTGCCTAAACGTGATCGGTAGCGAGCCGTTATTTCGCATCGAGTGGACTGTTTACTAACTGAACAGTCAACAAGGGTGGCAACGCGGAACCTTCCGTCCCTTTTTGGGGCTGGAAGGTTTTTTTATTTCTTAAAGGGGGCTAAGGATGTATGCATGACATTAAGTTTTTTCGTAACCATTTTGATCAAGTCAAAGAATTACTGGCCAAAAGAGATGTAGATGTAGAGACATTAGATTTGTTTTTAGAGTTGGATGAAAAACGACGCGACTTCATTCAACGTACAGAGCAACTCAAGAATCAACGTAACATGGTTTCCCGGGAAATAGCGGAAAAGAAAAAAGCGAAAGAAGACGCAGAAGATAAGATTATAGAGATGAGAAGAGTGGGAGATGAGATTAAACAGCTAGATGATGAGCTCAGAACCTGTGATGAACAGTTAAAGCAACAAATGTTAACTCTCCCCAACTTTCCGCACGAAACCGTTCCAGTGGGTGAAGATGAAAATCAAAATGTTCCCGTTCGTTATTGGGGAGATGTGCCTACAGATACCCTAGATCGAAAGCCACACTGGGAAATTGCAACTGAACATGACTTTCTTGACTTTGAACGGGCAAGCAAAGTAGCTGGATCACGCTTTGTCTTTTACAAAGGATTAGGTGCCAGATTAGAACGAGCATTGATGAACTTTATGCTAGATCTTCATACCGAAGATCATGGCTATACTGAGATCCTTCCCCCTTACTTGGTCAACCGGGCTAGCATGACGGGAACAGGACAGCTTCCAAAATTCGCTGAAGATGCGTTTGCGGTAGAGGACACTGGATACTACCTAATTCCTACGGCCGAAGTCCCTGTTACCAACTATTATGCAGATGAAATCATACGTGGAGAAGACTTACCTAACTACTTTGTTGCTTACAGCGGTTGTTTTCGTTCGGAAGCGGGGGCTGCAGGTAGAGATACCCGTGGACTAATCCGCCAACACCAATTTAACAAGATCGAATTAGTTAAGTTTGTGCTACCCGAAACCTCGTATGACGAACATGAAAAACTAACAGCCAATGCGGAGAAAGTCCTACAACTGTTAGAACTACCTTATCGTGTTGTCATTCTATGTACTGGTGACCTTGGATTTGCTTCAGCAAAAACTTATGACTTGGAAGTATGGATGCCCAGCAACAACACATACCGGGAAATCTCGTCGTGCAGCAACTTTGAAGATTTCCAAGCTCGCCGTGCCAACATCCGTTTCCGGCGCAATGCCAAAGCCAAACCAGAATTTGTCCATACCTTAAATGGCTCAGGCTTAGCGATCGACCGTACCATCGCTGCCATCTTGGAAAATCATCAACAACCAGATGGAAGCATCTATATCCCTAAAGTGTTACAACCTTATATGGGTGGCAGAGAATTCATCGGCAAATAATTAAAAAAATATATTTCTAGCCGAAGTGTTGACAAGTGCTCAGAAATCTGTATAATTATATTCTGTAACCTTGTTATTTCGGCTATGGAGAGGTGGTCGAGTGGTTGAAGGCAGCGGTCTTGAAAACCGCCGATGTCGTGAGGCATCCGTGGGTTCGAATCCCACCCTCTCCGCCAAAGGAGAAACGCACTTACTATTAAAAGTGGTAAGTGCGTTTTTTGTGTTTATGGATCACAACCCTGATCGGTTCTTCTCTGGGTTCATCGTGTAAGATATGAGCTGGAAATAATTGAATTACTCTTTGGGGCTCTTTGCACTTTTCATGAAGGAAGAAATCGACATGATTACCCCAATGATCCCTAATACTAAACATGCAACTAAACCAATAAGGGCTAAAATTTTCAATGCGATGGCGCCGCCCAAGCAGAATCACCTCCTGAAACACCTCGAATTATTATCCTAATCATCGCAATATTCACCTTGATTATAACCCTAAAAAGCGGAATAAGAGGGAGATCAACATTCCTCCATAGATTCGTCATGGCTTTGTCAAAAAACAATTGCTTATAAAATAAAGTAACCAGAGCTCATATGATCTGGTTACTTAAGAGAACGTTCTTCCAATTTAAAGTTATCTTCTCAGCTTAATTGATTGCTTTCCAAAACAAACCGAATTTCACAGGAACCTTGATGATCCTGTTTTCTGTGGCTAGTTGCTCTAATTCGGCTAAGACTTCTGACTCGTCCTTTTGTAAAATTGATTTTACTTCTTCAGTAGCGACGAAACCATATTTTTTCACTACTTCTTCAACTTTCAAACGGATCGGCTTAGCAGTGATACTTTTTCCCATTGCTTGTTCTAACGCTTTGACATATTGTGTGTAAGGCTGAATGCCTGGAACCATGACCCCTTCTCCATCAGCATTGATAAAGATGAGGGATGGGAAGCCACGGACTCCCATTTCTCTCCCTTTTTCCATTTCATCATAGAAAAGTTGAGTGGTTTGGGGATCGTGGTAGTCTCGTTGAAATGTTTCCAGATCAAGTCCTACATCGGAAGCTGCTTGGATGAGAACTTCTTCTTTACTAATATTTTTCTTCTCTAGAAATACCATTTCACGGATCCGTCGCAAAAACTTCTTGGCTTGCGGTTCTCCCTGTAATTGTGCTGCTTTATATGCTATGGATGGTGGATAGGAAGAATCAAGAGGATCTTCCATCCAGACATCCCCATCCATGGACATGTTAAAATGAACAGCAATTTCTTCCCAATGGGGGGCTACATCTTTGGGTTGCCTAATACCATTACCAGCATCTATGAATCGCTCCCAGCCTTTTAAAAGACCTCCCATACAGTAATGAATGGTGACAAATTCCCCATACTCTTCTTCGAATCGTTTTAACAGAGGCTCTAGTGCCCAACAAGCAGAACAAATGGGATCTGTATAATAGTATATTTCAACTTTTTTCTTAGGTTTAAGTAAAACGACAGGTTGAATGTCATCTGCGGAATCCCCACAAATCCCTGTTTGTAAGTCGCAAAATAACCCGTTGACATCTTTTTTGCTCATCGATGAAAACTCCCTTCTTCTGAATTTCCTTACTCAGAATTGTTTAATTCTGGTTAGGTATTCAGTAAAGTTCTTTAAACACTATTGAAATCAGTAGTATCGATTTACCATTGGTTAGGATTCGACATTTCACACGAAATAACTTTGTACCACTACTTAAAAAATGATTTTTAATTACTTGAATTGTTTTTACTCTATTCAAGTACCTAACCTATAGTAAGTATGTTATCTAAAATTGTAACTATTGTAAAGGCTTTCATGATGATTGGCGAAATATCAGGGCATTACTGATGCTTAGGGTGAGTATGAACGTGTCATCCCTGAGTTTCCCATATAAATACGAATGACTTGAGATCCCATGTGGTTCTCAAGTCATTTTTTCATTTTAGTCTTGATTTCTCGAGCTTTGCTACCTCTACCCCTTATTTTAAAGTAAGGCCTCATTGGCTAATTTAACAACATGGAATTTGTCAATTACAGAAGGGATTTAAACTAAGATATTTTTATCTACATCTGTACACGATTTTCTCCCTGTTACATAGACATAGAAATAGGTAGATGCCTATAGGGGATCAAGAAGAAAGGGTGTGGATATACATGTGCGGAATTACAGGTTGGCTTGATTTTAGACAAGATCTAAGTGAGAAAAAAGTTATTTTGGATCAAATGAATCAGATGTTAATACCCCGTGGGCCAGATGCGGAAGGAACTTGGATTTCAAAACATGTAGCTCTGGGAAATCGGCGCTTAATGGTGATTGATGCTAAGGGTGGAACTCAGCCCATGGTGAAGAGATTTGGAGAGAGAACGTATCTCATCACCTATAATGGCGAGCTATACAACATGACTGAAGTACGGATGAAGTTGCAGTCATTGGGATATCATTTTGCGACCCGTTCAGATACAGAGTTAATCGTGACTGCTTATGCAGAATGGGGGGATCGTTGTCCAGAGTATCTCAATGGCATGTTTGCGTTTGCCGTTTGGGATGAGCGGAAGGAAGAACTGTTTCTTGCTCGAGATCGATTTGGAATCAAACCACTTTTTTATACACAGGTGGGCACTTCTTTCTTGTTTGGCTCTGAGTTGAAGGCACTTCTTGCCCACCCTGAAGTACGGGCTGAGATTGATGATGAAGGTATCGCTGAGATTTTGTTGATGGGGCCAGCGAGAACACCAGGACTGGGGGTCTTTTGTGGCATTCATGAATGTAAGCCAGGGCATTGGATGCGTGTGGGACATCAAGGAATCACTGTTCAGTCATACTGGGAGTTAGTGAGTCAGCCTCATACGGATGATTTTGAGACAACCATTCACCGAGTGCGAGGGCTATTTCAAGATGCAGTCAGACGTCAGTTAGTCTCTGATGTACCGATTGGAACCATGTTATCGGGAGGATTAGACTCGAGTGCGATCTCTGCAGTAGTCGCATCTATTTTTGAGGAAGAGGGAAGAGGTCCTCTTTGCACCTATTCTGTTGATTATCGTGACAACGACCAGTATTTCCAGCAAAATGAGTTTCAGCCCAATTCTGATGCTCCTTGGGCTCAATTGATGGCTGAACAGATTCAGTCGAATCATCATACAGTTTATCTGGATAACGATGAACTCATTCAAGCTTTAATGGTAGCCATGCGAGCAAGAGATCTACCTGGAATGGCTGATATTGACGCATCTCTATACTTATTTTCGAAAGCGATCAGACAAGAGTTGACCGTGGTATTATCAGGAGAGAGTGCCGATGAGGTGTTTGGAGGATATCCTTGGTTTCACCGAGAGGAAATGGTTCATGCTAATACTTTTCCATGGGCCAGACGAGTTGCAGAGCGGATTTCTTTTATGAATCTTGAGATTCGAGAGCGAATGGACCCCTTTGATTATGTAGAGAACAGATATCAAGAGGCGTTATCTGAAGTTCCTCGTTGTGTAGAGGATCATGAAATGGATGCAAGAATGCGAGAACTCTTTTATCTTAACTTGACCCGTTGGATGCCAACCTTGTTAGATCGACAAGATCGGATGAGCATGGCTGTCGGTTTGGAAATTCGGGCTCCATTCTGTGATCATCATTTAGTTGAATACGTATGGAATATTCCTTGGTCGATGAAAGCGTATGGACAGCGAGAGAAAGGATTGCTTCGTCATGCTTTACGAGGACTCCTCCCTCAAGAAGTGATCGAGAGAAAAAAGAGCCCTTTCCCCAAAACACACCATCCTAGATACTTAGAAGCGATGAAGAACGAGGTTCAGCGATTACTAGATGATTCCCAAGCTCCACTCTTTCAACTTATCGATCGCCAACAAGCTCGCCAGTTTGTCCAACAAGACCTCTCACAGAAGCACCTTCCGTGGTTTGGACAACTGATGAATGTACCTGCTTTATTAGCTTATTGGTTGCAGATCAATCAGTGGTTGATCGATTATAAAGTGTCTATTAAATAATCGATATGGGAATAGAGGTAACATGTATATTCAAGTCCTGTTAGATTATTTCTTCTCTAACTTATTTAGATGAGTGTTTGTAAAAGTAGCTTGCTAGCGGAATATCTATCCTCAACGGATTAAATCGAATAAAATTGTATTTAATACCTTTAAGTTCTTTAGCTCAAATTCAGTAGTGTCGATGAGGTCATATTTATCTACATGATTGAACATCGGAGCTCAATCTTCACCCTCCATGAGCTTGTCCCTTGCAAAGAAGTGGAGTTCCGCTTCACCCTGATTCTGGGAGGAGGCAAAAGGCAACGAAGCATCTCAAGAAAGAGTTGCCTCCTCTTTTCCTTCATCCAAGGGTTTTGCTAGGTAGTGGTACAAAGTCATTTCGTGCGAAACATCGATTCCTAACGAATTGTAAATCAACACTATTGTCAATGGATATATTTATTAAAAATGAGTACCTAGTGAGCAAATTCCTGAGGGATTCTTATTTATGATGGTTGACTCAGGCAAAGAAGTTGGGATGGAAATCTGATAAGAGGAGATTGTAAGTAAGATCAGATTACTATTCATAATAAACTGCTTGTATATGTCTGTCATTCCATACAAATAATAATTCTACAATGTTGATTACATAGGATTTTTGATGATCTAGAGGAGCGCTGGAAGATGCCTTATATTCAAATTGATGGACAAAATCTATATTATCAAGTGGAAGGGACGGGAATCCCTATTATCTTTATCCACCCGTTTCTGATTACACAGGAAGTCTTCGACCATCAGCGAGAATTGGCAGACCGTTATCAATTGATCCGTTTAGATGTTCGAGGGCATGGGAAGAGTCGTGATTTTCAAGGCGACTTAGATTATTCCCTCGTTGTGAGTGATGTGATTCAGTTGATGGATCATCTCGGAATCCAGCAAGCTTATATTTGTGGTTATTCAACGGCTTCCTCGATTGCCTTATTTGCTTTAATGACTCATCCCCAACGTTTTTTAGGCGGGGTATTAGTGAGTGGGATGTCCGAAATTAAAACGTTACGGGTCAAAGGATTGATTTGGCTCGCAAAAATGTTATCCAATCCTCTCACGAAAAAACTACTCGCACTTAGTATCGCAAGTGGAAATGCGAACGACTTTAAAACGTTTAAAAAGCTATATACCCATTCCTTACAAAGTAATATCGACCATGTCAAAGTCTTTTTGGATTCGGGTTTAAAATTTAACTGTACAGATCACTTGCCAAATATCCAACAGCCAGTCTTATTAGTCTATGGAAAAAGTGATTCTCGCTTTCGCAAAAATGCACATCTACTCCATCAAAAAATCCCAAAGAGTACACTATATTTCCTAAATGGAACCCCTCATCAAATCCCAACCAAAAACCACTTACTACTTAATGAATTAATCCGTAATTGGATTCATGATCAACAATATCGGTTATCTTCTCAACCTTAATTTTGAATCTATAATGTAAAAAAACGAGGAAAATCAGTTGCGCTCACATAAATAAGGAGTTAAACTATAAGATACAGTATCATCCGGTCTGTGGATGTTTGCATATGATCGGATCAGTTGCCTAATCCATAGGTTTATTTGCGCCCGTAGCTCAGCAGGATAGAGCGGTAGTTTCCTAAACTATGTGTCGGAGGTTCGAATCCTCTCGGGCGCGCCAAAATAGTTCAATATATCAAAAAGGGACGGTCATCCAAGGCCGCCCCTTTTTGATATTTAATTCAACCAAGGGAGAACCCATGATATAGTGAATTCGTATTTCAATCAAGTTTATATAGAGGGAAGATTTATATGGAGAAAATGGTTGTACTTTTCACGTGAATATTCGGATAATTGAATACACGCTCACTTTAATATTCTCAAAGATAAAGTTTTCTGTTGACAAAACAAGAAGTTTACTATTTATTTTAGAAATTATTTATATCTTAGTAATTCTCCATATCTCCTCGTATAATAGTCCATATTAGGGATCAAGTCTTTTTTATCTAATTAAAGCATTACATGGAAGAAAGTATTTTAAATCGCCCAGATCCTAAAATTGGTCAATTTAACATTCTCCCCATTGATCTCCATGTTTTTCTAAACAAGTATGGCAAGGACAATGGAATTTTTGTACATCTACCTCTACATTTAGTTTTCTTTGGCATATAGGACATGTCACTTTTGTTACTGGGTACCTTAATTGCATTAAAACAGTGAATAGGGTAGTAAATGCCAGTAATAAACCCAGAAAAATCCCTACGATGCTTATGATACAGATAGCACAGGCGATCCCCTGAATATAAGAAGCCATCCACCACTTCCCTCTTCTAGGTAGTCGTTCATAAAGATAATAGTTGTTCATTTTATACATCCTTTGGATAATTAATTTTCCTCATATTCGAATTATATACAAAGGGGTGATCTAATGGCAGAAGAAAATCCTCAAATAGTAATGGCATAGAGGAATTTAGTAATTCGAATCATAGATCTGAATAAACAGAAAGAATCATTAGAAAAAATCTTTCTTGAATTAGCGGTTAAAAAAAATGGGGATTTAGGAAGTTATTATTAAAAAATAAGTGATAAGTTATTGATGCAAGTGGTTTTTTATTCTACTTAAATTAACAATTTTTGTTATAATAGTATAATCATTTAATATTTTTGCATGAACTTTAAGAAATTAGGATGAAATATTGTTATATATAAATGCAGGAGATGATCTGTATAAAAAAATTAATATGGGTGCTCAGTGCGATCCTGATCATTATTCTATTAGGTGTTTTAGATTATTTTGGGATCATCTGGCATAATGACCTCTTTGCAATGAGCTATGGAGTGAAAGGCTTAGATGTTTCTCACCATCAGAATAAGATTAATTGGAAAGTAGTTCAAGAAGAAAACGATTTTAAATTTGTCTATATGAAAGCAACGGAAGGAAAAGATTTTGTGGATCATCGTTTTGCGGAAAATTGGAAGGAAGCACAAGAGAATGGATTTTTAATAGGGGCGTATCACTTTTTTTCGATGCAGAGTACTGGAGAAGAGCAAGCTGCTAACTTTACAAAGATCGTACCTAAGCAGGCAAATAGTTTACCGCCTGTCATCGACATCGAGATTGCTTTGTATCATGATCAAGAGAAAGCAAGAAAAGGAATACAAGTATTAGCAGATCGAATGGAACAACACTACGGGAAAAAACCTATCCTTTATGTGACTTATGACCGTTATGATCGATATGTAAAAGGTCACTTTGAAGGTTATGAGATCTGGATTCGAGATATCGTAAAACCCCCTACTTTGGATGAACGAAAATGGCTTATCTGGCAGTATAGCAATAGGGGTAGAATCGATGGTATTGATACCTATGTAGATATTAATGTATTTAATGGCGATTTAGAACAGTTTAATCGTACTTTTAGTCAATAGGATTAGAAAAACCCCCTTCTGAATCACTGAGAGATATTAATTATTATGTGTGATTCGGTTGTTTCAAATCATATCACTCTATGACCCATATAATTAAAACGAGGAGCCTCCTAAAAAGAAGGCTCCCTGTTTTTTAAAAATACTTAGTGATCTTAAAGATAGCACTTTTTCAATTTACTCAACGGAAACGAACATACCGACTTTATTCTAATTATTTGTGTTGTTAATTGTGTATACTAACACACGTTTGAAGTGGTATAATAAAAGTGAATTTGCATATAATAGAAATATGAAAAGGAGTGGCAAGGGTGGGGTTCGTTATGAAAGCTAAAAAAGGTGTGACTACAGACATTTTAAAGTTCCTTAATGACCGAGTCTTGTCTGTGACTCAATTAACCCGAAGTAAAAAACTGACTGAAATTCTTGATTCCTATTCTCAAGAGAAAAGCACAGATGTTTATGTGGTTCAAAATGTAAAGAAGCCAGGTAAGGCGGTGATCGCTGATTTGGAGTATTTTCAGGAGCTTTTGTCCTATAAGGAAGCCGTGGATTGGGCTATAGATTATGCGATGGAGGAAGTTACCCTAGAAAGAAAAGAGGATGTTGCTGATCTTTCTCTTTCCCATGTGATTCAACACAATCAATTGGATGTGGATCAGATCATGAAGTTGATTAATGAGGTGGAAGAGGAAGATTGATGGAGAAGATAGATCAAATAAACGAACTACTGGAGCCGTTTAATGTCATTGTATATTTTTCTAAGGAATCATTCGATGATCTAAGTAGCTATGATAAAAATCAGCAGGAAAAGATCATAGCATTGATAATCAGAAGAGGAATGACAGGGCCTTTGATTAAACCACAAGGAATCGGCGAGCCATTACGGGACGAACTTAAGGGATTTACCAAAATCAAGCCTAAGAATATGGCTTTACGTATTGTATATCGTCCAGTGATTCATGACAAAATCATACGTATGGAAATTATCGCAATTGGTCCGAGGGACAAGGAAAAAGTTTATCGTTTGGCGGCGAAACGACTACAGTCATTTGATCAATAGAAGATAAAGTAAATAAGCAATCAATTAGTCCCTTCCCAAAAATAAAAGAGCGATCAGCTAATATAGCAAACGCTCTTTTTTAGATTCAATCTACGGGTGTTGTATCATCTGGTTCATTACAAAAAGATAGTTCAATCATCTTTAAAGCCTCCCTTAAAGGTTAAAAACCTTTAGCTTTACAATATATCTTGGAGTATTTTGTGAAGTTTGTTTCATCTTCAAGTAGAAGATATACTTGCATCATTCCCTGTAGAGCCTCTAGATTGAGATTCTCATTGGGATTTAACTCGAAAACTTCGTTGAAAGCTTTTAGAGCTTCTTTTTTTTCGATTGGGATAAGAAGTTTTTCCCGATATACAATAGAATTTGAGTGTATTTTACCATATCATTTGAATTATCCGCAATCTCTTTGGCTTTCTCAAGAATTGTTATGGAGAGATCATATTTTTTTTGATTGAAGAATACGATGCCTAGTTTGAGATATGAATTTAATAATAACCAATGTCTGCGTGAAATCTTATCTTTCAAATCAATTGCTGCTAACAAACATTTTTTGGCATGGTCAAGTGATCCTTTTTCTGTATAGATGTCACTTAAAGTATTGTACAGTTCCACTTGTCTTTCATAGTTATAATTAATCCTTGCTATCTCCAGTCCCTGCTTTGCATAACTAGCAGCTTCATCATATAGTTGAATTTTCCATTTAAGTTTCGCTCTTAAGTCATAGAGGCTGATAACAGTTTCAATATTAATGTCAAAGGATTGAAACTCGATTTCATCAAGTGCTTTTAACGCCTCTTCAGCTCTTCCTAAACTCCTTAAGTAGATGGCTTTATTGATGAGGAGATTAGTGTGTAAATATCTTCGTTTGTTGTTGAGCTCAAAGTGATTCAATGCATCATCAATGTATCTTAGGGCTTTTTCCTTGTTGTTGTAGTATTGAAACTCTACGATAGATAAATAGTTAAGACAACTTGATTTTAAATTCGCTTGATCAGGATCGATCGATTTCTCTAGTTTTTCTAGGGATTTACTAAATAATTTGACGGACTTATCAATCTGTTTAGATCTGTAGTAGCACATCCCTTTTAAGAAATCTAACAAGGGCCCTTCGTACTCGGTGGGAAGTTCAGATAATCGCTTTAATGCTTTTTTAGGGTCAGAGTTAATCTGATTTTCAATAATCATCAATTCTAATTGGCGATCTTCTGCTTCTTTCTTTTCCCTTTCGGTTAGATCACTGATCTGGATGTCTAGCTTTTTTAAGATATAGCGGACTTTGGTTGAGTTTTGGGTTTGTCCACGTTCGATGGAAGAGAGTGTGGAGCGAGGAATGTAATCATCACAGAGGTCGTCTAATGTCATGCCACGTTCTTTGCGTATCTTACGAATGAATTGACCTAACTTGATAAAATCCATTGGTCCAACCTCCTTCTTGTCCCTATTATTGGTGATTCATCCAATGAAAGCAATACAAGAAATTACAAGAAAGAAGGAATATTCTCTGGATTTAGTGAGATTTTGTCTCGAAAATACAGTAATAGGCCAATGGTTGATCTAATTTTTGTAATTGGTTGAACAGTTAATCTTCGATCTTTATACTAAACTCAACCATTCACGAAAAATTGATAAAAAGGGATGTTGCTCATGATTGTGCCGTTTCCTGTACGATCTGAAAACCCAATAACTTCTACTAATCACTATGAGAGCTCGTACATTGTCCTGAAAACAATTACGGGTAAACTGATTATTCTTCATCTGAACGATGTGGAAATTGAACAGAAAGAAGAACAATTGCAGATCTCTGGAACAAATATTCGAAGAGTAGTAGAAGGAGGAAGAAATGGATGGGAAAAGATGAAGAAGGATGGATGAAAAAAGGAGAAGTGGCGGGTTCAATGATCTATGTGCTTGCTAAACTGGGTTATTCTCGATCTGAGGTAGAGAAGATCACTCAGGAATTAAGGAGATTATTTGATTTAAGTTGTAACAGACATAGCTTTGAGACAAGTCTAGATGCAGGTAGGGTTGAACGAAGAAATATGTTACCCACTGTTGATTCAAGTAAAAGGACTAGATAGAGCTAATCAGATATTCATCAATGATCAGAGCCATTCAACGGCTCTTTTTTGTGACCGAATATTCCCTATGTTTTTATTACATTCTGATACTTCTCATTTACAATAAGAATAGTCTGAACCCTATATCCATCATTTATTTCCAGGGGGCTATTCCATATGATTTTAGCTGCTTTGCATGGGGTGATTTTGGCGTTTGGTTTGATCTTGCCCTTAGGGGCACAAAATGTGTTTGTTTTTAATCAAGGGGCAACACAACCAGTATGGATAAGAGCATTGCCAGTAGTGGTGACGGCTGCGATCTGTGATACTCTTTTAATCATATTAGCGGTATTAGGAGTGTCACTGATTGTCCTGCAATTGCAGTGGTTACAAATGATTCTGTTTTCGGTGGGGATGATCTTCTTGGTTTATATGGGGTGGTCGGTTTGGACTTCTGACTCGAAACCTGTAAGTGGTCCCAACGACCAACGATCAAGTAAGCAACAGGTCGCCTTTGCTATGTCTGTTTCTCTCCTCAATCCTCATGCGATTTTGGATACGATTGGTGTGATTGGAACCAGTTCGTTGCAATATGTGGGAATGGATAAAGTAGTATTTGCTCTCGCTTGTATCACAGTTTCGTGGTGTTGGTTTATCGGATTGGCATTGGCGGGGAGATGGTTGGGGAAGATTGATTCTAAGGGGAATCTGCTTTCATGGATCAATAAAATTTCAGCTTTGATCATTTGGGGTGTCGCAATCTACTTGGCTTGGAATTTGATTGTTGGATGAAACAAAACGCCCCATCTGGAGAATGAAGAAATCTCACAGATGGGGGGGGTGTTTTGAGCTTAAATACTTAGAATGCTAAGCTCCTAAAGTTGTTGAGTCAGTATGACGATTCTTTGGTTTTCCTTTTATCAAAATCATGATGGAGGGAAGTAAGATTCCTCTCACCAAGAAGGTGTCAATCATAATACCTGTCGCCATAATCAGACCGAATAAGAATAACTCTTGTAAAGGCTGGGTGATCAACACGCCGAATGTCGCTGCTAGAATGGTTCCCGCGGAGGAGATCACTCCACCTGTTAAGGCAACACCTCGACCAACCGCTTCACGCCATGGATATTTTTTAGCTTCTTCGCGAATACGTGAAACTAGCATAATATTGTAATCGACCCCTAAGGCGACCATGAATACAAAGGTATAGACTGGGAGTCGATAACTAATAGCATCATACCCAAGAAGATGGTGGAAGATCAGCCATCCGAAGCCGAGTGTACCCGCATAAGAGAGTAGGATGGTAAAGATCATCACCAGTGGTAAGACAAGCGAACGTGTTTGAAAGATTAGTAAGATGGTAATGGCGACTGTCACCAAAGCGAACAACCAAAGGGTATCGCGTTGATTCATCTGTTTGACATCCAGTTGTTTGGCTGTCTGTCCTGCAAAATGTAAAGAGTAGTCGCTAGAGTTAAGCCCACTCGTTTTTAAGAAATCCTCTTTTTGATCTAGTAACTTTTGTAGGGCATCTATTGCCGCCTGATCATAAGGGTTATCCTTAGGCACTAACTTGATCTTTACTGCATGTTTTCCCTCAGCTAAAAAGTTTTTCGGGAATTTAGCTGGGGTTTGAAGTAATTCTTCTGCTGTGGGTGAAACGGAGTCAATGCCCTTCTGCTTTTGAAGCTCTTTGGTTAATGAAGCTATATTTTTCACAAAAACAGAGTTGAGCTCGATCTCCTTTTCAGATTTTAAAATCACAGTGATTGGGGCAAGTTCCCCTTTGGGATAATGCTCTTCTAAAATTTCAAATCCCTGCCGAGATGAGATATCCTCTGGGAATGATTTGAGTAGGTTAAATGAGTAGTTGATCGTAGATGCGTTTATAGCCCCACCGATGAGCACGATCATTAGGATGCTTGCTGGAATGAAGGGTTTCCTCATAATGAAAGAAGCTATTTTATTCCAGATTCCTTTTGGCTGTGCTTTTGTACCCTCTTTTTTAGGGATAAATGGCCAAAATGCTTTGCGACCCATTAAGGCAAATGTACTTGGAATTAGGGTTAAACCAGCGATTAGAATGACGACAATCGCAACAGAAAAAATAGGAGCAAAATGATTGTAAGGCTTAAATATAGCTGCAAATAAGGTTAACATCGCCATGAGAACTGTTCCGCCACTAAATAAGATTGGTTCTGATACACGGCTGATCGCTTCACTCATGGCCTCATATTTGGAATCCACTTTACGAAGCTCTTCACGGAAGCGGGAGAAAATAAACAAACAATAATCGGTGAGTACTGCAAATAATAAGATCAGCATGATCGAGATCGCTTGGTTCTCCACCACAAACCAATCATTTTTACCGGCTAAACCTAAAATTCGATCCACCACTTGGTAAACAGCGGCTGCAATGAGTAATGGGGTGATCGCAAGCAAGGGTGAGCGGTAAATAAATAATAAAATCACCAAGATCAAACCGATGGTAGCTAACATTAACACAAAGTCTGCATTTTTAAAAATGGTAATGGTATCAGCAGAAATTCCTGCTGGACCGGTAATTTCAAACTGCATGTTACCAATGCCAATCTCTTTTACCTTTTTCTCTACCTCTTGGAGCGTTTCATATACAAGGTCTGAATCTAAATCTTTTTCTAAAGCAATATTAAACAAGAGGGTTGTTTTGTCTTCTGAGAAAAGTTGGTCTTGGATTGGTTTAGGAAACTGATGAAATGGGAGTGCACTTGCCACATGCTCAGGCTTCTGGTCAGAAGAGAGCCATTGACTAATCTTCGTAATTTGATCGATTTCTTTTTGGGTCAGAGGATCTTTTTGATGAAAGACGAGTAAAGCAGTCAATCCCTCTTTGGAAGGAAACTGTTCATTCAATAGTTGCTCAGCTACTTCTGAAGGGGTGTTTTCTTGAACACTTCCTTCAGAACTGTTGTCAGCATATTGTTTGGCAGTTGGAGCAACACCACTTAAGATTATAATGATAGCAAGCCAGATCAATAAAGTGATTTTGGCTCCTTTTTGGCTACTGGTAAACTGCACTAATTTTTTTATTGGTTGAAACATATCGGTTGTATTCACTCCTTTTATTCCTGGTACGAACAGTGTAAGGAGTGATTATGAATGGAACATGAACAGAGTATTACAAATGGAAAGTAGAGGATTTCTCAAGCAAGTGGTCACAATTGTGATTAACTACATAACTTCAATCCAAAGTGCACACATCGACTTGGGAAAAAAGGGATGTTAGAATAATATGTAGACCATCTTCCAATCAAAGAACAGGGGAGTGGAGATTTTGCACCTAGAACCTACCTTTACTTCGGTACAACAAGCATTCGAACGCATTCAAGGGATTGTACATCGCACACCTGTGATCACTTCACGAACTTTAAATGAGATGACAGGATATGAAGTGTTTTTGAAGTGTGAAAATTTCCAACGTGCAGGAGCCTTTAAGTTTCGTGGCGCATATCATACACTGAGTCAACTCACAGACGAAGAAAAGCAAAGAGGGGTGGTAGCTTTTTCTTCAGGGAATCATGCACAAGCTGTCGCCTTAGCAGCCAAAATATTGGGAATTCGTGCTGTGAATTGCATGCCATTAGACTCTCCTTCGATCAAAGTAGAAGCTGCGAAAGGGTATGGCGGAGAGATTGTATTCTATGATCGTCTTCGAGAAGATCGAGAAGCCATTGCTCGTAAGTTTTCCGAAGGGCAAGGTATGACTTTAATTCGACCTTTTGATGATCCCCGGATTATTGCTGGAGCAGGCACAGCGGCACTGGAGCTGATGCAAGAGGTCGAAGAAGTAGATGCTTGGGTTGTTCCGGTTGGAGGTGGAGGCCTGATTTCGGGAACTTCCATCGCCGCACATGGAGTGAGCCCAACTACACGGATCATCGGTGTGGAACCTAAAGATGCAGATGATACACGACTTTCACTTCGCGTGGGGAAACGGGTAGAGATCACCCCACCGAAGACGATTGCGGATGGTTTACGTGTGGTCTCCCCTGGTGAGGTAACTTTCCCAATCATCCAAAAACATGTAGAAGAGATCGTCACTGTTAGTGATGATGAGATCAAAGAGGCGATGCGTTTTGCGATGAGCCGACTCAAATTGATCATTGAGCCATCAGGTGCTGTAGGTCTAGCCGCTTTATTATCAGGTCGCAATCCTTTGAAGGGATGTAAACGAATGGGTCTGATGATTAGTGGTGGCAATGTTGATTTAGCAATGATTAAAAATATATAAGAGCCTTTCTAATGAATTATATTAATTTACCAACAGTTAGGAGTCAATATTCCGTGCAAGAAGATTTTGTGTCGCCTCCTAACGAAACCCATCGATGGAGTAACAAAGGAGGCAACTCTTCGTGGAGATGCTTCTATGCGTTTTGCTACCTCCAGGAATCGAAGGATGGAGTAGACTTCTTCTCTTCCTTGCGAAGCACAAGCTCATGGAGAGTGAACATTGGGCTCTAGATTTTTTCGAATCAAGGATGATTGGATCACTGATGTATTTGGGGTTAGAGGTTCTTAAATTCTGAGAGCAATTTTTTATAAATGTTTAGTAATTGGGCACGCTCTGATTCACTTAAAGTTTTAAATAACTCGATTCGTAATTCTTGTCCTTTTAAATGGGCGAATTTTAATACTCTTTTCCCTTCATCAGTGATTGCTAAATAAACAATTCGGCGATCAGATTCATCAAATTGTCTCTCTGCATAATCCAACTTGATCAACTTGTTGGCGATATTCGTCATCGCACCAGGTGTAAAACCAAGAGAGTGAGCAAGGACTGATTGCTTCTGAGGGCCTTTATTCTGTAACTCTGCTAATGTAAGAATTGGTGAGATCCCCAACGGATATGGAAATGACTTTGTCCATTGGATGATCGCTTGATTTGTAAATAGTTCCATCGTATGTATCAATTCAAATATATCTGTTTTCTCCATCAAGATCACTCCTTAAGCCTGATCAATAAATCAGAGCTCGATGTTTCACTCTCCATTTTTGCGTGAAACATCGGGCTCCAGCACAACAATATGATTTGATCTTAAATGAAAATATCATAGTTTGTTTCGGATGGCTACTTAGCTGCATATCCACCATCAACGATGAGATCTAACCCAGTTACATAAGAAGATTCATCACTCGCTAAGAAAAGGACTGCATTGGCAATGTCTTCAGGTCGACCAAGACGTTGAAGTGGTGTTTGACTTAAGAGATATGTGAGCTGATCCCGGCTAGCGGAGAGTCCTTGTGTCATAGGGGTTTCAATCACGCCTGGGCAAACAGAGTTGACACGGACATTGAAATGTCCATACTGTGTTGCAGCTGCTTTTGACATGGCACGAACTGCTCCTTTAGAGGCGGTATAAGGATTTAATCCCATACCTACGATGGCTGTCACTGAGGCCATATTGACAACAGCCCCGCTTTTTTGTTTTGCCATTTCAGGTAAGGTATGCTTCAAACCAAGAAAGACACTGCGACTATTGACAAGAACAACTTTATCATACTCTTCTGGAGTAACTTCATCGATTGGTTTTTCTGAAGTGATTCCGGCGTTGTTCACAAGAATATCAATTCTTCCATGTGTATTCATAACATGATGAATCGCTTTTTTCCAGTCATCTTCTGAAGTTACATTAAGCACTACAGGATCTACTTCTGGATACTCTTGCTTTAACTGATTTAAAGCCTCTTTATTTATATCAGTCGCAATGACTAGTGCCTCTTCTTCGATGAATTTTTTAGTAATCGCTTTTCCAATTCCTGAAGCAGCTCCTGTGACAAGTGCAATTTTTTTGCTTAAACGTTTCATTTGATTAATCCTCCTATCGAAGTTGAATAGACCCACCATCCACCATAATGGTTTGACCTGTGATGTAGTCTGAGTCCTCACTGGCTAAAAATACGGCTGTACGTCCAATATCTTTTTCGCAATCTCCCAAACGACGAAGTGGAATTTTTTCGATCATATTGTGATAATGCTCGGGTGCTTCTTGGCTCCATTTTTGAACGCCCGGAGAGTTGGCAATGGGAGAAATACAGTTGACTTGAATATTCCATGGACCCCATTCATTAGCAGCTACACGCGAGATCGCCCGAATGGCTTCTTTGGCTGCTGCATAAGAGGTATGTGTGAGACCACCGTTGATCCCTGCGCCTGAAGCGAAGTTGATTACTTTTCCTCTCCGTTTTTCTTTCATATATTTAAAACATTGTTGCATGAGATAAAAAGTAGGATAAAAACCAGTATTAAAGGATAACTCAAAATCATCCTTGGTAGTATTCTCAAAAAGGTCATTTCTTGATGCTTGAGCATTATTTACGAGAATATCAATATCACCAAAATGCTCAACAACTTTGGTGATAATCTCACCAAGCTTTTCGTGATTAGATAGGTCTGCTTGAATGAAGAGGGGTTTCTCACCAAACTCTTGTAATTCTTGGGCTGTTTTTTGTCCACTTTCAGCATTAAAATCCACAATGGCGACTTTGGCCCCTTCTTTGGTAAAAGCAGTGGCAATCCCTTTTCCGATTCCTGATGCACCACCCGTGACAATCGCTACTTTTCCTTTTAATCGAGTCATCGGGATTCCTCCTTGATCAGATAGTTTAATGCTATATTTTTTAACTATAAATATTTTAACATTAAAATAAAAAAAGAACAAATTTTAGCCAAGGTGATTGACGATAAATGGGTATTGGATCGTTTATAATATAAGGGAAATGGGTTTACATTTAGTATGTGATGCCATTAGTGTGTGACCCTTGTACATATTTTATAGTCATTTCTTTGTTTTCTTGTTTTTAAATAACGGTTTGTATAACATACAAGAATATGTAATTTTTCAGTAGAGTTGAAGCGCCTGAACTTTTAGTGTATAGGTATGATTGTTTCACTCACCCCGCTGATTATTCATCAACTATGGAAATAGATATATGGAGGATTTTTAAGATGCGTCATGAAAAGGTAGACGTTATATTTCAAGCTGCAATTGAAGTCTTTGCAGATAGTGGATTTGACCAAGCTAAAATGGATGATATTGCGCAAGAAGCCAAAGTAGCTAAAGGTACGATTTATTATCATTTCAAAAGTAAAGAAGAATTGTTTGTTGGTTTAATGAATGAAGGAATGGAGAAATTAATTGAATACGTAACCAGAAATATGGAAATCAAGTCTTCACCTACAGAACGTTTGGAAGCACTTTTAATGACTCATATTCAATTCTTTATGGATAATGGAAAGCTTGCAAAGTTACTACTCAATGAGGCTTTTGGCAGAAAAGAACGACAAAGTCAATTTCGTGCGAAAATTCGCGAGTATTTACGTTTAATTGAAGATGTTTTAGAAGAGGGAAAAAATGAAGGCGTTTTCGATCTACAATTTCCTCAAGAAACGGCTAGTGCCATCTTTGGAGCGGCGAGTGTGGTGGTATTGCAGAAATTATATTCTGTAGAAGAAGTAGATGTGGAGATCGAACACGAAGCTCCTAAAATGATGGAAAGTATTAACCATTTAATCTTTGGTAGCATTCTTACAAAATAAACATAACATAAGTAAAAAAATATCTTGAAATTGTTAGTGATAAGTGTATAATTAATTTTGTACTGACCAGTCAGTACTATCGAAAGAGTGTGCCTGATGCATGTAAGAAAAGAGGGACATCGTTTGGGATTTGAAGAATAAAGGTCAAAAGATCGTAACATTATCGCAAAGTTTATGTAATATTAGTGAAAAAAAGCTTGTAATTTATAGTGGCGGGTGTATAATTTCCTTTGTACTGACTAGTCAGTACCTGTTGGGAGGTGTGCGCGATTCGACGAAGAAAAAAGAAACTGCCTTTAGTGATTCATGATTTGCAACAAATCTGGGCAAATAAAGCCATGCGCTTGGGGATTTTGGGAGTATTAGCACTCCCTGTTGTATATAGTTTCATCTACTTATTTGCATTCTTTGACCCATACGAAAATATGCAATACTTACCAGTTGCTATTGTCAATGAAGATGTAGGAGCAACTAAGGATCAAGAAGAAGTTCATGTGGGCAATGAATTGGTTGATGAACTGAAGAAAGAGTCCAAGTTGAAATGGGAATTTGTATCGCGCACCGAGATGGAAGAAGGATTTAAAGATGGAAACTTCTATCTAGGCGTAGTGATCCCTAAAGACTTATCGCAAAAAGCGATCTCTCTCGATAGTCCCAACCCGTTAAGAGGAGAGCTTGAGTATTACTCAGATGAGAGTAGTAACTATCTATCTGGGAAAATTGGACAGTCGATGATTCGTGAATTAGAGTCTAGCCTTGAAGAAAGTTTAAGTAAAGTATATGCTGATGAGATTTTTAACAAGATCGAGTCTTCGACTAAAGATTTAGCGAAAGCAGCTGATGGAGCTGAGACGCTTTCGGAAGGAACACATAAAGCCGTAGATGGCAGTGAAAAATTAATAGATGGAATAGGTCAATTAGAAGGTGGGGCTTCTCAATTGAAAGAGGGGAACCAACGCCTAAGTCAAGGTTTGGAAAAGTTAAAAGGTGGGTTAGTGCAAGCGCAACAAGGAACCGAACAGTTAGCAAAGGGAGCTGGGCAGGTAGCTGGTGGAGTTGGTGAGATTGATGCTAAAGCCAAAGAGATTCAACAGCTGATGAATCGGATCAGTCAACAAGTAGATCAGATTAAAAGAAATATAAACCTTCCTGAACAAACAACGGCTGATTTGAACAATCGCCTAGCTTCTGTTCAATCCAAGTTGGGTGAGCTAGAGAAAGACCAAAATCAATCCAAGCAGTTGTTACAAACAATCATACAGGAGCATCCAGAGTTAGCATCAGACCCCAATGTCAATCAACTGAACTCCTTGCTTGAAGCGCAACGGAGTCAACGAGGAGAGATGGGGCAGCAAATCAATCAAATCGATCGTCGTGTGGACGATTGGAAAGAGCAGATCAAAGAACTCCAAGCGTTGCGTAACGACTTAAGTAAGTTTGTAAACTCCAATCAAGGATTAGATCAACAAATAGCTCAAATCGGAGAGCTTTCCAAGGGAGCTCATTTGTTAGCAGATAAATTAAATGACCTGAACCAAGCCTCCAACCAATTTGTAAATGGAACAGACGAATTGTTGCAAGGGGCCTATCAGTTAGAAAAAGGGCAAGGGAAATTACTCGATGGCTTGCTGAAATTAGGTGTAGGTGCAGAAGAGTTAAACAAAGGATTGAAGAAAATTGAAGATGGTCAATCTGAACTAGCAACTGGACTCGGTGATGGTGTCAAGGAGTCTGAGAAGGGCTTACTTGGAGCGGATAAAAAAGGTGAGATCATCGCTAATCCAGTAGATGTAAAAGAAACCTCTTTACATCCAGTGCCTAACTATGCGACAGGCTTTGCTCCTTACTTTATTTCGCTCTCTCTTTGGGTAGGGGCAATGATCCTATTTACAGTCATCGACTTATACCAGTTACCACAACAATTGGGCAACCGACCTTTATCGATGGGGGCAGGTGCTCTCATTGGAGCAGCCCAAGCCATCATTGTGACGGCAGCTTTAACGTTGGGGCTAGGCATTGAGCCTGAATTACCTGGCGGGTTATATCTCTTTACCATCATCATGTCGTTTACATTTATAGCGATTAACCAACTGTTGGTTGCTTTAATGGGGAATGTAGGACGGTTTGTAGCGATTATTTTACTGATGCTACAACTTACCTCTAGTACAGGTTCTTACCCATTAGAGTTATTACCACAATTATTCCAAACGATTCACCCTTACTTACCGATGACATATACGGTACATGGATTGCGAGCCGTTCTTTCTAGTGGAGATTGGAGTGTTGTCTTATCAGACTCCTATACATTGCTCGGATTTATGGCAGGAGCCTATATCTTAACGCAAATTCATGTTCGTTGGGTGAAAACAGGTTTTCGTAAATTTTTATCCTATATTGAAATTCGCCGGCAAAATATCGCATAAAAAAAGTTAGAGAGTTAGATCAATCTTCAAGATGTAGAGTCTTCTTTTTAGGAGGCTCTTTTTTTGTTTCAAAGACAATGATGAAATATCGACTCCTAACTTTTGATACATCGACACCACTGTTCACTGATGAATTTCTTTTATTGGATCGAACGATTGAACGGACATAATAAAAGGTAATAGATCATAAATATAAAACGTAATGTTTACGATTTACAGAGAAATAAGTTTAGGTTATAATAGGGTTCAGCTATTATCAATCGTACTTATCTTGATTTGGAGGTAATTTTGTGAAAAGATGGTTAAGCCCATTCTTGGTGCTATTATTAGTGATCGGAGCTTTATTAACAGGTTGCGGTAACAACGAAGAATCTGTTCAGTTAGTGGATGGAAAAGTGAAAGTGATGGTAAGTGTGTATCCGCTTGAAGATTTTGCGAAAAAAATTGGTGGCGAACATGTGCAAGTGACTAATATGATTCCACCAGGAACGGAAGCCCATGATTTTGAATTAACCCCCAAGGATATGGAGAAAATTACAAAATCGGATTTATTCGTTTATAATGGTGCTGGATTTGAATCGTGGGTAGATCAGGTAGCGAAAAACCTTGATAAAGAGAAAACCGTTGTGGTAGAAAGTACGAAAGAAATCGAACTTCTTTCGACCAAGGAACATCATGATGAACACGCCCATGAAGAAGGGCACAAAGAAGATGAGCATGATCATGGAGACTTTGATCCTCATGTATGGCTTGATCCTGTACGTGCAAAACAACAAGCGATGAATATTAAAGAAGGGCTAGTGCAAGTAGACCCAAGTCATAAAGATGATTACGAGAAAAATTATCAAAAACTTGCGGGTGAGTTAGATACTCTTCATCAAGAATATGATGCGATGACCCAACAAGCGAAGAAAAAAGAGCTCGTTGTTTCTCACTCTGCCTTTAATTACTTGGCAAGTCGTTATGGGTTAGAGCAGATTGCCATTACAGGGATGAGCCCATCTCAAGAACCTAGTCCCAAAGAGTTAAAACAGATCATAGAGACGGTAAAAGAACATCAAGTCAAATATATTTTGTTTGAAACACTTGTTAGTAGTAAAGTAGCAGAGGTTGTTAGAAAAGAAGTCAAAGCGGAAGCACTTACCTTAAATCCGCTTGAAGGATTAACCAAAGAAGAGATAGCACAGGGAGCTGACTACTTTTCGGTAATGAGAAAAAATAAAGAAAATATTGCTAAGGCTTTAGGAGTCCAACCATGAGTCAATTTGTGATTGAAATGGATCATATTTCTTTTGCATATGATCATCAGCAAGTCCTTGATAATGTAAATTTAACCGTAGAAAAAGGGGAGCTAGTCGGTCTGATCGGCCCCAATGGATCTGGCAAGTCTACGTTGATGAAGTTAGCTCTCGGTCTCATGAAACCACAAAAGGGAGAGATCCGTATATTTGGTAAGCCTTCTTTATCTGCCAAGGAGCGTTCTAAAGTCGGCTACGTCTCACAAAAGTCTAATAGCTTTAACTCTGGATTTCCAGCAACGGTTCGAGAAGTGGTTGCTTCTGGTTTGACTGGGAAACTGGGATTGTTCCACTGGATGAAAAAAGAGGATTGGAAGTTCGTGGATGAAGCGATTGAACAAGTAGGATTATCTGCATTTGCTGACCGGAATATTGGTAAAATGTCAGGAGGACAGCAACAGCGTGCGTTTATTGCACGGGCACTAGTTAGTCAGCCTGAACTCTTAATCTTAGATGAACCGACTGTAGGGGTGGATGCTAAATCGACAGAGCAATTTTATGATTTACTCACCCAGTTACACCAAGAGCGGGGAATTTCAATGATTTTGGTCACACATGACATTGGTGCGGTGACCACTTATGTAGATCGGATCGCTTGTCTCAATAAGAGACTGTTCTTCCATGGACATTCAAAGGATTTTGCTGAACAACAAGAGGAAGTGTTGTCAGCCGCCTATGGTCATGAAGTTCAAGTCGTCGAACATCAACATTAATTTTGTTTTGCCATGAAGGAGGGGAGCGCCTCAGTTAGTAGGCTCTATTCTATGATCGAGACTATTTTAGAATATGAATTTATGCAACGAGCTTTATTGGCAGGGATCACGATCGGGATCATTTCACCGTTAGTAGGAGTCTTCCTCGTGGTACGACGGCTATCGTTAATTGCTGATGCCTTATCTCACGTTACTTTATCAGGTGTAGCCGCAGGCTTATTGTTACAAAAGGAATTTCCTACACTTCAGGTCAATCCGATCTACACGGGGATGGGATTTGCGGTGGCAGGCTCATTATTTATTGAACAGTTGCGCCGCCTATATCGATCCTATCAGGAGTTGGCGATCCCCATTATCCTATCAGGTGGGATCGGTCTCGGTGTGGTTTTAATTAGTGCTGCTGATGGATTTAATGTAGATATCGCAGGCTATTTATTTGGCAACATCCTTGCAGTGAGCCAAGAAGATTTGTACACGATTTTGATTACCGGACTGATCGTTCTTTTATTCTCTTTCTTCTTTTATAAAGAGATGTTTGCTCTCTCGTTTGATGAAGAACATGCCACTTTATCAGGAGTTCCTCGTCGTTGGGTCAATCTCCTATTTATCATCGTGGTGGCACTAGTCATTGCCGCAGCGATTCGTGTCGTTGGGATTTTGTTGGTGTCTGCATTAATGACGATTCCGGTAGCTGCCAGCTTACAATTTACCAATAGCTTTCGGCAAACCATTGTGTGGTCGATGTTTTTTTCACAACTAGCTGTATTTGCAGGATTATACGCGGCTTATGAACTAGATTGGGCGTCTGGAGGAACGATTGTCTTAGTTTCTATTGTGATCTTGCTACTTGTTTTAATGATAAAAAAGATTTCTTTGCTTATTCGAAATAGAAGGGTGATTCCAGAGCAAAAATAAGATAAAATGAATGAAAACCCAATGGTTGGAACTGTGTGTAGGAGCGAGATGAATGGATCTAAACCAAGCACTAGAATTATTAAAACAACATGGGTATAAGTATACGGACAAGCGTGAGCGAATGGTTCAGCTGTTCGTAAAGGAAAGTCGTTATATGTCAGCGAAGGAAATCCTTGATCAAATGCAGAAGGACTATCCGGGGCTGAGCTTTGACACTGTCTATCGAAATATATCGTTGTTTGAAGATCTGGGGCTCATCGAAGGGACCGAGTGGGAAGGGGAACGACGGTACAGGATTAACTGTGGCAGTGATCAACACCATCACCATTTGATCTGTACTCAATGTGGTCGTACTCAAGCCATCCACCTTTGTCCGATGAACGCGATTTTGGGACAACCTGAAAACTTTGAAATCACTGGACATAAGTTTGAAATCTATGGTCGTTGCGCCGATTGTGGTGACAATCGTTCCGTCCCGTCACCATCCTAAGTGCGATGAAGATCAGTTATTTAAAGAGGATCGTTGGATAAACAGATGTAATTAGTTTGAGTCAATAAAATTGGGGGTTCTTGCCTCTTGAATCATGAGAAATATATGAGAGCTGCACTCCATGAAGCAGAAAAAGCAAAAGCAATCGGTGAAGTTCCCATCGGAGCGGTCATCGTTTACAAGGATGAGATCATCGGTAAAGGATACAACCTTCGGGAAATCGATCAAGACCCCACGGCTCATGCTGAAATCATCGCCATCCAGGAAGCTACTGACCACTTAGGGAGTTGGCGATTGAATGATTGTGTTCTCTATGTCACCTTGGAACCTTGTCCCATGTGTGCCGGAGCGATCATCCAGTCAAGGATTGCGACCGTTGTCTATGGAACCACAGATCCCAAAGCGGGCTGTGCGGGAACCTTAATGAATCTTCTCGATGAACCGAGATTTAACCACCAGACCGCAGTGATCTCAGGTGTACTCGAAGAAGAGTGCAGCTCCATGTTAACCCACTTTTTCCGTGAACTAAGAAAAGAAAAAAAGCGCCTAAAAAAGATGGCTTCAGAATCGTGAGATTTAGAGTACATCCAATGGTGAATGAAAGATATAGCAGCTGTAGTCTTGACAACTTCGTATCATTGCTGTAAGATTGATAGTTGTCTAGGCTTTTTATATGGAGAGGTGTCCGAGTGGTTGAAGGAGGCGGTCTCGAAAACCGTTGTGCGGGTATTCCTCGTACCGTGGGTTCGAATCCCACCCTCTCCGCCAAACAAATACTGTGATTATGGGCGATTGTCTAAACGATGGCACACGTTCACATAGCGAATAAACGAAGTGTACGAGAGACGCTTCCTAGTTTGTTTTTGCATCTTAAGCGGATGTAGAAACGAGATAGGAGGCGTTTTTTTGTGTCTAAAAAAGTTAAGCTTACTGTCGTAACTAAGCGTCAGAGAACGTACTATGAAATTCCCCATAGGCTACCTGACGAAGTGGTTATAAGCCTATCCCGATATCCAAACGATTAATCAAATTAACTAGTATGCAGAACAGGCACAAAAAAGAGTGCTCTCATCCTAGAAACACTCTTTTTTCTTGCTAACAGATTGTCACGATAGATATCCCGTAATGCAAATATCTTCTCTAAAGCGCTGAACCGTTACATCTTTTAATGGAACAGCCAATCCCATTCGTTCAAATCCCTGACCAGAAATGGGAGTAATACTTTCCTTGCCACCGAGCAATTTCGGAGCAATAAAGGTAACCACTTTTTGGATAAGAGAGGCTTCAAGCACTGACCAGTTGAGCTGACCGCCACCTTCAAGCAAAACAGATGTGATTCCGTTTTCACCCAAATACTTCATTGCTTTTACTAAATCAACGTGCGGGCCGCTACCCGTGCGAATCACTTTTACTCCATGCTCTACCAGCTGTTTTTCTTTTTCTGGGGCTGCTGCATCAGTACAAAATACCCAAGTTGGGGCTTCTTCTGTGGTGGTCACCAGTGGAGTGTCAAGTGGGATACGCAACAAACTGTCAGCTACAATGCGGGTTGGATTTTTACCCCCACCCTCAGATAAACGTGTAGTCAAACTCGGGCGATCTTTTAGAACAGTCCCGATCCCGACCATAATCCCATCGTTCCAATGACGCATGTAATGAACGTTTTCTCTCGAGAGTTCATTGGTTACCCACTTACTATCACCAGTTGAGGTAGCAATTTTCCCATCTAGAGTCATTGCTGTTTTCAGTGTTACGAATGGGAATCCTGTCCGCTTGTGATATCCCAAAGCCATCTGTTTGGTATGTTCATGTTCATATTTCAACATAAAAACCTCCCTTTATAAAGTTATAAAGTAAATCGATACACAAACTTATAGAGATCTGTTCGGCTCGTCAGCAGGCAATGCTCTACGAGTTTGCTCGATGCATCAAAGGTTTTTCTCGTAATCCGCGCGACAGGAACTTTCTCAGGCATGTTCAGAAGATCAGCTTCTTCACGAGAAGGACTATCTACGACTATAACTTCTTCGCATGAGATCGGTTTTCTCCCGAATGATTCTAGAGTTTTGTACAAACTCAGCGTAGGATTCTGCTTAACTCCTTCAAGAATCTTTTCCAACTCTTCAAGAGGTAGAGAATTAGGTAGATAAGATTCTGATATAGTTATCGTTACATCATCCCTCAGTTGTAGAACTCGATAGAGTAGTACTGGTGGTTGCAACTCCATACGTACATTTTCTGGAAGATCAGCTAAAGTATTAAGCAATCGAAGATCAAGATATTTTTTGGTAGCTTTGCTACTATGGTCCCTTCCGAATCCTTGACGAGTTGAGGGGAATCGACCGAGAAGCCAATCGATAGAGACATTATATAAATCAGCCAACTTTAATAAAGTTTCTGGATCTGGATTGCGAATCCCTTTTTCATATTGAGAAAGAGTTACATTGCTGATTCCTATTTCTCTTGCAGCATCCTTTTGCAACATATTTGCTTTCATTCTTGCTTCCTTGAAAAGAATACAAAGGAAGCAGGAAATTTGAACAGAAGATAGAGTGCTTTAGTATCAGTACTTTTTGGGGTTTAGATCGTACCTATGAGGAATTGAAACTTCTCCTGTTTTGTTGGCAAAAGATAAGGTTTTTGAAATCAATTACTGCGTTTTCCTTTCATAAATAGAAAAGATTATAATAGAAAATAAAAAACAAGAGCTGGCGAATATAACCAGTCCCTTTTTTGGGGATATACAAAATTTTAAATAAAGCATCATCGAGAACCCTAGAAACCTTTGATAACCAAGGAGGTTTTGAGGGTTCGTCTTTTATATGGAGACTTTGAGATCGGTTGATACAAGTCATCATCGATTACCTTCACCATGATCAAACAGCTGATCATGCCTACTAGTATGAAGGTGATCACTCTAATCTGTATAGCATAGATCGTGATCTAATTTACCCTAGTTTTAAAAGTATAATAGTATTTAAATATTAAATCATCCTACCTCTATCTGCTCCTTGTGTTGTCCAACTTTTGATGATTTGATAAGATGAAGTCATGTATTTTGTATGTTATAACATTATATTCCAAACAAGGGTACATAAGAGGGTGGCAAATAAATAGGGGTTTTTATAGAACAGTCATCCCATCCTTATACATCTAGATAGATTAAGATCGAGGGGTTAGCTCTCTTATTTATCTTAGGAGTTAACAACCCTGTCGTACGATTCTAATGAGGAGGTGTGCCCATGGCCGATGAGAGTATTCGTAAGCTATTTAATGAAGTGGATCTGCCTCGAGAATGGCTCCAAGAACATTTTGGACAAGCATGGATTGAGAAAGTGCAAGTCAGTATGAAACAGCATTCTTGGACCATTCTTCTTCATCTACCTGAGCCGATCCCCGCAGAAATTTGGTATGAATTTCAGCTCAGACTCAACAAACATTTTCACCCGATCCGTGTGAAGGTGCACTTTATCTATGACTCCGTGAACCATGAGACCACCTTAGAAAAAGTGAAGTACTGGATTCAAAAGCAGATCGAAGAGAATCATGCTCCTGCATCTGGGAGTTGGTTTGGAAAAGCGGAATGGTCGGTACAAGGAGAGCGGATCGAGGTTGTATTTGCAAACCCTACTATTCTTGATATGGCAAAGAGTCGTGGAATCGACCAACTCGTTGCGAAATACTATACAAGGATTACAGGGAAATCAGTAACGATTCATTTAAGTGCGAAAGAAGATTTGAGTACTCAGGAACATCTAGAGCAACTTCAACAAAAAAAAGCGGAAGAGGAACAAGTGTTAATCCAACAAGCTCTAGCTGAACAAGCCGAAATCAGTCAGATGAGAGAAGAAAATCCTCCAGAGATCCAATTGGAGAAGCGGGTTGGATATCAGATTAAGGAAGATTCTCGACTGATGAATCAGATTATCGAAGAAGAGAATCGAGTGGTTGTTCAAGGGAAGGTTTTCCGAAGTGAAATGAAGGAACTGAAGAGTGGAAGGCAGCTTTTCACTTTTAATCTCACCGACTTCACTGATTCCATTTCATGTAAATATTTTGCCAAGGATAAGGAACAGGCGAAGATTTGTTCACTGGTTCAAAATGGCGACTGGTTGAAGGTGAAAGGGAATGTTCAATACGACACCTTTGCTAGAGAACTTGTGATGATGATCAATGATTTTCATGAAGTAGAGTCCAATGAGACGGAACGAATGGATCATGCGGAAGAGAAGCGTGTAGAGCTACATCTACACACCTCCATGTCAGCGATGGATGGGATTTATGATGTGAAAGATATTGTACAAAGAGTTGCCAAATGGGGGCATCCCGCAGTTGCGATTACTGACCATGCAGTCGTTCAAGCGTATCCTGAAGCCTATGATATCGCTAAAAAAACAGGTGTGAAGGTGCTGTATGGGGTTGAGGCCAATATCGTTGATGATGGTGTACCGATTGTCATGAATGAAGTGGATCGAGGGGAGCTGTTGGAGGATACGTATGTGGTCTTTGACGTTGAGACAACAGGTCTTTCTGCTGTTCATGATGTCATTATCGAACTAGGTGCGGTCAAAATGAAAGATGGAAAAGTGGTTGAAACCTTTTCTGAATTTGCCAATCCACATCGACCCTTGCCCCAACAGATCATTGAATTAACACACATCACAGATGATATGGTCAAGGATGCACCAGAGATTGATGATGTGATTGCTCGTTTTCTTCAATTTATTGATGGATGTGTTTTAGTTGCCCATAATGCGCGATTTGATATGGGGTTTTTACAAGAAGCAGTAAAGAGAATTGGAGAGCAGCCTGTCAAAAACCCAGTTCTAGATACACTAGAGTTGGCACGTTTTCTCTATCCGGGATTAAGAAATCATCGATTAAATAATTTAGCTGATAAACTAGATGTGAAGCTAGAACAGCATCACCGGGCGATCTATGATGCGGAAACAACTGGGTATGTTCTTTGGAAAATGTTGCATGAAACCGTAGCCAAAAATATTGTTCGCTTGCCTCAATTGAATGAAGATCAGGGAGAACGGGATTTTAGTCGGATGCGTCCCTTCCATGCTATTTTATTAGTCAAAAACCCAGAAGGTATGAAAAATCTGTATAAACTGATTTCGATGTCACATTTAAAATATTTCTACCGTGTTCCACGGATTCCCCGCAGTCAATTGATGAAACATCGAGAAGGTTTGTTGATTGGCTCTGGCTGTGAACGAGGGGAATTGTTTGAAACAGCGCTCAACAAGTCTCCCACAGAGGTGGAAGAAGTAGCTCGTTTCTATGACTATTTGGAGATCCAACCTGTTGATTATAATATTCATTTAGTAGAAAAAGGCTTTGTCGAAAATGATGAACGACTTCGGCAAGCGAATCGTTTACTAGTAGAGATCGGGGAGAAATTAGGAAAGCCTGTAGTTGCAACGGCGAATGTTCATTACTTGGATGAGCAAGATGCGATTTCTCGTGAGATCATTGCAGCTAATCAGACAGGTGCTAAGCCGAAAGGCCCACTTCCCAAGGCACACTTTAGAACTACGAATGAGATGCTTAAAGAGTTTCGCTATTTGGGAGAGCAAAAGTGTAAAGAAGTGGTTATTACCAATCCGCGGATGATTGCGGAAGAATGGATCGAAGATGGGATTCAGCCGTTCCCAGAAGAAACGTTTACACCTAACTTAGAAGGTGCTGAAGAAGAGCTAAAGCAAATTTGTTATGACACTGCACACGACTGGTATGGAGAGACATTACCAGAGGTTGTACAAGCCCGCTTAGATCGAGAATTGGGATCGATCATCAAGCATGGATACAGCACATTGTATATGATTTCCCAGAAAATCGTAAACAAATCCCTTGAAGATGGCTATATCGTAGGTTCTCGGGGTTCTGTAGGTTCGTCTGTAGTAGCTACATTTAGTCGGATTTCAGAAGTGAATCCTTTACCTCCGCATTATCGTTGTGAAAAGTGTAAATACAGTGAGTTTGTTACAGATGGTTCCTATGAATCTGGATTTGATTTACCAGATAAACAATGTCCAGAGTGTAATGAGGTACTATTAAAAGACGGACACGACATTCCATTTGAAACGTTCCTTGGATTTGAAGCAGATAAAGAGCCAGATATTGACCTTAACTTTGACGGCGAATATCAAGCTCGTGCTCATGCCTATACAGAGGATCTTTTCGGAAAAGAGTATATCTATCGTGCGGGAAGTATCAATACCGTTAAAGAGAAAACTGCTTATGGATATGTCAAAAAGTACGCTGAACAGCATAATTTGACTTTAAGACATGCCGAGATTGATCGTCTGGCACAAGGATGTGTGGGTGTTAAACGGTCAACGGGACAACATCCAGGCGGATTGATGGTCGTTCCACAGGAAAAAGAGATTTTTGATTTCTCTCCGATCCAACATCCCGCAGATGCGGCTAAATCAGCTGTTATTACGACCCACTTCGATTATAAATCGATCAGCGGAAAGATTTTAAAGTTGGACCTTTTAGGACATACAGGTCCAACAATTCAACGGCTTTTACACAACATGACGGGGATTGATCCGACGAAAGTACCTTTGGGTGACCCGAAAGTGATCGAGATTTTTAGTAGTCTCAAGCCGTTAGGTATTGTACCTGAGCAGATTAATGGGATTCGGCATGGAACTTTGGGGATTCCTGAGTTTGGAACTTACTTTGCACGCGGAATTTTAGAAGATGCCAAACCACGTAGATTTAGTGAGCTCACTCGTGTATCAGGTTTATCCCATGGAACTGATGTCTGGCAGGGAAACGTACAAGATTTGATCAATCGAGGTACGTGTACGTTGTCTGAGGCGATCTGTTGTCGTGACGATATTATGATGTATTTGCTACGTAAGGGATTACCCTCTAAGAATGCCTTTAAGATTATGGAAAAGGTTCGGAAAGGACGAGGAGTCACCGACGAAGAAGCAGATTTGATGAGAGAAAATGGCGTACCTGAGTGGTACATTGGATGTTGTCGCAAGATCAAGTATATGTTTCCTCGTGCTCACGCAGCTGCTTATGTGACAGCAGCGGTACGAATCGCATGGTTTAAGGTGTATCATCCAGCGGAATTTTATGCGGCTCTCTTTTCCACAAAAGTAGGCGACTTTGATATTGAAGAAGTCCTAAAAGGATACGATCATGTTTCTAGACTCATCAAAGAGATCAATGAAAAGGGATTTCAAGCTTCAGCTAAAGAAAAAACATTACTTACTGTCCTAGAATTGGTTCAAGAAATGTATGCAAGAGGAATCAAAATAAAGCCGATCGATATTTATGAGTCTCACGCCAATAAATTCCAAGTGAAAGATGGAGAATTGGTACCCCCCTTTGAATCGATCGCAGGTGTAGGCGAAAGTGTTGCTTTTAGTATCATGCAGGCGAGAAAAGATGGAGAGTTTCTATCGATTGATGATTTCCAAAAAAGATCCAGAGCCTCCAGTACAGTGGTAGACATCTTTAGAAATATGGGATGTTTTAAAGACTTACCAGAAAGTAACCAACTCGTATTGTTTTAAAAAGAAAAAGAAGTCGTCGATGGTTGGACGGCTTCTTTTTTCTTATATTTCAATCATAGCAAGAATGATCAAGATGGAAATGACTAGAAGAATGACTTTTATCGCTTTCAACTTTGTAGAAACTCCAACATGTTAGGAACAGAGATCTATTTTGTAGCTTTCCAAAGCTCCTTTGCGATCACTTTGTGTCCTTTAATATTTATATGATTATCATCTGGATTAGGCATGTACTTTTGATAGTTTTTTGCTATTATTTCCTCTGTCGAAACATAAGTATCACCATTGGCTTCTGTACGTAGTTTAATTTCTGAATTAAGTGATCTCACAATTTCTAGCATTTTCCCTTGACCTGGCTGAGGAGCATAAGGGTAAGGGTTGTAATAGCCCAATACATAAACATCCACGTTTGGATTAAGGTCATCAATGGTGCTGAGAATTATTTGTAGATTAGCACTCGCACTATCAATTGCTTCTGACACACGAGATGGATCTGTTAGCAACATACGAAAGACATCACTTAGACCGATATCGATCGTTATATGAGTTGCCTCTTTGATTTCTTTTCTGACACTTTCATTGTTCAAAATATCGTTTCTTAATTGATCAGAAGTGTAACCCGAAACAGCAAAATTATCATAATCAACAACTTTATGATTACTTCTTTTAAAATGATCCCTTAGATAATCTGCAAAACTTAAATCATAGCTTCCGTATGGTGTTAGTCCTGCTGCTATGGAGTCTCCTAATGATACATACTCTACCTTTTTCTTGGCATGGTAATCTTTTGCGTTAGCAAAAGTGGTTAGTGAAACAGAAGAAAATAGTACTCCTGTAACTAGCAAGATTGTAACTATTTTTTTCATCTAATCCTCTCCTTTTTTCTTTTCAACAACAATAAAAAGCTTGTAAAGGAATTCAATATTGAGCAACAATATCCTCTGCGGTTTTCGGATTATTCAATGAAATGCATTTAGATTTTGTAACTTTTAAGTAGCAAATAGGGGACAAATGACCGTTAAGATCATCTGGTTTTCTCGATGTAATTTGATGAGATAACTGAAAAAAGTGATGTAGCTATGTACGGGAGGTTGATTTATTGGAGAGATAGCACCAAATTTATTCTTCGCTCCTTCTGCTTTTGATCAGTTTGAGCTAAGTGAATAAAGAATTTATTTGGGAATCAATAGGATGTCTTCGTGCATGAAGATTAAAAAAGGCGGTACTCTCAAAATGAGAGTATCGCCTTTTGATGTTTGAACTATTTAATAAATAGTTTACCTACAGCTTCTTTCTTGGTTACGTTACCATAGTCGTCTTTCAAGGTAACTTCAACCACGGCACCTTCAATATTTTTCAAATGGGATGGAACGGTCCAGTATCCGACATAGTGTCCATTTCCAGTGTCTAAGAGTGGGAAATCGGTAAAGTTGGTAGGTGCTGCTTTGGATGGTCCAAATAGTGGCATTTTAATGCTGAAACTAGCTTCTAGACCAGCCTCACTATCCAGTTCAATCTTCACGGAATTCCCCTTTTTGAGATGCAAGTCTTGGTCTGGTTTGAGATTGGTGATCTCTGGTGCGTCGAATTTGGCTAATACTTTAACCTGAGTTTCAGCCGCATTCCCTGCACGGTCTTTGGCAACGACTTTGATCACATTTTCACCATTTTCCAAGAGCATCCGGTGGGAGTAGGTGCCGTCCGCATTTAGCTTCGCTTTAGCACCATTCACAACAACTTCATGGAGATACTGATCACTTGCTTGCCCAACAATAGTAACAGCTTGTTGGTTGGTTTTGAAATGATTGACTGGTTTGTCGATTGAGATTGTAGGTGCTGTTTGATCAAGAATCACTTTTACAGGATCAGAAGGGTCTGTAGAACCTTTATCTGTTGTGGATTTAACTGTAAGTGTGTTTTCACCTTTGTTTAAGGTGATGTTGGCCGAGTAGGTTCCTTGAGCTGTTGGCTCAACGGTGGCAACAACTTTCCCATTGTTCATGACACTCACATTAACGCCGGGAGCTGATGTTCCTTCGACTTTGACCTCAGATTTATTGGTGTAAAGTCCATCTGTTGGTGATTTTATGGTTGGAGTAAATGCCTCATAATCTACAAGGGCACGGATCATGTAGTTTCCTTCATCTTTCGGTGATTGTGCCCATGCACCACTGACGAATTGCCAGCTACGATTTGCATTGGTACCATCTTCATCGGTAGCGAGTCCAGGCGCATTTGGATGAGCTTTTGGCTGAATGTATGTCATGTAGAAATCGCCGTTGACCATCACTCCCTGATCTCTGAGATCTACATGTGTCCATTCTCCGTCACGTTTAGCGGTGGCTGAGATCGGTCCAGCTAATTTTTTACCAGGTGCTCCATTCGGACCGTTGGCATCATAGATGGCCACTTGCATTTCGGTTCCACCTGGATTAGGCCATTCATTTGTCCAGAAGCGGAAGAGCCCACCTGTGACTAAGGCATTGTCATGGCCAGGAGCGAGTGACATTTTGACTGCCCAGCCATTACCCCCTTGGTTGAAGGCACGAGCATTTTCTGGAGTACCATCGTCATAGCCGATCTCACCCGAGTAACCAATAAATGGTTTTAATTGAATGTTTTTATTTGCGTCGCTATTCCCAGTGACTGTTACTTGAACATCTTGGGTTACATAAGAGTTGGCTTGAATTCTTAATGTGTAAGTTCCTTCGTATGCTTGAAGTGTAAAGTTACCATTGGCATCTGTAGTTACAGGTTGAATGGCGGCATCTTCCATCAATAGAAGTTTGGCATCTGCGATAGGTTGCCCAGTTTGCTTGTTGGTAACAGTTCCTTTGATGTTTCCTTTCGGAATTGGTTGCAAGACGAAGTTAGTGTCAGCGACTCCATCTGTTGGGATTTCTACACGTTGGTCAACGGCACGATAGCCATAGGTTTCGGCACGTAAGGTGTAGGAACCTGATGCGTGATTAATTTCATAACTACCATCTGCCGGATTTGTAGTTGCGGAACGACCCGTTTCTAGAACACTAACCGTTGCTTGTAGAGGAAGTCCGCTTGGTGTTGATGCTTTCTTTACTTGGTTGATCGCTACTGGATATTTAACATTGATCTTTTTGCTAGGTTTGAGTTTCTTTGGATCGACTTGTTCTTTTCCAGATCCACTAGTAGCATCCGCTTTGGCAACAGGTGCTTTGGTGATGTTACTGAGTGCGGTTGCACTTAACTTCACATCGTCGATATACCAGCCTTTTTTCACGATACTAATATCTGTTTTGACATGGAAACCGAGATAGACGCGTTGACCCGCATATGCTGAGAGATCAACTTGACCATCAACCCATCCATTGGAGAGACCATTGACTTGAGCTAATTGTGTCCAGTTTTGTTGATCAGTTGAAACAACAACATGACCAAAATCATACCGGGTTTCGAAGTCGTACCATTGTTTGAATTGTAGGTAAGCATTTCCTTCTGGTAGATCTACAGGTGGCATGACAAGTGTCATATCTGCCTTACTGTCATAATCCCCTGCCAGATTGGTTGCATATACTTTTTCACCTGAGAAGGCACTTCCAGGTCCTGAGGTGGGTTTACCCCATTGCCAAGAGTCTAAGGTTCCAAAAGAGTACCAGCCCACAGGTGTTGATTCGAAGTTTTGGGAATAGCCGACGCTGATTCCTGGAACCACATTCACTTCATAAATATCTGAAGTAATCACATGATTACCATAGTCCACAATGTTCCATTTGTAGGATGCTTTAGGAACATGAATGGCGTTACCAGGGATTTTGGCTTGATAAACCCCGGAACGGTAATCTCCTTCTACACGGCTAGCATTTACGGCTACCCATTCTCCACTATTGGAAAGATACTGAAGCTCTACCTTTTTGATACTTACATTATCTTGGACACTTACGCTAAGTGGTAGATCCATACCAGCATAAGTTTCAGCAGGAGCTTCATGTTGATACGTGGGTGCTTCGTTATCTTGTCCTTCTTTCATGACAGAGCCTTTTACTTTACCTCGACCCGTTAGCACGGAAGAGACTGCATCAAAGGCATTGACTAATCCGTAACCATAACCCATGTTGGGTGAAGATGGATAGGTGCTATCTGTCAGCGGAGTCGCTGTTTCTTTTAAAATTTGCTCAATTTCATCTACAGTGAGGGAGGGGTTGGCTTCTCTTAAAAGTGCTACAACTGCTGAAACGTGTGGACCTGCCATGGAGGTACCACTATAGGTTCCGTCATATCCATTCCCAGGTACAGAAGAGCGAATGTTGACACCGGGAGCAGATACTTCAGGTTTTAAAATACCACCATATGGTGAAGGACCACGTGATGAGAAAGAAGCGATCTTATTGTTGATGTCTGTAGCGCCTGTGGCAAAAGATTCAGGATAGTTGGATGGAGTGTTCACACTGCCTGCTCCAGGTCCGCTATTTCCAGCAGAAAACTCTGGGAAAATGTTGGCTGCACGCCAGTTTCTTACCATATCACGATACCAATCATCGATTCCGGATCCGCCACCCCAAGAGTTATTGATCACATCAGGTGCTTTTTCTGGATGTGGAACACCATTACGGTCTTTAGGAGCGATCATCCATTCACCTGCAGTTAATAAGCTTTGGTCTGTTGCCGAACCAGAGCCTGTAAATGCTTTAACTGCGATCCATTTTGCTCCAGGAGCAACACCCACTTGGTTAGCGCCGTCTGGTTCAGCTCCTACCATGGTTCCAACGGTATGTGTACCATGACCATTATCATCGTAAGGGGTAGCTTGTCCACGTGAAGTAGCATCTAACCAGTTAAATTCATGATCAGGTTGATTGGGGTTTGCAGGGTCGAATCCACGGTATTTTTCCTTTAATGCAGGATGATCCCATTGAACACCTGTGTCAATACTACCAATGACCGTACCTGTTCCGTCGATGCCCAAGTTCCAAGTTTGTGGAGCGCCTACACGTTCGATGTTCCACTCAATGGCATTTGTACCGGCTTTTGAAGTAGCCTTGGCATTTACTTTGTTAGGTGCATGTAGTTGACGCTTTTCATTGGGTAATACTTTTTCTACTTCAGGGAAGGCTGCAATGGCTTCGGCAACTTCTTTCGTTCCTGTCACTGCCATCCCGTTTACAATATAGAAAGATTCGAACTCCTTGACCTTTCCGGCCTTTTTCTGTTTGGTTAAGTAATCTTTCAAATGAGCTTGTGTATCTATAGCGGTAGATCTAAGTTCAGATACCACCGCGGATCTTTGCATGAGTTGAGTTTTAGCTAAGGATTGCTTTTGAGACTTGGCCTTTTGAGCGGTTTCCTTAGCTACTTTCATAGTATCTGCTTGATCCTTCAATTTAACAAGAAACGTGACATTTTGATCTTTAGCAAATTGATCTAAGACACGTTTATTGATTTTATCTTTGACAGGCATGGTTTGTTTCATAGAAACATTTTCAGAACCAACTTGTGCATTTGCAGTTTGAGGTAAAAAACCAAGGGAAACCAGCATAAAACAGAGCAGAAGGCTGAATAGACGCATCGTAATTCTCTGTGTTCTTTGCATTCGCATTTAACCCTTCTTTCCTATTGTTTTAGTTCCAAAGTCCCGTTTCTACGAATAAAACCAATAAAGTAAATAATACAATTATCACAACCCTTCCGAATAGTCGATTTTTCAGAACAATACAATTTAATAATAACCCATTATTAGAAAATTGTCATTATAATATTAAACTTTATTTGATACAATTTTAAAGTTAGATTGGAATCCTTCCTGGATTTTATTGATTCATTTATCTAAAAAGAGGAATATTTTACGGGGTGATTGATAGGGAGAATAGTTCAATGAAAAAGAAGTAATTATATCGAAAGAATTATACATTCAGTGAATTTAATTCGATTATAAATATAAAAGAAAGAGAGAGATCCATAAATGAATTTTCATGTAATAGTAGATATACAAGGTTTGATTATATATAACAGAATAATTATTTAAGATACTTATTTATTATTTTATTTAGGAATGAAAAATCAAATCTATTTTTGTGGAAAACCAATCCAGTGATTGATCCATATACTTGTTTTATGTTATAGTTATTTTGTCGCGCTAGCTGGGGAGCTGGCGGTGCCCTATTACCTGCAATCCGCCTTAGCAGGGGTGAATTCCTGTCCGAGGCTCATCGAGTGTGAGGTTTGGGCTGTCTGATCAGTGTTGATGGATTGGGTCCTACGCAACGGGAACTTCTGAACCGTGTCAGGTCCGGAAGGAAGCAGCACTAAGGGAGACCACCCGTGTGCCGTAGGGGTGCCTGGTCTTAGCTGTGATGACAGTGTCCGCTCAGGCTTGATGTGTCAAAGTCAGGTGCGCGATATACATAATTTGAACTTTGTACATCAACTACCTTTATCATGGGTAGTTTTTGTTTTGTTGAAGAGAGTTGCATTAGGATGAATTGTGAGCAAAGGGGCAACAATCTTCGTCCTTTTCGAAAAAATTTGTCATTAAGAAGGAAGAGATCGTTTAAAGGCGAATTAACAAGTAGGATATTTGGATGCAATTAACATTTTTGTGAGACTGTATTAATTTGAAGATATGATTAATATTTTGAAATAGGCTGTGGTTAAGGGGTCTGCTCTCAGGGGAGTTTTATATAGGGTTGATCCTGTGTAAGTGAAAAGGGACTGAAATGATTGAAAGGAAAGCTGTGATGTGGCGGTGCAAATATGATGAATTCCGATGTACAATTATTAACAAGAATGGGCGATCGAGGTTTGTATCAACTTCTTACCTTTTATCCTATTACGCCGGTTGAGGGGATTGCCGCCCAGTTAATTTCAAATATACATCATGGGGTTATTCTACTGGATCAGCACCTGAACATTTTGGATATCAATGAGGCAGCTTGTCGGCTGTTAGAGATCGATCAACTCGATAGTCTAAATCAGTCGATAAGAGACAGTTTATCAAAGTTGGAGTTGGAGTCTGCTGATTGGAGCCGTCTTTTTGTTGCCTTCCAATCTTCACCTCCTACAGCAAGAACTGAAGAGATAACCATTCGAAAGGATGGGATCATCAGGAATCTATCCTTTCGAATTTTTCCTATTCGTGAAACAGAAGTTAACTTTCAGGGTTGGTTCCTTTGGATTGAAAATGTGACTACGATTCGCTCTTTGGAACAGCAAATAAGACAAAATAACCGCTTGGCTACGATTGGGCAAATAGCGGCAGGAACTGCCCATGAGATTCGTAATCCGTTAACATCCATCCGAGGTTTTTTACAGATGATCGGATATCAGTTACAGCAAAGTGGGCAAGTAAAAGAACAGGGCTACATTGATTTAATGTTAAAAGAGATTGGTCGAATCAATAGCCTAGTAGGCGAGTTTCTACTTTTGAGTAAGCCGCGAGAAGTTCATATTGAGACAGTGGATGTCTGCCAAGTTCTTGAGGAAATTGTCCCTATTATCCACAATGAAGCCTTATTACATAATGTAGATGTACAGATGGAACGCTTTTTACCCCCTTCGTATGTAGTTCATGCGGATGGGGAATTACTCAAACAAATATTTCTCAATGTTTCCAAAAATGCGATCGAGGCAATGTGCGATGGAGGGTCTTTGACCATTCAACTAGAGACTCATCTTGCTGATTCACAGTTAACGGTTAAAGTGATCGATACAGGACCGGGAATTCCTAAACATGTGATGGATAAAATTTATGATCCTTTTTTTACAACCAAAGAGAATGGAACTGGACTCGGTCTACCCATTTGCCGACAGATATTAAGGGAAATTGGTGGATCCATCTACATTTCTACTCAAACCTTGGGGACGACTGTAGGGATTAAACTTCCTCTTGCTAAACAGAACCAACCTTCTTAGATTATAGAAGGTTGGTTTTTTTATCTTCGTACAAGCACAAAATTCATGATGTTGTTTTGAAAAAAAGAGAATCAGTGTAGTATGATAAATGTAATGATTATTTTGCCCCTTTGGGGAAGGTTGGAGTGTTGAGTGTGTCCTATCGGGCATTATATCGAGTTTGGAGATCACAGCGATTTAGCGATCTCATTGGACAAGAGCACGTCACACAAACGTTGATGAATGCCTTGAAAGAAGGGCATCTTTCACATGCTTACCTATTTAATGGACCACGGGGTACAGGGAAAACCAGTGCTGCAAAAATCTTAGCCAAAGCTGTTAACTGTGAGAGAGGTCCAGCAGCTGAACCATGTAATGAATGTGAAGCATGTCAACGGATTACAGATGGTAGGATCATGGATGTTGTGGAGATCGACGCCGCTTCCAACCGTGGGGTGGATGAAATCCGTGAATTACGTGATAAAGTGAAGTATGCCCCTACGGAAGTAAGGTATAAGGTGTATATTATCGATGAAGTTCATATGTTAACCACAGAAGCTTTTAATGCTCTGTTGAAAACATTAGAGGAACCACCTGCTCATGTTATTTTCATTTTAGCTACAACAGAACCCCATAAACTCCCACCGACCATTATTTCTCGGTGTCAGCGATTTGCATTTCGTCGAATCTCTGTAGAGCGGATTGTTGATCGACTCAAGATGATTTGTGAATCGCAACAAGTTCATGCGGATGAGAAGGCTTTGTATACAGTGGCTCGAGCTGCTGATGGTGGAATGAGGGATGCGCTTAGTCTACTTGATCAGGCATTAGCATTTGGAAAAGATCATATAGATGAGAGCACTGTTTTAGCGGTTACAGGAGCGATTTCTCGTGATGTACTTTATCTGATGATTAAAGCCATGGCAGAAGGAGATTCAGCGGCAGCTCTCCAGCATTTGGATGATTGTGTGATGGGTGGGTTGGAACCTGATCAATTGATTCAGGATCTCACTTTTGCATTGCGTGACCTTTTACTTAAAAAAACAGCTCCACGTCTTGAATATACCCAAGCAGTATTTACTGATGAATCTGATATGAATATGGGGGAGCTTTTCTCTGTTCCAAAGTTGACACGGATGCTAGATACTTTGATCCATTATCAACAACAGATGAAATGGGTCGCTCATCCGAGAATTTTATTAGAAATGGCGATGGTTCACCTTTGCGAACCTCCGATCGAATCTCAGACAGAGGAAGCTAGCCAAGTCATTCGCCAACTGCAAGAACAGATTCGGTCTTTAGAAGAAAAGGTAGAGCAGTTACACTTAACCCCAAGACCGATAGCAGAAAAAATACAAAAGCCAGTTCAAGAAACTCAGCCAGCACGGTCATCAAGCCGCAAGCTTTTATTACAAGATCGTTTTTTAGAGCAGTTGTCTTCAGAAAGACTCGCAGAAGTGAAGAGGGTCTGGTCAGATATTCTCCATCGTATTAAAGAAGAGAAAATTACTGTTCATGCATGGCTGATGGATGGAGAGCCAGTAGGTGCGACAAATGATACAGTCTTAGTTGCATTTAAAAGTAAAATTCATCGGGAAACGACTGAAAAAGAAGCACATAAGTCATTAATTGAACAAGTCATGGGTAAGTTTTTAGGAAGACCTATGGCACTCTACACTTTGATGCATTCGGACTGGGGGCAAGTGGAAACGAAAAAGGCTCCAGATCAAATGCCATCAACTGAATCCGAACCAATAAAAAAGGATTCAGAGGAGATTGTACGTAAAGCGATCGAGTTATTTGGAGAAAATTTGGTCGAGGTTAGTGATCGACATAATTAGAGGGGGACCCTTTCAATGAAAAACATGAATCAAATGATGAAACAAGTAAAAAAAATGCAACAGGAAATGGCTAAAGCTCAGCAAGAGTTGGAGAATAAAGAGGTTGTCGGTACGGCTGGTGGTGGAGTGGTGAAGGTGACGATGAATGGACATAAACAAGTTCTAAGTGTAGAAATTTCTCCAGATGTTGTGGACCCTGAAGATGTTGAAATGTTACAGGATCTAGTGACAGCTGCATTTAGTGATGCTATGAAACAAGTTGATGAATTAGTAAATAAAGATCTTGGAAAATTTACGGCAGGTATGAACATCCCTGGCCTCTTTTAATTCCGAGTATAGGGGTGGCTAATCATGTATGTACCTGAACCGATCTCTAAATTAATCGATGGCTTTATGCGGTTGCCAGGCATTGGGCCTAAAACGGCACAACGCTTGGCTTTTTTTGTACTTACGATGGAAGAAGACGATGTGTTAGACTTAGCGAAAGCTTTAGTCAGAGCTAAGCGGGACTTGCGTACATGTTCTGTTTGTGGAAACATCACAGATACTGACCCTTGTTATATCTGTTCAGATAAAAAGAGAGATCGGTCTGTGGTTTGTGTTGTACAAGATACAAAGGACTTAATGGCGATGGAACGAACCCGAGAATTCCATGGTTTATATCATGTTTTACATGGTGCGATCTCGCCCATTGAGGGAATTGGCCCTGATGAATTGAAAATTCCTGACTTGTTACGTCGTCTTGGAGATGACACAGTTCAAGAACTGATTTTGGCTACTAATCCCAATATTGAAGGGGAAGCCACCGCCATGTATTTATCCAAACTGGTTAAACCTTTTGGAATTAAAGTGACTAGAATTGCACATGGATTACCTGTGGGTGGAGACCTAGAATATGCAGATGAAGTTACACTGACGAAAGCGCTAGAGGGAAGACGAGAGGTCTAGTTGAATCGTTTATCACATATATCTAAAGCAGCATCTTCTTATCAGAGAAGCTATGCTGCTTTTTCTATTTTTGAGAAATTAGGTGGCGTTGAGTGAAAGTAAATATTTCTTGGGTTCATTTATGGGATGGAATGAAGAAAGTTCATTTCATAAGAAATGGAATCGCTTGGGTGATGTGTGTCTGTTTTTTTGCAATGTTGCCATTGGAATATGCTTCTCTCCAATGGATCGAAACCGATGAGGGAATGTGGCAGATTTTCCGACAGGATCAATTTTCTTCATTAGGATTTGCATTGGTTTCTTTTATTCGCATACTTGTGATACTGGTGGGCTCATTTATCTTTTTGTTGTTAGGGATCTATGATCGGTTTCAGTTTGAACGAAATCGATCATTGAATCAGATTACACTTCTTGATCTTGTTTACTATACGGCATGGATTCAAACAGGGGTGATGGTCGGCTCTATACCGTTTTTGTGGATGGATGGAGAAGTTGAATGGATCAATGATTTGCTTCCTTATTTACCACATGTATGGTTGGTTGTCCTCGGTGTTATCTTGTTTCATCGGTCATTTTCCCAGATTGGTTTACGATCTATAAACATGATGAAATGGATTCAAATTCTATTGATCTCTGTTGTACTTTATGGATGGGTCACATTTTTTCTAGACTCTTGGATTACAAAACCAGTTGCCGATTTTTTTCATATTGAATTAATGTCTTGGCGTGAAGAAACGATTAACCAGGGAATTGACGTGGCGACTGTTAGAGGACCTCTATTTTTATTTTTTCAATGGTTAATGATTGGATTGATTGGAGTATTCGCTGAAGAGTTTTTCTTTCGTGGGATGATCTATGAGGCGATTGCAAATGATACAGGGAAATGGATGGGGGTTCTTTTTTCGTCGAGTTTATTTGCACTTTTTCATGTAGATATCGCTCTGTTAGCACCATTGTTTGTTCTAGGGTTAATCTTAGGAGGGTTAAAGGTATATTTTAAGAGCTTGTGGGCACCAATTATTTTTCATGTGCTTAACAACTCTATGTCTGTATGGATTCAGATTTTTGATTGGTAAATGAGTTCTAAATATGAACGAGTTTGTGTATGTTCTAGTAAAGCGGACAAGGAGGGACTCGATTGATAGAATTAAAGTGGTGGTTGATCGCTGTGGGAGCTGGGATCATTTTTTTTATGATGTTGAACCGTTCTATAAAAAAACCACTCAAGTGGATTTGGATGGGATTATTATATAGTGCAATTGGAGCACTAGTCTTATTTATTGTTAATCTTCTTGGTCAAGTGATGGATTTCCATATACCAATCAACCCTGTAACAGCAATGATTACAGGACTCCTTGGGTTACCAGGAATCTTGTATTTGGTAGCAGTACAATTACTATTTTTAGCTTAATTATTTTTTCTTTTAAAAAAGGTGTTGACATTCATTTAATAGCATGATAGATTATTACTTGTCGCCGCAAGATGGTGACGAAAGAAAAAAGCTTCACATGAAAGTGTTCCTTGAAAACTAAAGAGTGAAACCATGACCTGTTAATTTTTTGAGAGCATAGAATCAAACAACCATTCTTGGAGAGTTTGATCCTGGCTCAGGACGAACGCTGGCGGCGTGCCTAATACATGCAAGTCGAGCGGGGAGCTTCGGCTCCTAGCGGCGAACGGGT
>NZ_SMAG01000001.1 GCF_004341825.1 Hazenella coriacea | reverse complement strand
AGTTGGGCACTCTAGAGAGACAGCCGGTGAAAGCCGGAGGAAGGTGGGGATGACGTCAAATCATCATGCCCCTTATGTCCTGGGCTACACACGTGCTACAATGGCTGGTACAATGGGTCGCTATCCCGCGAGGGGACGCTAATCCCATAAAACCAGTCTCAGTTCGGATCGCAGGCTGCAACTCGCCTGCGTGAAGCCGGAATCGCTAGTAATCGCGGATCAGCATGCCGCGGTGAATACGTTCCCGGGCCTTGTACACACCGCCCGTCACACCACGAGAGTTTGCAACACCCGAAGTCGGTGACGTAACCGCAAGGAACGAGCCGCCGAAGGTGGGGCAGATGATTGGGGTGAAGTCGTAACAAGGTATCCCTACCGGAAGGTGGGGATGGATCACCTCCTTTCTACGGAGTATCTTTATGATACATGACGAAACGAATTTTCTCTCTCAGGTCATGCTTTTACTCACTCTTTAGTTTTCAGGGAATACGTAAAAACCTCTAGTCTTTAAAAGGACTAGAGGTTTTTTTATTTCAAAAAATCCCTAACCATTGAGCGCCTAAAATAACTCCCCCTAATAGCCAAACATAGACGGCAAATCCCTTTAACGAGCCTTTCTGTAAGATGGAGATCATCCATTTGACAGCCATATAGCCAAATACTGCGGAAAGTGCTGTTCCGATTAGCAAGCTACTGAGTGGCAACATTTCTGATCCACCTTCAAACAATTTCTTTCCTTGTAACAGAAAGGCACCTGTAATAGAAGGGATGGAGAGAAGAAATGAAAAATAGGCAGCAGTCGCTTTATCAATATTACGAAAAAGGGCAGTAGCAATGGTAAGTCCTGATCGGGAAAGGGCTGGCATGATCGCAGCCCCTTGAAAGATTCCGATCCAAATGGCATCTTTGTACTGAATCTGCTCTAACTGTTTAAACCCACGATCTTTTCGTGCATCAGCAAACCATAATACAATTCCAGTTATAAGAAACTCCCACCCGATCGTGACTCCTGTTTGCGAGACTGCTTCAAAAAAATCCTTGAAGCAAAGACCGATGATGACGGTGGGGATGGTTCCAACGATGATTAAACGGCTGAGGCGACTCCAAGGATTGCGAATGATGGAGATGATTTCACGCCAGTAAACAGTTAAGACTGCAAGTAGAGTACCAAAGTGAAGCATCGTATCTAGAAAAAGCCCCGCTTCGTCTAGTCCAAAAAGATGACGTCCTAGGTATAAATGGCCTGTACTACTGATCGGTAAAAACTCAGTCAAGCCTTGAATAATTCCTAAAATAGCAGCTTCTAACCAATCCAATACTGATTCACCCTGTCTGCGTATAAAATTCAAACAGACGAGAGGAGTTTCCCCACTTGTTGAATGATATCTGTGATCGGAGTAGTCTCATCATAGATCCCATGAATTTCGCCTTGTTGATTAATTAATACACTAGCTGGAACAGAAGTAATTCCATAGGCATCGTATGTTTCACACCCTTGATCTTTGAGGATCGGAAACTGATATCCCATCTGTTGAGCAAACGTTTGGACACGCTCAGGTTCTGCTTCTCGACCTGTAACGTTAATCGTAAGAAAGCATAGAGAAGGATGATTGTAAGAACGATATAAGAGATTTTTCCGAGGTAAGGTTTGTTGACAAGCTGGACACCAAGTAACCCAAAATTCCAACCAGATTATTTTTCCGAGCATAGACTTCAAGGAATAATTTTTCCCATGGAGGTCTTGTAATTCAAACCTTGGAGCTGTTGGAAGCATAGTAAGATCTTCTCCTTTGATGATGAAATGTTATGATCGTCTTCGATTAAAGACGGATCGAAACTAATCCTATAAATAGGAGAATGAGTGAGATGGTTTGAACGAAAGAAAGTCTTTCACGATAGATCAGGATCGATAGAAGAGCTACAATCAGGCTGTTGGTAGCAAAGATTGGTGCAACGATACTTGCTGGTCCTTCTTCCAAGGCAATGGCATAAATTTGCATTCCTCCAAAGCTAAAGATCCCAGAAGCGAGTCCCCATCCAAGTCCAGTTTTTACTTGTGATCTAGTTCGTGCTTCTTTTTTGCGTAGGATGGCAAATGTAAACCAGACGAGTCCAAACAGATAACTGATAAATAAAATCGTGGCATTTGGTAGCTTCATCTCTTCTGTGATTTTAAGTCCACCATTTCGTAAAAAGAAGAGTAGCGTAGCTGTTAATACTAATACATACCATCGGATATTACGAATACGTAAATCTTCATTGGGATCAATGGGCAACAATACAACTGCACCAACTAGTAGAGCAACTCCCAATGTTTCAGATATGCTCAAGCGTTCCCCATATAAAAGAATGGATAACCCGATGGTGAGAACAATGTTACTGTTTACCAATGGTGAGGTTAAGCTGGCAGGGCCGTAGTCTAGTGCCTTCATAAACAATAGGTTCCCGATTGCAGAACCAAAACCAATCACGATGCCAGCGATCCAGATCGGTAACGAAAAAGTAACGACATTGGTTTGAAATATCCACCATAAAAAACAAAGCGTTCCTGAAAGATAAAGACCCCACAGCAAGTGATCCGTGGAACCGCGTTTCGCAGAGCTGACTTTCATCATAAAGCCAGCTAAGCCGAATGAAACAGAGCTAAGTAATGCGAAGATAAACCACATGATGAATGATCCTCTCTACATAATGAAGTCCATTTATTATAACTTGTGTTCTTTTTTTCATCCATCTTGAGGTTGTCTCTGTATATTCCATGTGTATGTAGTAATTGGACAAATATTATTTAAAGCAAACGGACTCATTCGGAAAGTTGACACCGTATGTAGTAAATGGGCATGCTACAATTGAAGCAAGGAATCTAACATGGAGGAAGAGAGTCCATGCATATGGAGACATTAAAACAAGAGTCAGAACAATTAGTAGGGCATCGTCTACCTAAAGAGACGTTTATGGATTTTACGCATCCTAATAACCGTATGCTAGTAGGTGTCACATGCTTAAGAGCCGGATTTGTGGATGTAGCCTATCATTTATTTTCATCCATTGCTCAAGAGGGCCCCAAAGAGAATCCCAACCACCAGTTTGCGTTTGTACGTAGCTTAGTTGAAATGGCAGAGATTGACGCAGAGCGGGAAAACTTTTCCCTTGCTGCTGAATCGATGAAGCGAGCTTTAGAAGAGTTTCCTGAATCGATGAGCTATATGATGAGTCGGGTTCATCTAGAAGTTTATCTTACCTATTATTTGTATCTATCTGGTGAAAAAGAAGTCGGGATGCAAAGGATTCAAGAAATTGTGGAGCGGGAAAAACAGCAGTTTGTTGAATTACCTAGAAAAGATGCGGTCAGCTTGATCGGACCGGGACTTTGTTATGCTATTCATCAATGGTCGCTTTTTCTGGCCCTTGAAGGAGAATGGGAACTAGCGATTGATCAGTTTAAAGAAATGGTGCCTTATACAGTTAATATAGACTCTGAGAAGTGGGATGAAGCAGAGCGAATCAGGCAGGTTGGTACCGCAGAAGAAGCTTATCATGCTTATGTCAGTGCAGTCCAATATAATGATAATCAAAGCTAGTGGAAAGGGGAATGAGTCATGAAAACTTCTACACAGATCGCTCTAAAAGATTGGGCAGTAGCAATTGAAGCATTAGGTTTAGGGAAACAGATTCTTTTGATGCGTAAGGGAGGAATTCGTGAAGAAACACGACATTTTGAGTTGCAAAGCGATGAATTTTTCTTATATCCAGCTTATGAACATCAAAAGGAAGAATTATTAAAACCTGAATTTCAAGGTGAAGTTGCAAAAACTCTTAAAAACTGGTCCAAAGATGACCAAACAACCACGATTAAGTACTATGCAAAATTATATGAGGACATTGAAGTGATGGATGAGAATGCTCTACGTCGTTTAGCACCTACTCATATTTGGACAGACAATTTTGCGACAGAGAGACTCAAGTGGAAAAAGACCCTTCCTCTCCATCTTCTATTAGTGCGAGTGTATCGGTTGGATCAACCTGTAGAAGTGGAAATTCGCCCGGAATATAATAGTTGTAAATCTTGGCATATGTTTCCCGAGAACTTACAATCTTTATCCGCAGAGCCAGTTCTGACAGACGAAGAATTTATGACCCAAGTAAATAAAGTTAAAGAACTTTTAGCCAAGGTTACACCTTAATTAGACCTAACTCTTCAAAAAAAGAGGATCTTAGCTTTCACGCAAGATCCTCTTTTCCCTTTAAACAGTGTTTATGTATGAGTTTACTTAGTCCTCATTTTTTACTGTTAATACTTGATTTTCAATTTCTAAAAGGATTTCATCGAGAGTCATTTGTTCTTCAACATAGACTTTCATTAACTTAAATAAAATATCTTGATTTTCTTCAGGGATTTCTAGAGCATTTAACATACTTTGAAAGGGGTCAAAATAACGGTGGATGATATGAATGCTACTTGAATCAAACATGCTTTCTAACTGAGTGGTTTTAGCATAAACATCCTTTAGCATGATAAGAATAATTGCAATCAATTGTCTTTTTTGTTGGTCCATTTGAGCACCTTCTATTCGGATTTTTAAATTATGATTATTTGATATTATAACAAACTCTTTGCAGTTTCTGTACTGTTTCAATTGGACCGTTTTTGTAGAGGTGTGAAAAAAGGCGAATTTCATAACTTTTATTAGTAAAAAAATATTTTTTTAATAGGGAGGGATCATTATTGAAAGCGGTTCTGATCAAACAACCTGGAGGAGTCGAACAGCTTTTGTTTGGAGAAGTTCCGACACCAAAACCTCAAAAAGATGAAATTTTGGTCAAAGTAAAAGCAACGGCATGTAACCGAGCAGATATCTTACAGAGAAAAGGAAAATATCCGCCTCCTTTGGGAGCGAGCCCCATTCTTGGTTTGGAAATGGCTGGAATCATTGAAGAAGTTGGGGAGAAGTGTCGAAGTGATTGGAAGGTGGGGGATCGTGTATTTGGATTGTTGCCAGGAGGTGGCTATGCTGAGTATGTAACGATCCCAGGAACCTTAGCGATGCCTATTCCTGATTCTCTTTCTTTTGAGCAAGCAGCTGCCATTCCAGAAGTTTATCTCACTGCATTTCAAGCTTTGTTCTGGGTAGGGCGTTTACAACGCAAAGAAAAGGTACTCATTCATGCAGGAGCTAGTGGAGTAGGAACTGCTGCCATTCAGCTGGTTAAACAGAATGGTTCTAAAGCGATCGTCACTACGGGTTCAGAAACAAAGTGTCGAGCATGTCTAAAGTTGGGGGCAAGTCACGCTTTTAACTATAAAAAAGAACCATTTTCCAAAAGAGTATTACAAGTGACTGAGGGAAAAGGTGTCGATCTCATTCTTGATTTTGTAGGAGCTGCCCATTGGGAACAAAATATAGATGTCTTACAAGTAGATGGGCGGCTAGTGTTAATTAGTACTCTGGGAGGAGCCAAAGTCCCAACGTTTAATCTCGCCAAAATAATATCCAAACGACTGCAAATTACAGGAACTACTTTACGAACTCGAGATCATGCCTATAAAGCAGAACTAACTCATCAATTTTCTTCTTATGCCTTACCTCTTTTTCAAACAGGAGAGCTGAAGCCAGTGATTGATCGTATTTTTTCTTGGGAGCATGTCAAAGAAGCTCATCAATATATGGAGCAAAATAAGAATATTGGGAAGCTCATCCTCCGTATGACTTAGATTAAAGGGAACTGCACCTTTTGTATAACCCTCCATCCTGATGAATGGTTCAAAAAACAACTGGGTAAGATAGCAAGGATGAATTTGAAGGTTAAGGAGGCATCGTACAAAATGGAAGGTTCAATGATTCAGCAATCTTTACAAGAATATAAAGAAGGTGTTGGGAAGTTAGTTAAACAACTTCCTGATGTAATTGGTAAGTATAATCAATTTACGGAAACTTGTTTTGCTGAAGGGGAGTTATCTACCAAGATGAAACATCTAATTGCTTTGTCGTTAGGTGTTTATAGTAATGATGAATATTGTATCATTTATCATACCAAGGGTGCTGTTGATCAAGGGGCTAGCGAACAGGAAATATTAGAAGCAGCCACCGTTAGTAGTGCATTTGCAGGTGGAATGGCCATGTCACAAACTGTTACACTTGTACAAGATGCATGTAACCAGTTTCAAAATAGAAATATCCACTAAGAATGAAGACCACCTATGGAAAATTAGGTGGTTTTTTGAACTTGTTTATTTTATTTACAGTATTATATATGCCGATTAAATACATATGATGAAAATAATAATAGTAGATCGTATATTTTATTGAAAAATTATATAAATATTTTTAAATAAAAAATGTTTGACTCCATGGGTGGTTTGTCTTTAATCTTATGATTTGAAAAAATGGATATAAGGTATATAAGAAAGGAAGAGATATTTTTATTACACGAGCACTAGTAAATGAATAACTATTTATTTCCTTTATTCGCCAAACTAATCTAGTTGGTTTGATAATAAATGAAATGTTCTCTTGAATGGTGAATGAAAGACCGAGTACAATGATTTTAGAGATATTTTATAATTAGAAAATTTTTTGTTAGGGTGATTATCATTGTCGCAAACATACTCGCAAGTTTGGGATCTAGATGTTATTTTTCCTGGAGGTAGTACCTCGAGCTCTTTAGACCAACATTTGAAAGCAATTAAAAGAGATTTTCCAGCTCTGAAGGAGAAAATTTTGGAATTAGATATCACAACGGATGATATTGATGCTTCTGAGTGGATTCATTGTATTAATGGATTTCAGGAAATAAGCGGGAGGATTTCAGAGGCTAGTGCATTTATCAGTTGTTTAAATGCACAAAATGCTCGAGATGAGCAAGCACAGTTATTAAGAGGGAAAAGTACACAGTTATTAGCTTGTTTACAATCAGTTCAAACTTCGTTAGAAAGTAAAATTACTAAGCTTACAGACCAAGCGTGGAATCGTTTAATTGATGATGAAAGGCTTCAGCCCATCTCTTATCAGCTGTCCGAGATTCGAACATTGGCTAGGAAGAAATTATCAGCTGAACAAGAAGCGTTGGTCAGTGATTTGTCTGTAGATGGTTATCACGCTTGGGGCCAAATGTACAATAAGATTGTTGGTCAAATTCAAATTCCTATAGAAGAAAATGGGGAGGTGGTTCACCTTTCAGCAGGTCAAGCGGCTAATAAAATGGATCACCCAGATCGCTCCGTTCGTCAAAAGGTTTTTAAAGCATGGGAAGCTGCTTGGCAACAGGAAGCACCCATTCTCTCTACGGTATTAAATCACCTTGCAGGTTATCGTCTTCAATTATACAAACATCGTGGTTGGGATTCCTTTTTAAAAGAGCCTTTAGATGATAATCGGATGAAGAAAGAAACTTTAGAGGTCATGTGGTCAGCGATTGAAGATGCTAAACATCAATTAATCCCTTATTTGGAGAGAAAAGCTGGGCTTTTAGGAGTTAAACGATTAAGTTTTTCAGATGTTTATGCTCCTCTTCCAGGTGATCAAACATCGTTTACTTATGAAGAAGCTGCTCAATTTATCTTCGAGCAATTTAAAACATTCCATCCAGATATGGCTCATTTTTCAAGAAAAGCATTTGAACAACGCTGGATTGAGGCAGAAGACCGCCCAGGAAAACGACCAGGAGGTTTTTGTACCAGTTTTCCATTGAAAAAACAAACGAGAATCTTTATGACGTTTGCAGGGACAAGTAATAATGTTTCTACACTTGCTCATGAATTAGGTCATGCTTATCATCAATATGTGATGACAGATTTGCCGTTGATGGCACAGAAATATGCGATGAATGTAGCTGAAACAGCTTCTACCTTTGCTGAGTTACTAGTAACAGATGCAGCGATTAAACAATCTCAATCGAAAGAAACAAAAATCACTCTTCTTGAAGAGAAACTCCAACGAGCTGTTGCTTTCTTCATGGATATTCATACACGCTTCTTATTTGAAACTCGTTTCCATGAAGCTAGAAAGCAAGGACCAGTCAGTGCTGATGACCTATGCTCATTGATGATTGATGCACAGAAGGAAGGATTTGCTGGCATCCTTGATGATTATCATCCTCACTTTTGGGCTTCCAAACTTCATTTCTTCAATACTTATGTTCCTTTTTACAATTTTCCATATACATTTGGGTTTTTATTTAGTATGGGGATCTATGCTCAAGCTTTATCTGAAGGTGATTCGTTTGCGGAGAAGTATGTTCAACTACTTAGAGATACAGGAAGTATGACAGTTGAAGATCTTGCTATGAAACATTTAGGAGTAGACCTTACTCAGAGACACTTTTGGGATCATGCAGTTCAATTAGTTCTTGCAGATGTTGAAGAGTTTCTTGCTTTGACAGAGTCATGAATTGAAAGTAGATTTTTGGTGAACCCCCAGGTAATTAGGTAGAACCTTGAAAAAATAATACCTTATAGGTTATTGACAACCCATGTTGACAGGGGTAACATGATGGAGGAAGTAAATATTACCTTTGAGCGCCATTCCAAATTCGCTGAGTCCATCTGGAGCGGGGGAACCATTTTTGGGGTGAATCCTGTGAACATGAGCAGGTAGGGTTATCTCTCAGTAAAGACCCGAATCCGTCAGCTAACCTCGTAAGCGTTTCGAGAGAAGAGTGGGGGTTATTTTTCGTGGCAAACAGCCAGCAGAGTTATTAACCACTCTGGTGGTTTTTTTATGCACAAAAATATAATGAACCCCTTTGGATAAGGGGGATTAAGGAGTTTTTGCGCATGCCAAGTCAACAAGCTGGTTACTTATTCTCAAGAGAAATTACCCCTCTGATTATCCCGAAAGAACAGGTGGTAGTCATCGATCCAGATTGGTCATTGGAACGAGCGTTATTGGTATTAACTCGGAAGGGGACCAACTCGGTTCCAGTGATTAATCAATTGGGTCAAGTAGAGGGATTAATCGGTAAAACGGAAATTCTTGACTTTATGCTTCGTTTGGGGACAGGTAATGATATCGACTTTTCTAGCTTAAGTAAACATAAAGTGTATGAAGCTATGGATTTAAACCATTCCGGGATTCTAGCCAATTCAATATTTTCATTCGCTTTTGAAGTGCTAGTTAACCGTTCTTATATTCCGATTATCGATATCAAAGGTCAATTTGTAGGAATTTTAACACGTAAAGTGATGATGGAAAAAGTGATTGAGTATTTTAAAGAAGAGTATATGGAAACCGTTGCAAATCGCTCATAAAGAGTTTGTGATTACCCATAAGGGTTAATGTTGTAGAGTAATATTATAAAGACCAACCCATTTGGTAGATGGGTTGGTCAAGAATATTAATATAAAGCAAGAAGCTTTTCTACTAAAAGAACAGAAAAGAATACATATATGTTATCGTTATAATTTTGTGTTGATCTATTATCGTTTAAAATGATTTTTGAAGAAATTTGATTCTAAAATCAAACATGGAAGGGGAATAGATAATTAGATAATAGATGAGGGCGTGGCGAAGCGCGAAGATGAAAAAAGGAAATGTATGAGAACGAAGCTTCGCAAACATGATGATGGTTGATTACTTGCTCATTTCTCCATTCAAGAGTTCTTCAAGCGATTGAAACTGAGAAAAGTGTTGAAAGTAATCCATGATCTCATCCCAATAAACCATATCCCAATGCTTATTTAGTGTTTGAGCGATCATCTTTGAATATTGAATCCAACTGAACAATGTAAATGGAATTAGTGGTGCATCGAAATCTTCTTCATAGGAGGTAATCATACACGATTGTAATTCCGTGTAGACGTTTCGATAGATGAGCTGTTCAATGAGCTCTGGAAGGTTTGGTGCTGCTTTGACGAGTGCTCGTTTGCTTTTCCAAATGGTTAATAGACGCTTTTTCATAAAACTTGCTAGGTATCGCTCTTGATCCTTTTTTTCTAAGGAAACACGAATTTTGGTCGTTCGATCTGCTACTCCCGAATGATGTGCAAATAGCGAAGAATACAAGGGTACAGTTGGTACAGAAAAATCATCTAAACAAACTAGATCATGTATTTCGATGGGAGAATGATGAATCTGGGGGGGAATCTGGGCTCTCCCGGACTTAGGAAATGAGTAGTTTTTCATTTTATACGCCTCCTACAAGAGCGGCTTCTAGGTCGGACAAAAACATTGGTTATAATAAATAAAATAAAGAGAGGAACAATGGATAAGTACAATTTGATTTTAAATTTTTCCTAAATTCAAAATCAAATACAAATAAATCATATACCCATATTTTGCAATAAAATTGGCAGAAGGGCAAGGGGACAAACTTTATTAAGTCAGTAAAATAGGAAGAAAAAATAAGGATATTTTGTGAACTTAAAAAGTACAGCGTTTTTATACATTCTCGAACATATGTTCTTGTATTATAATTAATAGTTGGATGTTTTTTGGGTGAAGAGTTCACCTTTCTAGTGTATCAGAGATCCACAGATAGTATTCATAAAAAAGTATGTCCTCCATCACATTTCATATATTAAAATAGAGGAAGGATTTGTTAAAACCAACAATATGATGGAGGAATTTCATGCTACTAAAAATAGGCGAAGTGATGGGGAAGATTCTTTTTCTAATCCTTTTATTTACCATCATTTTTGCATTACCTGTTAGCTTTTTTATGGATGAGCTATTGTTATCGGGGATTTGGCAAAATATTGCTTTTGTTATTGCAGTCCTCACGATGTACACTCTATTTGAAACAAAACGAGGTTGGTCTTTGGGATTACAACAGAGTCAGCCAATTCTCCATTTTTTTAAGGGAGCAGGACTGGGGATTCTGCTTATGAGTCTTGCTTTTGGATTTATCCTCCTTTTAGGTGGAGCTAAAATAGAAGGGTTTGATGGATCTTTAGTGTTTTGGAAGGCATCTAGTTCTTTCCTAGCTCTTTTTGTCATGGTGGCAATTGGTGAAGAGGTTGTTTCACGAGGTTATATACAGGGGTTGTTGCGCTATCGATTTTCCACAATGATAGCTTGGATTGTCTCTTCGCTCTTATTTGCTTTAATGCATTCACTTAATCCAGGAATTTGGGAAGCTGCATTTCCCATTATCAATCTTTTTTTGGCTGGGATTTTGTTTGCGGTCTATCGAGATGTATCTGGAGGAATTTGGGGACCCATTGGGCTTCATTTTACATGGAATTTCTTTCAAGGTCCCATTTTTGGTTTTCGTGTGTCTGGATTGGAAAATACTTCATTGATTCAGATGGAACCTCATGGTTCTGCTATAATTTCAGGGAGTAATTTTGGTGCAGAAGGTAGTTTACTGGTTACAGCGATTTTAATCGGAGCTATATTATGGTACAGAAGAAAGTTTTATTTAATGCAGAAAAAAGAAACGAATACAGCGGATTTATAATAACTTATGATATTTGCAGATGAATGATTTTTACTTGAGCTACTGTAAAATAATGAAATAACCCTTCTGTTAACGGAACAGAAGAGTTGGAAACTACTTTTTAACGAATGAGAATCTTACTCATAGATCTTTTAAGAATGTTTGCAGAGTAACGAAGTTTTTCCTTTTCTCTTAAAGGAAGATTTAATTCAATAATTTCTTGAACCCCCGTTCGATTTACAACTGCGGGTACACTGATATAGAGATTACGAAGATCATACTCACCTGATAATAAGCAGGAGACAGTAAGGACGGAGTGTTCATCGTGAAGAATGGCACGGGTGAGACGAACTAATCCCATAGCTTCTGAGTAAAAAGGAATTCCTTTTCTCTCTGTGATATGAAGTGCAGTATCTCGCACATTTTCGAATATTTGGTCCAGTTCTCTCTGAGATGGGCCTTTATCTGTTTTTAGATGATCAGCGATGGATCTTCTCCCTATATCAGCATGACTCCACACAGGAAATTCAGTCTCCCCTTGTTCTCCCATAATATAGGCATGTACATCGATTGGATTGACTTGGTATACTTGTCCCAGAAGATATTTTAATCGAGCGGTATCCAGAATCGTGCCCAAGCCTATAATCCGATTAGAGGGTAAGCCCGAGTATTTCCAACTGACATAGGAAAGAATATCGGTAGGATGGGTAGCGATTAGAAAGATACCATCAAAGCCGCTGGCCATGACGTGATCTACAATATCACGAATCATCTGGGCACTTTGTTCCAATGAATCATCTTGTGTTTCATCTAGTAACGGGTCAGCGCAAGTGGTTATGACAACAATGTCAGCATCTTGGCAATCCGTATAGTCACCAGCCCAGATTTTGATGGGATGGGCAAATGGGAGTCCGAAATTGAGATCCATGGCATAACCTTCTGCTTTTTCATGATTTTGATCAACTAGCACCAACTCTTCACAAAGTCCCTGATTCATCATCGTAAAAGCATAGCTAGTACCGATCAAACCTGTCCCGACAACGACAATTTTACTCCCCCTACTCCTGAACGTTAACATATCGAATCATCCCTTCACTCCTTGTTCAACTACGAACACGAATACTCATAAAAACAAAACTACTTTACGTATCTTTTAGCATGTTCTTAGTTAAAAACGGTCTATTTTCTTCGTTTCATTATATAACAGAACCGGTTAGGGTTGTTTTACCGATATGTGAAACTATTCACATTCGCAGGGCGGTTTCTTTAAATTGTTTAAACTCCTTCTTAAATACTTCACAATTGGCTTTATTTTGAGATGATGATACATAAAATAGCTAATCACTTTTGATGATGCGAAGCGATTAGCTATGGAGAAGGAAGGTCAAAGAAGGAAGTGTGATCTAATCGTTACTTTCTATTTCATTAGATTTCCCGTTCTTGTTGGAGGACAGATTAGATTCATCAACTTTTACAAACCAACCGTCACCGATCGAGCGATAATTAGGGCGGTTCTTTTTATGAAGGGGACAAAATTGGCATCTCCCTCCAGGTCGGTGTTTATAACACTCGATACAGCGAATCGGATTCATATGGAAGATCTCCTTTATGAGGATCATCGTTTTAATCATTAGGACTTTAATGTTAATTAGGCATGAAATTGGTGTTTTGTCAATAGGTGTAGGAAATAATACAAGCAACTGTACATTCTTCTCTTGATATAGGAATACATGTAGAGTAGAATGAAATGAGAATCATATGATAATCACTTTAAAAAGGGTCTATCATGTGGTTTTTGGTTTTACTTGTAGGGCCCTTTGTTCTTAGGGTTGACATCTGCTAGTCTCCGTTGATGTCTAAGGAATCATCGGTTTATGAATAAGACGTAAAACTTTGATGGAGGAATGAAAGGTATGCCAACAGCGCCAAAGTTAACAATAAAAGACTTACATGTCTCAATCGATGAAAAGGAAATTTTGAAAGGGGTTAACCTTGAAGTCAAAGGCGGCGAAGTCCATGCAATCATGGGACCGAATGGAACAGGAAAAAGTACACTCGCCTCAGCTTTGATGGGACATCCTCGTTATGAAGTAACAGGTGGTCAAGTCACAATCGATGAAGAAGATTTGCTTGAGATGGAAGTGGATGAAAGAGCACGTGCAGGACTGTTTCTTGCCATGCAATATCCAAGTGAGATTAGCGGAGTGACCAACTCTGACTTTATGCGGAGTGCGATCAATGCTAAACGTGGTGAAGGTAATGAAATTTCTTTGATGAAGTTTATTCGTGAGATGGATAAAAAGATGGCTACGCTAGAGATGGATGAAAAATTTGCAACTCGTTATTTGAACGAAGGATTCTCTGGTGGAGAGAAGAAACGAAATGAAATCTTGCAAATGATGATGATTCAGCCACGTATCGCTATTCTTGACGAGATTGACTCTGGTTTGGATATTGATGCTTTGAAGGTTGTAGCAAGTGGAGTTAATTCGATGTTAAGCCCTGAGTTTGGAGTCTTAATTATTACTCACTACCAACGTCTACTCAATTATATTAAGCCAGATCATGTTCACGTATTTATGCAAGGACGGATTGTTAAGTCAGGTGGCCCTGAGTTGGCAGAGCGGTTAGAAGCAGAAGGTTATGATTGGGTAAAAGAAGAGTTGGGTATTGAAGATGAAACTGTTGGTCAAAAGGCATAAGGGTGGTGTCATTGAAGATGAGTGTAGATGTAACGAAGATCCCATTTACCATTGATGAAGTCACACAACTCTCTCAATTGAACCAAGAACCTAAATGGCTTCTACAAAACCGCTTGGAAGCTTTAAAAGGTGCCACCAACTTACCTTTACCCAAGTTAGAAAAAACAAATATTGAACGATGGAACTTTACCAACTTTAAGGCTCTGAACCAAGAAACAAGTATTCAAAGTTTAGAAGGATTACCTAACACAATTCGTGAGTTTATCTTTGATGAAGCAACAGCTCAAGTATTAGTACAAAAAAACTCGAATGTTATTTTCCAACATATTTCCGAAGAGCTGTCCAAACAAGGTGTTATTTTTACAGATCTAGCAACAGCTGCTCGTGATCATGAAGATCTGGTTAAAAAGTATTTGAACCAAGGATTTAAGAAAGACGAACACCAACTAGCTGCTCTACATGCTGCATTACAATCGGGTGGAGCTTTTCTATATATCCCACGCAACATAGAATTGAAAGTACCGATCCAAGGCTTATTCTGGTTAGCTGGAGAACAAGCTGCGATCTTACCTCATATCCTCATCGTTGCTGAAGATCATAGTCGTTTAGACTTTGTGGCTAACTTTGTAGGAGAGCCCCATGACACTTCTACACTAAACAATAGTGTGGTTGAAGTATTTGTTGGTGCCAACGCACAGGTTCGGGTGGCTACAGTCAATCACTTGCCAAAATCAGTGGTCGATGTAACGTATCGTCGTTCCTATGTAGAGCGTGATGGTCACTTGGAATGGATTATTGCTGACTTAAGTGAGGGGCGAATCATCTCTGACAATACTACTCACTTGGATGGATCAGGTAGTACAGTCCATGTAAAAACTGTGGTGATGGGTGCTGACGAAATGCGTTCTAATGTAACCTCGTCGATTCAACATTGGGGTACTCATACAGCCAGTGATATTAATGCTCGTTCGGTGATGAAAGATGCTGCCTCTTGTATATTGAACAGTATTACCAAAATCGAAAGAGGTGCAACGAAATCAGATGGGCAACAATCTGGTAAAGTGCTGATGTTAAATAAACAAGCACGTGGTGATGCGAACCCGATTCTGCTCATTGATGAAAATGATGTAACCGCTGGACACGCAGCAAGTGTCGGACGGATTGATCCTTTACAAATGTATTACTTGATGTCTCGGGGAATTAGTCAAGCAGAAGCAGAAAAGTTAATTATCTATGGCTTCCTAGATGCTGTTATTTCTGAAATTCCTTCCGAATCTTTACAGAAACGGATTCACCAAGTGATTGAAAGGAAATTTCAATCATGAACGCGTTGAAAAAAGACTTCCCCATTCTTCATCAAGAAGTTCATGGACATCCGCTTGTTTATTTAGATAGTGCTGCTACGTCGCAAAAACCGTATCCAGTGATTGAGGCGATTGAAGCCTACTATAAAGGTTATAATTCCAACGTTCATCGTGGTGTTCATACGTTAGGAACCAAAGCAACAGATGCATACGAAGGTGCTAGAGAAAAGGTTAAAGATTTTATTCATGCACAATCAACCAAAGAGATCATTTTCACTCGTGGAACCACGACTGCAATTAATCTGATCGCTCAAAGTTATGCTCATCCCCGTCTTTCTGAGGGGGATGAGATCATCCTCACTCCCTCAGAACATCATAGTAATTTGATTCCATGGCAACAAGTAGCAAAGGCGACAGGAGCAACCCTGAAATATTTCCCACTTGAAGAAGATGGCGTGTTAGATATACAAAAAGTAAAAGAAACAATTACTCCGCATACTAAAATCGTCGCCATCCAACATATGTCGAATGTATTGGGAACCGTTCATCCGATTAAAGAGATTGCGTCCCTAGTTCATCAACAAGGTGGGATCATCGTTGTTGATGGTGCACAGAGTGTTCCACATATGAAAGTAGATGTTCAGGAACTAGATGTCGACTTCCTTGCTTTCTCGGGTCATAAAATGTGTGGACCTACCGGCATTGGTGTCTTATACGGGAAAGAAAAGTGGTTGGAACAGATGGATCCGATCGAGTTTGGTGGTGAAATGATCGACTTCGTTGACTTGTATGATTCAACGTGGAAGGAGCTCCCATGGAAGTTTGAGGGAGGAACTCCGATCATTGCAGGTGCCATCGGCTTAGGCGCGGCGATTGATTATTTGACTTCGATTGGGATGGATACAATTGAAAAACATGATCGTCATTTAGCAACATATGCATATGAGCGGTTGAGCGAGATCGAGGGAATTGCGATTTATGGATCTAAGCAAAATCGAACAGGATTAGTCACCTTTAATCTAGATAGTGTACATCCTCACGATGTAGCTACTGTACTTGATGCGGAGGGAATCGCCGTTCGAGCTGGACATCATTGTTGTCAACCTTTGATGCGGTGGTTAAATGTTTCAGCAACAGCAAGAGCTAGTTTTTATCTGTATAATGATGAATCGGATATTGATCAACTCGTCAAAGGTTTACTCAAGACAAAGGAGTATTTTGGACATGTCTTTAGATGATTTATATCGGCGTGTGATTATGGACCATTATCAACGTCCACGGAATCGAGGACAGCTTGAAGATGGTGCAATCACCATTGAGCTCAATAATCCTACTTGTGGTGATACGATTTCTCTACAATTACAAGTGGAAAATGGCAAGATCGAAGCAGCTAGGTTTACGGGAGAAGGTTGTTCGATTAGCCTCGCCTCTGCATCGATGATGACTGAGGCAGTAAAAGGCTTAAATGTAGATCAAGCCTTAGAGCTTGTAGATCTCTTTTCGAAGATGGTCCAAGGGGAAGAAGTGGATCTAGATAAATTTCCTCTTGAAGATATAGAAGCTTTAACCGGAGTTAGTAAATTTCCAGCACGGATCAAATGTGCAACTCTGGCATGGAAAGCATTAGAAAAGGGAGTACACTCCCATCAGTAATTTTAAATGATAAGGGGGATGAATCATGGCCAAGCAAATACCTGAACTCTCAGAGTATCAATATGGGTTCCATGATAAGGACGTTTCTGTTTTCCGCTCGAAACGTGGGTTGAGTCGTGAAGTCGTCGAAGAGATTTCACGGATGAAGGGCGAACCAGATTGGATGTTAGAGTTTCGCTTAAAATCATTAGAGCAATTTTACAAAATGCCGATGCCTAGCTCACTCAATAGTAAATGGTTTTCTCTTTTACCCGGGAAATTGGATGACTTGAACTTTGATGACATCACATACTATGTAAAACCATCTGAGCGTCAAGGGAAAACATGGGAAGAAGTACCTGAAGAGATCAAACAGACCTTCGATAAACTAGGGATTCCAGAAGCAGAGCAGAAGTTTTTAGCAGGTGTTTCAGCCCAGTATGAGTCGGAAGTTGTTTACCACAACATGCAAAAAGAGTTAGAGGATCAAGGGGTTATTTTCTGTGATACCGACACAGCCCTTCGCGAACATCCTGAACTTCTTAAAGAATACTTTGGAACAGTCATTCCTCCTGCTGATAACAAATTTGCAGCCTTGAACAGCGCGGTTTGGAGTGGCGGAAGCTTTATTTATGTCCCCAAAGGTGTGAAATGCGAAGTTCCATTACAAGCATATTTCCGGATTAACTCTGAAAACATGGGACAGTTTGAACGGACCCTGATCATTGCTGACGAAGGTAGCTTTGTCCATTACGTAGAAGGATGTACTGCTCCAATCTATAGTACAGACTCTTTGCATAGTGCGGTCGTAGAAATCATCGTAAAGGACAATGCTCGTTGTCGCTATACCACTATCCAAAACTGGGCTCCTAACATTTACAACCTAGTAACCAAACGTGCAGTCGCTGAACGTGGCGCTCATATGGAATGGGTAGACGGAAATATTGGTAGTAAATTAACGATGAAGTATCCAGCTGTTGTCATGACTGGAGAAGGAGCAAAAGCAGATATTCTATCGATCGCCGTTGCAGGTAAAGACCAACACCAAGATGCTGGGGCAAAAGTAACAGCACTCGCTCCTAATTGTACATCTACCATTATTTCTAAGTCGATCAGTAAACATGGTGGGAAAGTAACTTATCGTGGACTATCAAGCTTTGGTCGCAACTCAGCAGGCTCCAAAGCCAATATCAAATGTGACACCTTGATCTTAGATAATGAATCCACTTCAGATACCATTCCATACAATGAAATTAAAAATGATGACATTACCCTTGAGCATGAGGCTACCGTTTCTAAAGTGAGTGAGGAGCAACTATTCTATCTCATGAGTCGCGGACTTACTGAAGATGAAGCGACTCAGATGATCATCATGGGCTTTATCGAGCCATTTACCAAAGAATTGCCGATGGAGTATGCAGTAGAAATGAACCGTCTTATTAAGTTCGAAATGGAAGGTTCGATCGGATAATATACAATAACCCTTGTCACAACAGCGTTTGTGGCAAGGGTTATTTTTTGTTTTTGAGTCTGAGCTTCTTTTGTGGTGTTGTTGTCTCGTGTGTTGTTTGTATTATTACCATTAAACGGTTTTCTTTAATTAAAACAATAGTTTTTAGCTTTTAACCATAGTAATATATATATTGATATAATAAAATATTTCGACAAAGGTTTGGTGAATAACATTATGAAAAATCGCATTTGGTTGTACCTAGGTTTCATACTTATGTTGTCTGTCCTCCTAAGTGCATGTAGCCAACCAGCCTCAACTGATCAGAAAGAAACAACAACTGATATCAAAACATCCAACTCGGAGGCTCAAGAATCATCAAGCAATGAAAAAAAGCCAGAATATCTTCCTGATGATTTTCCACTTCCAACGGATGCTGAAATTACTACATCCCAATCCAATATGGAGGATGGGAAAAAATCCGCACTTCTCATCTTTAAAACTAAAGCAAGTATGACAGATGTAACAAAAATGTATAAGGAATATTTTAAAACCCAAAATCTATCGGATGACGCGCAAACATTCGATGATAAGAATATCATTATTCAAGGTATAAATGAGCATAAGAAGCACGATTGGTCCATAATTGGAGGTTCCCTGTCTAGCCAAGATGGTATCATTGAGTTTCAAGTTACTTGGGCTGAATTGTAATCCGACACTAATAGACAGTTAAGAGTTCGAAAAGGTGGATCTATCCACGTATTCTATCAGTCAACTGATCGTGGACTATCTAGATTTGATCGTAACTCTTCTGGTTCCAAAGCCAAAATGTGAGACTTTGATCTTAGATAATGAATCTACATCATTTTTGATTCCATACAATGAAATCAAAAATGATGATATTAGCCTTGAGCATGAGGCTACCGTTTCTAAAGTGAGTGAGGAGCAACTATTCTATCTCATGAGTCGCGGACTTACTGAAGATGAAGCGACTCAGATGATCATCATGGGCTTTATCGAGCCATTTACCAAAGAATTGCCGATGGAGTATGCAGTAGAAATGAACCGTCTCATTAAGTTCGAGATGGAAGGTAGTATCGGATAATATACAATAACCCTTGTTACAACAACATTTGTGGCAAGGGTTATTTTTTTTGAAAAATTATTTCCACCATGATAATTTAAAAATCACAGCTCTCTTTGCAGTTGTTTTACAATAAAAAACATTCTAGGAATCATCAGGGTATTTTCGATAAAGTAAATATTTTAATGGTTGTATTTTTTGGATCTAATAAATGTGTGAACTTTGGTAGCCAATTTCTAAAAACGGATAGGTTAGTTAAATTGAACGATTTGTAATAGATAGCTTTTTTTATGGAAAAATGTTAAAAAGAATAGTTGAAAATGAAAGATAAGCTCAGGCTTTAATTATCTCATATTGCAGAAAAAGAGTTTATTTTATAAAATGGTTATTCCAGAAATCGTTCTTTATTAAATGTCATTCGTTCGTAATTGATTGTGGTTTTTATTTATAAAAGTAATTGTCGTTCTTTACATTGTCATTTCGTTCGAATATAATGACTGTGGAGGTGCTTGTTTATGCGGTACTCAATTGAAATAGGTAAAATAGTTGAAGGTGCACTGAAATATAATCAAACAATGGTTTTGAATTATACAAAGCAGCTTATTCAGAAATTGCAGGAAGATGGAGAAACAAGAGCTGTAAATAAATTTTCTAAACTATTAAATGGTAAAAAAAAATCAACTTTAACAGCAATGGGAAACAATAAAGAAATGAGTGTACCTGTAGATTCTGAATCAAGAACGACACTTGCAGAAGTCATTTATCCAGATTTAAACGATGTAGACGTAATATTATCAAAGAATAATGTTGAAAAACTAGAATCGTTTATATTGAGTTATAAAAATGCAGACAAGTTGAATGAGATGGGTATAGGAGTTTCTAATACTTTGTTATTATATGGCCCTCCCGGTTGCGGTAAAACAAAAAGTGCTTACTTAATTGCAAAGGAATTAAATTTACCGCTTGTAGTAGCTAGATTAGATAGTATTATATCTTCCTATTTGGGGACAACTGCTAAGAATATTCGGACATTATTTGAGTTTGCACAGAAAACACCATGCGTTTTATTTTTGGATGAATTTGATGCTATTGCTAAAGCCCGAGATGATGGAAATGAATTAGGAGAACTGAAACGAGTTGTTAATAGTTTGCTACAAAATGTTGATTCTATGAGTAAGGATAGTTTATTATTAGCGGCAACTAATCACGAGAATCTTCTTGATTCAGCTGTTTGGAGAAGATTTGATTATAAATTAAAAATTGATTTACCAGATCAAGAATCTATTCTTAAAATGATTGAATTATTTATAAAAAGTGGTTCTCAATTTACAAAAAGAGACAAAAATGAGCTGTCAATCGCTTTTTTAGGTCTTAGTGGGTCTGAAATTGAAGAAATTATAATTAAAGCAATACGAAATTCTATAATTTTTGAGAAGGGATTTACAAAACAGTCAATATTTGATGAGTATTTTATTTTTAGAAATTTAACTTTACAAAATGCAAATACCGAAAGGGATTTGTTGAAAAAGAAAGCTAAATTTTTAAGGAGCTGCGATGGAAAAGTCTTTAGTTATTCAATTATTTCAAGGATATTGGGTGTTTCAAAGACTATGGTAGCTACTCTATTAGGAGAGGAGAATGATGATTAGTGAGTAGAAAGAATTTACCAATAAAATTGGTTATGCAGAAACAGACAGATATTAAAAGAAATACAGGGGGAGGTGGGAATAAGTTTTTTGGAGAAGTAACATCTGAGTTGCAAACTAAACTTATTGATAAATTTAATGATGTACTCGAATATTATGAAGATGTGTTTAGTGAGAACAAAAATATCCCTGCAGTAGGTAAAATAGTAATGAAACCGAATGCTATTGCTAAATCACATAAACCAGTGGATCTTTGTCGAAATTGCCCAATAATAGGTTCTGAAGATTTGGATGAAATATATATCAAACTAACAAAAACATCTATTGAAAAAACAGTGAGCTTGATACAAAATCCAACCTCTAAAAAAATCAGGGCAAATATGACTGCTATTTCAGATGTTAAACCAATCACAGTACAGGATAAAATATCTAAAGGGTTAAGTGGGATTTCAGAGCAACATCAATTCGAAGTTGTAAAGTCAAAGATTAAAATAAAGTGGTTTGACTTCGATGATGATTACGATAATGAACAAGTTATAAATTATATTAAAAATAAAATAGATTTACTTGGTTTTTCGAAAAACTTAAAAATAATCCAGTATGGTGAAGATATAAAGTATATTAAAGTTGAAGTTGAGAGTTATGATGATATATTAAAAATTGCTGATATAAATGGTATTAAGTCAATTGATTTTTTTCAAGAGTACTCATTGCCTTCAAATCGAAAAATTCCAACTGATCTAGATGGAATTTTGAATGAAGTTTCGATAGAAAATTCAGAAACTATTATAGGTATTATAGATAGCGGAATAAGTTCTGATAATGAATTTCTAGCTCCATATGTTTTGCATAGGGAAGAATATGTTGCTAAAGAATATCAAAATCCAAGTCATGGTACATTTGTTGCTTCGACTATTATATTTGGAAACGAGTTAAATAATATTTATACAGAAAATAACAAGAGATTTAAACTTGTAGATATTGTTGCTATACCTAATGGAAATGAAGAATATGGATTAACTGATTCGATTGGTGAAGAGGAGTTAATGGAGATAATTGAAGACGTTATGAATAAATACTCCGGAAATGTAAATATATGGAATTTATCATTAGGGATTGAACAACAAGTTTGCCAAGGAAGCATGTCAGATTTAGGAATATTTTTAGATTATATTCAAGATGAATACAAGGTACAGTTTTTTGTTTCAAGTGGAAACTTGAATGAACCACCATTAAGAAGTTGGCCCCCAAAAAGTAATATTGATGTTAGTGATAGAATAGTTGCACCTGCAGACTCAGTAAGAGCAATAACTGTAGGTTCTCTAGCACTAAAGGAGTCTAAAAATTCATTAGTGAAAAAACATGAGCCATCACCATTTAGTAGGAGAGGACCTGGTGCTAATTATATTGTGAAGCCAGACGTAGTTGATTTTGGAGGGAACATAGATAATAACCATAATATATCAGGGTTAGGAGTCGTGGGGCTAGATTCTCAAGGTAATATCGTGGAAGGAGTGGGAACAAGTTATTCCAATCCTAGAGTAGTTCAAAAGTTTGCTTCTGTATACGATGAAATGATAGAGAAAGATTTGTTACTTGCTAAAGCACTGACCATTCATTCAGCTAGAATGAATTCACGTGAATTGTTAGATGTAAGTCAAAATAATATAAATTATTATGGATTTGGTATGCCTTCAGAAAATGCTAACGACATTCTTCAATCTAGCGAGAATGAAATTACCTTAGTTTTTAAACAAAGACTTATCGAAGGCACATATTTAGAATTATTTGATTTCCCATACCCAACTTCTTTAATTAGAAATGGAAAGTATTTTGGCGAAATTTGTATGTCACTTGTTTATTCACCGAAGTTAAATAGAAATTATGGAACTGAATATTGTAGAAGTAACATCGATGTCAGTTTTGGAACATACGAACTCAGTGATGGCGAAAGTCCTAAGTTTAAAGGACAAGTCCCATTAGAGAGATCTTGGCATGATAAATTTGAGAAAGAAAGGGTTGAGAATGGATTTAAATGGAGTCCAGTGAAATCTTACTTTAGAAGAATTACTAATGGTCTCGATGTAAAAGATGGATGGAAGTTGCGTATTGACATGACATCTAGGAGTGGGGAGATTATCGAAGAACTTGAGTTTGTTTTAATTGTAACAATTAAAGATGTAGAAGGAAGTGATATTTATTCTGAAGTGTTGAATGGTTTAAGAGAAAAAGGTTATATTACTAACGATTTAGAAATTAAGCAACACATACGTTATCGTCAGTGATGGTGCACTGTTATGATTATTATATGTTGATTAAAAAGCGTGTCTCAATTTTAAGCGCGTTTTTTAATTTTGAAATAAAACTTTGAAAATGTTCAGGAGGAAATAATACTGAATATAGTAATTTTAGCAGAGAAACTGAGTCAGACAAGAGATTATGCGAAAACTTTAAGAAAACAAATAGTAAAGTTGAGTATATTGAAATTTATGGTGATGAACATTTTAATGGAAAAGCATAGAGCTAGCTCTTTCTATACGTATAATACTTCTTGCAATATTTTCTCCCTCACGATTTGGATCAGTTATAACAATAATTTCGGTTGCTTCATTCAATAATTTCTTCACCACGTTAAACTGCTTTCTCTTTGAAGGAGAAACAGTAAATTTAAATTTTTTGGTAACATCGGAAGGAGATTTATCGACCATTTCTCCCTTTCAGGGTTGCATTCTTTCGGTTGAACAAGTTCTACCAAATGCCCAACTCCGCAAGTTAAAAGGTTGCCAAAAGGCATAGATAGAATCTTAACAGTAAAAATGGGAAGGTTTTACTAATGCCTTGATCAAGGAATTTATCGCCTGGAGACACAAAGACTCTTGTGTTACACAAAAGAATTGAAGACCTAGAATTACCCTGGGTAGAAAACAGCTAGAAATTGAAATATTAATTGTTACATCTATGTTTGTGGCAAGGGCTATAGTGTTTTTATTTCCAGCGATTACTCATCGGATGTTGACATTGCAGTTATGTGAACTCGAGGAAAATCACTCAACATATAAAAACAAGCGAAGAGAATAATCATTTTCTTCGCTTGTTTCGTTTTAAGGGATATTTTAGACAGTCCCCTTATTAAATATTATCGTATGCAACAATTTCTTAGTATGCTGCTTTGAAAATATTAATAATATCTTGTTCTTTACCTTGAATTGGGTTGCTTATAGCATTACCATCTTCAAGAGAGAGTTTTGCCATTTTTTCGAAGTCTTCTTCTTTAACACCTAGATCACGTAGGCTAGATGGAATGTTAACATCTTCGGATAATTTACGGATCGCTGCAATTGCTTTATCTGCCGCTTCACGAACGGATAAGCCTTCAATATTTTCACCCATGAATTCTGCAATATCGGCAAACTTCTTAGGGTTTGAGATAATATTGAATTCTTCAACGTGCGGAAGCAAGACAGCGTTTGCAACACCGTGTGGAATATCATATAAACCACCTAATTGGTGTGCCATCGCATGAACATAACCCAAACCAGCGTTGTTAAACGCCATACCAGCTAATAGTGAAGCATGAGCCATGTTTTCACGTGCTTCGATATTTTTACCATAAGCGACTGCTTGACGTAAGTTGGTAGAAATTAATTTAATCGCTTGGATCGCCATTGAATCTGTTACTGGGTTTGCTCCTAAAGAAACATATGATTCTATCGCGTGTGTTAAAGCATCCATTCCTGTAGCTGCTGTTAAGCCAGCAGGTTTACCAACCATTAATTCAGGGTCATTAATAGATACGAGTGGTGTGTTTCTCCAGCTTACGATAACGAACTTGACTTTCTTTTCTGTATTTGTAATCACACAGTGACGCGTTACTTCACTTGCAGTACCAGCAGTTGTGTTCACACATACAATTGGAGGAAGTGGATTTGATAATGTTTCAATTCCTGCATAATTTTCATAAAGATCCCCTTCATGAGTCGCAGCAATTCCAATTCCTTTTCCACAGTCATGGGAACTTCCGCCACCAACAGTGACAATTAAATCACAATTTTCATCTTGAAATACTTTAAGTCCATCACGAACATTCGTGTCTTTTGGATTTGGCTCTACTTCATCATAAAATGCGTAGGAGATCCCAGCTTCATCTAATGATTCTGTTACTTTTTCTACGGGACCTCCAGGTAAGGAACGTAAGAAACCATCTGTTACGATTAGAGCTTTTTTACCTCCAAGAATTTTACAGCGTTCACCAGTCACTTTTACAGCACCACGACCGAAAAAGTTTACATTAGGCATAAAAAAGTCATACATATGTAGGTCCTTCTTTCTGTGGAGTTTATATTATTAGTCTTAACGCCATATTTTGTTAGTAGTATGGTGTCAATATAACCTTATTATACAGCTTAATATTACGAGTGACACATATGTTCCCTTATTAAAATAACTGTGACTGTTCACCGAATTGGGATATTCAAAAATTGCATTCTGAATTCTTTTTTTAGCGAAGGTCCCATTTAAAATGGAATGCATTATTTTAATCGTATAAGGTGATATAGTCATTTTATTCATTAAATAACGCCCTTTTCGCCCTTTTTTAAATATGGTAAAATAAAAGAATCTTCTTTAACGTAGAGGATAAATCTCAATGGGCTCTTTATTAAGAATCGTTTTTTCTCTGGCAATATATGTGAAGAAAGGAAGTTTCGGATAGATGGAAGCGATACAAATAGAGAAAATTGTTAAGGAACATTGTGAAAACTTCCCGTTTTCGGGTGCCATTCTGGTTCAAAATGATGAACATACGATTTTTGAACAGGGCTATGGTTATGCAAATCGAAGTGAACAAATCCCCAATACACCCCATACAAGATTTGGTATGGCATCTGGCTGTAAGATTTTTACCTCAGTAGCTATTTGTCAACTGGTTGAAAAAGGACTTTTAACCTTTGATACATATATTAAAGATTGCCTAGATATCTCTTTTCAAAACTTCGACCCCAACATTACGATTCATCATTTATTAACCCATACTTCAGGGATCCCAGATTATTTTGACGAAGAAGTCATGGACGATTTTGAAGAATTATGGAAAGAAGTACCTATGTACTCAATCCGTTGTCCTAAAGATTTTTTACCCATGTTTCAAAGTGATCGTATGAAATTTAAACCTGGAAGTGAATTTTCTTACAGTAATTCAGGATTTATTTTACTTGGATTGATTGTAGAGAAAATGACGGGAAAATCCTTTCCGAAGTATGTGGAAGAAAATATCTTCCGCGTTTGTGACATGAATGACTCTGGATATTTTCGTATGGATCAATTACCTGAACGAACAGCGCTAGGTTATATTGATAGTGAAGATGGTAGTAGTTGGCGAACGAATATCTATTCCGTTCCGGTTGTGGGGGGACCCGATGGTGGGGCTTTTACAACCGTTCATGATCTAGCAAAGTTTTGGAACGCTTTACTAAATACGAAACTATTGAACAAAGAGTATACAGATCAACTACTTACCCCACACATCCATAATGATGGTGATTTTTACTATGGATATGGTGTTTGGATTTTGAAACGTAATAATGAAGTATTTAAATGCTTTATAAGTGGAAGTGATCCTGGAGTAGGATTACAATCATCGGTATTTATTAAATCTAGAATACAGTCACATATAGTGGCAAATAACGATAGTAAACCAGGAATGATCGGAAGAGAAATTAATGGACTACTTTGAGTGAGCTATATGATCTGAATATGGAAGGCTGGGATGAGTATCTCTCAACAAGAGAAATACTCATCTTATTTATCCTGAGAGTGAATATAACATAACTACTTTATCATGCTATTCAAAGAGAAAAGATGTGCAGACAAATTATTTACCATTTACAACATTTTGTTTATACAAAGTATACTAAAAATGGTAGAATATTAATTAGATTTAGTAGCCAACAATCGCTATTAAGGAGGCTTTTATGAGTAAATCTAATTATGGTCTTGGTCAATTAACAGATGAAGAAAAGTATTGGTTAGACCAGTTGTCATCTGAGATCAATATGAGTAGTTTTGTTACTTGCAATCCGACATACTCCGAAAGAATAAATCAAGATTTCCGTTACATATTTCCTGAGGAAATATCCAGTAAGATCATTAGTATGAGTAATCGATCTGAACATGGGGTACTCATCATTTTATTGAGTGGAATTCAGTATTTGTTATCGATATATACAGGCCAAAAAGATGTTGCCATTGGTGTACCAGCAATTAAATCAAAGTCAGGTGTAGCTTTTCAAGATCATAACTTAATCATACGAAATAAATTTCGTGAAAAAATGTCTTTTAAAGAATTTTTGCTTGAAGTGAAACAAAAGATTTCAGAAGCAAATAAACATCAGCGAGTGTCCCAAGATCAGCTGGCAAAGCTTCTAGGTCTCGATTCATCTAGTGATGAACTGAAACCTAGAACGATTGTCTTATTAGAGAATATTCAAGAGAATAACAGTGATCATCATCGATATGCAGATACAATTTTTAGATTTCGCTTGAGTGGTGAACAAATTGAATGCTGTATCTCATACAAAGCAGATGCGATGGGGAACTTAGTCGAAAAGATTACAGAACAGTTAACCCATTTCTATAGTTCAGTTATAAGTAATCCTCGTATACTTCTTTCCGAAATCGATATTTTATCAGAAGATCGAAACCGCATTCTATTTGAGTTTAATCAGACCGCTTCAGATTATCCCCAGGAAAAATCAGTTGTAGAATTGTTTGAATCACAAGTAGAAAGAGTCCCCGATCATATAGCTGTAGTATATCAAGATCAACAATTAACCTATAAGGAATTGAACGCTAAAGCAAATCATATTGCCAAAACATTAGTCGATCATGGAATCAAAGAAAATAGTGTAGTAGGTGTTATGGTTGAAAGATCGCTTGAAATGCCAATCGGATTTTTGGGGGTTTTAAAATCTGGAGGAGCGTATCTACCTATTGATCCCAATTATCCAGAGGATCGCATTAAATATCTTTTGCGTAGTTCAAAAGCAAAAGTCCTTTTGAAATGTAGTCATTTACATAGTGATTTTTCTTATCCAGGAATTGAGATTATGGATATTGATACGATATTGAATGAGGGAATATCAGGCGAAACAGTGAATCTAGGTTTAAAGTATGACCCAGAAGGTTTAATGTATATTCTTTATACATCAGGAACTACAGGAGAACCCAAAGGGGTTATGGTGAAAAGGCATTCATTTGTAAATCTACTAAATTGGTATACGACTGAATTTAATATTAAAGAGACCGACCATGTAATGCTCATTGCCCCAATTAGTTTTGATACAGCCCACAAAAATGTATTTGCCCCTTTAATTAAGGGAGGACGATTATATTTATATACGGCTGGACGATACGATTATAATGAAATGTCAGATGCTATTGAGCTTAATGAAATTCATTTAATCAACTGTACACCTAGCGGATTTTATCCTTTAGTGGATTACAATAAAAATACTGATTTCCGAAAGTTAATGACACTTAAACAAGTGATCGTTGGTGGAGAATCAATGAATCTAAAAAAATTGAAACCATGGGTTGAATCACCTAATTTTAGAAGTGAAATTGTGAATACCTATGGGCCAACCGAGTGTACAGATCTCGTTTCTTTTTACAGGATACATCCTCAAGAAATGAAGCAGTTAAAGACAGTCCCGATTGGAAAGCCGCTTAATAATACTCAAATTTATATTGTTGATAAAGACATGAATCCAGTGCCTATTGGCGTTGCTGGTGAGTTGTGTATTGGTGGAGTAGGTTTGTCTCATGGTTATTTTAATGCACCAGATTTAACTGAAGCAAAATTTGTGGAATGTGAGCTTCCAGGGAAAAAGGTTTATAAAACTGGGGATCTGGCCAAGTGGATGCCTGACGGTAATATTGAATTTATCGGTCGAAAGGATCACCAAACAAAGATCAGAGGTTATCGGGTGGAGTTAGAAGAAATAGAAACTCTACTTCTAAAACATGATGATATAGAAGAAGCAGTAGTTATAGCTATGAATGACTCTGATGGCTCTATGATCTTAAGTGCCTACTTTGTATCACATGTGAAATTAAAAAATTCGCAATTGAGGGGTTTCCTTTCAAAAATCCTGCCTGACTTTATGATCCCTGCTTATTTTACACAGCTAGAGAAAATGCCACTAAGTCACAATGGAAAAATTGATCGGAAAGCTTTGCCGGTACCTGACTTGGAAACATCAACAAGCTCTGACTACATTGCACCCGAAAATCAAATAGAACAACAGATAGCAGAGATTTGGGAAGAAGTTCTAGGATTTAAGAAAATAGGAGTCTATGATAACTTTTTTGAGTTAGGTGGACACTCCTTAAAAGTTGCTGCCATCGTATTGAAAATGAATCTGGAATTACAAGTCGATTTGCTGTTGAGTGATGTATTTAGAAATCCAACGATTAAAGAGCTAGCTCTTTATGTAATGGAGAAGCAAAAACATGAAACTTCGCTGATTTTCCCTTCAGAAGATCAGAAATACTATCCTGTTTCATCTCAACAGAAAAGACTATTTATTTTGTGGCAATTTGATCGCAACTCTGTAGCCTACAATTTGCCTTCAGCAACAATGATAGAAGGAAGTCTGGATCAACAGAAATTGATTGAAACTTTTAAACAGCTTGTTGATCGTCATGAATCATTGCGGACATCATTTGCATTCGTAGACGACCAATTGGTGCAACGTGTTCATCAAAATATAGAATATACTGTCGACTTCATAGAGGCTAAAGAAGATGAATTAATGAAGACCTTGAATAGCTTTATAAAGCCATTCGACTTAGAAAGTTCCCCATTGTTTAGGATCAAGGTTATCAAATATGGGGCAGATCGGCATCTGCTATTCACTGACTTCCATCATATTATCTTTGATGGTACTTCGATCGATATTATCATGAAAGAGTTCTCGGACTTATATTCAGGGACAACTCTACCCAACCCATCGTTACAGTACAGGGATTATGCGGTATGGCAGACAAAATGGTTCGAGACGGATGACTTTAAGAAGAAGGAATCTTATTGGCTTGATAGATTTAAAGATGATATTCCAGTACTTAATATCAATACAGATTATCCACGTCGATCCGTTCAACAATTTGAGGGGAACTGTCTATCGGTTACAGTAGACCAAGATTTAAAGTCTCGCTTGGAAGCAATAGCTGTGGAGAATAGGACAACCTTGTACACAGTGTTGCTTGCCGCACTCAATGTACTCATGTCCAAATATACTGGGCAAGAGGATATACTGATTGGTTCACCAACCGTGGGAAGAACCCGCCCCGGACTTGAGCAGATGATCGGCATGTTTGCTAATACGGTTGTAATGAGAAACTTTCCTTGCAATGATAAAACTTTTTGCGAGTTTTTGGATGAAGTAAAAGAAAATACATTGAAAGCACTTGACTATGATGAGTACCCGTTTGAAGTATTAGTGGATCAGTTGGGGATTCAACGGAACACAGGAAGAAATCCACTGTTTGATATCATGTTCTCCTTGGAGAGTGAGGAGAACACATGGGTAAATACAGATGAGTTGTCTTTTCATAGATTCCCATTGGAAAGTAATGTGACACAATTCGATATCGCTATCGATGCATTTGTAAAGGAGAAAACTATTGATTTAACATTCAAATACTCCACCCAATTATTTGCTGAGGAAACAATAAAGAGAATGGCTGATCATTTTCTTCGCTTGCTTTCAGAAGTGGTACGAGATTCGGATCTACCATTACAAGCGATTCGTATTTTATCCGAGCGAGAAGAGCAAACCATGTTAGTTAACTTTAACCGTACCCAGACGGATTATCCTTCTCATTTGACCCTTCAAGAGCTATTCATGCAAAAGGTAAAGGAGACCCCTTTCGAAATTGCAATCGAATTTGAGGATAATAAGTTAACTTACTCTGAATTAGATGCGAAATCCAATCAACTGGCTAGGTTTTTGAGAAAAAAGAATGTTGGAAGAGGCGATTTGGTTGGAATTGTTACAGAGCCTTCCTTGGAAATGATTATCGGAGTTCTTGGTGTATTAAAAGCGGGAGGTGCATATTTTCCGATCGATCCCAACTTTCCAATAAGCAGGGTAGAATATATGTTGGAAGACAGTCAATGTTCGTTAATATTAGCACAGCAACATTTAAAGGAAAGATATATTTTTGAACAGGAAGTCATCAGTTTGGATGACGAAACCATTTACAATGAAGATGATCTGGAGCTTAAAAACCTTAATCAACCTGACGATTTGGCATATGTCATCTATACTTCAGGTACAACAGGAACACCGAAAGGGGTTATGATCGAACATCGCAATATTGTGAATCAGATGGTGGGATTGATCGAGACATTGGATTTTGATCAAGAAGATCGTCATTTGTTACTTGCTAAATTCACATTTGATGTATCTGTGCAACATATGTTGCTTCCGATCTTATCTGGTGGTAAATTGTTCATTCCTGGGGGAGATTTGGTTAAAGAGCCGAAAAAACTTTGGAATTTCATCGTACAAAACCAGATCGGTGTTTTGGGTACTGTACCGACTCATATGAGAGTTCTGTTGAATCATTTGGATAAAAGTCATCAACTTCGGTACGTCCTCTTGGCAGGAGAAGTTTTCACAAAGAACTTGTACAATGAATTACAAAGAGTTGCCAATATCGAAAAAATCGTAAATTTATATGGACCAACCGAAACAACCATTTATACTACCTATCATATTTGTGATGGAAATGAAAAAAGTACGATTCCTATAGGAAAGCCCTTAAATAACTATAAAGTTTATATCCTGGATCAACATCTTCGTCCTGTACCTGTTGGGGTAACAGGAGAGTTGTGCGTCTCGGGTGCAGGAGTAGGGAGAGGGTATCTGAACAAACCGAATTTAACCAATGAACAGTTTGTTCCAGTAACTTTCCTTGAAGGTGAACGAATGTATAAAACAGGTGATCTTGCCCGATGGCTTCCCGACGGAAGCATTGAATATATTGGAAGACTTGACTACCAGGTAAAGATTAAAGGAGTCCGGGTCGAGCTGGATGAAATAAAAAATATTATTTTGAGCCACGGAAATGTGATGGATGCTACTGTTGTTGCAAAACAGAGTGAGTCTAATGAAAATTACTTATGTGCATATATAGTATCAGAGAAAGATTTGACCGTAACTGAATTAAGAGCATTTTTGGAGAACCATTTACCCGAATATATGATCCCCTCGTATTTTGTGAAGCTAGAAAGTATGCCCTTAACCGCTAGCGGCAAAATGGACATCAAAGCTTTGCAAACGAGAAACGAAGAGCACTATCTGTTGCCAGGATCTGAGTATTCTGCTCCAACAACTCCTTTAGAAAAGAACATTGCGGAAATATGGAAACATGTACTTGGGATGGGGCGAGTGGGGATTCATGATCGTTTTTTCGAGCTCGGAGGTAATTCGCTTAACATTATTCAAGTCAATGAGCGGTTAAAAGAAGAGTTAAACATCGATCTGCCCGTAGTGGAGTTGTTTAAACACCCCACGATTTATTCTCTCACTCAACAATTAAAAGTGAAGGAGGATAAAACTGAATTGACAAAGGCGGTGTCAGACCGAAATCAGGTGATGGAGGAATCGAAAAGAAGGCTGAAACAGAGAAGGCAAAGAAAGAGGGATTAAAATGGATCGTGGGACAAAGTTACCAGATGGAAACGGGTTGGAGATCGCGATTATTGGTATGTCATGTAGGTTTCCAGGTGGAAATAATATAGATTCATTTTGGGAGCGTTTACAGAATGGAACGTGCTCAGTCTCTTTGTATACAGATGAAGAGTTACGGGAAGCAGGAGTTAACCAAGAGGATTTACAAAATCCCCATTACGTGAAGGCGGGTGGAGCGATCACTCATACGGAATGGTTCGATACTCATTTGTTTCATTACTCACCTCGGGAAGCAGAAGTGATGGACCCGCAGTTAAAAGTTTTACACGAATGTGCATGGGAAGCACTAGAAAATAGTGGTTATTGTTCGGATCGTCATAACGGGTTAGTAGGAACTTATATCGGAAGTTCGACCAATCTGTATTGGATGGACACCGTTTACAGAGAAGCGAGCGACTTTTTAAAAGAGGCTGAGTTATTGAATGGCTCGCAGTTCTTTAGTACTAGATTGTCACATCAGCTAAATTTGAAAGGACCTAGTTATACTGTTCAAACGGCCTGCTCCTCTTCATTAGTTGCAGTTCATCTGGCATGTCAGGCGCTTTTGAGTGGGGATTGTGATTTAGCTCTAGCAGGTGGCGTTTCTATTACTTTGCCAGAGAAGAGGGGTTATTTATATCAGGAAGGCATGATCCTCTCACCTGATGGGATCTGTAGACCTTTTGATTCGAATGCGAAAGGAACTGTAAATGGAAACGGTGCTGGGATCGTCGTCTTAAAACGGTTAGAGGATGCCCTTGCTGATGGAGATTTTATATATGCGATTGTAAAGGGGTCTGCGATAAATAACGATGGCTCTTATAAAGTGAGTTTTACTGCACCGAGTGTTGAAGGACAAGCCAGTGCGATCAAAGCTGCTCATATGATGGCGGAAGTAGAACCTGAAAGCATTACTTATGTTGAAGCTCATGGTACAGGAACTATACTTGGCGACCCGATTGAAATCGAAGGATTGAAATTAGCATTTAATACAGAGAAAAGAAAGTTTTGTGGTATTGGTTCTGTGAAAGCGAACATTGGTCATCTGGATAACGCGGCCGGTGTTGCCGGTTTAATTAAGACCGCTCTCTCTCTTCAAAACTGTATGATTCCACCAACTATTAATTACGAGACACCCAATGAAAAAATTGACTTTGAAAATAGCCCATTTTACGTTAACACCGAATTGAGGGAATGGAAAAATTCTGAGTTTCCTTTACGAGCGGGAGTCAGTTCATTTGGAATTGGTGGAACAAATGCCCATGTTGTATTGGAAGAAAGTATAGATAGAGGAGTTTCAGATCCTGGAAAAAAGAATCAGCTACTCTTTTTTTCAGCCCAAACAATGAAATCTCTTGATGAAATGACCCGAAAGTTAGTTAACTATATGGATCAAAATTCTCATGTGAATCTAGCAGATATCGCCTATACACTTCACGTGGGGAGAAAACATCTGAGATACCAGAGGATGTTGGTCGCTTCCGAGCTAGAAGAGGCAAAACGAGAACTATCTCAACTAAACCCAGCAAAAGTGCACACCGCAATGTCTGAACAGACTAGCCGTCCAGTGATCTTTATGTTTCCTGGACAAGGATCTCAATATATGAATATGGGATTAGACTTATACAGAGAAGAGAAGGTATTTCGTGATGAAGTAGATCGTTGTTGCCAGATTCTAGAAAAGATACGAGGAACCGATTTGAGACATGTATGGTATCCACAGGATCAAAAGGTAGAACTGATGGATGAGATCAACCAGACCTCAAATGCACAGCCTGCTATTTTTATATTCGAATATGCATTGGCAAAAATGTTCATGGAATGGGGAATCCATCCTGATGGCATGATCGGGCATAGTATAGGCGAATATGTGGCTGCTTGTTTGTCAGGGGTACTCTCTCTCGAACATGCATTGACGTTGGTTTCAGAGCGTGCTGATCTCATGCAACAATTACCGAAGGGTTGTATGTTGAGTGTGATGGCTCCAGAGAGTAGAATTTTTCCATATTTAACAGCCAATTTGTCGATCGCAGCTGTAAATGGTCCATCATTCTGTGTCGTTTCTGGTTCATTTGAAGAGATCGAAAGCTTGGAGGAAGTACTACATCGCGAAGGTCTTCGATATAAAAGATTACAAACTTCTCATGCCTTTCACTCTACAATGATGGAGCCGATTTTAGATTCTTTTGGAGAGAAAGTGCAGGAGATAGAACTTCACAAACCCTTAATTCCTTACATTTCTAATGTCTCAGGAACATGGATCACGGCGATCGAAGCTACAGATCCACAATATTGGGTGAAGCATTTACGACAAACAGTTAAGTTCTCTGATGGTATCAATCAACTTTTAACAGATGCTCCAGCGAATATTTTCATTGAAATGGGTCCAGGTAGAGCATTAAGTACCTTGGTTCGGCAGCAGATTCGGGAAGAATCAGACCATGTGATTGTAAACACTGTAAGATCTCATGTAGCAAATATTTCGGATGATAAATATTTGCTACAGAGTCTTGGTAAGTTACAAATCCAAGGAGTAGGGGTCGATTGGCAAGAATATTATGCACAAGAACGAAGGTTTCGTTTACCTTTACCCACATATTCTTTTGATCGTCAGCTTTTTAGTATTCGTTCGGATGATGAAAATCGAACCATCCAGATTGCAACAGATGAGTTTATTGTCGAAGATCAAGGAACCCAATATCATGCATCAATGGAAGTGAATCATGATGTTGCTCCACAGTTGGATAAAGAACAAAAACTTATTGAAGCATATGAGAAGGTTACAGGTGTCAGGGATGTTAACCCCTATGACGACTTTTTTGAACTGGGAGGCAATTCGTTAAGTGCAGTCAATGTAGTGGCAAGGTTGCAAGAAGAGTTTCATATATCAGTTAGCCAATTGTTCGAGTATCCAAGAGTAGCTGATTTGGCGCAACAGATCACCGATAAGAAAGATAAAAATAAAGTTCCTAAAGAGATGTTAAAAAACTATTTGGTTGCGATGAGAGAAAGGCATCAGATCAGTGAAAATGGTGGTCAAGAATTTGCAGAGACCCGTCAATCCTATGAAGTGAGAACCCAAACATATCATTCACTGGATCTTTCTCGCCGATTGAATTATACAGATATTCTGTTGACAGGAAGTACAGGGTATCTGGGTGTTTATTTGCTACGCGATTTATTACAAAAGACTGATAGCAATCTCCATCTTATTATTAGAGCAAGGAGCCGAACTGAGGCTGAAAATCGGATCAAAGGTCAGCTCAGCTTTTATTTTGGTCCAGCTTTCTATGATCAATGTAAATCGAGAATGTTCGTCTATAATGGGGATTTAACCAAAATCCAAATGGGTTTGGATGTAAATGTGTATCAAAAGTTATGTAAAACGATTCAATGTGTGGTACATTCAGCAGCTGATGTTAGTCATTATGGAAAATATGCTGAAATCCATGAAGCCAATTCTGTGGCAACAAATAATTTGATCGATTTTTCGTTGAGTGGTAATAGAAAAGATTTTAATCATATTTCCACGATGGCTGTAGCTTCTGGTAAGGTGGAAGACCAAAAGGAATTATTATATACAGAATATGATCATGATCTTGGACAAGTGATCACTAATCCTTACCCCAAAACAAAGCTAGAAGCAGAGAAGCTATTAGTCGAAGCAAGAAAAAAAGGAGTACATGTCAATATTTTTCGCGTGGGCAATGTGGTATTTGACTCACAAACGGGTAGGTTCCAGAAAAACATAGAACAAAATGCATTGTATTCGATGATTCAATCGTATGTAAAGATTGGTCTAGTTCCAGAAATAGAAAGAGATACTGATTTTTCATGTGTGGATGATGTAAGTCGGTCAATTGTTTGTCTCTTTGATCAAGCTGAGCTTGTCAATGAGACCTATCATATTTTTAATCCTAATTATGTTAGCTTATCAGAGCTTTTAACGATTCCAAACCTGGAATTAGGTGTAAAACAGACATCCATAGAGGATTTTTTGGATTACATCTATGATGAAAAGCAAGCAAAGAGATTTTCGACGGAAATTTACAACATACAGCTACATAGTTTAGGAGACGAATTGAATTTAGATGTGGATCATCCAACCATATTCCACGTCACCTCTGATAAAACGACTATGTTGTTAAAGAAAATGGGTTTTGGATGGAAAGAAATGAATGAACAACAAGCACGAAAAATGATTGAGTATTGTCAAAGCGTAAATTTTTTCTAGATGATTGATCGAGGGGAAAAAAAGCAACTCATGATGGAGATGCTTATATACTATTTGCCATTCCCCAAACCTAAGAGAGGGGAATGGACTTTTCCTCTTCCTCAAAGTTTATGCACATGAGGAGATGAGATGTTGAGCTATAGATTGACCTAAGTAGATCATTTACGCCTATAGCTACGATGGATCAGCGAAGAAGAGCAGAAAGGTGTCGATAAGATGAACAGAGCTCAGGATCTCAATCATAGAGAAAAATTCCCTTTAAGCCACCCGCAAAAAAGAATCTGGTACATGGAGAAAATTAACCCTGATCAGCCATTTCATAATGTTGGTGGTACAGTCAGAATCAAAGGTGAAGTAAATTTCAACTTCCTTGAGCAAGCGATTAATCAGTTTGTAAAAGAGAATGAAGGGTTTAGGCATCGACTTGTAGAGAGCAATGGGGAAGTTCAACAATATGTAGAGGAATATCAAAAGCTCCACCTACGTTTTTTTGACTTTAGTTCACAAGAGAATAGTGATGAAGCATTTAAAAATTGGGTTCAAGAAGAGGCTACCCAACCCTTTCAGATTTATAATCATGCTTTATTCCACTTTGCATTATTCAAAATAAATGATCATGATAGCGGTTATTTTGTTAAAGCCCACCATTTAATTGCTGATGGATGGTCTATGAATATTTTAACCGAACAGATTTGTAATTCATATGTGAAGCTTTTAAAAGGTGAAAGACTAACAGTACAGGATCATGAGCCTTATACCTATTATCTTACACAGGAGCAAAAATATTTGAAGTCTAGGAGGTTTTTGAAAAACAAGCAATTTTGGAATGAAAAATTTGAAACGATTCCAGAGATAATTCGCGAAGCAGGCCTGGAGTGTGCAGAGGGAATCAGAAAAACTTATCATCTATCTTCTGATCAATCAGAGCGTATCAAATCATTTGTCGCTAACCAAGAGTCTTCGGAATTTGCCTTTTTTGTTGCTCTCTATCTGATGTATCTTAATAAATTAACAGGGAAGGATGACATCGTTATTGGTTTGCCTCTCTACAATCGATCAGGGAAAAAGGAAAAAAATATTGTGGGGATGTTTACTAGTACCATGCCTTTTCGCTTTCAGATTGATGGTGAGATGTCTGGACAACAACTAATCAAAGAGGTAAATAGTGAACTAATCCGTTGTTATTACCATCAGAAGTATCCTTATGATCTTCTCGCTCAAGACTTGAAGTTGCAAGAAAGGGAAAATGGACAATTATTGAATACATGTATTAATTATTACAATACCAATCTAGTCAATGAAGTAGACGGAACTCCCATAGAAAATAAGGAGTTTTACAACGGAAAACAACTTTATTCTCTCCAGCTCATTATTAGGGAGTGGTCAAGTTCCAATGAGATGGATTTGGATTTTGATTATAAGATTCAAGATTATACAGATGAACAAATTGAACAAATGTATCATTGTCTGCTCCACTTAACGAATCAACTAATCGCAAATCCTGATCAAGAGCTGGATCAATTCACTCTGTTACCCGATGACGAATGGAATAAGCTGATTTACGAATTTAATGTGACAGATCAGGATTACCCCAAGGAGAAAACCATATACCAACTCTTTGAAGAACAAGTAGCAAAAACACCTGAGCACATTGCACTCTGCTTGGATGATAAAAAACTCACTTATCGTGAACTGAATGAGCGATCAAATCAATTGGCACGATTTCTTTTAAAGAGAAATCTAAAGAAAGGCTCAATCGTTGGTCTATGTACTACACACTCACTAGAAACTATCATTGGAATTTTAGGGATTCTCAAAGCAGGAAGTGCATACCTGCCGATTGATCCAAACTATCCACCTGAACGAATTAAATACATACTCAAAGACGCGTCGATCTCTACACTACTAATAAACAGTCCAGTCTCTAACCATACGGAGTTGTCATATTTTAAAGGGGATATTATTCAATTAGACTCCACAGATATTTATACAGAAGATACTTCAAATCTTGGGGCTCTTAATGGATCTTCTGATCTGGCTTATGTGATATATACATCAGGTTCTACTGGACTTCCCAAAGGAACGATGATTGAGCATCAAGGATTAGTAAACTATACATGTTGGGCTAAGCAGGTATATATGGGCTCCAGTAAAAATGAGGTTTTTCCTTTCTATTCTTCCCTAGCGTTTGATCTTACGGTCACATCCATCTTTACACCTTTGATTAGTGGCAATCAGATGAGGATTTATCCAGAAGATGAAGATGAATATGTATTATATAAGATATTTAGAGAAGGGAAAGCAAGCATCATTAAGTTGACACCTTCTCACTTGTCCTTACTGAAAGAGATTGATCTTGAAACGTGTTCAATCAAGAAAATGATCGTTGGTGGCGAGCAACTGAAAGTAAGTCTAGCTAAAGATATTGTGGATCGTTTTGCTGGAGAGATCACTATTTACAATGAATATGGTCCTACAGAGACGGTTGTAGGATGTATGATTCACCCATATGATGTGGGAAAGGATACAGGAATCTATGTTCCTATTGGGGTGCCAGTACAAAATACAAACATATATTTGTTGAATAAGGATCTGAATCCGGTCCCACTCGGAGAAGTTGGAGAAATTTATATTTCCGGAGATGGAGTTGCGAGAGGTTATCTAAATAAGCCTGATTTGACACAAGAAAGATTTATGGAAGACCCCTTCAGGAAAAAAACACCTATGTATAAAACGGGTGATTTGGCGAGATTTATCGATGGGACAAAGATAGAATATCTTGGTAGAGCCGATGATCAGGTGAAAATTCGTGGATATCGTATTGAACTAGGCGAGATTGAAAAATCCTTATTGCTATACCCTAGCATCAAAGAAGCGATTGTTGTAGATCAAGAGGATCAAAATGGAAGTCCATATCTTTGTGCTTATTATACCGGGAAAGATACGATTTCTTCGTCGGAATTGCGAAGCTTTTTGGCTAAGAATTTACCAGCATATATGATTCCTACACATTTTTTCCAGCTCCATCGTATCCCGTTGACAATCAATGGGAAAGTTGACAGAGGCCAGTTACCAGCACCTGAAATGATTAGAAATGATATACATGTTGATGAAGTAAGAAATAACAAAGAAGAGGTTTTGCTCCAAGTCACTAGGGATCTATTGAATGTTAAAGTCAATCTGGAAGATAACTTCTATCATTTGGGTGGAGACTCTATTAAAGCGATTCAGCTTTCCTCTAATTTGGTTAATCAAGGGTTTAAAATTAGAGTGAAGGATATTTTGGCTCATCCAGTGATTAAAGATATGACTTTATACGTAGAGGAAGTGAGTCGAGGATCTTCCGAAAATAATCGTCCTTGTGAAGGAACCATAAAGTCTCTTCCATCTACTTCATGGTTTTTCTCACGAAATCTGCCCAATGTTCATCATTATACACAATCCTTATTGCTAAACCTAAAAAAGGATGTTGATATAAGCCTAATTGAAACAGCCCTTTACATGTTAGTCAGTCATCACGACTCCTTCAGATTAAATTACAATGACAAAACAGACACTTTATATTTCAATGCAGAGAACCTTACGAAAAAGGTTGAAATGGAAACTTTTGATTTATCAGATGTTTCTGCTTCGGAACAGCAATCGCAAATAGCGAAAATGGGAGAAATGTTAAAATCAAGTTTTGATATTAGAAATGATGTCTTGATTAAAGCTTGCCTTTTCCACCTAAGAGATCATAGTTTCAAGCTATTGCTCACGGCTCATCATTTAGCCGTGGATGGGGTATCATGGCGAATTATTTTGGAGGACCTGAACCACATCTACGAACAGTTGCATAAAAGCGAAAATGTCTCATTGTTACCAAAAACGAATTCGATTCAGGATTGGGCTCATGAATTGGAACAATTTAGCCAACGAATTGACGAAAAGGATCGTCAATATTGGAAGCATGTTTATGAACATCGGATGGAATCATTGAATGATTTTGATTTGGGTACAGATGAGATGGAGCATTGTGAATCATTCGTTCAAACATTAACTGAAGAACAAACAGAACAGCTTTTACTCAAAGCAAACGATGCCTATCGTACAAAACCTGATGAGTTGATGATCATCGCATTAGCACTTCTGATGAAAGATTATACTCAAAAAGATGACATCGTTATTGAAGTTGAAGGACACGGTCGTGAAGAGATCACAGAATATATCGATGTTTCAAGAACAGTTGGATGGTTTACCAGCTTATATCCAATCCAGTTAACAGTTCAAAATGTGGATCTTTCAATGCAAATCAAGCTGTTGAAAGATCAGTTGAGAAGGATTCCTAATAAAGGACTTTGTCATGGTGTTTTAAAGTATATTTCAGGCGAGTTGCCTAGTAACCCGCAAAAGTTAGTGAGGTTTAACTACTTGGGTGACTTTAATACTACATTTTCAAACGGAATTTTTGAATTTGCGGAGGAATATTCAGGTCAAGAAATGAGTGATCAAAATGAGATGGATTGTCTCTTAGATCTTGTTGCATACTCTGTCAATCAAAAACTAAAGATAACCATTTCATACAGTCGAAACAAATTTAAGCGAGAGACCATTGAACAATTTGCTCATGCTTATATCAAACAATTGCAAAGTTTAATTAATCATTGCTGCGATAAGGAGATTACTGAATTTACACCCACTGATTTTGAAACTACGAATCTCTCAATGGAAGATCTTGATCAAATTTTTAATGACTAGTCATCAATTGAACTAGGTTTCAAGTAGAAGTCGTGTGAGTGATGTTATCGCGTAGGAAGGAGGATGATGAAGGTCATCCTCTCTAACATCCTCATTAAAGTCAGATCTTAACATAGGAGAGGAGCACATCAGTAATGATTAGAGTAAAAAATATTTTGCTCATTCTTATGGTGATTTTACAATTGCAGCTAATCCCCACAGGGGTTGAGGCATCTAGTAATACGAAAGGCTTACCAAGTAATTATGAAGAACAAGTAGAAGCTTTGATTCACAAGCAAATGGCTGATGGGAAAATTCCAGGTCTATCAGTAGTGATTGTTAAAGGGGATCAAGCCATTTATAAAAAGGGTTTTGGCTACTCTGACCTTGAGAGCAAAAAGCCCATGACAAATCAAACCTTATTTGAAATTGGTTCAAATAGTAAAGCATTTACAGCTGTTGCGGTTTACGATCTTGTCGAGAAAGGCTTCATTCAATTAAATGATCCAGTACATAAATATTTACCTTGGTTTCAGATGAAATATATTGGTGAGTATAGAGGCCAGAAAGTGAACGGACCTGTAGATATAACCATCGAACAACTTTTACATCATACAAGTGGAATTCCGTTCAACTCCATTGGAAAAATTCCTGCGGCGACTGATGATGGTGCACTTGAAAAAACGGTAAGGGCATTATTGAATCAAGAGTTAGCATCTTATCCAGGTGAAGAATTTAGTTATGCCACTATCAACTATGATATTTTAGGACTCGTTATACAAAAAGTATCGAATCAGTCATTTGAAAGCTATATGGAGGAACACATTTTAAAGCCATTGCAACTCCAGCATACTTATTTGTTCCGTTCAGAAGCTGCTCAGCATGATCTATCTAAAGGTTATAAAATTGGCTTCCTAAGACCGATGGAGTTTGATGCTCCTATGTATCGAGGCAATACTCCAGCTGGCTATTTTATTTCAAATGCTGAAGATATGGAAAAGTGGCTCCAGATCCAGCTGGGTACATATACATTGAAGGATGCTGAGCAAAAATCGATTGAAAACACACATGTGCCCAACCGTTTGGTAGCCCCATCCCCAGATGGCTCTTCCTATGCGGGAGGATGGCAAGTATATCAGAAAGGTACTGGTGAACTTTCTCATGAGGGAAGCAATCCAAACTTCTCCTCCTTTATTGCATTTCGACCCCAAGAAGAGTTAGGGGTTGCTGTTATGGCAAATTTGAATTCAACTCATACCACCACGATTGGTCAGGGAATCATTGATCTTATGCAAGGGGATCCTTTGGCTGAGAATACAGGTGATATGTATAAAAGTATAGATGCAGCTTCTTTTACCGTGATCTTACTATTGATTCCGTTCATCTGTATTACGCTGTATTTTATTATTCTAACTCTCGTACAGATCATTAAGAAAAAAAGAAGATTAGAGAAAAATCCAGCTAAATATATAAGTGTTTCCTTGGCGTCACTAGCTTTTCTTCTAGTATTGGGATATTGCCTTTATAAAGTGCCCTCAGTCTTCTTTGATGGACTTTCTTGGGATTTTGTCAACGTTTGGGCACCTATTAGTTTAATCATTGCAGTGGGAACAGTGTTCTTAGCAGCGGTGCTGTTCTGTTTCTATCTATCTTTAGTATTTATGTTTCCACATCACAAAGGAAGAGATTTATTTCTACTGATTTCGCTCAGTATTACCAGTGGTTTCGGAAATGCTTTTATCATTTTTATCATCAATGAAGCCCTAAACCGAACCGGACAATCAGGAGAGAGTTTGTTTTTATACTTTGCATTAGGAATCATTATTTATGTAGTGGCCCAGAAGTTGGTTCGTACCAAACTAATCACTCTGACAAACAATTTGATCTATGAGATCAGGATTGATCTACTAGACAAAATTCTCCATTCTCCATATGAGAAGGTTGAGCAAATGGAGACAGGGGTCGTACAAACAACTTTAAATAATGATACTGAAGCAATTAGCAATCACGCTGCTTCTCTGATTACTGGTTTAACCGATTCTATTACTTTATTGTGTTGCTTAGTTTATTTGGGAATTATTAATGTCTATGGATTGCTAGTCTCTATTGTAGTAATTTTAGTTGCAGCTGGATTGTATTATGTGGTGGGAAATTCGGCGGACAAGTTATGGGAACAAACGAGAAGTATTCAAAATGTCTTTTTCAAATATATCAACGATTTGATTGGTGGATATAAAGAATTAAGTATGAATCAATCCAAGCGAGACCACTTTCGAGCGGATATGAAAGAAAGTTGTCACTCATATAAGAGTAAGAGAATTCAGGGTGGTCTTAAATTTGCCAATGTATTTATTATTGGGGAACTATTATTTACACTGGTAATCGGAGCCGTTACATTTTTGTTTCCGATCCTGTTCCTAGAGGTTGAAAGTCAGTCTTTGAAAAGCTATGTCTTTGTATTTCTTTACATGACAGGACCAATCCACAGTATACTCAACTCTATTCCTCATGCGGTACAGATGAAAATTAGTTGGAAGAGGATCCAAGGATTTGTAAAGCATTTAACAGATTTTGAAGTCGATCATGAAAAAACAAAATCTACGCCCCATTGTAAGGATGAGTTAACAATAGAGCTCAAAGGTGTAGAGTATGCCTATCATAATGAACATGGTGAATCGTTTTCAGTTGGACCATTAGATTGTCAATTTCAATTGGGGGAGATTGTTTTTGTTACAGGTGGGAATGGAAGCGGAAAGTCCACGTTGGCTAAGTTGATCACTGGTCTTTATTCTTGTGGGAAAGGCGAGATATTAATTAATAACCAAAAGATTAGACCAGATGAATTGGGCGAATTATACTCTGTGATCTTTAGTGATTACTACCTCTTTCATAAAATATATGGAGTGGATTGTGATGCTAAAGCAGAAGAGATCGAACAATATTTAAAGATATTACGGATTGATCAAAAGTTACAAATAGAAAATGGAGAATTTAGTACAACGAAACTCTCGACAGGTCAAAGAAAAAGGTTAGCTTTATTGATCAGTTATTTAGAAGACAAACCGATTTATCTGTTTGACGAGTGGGCAGCAGACCAAGACCCAGAATACAGGGAATTTTTCTATATGAACTTATTACCTAGATTCAAGGAAAAAGGAAAATGTGTGATTGCCATCACTCATGATGACCGATATTTCCATCTTGCTGACCGGGTCATTAAGATGGAGAGAGGGAAAATTATTGAAGAAAAGCAAGCGAATATGATCTCGTAAATAAGTTCAATTGGAGGAGAACATGGATGGTGAAACTATCAAAAGAAAATGTGGAAGATATTCTTAGTTTAACACCTATACAAGAGGGAATTTTGTTCCATCACTTGAAAAATCCCCATAGTGATGAGTATTTTGAACAACTCTCGATCGAGATTACCGGGGAAGTAAATGAAGGTATCTTTCGGCAAGCATGGGAGTCAGTGATTAGAACCAATGAAATGTTACGCACACTGTTTCGATGGGAGAAAGTAACAGCTCCTGTGCAAATTATTTTGAAAGAATATCCATTACAGTTGGAAATCTATGATTTACAGATGAATGACGAGGAACAAAAGCGAGCTATTCTTGAGAAAATAAAAGTGAAAGATCGAGATAAGAAGTTTGATCTCAACGATGTTCCATTTAGGATTACCTTGTGTAAATTAGAAGAAGAAAAGTATGAAATGATGATTAGCAACCACCATATTTTATATGATGGTTGGAGTAATGGAATTCTACTGAAGGAATTTTTAAATGCCTACCATCGGTATAACCAGTCAGAATCTTATGTCCTCCCTATAAAGAAAAAATACAAGGAATTTGTCAAATACATGAAGGATTTGGATCGAGGGCAACAAAAAGCTTTTTGGCAGGAGTATTTAAAGGGGTTTGATTTACAAACTAGGCTGGTTTCTAAAAACGTAAAAGATTCAATGGTACGAAGAGATCGTCATTACAAGATTCAATTTCCTAAAGAACAACTAGAGGAGTTTGCTAGAAAAAATGAAATTACCCTAGCAGCATTGATCTATAGTGTGTGGGGAATTGCATTGCAAAAGGCTAATAACTGTGAAGATATTGTCTTTGGTACAACAGTCTCTGGTCGATCAGAAACCTTTAATGGGGTCGAAGATCTTGTTGGATTATTTATCAATACAATCCCTTTACGGGTGAAAAGAAGCACCGATGAATCAGTTATTGATCTGATAAAAAGAGTGAACCAGACATTACAAAAGAGGAAAGAGCATGAAAATACCCCTCTTGTAGATATCAAAAAATATAGTGAGTTAGACGATAAGTCCAATTTATTTGATACCATTGTTGTTTTGGAAAACTATCCATTGGATCAATCTGTTATTAATAAAAATGATGGTTTGACCTTTACTTCGTATTCTTCATTTGAAATGACCAACTATGATTTGACCATAGGCGTGACCGTTTTGGATGATATTGAGGTTTGTTTTAGTTACAATGAGCAATTATTTGATTCATCAACCATTGAACGCTTGGCACATAGTTTCTCTTTAATTATGGATGGAATGATGCATCATCCCGAGCAAAAGGTAGAACAGATTGAAATCATAACGAAAGAAGAGAAAGAGCAAATTCTTAATGATTTTAATCATACTCGAGTCGATTTCTCCGAAAATAAGACGGTATGTCAATTATTTGAACAACAAGTTAGAAAGACCCCTGAACAAATCAGTGTGGTGTGCAAGGAGAAATTCGTCACTTATAAAGAGTTAGATGAGATGTCTAACCGTTTGGCCAATGTGTTGATCAAAAAGGGAGTTCAAAAAGGTGAGGTTGTCGGCATCATGGTGGAGCGTTCCATCGAAATGCTTGCAGGGATTATTGCTATCTTAAAAGCAGGATGTGCTTATTTACCGGTTGATCCTACATATCCTGAATCTCGAAAAAGACATATGTTTCAGGATAGTCATGTCCATCTCTTGTTGACTCAAAAACATTTAATAGACAGCTCTATATCTAAAGAGTTTACGGATCAAACGATTTTATTTTTGGATGATAGTGAGTTGTTTTCGGGGAATTCGAACAGACCAAACGTTGACTCTGATCCCACTGACTTGTTTTCCATCTTCTATACTTCGGGTACAACTGGAAAGCCAAAAGGGGTTATGGTAGAAAACCGTAATGTGGTTAATATTATTCGTTGGTTTGGTCAGAATTTCCGTGTAACAGAAAACACTAATATCTTACAAATGACTGATTATATTTTTGATCCCAGTATCGAGGACTTTTTTGGAACCTTGGTACATGGAGGGACATTGCATATTGCTGAAAAGGATGTCATCCTTAACAAACAGCAATTTTGTGACTATGTAGATCAACATCAAATCCATCTTATTAACTTTATACCAACAGTTTTAAAAGAATTACTATGTCATGATCGGAAATTGGAAAGTTTGCGTACAGTCATATCGGGTGGAGAGCCAATGGAAGAGTCTTTAAAAGACGAACTGATCGATAAAGGATATGAATTATATAACATTTATGGACCAACCGAAACAACGATTGATGCTTTATGCTGGAAATGTTCAACGAGTGAAAAGGTACTCTTAGGAAAGCCAGTTTCAAATGTAAGATGTTATATCCTTGATCAAGACCAAAATCTAGCTCCGATTGGATTCCCTGGTGAGTTATATATTGCAGGAGCAGGTGTAACCCGTGGATATTTGAATATGCCTGAATCTACCGATGAGAAATTTTTAAGTGATCCTTATATGCCTGGTGAAAGAATGTATAAAACAGGTGATCTTGGAAGGTGGCTTCCTACTGGAGAGATTGAGATGATCGGGAGGATCGATCATCAGGTTAAAATCCGGGGATATCGAATTGAGCTTGGGGAAATTCAACAGCAATTGTTAAGAGATGAAAAGGTGAAAGAGGCTGTCGTCGTTGATCAAGAAAATAAAGATGGCAAAAAGGTTCTTTGTGCGTATATCGTTTCTGAGACTCAAGTGGATGTAAAAGAGCTAAAAGAGTTTCTGGCTGTAGAACTGCCAGAATACATGATCCCTTCATATTTTGTTCAATTGGATCAGTTACCTTTAACACCAATCGGAAAAATTGACCGGAAGGCATTACCCGCTCCCGATCTGAATCACAAAAATAGTACTGTAGCTCCTCGGAATCAAACGGAGGTAGAGTTAGTCGAAATATGGTCTTCGGTTTTAGGAATCGAGAAAGAAACGATAAGTATCTATGATAATTTTTTTGAGTTGGGTGGAGACTCTATTCTCAGTATTCAAGTTGCTGGTAAAGCGATGCAAGTAGGATTACAAGTGACCGTAAGCCAAATGTTCCAATACCAGACAATCATAGAACTTGCACGTGTGGTTGATCGAAAACAAATGAAGCAGGAAGAGACAAATACACCAGAAACAGGAGAAGTTCTACTTACACCAATCCAAAAATGGTTTTTTGAGCAGGATTTAGAAAATCCTCATCATTGGAATCAATCAGTCTTGCTTGAAACGGAGCACAATATGAACTCTGAGTGGTTGAAGCAAAGCTTTCAGATATTGGCACGTTATCATGATAGCTTGAGGCTTCGCTATCATCAGCGAAATGGGGAGTGGAGTCAAGTTTATTCAGACTCTGATCCACATGTGTTATTTGATATTTATGATTTGTCGGATACGCCAATCATGGAGCGTCATGACAAAATGAGTCAGATTTTATCTGATCTTCAGTGTAGATTGAATATTACCGAAGGTCCAATCATGAGAGCAGCATTTTTTGATTATGGAAAAGAGCAGCGCGGAAAGCTGTTTATGACTGCGCATCATCTTGTTGTAGATGGTTACTCATGGCGGATTATCATTGAAGACTTACAAGGTATATATGAACAACTGAAAAATAAGGAGACCGTACAGCTTCCTCCAAAGAGCCTTTCTTTTAAGAAATGGTCAGAGTATTTATATGAGTATGCCCATTCCACTTCACTCAAGGAGGAGCTAGGTTATTGGTTGGACAAGGCTTCATCTTCAATCCATTCGATCCCTGTGGATCTCAAGAAAGGATTAAATACAGAGAAGTCCGCCCGTACGATTTCCGTTAAGTTGAGGAAGGACGAAACCCAATACTTGTTGTCTGATATTCATTCCGCATTCAAAACGAGGATTGATGATATTCTGCTTACGGCACTCTCTTTTACCTTTTCTTCATGGAATGGAGCAACACTGATTGATTTAGAAGGGCATGGAAGGGTTCCATTATTGAAAGAACATGATGTCTCCCGTACGATCGGTTGGTTTACCTGTGTGTATCCAATGGTTCTACATGGAGTCAATCCCGAAGAGCCAATGGCTAATTTAATAAAACAAGTGAAAGAAGATCTTCGGAAAGTTCCTCATGGTGGAATTGGATATGAACTTTTATATTATTTAGCAGATCAAGAAATTCGTGAAAAAATTACATCTAAACCAAGGGCTCAAGTAACTTTTAATTACCTTGGACAGTTTGAGCAGATATTAGAAAAGAGTAAGCTATTTAAAATTTCAGATGTAAATACAGGTTCTGCACGCGATTTAAATGGGATCAGAAGCCATTTGATCGATATCGATTGTATGATTGTCGATGGTGAGCTGAACATCGAGTGGAAGTATAGCACTCATAAGCATTTGCCAGAAACGATTCAGCGTTTAGCAGATGATTTCGTGTACCACTTGAGAAATACCATCCAATACTGTAAGGCGCAAACAATCTGCCAATTTACCCCCTCAGATTTTCCGCTAGTCGAGGTTGGGCAAAAGAAATTGGATGATTGGGTCGTACAATATAAAAACATCGAAGATATTTATCCACTTTCACCTGTCCAACAGAGTATGGTTTTTCATCACATTTATTCACCGGATTCATCTGTAACGGTAGAGCAAACGGTCTTTACGATCCACTCTCACCTAAATATCGAAGCTTTTAAAAAGACTTGGCAGACTCTGTTGGATCGACACGAGAGTTTAAGAGCTTCATACCATTGGGATGGATTGAAAGAGCCGATACAAGTGATCCATAAAGATATAAAAGTTCCTTTTGAAGTGATCGATTGGAGTGACATTCCAGAAGATGAGAGTCAACAAAAGCTAGATCATTTGCTCGAGGAAGATCGTAGAAAAGGATTTGACTTATCATCCACTCCATTGATGAGAGTGTTGGTCGTGAAGCGGAAAGATTCTCTTTATGAAGTGGTTTGGACACACCATCATCTTCAATTTGACGGTTGGTCTTCAGGGATCCTCCTCAAAGAGATTGGTTTGCTTTATAAGGCTTATTGTGACGGGGATTCTCTTAACCTAAACGATGCACTCTCTTTGAGAGAATATGTGAAATGGCTGCAAAAACAAGACCTAGAAAAAGCAGAAGACTTTTGGAAGCAAGCATTAAAAGGGTTTCAAACACCGATCCGGTTTAACCATATTTTCCCGACAAAGGTAAAAACGCAAGCAATATCCGCTTACGGGGATGTTGTTTATGAAGTGTCTGATGAAATCCAAGAAAAAATGAAATCATTTGCGAAAAAACATCGCATTACATTAAATACAATCGTGCAAGGTGCTTGGGCAATCCTTTTAAACCGTTATTCTGGAATCAATGATGTGGTTTTTGGTACCACTTCATCAGGTCGACCCGTGGATTTAAATCAATCGGATTCTATCATTGGATGTTTGATGAATACACAGCCATTTAGAATCAATGTGGATGATCATTACAGCCTTAAAGATTGGCTACAGAATTTACAGTTGAAACAAGCTGAAATGCGCCAATTTGAATATACTTCTCTCGCCGACATTCGGAATTGGAGTGAAGTTCCGAGGGATACAGCTCTCTTTGATCTATATGAAAGCATCGTTATTTTCGAAAATTATCCTTTTGAACTAGCATTAAAAGAAGGATTAGGATCTTTAAATGTGGCATCGATGCGAGTAGAGGAACAAATGGACTATCCCTTAACTGTCTATTGTAATTTACATCCGAAATTACACGTAAAGATTTTATTTGATCACCATTATTTAGATGAAGCTGAGGCCAATCAAATTCTTGGTCATCTGGTTCATATCATTCAGCAGATTTTGGCGTGTGAATCAGGTACCTTGGGTCAGCTTTCGATGATGTCCGAGCAAGAGATCCATGAAATTTTAGTCGGACGCAATCATACCTTGATGTATTATCCCAAAGAACAATGCTTTAACGACTTGTTTGAAGCACAAGTAAAGCTACACCCGCACCATACAGCGGTTATGCAGGATGGTGAGCGCTTATCTTATAGGGAATTGGATGTCCTCTCCAATCAATTGGCTCACAAGCTCATAAAAATGGGGGTTGGTCCAGAAGTACCTGTTGGGGTGTATGTGGAACGTTCGCTAAAGATGATCGTCGGAATTCTTGGGATCTTGAAAGCAGGAGGAGCTTTCCTACCTATTGATGTGAATTATCCTACTGAACGGCTCAAAATGATGTTAGAAGATGCAGAGGTACCTGTCTTGCTAACTGAGAATGCTCTCAAGTCCAAAGTTCAAAATGATGCATGTCAAACGGTCTGTTTGGATACTGAGTGGGACTTAGTTGTTCGAGAGCCAGAGACTCATCCTAAATCCAAGGTTCGCCCTGATCATCTGGCATATATCATTTACACTTCAGGTTCATCTGGAAAACCGAAAGGTGTGATGATGCCACATGAAGCAGTGGTTAGCCATTCGATTGACATGATCCACCGTTACCAAATCACACCAGAGGATCGTATTCTCCAGTTTTCTTCGATCAGTTTTGATATATCACTCGAGCAAATTCTTACGACATTGGCTGGAGGAGCGACTCTTGTTCTACGGGATCATAGCATTTGGACACCTTATCAATTTGCGAAAAAATGTGTGGAACTAGGGCTTACTGTGACGAATCTTCCTACCTCTTATTGGAACGAGGTCGTGCAAGAGTGGCATAATCGCCCAGAAATTATTCCAACTAGCAAGTTACGGTTAGTTGTTGTTGGTGGGGAACAGATGCCGGCGGAGAAAGTGTCACTTTGGGAAGAGCTTCCTTTGGAGCATATTCTTCTTTTAAATGCTTATGGGCCAGCTGAAACGGCGATGACCAGTACCTTGTATCCTGTTTCAGGAAAAGGAAACAAGAGTGCACATTTGAAATTCATTCCAGTAGGGAAGCCGCTTGCCAATCGACGGATTTATATTTTGGATGAGAGCATGAAACCACTTCCTGTTGGAGTCAAAGGTGAAATTTTCATCGGCGGAATTCCTTTAGCGAGAGGTTATCTAAATCATCCAGAGTTAACGAAAGAAAAATTTATTGAAGATCCATTTTACGATGGCTACGGTCAACGACTTTACCAAACTGGGGATCTAGGAAGGATGCTTGAAGACGGTAGTATTGAGGTTTTAGGAAGAAAGGATGATCAGACAAAAATTAGAGGTCATCGCATTGACATTGGTGAAGTGGAAACCGTTTTGAACCGATGCGCTCTTGTAAAAGATGGAGTTATCGTTGTGAAAGAAGGTAGTACAAGAGATAACTATCTGGTGGCTTATTATGTTGCTATAGACCCTGAAGGAGATAAAACATCGGAAATAAGAGAATTTCTACAGAATAAGCTTCCAGAGTACATGGTGCCATCATTTTTTATCCAAGTAGATCAGTTTCCTCTCAATCCAAATGGGAAAATCGATCGCAAAGCACTTACTCATATGACCATCATCACGAAACCTGAGGAGGAATTAGAGGTTCCACAAACGGAAATACAGAAGAAATTGGTTCAAATGTGGGAGGAACTCCTTGAAGTTGATGAAGTAGGAATGAATCAACACTTTTTTGAAATTGGTGGTCAATCTTTAAAAGCGATTACGCTCATTTCTGAAATACACAGGAAGTTTGATGTGGAGCTTCCATTGGCTAAAGTCTTTGAAATGCCAACCATTAAAGAGTTATCTGTACTGATTGAAGAAGCTTTAAAAAAGAAAACCACATACATGTCGATTGATCCTGTTGCAGAGCAGGAATTTTATGAAGTGTCGGCCGCTCAAAGACGAATGTACTTCGTTCATCAGCTCGGCGGAATGAGTACTAATTATAACATGCCCAGTGCTGTTATCATTGAGGGTAAAGTGGATCAAGAGCGAATGGAAAAATCGTTTAAAGCGTTAATCAACCGACATGAAATACTGAGAACTTCTTTTGAGCAGGTCGAGGGACAAATATTTCAAAGAGTGCATCAGAACGTTGACTTTGAACTTCAACGTTTAGAGATGAATAAAAATGATATAGATCGTTGGATGGAATCGTTTATTCAACCTTTTGCGTTGGAACATCCTCCTTTGTTCCGTGCTGCTATTGTTGAATTGTCACCATCAAAGTTTTTACTGATGTATGATATGCATCATATTGTGTCGGATGGTTTATCCATTAGTATTTTGATTAGAGAGTTTTTCAGTTTGTATGAAGGAAGAGAGTTGCCAGAGCTAAACTTACAATATAAAGATTTTGCAGCTTGGCAGAATGACTTGATTCATTCAGGGATACAAAAGCAAGAGGAATATTGGTTAGATCAATTTTCTCAAGAAATTCCACTCTTAGATCTGCCTACAGACTATCCTAGATCCGATGAACAAACATTTGAAGGCGATGAAGTGAGACTGAAATTAAGTAGTCGCTTAACATCAGAATTAAATCGGATCACTGTGGAACAAGGTGTCACCCTGTACTCAGTCTTATTATCGGCGTTTAATGTATTGTTGCACCAGTATACTTCTCAAGAAGATATTGTTGTAGGAAGTCCAGTGGCAGGAAGACGACATGCTGATTTGGAAAATCTAGTAGGAATGTTTGTTAATACACTTGCACTTAGAAATGATCCTAAACCTGAAACTACCTTGAAAAGTTTTATCAAAGAGGTGGCGAAAAATTCATTTGAAGCTCTTGAAAATCAGGACTATCCATTTGAGATGCTTGTCGAAAAACTAAATTTAAACAGAGATTTGAGTCGTCATCCTTTATTTGATGTGATGTTTGCATTTGAGAATGTTGACCTAAATAAGGCGCAAGTGGATGATTTTGATGTGATCCCTTACGAACATAAAAATAGAACGGCAAAATTTGATTTAGAACTGAAAGTGACTGAACTAGATGGTGAACTCGATTTGGTGATGGAGTATAGAACAGGTCTATTTAGCAACAGTACTATTGAGCGAATGACCCAACATTTGATTCGTATTCTTGAAGCTATGGTAGAGGATCTCACGATACCTATTGGGGAAATCGACCTGTTAACAACAGCAGAAAGAGACTTGTTGCTATTTGATATAAATCGTACAACCGTTCCATATCCTACATCAAAAACAATCAAAGAGTTATTTGAAGAGCAAGTGGAGCGAGATCCAGACCGTATAGCCATCGTATCGGGAGCAAAGAAGATAACTTATAAGGAACTGAATGAAAAATCGAATCAATTGGCAAGACACCTGATCGAAAAGGGAGCAAAACCAAATACAGTGATCGGAGTATTGGCGGAGCCTTCCATTGAAATGATTGTTGGTGTATGGGGCGTTATTAAGAGTGGAGCTACTTATCTTCCGATTGATCCTGAGACTCCAGAAGAACGGATTTGCTTTATACTTGAGTCCAGTGAATCAATGGCTCTTCTGACTCAGGCGCATTTATTACCAACAGTTACTGATTATCCAGGTGAAAAAATAGTACTAGAGAATCCAAAGTGGTTCACTGGCGATTGCTCAAATCCTAAAGATGTTGGTCAATCACATGATCCGATTTATTTGATTTATACTTCTGGAACCACGGGTCTGCCAAAGGGAGTACCCGTAAAAAATCAAAGTTTGGTTAACTACATTTCTTGGTTTACTCGTCAAGTAGCGATTAAAAGTAGTGATCGAACCATGTTGTTATCCTCTTTTGCATTTGACTTAGGATATACAGGCTTGTATTCAGCTTTGCTAAATGGATGTGAATTACATGTAGCGCCCAAGGATTTTTATACTGTTCCAGAAAACTTGCTAAAGTATTTAACAGATAACAAGATCACGTATATCAAGCTGACTCCATCCTTGTTTAACCTGATGGTTCATAACCCAATGATTGGGAAAGATCACAATCATTACGCATTAAGATTAGTAGTATTGGGTGGAGAAGAGGCCAAATACACTGATATTGTAAAATTTAACAGCTTATATCCTGAAGTAGAAATCATAAATCATTATGGACCTTCAGAGGCTACTATTGGTTCAATTGCGCATAAAATAAATGTTGCTCAACTGGATTGGCTTCATCATCGAACTATCATTGGAAAGCCGATCGATAATGTGAAGGTGTTTATTTTGAATTCTTATCTAAAACCTGTTCCAATCGGAGTAGCTGGGGAAATCTGTATTGCGGGTGATGGTTTAACAGAAGGCTATCTAAACCAAAATGAGATGAATGATGACCTGTTTGTTGAAGTCTCTTTTGGGGGTTATGAAAAAATTAGACTCTATCGAACAGGTGATTTAGGTAGATTTAACTCTCACGGAGAGATTGAATTTTTAGGACGGATAGATAGACAGCTTAAAATACGTGGATTCAGAGTAGAGCCAGATGAAATTGCTTCGATCCTGGTGCAACATCAGGCTGTATTAGATGCAATTGTTGTTGGTAAAAAAGATGGACACAACTTCAATGATCGTCTATGTGCGTATCTCGTGTTGCAAGAGGATATTGATGGATTGGAATTAAGACAATTCCTTTTAAACAGGCTTCCTTACTATATGATGCCATCTTCATTTATCAAGGTGGATCAAATCCCTCTCACGCCAAATGGGAAAATTAATTATCGAGCTCTTTCTGAACAAGTCGATCAGAGTGTGATCACAGTAGAGTATGAGACACCTATAGATCCGATTGAACAAAAAATCGCAGAAATTTGGTCAGAAATACTTGAGGTTGAACGAGTGGGTGTGAATGATCATTTCTTTGAACTTGGTGGAAACTCTTTAAAGGCTATGTTGTTAACAGCGGAGGTTCATAAGCAACTTCATGTCAATATTCCAATGCGTAGAGTGTTTCAAGCACCCACAGTTAAAGGAATGGGAGAGTATATAAAAGAAGCAGCTAAAAGTATTTATGCATCTCTCAAGCCATTAAAGAATTGTAAGCAATGTGAGCTTTCATCAGCCCAAAAAAGGTTGTATATCCTTAATCAGCTTGAAGGGATTGGTACAACATACAATATGCCAAGGGCGATCTTACTTGAAGGAGAGATCGATCTAGAAAGATTGAAAAAAGTGTTTACCAAGCTTGTCAATAGACACGAAGCATTTCGGACATTCTTTGAAATTGTAGATGGTGAACCGAAACAACGAATCCAAGAACATGTGGAAGTAGAAGTTGAGTATACCCATTGGGAAGAGGAGCTGAAGATCCATCCTGATGAAGAGATGGATGATCAGTTAAGAAAAATGATTGACTCATTTGTGCGACCTTTTGATTTAAGTCAAGCTCCTTTGCTAAGAGTAGGGATCATACGACTCCGTCCGGATCTACACATTCTGTTAACAGATATGCACCATATCATATCTGATGGACATTCAGTTCATATTTTGACCCGTGAATTTATGAATCTCTATGAAGGTAAAGAGATACCTGAGCTACAATTGCAGTATAAGGATTTTGCAGTGTGGCAGAATGAGTTTTTGAAGACAGAAGCTGCAGATCAACAGGAGAAATACTGGTTGGATGTACTTTCTGGAGAACTACCTGTGTTAAATATGCCAACCAATTATCCTAGACCTGTTTTGCAAAGCTTTGAAGGAGATCATTTAAACTTTGTGATCGGTAAGGACTTAAAAGAGCGGTTGGATCAGTTGTGTATGGAAACGGATGCAACACTTAATATGACTCTACTTGCGGCTTATACTGTTCTATTGTCTAAGTATACTTCACAGCAGGACTTGATTATTGGCTTACCCATTCTGGGGCGAACCCATTCAGATTTACACAATATTATTGGTATGTTTGCTAACACATTAGCGATTAGAAGTTTCCCTGAAAAGAATAAATCTTTTCTTCAACTGCTGTTAGAGGTGAGGGAAAACTTACTCAAAGCAGTTGAAAATCAAGATTACCAATTTGATTTACTTGTAGATCAGTTAAATATCAAAAGAGACCCAAGTAGAAGTCCTATCTTTTCAACTATGTTTGCCTTCCAAGATGCTCAAAAGACTCAAAATGTTATGGGGGATATTAAATTAACACCGATCAGTTATCGAAACCCTATTTCAAAGTTTGATCTGTTACTTTATGCAGAAAGTAGAGAAGACAACATTCATTTTGAGCTGGAGTATTCAAGCAAGCTGTTTGAAAAAGAGACGATGAAGAGAATGTCACAAGACTTTATTTCTGTCTTAGAGATGATTAGTTTGAATCGAGAAGTAACCATCGATGAGATCGAGATTGAAGGATTGGCAATCGAAAACAATGAAATTGAAAATGTGATCTTTAACTTTTTAGACTAGAAGTCAACTGTTTCAATCCCCTGCTCTTGAGAAAAGATCAGGGGATTCTATATGTAATGAGTGTTGTTAGATCAAAGATAAGAGGCTACAGACCTAAATTTTGGTCAGCAGCCTCCATAATAAATTTATTTATCTTCTACGAACAAGAGGCATAGTAATACAGCGAAACCCTCCACCTGATTTTATAATTTCTGAAATATCAACATGGACTAAGTGGAAGCCTCTTTGTTCTAATTCACGATTTAATTCATGGTATAGGGGTTGAGTGACAACTTTTTTCTCCCCAAGGGCGATCAGATTCACACAAAGTTGGAATTGTTCTTTCTCTGTCACTTCAATCAAGTCGTAACTGTCAGAAAGTAAATCTAATGATTCTTGAGGAAAAGCAGGTGAAAATATTAGAGCTTCATGGGCCGATATGGGGTTAAACACACAATCTAAATGTAAATACCTAGGATTAAAGGGGACAGGGGTTATATGATAGTCAGGCAATAAATTTTGTAATTCCCGTAAAACGGGTTCGCTGCTTCGATTTCCAATGCCGATCCAGACTTTTTTATCATCAATAATGACATCTCCACCTTCAATGGTCCCAGACTTTAGAGTGTGGTAGGAGATTCCACGTTGATCCAACATGTTTTGAAATATTTTTTCTTCGCCATTACGAATAGTCGTTTGCATGTTGCCGATAAAAATATTTTCCCCAATCGTAAAGGCGATATCTCGTGTAAATACTTGTTCGGGTAATTGGGAATCTGGAGGTATTAAGATGACTTCTACTTGGGCTTCTTCTAATGTAGATACTAATTTTTGATGTTGTTCGATGGCTACGTTCACCTGTATATTTTCTTCCACATAAGATCGTTGAGTTTCATTGATAATGTCAACAATGCGCATATACTGAGGTGTACATAACACGACTTGCTCAAGTTGACCATATTCTGAAAAGCAACGAGGTGTTTCTGCGATTTTCTGATGATCCAAGTGATGACCTCCTTTGAATTCCTAGTATGTAATTGTGGTCATTGATTAGCCAATATTAACACAAAGAAGACAATTAAACATCTTTCAGCTATGGCTGAAATCTAACAAGGATAGAAGGTTCATCTTATGAAATAGATTGATCAACATGATGATGGATTGTTGATCCATTTCCCTTTTGAATATCTTCAATAACAGATGGAAATCCGGGACTGAAAGGCTTGAAAAAACCCATACAATGGTGAGCTTTCCGATACTCATCAAACTCCATAAGAATTAAGTGAGCTTTTTTGATATTGTAATGTGGAACGGCTGGATACAAGTGATGAACGAGATGATATGGATCGTTGTGTGGATGAAAAAGAAATCGGGAAAGAAAACCACCAAATGAGTTTCGTGAAGCAAACAGGGCATTTTGACTTTTTAAACCTGCATGTTCCCCCATTTCAACCCAATAGCTAATGACTTGGTAGGTCGTTAGTAATGGAACCAACCAAAACAAAATCAATTCTTTCCAAAAACCAAACAGAATAGAAGCACTTATAATTAAAAGCCAATATCCTATGCGAATGCATCGTTCACTGATCGTTTCATCTTGAGAGAAAAAGTTGGCACTGATCGCTCCTTTGATGTAACCAGGTACATGAATTAAGATGAGTGGTCGAATCACATGTTTGAGTATAAATCGCCATCCTTTTTCCACAGGTTGATCTAAACCATTTAATTTGTAACGAATAAAATCAGGGTCTTTTTCAGTCCATAAATGACGGTGGTGCATAAAATGGGATTTTCGATACGTAGAGAAAGACTTAAGTACAGGAAAAGTGGCAAAAAAAGAGGAAATCCATCTATTCAGAAACCTGTTTTTGAACAACATGGCATGACTGGCCTCATGTGTCATATTGTCTAAACCGCGCATTCGGCTACCGATTAGTACGATACTAATGAGATACATCCAAATCGTAGGTATGATGTGAGCTAAATAAATAGCTATAGCAATGATGAGCCAATCCATAGCAAGAGCAAAAAAACCATACCAATTATTTCGAGTCTGTAACTTTCGAACTCGTTGTTCAATATCTTTAGGTATGGGTGTATTTGCAAGATATTCTTCAGGTGTTGAATGCAAAGTTGTATTCATTCTGACCTCCAATAGTTAATCAAGTTTATAGTTTTCTAATCTAATGTCTGGTTATTCATTTTAAAACAAACCAACTGACAAAAGCATAACCTCCAATCTCTAATGAAAATTGTCTAGCAACTTCATACTCTTTTCATTAAGTATATATGGAAACGTTTTCAAATTATAAAAAGAGTAAAAAGAGTTACTCAATTTAAATGGTAATACTTTATTATTCCAAATTCAATAAAATATAGTACCGAAATTTGCTTTATTGTACAAAATTTATTCTCTATTAAATTAGACTTATATATTTATAAAATGTAATTTTTAAATTGTTATATCAGTATAATTTAAGTTGAACCACCTAGTGTGAAACTACATACTAGGTGGTGTGGAATTTTCGGACTACTTACTCCTCTTATTTACATCAAATCTAGTTGATTGACTTAGTATTTTTCTTTTTCCTATATTGATATTCAAAGATAGGTAAAAGGATGGATATGACTACAAATATCCCCATAACGACCAAGAATGAGGGGAGTCCCCATTGTTTCATGATAAAAAAGCTACTTACTCCTACAAGTGGTCCTAAGATACTAAGAGTTATTGTGGTAATGGGCATTGAGTTCTTTGTTGTTGATTTTTTATTCCAAGATATGGACTTCCTTATCATCCAGTTCGGAATTTGTATGGGTTGATCCTGATCTGATTGATGTAAGCGGATCACAAACCAGAAGCGCTGTAAGATTAAAATAGAGCTAATCAAAATTAAGATGAAACTTGTTAACAATAAGCCATAGTTGACAGGCACAACATCAACTCGGACAATTTCCGATGTGATCATCTCGATAAATGAAACAATGAGTCCACATAGGAGGAGGAGTAAACCATACAACAAAACACCTACATGGAGTGTATCAAGATTTGTCCAAGATCGGAGATAGGAACAACGTTTGATCAACATTTGATTACATTCTTGGGGGTCTTTGGGTAGCTGGTCGAGTCCTAGGTCATTCAGTACTTTCTTCTGAAATGATCTTTGAACAATGATTGAGATCGCTCCAATGACAGCACCGCTTGAACTCATAAAAATAATATATAGAATATCTAGGATACTTAACATTTGGTACTCCTTTCGAATTTAGGTAATGGAAATTTCGGTCTAGGGTAAGTTGTGAGTCGTCTTAGGTTTGGATTAGTGGTTATCCACATGCTAGCTGGCTTATTCTTTATCTCGCTGAAGTGAATCTTTTTTGTGGAGAGCTATAGGAACCATAGGATGAGTGCGGGACAAATAATCCCAGTCATTATTGCAGCTACTCCAATGGATAGTGGAAGTTGGGATATAAGGTTGGGAATAAGCGAGTTTGAGTGAGTTAACCAATCACCAAGCTGATCGAACCAGGATGGAGAGGAGCTAGGGGGTTGGAAAGATTCAGGCCAATCAATCTGATGTTGGATGAAGTCTAATTGTTGTTTTAGTTCTGGCTCCTCCTGCTTTAGTTGTTCAATCATACTTTGGATCTCATCGAGCTCTTTCGGGCTTGGGTTTTGGTTCATGGACAGAGCCCTCCCTGAATGAATTTTTCAAAAACTGAATGGAATAATGTAGCTTTGATTTCACAGTCCCTAGGGGGAGGTGAAGAATCTGTGCGATTTCTTTCCCCTTAAAACCTTGGAAATAAGCTAATATTAAGACTGAGCGATTGGGTTCGTCTAATAGATTTAAGCATTGTTGGATAATCATCTTCTGTTCAATCATTTCCTCAGTTTGAAAGGACTTCAACCTGTGTTCAACCTCTTGTAAAGAAACTCTTTTACTCTTTGCCTCTTTTCTCATTTCATCAATAAATAAATGATAGGCAATTCGATGAATCCATGTCCGAAACTGTGCTTTTTTTGGATCAAAAGTAGTTTTGTTCTTTAATACTCGTATAAAGGTTTCTTGGACAATCTCTTCAGCTAGGCTTCGATTGGGCATGAGTAGATAAATATATTGATAAACATCCCGAGCATACTTTTGATAAAGTATAGTAAAAGCTTCGGAAGAGCCCTCTTGCCAGCGTCTGATCCATTGTTGCTCAGTGAGCTGGTTCATTTTAGCCTCCTAATCAAGTTCTATAAACATATACGATTGTGGAGGTGAAAGGGTTCAAAAAGAAATAAAATTTAAGTTGTAGATACGATAAGAATTGTTGTGTTGAGCAAAAAAGGCGACTTCGATGTGAGAGTCGCCTTTTTAAATGATTTAATTTAATGGAATAAGTATTTTATATAGGTGAAAGATCATAAGGATTGAATGTATTGAGTCATGAGCTCGATGGCTATGGGGATGGCTTCTTCGTTGGGCTCGATTTTGGGATGGTGAAGACCATAGGGGGTTTCGACTCCGAGCCAAAACATGAACCCAGGAATTTCTTGTAGGAAATAACCAAAGTCCTCTCCAGTCATCGCTTCTTTACATTCGATCAGTTGGTAAGATGTATTTGTTTTCACCCAGTTCATAAAAGAGTGGGTCCATGTCTCTTCGTTGAAGACTTGACAGTAGTTAGCTCCCCAATCAATATTTGCTCGACAATTCAAACCTGTTTCGATCCCTTGAACGCATGAGGTAATTCTTTGTTTTACTTGTTCCATAGACTCCATGGAGCATGTTCGAATCGTCCCTTCGAGGCGAGCATGGTCCGCAATAATATTTTGTTTCGTACCTGCACTCATTTTTCCGATGGTAACGACTACTGAATCAAGTGGATCGATGTTACGCGAAACAATGGTTTGTAGTTGGATGGCTAATTGGGAAGCGGCAATCACCATATCATTTGCTTGATGGGGATAAGCGGCATGTCCACCTTTTCCATGTAAGTCAATAAAGAGTTCAGAGGTATTCGCAAATAAAATTCCTGGACGAGTAGCAATGGTTCCGACTGGGTACTCAGGAGCGATATGCAAGGCAAAAATGACATCAGGTTTCCAAGCGTGAAACTCTTTACTGGCTAACATAGGTAAGGCACCACCAGGACCTTCTTCAGCAGGTTCAAAAATAATAATCAGATCATCGTCGATCGGATGTTCAACAAAATAAGAGAGAACACCAAATGCGATGGCCATATGAAGGTCATGCCCACATGCATGCATATATTCCTCATGTTGAGATCGGAAGGGATAGTTGGTTTGTTCTACGATGGGTAAGCCATCCATGTCAGCACGATAACCGATCCGACGCTTTGGAGATTTACCACGTATTTTGACTAATATACCTGTCCGCCAAGTTTGAATCTCGATTCGATGGGTAGGGAGTCGCTTTAAATAAGTGAGTAATAGATTTTGAGTTTTTACCTCAGCAAATCCGGGTTCCGGAATTTGGTGTAGCTCTCTACGTAACTGAATACATGAATCGTTAATCGCTGATCGCATATGGAAACTCCTTTAGGACAACAAATATTCTTGGATATACTCTTCTAAAGAGTGAGTAAAGAAATGAATCTCATCTGTAGTAAGAGTGAGTGGAGGAAGAAGGCGAATCACTGTTTTAGCGGTCACATTGACTAATATTCCTTTTTTCATCAGTGTGTGTTGTAAATGAGCGACTTGTTCTTGTGTACAATGTGTGCGAATACCAATCATCATTCCACGCCCATCCATATCATCGATGACTTGAGGATAGGTTTCTTGTAAACGATTTAGATTCTTCCATAGTTCTTGTGCAATTTGGTTGCCTTGTTCCAAGACCCCATCATCAAGTAAGGCGTCTAATACAGCATTGCCCATCGCTGCACTTAATGGTGAAGGAGCAAATGTGGTTCCATGATCACCTGGTTGGAAGATGTGAGCTGTTTTTTCATTGGAAATGATACCTCCAAGTGGCAATCCTCCACCAACTCCTTTGGCAAAAAGAATGAGGTCTGGTTGTAATCCTAATCCTTGATAGGCAAAGAGCGTCCCTGTTCGTCCCATACCTGTTTGAATTTCGTCTACACAGAATAACATTTGATGCTGAGTGCAAAGGGTTTGGACTGTATGTAAAAACTCTTTACTAAGACTTACAACTCCTCCAGCCCCTAAGATCGGTTCAACCAGAACGGCTGCAGGTTGGTGTAGCTCACATACTTGTCTGAGTTCATCAGTTGAATAGGCATCAACTTCATAGACAGGGAAGTCCAATTGGGGATAATCTTGATAAACAGAGGGCTGTCTAGTTAAACGCATGGCACCAAGAGTACGACCATGAAAACTGTTTCTGATGACTACAATGCCACTTTTTCCATGATTCTCTTTAACGGTCCATTTGAAAATCAGTTTGATCGCGGCTTCGGTGGACTCTGCACCTGAATTACAAAAGTATACTTTCCCTTGACCCAATGAATTCTTAACCAAGCGCTCTGCAAGTTGAATAGCTGGAGGGTTTAAAAATAAATTGGAAATGTGTAAGAAACGATGACCTTGCTCATCAAGGGCTTTCATGACACGTGGATGAGAATGTCCAAGAACGTTGACAGCTAAACCCGTAAATAGATCTAAGTAACGAGTTCCATGGGTGTCATAAAGATAATTTCCTTTTGCTCGATCAATGGCAAGGGGTAAGCGTTTGACAGTAGACATGATATATTGTTGATCTAACTGATTCCAATGAGACATAATGACTCCTCCTCATACAAAAGAAGGCCCCAAAGGGCCAATAAATGAATATTTCCAATGAAACTTAGAGTTCACGTAAAGCTTGAATCACTTCTGTTTTTGAACGAGTCCGCTCATCGGCCTTTTTAATGACACGTGCGGGAGTGCCAGCTACAACAGAGTTTTCAGGAACGTCGTCAGTCACAATTGCACCAGCGGCAACGACGGAACCTTTTCCAACACGTACTCCCTCTAAAATCACAGCATTTGCTCCGATGACGACTTCGTCTTCAATGATCACAGGTGTTGCAGATGGAGGCTCAATCACTCCAGCAATGACAGCCCCTGCACCAATATGACAGTTGTTTCCGATCGTTCCCCGACCGCCAATGATCGCATTCATATCGATCATGGTGCCTTCACCGATTACAGCCCCAATATTAATGACTGCACCCATCATAATTACAGCGTTTTTACCAATTTCTACATGATCACGAATGAGTGCTCCAGGCTCGATTCGAGCATGAATGTGTTTGAGATCTAAAAGGGGGATTGCGGAATTTCGGCGGTCTTGTTCGATGACAAAGTCCTCAATCTTATCTTGGTTTTCAATTATTATGGGTTCTATCACTTTCCAATCACCAAAAATGATTCCTACATGACCATTGATAAATGTTTGTATTTCGTCGCCGAAATTAATTTCAGCTAATTGTCCTTTCATATGTACCTTAATAGGTGTTTTCTTTTCACTTTTTTGGATAAATTCAATAATTTGTTGTCCATCCATCCACTTCATATCATCAGGCATCCTCTCTGCACAAAGGTCATTCAGAAGTCAAGATGAGTATAGCATAATCAATCACTCATCAAAAGAAGCGAAAAATAGGTAAAAAAAAAAAGCAGCAATTAGCTGCTAATTATAGACCACCTGGTTCACTACTTGATGCATTGATGTAAGTATCTGATGCTACTTGATGAGAATCAACTTGTCCTAGAGAGGCAGCGAACACTGTAGAGAAAACCAGCGTTGCGATTACAAAACTAAATAGTTTCTTCACTAAATTCTACCTCCAAAGATTTTTTATATTCTTTTTTTACATTATACATGTTCCGTATGCAATTTTCAAATTGTTCTTCATCTTTTTCTTCCCAACAACGGGCAAGGCTGAACCAGATTTGAAATTCTTTATCTTTATAATCGTGTTTTTTGGCGATCTGTAGGGCTTTTTGATAGTAGGAGACAGCCTCATCAATTTTATAAATGATTTGACAAAGATCCCCCATGATGAGCAAGCTGGAGCTTAGTCGAGGTGCATCATCAAATTTTTCAGCATATTGGATGGCGGTAAGGAGAGATTGATACGCCTCTTCATTTCGACCTTGCTTCATATAAAGAATTCCAAGACGAGAATAGGCAGTGGTGAGACGTTGGTCATCAGGGAATTTTCCTTCTAGTTTTAAGGCCATTGAAAATGAAACTTCTGCGGTTGCCCATTCTTTCAATGAAGTATAGACACTTCCCAACACAACCCAAAGATCAAACATACTGTCATAAACTTTGTTGCGGCGAGAAATATCAATACCTTCTTCGGCGACTTGAATGGCTTCGTCTGACATGCCAGAAAGGCGTGAAAATTCAGCGCGTAACCAATAAAATCCTAAACGGGTTGTGATGTCATCGATGATTTTGATCTCACTCCAAATCTCTTGGATGAGACGCATGCCTTCTGTAATCCGACCTAAACGTTGTAGATAGACACCTTTGTTTCGATAAAGTAAGCTTTTGATATGTTGATTTTCACCGTTTTCAACGAAAGCATTGATTCCTTCATTAGTGTAATCTAATGCTTGCTCTAGATTGTTTTGATAATAGCTGACTAATCCAAGTAAAAGATAACTAGCAGATTCCATGTTATTCTCTTTATAAGGATTTTGCTGAGAAATTCTTAACGCATTATAGAGAGCACGTTCTCCCTGCTTCCATTTACGTTTTCCAAGGTAACATTTGCCTTTGAGATAAAAGGCTTGGGCGATGTAAGGATGGTTATCATCTAGTTCAAGTTCTTCTAATTTTTCAAGAGCCTCATTGATTTGACCAATTTTTCTGAGAGTTGAGACGGTAAGCAATTTAAACTTTACTTTTCTTAATTCTTCTTGTTCTTTTACCAACATTTCAGGAAGTTTATTCATGGGGAGGTCCAATTTTTCCAAAAGATATGTAATTTTCTCAGGGCTTACATGGGCCACCCCACGTTCGATGTTACTAACTGTTGCTGGAGAGATATTATCATCAGCTAGGTCTTCTAAACGTAAACCACGTTCTTTACGTACTTTACGAATGACCTCGCCCATTTCGTGTAGGGCTAGTTGTTTCATACCGATCACCTCGAAATAGAGTTCTGAATAATATTATAGTACACCTTTTTAAAATAATTGGGAATGGATATTTTTTAATTTTTTTAAAGCTAAACTTAAATAGGTCTAAATAAATGTTTATTTACCAGTCTATAGTCCCAGATGTTGATAATTTGTTTGAAAAAGGTAATAAAAATAGTAAGGGTTTTTTTGTTATTGACGGGAGGTATTCATGAATGATCAAGCCATTTTTTTTTGAGTTTATACGCCGGCTAAAAGAACAGCAGATTTTTGACCTTTCTGCGCAATTAGCATACTACTTTCTAATGTCTATATTCCCTTTTTTACTGTTAGCAGTCACCTTACTCGGTTATTTACCCATTTCTAGTAAAGATATTCTACAGTTTGTACGACCTTATGCACCTGAAGATACATACCTACTACTTGCCTCTAATCTGGCTACGATCTTAGATGAACAGCGTGGAGGGATTCTGTCCTTTAGTATTATTGCGACTACTTATCTGGCATCAGCAGGGTTTCAATCGATTGTTCGTATTATGGATACAGCATACGAAGTGGAAGAAGATCGTCCTTTTTGGAAGGAGGCGGTTCTTGGTTTTTTCTTGATGTTGGGGATTTTGCTTGCTTTAATTATTTCGCTGGTCCTCCCTGTGTTTGGAAAGATGATTGGGAGTTATTTATTTGCTTTATTAGGTCTGACAGATGGAACTTTTACTCTGCTCAACTGGATCCGTTGGATTTTAAGTAGTGGCGTTTTATTGATTGCCTTTATCAGTTTATACAAATTTTCTCCTAATATAAAAGTGAAATTTAGGCAGGTGCTCCCCGGTTCTTTATTTGCCACGATTGGTTGGCAGTTAAGTTCCCTAGGTTTTGCTTACTATGTTTCACCAACGAGATATTCTCATATCTATGGGAATCTTGGGGGGCTAATCGTCCTAATGATCTGGTTCTATTTGACAGCCATGATTTTAATTTTGGGAGCTCTGATCAATGCAACATTAAGTAAAGTAAGGTCTAAAAGTATGAGTTAGGTGATGATTATCAATCCGCATTCTACCGGTGCTCAATTTTCGCAAAATAAATGGATGAGATGAATGGTGATATATGGTATGTTTATCAGTATAAAAGAGGAAACAATCTCAAAAAAAGATAAATAGGTGATGAAATGCCACAGTCACGACCTTTTTTAATTGGATATGGAACGATCATAGCTTTAGTTATCATTTTTTTGGCCAATAAGGTCAGTTTTATTTTTCAACCGATTGTGATTCTTGTTCAAACCCTTTTCTTTCCTTTTTTAGTATCGGGAGTTCTATATTATTTGTTTCGACCGATTGTTAATTACTTATATTCACTTCAAGTACCTAGGTTAATCTCTATTTTATCTATTTACATATTGTTTATTGGGCTCTTGGTTTTGTTAGGTTTTCTTTTAGGTCCTCCTTTGAAAGAGCAATTGACTCGATTGATTGAAAATTTCCCTCATATTTTGGAAACGGCTCAAAAGAAATTTATTGAATTAAATCAACAACCGTGGGTCAGCCAGAATATTGATTGGAATGAGATATCTAAAAATGTAACCAACTATCTGAAAGATAGCTTTGTTTCCATAGGGGCTAATATCGCTGGTTTCTTTGGCTTGATTGCTAACATCGTTGTTGTGTTTGTAACGGTTCCCTTTATTTTGTACTACATGTTGAAAGAAGGAGAGAAAGCTCCTTCATATATGTTGCGAATTTTACCGAAGAAGGAAAGAGAAGAAGGATTAAAAATTTTATCTGCGATGGATAGTGCACTTAGCTCTTATATTAAAGGACAGATTTTAGTAAGTGTTTTTGTGGGAATCATTGTCTACATTGGTTATTTGATTATTGGCATTGATTACGCTTTGATCCTTGCCTTGGCTACGATGTTAACCAATGTCATCCCCTTTATTGGTCCGCTGATCGGAATGGTTCCCGCCTTGATCGTTGGCTTTATTGATTCACCCATTATGGTCGTAAAGGTTTTGATTGTTGCAGTAATTGCACAGCAATTAGAAGGGAATCTTGTCTCACCTTATGTGATGGGGAAGAGTCTAAACATCCACCCATTAACGATTATTGTGATTTTATTGGTTGCAGGTAGTTTGGGTGGCTTCCTAGGCTTATTGCTCGCTGTTCCAACTTATGCTGTTCTTAAAGTAGTTATCTATCATATTTATCGCTTATGGCGATTGCATCAGTGGAATAGACGTGGAGAAAAGTCTTTATAGTAAGTGGAGCGACCTATCGAGCAGGACATCATGGGGGAATAGCTCGCTAGATCTTTTAGAATGATCATTAAGTTGTTCAAATCCCCTATTTGAAGTCTACTCAAATCTAATTAAATGGTTTTCAACGAATTGGAGTTTTGTATACAGAGAGCCGATCACCACAAGTGAAAGTGGTGATCGGCTTTGTTTTTTAGATTTGTTGCCTATTTCTCTGCACCAATTCCAGTATTGGATCTAACATATAGTTCTGTAAACTTCTCTTCAGCTTCTTGATCACGTGCAAGAAGAGTTCCAATGATTGCTCCCAGAAATCCGATCGGGACAGAAAGAAGTGCTGGATTTTTCAAAGGGAAGATAGCGCTTTCAGGATCCATGATATTAGGACTGATCAGTACTAATATCAGAGAACTAAATAGACCTGTAAGGATTCCTGTAACGGCTCCAGTCGTATTGAAGCGCTTCCAAAATAGACTGAAGACAATGACGGGTAAATTTGCACTAGCAGCTACAGCGAAGGCGAGAGAGACTAAGAAAGCTACGTTTTGATCCTTAGAAAGTAGTGCTAATACGATTGAAGCAATTCCTACACCTACAGAGGCCCATTTGGCTACTTTCATTTGTTCGGCTTCAGTGGCTTTACCACCTCGAAGTACATTGGAGTAAAAGTCATGTGCAAAGGCTCCTGCCGCCGAAATGACGAGACCAGCCACTACAGCTAGGATGGTAGCGAAAGCGACAGCTGAAATTAAGGCTAAGAACAAGTCGCCACCGATCGCTTCTGCTAATAGAGGAGCAGCCATATTCCCTGCTTTATCAGCAGCAATAATATCACTTTGTCCAACCAATAAAGCAGCTCCAAAACCAAGGAAGGTGGTCATGATATAAAAGGCTCCTATGATAAACATGGCCCAAACAACAGAGATCCGTGCTTCTTTGGCTGTGGGAACCGTATAAAAGCGAATTAAGATGTGGGGAAGTCCAGCTGTTCCAGCAAGTAAGGCTAATCCAAGAGAGATGTTATCAAGTGGATTTTTGTAGAGAAGTCCAGGCTCTAAAAATTCTTGCCCAAATTGAGTTGAAATCTGATTAAACATGCCATTTAAGCTAAATCCAAATTTAGAAAGAACTAAGAGGCTTAGCAAGATCGTTCCAGCCATTAATAGGACTGCTTTTACAATCTGAACCCATGTGGTTGCAAGCATCCCACCAAAAACGACATATAGTATCATCAAAATTCCGATAATGATTATCGAAACTTCATAATTGATTCCAAGTAATAATTTGATAATTCCACCTGCACCTACTAATTGAGCGATCATATAAAAAGTAGAAATAGCCATGGTACTTAAAGCAGCAGCTGAGCGGACAGGCTTTGCTTTCATTCGATACGCAAGCATATCAGCTAATGTGTATCGACCTGAATTTCGTATCGGTTCAGCTACCACAATTAATACAACTAGATAGGCCACAAGCCAACCGACCGAGTATAAAAAACCATCAAATCCATATAAAGAGATCAGCCCCGCAATTCCAAGGAATGAAGCAGCAGACATATAATCTCCAGCGATAGCAATTCCATTTTGCCAACCGCTGATGGATCGACCTGCAGCATAGAAGTCAGTGGTGTTTTGGGTTCGTTTGGAAGCCCAGTAAGTGATGACTAATGTTGCCAATACAATTAATATAAAGAGACTAAATGCAAGTAAGTTATTCACGAGGCTTTCCTCCCTTGCTGTTCCACAAGCTCTTGTACAAGTAGATCAGTCTTATTGGCATGACGTACATACAGAATGGCCAAAATCCATGCCATGAAAAATTGGGAGAGTGCAAATAGATAAATACCATTGATGGATCCGATGATGGGAGTGTTTAAAAATGATGTGTAACCTGCGGAGACTGGTAAAGCAAAATAATAGAGAGAAAAAAAGATAGTAGAGAAGATGATAAAACGCTTTTTCTTTTTCATGAGCAGTTGAAACTGAGGAGAGTTTGCAATCTGCTCCCAGTCTGGGTGGGTGGGGTTCATTTTTTTGTTGGTTCCAGACATGAACATTCCTCCTAGGATTGAAAGATTGTACAATGATGATTTTGTCTATAAAGCTATTCATTTTATATTCATAAATATAACACAATTCTATTAATTATGGTTCACCTTTTTGTGATTTTTTAGCCAATTTAAAGTCAAAAAGTCCTACTTATTTTCGTTTCTTCTGTCGTGATTATAAAAAATTCTGATGTTTCTATAGTCATTTACTCTGTAGTAGATCAAAGCCATATTTTCTATTAGAAAAGCAGTGCAGATGGGACTATTGAAGTTTCTGTAAAATGTTTTAGAAGTCATTATCAATTAATAAGAGTTCCTTAAGAGGCATAGGTTTAATAAAGAGACCTTATGCCTGTTATGATCTCTAGGACTAAGGTCTCTTTCACACTAAGATACATCATTACTTTATGTTGAATTTTGTAATTTCCGACAGAGATGAGTTGATATCAAAGATTTTTGAACGGATATTTTGAATGCCAAAGGATTCTAAGCGAGCTGTATGTTCAGCAAGGTAACTTCTAGCACTTGCTTCATCTTCAAATAAATAAATTCCCCCAGCTTCACCTGTTTTCTTATTTTCAGTCCAGATCTTCCATAAAAGTCCAGGTGTTTTAGAAATATGAGTAGCTAAGTCTGCGTAAGCTTTACTCATCTCCTCACCCCAAGGCCCTTCTGTAGGAAAGTCAATTTGTAATAGTTTCACTGACATGAAATTCAACTCCTTTTTCAAGTTTGATACTTAGATCGTTAGAAGGGTATCAACTAATAGGATTTACCCGATTTTTATATTTCATAACAGCTAAGAGTTTTGCAAAAGACCAAAGTGGATGTTTACCATGTGTTGGTCTCTAACAAAATGATTATTACCTCCTTGATCGTATCGACTTCCCATAAGTTAGGAATCGAAATTTCGCCTGAAATGACATTGTGCCACAACTTAGCGGAACCCTGATGGAGGAGAAGAGGAGGCAATCTTTTATTGAGTTTCTTCTATGCCTTTTGCATCTCCTAGAATCGAAGGATGGAGCGGAAATTTCCTCTTCTTCGCAAGCTACAAGCTCATGGAAGGTGAAAATCGAGCTCCACGCTCTAAAGTTTTGGTTTATCACCTCATCAACAGTACTTTATGGACAAATCTCTAATGAATCTTAAAATAATTTTAAACTTCTTTTGAACGTTTCGTTAATTGTTGTTATATTTAAATTAGTTAATAATAAAGAAAAGAGGGAAAAATAAAAAAGGGGAAAGAATTAATTAATTGCTTTACAGAAAGGAGGGATTCATAGTGAACCAAAAGGACTTATTCGACTTAGATATCCATTCAGAAGAAATGGATTTAGATATCCAAGGCTTTGAAGTTGATCTAGAAGTAAATGAATCACAAATTGATTTGGAAATTTAGGCTTTTATAGGAGATTGATGATGGAAAGTCTCATAAATGATATGTAAGGATTCTTCAATGTTTTGTTATTATTATTTATAATCTGCGATGACCCCCAAACTACCATAGTAGTGAGAGTTGGGGTTTTTTATTTTACCTATTGTTATATAACAGCGTCTGTGTTAATATAGTCACTGAAAGGAACATCTGTTATATAATAATGGTAAGTTGAATTTAACAAAGGGGGACAGCGTCAGTGGGAGATCATGCACGTTTGTTACCCGCAGGAGTGGAAATTCTCGGATCTATTTCTGCCCAAGCGGAAGAAATTTTAACACCCGAAGCACTGCAATTGGTTGCAAAACTAACGAGGAAGTTTGCAAAAACAAGAGAAGAACTGATGTATAACAGGGGGCTTCGGCAGAAAGAAATTGACCAAGGGAAGTTGCCAACCTTTTTACCTGAAACAAAGGAAATTAGAGATCGTGAATGGTCGATTACTCCCTTGCCTAAAGATCTTCATGATCGAAGGGTAGAAATTACAGGACCTGCAGGGGATCGAAAAATGGTGATCAATGCACTTAATTCAGGTGCAAAGATCTTTATGGCAGACTTTGAGGATTCTAATTCACCCACATGGGAAAACACGATTCACGGACAATTAAATTTACGAGATGCGATTCGTAAAACCATATACTTTAAAAATGATAACAACGGAAAAGAATATCATCTAAATGATGAAGTTGCTGTTTTAATCGTTCGTCCGCGCGGCTGGCATTTAGAAGAGAAACATGTGCTTGTGGACCAAAAGCCAGTTCCGGCAGGAATTTTTGATTTTGCACTCTACTTTTATCATAATGTTCAAACTCTGTTGGAACAGGGATCTGGACCCTATTTTTATCTACCTAAGATGGAAAGCCATCTGGAAGCGAGACTGTGGAATGAGATTTTTATTATGGCTCAAGATGAATTAAGTATTCCACAAGGGTCCATTCGAGCCACTGTGCTGATCGAAACGATTATGGCGGCTTTTGAGATGGATGAAATTTTATTTGAGTTAAGAGAACACTCTGCCGGTTTGAATTGTGGACGATGGGATTATATTTTTAGTTATTTAAAACGGTTAAGAAATCAACCTGATGTTATTTTACCAGATCGTTCTTTAGTTACCATGACGGTGCCATTTATGCGAGCTTATACTCAGTTAGCGGTTAAAACTTGTCATAAACGGAATGCACCTGCGATTGGTGGGATGGCTGCTCAAATTCCAGTGAAACATGATCCTAAGGCTAATGAAGAAGCGATGGCTAAAGTACGAGCAGATAAAGAGCGAGAAGCTAGGGATGGACATGATGGTACATGGGTTGCACACCCAGGCTTGGTTCCCGTTGCGATGGAAGTATTTGATCGAATCATGCCACAACTCAATCAGATTGACAAAAAACGTGAGGATGTCCGTGTGACAGCAGAAGATCTCCTCCGTGTACCTGAGGGTCCGATTACGGAACAAGGCTTGAGAACAAATATTTCGGTAGGCATTCAGTATATTGCTGCTTGGCTGTGCGGATTTGGGGCTGTAGCCATTAATCATCTGATGGAGGATGCAGCAACCGCTGAAATTTCTCGTGCACAAGTATGGCAATGGATTCGTCATCCTAAAGGGGTCCTCGACGATGGTAGAAAGGTAACGATGCAGTTATTTCACGAAGTTTTAGAAGATGAAATGAATGTACTACAAAAGAAGCTAGGTTCCCAACGATTTGAACAAGAGAAGTATCCTGAAGCTCGCCAATTGTTTATTGACTTGACGGAAAATGACGAATATATCGAGTTCCTTACGATCCCAGGTTATCAGTATCTTTAATCTTTTCGCATAATCAAGGAAGGTAGTGTATTTGGAAAGTCGTCCGCCAGTGAAACATCTCCCCGCACAATGAATTGGATAAAAAATATTTTTTAATTACTTCAATCAATGAGGAGGAATTATCAATGACTTATCAACAAGAAGTAGCAGCTTTAAAAAAAGAGTGGGAATCTTCCTCACGTTGGCAAGGTGTTCAACGTCCATATACTGCTGAAGAAGTACTAAAGCTTAGAGGTTCACTAAAAATAGAATATACATTGGCACAAAAGGGTTCTGAGAGACTGTGGGAGCTTTTAAATCATGATCCATTTGTACGTGCTTTAGGGGCTTTAACTGGAAACCAAGCCGTACAGCAAGTAAAAGCAGGATTGAAAGCGATTTATTTAAGCGGATGGCAAGTAGCGGCTGATGCGAATCTATCTGGACATATGTATCCGGATCAAAGTTTATATCCAGCCAATAGTGTTCCTCATGTGGTAAAACGAATTAACCAAGCTTTACAGCGAGCAGATCAGATTGAGCATGCTGAGGGAAAGCATGATCGTCAATGGTTTGCACCGATTGTTGCTGATGCAGAAGCTGGATTTGGTGGACCGTTAAATGTTTTTGAATTGATGAAAAGCATGATCGAAGCTGGAGCAGCAGGTGTTCACTTTGAAGACCAATTAGCTTCAGAGAAAAAATGTGGTCACTTGGGTGGAAAAGTATTAATCCCGACCTCACAAGCTATTCGCAATTTAGTGTCCGCACGTCTGGCTGCCGATGTGATGGGCGTACCTACCATTCTCGTCGCTCGTACAGATGCAAATGCTGCTGAATTATTAACCAGTGATGTAGATCCCCGTGACCAAGAATTTGTAACTGGTGAGCGTACTCCAGAAGGTTTCTTCCGGATTCGGTCAGGATTGCAAACTGCGATTGCTCGTGGCTTGGCGTATGCACCTTATGCAGATTTGATCTGGTGTGAAACGTCTGAGCCTAATTTGGAAGAGGCTCGTCAATTTGCGGAAGCGATTCATGCTAAATATCCAGGCAAACTTCTTGCATACAACTGTTCCCCATCGTTTAATTGGAAAAAGAAATTGGATGATGCAACCATTGCTAGCTTCCAAGAGGAACTAGGTAAAATGGGCTATAAATTCCAATTTGTCACCTTAGCTGGTTTCCATGCGTTGAACCATAGCATGTTTCAATTGGCTAAAGGATATAGTGAAAAAGGAATGGCAGCATACTCTGAGCTACAACAAGAGGAGTTTGCTGCGGAAGTAGATGGATACAGTGCTACACGTCATCAACGGGAAGTGGGTACAGGTTACTTTGACGAGGTTTCCATGGTGATTACAGGTGGAACTTCTTCTACTACTGCTCTTGCTGGCTCTACTGAAGCAGAGCAATTTACTTCCAAATAGGTTTAATCCAAATCATTGATAAATATAAAGAGGGAAAACGCCAAGTATATGGTTGCTTGGCGTTTTTCTATGGTAAAAGAGCTTTGGTTGTTCATTCTGGGTGGTTATGGTTTTGCTTTGTATCTACTTTAATTTGCTGATAAATGGTTTGTAAGAGATCCTGTTTTTGTTGCCACAAGGGTTCTGATAGATTAACATAGTATTCTTCTGGATTTAAGGTGCGTAAATATTCTTCCCAGAATAATTTTAATTGCTCTTCATGATAGTCTCTAATTTGATTCAGAGTAGGAACATCATATACTAACTGTCCATTTTGGAAGATGTTTTTCAACAAAGGAACCGCTGTATAGTTGGTTACTTCTTTGCGACGGAAAGTATGAACGGGATGAAAAAGAACTAATGGCTTATTCTCATCGAGCGCTTCATCTACTTTGGTAATGTAGTCCGCACGTGCTTTTCCTGTCTGGTTATTAATGATACGAAAGACATTTTTTCTTCCGGGTGTGGTCACCTTTTCTGGATTTGAAGAGATTTTCAAAGTGGGAACCCAGTGGTCATGTTCATGTCGGGCAACCATTTTATAAACGGCTCCTAAAGCGGGTTTGTCGAAAGCAGTGATCAATTTGGTTCCTACTCCCCAAGACTCGATTTGGGCTCCTTGTGACTTGAGATTCAAGATTGTAAATTCATCTAAATCGCTAGAAGCAACTACCTTGGTATCTGTGAGACCTGCTTCATCTAGCATCTTTCTAGCTTTTTTTGATAAATAAGCCAAATCACCACTATCTAAGCGGATTCCGATTAAGCGTTTGCCTTTTTGTTTAAGCTCCAAACCAACTTTGATTGCATTGGGAATGCCACTTTTTAAAGTATCATACGTATCTACTAGTAAAATGGCGTTATCTGGGAAGGTTTCGGCATAAGCTCGAAATGCTTCTAGCTCGGAATCGAAATCCTGGACCCACGAATGAGAATGGGTTCCGCTTGTAGGAATATTGAACATTTTTCCAGCCAGTGTATTGGAGGTGGAATGAAAGCCAGAGATATAGGTAGCTCTTGCACCCCAAACAGCCGCGTCCATTTCTTGAGCGCGACGGGTTCCAAATTCCATCAGCATGTCTTCACCCGCGATATGACGGATTCTTGCCGCTTTTGTGGCGATCAAGGTTTGAAAGCCAATGAAGTTTAGTAAAGCCGTTTCGATGAGTTGCAGCTCCATAATATTTCCTTCAAGGCGAATGAGTGGCTCATTGGGGAAAACGATGGTTCCTTCAGGCATGGCATACACATCGCCCCTAAAACGGAAATTGCGTAACATGTTTAAAAACTCAGGGTCAAACGATTCATCGAGTGATTGAAGGTATTCAAGGTCTTCTTCAGTAAAATGAAGTCCTTCTAAATATTGAATGGCTCTCTCTAATCCAGCAAAAACCGCATAACCGTTCCCAAAGGGTAAGGAACGAAAATAAAGATCAAAGGCGCGCCGATGTAGATGAGTTCCTCGTTTCCAATGACTATACATCATTGTGATTTGATATTTGTCTGTATGCAAAGCAGATATGGTTGGTGTGATCATGACATTATAAACTCCTGTCTGTCAGGGTTTGTCCAGTTATCTGATAGATAATTGGAATGACTTGTTCTTGTTGAATAGAGTAGGCACATAAATCGTCTTCCCCATTTTTAAACGAATAGACCCAGAAGCTTTTATGATGGAAGCTCCATTGTTTTAGGTCACGTGGAGACGGATAAGCTGAGATGAATGGATGAGAGTGGATAACTCCGATCCATGTTAGCTGTTGAACTTTCATCTGTTTGATCGTTTCCAAATAGACTTTTGGATCGAATTCAAAAGAGCATGGACTTTGATCATGATTAGGAATTGGAAAAAAATGAGTGATCTCTGTGGTTGTTCCCGCTAGGATTCCGTATCCCTCATAAGGTAAGCAGTTATAACAATAATCCCGGATTTGCTCAATGACGGAGATCTGGATCGATAAAAAAAATTTCACTCACATCTCTCCTTATTGGAATTGGAAGATCATCCAAGGCTCTGATATCTTATTTTATATTTTATTACTGACCCCGTCTAATTTAATCAAAAATCAAAGGAAGAAGGAATAGAACTTCATATGATACAATGGTGTCAATTATAGAATGAGTTAAAGAGTGTATGGGCTCAATCTTTTAAAGAAAGGGGCGGATCTTGTGAACCTGATCCAGATTGGTGTATGTGGTTGGGGAGATCATCATGAACTCTATCCGCCAGGAACATCTGCAAAAAAGAAACTTGCTCTTTATGCAGGGCATTTCCCCGTTGTAGAAGTAGACAGTACCTACCATGCGATTGCATCGGCTGAGCGGATGGAAAAATGGGTTTTAGAAACACCTGATTCATTTCGTTTTGTTATTAAGGCATATCGGGAGTTGACTGGACATGGTCGCTTAGAACGTGCCCCCATCCGGACATGGCAAGAAAATGTAAATGAAATGATTCTTTCGATTCAGCCCATGATCCAATCAAATAAACTTTCTATGATGTTGTTTCAGTTTCCACCTTGGTATGATTGCACACAAAAACATGTAAAATATATTCGTCGGTTACGTGAAGCGTTCCGTGATATTCCGATGGCTATAGAATTCCGTAATCGGAGTTGGTTTCGAGCCGAATATCATGATCAAACGTTGCAATTTCTTGAACGAGAAGAGCTCATTCATGTGATTTGTGATGAACCCCAAGCAGGTGAAGGATCAGTTCCGATCGTGTTAGAGACAACTCACCCCGACCATACACTCGTGCGCTTCCATGGTCGGAATGTTCAAGGTTGGAATCATCAAGGACAACCCAACTGGCGGGATGTCAGATATGCTTATCGTTACTCTGAAGAGGAGTTAGCTGAATGGGTGCAGCGTGTGGAAGAGTTAAAGGAGAAAGTCAAACAAATCACTCTATTGTTTAATAATAACTCTCAAGGAGATGCTGTACATAGTGCCAAACAAATGAAGGAACTATGTGGAGTTTCTTTTGAAGGTCTTGCACCTAGACAATTGGAATTTTTTTAGCTTAATCTAAAAGACAGGGAGAGAATGAATGTTAGTTGAAGGACTCATTTTATTACTAGTGGGGTTGGCTGCTGGAACGATTGGTAGTTTAGCTGGTTTAGGCGGTGGTGTGATTATCGTTCCAGCCCTTCTTTTTTTGGCTTCTGTAAATCCACAATTCTCGATGATTACACCACCGATAGCGGTAGGAACTTCAATGTTGTTAATTGTTATCACTGCATTGTCTTCCACACTTTCTTATTCAAAGCAGAAACGAGTCGATTTTCGAAGCGGGATTGTTTTCTTCTTAGGTTGTGGACCTGGAGCCATGGTTGGTGCTTATTTAACTCGTTTCTTTCAAGAAACTGATGTTTTTTTTGCTACATTTGGCTTTGTTTTGATCTTGATCTCATTTATGTTAAATGTAAAAGAAAAAGGAAAGCCAAAGGCCATTCAGTGGGATGTGCTTCGTTCTTTTCAAGAGCCGAGTGGGGTAACATACGAGTATGGCTATCATCGTATTACTGCATTTATCCTCTCTTTTTTCATAGGAATTCTCTCAGGCTTATTTGGAGTTGGAGGGGGTTCCATGATGATGCCTATGATGCTCCTTTTATTTGGATTTCCACCTCATGTAGCCACAGCTACCTCGATGTTTGTTATTTTTTTAACTGCTATTATGGGAAGTTTTACCCATGTCATTCAAGATAATATTCATTGGCTCGCAGCCGTTTTTCTTGCTCCAGGAGCTTGGTTAGGGGGGCGTTTTGGAGCTTGGGTTTCCTTAAAGATGAACGGAAGAGCTCTCGTTATCGTATTTCGCTCTTTTTTATTCATCATTGCCATCCGTATGGTTTTGGATGGTCTTCACATTATATAAAGTGGGAGGTTTTTCATGAGCGTTATTCAACGATTTCATCTCCTACATACGAATGATATCCACAGCCATTTAGAGCAAACCTCTCAAGTATATACCTTAGTATCACGGTACAGGCATGAATGGGAATCGAATGGTGAACCTGTCTGGATGTTAGATATTGGAGATCATACAGATCGAGAAAGAATGGAAACAGAAGGCACAGATGGTCAAATTAACAACAGAATCTTGGAAGCTACTCAGTATGATTTGATTACTCTCGGTAATAACGAACTCCTCACCTTTTCAAAGCCACAACTAAATCAGTTGTATCAAGATGCAGGGTATCGAGTGATCAGTTCTAACGTAGTACATAAAGAGACAAGGCAGCCCCCTCTATGGATTCACCCGAGATGGATTGAAGAAAGAGGTGGAGTTCGTTTTGGATTCTTGGGAGCTACGGTTCCTTATCCTGTTGTATACGACTTGATGGGATGGCAAGTGATGGAACCAATCGAGGCATTAGAAAGGCAAGTGAAGCAATTAAAGGGTCAAGTCGATGTGTTAATCATTCTCTCCCATCTAGGGCTTCCCTCCGATCGGATGATGGCTGAAAAGATTGAGGGCATTGATCTGATTTTAGGTGCTCACACTCATCACTTATTAGAAGTACCTGAACAGATTGGAGATACTTGGATTGCAGGAGCCGGGAAGTTTGGTCGTTATGTAGGACATATATGGATTGATTATGATCAAACAAAGGGACAGATTGAACAGGTTCATGGGGAATGCTTTCCGACTGCTGAGGAGTTGCCATCGAGTCGAATTGACGAGTTGATCAGTGAAGAAAGAAGACGAGCCAAAAATGTGTTGTCTAAGCGTATTACAGAGTTGGCGATCCCTTTAGTGGTGAATTATTATGAAGAGTCACCACTTGGGAATTTGTTAGCAGATAGTCTTCGTCAATGGACAAAAGCTGATATCGCGATCGTAAATAGTGGACAACTTCTAGGTTCATTACCTATGGGTCCTGTGACTTTGGAACAACTTCATCAAATATGTCCTCATCCGATTAATCCTGTTTTGCTTCGTATTCAAGGAAGAGAAATTTATCATGCCTTGGAGGATTCTTGTCTTCAAGAGATCGTAGAGAAAGAAGTTTATGGATTTGGCTTTCGGGGAAAAAATCTTGGCTCGCTCTGTGTTTCAGGAATGACGATTGTTTATGATCCAGAGAGCAAGCCAAGAAGAAAAATCTGCTCTGTCCAGATTAATGGCAAGCATTTAGCTGAAGATGAAGAAATCATAATTGCAACCGTAGATATGTTTACGTTTGGAGCTGGTTACTCACAGTTTAAAAAGGGTCAAGTCATTCGATACTTTTTACCTGAATTTCTTAGAGATTTACTTGCGTGGCGTTTGCAACAAACGAATGCTATTTCTCAAGCAGTTCAAAATCGTTGGCAAACGGCAAAAGACGTTTAAAGTTTTGGAAAAAGATGGCGATACCGTTCTAGGATGAGCAAGAAGGGAAGACCAAGCCCATAACAGACACCTAATTGTCCTAAACCGACCCATAACATAGCCATCGGAATGCTTAACCCAGGTATGTCTGCAATGCCACCTAACATGGCTCCGATAATAACTGCATTGACAATCACAGGTGGTAGAGGTGCTAACCATCGATTCGGCATTTTGGAGGTTAACCAGGCAGCTAAAAATGAAGCGAGCCCTCCAAAAATTACATCAATGATACCAAATGAACTATACCAATTGGAGATCACTGCTCCAATAAATAATCCTGGGACAGCTAAGGGTGTAAAAAATGGAAGAACAGTTAGGACTTCTGAGATGCGAAACTGTAGATAATTAAATGACAAAGGTGCAAATAATAAGGTGAGAACCACATAAAGAGCTGCAATGAGAGCGATGATCGTCAATTTTCTAGCCAATGAATCATTCCTCCTACCAAGATATTCATAGACATTTTATTTTAACGGTAGTTACCTAAGTTGTACATAGAGCTTGATGTATTCATCGATCCAATGTTTGGCTATGACCGAGATATAGTGAAGTTTCTTCACTATACTAGTCACCATTTTTAAACATTTTTATCCGTATTGTACCGTAATCGCCTAGATTCTATCTCGTCAATTTGAAAGAACTGAGCTACAATAGCTGTTGAGGAGGATGACCGATGAGCTTTGTGGATGATGTATATTCCTTGTATAGAGATCAACTCAATGATGAAGAAGAAGATGCTGTAGCCATCGTATTAAGTATTTTAGAGGAGCAAAATAGGGATCATGTCATGCAGTTGATTACCGAGATGAGTGATGATGAGATTATTCAGATGATGGGTGTTTATCTTGTTGAAATGTTAAAAATGAAAATGATTCAAGATGGAAAGCTACCCCAATGGAAAACTACCGTAGTCCCTTCTCGTTTTCATTAAAAAACCATTAAATCAGCTTCACACTTTATAGGTCTAATTCATATGTTGTATTGTATGTGTGATGGCATGGGAGGAGATTTAATGGTTCAACTCAAACCTCTTGAAATCGATGGACAGACAGTTTTAGGCATAGAAGTTAAGTTACCGAAAACCACATTACTGGTGATTACTACAGATCAAGGCTATATCATGTGTGGAGCGCTCGATGTATCTTTACTCAATGAGCGCTTATCAGACCGCCATATTGTTGCCGCAAGGGCATTAGGGGTTCGTAGTCTAGATGATTTATTGGAGGCGCCGCTAGAATCGGTCACTGATACAGCGAAGATGATGGGGATCATGCCAGGAATGACAGGTAAAGAGGCATTAAAAAGAATGATGTGAAAAGACCTGTGGAGAATAAAGTCTCCACAGGTCTTTTTGATATACAGTTCAAAGTTTAATGAACCAATTGTCGATACACTCTTTCTAGGTCTTCGGGGAGATCAGCAGAAAAAGACATTTGTTGTTGGGACAAAGGATGGATCAATGATAGAGATGCAGAGTGAAGGGCTTGTCGTGTGATCCATGTTGAATCCCCACCATATAATCGATCTCCCAATAGTGGATGTCCAAGATGGGAAAAATGAACACGGATTTGGTGGGTACGACCTGTTTCTAACTCAACTTGAACGAAAGAAATATCATTCCGTTGCTTTAACAGACGGTAGTGAGTAATCGCATCATCACCACTTTGTTTCACCATTCTACGAGTTGGATGGTGGGGATCACGTCCAATGGGAAGTTGTATGACTCCTTCATTGTCTTGAAGTGATCCAGCTACAAAAGCTTGGTATTGGCGAGATATTCTATTTTCTCTTAGTTGTCGGTCTAAAAGTTGATGCATATAAGCATTCTTAGCAACAAGAATGAGACCTGAAGTATATTGGTCAAGTCGATGAACAGGGCGAGCAATCCCTGTTACTCCTTGTTGTTGCCAGTGATAAATAATTCCATGTGCCAGAGTGTGAGTATCTTTCTCACGGACAGGGTGAACGAGAATTCCCGCCGGCTTATTGACTACCATTAGATCTGTATCTTCAAAAATCACCTCAAAAGGAACGGATTGTGGAGGCAACTCACTTTGTTCTTTGGGGCGAATGGCGACTTGGATACGGTCACCTAATCTGACTTGTTTTTTTAAGAATGGAGTCCGTCCGTTTAGGCGAATTCCTTTTCGGCGAGTGAGTCGGTTGATCATTCGATTGGATACCATCAGTGGACCTTTAAGGACTTCTACCACAGTAGCCTGATCCCATTCGGGGGTGATTGTAAATGTAATCCACTCATCATAGCGTTTTTTCATAAGGTAATCTCCAATTCGTTCCTTTTGATAAGGTGTTTAATCAAAAAGACTTGATTTTCTTGCATTTTATTCCGACAAGGCAATGGCACGATGCTTATGTAAAATGACTTTGGAGCCTATGATCTGCTTAGTTAACCTCTTTTCTTGCTATCATTTCCTGTACAGCATGATCATGAGGGACACCACTAGAATGACATTCGAAAATGTATTCATTACAGTATAAAATGTTCCAATCCCAATAGTATTGGAGTAGCTCTCCACTTCGATACAAGTATTCATCGTTGGTTGCGTCAGGAGGAGGAGAGATCCAAGGTTTTACGATAAATACAAGAAAAGAATGTATTCCACCAAGATGGGTATTAATTTTGTAGTGTGAAAATAGATTTTGTCGTTGGTGAGGAGGTAGGTACTGTAATGTACCGGCAGAATAGATGAAATCAACAGGGTGCTCAAGTCGAAAGGATTGAATATCAGCTTGTATCGTTGAAATGCTTAGACTTTCTTCTTTCGCCCAACGTTCTGCTTTTACCAACCCTGTATGAGCAAGATCCATACCTGTTACAGATCCCCCTTGTTTTGCAAAGTAAATGGAATCCCTACCTTCTCCACAACCAAGGTCAATGAGTGTTTTCCCATTTATATTTCCAGCAACTTCAACGAAGCGTTTAGCTAGTTGATTGGGTTCCTTTCCCCAATAAAATGATGCTTGTCGATAGTTTTTTTCATATTGTGTCATCCAATCACCTCTAAAATAATATAAGGGGTGACGTAAGGGAAATGTAAAGGAGTTATGGGATTGGATCATACTAAAAAGCACTTCCCCATAAGAGGGAAGTGCTTTTAAAGCATATTTGGCTTAATATTAAGCGTGGTTTAGACGAACAACGTTAGCGGATTGAGGACCACGGTCACCTTCTACGATATCGAACTCAACTGGTTCGCCTTCTTCGAGGGTTTTGAAACCTTCAGTTTGGATTGCGGAGTAGTGTACGAATACGTCTCCACCATCTTCACGCTCGATGAAACCATAGCCTTTTTCTGCGTTGAACCATTTAACTTTACCCTTCATACTTGGGGCCTCCTTCTTCAATTAAAAAGCGGACGTACTTTCAAGCACCTGAACCTATTGTTAAAACAAGAGGCCACAAGATGAAACTTGACTTTCACAAACCCGCTTTTTAACGTTGTATTCGAATCATATCATAGTATGGGAAAAATTTCAACCGATAAATAAAACAATGGATGTTTAAAACAGATGTTGATAAGGGGATAGATCTATGTTTTTCTTTTTAAGGGTTTTAATTAAGAACTTATGATCTCGTTTAGGTGTAGCTTGAATATACCCTCTAATAATGAGTTCCTGAGTCATTTGTTTCGCTTGAGCATCTAAAGCTAATTGTCCGATCTTCCCAGCGATTGTTTGTTTGGCTGCATCACGGAATGGTGGAGGAACAGGTTGTACTAGATCATTTAACAAGGCTTTCTGTTCATCATTCCATAGGTGTAAGGTTTCCTTTATATAATAGTCTTGCCAGTCCAATGTGGATTTACCATCCGCTTGGGGAAGGGATTTTAAAAATTTCCGAAACATAAAAAATCCGCCAATAGCCATTAAACTTATGAGTGCAATCCAAAATAACAGGTAAAACCATTGTAACCAAATATCTGGCACGGTATTCACCTCTTTCCATGTGTATCAACTTATTATTATAAAAGAAGGGATCAGGTCAGGCAAGACTTGGCTGATCTACCAAGTAGAGTTTGACACTTGAGGAGTAGGAGAATAAAAAAACCCTCCATGTTGAAGGGTTAAACCATTTTCGTTGTGAAGTTAGATGAAGATACTGACCCCAAAGTAGATAATTCCCCACAATGGGATACTAAACAAAGTTGCATTTACAATACCTACCACTGGATTATTCATATGAAATTCCTCCTCGAATTATGTATGTCTTGCAATATATATAAACGATCATAAATGTCAAAATTTAGGATTAAGAAATCATTAAGTGAATGGTATAAGTTACGATTCCCCACATTGGGAGACTGAGTAAGGTTGCATGAAAGATTCCAATTGCTACGTTGTTCATCATTGTTACCTCCAAGTAACCTCTTATTGATTTTTATTATATTCAGTTGGTTACGGGTTGTCTTTGTTTTTTGTAAATTGTAATCTGAATGTAAAGTTGCAGTTATACAAGAGAAACAGTAAAACAGAAGTATGACACATCTTTTTTTCGAAAATTGCTGATGACACGTATATAAAATAGTGTTTCGCATTGATTTGATAGTTCAAGTATGTTTCAAATGCTTGAAGAAACTATCTAAAATCGCTTTTAGTGAGATGTATATCCCGCCTCTTGTGTAATGTTCGAAGTGGATGTAAACCCTCCTAAGGATCTGAAATCTAATTGTAACAATAAGAATTTAGTCATACTAGTTGACCCATCGATGGGGATCGATCAGTCATTGGGTTTTGTTCATGATCGACACCATGAAGTTAACTTGTCGTATGATGATAAAAGATTGACTTCTACACAATCTTGCTCGAAACATAAACCATGGTACAATAGACAAGGAAATAAGACGTAAACGGAGGAACAAAGGATTGATACATGTACAAGGTGTCGGTTTGAGATATGGTGGGCGTAAACTATTTGAAGATGTTCATATCAAGTTTACTCGTGGCAATTGTTATGGTGTCATAGGTGCAAATGGTGCTGGAAAATCCACCTTTTTGAAGATTTTATCAGGGGAAGTGGATCCAAATACAGGGGATGTCATCATGACTCCTGGAGAGCGGTTAGCAGTTTTAAAACAGGATCATTTCCAATATGAAGAAGAAGTTGTATTAAATACAGTTATTATGGGGCATAGCGCTTTGTATCAAATCATGGTAGAGAAGGAAGCGATCTATGCGAAGCCAGATTTCTCAGATGAGGATGGCATGCGTGCGGCTGAATTGGAAGGAGAATTCGCAGAGTTAAATGGTTGGGAAGCTGAATCGGAAGCAGCGATTTTGTTATCTGGCTTAGGAATTGCAGAAGATCTCCACCACAAAAAAATGAAAGAGTTGTCTGGAGCTGAAAAAGTGAAAGTCCTTTTAGCTCAAGCATTGTTTGGAAAACCAGACATATTGCTATTAGACGAACCTACGAACCACTTAGATATTCAAGCAATTCGTTGGCTAGAGAACTTTCTATTTGATTTTGAAAGTACAGTGATTGTGGTTTCGCATGATCGTCACTTTCTGAATCAAGTCTGTACACATATTGTAGATATTGACTTTGGTGAAGTAAAACTATATGTGGGTAACTATGACTTCTGGTATGAGTCTAGCCAGTTAGTGTCACAGTTAGCCAAAGAGAAAAATAAGAAGCTAGAGGAGAAGCGGAAAGAGTTAGAAACGTTTATTGCGCGTTTTAGCTCCAATGCCTCTAAAGCACGGCAAGCGACTTCGAGGAAAAAGCAATTAGAAAAACTCACACTAGAAGATATTAAGCCTTCTTCCCGTCGTTATCCCTATATTCACTTTGAACCAGAGCGCGAAGCTGGGAATGATTTATTACGTGTTGAAGGGATCAGTAAAACGATTGATGGTGAAAAAGTGTTAGATCGGGTTAGTTTTACAGTGAACAAGGGTGATAAAATCGCTTTTGTGGGAGAAAATGAATTAGCCCATACAACACTGTTTCAAATTGTCACAGGGGAATTGGAACCTGATGAAGGATCTTTTTCATGGGGAATTACAACATCTCAAGCTTATTTCCCCAAAGATCACAATGATTATTTCCAGGGAAATGAGTCGAACTTAGTCGATTGGTTGCGTCCTTTTTCCAAAGATCAGACAGAATCTTATTTGCGTGGCTTTTTAGGGCGGATGTTATTTTCTGGAGATGAAGTGTTGAAAAAGCCGTCTGTGTTATCTGGGGGAGAGAAAGTACGTTGTATGTTGTCCCGAATGATGATGAGTGGAGCCAATGTGCTTGTATTAGATGACCCGACGAACCATTTAGATTTAGAATCGATCACAGCGTTGAATAAAGGGTTGATCAAGTTTAATGGAACCATGTTATTTACTTCTCATGACCATGAGTTTGTGCAAACCATCGCTAATCGTATTATCGAGCTAGATCCATCAGGAATCACAGATAAGCAAATGACCTATGATGAATACCTTGCATATAAGGTTAAATAAGTAGATCAAAGCCTGTTCTTAGGAGCAGGCTTTTTATTTTTAAAATATAGTAAACTTTTTCATCTATTGGTTCGTTATATAAAGTAAAGTAGAATTTACAAGCTGTATGAGAAGAAGCCATCTATAACCTTCTTTTTATTTTGTTTTCTTTCCCATGATAAGCTTTATGGGATGAAAGGAGTAGAAAAATTGGAAAGTCTACGAATATATCTATGAAAGGGTGAACAAATATGAGATGGCTGAAGTACCTATTAATTTTCATCATAGGCAGTTTATGTGTCATGTCCAATCCAATTCAGGCTTCTGCTGAATCGAAGGTTCAATTGCAGGTAGAGCCAGGTTGGAATGGAGAATACAAAGGAGAATTTATTCCAGTCAAAGTTCGTGTCACCAGTCAAGGTGGAGAAGTTGAAGGACAACTGATGGTTCAACCACCCAAACTAGTTCAATCTGAACCATCACCAACTACACAACAAAAAGAAAGTATTAAAGTACCTTCAGGTTCAACGAAAGAAGTTGTCTTATACATTCCAAGGGCTGCGGCGTTCCCAACCACTCAGATTGTATGGGTGGAGAATGACAAGGTTGTTCAATCAGTAAAAATGGGGGGGCGTCAGCTAGGAGAGACAGATTTAGCTATTGGGTATTTGAGTGATAACCCAAATGATGCTTCTGTTTGGAATCAGATGTTTGCTTCAAGTAATAGTGATGTTCGTGTATATACATATCCAATCCAAGTAAAGGATTTACCCATTCAGTCTCGTGGGCTTTCTGGATTTGATACCATCGTAATTAACCGTTTAACTTCTGAAAGCATTTCCCCGAAACAGATGGAAGCACTTCAATTATGGGTGGCAAATGGTGGAAAGCTAGTGTTGAGTGGAAGTAACTCATCTGAATTGATTCGAGGGTTTTCCTCTATTCTTCCAGTTCAAGATATTCAATCTGGAACTCAACTAAAAAACCTTCAATCATTAAATCAATGGGGAGCTCCCCCAGCTGGACAAATAGAGGTAAAAGGGAGCCGTTTGAAAAAAGGGAGTAGCACTTTACTCCAAACTGAGGGGATTCCTCTCATCGCTCAAGGGAAATTCGATCAAGGTAAAGTATATTTTGCAAGCTATGATCTATTAGCAGAACCTATGAAACAATGGTCTGGTTATGAAAAAATCTGGTCTCACCAACTCATTTCACTAGATATGAAACAGGATGATTACGAGGGGCGAAACGAATTTATTCGAGGGGGAGCTGGTTTACTGAATCAGTCGTTTATAGAATTTGATAACTATCCAACTCCCTCCATCGGGGTCATTGTGATTGTTTTTGTTATTTATTTGATTTTAGGTCCAATCATCTATTGGGTGTTATCTCGAAAACGAAAACATGAATGGATGTGGGTAGCTGTTCCTATCGTCAGCATTATTTTTGCCACTGGCTTTCTGATCTATGGACAATGGATTCATGGTCAAGATGTGTTGATCAACACGATTGGCTATATAGAGGTAGAGAATGGAGAGCAAGCTACAGTAAGGGCAGCGTCGGCAATAGTTTCACAAGAAGAGGGAGATTATTCAGTTGTAGCTGATAATGGGTTTATCTGGAATCGAAACATTGGCGAATATGGACTTCGTAAAGAACTAGAAAGTACGGTTAGCTTTCAAAACAAGCCCAAGATTACATTTCAAAACGTTCCTCAATGGAGTACGAGAAACTTATATACTGAGTCCATTAAAAAGATGAATGGAACTTTGACAGGAAGTATACAAATCACGGATCAAGGAAGTAAAGGGACTGTGACCAACCAAACAGATTTATTGATGGAAGATGTTAAAGTTATGGTTGGTGATCAAACGTTACCGATTGGAAATCTTAAGCCTGGTGAATCAAAGCCTTTTTCATCTAATATACCAATTCAAATGGTAACTCCTAACTCTCAGCCTCCATTTGTGATGGGGGAAGAAATGTCATTAAAAAAGATAATGTTATATGATAAACAAGACGAACTCTCTACCATCTCGATGATTGATGTAGTTGGATTTACTAGAGAGAATTTAATCAAATTAGAAGTTGAGAATCAAACCATCGAGCAATCGAGTCTGTTTCTAGTCAATGGCAAGATGGATATTCAACCTATGTCAGATGGAACCTTAAAAGCTCCGTTTGGAGTGATTGACTCGTCAATTATTCATTCCACAGTTCCTTATCAAATGTTTACTGGAAGTGGAATTTATATAGAAAGCTCAGGAACATTTACTTTTGAATTTGATTTAAGTGAGTGGAATATCAAAGAGCTTTCGGAGTTAAGTATTCAACCTATACGTAGTGATCTAGAAGTTTATGATTGGGTACATCAACAATGGGTAGGTCTTAAAACCCCCAATCTAGAAAAAATCGCTCTTTCCCCTGACCAAAAAATTCAGATTCGAGTGAAAGGCGATGCAAATGTAGAAGTTGAAAAACCAACCATTCAAGTTCGAGGGAGGGTGAGCCAATGATTCGGACAGAGAATCTTTGTAAGTCGTATGGACAGATGAAAGCACTCAAAAATTTGAATTTAACCATTGAGTCTGGAACTGTTTTTGGCTTTATCGGTCCAAATGGTGCGGGAAAGTCAACAACGATGCAGATCTTATCCACTCTTCTTCAGCCTACTTCAGGAAAAGCTTGGGTAGGTGGTTATGATGTGATGAAAGAGCAAAAAGATGTTCGCAGGATTATTGGATATATGCCAGACTTCTTTGGAGTGTATGACAATTTGACTGCGTTGGAGTATTTGGACTTTTATGCCGGCTGTTATGGAGTTGAAAAAGAAGCTAGGAAAAAAATATCACTGGAACTGTTAGAGCTTGTCAATTTAGCTGACAAACGAGACTCTTATGTGGATGAATTATCACGGGGAATGAAACAGCGTTTAGGATTGGCGAGATCCCTTGTTCATGATCCGCAGCTTCTTATTTTAGATGAACCTGCATCAGGATTAGATCCACGTGCTCGGATTGAGTTCCGAGAGATATTAAAAGAGTTACGCAGTATGGGTAAAACAATCATGATCAGTTCGCATATTTTACCTGAACTCTCCGGCTTATGTGACACCATTGGGGTTATGGAACATGGCGAGTTGATCGCTTTCGGATCGGTCGATGAAATCGCAGATCAAGCAAGACAACAGGGTCGGGAAATAGAAATCAAGGTGTTGAAAGAGATTGATCAGGCAACAGAAGTACTCGAGAGCTTAGGAAAAGTTCTTTCAGTGAATGAAGAAACTGGTCAGATCTCTTTCCAAGTTAAAGGGAAAGAAGAGCAGCTTGCAGAGATTTTACAACAGTTAATTCAGCATCAAGTACCTGTGATTGGATTTCATGAAGTTCAAGTAGATATGGAAGATGTATTTTTACAAGTGACGAAAGGGTATCAGGAGGTGAGTCCAGATGAACAAGCTACTACTGAATTGGCTGAATAATCCAGTCCTATTAAAAGAATATCAATGGCGGATGAGAACCAGAAAAACACCTTGGATTTTGTTTTTCTATTTACTCATTACAGGTGGAATTCTTATATCCATGGTGGCATTATCACACTTTTTGGAGCGTGGGGTCAAAGGTCCTGAGGATTCACTAATTATGTTTATCGGATTATGTGTGGTACAAATTATTGTGGTTGCTTTTGTAGTGCCTGGAATTACCTCTGGATTGATCAGCGGCGAACGTGAACGACAAACATTACCTGTTTTATTAACAACGAATCTCACGTCTAGTCAAATTGTTGTTAGTAAATGGCTTGCTGCACTTAGTTTTATGTTACTGTTGTTTTTTTCTTCACTTCCCTTGTACATGGTCATTTATCAATATGGTGGAGTTTCTATGATCTATATCGTTAAGGTAGTTCTCCATCTGTTTGTTACAATGATTTTTTTGGGAAGCTTAGGGGTTTTCTACTCTGCTCTGTTTAAGAGATCAGGCTTGGCTACGATCCTTTCCTATATCACTGTTGCAGTTCTTGGGATTGGGATTATTATTGTTTATTTTATGATGGTGGAGTTTTCTAGATTATGGATAGACCCTAATCAAATGACTGTCATAGGGTTTGGTAAAACAATGGAAACCATTGGTGAAGTGATTGCTTCGCTCCATCCGGTTTTGTCCATTTCATATGTGTTTCCTAACACTCAATTTAATTTCTTAGGTAGAGAAAATGATATAAATATGTATTGGGTTTACATCTTGGTTTATACTCTTCTATCCAGCCTTTTAGTCATAGGAAGTGTCTATTTTATGGCTCCTAACCGTTTTCAATGGTTTAAAAAAAGAGGTAAACCAAAAACTCAAGAGGCGAAGGATTCATGAGAAAAGAACAATTACCAGACTGGGCTTCAATGATGAAGCCTGGTCGTCATCGCTACTGGTTACAGCGTTGTTGGCTATGGCTCAAAAGAGGAAGTTTATTAGGTTTGGGGTTAGCTTGTGGCGTGTTATTACTTGCCCGAGTGATTCCTTTGGCTACTCCTGAACAGATTGCGATGATTAGTTTAGGAGTTTGTTGCTTGTTAGGTGTGTTGATTGGTATCTATCATCGACCCACTTGGAAAGAAACAGCTCGTTTATTAGATGAACGTTTGGAGTTGCAGGATCGCCTTAGTACCTCCTGGGAGATGAAAGATCAGAGTGGTTCGATCATTTCCTTACAACGTGATGATGCACTAACCCGATTGAGAGCCAAAATGCCACAACTCCCTCAATATTTTCCGATCGATTGGGGTTCCAAAAAAGATTTAGTCTTGCTTAGTACTACAATCCCACTCATTTTGCTTTTGCTTTGGTTTCCTAATCCCTTAACAGAACAAGCAAAGCAACAAGCTATGGTGAAAAATCAGATTGATAAACAAAAGGAAGAAGTTGAAAAACAAGTAGAGGCATTGGATCAGACTAAAGAGGTAGATCCAGCACAAAAGGAAAAGTTGAAAAAGGAATTAAAGGAACTTGCTGACCAATTGAAAGAGGCAAAAACATTGGAAGATGCGGCAAGTGAAATTGCTAAAAGTGAAGAAAAGTTAAATCAATTAAAGCTGGCTTCGGAAAAAGAACAAGAATCGCTTACAAATATGATTGATGAGTGGGAGAAACAGCAGGCTTTGGCTCCACTCGCTAAAGCTGTAACTGAACAAGGGAATCAGTTATCACCTGAGCAAGTGGCAAAAGCGTTAGAAGCTCTTTCTCCAGAACAGCAGAATGAGTTAAGCAAACAGTTAGCCCAACAAAGTAAACAGTGGGGTCAATCCTCACAAGCTTCAACACAAAGTGTGGCTCAGCAACTTCAGCAAGCGGCTACTCAGTTGTCATCTCAATCTTCTGGAGCATCTCAATCGCTGAGTCAGGCTCTACAAGGGATGGCAAATGCAAATCAGCAAATGCTTGCAATGCAAGGTTCGATTACCCAGTCTCAAACAACCTTGCAAATGGCTAAACAGCGGTTAACCACTCCTACCCAAGTGGCTCAAGGTCAAGGCCAAGGACAAGGCCAAGGACAAGGCCAAGGTCAAGGACAAGGCCAAGGTCAAGGCCAAGGTCAAGGACAAGGCCAAGGACAAGGCCAAGGTCAAGGCCAAGGCCAAGGTCAAGGTCAAGGACAAGGTCAAGGCCAAGGACAAGGCCAAGGCCAAGGTCAAGGCCAAGGTCAAGGACAAGGTCAAGGACAAGGTTCTGGGATAGGTAAGGGGGTTGGTCAAGGTCAAGGAAGTAGAGATGTTTTAGTGCCTTGGGATCGATTGAATGGAAGTGGATCACAAGATGGCATAGGTGGACCAGTGGGAGATGTCAATGAGCAATGGGATCCTTCGATGAATGCCGTTCCCGGTGTGAGTCGTCCTTACGAGGAAGTGTTCGCTCAATATGAAGAAGATGTAAGAAAGGCCATGGATCGTGGGGAATTGTCTGTTAAATGGCAACAGTTGGTACGTGATTACTTTTCGTCGTTAGAACCGTAAAAGATGAGGGGGAATAGATGTGACAACAGAAGTAGAGTTCAAAGAGAAATGGGAAGAACAATTAGAGATCATTGATCAAGTTCGCTCCTCAATCTCACAGATCATGATAGGACAGAAAAATGTGATCGAGCAAGTATGGATTGCGATCTTGGCGGGCGGTCATGCTTTGCTAGAAGGGGTTCCAGGTCTTGGGAAAACATTGTTGGTACGAACCATTTCACAGAGTTTAGATTTAAGTTTTTCGCGAATTCAATTTACTCCTGACTTGATGCCAGCAGATATCGTGGGAACCCAGATGATCACCACTGATGAAAATGGGAGAAATACATTTCGTTTTCAACCAGGACCGATCTTTGGGAATTTAGTGCTTGCCGATGAGATTAATCGGGCTACTCCCAAAACACAGAGTGCTTTACTAGAAGCGATGCAGGAGCATACCGTTACAGTTGCAGGAGAAACGAGACCCTTGCCCAAGCCTTTTTTTGTTTTGGCAACCCAGAACCCATTGGAAATGGAAGGAACCTATGTACTTCCTGAAGCTCAATTAGACCGTTTTTTATTTAAAATTGTAGTTGATTTTCCCACTGAAGAGGAGTTAAAACTGATTGTCACAAGTACTTCGACCAATAAAAAGATAGAGCTAAAGCCGATCACAGATGGAACCATCTTATTAGAAATGCAAAAGATGATTCGTGATTTACTCGTTTCAGATGAAGTTGTTGAAGAGGCTGTCAAACTTTTAATGATGACTCATCCCACTCATTCAACTGCACCTGAATCGGTTCGCCAATATGTTCGAGCGGGTGCAGGTCCGCGTGGCGTACAGGCACTGATTCAGACTGCTAAAGCTAGAGCTTTTTTACATCGTCGTTTCAATGTATCTAGAGAAGACATTGAAGCAGTTGCTCCTTCTGTTTTCCGGCACCGAATTTTACGGAATTTTGAGGCGGAAGCTGTAGGGATGACGACGGATCAGTTGTTAAGTGAGATTCTCTCAGAGTGGAAAAAAGGGAGTCTACAATAACCAATGATGAAACAAAATGGGACAGGGCAGAATGGACTCTCCATTTTTGAACCTCAATTTTTAGCGCGGTTAGAGCGATTGAAGCTCGTGTCACGGCAAATGGTTCGTGGGGTTCGGACAGGTTCTCGTCGCTCTAATATGTTGGGAAGTTCCTTGGAATTTGCGGATTACCGTTCCTATTACCCAGGTGATGATTTAAGGCAATTGGATTGGCTTGCCTATGCACGATTAGGTAAATGGTTTTTAAAGACTTTTTTAGATGAGCGGGAGACTGATATTAGTCTCTATATTGATGTAAGTCGTTCCATGGGTTGGGGCGATGGAGAAAAAGGAAAAATGGCCGTTCAGTTAGCGGCTGCATTAGGTTATCTAGGTCTTCATCATGCGGATCGTGTAGGAGCCTATTCATTTGATCGGCAAATTAGAAGAAACTTGCCATCTCAACAAGGTCGTGGGGGAATGATGCGTTTATTCCAGTTTCTACAATCTCTTTCTTTTCAGGAGGAAGGGGATCTGAATGAAGCATTAGGAACAGCGAAGGCGATCCCAAGACGACCTGGAATGTCTATTATTTTTACAGATGGTCTCTCCCCCTCTGGATATGAACGAGGGCTTGCTTATTTACAAGGAGCCAGACAGCAAGTGAGTCTGGTTCATATCACTTCGAAAGAGGAACGATCTCCCAGTTTAAAGGGTGAACTGAGGCTGATTGATTGCGAAACACAGATGGAAAAGCAAGTTTCCATCTCTTCGTGGGTACTTCGTCGTTATGAGGAAACTGCAGAAGCATACGCTCGCCAAATGGAGGAGTGGTGCTTTCGTAGAGGGATAATCTATATTCCTGTTGCAGCTGAGGATTCCATAGAAACTGTAGTTTTTACTATTTTACAACGATCAGGGCTTGTACGCTCGTAGGATTAAGGGGGTGATCGATTGCAGTGGATGCAGCCTTTATTTTTCACCTTAGCAGCTTTAGTGATCCCAGCGATTATCATTTTGTATCTGTTAAAGCGCAAATATCAAGATCAGACCATCTCCAGTACACTTCTCTGGAATCAAGTGTTGGATCAGCTGGAAGCCAATCGTCCTTGGCAAAAGTTATGGCGACATTTGTTGTTGTGGTTGCAATTGTTAGCAGCCATACTGATGATATTTGCTTTAACCCGTCCATTCATTGTGACGGATGGTTTAAAAGCTCCTCATACAGTATTATTGATCGATGTATCAGGGAGTATGCAAACCATTGAACAAGATCCAAAGACGCGTTTGGATTTGGCAAAAGAAAAAGCCCTTCAATTCATCGACCAGATGAATGCTGAACAAGCAATGACTTTGGTTGCTCTTGGTGAACAACCCAATGTTCTGGTTTCTCAAAGTACAGATCAGTCTTTGTTAAAAAAGAAAATTAAGGAGATGGAGGGTGAATATAGGGAGAGTGATCTTCATGGTGGGCTTGCACTTTCCCAAGCACTCACCTCTAAACATCCTTCGTCAGAAATCATTTTAATTGGTGATGGAGCGAATGTTCCTGCTGAACTTACATTTCGTCCTCATCGATTCATTCAAGTGGGAACCCATAAAGAAAATATAGCGATCGGTTCATTTACTGTTACGGAAAAAGGAAATAAATATGATGCGTTTGCTCGGTTAGATCATTTAGGAGATAAAAAGAGTGAAGTAATGGTTTATTTATATAATGACAAAGAACAAATGTTGGATACACAACTTGTTCAACTGGCAGGAAGAGAAACGAAGGTGGTTCGATGGAATCAGCTTCCCCACTCGACCTATTATCGTGTATCGATCTCTTCCCCTAATGACCATTTAGCTTTAGACAATGAAAGATTTGCCTTTTCAAATCGAAATGAACAACGAGAAGCCATTGTGATCGGCAGTGAAAATCTCTTTTTATTCAAAGCTTTACAACTAGATGAAAGAACCCAGGTGACACGAGCAGAACAAGTTCCTACAAAAGGAAATCATGAAATGTCAACCTTAATGATAGAAGGAGCCCAGAAGCAATTACCTCCAAGCTATCCATTGGTCCTTCTAAATCCTCAATTGAAAGAATTTCAGCTCACTGGAAAAGCTTCGATTAGTGGGAACGTGCAATTAGATTCCACACATCCAATGATGAAAGAGGTTCCCTTGAAGCAGATGCATGCGTTAGAGGTGAAAAAGATGAAGCCACCTTCATGGGCCAAAGTCATTGTAAGGTCGGGTGATGTACCACTGATCCTAGCGGGTGAAGAACAGGGAAGACGAGTAGTTATTTTCACCTTTGATTTGCAAAAATCAGATTTACCCTTACAGCCAGGCTTTCCGATTCTCATCCAGCAAATGATGAGTTGGTTACAACCTACCACTGAGCACATGGGAATCCATGCAGAAGCAGGGGAAGTTGTTCAGTTACCTGTTTCACCAGGTAAGGGTGAAATCAAGCTGGTTCATAATGATCAATCGATTTCTTATTCCACCGAAGGAAAGAACAGTTCACTCACACTACCAAACCAAACTGGTTTATTTAAAGTAGAAGAGAAAGAAGCGATGACAGGGAAAAATCTTTGGATAGCAAGCTCTTTCCCACTCGCAGAATCGTCGATTCAACCACAGTCTATACCTACTCGCCCACTATCCGATGACTCTGTTCCAGAGAAGGGAATCACGGAGTTATGGTGGTGGATCGCTTGGTTAATCTTGATTGTGGTTGGATTGGAATGGATGGTGTATCGCCGTGGCTATTAGTTGGTCTCACCCATGGTTCCTCATTTTACTCTTGCCCCTTGGCTGGATCTTATGGACATGGTGGAAAACAGAACAACGGGTTGACCCTTTTAAGAAAAAAATGATTTTAATAGCTAGAGGCTTAATTTTTCTATTGATCGTTTCGATTATCGCTCAGACTAAGCTTGTTTTTCCGGTCCTTCATCCATCAACAGTATTTGTTGTTGACCGATCTGCATCGATTCAAGATCCTGATGGTTCGATTGCCTTGATGAATGAGGCGTTAAAGGAAAAACATCCTGATGAATCGATTGCGGTGATCTCTGTTGGAGCTTCTCCGATGGTTGAACAGACGCTTGATCCAACGATAAAGGTTGACCCCTTTTTATCAGTAGTGAATAAACATGCCACAGATCTTGCGGCGGGGTTACGTCTGGCGGGAGGGATCCTTCCTGATCATTCCCGGGGAAGAGTGGTTGTATTAACAGATGGACAAGAAACACAAGGATCTGCTGAAAAGGAAGCAAAAATTCTTAAAGACCGTGGAATTCAAGTCGATGTATTTTCCCTTGCTTCTCAGTCAGGACCTGAGGTTCTTATCAAAGAATTAGATGTTCCCAAGCGATTATTTGTTCAAGAGCAAGCAGATTTACAAGTACAAATTCAATCCAATGTTGAAACAAAGGGAAAATTGCGCCTATTTGAAAATGATCGGGTTCTTGAAGAGAAACAAGTGGAAATTCATAAGGGTGAAAATAGACACTCATTTACAGTACAAGTCAAAGAAAGTGGTTTTTTGCGTTACCGTGTTGAGTTAGAAGCTGAACAGGATACGATTTCCTATAATAATCAGGTCTTTGGCTTTAGCCAAGTGGAAGGGGCTCCCAAGGTATTAGTTGTTGAGGGACAACCAGGAGAAGGGAAAAATTTGATTCATGCTTTACAGACAACAGGTGTACAGGTAGATCTTTTGTCAGTTCAAGGACTTCCAGAAACCTTAGATGCTTATAAGCAGTATGCTTCCATCGTCTTGGTGAACACACCTGCTTTTTACTTTCCAGAAAATAAAATGGAGCTCATTCGAACCGCTGTCCAAGATCTTGGTGTAGGTCTTGTAGCTACTGGAGGAGAAGAAGGATATGCCTTAGGTGGGTGGTTTAAAACTCCAATTGAAGAAGCACTCCCTGTTCATTCGGAGCTCAAAGATAAAAAGCGAATCCCATCACTAGGGCTAATGATTGTCGTTGATAAATCTGGGAGCATGCATGGACAAAAGATCTCTCTATCCAAGGAAGCTGCGATCCGTGCTACTGAATTGCTCACTCCACAAGACCAGATTGGGGTTCTCGCATTTGATGGTGAAAATTCGTGGGTCGTTAAACCGCAACATGTTGAGAATTTAAATGAAATTCAAGGACTGATTGGATCCATTCCTGCAAATGGTGGAACCAATATCTATCCTGCACTTCAAGAAGGTTATCAACATTTAAAAAAGATGAATGTGAAACGGAAACACATGATTTTGCTCACAGATGGTCAATCACATGATGGACAGTATCAAGCATTGGCAGAACAGATGAAAAAGGAAGGAATCACTCTATCTACCATTGCTGTTGGAGCTGATGCCGATCAAAATTTATTAAAATCTCTTTCAACATGGGCAGATGGTAGATACTATTTTGCCTCTAATCCGAGTACGATTCCGACGATTTTTACCAAAGAAACCTCCGTTGCTACACGCGGTTATATTATGGATGAGCCATTTACACCTAAATGGACAGGTGGTTCCGACTGGTATCAACAGACCAAAGCAGTCCCACCTCTACGGGCTTATGTAGCTACTTCTCCAAAGCAAACGGCTGAAGTTGTCATGGCAAGCCCTTATCCAGACCCCATCTTGGCACGTTGGCAATATGGATTGGGTCGGACGGTTGCATGGACCAGCGACGTAAATGGTAAGTGGTCTAAACCGTGGGTTGAATGGGGGAACTTCCCAAGATTTTGGAACCAAGTGATCAGTTGGACGTTTCCCCAATATGAAACAAGTGGATTAACAGTAACGAATCAAAGGGAAGGGAATACTGTTCATGTTACCGCTGAAGGGAATCCTGAACAATTTGGTTCCTATGATGCGATCCAACTCACTCTTATTGATGAGAAGTTACAAAAGAAAGAGTTGGTGGCAAAAGCGATTTCGCCTGGGAAGTTTTCGACCCAATTTATCGCTGATCAACCTGGAACCTATTTATTACAAGCTAAACATAAAGAGAAACCTTTAGGTACCTATGGAATTGCCATTTCTTATTCACCTGAATATGGGCTTCATAGTGGAACCAAAGAGAAACTAGAAGGCATTGCTCAACAAGGCGGAGGGATTCTACTCTCTGATCTGAAAGATGTTTTTGCTCAAACACCTCCGAGTCGTTGGGATGATCAGGATATCTCTATTTATTTACTATTGCTTTTGACATTGATCTGGCCCATAGAGATTGCGATTCGAAGACTATCAATGAATCGAGAAGATTGGTTACGTGTTAAAGCATGGATCAATCGTTTCTTTCAGAGAGCAAAACCAGCAAAAGAAGAGAGCTATTCCGAGAATCTCTCCCAAATTCAAAACAGATCTCGATCAGCGATTCAACAGCGAATTCAACAAAAATCTTCACATAAAAATGTTTCTGTAGAAGCTTTGCGAGTACAAAAGCAAGAAAAAGGATTTTCGCCGAAGTCCAATCAAAAAACAACAAATGAAACAGTAAAAGAGAAAACTTCGACCTCGAAAAACAAACCAGTTGAAAAGAAAGAGGCATCTTCTACAGAAACACATCTTTCACGATTGTTGGCAGCAAAGAGGAAGCGTGATCGATTCGATTCAAATCACAAGGGTTAAAAAATTTGGAAAATATGATGTTTGAATGTGACTAGAACGTGCTAATAGAATAAAGATAGATGAGAAGGTCTCCGAAAAGGAGACTTTCTTTTATGGTTAATCTTACATCAAAGAGGGTATGAAAAAATGATCATACGGAAAAGAGAAAATGAATGGGTTTTAATTAAACAATATGATCACTCTTTATGCTCGGGAGCTTTTGCTTCCCATCTGTCCCTCCCTTTTCAACAAAGAGAGACAACGATCTGGGCGATTGCTGAACATGATCGATGCTGGACAGAGTTGGACGAGCACCCCAAATGGGACTTAGAGACCCATGAACCGTACTCTTTTATCAATTATCCACTAGAAGAAAAGTTAGTTGCGTACACAAAGGGAATTACACAAATGGCGAGCGCAGATTCTTTTGCTGGGTATATCGTCAGTAAACATTTTGCTACCTTTTTTAAAGATGCTACAGATGATCAGGGGATTCAATTTTTATTACAAGAACAACAACGACAACAACAGTTACGCCCCTTCATCGAGATGGATGATCAGGAACTCGTCAAATATTGTCAAATTCTCAAGTTATGTGATGATCTTTCTCTATTCCTTTGTCTAAATGAACCAGGTATCAATGAACATCCATGGTATCAGGAGGGGCTTCTATTTGCTGAGATGAAAATAAAGTGGCAATGGAAAAATCGGAATCATCTCCTTTTAAATGCACCATTACTTTCACAACCGTTTGAGGTTAGCATTCCCTATCAGGTTTTTGATTTGACTGGGTTGAAAAAGGATGAGGACGTATTTCAATTTACAATTGAAAATGGATGATAACTTTTCGATGAGGTTCTAAAGTATTCAAATATGGCGTTAAATACTATATTGGAAGGGGAACCGCAGTGAGAGTTACTGGTGTGAATCATATCACCCTTCGTGTGAGTTCACTTAAAAAAAGCCTTCCTTTTTATTGTGACATTTTAGGAATGAAATTGATCCATCAAGGGAAGAAAGATGTTTATCTTGAATGGGGGCATGTGTGGATCTGTTTATTGGAAAAAGAAAAAAGCATTTCTTTTCCACCAGAGAGTTGTGGAATTGATCATGTTGCATTTTCTATCTTAGAACCTGATTTTATGAAAGCGGTCAAAACACTTCAACAACATCAGATTTCTCTAGTTCGTGAACCCGTTTTGAGAGGAGGAGGTTGGTCCGTTCAGTTTAAGGACCCTGATGAGATCATGTTAGAGCTATTTACAGGAAGTTTAGCTGAACGAATGAAGGATTGGAAATAACATATGTAATTGATCAACCATGAAACGACTGCTTTTAATTTGCAGTCGTTTCATGGTTTTAGATTCATAGCTTCGAAATATTCACGATCGGGATTTAATGTTTCAGGCAAATAATGTTGTGCTATTCCTTGGCAGAACCCTTCGATGAATAAAAAGTTTAACTCTGTATAAGAAGTTTTTATGTTTTTACAGTTACGGAAATCGAAAGATGGATCAGACCTCGTAGATTTATCGTAGGCACAATCTCATGAAGGATCGGATCAGCTCTGATGACTTAGAGATTGGTTGTCATAAATGTTAGGATTTTATTTCAGCATGTATGTAATCTGTTTTAAATGTGATTCAATCCGATCAAGTTGTTGATGGATTTCATCGAATTTTGTATTCACTTCAAGACGCAGTTGGTGAAGTTGCCGAGCAATTAATGCGACATTTGTCTCCATGTATTCTTGGTTAAACCCTTCGGAATCGGATGGGGATGGAGCTTTGGGTCTAGGTGGCGTATGTTTCTTGGATAAGTTTTGGAAATAGAGAATGACATCTTGAGTATTTTGCACTTGTAGTTTTACCAATTCATTGGCATGAGTGAAGATAAACGAATAAGAAAGATTTTTTTTGCTTAAGAGACAGTATTCGAGCAAACTATTAACCATGCCATTTGAAAAATTAAAGTCTTCTTTTAACTCAGTAATGAGTTGTGCAATTTTCGGGGGAAGTGTTGACTGTTCTGTATAATGAGCAAGAAGTTGTTCAGGCTCAAGCTGTTCAAGTTGTTGGAGATGTTTATCAGACCCTTTCATGCCGTCAACTCCTTGGTGTGATGGTAATAAATATATTATATCTTATCTGGGGATGTAATTTTACAAAAACAGGAGTTTGGTTCATAGAAATATAGAACTCTCAACGAATTAGAGAATATCATAGTATTACTGAGAACAGACCTTTCTAATTGAGATCTTAAGTGATATTTTCAGTCGTTGATCGGCTCTAATGATTATGGTGTTCGGAAAAGACATTTTCGGGGTAGAGTAGTAACAGCAAAAGTTGGGGAGGTAGTATTACACCACCCCACTTTTTTACCTATTCCAGGATTTTTATTACGCTCCATATTTGGAGAGACAGCAGAAACTTTATTAATTGGTGGTGCAAAAGTGATGCCTACCCGTTTGATCGAGGCAGGATATTCATTTACTGATCCAGATTTATTAACAGTTCTTACAAAAATCCTTGCTAATAAAAATTAGTCGAGATTTTAGCAATAGTACTTTCTAGATCAATCGAGTTGTTTTATGGAAATAGACGCAGAAAGGAAGAGCCTCGATATGTACGTAAATCAAGAAAGGTCCCCTATAATCCGCATCGGGGTGAGTAGTTGTTTATTAGGAAATCCAGTTGGATCTAGTGGGGGGCATAAGCGTTGTCCATATCTAACAGGAGTTTTAGGGAAATATTTTGAATGGATCCCTATCTGTCCAGTAGTAGAGGTGGGGTTAGGAACTCCCAGGGATACGCTTCGTTTAGTGGAAGATGAAAAACAATCGGGAAAGATTCGTTTAGTGCTAGGGAAGTCACAGGAAGATTTGACCTCACATATGGTTGAATATGCCAGAAAAAGAGTCGAACAGATTATGGAGTTTCAGCTCCATGGCTTTATCCTGAAAAAGGATTCACCTTTATGCGAAATGGAAAGAGTCAAAATTTATAACACGCATGGAATGTCTGAGAGAAAAGGATATGGAATGTTTGCTAAAGAACTTATGGAGAGAGTTCCTGAGCTTCCGATTGAGGAAGAAGAGAGATTGACTGATCCAGGATTGCGGGAGAACTTTATTGAACGTGTTTTTGCGTATTATCGATGGAAATGTCTCATTCAATCCAATCCCAGCAAAAGAGATTTGGTTCGTTTCCATACTCAACACAAAATGGCGCTTTTATCTCATAGTAGAGACTATTATACACGTCTGGGTCAATGGATTTCACAAATTGGTAAAGTGAATAAGGATGAGTGGATGATTCGATATGGAAGATTATTTATGGAAGCTTTATCGTTTCCAGCGACGAGAAAGACACATACAAATGTCTTATATCACTTGATTGGTTTTCTCAAGAAAGAAATGACTAGTTTGGATCAAGAAGAGTTAGTCCAAGTCATTGAAGAATATCGACTTGGTTTGATTCCGTTGATTGTTCCCATTACATTACTCAATCATCATTTTCGTCATCATCCTTCTCCTTGGGTATCTGAACAAACTTATTTACATCCTAATCCGTTAGAGTTAAAGTTACGCAATCATTGATTAGAAAAACGATTTGGTGTATATTCGTTTCAATTTACATCTAGATAGAGAGGGCGAATCAATGGCAGAAGGGTTGGAAAAATAGGGTTTATGAGATAAATTCCCCAAGTGTTTAAGAGCAGCAAGTGAGTGGGAAATAGGGAATAGCACAATATTGTGATAATCTAAAATAAATATTGCATCATTGATTTGAATATGAATGAAGTCAGGATGGTTTCTTGTCTGCTTTTTATATTTTCTAAAAAAATAAATATAATCTTCTGCCGTTCGCTTCTCTTTTTATTAAAAAAGATGAGTGAATCCTTGATTAATGACGAATAGTTTCTTGGTTTTAATTGAGAAGTGTTTTGTATAGGATATATTTTTTTCATACATTTTGTAATATTGGTGAGGAAACGGAATCTATGAAAAATGTCAAATCTTATTGAAATGGGGCTGTTTTGTGTAATAATATAGGATGAAGAAACATAAAACGACACCACAAGATATCTGTCTGTTTCAATGATTTTGTATGAATGTGGTCTGTGGGTCACGCAGACTGAGTACAACAAATTGAAAAGGATGAAAAATAGAAGGAGGTTTCGAGAATGAGAGACCCCAAGCAGATCTTGGACTCTTTTCGTACAGATGTAAGTTCACGTAATATGTATACGGATCTGCTCAGACAGTTTGATCTAGAAGAGCCGAATCATGGAAAACCAAATCGGAAGAAGTCATCATTAAGTAGGAGCCCTATGAAAGGGACAGCCGCTGTATTATCTTTATGTTTGGTTACAGGCTTGACGGCTGGGATTGGAACAGCATCAGCAGAGAGTGAAATAGCTCCTGATCATGCACCGATTGACCAACCTGTTCAAAAGCCAAAAGTAGAAGTAGAACAACCCAAGCATGATATTCAAAGAGGAGAGACCCCCCCTTCTGATCAATCACCAAGAGAAGATTTTTCAAACAAACCCAAAGAAGTAGAAAAACCGAAAGTGGAAAAAGCGCAAGTGAAAGAAAACTCCGAACCTATTCCAACGGAAAAGCCAAAGGAGACCACTCAATCAACCCACTCGCCTTCATCTAGTACGCCAATGGAATCAGATCACTCCAAGTCTCCTCAGGCAGTGGAACAAACACCTAATCATGTCACTCCACCGAATGAGGCTTCTTCTAATGCTTCACAAGGACAAACAAAAGCTAATATCCAATACCAACCGAATAAGGAACAGAAAGAACAGGTTGGCAATCATTCAAGTCAATTAACTGAAAAAGCATCAGGAATCCACAAATCTGAACCTTCCAAAAATGTTTCATCCCAAGACTCTCTGCTAGTTGCTGAATCAAATAAACAGGCTAAACCAGAAGAAAATAAAAAGGAGCAACCTAAGACCGTTGAGGGAGGAGAGTTACCTAAGACAGCTGGCAATGATTTAAATGGAGTTCTCATGGGAAGTGGAATGGCACTACTAGGTTCGATCTATGCTTTTCGTAGAGGGAAGGCGAAGCGGTCTTGAAATGGGACCGAATCATTGCCTATCTATTTGTGACAGCTGGAATTGCCTATGCGAGCTATTCAGGAACTCAATACCTTCAGAAACTTCAAGTCGTAGAAGAGATTCCACCTTCAAAAGTAACAACATCAGAAGTCCAAAAGACACAACAACCGGTGTTGCCGAATGAATCTGCTAATAGTGTCGTCTTTAGCCAAGATCAGCGCCCTAAATTTGGGGAGCATTTCGCTGATTTGATCATCCCACGATTACAGGCCAAAATTCCTGTTGTGGAAGGGACGAACGAAGATGAACTCGCTCGAGGAGTGGGGCATTTTGCAGGTAGTGTATTACCAGGTGAGCCGGATAACAGTGTGTTGTCCGGACACCGGGATACTGTTTTTCGTCGCATGGGAGAGATGAAGGTAGGTGATGAGCTTCATGTAGAGACAAGTCAAGGAACCTTCATCTATGAAATCAAACGGATGTGGGTTACAGATGCAGATGATCGAACAGTAATTGTTCCTCATGATGAATCTGTGCTTACACTAACCACCTGTTACCCATTTTCCTACATTGGTCCTGCACCCCAAAGATATATTATCCAATCTTCATTGAAAAAACGGACCACTGAACCATTTTCTTTAAATGAGCAAGGAGGATGAGTATGGAACGATCTCCATTTCGCCGTAAACTACTCAAAATCGTCTTTTGGGGAATTATTCTATATACTGCTCTTACTAGTTCTATTGTCTTGGCGATTCAGTTCCACATCATCCCTGTGCCGAAACAACCTGAGATATCTGCTGCTCCTCAAGAAAAGCAAACTTCTTCTGAGGCAATAAAGGAAAGAGCTTTCGTTGAGAGATTTGTTCGTGAATATCTTTTTTGGACACAAGGATTGGAAGAGTCTAGAGCGGATCGCTTGAAGCCATTCTGGAAACCACAGATGGATCTTCAAGGTGGTATAGACTTTACTAAAACGGAGTGGAATTCCTATGTACGACATGCGGATGTTTGGGAAATCAAAGAGCGTCCTGATCAATCGGGAATCAAGGATATCACAGTGTTTGCTGAGACAGCACTGACTCATGTGAAAAAACCAAACGAACAAAAACGTGGAGAGAAGTACCTAGTCGTCTCCATTCAACAATCAGGAGACTCTTATGTAGTAGTAGATATCCCGCACTTTATCGCTCCACCTGTTGCTGTATATAAAGATGTTGCTAAGAAAACAGCAAAGAATAAGGGAGAGCAAGTCAGTTCAGAAGTTCATAATCAAGTTGAACAGTTTATGAAGTCCTTCTGGAAAGTATATACGACTGGCGAACCGCAAGAAATTGCCTATTACAAACACGATCATCAGCCACAATCTGGACTTACAGGTATTCTACGCCTAGTGGAAACTAAGAATTTAACAGTCACACAAGTAGAAAAGAATGTCATTGCTGAATGCGATGTCGTTTTAGAAGATTTAGATACAGGTGTGATTGTCAATTATCATTATACATTTACTTTAGCTGAACAAGGCGATCGCTGGTATGTAGTGAATATGAAACAAGGAGTGGAATAAAAGATGAATCCCTTACTCTTATGGATTTTAGCAGCTGGCCCTGGAGAAAAATTGAAAGAATCATTAGGAGGAGAAATTGGTTCTCTCTTTTTCCTTGCAGTCATTGCAATTAGTTTAGTTCTTTTCTGGAAACGGGCTTTTACAGCTTTTATCGGATTTGCTTTGTTTGCAATGCTTGTGAGTGTTTTTATTTTCCAACCTCAGATTATTCAATCCTTGGGTACAGATGGATTTAAGTGGTTATTTGAGGCTTATTTAAAATGAAACAAATTCGGGTTTACAATCAGGTGTTCCGAATTGAAAAAACGGTTTATTCGATCCAGGGTATTTCGCTACCTATTCCCGTCTCATACCGTCAAATGGCCTTTTTCGTCGGAACACTATTAATCATGGTTATTCTCAATTTATTTCCCCCTTTTAACTGGGTTGATTACTACCTTGTCAAGTTTGTGGGGATTCCTGCTATTGCTGCTTGGTTTTTTACAAGAAAAACATTAGATGGAAAGGCTCCGCATCGTTTTATCATCAGATATATTGAGCATAAGCTGAATGGACACCATTTCGCTCGATATCAAGAAATTGAGCGTCCGCGTGATCGGTGTTATCGGTATGAAGGCGAAGTCATATACCGTCATGGGGGTGATCAAACATGACACGCATTCCGTTTCCTATTAAATATTTTGAACGAAACTTAGTATTTGGAACAGATGGGTCTGTCTTTGCCTTTTACGAGCTACAACCGTTTAACTATGACTATCGGTCGATCGATGATCAGTTAAGCCTCCATGGGAACTTGGAGGCTTTTTATTGGAATATCAATGCAGAAACCCATGCATTAGTCGTCCCTGAATATCAAAGTTTAGAAGAACATCAACAGTCGATGAGTGAGAAAATTTGCGACTCGTTGAAGGAAGCTGGATTAGGTCATTTACAAGTGAGTATGGACCATCTAAAAGGAAAAGAAATTCACCAACATCGCTTTTTTATAGGTATTAAATTAAAACAAGCTCCTGTCAAAGGATTAAGTCTTCTACATGAGCTAGCTTACATTTTCAAAGATTTTAAACGGTATTTATCCAACCAGTCTGGAACGGATCTAACAGAGATTTTTGAAGAGGAATTGCAAGCGTATTTAATACAAGAAGAATTGATTTTCTCACGTGTTACGGGTTATTTACGTGCAACCCGTGTGAAAGAATCTGATCTGGAATGGTTAATCCGTCGAGGGTTTTACAGAGGAATTGGGGAGACACCCCGTCGACATAAATGGAAGCCCAAAACGATTCCGTTGGAAGTCAAAGGGAAGAAAGCTAAGCGACCCACACGAGATATTTTAACTCTTACTGAAGGGCGTTTTGATGATGCACATGGTCGGCGTCTTGTAGTAGAGCAATTTGTAAATGGAAAGATGAAAGAGGGGTATATGGCATTTTTAACGATTTCACACATCCCAGACAAAGCAATCTTTCCAGGAACTGAATGGATATATTCTTTACAAAAGCTATCGTTTCCTGTTGAGGCATCTGTTCGAACTGAGACGATTGAGTACGGAAAAGCGTTATCCCAAGTTTTAAATAAAAAGAAAGAGTTAAAAGCGGAAGATCAACATGCGTTGGAAAGTGGAGAAGAGACCTCTTATCATATTTTAAACAGTCGTCAAGAAGCGAATGAATTGGAAAATAATTTACGTACAGATAAATTTCCTTTACTCAAAACTTCAGTGATTTTGTGTGTTTCTGCATCAAGCTTAGAAGAGCTTCAAGTGCGAGTTCAACTAGTGAAAGATTTATATAGTGATTACATGGTTCAGATCGAAGTGCCATATGGAGATCAGTGGCGTGCTTTTAATGAGTTTATACCTGGTTCAAAGCAGTTGATCCCCGACTATATTCACTATATGGATCCTGCCGCGGTGGCGGCTAGTATGATTGGTGCAACTCGACAACTCGGGGATGGGCAAGGTCATTTAATTGGGATGTCTTATAATTTACCTGTCTTTTTTCAGCATGATCGTGGACCCAAAGATAAAAAATTGAGTACCACAGCTTCCGCAGCTTTTATTGGATCACTTGGGGCAGGGAAATCATTGGGGGCTAATCTACTCGCTTATCAGGCATTGCTTCACGGTTCCAAAGTGTTAATTTTTGACCCCAAGGATGAACGGGCTCACTGGCCACTCTATTTACCAGAATTGAGGGCGATGACGAGAGTGGTTACTTTACAAGCGAGCCATCAAGATAGAGGGAAATTAGATCCGTTGGTGGGTGCGACTCATCCATCAGAGCGCTTTGCAGCAGCTGAGACGGCCAAGCAAATTTTACAGTTTCTAGCACGTTCTGCTGATGGTACCTATGAAGCAATTGTGATCGGTAAAGCAGTTGACTATGTGATGCAACTTGAAAACCCATCCATGATGAAAGTGATCGAGTGTTTGCAAAATGGACTAAAAAATGCACCTGAGAAACGACAGGATAGTTTAGAAGAAATGGTTGATGTATTAAGCTATCTCGCTACCTCAGGTCAAGGACAGCTTTTGTTTGGCGATGGAAGTCAAAAAGCGATCGACTTATCTAAACAGTTGACCATTTTGCAAGTAGAAGATCTCAAGCTTCCTGAGGAAAGTCAAACCGACTATGGAAGGATGGCAATCGCTCTGCTCATGGCGATTTCTGATTTCTCCAGACGATTTTCCAATCAGTCAAGTGATGACTTTAAGATGGTATTATTTGATGAGGCTTGGCGACTTGCAAAAGTGAGAGAAGGACGGGCGATCTTAGAAGAATTAGTACGTACTGGTAGAAGTAAAAATGCGGCTATTTATTTAATTAGCCAAAATGCTAAAGATATGTTAGGCGAGGAAATTCGGTCGAATTTAGGTTGTCGCTTTGTTTTTCGTTGCCGAGATCAAAGAGAAGCTGAAGCAGCTTGTCAAATGCTAGGGATTGAACCGAATGAGGTTAATATTGATGCGATTCGAAATCTCCCCACAGGCACTTGCTTAATGTCCGATTTAGAAAAAAGAGTGAATGAAGTAGAGATTCGTGTGCTTGAAGAACGATTATTTAAGGCATTTGACACCCGCCCTGGCTCTAAAACAAAGAATGATATGGAGCATAGTCATAATAGCAACCATCCCTTCGAAAATGAACAGGTGCTACCGACCAATTGAATCGGTGACGAGGAGGTTTGCACTGTAAAATCAGACTGCTTATAGAAGGAGAAAAGGCGACGATGAACAAAAGAAGAACATGGATGATCTTCTTGACTCTTCTCATCTGGATAACTGTTATTCCAGGAACGCAAGCTGTTTATGCAGAGGAAAAAGCGGAACAAAGCTCAGAGGGCTTTAGCTTAATTGGTGATATCTTAACGATCTTTCCTGAAGATAAAATTAAGGAAGCTGAGAAGAAAGGTTATAATGTCAAATATAGTAAATATCCTCCCAGTCGGTATTATCTGGATATTAACCTTGAGACTGGATTATTAGAATGGGATAAAAAGGTTTCTAATCAAGGACATTCCATTATGAATGATCTGAACAACTTTGGTTGGCAGTCAATCCTGACATGGGATTTTACAGTGATCATGATTGTAGAAAATGCTTTTTCATTAGACATTGTAAATGAATTTGCGGACTCTATTGAAAAGTCTGTCCAACAATTAGCAGGCTTTAATGGTTCTGGTTATGGGAAAACAGGGCTAATGGGCAATTTTCTTACACTAATGATTATCTTAGCTGGGGCTTGGATTGCATATACAGGTATGATTCAGAAGAAAACAACTAAGGCTCTAACTGGTATGTTAAGTAGCTTACTCATCTTAGTACTAGGTCTCGCTTTTTTTGCTAATGTGGGTGGGGTCATGCGCTACGTTAACGATATCTCTAGCGGTCTTAATCAGGAAGTAATGGGGGTTGGTGTTGCTTTTCAACAGGAGATGAGTGGAGATGAGGCTAAATACCCAGCGGATGTCTCCTCCATGGTTGTCGCAGACCAACTATACACTATGCTTATTTATGAGCCTTATCTGATGTTGCAATATGGAAAAACAGCTAATGATCCTTCATTGACTCCAGAGCGAATACGTAAAATCTTAGATCATAAACCAGGCAGTACCTCTCGAGCTCAAGCGGTCTTGAATGAAAGAAATGGGGTTGGTCATGAACCAAATGTAATGGTTACTTCAGATGGCGTATTTCAACGATTAACCCTACTGATTATGTTATTTATTTCTCACGTCATTTTAGGCTTTCTTTTCTTACTGATTGCAGGAGCGATGTTAGTTTTTCAATTTATTTTTGTGTTAGCTACATTGTTTGCCCCGTTTGCTTTCTTAATGGGACTACACCCTACGTTAAACTCTGTGGCTACTGCTTGGTTTAAAAAATTTATTGGTTATCAATTGGTAAAGCTAATTATTGGTGTCTTTTTTAGTATGTTGTTAACCATCTCACAATTCCTCTACCAAATGAGTCCTCCTGAAAAAGTAGGTTATGTATGGACGATTGCTATGCAGGTCATTTTAGTTATGGGGGTTGTTTGGAAACGGGATGAGCTGTTTAGCATCCTAAAAGCACCTATGGGTAAAGTCGATGATTTTAAAGGGGAATTAAACATTAAGTTACCTGTCACCTATGTCACTAAGTATTCTGAGACCATGGCTGCACGGATGAAAAAGATTAATGCGAAGAGAAAATAAAGTGGGGTTGAAGGAGGCATGATCCATGTTTAACACCAATCTACCCAGTGATCGTCGTCGTTTATTACTATTGGTTCTGTTTTCCTTTATTGTGGTTGGTTTTTTGACCAAATATGTTCTTCTATCACTCGGTTGGGTAGATGGTTCAATTTCTGAGTCAAAGCCTCATCCAGTTGTATCTGATCCATCACCTGTAGCCCCCGTTGAACAAAATGAAACTCTTCCACCAGCTGAACTTTCAGCAGCTCAACAGGTTGCTGAGCAGTTTATTCAACCATATGCCAATCAAGTCAATAAGAGTGAATGGCTTAGCCAGCTAAAATCATTGATGACAGATGAGTTTTACGAAACGCTAAAAATGGAAGTTGAATTAGCTCGTCCTGTTCAAGGCGTACAAAGTAGTCAATTTCAAAAGATCACTAATAAAAGTTGTGAGGCAGTTGGGATCAAAGTGGATTGTTTATTAGAGACGGTTGTTATAGAGCAAGTAGACAATCAACAAAGACCAGTAGAAAAGGTTTATCAGGTGATTTTACAAAAGCAGGGGAGTGATTGGTTGGTGGAGGAGGTAAATCTGCATGCCAGCATCGACTAAACCGATGTCCCAGACTTCCAAAATCCATAAAAAATTCCGTTTGAGATCAAGACGAAGAAATGTTAATCCTACCACTAAAGTATTTGTCGGCTCGTTTATTGCTATCATTTCCATGGTTGGAATTGTAATTTGTATGGTGATAGGCGTTCTATTTATCAGTCTATTTTCAAGTAATCAACCTTCTGTGGGTGAAGGGTCTGAACAATGGGAAGTTGCTGAAGGCTTCCCTGTAGTAGCACAATCCTATCTACCTATCTATCAAGAAGCAGGGAAAAAATATGGAGTTCCTTGGCAAGTACTTGCTGGTATCCATAAAATTGAGACTGACTTTGGGAGGAACTTAAGTGTAAGTTCTGTCGGAGCACGGGGGCATACTCAGTTCATGCCTAAAACATGGGTAGGTTGGAGTCATCCAGGGGGAACTCGATTAGGAAATTTACCAGATCACGTAGATATTACGAATCCGGCTTTAATTGCGAAGTATGGAGGATATGGAGTGGATGCCAATGGTGATGGTAAAGCTGATCCCTATGATCCTGTAGATGCGATCCATTCAACGGCTAACTATTTATCTGCTAACTATACACCAGGTGAAGATTGGTTTGCACGTAAAGGACCTGTTTGGCACTATAATCACGACTATGAAAATTATGTACTTAAGGTGAAAGGATTTGCTGAATCCTTTGCGGTCCCTTCTCCAAAGAATGGAACAGGTTTACACCTTGTCAAAGGTGAATTTGCTTGGCCAGTACCTGGAGGCACTCTTACTGATGACTATGGCGACCGATTCCACCCCATAAAAAAAGTATATAAAAAACATGCTGGAATTGATATCGGAAAAGGGTATGGTACTCCGATTCTGGCGAGCGATGGTGGAATTGTTGTGGAATCAAGAAAGTCGAGTGGATATGGTTGGAAAATTGTGATTGATCATGGAAACGGATTTCGTACCCTTTATGCACATATGGAGCCACATGATGTAAAAGTACAGCTTGGGCAAGAAGTAGCTCAAGGTGATCTGATTGCTTTAATGGGAAGTAATGGTTGGAGTACAGGACCCCATCTACATTTTGAAATTCATAAGAACGGTCAAGCGATTAATCCAGAATTACTCGTTCAAAGACCTTAAAAATAGTGAATTCAACGAAAAGGAAAAAATATTTTTATAGAGAAATTTATCATACTATGGAATTTTCTACATCATTCGACTTTAGTGTAATCGATTAAGCTCTTCTTATCAAAGAGTACAAGAAAGGTGGGGTTTGTTTGTTTCCATGGAACAATGTTCCTAAAGGTAGTGATGATTTATTTCGTACGGTTGCTAAAGTGTTTTTCTTTGTCGTTGTATTTGGTGGTGTGGCTACTGGAGTTTGGTATTTGTGGGTACAACTGAGCAAATGGTTGGACGAACCTACTAAGGCAGAGAATACCGAAAAGACTATGGGGACTTGGTTAAGTTCAGCGGGAGATCTCCTGCTTACTTGGTTACCCGTTCTGATTTTACTTGCGATTATTGGTGGAGTTGTTTATTTTGTAGGGATCTATTTTTCCAAGTCTCATTATCGAAATGTAGCTAGAAATACAGTTAAGTATCTACGGATCTTACCTTCTACAGATGTTCGATTAGAGTTGGATAAAATTGCCGAATTAACTAGAACCTTTGGTGGAATGGCGAGGTTATGGCAAGTAAGATTAAAAATGGGGCAACCTTGGTTTCGCTTACGATTTGCGATTCCTCCTGACCGCAATGAAATTGGAATTTACCTTGCTTATCCGATCGATAAAGAAAATAGTGTAAAGGATACTTTACGAAGCGTTTTTCCTTCAGCGGAAATTCATGATATCGCTTCAGAAGATTTTCCACATCCCGAAAAAGGTGGATCAGGTGGTCATTTTACTTTCCAACTAGGGGGTCGAAAAGGATTACCTCTTGTTTCATTACAAGAGAAAAAGCAGAGTCAATTAGCTAGTATTCTCAATTGCTTACGGCCTGGAACTTATTTGGATTTACAGTTTTCTCCAGTTAGTTGGAAAGAGTTGGAGGAACGATCGGAAGATGTACTTGATAGTCTGAAAAACAAAAAGATGAAAGATATGGACCCTGAAGAGAAAGCTAGAAGGGTTAGCTTAACTCAGAGACTCACAGGTCGGGAACTTACCTTTCATGTCCGCCTTTCCTTATGGTCGAATCATCCTCAGGCAATTTCAGTTGTCCGGTCTACAGCTGAATCCATCGAAACAGCTGTTAATTATGATGGCGCGATCCGTTTTTGGAAGCATGACTTTTGGAATCCATTGGCAGATCGCAACCTTGTACCGATTCCGTTTCCTTTTACAATTATGACTTGGACATGTGATGAGATTGCTAACTTATTTCACTTACCTCCTGGAGACCATTGGATATATCAAGAACCTGATAAAGATGCAGGGGTTGATACCAGAGGCTATATTGTTCACTTAGAAGCCAACCAGCGTTCATTAGCCTATGGTGATTTAAGCGAAGGAGTACTCATTGGGAAAATTAAGCATCCGTTGGAAAATCGTGAAGTCCGTATTAGTACCGACCAATTGAGCAAGCATTTTCTGCTTACTGGAGCAAGTGGGATGGGGAAATCAAGTCTAGCGATCGATATGATCCAATCGTTTTTGGATGAGTGGTTTCAAAATCCAGATGAACATCCAGGTTTCACTATTGTCGATCCAGCTCGAGAGATTATCCCTATTATTGAAAATCGTTTACGAACGGCAGAACAGTATGGCATATCATTTCCGAAAGAGAAGATCCATCACTTTAACCTGTCCGATGATTCAACGAGTGTGCCAGCGTTGAACCTTTTGCATAAGAGACAAGGTTATACGACCAATCACTTGGCTAATCAAGTTGCTACTATTTTAGTTACACAGGATGAATCCGATGAGTCTTTATTAAGAACGAGACGGTTGATGAGTCTTGCAGTTCAAAGTTTACTGGAGGATCAAGAAACCCACACCATTCTCGGAGTTGATGATTTATTTCGTAGTCCAGACTTTCGTGAAAAGGTAGTTCAACATATTCAAGATCCGTATGTAAAGCGTTACTGGGCAAATGTTGACGAGCAAGAATTGAAGAATGAGATGGAACCGGTTCTCCAACGAGTCGATCGAATTTTACAAAACCCTACGTTGAGGCGTTTATTTTGTCAAAAAGAAATGACTCTAGATATTAGAAAGTATATGGATGAAGGACATATTGTTTTGATCGATACGAATGGAATGAAAGGCTATGATATTCGGGCAGTGGTTGGACATTTAATTAACCAATATCATCAAGCCGCGAAGAGACGACCATCGGGAGCTAAATTCCATCTAATGATGGTAGATGAAGCACAGCTTGTACAATTACCATTACTCACCGAAATCCTATCCGAAGACCGGAAGTATGCGTTTGGACTTGGACTGATCACCCGCGAAATTGATCAGTTTAAGGATGAAGACTTAGTTCATGCGATTCGCTCCAATATCGGAATGATTATTAGTTGTGGTCAAACAGAAGGTTCCACTCATGTGGAACATCTCACTCGTCAAACATTGAGTGCTAAATTTGTAGAAAGATTACCTGAGCGAAATGCAGCACTATATATTCGATCAAAAAGAAATCAACGGAGTAGTGTAACCACTTGTGTAGTGGAGAATGAACCTCCTCTTGTCTATTTGCCAGATGGGAAAGAAGCCAACCATTTAACCAATGAAAGAGATCAAGCAATGGAATGGGGTTCAGCGTGGGGCTTGGCCTTGATGCAAGAATCTACTGAAGTTCGTCCGATCTCAGAAGTGGATCGAGAAATTGCAGAATATATGAATCCAATTCAAACCGACTCCCAAGATTCCTAATGTGCCCTGATCCTGTAGGTATCCTATGGGATCAGGAAATGAATACATAGGAATTTATTCATCATTCGTGTCTCATCATCATGTTTATGAAAGGTGGTTCAACATTGGGAGGTTTGACCAGATCCTTATTTAGATTATTTCATAGCTTTTTACCCATTTTAGAAATATGTATATTGTCTTTTTTGCTCGGAGTGAGATTTCATTCACTTTCAGCAACGATCATCATTTTGGTTATACTTTTTATTTCGATGTTTTTTATTGATGTCGTAGGTAGAATGATTGGATGGGGACTACTGTTTTATCTACATTCTCTGACAGATGGTCAAGGAGACATTCTTTTTGGCATAGTATCAGCTTTAATTGTGGCTGGAATTAGATATTTAATATGGAAAATAATAAAGATTTAATTATGCTTTATTTCAAGCAAGGAACTTGCACCCCACCTCCTTCTGCTATACTGTTAAACAGATAGTACGTAGATGGGGGTTTTTTTGTTGCAACGGAAATGGATGATCTATAATGTGGTTCTGATTATGGTTTTTTTAATCGGGCGGTGGGTGATTCTTGATCAATTTGACTTTGCTTCTGGTCAACCCTCTGAATTAGGTAAAGATTGGCTGGTGGGTTGGGTAAACGGATTTAGTGTACTATTTCTGTTTCCTTTTTATTGGTGGGTGATTAAAAAGGTAACCCATAAGATTCGCACACAGATCCAAAAACGTTTTTTGCGTATTTTTACATATATATACAGTTATATGATCATGGTCTTATTATTTACAGTGATCTACTATGCTTTTATTTTGTCATTTTAGTTTGACTTATGTTGGATTCAATTCAAGTGAACGAATGGATCCATTTTCTAAAATACCCATTCGGGTACAGATCGACTCGCACTCTTCTCGATGGGAGGATGTTAAAAAGAGGGTAGTCCCTTGTTGAGCTAGATCTTGAAACAGAGAATAAACCATCGAAGTCGCTGAAGGATCTAAAGAAGTAGTTGGCTCATCGAATAATAATATTTGTGGCTGGGAAAGAAGGGCTAGGGCGATTCCAAGCCTTTTTTTCATTCCTTGAGAGAATTGCTGAACAGTTTTTTGATTCGTAGGGTCCAATTCTACTAAACGTAAGATTTCACGTAATTGTTGTCGTTTTTGTCTTTGTCCTTTTACTTTGTTAAAGAATAGCATGTGTTCGAGAGCGCTCATTTCATTAAAATATGATTGATTTTCTGTTACAATCCCTACATTTTGGAAAAAATAAGCTGAATGCCCAGGGGGTTCTTCTAATATCCGGATAGTACCTGTAGTGGAATGGATAATTCCAGCTAATAAATGAATGGTTGTGCTTTTCCCGGCACCGTTATTTCCTACCAACCCGAATAATTCACCTGATTTTACATGTAGTTGTACTTGATGAATGACTCGTCTTCCGTCGTACTGTTTACTTACATTTTCCATTCGGATCATCTTAGAGGTCCTTTCTCCTTAAGATAAAAATGGCTCCCCACAAAGCTAGTAATCCGATCTCAATCCAAATCCAAGGGAGCAAGCTTGTCCAATCAAAAATAAACGTTGCAAAGGAAAATACAGGTTGATCGGTGGTAATCATCACTGCTCCTTCGATGATGATCAGAGCGATTGCAGTTAGAAAGCCAACAAGTAGTATATAGGTTTGTTTTGTCCATAACGTAGAAAATAAAAGAGTGATTCCAACAGCCAAAAAAACGATACTCCATAAATGGAAGAGAATATAAAAGGAGAATGAACGGTCAAGATAGGAAAAAACAAGGTAGATCAATGTTACAGTGAATAACCAAAATGTTAGAACTCCTAAGTACTTTCCTAGAATTAGGTTTCCTCTGGTGACAGAAGTGATCCACAAACGAATTCGACCCGACTGAACTTCTTGGCTGATCGATCCATGAGATATGATAAATATAAGTAAAAAACCCATCAAGCGAAAAATGAGGTCGAAGCTCCAACTATATTGGGCGATATATAACGGCTCTCCAAAGAGAATCGAAGAGAACGATGGAAACCAGTGATAAAGTTGATATGAAATGAGGAACAAACTAAATAAAATCAACCATATACGAAATCCCCGAAATAATTCCCAAAACTCTTTTTGCCAAACGGCTAACAATCTTTCCACCTTCTTCTTGATCTATGAAAGATATGACTAGTATGAACGAATAAAAAGCGTCCTATGCCTTTGTATAATTTTACCTTCCAAAGAAATGATAAGAGATATATAGACAGTTGATTGGAGGGATTTCATGAGTCGAGTTATTTCGGTAGGAACTGCCGTTCCCCAATATGTGATTGCCCAAGATGAGGCACGTCAATTTGCTAAGCAGATTTTTGAAGGATCATTTTCAAATATTGATCGACTCCTTACTATTTTTGAGAATACAGCGATCCATAAACGTCGTTTTAGTCAGCCGATTAGTTGGTTTGAACAAGAGAGGACACTTTCTGAGCGCAATCAAGCATATATGGAAACTGCATGTCAATTGGGAGAAGAGGCGATTCAACAATGTTTGGATGCCGCTGGAATAGCCCCTCAAGAAATTGATCACATTATTTTTGTTTCCACCACAGGGATTGCGACTCCGAGTATTGATGCATATCTAATCAACCAATTGGAGATGAATTCCCATATCAAACGAACCCCTATTTGGGGATTAGGATGTGCGGGAGGAGTGGCTGGCTTATCACGAGCTTATGAGTTTACAAAAGCATTTCCTGACAGCAAAGTTCTTTTATTGGCAGTTGAATGTTGTGGGCTTACGTTTCGACGGAACGATAGCTCCAAAAGTAACCTAGTAGCTACTTCACTTTTCGCAGATGGTGCAGCAGCGGTGTTAGTGGTAGGAGATGAAGTAGATCTTTCTCAGTCTGTTAACGCTCCTCGTATTGTACAAAGCATGAGTACGATTTGGTCAGATTCGTTAGGTGTAATGGGTTGGGAGGTTATGGACGATGGATTGAAAGTATTGTTTTCAAAAGATATTCCTACCATTGTGAGATCACATGTGAAGCCAGTGGTGGATCAGCTTCTAACGAACAGACAGTTACATATCGAAGAGATTGAACATTTTATTACCCATCCCGGTGGGATGAAAGTGATTCAAGCCTATCAAGAGGCTTTACAAGTACCGATGGAAAAGTTTACACATGCTCATTCGGTTCTTAACGAGTATGGAAATATGTCATCAGCTACTGTCTTATTTGTCTTAAAAAGAGAGTTAGAGCAAGGGCATCGTGCAGGAAGTTATGGCTTGATGAACGCATTGGGTCCAGGATTTAGTTCGGAAATGATTTTATTAAAATGGGAAAAAGAGACTCCTCCCTTGACTCAATCATTTTCGAATGATCAGACGGAGCCGGAGCTAAGTGGAGTTCAGGAGGGAGTGTGATGCAGATGAGTGGATGGCTATTTCTTTGGTTGGCAGTTATTGTACAACGGGTGTATGAGTTATATCTTGCTAAGAAAAATGAGCGTTGGTTGAAGCTGAAGGGTGGATTTGAAGTTGGAAGAAAACATTACCCTATGATCTGGATCACTCATGTTTTATTTTTTGCAGGAATTTTACTTGAAGTGTTATTAGGTGCCCAAGTACCCGCGTGGGTTGGATTCCCACTTGCCCTTTTTTTATTGACCCAAGTTTTACGGATCTGGTGTATACGCTCCCTCGGGAGATATTGGAATACAAAGATTTGGATTGTACCTCAAAGCTCATTGCAAATGAAAGGTCCATATCGATATCTGCGTCACCCCAATTACTTGGTGGTGATGCTAGAGGTGCTAGTTTTTCCACTTATTTTTGGAGCCTATTGGACTGCTTTAAGTATATCGATCCTGAATACCTATGTTTTATTAGCCATCCGCATTCCTATAGAGGAAAAAGCGCTTTTAACGTATACTTCTTACCAAGAATCGATGGGAGAAAAGAAACGTTTCTTCCCTTTTCTATTAAGATAGCTATTAATGGATATAAAACACCTAAATTATGTAGAAATATTAGAATCCAATGTATAAAAAATTAGAAACTATTATAATGGACTTTATAGGGCGAGTAGAAGTAGTAGCCCTTGAGGAAGAAAGATGGTGGAGTGGTATAAGATGATAGAGGATACGAAAGATCGAGTGAGTAATGGATCGAGACTTTTAAAGCTTCGAGAGATTTTCGAACAAGAAACAGATGAAGAGAACGAATTAACTCTGAACCAATTAGTAGAGAAGCTAAAAATGTCATTTGGTCCAGATGACTCGATTGTACAGATTGGTACAAAGGCAGTTCGACGTGATATTCATACGTTGCGAGCCCAGGGATTTGAAATTATCGAAAATATCGGGGATAAAGGGAAAAAGTTATACAGTTATCAAAATCGATTGTTTGAAGCCCATGAATTACGAATGTTGATAGATGCTGTAGCGTCAGCTCGATTTGTTTCTTTGACAGATACCGAACGATTATTAGAAAAGCTAAAACGTCTTACTAGTGTACATATGGCTAAAACCTTAGATATCAGGTTCCGCATCAGCAGTTCCTATAAGGATGAAAATAGAGAGACACGGTTTACCATTGATCGAATTCAAAACGCGATGGCAGAGAGAAAGATCATTCGTTTCCACTATGGTCAATATAATGTGGAAAAAAAGTTTATTGCCAAGCGTAATGGAGAATGGTATTTTGTCAGACCGCTAGAACTTATATGGAACCAAGATAATTATTATTTAATAGGCTTCTTTCTACCTGAAGAGAAGATTAAACATTACCGAGTTGATCGAATGCGTGATGTTGAAATCACTGAGCAAAGCTATGATTATCAATTTTTCGATCTAAATAGTTACGCAAAAAATGTCTTTAATATGTACAATGGACCTGACCAATTGGTAACGATCCGTTTTTCTAATCATATGGCCACAGTGGTTATTGATCGATTTGGAATTCATGTTCCCATCAAAAAAGTAGATGATCACTGTTTTGAGATTACTACTGAGGCGAAAGTAAGTGATGGTTTTGTTCAATGGCTCCTTTCTTGTGGGAAGAATGCTAGGGTTATTTCCCCTGAACCTCTGGTTAAGCGAATGAAGGAAGAGATTGAACAAATATATATGAATTATGCTTTATGATACTCGATATGAGCCATGTTAGTCACATGATTGATCCAAATCCCGTCGGGTTGTTGCTTTGAAAACCTTGATTAGATTAAATCTATATAAATCGATTTTCATTAATAAGATCAGGGTTTTCTTCCTTTTTACATCTGTTTATATAAATTTCATAAGTTTTTGATATATGTATACAGGGAATTATAATACTGTAGTGAATAATATATGTATCTCAAGCTTGAGGTATATGTAAATCATATTGTTTGTGTTTGATTTTAAAAATAGAGGGAGAACAAAGTGATGACCATTTACCTATGTTAGAAGCCGATTTTTCGCCTGAAATGCCTTTGTGCATGAAAATCGAGCTCCGTCAACTTTGATGGTGGGTAGGAAAATAATACTTTCAAAAAGTTCCTCTATTTTGATATTATTTTCAAAAAGGAGATGATAGAGTGGACTTAGAGGATCGCTTTCAACGAGCGATTCATCATGAAAATCGACATTGCTTGGTAGAAGCTGAAATGGATTATCAATGGATCTATGAACAGATCATCAATGGTCATGTGGAAGTAAAAAGGATTCATCTCGTGCGCGTAGCAACTTTTTTTTATCGACAAAAGAAGAAGCAACAAGCTTACGAAATTGTAAAGAGATCGTTCCACGATTATCCATCAGATGAACAGTTAGGGAGTCTCTTTCTCCAGTGTTGGCGAGAGTTATCCCGACCTCTGGATGAACTGAAGTGGTTTCACAGTTGCATGACTTTTCATTCGTCTAGTTTGGCACATATCCAGCTTTTATGGGAATTAACTTATGCAGGAGTTGATGTTTATCAGCAAGTGTTATCTGTAGTTGAAGAGGTTGAGTTGCATTTTTTTGAGCAAAGTGAGTATTTTGCCACCCACTATGTGGATCTCCTTCGACTCCTCGTCCAATTGGAAGTGCAACAAAGTCAAATTCCCCAAGCTCGTTTTTTTCTCCGTAAATGGATGTGTCTAGAAAGCTCATTTCTCCAGTTTGAAAATGAAATGATGGTTTGGAGCATCTTTTTAGATGAAACCTCCATATTAAAGGAAAGAAAAGATAGTTGGAAGATCAAGAGTCGTTGTAACGAAGAGACACGACTTTTCCTATCATTCATTGAACAATTGGAAAATGATACAGAACGAGTGGACGATGACTGGATTCAAAGCTATCGCTTTGAACATCCGTTATTGGTAAAAAAGCAGCAGTCTTATAGACAGCTAGTCGATGCAATTAAGTGCTCAAAGCCGATTCCACAAGATGAAGTCATTCTGACGGATTGGACTTCATTACAAGCTTATATTCTTTCTGCGGGAATCCACGCTTACTCTTTTTTCTGTTCAGTTTTTCATCATCATGCCGATTTACCCAGTGCGATTCAAATGTATCAGATGTTGAATGATGTCCATAAACCCCTTTTTCAACAACCACAAGCCTCGGTAAAGGTTACGGTAATTGGGGGAGGAGATCAAGTGGGTGGCTCTTCGATCCTTTTATCAGTAAATCATCACCATTTGTTAATTGATTCAGGATTGGTGGTAAATGGTGAACTGGAAAGTCCTGATTTTTCAATCTTGGAGGAACGAGGGATTCACTTTGATCAGATTGATGCACTTATTGTCACTCATGCCCATTTAGATCATTGTGGAGCTGTTCCTGAGATTTATCATCAAAATCCTCATCTTCCTATTTACACAAGTAACGAGACGAAACAATTGATGCGAATGATGTTAAAGGCTACAGAGCGATCAAGAAGAGTTAAAAATGTTGATCTTGAAGCCATTCTTGCCCAGATCCAGGTGAAAGAAGGGACTTTTTTTATTCCATCCAAAGGGCAGTCTTGGAAGATTACTTTTTTGGAAGCAGGACATATTCTAGGAGCTATTAGTTTATTGATTGAAATCGAGGGTACCAGAATTTTTGTTACTGGTGACTATAGCTTAACTGATCAATTTACAGTCAAAGGATTACAACTACCTACAGATTTACGAGCAGATATTGTGATTACGGAGAGTACGTATGGATGGCAACCGATGAGATCGATCCCGCGCCAACAGCAGATTCACCTATTTATCCAGCAGATGAAACAGGTGATCAATCGTGGTGGCTCAGTACTGATTCCCGCTTTTGCACTGGGGAGAGCACAAGAAATCATTTGTTTATTTCGAGCTTGGTTTGATGAGATCCAATCGATTCCTTTCCCTGTGTACTTGGATGGGATGGTATCTGAAATCACGCAATTATATGAATCCCTACTTTTACAAAAGGGTCATGCACATAGACTCGTGGGAAGTGGAGTCCACTATGCCAAAGATCTGATCGATTCATTAGATAGTGAAGAGTTGTGGCTCCAATCGGTGGCTACAGGTGGATGTTGTGTAATCGCAAGCTCTGGAATGTTATTGGAGGGTAGTACTTCATTCAAATATGCCCAGGCATTGATGGATGATGCTCGACATGGGATTGCGTTTACTGGGTACCTGGATGAAGAGAGCCCTGGAAGGTATCTTCAGCAATCAAAGAAATTATGGGTAAATGGAAAGTGGCAGGAATGTCAAGCTGAGTGCTTTAACTATCGACTCTCCGCCCATGTAAGCATAGAGGAAATCTTGCAGACCGTTTTACATGTCAATCCTCATACTGTTTTACTTGTTCATGGTGATTCGAAGTCGATGGCTTCTTTTCCGAATACAGTTCTTTCACCTTTTCGCAATATTGAGGAATTATTAAAGATCACTGGAAAACAAGTAATTTCCACTAAAAATGGAGTGACATATCGCCTTTTTGGAGGGTATCGGAATGGAATTAAAAATGTTTGATTTAATGTTAAAACATCGAGGTTGGAGTCATGAGCTGTACATAAACAGTGACAAGATCGGTTATACAGAAAAAGAGCTGAAAGAGATGTTACAGTTGTTTGGTCTAACAACAAACAAGGACCGTGAGCACTTTTTCTGGGGATTAGAACGAATGTTAGAAGAGACGATCTTACTTCACCCTTATGAACAAAATGGGGATTTAGCTGAAATTTTAGCGAAATCTTGGAATCAAGAGAATCAGCCTGCGATTGATAAAACGATGGCACGTTTATTTATAGATAGTTTATCTTTGCGTCTTGACCATCGCAAACGTGCATTTTTTTCTCTATGTCATGGAGATGCAGAATCGACTTTTATGTATTTAAACCAAGATATCCTTCCCTTTGCAGAATGGTTTGTTCGTTTTGGATTGATGCTTGTGGAACGAGAGATGATGCTCGTTGATTTGGCGAAGGTGATGTTGCCGACTCTATTTAAAGATACAGATGGAAAGAAGCTTATTTTCCAGTCCTTTGATCGCCTCTATTATCGGGAAGCAGAAGGGAAGCTTTGTTTTCGAGGCATGAAGCAGTATAAACGTGTAACAGGTTTGGAACGTCTTCCATTTGCTCAAGGGATGGCAGATCTATTGCTATCACGATTTGAAAAAACTAGTCATCCTCTTGTTTTTGCTTTCTGCGAAAAAATTTCTCTGCATTTTACGGTTCAAAAGGAAATGGTAGAGAGACTAGATGAAAAAGTGACCATTCCATCGATCGAGCCTAGGGATGAAATAAAAAATCCGACCAAGTTATGTGTTGCAGTTACTACAGAGCCACAGAGTGATAGGATTAGTGTTCAGTCTCCAATCAAAGAAAAGCTGGAGAGTGTGAGACACGCGCTTGATCAATTAGAAGATACAGTTTCTGAAAAGATTCAATCATCCGCCAATGATTATGTAGATCAGGAAATCGAGTGGCTACGAAAAGAAAATGAACGACTCCATTGGCAATTGGATGAGCTACAGAAACAGCAGGAATCATTGATGTATCGAAAATTAATTGAGTTGATTCAGCAATTAGCTGGGGAATCAAGTCGGTTTGTATTACACGAACTTTATGAGGAAAGTATTGGTCACTTGGAGATTGAAGGTCTGAAAAGTAAAGGTCGTTTAATGAGGATGTTTAATGTACTTCATATGTCGGGAATTGAGCCTTATACTTATCAGCATCAGATTGGGGATGTTTTTACGATGGAAAAAGAGGAGTTGGCACAGAAGTATCTGATCAAAGCGCCCATTTGTACTGATGAGTCTAAGGTAACGGTTCGGATCGTGGGGCATGGTTGGAGTTTACATGGTAAGCCAATCTTTTTGCCCATCGTTGAAGAAATGTTTACGTAAAGGGGGGAGGCGCCCGTTATTGGGCGCCAGATATCATGGAAAGATATGTTGGCATTGATCTTGGTACAACGAATTCTGCGGTATCGATTGCTTATCGAAGTGTCAATCAAGAGATTCATACCAAGACCTTAGAAGTAAGACAATTAGATGAACATGGGATGAGTTTTGATAAGTTACTTCCTAGTGTTTTGTATGTGGACAAACAAGGACAACCTTTTGTGGGGAAATATGCAAAGAAAATGGCACGTATTTACCCCAAGCAAGTGATGGGAAAAGTGAAGCGACATATGGGGAATGAAGTGAGCTGGACCATTGCTGGTAACCAAGAATATCGTCCCGAGGAAGTTAGTTCCTTTGTGTTACGTGCTCTAAAAAATACTGTAGAGAATCATTATCTGAATCAGAAGATTGAGGGGGCGGTCATTACAGTTCCAGCCAATTTTGATTTCCAACAACAAGATGCCACGATTAAGGCGGCCCAGTTAGCTGGATTTAATCCTGAAAAAATTAGACTGATCCCTGAGCCCACTGCTGCCATTCTAGATTTTTTGAATGAAGAAAGCCATTTAGATGAGCAAAATAGACGGATTCAGCTGGATCAACCACAAAATATTATGGTATTTGATTTGGGAGGAGGAACTTGTGATGTCACCATTCATCGTGTGAGTCGTGGTGTGAATAGTCATATGGTAATCCAAGATCTCTCTATTTCCCAGTATACAGAATTAGGTGGGATCGACTTTGATGAGAGGATCATGAAATACTTATTAAACCAATTATTAACGAAAAAAGGGCTGCAACCGGCTGATTTACAACGTCGCTTCGATACTGACTTTATCCGTAAACTTCGTGAAAACCTACTTGATATGGCAGAAAAGGCGAAAAAGTGGATCGCTACTTCTGTTCAAAATCGGATTGATTTCCAAGGTGCTGATTGGCATGATTCGACAGGAGTTTTTGCATCTATTGCATATGAAGAGATTTTTGATTTGCATGAAGATTTATTAACGGAAATGGTGATTACCAAACGGGAGCTGGATGAAGCGATTCGACCCTTACTTTATCAGGGAGGGTATTCAGGGATCAATATTGAGGAGCCAATTAATCAAGCGATTGAGAGCTCCAATATTCCTATAACGAAGAGTGATATCAACCATATTTTTTTAGTAGGTGGTATGACAAGCTATCCTACCATCAAGGGTCGCATTTTTGAGATTTTTGATGGTCGAGTCGAACCATTATGTACCATCAATCCGATGGAATCTGTTTCGCGTGGAGCAGCTATTTATGCATACTATCAACATCAAATTAAATTGCAAGCGCGTGATGTAGACGATACAGATCAAATCGAAAAACAGGAATGGGTGGAAGATCGACTTATTTTTCCCCAGAACATTTTTATCAATGTAGCAAAAGGGAATCCAGTTACTTTAGTGAAAAAAGGAGAATCTATTCCATACTCTCATACATTTGAACAAGGATTTTTTGTAGCAGGAAGCCGTGAAGATGATTATGTCAACTATATGGAGCTGGAGCTGTTTACGGCTGAGGACCCCAAGGCGATGAATGTAAAATGGTTAAAAAACGCACGTTTTCATTTTGAAAGACCGGTTCGTGTAGGTACTCCTTTGGTAATTCAAGTACATGTAGATCAAAATCGAAGTGTTACGGTTCAGTCATGGATTCGTGATGACCAGACACAGATGGTTCATGTAGACTTAGGGATTCAAGAGATTTCAGATGAAAAAGTGAAGGATTTACGTCAGCAACATGAACGATTAAAAGTGTAGTGAGGGATTGAATATGGCAAATATACGTGACTTATTGCGTGATCGGATAAGACAACAACTAGATCAGCAATCTTTCCCCAAAGATGAAGCAAAGTTAGGAGTAGAGATTGATCCTGAAAAGGCAAAGTTATCACTCCAACAACAAGCAAAAGTGTATGTACAAGAACAAGAAAATGATTTAGACTTTCTCGACTCCTTGGATCAACCAACTTATCATGGAAGTCGACAAAAGAATGTGAAAGTAGATTATGAATTAGAAGAAGGAGATGGGGTGCTAGGTTATGTAGATCTTAGCTTTTCAACGTTGGATCCTTCATTAAACCAAGTGTATCAGGAAGCTTTACAATTGATAGAAGAAATGTCCCAAGCAAATGAGATCCAACAGGCACAAGCTGTAGCTAATCGCCTAGCAGACTTTGGTGAGCCAGTTATAGAATTATTGTTTCGAGAAGTACGTATGTTTAAGTATTCACACCCATTTATTCATGAATTATATATTCAATTATTAGCTCGATTCATTGCTTACAGCTTAAGAGGGAGAATGCTACTCAAAGCCATTCTCACCCATGGAACAAATAACGATCATATCGAATTGGCAATCCGGGTTGCAGGTTGCATTCAAGAAAAGCAAGTCATTCCAGAGATATTGGAACATAGTAAAAACGTGGACTTATTTATTCCTTCTATGCATTCTTTTATTCATTTGCGTGATACCAAAGCTGCGATTTCATTATTATCATCGATTGAGAGAATTGATCCAGCACGTAAAGATATCATTGATGAGGCTTTAAAACTCGCTAGACAGTTTTCTGTTTTTGATACTCAATTGCTTTCTCCTTTGTTTCAAGCGTATATATCTTGTACAAAGAGACAACTTCGTCCGATTTATTCTGTCTCACTCAAGTCATTTGGAAGTGAGTTGATCCCGTTTTTAGAGAAAACAATTTATAAAACAAATGATTCTTATGCGATTCGCTTAGCTGCACAGTTGATTGGTGGAACCAAAGAAGCCTCTGCGAGTCAAACTCTTAAAAAGATGTTACACAAGGTTCCTAACAAGCAGACACAAATCATTGAGGGGATGGCACATACCGAAGATCCACAGTTACTACCCATCATTGTCGAGACATTGCAAAAGTCACATCTAAAACAAACTAAACAGGCGTGTTTAAAAACATTGGGTTCATTGGCGGACAAACGGTATATCTCATTGGTTCAGAGCTATGTAGACCAGCCAGACTATCGCTGTGAAGCCATTTATTCGCTGATTCGCCTTCGAGCTCCTCATGCTTGGGATCTTTATTTTGATACATTTTTACATGGGAGCCCTGAAGAACAACATATTTTGGAGGGCTATACGAGTATGTTAACAGCACAACATCACTTACGAATGGCTCAACAAATGACGGATCTACCTGATCAACAAACGATTCGGTTGTTAGCAGCTCTACAGCGCCCCAATTTGTTACCCAAACAGGTAGGGAAGTATCTGAATGAGTTACTCAATCGAAATCCAAGTACTCCAGTTCGTCTAGAGATTTATCGTTTAATTGCGAAGTTTGCTAATACAAAACATGAGTTATTATCCCAACATGTCCTGTTTCATGCATTGACAACAGAAACGGAAGAGGCATTGAAACGCGAGATTGAAACACTCATTCATCGGATGAGGCAAAATAGGGCAGAAGTGGGAACTAATATAAGACAATAGAGGGAGTTATGATGAAAAGAAGAGAGATGAAACGTTATCCTTATATTCAAGTAAAGTCGATCCCTAATGCCATTTTAGATGCATGTTTATTAATGAGATTGGAATCGAAGCATTTGTTTCAACTTTTTAATAAGGAACCTGCCCTGTTGAGAAAGTCTAACTTAACTATGACTCAGATTCGGCAAAAGAAAGTGACAAAGCAGACGCTAATTAAAGAGATTTCCGAACAGCTTTCGCAACACTATTTGGTTTATAACTCGGTGGTTGCAGCTTCTTTGTCCCGATTAAGTGCTTTAGAGTTTGAATATCTAAATCGTGAAGAGGGAGAATTACTTACAGAGGAATGCGAGAAGAAAGAATGGTTAAAACAACAGTTTGAGCAAGCGATTGAAGAAGATAAAATGCCATTTGACCTGTTTGTGACTTGGTTGCGATTTCAAGAATCATTTCATTCCGAGATTCAAGGAGTTTTAGAGAAAAATGGAAACCAGTTTGAGCGCCTGACAAGTCTAACCTTACCAGATTCATTTCAATTTGATCGGAAAGAAATTGATTTGAATGTGTTTACAACACAGGAGAGAATTGATCTGGCTGTAAAAGTACTTCAATCGATTCAAATTGCACCAGAGTCAGAGATTCATTCCTTAATAGAAGATTCAAAAGAAAATATGGAAAGGTTAAAGAAACAGAATGAACATTGGAGAGAACAATCGGCAATTTATGGAGGACAAGTAAAAAAGAAAGAGAAAGAGTGGGTCCAATTAAAGAAAAAGTTAGACGAAGAACGGGTGAAAACGAAAACTCTAAAGCAAGAGGTAAAGACACAACAGAAAAAGATTCAGGATTCATATACTCGCGCACAATTTGCTGAACAAGAACGGGATCAAATGATTCAGCAAGTCACTCAATTAAAGGCAGAGAAACAGCAATGGTTAGCGGAACGTCAGCAATGGAGTGAAAGTCAATACAATTGGGAAATCCAGCTAGTAGAATGGACGAAAGAGCGTAATCAATATCAGCAGGAACTAGAACGATTGCAAGCAGAGAAACAAAAATTAAGAGAAGAACTACAAACAACGATTTGTGCCTATGAGCAAAAGTTAGAAGAACAGCAAAATCAGAGACATCAAGAAGAAGCTAAAATTAAACGAACTTCTACTGTTCCGATTGATGATGATGAGTTAGATGGTCTTTTCTCGGGTTTAGAAGAAAATCTTCCTCAACCATTATAAAAAAATCCCCTCTCACACTGTTGAGGGGGGATTTTTTTATAATGAAATGTACATGTGTTTAAGATTCGAGACGACGTTGTGCAAATGATATAAGTGCAGGGTGTTCTTTTTGTAGTTGTTTATATAGCTGTTCAAATGTGGCACGAATATCCCATTGAGCCTCAGGAGATGTTCGAAGATTGATTAAGTGGTACAGTTCCCAGAGACTAGCTGTAGCGATTACTTGTCGGTGATGAGCGTTGGTAACACAATATTGAGCGATGATCGGGTTCCACTCTTCAATGATTTGGTGAATAGTTTCTGCTTCTTCAATGAAGCTTGTCAGACACTTTTCCAGCCCGGCTGCTTGAATATGTGGAGGAATCGTAAAGCCTAAATGAATGGTAGGTTGTCCAAAGCTAAAGGCTGTGCGGCGATTATGTCGTAGCAATTGATGCCAATTGGCTTCTGAAACTTTTAACTCCATTCGGTAAATAAGATGTTGGAATTCATCCATAGGATTATCAAAAAATTGAAGATTGGATAAAGATTCCTGAGTGATTTTCTCCAGTTCTTCAAGTGTCAGAGAGTCTATGATGTCTTTTGCATGTTCATAGGTAAGTGAGCGGATCTGGATGAATAGTGTAAGGGCAATATCTTTTAAAGCCTGATCATAGTTAGGTAGGGTGATCCATCGAGCAGATGGACCCGTGACAGGTTGAGTCCGAACTTGTATATGTTTCCAACGGGATTCTAATCTTTGTCTGGTAGTAACCAAATACTTGTTGGGTTTCACATGACGGAGTAAGGTTGGAATCACTTGATTGATTTCTTGTTCTAAATCTTTGGCTAACTGTTGTGATTCATGATGAGGACTCGATAAAAGACGAACAAGTGTATCTCGCAAAGCTCTTCCATTCCCCGTCATACCTAAGTTCGTTAAGGTAGAGAGTGTTAGGACATACCGAGCGTCCTCAAAAGCTATTTTTTCGATTCTTGCTTGGTAACGTCGCTCAGTCTCATCCGGTTGTTTGGGAAGGGTTTGTTGTAAGTAGGGGATTAACCCTTCCATTAATTGCTCATAAGTATCATAAGCAAGATGATGAAGTCTTAGATAAGCTTCTTTTAACTTGGGTTTTTCCTCTAATAAAGTTGGAATGTAAAAGTCCCCTCGTTTGGGGCGTTGGTATCGCTGACTGTATTCAGTAAAGCTATTAAATGAGTTGGCTAATTCTAGTTCGGCAGAAGCTAGGCGGCTAATTTTTTCAATTCCGATATGAGCAACCGCGTGTTCAGCAACACTGCTATGTCCATAGCCAACCACCCATTTTTCATGAAAACGAGCAGCTTTTTCGGAGTTCGCAGTAGCTAACCCGTCATTCTGTTTCTGGACACCCAATTCATCATCTGCCAGTAATTTGGCGAGATTTTCACGAAAGCTAGCTGAACTGCGACTTACGTAAGCAAAAATAACTGCAATCACTTCTTCGGGAAGATTAAAAATCGTATATACATTTTTGTCTAGATTTGAAACATATTTGGTTAAGTCGATCTCTGTTGTGGACAAGAGGGACCAACCTCCAATCAGATTATTTTTATTAGAGGGATAGCGATTTACAGCCACCACTCATGGAATGTTTAACCTGCCTTATAATAACAACTTCTATCTTAACAGATCCCCCTTGCTTAAGAAAAATGTAGGAATAGGAAATGACAAAAGGACAAACTATCCTGCATACATTTGGGACGAGGGGAGGAGAGCCGATGTCGTTCCGTCATTCAAAATTTCGTAAGAAGTCTAGCTCTTTTCGGATTCGTCGGCGAGGAAGAGTTGGGTTTGTATTGTTTTTTTTCTTAATTGGAGTGGTTTTTTATTCTGTTTGGTCCATGGAAAGAAGCTTAGAGCCTATTTTATTAGTAATTGCCAAAGCGGAAGTGAAGAAGATTGCTCAGGATGCCATGTTAGAGGGGATTCGAGAAGTTGAACACTCTTTGGGAGGAGATTTAAATAAAACCATTAATATTGAGCGGGACAATCAGGGTAACATTACATTCGTTCAAGTCAACTCACAAGTACAAGCACAGATCTATGAGCGCATTACCACAAAGATTCAGGAGGAGTTGAAAAACTTACAAAATAAGCCGATTGATATTTCGGTTGGTCAAGTTCTACAAAGTAATGTTTTTGCGGAGTATGGTCCGGATATACCGATTGATATGTGGCCGAAAGGATCAGCAAAGGTCTCGATCATTCCAAAGATGGAGTCAAAGGGAATTAATATGGTGATGATTACCCTTCAATTGAAAGTGCAATTTGAAATGGGAGTAGTCATTCCATTTTCGGAAAATAGTTTACCGGTAGATATCGATTATCCAATCGCACAAGCGATGGTCGTGGGTGAAGTACCCCAATACTATTTTTACAATGATCACCAAGGAGCTATTCAAAAAGGAGTTCCTCCACTACCTCCTATACCGGCGATCCAACAACAAGAAAAAAAAGATCCTAACTAGTAGAAAACATTGGAGTAAAGAAATATTCCAAAGATCTCAACTCTAAAAAGGATTTTTAAATACTAAATCGAATATATTGAATTAAACTATTCTTGTTTATTATAAAATAATTCAATTTAACTGAAGGTTGCCTAAAGTAGAAAATATCCGTTTTATAAAGTATGGGTTAGTGAAGCGAACTCCATGCTTGATCGAATGAATGTCGAGGTGATCCAATGTCCCAATCTGTGTTAGAGATCTCGCAACTGAAGCTCCACTTTTTCACCGATAAAGGGATTGTACCAGCTGTCGACGGGGTGGATCTCGCTGTCAAAGAGGGAGAGATCGTCGGTTTAGTCGGTGAGTCAGGGTGTGGAAAAAGTGTTACTTCCCTCGCTGTAATGGGGTTAGTGCCTTCGCCACCGGGAAAAGTGGTGGATGGTCAGATTTTGTTTCGTGGGCAAGACTTAACTCGAATGAATCGCCGCCAAGTTCGTTCGATTCGCGGAAATGAAATGGCTATGATTTTTCAAGAACCTATGTCATCACTCAATCCGTTGTTTACCATTGGCAATCAGTTGGAAGAAGTGATTCATACTCATCGTTCTTGTACGAAGCAGGAAGCTACAGAGATCGTTGTTGAGATATTAAAGAAAGTAGGTATTCATCGAAAAGGAATTTTAGATGAATACCCACATCAACTATCAGGTGGTATGAGACAACGAGTGATGATTGCCATGGCAATGTTGTTAAAACCCAAGTTGATTATAGCTGATGAACCTACTACTGCTTTAGATGTAACGATTCAAGCGCAAATTTTAGATTTGATGCGAACACTTAATCAAGAGTTTGGAACAGCTATTCTTTTAATCACCCATGATTTAGGCGTGGTAGCGGAGATGTGTGATCGTGTGGTGGTGATGTATGCAGGTCAAGTGGTGGAAGAGACAAGTCGGAGACAGCTCTTTAGGAATCCAAGACATCCATATACCCAAGGGTTGTTAAAGTCGATTCCCAAATTGGAGGATCAATTAGATCGACTGTATTCGATTCCTGGTCAAGTTCCTAATCCCCTTCAGATGCCTCAAGGATGCCGATTTGCACCACGTTGTGAACATGCGAAGGAGATTTGTATCCAGAAAGGTCCTAACCTGCTACCTGTTGAACAAGGACACTTCAGCCGCTGTTGGTTACATCAAGAGGAGGAACAAGTTGATGCCACTACTTCAAGTCCAACATCTAAGTAAGTCATTTCCGATTCACAGTGGTTTGTTTGGCAAAAAAGTAGGAGAGATCAAAGCTGTGGATGATGTTAGCTTTGAAGTGAAAAAGGGAGAAACACTTGGTTTGGTTGGAGAAAGCGGGTGTGGAAAATCGACGACCGGACGAGCTATTATGCGATTGATTGAGCCTACAGCAGGTGAAGTGATTTTTGAAAAGACTCCTCTGCTAAACCTGTCTGCGGAAGAGATGCGAAAGGTGAGAAGAGAGATTCAGATGGTTTTTCAAGATCCTTTTGGTTCACTAAATCCAAGACAAAAGATTGGCTCGATCCTTGAGGAGCCTCTTAAAGTCCATCGCTTGGGAACAGCCAAAGACCGGAAGGAACAGGTGGAAGAGCTATTACAGGTAGTCGGTCTAAATCGAGCTCATATTCGAAGATATCCACATCAATTTAGTGGGGGTCAGCGTCAACGGATTGGGATTGCACGTGCTTTATCGACAAAACCCAAGTTGATCATTGCCGATGAACCTGTGTCCGCTTTGGATGTATCTGTCCAATCACAAGTGCTGAATTTGATGGCGGATCTCCAAGAGCGATTCGAGTTAACCTATATTTTTATCGCTCACGACTTAAGTGTAGTGAAACATATTAGTGATCGTGTTGGAGTGATGTATTTAGGGAGAATGGTTGAATTGGCTGATCGTAATGAGTTATATCAAAAGCCTTTACATCCATATACGCAGGCATTGCTCTCTGCTGTTCCTCTTCCTGACCCTGATGTGAAACGTGAACGAATTATCCTAGGTGGGGATGTTCCAAGTCCTGCTGATCCGCCAAAGGGTTGTGCGTTTCACCCTCGTTGCCCTCATGTGATGGATGTATGTAAGGAAGTAAGACCTGAGTTTAAAAATCACGGTCATGCACATGGGGTTGCTTGTCACCTTCATGAGTAAAGTTCTGTTTAAGAGAAGGAGGTGAATGAACCAGAGCTGATTTTATCGATTGACTAGCTGTAAGTATTTTTCATATCTCATTTTCGAGGGGGAACGAGCTAGATGAAAAAGAAATATTTAATACTTTCAATCGCTCTTTTATTTGTTTTTTCTTCGATTCTTGTAGCATGTGGTGGAAAGAAAGCATCTGGAGATCGGGCTAAAACGTTGGTTTTTGGTCGGGGTGCTGACTCGATCTTACTAGACCCGATTCAAGTGACAGATGGTGAATCGATCAAAGTAGCTTCGCAAGTGTTTGATACTTTAGTGGAGTATGACAAAGGTTCTACGAAAATTGTGCCAGAGCTTGCTGATAGTTGGGAAGCCAGTCAAGACGGATTAAGCTGGACATTTAAATTAAAGCAAGGTGTCAAGTTCCATGATGGAACTCCTTTTAATGCTGAAGCAGTGGTCTACAATTTCAATCGTTGGATGGACTCTAAACATCCAGAGCATAAGGGAGGCGAGTTTGCTTATTATGCCTATATGTTTGGAGGATTTAAAGGAGATTCAGGTCATGTCATTAAAAATGTGGTTGCAGAAGATGAATATACAGTTAAATTTGAGTTGAATTTCCCCCAAGGACCGTTTTTAAGTAATTTGGCTATGCCAGCGTTCTCGATCGCTTCCCCTACTGCGGTGAAAAAAGATCCTGTCAAATTTGCTCATAATCCTGCAGGTGGTGGCACGGGTCCATTTGAATTTGTCGAGTGGAAGAAAAACAACTCCATCACACTAAAGAAAAACAAGAATTATTGGAAACCAGGACTACCTAAGTTGGATAAAGTGATCTTTAAATCGATTCCTGATAACGGATCACGATTCTCCAATCTAAAATCAGGCGATATCGATATGATGGATGGATTGAATCCAGATGATGTTCAACTGATCAAAAGTGATTCCAATTACCAACTCTTTTTACAAGAAGGGATGAATGTTGGTTACTTAGCATTTAACGTTGAAAAAGAACCTTTTAACAATGTAAAAGTACGCCAAGCTTTAAATTACGCAACCAACAAACAAGGGATTATTAAGAGTTTCTTTGCTGATCTAGGAACACCAGCCGTTAACCCTATGCCTGAAATTATGTGGGGATCTAACAAAAATATTAAAGACTATGAGTACAACATTGACAAAGCGAAGCAACTCCTCGCTGAAGCGGGTTATAAAGATGGATTTGAAGTGGATTTTTACGCAATGACAGAGCCTCGTGGATATATGCCTAATGGTAAAAAAGTAGCTGAATACATGCAGGCTGACTTTGCCAAGATTGGTGTCAAAGCCAATATCGTCACCTCCGATTGGCAAACCTATAAGGAACGTGTTGGCAATGGTGAACATAAGATGGCTTTATTCGGTTGGATGGGGGATAACGGTGACCCTGACAACTTCCTCTATGTGTTGTTAGACAAAGATAATGCACGTAAACCAGATGCAGGTAATATTTCTTTCTATAAAAGTGAACCTCTTCATGACATCTTAATCCAAGCACAACGCTCAAGTGATCAAAAAGAGCGGGAGCAACTTTATATGAAGGCTCAGGAGATTATCAAACAAGATGCTCCTTGGATTCCGTTGGTTCATGCGAAGATCCCTATGGGAGCAGATGCCAAGCTAGTTGGCTTTGTGCCACATCCAACAGGTTCCCTCAACTTGCATGAAGTGGATTTCAAGTAATCAAATGTTTATGATGATTGAATCAATGATGGCATTGCGCTCTTTGGGGGCAATGCCTCTTCTTACATAAAGTACAAGCTTAGATCGGATTGGTGAGGTGGTGAGACAGAGATGATGGCGTATACAATTCGTCGTTTGCTTATGCTAATCCCTGTGTTAATTGGAATGACCATCATTACATTTGCGATTGTACATGCGATTCCAGGTGATCCTGCCCGGACTATTTTGGGAGATAAAGCAACTCCAGAGCAATTGGAAGAAGCTCGGGAAAATCTAGGTTTAAATAAACCTTGGTATGTACAGTATTTTATTTATTTAAGTGGACTATTACAAGGGGACTTGGGAACTTCATTGATTACCAAGACACCCATCATTGAAGAGATTGGCCCCTTTTTAGCTGCTACGGTTGAATTAGCACTAGTTAGTATGTGCATTGCTATTTTCTTTGGTGTGAACTTAGGGATTTTATCCGCATGGCGGCAAAATTCGTGGATGGATTATTCGGCGATGCTCATCGCACTGGTTGGCGTTTCGATGCCTGTTTTTTGGCTGGGTTTAATGGAACAATGGTTTTTTGCTCAATATCTTAATTGGTTACCTGGTAACGGACAGATTGACCCCAGATTGGAGTTTGAGTCTATCACTCATTTTTATGTGATCGATGCTTTATTAGCAGGTGACTTCTATGTACTGACAGACGTTTTAACGCATCTCATCTTGCCTGCAGTGGCTTTAGGGACGATTCCGATGGCGATTATCGCACGTATGACTCGTTCAAGTATGTTGGAAGTGATGCGGTCTGACTATATTCGTACAGCAAGAGCCAAAGGGTTATCAGAGTTTTGGGTGGTTTACAAACACACCTTAAAAAACGCCTTAATTCCAGTATTAACTGTAGTTGGATTACAACTAGGACTTTTGCTTGGTGGTGCTGTTTTGACAGAAACCATTTTTAGTTGGCCGGGTGTAGGACGATATATTTATGATGCGATTAATGCCCGTAATTATCCTGTTATCCAATCCGGGATTCTGGTGATTGCCACGATCTTTGTATTAATCAATTTGGTTGTAGACCTTCTCTATGCTTGGATCGACCCACGAATTAAGTACGGAAGGGGTGAAAGGTAATTATGCAGACACCCGCCGCTTCACCACAGTCATTACCTCCTACATCGACCGAGGAGAATGTAGGAATGAAAGATACACCTGTCAAAGACTTTATCCGCTCCTTTATTAAACATCGTTCTGCTCTTATTGGTGGAATCATCGTCTTGGTGTTTTTATTTATAGCGATTTTGGCACCGTTGATCGCTCCACATTTTTACACAGAACGTAGCGATGCCCGTTTGGAAGCTCCATCCGCTGAACATTGGTTTGGAACGGACGAAACAGGGCGTGACATTTTATCACGAGTGATTTTTGGAACAAGAATTTCACTGTGGATTGGATTTTTTTCTGTATCGGGGTCAATCCTTGTTGGAAGCTTGTTGGGATTAGTAGCAGGTTTTTATGGGGGATGGAGAGATACAATCATTTCCAGAGCTTTTGACATTCTACTTGCCTTTCCAGGGATCTTGTTAGCCATAGCGATCGTAGCTATCTTAGGTCCAGGTTTAATGAATGCTTTAATCGCGATTGCGATCATCAACATCCCTACCTTTGGACGTTTGATGCGATCTCGAGTATTAAGTGTCAAAGAAGAAGATTATATCCTAGCGGCAAGGGCAATCGGTATGAAAAATAGCCGGATCTTATTTCATCACATTCTTCCGAACTGCTGGACACCGATTATGGTTCAAGGAACACTTGGAATTGCCACAGCAGTCATTGAAGCCGCTGCATTAGGTTTTCTTGGCTTGGGAGCCCAACCCCCCGAGCCTGAATGGGGAACGATGTTATCTGACGCACGTCAGTATATACAATTGGCTCCATGGACGATGCTTTTCCCTGGCTTGGCGATTATGTTGACGGTATTAGGCTTTAATCTACTAGGAGATGGTTTACGAGATCTTTTTGACCCTCGGATGAAGCAATAGGACTTTCTTCAGATCAACCCGATCTGAAGAAAGTCACAATAAAAATCACTGATCCTAAGGGGAATCCTGTAACTACCCCATTTATATTAACCCAAAAAAGTAAGTCCCCTTGACCAACAATCAAGGGGACTTTTTGACTAGGCGAGTTTGTTCAGATGAGCAGACTTCTCCTTTTTGGATCTAGATGATTTCTTATCCAACCGATCTAGAATCCTTTTGGAAAATATTCTTTCCACCGTTCATCCACTAATTTTTTAATACTTGGTTCGGTTTCAACTTCGTCTGGATAACCAGGCTTCATCCGGGCATCAATGACAATCGGGAAGCGGTAGTTTGGATGATGATTGATCCACTCCGCTTGTGCATAGATATCATGGGCAGGGTCAAAACGAGTAAATACTGTCCATAAAAATGCCGCTTGTCCAGAAGCCGCATGGATGTCGTCCACCAGACAAATGATGGGCCAATCTTTTAGGTCACTTGCAAAATGATCCAATAGTTGGTTGGCTAATTCGGGTTGTTCTGTAAAAGTAGGTGCTTCAACGACAAGCACTCCTTTACAATAGACCTTAATATCGTGAATACCCAGTGACTGCATATCAGGACCATGATATTCCGCGGGCAGTTCACGTTTGGCTTCTCCAGTTCCGATTAAGATCGCTTTACTACCATGGTTAAGTCGACGACCTGTGTAGTCAAGGGTATCCATCGAAGTATGGTTCATAATAAAGAGGTCTGTCGCAGGATCAAAACGCTCTAGAACGGTTTCAAATAAGAGTGAGAACTGATCCAATGGAATTGATTGATCTGTTAGAATTAAGAATTTGGTTAAAGTGAGTTGCCCTTCACCTAAGATGCGGAAGGCATTCACCAAAGCTTCTCGTTTATAACTTTCTCTAACTACCGCAGATGCTAAAGCATGAACCCCTGTTTCAGGATAAGCCCATAGGCTACGAATTCCAGGCATCGCCATGGGGAAGGCAGGAGATAGTAGCTTTTGTAAAAACTCACCGAGATAATAATCTTCTTGTCTAGGCTTCCCAACAATCGTTGCTGGATAGATCGCATCCTTACGATGGAGAATCTCTTTGACATGGAAGATGGGAAACTCATGTTCTAAGGAATAGTATCCATAGTGATCTCCAAAGGGACCTTCCATTCTCCGTTCATGAGGTGGAACTACACCAGAGATGATAAATTCGGCTTCTGCTACATAAGGATGTCCACCATCATCAGGGCGAACCACAGGAAGCTTTTGGCCGATCATCAGTGAAGTGAGTAAGAGCTCTGGTAAAAACTCAGGTACAGGTGCAATGGCTGAGGCGATGAGTGCAGGAGGGCCTCCTAAATGAACCCGCACAGGAAGCGGTTGATTACGCTGTTCGGCTTCATAATGATGGAATCCACCCCCTTTATGAATTTGCCAGTGCATTCCTGTGGTTTGCTGATCATAGACTTGCATCCGATACATACCTAAGTTATGTTTGCCTGTTTCGGGATGCTGTGTGTAAACCAGTGGTAAAGTGAAAAAAGGACCGCCATCTTCATGCCAAGTTGTAATGACAGGAAGCTGAGTGAGATCAACAGGAGTTTGAACTTGCTCAAAGACAGGCGCTTGCGAAGCAGGAATATTTTTTAATCCTACTTTGAGTAAATCACCTAGTAACTTCCGTTCTCCCCAGATGGCTTTGGGAGTAGGAGGCATTAATTTGTGCATCAAATCAACCGTTTGTTGCATTAACTGTTCAGGACGGGGACCAAAAGCTAAATCGACGCGTCGGGAAGTCCCAAACATATTAGTAAATACGGGAAAAGAGCTACCTTTGACATTTGTAAAGAGAAGGGCTGGTCCTTCTTCGCTGATCACCCGACGGTGAATTTCAGCTAGCTCCAAATAAGGGTCAACAGGTGCATCTATTTCGATGATCTCATTTTCTTGACGTAGTTGTGTGATAAAAGAACGTAAATCGGTATGCAAGAATCATCCACTCTCCTCATTCATTTGTTTTCTATTATAGCAATCCCAGACTCTAAAAGGGGAGTGATCAAAGATCTAGAAAGTGAACGAAGTTTGAGCGGATGAATGTCAATTGGAGGTATTTACTAGCAACAAAAATATACATTTTTACTGAAATAGAATACATATCGAAGCTTAACTGTGGTAAAATAAATAATCAATAAATACACTTTATAATCATCCTAATTTTCAAAACAAATTGTATATTGAAGGAGGAATCGTTGGATGGAACCAAAACAGCAATGGGGTTCTAGGATGGGCTTTATTCTTGCCGCAGTTGGATCAGCGATCGGACTGGGTAATATATGGCGCTATCCGTATGTGGCTTATGAAAATGGGGGAGGAGCTTTCCTCATTCCGTATTTAGTTGCGCTTTTGACAACGGCTATTCCTATCTTATTGATGGAGTATGCGTTGGGTCACAAGTACAGAGGTTCATCACCTTGGTCTATGATGAAATTGTCAAAAAAATTTGAATGGCTTGGGTGGTTTCAAGTTCTGCTTTCGTTTATCATCGTAACCTATTATATGGTTATCATTGGTTGGGCGGCTAGTTATGCTTACTATTCTCTAGGGCTTCAATGGGGAACAGATACGCAATCATTTTTCTTAAATGATTATTTAGGTTTATCGGATAGTGTATGGAGCTTTGGAGGAATAGAATGGAAGGTATTTATTCCTGTTCTTTTACTGTGGATTATCACTTATTGGGTTATGAGACGTGGAGTCAGAAAAGGAATTGAATTAGCAAGCCGTATTTTATTGCCAATGTTAGTGATTATGATGTTGATGATTACTTTCCGTGCGATTACTCTTGAAGGTGCATCGACTGGACTGAATGTCCTCTTCACCCCTAACTTTGCCAAAATGATGGAGCCGGGTGTATGGGTCGCTGCCTATGGACAAGTCTTTTTCTCTCTAAGTATCGGTTTTGCGACGATGATCAGTTATGCGAGTTATTTAAATAAAAAAGAGGATTTATCCAATAGTGGATTTATCGCAGCTTTTGCCAATAGTGGTTTTGAGTTTCTAGCTTCCATTGCTGTATTTGGAGCACTTGGATTCTTAGCTACCCAGCAAAATGTACCCGTAGAAGAAGTTGTAGATAAAGGGATTCTATTAGCTTTTAGTGTTTTTCCTGAAATCATTAATTCATTTCCAGGTCTAAATGCTTTATTCGGGTTTATGTTTTTTGGGGCATTAGTCTTTGCTGGTTTTACATCTGCGGTCTCACTGATTGAACCAAGTGTCTTGGCACTCCAAAACAAACTGAATCTAAGTCGTAAAGCAGCCATTAACTGGATTTGTGGGGTTGCCTTCCTCATTAGCTCCATGTACACATTTAAAAATGGTCTCAACATTCTGGATATTGTGGATCACTTTGTAAATAACTATGGAATCTTGTTAGGATCATTGCTTCAAATCATTGTGATTGGGTGGGTATTTAAACAGTTGAAACCGTTACAACAGCACATTAACTCTGTATCAGATGTGAGAGTTGGTTCTTGGTGGATCATCATGCTTAAGTATGTAAGCCCAATTATGTTAACCATTATCCTAGCCTCTTATATTCGTGAAGAAGCAACTAAATTGTATGGAGATTTCCCGATTGATGCCTTATTCACTTTTGGATATGGATTAATCGCTGCACTTTTTGTAGCTGCTGTGATCTTAAATAAAGTAAAGTGGAAAGGAATGACTGAGGAGAAAAAGGAGGATGAAACATGGGACCAAGCGCATGGGTAATGTTTGTGATCGGTGCACTCCTTCTTTGGGGCGGATTTTCGTACTTCTTATGGTTCGCTTATCGAACTAAACAAAGAAAGAAACAAGAAAGCTAAAAGATATTGTTCTAAAAATTCATAAGAAACAAACAAAGGCATTGGTGGTATACCAATGCCTTTGTATTTCTAATTGATTCAAGTTGTTTTGCTCAAGTCGAGTAGGAGATTGTATAATCAAATGTAAGGTGACATATTTGTTGGTTTGTGGAATACAATTATTTAAGGAGTGACTCTAGATGGCTGTGGTTGTTTACTCAAAACCTCATTGTATTGAATGTAATGTATTAAAACGATTTTTAATGGATTATAAAATAGAATTCGTAGTCAAAGATTGTGGAGAAAACCCTGCTTTTTTAGAAGAAGTAACAGCCATGGGTTTTTTGGGAGTTCCAGTTACTGTAGTTGATGGAAAACCAATCTATGGATTACAACCTGAGGCGATCTTAGATGCGATTAAAGAGACGAACGGCTAAGTTTAATGTGCCGTTCGTTTTTGTTTTCGTTTCTCTTTTTGTTTTTGAACTGCCTCACGTTCCCATTTACGTAGCAACGGATAGGGATCAAAAGAATATGTGTTTTTTCCATTAAAGCGGTAAATGCCATAATGGAGATGAGGAGGAAATTTACCTGATGTTCCTGGTGGACCATATCCTGAAGAACCTACAGATCCAATGACATCTCCAGGTTTTACGACCTGTCCTGGTTTTAATCCTTTACGAAATCCATTTAAGTGACCAAAGTAATGATATCGATTTTTCAAATCGCGAATACCAACTCGCCAGCCTCCAAAACGATTCCAGCCCATCAGTTCCACATAACCATAGCAAGTACTTAAGACAGGTGTCCCATAACCTGCAAAAATATCGGTTCCTTCATGAATTCTTAGTCCTCCCCAACCACGCCGATCCCCCCAAGTACTGCGATAAGAATAGTTATAATTCAATGGTATAGGAAATGATTCATCAGATAATTTCAAAGTCCCAAATGTATGGTACACCTTTGCCATATGGGTAATTACATCGACAGCTGTTGGATGTTGATAATAACTCCATAACTGATTTCTAATCTGATCTTCTGCAATCCCATTTTGACTAAGGTATCGTGCGATCGTATACAGCACATCCAAATCATTGTGAACATCAGCTTTTCCGTCACCATCACCATCTATACCGATCCCTTGAAAGAGTTGAATGACAAAAGGTGACTGTTCATCAGGACTTGGATTTAATAATCCTGCCCATAGATAGGTAGGGACTTTTATAGCGATTAACTTCTTTTTTTCGTCTGGGTTCTTACTTTTTTTCAATGATTGGTTATTACGCTCATATTGATCCATCGCAGCGAGATAATACCAAGGGATGCCTGTGAAGGTTTCCATAGTTTCATAGAGGTTCTGTCTGGAGATATCTGTAGATATTTTGTTAGCACTAGCTTTTTGTATAGGTAGAGAGGTGAATAGCAAACAACTAACCAAAAGAGAAAGATAATATTTTTTCATCTGCTGTCACCGTTTTCTTTAAAAGATTTATCAAGTAGTGTTTTCTTTGTGGGGAAAATTATTGCTGGAAGTTGCAGGGGATTGGTGAAGTTGATGAAACAAGATGATGAATTTTAATGATACAGAATGATTTTATATGAAAATTAGTGAATATACATAGATTTCCTTTATTGATATCTAATTATCAATGGGTAATACAGCTGGTCATGTGGTAAGATATGTACAAAAGGTGAATGATATAAAGATCTGCTGTTCTGATTGTCTTATTGAGAAACCGCTTTCATTTTACAAAAGAGAAGAGGGATTGGCATTGTCTAACCAAACAGAGAGAAAACCAGAATGGTTAAAAGTAAAGTTAAGTACGAATGAAAATTATCAAGAAATTAAGCGAATGGTACGAAGTAAAACATTACATACGGTTTGTGAAGAAGCCCGTTGTCCAAACATTTTTGAATGCTGGGCCAATCGAACCGCGACTTTTATGATCCTAGGGGATATTTGTACTCGTGCCTGCCGATTTTGTGCTGTTAAAACAGGTCTACCTACGGAGTTAGATTGGGCTGAGCCTAAGCGAGTTGCAGAAGCTGTTGAACAGATGGGTGTGAGGCATGCAGTTGTCACTTCAGTTGCACGGGATGATTTAACAGATGGAGGAGCAGCCATTTTTGCCGCTACGATTCAAGAGATTCGTAAGCGTAATCCATTGACAAGTGTGGAAGTGCTGATCCCTGATTTTATGGGGAATTGGGATGCACTCCAGGTTGTGATGGATGCCAAACCAGATATATTAAATCATAATATTGAAACGGTTCGTCGCCGTTCAGATCGTGTTCGCTCCAAAGCTAAATATGATCGAACACTGGAGTTATTAAAAAGAGCCAAAGAGATGCAACCACAAATTCCTACCAAGTCAAGTATTATGGTTGGAGTGGGTGAAACTTATGACGAAGTTGTCGAAACGATGAAGGATTTACGAGACTATGCTGTGAATATTGTTACGATTGGTCAATATTTACAACCAACAAAAAAACATCTGAACATTGATCGCTATTATACGCCAGAGGAGTTTGAGCAGTTCAAACAGATCGGTCTAGGGATGGGATTCTCTCATGTAGAATCTGGACCACTGGTACGTAGTTCTTATCATGCACATAAACAAGTACAATCAGCCAAAGAAACTGAACAGCAAAAGGCTGTTTCAAGTTGAATGACTAAGTAATCAAACAGGAGAAGCCTTTTTACCAAAGGCTTCTCCTGTTTGATTGATTCACTTGGTTAATTAATTGTGGGAGAAGTATCATCTCCTATTTGCGTCAATAATCGCTCCATCTCTTTTTGAGAGTCATCTGTTCTGCATGTTGTTGTGAACGATATTTTGTTCAATCAGGTAAAAGATTGCAGATGTTGGAACAAGGATGTGGTAACATATAAATGTAAAACTGAATAGAGAAGGTTGATCTTATGGAACATATTCATATACAGGGATTGGACTATGAACTGTTAACTGATCAGCGGAATGGATGGAACCAAGAAGCATTTAGAAAAAGATATAGCGAGATTTTAAATAAATATGATTACATTGTGGGGGATTGGGGCTATGGTCAGTTAAGACTGAAAGGTTTTTTCTCAGATGACCATACTCGATCAACACCAGAAACGAAGATCAGTTATTTACAAGAATATCTAAATGAATTTTGCAACTTTGGCTGTGCTTATTTTGTCTTAAAAAAATTATAAAAAACTCTTGTTCTGTAGATGAAACGAGGGAAAAAAGGAGTAGGGGTTCTGATCATTATTTGGATCGAACTCCTACTCCTTTGCTATTAGAAATTCAGCTTGTTTCGAAAGCTATGTAAAAGCTGATTTTTTGTATGCGAAAATCGAACAAGATTTATGTGATCTTTCCTTGTAAAGGAAAAGGGATGTTTAAAATAAAGTGTAGATAAACTGCCTAAGTTCTTCTGCCTCTTCATCAGAAAGCTGATAAACATGTTCTAAATATCCGGGCTCTTCAAGATCATCAGTCCCAATAATGGCAAAGCGGTTCGATTGAAGATCTAATACTAAGAGCTTACCGTAAAAGCGATGGGTGGCAGTAATCGCTAAGTCAAACCGTTTGGCTTGTCCTATAAAACTAACAAAGCGGGTGCTTGTTTGCTCTGCTTCATCATATAAAAACATCATGTCTTCTGCACTCATGTAGGAACCTCATTTCTTTATTGATTCACTCCTATTATACATGAGTTTGGTATCAAGTCTCGGTTTAAAACATTCCAAGGAACCGAGCTTTTTTTTGTCTGCGAGGGAGTAATCCTTGTTCACTAGTAGCGGATGTAAGGCGTTGTGTGAAATTTACATTTCTTAACTCGATTCGGAGCTGATCTTGCTTTTTACGAATCTCATCAAACATTTGTTGTACATCATTGGAAGAGACCGATTCATAGCTAACAGCTACTAATTTATGCTCCATATCCTCGATGGATTCAAATAGCCCATACATATGATCTTCTAAGCGTTCCATACGATCAAATAGCTCCTCGATCATATCACCTACGTTTTCCATGGCTTCCATGACATGAGTAAGGGTTTTCTCTGTATCTGATAATGCGGCAGCGGCAGCTGACTCATCCATGTGATGAAATGATGGTTCGATAGCCATTTTACCTTCGCGGAGGAGGTCTTCTCTCACTTGCTTCATTGATTTATGGGGTTCCTGCAATCGATTTTTGATTTCCACCAGTTTTTCAAAGCTATCTTCTGTTAGGATATAGTGCCCACGTTCATTCCAATCAGGGCAAATATATTCTTCAAATGTATCAATCCATTTCCTAACTGTTCGTGCGTGAACTTGTAAACGCTCTGCCGCCTCCCGGGTAGAGATACATACAGCTTGGTTCATCTCAACACTTCCTCCTAATTTTTGGTTTTTTAACGTTTTCGAGAATATTAAATAGATTCCTTCTTGGTTGACAAAGGAAGCCAGCAGTTGACAAAAGTTGTGACTTATTTACAACAAACCCCCTTCCGATTAACTGAACCGGAAAGGGGTCGTTTTTTAAAGTCATTACGAATAAGGAAACTGTGTACGGTAGTTGGCGAATTGTTGTGCTTTTTGGCTGATTTTATTTACATCTTCTGCTTCAATTTTGTACCAGCCTTTTTGATGCATAAGGTTAAAAAGATTCCGTTGTGCATCATGAATTTCAGTAAGTAATTGCAACTGTACACGATATAAATCTTCAGAACTTGCTTCGTTACAGGCAGTATTATATCCACTAGCTAGGTATTTTTCAGTGGATAAAATCTCATTCAGACGATCTCGATCATTAATCTCCGGTGTTTTTACTTGGGGAAGCGTAGATGCTTGTTGTGCACTGGACATTTGTTGATTATTTAATTGGTTCATTTTTTTCACCTCTCTTATTGCATCATTGTGGATGTTGGGTTGGCTCCTGTTTGATGGCTAGCTGTTTGTACTTGAGAAAGGAGCGTTTCATAGTGTCGCTGATGCATAGCTCCCATTTGATTAATGATTTGTGCAATCTGAGGATCTTGGCATTCCTGAGCAAAGTGGTGACATTTTTTCATGGCAAGAAGTTCCCATGACATCTCATCAGTCAAATAAAGTAGATCTTTGCTTGAAAGTTGCATCTTTACCCCTCCTTTAAAAGGAATTCATTCCATAATTTTTGCAAATAGAACGTAGATTATTCATGGTCCTCTACCATAGATGAAAGGAATTGAGTAGTGTCGATTAGTAATATTCATCGTTCTATAGCACCAATGAAAGGATCATTTGGTTGAAATGATCAGAATGTCAAAGAATACTTACACGAAATAAAGCAAGTTGTTGTTGGAATAGCTTATAATAGTAGTGATATGACAAAACACTAAAGAATGTATTAAAAATCAAAACACTAAAGAGAGTACAATAGGTTGGGGGTAGGATTCCATGATTTATGAAGTAAATGTCGAGCGGATTAGACGACAATTAAATGTATTACAGACATGTGCGGACCTCATCGAGGAGATTGACCCAAATAAAAAAAGTCGGGTTGATCGTTTCGCCTTAGAAAGAGCCTATCATTTAGCTGTAGAATCTATGATAGATGTTGGAACTGTCATGATTGATGGATTTATCATGAGAGATCCAGGAGGATATTTAGACATTGTTGATATTTTAGAAGATGAGCAAGTGATTCCTTCAAAACTTTCACAACGTCTTAAAAAACAGGTGAACCTACGGGAGCGTCTAGTAAGGTATTATGATGAAGTAGATGAAATAGAGCTATACAACTATATGCAAGAGATCGATTTGTACCGAGAGTTTATTAATCATGTAAAAACATACATTTTAAAAGAATTAGGTGAAAAAATCGAGCTAAAACGGGTATAGGACTATACAGGCTTCCTCAGATTAAAAGGTGGTGAAATAGGAGATGAATCATACACAATCAACGAGAAAGCAAATCATGTTACTTTTGAAAACAGAAGGACCTCTTACCGTCAGTGAACTGGCAGTTAAGCTAGGTGTCACTGAAATGGCTGTTAGACGTCATTTAAATACCCTTGAACGCGATAATCTCATTCATGCTAAGCTATTGCGACAATCGATGGGACGACCAACCAATCAATATTTTCTAACGGATCAGTCGGATGAGCATTTTCCCAAAAGTTATCATTCATTTACATTAGAACTGTTAACTGACCTTGAGGACCAATACGGCCCTAAGTTGATTGATGATCTGTTTGAACGCAGGGAGAAACGATTGGTAGATACTTACCAAAATCAGTTTCAAGAGTCGGATTTGCGTGACCGGGTAAAAAAGTTGGCTGATTTGCAAGACTCCAAAGGATATATGGTTAACTGGGTAGAACATGAAGATGGTACTTACCATATTACGGAGCACAACTGTCCAATTGCCCAGGTTGCCAATCAGTATAACCAGGCATGCAGTTGTGAACTGAACTGGTTTCGTCAATTGCTCAAAGCAGATGTGGAGCAATTGGAGTGTAAAGCCAAAGGTGGTCAAAACTGTATTTATTTTGTAAAGGGAAAGAAGAGCCTTTCAACCTCTAATGGTACAATTGCGTGTGAATCGGTCAATTAGAAGCTCCTACGATAGGCGTGCCATTTTTGGTACACCTATTTTTTTATAATATGTTTCAGATGGGAAAACCGCTTTGATAAAGGGGAATCTTCATTGGGCCATATGAATCGAGAAATTCTTAAAAATCAGATGCAACTTGAAGAAGTGAATCAGGAGCTATTAACCACAGATGATCCGACGACTCAAAAAGTACTGCAACTTTTAGCCGAGTGTCTGTGGGAGGAGAGTAAGGAATTGTTATTACAAAAGAAACGTTTACAGAGAGAGCCTTGGATGAACAGCGAAGCTTATAACGAGTATCTTTTATCCCATCAGTTAAAATTGCTTCGTTCAAGACCTTAGGATTAAATGAGTACTTTTTTCGTAGCATCATGAACTTATTTATATTTTTTTATTTTATTTCATTTAGGTGGATATTTATTATTGATTTTTATCTGATTCATCCACACTGCAAAAAAGAGCACTAAAAATAGGTTGAGAAATGATACCCGTTAATCCAAGAGCTTTTATCCCCACCTTTATTGGGTGGGGATTTTATTTTTTTCATCAGCTCATCCGAATTTTCACACAGAAATTTTTAGTATTGGAACGACATATGGTACAATTTTTGTACGAAGAATTACTTTTAAAGAGGGAGAGATTGGATGCATTGGTATGAGGAAAGCTTTGGAGAAGATTATTTGCTTGTTTATCGACATCGCACAAGTCAAAGTGCATCTTTGGAAGTGGAGCAGATCATCGATTGGTTAAATCTTTCAAGTGATGATTTGATTTTAGATTTATGTTGTGGAACAGGACGTCATAGTAGAGCGTTGGTGAAGAAGCACTTACATGTAGTGGGTTTAGACTTATCAACTACTTTATTAACGCATGCTGTACAGGAAACAAAACAAGCGGGGCTTTCTATTCCTTTTATACACGGAGATATGAGGCAATTACCTTTTGTGAACCAATCCTTTGATGTGGTTGTCAATCTTTTTACCTCTTTTGGATACTTTACCAAAGACGAGGATAATCTCAAGGTATTAACTGAAATAGCTCGGATTTTAAAGCCGACAGGGAGATTGATTATCGACTACATGAATCATCAAGCAGTGAAAGAGAATTTAGTTCCACAAAGTGAGCGAAAGGAGAATGGAGTTCAAATTTTGGAACAGCGCGAGGTACAAGGAGATTATGTGTTTAAACGAATTACGATTAGTGACTCTCATGGAGAGCGAAAATATGTCGAGCGGGTAAAAATGTATACATTAGAGCAAATGATGGATTTATTTAAACAAGCAGGTTTGAACATTACTCATACTTATGGTGATTTTAAAGGAAGTCCATATCATCAGCAGAGTGATCGTATGATTTTTCAAGGGTGTGTAGAATAATTTGATTCTCGACTTGAGCTAAACAGCTTGAACCAATTAGAAATTAGGTAACTTGATTCAATGAACTTAGGAGGGGAGTTAATTTTCTGACGAGCGCCTTTGGCTGATCCGCTACGAGAGGGAGACAGAGAAATAGCGACCCGACGGGATCTGGATCCATAGGTGACTAAAAATGCTGATATAGAGTTGATTTAATATTTGATCAGTCTACATAGATCACTAAAGGTTGGATGATCTTGAGGCAATTATTATTTTCACCTCTGAAATTTGAGTTGCACTAAAACGTAAACGCTTACTTTATTAGAATATAGATGAGGAGAAATTAAATATGAAGCAATGGGAAGATATTTATGAGATCGGATTGCCTTTACCATTTGCATTGAAAGAAATAAAAGTTTACCTTATTAAGGGTTCTACAGGATATACGATTATTGATGCTGGTCTTCATACTGATGATTCTATTTCAACTTGGAAGCGAGCCCAAGAAGTGTATCATTGGAATTGGGATGAAGTAGAAAAGATTGTTCTGACTCACTATCACCCTGACCATTATGGGTTGGCTGGATCGATTCAACAATGGACACAAGCACCTGTCTATATTTCACAAACAGATCAAGAACAAGCGAAGCTTTTTTTAGATCCAGAAAGTGATATGCCTGAATTGATGTCAAGCTTTTTCCGGAAACACGGATTAGCTGAGTCTCTTGTCGCTGAAATTCCTAATCATCTGAGAAGTTTTCACTCATGGGTTGAACCCCATCCTACATCTACATTTATACAGGGAGGAGATTCTATTCAGCTGGGGGATCGAACCTATCAGATTTTCCATACTCCTGGACATGCCGATGGGCATTTAAGTTTTTTTGATCCTGAAAGAGGCTGGTTAATTGGTGGTGACTTTTTATTACCTCGTATTACACCGAATATTAGCTTATGGCCAGGTTGTAATGATAACCCATTAGAAACATATCTCCTGACCTTAGAGAAAATGAAAGAACTTCCTGTACAACGAGTATTTCCTTCACATGGCTCCGTATTTGATCATTACCATGAGCGAATTGATCAAATTCGAGAACACCATGAGATTCGACTCGGTAAAATGAAGGAAATGGTTGAACAGTCGGACGGGCTTACAGCTTTCGACGTCTGTCAGAAGCTATTCGGCACAGAATTATCGATCCATAACTTGCGATTCGCTTTATCTGAAACGCTAGCCCATTTAGAGTATTTGAAGAGTAAGGATGCAATAAATGTAGTAGGTTCTGAACTCATTCGCTATGTAGGAAGATAAACTTTATTCATCAAGCTGATCCCATGACCTGAAAAGGATGGATGGTCTTGGGGCAGCTTGTCTTGTAAATCTGAATTTATGTAGATCGATCTCATTAAGAATTTAAATCACTCAACTGGAGTAAAACTACTTGAATGAATTAGAAATAGTTTTTTCTATCCAATTCACCTAGGAGGGGAGATGTTTCTCTGGCAAACGACTCGACTTTTGCGAACACGATCCGAGAGAGAGGCAGAGAAACAACGACCCCAGGGGATTTGAATTAATATGTGACTAAAGGTTTATAGAGAGTAAATGATGATTAGTCTTCTCCCTGACGGTTGTGAGCCAGACGGGAAGCAGCAGCGGCAGCAATCGCACCAGCAATATCATCTAAAAATGTATGAACTTCTCCTGAGCTTTGATCATTTAACCTTCCCAATACCCCAGGCTTAATTCGGTCAATATATCCATAGTTGGTTAGACCAATACTTCCATAAACGTTTAAGATGGCAACAGATAAAACTTCATCAATTCCATATAAGCTTTCATCACGGAAAATCATGTCTTGTAAAGGTTCTGAGAGTATTTTTTTCTCTGCAAGAATATCTAATTGAATTCCTGTTAAAACAGCGTTTTGTACTTCTCTTTTTTTTAGTACCTGTTTTACATGCTCCAAGCATTCTTCGATGGTAAGATCAGTGTAAAAGTCCTTTTGTAGATAATAAGTGAGGTCAGCAATTTCTTCTAAAGAAACTCCTCTTTTTTTGATCCACTCCTGTGTAGTTTGATATACTTCCATGTCAGAGCTAGATAATTCTTTCCTCTTTATCTCCATTTTTACTTACTCCTTTCATTTCATTTTTTCATGACCTAATGTTATCTTTGCCTAATCGGACAGGAGATTATGAATAAGGGGAATAACTGTTTTTGAACCAACAACTTTCGATTACCACCATACAAAGTAGTAAAATAGGTAACTTACCCATGAAGAATATATGGAGAGGATGGTTAATACGATGAAGCAAAATCAGGTAGCTTTGGTCACAGGTTGTTCAAGCGGTTTAGGGAAGATGGCAGCCCTTCTTTTAGCTGAAAAAAAATGGGATATTGTTTGTAATAGTCGCCATTTAGATGATCGGCTTGAACAAGTCATAGAGGAGATTCAAAACTTAGGGGGTCAAGCCATTCCAATCCCTGCAGATGTAAGTCATCCAGATGAGGCGAAGAGACTAGTTGAAGAAACGATTCATCGCTGGGGGCGGATTGATGTCCTGATTCATGCGGTAGGCCCTTTTATTAGACAAAGAAAATGGTTTGTAGATCATTCACTTGAAGAATTGCAACAGATGGTTCAAGGGAACTTATTGAGTGCTATGTGGATGTGTCATCAAGTCATTCCACAGATGAGAAAACAGAAGTCAGGGCGTGTCATCTTATTTGGTTTTGGAAGGATTGGAGAAGCGCCAGCGTGGCCAGATCGATCTGCTTATGCGGCTGCAAAAACAGGTCTAGCCTCTCTAACCAAAACATTGGCAGTAGAAGAAGCTCCATTTGGAATTTCAGTCAATATGGTTTGTCCTGGAGATATTGTAGGTGAACATAAAGAAATGAGGATTCAGGACGTCATTCATGTAAAAGATGAGGAAACTCCGCGTGGTCGACCTGGTTCAGGTGAAGATATAGCGAGAGTCATTCAATTTTTATGTCAGGAAGACTCCGATTTTGTTACCGGAAACTTGATTCATGTGACAGGTGGATTAGACGTGATTCATCCTGTTTCGAAAGTAAAAGCTTAGAGTAGCTCCGGAGCTAGATTTAGTTAATACCTGATGAAAAAGGTTAGATAGCAAAAGAAGAACGATTTGATCAGTCGTGTCGATTTCTCTATAGTCAGGAATCGATCTTTCGCACGAAATGACTTTGTCCTACACCTTAACAGCACTCTTCGATGAAGGAAAAGGAGGCAACTTTTCTTTGAGAGACTTGAATCAAAGGGGAGAGTGGACTTCTCCTCTTCCTTTTTGAAATATAGGCACCTTTCCTTAGCTCTTACATACGATGAAGAAGAGTAGAGGTGAGGGAATTATGTCAAATTTAAAAAGAGATATTTCAAATTGGACTGGGGAATCGAGACTAGTTGAATGGCTTGAACACCACTTTGGAGTGCGTATGACCTCTGCGGAACCTTGCAAAGGAGTTCTCAAATGTACAACGGACTTGGGCACAGTTGCTCTGAAACGGGTTCGCGATGGTGAAAAAAAGAGGTGGTATTTCGTTACTGATGTCGCTGAACATGTAGGTAAAGTAAAGCCGCAACACCCTCGAATCCCTTCTCCGATCTTAACACGTTCACATAAGCCTTACTTTGATGGATTTTGTCATAGCTATGTCTTGTTGCCTTGGATTGAAGCGAATCCGATTTCTTTGAAAAGTGCTGATGATTGGAAACAGGCCTCTAAAGGAATTGCACACTTTCATCAATATACACGTGGGTTTGTTCCACATCAAAGAGATCGAATGTTTGAGCGAATAGGGAAATGGTCCAATGATTGGAATCGTTTTTATCAAAGGGCAGAAGTATTTCGCCTTGCTGCCCAATGGACAGACACTCCTTCCGAAGTAGACCAACTATGGCTTGATTCATCAGCGTATATTACGGGTTTGATGGAAAATGTCCTTCAGTATTATGAACAATTGGATGGAGATACCCTTTGTTTACAAGTAGCTGAACACGGAAAAGTATGTCATAACAATCTGAGTCGACATCATTTACTTTTAGATGAACATGAGCATATTCATTTAATTGATTGGAATGAATGCAACTCAGATGTACGAGCGAAGGACTTAGCATCATGGCTTCTTTATGCCTATGGTCAGACAGGAAGTCGCTCTGTGTTGGAAGCTGTCTTGAAAGGTTATCAGGATATATCTCCTTTAGATGAATCTGAATATGCTTTAATATATGCGTCGCTCTTATTTCCCGAGAAATTATATCAAGTTTTATCAGCTATATATGATCAAGAAGCGATCTCTCTTCATACAGCGACTCAACCCATTCAATGGGCAACGATGATCGAGGAGAAGAAAGTTAAGTTAATTGGGTTATTTTCTGATATTGCTAGAGATTGTTTTGCAAAAACAATACCAGAAATAGATTGGATGACAGCTAGATAAGCTGTCATTTTTTATGTGAATGATGAGAAAAATAATACAATTTATCCCAAAATTAATATGTGTTATGATAGAAAAGTGTTCTACTTATAGATAAAATTTTCAATAAATTTTTAAGAGGCGGTGTCATTGGTGAATCAAAAATCTAAGCCATTTGTCCCCTATGTGCCGGCCGCCAAATCACTACCAGAATTGACGGTTTTTGCTGTTATTTTAGGAATTGTTTTGGCGATCGTTTTTGGGGCTGCAAATGCTTATTTAGGGTTAAAAATCGGTTTAACAGTTAGTGCATCGATTCCTGCTGCGGTTATATCATTAGCCATTTTGCGTGGGATTTTTCGACGTAAATCGATTTTAGAGAATAACATTGTACAAACGATGACTACAGCGGGGGAAGCAGTTGCAGCAGGAGCGATCTTTACGATTCCTGCTCTTTATTTGTGGGACTTATCTCCTAGTCAGTCGATGATTGCTTTTATAGCCTTAACAGGTGGATTACTAGGGGTGTTTATGATGGTTCCCCTTCGTAGACTCCTGATCGTTAATGAACATGAAACCTTACCTTATCCTGAAGGAACCGCTTGTGCTGAAGTATTAAAGTCAGGAGAAAAAGGTGGGACGAGCGCTCGTCTCATTTTTTCAGGATTTATCGTGGGTGGGTTATTTAAAGCTCTTGGAGATGGTTTAAAATTATTTAAAACATCGGTGGAGACCAAAATCATTGGATATAAAAACGCTTTTCTAGGATTGGATGCAATGCCAGCTCTGTTAGGTGTAGGTTATATTATTGGTCCACGAATCGCCGGACAGATGATTGCTGGGGGATTATTAGCATCGCTCGTTTTTATTCCTATGATTTCGTTCTTTGTTTCAGGGAGTCCTACTACCTTTTATCCTGCGGAACAACCAATTAGTCAATTAAGTGCAGGGGATATTTACGCAAACTATATTCGTTATATTGGTGCGGGTGCAGTTGCAATGGCTGGTTTAATTACACTAGCAAAAACACTTCCTATGCTGTTTACATCGATTCGAGATACAGTATCTGCGATGCGGAAAAAGGGTCAAGCAGGTATTAGTTATGAACGAACAGATCGCGATATTCCAACCCCTTATTTGATCATAGGGATTACAAGTTTAATTCTTGTCATTGCATTTACTCCTATCACCGATGTGGGGATCATTGGAGCGCTTGCCATTGCGATCTTTGGTTTCTTGTTTGTAGCTGTTGCCTCCCGAATCGTTGGGATTGTAGGTAGCTCATCCATGCCTGTTTCGGGGATGACTATTGCCACTTTATTAATTGTGACAATCATCTTTAAAGCCTCTGGAATGAGTGGACAAGCGGGTATGGTGGCATCCATTATCGTAGCTGCGATTGTCTGTGTAGCATTAGCAGTTGCAGGAGATATCTCTCAAGACTTAAAAACGGGTTATCTCGTAGGAGGTACTCCTTGGAAACAGCAAATTGCGATGATGATCGGAGTAGTCGCAAGTGGACTGCTAATTGGTTACTTTTTGGTCTTGTTTGATACGGCTTATGGGATTGGTGGAAATGAGTTACCTGCGCCTAAAGCTGTTTTGATGAAAATCATTGCTGAAGGTTTGATGTCTGGGAACTTACCATGGGAGCTAATTTTGATTGGGGCAGCGTTAGCGATCTCCCTTGAATTCTTGGGGATTAATTCACTAACCATTGCCGTTGGCTTCTATCTCCCACTTTCGGTAAGCGCTCCGATTATGATTGGTGGTATCGTACGTTGGGTAACTCAGTCATGGATTAAAAATGATGGCTTAAGAAAGCTACGTGAAGAAACTGGAACGTTATTTGCTTCTGGTTTAATTGCTGGAGAAGCTTTGATTAGTGTCATTATTGCGATGATGATTGTTCCAGGATGGATTAATCCAGATGCACCGGTCAAAATAGATAATGATATCCTACCATTCTCACTCTTTTTAGGTTTGACAGCTTTACTTTGGTTTGTAACAGTTAAATTTGTAAAAAAGCCTGAACAAGGGTGACCAGAGGAAGTGTATGGTGTTTTCCAAAAAAAAATCAAAGCAAAACATCTTTGACATGATTCCAGTGTTAAAGAGTGAGTATATTCTCCAACCGCTTCCCCAAGCTCCTGAAAAGCTAAAAATCTTGCTTCCTAGAAAGAATTGGATCGAGAAGTTATCGATTCGTTTTTTAAAACAACCCAAATATCGAACGGTTCATTTGGATTCGTTGGGTAGTTTTGTATTAAAGAATTGTGAGGGTCGGTATACAGTAGCTGAATTAGGAGAAGAAATCAAAAAGAATTTTAGTGGAGATGCTGAGCCTATTTTCCCTAGATTGATTAAGTTCTTGGAGATTGTGGAGGCAAATGGTTGGATTTATTGGATTGAGCGTAGTGAGTGAACTACGCTCTTTCTATTTTTAAAAATGGTGAACGTCGAGTATGGACACAACTATCGTCCTCACCGATTCTACGGCATTTGAAAGACCCATTTGTCTACGAATAGATGATAAAAGCAGACAAACTTAACACAAGTCCAGAAATAAAAGTAACCCATTTCACTTGTTTTAGGATCTGTGCTAGCTTCTTCTTGTCAAATTGATCTTCATCATCATTAAAAAGTTCATCTGAAGAATGTACTTGTCCAGGTTTTATCAATTTTTTATATCCTGCGGTAAAGTTTTCAAAAAATCCGCCTTGGATCACATAAATGGAACCAGCGATCACAAGTTGAAGTCCTCCAATAATAAAGACTTGGTTACTCCAGTCAAAAGGATTCATCCCAGATGCAAAAAATGTGATTCCGAAAGATAAGGTTAAATTAGCCAGAATAATTCCTATTAATTTATACAGTAGACTCACTCCTTTTTTTGGATTTTATATGAAATTACGTCCTACCTCTGACATATTTTTGTTATACTCTTTTATATTAGAACCGATTCATTTATACTTAACAAGTCAAATGTTTTATATCAAGAAAAAAATAATTGTCAGAAAAGCGTGTAACTATTGGAGCAGAATAGGGGGTCCTGCAACATGAAAGGGAAGTGGAAATCCCTGATTGGGCTTGTTCTTTCCACAAGTTTAGTCATTACTGGTTGTAGTGTTAGTAGTTCGGGTGATAAAGAAGCTTCACTTGCTGAAAATCAAGTACTTCGGTTGTCGATCCCCGCAAGTATTCCTACGTTGGATAGTGGTATAGCTATTGATACTGCTTCCATGGATGTGTTAAACAATATCCAAGAAGGACTTATGCGGTCAGGGAAGACGAATCAACCGGAAAATGGAATCGCTGAAGATGTGGAAATTAGTGAAGATAAGATGACTTATACTTTTAAATTACGAGAAGATGCTAAATGGAGCGACGGAAAGTCTGTAACAGCCAAAGACTTTGAATATGCTTGGAAGCGGGTCCTTGATCCTAAGACAGCATCCCAGTATGCACATCTATTCTACCCGATTAAAAATGCACAAGAATATCATATTGGACAAGATGAGAATGGAAAACCTACAAAAGCAACAGTCAATCAAGTGGGGATCAAAGCTAAAGATGACCAAACTCTTACAGTAACATTGAAGCGACCCATGTTTAATTTTCTCAGCGTAATCACACTGCCTACATTTCTTCCGATCAGAGAAGACATCCATAAAAAATTCGGCGATCAATATGCACTACAGCCTGAAAATATGCTTTACAATGGACCATTTGTACTCAAAAGCCAATCCCAGAGTAAATGGGTCTTAACTAAAAATGAACAGTACTGGGACAAAAATTCCGTTTACTTAAACACGGTTGAATTGTACACAGTGAAAGATGTAGCTTTAGGGATCAACTTATATAATGCAGGACAAGTAGATACGGCTATGTTGGATCAAGCTTTTGTTGATGCCTTTAAACAAAGTCCCGATTATGTAAAAGTGGATCATGCCTCAACTTTTTATGTTCAAATGAATCATAGCAAATCATTTACTAATAATGCTAATATTCGAAAGGCAATTTCTCTTGCTATTGATCGACAAGATATTACTCAAGGGATCTTAAAAGATGGCTCAGCTCCAGCTTTATCCATGGTTCCACCCTCTCTGAATGGGGCAGGTAATAAATCCTTTCGTAGTCATGGAGAAGTGATTTCACCGAATACCGAATTGGCTCAACAATACTTTAAAACAGGATTAAAAGAACTAGGTCTAACCAAGGCACCAGATCGAGTCGTGTTAGTTTGTACTGATACAACTACTTCTAAAAATGTTGCGCTTACGATCAAAGATCAATTGCAAAAGATTCTGGGATTGGATGTCAAATTAGATTCACCTCCTTTGAAAGTGAGATTAGAGAAAGCAACTAAAGGTGAGTTTGATTTAATGTTAAGTGGCTGGGGTGCTGACTATAACGATCCAATGAGCTTTTTAGATATTTGGACGAGTGATAACTCGATGAACCATACTCGGTATAAAAATCCACAATATGATCAACTCATTCAACAAGCAAAAATGGCTAAAACCCAAGAGGAACAGTTTAAATATTTATTACAAGCGGAGCAGAAGTTAGTGGGTGTCCAAAATGGTGATACTACCATTGCACCTCTCTACTATATGTCCGAATCTATACTACAAAAGACGAAAGTCAAAGAAGTTTATCGTCATCCGTATGGAGCTACTCTCAGTCTAAAATGGGCGTATATAGCAAAACAACAAGATAAGTAAGGTAATTTTTGAACGAACTTTCGATTTTGTGCATGGCGAAAGTTCGTTTTTTTATTGGAAAGGGAAAATTTTTTAACTTTCGTGATCTCGAACGGAAAAGATATTTTTTATTGTAAATTGATGAAAAAACTATGATTTTAGCAGAGCGAAAGAGATTGGCTGTCTTTTCTGAATCTTTTCATCTATATTTCCAAAACATTACACTTTACAAATGATTCAATTATGAGTTTAATATAAATATGCGATACGAAATACCCCTAACGACTAAAGATAAAATTGTTTGAAATTTACGCTGATTTACACGTTTTGTTCACAAGTTGTTTACTTCTCCCCAACATTTTTTCTTTTGGAATGGGAGTAAGCGAAATTTTTTTTAATATCATTGAAAATGGTAGTGTAATTTTTCTAAAAAAGGGGAAATAACCTACACATTCAAAATTGGGTTTAAGACCATTTGGGTCTAAACTATATATTCATTTTATCTAAGGGGGTAAACCAATGAGCAAGAGATTAAGATTCTCGTCCTTGTTAGCTATTTTATTAGTAGCTGTACTAGTATTATCCGCTTGCGGAGGTGGTTCCGATAGCGCGAGTAACGAGCAAGTTCTAAACATGCTTGAGGCACAAGAACCACCAGGTCTTGATAGTGCCAAAACCACAGACTCGGTATCATTTAATATTCTGAACAACACCATGGAAGGTCTTTACCGGATCGGACAAGATGGAAATCCTACATTGGGAATAGCGGCTGAAGAGCCACAAGAAAGTGAAGATAAATTAACTTATACTTTCAAACTTCGTGATGCACAATGGAGCGATGGAAAACCTGTAACTGCTCATGACTTTGAATATGCTTGGAAACGTGCACTAGATCCAGCAACCGCTTCTGAGTATGCATACATTCTTTACCCAGTGAAAAACGCTGAGAAATATAATACACAAAATGGAACTGCTGATGAAGTAGGAGTTAAAGCGAAAGACGAAAAAACGTTGGAAGTAACCTTGGAAAGCCCAATTCCTTACTTCAAAGACTTACTCGGTTTTCCAACATACTTACCACAACGGAAAGATATTGTTGAGAAATATGGTGACAAATATTCTTTAGAAGCTGGTAACTTAGTTTACAATGGTCCATTTGTTCTGTCTGAATGGAAACATAACCAAAACTTCGTGTTAAAGAAAAACACTGGTTACTGGGATGTAAAAACTGTTAAGTTAGAACAGATCAACTTTGATATTGTAAAGGATGGCCCAACTGGAATCAACCTTTATACAACTAATAAAGTTGATGTGGCACCAATTCCAGGTGAGTTTGTAGATAAATACAAAGATCACAAAGAAAAAATTAATGTGGAGCAATCTTCTTCTTGGTATCTAGAAATGAACCAAACGAAGCCTGCTTTCCAAAATAAGAAAATCCGCCAAGCAATCACACTTGGTATTGATAGAGATAAATATGTAAATGAAATCTTGAAAAACGGTTCAATCCCTGCAACGGGTCTTGTTCCTGTAGATATTAAGTTAAATGACACTCAAAAATACCGTGATGTAGCCAAATTTGATGCAGTTAGATTTGATCCAGCTGAAGCGAAAAAGCTTTGGGCAGAAGGTATGAAAGAGCTTAACATGGATCCAAATCAAGCTTTTGAGCTTGTAGGTGATGACACCACGGGTGCTAAGCGTAACCTAGAGTATGTTAAAGAACAATTACGTGTGAATGTAGGTGCGAACGTCAAAATCACCTCTGTACCATTTAAAGAGCGTCTACAACGTGGTAAAGACGGCAAATTTGACATCTTACTATCTGGTTGGGGTGCAGACTTCAACGACCCAATGACTTATGTTGATCTTTTCACCACTGGAAACAGCTTTAACCGTGGTAAGTGGAGTAACCCAGAATTTGATGCATTAGTGAAAAAATCGAAAAACAATGCAAACTTTGAAGAGCGTGGCCAAGACCTCATCAAAGCAGAAAAAATCTTCTTAGAAGATTACGGTGTTGCTCCAATCTACTTTAGAGGTTTAATCTTCCTTGAAAAACCTCATGTCAAAGGCTTAGTAAGACACGCGATTGGACCAGATTATTCTTATAAGTGGGCTTATGTGGAAGGGAAGAAATAAAAAACTTTCCATTGAGTAATTCTTATATTCATGGTTACATGAAGGTATATGTCCACGTGACATATACCTTCCTTATTCATACGTTAATTGTTTAAAGAAAGGGTGTGAAGTAGTGTGTTAAGGTTCACTTTAAAGCGTTTTTCCTACATGATTATTACTCTCTGGGTTATCGCAACAGCAACCTTCTTCTTGATGCATTCTTTACCAGGAACTCCCCTTCAAAATGAAGAGAAACTTCCAGAAGCCATTAAAGAGCAGATTATCGCAAGCTATGGTTTAGATCAGCCGCTTCATATTCAATACGTTAAATTTTTAGGTCAATTAGTTCAAGGTGATTTGGGTAAATCACTTCAATATGATGGACGACCCGTCGCTGAAATGTTGATGGATGGATTTGGTCCGTCTGCAATCGTTGGTGCACAAGGTATTATTCTTGGTGTGATGGTTGGATTACTACTTGGAGTTGTAGCTGGATTAAAACGAGGAACAATTATAGACAACTTTGCTACCATGTTTTCTGTCGCTGGGGTATCGATCCCTAGCTTCGTTGTCGGAGCGCTACTTTCTTTCTGGATTGGTGTAGAGTTCGGATGGCTACCACCCGCTTTATGGGGGACTTATGAACATACGATCCTCCCTTCGATCGCCTTATCATTAGGGGTTATCGCTCAGATTTCCCGTTATGTTCGGACAGAGATGGTAGAGGTATTAGATCAAGATTATATGAAAACCGCAAAGGCTAAAGGATTAGGGAAATCTTCAATTGTGTTTAATCATGCTTTACGAAATGCATTGATCCCAGCGATTACGATCTTAGGACCATTAACTGCTGGTATTATTACAGGTTCCTTTATTATTGAGCTTATTTTTGCAATCCCAGGTATGGGTAAATACTTTATTGAAGCGATTGGTGTTCGTGATTATACGATGATTATGGGTGCTACCATTTTATATAGTGCACTGATTGTTTTTATGATTTTTATCGTAGATATTTTGTATGGCATCATCGACCCCCGCATTCGCGTAGCAGCAGGAAAGGAGTGAGAGTAAAATGCAAAATACGAATAACTTATCACCAGATCTATTTCAACCGGCTAATATTAGCGAATCAGAACAGCAGCATCTCGGTCGTGAACGGATAGGATTTTGGAAAGATGCTCGGCGTCGTTTTCGCAGAAATATTGGAGCGATGGTTGGTTTATCTTTAATTATTCTGATTCTTGTGATGGCAGTCTTTGTACCTATTTTTAGTAAATACGATTACCAAACACAAGATATTCCGATTCAAAACCAAAGTTATAGTTCAGAGCATTATTTTGGTACAGATAGTTTTGGGCGCGACCTATGGACTCGTACTTGGTATGGTGTACGTATTTCACTTCTCATTGCCTTTTTGGCTGCCTTTATTGACTTGGTGATTGGTGTGACCTATGGAAGTATTTCAGGTTACTTCGGGGGTCGTTTGGATACTATCATGCAGCGGATTATTGAAGTGTTGTATGGAATTCCGAATCTAATCGTCATTATTTTAATGTTATTGATTTTTGAACCTGGAATTGTACCGATTGCTCTAGCGATTTCGATCACAGGTTGGATCGGGATGGCTCGGATCGTGCGTGCACAAGTTTTAAAGTTAAAATCACAAGAATATGTGTTAGCTGCTCGCACTTTAGGAGCATCCAATGCTAGAATCATGGCTAAACACTTAATCCCTAATGTGATGGGATCCATTATCATTGCAGTCACATTTACAATTCCGTCGGCTATATTCTTTGAAGCATTTCTAAGCTTCATCGGATTAGGAATTCAAGTACCAGAGGCCAGCTTAGGCTCATTGGTGAACGATGGAAGTAAATACTTGCAGATTTTCCCTTATCAGCTCGCTTTTCCAGCTACAATTCTAAGTGTAATTATGTTGTCATTTAACTTGGTGGGGGATGGCTTACGTGACGCCCTTGATCCAAGAATGCGTAAATAAAAAGGGGGATCAGGATGAGTAAAATATTAGATGTACAAGATCTTCACGTTTCTTTTAAAACATATAATGGTGAAGTAAAAGCAGTACGTGGAGTTAGCTTTGATGTGAATAAAGGGGAAACTGTTGCGATCGTAGGAGAGTCTGGTTGCGGAAAAAGTGTTACTTCTCAAACGATTATGCGCCTGATCCCCAATCCGCCAGGGATGATTAAAGGCGGCGAGATAATTTTTGAAGGTAAAGATCTAGCTAAATTAAGTGAAGATGAAATGCAATCGATTCGTGGTGCGGAAATTGCGATGATTTTCCAAGATCCGATGACTTCATTAAATCCAACATTGACCGTAGGACGACAAATTACAGAAGGTCTCATGAAGCACCAAAAAATGAATGCGAATGATGCCAAAGTAAAAGCGATTGAAATGTTACGTCTTGTTGGGATTCCAAGCCCAGAATCACGAATTAAACAATATCCACACCAATTTAGTGGTGGGATGAGACAACGTGCCATGATTGCGATTGCACTCTCATGTGCTCCGAAGTTATTAATTGCAGACGAACCAACAACAGCTTTAGACGTTACTATTCAGGCACAAATTATTGACCTGATGAAGGATTTACAAGAGAAAATCGAGACATCCATTATTTTGATTACCCATGATCTCGGTGTTGTTGCTGATATTGCAGATCGTGTTGTGGTGATGTACGCAGGAAAAGTAGTTGAGACAGGAACATTGGAAGAGGTTTTCTATAGTCCAAAACATCCATACACATGGGGTCTTCTTGCTTCCATGCCTCGTTTAGATCAATCAAGTGACCAGGAGTTGTTGCCGATCCCAGGTTCTCCTCCCGACTTGCTTTCTCCACCGACAGGATGCGCATTTGCTGCACGCTGTAAACATGCGATGAAAATTTGTCAGCAACAAATGCCTGAAGCCACTTCGGTGTCAGATTCTCACCGAGTTACCTGTTGGTTAGAGCATCCAATGGCTCCTGATGTGAAACCGCCAATTGAGATCGGAGGGGAAGCTAAATGAGTGATGTAAGTACGAAGAATCAGACGGCTAACAATACGGATGTAGAACAAGACCTTATTTTAGAAGTCAAAGATTTAAAAAAGCATTTCAATGTAGGTCGTAATCAGATTGTACAAGCGGTAGATGGAGTTACATTTAATGTGCGTCGTGGTGAAACGTTAGGTCTTGTTGGAGAGTCTGGATGTGGAAAATCGACGGTAGGGCGTACCTTGATTCGTCTTTATGAGGCAACCAGCGGCTCTGTTAATTTTAATGGAGAAAACATTTATAGTCTTAAAGGTAAAAAGCTCAAGGAATTTAATCGGAAAATGCAAATGATTTTCCAAGATCCTTACGCATCCCTAAATCCTCGGATGACAGTGATGGATATTATTGCTGAGGGGATCGACATCCATGGCTTAGCTACAGGTGAAGAACGGAAAAAACGTGTGATTGAATTACTGGAAACAGTAGGGTTAAATGCGGAACACGCTGATCGTTTTCCCCATGAATTTAGTGGTGGACAACGTCAACGGATTGGAATCGCTCGGGCACTTGCAGTGAAGCCTGACTTTATTATCGCTGACGAACCAATCTCAGCCCTAGACGTATCGATTCAGGCTCAAGTCGTAAACCTACTGAAAAAATTGCAAGAAGAAAGAGGACTTACCTATCTCTTTATTGCGCATGACTTGTCTATGGTTAAATATATTTCAGATCGTGTTGGGGTTATGTATTTAGGGAACTTGGTGGAGCTATCTGATAGTAATGAGCTATATGATCATCCTCTACACCCTTATACAGAAGCTCTCTTGTCCGCAGTGCCCATTCCTGACCCCGATTTGGCTAAAACGAGAGAACGCATTATTCTCGAGGGGGATGTGCCAAGTCCAATTAATCCTCCAAGTGGTTGTCGTTTTCGTACCCGTTGTCCGAAGGCTATGGAAATTTGTTCTCAAGTACAACCTACTTGGACCGAAGCACGTCCAAATCACTGGGTCGCTTGTCACTTATATGAGGGTGAGAAATAAAAACTATTTAAATATAAAACTAAACAGCCTAGAATTCCAATTACCATGGAATCTAGGCTGTTTGTTTGTCAGCAGAATAAAACGCCCCCAGATTTGAAGGCGTTTTGAGGTCTTATAATACTTGCTCTACTTCTTTCACTTCTGGAATTTCTTCCATTAGGGCACGTTCAATCCCTGCTTTTAAAGTGATTGTAGAACTTGGGCAACTGCCACAAGCGCCTAAAAGGCGAACACGGACAACCCCATCTTCGATTTCTACTAACTCTACATCGCCGCCATCACGTTGAATGAACGGGCGTAATTTATCCAATACTTCTTGTACGCGCTCTTCCATGAATTCCATCCCCTTTCGTTCAAATGGGCATCATCAAAGAAACGCTTTCATAAACATGAAAACGCTTCATTTTGAGACTATACCATGTTCATTGTATTTTTTTTTACTGTGAAAATCAATGATAAATTAGACATGGAGAAGTTTGGTACATAAGATCAAGTGTGTGTGGTGATTTCTCTAGAGATTGTTGCAATAACTTTTATCCCTGAAAATTCATCTTTTTTCTAGAAGGTAAAATTGATAAGATGAGAATGAGTATCATCTATTTATGAAAGACACTATAGCATGTCGTTAGAAAGGGAGAATATATGAAGTATTTAGCTAATGATATAAAGGAACTAATTGGTTACACACCAATGCTTCATTTAAAAAGGATCAATAAGAACAAAAAAGTTGAGCTGTATGGAAAGCTAGAGTATTTTAATCCTGGTGGTAGTATTAAGGATCGCCTTGGAGTTGCACTGATTCGTGAGGGAGAGCGATCAGGTTTGTTGCAGCCGGGTGGTACTATTATTGAACCAACTGCAGGGAATACAGGGATTGGGCTAGCTTTAGCTGCGATTGGAACCGATTATCGTGTCATCTTTGTGGTACCAGAAAAGTTTTCTGAAGAAAAACAAGAGTTGATGCGTGCATTGGGAGCGGAAGTGGTTCAAACTCCCACGGATCAAGGAATGAAAGGGGCGATCCAAAAGGCGAAGGAATTAACCGAGGAGATTCCTAATGCTTATTGTCCCCAACAGTTTACGAACCCTGCTAACCCACTTGCCCATTATGAAACGACAGGACCGGAGATTTGGGAGCAATTGTCGGAGAATATTGATATATTTATTGCAGGTGCAGGGTCTAGTGGTACTTTTATGGGAGTGGCTCGTTACCTGAAAGAAAAAAATCCCAAGATAAAAACAGTCATTGTTGAGCCTGAAGGTTCTATTATCGGTGGTGGAGAGGCTGGACCTCATAAAACGGAAGGAATCGGAATGGAGTTTTTCCCTGATTATTTTGATCGGTCATTCATTGATGAAGTCTATACTGTGAACGACGATGATGCTTTTGCTTTAGTTAAACAGTTGGCAAAAAGTGAAGGTCTACTAGTGGGAAGCTCCTCAGGGGCAGCTTGCTATGCGGCTTTAAAAGAAGCCGAAAAGGCACAACCTGGAGCACGAATTGTTGTAATTTTTCCAGATGGTAGTGAACGGTATCTAAGTAAAAAAATTTATCAGGGTGGAGAGTGAGAAGATATGAAAATAGATACAAAGCTGATCCATGGTGGTGTCTTTGGTGACCCTCATACAGGTGCAGTAAGCGTTCCCATATACCAAGTTTCTACTTATCAGCAACAACGAGTGGGCGAGCATGCAGGGTATGAATATTCTCGTACAGGGAATCCAACTCGTGACGCATTAGAAAAATTGATGGCTGAACTAGAAAATGGTGTAAGGGGCTTGGCATTTGCTTCCGGAATGGCAGCCATGTCCACTGTTCTTTCTTTGTTTAATCAAGGAGATCATCTGGTGGTTGGCGATGATGTGTACGGAGGAACATTTCGTGTCTTGACCCGAGTATTTTCCCGACTAGGCTTGAAAGCCACATTTGTAGATACCAGTGATATTCAAGCAGTTGAGAATGCCGTTCAAGAAAATACGAAAGCTATTTTTATGGAAACACCTAGCAATCCATTACTAACGGTCAGTGATTTGAAAAAAATCTCTACTCTCACTAAACAAAAAGGGCTTTATTTAGTGGTTGATAATACTTTTTTAACCCCTTATTGGCAAAATCCGCTTGATCTTGGTGCGGACATCGTCGTTCATAGTGGTACCAAATATTTGGGAGGACACAGTGATGTCGTTGCCGGAATAGTTGTCGTTAAATCAGAGGAATTAGGCGATCAACTGCACTTTATTCAAAACTCAATGGGTGGAATTCTCGGTCCTCATGACTCCTGGCTTTTAATGCGTGGAATCAAGACACTGGGTTTGCGGATGAGACAGCATGAACAAAATGCAAGGCAGATTGCCCAATGGTTACAGGATCATCCGAAGGTGAATAAAGTATTTTATCCTGGGCTTTCTCAACATCCAGGGCATCAAACTGCACTTGAACAGTCACGTGGTTTTGGAGGAATGATTTCGTTTGATGTAGGAGATGGAGAACTTGCCGATCAGATCGTGGAAAAGGTAAAGTATTTTATCTTAGCTGAAAGCCTAGGTGCTGTGGAAAGTCTGATCTCGATCCCTGCTCGCATGACCCATGCCTCTATTCCTGCGGAACGTCGTGCTCAATTAGGTATCACGGATGGGTTAATTCGTATTTCAGTGGGTGTCGAAGATCTAGAAGATTTAATCGCTGACTTAGAGCAAGCGATGAGCTAAGTGGTGATTAGATTGAAAGTAAGGCCACTCATAGTGAATGCCAGTGAAGAGTGCCTAAGTAATGGAATGGAACGAAGTTAGATGTTTGCAGTATATTAATCGCCCAAAGGAGAACGATATGTCAGAAATGAAAGCGCTTGAGGTTTGTGTGTATGGGACCGATCAGCTATGCCCGAGCTGTATCCATGCGCCTTCATCTCGAGAAACAGCCTCATGGCTTGAAGCCGCATTAATAAGGAAATATGGATCAAACGTGCATATCCGTTATATTGATCTGGAGAAACCAGAGAGTCCCGAAGAATTGGCATTTAGTAAGAAAGTGATAGAGGAAGACCTATGGTATCCAGTTGTCGTTATCAATAAAGAGATAGTAGCTGAAGGAGTTCCAAAGTTGAAGGATATTATCTCGGCGATTGAACGCCAAGGGATCATTCATACCAGTTAAATATTTGTTCATTGAATCGTTCCAGTTGTGATGAATAAACTGGAACTTTTTTTATTTTCGAATGGGTACTAATTCTAATGAAGGGATTTTGAGATCAATGATTCTTTCGTTGTATAATATAATGGGGTCTAGATATGATTTAAGTAGAATGGTGGGGAAGGAATAATGAGACCACTCATTGAATTTTGCGTAAACAATTTAACTAGTGATGTTCTTGAGGTGAAGAAGAAGTTAGAAAAAGATCCTTCTCTGGATGTCTTAGAGTATGGTTGCCTTGGGCATTGTGGAATCTGCGCACAACAACCTTATGCGTTGGTGGATGGGGACTTGGTGATGGCTGATTCTGCTGACGAGTTACTTGAGAAAATCTATCAAAAAATCGAAGAGATGGAGATTCGATTTTAAATATAATATGAGACTGTTATATTCGATTCCTTTTATTATAAAAAATAAAGCCTATATCTTAATCTAGTTAAGATATAGGCTTTATCTATGCTGTTTTAGTTTTATTCATAAACTTTGATTTCGTTATAGAATGTATCACGTTCTACAGGGATTCGGTTAGCACCTTGGATTAACCAAATTAGTTCATCACGGGTTAAAGCAGTTTGACTTAAAGCCCCTACGGCATGACTAATCCGTTCTTCAACGAGTGTTCCGTGAAGATCAGAAGAACCATAATGAGTAGCCAGTTGGGCAAGTTGAGTTCCAATATTAATAAAGTAAGCTTTCACATGTGGGAAATTGTCCAACATTAAGCGACTAATTGCTATTGTTTTAAGGTCATCCATCGCAGAAGTCCGCCGTTTGATCGATGCATTGATACTTTTGGGTTGCATGGCTAGTGGAATAAATACCATAAATCCATGCGTTTCATCTTGTAATTCTCGAAGACGAAGCATATGAATTAATCGTTCTTCTTTCGTTTCGATCGAGCCATATAACATCGTGGCATGGGTTTTCAAACCAAGTTGGTGAGCGATTCGATGAGCTTCAAGCCATTGATCTGTACTTGCTTTATCAGGGCTCATTTTTTCACGATAACGCTCAGTTAAGATTTCTGCTCCGCCTCCTGGTAATGTATCTAGACCTGCGGAGATTAAATCTTTAAGTACATCTTCCATGGTTCGACCTGTGATTCGGGCAAAAAACTCAATCTCAGCTCCTGTATATGCCTTAATGGTTACATCAGGATAATGTTTTTTTAGAATAGAGATGGTGTCTAAGTAATAATCAAACGGAACCATATGGTTATGTCCACCAACGATGTGAAATTCACGAATTCCGCTAGTGAAACGCTTTCCTACATACTCTAAAAGTTCATCAGGAGACATGGTGTAGGCTCCATCTTCTCCAGGATCACGACGATATCCACAAAAAGCACATTTAGCCTCACATACGTTGGTGGGATTGATATACATGTTTTGAATAAAATAGACTTTATTTCCATTTTTCTTCAAGTTAGATTGATTGGCAAGTTGAGCAATCGTTAATAGGTCAGGCGAATGGTATAAAGTCAAACCATCTTCCAAAGTTAAACGCTCGCCATTTTGTACCTTTTCAACGATTACAGCCAAATCATGATCAGTTGCTATTAGGTTTGCCATGGTAGGGCCCCCTCCCAGAAATCATTCAAATCTCTGAATCTCTTTATAAAAAGTATCTCTCTCGATCGGAATCCGACCCATCTCTTTGATGATATCAATAAATTCTTGCTTAGACGTCATTCCACTAGTTTTGTGACCACCTGAATAAGCGATGGCTTCTTCCTTAACAATTCCACCAAGATCATCTACACCAAACTGTAAAGACACTTGTGCTAGCTTCAAACCAATCATCCCCCAAAGAGCATGAATATGAGGAAAGTTGTCTAGCATTAACCGTGCCACTGCTAATATTTTTAAATCATACAATCCTGTAGTCTGTTTTCCCTGCAGATTAAATATTTCTGAGAGTTTGGTGTTATCCGGTTGAAAAGCGTAAGCAGAAAATGCTTGGAATCCTTGAGTTCGATCTTGGTGATCTCGTATTCGAATGAGATGATCGATGACATGCTCAGGCTTTTCAATATGTCCATATAAGATCGATGCATTAGATTTTATACCTAGGTTGTGAGTGACTTCATGGATTTCAAACCACCGGTCAGAATTGGTTTTGTGTCCAGAAATCACTTTACGAACATCTGGATCAAAGATCTCTGCACCTCCACCGAGGATGGAATCAAGTCCTGCATCTCGGAGTCGAAGGATCGTTTCTTGGACACTCATTCTAGAGGTACGTGCTAAGTAATCTAGTTCAACAGCTGTGAAAGCTTGCACATGAATATCTGGATTATACCTTTTAACGGTACGTACCATTTTCTCATAATAAGAAAATGGTAACTTAGCATTGACTCCACCAACGATTTGAAGTTCGGTGAATGGTTGTTCAGAAATTTGTTTAGAGTGCTCTTCAATTTTCTCTAAAGAAAGTGTATAGGAATGAGGGTGATCGGGCTTGAGTCCAAAAGCACAAAGATTACAATTGAGATAGCAAACATTGGTATAATGAAGATGTGTATTTACAATGAAGTGTACACGTTCTCCATTTTTGCGCTTTCGAATGGTATCTGCCATTTTTCCGATCGTAAGCAGATCATTCGACTTCATCAGACGAATTCCGTCGTTGTAGGAAAGTCGATCACCCTGTGTTACTTTCTCTTGAATGTCATTGAGGGGCACAGATAATTGTGTGGTTGAGATCTCACTGGCTCCCCTTTCATCTGGGGTACAATTGAGTTATTACGCAACTCTAAATAACAGGAAATGATCCTCTACATTCTAACATACATAGGGTTTGAATTGAACACTTCACCCATCTCCACGAGCTTAGGGATTGGAAAAGTCAAATATAAGGATCGACAATCCTTGAAGTAGTAAAAGACGAGTTTTGTCAAAGTTCAGTGTCTAAAAAGATGATTCAATTGAAAAAATTGTAAAAAAAGCTTTCCTTATTCTAGGAGTATGTGTATACTTAAGGTGAGATAGATACTCGAACAAATGTGCTTGTTTTTGCTTAGAAGCGTGGAGCAAAAAGGAGGGGAGTCCGTTGTGGCTACGGACTTTAGAAGAGAGAATGGAAGCGGTCAGAAAAAAGATGGAGAATACTGCGATGGTTTTAGGGATTGGTCACCCCAAAGTCTACCAACTCAGTCGTGAACTCGATCAGCTTCATAATCAATGGGAACGAGAAAAAGCCAAAACAAAGCAAGAGAAAATTTACCGTTTACATTCAAATCATTCCAAAACGAAAGAAAATTCATTGATTAGTGTTTACAATGTTGTTTAAATGGGAAGTGTCCCAATGTCGATGAGTCAGTTGTATCATGCTTTAGTCCCCTTGTATACTAGAGAGAGAAGGAGGGTGATCAAATGATTACACTGACTGAGCAAGCAGCTCTTAAAGTTAAGGAAATGATTGCAGAACAGGAACAACCCGAGAAATTATACCTTCGTGTAGGTGTTCAGCATGGAGGATGCAGTGGTTTTTCATATGGAATGGGATTTGATGAAGAGAAGAAAGAATCAGATCTATTATTAGAGATCCATGGGATTAAAGTATTGATCGACCAAGAAAGCAAGCCTCTACTTGAAGGAACCATTATTGATTATAAAGAATCGATGATGGGTGGCGGCTTTAGCATAAATAATCCAAATGCAATTGCAACTTGTGGCTGTGGTTCTTCATTTCGAACCGCTACTGAAGCAGGTACACCTGGCGATTGCTAATGACTTTGAAAATCTTCCTTTCTTATTTGAAAGGAAGATTTTTTCATAGGCTAATTTCAGTAATAAGCTTTACATCCATATAATTACATTGCTCACAATAGATCAGATGAGGGCATTGATGGGTAGTCATATCTATATACCCATCAGTCATTTTTAGATCATCAATAGGGCGATAGGGGCTATATTGCATATAAAAGTCACTCAAGCGCCCTTCATCGTTTAAATGGTTTCCACATTGAGGGCATTGTTCATGATAATGGTGAAAACCATTACAGATTGGGCATGCAAAGGATCCAGATTTCATTGGCTCTTTCCTCCTTACTAGTAGAATCTCAAAGTAAAGAGGGAACATTCATGATTTATATATAAAGAATCCCTTTTTCTGTGATCAATTATTGGAAAAAGGGATTTTTGTGTAGCTAAAGTTTTAAGTTAGAGCTGTGTCCAGGCTGTAAACGAGCTTGTGGGTCTATGTATTGTTTGGCATTGTTAACTGCTGTAGGAGCTTCACCAAATCCTACAGCGATCAGCTTCACTTTTCCTGGATAAGTAGCAATATCTCCAGCGGCAAAAATACCTGGTATATTTGATTCCATTTTAGTATTTACTCGAATACTCCCGTCCTCAATTTCCAATCCCCATTCTTGGATGGGACCTAAAGAAGAGACAAATCCAAAGCTAACAATCACTTCATCTACATGTAACTCTTCACAAGTTTCCTTTTTTGGATCACAAATGATTGCTTTTTCAATGTGGGTTTCTCCGATCAATTCTGAAATCTCTCGTGGTGTAATCACTTGAACACTAGATTTCTGTAAAAGTTCTACACTATGTTCATGTGCACGAAACTTTTCACGGCGATGAATCAAAGTTACGCTCTTGGCGATTGGCTCAAGCATTAATGCCCAGTCAACGGCAGAATCGCCTCCACCTGCGATTAACACATCTTTTCCGGCAAACTTTTGCTTATCGCTTACAAAATAGTGGAGATTGGTTGACTCAAAGCGATCTGCATCAGGTACAGCCAATTTGCGAGGCTCAAAAGCTCCACATCCAGCTGTGATGATCACAGACTTGCTCCGATGAGTCTGTTTATTTGTGATGATTTCGAAAAAACGTTCTTCTTTTTTCGTTACTTTAATCACTTTTTCTTCTAAATAAACTTTTGGTTGAAATAGCTGACATTGTTCGATTAGGTTGTTTACAAGGTCTTGGGCTGTAACTTTGGGAAAACCAGCAATATCATAAATATACTTCTCAGGATATAAAGCTGAAAGTTGTCCTCCCAATTGTGGCATACTTTCGATGAGTGTTACGGATGCTTTTCGCATCCCGGCGTAGAAGGCTGCAAATAAGCCAGCTGGACCGCCTCCGATCACGGTTATATCGCTCCATTGATCATCATGTAAGTGTTCGGTCATCGTGATCGCACCTCCGGAGAGTTCCTAAATTTATAGTGCTACCTCTATCATAACCTATAAATTAGGATTAGAATGTGAAGAGAAATGAAAAAATTCCCTTGCTATGATTTAGAGCAAAATCGGATAGATTAGTAAGAAGTGGATACAATGTGAACAAAAAGCCCTTGCCAAAAGATCGTGAAAATCATATCATAATCATTGGTATGATTCAATAAGTACGACTGAATACTGTTCGTTTAGTTTGTGAGATAGTAATCATAATTTTATTTTTAGTAAATTTGCAGATGGATGTGATTAAAGGATGAGTGTACCAAAAATTGTAATCCTCGGCGGAGGATATGGCGGCCTAATGACAGCAAAAGGGTTGCAAAAAGAGCTTAACTATAATGAAGCTGAAGTAACCTTAGTAAATCAAAATTCTTATCACTATATCACGACAAAATTACATGAACCAGCAGCTGGTACGGCACATCATGATCATGCTCGTCTAGCGATTTCCTCCGTAATCAACACCGATAAAGTACGTTTTGTACAAGATAAAGTAACAGCGATTAAGCTTGAAGAAAAAGAAATCCAGCTAGAAAACCATGAGCCCCTCCAATATGATTATCTAGTGATTGGTCTTGGAAGTGCTCCAGAGACCTTTGGAATCAGAGGTCTTTTGGAAAACGCTTTCTTTATTCGGAATATTAATGGGGTACGTATGATTCGCGAGCATATGGAATATATGTTTTCCCGTTATCAAAATGAGAAAAAAGAAGAATTAATCACCATTGTTGTAGGTGGAGCTGGATTTACAGGGATCGAATATGTGGGCGAATTGGTTGATCGTATGCCTGAGCTATGTCGTGAATACGATATTCCATTGGAAAAAGTACGGATCATCAACGTGGAAGCAGCGCCAACCGTTTTACCAGGCTTTGACACTGAATTAGTTGATTATGCAGTGAAGTATTTAGAAAGCAAAGGTGTCGAATTCCTCATTAGCACTCCGATTGAAGAATGTATGGAAGATGGCGTTATTCTTAAAGGCGGAAGAGAGATTAAAGCCGCTACGGTTGTTTGGACAGGCGGGGTAAGAGGAAATAAACTAGTGGAAGACTCTGGCATTGAAACGATGCGTGGACGAGTAAAAGTGGATGAATTTTTACATGCACCTGGTCACGATGATGTATTTGTTCTTGGGGACAGTGCTCTTGTCATCAATGAGGAGATTAACCGCCCATATCCTCCAACGGCACAGATTTCAACACAACAAGGACAATTACTTGGTAAAAACCTTGTGGCTAAAATTCGCGGTGGAGAAATGAAATCATTTAAATACATGCCAAAAGGAACCGTGGCTTCGCTTGGACGTAAGGAAGCAATTGGTTTTGTAGGTACGAAAAAGTATTACGGCGCAAAAGCTGCTCTGTTGAAAAAGTTGATTGACCTTCGTTGGCTATATCTGTTAGGTGGAGTTTCTCTAGTATTACGTAAAGGGAAACTATAAGCCGTTTCAGTTCTCTGCTAAAGACTTCTATGGACGGACAATGTGGAGATCACAACTTCCAAAGCAGTTTGCAACTCAATAATATATAGCAAAAGCCAGAAATTTGTCATAAGAAATTCTGGCTTTTTGCTGTGATTTTGAGAAATTAGATGATAAACAATGCTTTTTTGATATGATAACGCTTACATAGAGGGTGATGTTATTTGATAGAGGTTTTTATAGTTTTACAAAATGAATCTTTTTCGATAGTATATTCTGAAAATAGAATAAAATAAGAAAAAGGGGCGTGGTTGGGTTGGCTATGAGACAAAATGCATCCACATGTAACTATTGTAATGGTTCAGGATATGTTCAACTTCTGTTGGGAGGATCAGAAACATGCTATGCTTGTAAGGGAAGCGGTAAAAAAGATAACCTTAACCAATATATTCAACAAAATAATAGCAGTAAATGGTCTTGGGCTGAAAATTCATAATTTTTAAATTGGATATAATCTAATCTAGAAACTGATTTTTGTCCTCGAAGGTCGGGATCTTAGGTGTCTGTATGAAGTTATCTCAGACTAAAATCGACCTCTTATAAGAAAATCCCGCTCACCATCGAGCGGGATTTTCTTATAAGGTATTGAGGGCATCCATAATGTCTGAATAAGAGACACAAGTAAACATTGGCACATCACGTAACGTATAGCGACTTGCTTCAGTTTCACGTAGCTCTTGAACAAGGTTTAAGAAGTCTTTAGCTTCATCTGTTTCAAAAGCAACTACAAACTCTTGATCATCGATCCCGAAGCTGTAAGTGGTATTTAATTTAACTGAAGGATATTTGCTTCCCACTTGGATATGTTCATCCATCATCCCTTGACGAGCAGGGAAGGAAAGTTGATACCAATCCCGGGTTTTGATAAATGGATAAATGAACAAATATTTACTACGACCCGGAATAATATGGGTGCGTGGATTTTGATGTTCAGGGTCCATTTTATCTACATAGATGCTACGTTTGGTAATAGAAAGATAAGAATACGTAATGGTTAAGTATTTTCCTAATCCAGTTTTCATCAACTGGGTGGTCATTTCTTGGAATACTTCTATTTCATTTGCGATTCTCCATAGCATAAATTCAGCATCAGCACGAATCCCTACTAAAGAGTATGAAAGAACGAACATTCCTGGACGACCTTGATATTCTTTGACCACAGCAGCGAATTCTTGCTTGCCTTGCTCCTGTTCCTCTTCAGATAGACGCCGCCATGCAGGATCTACTTTAAAAAATGAAAAATTAACAAATTGTGTTGGCAAACTTGGACGAGCTGCAGTTTCTCCGCTCGATTGTGCCCCTGGTCTGCCTACAAATGATGGTTTACCTTGTGGACGCATCAATCGTTCCTCCTTTATTTCAATCCAAGTCTTATTGTAACGTTAGATTTCATCTAGAAGCAAATCAGGGTCTCATTTTGTCGTAAATTCGACCGAAAGTAAGAAAGTTCATCGTTTTGTCGGGAGAGATTCATTGACCCTCTCTTTATTTTTCAGTAAAATGAAAGCGGATTAATATGTACTCTACTTTCATGGAGGCGGTAGCTATGAGTATACCCCAGCTAATCATCTCCGTCCCACTCCTGTTTGTTCTGTTCTTTGGGATTGGCTTTATACTTAATATGATTTTAAAGACGACTTGGTTGCCCTTAATTCTGTTCTTAGGGGTTGTCATATATATTGGTTATGATTTAACCACGTTGTTTACTTTAGTCAATGTTGTATTATTCCTATCTGGTCTAGCTGGAGCAGTTGGCGGAGTTTGGACGATCAAGGTCTTACGGGAAAAAGGTTACAAGATGTTTTGATCGTGTTTATATCTAGAATGGAAGCCCTTTTTCCAGAAACTTCATGAAGTTGAAGAAGTTGTAGCTGAGAAAAGGGCTTTTTTGTTTGTGCTCCCTTTACTCAGAGGAAAGTGGGATGTAAAAAGGAGCATCAGGGTTGGGTGTTGTAAAGCGATCTGGATAAAGGAGATGAGCTAAGTACTCGATCCCTGTTAATAGTCGTGGCGAAGGACGACAAAACCATCCTTCCTCTAAAATGTGAATGCGATCTTCACGGAAGAAGGGCTCACCTTTCCATGCCTCTCGTGAAAGAATAAGTTCTTTTTTTACACGGTGAATGGGGACGCCTGTCCAAACAATGAGAATGAGTTCAGGATGTCGTTGAGCCACCTCGATCCAATCTGTTTGGAAACTATCATTATCAATATCTTCAAAAATATTTACCGCTTTTACAAACCGACTCATCTCCGTCAACCAATTTCGCTGACCAGGTGTGAAGACAGGTTTTGGCCACCATTCCCAATAGAGACGACGAGGAGAACCAACACTGGGAATCCGTTGTTGAATCCAGTTTAATTTCTTATTATATTGTTGAACCACTTGTTCTGCTTGTGTCTCTATATGGAATAAACGACCTAGAGTACGAAAGTCATCAGTGATTTGACTTAATGTTTTCGGATTGAGGATGATATAAGGAATTTTTTCTTTTTCCAAACGATCAATATTTTTTTCCATTCCAGGGACACTTAAGGAAGCGACCACCATATCAGGTTCTAATGACTTTACTTTTTCAATATCAATATGTAAATCAGGACCGACTTGAGGAAGATGACTCATTTCGATAGGCCAATCCGAATAGTTATCCACCCCAACGATCCAGTCTTTGATTCCAAGAAAGTAGAGAAGTTCTGTATTACTTGGACAGATCGAGACAATTCTTTTCATTGGATTCACTTCCCTCCTTAATTAAAACCAAATGTAATACATGACTAGGGAGATGATTACCCCGAACCAAGCTCCTGTAAACACTTCGATGGGTTGATGACCTAGTATTTCTTTTAACTTAATTCGTGTTTCTGCAGCAGGTTTTTCATTTAGATTTCTTAATTCAATTAACAAGCTAGTGAAGTCATCGACGAGACGATTTAACACTTGAGCTTGCATCCCTGCTTGTCTTCTCACACCAGTGGCATCATACATCACAATAATCCCAATAATCGTGGCGATCGCAAAAGCTGAGGAGTTCCATCCTTGAGTCAACCCGATAGAAGTGGCTAGGGAAGTAACTGCAGAGGTGTGACCACTAGGCATTCCCCCAGAGTTGATTAACCAATTCCAGTCCCATTTACGTGTTATCGTATAATTCCAAGGTACTTTTGAAAGCTGTGCTAGAAAAATCGCTGTCAGTGAAGCCCAAAGCGGAAAGTTAGAAAATAGATCATAAAATATCACAAAAGTGCCATCCTTTCATCTCGCATCTACATATAAGGTGAAGTTTGTAAATAAGGAATGGTAGAAGTTTAAGTATGAGTTTTGTAGTCATTTTTACTATCTGATATTATAGCTTAAACTATTTATTATGTTAAACGATCTTGTCTGAATGAAAAAGTGATTTGTCTGTAGTTTGCATAAAAAATCCAATCCTTTTTAGTGAAGGATTGGAAAAAACAATTATGACAGGAAATAGGATGTGTTAGACGAAGTCATCTCATTCCAATTCAGCAAACACTTTGGATGCTTCTGAACGTACATCATCATTTAAGACCACGATTCCTACAAGGGGATGTCCTTGAAGTGCATCGATCATTCTTAAAAGACCATTATTTCGTATATATTTTCCTTCGGCTTGTTTATAGTCCCCACTGAAAATGATACAAGAGTCTTTACCTACCCGTGTACCAATCAGTTTGAGCGTTTTTAAGTCTAAGTCTTCAGCTTCATCGACTAACACATAATACCCATGGTCTAAGGTGAGACCTTTCATATAGTAGGGAATTTCAGCGATCAAGTCTTCACGTTGAATCATTTGATGGGCTTGGAACTCTCCGCCATCTAGATGTTGAATGACAGGCTTAAAGAAGTCATAGATTTTATCCATTTTATCACCTGGTAAGTACCCCACTTCTTCACCACTGCCCACAGGGTTTCTTACAACCATCATTTTTGCGTAATTCCCTTTATCGTACATATGCCATAATCCCATTTTTACACTTAACATAGTCTTTCCTGAGCCATAAGTTCCGGCGATGACTTTGATTGGGATATTTTTATTATAGAGAAGGTCGATCGCACAGCGTTGAAGGTCATTGAAGGGATTTAATATCTTTTTAGGAGGTTGTTTGAGATCAACTAGTTTTTCCCCAGACCAGCGTTTGATATCTACTGTTTTTCCACTTTCATCTTGGATCAATAGATACTGATTGGGATGAAGTTCATAACTATTTTTATCTAGATTTTCATACAAGTAAGCCATTTCTTCTTTGCCCATCATGATTTCACGATAGCCTGTGTATAAATCATCAGGTTGATTTTCGATCGACTTTACATCAATCGTCAGAGACTTTGCTTTTAAACGAAGTAACAGGTCATTGGTTAGTAATCCATAATGGTTGTCTAAACAGCACTGAATGATCTGATTATCTACGTAGTTGGGATCGAACTGTTCACTAAAGGTAACTTGATAATCTTTGTAATCAAATTCGATCACTGATTCATGCTTACGGATATAGCGAGTTGCCCGTCTAGCTTTATAGGCAAGATCATGATTGTGGCTATTTTTATGCTTCTCAAGCTCCCGTAATACCATCGCTGTGATGACAAGATTGTACTGAGATAATACATCAGGCGAATGAAGTAAAAGATTGGTATCCACGACGTACTTCATAAGGGAAGCACCTCTCTTCATTTGTTTGCAGATCAGGGTGTTCTGTTATCATTTAAGAAAATAATCATGAATATACATATCAAGAAAAATTATTTTTTATTTTGGACTTGCACTTATTTAGATGATGTGGTATATTTATTTTTGTCATCAGCGATTACACTTTATATAAAAGTGAATAGCGATTTGCCGAAGTGGCGGAACTGGCAGACGCGCACGACTCAAAATCGTGTTCCTTTAGGAGTGTGGGTTCGATTCCCACCTTCGGCACCACTCTTGCTGGGGTGGCGGAATAGGCAGACGCACAGGACTTAAAATCCTGCGGTAGGTTTCTACCGTGTCGGTTCAAGTCCGACCCTCAGCACCAGCGCAAGAACCCATGAGAAAAGGGTTCTTTTTTTATATTCATATCAAGTAGTTTGGTGAGTTTGGATAAAAAAAGTCTCGGATGGAGACTTTTCGAATTAGCTGTTCATGTTTGTCCAACGGTAAAAGGGTTGGAGTGTTGGTTGGAATTGAGCTGGAGAATGTCTCGAAGAGAGGGGGATTCATAGATTTCTTCCAAAATATTTTGTATGACAATGAATGCTGACAATGGTTGTTGCAAATAATTTTCAGTAAAGTATTGGTGAGTCTCTTTGCAAAGGATCATTGCTTTTACTTTTTCTAATTGTTGCACTCTTGTTTGAATGATTTCGAGAATTTCAGGATGATCTCCAAATAGTTTTCCATTCTTCCAAGTTAATGTAATGTGGTCATACAACCAACCTTTGATGGTAAATTCCATCTGGGTTTGCTTGTTTGCCATAAGTCCCTCCTTGAAAGTGGTAAAAATAATTGACCACTTTTTACTATACGACAAACCGCTCTTGATTCCCTTTTTTTCTGTTAAAAATAAAGAATGTTTTCACGAAATATAATCTGTTTTTGCATCACCCTAATAAACTACTGCCTAAAGCACCGATCAGAACAATTGTCCATGCGGGTAATTTCCAAATGGAATGAAGTCCAAATAAAAATAATGCGAGTGAGAAATCCATAGGAGTATGAATCGTTTGAGTGAATAAAGGATCATACAATGCGGCTAATAAGATCCCAACGACTGCAGCATTGACTCCATGAAGAGCTCCCTGGAACTTAGGGTGTTTTCGCCATGAATTCCAAAAAGGCAGGACTCCCATCAGTAGAAGAAAGCCGGGTAAAAATATAGAAATAGTAGCGACAAGTGCTCCAGTCCAACCTCCAGTAAGAGCTCCTAGATAAGAGGCAAATGTAAACATGGGTCCAGGAATCGCCTGTGCAGCTCCATAACCAGCGAGAAAGTCTTGAGGATTGATCCAACCTAAAGAAGTTATTTCATTTTCAAGTAGTGGTAGAACGACATGCCCACCTCCAAAAACGAAAGAACCCACCCGATAGAATAGATCGATCATGATCGTCCACATATGGGGATTCAGATAGCGAATCAGTGGAAGAAGAAATAGTAACAATAGAAATGCAATTAGAAAGCTGATCGAAGTGGTGCGACGAATAGGAATGTGTAGGTTTGTTTGTGTCGATGGATTTGATGTTGTTGGTTGTTTGAGGAAAAACATCCCCCATATACCTGCTAACAAGATGATGACCACTTGGCTCCACGGATGTTGCCACAACAGAGTGAAAAGAGTTGCAAGAAAGGCAATCGTTGCTCGCTTTTGGTCAGAGGCAAGCTTCTTTCCTAGTCCCCATACGGCTTGGGCGACGATCGCGACAGCAACTACCTTCAATCCATGAATCCACCCTGCCTCTTGTAGATTCCACGTATGGAATATCTTAGCAAACAGCACTAAGATCACAAATGAGGGAAGTGTAAAGCCGATCCAAGAAACAAGCCCACCCAATAATCCAGCCCGAATTACACCAATTCCCATTCCCACCTGACTACTTGCAGGCCCAGGGAGGAATTGGCTAAGTGCAACTAGATCTGTATAAGTCCGCTCGTCAAGCCATTTTCTCCGACGAGAGTATTCATCATAAAAGTATCCTAAATGGGCGATTGGACCGCCAAATGATGTGAACCCTAGTTTCAGAGAGACTGCAAATACTTCTATCAAGGATACCCATCGTTTGTTCAAAATCATTCACCTCGCTCATCTTCTATCTTTATTATGATCTTAACCAGTCGTGTTGATAATGAATGATAGCAATCCAGAGCAGGGGCTTTTGTTCACCCTCCATTCTTAAATCGACACGATGTTATCTCCATATATTAAACGATTTATTGTAAATAGAGTGTAAAAATATGCATAAGAAAAAGCCACACCCTCATGATTAGTTGGTGTGACTTTTTTTAAATCGGATGCATGTATTCACCTTCTTCAAGGTTAATCTTTACGATGAATGACATGGTACCCTATACTTTTTTCGATTGAATCCGGTATAAGGAAGCTTCCTCAGGGTGTTCAGTCTCGGTTAAGTACCCTTTTTGAGAGAGACGTTGTAGTAATAAAGAAACTCGTTTCCGACGCACTCCCAATGTCTGGGCGATCTCTCCTTGACTGACAGGTCCTTTTTGTTCTTCTAATGATTGTATAAGCATTAACAAGCAGCATTCGGTCATGTTCAACTCATTTTGCTGCATGGCTTGGAAATAAGGTTTAGGTACAAACATGAATGATACATCTCCTTTCGAAATGGTCTACATATGTATATTTCGGAAAGGTTGTCCATTTTGGGTACGATTTTAGTAGATTTTTTGATTTTTTCTTTTACGAAATTTTTGTGACAGGGTTTGAATGATTATCTAAGGAGGGATATTACTCCAAAATAAAATCTTTACTCAAATAAAATTTTAATACTAAATTATATTGTTATTATACTAATAAAGTATGATGTTTTATTGGATGATATATTTTATATATTAAAATAGCATGTATATTTCATTGGATAAAATCGATATGAAGTTGTTTGTGTATTTTTATATTAAAATTTAACTTTAATCATATTAATTTAATTGATATGATTTGATTGGTAAGTACAAATCATATTATTAGGAGGGTTCCATTTGTTCAGAAAAGTGATTATGCTTTCTTTAGCCTCGATTACATTGTTGGGAGGAACAGCTTCAGCGGTTACAGTATCTGCTACTTCGGGTGCAAGCACAAATACAGTTACTTCGGGATTAGTAGCGTTTAGTCCTGGTCATGCTACTGTAAGTGGATATAATAGAGGCTCTCATAAGTCATCCCACAGTGTATATATGCAAGTTAATTATTTTCCAGATACAACGGTGTCTCATTTCAGTTTAAGTCCTACTGCTACTTATTCTGTCCCAGTAAATCTCAGTGGAAAAGGACGTTATTATGCTATTGTTACAAATAGTGCATATTCTCAAACGAAAATGGTTCAATAAAAAGTTTTGGAGGGATCGAAATGTTAAAAAGAATATGGGGACTATCTGTTGCTTCAATGGTGCTCTTAACAGGTGCAGCTTCAGCTGCAACAGCATTCTGTGAAACGACAGGTTCCCAAGGAAGCGCTGAATCAGGCTTAGTTTCAATGAATGGACAAGTCATTGTTTCTGGAAGTAATAATGGCTCAGGAACAGCCTACCATTACTTTAAACGTCAAATTAATTATTTCCCTGATGAAACAATTGCTAATTTTTCTACAGCCCCTAAAGGTTCATATTCAAGAACACTTTCTGTGAATACTGGAAGATATTATGTTAATGTTAGTGGAAGAACTTCATGGACTAAAGCTGTTAACTAAATACTGACCAAAGATTCCTCATTAACTTTTTTTCAATTCCTCCTATTACTCTTTGTAATAGGGGGGAATTGATATTAAAATTTTCCCTTTTTAGAGTGTTCATTTGCAATATATTAAAATCTTAAGGATAAGGAGGGGAAGAATGATAAACCAAATTTGGAGTGTGTGGAAAGTAGAAATGCTTCTACTTTGGAGGAAGAGATGGATTCTACTTGTTTTTGGGGTTTGCTGGCTCTACATCGTTCTAGGGTTCCCCGAACATATTATTTCTATTGATCCTGGTAGAGCTTTGATGGGATCAGTCTATTTAGTGGTAGCAGGCATGTTGGCTAGTCTCATCTATGGATGGCATCAAATTCAGCATGAGAAGGATGTCTTTGTAGACGAAGTGATTCATAGTCTTCCCCAAGGTTGGAAGATGAAGTTGATCGGAAAAGTGCTTTCACTGATTACAGTGATTACGCTTTTTCTAATAGGTGCTTATTTGATCCTACTATTTCGCTTTGCGTATGCAGGTGTCCCAGAAGTATTTTGGGAAAAGGCATTACTCTATATATTGTTATATTGGTTTTTACCGTTTCTAGTTGCTGGTTTATGGGGTATGGTAGTCGGAATTTATAGTCAGACCAAGTTAGCTTATGTGTATCTCCTGATTCTATGTTTTTTCATAAGCCCATTAGTTAGCTCGGCGGTTTTTACCTTTAGTCAGGGAAGTGGTATCGGGAAGCAAGTGGCGACAGCTCTAACTTCCTTCAATATTGGTCAATCTTATCTGGGAACACCTTTTGACCCTATTTATGGGTTGCCGATGGAATGGTATCGTTGGAGCAAAGCTTTCTTACTGGCAATGATGGCTATTTTATTGCTTACTCTTCGGTACATCAAACAACAGAGAGCAACTGGTTGGATTTTGTGGACTTGGAGCGGAGCAATTCTCTCAATTAGTCTCCTGCTTAGTCTCTTCTTATTTCAATCTGATCAAACACGACCTGAAGAGGGGAAATTAGATCTCTTATTTGAAGAGAACGAATACTATCTACAGAATCCCTCTTTACAAATAAAAGATCAAACTCCTTTTATTATTCCTTCTTATCATTTAAAGGTGAAGAGTTTCCGCCAACTGGTTGTTGAAGCCCAGTTGGAAATCAAACCAACTAAAAAGGGGGAAGATTTTGTATTTACTCTTTATCATGGATTTCGTATCAGAGAAGTGCTTGGAAAAGAGGACCAAGTTCTTCCTTTTATCCAAAAGGGCGACCAAATACAGATTACAGTTCCTCATTCTGTCCAAGCAGATGAGATATATCCAGTAAAGTTGACTTATGAAGGAACAGGACCTTTTCTATTCTTTGCAAATGAACAAGCAGTATATTTACCAAATTATTTCCCTTGGACTCCAGTCGCTGGTGCCCACAATGTATTTTTGGCTAAAGATGGGTATGCCGGGAATTACCTCCCTGTAATTTCTAACGAAAAAGCAACGTACAAAGTTGAGTATCAAGGACCTAGTCCCTTGTTTACACATCTGCCTCAGACCGAAGATGGAATCTGGAGTGGGGAATCTATCGAGGGAATTACTTTGCTTTCGGGGATGGTAGAACAGAGTAAAATAGGCAAAACAACTGTTTATTACCCTCAATCGATGTATCGTATGGCTGGATTGGATCAATATTTAAAAGATTTAGAAGGGATGAGAGCTCAGATTGAACAGGATTTTGGTTCATCTCAGTTAAGTAAAGAGTTCCCTGAGCACTTGTTTATGGTATCTATACCGAACGGTGAAGAAAGACCTATTTTTTCATTTTCACAACAATGGCATATGGGTTTAAATAACCAATATTTTAGTAATACACCAGATTTTTTAAGTGGGAAAAATGCTTGGTGGGGCCCCATTCTTAGAGCCGCTCATCGAGAAGAGAGAATCGCTAAGCAACCTGAATATCTCACTGACTTTTATTACAACTCCTATCTCTATTGGGATGCGATTCGTAATAATGATCAGTTGAAAAAACAAGAAGCAAATAGGATTTTTCAGATTTACATAAATAGCTCTGAAGACTTCATTCAACAAGATTCTTCTAGGACTCAGAAGCAATTAGAACAACTTCGTTCTTTTATAGAAAAAAACAGTAAACTGGAATCAGAAATGAAACAATTTTTCCGAACCTGGAGACAACGTTTACGAGAAGAGAAACCGATGAACATGAAAGAATTAGAACAAATGGTAAAGGAGGGTGTACAACATGGATAGAAGATTGAAAATCGATCAGGTTACCAAACAATACAAGTCACTTAAAGCATTAGATCAGGTAACTATGGAGATTACGCCTGGGATTTTTGGGTTGTTAGGTCCTAACGGTGCAGGAAAGACGACGCTGATGCGTATCTTAACAACAGTGTTATCTTATGATTCTGGGTCTATCTCTTATGACGGGATCAGTTGGGAGCAGAAAAAGCAGATTCGCCAGAAAATTGGTTATTTACCGCAAAAGTTTTCCTTGTATAAACAGCTCAAAGTGTGTGAAGCGTTGCATCATTTAGCAGATCTCAAAGGGATGAAAAAGAAAGAGCGAACGGAGCAAGTGGAGGCCATTCTTTCACAAGTCAACCTTGTCGAACATTCTTCAAAAAAAGTAAGTGAGCTTTCTGGAGGAATGGTAAGACGATTAGGGATTGCTCAAGCATTACTTGGAAATCCGGAAATCATTATCGTGGATGAACCAACCACTGGGCTTGACCCCGAAGAACGGATTCGCTTTCGACAGTTGTTAAGAAAAGTAGCCCAAGATGCAATAGTCTTACTCTCTACACATATTGTGGACGATATTGAGGTAATCTGTGATCAAGTGGGAATTTTAAACCGTGGTAAAGTACTTCAAACAGGATCACTGATGGAGATTCAACAGGCTGCACAAGGTAAAGTGTGGGAGCTTTTGATCTCTCCTCGTGAATTTGACCAGTATGCTTTGGAATGGAATCTGATTGCCAATCAACGGGAAGGAGAACATTATCGGCTACGTCTTTTAGCGGAAACACCTCCTACAGGTGCGACTCCTGTTGTGCCATCTTTAGAGGATAGTTATTTGTACCTGATTGGAGAGAAGATAGATGGTCAGACGAATGAGCTTTGATTGGAAAGCGATGGGAGCAGCTGCTTATGTACCTGTTGTAACCCTCTTGGGTTTAATCGCTTTTTTCTTTATCTCTCCGTATCGCGGTGAGACAGTGAGTGCGATTACTTTTGTTGAAATTTTAGTTCCTATTCAAATGAGCTGGTGGAGTATTTTTCTTTTACAAGAATATTTACAAGAGGAAGGGGGCGAAACATTATTTAGCTACCCGATGAGTCGAATGAAGATTGGCTTTCTCAGGATTTTTACCTTTTGGATTTTATTTATGTTGATGCTTACGTTGTTTTTGGGAGGGATGTCATATATATATGGAGAAAACTATTTCTTATCCATGTTTGTACAGATCAGTTACCAATCATTTTTTTATACTTGGTTTGCTTTTCTGGTGATGGTTTTTCTTAAGAATACTACTTGGGCGATCGGAATTGTCTTTGCCTATGCAACTACACAAATTCTTACGAATGGGAATCTCATTTCATTTATTAATGTGTATGAATTTAATATGAAGTTAATACCAGTTAATCAACTGGTTGATCCTGCTATTCATGCCATTCTATTAGGAGTCGTATGTCTTATTTTTGCTCAGTGGGAGTTAAATCGATTGGAGAGATATTCATAGATTAGTAGTGCTAATATAGAGCAAAAAAACACAGTCAAGCTATATGAGGCTGTGTTTTTAGTATAGTGGCTCGTCTTCCAATTAGACATGCGAAATGTGTTACATGGAGTTTTGAATTTATTTAATCGAAACAGTCACGTCACAGCTAATAAATATACCAATCAATAGAATCTACGGGAAGTTTACACTATCACTTTAAATAAAATAACGACTGACTGTCAGTCATTTAAAACATAACCACAACCTTAGAGACCGAAAGGCTTCATGTTTCTTGGTAATATGATAGAGTTTGCGAATGATCCCAGCAGGTTCTGAAGTAGCCATGAGTCAATGGGTCATGCATCGTAATCCTCAGTTTTTCCCAGAGTCGTTGACATTCAAACCTGAGCGATGGGAAAATAGTACTGACAATCTTCCGAAATATGCTTATCTTCCTTTTGGAGGAGGACCTAGAATATGCATCGGTAACCATTTCGCAATGATGGAAGCGAAGCTGTTATTGGCAACCATCGCGAGACAGTACCGAATGGAGAGAGTGGATGATCGTGAGGTGGAATTAGAGCCTTCCATCACTCTCAGACCGAAACACGGGATACAAGTGAAGCTATTGAGGAGATAAATTCTGATATGGAATGCGAGGTGGTTTGCTATTATAAAAGACAAAAAAATAGATCGAAGAAAACAAATCTTGTCTGCTGCCCGCAAAGTATTAGCGAAAAAAGGTTTGGATGCAACCAGAGTCTCTGAGATCGTAAAGGAAGCTGGTGTTTCTCAAGGAACCTTTTACTTGTATTTTGACTCTAAAAATTCCATTATCAAAGCACTTACAGAAGAAATGATGAAGAATGTACTAGTAGATGTACGGAATCAAATTAGAGGTATCCAAACATGTGAAGAAGAACTAGCGAAGGGAATTGAAGCAGCCTTTCATCAAATGTCAACCTATCGTGATATTTTCGCTATATTGAACAATGGTTGTGGGATTGCGGTGAATCCATCCGACTGGGGGGAGTTGTTCCAACCTTATTATGACTTGTTGGAACTACACATCGAAAAATGGCAGGCCGCCGGGCAAGTAGATCCTTCCTTCGATCCAAGTATGATTGCAAGAGTCATTGTCTCTGTTACGGAACAGGCAGTAGAAGATTGTTTTATTTATCGTTCAGAGCTTCCAGTGGATGCTTATATCGACAATGTGACCCGATTTGTTATTAAGGCACTGAAGTAGGGAAACATCCCTTTTCCAATGATTTTTATTAAGTTGAATATATGGTTTTAATAAAAAGACACATAATGATGGTGTCTTTTTATTTTTAGTCCTTATTTTCTAGCAGAAAAAAATAAGAATAGGGGAACTCGTAAACGTCGTTGATAGGTTTCTTCATGAATAAAATATTTAGGGTTAGGACGAGATTCTCTCAGTGTTTTAATCTTGAATCCGACTATTTGTAAAGTGGAGAAATAGTCTTCAATTGTTCGATGATATTTTTGTACTGTGGAACCTAGCCATTCTTGTTCTCGAAAGCCATTAATAAAATATTGATCCACAGTCCAAGAAGTTCTAAGACCTGTTTTTTGCAAGGTAGAAGTAATCACAGGGTGCTCAACCGAAAATATAAATCTTCCCCCTTGAACTATTGAATGATAGATATTTCGAAATACAGATTCAATCTCTTCAAGGTAATGAAGAACTAATCTGGAGGTGACTAGATCAAAAGCATTAGTTGGAAAGTCCCAATCTTCAATGGTTTGGTTAATCACCTGCGCATCTTTATGCTCGTTAAGATTTTTCAGGGCGCACTGATACATATTGGTAGAGCCTTCTACCCCCACATAACGATGACATCCTTTTTCAAGAAGTTCAAGTCCAAATCGTCCATCTCCACAGCCTAAGTCCAAGACATTTAAGTTAGAAACATCGTCGACTAGGTTATAAAAAATGGGTTTCTCAATCGTATCATTAGCATTTTCTTTTGTGGATCTTTTGACGTTGTAATTGTGAAAGAATTCGTCATGATCATAGTATCTAGAACCTCTGAAGTTCAAGTTTTCACTCCCCTTATTCAAATATTCATTCTATTTTATAGTAGGCATTGCACCTCTATTCGCAAGAAAAGGTGCAATGAATGAACTTTATCTAGAGAGATAATCAAAATAGATATCATCCACTGTTTTGATTTGACGGAAATCTTTTATTTTGACTGTTGTAGAAAAAAAGTGTAGATGTTCTTGTTCTTTTAATTCTTTTTCTGGAATGCTCTGTTTCTCCATTTTCTCAGGGACATAAACAAGATTAACTTCTAACTTTTTGATGGGAAGATCCACTTTTTGCAGTGATTGAATCGCTTTGAGTAACTTTGCTTTGGCAACAGGATCATCGTAGCGAAGTGGTGTTCGAACTGGTTTTTGATCACCCGTATGTATTTCAAACGAATAGGCGTCACACCGTTCATAAGTTGTCATCTCATAACATTTTAAACGAAATCTGTTTTTGTTTCCGTCGTTAAATCCATTGGCTTGAAGGATCGGGAGAATAGACTGAATCTGACTAAAATCCTTTTCAAATAGAAATGACGAAAATACGTCTATATTTTGTTGAGCGAATTGGTTTCTCAGATGTTCAGGTGAAGAATAAGTTTGATTGAGATCCAAATTTGCTCCATTGATTGCAAATGTACCCGAGTTGGTAACGATATAAATTTCATCAATCGAATAATTGGATTTATGTAGCTCTTTTTTTAGCTTATAAAATGAGGGTAAGGAACGAAATATATGATTAAACATTTGTTGATCTGCGAACGACATCCCTTCAATTTCAGCCTTAAAATCGAAATCTTTTTTGGACTTTCCAAAAGTCAGATTTTTATATCCAAGATTCTCTAATTCATGAAATATAGCTGAACCCTTATATTTTCTATTTAAATCCAATTTTTGTTTGGCTTCTTTATAGTTATCACCCGTGATCCTTCCCAGAAAAGGACCGATTCCACTGATATAGATGTCAAAGTGAATCTCTTCTCCATCTTCCGTAACCACCTTGGCATCTTTATAAATTAATTCACCTCCAGGAACACCAGGGTTTTCAATGACTCGAATCGGGATATTATGTTCTTTCTTTGCATATGCAATTAAAGCCTCGTCAGATGTATCAAAAGAATTTGTGAAATCTTCTATTTCATTAAACAGGATTGTAAGTCCGATGGCTAAACAGATGAAAATAATAATGATGATTGCAGCCAGCGACAAAAGTACCTTTTTCATATACACGCCCTCAAATTAAAGATTTTTTTCTAGAATGATTTTGGGTTCTCCTTTTTGATCCGTGTATGTCCCAATGACATTGAATCCAAACTTTAAATTCAATATTAGCATATTTCTCCATTCATTTTTTGTTTTCGTTTGCACAGTGGTATAACCTTTATCTCTCAAAAATGAATGTTGAATTTCCATTAGCTGCGAGGCAATCCCTTGGTTTCTATAGTGTTTTGAAACCCCGCCCAGCCAGCTATAAAATGTATCTAAGTCTAATTCATAGCCCATTTTATACCCAACAACTTTTGTTTGATCTAATGCTACATGGATCACTAAGTTAGGTTTGCTTTTCATTTTTTGAATTACATTGCTTGCATCTCCAAAAATACTTTCATGTAATTGTAAAATACCATGTAACATTTCTTGATCTGGGAGGGAAGTAAAGCTTTTAAACTTCATACTTACACCTTCTTTTTTGGGTGGATTCGATGATGATTGTAAACTAATCTAGCTCAATTTTTAATATATCTAGATTTAGTGTGTCAATGATACAATGACTACTAATTTTATCCTGGAACCGGAGTTCGATTTTCACCTTCCATGAGCTTGTGCCTTGCGAAGAAGAGGAGAAGTCCGCTCCACCCTTCAATTTCGGGAGGAGGCAAAAGACATAAGAGGCATCTCAAGGGAAGAGTTGCCTCCTCTTTTCCTCCATTGAAGGGTGGAGCTAAGTGTCGGCACAAAGTCATTTTAGGCGAAATATCGACTCCTCAATGATGGTGAATCTATGGTTCTATACTAGTTTATACATTAAAATATCATCTACATATCTACCATTGATAAAAAACTCCTCAACTAATCTGCCTTGTTCGGTGAAACCATTTTTTTTATAAAACGAGATGGCAGAGTGGTTCGTGGAAAGAACTCTTAACGAGAGTTTACGAATCTGTTGTTTTTGGGCTACTTCATAAACATAGTTTAATAGTGCGCTGCCAATTCCTTTTCCTTGGAAATGTGGATGAATCCCAATATCTAGCTCTAAAACATGTTGATTCGATAATGCTTTCAACGGATGATGAAATCGAATACAACCTGCTACTTGTTGATCCACGATCGCCACATGCTGGCTTCCAGCTGGAAAAGCTTTTTCATACTTTTCAACTGATTCCCAATGCGGAATTTGCGGTGTATTGGTTTCATTCCAAATGAGGTGGTTTAAGTCCATTAATGATTTCATATCTTCAGATCGAGAGGCGCGAATTTCCATATGATCACTACCTTCTTTATATAGATATAGAAATTTTATCTTAATGAGTATAGAGATTCTACTTTTTTGGAGTTTTTAGTGTTTTTGAGATTAAGTTGATCAAACAGAGTAAATTAAACAAAGTACCCCCTACGTTTAGCACAATTCTTTTTCTAAACAATAGATGAAAAGAATTTCCCAGTATAGAACATAGAGCCATCACAATTAGTTACTACTTTGGGTCACTGAATGCTGATTAACTAAATTTGCCTCACACAAAAGCATTTAGGGACTGGATGTCGAAGAGGTATCGAAGAATAGAAACAGGAGTGACCTTCTATGATTGCCGAAGTTGAACAAGTCAGACAAGAGATATTTGAAAGCGTAGAACGAACCTTTCATCTACAAATTTATTCTTCTAAGCAAATCAATCGTGGATGGAGAAATTTGAAATGGAAGATTGAAACCAACAAAGGAATTTTATTTGTTAAACAATATCATCTAAAGAGGTATCCAAAAGAGAAATTAGTTCATGTCAGAAAGGCACTACAACTTCAAGCGATATTAGCTGAACAAGGGGTTCCTTGCCCTAAACCTTATCAGGATCAAGATTCTTATCTTATTTATACTGACTCTTGTATACCTTATGTACTCACTGATTATTGTGAGGGTTCATTGATTCTACCAGGAGAAGCCAATCTACAACAAATGGATCACTTAGGACAAATGACAGGGAAAATGCACAAAATTCTAAGTCAATTCCCTCAAGATCCCATCGATTGGCAACCAATTCTTACAGTCATGGTGAATCAGTGGAAAAATAATTGGAAACGTGCCCGTGATGAGAAGCGTTCAGAGAACGTTTTAACTGCCATTGATCGCCAACAAACGATCTTAGATCGAATGGAGATGGACGTCTTTCAAGATTGCCGAATTGGATGGACACATTGGGATTTATGGGTGGACAATATTTTGTTCATTCATGACAGTGTAGCAGCCATTCTTGACTTTGATCGCATGAAAGTGGTTTATCCTGAATTGGACGTAGCTAGAGCTATTCTTTCTTGCTCTTTAAAGGAAAATCGGTTGAATCTTGATTTAACCTCTGCATTCCTTCAAGGGTATAACCAGTTTGTTTCTTTCACATCTAAGGAATTAGTACGTTCTTTCAGATTGATCTGGTGTCAAGAATCAGCGAAATGGGTGAGACCTGAAATGGAAGAAAGACCAGGAACAGCGAAAAGATTTGCAGAAGAAGTTTTATGGATTACGAAGTATTGGGATGAGTTAGAAGAGATTTTGCAAGATGTCTTTGATAAAAGAAATTAGCTTTCAAAAATCAAAAAGGATACAAACCTTCCCTTTGATGGAAAAGCTCACATCCCTTTTCAAAGCTAAAAGTCATCCCTGAACCATCACATCCCCATCGTCCCACTTTCATGATTCAGTTGCCATCCAATGCCGAACTTGTCTGTTAAATTGCCATAACATTTACTCCAGAATGTTTCTTGAAGATCCATGATGACAGTTCCATCTTCTTTTAATTTGTGAAATAACGATTGAATCTCATCCATGTCTTCACTACTGATGGAAAGACTAATATTATTTCCTGCAACAAAAGGCATATCAGGTAAAACATCGGAAAACATAATATTGCTTCCACGGATGTTAAGCCGTGCATGCATGACGAAGTCTTTCACTTCTTCAGGGAGAGTAAATTCTGGATTGGGTGGTGCATCGTTGAAGGTCATGATTTGTGGTTCTGTTTCAAAAACTTGTGCATAGTACTCTACAGCTTCACGACAGTTCCCATTAAAATTAATATAAACATCAATAGCCATTTGCTTTCACTCCTAGTTATCGTTTTCCTATAATTGGTAATCGATCTGTTTTTATATTGTACCATTCAGTTGTACATAATCAAAGGATTTGAAAAATAATTAATGGGAATCTCTCGCTTGGCACTCATTCTTGAGTGTCTTTTTTCTTAATCATTGGGTAATATTAACAAAGATATATGTGGAAAAGGAAGGTGTATGATGAACATGAGTGAAGCTCGAAAGTCCAACCGATTAATCCATGAGAAATCACCCTATTTATTACAACACGCTTATAATCCAGTTGAATGGTATCCATGGAGTGAAGACGCATTTGAGAAAGCGAAGCAGGAACAAAAGCTAGTTTTCTTGAGTATCGGTTATAGTACTTGTCATTGGTGTCATGTCATGGAACGAGAAAGCTTTGAGGATGAAGAAGTAGCAGCACTTCTCAATCAAGATTATGTATCCATTAAGGTGGATCGAGAAGAGCGACCCGATGTGGATCATCTCTATATGACGGTTTGTCAAGCGATGACGGGACATGGCGGGTGGCCACTAACAGTGATCTTAACACCCAATCAGAAACCACTATTTGCAGGGACTTACTTTCCCAAAGAAGATCGTTTTGGGCATACGGGTCTGATGAGTTTACTTCAAAAAGTGACGAATGCTTGGAAACAAGATCCAGAGAGAGCGAAGCAGATGGGGAATCGTGTGATTGAAGCGGTTCAATCTTATTTAAATCCTGTGGATCCAGGAAAGTTGGAAGTAGCTATTTTTGATCATGCTTTTGAACAGTTCGCTCGACAGTTTGATGATCAGTATGGGGGTTTTGGAGACTCTCCGAAGTTTCCACGACCTCATGACTTGCTGTTTTTATTGCGTTATTGGAAGCAGACAGGGGAAGAAGAAGCGTTACATATGGTAACTCATACGTTGGAAGCGATGAGACGTGGGGGCATTTATGACCACTTAGGCTCAGGATTTGCTCGTTATTCAGTGGATCGGGAGTGGTTAGTTCCCCACTTTGAGAAGATGCTTTATGACCAGGCGCTTTTGGCCATTGCTTATCTGGAAGCATATCAGGCAACGAGAGATGAGCAGTTTGCTGAGGTGGCGAAGGGTATTTTCTCATATGTGTTACGAGACATGCGATCCCCAGAAGGTGGCTTTTACTCGGCAGAGGATGCCGATTCGGAAGGAGAAGAAGGTAAGTTTTATGTTTGGAAGCCAGCAGAGATTTTAGAGCTTTTAGGAGATGAAGATGGACAGTTATATTTACAAAGTTATGGTGTGACCGAAGAAGGTAACTTTGAACATGGGACGAGTATTTTAAATCAGATTCATGTTCGATTGGAGGAAGTGGCAAAGCAGGTTGGGATTTCACTAGAGCAACTTCAAGAGCGACTTTCCCAAGCCAATGAAAAGCTATGGATTGCCAGAGAGAAGCGGATTCATCCCCACAAAGATGATAAAATTTTGACTGCTTGGAATGGATTGATGATCGCTGCTTTGGCAAGAGGTGCACGGGTATTGGGTGAGGTGGAGTATGCAGATGCGGCCATTGTTGCGACCCGCTTTATTTACGATCATCTGATGAGAGAAGATGGTCGCCTTTTGGCGCGTTACCGGGATGGCGAGGCGAAATACTTAGCTTATCTGGATGATTATGCGTTTCTAGCATGGGGTCTAATGGAGTTATATGAAGCGACCTTCCATGGTGAGTATGTGAGTCAAGCGGTTAATTTGACCAATGAGATGCTTCAGCTGTTTGGGGATCAGGAACATGGGGGATTGTTTTTCTACGGAAAAGATGGAGAGCAGTTGTTAGCACGTCCTAAAGAGATTTATGATGGAGCGATTCCATCTGGTAATTCGGTAGCCGCATACAATTTGATCCGTCTAGGAAAGTTGACCTCAGATGAGACATTGCTAAAAGAGGCAGACCAACAATTAAGTGCTTTTGTACAATCTGTAGGTGCTTCACCTATTTCTTATTCTTTCTTTCTTATTGCGATGCAATTTGCTTTGTATCCATCCAAAGAGATTGTCATATCGGGTCCTCCTACACATGTACAGACCAAAAAGATGATCATGACTACTCATCACGCTTATCTTCCTGATGCTGTTCTTGCCTTACAACCTGTAGGAGAAGCCTCCAATAAAATGAAGTTTTGGGTTCCACAACAGGTGGATGCCGCAGATGATCAACAAGAATCCACTGTTTATATTTGTGAAAATTATGCTTGTCAATCACCGATCAACGATGTGGAACAATTGAAAAAGGCTCTTAAAAAATAGAAGAGTCAATACGATTAAATACCCGACATGAGTAAAACTTGAGATACTTGGTGAAATGAGCAACAACTTTTCTTGATCCAACAAACCTAGGAGGGGAGATGTTTCTCTGACGAACGACATTTGCAAATATGCTATGGGAGTGAGGCAGAGAAAAAACGACCTGACAGGGCTTGGAACACTAAAATGGCTTATATCTTTTGTAAGGCACAAGCTTGTGGAGGATGAAAATCGAGCCTTCGAGTTGTAGTTGCCTGATCAATACCTTGCTGTGGACTAGCTTTTTTGTGTTAAATCACGTTGGAAAATTAGGCGGGAAAGGGGTTCCATTTTATTGATTACTATATTATAATGATTATTGAAATGTTCCCTTAAACCAAATATGTTGTACAAAATCAACAATAAGAATCATTATCAATTGGGCGCGACTCCTTCAAATGGAGTCGCTTCCGTCGTTTTATGGGAGTTAAAAATGATTCTCAATGGGAGAAGGATGGTGATCTGGGTGCAAGTGATGAATATGAAATCACAAATGAAAACAAGTGAACCTAAGAAAAAAGGGTCAAACTTAGTTGGTAAACTGCAACAGCATGGGGAGATGATCGCCGCTCTCAGTTCGGGATTATTGATATTGCTTGGCTGGTTGTTAGAAAAAACTGTGCCTGAAATGGCTGTTGCGCTTTTTTTACTTGCATATGTTGTGGGGGGGTACGTAAAGGCGAAAGAAGGAATCTTGACACTAGTAAAAGAGAAAGAGTTAGATGTCAATCTCCTTATGTTTTTAGCGGCGATTGGTGCCGCTAGTATTGGTTATTGGCTGGAGGGAGGTATGCTGATATTCATTTTCTCCCTCAGTGGAGCCTTAGAGTCATATACACTGGCTAAAAGTGAGCGAGATCTTTCTTCGTTGATGGAGTTAAAACCTGAAACAGCCCGGATCTATTTGCCAAATGGCGAAGAAAAGATGGTTGCGGTTGAAGAGTTAGAAGTTGGTAATTGGATTATCGTCAAACCAGGCGAACGGATTCCAGCGGATGGGAAAGTGAAAGAAGGGATTTCTGCTGTCAATGAGGCGACAATTACGGGTGAACCGTATCCGATCGATAAAGAGAAAGATAGTGAAGTATTTGCAGGAACGTTAAATGGAGAAGGTTCTCTTGTCATTGAAGTGACAAAGGCTGGAGAAAATACATTATTCGCCAAGATTATTCAACTGATTGGGGAAGCAAAGACAGAAGTTCCACAGTCTCAAGAGCGGATTGAACGACTGGAAAAATGGTACGTCAAGGTCATTTTATTAGCTACCGTAGTGTTATGTATGGCTCCTCATTTTGTGTTGGGTTGGACTTGGCAAGAGACTTTATATCGGGCGATGGTGTTTTTGGTGGTGGCTTCTCCTTGTGCTTTAGTCGCTTCGATCATGCCAGCAGTTTTATCGGCTATATCCAATGGTGCACGGCAAGGTGTTCTTTTTAAAAGCGGTGTACAACTCGAAAAGCTGTCGAACATTCGAGTAGTTACCTTTGATAAAACAGGAACATTGACTGAAGGTAAACCGAAAGTGACCGATGTACGAGTCTTTGGTTCGCTTTCGACTGAACAGTTTTTACAAGCAGCTGCTTCGATTGAAATGATGTCTGAACATCCGTTAGCAAAAGCGATTGTCAACAAAGCAAAGGAAGCATCACTGGTCTTACAACGTCCTTCCCAATTAAGAGCCATCACTGGTTGGGGAGTAGAGGCTGAATTAGATGGACAATCGTGGCGCATTGGTAAGCCCAATATGTTTTCCAATGTGGATGATGATATTTTGCAACAAGTAGAACAAGTAAAAGCAGAAGGGAAAACCGTTGTCTTAGCAGAACGAGAGGGAGAATTGATGGGAATGGTCGCTCTCCAAGATACGATTCGACCCGAAGCGATTCAAGCGATCCACTTGCTTCACCAATATGGGATTCAAACAGTGATGCTGACAGGTGACCAGAAGACAACGGCGTTAGCGATTGCCAAAGAAGCAGGAATCGACCATGTGTATAGTGAGCTATTACCAGAAGATAAAGTAAATATGATTAAAAAACTAAGTCGAGAAGTAGGACCTGTTGCGATGGTAGGAGATGGTGTTAATGATGCTCCTGCGTTAGCCACTGCACAAGTGGGAATCGCTGTGGGAGGTGGTAGTGACGTAGCGCTAGAAACGGCTGATGTGGTGTTAATGAAAAATGAGTTAACCAAAGTCCCTTATGCCATCCAATTAGGGCAACGGATGACGAAGATCGTGAAGCAGAATATCATCTTCGCTTTAAGTGTGATTGTCCTACTAATGATCGCCAACTTTGCCCAAGTGATGACCCTCCCATTCGGTGTCGTCGGTCATGAAGGAAGTACCATTCTCGTTATCCTAAACGGATTGCGCTTACTTCGTTAATAGATCAAAGCCTTGAGAAGTGAATTTTTCTCAAGGCTTTTGTTTGTAAAAATTTTCTAGAATCAGTTGGTTTTAATTTACACGTTTATCAAGCGATACGAAGGCTTAAACTTCAACTTGACTTGTACATATTAGAAAAAGATAATATGTGTAAGAATTAATTCACTAAATAAAAAATATTCTTATATATTTTATTCCCCTTAATAATGCAGGTGTTAACTTCAAAATTAATTGCCTAATCAAAATTTAATAATTTTATATAGGAGGTGACATTCTTGGATGCAAATGTAAATCTTCAGTCATTGGGGAGATTCAAGAAAACACTAACTAGTTTTAATTCATCGATGAATGAAGAATCTCATAAAACTAAATTGTATTTGAAAAGAGTACATGCTCAGATGGAGCAAAAACATTATGAGTTAAAAAGAAATCTCCAAATGTGTCGAGATCAAACTTCATATGATAGGATGAAACAGCAATTAATTGAATTTGAGCGTTTATTTGCGAGATTTTGTGAAGCTGCCAGTGAATGTATCAAAGCCTTTAACCATCAAGAACAAATCTTAGGAAGTAACGAAAAAAGTATTGTCATTATTGACCAAAAAACTGAGGTGCTAAGGCAATACCTTAGTAATGTGTCTATTAATGATGGATCTTTATCAGAATATAAGCCTTCTAATACCAAGATAGATATTCAAAAGTTGGGAACTGGAGAAGTGGGGAATTTTAGAAATGTTAGAGATGTAAATGATTTACTCTCTAGAATACCGATTAATGCAAAACGAATCCCTTGGAGAGAAATTGAAGGTGGGGCTAAAGTTATTGAAACTAAATAAAATTAAGGAAGTATTAATGGGTACTGACCATGAAGTGAAGGTAGAGATTTTAAGCCATCTTAGTGATGTGTTTGAATCATATAATGAATCTATAGAGGATTTCGAGGAAATAGTCATGTTCCTATTAGAATATGGTCTCAATGAAACAGAAATAGAGATGAAAGAGGAGATTTTTAATACACTGTTAGATGCGGCAACGAATCAAGATATCGGAAAAATTAATTTCGATGTTTTAGAGAAAAGCTTAGATGATCTACCTATAGAATGTCTACACTCTGCTATTACAATATTAAGTTTTACTTATAATCGAGAGTATCTTCCCACCCTTTTAAAGTACACTGAACATGGAAATAAACAGATAAGATCTGATGCTTTGTATGCTGTAAACGAAATTGAAACTTATTGGAAATTGAAATAATATACCCTCTCGAAGGTGTTTTTTATGAAGAAAATCATTGAAAATTATGGAATCGATTTGGAAGATGACTTAGAAGATGTGAGTCCGTTTGAATATAATTATACATTTCATACTAGAGACTTTTTAGCTAAAGAATACTGTAAATTAGATGACAGGGGAAAGGAACAATTACTCAACTATGACCAAGTTTTATTGGAACGTGCACAAGATTTATATCAATTGATGAGTCTGGTTATGAATTGGGAAGATAATGTTGCACCGATCAACTATTGGTGGTGGCATTTAGACAAAGTGATTACTGGAAAGATGAAGGTTTTGGTTGAAAAAAATCATGTTCAGTATCAAGGTGAAACCTATACGATTAACACCATAAGCTAGGAGTCGAAATTTCACTCGAAATGATATTGTACTGTTACATAGCGGAATCCTTTGATGTAGGAAAAGAGGGGGCAACTCTTCATTGAGAAGATCTATGCCTTTGCCTCCTTCTGAAATCAAAGGGTGAAGCGGATCTTAATTGCTTTTAAAAAACTAACACCATCCTCCCATTTTGGAAGATGGTGTTAGTTGTAATCCTACTACTTCCTCTATGATTTAGCCTCGGAGATCGTGGATGATGATTGAACTCGTTTTCGCATCTGACTTAAAGTAACAACTGAAATCAAAGTCAGACCAGCAATGATTGCTCCTGAATAGAACAAAGCATCGTAACCCATTTTAATCGTCTCGTGGATCGTAGTCAGGATCAAGTCTCGCACTTGTGGAACTGGAATCTGATGGACCGCAGATAAGAGGTTTTGAAAATCCGTAAACTCGGATAACTTACTCATCTCATCAGAAGCTTGCGGGAGTTGCAGGTTGGTATTTTTAAAGCTCTCTTGGATATTTCCTCCAATACTTGAAAAGGAACGAGCGATGTAGCCAGCGTAAATCGTTGGTGCGAGTGTCATCGCTACTTGTCTAAATAAGGAAAGAGTTCCTAAAGCGGTCCCTTTGTCTGAAGTACTTTCTGTAGCAAGGACATTGATCGGAGCACCTAACATCATACCGAAACCAATTCCTACAAAGGAGCTAGCAATTGCCATTTGCCAAGTGGCATCTACCCAGAGAGGGAATAGTAGAAAGCCTGTGGCAGCCAATAGACTACCAATGACTATAGTGAAGATGGGTCCACGACGGTCTACGAGTGCCCCGCCTCCACCTGCTCCCAGTCCAGAAGCTAAAGCGAGTGGAGTGACCCAGTAACCTGCTCGGTCAGCGGCTACGCCTAAATATTGTTCGACATAGGATGGAATAAATATGACGGACGCCAAGATAGCTCCTGAAAAGAAACCAATGACTAAAGTCCATAGATAGCTAGCATTTCCAAGCAATTTCATGGGTAGAATCGGATCTTTTTTTCTTGTTGTTGTTACACGCTTCTCTACAAAGAGAAGAATGAGTAAACAAAGAAGCCCGAATCCTACGAAGCCAAAGAATTGGGGTTGTTGGATGCTATCTAAGACATGAACTCCATTTAATTGGGTAAATCCGTACATCAGACTTAAAACAGAGATCATCAGTAAGCCTATTCCAGCCCAGTCAAGTCCTAAGGTATTTGGTTCTTTGGTTTCTTCGATAAAAATAGACCCTAAAATAACTAAGGTAATGGCGATCGGGATGTTAATTAAAAACAGCCAATGCCAATTGCCGGTCAAGTCTAAGATCACAGAGCCAAAGTTAGGACCTAAAATAGCCGCAATCCCATTCAGTCCTCCAAGCATACCGAGTGCTTTCCCTTGTTTCTCTTGTGGAAACGTGCTAAGAACATAGGAGCTAGCGATGATGAAAATTCCACCCCCACCTAGCGATTGGAGAAAGCGTGAAGCTAATAACATGGGGAAAGAAGTGCTTAAAGCAACAAGTAAGGAACCAATCCCAAAGAGTATGACCTCGATGAGAAATAATCTTTTTCTCCCGTAACGGTCTGACAATTTGCCGATGATGGGGACGCTAACAGCGATTCCTAATGTATAAATGGTCACCGTCCAAGCTCCCCAGTTGGGGGTGACTCCAAAAGAATAATAAATAGTCGTAAGAGCTGAGCTGATAATCCCATTGTCTAGGGCAGCCATAAAGACTCCTATGGACAATAAGACGATCGCCCATGTGGGTGAACGTTTCATCATAATCCCTTCTAGCTTCTTTTTTATTTATTATATACTAATGAGTAGATTAATTTACTTGTCTATATATAAAAATTAATAAAAAACACACAGATATGTCGATAAAAATCTCTTCGTATCTGTGTGTGTTAGGGATTAAAGAGTAGCTTTCCCTGTTTTGCTATTTACTTGGTGAGGTTGAAATGAGACCAAACGTCCCGTTGTTTGGAAAATTCGATGTGGTTTGTCTGCATGCCCTAGTTCTGCTAATCGTGCATAGCTGATTTGTTTGGCTTCTGCATCATTCTTAGCTTTCAAAGCATCGTCGATGAGGACTTTTCCATTTTCATCATAGACAGTCATATGATACATGATTTCCCACCTCTCCTTGTTATATAAGTGAATCCATATTCATTTTACATGATTCATGTGGTTAAAAGGAAGAATTACAATGATTTGACGAGTTCTGCTTGATCTAAAGCTCGCTTTAACTCTCTTCGTAGTTCTCTCTCCACTAAAGCTTGATACCCATTTTCAGTTCTGGCAATGATGCGAATCACGATTTCACTCATACTGACAGTCTGTACTCCGAGTAGATGAGGTCCTTCAATGAGGTGATCCATATGATGCTCGATTTGTTTACACTTTTTTTCTAAGAGTTGTATGACATCATCGATATTTAATTCACTCGATACAGGTAGGTCTACAATGGCTGACTGTTCTCCACGAGAGTGATTGGTAAGGGCTTTAATATCGCGATTAGGAATAAAATGAAGATCTCCGTTATCAGAGCGAATCTTGATAATTCTCATACCTACATTCTCAACAATTCCAGAATATCCATTGACAGTAACATGCTCACCTACATTGATCTGGTCTTCTAAAAGGACAAAGAATCCTGTCACAACATCACTGACTAAATCTTTAGCACCAAAGCCGATCGCTAAACCAATAATTCCGGCGCTTGCAACCATCCCGGTCGCATCAATATTAAATTGACCTAGAATCGCAACCAGAGCAATAAAAAAGATGGTGTAACCGATGATATTAGATAATAGGCTTTGTAGTGTATCAATGCGGTGTTTTTGTCCATTTCCTAATTTTTTTCCTTGAGTAAGAAGACGAATCAGTACTCGTTTGGCGATCCAAAAGATTGCCCATGCCACGATGATAATAATCACTGTTGTTACTAGTTTTTGTAAAAGAAGAGTTCCTTCCAGTTTCCATGCGATCATATACGATTCTCCTCATTTTTTATGATCTTTTGCGCGAAATGATTTGGGGTTGTTCGTCAAAGACTAGCTTTGTCCGCTAAGGGAGAGGGTCAAGCTCAGACTTTGATAGATTATTGGTAAATATCACCTTATCGACGCTATGGTATAAACTTAGACTTTGATAGATCGTTTATCAATCTCTAATATTATTATCCCCAAATAATTCGTATTGCTAACTATAGGAAGAACAGTCTATAATTTTTCTGAGATTCATTTTTATTAGGAGATAATAGTCATGGTTCATTCATGGTCGCTACAGCGTTTTCGTTTGCTTGTCATTATTGTAGGTGTTGCTGGTTTATCACAAGGCTTATTAATTCCACTCCTTGCTACAATGCTAGAGGAGCAAGGAATAAGTCCAAGTATGAACGGGATTAGTGCATCCGCGTTGTACATAGGGATTTTATGTACGGCTCCTTTTTGTGAGCCTGCCGTGAAGCGATTTGGATACAAATCTGTCATTCTAACAGGATTACTGGTAGTAGCTGGAGCAATTGCACTCTTCCCTGTTTGGACAGGGTTTTGGGCCTGGACGTTATTACGTTTTATTGTAGGGATTGGAGATAGTTTTTTACATTATGCGACTCAGCTATGGATTACTTCCACAGCATTGAAGAGTGAGCGTGGGAAAAGAATCTCCCAGTATGGTTTCTGTTACGGACTTGGATTTGGACTGGGACCATTGGGTTTAAACTTACTTTATTTTGGCACCACAGTCCCTTTTATTGTGATGTTGGTTATTCTGGGTTTAGTTTTCGTTTTTGCTTTTAAATTAGATTCTGGCTATACAGAGAGTTCCCAGTATGCTAAACAGAAAAAAGGCAACCTAGTCAAACTTACGACGATTTATAAGCTAGGGTTGATCGCTCTTTGTCCAGCATTACTGTATGGTTTTTTGGAGGCGGCGATCGCTGGAAACTTCCCGATTTACGGTTTGCAAGAAGGGATTTCCAAAGGGTGGATTTCCATATTGATTTCTACTTTTGTATGGGGAAGTCTACTATTTCAAGTGCCTTTGGGAATGATTGGTGATCGCTGGGGGCGTAAGCGATTGTTGATCAGTGTTTGTGCGATGGGTGCGGTTGGGATGGCGATCATTCCTTTCCTCGTCCCCCATGTCTATCTACTGTTGATTGCTTTTGTCCTTGTGGGCGGCTTATTAGGTTCTTTATTTTCCTTAGGTTTAGCTTATATGACAGATATTCTCCCTGTGAGTTATTTAGCAAAGGGAAACATGATCTCCTCCGTTCATTTCAGCATCGGAAGTATATGTGGTCCATTTATGGGCGGGGTTTTTATTCAGCATTTTGGTGGAGGATTCTTATTTAGCTTCATTGCTGGTTTGTTAGTCTTGTTTGTCCTATTATCTGTACTTTATCGTAAGCCTTCCATCCAAGAGGAAGAAGCAGAGCCACCCCAATATGTTGTTAGTTAATGTTTATTTGGTGTTATCACCACTTTTAATAGGAATCTCATAGGACCATCCGTCAGTGGACAAGTGTGTATTCGAAAAAAGCTGTTGGGCTTCAACTAAAATTTGGTTCCATTCGCCAGGAAGATGACGGGAACTGATATGGTTGAGAATCAACTGTTGGACATGAGATTCCATGGCTACTTGAGCGGCTTGGAGACAGGTGGAATGGAAGTATTTAGTGGCCCGTTCTTCTTGCCCGCTCCTATAGGTAGCTTCATGCACCAAAACATCTACATCAGCAGCTAGCTCGATCGATACTGGAGTGAACTTCGTATCTCCAAGGATGGCTAGACGTATTCCAGGTTTAGGAGGACCTACATAGTCGGAGCCATTAATGGTCTGTCCATTTGGCAGTTGTATTAATTTTCCTTGTTTAATCTCCTGATAGAGGGGTCCAGGTTGAATACCAAGTGCTTTTAAGCGTTTGACATCCAAGGAGCCTGAGATCTCTTTTTCTTCAATTCGATATCCGTAGCTAGGGATCCCATGTTCCAATAGACGGATTTGAATGGAGAAATTCTCCTCTGTTAAGGACATTCTGTCTTCTACTTCGATGAATTCGATAGGATATTTCAAGTAGGTTTTACTAACTTCTAAGCTGACTTCAATAAATGAGCGTAATCCTTGGGGACCAATCACTGTAAGGGGGGCTTCACAGCCCTGAAAGGAACGGCTTCCCAGTAAACCAGGTAAGCCGAAGATATGATCCCCATGTAGATGCGTAATAAAGATTTTGCTGATTTTACTTAGTTTTATGGGGGAAGATAAGATTTGGTGTTGAGTAGCTTCTCCACAATCAAAAAGCCACGTTTCACCATGATATTCAGGCATCATCAAAGCAAGAGAGGAGACATTACGATCTCTAGACGGAATGCCTGCCCCTGTTCCGAGAAAATAAAGTTTCATGTTATGCATTCCTTTTCTTTCTGAGATGAGTTGTTTTAATCATTGATTGATTAGATCCAGTTACATGATTGTGTTGTTTTACTCATATCGATTTTATATAGTTTTTCAGTAGTGTTGATTTACTATAAGTTAGGAGTCGGTATTTCTTCTGAAATGACTTTGTGTCTTCACTTAGCAGAACCCTTCATTGAGCTTCTTCTACCTTTTGCCACCTCCAGGAATCGAAGGGTGGAGCGAACTTCATGTGTGCTTAAAAAGAGTTCTTCCTCAGACTCTCATTGAGGAATGGAACAGAGTCTTTTTGTGTGGAATCATAGACTCCTAGCTAAAAGTGAATGATCCAGCTAGGAGTCTATGAGTTAGTTGATTAGTTTGAGGTGACCAACTCACGTTTAGCAATCACAGCTTTGATCGCCATATAATCTACTTCATCAGGTAATTCTTCCTTGAGTGGGCGTAATTTGTGTGCCCCTAATGCCTCGATTTTTTGGATGATTAATGCCTCATATTCCTTCGGGATAAATAAATCCCAATTAATTGCAAACCCTTCCATTCCACAACGGAACAGATGATCTTCAATGGTTGCACGGTGTAAACTACGTACTTCTGCAATCTCTTCGATTGATTTTCCTTCCTCATACATGTGAAATGTGGTGAGATGACTCGGTTCTTTATCGTTGGTGGTTGGTGTTGTAGATAACTCATGAACAGGTTGAAGTTGATGATTTTCTACATACGTACGGATTACTTGTATAAAGGCGTCGCCATATTTTTGGTATTTTTTCTCTCCAACACCTGTGATTTGTAGAAAGGAATGTGAATCAACTGGTAACTTTCTACTCATTTCTTTCAATGTACTATCCTGAAAAATCATGTAAGGAGGAAGTTGTTCTTGTTCCGATAGCGTGCGACGTACAAGGCGAAGCTCCTCAAATAGTTCATTGATTTTTGAGGTGGTTGGTAAGGATTCCAGTACGGATCGTTGTTGGTATGTAACTCGTCGTTCTCCTTTAAGTACCTCCACAGCTTTAGCTGTAAGGGTTGCCAGTGGACGAGATTGGTCAGAGAGGACGATGGCGATGTACCCTTCAGCTGCGAGCCACTGACTCAGGGCAAGGATCTCTTTCTCCGATTTATCCTTCATAATTCCGTAAGTAGAAAGCTGATCGAGTTTCCATTGAAGCAGTCGTTTACTATTAGATCCTCGTAATACTTTTACTACAGTGGTTAAGCCAAATCGTTCTTTCATTCTCTTGATACAGGAAAAAATCTTCTGGGCATCGACGGTGGCATCAATCTCTGTTCGCTCTTGATCTAGTTGGAGACAATTACTACATTTCCCACACGAAAAGTCATGGTCGTCACCAAAATATTGGACAATCGTCTTTTGTAGACATTGTTGGGTGTAACAATAATTTTTCATTTCTTGTAGCTTATGAAATTCTAGCTTTTTTAGATCAGGTGGCAACTCGGATTGCTGGATGAGGAATCGGGGAGTCTGGATATCTTCAGGACTATAAAGCAGAATACACTCACTTTCGTCCCCATCTCGCCCCGCACGTCCAGCTTCTTGGTAGTAGGATTCAAGGTTTTTCGGCAGATTAAAATGGATAACAAAACGAACATTTGATTTATCGATTCCCATTCCAAATGCATTGGTCGCCACGATGGTCTGAATTTGATCATAGGAAAATTGTTCTTGGGCACGAATTCGATCTTGATCACTCAAACCGGCATGATAGGCGGCTGCGGAAAATCCTTTGTGAACAAGAAATTCATGGATCTTTTCTACGTCTTTGCGAGTGGAGCAGTAGATAATGCCAGTTTGACCTGGATGGCTTCTTAGATACGATTCAATAAAGGTAGCTTTATCTACTTCATGTTGCACAGAAAAAGATAGATTTGCACGTTGCAGCTTACTGGTAAATATATGATGATCAGAGATTCCTAGCAAATGAGCGATATCCTCTTTGACCGCTGGGGTTGCCGTAGCGGTCAAAGAGGCGATGATTGGTTTTCGTGGTAATTGACGAATTTTTTGTACCATGGACCGATAACTGGGGCGAAAATCATGTCCCCATTGAGAGATACAATGAGCTTCGTCAATGGTTACCAGATAAACAGGTAATCGCTCAAATATTCCTTGAAAATGCTCAGAATCGATGCGTTCTGGAGCCAAATAAAGCAGTTTATATTTACCATCTACCGTCTCTTGAATCCGTTGATGAATCTCCTGTGATGTAAGTGAAGAATTGATAAAAGTAGCAGGAATCCCAATCTGTTGGAGTCCATCTACTTGGTCTTTCATCAAAGAGATGAGCGGAGAGATGACGATTGTCACACCAGGTAACATCAATGCTGGAATCTGATAACAGATTGATTTCCCGCCCCCTGTGGGCATAATGCCTAATGTATGATGACCATTTAGAATACTTTCAACGATTTGACGTTGTCCGAGTCGAAACGAAGAAAAACCGAAGTGTGATTGTAATAGATCTTCGGCGTGTTTCAATGACAATGTCATTTCCCCCTTTTTCTTCCGTTCTATGTCTTTCTCCTATGATACACGAACATAGATCGAAGTGGGGATGTTATTTTTCACATTTTCATCTACAATAGGGGAGCAAAGTTGATAAGGAGGAGTCTCTATGTTATTTATTGATAATCAGAATATAACGGATCCACGCATAAACTTAGCGATTGAGGAGTATGCGTTAAAGCATCTAAATATAGATGAGACATACTTGCTGTTTTATATTAATGAACCTTCGATTATTATTGGAAAACACCAAAATACAGTTGAAGAGATTCATGTAGATGTCGTCCGTGAAAAGGAGATCCATGTGGTTCGTCGGCTTTCTGGTGGGGGCGCTGTTTATCATGATTTAGGTAATCTTAACTTTAGTTTTATCACTAAAGATGATGGGAAAAGCTTTGCTAACTTTCGTAAGTTTACTGAGCCAGTGATCCAAGCATTACAGAAGTTAGGGGTTCAAGCAGAACTAAGCGGGAGAAACGATATTTTAGTAGATGGTAAAAAGATTTCGGGTAATGCTCAATTCTCAACTCGTGGGCGGATGTTTAGTCACGGGACACTGATGTTTGATGTTCAGTTGGATCATGTCGCAGAAGCCCTTAATGTAAAACAAGAAAAAATTCAGTCTAAAGGAATTAAATCGGTTCGTAGCCGGGTGGCTAATATTACGGATTATTTAAAAGAACCGATGGACATTCAGCAATTTAGACAGGTTCTTCTCACACATATTTTTGAAGGTCAACAACCGATTCCAGAGTATGTATTAACAGAGGGGGATTGGGAAAAAATTCACCAGATTTCTGAGGAGCGTTATCAAAATTGGGATTGGAATTTCGGAGAATCTCCTGAGTTTAATCTACAACAAAGTAAGCGCTTTCCAATTGGATCGATTGATGTACGTCTCTATGTAGGAGAAAAAGGGGTGATCCAGTCTTGTAAAATCTATGGTGACTTCTTTGGAGTTGGAGATGTCATCGATATCGAAAACCGTCTATCCGGTGTTCGATATGATCGTGAGGCGATTGGACAAGCATTGGCCGATGTGGATGTCAAACATTACTTTGGTAATGTGAGTAAAGAGGAGTTTATTGATTTATTGTATTAGGTTAATTAAAAATGATTTCTATATCATTCGAGTTCATGTGCTCAAGTTGAGTTATAAAACCTTTGGCTCCTATATTAACAAAGAGCTTAGATCTGGAGCACGATTTTCGTTCTGAAAACCGGCTCCTAACTTCTAAGGGATACATGAATCAGCTTGTTAATAAAAAATAAATGATCGCTAAAAATTTGCTTCTTGATCTCGGAGTTGGTTCAGTGCATGCTTCACAATTTTTTGCACAACAGCAGCAGGCTGGACTTGATGCTTAAGAGCCATTTCCTCGATTTGCCGGACTTCTTCGTTGGTTAACCAAAAATTATAGGACATAAAGGCATCTTCGCTGAAATCTTGACGTTTTTTTCTAGTTAACACGGTGATTCCCCCTAAATCCTTTTTACAATGAACACTACGGACAATCTCACTCATTAATACATTTTCATTAAAAAGCCAAAAACCTCCTTTTTTATGGGGGTTTTTTCTTATAACTTATGTTTTTCAAGAAGCGGAACGGCGATCTGATGTAGGATGCGATGAAGGAGTTTCCAAATGAATTGTCGATCTCGTGGAAGATGGTTCACATAAGCCATCGTATATTCCAAATGAGGTATTGCACCACGACAACGTTTAAATTCAGCGGCTCCCGAACTTTGATGTAGCAGATTTCCAGACTGATGTGATTCACGAATGAGTTGAGCCGATAAGAGTCGGTAAAGTCCAGCTTGTAAAGGAACCTGGGTATCGTAACCGAAAACAGGTGTGGTCATAGCCTGATGACGAACGAAATAGCCAAGTACAGCATCGATTTTTCCCTCTTTACGAAAAGCACGTAGGTGTAATAAGCGATGTTTGAGTGCCAAAGAAATAAATCGTTCATTAAATTGAGGGTTATGTTTTGAATATTTGTCGAGATACAGTTGGTTATATAGGTCAACGAAGCGTGGGATATCTTTGGCAGTAATCTGTTCTGGATGAAGGACTTCATAGTCAGATTGGGCTAGAAACTTTAAATCCTTTTTTAGAATCCATCTTTTTTTGCTGGCAATTTTCTGAAATTGGTTTGGGTAGTAGAGATAGACCTGACGGCTGGGAATGGGTAGAAATCCATTTGTAATAAAATGATCCTGTAATGAGACCGGATAAGAGCTAATGGATCGAAAGCAGATCGCATGATTTGGATAGGATTTTGTTAAAGTCTCAATAATCGTATGAATCTCTTGTTCTGAAAGTGGTAGATAGAGATTGGTAGAAAGAAGCCAATTGTTGACAATCAGGACCTTGTTCATTTGCCCCCAGCGGAGAATCATCTCTAAAGATTGTAATACTCTTTTCAGGATTCCTTCTAATCGGGGCTTTTTTAGATTGTAAAGCTCTTCGATCGCGTAGGTAATGTAGTGTGTAATGGGCGAACAAACATAGGAATTGTCATATTCAGCTTGGTTTACAGTGACAGGCATTACCTTAGAGTGAAGCTGAAGAGCTAATAGCTGGGTATTGACATTATTGATATAGGTTTGAGTCCCCTCTGTCATCAGAGGGGTCAGGTATGCTCGGGCGTATTGACCATCTATATCTTCTGGCCAATCCAGCTGATGAAGCTGTGTAGCATCATAAAGTTGGACGTTGTTCATCATTCAGTTCCTCCACTTCAAGAGTGTGGTTTCCACTTTTGTTCGACTCGGCGTAATTTAGTCGTTCCAGGTGTGTATTGATAAGGCACAAATTGAAGTGTAGGCATTTGCACATTCATTTCTTGTGTCATGCGATCGAAGGATTGAATAATTAGCTGTTTGGCTTGTTCTTCGACATGTTCCTCAGTTTTGATCGCAATTTCAATCTGTTGAGATCCGATCTGGATTACTTTGTATTCTTCAATCTCTGCATCGACCGTAATAATAGCACGGCGGATAAAATCAGGGAAAATTGGCACCTGCTTTGACCCATCAGTCGATAAGAAATAAAAGAGATCATCACAACGTCCTTCAATCTGCTCAAGTGCCAGATGGATGGAACCACAGGGACAAGGTGCCGATCGCTCCGTTAAAATATCATTGAGGCGGTAACGGATGATTGGTTGGGTGATTCGTGAAAAGTCTGTAAGGATGGGGGAGAATTTTCGTTTCTCCTCATCCAAATATTCTTTTTGTACCACCAGTAAATCTTCGTTGATATGTAGGGTCCCATGCTCACAGGTGGTGGCTAGTAAGCCTTCTGTACATTGATAGACTTGATGGATCACCTGTCCAAAAGCTTCTGTCATGACAGTTTGATCAAGGGGGTCTAACACTTCAGCAACAGAGATGATTTTCTGTGGTTGGATTGCAAGCTGATTTTGCAACTGTTGATCAGCCAAATAACGTAGCATCGAAGGCGGTGCTACTAATAGTGTAGGCTGAAAAAGTTGTAGACGTTCTACATGCTCTTCAGGAGGCAACATCAGATCAAAAAAGCAGAACTGGATATTTCCTCGCTCCACACTTGTATAAAGGTTGCTATTGGCTCTTAAGAAAAAAGCAATCCGATGGGTGGACAACAAAGACCTAGGAAGTAATTTAGCAATCACATAACCCGCCCAACGAAAACGTTCTTGATCACTTACGACAAAAAGCCCACGGTGTCCAGAGGTTCCTGATGATAAACCGATCGTATACTTTCCGATGGTAGGACTAAAATCACGCGACTCTTCCGCTTGAAGGGCTACACGATATGCTTCTTCTTTATGTAGCCCAGCAAGATTAAATGTGTCAAAATGATCCATCATGATCTTTTTATCGATCGTTGGGAAACTCCTCCATTCACTAAGGGGACGATTTCCAATGTATTGTTGATAAAAAGGAGAACGAGGAATGATCCATTTTAAATGCTTGTGTACTTGTTGATCTTGCCAATGTTCTAGCTCCTCCCTCGATGAGAAGGAGCGACCCCATTTGGTTTTTATATATTGATTTAATGTAGTAAAGATCGCTTGTATCATTTGGTTTTCTCCTGCATTTCCCGATAAGTTGTCCAAGTTTCTAAACAATGAGAGGGAATAATTTCGATGTCGGGATGATGTTTGGATAGTTGATGAACTTGGGTTAAGCTCGTTTGGTAAGCTTGTGGATCATCATTAATTAGATTAGCAATCCGATGTGGAAACATCAATTCTTGATAGGCTTGACTCGTCCAACAGCTATCAGCCGCAAGAAAAGTTATTTTTCCTTGTTGATTTTGTAAAAAAAGACCGATTTGCCCCGCTGCATGTCCAGGAAGATCAACAGCAATGAGTGATTGATCTCCAAAAAGATCGTATCCGATCTCAAAAGGAGTAAAGGGCTGAGACAAGGTTGCACAATTATCTATCCATAAAAGACGTTCAGAAAAGTTATCGGGTAATAACTGTGGAACCATTCCTTTTTTTAAGGCAGCGATCCCACTTTTATTTTTCACCGAATTCCAAGCACGGGATGTGCATAAAATTTGCGCTTGTGGAAAGTCACGAACCCCTGCAATATGATCTGCATGTAAATGGGATAGGATGATCCATTTGATCTCTTCAGGTTGATATCCCAATTGTTTCACTTGCTGAACGGCTTCATCTTCAGGCTGAACCATCACAGGGGTGATCATCCGATAGATTCGATAAGGAAAAGGATTTGTTTCTGTAAAAAATCGCGATGCATAACCTGTATCGAATAAAACGGGACCATAGTCAGGATGCTCAATCAAGGCAAAAAGTGCGGGAAATACTCTGTTTTTAAATGAACTTGTTGGATTGACTACTTTTTCAGGATGGGTACAAGCTCCACCATATAAAAGATGCCATGTTACAGGTTTCATGATTGCGTCCTCCACCAACGAATAAATTCTTCTAATCCTTCCTCGATGCTAATCCGTGGCTGGTAGCCTAATTCAGTTTTCGCCGCAGAAATATCTAGGGTTTGACTCATTCCAAGTAAACCAACTGTGTATTTAGTTAATGTCGGCTCTTTTCCGAAACCAATAGTTTTAGCTAGAAATTCTAACATAGATGCTAAGCGATAAGCGGTTGGAAAAGAAATCTTTTTGGTTCGCATGGGTTGATCTAGCTGAGCAAAGACTTTCTCTAGAAGCTCAATCAAGAGCATCGGTTCCCCATTGGTAATATTATATTTTTTGCCTAAGGTGGATGTGGGAGACTCTACACAAAGTAGACAAGCATCTACGACATTTTCTACATATGTGACATCCAACCACACTTGACCTCCGTTGATCAATGGGATAAATCGTTGTTCATTGGCCTTGAGCAATCGTGGAATAATTGCTTGATCTCGGGGACCAAATAAGGCACGTGGGCGAATGGTTACCACAGATAAGCCATCTTGAAAAGCTTGATCCATTTCTTGTTCGGCAAGCCACTTGGTTTCAGCATATGCATTTACTTTTTGTGCAGGTAAAGGATCCTGTTCAGAAATATTTAATTGATCTTTAAAACGAAAATAAATACTAGGTGTCGACACATGTACTAACCGCTTCACTTGTTGTTCTTGACAGCCCTGAATAATGTGGCGAGTTCCTAGTACATTCGCTTCATAGAATCGCTGATAAGGTCCCCATGGAGAAGATAAAGCCGCACAGTGAAAAACAACCTCTTGCCCCTGACAGAGATTCATGACAGATGGCTGATCATTCAGGTCAGCGGGAACAAATGAAATCCCCTGTTGAACAAGTTCCTCTCCAATAGATTGATTTCTTCCTGTGGCTGTCACCTGCCAGCCCATTTGGTGGAGGCGAGTGGCTAAGGCATAACCTAAAAAACCAGTAGTTCCTGTAACGAGTGCTTTCATTCATCACCATTCCATTCAATATCATAGGTTGAAGATTCGAGCATAGAGATTCCTAACTTACGAGTTTGTTTCCAAAAATAGAATAGAGTAGAGAGTTGACCCCAAGATGGTAAGGGGTCCTTCCAACGAAATAGTACATCTTGGGATGAACAAACTGTGCGCAACCAGTTTTTGAACTGGACAAATGACCGGATTGAAGAGAGCCCATAACTGTACATGGCTAGAGCCAACATCTGTCTTCGATCCTGTTGTGGAATAACCGTTTTACCCTCATATGTGGGATCAAAAGCATAATCGATCCGATCTTCAGGAGAAAAGAGATGAATCCCGCTCGTCAATCGTGGGTTGCACTCAATGGGGACGAGCTCTCCCGATGGTGTTTCAATCCAATCAAAAGCGATTTGTCCTGTAAAAGAAAAATGATGAATCCACTTTTCCACTTCTTTTTGTAAATGATTATGATGACTGTGACGAAAACAAATACTTGAGCCGATTCCTGCTGTGAAGGTGGTACGATAAGCCGTGTGTGCGGTCATCATCCCTTGGTTGGCGAGACTATAGGTACAGATTTGAGATCCTTCAATCCATTCTTGAACCAGCCACGGTTCTTGTTTAGAGATCGGGATGTCAGGGAGAGGATCATTCACATCAGTCACGAAAAACATTTTCGAAGCGAATCGTGAATAAACAGGTTTGATCACCCACTTGGACTCCTCCCCATGTTGCTGGAGGTAGAACTTCAATTCTTCGATCGACTCCACTTGAAATGTCTCTGGGACTCGAAACCCCAGTTGTTTGGCAGTTTGAATAAATAACCACTTATTATGTAACTGGTTTAATACGGATAAAGGTTCCGTCCAAACATGGCAAAGTGGAGAAAGTTTCGCTAATCCAGAAGCAACGGTAAATACCTCTTCACATGTAGGGATGAGTATATCTACCTGTTCCTCTTGGATTACTTTTTCCAATGTAGATAAAAACTGTTTACGATGGGTACGTGGTGCTGGCAAAAGAACCATTCGTGAAACTGCATTTGAATAACGGCTGACTGGAGTCGGGATGCTATCGGCAACAATGACTCGATGTCCAGCATCATGAATGAGACGAGCCAACTCGAGGGTAGCTGGAGCACGTCCACCGGTCAGTAAAATAGTCATTTTCTTTACATTAATAGACAAAGACGAGCCCTCCAAGAGATAAACCTGCTGAAGTTCCTAGCAACATGACTGTATCACCACGTTGAATCTGTCCTTGTTCAATGGCTTCATAAATGCCTATAGGAATCGAAGAGGCGATCGTGTTACCATGATTCTGAGCAAAAATAAACATCTGCTTTTTGGAAATGCCTAAGCGTCGTTGCATGAGACGCATTGCCATCATACTCGCTTGATGGGGAATGACTAAATCGACTTCATTTAAAGATAATCTGGGTGTGCCGATCGCATCTTTAGACAACAAGCGCTTAATAAACTCTGGTAAATACCGGGCGGAAAGTCGGAAAATAGCCTCTCCATCCATATCAAATAAGAAATCACTCATGTCGAGTTCGGCGCCATATTTTCGTGGATGGTGTTTGGTTCCTCCTCCACGAATTTCCGAAAGATGAGCCCCTTGGCTATAGGTCTCCATACGAGATGATAAAATGGCTGATTTTTCACCTTGAGGAGTAGGACCTAACACGACAGCCGCAGCCCCATCACCAAATAGAGCACTGCTTTCTTTTTGAGTCCAATCTAAACCGACTGAAGCAATCTCTGTAGAGACAATGAGGATCTGGCGGTATCGACCAGCAGTAATCAGATAAGACAGATGGTCGAAGGCGGTGACAAAACTGAGGCAGGTGGAGTTAATATCAAAGGCGGGAATCCCCGTATGGGTGGGGTCAAGTTCACTATAAATGAGTGAGGCTGTACAAGGAATGGCTTGCTCCATGGTTCCACTAGCACAGACAATACAATCAATGTCAGATAAACTCAATCCTGCTTTGGTGAGCGCTTCTCGAGCAGCTGCAGCTCCCATTTGTGAAGCTGTCTCTCCGTCGGCAAAATGACGAGTGAGAACACCTGCCTTTTTGGCGACCCATCCTTTTCGAGTACCTAGTTTTTCATCGATCTCTTCGGCTGTAACTACGCTTCGAGGCAGGTATTTACCTACCCCCATAATCTGAACTCTTCTCATTTCCATAAAAAGGCACCTCGATTTTACTCATATTTATCAAATATTTTAACAGAGATGGTAATCTTAAATCTATGATTAGTTTTAAATGTAATAAAATGGTTTTATACTCGTAATATATAATCTCTTATGTATATTCCGTTAATATTCCTAAAATAAAAGTTGAGTGCTATTCCTTGTTAAAGGAAAGCACCCTATGAACTGTTGGAATGATCTAAGTCCGAAGACAAAGGTTTTACATTGTACAATGATGACTGATTCTTGTTAATAAAATGAAATCCCTTTTTAATCATGAGTCTATGTTCATCAAAGAACAGTAGCTAATTTACAAGCTGTCTGGTTCAAAGATCAGTTTTTTTCTATAAGTTAAGTAACTAAAAATAATCCTCAACCCATATTTAATGTAAAATATGAATATAGAAAATCCTTCATGTGTTAGAAAGCATTTAATAATATAAGTGATTGCTTTTCATCATGAAAGATTGTCAGTTAATTGAAAAAACATGGATTGAATGGGGGAATGTGATTGGACGTTTTGGCTATATTTTTGGCTTTAGGATTACTAATCCTAGTGGCGTATCGTGGTTATCCTGTTATTTTATTTGCCCCGGTTTTTGCATTATTAGCGGCTGTGTTGTCTGGTTTGCCGTTGCTACCGACTTATACAGAAGTATTTATGGTGAAAGCGGTCAATTATATTAAGTTATACTTCCCGATTTTTCTCTTAGGGGCGGTATTTGGAAAAGTGATGGAATACTCGGGGGCAGCCCATTCGATTGCAAAAGGGATCACTAGGTCTATCGGGAAAAACCAAGCGATGTTAGCCATTGTTCTTACTTGTGGAATTCTTACATATGGTGGAGTTAGTTTATTTGTGGTTGCTTTTGCTGTCTATCCATTTGCCGCTGCCTTATTTAGAGAAGCGGATATTCCCAAGCGGTTAATCCCAGCAACGATTGCTCTTGGCGCTTTTACTTTTACGATGGATTCATTACCAGGGACTCCGCAGATTCAGAATATTATTCCTACCTCTTATTACCAGACAACGGCTTTTGCAGCTCCTGTGATCGGCTCGATTGGTGGTGGCTTGATTGTCATTGCTGGATTATGGTGGCTAAATCGACGTAAAAATAAGTTGATTCATAAAGGGGAAGGATATGGTGAGCATTCACTGAATGAACCAGAGCCCATGAATGAAGGAGCCCTTCCACCTGTATGGCTTTCCTTCGTTCCACTTTTGTTGGTTTTAGTAGGGAATGCTGTTTTTACTTATTGGGTGTTACCCGATTGGTATCCAGAGTCATTATTGGAACAGTATGAAGGCTTAAATATCAAAACTGTATTGGGCATTTGGTCTTTAATTATCGCTTTGGTACTTGGAATCGTAAGTGCGATCTTTATTCGCCTTGTTTATCATCGAAAAGAAGATCATGAAGAGAAATCGACTCACAAACAAACATTATCTACAGTGATTACATCAGGAGTAGCAGGTTCACTGTTAGCAATTATGAATACAGCCTCTGAAGTAGGATTTGGTAATGTGATTGCTACCATGCCTGGTTTTAAAACTGTTGCTGACTTTCTGCTCACCATGAAAACAAGCCCATTAATTTCTGAAGCTCTTTCCATTAATATTCTCGCTGGAATCACTGGATCTGCTTCTGGAGGAATGAGTATCGCCTTAGATACGATGGGATCTAAATATCTAGAATGGGCGATGGCTACAGGTCTCAACCCTGAATTGTTACACCGAATTGCATCGATGTCAGCCGGAGGAATGGATACGCTCCCACACAACGGAGCTGTGATCACCTTACTTGCTATTTGTGGATTGACTCATCGTGAATCCTATCCTGATATTTTTGCGATTACTGTTATTAAAACATTGGTCATTCCTCTCGTAATTGTAATTACCCTCTTAACTGGATGGGTCTAAATCTGAAGTTGTTATATCTAAATAAAACCAAGGGATAAATGAAAGAGTGAGCATCCCTTGGTTTTATTTCAATACTATTATATTCATAGACAAATTATTTGGTTGCAATAAAAAAACCAGCTTGTTTTTGCATGCGGAAAACCCCTTCTCGGTCAATCACTTTTTCGATCTTTTTGCGAACGACTTGGTATAAATCTTCTATCATTTCCTCAGTGATTTCTTCTCGAAGTTCAGTTCCAGATTCGATTCCCAACTCCATCATACCAGAGGCATAATATTCTAAAACGGGTTCAACTTGATCCACCATTATTTGATCATATTGAGTATGAAGTTCAAACCAAGGAAAATGAGGGCGTAACCAGATGGCTCCATTTTCTAAGGAGAAGCGAGTATATGGGTTTCGATGATGAATGGCTTCGGAAGGAAAGGCAAGTATTTTCTTAGCTTCGATATGTATTTGTTCTAGTTCATAAAAGTTTTTTTGACTTCCTGTTCCAACAATCATTCGCCCTCCGGGCTTTAACACTCTTTTCAGCTCTTGGATGGTGTGATTGATGTGTTCGACATGATAAACGACGAAGTTGGCCATGACAATGTCAAAGGTTTCATCGGGAAAGGGGAGCGTTTGTTGTAAATCTCCTTGAATTAACTCAATGTTTGGATAATCAACTACTTTTTCTTGTAACTCTTCCAACAGGCCAGATGAAAGATCCATACCAACAATGGAGCCGCCTTTTTCGCGTAAAAGATTGGCGATTGGAAAGAGGTAAACGCCTGTCCCACAACCTGCATCTAAGACATGTTCGTCGCCGCGATAGTTAACTTGTTGAATCGCCCACTCCAAAAAAGGTTCAGGGGCTTGGCTATATTGAACATGAAATTGGACTCGAGTATTTAAACGGCGACTATTTTTATATTCTTGCAACACCAGATCTTTTTGGAACATCGAAAAACCTCCCTTATATTGGTGTGATTTTATCATAGCGAATAAATAGGACTCTTGACAAATATTCAAATTTTCTATTAAGATAAAAACAAACAAGCGCTTGTTTTCATGGAGGCTGAGTCGTGATTAAATAGACATACAGATTGGCTATGCACAATATAGATACTTTTGTCAGAGAGGAACCAGAGCAGATGTCACGGTCGATGAAGCGTAAGGAAGAGATTTTACAAATAGCTTGTCAATTATTTAGCAAAAAAGGATACCATGCTACTACCATTCGTGATATCTCGGAAGCTTGTGGTATTTTAGCAGGTAGTTTATATGCACATATCAATAGTAAAGAAGATTTACTTTTTGAGATTACTGATCGAGGCGCAGAAGCTTTTCTGCAATCCATTCAACAAATTGTTGACTCCAAGGCGACGGCTACTGAAAAATTGAGCCAAGCCCTGACTGCACATATCCGAGTCATTGAACAAAACTTGGAGGCAGCCACTGTTTTTTTTCATGAATGGAAAGCGCTTTCGACAGATCGGTTACAGCAAATCCAAGATAAGCGCGATCAATATGAAGAGATGTGGGCACAGATCATCCGTGAGGGGGTGAACAGCGGAGAATTTAGACAGTTGGATGAAAAATTTGCTCGTCTGTTAATTTTATCGGTAGGAAACTGGCTTTATCAATGGTTTCAGCCAGATCAAGAATGCTCAGCAGAAGAAATTGCGGAGCGTTTTATCCACATGATGATGATGGGCTTCCATCACAACGTAAAGGAGTGAAGAAGATGGGAGATGTAAGAGAGCAAGCCTTTATGGAACGAATCCATCGAGGCGAGAAGATTGAAGCAACGGATTGGATGCCTGATGAGTATCGGAAATTATTAATTAAATTAATCCATATGCATGGGGTTAGCGAAATCATGGGAGCTTATCCCGAAAAAGAATGGGTTCCCAAAGCCCCGAATCTGAAAAGAAAATTAGCGATTATGGCCAAAGTACAAGATGAAGTTGGACATGGACAATTGTTGCTTCGAGTTGTGGAAGATTTAGCCACTCCGTTTGGGAAAACGAGAGATAGTCTAATTGAGGATATCTATCTGGGAAAGGTCAAATTTCATAATGTATTTCATATGGAAGCGAAGACATGGGCGGATGCAGGAGTGATTGGGTGGTTAGTAGATGGAGCGGCGATTATTAATCAAGCAGCTCTACTCGAGACATCTTATGCTCCTTATGCCAGAGTGTTAAAACGGATTTGTGCAGAAGAAAGCTTTCACATGCAACATGGAGAAAATATTGTTCTAGCTTTGGCGATGGGCACTGAGAAGCAAAAACAAATGTTACAGGAATCTCTTAATTACTGGTGGGAGTCACTCTTATTCTTCTTCGGTCCTCAAGAAGTCACACCAGCAGCCGAACGAATGCTCTATTATCGGATTCGTACAAAGACGAACGAAGAGTTACGCCAAAAATTCTTGGATAAATATATTCCACGAATTCGCTCACTGGGTCTGACAATCCCTGATCCTGATCTTCATTATGATGAAGTAGAAAATCGGTGGCATTATCGCACTCCAGATTGGAATCAATTTAGTCTAATCGTGACGAAAAATCAAGGACCCAAATCACAGGAGCGGATCGAGTTTCGCCGCCAAGCTCATGAAGGACAAAGTTGGGTGCGGGAAGCGATGAGACAGACTTCAGTGACCACAGGCTAAAAGGGAGGTGAGGAGCGATGGAAGAGTTTCATGGTGAACAAATCTTTGAAGTATTCATACAGAGGAGTTCGACTGAACATCACACCCATGTAGGAAGTCTACTTTCACCATCTGCAGATCTGGCGATCCTACTGGCAAGAGAAAATTTTCTGCGACGTGAGAATGCGATAAGCGTCTGGGTTGTGCCACGCAGCCAAGTGACGGAAACTTCTAACCCCGATGAATTATCAAAAGAGATGGATAAGTCTTACCGAGAAGTCCGAGGTTATACCGAGAATGGCCGCTTATGGCGGATGTTTAAAGAAAAGGCCATTTCCTTAGAAGAGATTGTAGCTTATGTGGAAGGAAAAGAAAAAGCGAATCGAATGTAAAAGCAGGTGGAATAGAGAGGAGGGAGTGGAAATGGTACAAAACCATGAATCGAACGAGCAACAAGTTCTTCGTGATTGGCTTTTTCAATTAGCGGATGATGAATTTACAATTGGGCATCGTGACTCGGAGTGGTTAGGGCTTTGTCCAGATATTGAAGGGGATGTTGCCTTTAGCTCTATTGCTCAAGATGAAATCGGACATGCCTTATTCTATTACGAACTGCTACACCAATGTGGTGAAAAAGACCCAGATCAACTTGCTTTTGCTCGTTCCATAGAAGAGAGACGAAATGCTATATTGCTAGAACGTACCAATGGGGATTGGGCTTATTCGATTGCTCGACATTTTTTCTATGATTTGTTTGATCATCTCCGTTTGGAAGCGATGCTCTCATCGACACATACCCCATTAGCGCAAGGGGTAGCCAAAATGAAGCGAGAAGAGACCTACCATTTACAGCATATGAAGCTATGTTTTGTTCGACTAGGACAAGCAGGTGGTGAAGCAAGAGAGCGTTTGGAAAAAGCGATTGAATCGATTTGGCCCGATGTGAAAGGACTGTTTTGCTTTGGTCCTCATGAGCAACAGTTACTAGAGATGGGAATCATCAGCGAAAGCTCAGACCAGATTCAAGACAAATGGCAGGGGCAGATTCGTCAAACATTTGTTGAAGCGAATTTAACTTATCCAGGAGATTTCCCCGTTCCTCAACAAGAAGGTCGTCTTGGGGAACATTCACAAGATCTATCTGACTTACTCGATACAGTGACTGAAGTATATCGATTAGAACCGCTAACTCGCTGGTAAAGGAGGTGATTGCATCGACACAGAGCGTAGAGAAGTGGTTTCATTGCTTAAATGATGTAAAAGATCCCGAGATCCCCACCGTCAGTATTGTAGAGATGGGGATGGTTCATCAAATATTTAGTGAATCACATAGATTAGTGGTAGAGGTGATTCCCACTTTTATGGGATGCCCCGCCCTAGATCTGATCGAAAAGAATATCAAGGAGCGTTTACAACAAGAAACTGGGGTTGAGCAAGTAGAGGTTCGGTTTGTATATGATCCGCCTTGGACAAGTGATCGAATCACCGAGCAGGGACGTATACAGCTGCGTGAATTTGGCATTGCTCCTCCCGCAGAGCCCCATCCATCTTGCCCGTATTGTGATCATTCTCAGGGTGAAGTGATCAGTCTATTTGGTCCAACAGCATGTCGTTCTGTCTATTATTGTCGCTCTTGTCGCCAACCATTTGAAGCCATGAAAATAGTATAGCCAAGGAGGTGTCCACTACTTGTTTCAAGCGAATATAGAGGGATTAACTCGACCAGACTTAGAGTCTCTCCAAAGTAAAAGGTTACTGCAAACGATTGAACGTGCTTACCATTGTGTGCCATTTTACCAACAACAATTACAAGCAGTGGGAATCACTCCTGAAAAATTCAATGGTTTGAAAGCGCTTTCTGAATTACCATTCACTATGAAATCTGATTTGCGAAACCATTATCCGTTTGGCTTATTTGCGGCTGAGATGGATGAAGTGGTTCGCCTTCATGCTTCATCGGGAACCAAAGGGAAACCTACAGTGGTTGGCTATACTCGACGCGATTTGGAGAATTGGTCGGAAGTATGTGGAAGGGCGATTCTAACCGCTGGTGGCAGAATGGGTGATGTGTTTCATAATGCCTATGGGTATGGACTATTTACTGGTGGTTTAGGCATGCATTATGGTGCAGAGCGCTTAGGTCTAACTACGGTTCCTGTATCAGGAGGCAATCGGGTTCGCCAAGCGATGATTATCGAAGATTTTCGCCCTCGTGGGATTGCGGCAACGCCTTCTTTTGTCTTAAGTCTCGGGGAAGTGATGATCCAGGAAGGAAAAGACCCACGTGCGAGTTCATTAGAATATGGAATATTTGGTGCAGAACCATGGACGGAGGAAATGAGGAACGCGATCGAGGAGATGTGGGGGATTCATGCTGTCGATATTTATGGATTATCCGAAGTGATTGGGCCTGGTGTGGCAATTGAGTGTTGGCAAGAGAAAAAGGGTCTACACATTGCGGAGGATCACTTCTTAGTCGAAGTTGTACATCCACAAACAGGTGAATCTGTACCTGATGGTGTCGTAGGAGAGTTAGTATTTACTACTTTAACTAAAGAGGCGATGCCAGTCATCCGTTATCGAACAGGAGACTTAGCCTCCATCAATCGGGAACCCTGCACATGTGGTCGCACCCATACACGGATGTCCAGAATCAAAGGACGGATTGACGATATGTTAATCATTCGTGGTGTCAATCTGTTTCCTTCAGAGATCGAAGAGGTTCTATTCACTTATAAGGAGTTTGCTCCCCATTATCAGTTGCGTGTGGAGAGAGAGGGAGTGATGGATCAACTGACGGTGGAAGTGGAGATGGCTACCGAGTATTGGAATGCTTGTCAACTTACTGAGTCGACAGAGGGAGCTCACCAATTGAGCACGATCCAACAACAAGTGTCTACACGTCTTCGTGATCTCTTGGGCATTTCCGCTCACATCCAGATTCAAGAACCTGGAAAGCTCCCGCGGAGTGAAGGCAAAGCAGTGCGTGTGATGGATTTACGAATCAAATAAATTCGATAGGAGTGATTTGCATGGTTAAGTTAGTAGCTATTTACAAACAACCAGAAGATCAGAAAGCTTTTGATGAGCGTTATTTTCAAAAACATATTCCCATCAATAATCAAATGCCAGGACTACTAGACGTAAAAGTGACTCGTTTTATTGGTACTCCGATGGGAACCGCACCAGATCTTTACTTACAAGCTGATATGTACTTTGAATCGATGGAGACTTTACAAAAAGCGATGACCTCCCCTGAAGGAAAAGCTTCTGCCAAAGATGTCTTTTCTTTTGCGAAAAACCTTGTCTCGATGTATATCGCTGAAGAGGTATCTGATCTGTGAGCGAAAAAGCTTCATTCCATCAACTTGCTGTGATTGGTGCAGGGACGATGGGGATCGGGATCGCTGAGTTTTTTGCCCGAGCTGGTTATTCGGTTCAAGTGTATGAAAAAAAAGCAGAAGTATTTGAACAATCTTACCAGACGATGACACATAGATTGAAGCGCCAAGTGGAAAAAGGAAAACTGAAAGCTGAAGTGTGTCAAGAGATTTTGAATCGGATTTATCCTGTCTCCACCCTTGAAGACTTGGCGACATCAGACTTGATTGTAGAAGCCATCGTCGAGCAACTCAAGGTTAAGCAAGAGTTATTTTCACAACTAGATCAAATCATTTCGCCTCAAACCATTTTAGCGACCAATACATCCTCTTTATCGATTACGGCGATTGCGGCTGAGACGGTTCACCCCGAACGGGTTGTGGGACTTCACTTTTTTAACCCTGCCCCGATCATGCCTTTAGTAGAAGTGGTCGTTGGAGCAGAAACGAATCCCACCGTGGTCGAGACTTGTATCGATTGGATGCGGAAAATAGGAAAATCGCCTGTTCGGGTTAGTGACTCACCTGGATTTTTGGTCAATCGTGTCGCTCGACCCTTTCATCTGGAGGCGTATCGACTCGTGGGTGAAGGAACCGCTACTAAAGAACAGGTAGATCGAATCATAAGAGCTGCTGGGTTTAAAATGGGACCGTTTCAACTGCAAGACTTGATAGGGATTGATATCAATTATGCGGCATCCCTTTCTGTCTATGAAGGCTATTTTCATGAATCTCGCTTTCGTCCACATTATTTGCAAAAGTCTCTGGTAGATCAAGGAGCATTAGGGCGAAAAACGGGAAAGGGGCACTTCGATTATGACAGTTAAAGTGATACTCATCGGTGACGAGGCTCTCGATTCGGAAGTTGCCGTCTATTTACAGGATAAAGAGATCGAAGTGATTCCACTTGCAGAACCAATTCCAGATGATGTAGATGTTGTTATTGATTTGGAACTGGGAATGGATGAACAGAAAAGATTCTATTTATTGCAGGTGGAAAAGGTAGTTTCAAAAAAGGTTCCTATTTTTACATCTACCTTACATCGAACGGCTACTGAAGTGGCCTCTTGGGTTCAATATCCTGAGCGGATCATTGGCTTTTCTCCTCTTCTTCTACATGAAATGGATGTGATTGAAGTGAGTCGCCCCTTGCAAGTTGAGGAAAATGAGGATTGGTATCACTTCCTTTCTTGTTGGGAGAGCTGGGGGAAGAGAGTAGAAATAGTGAATGATCTCCCAGGATTGGTTTTCCCACGAATTCTTTCTTTACTCGTCAATGAGGGCACTTTTGCCTTGAATGAAGGAGTGGCAACTGTTGCTGATATAGATCTAGCAATGAAGAAAGGAACCAACTTTCCCTATGGTCCGCTGGAATGGGCGGATCGAGTGGGGGTGGGTCAAGTGGTGGCGGTTTTGACAGGTCTACAACGAGAATTGGGAGAAGAACGATACCGCCCAGCTCCATTACTTAGAAAAATGATCTATGCGAATCATTTAGGTAGACGAATGGGGAGAGGCTTTTATCGGTATGAGGGGGGGCTGATGAAATGAAACGAGAAGTTGTAATCGTTGATGCTGTACGTACCCCGATCGGACGATACCAAGGAAGTTTACGCCAGACCCGTCCCGATGATCTAGCCGCTCATGTCATTCGTTCCTTATTAGCAAGAAACCCCTCTTTGGATCGAGATCGTATTGAGGATGTGTTTCTAGGATGTGCGAACCAAGCGGGTGAAGATAATCGCAATGTAGCTCGCATGGCTAGTCTGCTTGCTGATCTTCCAGAAACAGTGGGTGGATGTACAGTCAATCGGCTTTGTGGATCAGGACTTGAGGCGATCCATCAAGCTGCGGCTGCGATTATGATGGGTTGTGGGGATGTGATGATCGCTGGTGGAGTGGAAAACATGACAAGGGCTCCCCTCGTCATGCTGAAACCTGAAGAGTCCTATGTAAGAGGAAATCAAACACTTGTCGATACGACATTGGGATGGCGTTTCGTCAATCCCGAACTAGCGACGAGATATGATCCACTTAGTATGGGGGAGACGGCTGAAGAAGTGGCTACTCGATACAACATCTCCCGTGAAGACCAAGACGCTTTTGCAATTTCAAGCCAACAGAAAACGAATGAGGCATGGGAAGCAGGTAGATTTCATAGCGAGATCATTCCGATTTCAGTGAAAAAGGGAAAGGAAACAGTCCTTTTTACCCGGGATGAACATCCTCGCCCTGAGACAACATTAGAAAAACTGTCCCAACTTCGACCGGCTTTTCGTCCTTCTGGAACTGTAACCGCTGGAAATGCTTCGGGGATCAATGATGGAGCTGCCACCCTATTACTGATGGAAAAGTCACTGGCACATAAGCTCAATATCCAACCCTTAGCTAAAATTGTGACCTTTGCCGTTGCTGGTGTTCATCCCGATGTGATGGGAATTGGTCCCGTCTACGCAACCCAAAAAGTATTGAAACGAGCCCAGATCTCTGTTTCCGATCTAGACCTCATTGAGTTAAATGAAGCATTTGCTGCTCAATCGTTGGCCTGTATTCGTGAATTGGATCTTCCCATTGAGCGAGTCAATGTCAATGGTGGGGCGATCGCATTAGGACACCCATTGGGAGCAAGTGGTGCCAGAATCATGACGACTTTGGTTCATGAATTAAATCGTAGAGGAGCCCGATTTGGACTGGCAACCATGTGTATTGGAGTCGGACAAGGGATTGCCACATTGATCGAGAGAGAGCAAGAATAACCTTGATGCCCAAGCCAAACAACCTGAGAAAATATAAAAAATAAGGGGAGACGGATCATGTTAAAAGAAAAAAACACACTTTTACAAGAGAAATATCCTTTACTGATTAACGGAGAGCATGTCAACAGTGAGACAGAACAATTCTTTAATGTCTATAATCCTGCTACGGGTGAAAAGTTAGCTGAAGTAGCCAAAGCGACGCGTGCTGATGTGGATCGTGCTGTTGCTTCGGCTCGAGAAGCCTTAGAAAATGGAAAATGGGGACGCTGGCCTGCTTCACGTAGAGGACAAATTTTAAATAAAATAGCTCAGTTAATGCGTGAGCGTTTTGATGCCATTGTGGAATTAGAAATACTCAACAGTGGTAAATCTCTAGCAGCCGCTAAAGGGCAAGTGATGCAAGCGATTGAAGATTTCGAGCTGTATGCGGGAGCAGTCACAACCATCGCTGGAAGTACCAAACCTGTTCCCAACGGATTTTTGCACTATACAACCAAAGAACCGGTTGGTGTCTGCGCGCAAATCGTTCCTTGGAACTACCCATTGATGATGGCCGCATGGAAAGTGGCTCCAGCTTTAGCTGCAGGATGTACGATTATCTTAAAGCCAGCTAGCTTAACTCCTTTGACTGCTTTAGTGCTCGCGGATCTTTGTGAAGAAGCAGGGGTTCCCGCTGGTGTGATTAACGTGATTACGGGTAGCGGTGCTGATGTGGGGGCGTATCTCGTTGAACATCCAGGCGTAGATAAAGTAGCTTTTACAGGTGAGACAACGACCGGAAAAGATATTATGGCGAAAGCATCTGATACCTTAAAACGTGTGACTCTAGAGCTTGGAGGAAAATCCCCCAATATCGTTTTCCCAGATGTAGATCTCGAAGCGGCTGTGAATGGGTCAGTGTTTGGCATCTACTATAATACAGGTCAATCTTGTGAAGCGCGCTCCCGTCTATTCGTCCATGAAGATATCTATGATGAGTTCCTAGAACTGTTTGTAGAAAAAACGAAAAAGTTGAAATTAGGGGATCCTTTACAAAAAGATACCCATGTAGGAGCGCTAATCTCTCAATCTCAGTGGGATACGGTCGACTCTTATGTACAGCTTGCAAAAGAAGAAGGAGCCAAAGTCCTCTATGGTGGGAAACGTCCAGAGGGAGCTAATTTTGAGCAAGGCCATTGGTATGAGCCAACCGTGATCGTTGATGTAACCAACAATATGCGTGTAGCACAAGAAGAAATTTTTGGTCCCGTAGTTGTGGTCATCAAATTTAAAGATGAAAAAGAAGTGATCCAACTGGCCAATGATAGTATTTATGGCTTAGCCGCGGCAGTCTGGACTCAGGACTTTGCTCGTGCGCACCGTGTCACTTCCCAACTAAAAGCGGGCATTGTCATGATTAACAATCCGATCTCCGCTTTCCCAGGTTTGCCTTTTGGTGGATATAAGCAATCAGGTTTTGGGCGTGAACTAGCGATTGAATCCCTCGATCTCTATATGGAAACCAAAAGCGTGATCTCTTATGTCGGTCAGAAACCGATCAACCCTTTTGGAATCTAAAGGAGCTTTTATGAAATCCACACTACAGATCGGTGACTCCCAAGCGATGACAGTTATCATTACAGACGAAATGGCCGCTTCGTTTGGTGGAGAAATGGTTCATCCTACCCTATCTACAGTGTCTATGATTTATTACATGGAATGGGTGGGTAGAAAGGTAATCTTACCTGTGCTAGAAGAAGGCGAAGAAGGGGTGGGAGCTTCCATCGAAGTGAAGCACCTTTCCCCCGCACCAATCGGGAAACAGGTAACCTTTACGGCAACCATCATTCAACTAATTGGCAACCGAGTTATTTGTGAGGTAACTGCTACTCATAACCGTGGAGTCGTAGGAATGGGAACCTTTACTCAAGTCATTTTACCCAAACAATCGCTTGCCCAAAAGATTGAACAGATGCGTTAATTGGAAAAAAATGCGCTTTCCTTGAAATCGTATTTCGCAATTTGTTAATATGAGTTCGTACTGAACAACTTAGTATGACAATGAAGTTCGCCAAATCGAACCTGCTCATCCATGTAAGAGGGATGGAGCAGGTCTTTTTTTGGGAAGATAGAAGTCTAAATTAGGAATTTATATTTAGACTGAGGAAGTTTGGTGATCATTAATTAACTAATTACTGATCTTAGAAAAGGGGGTGCTCCATATTTAGTTTTTATAATAGGTGAGTGATACTAACATACTAATATTGAATTAGAATAATGATTGATTTGTAAATTAATATAGAAATGTCTTGTGTTTATAACTGTTTTTTGAAAACATCGAAAATTATAAAATAATGTGACGTATTATAAGTTCTAATTCAGATATAGAAAGAACAGTATCATCGATTAGAAAATAATTACCTGTTCGATCATGCGTCGGAGCTCGATTTTCCTCTACCATGAGTTTGTATCTTGTAAAGAAGCTCCACCTTTAGATCCTAGGAATAGGAAAAATCGGCTAAGTTACTCTAGAAAGAGTTGCTTTTTCTTTTCCTTCATCGAAGGGTTCGATAAGGTGCGGTACGAAGTCATTTCATGTGTAAGATCGATTTCTAACTTGTGGTCGACACTACTGAGAGGAGAAAAGTTTTTTCTCAAAATTATCTTTATTTCATACTTTTATTTTGTAGGTGAGACGATGGACGCAAATGTTTCCCTTGAAGCATTAGAAAAATTTAAAAAATCACTAACCCAATTTAGTAAAGACATGAGCGAAGAAGCACAAAAGACAAAATTACTTTTAAAGAAAGTTCATAATCAGTTAGAGAATAAACATTTAGAGTTTAGAAGAAAGCTTCAGATGACTCAAGATCCGGTTTTGTATCATAGAGCCAAACAACAATTGGATGAGTTTGAACGACTGTACTTCATGTTTTGTGAGGTTGCAAATGAATGTATAAAAGGGTTTAATCACCAAGAGTTGATGGTAGGGAATCGAGAGAAAACGGTAGTTAATATTAACAGGAAAGTTGAAGTGTTGGCTCAGTATCTTAGTATAGTGTCTACGAAGAATGGAATGGACAATCATTTAAGTAAGGAAGAATTTACAACAAAGGCTACTAATAATACTATAAAAAGAGATGAACTGTTAAATGCAGTTTCAAATAAGAAGTTAAAAAATACAATCAATGAAATGTACCGTCGAGGTGCAACAACTGGTGATGGCGGTCTTGCAGACGCAATTCGAGTAGAAACTAGATATGGGGTATTAGTTGGTGGTAAGTCGCATATTAAGAAAGGTTTAGAACGTGTACGTAACCTTGAAAATATTATGAGGAATGAAAAGTTGAGCGAGTCTGATTGGAAACATGCTAATGAATTAATCAATGATTTAAAAAGGGCGTTAAATGGCAAATAAAGAGAGGGCGATTCATTTGAATTATGAAAATATCATATTTGAACTTTTGAAAAAGTTTCCCGAATACAATGAAGCTTATAAAGAGCATATTCGATATAATGGGGAACTTTTACCATCCGTTTTTGTAGGAGAAACACTTAATGAGGATTTAGTTGTTTGGTTAGAAGAACACATAGAACATAATAAACTTAAAAAAGTATTTGAGTTTTTGGAGATAATGGCTACAGAAGGAGATATGGAGGTAAAAGAGTTATTATCAACTACGATCCTTGAAAGACTAGGTGATAACCCAAAATTATTAAAAGAGGCATATATATATATGGGAGAAAACACAAAGAAGGAATCAGAAGAAATAGAAAGATTTTGGGGAAGAGATTAAAATAGTGAATCAATACTATTGCATTTTCCCACCTGATTTCTAGAAATTCGGAGTACTCTAAAGGGGGACTGGTTTCCTGAATTTGAGTACTCCCATCATCTGCGCTTACGCTAAAAGGTGTTGGATTCTTAGCAACTCCCATCTACTGACAGGACCTTAACTAAGATTTAACCGTAGTTCCTATCGATTTGGTTAAACTTTCGTTACCCTTTTTCGTTGTTTCATATGATTCGTTCCATTCATCCTTCTTGCGTAACATCATACATGTACACAAGGAGAAATTTCATATAGTACGAAAAAGATTTTACACCCTGCTATATGCAGAATTGATTCTACAGCTAAAATTGTAGAGAGAACACCGATGCTAGTAAGATGATTGAACCTTTCCTGAAACAATACTTTAAAGAGTTGTCTGACTTGTGAGAGGGTAAGAGCCCTCTCTCGTCCGAAGCACCGATTCATCTTCCCATAGAAGATGAATCGGTGCTTTATGATAAAACCCACAGTTTTTCAGGCTATGATCGCTCCTTCCAAAGCTTCATCGGATTTTCTTGCCCTTCATTCAAAGGTATTTGTACCATTGAAAGTGTGCGATCTGCTTTATTTTTTTGTAAGTCCTCATAGATCACTTTCGCTTGCCCCAATCCCGCTTCAACCGCATTCTCAACTGATGCACAATAAATAACCTTTTCGATCCCCGCAAAGTATATTGCTGATAGACACATTGGACAAGGCTCCCCACTTGCATACATTGTATAACCTGACAGATCATTCGTTTGTAATTGTTCTTGTGCACGCCGGATCGCCAGTAATTCCGCATGTCCACTAACATCATACGTTTTGTGCAACTCATTCACACCTTCAGTTACAACAGTGTTATTTTTCACAAGTACTGCACCAAACGGTTGCCCACCGTCACGAACATTTTCTACCGCTAGTTCTACGGCTCGTTTCATGAATTGATCCATTTCAAAACCTCCATATATTATTTTACTTAATAAATTACTGATTACTCTAATTCTAAAACGTTAACAATATCTTCTCCAATTAAAAGGACGCCTTATTATTTAAGGTTAGTAGTCACATATATAAAATACAATCATTTAATATTAAAAATCTTGCTACATTTGACATCTGTATCTATATATATTACTATTCCTATACTGGTATAAGTAGGGGGGGGAGTAGAGATGGAATATACTCCAGAGATGAAAAATAGATTAAAACGGATTGAAGGACAAATTCGTGGCGTTCTACGGATGATTGAGGAAGAAAAAGGTTGTAAAGACGTTGTTTCTCAACTTTCTGCTGCCCGAACAGCTTTAGACCGTACGATGGGATTGATTGTAGGTACCAACTTAGAACATTGCATCCGTGCCCAGATCGATGAAGGTGAACTCGATCATAGTAAGATGGTAAAAGAAGCTGTTGACCTCTTAGTGAAAAGTAGATAAAGCTTTTCGACTAGGAGTTGACAGCTTTTTTTATATGAGTATAATATACCTATACGGGTATAAGTAGATAGTGGATGTATTTAAAAGTCTACTCGATTTTATATTACAGTCAAATACTTGGAGGGATTAAGATGCAAGCAACAAAAGTTTTAGATGCAAGAGGATTATCCTGCCCCATGCCAATTGTAAGAACTAAAAAAGCGATGGATACCTTACAATCAGGTGATATTCTAGAAGTTCAAACGACAGATAGTGGTTCAGTCAATGACTTAACCTCATGGACCAAATCAACAGGACATCAAATGTTGGATAGCAAAGAGAACGATGGTGTTTATGTATTCTGGATTCAAAAAGCGTAAACCTTTACTAAAGGAAATGAGGAGGAAATCCTTCTTAGATAAGGCTTCGCTCCTTGTTGCCTCCTTCTAGAATCAAAGAGGGGAGCGGAGTTAAGGAATTTTAATCTTTACTGAACTTGAACAAAACAACTTGAATGAATTAGAAATTAAGTGGCTTGATTCAATGAACCTTGGAGGGGCGGTGTTTCTCTGACGAACGACTTTTGCGTATACGCTATGGGAGTGAGACAGAGAAGCAGCGACCCAACGGGATCATATAAAGTTCGAAAGGAGTGATTAGGATGAGTCAAAGCCTTTCAGATAAATCTACTTTAGTCGTTTTTAGTGGTGATTTAGATAAAGCGATTGCTAGTTTTATTATCGGAACAGGTGCAGCGGCAATGGGTAAAGAAGTGACGATGTTTTTTACTTTTTGGGGATTAAATATTCTGCGGAAAGAAAATGCTGAACCTGTAAAAAAACCTTTTGTAGAGAAGATGTTCGGTTGGATTCTACCTAAAGGTCCTGAGCGTCTTGGTATTTCCAAACTGAATATGGGTGGTTTGGGTGCCAAGATGATGAAAGGGATCATGAAGAAAAAGAACATTGTATCATTACAAGAGCTGATGGAGTTAGCGAAGGAACTAGATATTAAGATCGTTGCCTGTACCATGTCGATGGACGTGTTGGGTATTACCAAAGAAGAGTTAATCGATGGGATTGAGTACGCTGGCGTGGCTTCTTATCTAGCGGATGCAGAGCAATCGAATATCAACTTATTTGTATAAATGAAGTGAATTAAAAATCGAAAACAGTCATCTATGAACAAGCTCTTATTGTATCTATTAAATAAAGTTTGCTAAAACCAACCTGTTAGGAACATGTTTTCTAACAGGTCATTTTTCATTGTTATTGTTAGAACATGGTTTTTATGTGAAAAATGTTAGTGCCCCCATTGGACATAGTTTCACGCTTTTTTTCATAGAATGGTATAGATCTGAAAGAAGTGTTGAGGTGTGCTAGATGGATTGGTTCAATCGTTTTCGAAACTATGGATTTTGGGTCTCCTTTTCTGCATATGTATTTATCTTACTTCAAGCACTTGGATTTGAGATTATTGAGCAACAATATCTACAAATTGTGAATGCAGGGTTAGGGATTTTGGTTTTATTAGGAATTGTAAACAATCCAACGACTGATAACAAAGGATTTTTTGATGATGATGAAGGATTTTGATTAATCTTATACGATTTTTAAAATTACCATTGACATATAGATTAAACCATGATAAATTATAACTTGTCGCTTGGGTAATTCATAGAGATCGGGACGTGGCTCAGCTTGGTAGAGCACCTGGTTTGGGACCAGGGGGTCGCAGGTTCGAATCCTGTCGTCCCGACCATTTCATCATCATGAATCGCTTACTCCAAATGACTCGCATAGTATGATCGGGACGTGGCTCAGCTTGGTAGAGCACCTGGTTTGGGACCAGGGGGTCGCAGGTTCGAATCCTGTCGTCCCGACCACTTTATCATCATGAATCTTGTACTTCAAAAACTCACATATTTTATCGGGATGTGGCTCAGCTTGGTAGAGCACCTGGTTTGGGACCAGGGGGTCGCAGGTTCGAATCCTGTCATCCCGACCAACACACAGAAAAGAGACCTCTATGTATAGACGGTCTCTTTTCTCATTACTAGAAAATATTTTTAGATTGAATGGTTATGAGATGATTATGGACAAGATGAGAGACTCCATGCTCATTATTTGAAGGAACCGTAATTTTTGCTTGCTGGATCACTGAAGGATGAGCATTTGAAACGGCCGCAGATAAGCCCACAGATCCTAACATCGACAAATCGTTACAGTGATCACCAATCGCAGCTGTTTGCTCAGGGGTTAAATCAATCTGATCAATGAGTTGTAATAGAGCATTCCCTTTCGATACCCCTTGAGGAAGGATTTCAAAATAATTGTCAGACGAAGGGACGAATTCAAGTGGGAGTTCTTTTTTAGTCTCTGCCCATTGGATCAGCTGTTCCATCTCTTCATCTCCACCTATACAAACCACTTTGATCCAAATGGCATCATGGGGCAATTGATCGAAAGTGGAGATCATCTCTAAGCGAAAGTGGGAATCATCACCTTCTAAAGCGGATGTTGTAATCTCCCCGACTTGAGTTGCATAAACAAGATCTTTACTATAAGCAAAAATATCCATCGATGAAGGTAAATGAGTTTGTAGCTCATGAATAATATCCATCAAAAGATTACGTGATAGTGTATGAACAGGAATATGTTGATGATGTGCAGGATCATAGATCATAGCACCATTACAAAGGATCACTGGGAGTTGCACATTCATTTGTTGAATAAATCGAGCCGCTTCAAAATAGGTCCGACCCGTTGCGATCGTAAACTGGCCTCCCAAACTTTGAAATTGAGTGAGGCTTGTCTGGTTTACTTTTGATATTTGTTTGGAGCTACTCAATAAGGTGCCGTCTAAGTCAGAGACAAGAAAAGGGATCTGTAAAATTCCCATCCAGGTTCAACTCCTTTAATTAAAACATACGAAATAGAATTCAATGTGGGATGGAGGGTTTGTAAAGATTTATCAAATAAATATATCATAACAGAAAGCTTTTGTGGATGTGGAGTCTATCTAAATAGGAGGAATTGAGATGAAACAAGTGGTGATCTATACGGATGGAGCTTGTTCGAATAACCCTGGACCCGGTGGTTGGGCTGCTGTTCTTCTTTATGGTTCCCATCGTAAGGAGATTTCAGGCGGTGAAGCAAACACAACGAATAATCGAATGGAGTTAACCGCCGTGATTGAATCTTTACGAGGATTAAAAGAGTCTTGTGTGGTTAAACTTCATTCAGATAGTGCATATATCGTAAATTGTTTCAAACAAAAATGGTACGTGAACTGGGAAAAAAACGGCTGGAAAACATCATCCAAGAAGCCTGTTGAAAATAAAGATCTCTGGCAAGAACTTCTCCGTCAAGTGGAACGACATCAAGTCGAGTTCATCAAAGTAAAAGGTCATAGCGATGTGGAACTTAATAATCGCTGTGATGAACTAGCACGAGCGGCTGTACCTAGATAATTTCTATGGATATAGAAACTTTAAGGAGGTGGGAGAGGTGCAACTCATAGAGTTAAAGAACAAGATTATCACTAAAGCGAAAGAACTAGGGATCGACAAGATCGGTTTTGCTAGTGCAGACCCTTTTATCGAACTTAGAGAACGACTGATAGAGAGTCAAGAAAAAGGGTATGCGTCCGGTTTTGAAGAACCAGACATTGAAAAAAGAGTCCAACCATCCTTATCACTTCCTGAAGCGAAGACGATTATTGCTATTGCCCTCGCCTATCCTTCTAAATTAAAAAATCCGCCTCGTTCGGAAGCTGGAGCGTATCGGGGTATTTTTTGTCGTGCTTCATGGGGACAAGATTACCATCATGTATTACGCCAAAAACTACATGCACTTGAAACAGCCATTCATCAATGGGTTCCAGATGTACGAACCCAAGTGATGGTCGATACAGGTGCGCTTTCCGATCGAGCTGTTGCGGAACGGGCTGGGATCGGCTTCACCGGAAAAAACACATCACTGATCACAGACGAGTTCGGCTCATGGGTTTACCTAGGGGAGATGATTCTTGATGTCTACATTCCTCCAGACGAACCTGTTACAGAAAGTTGTGGGGAATGTACCCGCTGTATGGATGCTTGTCCGACTGGAGCCCTTGTCCAACCAGGTCAACTTAATGCCCAAGCCTGTATCGCTTATCTTACACAAACCAAGGGGTTCCTTGCTGAGATTTATCGAGAAAAGTTAGGAAATCGTCTCTATGGTTGTGATACTTGCCAAACGGTTTGTCCAAAAAATCGTCGGCTTCACTTTGATCACCATGTTGAATTTACCCCTGATCCGGAACGAGTCAAACCGCTTCTCAAACCCTTATTATCGATGAGCAATCGTGAATTTAAGGAGCATTTTGGAGAAATGTCCGGTTCATGGCGCGGGAAAAAGCCGATCCAGCGAAATGCCATCATTGCGTTAGCCCATTTCAAAGACCAGTCGGCGATTCCTGACTTAGTCTCGTTACTTCAGCAAGATGTTCGTCCCGTCATTCGTGGAACTGCTGCTTGGGCTTTAGGTAAAATCGGTGGGGATGATGCGAAAGAGGCATTACGAAAGGCGTTGGAGAAAGAGACAAAACAAGAAGTGATCCAAGAAATCCACCATGCATTTGAATTGATCGAGGAATCAACTGTAAAGCCGTAATAGTGATTTGTTCCACTTTGATTTATCCAAAGTCCTCAAAGGGCTGTGAACGGCAATAGAAGAGATTCAAAGTATAATATTATTTCTTTTCTGCGAAACTATGGGGATAGGGAGAAAAATAGTGTCTTTAAAATTTGTGTCGTTTCAACCCAATCATTTAGACGAACTGATTTCTTTTCTTACCACTGAACGTTGGGAGTTTCATGGTCAGCCAATCGTTAGCCAACAAATGGTTGTCAACGCCTTTGAACGAGGGTTTTATACTGGTATTGACACAAAATCCTTTCTAATTCGTGAGGGTGATCAAACGGTAGGTTTTATGCGGTTATTTGACCTTGAAGATCCAATTGCACTTTTTGATCTCCGAATTAGTTCAGACTTTCGAGGAAAGGGTTTTGGAAAGCAAGCAGTCAATTGGCTAACTACCTATCTATTTCAAACATGTATGAATCTTATTCGAGTCGAAGCCCATACAAGAGTTGACAACCACCCCATGCGTCGAACATTAGCATCGTGTAAATATGTCATGGAGGGTTATCATCGACAAGCATGGAGACAAGCAAACCAACTTTACGATTCTGTATCTTATGCTACCTTGCGGTCTGATTGGGAATCAGGGAACGTAACGCCAATTCCAATAGAAGAATTTATCAGATCTTAGTGGGTACAGTAAAATTTCTTGCGCGATGAGTTCAAAAGGATCAAGAATCAAAAAATAAGGCTCTTACTTTATGTTATGTACTCAAAGTAAGAGCCTTTACGTTTGGCTTGATTGAGAGACTCTTTTTTGCCCTATTCTCCGGCTAGAAAGGTATATTCAGGGAGTGGACGGGTGAAAAAACGGGTAATAACAAGGAGATAAATCGAACCAATCAATGTCCAGCTTAGTCCTAACAATATGGAGTGCATGTGTAAGCTAAACCAAAAGATCGCGACAAAGCTAAATCCAATGAGTGGAAGTACTAGATACTGAAAGAAAGAACTTACTGTGCGAGCCGGTTTAGATCGAAAGTAATAGGCGATGACAGAGAGATTAACAAATGTAAAAGCGATTAAGGCGCCATAGTTGATAAAAGAAGTGGCTAAGAGCAAGTCTAGACCTACCGCCGAGAGTGAAATCAAACCAACTAGAAAGACGTTAAATAAAGGTGTTCCTAAACGTGGATGAACATAGCCAAAGTATTTCTTAGGTAATACTTGGTCACGTCCCATGGCATATAACAAGCGGGAAGAACTAATCATGGAAGCGATTCCACTCGCTAAAGTGGAAGAGATCGCTGCTGCTAGAAAGATCGATTGAAAAAGGATTCCACCAATGTGATAAGCAATTTCGGCTGATGCACCTTCAGGATCTTGAAAAACGGATGCATCGGGATAGAGAGATTGGGCAAAGTAGGATACGCTGGTAAATAAACACCCACCAAAGAGAGCAATTAACAAGATACCACGAGGGATGGTCTTCGTAGGATTCTTGGTTTCCTCAGATAAAGTAGTCACCGCATCAAAGCCTAAGAATGAGAAACAAAGAATCGAGGCTCCAGCAAGTAAAGTATTGAGCTGAATCTCTTCAGTATAAAAGGGTTGAATGGTAAACTCGCCACCCTCTTGAATCAGCCCTCTTACGGATAGAAGAATAAAAAAGAGTGCTACCAATACTTGAAATACAACAAGAAAAAGGTTAAAAGAAACACTGATATTAATTTTCCAAATGTTAATAACAGTGATCAACATAACAAATGAAATAATCCAAACCGCTTGGGGGAGCTCTGGAAAAACGGCTGACATATAGATTCCAGTGAGAAGCGCATTAATCATTGGTAAAAATAAATAATCTAACAAGGCTGACCAGCCAACCAAAAAACCAAGCGGTCGATTTATCGTTCGTTGGGTATATGTATAAGCAGAGCCAGCATAAGGATAGGCCTGTACCATTTTTCCATAACTGAACGCAGTAAATAATATGGCTGCTACGGTTAATAAATAAGCAGTCGGAACATGACCTTTTGTTACATTGGAGACAATTCCAAATGTATCAAAAACAGCCATGGGAGCCATATATCCCACTCCAATGACAAAGATATGCCAGAGTTGGAGGGAACGAATTAAGGTAGGTTGTTTTGTCAATCGAATCTTCCTTTTCCAATAGAATGTTTCAAATATGATCCTCTAGATGAGTCAAGTCACAAACTCAGTCGGGTCGTTGTTTATCTGCTTCACTCTTGTATGTGTTCGCAAAGTCGTTCACCATAGAAACATCTCTCCACCTCAATCAATTGGATCAAATATAGTGATTTTTAGTGACTGCTAGTCGTTTTACTCGAGTTGAGTGATCTATTTTTCTACAATAAAATACATTTAATAGTATAAAAATACATGCATGTCATTGAAATAGCAAGAAAAAAATTTATCCTTGTTACTGTTTTATTTGTCCTTTTCACCCTTTTTATTTCATTTGTTGTTAAAATATGATTGGTAATTCTCATCTTTGATCCAAGTCCATGTCTGTAATCAGTTAACAAAATGGTTGAAGATTTACACTCGCAAACATCATAAAATCGTTGTAAAATAGAAAGAATTGCAGGTAGGGAGGTTCCTAATATGTCCGCGGCAACACAAAGAATCGTTTGGAGTCAGATGGATAGCCCAGTAGGCACATTAGTCTTGGCAGTCAGTGACAAAGGATTGTGTCAGCTAACATTTTGTAAGAAATGTGATCCAGCGGTAAGTCTCCAAGTGTGGTGTAAACAATGGTTTACGAAACCTAAAGTGGAGCGGAATGATCATGAGGTACTTCCTTATAAAGAGCAGTTACATGAATATTTTCAAAAAAAACGACGAGAATTTGATTTACCTGTTGATTTACATGGAACACCTTTTCAAAAGCTTGTTTGGAAACAATTACAACAGATCCCATATGGTGAGGTACGTTCCTATAAGGAAGTGGCTCAGGCGATGGGAGCTCCAAAGGCAGTACGTGCTGTTGGGGGAGCCAATAATCGTAATCCGATCTCGATCGTGGTTCCCTGTCACCGAGTCATTGGATCAAATGGTTCTCTAGTGGGATATGGTGGAGGTCTTCACATTAAAGAGTATTTATTAAATCTTGAGGGTTGGCGTTCCCCTGATCAGAAGAAATAATGCAATTATTATACAAGCAGAGGTAAGCGATCTAAGCTTATCTCTTTTTATATTCTAATGAAGAGGGCTCCAATGATTAGCCAATTGCATATGTTGGTTAAAATTGGAGGAGATGCATATGGATCAGAAAAAAAGGTTGAACCAGACAATCACTCTTGTAGGAAGTCATTACAATCGGCAAAAAGCAGTCCAATATGCTGATACCTACTGGAATTCGTACAATCCGCAGTATCAACGCTTTGAGGATGACTGCACCAGCTTTATCTCGCAGTGTTTATTTGCTGGTGGAATTCCAATGGTGTTTACCAAAAATCGAAATACAGGTTGGTGGTATCGTCGAGTCGATGGGAAACGGGATTCTTGGAGTTTTAGTTGGAGTGTAGCCAATAGTTTATACAATTATCTCCTAGCTAAAAGATCAACAGGTTTACAAACAGTCAAAGTAGAGGATGCAAAACAATTGGAATTAGGAGATGTCATTTGTTACGATTGGGAAGGAGATGGACGATGGAATCATAACGTGATTGTCACCCGTTTTGATGATCAAGGTGATCCCCTCGTGAATGCTCATACCTTTAACAGCCGTCATCGTCACTGGTACTATCAAGATTCCCCTGCTTGGACGACACAGACGAGATATGCTTTTTTTCATATTGTATAGATGATATCTGTAGTGTTGATTTACCAGGGGGAACATCGAGCTCTGATGCTCTATAGTGAAGTTAAATATTACCTCATCGACACTGCTACACAGCTTTAGGTACAATTAAAAGAAAGTTTCCATGAGGGAAGGAATGAAACTGTGCCAATTCATATTGTACTAGTAGAACCAGAAATCCCCCAAAATACTGGGAATATAGCTCGAACCTGTGCAGTTACAGGAGCCACTCTACATCTAGTCAAACCACTGGGTTTTGAAATTGATGATACCAAGTTGAAGCGGGCAGGACTTGACTATTGGCATGAATTGAATATTGAGTATCATGATTCATTTACTCAATTAAAAGCGAAATACCCAACTGGGCGCTTTTTTTGCGCTACCACAAAAGCAAAACAGTCTTACACAGATGTTCGTTATCTGGCAGATGATTTTTTAGTCTTTGGGAAAGAGACTCAAGGGTTAGCCCCTGAGATTTTACAGGCCCATGCAGAGACATTGATTCGAATCCCCATGCGGCCTGTTACTCGTTCCCTTAATTTATCTAATTCAGTAGCAATTGTAGCCTTTGAAGCACTAAGACAGTTGGGTTTTCCAGAACTCCAATAGACTACATGTGAAATAAAAAAGAGAAGAGTGAGGAACAGAGATGATAAAAGCTTGTTTGTTTGACCTCGATGGAACGTTGTTACCTATGGATACACATGCTTTTGTAGAAACATATATGAAAGCGATCGCCCCATATGTGAAAGAGATCATCCCACCAGACAAGCTCATCCCAATGATTTGGAAAGCTACCCTAGCTATGATTGAAAGTGATCAACCCGAATTGACCAATGAGCAAGTATTTAAGAGTACATTTGAGTCTGAATCTCGAATGAAATTGGAGAAGATCTGGCCACTCTTTGAAAAATTTTATGAAGAAGATTTTCCAAAGTTGCAAAAGCATACAGGGCATGACCCTGTCGCTCGTCAAGTCGTCGAAGTGATTTTGGAAAAAGGATATCATGTAGCAGTAGCTACTAACCCTGTTTTCCCAAGAGCTGCGATTGTCGAACGAATGCGGTGGGCTGGAGTTCATGACTTACCCTTTAAACATATAACCGTTTATGAAGATACCTATCACTGTAAACCCCGAGAGGAGTACTATTTAGAAGTTGCTGATCGCTTAGGTGTTCACCCTGAAGAGTGTGTGATGGTGGGGAATGATATGCAAGAAGATATGGTTGCATCCAGTGTAGGGATGAAGACCTACTATGTTAATCAATATCGCATTGATCGTGGGAAGCCTATCTATACAGTGGATCAAGAAGGTAGCTTAAAAGACTTACTGGATTCTGTGCGAGAAGGTAAAGGTATTTTTGCAAGATAGAAACTCTGTTTAAGTATGTTGAGCAATTATTTACATAAAAGCTTTGCTTCCTTCGTCATAGTGAAAAACCTTGGCAAATTGCTCAAGGTTTTCTCTATCTATTTTCCCTATTTTCTGATAAAATAGAAGTAACACCCTTCTAGCTATTGCATATATATGGTATAAAATATCGCCTTGCACTCGCTAGCTTTAGATGACTGGTTTTCATACAAGATTAATAAGTGAAACAAGTATGAAATGGAATATTCATCTATACGTCGCCATGTTAAGGTGTATTTTTTGATTAAGGGAAAGGAGGCTACTATGGATATCTTAAAGCGGATTGCAGAGTTTCGTAACCGTGAGCAAGAGTTGAAGTGGGAAGGTTCATTTGCCGACTATCTCGAGATCGTTAAAAAGAATCCTCAAGTAGCTCAAACAGCCCATTCAAGAGTTTATCATATGATTGCAAAAGCTGGGATGGAAACCGACGGACAAGGCAATAAGAAATATCCCTTTTTTAGTAAAGAGTTATTTGGACTCGATCGATCAATTGAGCGTTTAGTGGAAGAGTATTTCCACTCGGCAGCCCGGCGATTAGATGTTAGAAAACGTGTCCTCTTATTGATGGGACCGGTCAGTGGTGGGAAGTCAACCATCGTCTCCATGTTGAAAAAAGGTCTGGAGGAGTACTCCCGAACCGATGAGGGCGCGGTCTATGCGATTAAAGGTTGTCCAATGCAAGAAGAACCTTTAAATCTAATTCCCCCTGAACTTCGACCTGAATTTGAGAAGGAATTTGGAATTCGAGTGGAAGGCAATCTGTGCCCCTCTTGTCGTTTTCGTCTGAAGGAACAATATGGGAATCGGATTGAAGAGATGACCATCGAGCGTATCTTGTTATCCGAAGATGAGCGAGTAGGAATTGGGACATTTAGCCCTTCAGACCCCAAATCTCAGGACATTGCCGATCTGACGGGTAGTATTGACTTTGCCACGATTACAGAATACGGTTCCGAATCAGATCCTCGTGCCTATCGATTTGATGGCGAATTGAATAAAGCCAACCGAGGATTAATGGAATTCCAAGAGATGTTAAAATGTGATGAAAAGTTTTTGTGGAATTTACTATCACTGACTCAGGAAGGGAACTTTAAAGCAGGTCGATTTGCCTTGATCTCCGCAGATGAATTGATCGTTGCTCATACCAACGAGTCCGAATACAAATCCTTTATCGCCAATAAGAAGAATGAAGCGTTACAATCACGGATGATTGTGATGCCGATCCCATATAACTTAAAAGTATCTGAAGAAGAAAGAATATATCAAAAATTAATTTCCCAATCTGATCTCGCCCATGTCCACATCGCTCCCCACTCATTACGTGCTGCCGCGATCTTTACGATCTTGACCCGACTGAAAGAATCTAAAAAACAAGGTGTCGATCTACTCAAGAAAATGCGTCTCTACGATGGTGAAGTGGTCGAGGGAATGAAAGAGATCGATGTCGAAGAATTACAAAATGAGTTTTTGGATGAAGGGATGGCTGGAATTGATCCTCGTTATGTGATCAACCGAATCTCCAGCGCTCTGATTCGTACAGATACTCAATTTATCAACGCCTTAGACATCTTACGTTCCCTCAAAGATGGTCTGGATCAACATCCATCGATTACCCCAGAACAACGTGAAAAATACCTCCATTTCATTTCCATTGCTCGCAAAGAATATGATGAATTAGCAAAAAAAGAAGTACAGAAGGCTTTTGTTTATTCATATGAGGAATCTGCCAAAACGTTAATGGAAAACTACTTGGATAATGTTGAAGCCTATTGCAACTGGCAGAAAATGCGCGACCCAATCACAGGTGAGGAGTTAGAACCAGACGAAAAATTGATGCGTTCCATCGAAGAGCAGATTGGTATTTCAGAAAATGCTAAAAAAGCATTCCGTGAGGAAATCTTGATCCGGATCTCTGCGTATGCTCGAAAAGGAAGACGATTTGACTATAACAGTCACGAGCGACTTAGAGAAGCAATTCAGAAAAAACTATTTGCTGATCTCAAGGATGTTGTCAAAATTACTACCTCCACCAAAACTCCTGATGAAAACCAGCTTAAAAAAGTAAATGAAGTGATCGCCCGTTTGGTCGAAGAGTATGGATACACACCAGCCAGTGCCAATGAGTTGTTGCGGTATGTGGGTAGCTTACTCAACCGCTAAAGGTGATCCATGTTGGAAACGGGAGGTGAGAAAAAGTTGAAGAAGAACCCTCTTTTTATTGTTTCCCAAGAGGATTGGTCTCTACATCGCAAAGGATACCAAGACCAGATGCGACATCAGGAAAAAGTGAAAGAGGCGATTCGCAAAAACCTCCCCGATTTAGTCAGTGAAGAAAGTATCATCATGTCTGATGGCAAACAGATCATAAAAATTCCCATCCGCTCCATGGAGGAATACCGATTCCGTTACAACTACAATAAAAGTAAACACGCAGGTCAAGGAAGCGGAGATAGCCAAGTAGGGGACACTCTCGCCCGCGAACCCAAGAAACAACAACCAGGTCCTGGGAAAGGTCAAGGAGCGGGTGATCAGGCAGGCGAAGATTATTATGAAACAGAAATATCCGTTGCCGAACTAGAAAACCTACTCTTCTCCGAGTTGGAACTTCCGAACCTTGAACGGAAAGAGCAAGATGAAATGACGATCGATGACATCCGGTTTAATGATGTCCGTAAAAAAGGACTCATGGGCAATATTGATAAAAAGAGAACCTTACTTTCCTCCATCAAGCGGAACGCCTTACGAGGTAGCAAGAAAAAGCCTCGAATTTCGACTGATGACCTACGCTTCAAAACGTGGGAAGATGTCGTCATTCCCCACTCCAATGCAGTCGTCATCGCCATGATGGATACCAGCGGCTCTATGGGGATTTTCGAAAAATATATCGCCCGTAGCTTCTTTTTCTGGATGGTTCGATTCCTACGTACCAAATACCAAAAAGTCGAGATCGTCTTCCTCGCCCATCATACTGAAGCTAAAGAAGTTAATGAAGACTCATTTTTTAACAAAGGTGAAAGTGGCGGAACCATCTGCTCCTCCGCCTACCGCAAAGCCCTAGAAATCATCGATACCCGCTACCCACCACACCGTTACAACATCTATCCCTTTCACTTTTCCGATGGAGATAATCTAACTTCAGATAATCCACGTTGTCTCTCGCTCGTCAAGGAAATGATGCAACGCGCCAATATCTTTGGTTATGGTGAGGTCAATCAGTATAATCGTCATTCAACACTTATGACTGCCTATCGCCATATCCATGATCCGAAATTTAAACACTTTGTCATCCGTGAAAAGAGTCAAGTCTATGCAGCATTAAAGCATTTTTTTGGGAAGCAGGTGAGTAATTCATAGTTAAGGGGAAATATGTCGCTTTCTCAAGGATGACTTGAGGGGGCGATTTTTCTTTTTAATTTCACTTGTGAATAATATATATCTGCTTGAAAAGTGACTCGGTTTGTTTCTTAGAATGCCATTAGAAGCTACTCATATGAGATATAGACGGCTTCCTGTAAATCCCTTGCTTTTGTCAGATGAATAACTATTTCCTTTATTACCTCTGGGAGTACTTTAATAACATCTCCCAGTGTCTGTTGTACTTCTTGCTCCAAATCTTCAATTCTAACCTTACTAAAATGTTCGATAGCTTCACTTGAATTCGGGATTTGCCATGGGCTTTCATCGTACCAACCTTCATGCAAACTATAATAATATACTAAACCAGTCAGTTCTCCTTCACCCGTGATCATTGCATCCATGATGGTTTCAAAATACCCAATCCATATCTTGAGTATAGATTTTTTTTCGTTATCCAAAGTATAAATGAATTGAATTTCTGGTTCGCCTTCAAAACCTTTATAATATCTATCATTTATCTCATCCATTTATTTACCTCCTATGGAGCGGGCCAATGTCCTTGATCCAAGATATTTATTTGCTGAGGAGTAGCAGTGCCTGATCTTCTTGCACTAACTGCAGCATACCATTTATAACCTTCAATCCATTCATTTTTACCAACTAAAAAATAACTTGCGGGCTTTCTAGCCCCTTGCCCTGGAATTGTCTTTTGTATAACCCAAGTATTCCCTTGCTCTTTAGGAGCTCCTGGAGTACGAGTATGCCATCTTGCCTCATACTTATAAATTGTATCAGACCATCTATAACTTATTTGTTCATAACTAAAAGAAGTCTATCAAAATAGGATGGATGGAGTAGAAGAAGATACATATGATTATCATTATATTGTAGGTACTAATTTGGGGTTTCCTGAGCAGTCGGTCGATGTCTACTCGCAAATGAGAGTACTTGAGGAACAGACAGGAGTTTATCCTGAAGAAGAAGAGAGATCCAAGATTGGTGTGGAGTGGGCTGGCTTTTATTTTACTTTTTTTTCATTTCAATCGGATCTACTTTTCCAGCGGCTAAATCTTGAGGGATGATCTGAAAATCCATCTCTAAAGCCTGAAGAACTTGTAACATTTTATTATGAGATACATTATGGTATTCGTTGCGTTCATCTTTTGAAACTTGAGCTTGTGAAACACCTAATCGTTTGGCAAGTTCAGATTGTGTACATCTTTTATAAATTCGGAGTGCAACAAGAAGTCTTCCAATACCAGCTGCATGACTGATATTAGAAAAATCCCCCTTTTGATACCGCTCATATTCTTCAATTTCCCATTTTACTTGTTCATGGTGATGACGCGATGGAGACAAAACAAAGTTAATTTGTTCTTCAGTCAATCCCTTTTCTTTGAGTGCATGAATTTGGTTCTTTTCATTCTCTTCATATTGAGTTACCAACTTTTTTGAGTTTTTATACTCCTGTTCGGTTATGATCACGTGGATACTCTTAGATGTAACAAATCTTCTAATTAATGCTACAAACTTTTCTTATGATCCTTATTATTATTTGAACAACATCCCTAGGGATCGTATTAAACAATTACACATTGCAGGATATAAAAAAATATATAATCAGTTATTTGATTCTCATTCCGGTGGTATTGATGAGTATTTAATCCAATTAACCGAATGGATATTGAGTAAAACTTCTTGCAAAGCAATAGTTATTGAACGAGACTCTGACTATAATACATTTAATGATTTATTAGATGATATTACTATTTGTAGAAATTTATTAAAAAAATATTTGTAAGGAGGAAAGAAAATTATGTCTTATGAGTTTTTATTTAAGAAGCCTAAATTTAGGAATAGCTGTAAATTTTATGAGGTGGAGAATGGGGTTCATATTAAATCTTTTGGTGATGAATTTGCTATTGCAAATGAGGAATTAAATAAAAAAGATGTATTAGAATTTATCGAGCTAGTAAATGGTGAAAATTCAGTAGATGAAATTATAAATGGAGTCTGTTCCTGGGATTCTGATGACGTTTTTGATTTACTAATTTCATTAGACCAAATATCCTTGTTAACTGAAGGTAATGATCCTTATTTTAAAAACTCAGGATTAGAGCTTATGACATTATGTGAAGATTTATATCGCTATTTAGTTAATCAACATGAACCTACAAGATTAACTAAAGCTATCAGCTCAGGTAAAGCTGACTTAAGATTATTATACGGCTTTGCATTTGAATATTATCATGTGACCTTTAGAGCTCAAGATAGTATTACCCCATCTATGATGCATAGTCTTAATACTAAAGCTAAAGAACTAATCTACGAGTTCTTTGTAGAAGAATATAAACATGATGAGTTTTTAAAGAAAGCCTTACTATCTGCTGGCTTTAAAGAGGAAGATATTATACAATCAGTACCTCTTCCTTGCACTGCCGCACTAAATAATATGTTGACAGCATACTCTCTTAATGATCCTTTGTCCTATATGGCAGTTCTTTTTATGTTTGAAGGAAGTCCTTATATAGAAGATGCCTATATTATTGACTTGAGAAAATATTCAGATAGAATTCCTGAGGACTTTATTAAATACCAAAAGATTCACTCTGATATTAACATTCAAGAAGAGCATGGTTTGATGTCTAGAAACCTATTTAACACAATAGAATATATAACAAAAGAAGAACGTCATCGTGTTCTAAAAAGTGTTAGAAATTCTTTTTATTGTTTACGTAACTGGGGAGAGCAAATCTTTGAATATTACAGTAACGAAACTAACCCATTTCCCCGTTTTTTATAAAAGGAGGAATTTCAGTGACAAAAGATATATTATTAAGCTTAAATAAATATGAAAATATACATATAGATAAACTAAATGAACATCCATTTTTTCTTAAATTGTTACAAGGTGATTTACCCATAGTAACGGTTAAACGTTTTGCAGTAGAAACAATACTGTTTTATGTTAATATGTTTGATTTTATTGTACCAATATTATCTTGGCAGGATAACCCTGAACGAAAATATTTTTTAACAGAATGCTATATGAGGATGTTAAAAGTTAGACCAGAGACCTTAGAAAGTAATCTAGCTAAACTTAATATAAATGAAACAGAATTAAAAAATATTATGCCTCTTCCAGCCAATACAGCTATTAAACATCATATGTTATTTCTTAGTTTAAATGATCCTACTTCTTTTCTCATTTGTTTAAAATTATGTTTCTATGATTGTTGGAGAATTGATTCTGTATTGAATAGTCTACTGCAATTCAAACAATATAAGGAGTTTCATAATATATTTGATCAGATTTTCTATAACTTTCAACTAATTGGTGATCCAGCAAGTAATTTCCCAATTGAATTTAATTCTTATTCAAAAAGAAATGGGATGTTGGCCTTGAGAAATCTAATAGATACTTTTGTGTTATTTTATGATGAATTGCTACAGGCAGATAAAGAAGCAGATAGAATCGATTTTAGTGTACTATACAACCAATAATTAAATAGAAGGATAAATAAGCTCAATCCCTCTTAAGGAATTGAGCTTTGAATATTTAGAGAGTATTACTTGTTTTAATTGCTGATAGTAAATCTGCAGGTTGATTGTTAAAATAAAAATTACCACTTTCTACATGATCTATAAATAAAACTCCATTGAGATGATCTATTTCATGTTGTAAACATCTTGCAATAAAACTCTCTGCTTGAATTTCTTTATCACTTCCAAACCGATCTTGATATTTAACAGAAACAAAATTTGCTCTCTTAACATTACCCCAAAAACCAGGATATGAGAGACAAGCTTCTGGACCTATTTGCTCCCCATCTTTTTGTAAAATTACTGGGTTAATAAGTTCAATTAATCCATCACCACAATCCATTACTACAACTCGTTTAAGGATACCTATTTGTACTGCTGCTAATCCAGCACCTGATTCTGATGCATATAATGTATCACGCATATCATCTAGCAATGTTAATATTTTAGGTGTAATATCCATTACTTCTTTCGAGACTTTTCTTAATCTCGGATCTCCGAATTGAATAATTTCTCTAATTGACATTTACAATAAACCGTTACGAAAAAACATATAAAACTCTTCCGTTAGTGAGGATTTTCTCCTTTACTCCTAATTGTCTGCAGCACCATTAACCAGATATACAATTGAATAATGAATTATTAGATAAGCTATAAACACCAACTTAGTCATTATTAGAGTTTTATTACATTTTTAGTTTTTTCGTAACGATCCCCCTTTCATATCTCCAATTTCATAAATTCGTATCGAGTTAATAATAATCAGAAATAAGTGGATTTGTATACATTAATTATCTGATCCTAATGTCCTATAACTAAAAACAAAGGTAGAGATGGCATAGTGTTATTTATTATTCTCGAGGAATGGAATATAATTCTGTATCCTTTATTTTTTGCGAATATGACTATAACCTTTCTCACCAATATGATGATTCGAGATCCATTTATAAATAGTTACTATATTCGCTACTAATTTCTTGTACCAATTGTCTAGAATGAATTCTACCTATTTGCTTTCCGTTCCATTTGGACATATTCTCCTTTTTTGATTGTAAAGATTTAACTAAGGTGTGTCCACAAAACTATACTGATTGTTTCTATCAAAATCCTTTGTTTTAAGTTACCGGATTGTTAAAAATAGTATAGTTTAAAGATAAGTCTCAGTTCTCAATTTCTGTTTGGCAGAGAGTTTTTCTTCAGCTTCTTTTACTTTTTCAGAGGACAATTCTTCATCGTGATTAGCTTTCACAAAAACCAAAATTTTGGATACATATACTCGAAGACTCCTAGACAAATAATATTTATTTTCTTGATATAGTTGATCTAGATGAGATACTGTATCGTTCCAATCATCTGTATGTAAAAAATCAGGATAAAGAATTCCTATATCTTCAATTATTTGTTCCACTTCGGGGTAAAGAATCATTCGTTTCTCAATCACTCGTTCCTTTAAATTGGCACGAGACTGTTCAATCATAGCCAGTTGAGTTTGGCGATTAAAATAAAAGGTGACTATTAGGGGTAACGGTATCAATTTGAGAAAAATACACGCTAAGAGGTCGGACTAGCAATGAAGGCTTATTCCAGAGATTTTCACGACACTTTTTACTAGGGGTGATTTTAGTTAACTGTTTTGCGGCTTCTTCGGTTTCTCCTTTTTCTAATGCTCGTATGTATGCCATCCATTCTGGGAAATGCTGATGAATTCCATCAGCTGGACCTGTTGAATTATTATCAAAGCTTGAACTACCTTCAAAAGTAAGTAGAGGGCATAGTTTTTGTGATTGAAAGTGTGCAAAGTACTTTGGCATAATCAATCCATCTCGAACGATCAAAGGCTGTCCACATTCAATACAAGTGTATTGATCCTTTTTGGTCGCGTGATCAATATGAACTTTTTCTCCCCTTTGATTAAATCCAAATGGTATTCTCAACAAAAACACCTCCTTATTAGTTATTTTTCTTAAACATTCCTTTTAAACGTTTTTTCATTTCATTAGTATAGTTCTTATAAATCATATATAAGATCCAGAAGGAAAGGGCGCCAATCAGTGCAATTAAGATATTATAGACTGTTTTACTGAAAACAACACCATAATAAAAGTTAGTCCAGTAGTCCCAAACTTCACTTAAACCGGAAAACTTAGATAATAGTAATAAGTTTACACTCCACCAAAAACCATTCCTGACGAAAGTGCCTATTGTTTTTCCGAAAAGCGGTCCTTCATCATTTTTGTAATCAACATCAATCCTTTTAAGAATGAAAAGAAAAAACATAGTAATGATAATTAGACAAACTCCAACAGTAAACATTACAGTAAAAATACTCATCAAAACGTTTATCCATTCTATATATAGGTTTCGATGTGATTCTATAACTCTTCTTATTGTCTCTTGAGCAGGAGGATAAACATAAGTTGTTCCATACAAAATTAAAATAAAAATAAAGATCTCGAAGTAATCAAAAAAACGTCTTAAATAGCTAAACAATCAATTTCACTCCTTTGTTTTTTTATTAATAGATGCTACAAAAATCTATTTTTTCCTGCTTTTCTAAGTCCTATTTGCCGCTTTTGAAAAAATACTTAGCTATATGAGAGTGAGCAAAAACGAAGTAGACAATTAATATAATGCCTATAAAAACGAAAGTCAGATCAGAACTTAGATCGAATGCTGGCCATATTTTATAGTCAACAATAAAAGCTAAAGCACAGGGGATAAACAAAAGGAGTGTTAGTCCAGCCATAAATAATGGACGATCTGGATTAAGGAAATGTAATTTGGTAAGTCCTTTTTGTTTACAAAGCCATTTACGATAGTTAAAACTACAGAGTGTAGCTACTAACGACAGTATTATTAATGGAAAAGCAACGTACATGAGCAAACAAACCAATACCTTTATTCCGATAATTACCAAAACAAAGGTTAATATGATAATTTCTAAATTATTGTCTTTATCCGTTTTATTTTCCAAAAGATTACCTACTTTCTAGTGGAATTTTTCTTGCTTTTATTGGAATAGAGGTAGCACAGAGCGATTTTTCCACCATTTGAAAAGATTTCAGCTTTCGCTACCTCTGTATATAAAAGACCATTAAAGCATCTTAAAAGCTAATATCTATTCTATACCATTGATTATAACTAGGACAAAAACAACTCCTATTAAGTTACTATCTTTATAGTTTTTCGACTATACTAAATCATTTTGTTAATCTGACTAAAATAATTCATCCAGGGAATGATAGATAAAAGAATATTAAAAGAGGGGTGTCAATGGATCCAAATTGGTCAAAATTCATTTGAAAAAAAGACGGGAACAAGTGTAGAGTATGTGATAGTATTAAGGAACTTACTGCCCATCATCTATACTCTCAAAGTAAATACCCTGAGCTTAAGTATCATAAATGGAATGGTCTAACCCTTTGCGAAAGTTGTCACAGAAAGTTCCACATAGGTTGTGGTTCAGACAATACACCACAACAATTCATTTTGTGGTGTTTATATCTCGAACTTCCAAAAAAAAGATTACAAAAAATAATGAATTTGTGCGTTCAAATGGCAATAGCCAAAGGAGTAAGCACAGGTGTCACAAAAAATGAAATTGCTGCGGCAAAGGATAATTCTGAGAAGTCAGGGGACTCCTCAGAATTTGACCAGCGTATTCATGACTCTCGGAAAGTTGTGATAAAGGTGCCTGGCTCTCTCATTCAACACATTCAGATTGAAGTCATCAGCAACTAGAGGTAATTAAACCGCCTTAACTGGGAAAAATTTTAGTTAAAGCGGTTTAATCTATTGCTGTACACAAATAAAGATAATCCCGCTGACTATAAACGAAATAGGGCTTTTCGTAATTTCTTACCTAATCGTTTGTAGAGTGGTGGTTTGTATGCTAATACGGCTTTTTCTATTTGAAATATCACCAATCCCATCTTTCCATTCACTTGTGATCCACTAAAACGCAATACTGTCCACCCCAACCCTTCGAGATATTGGGTTTTACCTCGATTATGTTTCTTTTGCTTATAGGATGAATGATAAGCTTTACCATCTGTTTCAATTGCGATTTTATATTTTGGAATTGCAATATCGATAGAATACCTTCCACATTTTACTTGTGTTTTAGGTCTGTATTTGTTTTTTAGAGCATTGTATAGTTTACGTTCGATAGGGCTATGAGTCTTGGTATATTGATAGTCCCATTTCGCTTTTTCGCCTAAGATCCATGATTCAATCACCATTGATCCAGCACGAAAAAATGCCCTGATCGATGAGATTACTTTGATTTGTCTATACCGTTTTTTCCTACGAATGATAATTCGTTTTTTGAGATATGAATGTAACTTATGTAAATGATAAATTACTTTCATCACTTCCTAAAGGGATATAGTACCATGCTAGGACCTTTTTAAGCATATTCATTAGATTTCACAGGAATTTTAAGCTGATACCAACGTTCTAAAAGTAACTTTTTTACTTCTTTAGTAGTAGGCCAACTTCCATGCATGCCTGCTAAGTCTAATAGTGCACTTTCTGTATAATCAATTGGATTAACTTGATGTCCATCTTTATAGTTGGTTAATATAATATTTTGAGATTTTTGTATGGCTGAATGTAACCAATCAGGACAATCTAAAGGATATGCATTATTTGTTTCTTTTATTTTTTTGATATATTCCAAGCCGGTTAAATCGTAGTTTTTAAATAGATTTTCATAATATTGTACAATCCAATCATTTTGATTTAAGAAATCCCATTTGAGATATAAAAACTGGTTGTCTTCCAGCTTCATTTTGACATCCATGAAGTAATGATCTGAATAATCTTTTTCTTGTGCTTCGATAAATCGGATCTGATCATCTTGAATAGTTGCGTCTGGAATATGAGCGAAAATGTCATTGTATATAAAACTTCTAGCTCTAAAAAAAATGTCCTCAACAAAGTTGCTATACCCATATCAAATGGTTATGGGAAACTTATCTTCATCCACAAGCTATGAACCATCCTGTATATTTGTGGACAAAAGAGAGCGAGATTGAGATTCCTTACAGTAATTTTAATCAACTTGAAGCGATTCATAACTCAATCGAAGGTCAACGAGATTTACTCAAGCTGGATACTTATTAGATAAGTGATGAATCAAAAAATACCTAACTAGGTGTTTTTTGACGTTTATGGATGTGGTTTATGGTTATTTATATCAGTAAAACAGACGATCATCTATACTGCAAGCGTTTATTAATTCTAATTTGGTAACTGATCCAAAATTCAAATCCTTTGTGCTCCATGAGAAGAATCAAGTTTATGTAGCGTTAAAGCACTTTTTTGGGAAACAGCTGAGTAGTTCATAGTTAAGGGGAAATATGTCGCTTTTTCTAGGATGACTTGAGGGGGCGATTTTTCTTTTCTATATATTTGTAGATCTCGAAAAGTTGGTTAACCATTCGAATTCTGCTGGAATTAATTGTGTATGGAACATAGATGATCCTCTTTTATTGCCTTCATGACTCAAAGCGTCTGATCTAAATAATTTTTCACTTGCCTATCTTTAACCCGTTTGATAATATGACTTACGAACGTTCGTTAAATTTGAGGTGATGAGATTGAAGAGCAATGAAATTAAAGAAGCAGCTTTAAAATATTTCACACTCCATGGTTATGAAGGAGCATCCCTTTCTTTAATAGCTGAAGAAGTCGGCATGAAAAAGCAATCTATTTACGCTCATTTTAAAGGAAAGGATGATCTTTTTCTGCAAGTTTTACGTGATGCGAAAGAGACTGAGTTATCTTCGACACTTCAATATTTCCATAATATTGATTCACAAAATCCTGAAAAAGATTTATACGGATTTCTACAATTGGTGATCGATCTGTTCCAAAAAAATGAGCAGTTAAAGTTTTGGTTGCGTATGTCTTTTTTTCCGCCAGCACATCTTGCCAAAGAAATCGAAAAGGAAGTCATCGATCTTGAGGAGAAGGTGCAGGTGATACTGAAAAGTAAATTTCAGGATTGGATCGATGCGAAAGTAATCGTCGAAGATGTAGCACAAACGCCGACCTTCGCCTTCTTAGGAGTAGTCGATTCCATTATGATAGAGCTTGTATATGGCAATGATGAGAAACGACTCAAGGATCGATTAAAAGCCTCTTGGACAGTATTTTGGAGAGGGATTTCACATCAATAGTATTTATAAGAGAGGTGTTGAGACATGAAGAAAACAATAAAAGAACAAAAGACGGTATTAATGATTCTTCTATGCAATATATTCATTGTATTTCTAGGAATTGGTCTCATCATCCCCGTGATGCCGTCTTTTATGGATATCATGCATTTATCAGGAAAAACGATGGGATATCTTGTAGCCGTTTTTGCGCTGTCACAGCTGCTAATGTCACCATTCGGGGGACGTTGGGTAGACCGATACGGCAGAAAGAAAATCATCATCATCGGCTTATTCCTTTTTGGTGTTTCAGAGCTTATCTTTGGTTTAGGCACAAATGTATCAGTGCTTTATTTAGCAAGGATTTTAGGGGGAATTAGTGCCGCCTTTATTATGCCAGGTGTGACTGCATATATTGCGGATATTACTACCATTCAGGAAAGGCCAAAAGCGATGGGCTATTTGTCTGCAGCCATTAGTATGGGTTTTATTATCGGACCTGGGATCGGTGGCTTTATTGCAGAATATGGTGTACGTATGCCCTTCTTCTTTGCGGCAGCTATTGCCCTTTTAGCATGCCTTTCATCTATATTTATTTTAAAAGAGCCGCTAACAAGGGAACAGCTTGCGGAAATTTCTGCTAATACAAAGCAAGTAAATTTTATACGTGATTTCAAAAGATCATTTAATCCGCTTTACTTTATTGCATTTATCATTGTATTTGTACTCGCTTTCGGTTTATCAGCATACGAAATTGTTTTTAGCCTATTTTTTTCACATAAATTCGGATTTACGCCAAAGGACATTGCAGTCATTATTACAATAAGTTCAATCTTCGGTGTTATTGTCCAAGTATTTATGTTTGGAAAAATGGTAGATCGACTTGGTGAAAAAAAATTAATCCAATTATGTTTAATTACAAGTACGATATTAGCGGTGGCATCTACTGTGATCTCTGGCTTTTTAGCAGTACTGGCGGTGGCTTGCCTGATCTTCCTTGCATTTGACTTGCTTCGTCCAGCTTTGACGACATTTTTATCAAAGGCTGCTGGGAAAGAGCAAGGGTTTGTTGCCGGAATGAACTCGACCTATACGAGCTTAGGTAATATCGTTGGGCCAGCGATTGGCGGAATCCTATTTGACGTAAATATCCATTATCCTTATCTCTTCGCGGCTGTTATTATGGTCATTGGCCTGGGTATTACAGTCATGTGGAAAGAACATCAATTGATCGAAACATTAGCGGAATAGTTGTGAAATTAACTACGAACCAAACATGAGGCTGTCTTTTAGGGAGCTGTCGACAGCCCCATGATCCTCTATTTACATCCATGAAAGTGATCTCTTCTATCAAATTCTTTAATAAATGCATTATTCTTATCCTTTAGGTGACGGGTTAGCAAAATGATTGATGTAAATAAAAAAACTCCCACCTTACTAGATGGAAGTTTTGTGCTTTCATAGCAGCCTGTACCTCAAACCCTAACAGCTGCGAACTGTCCTCGGTCAGGAAAGTCAGTACCGGGTTTTGTCGATCACTGAGCAAATAAGCTCTAAACACTAGTAAATAAGAACACTAAGCACTCAAACACTAAACGTTTCACAACTATCTTGAAAGGGATAGAGGAAACTCACTGAGCACTGAAATCTGTTAAGAGAGTCCATGAATTGGAATCTATCTTGGCAGGATAGTCAATTCAACGGACCCAACATATAAAGCATTTCTTAGGGTTTACTGCGCTATGAAAGCAAAGGTTGGGTCACTTAATCTTCTATTCCAATTAATGAAGTCGTTGCATTTGCAATCTGGAGAGCTGCATCGACTTGCTCCATAAATTCGATATTAAATTGATTCACCTTTTCGATCTCTTGGCGTGGGAAGAGATACAGTAGATCAGCATTGTCTACAGAATCACGATCTTTTTTATTGTTATACCGTTCGACTTCCATTTCAGCGCGCCGAATAGCGACATCACAGGCATCCACTAGATTTTTATTCATTTCGATCAAGTGGTTTTTATATAGGAGAGCTTCATGTAAAGTGAATGTTTTACCAGCGACAGTCACTTTTGTCTCCAAATTGGTACGGTCAATCGCAGATTTAATCAAAAAGAAACGTTGTGACAAGTCATGATAAGCTTGAATCTTTGCCTGCACTTCTTTCTCTGCTTGTTTGACAGTATACTCTTGGTTTGCTCCTTTGATTCCCCAAGGATGCTTCTTTTTCGAAGACCAAGCCGAATAAGTGCTTAACTCTTCCTTAATCTTTGCCATGCGCTTTTTAATCAGTTTCAACTCGGAGAGGCCTTGTTGAATGAGCATGGATGTCTCCCCTTCCGTACAATCCTTAATTAGATAATTCTTAGTATAGCTAAGCTGTTATTATTTTTCAATAAATATAATGATTTTAAATTAAAAAGTAAGTATGATGATGAAAAAGGATATAGGAAGAGGGTTAGTTATGGAGAATAAATCAACAGTATGGGAGAAATGGGAAAAAACAATCTTTAAGTTGATTTTTGTTTATTTCTTCTTTGTCTTCTTTGGATATTTTAAGTGTTGGTTTTCCTCGATCATTATGATCGAAACCATTTGCCTACCTACTGTAGCAAAATGGACTTTACCGATCCTTTATTGTTTGGTCTATTTGATTGTATCTCGTCCATGGAAAAAGAGGATCAAAAATAAAGAAAGATGATTTCAAGTTGAAACTAAAGGATTGGTTATTAAAGCGTTGGGATTCACTGGGTGAAATGAGAAGTGAATCGTTTGTAACTAATATAAACCTTGATGGAGATCTAACCCCATCAAGGTTTTTTCAAGGTACAAGCTCATGGAGGGGGAAAATCGAGCTCCGACGTTCAATCAGATAGGTAAATAATCTCTTCTCGACACTACTAAATGTTTCTATACTAATTCAAGTCGAGTTAATAAAGCATTCTCCACAAGTAAAATGTTGCATAGGCTTCCCAATCAGTCCATGATGCAGAGTATTGAAGAATTTCTTCTTTACTTGGTTTTTCTTTTGCACCTGTTATATGTTTAATGGAATTGTGTAATCCTACGTCGTCGATGGGAAAGGCAGAAGGATAGCGTAAACAACGCATACATACATAATTAGCTGTCCATGGTCCGATTCCCCTGATCCGGGTCAGCATTTTCTCGGCAGTTTTTATATCTTTAGCCTCTAATAAGGTTTCTTTGGAGAGTTCACCACGAACCATCTGCTGTGCAGCACCAATGACATACTCACTTTTCTTTCGAGTCATTTTCAGGTCTGCTAGATCCTCGATTGTGAGATCAGCAATCTTCTCAGGCTTAGGAAACAGCCAATATTTCTTTCCTTGATGTACAAGGTAGTTCCCGAATGTCTCGACAAATCGCCGTTTCAATGTATAAGCAAAGCTCAGGTTAATTTGCTGTCCAAGAATCGCCCAAACGATCGCTTCGAATAAATCGGGAATTCCCATATTTCTAAGACCAAAAAACTGATGGACAGGCTTTTGTAATATAGGGTCGTTTTTGGCAAGCTCATAAAAGGGATGGAGGTTTCTGTCTAAATCAAACCATTCATAGATATAGTGGGCAACAGCTACTCGATCTTGCCATTCTTTTGGAGACGAACCATCTAAAAATCGAATGATTAGTTTGGTTTCAGTTTCAGCTCGGATTTCTATTAAAGAGGTGTGATTGTTCAATTCGAGGGCTCTGACAATTTGGACATTAGTCACTTCAAATAGACATTCTTGGTCCGACCGTGATAAATAGCTTAGGTTCTCCGAAAAACTAAATTCTTGAGGAGTATGGATCATCAATTGACTTTCGTGATCTTCCCATTTTCTTGGATGGGGTGTATAGGCATGTAAATGATTGGGTACTTTCATGTTTACCTCCTTAAATCATACGGTCTCTATATTTTAAACAAATGATCAAGGGATACAATTACTTTATCTTGCTCTTATATTGAACAAATGTTGGTTTATACATGGGTTCTGTGTATTCTAAGAGAGGAGGTGAGCTTGGTGAAAGGGAGAAAGACACATATTTCGGATGAGTACTGGAATGCAATAATTGAATGTGACCCGACTTATGATAACCTGTTTTTTTACGGAGTCCAAACCACAGGAATTTTTTGCCGACCTTCCTGTAAATCTAAAGTTCCCAATAAGGAAAACGTACGCATTTTCAAAAATGCTTATATAGCCTTAGCGGAACAATTTAGACCCTGTAAACGATGCAAACCAGATGGTTTATATTTTCCGATCGAGGAGTGGATTGAGCAAATCGTGGCATGGATCGATCAACACTATTATGAATCTATCACTCTGCAAACATTGGCGGATCTGTTCCATGGAAGTCCCTATCACTTACAACGGTTATTTAAGCGTGTGAAAGGTCAATCACCTACAGAATATCTTCAGCAAGTCCGTCTGGAAAAAGCCATTCATCAGCTTGTAACCACTAACCAATCCATTGCTAACATAGGGACGTCTGTGGGGTTCTCAAGTACACCCTATTTTACTGCATTATTTAAAAAGAAAACGGGGACTACACCGTCAAGTTATCGAAAATCATTTCTTGAAACTTAAAAAAGAACGAACCAACTTGTTATAGAGATCATCATTGAGCCAACATTCTAGGATTTAGGCAATGACTGCTTCACCCATATACAGAAACAAAGGAGAGAGAAAATCCTGATGGGTACAAAAGAACAAAGGATTGAGTGGACGATTTTCCAATATGACCAATGGCACTTGTATGTCGCTCAAACCAAGAAGGGATTATGTTATGTTGGTTCACCTGGGCAGACATTTGAGGAATTTGAAGGTTGGATCCAAAGACATTATGCCCCCATAAGCTTGGTGGAAAATGAAGAATCTCTAATGAGAGTCACTCAAGAGTTAAGGGAATATTTCGAAGGTAAGCGAAAATCTTTCTCAATCCCTGTAGATATAAAAGGAACGCCATTTCAAGAAGAGATCTGGAAGGCCTTAAAGCAGATTCCTTATGGTCAAACAGCTTCTTATTCGGATCTAGCCCAATGGATTCATAGACCTAAAGCGGTTCGTGCGGTTGGAACAGCGATTGGTGCCAATCCAGTGTTAATCACGATTCCATGTCATCGAGTCATTGGAAAAAGTGGTAATCTAACTGGGTATCGAGGAGGTTTGGAGATGAAGCGATTTTTGCTTCAAATGGAGGCCTCAATCACTATAGTTATACCAAACATCTGACAATTCCATATCCTCCTAATATGGGAAATGGTTCAATAAATTATAATAATTGTTCGTTTTTTTGTAATATTTTAAAGAAGAAGAAGCAAATTCCAAGTTTTAGAAGGATTTATTTAAAAAAGTAGTCTTGATCTTATTTAAACTTTAGATTAATCCTATGCATAGGGTCATTAGTCTATAATTGTTAAAAAATTATGTTGGAATCATATATTTTAATGATTATTTTTGTGGATATGATATTTAATAAAAAGAAATAATCATCCAAAGGTGGATCGTGTAAGCGATTTATATATAAAAAAGATATTTTTCGGTAAGAAAAAGATTAATTATCCAATTAAATGAATCTATTGGAGTGAAAGGCATAATAACACATTATAAAATTTAAATCGTTGTTTTTAACAAACGTTATAAAAAAATATAGATTTTTGATTATTGTTTGTCGTATAATCAGGACGACGCATATTATAGGAGGGTTGTAATTTTGTTTAAAAACATAATGGCCTCGTTAGGTCATGGTGGAGCAAAGGTGGATTTAGTTTTAGAAAAGACTGAATATCAGCTTGGAGAAATGGTCGAAGGAAAGTTAGTGATCCAAGGTGGTAAAGTGGAGCAGCAAATTAATAAGATTGATGTGAACTTTGTTGCTAGTTTTTATGTAAAGGAACATCCTTATACACAAGTGGTTCAATCCTTCCCGTTCCATGCCTCTTTTCAGATTCAACCATCTGAAGTAAGAGAGTTTCCTTTTTCATATCTGTTACCCACGAACTTATTATTATCTTCTCATACGGTTTCCTACTATTTTGACACCAACTTAGATATTGCAAGTGCAGTAGATCACAAAGATAAAGATTATATTTCGATTGTTCCAGAAGCACGCTTGCAGAATGTGATCTTTGCTCTTGAGCAATTGGGATTTCGTGAACAACATGATTCACGTTCTTTTAACGGAACTGTTCAAGAATTTGAATTTACGCCAACTTCTTTCTTGAGTGGTCAAGCTGAAGAGATTGAATTTGTAGCTATGATTGAACCAGAAGGAATTCGTTTATTGCTCGAGGTGGATATGTATACTTTTATTGGTGAAAAAGAGATTAAGAGAGAGATTTGGTTAGATAATGGGCTTTTGAGTGATCCCTCATCCTTAGCTTATTATCTACAACAACAAATTGAGGAAATGGTACATAACCCTCATTCTTTTCAGGGTTATCATGGGGGATATTTCTATCCACAAGCTGGTCATAGCAGTAGTGGTGGTGGCTCTGGTGTTGGTACAGCTGCCGTTGCAGCGATTGGCGGTTTTGCAGCAGGTGTAGTTGCAGCTGGGATCATTGATCACTTGACAGATGACAGCGATGACGATGACGACGATGATGAGGAAGAAGTAGATGATAGCTTCGATGATGATGACTTTGATGATTTCTTTGGAGATGACGAAGATTAATAAAAAAGGAGTAGAGAAATAATTATGTTTTCAAAATGGAGTGCAAGACTCGGATTGTTGTTAGCGTTGGTGTTGATATTTGTAACTGCTTGTGGGGATAAAGAAGAGAAAGAAGAGCTCACGATTACTCCAAAAAATGTAGCTGTGATTGATGGCGAAACGATCAAAGTTGTTAGTGATAAAGGGAAAGAAGAAACGGTGAAGCTTATTTTGATCGATGCCCCTGATCTAATGAAAAAGGAACCATTTAGTCAAGAAGCGAAAACAATGTTAGAAAGCACCTTAAAAAACGCCAAAAAAATAACTCTTAAGAAAGACACGAACCCACGAGATAAAGATAAAAACTTCTTAGCTTATATCATTGCGGATGGAAAAGACGTTCAAGAAACATTGTTAATGAATGGTTTAGTTCGCGTGGAAGCGGTACCACCCAATGTGAAAAAGGAAAAAGATTATAAAGCTCTCCAAAGTGAAGCTCAAACGAAAAAGGTAGGAATCTGGTCCATCCCGGATTATGTTCAAGATGACGGATTTCACCCAGAAGTAACGACACAAAAAGGTCCTATTGTGGCTTCTAAAAATAGTGACGTGTATCATAAAGTTTCTTGTAGCGATGTAAGTAAGATTTTAGAAGAGAATCGTGTCTACTTCCAAACTGAAGATGAAGCAAAAGCAAGTGGTAGAAAGCGTAGCGAAACCCCTGGTTGTTGGAAGTAAATTTGATTTAGCAATAATCAGATAGTAGGTATATACATGGACTCTTTCATTCGTTGTAGATCTCACGATTAATGTTGATCAATGATATAGACTTTCTGTGTAAACAGGAACGCTTCGATTAGAGGAGGCGTTCCTGTTTTACATAATGAAGATGAGTATCAAGTTTCAGATGGCTTACCCTATAGGGAAAAACCATTTGAAATATAAAGATAAAGGGTCATGTATTCTTAATATTAGTTCAAGAGGAGATATAGTAAAATGTAATTGTTAGTTGAAAAATTTGCATAGGAGTGTGTCTACATGAAACGAGTGATTTTAGCAGTTGTAACAAGTTTTGCGCTGGTACTTTCGATGGGACCTGCGAGCTTAGCTCAAGTAGATCAGTCGTTAAGCAAAGTAGAGAAATTGGTAGAGACTCCTGAAGAGGCTATAGCCAAAGCCAAAAGTGAAAAAGTAAAGCCTCGCTCTTTGGATGCTTTACAGTCAAACTCTCCCAACGCAAAGACGGTTCCTCTTTCGATGAGCACAACTGCTGCTCCTGATGTACAGTTTGATGGCACATTCTATAATTATGTAGATTTGAATGGTGGAGCTCCCATATACTTAGATGGAAGTACGATCATTAATGGAAATGTTAAGCAAATTGCAGGTAGTTCTGCTAACGTCGATATTCAACTCCTTGATCCAACGAATAACTCAGTGGTGTTCTCTATTGGTTGGGATGGCGAGGGGTGGCATGGTTGGTATTTTGATCAAAAGGGAAACTACAAAATTCGTTTAAAAAACCCAAATTACAATGGAACGACTAATCGTGTTCAAGCGGTTGGTGGGATTTACATAAGTTCAGTGAATCCTCCGGCTACTGAGCAAGGGGATGGATCTATTGATGTGTTATTTAAAAATTATGTTGATACCAATGGTGGAAAAACCTATCACTTTGATGGCACTGTTCTAGTAAATGTGAATCAGCGCTTAGTCCAAGGCTCCCATACCCGAGTCGATTATCAACTGATTTATCCTGTTAATGGAGCAGTTGTACAGTCGAACTATGTATATACGACTACAGCAGGAATGCCGTTATATTATACTGCTGCAGGTGATTATAAATTAAGAGTTCGCAATAGTAATCCAGATGGCACAACTCAAGTAAGTGCCAGAGGTGACATACATATCACTGACTTTAATGGAATTCAGTGATATGAAGAAAGAAAAGAATAAGATATAAGACTGATTGAGAGACCTGTCTATAGGTAAGACAGGTCTCTTTTTTTTGTTCAATCGCACAATTTAGTAATGAATTGAATCCAGTCCACACTCTTCTATGAACTTCTAAATATATTAAATTAGATCAACAGTATCAGTTTATCAAAGGCTAAGAGTCGATTTTTTACCTACCATAAATGATTTTGTGCAACTTCTGATTAGAACCCTTTGATTAAGGAAAGGAGACAACTCTTCGGAGTTTTTTCTAATGCTATTTGTCATCTTTCGGAATCAAAGGAGGGAGTGGATTTTCTATCCACTTCACATGGCACAAGCTCACGGGTGGTGAAAGTCGAGTAGGACATTTATAGAAGGGAGAATCGTTCATGGCAACTTTAAAAAAGGGAACCTGTGTGGGGATTTTATATTATCGTCATCCGGGTTTTGCTGACTGGCAGGTGGGAGTTCACAACGGAAGATTGTTAACGGACTTTAACGAAGCTACATCTCCCCGTTTACGAATTAATCATAAGCCTGAAAAGCTTACTTTTAACGCCAATAGAGACAAAGATCGTAATAAAAAAGGAGCGTTTGGTGTAGCGATTAAAGTGTTTCGAAACCCCGTAGGGACTTGTTTCTGGTGGATCTCTTCCAAAGGAGGAAAGACAACCACTCACAACGGTTCTTTCGAAAGGTTTGTATCGAAGGATGGAAAGGTTGTATTTACCGATATTAATAAGTTTATTGATTGGGCAAAGAAACCACAGAATATTACCACTTTATTTAATGGAACGGTTTTTTTCACTCATTGGAATCTAGTTTCAGTAGGTGCAGGACGTTTCAAGATGACCTTGCAAAAAAATCAAAAGGCAAAAAATGTGATTTCTACTGGTAAATTATAAAAGTTCATTACAGGGAGAAAGGGGGAACTATTTTGGCAACATTGTTGCCTAGAACGTTTCGATTGCATGAGATTTCTTTGAATTTACTCAATCAAAAGGTCAAAGAGAAGAAAAATAAAGGAACCTATAATTTTGTTTTTATGGGAGATAGTCGCTTTGCCCAAAAAGGACATCCTATCAATGATCGAATTTTTGCTGCTGTACTCAAAAAAGCAGCAACTATGAAGCCTCTCTTTATACTCCATGGTGGGGATTTGGTCTTTACTGGTGCCACCGCAGATCTGATGAAAGCAAAAGATTTTCTTTATAACTTTATGAAAAAAAACGAAATTCCTATTTTTATCGTACCCGGTAACCATGAACGAAATGGTACTACAGGCTCTTTAGATAATTATATTAAGCTGATTGCTCCTGAGCATTATAAAGTGAACGTTCCAAATCTGAGAGTGATCGGTATTAATAATATCGGACCTGTTGGAAAACTAAGTAACAAAGATTATACAAGCGTCTATGGTTTTGGAGGAAAACATGGAACAGCCGAACTGAATAGAATTAAGGCAGATTTAAAAAATGCTCCCTCCAATGTGGTTCTTTTGATGCATGTTCCTCCACAAAAAGGAGAATTTGTTAAAAAACATCCAAACAAAAGTAAAACACAGGAGCAACCGGATCTCTTTTTTAAGGGGCTTACACCATTTTGTGATCTTGTAAAAGGAAATAATAAGATTAAAAAAGTGTTGGTCAGTCACATTCATGCTGATAATGTAGTGGATCGAATATGTGGTGCTCAATTTATTTTAGCTGGAAAGGCAGGTGCAGAAGGACTTCAACCAGGATCATTTTATTGGTTCCATGTGGCTAACAAAAAAATTGGTCCACCAATGAAAGTAAAGGCTCCCATTGTGAAGTGATGGGGCTGTAAGTAAACAACGACTGCGGGGTCATAGGCAGTCGTTGTTTACATTGGCGCTTAAAATCGAAAATTAATTTTATCTTCAAATACAAATATCACGATGACAAAAAGAACATAAGCAATAAGATTTAGGAAGTAAAGCCAACGATATAAACGGTACCCAAAGTAAGGCCTGATCCCCCCCTTCTGACCATTTAAAATATATAATTAATAGAGAGTTTCCTGTCATTAAAAAATCTTTTAATAGTACATAATCATTTGTTGTTGATTTAAAAGGATCAAGCGGACTTCCCCTCTTCCTTGCAAGGTACAAGCTTATGGAGGGTGAAAATCGAGCTCCGATTCTCTATCTTAGAACTATATTGTATAACTGTCACTGCCATTTTTCATATATTTTTGTAATTATATACCAATGGAACTATATTGACAAATATGTGTCTTCTATTTTTGAAAATGAAGCTTTCTGCCAAAAAAGTATTGGATTTTGTATAATCATTTTTATAATGATTGAGCTTAATGGATCAATCAAATAGAATACTTGGTATCATCAATAATAAGGGAAGCTGTTTCTTTAGCGGATTTAGAAAGAGGTGAGAATGATTGAAACACAATCTAAAAAATGGTTCAAAAACTGGCAGCTGTATCGACAAATTTTAAAAGGTGAAAAAAGGTCAGTTTTTGTTCTATTATTTACACTTATTTTTGGAGGGATCGCTCTCCAAATTGTGATTCCACAGTTTATACGTAACTACATTGATTATGTCGAAAGTGGAAGTTCTGTTTCAACTCTGATCGGAGTGGCTGTTGCTATTCTATGTTTTACTTTCATACATCAAGGGATGAAACTGTTATTGACGATCGTGAGTGAGAATGTTGGTTGGCGGGCAACGAATCGACTTCGAATGGAACTGATCGAACATTGCTTACGACTGGATCTCTCTTTTTTTAAAGATCGCTCTTCAGGAGAAATGATTGAACGAGTGGATGGAGATGTAACAGCTTTAGCTAGATTCTTTTCTCGGTTCATTCTTTTAGTCATTGGTAACGGATTATTACTTATAGGAATTTTAATAGTACTCTTCATAGAAGATTGGCGTTTAGGTATTGGATTTACCTTATTTTCGTTGATTAGCTTCGTTTCTTTAAACTTTCTTCGAAAAATTTCAATTCCCTTTTGGATTCAAGCAAGGCAAAAAAGTGCTGATTTTTACGGTTTCTTATTAGAACGTCTCTCTGGAATGGAAGAAATACGTACCCAGGGTTCCATTTCTTACACCGTAAAACGTTTCCTAGATTCACATCAAGAAGCTATGTTTGCTGAGCGGAAAGCGTATGTATTTACCCGTTACTTTTGGCCAGCCATATCAGGATTATTTTCTATTGGGTTTGCCATTTTATTTTTTGTTGGGAGTGATCTGTACCAACAGGGTTGGATGACCGTTGGTACACTTTTTATGATCTATACCTATCTAGAGTTATTAAAAACTCCCATATGGGCTATTGTCGAAGAAATTCAAGATTTTCAAAAAGCAGGTGCTGGCTTAGAACGAATTCAGTCATTATTTGCGATCAAGAGTGAGATGATTGATGGAGATCAAGAGGTAGCCATTTCAGGAGGGGCATCAATCCAATTTCGCAATGTAACATTTGCCTATGATGAAGGAAAAGAAGTCTTACATCATCTCTCATTCCGATTACTTCCGGGTCAGTCTCTAGCATTGTTAGGCAGAACAGGGAGTGGAAAAACAACGATTACTCGCTTGTTACTCCGTTTGTATGATGTAACTACTGGTTCCATTCAAGTAGCTGGGATTGATGTTCGAAACTGGAACGTAGATGCACTTCGGAATGAGATTGGAATCGTCACTCAAGAGGTAAGGCTTTTCCAAGAAAGTGTAAGGGAAAATATTCGTTTATTTAATGAGTCCATTTCGGATGAACAGATTTGGGAAGTTATAGATGAACTAGGTCTTCGCCCATGGGCAGAACAGTTGCCACAAGGGCTTGATACGTTGGTGGGTGATGGAGGAACGGGCTTATCAGCTGGTGAAGGGCAACTAATCTCTCTAGCTCGTATTTTTGTCCGTAACCCTAGTATCATTATTTTGGATGAACCTTCATCTCGACTAGACCCCTTGACAGAACAGTGGGTGAAACAGGCGATCTCACACCTCATCAAGGGAAGAACGGCAATCTTTATTGCTCATCGCTTAGAAACGGTGAAAGAAGTAGACCAAATTCTCATATTAGAAGATGGGAAAATTGTTGAATATGGGGAGCAAACGCACCTCATCCAAGATCCGAATTCTCGATTTTCTAAACTGCTACGGACAGGTGAGAAGGAGGTGTTCAGTTGAAAACTTTGGCTTATGTTAATCGGTTGGTGGGTCCACAACGAAAACTGTATGTGTTGTCATTAGTGATCTGGGGCACTGTTTTTGCAGTCCCTTTAATGATGGGTTTAGTGATTCGGGAGTTTTTTGATGCCCTAGCAGATCCACAGGCATCTTTGTTTAGTCCATATGGGTGGATTGCTTTATTGATTGGTGTTTCTTTGGTTGAAGTGGTTTCTTTAGTTCTCGGTTTTTTCTATGATTTTACTATCCGCATTCAAGTCGCAACCTTGCTGCGAAAAAATTTATTTGCTTATCTTCTCAATCATCCTAATGATCGGATTCATGCTGGGGAAGCGTTGAGTCGGTTTCGCGATGATGTAAACGAAATCTCAAATTTCGTTAGTTTTACGACAGATCTCTTTTTTAAACCTGTTTATGTTTTCATTTCGCTTGCCATTATGTTTTTTATCCATGCCAAACTTACACTTGTAGTAGTGATTCCTCTATTGATCGTTTTCTTAATGGCCAATAAGTTGAAAAGAAAAGTGGAAGGTACACGGCAAAAAAGTAGCCAAGCGACAAGTCAAGTCACTCGTTTTCTAGGGGATGTCTTTAATTCTGTTCAAGTGATTAAGGCAAACCAAGCAGAAAATAAGATGGTTGAGCGATTACAACAATTAAGTGAAGAAAGAAGAAAGTGGATGGTTAAGGACCGTTATATGGGTGAATTGTTAACCTCTCTTTTCAGTTACACAGTGAGTCTGGTTACAGCACTCATTTTGTTATTTGGAGCTGAATCCATTCAAGACGGTACGTTTTCACTAGGAGATTTGTCCTTATTTATTTTTTATTTAGGGATGTTAACAAACTTGATGAGCTTTCTCGGAAGAATGATGGCATGGCAAAAACAAGCTGATGTTTCTTTTCGACGATTAGAAGCTCTTTTGGGAGATCAAAGTGTTGAGGTGTTAATGGAGGAACAGGAGAAGAAAATAAGTGAAGGAGCCCCAGTGCCAACCTTGGACAACAAGCCATTAGAACATTTAGAAGTTCGAGGTCTTACTTATCGGCATCCTGAAACAGGTAAAGGGATTGAGGGAATTGATTGTACAGTGAAAAAAGGTACTTTAGTTGCGATCACAGGTAAGATTGGCTCTGGGAAATCAACACTTTTACGTACCTTATTAGGTCAGTTACCTAAAGAGTCTGGAGAGATTCTTTGGAATGGGGAGCGTGTAGAAGAACCGCATCGATTTTTAGTTCCTCCCCGTTGTGCGTATACACCTCAAGTGCCACAACTATTTAGTGATCCATTAAAGGAGAATATTTTACTAGGTGTACCTGAGGATGAAGCAAACTTAAACCAATCTGTAGAGATGGCTGTACTTCAACATGATGTAGAGCAATTAGATCACGGCTTGGAAACATGGGTTGGAACTCAGGGTGTTCGTCTCTCGGGTGGTCAAATCCAGAGGGCTGCAGCTGCACGAATGTTTATGCGAGAGGCTGAGATCTGGGTGATTGATGATTTATCTAGCGCGTTGGATGTGAAAACAGAGCAGCAATTATGGGAGCGATTGTTTCAGACGGAGGGAGCTACTTGTCTGGTTGTCTCACACCGACCAGCTGTCCTTCAACGAGCCGATGAAATCCTTATTCTAGAAGAAGGAAAAGTGATTGCAAGAGGAGATTATGAGACATTAAGCTTGACCTATCAAGAGTTATTAAAATAACTGCGCCTAAATTGTTAAATGGGAACCTTATATTTCTACTCGGTTTATAAAGAGCAGAAAAGGGTTCCCTTTTTTTAAAAATAGAAAGTATGAAATTAATCATTGTCTACAGGATTTACTACTAAACCGACAAGACCAGGCCCCGTGTGTACGACAAGTGCTGGGCTGATGTTACTTAAATATAATTCAACTACATTTTCTAAACCTTGGAAACGTTCAAGGATTGCTTCTGCTTCTTTTTCAGCGCGACCATGTAAGACTGCAATACTTGCTTTTGTTGATTCAATCTGTTTTAATACAGGTTCCACCATTTTTTTTATGGCTTGCTTTTTACCTCTTCCGACAGCAGTTGGGAAGTACTTCCCTTCATTATCAATAGAGATAATTGGCTTTAGATTTAGAAGAGAACCAAGAGTGGCAGTTACTTTTCCAATTCGCCCACCCTCTTTTAAATAGTCTAAGGTATCAACAATAAAGTATCCTTTGACACGTTCTTTGGCTTGTTCAATTTTCTGCACAATATCTTGGTAATCAATTTTATCCTGAATCATTTTAGCAGCTTCTAGAACAAGAAAACCTAAAACCCATGAAAGCCCTTTGGAATCAATGATGTCAATTTTCATATCAAAATCTTGAGCAATAAGACGGAACGCATTATAAGTGCCACTTAAGCCAGATGAAAGAGTGATTACTAAGCAATGAGTATATCCTTCGTCTTGTAATTGTTGAAAAGTTTGAATCATATCTTCAGGTGCGGGCATCGATGTTTTGGGGATTTCTTCTTCTAATCGGTTGTAAACCTCTTCAGGTGTGATGTCAAATCTGTCACGATATTCTTGATCTCGATAGTTAATACGCAGTGGAACCACTTTTATATTAAACCGATCAATGAGATCTGATGGTAAGTCACAAGAACTGTCAGTAATAATTGCGATCTTAAACATGAATGATATCCCCCTTTGATGTACCCTAAGTATACGTTGCTTTGTAAAGTGTTACAAGGAGGATTTCTAGTTAATCCGTTCCACATTCCTACTCATTTTACCATGAGGTTTTCCTGCCATTTTCTAAACTTTCGTTTCTATTAGTTTGTCTACGGTTGGAAGATCTGCAGGCGACCAGTTCAGATTTAGTAAGTCATTACTATTAACCCAACGGATTTCTGAATGTTCTTTAGGCTTAGGAGTCCCCTTGATGATGGATGTCTCAAAGGTGTATAGAAGTACTTCTGATTCTGGATACCTATATTTTGTTTCTGTAATCAGTTGGTATACCTCGATTTTACAGCCAAGTTCTTCTTGAATTTCACGTACCAATGCTTCTTGAGGTGTCTCACCTTGCTTGATTTTACCACCTGGAAATTCCCAATGATTAGGTAAGGACATCTTTGGAGATCGCTGTGCACACAATATTTGATTGGATGCATTACGAATCACAGCCCCAACTACATCTATTTTTTTCATGATGATCACCTTTTCTTTAGAGGAGAGTTGGAATGAATCCATTATTTAAAGGTAAACAGGTACGGTTAAGCTCTGTCACAGAAGAGGATCTATCCTTGATTGCCAAGTGGTATGAGAATGATCAGTTTTTGCGAATTTATAATGCAGAAATAGCAGTGCCGAAAACAAAAAAGCAATTAGAGAAATGGTTAGAAAACGCTCAAAATAACCCTCACGGGGTTTTATTGGCGATTCGTTTACTACAGGATGATCGGTGTATAGGATTTTTAGAGATTGACGGGATTTTATGGCCACATCAGGTAGGTTGGTTGTCTATTGCGATTGGAGATCAAGATGACCGTGGTAAAGGATTTGGGAAAGAGGCAATGATATTGGCCTTACAGTATGCTTTTTCTGAGTTGAACTTATATCGGATTCAATTAACAGTATTCTCCTATAATCGACCAGCCATTCGCTTATATGAACGTTTAGGATTTCGAAAGGAAGGTGTTTTTAGGCAATTTTTGCAAAGAGATGGAGAACGGTATGATATGGTTTTATATGGATTGTTACGGTCTGAATGGCAACCATTACAGTTGGAAAGGTAGAAAAATTATAAAAGTGGGTTAAGATAAGAAAGGTAATCATGTAATATATAGAGGTTTAAAGGAGAGAAAAATAATGTTTTTGGTTCTTATTCACTATAAGCTTCCATATGAAGAAGTTCAAAATTATGTACAAGCACATCGTGATTATTTAGAGGGATTGTACCAACAGAAAAAGCTCATTGTTTCAGGGCCTATGAAGGATCTAACAGGTGGAGTAATATTGATGAATGTACAGACAGAGGAAGAGGCACAGGAAATTATCACTCATGATCCATACTACATCAATCAAGTAGGTGAGTATGAAGTGATTCCTTTTTCTCCTGTGAAAAGCGATATTAAGTTTAAAGAGTATTTTATCCAAGAATGATTAAATGATGTTTGATCCATGGATGTTAAGAAAATCATAGATCAAACATCAGTGTGCACTGACCACCGTATATTTCCTGGGGAATAACGGCCATGGGATGGAGTGTTTGGGTTGAAGAGAATAATGCCACTATCAATTATTTTTATTGTGATATTGCTAATTAGCATAGGGAAATTGTTGAAGTTAAGCCTTGTGTTGCTTTTTTGGTTTGTAATCATCACCCTCGTGCTTATTCTTATTTTAAAAAAGAGACTGAAATAAGTAGTAAAATTGAGCTTCACTACGAATGATAAATCATCAGATAAAGGATTGGTGATGGAATGGAGCATTTCCAAAATCCCCCACCACAAACATCCACTTCAAATGCTTTACCATGGCTCGTAGGAGGTGGTTGTGGCTGTTTGAGTGTGGTGGGATTTATTGTGTTCATTTTTACTTTAGTGCCTATTCTCCTTATAGGATCCTTACTATTCTTTGCTGAAGGTGAAGGAGTTAAGATGTATAATGAATTGGATTTAGAAACCATTCAGTATTTAAAGGATGGGAAACTCCTCTCTGAAGAGGAACAACTACACTTATATTATAGTAGAGGTTTGGATGAAACATTAGTTGTTACTGATCAACGGATTGTTTACGAATCGTTTGGGGGGCTAACGGAATTCCCTCTTGAGCAAATTAAAGAGTTTCGTGTGCAATCTGAAATGGTAACGATCCTAGGAACGAAAGGAGAAGTGATAGAGGTCGAGGTATCATTAGAAGAAGGACGAGATGTGTTAGAGGGAGAAATCAAAGGACTCATCAACAAACCATAGAGTGAAGGGATCGAGAGTTATTTGAATACGAATATACCTTTTCAAAATTCACCCCCTGCTTCACCAGAACCCCCTAAAAAGAGTTATACACCGGTATGGATTATAGTGGGGTTATTTGTCTTTTTATTTCTTGTAGCCGTAATTATTGGACTTGTATTCCTATTTGAGGAATTAACCTCTGATCCTAGTGCTCTTTTTAGTACTGAAGCGACACTTGAAGGGGATGAGACAAATTATGAAGAAGAAGGGATTATTACAAATGTTAAAATGGAAAATGAATTAGAACAAAGTGAGCTTGATCACATCCAAAAGAAGAAGTACTTAAATGGCTCAGAAAGTCTAATCATTTATTATGATAAATGGGATGACCAATCAGAAATCTGTATTCTCACGAATGAACGACTCATTTATGATACAAGAGGAAATATCACTTCAATTCCCTTAAGTCAAATCGAAACCATCAAAAAATATAAAGTTCATTATGATGAAGGTCTGATGGCAGATGTATTTGTGATCATCAGCAAGGATGGAAGCCGTTCAAAGGTCGAAATTGTTGAACATGAGGGATCTGCTGTTTTTGAACGTGAACTGAATGATGCACAGAAAAATAAAAACGGAGAAAACACGAGTTGGATAAAGAAAACTCGTGTTTGTTTTTTGATCAATGGAACTGATTAATAATTATTTTTCTAAGTTGAGCAAAAATGATTGAAATAACTAGGAATATTTTTCAATCAAATTGACTAAGAAGAAGAGATGTTTCTCTAGTGTACGACTTTTGCAAACATGACCCGAGAGAGGCACAGAAACATCAACTCGATGAGTTTGATCAATATATGTTTAATATAGAATATTTTATATAAAAAGTAAGAAATCATGCAGGATTTAATTTATATTAATCTAATTAATAATATGTTCCGAAATTTAGTCAATTATAAAATCTGTAAATGGAGTGTGTATATGAAGAAAATTATCTCAATGTTGACTGTGTTTTCTCTCTCGTTATCACTTCTGCTGTTCAATGTATTAAAAGTTGAAGCAACACCACAAACTATTTCATCAATCGTTGAAGGCGGTGAAATTATTGTAAAATTCAAAGATCATATCACTTTAGCCGAAAAACAAAAAGTATATGCTGATAAAAAAGCTGAAGTGGTTTTTCAAAATGATGAACTTGGGTTTGATGTGATCAGCATGAAAGGTTTGTCGGCTGAAAAAGCTCTAGGAGAGTTTCAATATCTTCCTGATGTAGAGTATGTTGAACCCAATATAAAAGTAGAAGGAGCATGGATTCCCAATGATCCTTTTTTCTTACCCTATCAGTATGGTCCCCAAAAAATAAAAGCTCCTGAGGCTTGGGATCATGTTAGAGGGAAAGATGTGATTGTTGCAGTCATTGATACTGGTATTCAGGCTGATCATCCAGATTTAGCTGGAAAAGTTTTACCAGGGTTTGACTTTGTGGATGGGGATTTTGATCCTAATGATGAACCAGGTCCTTCTGGTGGACATGGAACACATGTGGCTGGAATCATTGCTGCAACTACAAACAATGGAATCGGTATCGCTGGAGTAGCTCCTGAAGCTAAAATCTTGCCGATCCGTGTGTTAGATCCGACGGAGAAAGGCAAGAACTATCATGTTGCCGCAGCGATTGTTTTAGCTGTACACAAAGGAGCTAAAGTGATCAACTTAAGCTTGGGTGTAGAGAAGCCATCCCTAGTCATGGAGGCAGCTGTGAATTATGCTTGGAAACATGGAGTAGTTGTAGTCGCTTCTGCTGGAAACTTAGGGTGGAGTCAACCCCACTATCCTGCTTATTATCCGAAAGCGATTGCAGTTGGTGCAACAGACCCCAATGATATCAAAGCAGACTTTTCTAATCATGGATCTTGGGTAGATCTTGCAGCACCTGGAGTGGAGATTGGATCTACAGTAATCGGAAGTCAATACTATCCAATCAGTGGAACCTCTATGGCGGCTCCGCATGTTTCTGGTGTAGCTGCACTTCTCTCTTCACTAGGTCTTAACAATAAAGAAATTCGTCAAACAATGGAAAGTACTGCTGACCCGATCGAGGGAACCGGTACATATTGGACAAAAGGAAGAGTAAATGCTGATCAAGCTGTTAAGAAAGTTTTAGGATTACAAGAGTAGTTGTATTAAACGAGCTCCAATGAATGATGAGTCGATTGGTTCAAGTAAAAAGGTAAGCCCATTTAGATCTCTTTAGATGGGCTTACCTTTTAGTTTAGCTACTTGATTTGAGCAAAGTCACGTGATTTAAGTCACATATGAATCCGAATCCCGTCGGATCGTTGTTCCGGAGGGGATCCTTCGATGAGGGGAAGAAGAGGCAACTCTTCATAGAGCTTCTTTGATAGCTTTTGCCTCTTCCATCGAAGGGGGGAGCGGACTTCTCTTCTTCTTTGCTAATTATTTGGACTACAGTAAATGCCTTCTTTTCCGATGGAACGATATGGACAGTCAGCTTGTTCAGCTAGATATAGGACTGCTTCACGGTTACGTGCGGTTTCAGTAGCAATCCGGCTGGCAGGTGGGTAAAAACCAGGATTTGATGTTTTGGGATACATTTCGAAGGTGAAAGCGAATATTTTGTGTGCACCATAAGCCCAGTCCATCATATCCCCATCTGTGATATAGAGATCACTCGATTGTTGGGGGGTATAGTTATTGGTTTGAGCCATACGTTGAGCCATAGTTTTAAAGACTTGGTTATCGTCAACGCTCATATCACTGGGGGTATCTGCATAAGTGTATCCGTAGGGCCAAAGGATTAATTCGCTGTAGGTGTGGAAGGAGATTAAAGCTTTAATTTGTTGCTTTCCATTGACGACACGACTATTGATAAAGTCTCGCATCCGTGCAGTTTCAGGTGCAGAGAATGCAGAAGCCCCTCGATAGGTTTCACTGGATGGACTTCCACTTGAGCCGCCACAACATCCCCATTTATAACCATAGTTTCGATTGAGATCTGTACCAATATAGCTAGATCCACTATTTTGCTGACGATTTTTTCTCCAATATTTGTAACTGCCTGTAGAGATATCATACTCACCACCGTCAGGATTGATGTTGAATACGATAAATATTTCACGGTTATTCACAATATTAGTGATTCGGGTATCCGACCCGTATTGGCTTGTTAGAGTGTTGAGGAGGTATAGTGCCATTTCTACTGTTAGGTGTTCACGAGCGTGATGGAGGGAGACATAGAGAACTTCAGGTTCATTTTCATCTACTTGCACATTATCACTGATCTTTACTGCCCATAGTTCGCGATTTTCATGGGACTTTCCGATACTAAACTTTTTAGCAATTGAGGGATATGCAGCTACAACTTGATCAATCTTTGCGACCATTTCATTGTAGTTATGGTAGTCTGAGTCATAACCTGGAAAGTCTTGAGGACGCATAGATAGGTCAGCTTGAGGATTGAAACCTAGTTTCTTTAGATGGAGCATTTCTGAGGGAGAAGCTGTGATCATGACATAATCGGATCCAACTTCTTCAATCGAGACCCCTGTACGTGCAATTTCTGAGCGAACTTCCTTTGTTTTGACATTTGGAATTCGGTACAGTGTTAGTGGATCTTGCGTTTGTTTAGCATTGGGTTGAGCGAATACGGCAAAGGGGATTAATCCCAAGACGAGCAGTGAGATCAGACTGCCGATGAACCATTTATTTTTTCGCAAGAACGAAAACCCCTTTCTGATGTTATGTTATACGGTGATCTAGCAGATGTTCCTCCTTTCGATCGATAAGGTAACGCCTCAATTGGTCGACTGTTTTGTCTGTTCTGAAAATATATTATAAAAGAGGTTTTAGAAAATGAGGGAAAGGGAATAAATAGGCGTTACTCAATTATTCTACTTTTTGCATATGAAATCCTTTAATTATGAAGAAAGAGTGAAGAAAATTCTCCACTCTTTTGCAAAAATAATTGATGAATTGTTATTGCCTCAAGACCATTAATGTCAAATGTGTAGAATCATTTGTGCAATCGAAAAATAGATGATTAATCCAGTTCCATCGACCAAAGTTGTGATTAAGGGACCAGAAACAACAGCAGGATCAATATTGAGACGATGTAGAAGCAAGGGTAAGATTGCGGAGACGAGGGATGCCCATAGGACAATAAATAAGGCAGAAAGGCTGACGATATAGCCGATTTCTACTTCTACTCCCATCATCACTGCCCGAATGTAGCCAATAGCACCTAGTGAGACTCCGAGCAAACAACCTGTTAAGACTTCTTTCCCCATCACTCGAAACATATCTTGAAATTTAACTTCGCCGACACCTAATGCCCGAACTAAGGTAGTCACGATTTGTGAACCAGTATTTCCTCCAGTTCCAATCAAAAGGGGGATAAAGAAGGAAAGTGCTACTACTTTCTCAGTTGCATCTTGAAATCCTTCTAATACATTGGCGGTATAAGCTCCCCCTATAAACAAAATGAGTAGCCAGACGATTCGTTTTTTAAATAAGCTCCACACAGAGGTCTTAAAGTAGGGTTCGGATAAAGGTTGACTACCACCTAATTTTTGAAAGTCTTCAGTGGTCTCTTCTTGGATTACATCGACAAGATCATCATAGGTGATAATTCCAATCAGTCGATGTTGATGATCAACGACGGGGACAGAAACAAAACTGTAACGAGACATGATGTTGGCCACTTCTTCTTGTTCCAAATCAGCCGGTACGGCAATCACATCAGTAGTGGCGATCTCGGATAGATGGGTTTTCGGATCAGCTAAGATGATTTCCTTCAGGGAAACAACGCCTACAAGCTCGCCACGGACACTTGTCACATAAATATAAGAGATAATCTCAGCCTCGAGTCCAACTTTACGAATATGTTGAATGGTTCTTTCTCCTGACCAGTGGGCACGTGCAGAAATATAATCAACAGTCATCAGGCTGCCCGCTGTCTCCTCCGGATAGGTCATCATATTGTTAATCTGTTTTCGATAATCTTCAGGTAGTAAGCGGAGCATTTGTTCTGCTTGCAACGGATGAATGGCAAGCAGCATATCGACGACTGTATCACTTGACATCTGCTTTAATAGAGGGGAAGCCTCAGAATCATGCATATGATGTAAAATTTGATACTGGATCTCCGGCTCTAAATATTCCAGTGTTTCTGCCGCTTCCGGGATAGATAATGAACCGATTAGTTCTAACCGTTCTCGATGCTCCATCTCCCGCAGAATCTCAGATATATCATAAGGCTGTAGTTGTTGTAATAACTCTGACAGCTTTTTAGTCATATTGGTCTTCACTTGTAAAGCAGATTTAATCTCCTCTTGAACCAATGCATAACTCATGAGTTTCCCCTCCTTTATATGAACATAATAAAAAACCCACTCTGCAAGGAGAGAGGGTTTATATACGCAAATAAAAGCTCCATTTTTCGAAACGAAAATGAGCCAACTTACTATCTCCCTCATCGAGCTTTGGCACTGAATGGCATAGGTCAAATGACCAGCTACATTAGAAAAGACCTTCGATCCGACCTTTCCAGCTGACCCATTGGCGTCTCTCGACATTTTTGGGCAGTAGCGTCTCTCCAAACAGGAACCTCACCTAACAGAGATAATGAAAGTATTCAATTGACACGGTAAGTATACTCCTTCCAGTGGCACATGTCAAATTATTCATCCAAAACTTAGAAGTTAATTCAAAAAGTTTAATGGGCTGGAGAAAAGAGAGGCCACGGTTCATTGAAATGCTGATATGCTTAGGCTTCTTGTTTCTTATATGAAAATTCTGTATAATGGATATAAAACATTTTAAGCTTTGTGATAGACTTCTTGCACATGGCTTCTAGTTAAGAGTAGTTACCAATATATTAAAATAAGCATTTACTAGAATAAGATGCTGTGATGAGTGAGAAAGGTTGTTGGGACCTTGTAACTGTATGTTTAGTTAGCTTTACACTCCTTCGCTAAGAATGAATCCAAGTGCGGAAAGGATGCTTGTGATGAGTGATGAGCTAAAAGCGCTAGAACGTGCGATTGATGAAATTACAGAGATCGCTGTTGGCTTGGGTCTTGATTTTTATCCCATGAGATACGAAATATGTCCTGCTGATATTATATATACATTTGGAGCTTATGGGATGCCAACCCGATTTTCTCATTGGAGTTTCGGAAAGACATTTCATAAAATGAAGCTCCAATATGATCTGAACCTCAGTAAGATTTATGAGTTAGTGATCAACTCTAATCCATGCTACGCCTTTTTATTAAAAGGAAATAGTTTGATCCAGAATAAATTGATTGTCGCCCATGTACTTGCGCATTGTGACTTTTTTAAAAATAATGCTCGTTTTTCCAATACTTCACGCGATATGGTTGAAAGTATGTCAGCCAGTGCGGAGCGAATCCGTTCTTATGAAATCGCTTATGGAAAAGAAGAAGTGGAAACTTTTCTAGATCATGTCTTAGCGATTCAAGAACATATTAACCCCAGTTTGTTGGATGCCCGCAGTCGACTTAGACCGGAATCCCCTCCTACCCAGTCTAAACGAACTACCCCTTATGATGACTTATGGCGGCTTGACCAACTCAAATCGGAGAGAATCACTCCCCCTAAACCTAAGCAATCATTTCCCAGACACCCTGAAAAAGATTTATTACTCTTTATCATGGAACATAGCCGCATTTTAGAAGGCTGGCATCAAGATATTTTGACGATCCTCCGAGATGAGATGCTCTATTTTTGGCCACAGTTAGAAACAAAGATTATGAACGAGGGATGGGCTTCATACTGGCATATCCGTATTCTGAGAGAATTGGATCTCACTGAAGAAGAAGCGATCGAATTTGCCAAGTTGAATGCTTCAGTTTTACAACCTTCTACAACTTCGATTAACCCTTATTATTTGGGATTGAAACTATTCGAGGATATTGAGCAGAGATGGGATCATCCCACTGAGAAAGAACAACAGGAATGGGGACGAATTCCGGGACAAGGACGAAAGAAAATATTTGAGGTTCGTGAATTAGACTCAGATCAATCCTTTATTCGCAACTATTTAACCAAGGAGCTTACAGAAAAACTAGATCTCTATCTGTTTGAACGTCAAGGAAACGAGTGGAATATTACCGAGAAAAATTGGGAACAAGTCCGAGATCAATTGGTACAAAGTCGTGTCAACGGTGGGCATCCATTTATATTAGTGCAAGATGGAGATTATCAACAAAACGGAGAACTATATTTAAAGCACCAATATGAGGGGATGGAACTAGATCTTAAATACCTCGAAAAAACACTCCCTCATGTCTACGCTCTCTGGGGGCGTACGGTTTATCTTGAAACCACTTTTGAAGAGAGAACCGTCATCTTCTGCTATAACGGAAAAAAATGCACCCGACGCTTTCTTTGACGACTCCCCCATACGGGAGTTATTTTTTTGTCACAATAAACTGAACCCAAATGAAAAATAGTAATAAATTACCTCAACTTTTTTTACTAGATAATCGTTTTATGAGTACATACCGGTATGAATTTGCAATAAAGGATGACACATATGATTCAAATCCAAGGAGTTAGCAAGCAGTACAGAAGAAATGAATGGGCGCTTCGTAACATTAAACTTACAATAGACAAAGGCATGTTCGGCTTATTAGGTCCTAATGGTGCGGGAAAAACAACCTTGATGCGCATCATGGCTACCTTATTGAAACCCACATCTGGAAATATTCAATATGACCAGTACTCTTTAAACGAAGCGGATCAAATCAGAAAAATGATTGGCTATTTACCTCAATCATTTCAAGTTTATCCACAACTAACAGGGTATGAATTCTTAGACTATGTAGCTGTAATGAAAGGGTTAGAAACAGGACGAAAACGAAAACAAGTGATTGAACTCATGTTGGAAGAAGTGAACTTGACTGATCAAGCAAATAAAAAAGTAAAAACGTATTCTGGTGGAATGAGGCGTCGTTTAGGGATTGCTCAAGCTCTACTAGGAGGTCCACAAGTCTTAATCGTTGATGAACCGACCGCTGGATTAGACCCTGAGGAGCGAGTGCGCTTCCGAAATCTACTTAGTCGCTTTAGTTTACAGCGTACTGTGATTTTATCAACACATATTGTTGGGGATATTGAGAGTACTTGTGAACAAATGGCTGTACTAAAAAATGGACAAGTGGTTATAAAAGGTCATCTTGATCTGTTACAAGAAGAGGCTGTAGGAAAAGTATGGGAAGTTGTTGTGAGTGAACGGGAGTTTGCTACGATTCCAGGAAACAAAATTATTACTTCCCGGAAAATGTCTGAAGGTATTTACTGTAAAGTGATTTCCGATCATCCTCTCACGAAAGATGCTGTACTTGTTCAGGAGCCTACTCTTGAAGATGGATATCTCGCTCTACTAGGGGGTGGGAGTCATGGATAAATGGTTCGGCCAATTACGTTTGGAGTCGAAATTGATTTTTAGCAATTATGTTTATCTTGCCCTTCCCTTTTTATTTGCGGGCTGGATGGTATTTGTGATTCTTGATGTTAGACCTGAGCAATCACAGGATTTATATATGTATGTATACAATTATCATAAGATCCAACATATCTTAAGTTTGTCTGTAGCGATCCTACTAGGAATTCAGTTGATCCGACGTGAATGGATGAGAGCTTCCCATGATTGGGTTCTTAGTTATCCAATATCAGGGTTTAAACTGGTCAGTGCCAAATGGACAGCAGCGATGCTTTATCTCTCTCTCTTTTCATTGACCATGCTAATTGTCTATGTATCTTTTGCCTTTAGACAAGGGTTGTTAGTAGAGGAGATTTTGGATCGATCTCTGTTATTTTTGTTAGTCTATGAGTGGGATTTCATGTATACCTTAACATTATCCATGCTACTTGCGATGGTAATTCGTAATCGAATAGTCTACTTGATCGGTTTCTCTGGTTGGGTTTTCTTCACTTTCTTTATGGATGTCTTTATCAAACGAATGTTGGGTCTATACTATTTGGGTGGATTTCAACTGAGTCAATTTAGCTTAGATTCCATCTTAGAAAATGAAGCGTGGGGACCCTGGATGAGTTCTTTCGAAATCTGGGCAACACGATTGATGGTTTTAGGCATGTGTCTATGGTTCGTTAGTATAATGATTACCTTGATTGAGACAAGACGCCCGTCTAATCAAGGATCACGTTGGAAAATCATCAGTTTCATCATGGTCTTTGTTTGTGCAGTGATGGCTTTCCCTTATAGTTGGCTGTGGGCAGAGAAGTATCAAGGATTTGCTGCTATTGAAAACTATACACCAGTGGCGGATAGAGATGTCCAATGGGTGGTATTTGATGTTAATCAAGTTCGGGTCAATGTGCATAAGCAAACCAATGATAATGTAAAGGTAAAAGCGGAGTTAACGATTCCCACTTCTAGTTTACCAGAGGAAAAAGTTCCATTTACCCTCAATCATTCCTTACAAGTCAAAAAAATATCTGTGGATGGAAAAGAGTTATCTTTTGAACGTGAAGGAGAAATTTTAAGTATCGATCGTTCCCAATTTAATCTTGGAAAGACAGAACAAGTACTTCTATTTGAATATGAAGGACAAATCATGAATTGGTACTACAATAATTTCGCAGATGTTACGTCTTCTTTTGTGAAGGATGACTATGTATTGTTACCTGCCTATGTCGCTTGGTATCCAATTCCAGGAAATCAGCCTTTATTTGTGAAACAAAACGGGGTTAATGAGAATTTTCACATTCAGCTCCTTAATCCCGCCGACTTTGAAGTAACCCTTCAAGGATTTCCGAAAGAGACCTATGTGACGCTTCCACTAGTCAGTCAGCAGGGAGATTTAAAGACATATGCGATGAAACAGACATCAGGAGTTAGCTTGTTAGCAGGAAATATGATCAAAGTGAATATGCCTGATGACCCCTTTACGATTATTACCACATCGAGCAATCGCAAAGAAGCAGAGACATTTCTGAAAACGGTGGTTGAAGCTAAACATTATTTCAACAGCTGGTTAAACCCACAAGAAAGCCCAAAGCTAGAGACGATTATCTACCTACCCTATGTGTCGGTATCTGAGAGAACCCATAATGTAAAGTATTTCCAAGGAAACTCTCTAATGGTTTATGAAAATATGCATAACAACTTAGATGCTAATTTATGGAGAATAGTAGTTAACATTATGTTGTTTGGTGACTTAGAATCTAATTTGACAGAGCCTGGATGGAAGGAAGATGCAGGGGCGCCATATAAAATTCGACATAAAATTCGCGCCGCGTTCTATTATCTATACGCTCGTGATCATCAAAAATTAACGGATGAACAAATATTGATGGATGAGCGAATGTTCTTTTATAACGAACTGGATGTTAAGGATCCATTTACTAAACAGATTAGCACAGCGATTAATGAAGGGAAGATCAGCGAAGTAAAGCAAGTACTCAACCATTTTTATCAAAAAGGACTCTTCATTGAAGATAATATTAATGGAGAAGGACCTAAACCCGACCCAAGCAAAATCATTTCTGTTAAAGATTGGATGAATGAGTGGAATCGGGTGATGAAAAAGTGAGTAAATGGCGAATTGATTTGGCTAATCTAAAAAGTTGGTTCACCTTGGTTCCTATCATCTACGTTTCTTTTTTAATTCTAGTTATTTTATTGGACGAAAGCATTTTACTCGCAAGTTATAACGAAACAGCGATATTCCCATTAATCGTTATCCTGTCAGTCCTTTTTTTTCAAAAAGAATTTGGAGGTAGCAGTATGGAAGTTATTGCTACCTTTCCGATTTCCATGACGGGTATGTGGTTGCGGAAAATGTTTCTAACCTTATTTACCTTTGTGTGTTTTCACTGGATGGTTGTACAAGTATTTATGTTGATGTATCCGAAGACTGTTTCAAGCTACTTTCCTTATGATGGAGGAGAAAGCAAGACTATTATCATGGATTATGGACAACTTCTTTTTCAAATATTTCCAGCTGCCTTGTTGCTCTCCACTTGTACGATTTGTGCCATGATTCTTTCTAAGCGATTATATGTGGGGTTAATTTTTGGATTTGGAGTTTGGATGATAGATGTTTTATCCAGTGGGAGCATTTTTACCCTGTTTACACTACACACTGTTTATTTGCCCAAAGGTTCTTTTTTTCTCTATAATCGGCTGGCTCTATTAAGTATAAGTGGAATTTTCATTGGTCTATCTCTTTATATGATCAGAAAACGGAGTTATTGGATTGTTTCAGATGAATTTGAATAAGGAGTATTTAGATTAAAGGAGAAAGACTAGATGTTATCAGATGAACAATTAGTGGAGGCGATGGCTGAAGGCAACCAGGCGGCATTTGAAGCATTTGTACACCGCTATCATCGGTTGTTGGTGGGATCAGTGGAAAGAATGTTACAAGATCCCAATAAAGCGGAAGATGTAGTTCAAGAGGTTTTTATACGTTTGATTCGCCAACTTCAACAAGGAAAAATCCCTCATCGCGTGAAGCCTTGGATGTACCGAGTTGCTATAAATCTTTGTCGTGATTATTGGAAGAGTGCTAGTTATCGTTCTGAACAACAACGGCTGGACTTACCTGAACGGAGAGAACAGTCACCATCTGTAATTGAAATCTATGAACATCAAGAAACACGGAAAGAAGTGTTAAGCTCTTTAAGTAAGTTAACTCAAAGAGAGCGAGAGATCATCATCTTACGATTCTATCAAGAGTTAAAGTTACAAGAGATCGCAGAAGTACTCTCTTTAACTTTAAGTACAACTAAAACTCATTTATATAAGGCATTGAAAAAATTAAAAGTCGATTTAGTAGATCATAGTAAACAAAGAAAGGAGGAATCTAAAATTGAATCAACATTCCCCCGATTGGGAAGAAATCGAGGCGCTAGAAGATGAACTCCAGGATTCTCTTTCGCAATATCTAGTTAAACAACCAAGCTCTACAGATACAGCTCAGTTGATCAGTCAGTTGCAAGTACACTTTGATCCACTTCGTGAAAAGTCGATGAAGTCACAGCCAGTTTTTTCCCGCCCCCGTCCTAGTTTGCTTCAACTATGTCGTTTTCAATTAAATCTCTTTCAACCGTGGTTTTGGGTGGTCAGTCTTATTTTTTTAGCCATGACGATAATGATAGGTTTATTCTGGAACGGTTCACCACGACCCGAAGTAAATCTTTTATATAGTAGCTTGATCCCGCTTTTTTATCTAGGAGCGTTATTGGCTCATGAACGAATAGGGAATCAAGGGATGAGGATGATTGAATCGATCACTCCATTTCCTCCGATGCTCATTGTACTCAGTCGTATTTTCATTCTATTACTTTTAACATTGGTATTTGGTTTATTTACCATGGGGAATCTCGTTCTATGGGGTAGCACATTGTCAATAGGTGGATTCTTACTGAGTTGGTTGTCGATCGTGTTATTCATGACTGGTTTCTTAGCAATGATGCTTTTTTACAAGGGAGTACGGACTGCTTTATTATCAACGACTTTAAGTATAATTATCGTGTTTATGATTGAGCAATGGCTGATGAATTCAGTTATGATCCAAGAATGGCTCGTTTTCTTCCAATGGGGGTTGTTGGTAGTTGGGGTGATTCTAATCGGGATTTCTTATCGCCAAAGTAAAAAAATTTACCATATGCATTTGAGGTGAGACTCCATTGATTGTATGTAGGGAAGTGTGTCATTCGTTGGCCGATTCTACTTTTCAACTGAGGATTCAACAACTTCAATTTCAACAGGGGCTCACCTTAGTCGTGGGAAAAAATGGAGCGGGTAAATCAACGCTCCTTCGTTTATTAGCGACTGTTGAACCACCTAATGAAGGGGAAATGATTTATCAAGAAGGGGTCTTAGCACAACATTTGCCAGAGATCAGAAGCCAAATTGGATATCTACCTAGTGAATTAGAAGCCCCATTTGAAATGACGGGTTTGCAGTTTTTGAAATATATGGCTTTATTAAAAGGTATTTTTGATGATAGGGAGATTCAGCATTGGGTGGATAAGCTGGGCTTAGAAAAAATTCAACATCAAAAAATCGGTCGTTTATCGACAGGAAATCAGCAGATGTTAGGGATTTGCCAAGCTTTTTTAGGGTCACCACACTATCTTATGTTGGATGAACCTTTAACTCATCTTGATCTTTGGCAACAAAAAAAAGTAGTTGATGCATTAACGACTTATGCAGATAAACACCTAGTTGTGGTTGTGACTCATCAGCTTCAAGAGTGGGAGAAGATTGACCAGATTTTACAACTGAATCAAGGGCAAGTAGCATTTTACGGTTCTTCTTCCGAATGGACAAACGATTTGCCAGTCTATGTATGGGAGGGAATGATTTCTAATAAAATCCCTTCCTTGCAGTTACCTACAAAGCAAATCATTGCTTATAAAAAGGAAAGTGATGGGCTTCGAATGATGATATTCGCTTCAGAAAAACCCGTGGAAGGTTTTACCTTCATACCAACAACGATCGAATACGCCTATTTGATTCGAGCCTATCTACTAGGCGAAAACCCCAGTGGGTGACTGGGGTTTTCTGTTGTCAATAGGTTGAAAGATGATCTTTGTGACTTGTAGGTGAATATATCAATTCTATTTGGTGGAAGTTTTTACATAAAAGATAAAAGTTTTTTTATGTTACCATGTAACCATCTTGGACAGGCAGTCACAGACAAGCCATCCAAAATATAAAATTAGTTTTTTCAAGGAGGACATGATGCTTAGAACAAATAAGATCAAAAAGGTAACTATACTTGCTGCTACGTTGGCTGTCACTGTTATAATTCCAACCGGGTTAACTCATGCTTCACCCTTAAATTCTTCAGGAATGATAAACTCGATCTTTGATCGTGTAGGTCTTGAAAGAAACACATCTGTATCAAACAATCAAAACCAATCTACGAATGGACAACAAGTTCAACAAAAACCACCTGTTCAAGAAAATACAAAACCAGAATCTTCTACGAATACAAAACCAGAATCATCCAATAATTCACAACAAGTTAAACAAGCAAATACAAGTCTTGCCAATAAAATTATTCAAACTGGCGAGAAATATCTTGGAACCCCTTATCGATTTGGTTCTCCATCTGGAGTCACCAGTACATTTGATTGCTCTTCTTTTGTACAACATGTATATAAGAAAAATGGCATCAATTTACCTCGAAATTCCCGTCAACAATCAACAGTAGGAACCACAGTACCAAAATCCCAACTACAAAAAGGTGACCTCTTATTCTTTAAGACAAAGAAATCCAATGGTCGAGTCGCTCATGTAGGAATTTATGCAGGAAATAATAAAGTTCTTCATACATGGGGACCTGGTGGAGTTAAATATGATAGCTTAAGTACACCTTGGTTAAAACAAGGCTACCTTCATGCAAAACGTGTAATCAAATAATCATATAAACAAATAAAACCAGTCTCCGTCTTCTGTTGGAGCTGGTTTTATTTGTTTGTAGCATAACTCTTCCATTATTGACGTAGGAGCTTTTCCTCAAGATCCCGCCGACTCCAAGCTCCACCGCCTAACCAAAGGGTGGGTTTTTTAGTAGGTCCATAGGTAAGCTGAAAAGCAGTTAATCCGCAAGCGAAGCATAATTTAAGGCTAGGGGTATTATCACAAGCTACTCGAGTATATATTTTTCCAAGTCGATGTAGCGCATGCTGAAGGAGTGTCTCCCCGATTTTTTGCTTTCGATAGGAGGGATGGACAGCGATAAATGATTCATCGAGTCCATAGTTCCCTAAAACAATGAGACCTGTAATGATGTTTTTATCTAAGGTAGCGGCCACAATCATTCCTTCATTCCAAGATTCTTGGATTAATTGTTGAAACCACCGAATAGCTCGATGAGTGATACGACCATCCCCATGACGGCGTATAAATCTGATTAATTGCGGACGAACGCGCTTCATTTCATGAAAGGAGAGTGTTCGAATTTTCATGATCATACTTCCTTGATTTTTTAGTATCCACACAGAAAGCAGGCATATTCGATGATTCGGCGCAGAGAAAGGGAACGAATATGAGGTTCATCAAATTTCATCGGTTTTGCGTTCGCCTCGAAGAACCAACAATGTCCTTGAGGTTCAACTCCTAGATCCATTGACATTTCACCTAAAGGAGAGGATTGTTTATTGTCAATGGATTGAGCGAGTTGGAGCCCCATTTCTTCAACCTTCTTTAACATGTCATTTTTACGTTTACCGAACACAGATTGAAAGACCCGTTGAACATTCTCGATTCGTCCTCCCATAGGAACATGTGTAGAAATAGCTGATTTGCCAGCTACACGGATCCCTATACCCGTTAAAGCCCAAGATCCTTTTCGGTTTTTTTGTAAAAGTATTCGTACATCAAAAGGCTTGCCCTGATAAGTTGCTAAGGAGATACCTTGTTGGATTAGATAAGGTTGTTGTTTACATAATTGCTGAATAGTAGGCCACAGATCAGTGAAAGTAGTAAACTGTTTTTTTTCCTTTCTTTTTGCCGTTTGATGGATTAATTTTATTTCTTCAGGTTCTTGAGTAATCTGAATCATTCCTATTCCTGCTTTTCCATCAATCGGTTTTAAATAGAGAATGGGATAGCGAAACAGCATTTGCTTAAATGTTTGTGGTTGATCTAAGAGTGAGGTTTCAGGGAGATAAGAGTGGAGTTTTGTAGTATTTAAATCTTGATAGAGAGTCCATTTATCAAAAAAGCTTGGATTATAAAAGTGGAGATGGGGAATCTTCTTCAAGTTTTCGATGGTCTCTTGCATAGATGGTCTGCGTTCTTCAACTCGATTTGGAACTCGATTGTAGATCACAGGGGGTAAAGTGGTCAGCTTACGCACCCATTTTACTTTTGTAGAGTTCGATAGGAAATATCCATAGACCTGTTTGTAGTCGCTCGAAATACATTGAGGGGTAATGACAAACACGGGAACCCCCATTCGTTTACCAGTTCGGATAATATCGATAAAATTTTGGTGATTCCCACGAAAGGGATTTCCTCCATCTGCAGTTAAAATGCCTATTCGTGGTCGGGGAGAACCCCCATTGGTGGAATTTTGCTGAGTAATTCTGGCTGGACGTTTCGACTTTTGGGAATGTCTGTGAGTGACTTGGTTGGAAGCGAGATGGATATTCATCTCTGGAAATGAGTGGGTAGAGCTTTGAAATAGTGTATTCATCCAAGTACCTCCTTTCATAAAAAGTCAGCTAAGCTTAAGCTGTAATCAGTAATGTATTTAGCGGACTGGCGGCCTGCTTCACGCAAACTTGGATGGTGAAAGATATGTCGTCCCGGTTTTGCATTGATTTCGAATAGCCATACCTGTTTGTTGTGATCTACACCGATATCTAAACCCAATTCACCCAAAAGACCATCAATTTGTTGTTCGAGTACTTGTGCCATGAGGATGGACGAATGACTAATCGCTTCTTTCACTTCTGTAGCATCATCTTTAAAGACTTTCTTGAGAAGTTGATCTGTTGGAATAATAGAGCCACCTGTACGTATATGTGTAGTAATACTTCCATTTCCAGCTGCTTTTGAACCGATCGCGACGACTCTCCATTCCTTTTGGCTATCTTTATGCAGATGAACTCGGAAATCGACAGGTCTACCCCCATGCTTGATTAAACGAATCCCCTGTTGGGCTAAATATTTTTTGAACCGCTCTGATTGGATACTACCAAAGTAATGCTTAATGAGCTTTTCCAAGGAATAGAAACGGTGGAGAACATTTTTTTCGTTATTGTGGAAACGACAAAAATAACCCTCTTTTGGATGTTGGGTAATTCGGTAAATGCCCAATCCAAGACTTCCACCACTTGGTTTTAAATAAATCATCTGATGCTGATCCAGCATTTGTTGCAGTCTTGCAATCGTCGGAGATAAGTCTGTTTCAGGAATGTAGGATGCTGTCAAAGGATGGTTACTCAATAATTGGTGGATGGACCATTTGTTAAAGAATCCTTGATTAAAAATATAACAGGGTGTATTTTTCTTCAGTCGAGAAACCGTACTTTGTACACTAGCCAATTGTTCGGCTTTTCGGTTGGGGATTCGCTCATAAATGACATCAGGGAAAGGTGATTTTGCTTTGACCCAACGAAATTGGTTTCCTCCCATGTTTTTATAATACCAGGCCATAATCGTTTTACTTTGCCAATCCACCATTTCAGGTGTAAACACATAAATTAATGGATGTTCAGGTTCACCAGCTTGGATAAAGCTGCGGAACAACAAAGAGCGTTGCCCAAAAGGAGATGTTGAATTACCTGTAAATCCAGTGGTAAGAATTCCAATGACGGGACCAAACCGTAAGCATTTATTTTTAAGAGTTGCCCGGGTTTTTCCAACGAATGGAAGGTTTAATTGGCGTGCCATAGCAGGAGAAATGATGATTTTCTGATCTTTTGTTTTGACAGGAACGACCCGAGCGATCAGTGATTTATTTCCAGCTTTTACTTCGATGGATTGACTATCAGTACATCCCCATTGCTTCATTAATGGCTGGCTTAGCATGATCGCCTTATCTGGTGTACGAGTATAAAGTTTTACTTGACATATGATCGAATTCATACTTCCCCTCCTATGTTCCCATGAGCAGAGAACGAGCATATTGCATGGGAAGCTGAACTGCCCTTTGTCGAACTCCCAATTCGCCTGTCTTAATAAAAATGGTTCGTCCGGGCTTTGAGTTTACTTCAAGGATCCATACATTTGCTTCACGGTCAATGCCAACATCTATTCCCAGCTCAACCAATGGACCATGTTCTTTTTCAATAAATGGTGGGACATTCTTACTGATCCATGTAATTTTTTGCAAGATGTCGAATCGACTTTCTTGGGGAAAGTTTTTCTCTAGGAAAGGATGTAGCATGGCTGCTTCTCCTCCCCCATGTAAATTAGAAGTAATGGTGTGAGGTTGACCCATGCGTACGGCGATCCCTGTCGTTTCCCATTCTCTGCGATTGTTTTTCTGGACTAAAATACGAAGGTCAAAGGGTTTATGATCTAGAGTAGTTAATTGTAAAAAAGGTTGGATTAGATAGCGTGACCCTTGAGTGAATTGTCCGATCCACTGTTGCAATTTGGTGTTGGAGCGGACGAGGATTTTAAAGGATTGGTTGTTTTTTGAACGACCTTGAATCAAAAAACCTTTGGGAACTTTGGATATAGCAACGACCCCTCTACCATGACTCCCACCGTTGGGTTTTAATAGAACAGTTGTTTGATGATTAAGAATGTGACTAACATCTGAGGGCTTCTGATAACGGGTAGTTTCGGGTAAATAGGGGAGGATCTCTGGGTTCTTTTTTAAGATCTCAAAGGTCTGGTATTTTCCTTTTAAAGCCCGCCCAAGGAGTCGTGTGTTTGGATCATCGGCGATCCGTTGTACGAAGGGTTTCAGCTCTTGATAATGTTTTTGATCCAAATAGTAACATCGGTCATAGATCAGATAGGGAACGGGAAAAACATCTTTCTCCCAACTCCCTTTCTTATCAACTGTCCAACCAGGTACCTTTCGGTTAGACCAGCGAACCTCTTTGGGATTAAACACGATGATATCGATCCCCAATTCTTTTCCTACGATTGCTAGTTGGTGGAAATAAGATGCTTCTAAGAATGGAGGTCTCTTTTTGTGATTATGGTAACTAGTAATAATTCCTAAAAAATGTGGGTACTGTTGCTGGATCATTTGCTCTTCCTCCCCCGAGTTTTATATAAAATAGGAGTTGGTGTAGATGTAGGAGGAGAATGACTCTTTTGTTGATCCTTATGGAAGAGATAGGAAACGTAGTTCATTAATTGGGTGACAGATGGACGAATCAGGATTGTGGGACTAATGACTGAGTCATCAGTTTTTGAAGGTTTTGAATTGATTTCGATAAGCCAAATCTTCCCTGTTTGGTCGATGGCTAGGTCAATGCCCAATTCAGCATAATGTTGTCCTTCAGTTAACTTTTCAAAAGCATTACAAATATCTAATGCAGTTTTTCGTAGTTGTTGGACTGTTGGCTTGTTAGGAATGTTTTTGAGATCATTGAGCACATCATTAGCTTTTCGAACTGTTCCCCCACTAGCAAGATTAGAGACAATATGTTGGTCATTGGCAATCCGACCTACACTTGAGGTGATATGCCATCTACCATGTCTGTTTTTTTGCGCCAATACACGAAAGTCAACTTGTCGTTGATCATATCGAATCAATTGTAATCCCTGTTGAATGAGATAAGTTTGTTTGCCAATCCGTTTTTTTAACAATTGAGTGAGCTCTGTTAAATTCTTGGTGGTTCGAGTTAATGTTCCATTGGGTGTGGCTGATTGCATAATCCATTTCGCTGGAGCTTTTGTGATTCGGATGATTCCACTTCCCAGACTTCCGTTATTAGGTTTCACATAGAGGACAGGATGTTTTTTTACCATTTTCTTGAGATCAAGGATTGAAAAAGGAACTGTGTCAGGTAGCATCTTACTTACATATTCATCTTGAAGAAGAATTTTATGAACTTGGTATTTATTGAGAAATTTTTCATTAAAGATAGGAATGTGATACACGCGTTTGAGGTGATCCAACTTTTGCTGAAGTATTGCCTGTTGTTCAACTCTTCGTGATGTAATTCGATTGTAAATAACATCGGGGAACGGAATGATTTGTTGTACCCATTTCCCTTTTTCTTTCACCCAACAGCGAATGGATTGGGTATTGAGGTGAATGTGATCCGGTTCAAAAACAGCGATCCGAACACCTTGGGATTGCCCTGCTACTGCACATTCATCAAGGAATTTGGTCATGATTCCAAAGTTGTGATCTTGATTTCCCTTAATTTGAAGATCTGTATTGATTAAAACGCCAAGTAGAGGGCCCAATCGCAAACGGGGGAGATAGGGGTCAAAATGAGCATAGATGGAAGTTTGGTTGGTCATTAGTAAGTGAGAGGCTAATTGATTGCTCATGCGGATCAGACTGCTCTGATTAGAGTGAAGGGCAAGGACTCCCGTACTCGTAGCGGAGCCATAAGTAACCCAAAATGGTTGGGTACGAATCCCTAATTTTTGTGCTAGTGACTTACTCATCACCAGATTGACCTTCTCAGGAAAATGGCGTTCAGGTAATATTTGAATTTGAATTCGTGACCGCCCCATAATAATCCCCTTCCGCCAGAAATGCTACTTCATGGTATGTAGGCATGTTTGACTAGGTGATAAAAAAGGGCTAGGCAACAGCGGATTTGCGATGCTTCTAATTTTAACTTTTGGTATAATTGTCTCTAAGAATCGGAAAACATCGAAAGTATGTAAATGGTAACTAAGGACAATAGAGCTTGATTCTACCTATGATCTGGAGGTTTTAAAGATGAAAATTACATATCATGGTCATTCATGTTTTGAACTTAAACATAAAGGGACACGTCTGATCATTGACCCTTTTCTCTCTGGCAATCCTGTCGCTATCAGCAAACCAGAGGATATCAAAGTTGATTATATTCTTGTCACTCATGGTCATGGGGATCATGTCGGCGATACAGAGGAGATCGCAAAACAAAATGATGCAACAGTCATCGCTCCACACGAACTATCCGTTTGGCTAGGGGGGAGAGGTGTCTCTAAAGTCCATGGAATGGGAGTTGGAGGAGGTTATTCCTTTGACTTTGGGCATGTGAAAATGACACTTGCTTATCATGGAAGTGGCTATGAAGCAGAGGGGAATCAAATCGTTTACATGGGACATCCCGCAGGTTATTTGCTAACCATCGATGGCAAGACCATTTATCATGCAGGCGATACAGCTCTATTTTCTGATATGAAATGGATCAACTTAAATAAACCCATTGATTTGGCATTGCTTCCAATCGGAGATAATTACACCATGGGGCCTGAAGAAGCTCTACTTGCCGCTGAATGGTTACAAGCCAAACATGTTATTCCAATGCATTTTAATACGTTCCCACTGATCCGCCAAGATGGAAAGGCTTTTGTCCAAGCTGTACAGGAAAAAGGAATCAAAGGCACTTACATGAAAGTTGGAGAAAAGTTAACTTTCTAGTAATCAGAACAGGTGATCATGGTTCCAATCAAGACCGGAAGGAAACATAATAAGGCTCTTACTTTGTGTATATACCACAAGGTAGGAGCTTTTTTATAAGTGGACCGGCTGATTTAACACACTAGTTACAATGTGATCCCAAAAAGGTGCTGAAGCTCTTCGTGAAATTGTGACTCAGATAAGATGGGTGATTTTTGTTTTTGTTCGCCTCGAGTGATCGTCATAAAATCTTGAGTGAGTGTGACTCTACCCTCTGGGGTGGCGATCGTGCAGACCTTTCTCTGTGTAAAGGAAGATGCTGGAGATGTTTGGTGGTATTCACACATAGGGGTGAATGCTTGCAACTCATAGGGATGTGTAGTAAAGCGAAGTTCTGAAATCCAATCCCCCTCTATTTGTTTTTGTAAAACATATTCTTCTGGAACATGGTCCGAGATGACTCGATAACGACCACTGATGTCTTCTATTTCTTCCCCTGTCAACGGTAGTGGATGGCGACAACTATCACCAAAACCCACGTCTACCAAATAGGGTTGATCCAAATGAACCAACAAAGCTAAATGATCGAATTCTGGACCGAATGAACTGTCCTTTCTTCGTACACGTGCAGAGATCAGTGATGTAATAAAGCCACTTTCTCGAAGAAGCCAGTCGAACAACCCGTTCAATTCATAGCAAAAACCCCCACGACGTTGCCCAACGATTTTTTCATATAAATCAGGCAACGACAAACGAATCGGTCGTTGGAGGGAGATATCCAAGTTTTCAAATGGAACATGAAGCAAATGATTTTCTTGAAGGAGAGACAGTACTGATTGATCAGGACGCCCCACCGATTGGATCCCAATCAGGTTAAGATAGGTAGACACATTCATGGTGTTTAACTCCTTCCTTCATAATGAAAAACCTACTAGATTCAAAAGAATACCCTTTCATGGTTTAATTGTAATTCAATTGAAAACTCATTGACAATACAGTTGGAATTTTCAAGTTTTATGTTCCGGTGATTGAAGAAGATCATGAAGTCAGTTGGAAGAAAATTGAGGAATGTAAAATGAAGAAACTGATCGGTAAAATGTTGATACTTCACACTAAAGTAGGGGGTCCAGTTATTAGGAGCTCCCGATCTTATTTCTCGATATCTTCTTATTAATATAATATGAAATCAGAGTAACAATTAATAAAGTTGGTATAGCATAGATTTGCCCAACTAATAATTTCCAAACTATTGTATTATAACCTTCAGAACTAGGAACTAAGACTGCTATTACACAAACAATCAAATAGGCTAATAAAGACGGAAGCATTATCTTCATATTTTAACTCCTTCCCAACATCATTGTAACATTTTATTCCTTTTTTGATTTTCATTTGATTAGCTTTCTGGCTGAGGATCGCTTACTTGAACTTTTTGATTTGGAAGGAATGATAACATGGTGAACACCTCCCTAGATTCATCGTCCAACCCGATCTTGATGTAATTGTAATTCAGTCTCAAACAAATTTGCAACAGACTTTGAAAACTAAGTCCATATGTTCTCAATATTTATTCAACCCAAAACATACTCATAGTAAAATCGCCCAAGTTAAAGTAAATGGAAATGCATTTTTCCTCTGTAATGATGGGAACTCTGTTAACTTTATCCATGGTGGAGTGGTTGGTCCATTTATTAAATTAGTTCAAGCTGAGATGATTTATGCTTTATCGCAATTTCGTAATGTTCCGAATGATAGGGTAGCCCAGTTAACTGATGACTCTAAATCCTTTATATCCAATTTGTGGATTGAATATTTTGCTTCATCATAGAGAGTGTGTTTGACAAAACTTAACTGAGAACTAAGTGATAGAAAACTTAGAAGGGTGCTACAGATATCAAACCGTGTAGCACCCCTTTTCTCGCATATTGAATAATAAAACTAGTCTATCAATATGGACTAGTTTTATTTTGGTTTTCATTTGATTAGCTTTCTGGTGGAGGATCGCTGACATAAATTTGTTGATTTGGATGGAATGATATCATGATGAACACCTCCTTAAAATTCAAGGAATAATCCTTTCATGATGTAATTGTAATTCAATCTCAAACAAATTTGCAACAGACTTCGAAAATTCCACCTCATCAATCTGTTTCCAACATCTACTCAATTCAAATAAAGATTCATACTGTTGTTTCTTAAAGTCATGTCTTCTAGCTAGTTCCAAAGCTTTTTGGTAAGTCTGAACAGCTTCTGAATACTGCTCTCTCAATCGGTACCAATCGCCAAGTACGATTAGGGCGAGGACATGCCGTTTGGCATCATTGGTTTTGGCTCCTAGTCGAACCGCTTTATCCAAGGTTTGAAAAGCTTCTTCCCATTGTTCTTGCTTCATATACAATAGTCCCAACTGTGTATGAGGTCGGATAAATAGATACTCATTATCGATCTTGTTATCTAGTGCTAGGGCAGTAAGTAAACAATTTTCTGCTTCATCCAAATCATTGGTTCGCATATGAATCACACCGAGGATTGTCCATAATTCAAATATTCGCTCATGGAACCGGTTAATTCTTGCAATCTCAATCCCATCCGTTGCGATTTGGATCGCTTCTGTATACATTTTTTTATTCATTAAGATTTTTGCTTTTACTTCATGCATGTTGAGGATCACAAACAAATTTTTAATATCATTTAAATCTACCCAAAGTTCATCTAAGGTATTTAAGGCCTCATCATACCGCTCTAGATTTTCTAAATAAATTGCTTTACTAACCTTTAAAGAGTGGATTAAATAACTTCTCTCACCGTTCGATACAAATGAGTCAATTCCCTTCAAACAAGTGTGTAGAGCATTCTCCATCTCGTTTTGATAATAAAAAACTCTAGCCAATTCATAGTAGCATGCTGCTTTAATATTGGTCTTTGTCATGGTTGAAAATCTATCTATAGTACGAATCGCTTCTAAGAAAAGATTGTGTGCCGTTTCTAGGTCTTTTTCTGCAATCTGATGATAACGGCCTAATAAATAAAGTTTAGTACAGTGACTAGGAGATGACGGGCTAATCGTAAGTGAATTTAGTCTTTTTAATACTTCATCAGGATTAGAAACTAATAAGCTTTGAACTGAATGTAAGATTGAATCTACCTTTTGGGCCTCTTTCCGAGACTCGTTAACCAGATTCGGTAAATCTTCTAGCTCTACATTTAGTTTCTCCGCATAATAAGTGACTTTGTTGGGGTTCACATTGGGAAGCCCTCTTTCAATATTGCTAATGGTAGAGGTCGAAATGTGACCATCTGCTAAGTCCTCCATCTTCTTACGTAAATCTTTTCTACGTTTTCGAAGAAGCTGACCAATTGTGATTAAATCCATGATCGTCATTCCTTTCCCTTAGTTCATGTTTTTTGTAAAAATGTTATAAGAAAAAATATCTGTATAGTCAGATAACGATTTATTTAGGCATATCTTATAATCTGATCTTAGAAAAGTCCATAATAAAATAAAAATTCCTATTCGTTGAAAAAATGGTCATCTAGGTTATACAATATAACTACAAAGCTTCTTGAAATTTTACTGAGAGAGGGGATTCATTCAAATTGATTCGAATAGAGGTAACGGGTGAAGAACATCATGTTCGACGTTTCTTGTATGAGATCCAATGTAATCCAAGTATTCAACTAGATCAACAAGAAACTGACAGTCTGAAGAATAATGGACAAGCTGATTGTCATGTTACTTACAAAGTTGTTCTTCAACCCGAACAAAGGACTCGTCTAGTAGAGATCCAAACTACAGAGGGGAAGAAGATTCAAATCCCCATACTTGATTTGATTCAAGTGGAGATCGACGAGGGAGTTAAGGTTTTAGCAGGCAAAACAATTGATATTTTTACTTAGATCAGAGGAGAAAATATGTAGATAAAAGGAGATACTCAAATGGAGAGAAGAGTCGCGTTTTCTTTATCTAGAAAGAAAATGAAAGATCAACTTCTTTGTTGTTGCGGGAATATTATGAATATAAATATGTCCTATCTTCAATGTCCAGAATGTTTGAAGCGCTCGTTACCAACCATCATTTTACCAAAGCAGAAGAGAAACAAATTGGAATAAAACAGACCTTTGGTGATTACAAAGGATATAAGGATTTGACCTCCTATACTTTATCAATGCAATTTACAGTTAGTTCATAATTGTAAGCCAATAATGGATATGTCTAAGTGTTTTTTCTGGTATCAAAGATGAGAAGCTATTTTGGGTAGTACTTACTTAGAATAGCTTCTAAAAACATGACTCTAAACAATCAACAGCCACAGTAGATAATTCAGAGTGGTTCCTTTATCTCTTTTCAGGTATGACTATATTTATTTATGAAAAAATCAAATCGTGTTTTAAATGGTGAACCTTTATCTAGATGGTATAAAATCAATAACTCTACGAATTTAGGTATAAAGAAAGTTTCGGAGGTTAGGTTGATGATTATGTTAGAAAATTTAGGTTCTTATCGTAAAGGAAGGTTATGGGTCAAAAACATGCCAAGGATCAATTACACTGTTATTGATCAGATTTACTCAACTTTACCAGTGGAAAAAGGATTGGTATTAAGTCCTTGTAATCTAGCATTGGAAACTTTATTTTCCCCCCGCCAAGTGAGCAATTACGCATTTCTTGGAGTTAACTTTACTCCTAATGATGGAGAAATTATAGAAATAACTATAAATACTAGTCTGGATGAAGGGAGAATCTTGGAAGATCATATTGCATTCCAATCAGATGAAGTTTATATGGGGATCCCTTATGAATATGGAGAAGCGATTTTAAGTAGTGTCCAAGAAACTTTACTAGACATTCAAACTTTTTCAGGTGGTAAGCTGAATTTTCACATGGGTGCCTATGGGCAAGTAGGCACTAGTCAACGATCATTCTCGAAAACTACAGAAATCATGATTAGACTACTAACTATAAATCCTTACATTGCTGATGAAAAGCAGTTAGAAGAAATGATACTAGAGAGTTTGTAATAAATGAAGTCACTTCTGAACCAAAAAATGAGTTTTTCAAATTTGTTGGTAGGTGATCGTATTGTTTGATGATCAGTTGATTAAGGAATTTACTGAATGGAGCCGTGTAAATGAAGAACATTTCTCTTGGTGGAGCTATGTCAATATGAAAGCGGATATACAAACTGCACTTGGATTTGCAAAATTTTTTAGTCCAGCAATCGTTGAATTAGAAGGTTGTTTATTTTTAAAAGATCAATTTTCTCAAAGACGTTTTGAAGGTTGGAAGAGAAGTTGTAATGGAGATTCAACGTGTATGGAAAAAATGATGAATTTGTATCAGTTGCGGGATTTTTTTCATTTAAATGTTCAAAATGAAGATGATCAACAAGACGAATTGTTAATCACGTTAGGCAGAGTTCTAGAACATTTTTGGTCTTTGAAATTTAAACATCAGTACCCCGATCGCGAAGTGATTGTAGAGGTTTTTGAAGAAGATGATGGAGAACTGTTAATTACTGTTTTTCAGAAGAGAGATTAAGAGTGTGATGTACATACAGTTAGTAGTTGCTTTTTTATAATGATTCTATGTTCGCTGGAGGGATTAAATAGTGAAGTCTATAAAAGATATTTATAAAATAGCTCTTGAAGATCGAGAGCCAAAGTACGCATTGGAACAATGGTATAGTAGATTGGCGGAGAAAAGCGTTGATGAAATTGATATTAATGATATTTGCAGAATGTTAGGACAGGATATTCTTGTTGAGATCGCTGTAGAAAAAGCCATAGAGATGTTAAAAGTAGACCCTTTGGCTGGATGGAGTTATGATGGGCAGTTAATAGAGTTGCTCTATTCTTTAGATGACACTAAATTAGGTAAAAGTAAAAAAACAATAGAAGATTTATTGCATAAAATCAATGAAAATCTGGATGAAAATGAATTTATATGTCCGCAGGATTATGAGGAGTATATGGTTTTACTGAGAAGGTTTCAAGATAAGCTGAAAAGTAATTAGAGGGAATCCATTCGGAATCATGTAAAACCTTGAGAATATTTTTCTCTCAAGGCTTTACATGAATATAGATAATAAACTATTAGTTACTTGCTCATACTTCTAACCTTACTCTCTAGTTCACTTTTCTTAAACGTTTCTGTAACTACTTCCACTTGATCACCATGATCATTTTTCACCTTATCAATTTTACGAGATGCGGAGTCGTCATGGATCATAAACTTTCCTTCATGCATACCAACAGGGAAATAATAAACTTGATCGAGAAGCTTACGATTTGGTGCATCTTCGCCAAAAAGAAGTACTTTATCTCCTTTTTTCATGGTTTTGACACCGTTGAAAACAACTTCTACTGGTTGCGCTTTTTCATTTTTCGATAGTTGAAGACCTGTTTTTTCTTTGGTTACTTCGCCTCTTGTAGTCAGTCCACCAAGTTCAACGAAGGTAACCATGTCTCCTGTTTTGACATCACCTTTAATGACTCGACTGATTATTACTTCTGATTTTGTAAAAGTTGTGTTGGAGTCTGATTGAAAGGAATCTTCGTTTACTACCTTTCCTTCAATGACGATCGTTGCCTTTTTTGCTAGGTCTTCAACAGTTTCATATCGTTCCACTACATCAAAACTACCTTCGATGATAGGCACTTCTGTACTTACTTCAGTCTTTGCTTGTTTCTCCAAAGGAACACTTGCCTGTTCTTTGTCAGAATGCGACGAACAGGCACTGGTGATGATGATTGCTGTACCAAGCATGGATAAGAGAACCCTTTTTTTCATGCGATCATCTCCCTAGTATAAAAAGTTGATACCAGCTAGGTCATTCCCCATGGGTTGATTTACTGTACGACCACTACCTAATTGAGTCATGATGAATGTAGAAGCCGTGGTGTGAGCTAGCCCCATTGCATGACCAATCTCATGACCGATAGTACCTCGGCGATTAAAGTCGGAAAGTGTACTGTATCCAGGGGTATTTAAAACAATTCTGCCGTAGTCCCAATTTTGTTTATAAGGATCAATGGTTCCACTACCTATAAGTTTCATTTCTGTATAAGCAAGATAATTGGATGGAAGATCATTATATTGGTAAATATCTATTACAGGACTACTCAAACCTGCTTGTCTACGGAAGGAAATCGGAGTAGTTATACCTAATCGGGATGTGGTATGACAGCTATTAAATGACCAATTAATACGCTCTTCTTGGCTGCCTGCTGTGGAATCAATATAATAGTATTGTGTGTCTTTACCATAGGCACCTACCCCTCCTTTGAGTTTGTGTTGATTGAATGTGTTATAAGCAAAAGATTCAAACGGAATAAGGAAGCAGAATATAATTGTAATTGTGAAAATAACAGCAACCAATTTTCTCATTTAATATCTCGCTCCTGTACTGTTATTCTAAGGTTGTCACTATTTTCTATATATTACTCTTATTTTAAATAATAAATCAATATAAAATAAAAGTAATGGTCATCCAAAATGAATATCACAGTGACTATTAAAACTTTGTACACACCTTATAGGTACTCATGGACAAGTAGGTTTAAGTAAACTCTCATTCTCGAAGAAAACAGAATAACAGTTAGACCATTTGCCGAATTTAAATGACCATACTTTGACTGATACATATTTAGAGAACCCCTTCGATGGAGGAAAAGTGGGGGCAACCCTTCCTTGAGATGCTTCTATACCGTTTGCAACCTCCCGGAATCGAAGGATGGAGAGGACTTCTTTTCTTCTTTGCAATGCACAAGCACATGGAGAGTGAACATCAAGCTCCTAAGCTCTAGAATATATCAATACTACTGATTAATGAGAAGAAGGCTCAAATTATTGATTAAATCGATAAAAAACTTGTAAATCCCTAATACGGTTGCCAATATTACATAATATATGAAAATTTAAATATATAACTTTTCAAACTGATCAACAAAAAAGTCGCTTACAAATACCACTTCTAAGTAACCTTACAAAAGTAGGTGAGGCGATGGATGCCCATGTTTCATTGGAGGCATTAGAAAAATTTAAGCGCACGCTCACTCAATTTAGTCAAAATATGAGTGTAGAAGCACAGAAAATGCAATTGCACTTAAAGAAAACCCATGAACAATTACAACAAAAACACTTTAAACTCAAAAGACAACTCCAGATGTATCAAGATCCAGTATCGTATGAACGAGCAAAACAACAACTTGTAGAGTTTGAACGATTGTTTGCGGGGTTTTGTCAAGCCGCTCAAGAATGTATCAAAGGTTTCCAACAACAAGAGTTGATGGCAGCGAATCGGCAAAAGGCTGTTGTTACGATTGATCGGAAAGTTGGAGTGTTAAAGGAATATTTAGGTTCAGGGGCTAGAGAGCATGGAAAGAATCAAATGAGTCTAGAAGAAAATACATCTAAGGGTATAGATAATGTTTCTGTAAACAGAAACAATAATCTATATAGAGGTGATAGCTTACTCCATTCTCCTACAAGACCAAATGGAATCGGTAAGCCTCATATATCAAGTTCAGGCAATTTAGTTCCAGCTAATAAGGATGGACTATATAAAGGTCGACAAGTGACTGTTACTGAGCATATTTTGGGAGGTTATAGAAAAGGGGCTAAGTCTAATAGTCCTTTTACTAGTTTTACTAATAACAAAAATGTGATTGGTAATTATGGAGACAATGCTATTGAATTAGATATTTCTACTTTAAGGAAAGCGATACAATCTGGAGAAGTAAAGGATGTTGTTATACTTTCCCCAAAACAAGTACAAAAGTTAATAGAAAGAGATGTTATTTCCTCTGATTTTTGGAAAAAAGAGCCATTAGTTGGACTAAGAGGGATAATGAATATTTGATTAAAGGGGAAGTTCCTAGCCAATATATTAAGGTTTTGCCTAAGGAGTGAGAGTGTTGAAGCTTTACTTTTTAAATGAATGTTTAGGAGAAATAGTAGATATTAGTGTCGAAGGTTTGTGGACGAATGGAAAGATAATACCTACTAAAAAGCTGGAGAAATTCAAGGATTTTTTTGAGGGTCTTATTGACGAGGAAAACGAATTTGTAGAAGAGAAGTATAATGAGGAATGGCTGGATGATCACAATTGGTTTATTGTTGATGATGAAAACAGGAAAAAGGGGATTTACTTACCCGCAGTTTATTTTGATGGCGATATTAACTGGAGATGGAGGTGAATAGAGAATATATAGACTCGATTAAAGCGCTATATACTTAGATGAACGACTTTTGCGGATCCGTTACGAGTCTGAGACAGAGAAACAGCGACTCGAGGGGATTTGAATTCATATGTGACTAAAGATGTTCAAGTAGAGTAATCAACCTTTCCTCAAACAAACGATGAAATCATCAATATAATAATGTAATTGTAAATATTCTGTAACCTGGTTGTAATGGTTATCTTTTAATATATATACAGGATGAAAACCCCCTTTGGTGGAGACGGCTCCGGAAACCGTCTCTTTTTTTTGCATGTCTAGACTTGCTTGTACATAAAGATAAGTAAGGCTTAGACTGCCGCCGGGGAGGTTTCGGGAATGTTTAAAAATAAATATGGTATTTTAGTAGTTTCGGGAATTGGATTGTTGGCTGTTGGTGGGCCCCAAATACCTTTGGAGATGAGCTTGGATTCCCGTGCTATTTTTTCAATGGTTTGGTTGCTACTTGTTCATTTGACGATTGTTGCCAATTGGAGACGGTTGACGCAATCCGATCTTAGAGAACAGCATCGTGAAGAAGCGCAGCGCCGAAGACAGTGGCTAGAAGTTGAACAGCAGAGTCGGCATGTACGAAGTCGACAACGACAATCTAAAACTCCGATAAAGCTGTATAAACAAATATAAAAGGTCTGTATAATAAAAACGAGAGGGTACTTTGAAAGAAGTATGCTCTTTTCTTTTTTCTGTATCTTTATTTGGTATATAATGACGTATAACAGATGCTGCAAGAAAGAAGGGAAATGTGTTGACCACTAAGCATGAGCAAATCCTCCAGTATATTGAAGGTTTGGATGTGGGATATAAAATTTCTGTTCGTCAGATTGCTAAAGATTTGGGAGTGAGTGATGGTACGGCGTATCGTGCCATTAAAGAAGCCGAAGTTCAAGGGTTGGTAAATACGATTGAGCGGGTAGGAACGGTTCGGATCGAAAAGAAACAACGTTCAGATATAGAGCGATTAACTTTTGCAGAGGTAGTTAATATCGTAGATGGTCATGTCTTAGGAGGAAAAGGAGGGCTTCACAAAACGCTGAATCGTTTTATTATTGGTGCGATGAAGTTGGAGGCGATGATGCGTTATGTGGAACCGAGTAATTTGTTGATCGTCGGGAATAGGGATAATGCCCAACTAATTGCGATTGAACATGGAGCAGCTGTTTTAATTACGGGTGGGTTTGATGCTACTGATCAAGTCAAAGAATTAGCAGATCAGTTAGAGCTTCCTGTGATCTCTAGTAGTTATGATACTTTTACCGTTGCCTCTATGATTAACCGTGCCATCTATGATCGGTTAATTAAAAAAGAGATTTTGATGGTGGAAGATATGGTCACTAAGGAACACACTCCTACATATCTGACGATTCATGATAAGATCGAACATTTTCATCAGTTGGTTCATCATACAGAGCATAGTCGTTATCCTGTTGTGGATGATCAAGATCGAGTGGTGGGAATGATTACGACCAAAGATGTGATGGGATATCATCCAGAAGAAAAAGTAGAGAAAGCAATGACACGCAATCCGATTGTAGTGACACCCAAAACGTCCCTAGCTTCGGCCGCTCATGAGATGGTCTGGGAAGGGATTGAGTTGCTACCTGTAGTGAATGATCAACGGCGTTTATTAGGGGTGATTAGCCGACAGGATGTGATTAAGTCATTACAATACATGCAAAAACAGCCACAAGTAGGGGAAACGATTCAGGAGCTTAGCTTCCGGGGATTTGAAGAGTATCAGCGTTCAGGAGAAACTGTATTTCGAGGAAAGATTAATCCCCAGATGACAGATGCGATGGGGACCCTTAGTACAGGGGTATTAACATCTTTGATGACTGAAACATCGCTACGTATGTTGCGTCGCTTGCGAAGAGATGATTTGGCTGTACAGAACTTTACTCTATTTAGCTTAAAGCCGATCCAATTAGAGAGTGAAGTGGAGATCATCCCTCGTTTACTTGACTTAGGAAGAAAGCTGGTCAAAATCGATGTCGAAATATTGATCGATTCGCAAGTAGTGGCGAAAGCGTTGTTAACTGCACAAACCATTGAACGATAAAAAACGCCGACTTGATCTTCTTACTCAAGTCGGCGTTTCATCTGTCTTGGAATCGTTTACAAGACAGAAGCAGGTAGAGATCGGATTTTTGACGCAAAAGCCTACTGTTTTTCAGACGTTTGCCGGAAGTAACGCCAGTTCTTAAAGCCGTAATATACATTGATTAAACCAAGAGCAAAGATCAAAAAGATGAGAGTCAGCCGTAACCATGAAGAACCAGGTAGACTCCATTGGATCACAGCAATGCAGACAAATAAAGTTCCCATGCTCATATTCATATAGGAGCGGTAAAGTTGTTTTGTCGTACCGGTCGTTCTTCTAGACATAATGCTATAGAATAAAGTGCCAAACAATGTGAGACCGGTGATGACAAGGATCAGAATCCCAACAAAATTCATCATATAAAAGTCCTCCTAAAAAAAGAGCGCCTCCTCGAATGATAGGCGCAAATCACAAAATAAGTGAAATGGTTGCTACGATTTAGATTTGGGGATAAACCAACAACCTTGAGGTGTTTGGTCTATATGGACCACCATGTTGAGTTCGCTAATTTGTTTTTTGATTAATTGGGCTACTTCCTCTGAATCAGCAAAGGTAGAGTAACCATTTTTAAGCATTTCTATTTTTTCTCTGGCGATAGCTCGACGATTGATAATCATGGAGGTTCCCCCTTTCAGTCATGTTTTTATTTTATCTCAAAAAAAAGTTGGATGATACTATTGGCTTAAATCTGACACACCATCGTTAGAAATATCTTTGGCAAAAATCCACACTTTTAATGTAGAACGGTAAAAAGAAAGGTATTTAACCCTTACTTCATAGACGATTTTTTTCTCCTCATCGACAGCGATTCGCTGTTGTTTTAAGACAAGGTCGATTAAATCCGGATTGCTACTTACCCATTCCCCAGTCTTCTCCAAAAAAGGTTCTAACATTTTCTCTGTTTTAGCACGCAAGGTTTCCGTTCCGAAATTACTGTCACTGGAAACGATGATATCGATTTTTTGAATGTGATCTTCTTTGGACTGGGCTCCTCGCTGGGTATATTTGGTTAGTTCTTCTTGGAGTTTTTGGATTTCTTTATACTTTTGATTATTGGCATAGTAAATGGCTTCTCGTTCAAGGTACAGACTATCCAGCTTTTGAGCGAATAGAAACAAGAATAGGGCACCTCCGACACACAAACCGATCAGAAACATGACTAGAGAACGCCCATTTTGTTTTAGAATCTGAATCCGTCTGCGGTGCATGGTTTAAATCTCACCTTTAATGAGCCAATGGACTAAGATTGTACCTGTATGTGCACCAATAAATGCACTAAGGACAAAGATCATTTGTTGAAAAGCTTGATTGATTTGCCCTCCAAGAATATTTACTTCTAGTGCTTTAATCATATCAATCGTTCCGCCGATCGCTGCAACCATCGCCCATATTTTCAAATGCTCAGCTAGACGCATCATTCGCTCCATCGGGTAATCACCCGTTAGAAATGCTCCTAATCCACCAAAGACAACTCCACCAATCACCACACCTAATGCGATCAGAAAATCTAAAATCGCTGTTGTCCAAAAATGTTGTTCCATCAATTGACCCGCCTTTATATCGATCTTCACTCTTAAAACTATATGAGGCTTGGCCAAAGAATATGAGGTCAGAAGACATGTTCGCATTCAAAAGTGCTTTCGGTATAATAAGAGGGAGAAGATGGGAGGAGAGCCAGAAATGGATCAGCATTCATTTGTTCATTTACATGTCCATACGGAATATAGTTTATTAGATGGAGCTGCCCGCATCGAAGATTTGGTGCGTAAAGCAAAAGAACAAGGGATGAAAGCACTGGCGATTACCGACCATGGTGCGATGTACGGAGTCATCCCTTTTTATAAAGCTTGTTTAAAAGAGGGGATTAAGCCAATTATCGGCTGTGAAGTTTATCTGACGAGTGGGGATTATCGTGACCGACCTTCCCTTAAAGAACAGAAGAATTATCATTTATTGTTATTAGCAGAAACGAATGAAGGTTATCAAAACCTAATGAAACTGGCGACGGAAGCTCAACTTCACGGGTTTCATTATCGTCCGCGTATTGATAAACAATTGTTACGTCGTTATGCCAAAGGTTTAATTGCCACAAGCTCCTGCTTATCTGGTGAAATTCCACAAGCTCTGTTACGAGATGAATGGATGGAAGCGAAACGATTGGTAGAGGAATATATTGATATATTTGGGAAAGACCATTTTTTCTTTGAGTTGCAAGACCATCAACTTCAGGAACAACAGAAGGTGAATCGACAATTAGTTGCTTGGTCTCAAGAGATGGATATTCCACTTATTGCAACGAATGATGTTCATTATACAGAGTCATCCGATCATGAGGTTCACGATTGTCTCCTATGTATTGGAACTGGTCAAAAGCTGTCTGATGATCATCGGCTTCGCTTTGATAGTGATCAGTTTTACCTGAAATCGATTGAGGAGATGAATGCTCAGTTTGCCTATGTGCCTGAGGCTCTTGCCAATACAGTTAAGATTGCTGAACGATGTCAGGTAGATCTTCCATTGGGAGGACGTTTACTCCCGTATTTTCCAGTGCCGGATGGTTACACTTCTGAGACCTATTTACGGGAACAGTGTCAGAAGGGAGCTACAAAACGGTATGGAGTCCTCACAGAGGAAGTACAACAACGCTTGGATTATGAGTTGTCTGTGATTGATCGTATGGGTTTTAACGATTATTTTCTTGTTGTTTGGGATTTTGTCCGTTTTGCTCATGAACAAGGTATTGCTGTGGGACCGGGACGGGGGTCTGCGGCTGGGAGTTTAGTCTCTTATGTATTACGAATTACAGATGTAGACCCGATTCGATATCATTTGTTATTTGAGCGTTTTTTAAACCCTGAGCGAGTGAGTATGCCAGATATAGATATCGACTTCAACTATGAGCGTCGGGATGAAGTGATTCAATATGTGAGCGAAAAATATGGAGAAGATCGAGTGGCCCAAATCATTACATTTGGAACAATGGCTCCACGAGCAGCAGTTCGTGATGTGGGACGGGTGATGGGACTTCCTTATAAGGATGTTGATCGAGTGGCTAAAATGATCCCCGCAAGTCCGGGGATGACATTGAAGCGTGCTTTTGAAATGGAGCCAGAGTTGAAGAAGTTAGAAGCTCATCCGCAGTTCGCTCAGTTGTTAACAACAGTTCGCAAAGTGGAAGGAATGCCTCGTCATGCATCTACGCATGCGGCTGGGGTGGTGATCTCACAGGAGCCATTGACGGATGTCGTTCCTCTACAAGAAGGAAGTGGCGGAATCGCATTAACCCAATATCCGATGGAAGTATTAGAAGAGATTGGGCTTCTTAAAGCAGACTTTCTCGGTTTGCGTAACTTGACGGTGATTGAACGAGCTATTCAGATGATTGAACAGCGAAAAGGTTTTCGTGTTTCATTTGAGGGGCATGCATATGAGGATGCCAAAACATATGATTTATTGAGTAAAGGAGAAACAACAGGCGTTTTTCAGATGGAATCAGCTGGCATGCGAAGAGTATTGCGAGAGCTTAAACCGTCTGTATTTGAGGATATTATTGCTGTGTTAGCATTGTACCGGCCCGGTCCTATGGAACAAATCCCTAGGTTTATTCGGGCCAAACACGGTTTAGAGAAAGTATCCTTTCCTCATCCCGATTTAGAGGAGATCTTAAAAAATACGTACGGAATTATTGTATATCAAGAGCAAATTATGCAAATTGCTGCGAAGATGGCTGGTTTTAGCTTAGGAGAAGCTGACTTGTTACGTCGAGCCGTGGGCAAAAAGAAAAAAGAGTTGTTGCTTGAACAGCGTGAAGCCTTTGTGAATGGTTGTATTCGTCGAGGATATGAAGAAAGAATGGGTCACCAGATCTATGATTTAATCGTTCGATTTGCTGATTATGGCTTTAATCGGAGTCATTCTGCTGCCTATGGTGTATTGGCTTATCAAACGGCTTATTTAAAAGCTAACTATCCTCTTGAATTCATGGCGGCATTGCTGGGAACGGTGACAGGCAATCAAAACAAGTTAGCGGAGTATGTTGAAGAAGCGAAACAGATGGGGATTCGCATTTTACCTCCCAATATCCAACGGAGTGAGATGAACTTTACGGTGGATGATAGTGCGATTCGCTTCGGCTTGGCTGCTATCAAAAATGTAGGTACCTCAGCGATCCAATCAATCTTGTTAGCAAGACGAGAGGGGGAATTTCAAGACCTCCTTGATTTTTGTCAGCGGATCGATCTGAGACTTTGCCATCGACGAGTTTTGGAATCTTTGATTCAATGTGGGGCTTTGGATTCTTTACCCGGTCATCGAACACAGTTACTAGCTGTATTAGATGAAGTATTAGAGAGAGTTACTTCGCAGCATCGTTTCACTTCCCGTCACCAACTCCATCTGGCACTAGATTCTTCACTCGATCTGGATGAGGAGCTTGATCTGATCCCAGTTAGTCCTTACACGCAAAAAGAAAAACTGGAGCTTGAAAAAGATTTATTGGGGATCTATATCTCTGGACATCCGCTAGATGAATTCCGTGAAGTAATCTTATCGCAAACAACACATCGATTGGGCCAATTGGAAGAGCTACGAGAGCGTGAAACTGTTTCGTTAGCAGGGGTTATTACTCGTGTAAAAGCGATTCAAACAAAAAAAGGAGATCCTATGGCATTTGCGGAAATAGAAGACCAGACCAGTTTGTTAGAAGTGGTTATATTTCCAAAGGTTTACGCTCGGGTCAGAACACTTTTACACATGGATACCCCTGTTTGGATGAAAGGGCATGTCAACCATCATGAGGATGGGATCAAGCTGATTGTTGATGAAGTCATTGAGTTATCGCAACTGCCGATCAAGGCTCCTCCCAAGTCATTTAGATCGAATATGGATCAACAAGTTGCTTATATACGAATTCCCCCCGACAAAGAAACGCCAGCAGTTTTAGAAGGGTTAAAAAAATATTTATTGTCATACAAAGGAAGTACACTGGTTTATCTTTATTATGAGCGAACACATCAAGTATTAGCTTTACCCACAGAAAAATATGGGATTCAACCCACCGAAGAGTGTTTAAAGCAGTTAGAAAAGATGGTGGGAACAGGTGGAATTCGCTTTAAAACAAAGACTTGATGAAGTGACTCCACTTAGTCAAAATATTTTTGTTCCATTCCATCCACTTAGGAGGGGAGATGTTTCTCTGACGAATGAATTTTGCGAACACGTTACGAGAGTGGGGCAGAGAAATAACGACCCGAAGGGATTTGGATAGAGTATGTTCGTTGAGCATTGGAAACAGTCATTGATTCGCTTTGAGAAAAGCTTAAAGTACAGAGCAAAGAACTTTACTAGACTGTGATGAAGGAATGGAAAGAAGGAGATCAAATTGTTTTATCTACATTCGATCCAGTTGCTAGCCCAGCGAGGGGTCAGCATAGAGTCGATGGCTGAAGTCGTATATCAATTACAAAAGCCGTATAACCATGACCTGAAAATGGAAACCTGTGTAGAGAGTGTACATGCGGTTCTAAAAAAGAGAGAAGTACAACATGCGATTATTACTGGGGTTTCTCTTGATCTATTAGCAGAAGAAAAAAAGCTTCCTGAGCCTCTACAAACGATGATGGAAATCGATGAGCCACTATATGGAATTGATGAAATCCTGGCTTTAAGTATTATCAATGTGTATGGAACGATCGGTTTAACTAGTTTTGGATATTTGGATAAAAGTAAATTAGGAGTTATGAAGGATCTAAATAACCATGATCAATTAATTCATGTTTTTTTAGACGATATTGTTGCAGGAATCGCTGCGGCGGCTTCATCTCGAATCGCTCACCAGTACCCTGATACGGATCGTTATATCGCAGATCGACAGCTCCACCGATTGATAGATCCTGATCAATAACATACAATAAACATCATCTTTATAGGAGCCCGTCAAAAAAGGTGACGGGAATTTTTTTATTGATCTTTGGGGAGAGAGAACATTTCAATTTCATCTCTGCCCCCTTTTTGGTATAATGATAGCTATTGGTGGTCAGACCACTGGAGAAGAAGCCAAAAAAGGAGCGATATCCTTGTCAACCATGCGCGAAGAGGCCTTGAATATGCATCGTCATCATCAAGGTAAACTGACGGTACAATCAAAAGTACCTGTAAATAGTCCTTATGATCTTAGCTTGGCTTACTCTCCAGGAGTAGCTGAGCCTTGTCGTGAGATTTATTCTGAACCAGATATGATCTATGATTACACGATGAAAGGAAACCTCGTAGGAGTTATCTCTGATGGAACAGCTGTATTGGGATTAGGGAATATTGGTCCTCATGCGGCGATGCCTGTAATGGAAGGAAAAGCTGTCTTGTTTAAGGCATTTGCGGGAGTGGATGCTTTTCCACTCTGTTTAGATACGAGTGAGATTGACAAAGTTGTTGAGACTGTGAAATTACTTTCCCCAACATTTGGTGGGATTAATTTGGAAGATATCTCAGCGCCTAACTGTTTTTTGATCGAAGAGAGACTGAAGCAAGAGCTAGACATCCCCGTTTTTCATGATGACCAACATGGGACCGCTATTGTTACCTTAGCTGGTTTAATTAACGCTTTGAAAGTAGTAGGCAAAAAATTAGAGGAAATTCGTGTTGTCGCTAGTGGAGCGGGAGCGGCAGGAATTGCTATCATCAAACTCCTGATGCGTATGGGGGTTCGTGATGTGATTATGTGCGACAGCCGCGGGGCGATCTATGAAGGACGCGAATTTGGAATGAATCCAGTAAAAGAAAAAATCGCTCAAGTTACTAATCCGGATCGACTTCAAGGTGAACTGGCTGATGTGATTCAAGGTGCAGATGTATTTATTGGTGTTTCTGTCGCTGGAGCTGTTACTCCACAGATGGTAAAATCTATGAATAATGATCCAATTATCTTTGCTATGGCTAATCCTATTCCAGAGATTATGCCTGAAGAAGCCATTGCAGCAGGTGCAAAAGTTGTAGGAACGGGTCGTTCTGATTTTCCCAATCAAGTGAATAATGTGTTGGCGTTTCCAGGGATCTTCCGTGGAGCTCTTGATGTTCGAGCACGTCAGATTAATGAAGAAATGAAGATCGCTGCTACTTACGCGATCGCCAATCTTATTCAGGAAGATGAGTTGTCTCCAGATTATGTTATTCCAGCACCTTTTGATCCAAGGGTGGCTTCACATGTAGCCGCAGAAGTGGCAAAGTCTGCGATGGAAACAGGTGAAGCTCGTCTCCATGTTAGCCCTGAAGAGGTTTATGAAAAAACCATGCGCTTAACATCTACGGTGTCAACAACCTAAAGATCGTATAAAGGTGGAGCTAATCAGTGACGGTTACGGAAGCCAGTGCAAGCAAATTTCAATTTCTTTTGCGAAAAATTAATCGTTTGATCGAAGAAGATGGTTTGCGACCTGGAGATAAAATCCCTTCAGAGAGAGAGCTTTCAGAGAGATTACAGGCAGGTCGTTCATCCATTCGTGAGGTGCTTCGATCACTTGAGCTATTAGGAATTATTACGACAAGACGAGGAGAAGGTACTTTTTTACAACCACATCATAAAAATCATCTTGTAGATCTCCTCGCTGGGTATATTCTACGAGATATCAAGTCTAGACAAGATTTATTAGAGATGCGTGAACTTCTTGAAGTAGGTTCTATTCAACTAGCTGTACAACGAAGAGAAGAAGAAGAGCTAATGGAACTAAAAAAATTGTTGGATGAAATGAAGCAAATGGTTATCAAAGGAATTCAACCCAACAAAGCTTTACAGGAATTTCATGCGCTTCTGATCAAAATGGCAAATAATTATTTATTAACTCGCATTTGGTATCCAATTGTTCATTATGTTAAAACGATTGAAACGGAAGGGTATGAAAATATCGTTAAGATTAGTGAGGATACGATTCGATTATACGAGCAGTTGGTAGAAGCAGTTTCAAATCAAGAAGGACAGTTGGCTATCGATGTTATGGAACGACTATGTGAAAATAGATTGTTACATAAATAACTGTTTCTACAGTTGCATCTCAATGGGTTGATGCATAATGAAACTCTCTAGATCCGTTTATCTTTTACTGCATTCTTCTTTTTCTCATACGAACAACTCTATAAATGGATAACTAGACTTTTTAAAGAATAGAGTGTAATTTGTGGACGAGTCATCAAGAGTGAAGTTGAATATGTGGAATCTCTATAACCACTTGGAACTGAACTGACTTGTGTTCACAATCCAATTGCACTCGGATGGGGTGTTATTGTGTTAAAGAATTTGTTTCGTAAACAGCGTAAGTATGCAACCATTCCTTCTGAACAAGCTAAAAAGGATATTCCTGAAGGAATCATGCAAAAGTGTCCAAAGTGTGGAACCATTTGTATCTCTAAAGAGTTAGAGAAAAACCTAAAGGTATGTAAATCTTGTGGTTATCATCATACAATGTCTGCGCCTGAGCGTATTCTATCACTTGTTGATCAGAATCATTTTTTTGAATATGATTCTGAACTTATATCCCTTGATCCCTTGGAATTTCCTGACTATACGAAAAAACTAGAAGCTGATAAAAGGAAAACGAACTTAAAAGAGGCTGTAGTGACCGGAGAGGGAACGATGGGAGGATACCCTGTTGTGATCGGGGTTATGGACTCTCGATTCCGTATGGGAAGTATGGGTTCAGTGGTCGGTGAAAAAATCGCACGAGCAGCTGAACAGGCTGTCACCAAAAAGTATCCTTTTATTCTCTTTTCTGCTTCGGGCGGGGCACGGATGCAAGAAGGGGTTCTTTCACTGATGCAAATGGCTAAGACAAGTGCAGCGCTGGAAAAAATGAATCGAAACAAAGTCTTATTTGTATCGGTTTTAACTAACCCAACAACGGGTGGTGTTTCAGCCAGCTTTTCCTCTTTAGGGGATATTAATATTGCCGAACCGGGTGCTTTGATTGGATTTGCTGGTAGACGAGTGATTGAACAAACGGTACGCCAAAAGCTTCCAGATGATTTTCAAACAGCGGAGTTTCTACTGAAACATGGACAACTTGATCAAGTGGTTCCACGCCTCGAATTGCGTGATACGCTGATCCAGATTTTAGAGTTTCACGCTTACGGGAGGGACTAAAAAGTGAAAAACGGGTATTTATCATTTGAAAAACCGCTGATGGAATTACGTGAAAAAATTGATGAGCTTAGAGCTTTTACCAAGGAAAAGTCCATTGACTTATCTAGTGAAATTGCAACTCTCGAAGCAAAAGCCGCTCGCTTGGAAGAAGAGATCTATGGGAACCTTTCTACTTGGCAAAAAGTGCAAATTACCCGGCATTTAAGTCGTCCTACAACTATGCACTATATTCGTACGATTTTTACTGACTTTATGGAGCTTCATGGAGATCGTTTATATGGAGATGATCCCGCAATTGTGGGGGGAATTGCCAAACTAGATGGTCGACCCGTAACTGTGATTGGACATGAGCGCGGAGAAGATACTAAAGACAAAATAGCACGGAACTTTGGACTCCCTCATCCTGAAGGATATCGAAAAGCACTTCGTCTGATGCAACAAGCAAATAAGTTTCAGCGACCCATTATCTGCTTCATTGATACACAAGGCGCTCACCCTGGAGTGGAGGCTGAAGAGCGGGGTCAAAGTGAAGCGATTGCTCGAAACTTACGTGAAATGGCAGGTTTTTCTGTTCCAATCATTTGTGTGGTGACGGGTGAAGGTGGAAGTGGGGGTGCACTGGCCATTAGTGTAGGAAATCGGTTACTCATGTTGGAGCATGCTTACTACTCAGTAATCACACCAGAAGGAGCGGCAGCCATTTTATGGAGAGATGCTGCCAAAGCACAGGAGGCTGCAGAAGCGCTTAAGATTACTTCAGCTGACTTAAAAAGCTTGGGTGTGGTTGATCAAATCATTAACGAAGCAAAAGGTGGCGCCCATCGTGATCCACAACTTCAATCAACACTGATTAAAAAGGCGATTGTGGATCATTTAAATCAACTGTTACCTCTAACACCTGAAGAATTAATTGAAGACCGCTATAAAAAGTTTGCTAAAATTGGGCAGTATACCACTGCTGCTTTTGTATAAATCAGCATAAAATAAGTGGCGATCGTTCAAAAGTTTGCTTAAACAGAAGAAAAAAGTTGTATGCAATGATTTTTTGGAAACCGCCTCATCGGTTTCTATCTTTTTGTTCATATTGGACGTGTTTTGTCCCTATGGGTTGGGTTACTCTTCATAAGAGGTGGTAGTCATGAAACGGATCGCAGTCCTAACCAGTGGTGGAGATGCACCGGGAATGAATGCAGCTATTCGTGCTGTTGTAAGAAGTGGTGTTTACCAAGGGATCGACATTTATGGTGTTTACCGTGGTTTCACGGGTCTTATTCAAGGGGATTTAAAACGCCTATCTTTAGGTTCAGTGGGAGATATTATTCATCGAGGGGGAACGGTTTTATATAGTGCTCGTTGCCCGGAATTTCTCACAGAAGAAGGAAGAAAGCAGGCAGTAAATCAACTTCAAAAGAACCAAATAGATGGGTTAGTGGTTATTGGTGGAGATGGTTCATTTCGAGGGGCGGAGAAGTTAACGGCTTTAGGTTTTCCTACCGTAGGTGTACCTGGTACGATTGATAATGACATCTTGGGGACTGACTTTACCATTGGATTTGATACGGCAATCAATACTGTCATTGAATCAATTGACAAAATCAGAGACACTGCTACATCTCATGAGAGAACCTATGTAGTTGAAGTCATGGGACGTGATTCAGGGGATATTGCTCTTTGGGCTGGTTTAGCTGGTGGAGCTGAAACGATTCTTATTCCCGAGTCACCTTATGATGGACAGGACTTGATTCACCGACTTCAGCGAGGCTATGAACGGGGGAAAAAACATAGTATTATTTTAATCGCTGAAGGTGTGGGAAGTGCTCAAGAGATCAGTAGTTTTATCAAGAAAGAAACCGGTTGGGAAACAAGAGTAACGGTTCTTGGACATGTACAGCGTGGTGGATCACCTTCTGCTTTTGATCGAGTTTTGGCTAGCCGAATGGGAGCAAAGGCTGTAGAATTATTAATCAATGGTGGAAAGGATCAAATGGTTGTCATTCGTCAAGGTGAAGTGATGGGAGTTGATTTTGCTGAGGCTTTTACAGGAACACATCAGCCCAATATGTCCCTGTATCATCTGGCGAGAATATTGTCGATCTAGTCAAGTTGGAGGTTTGGAAAACGGATGTTACAAAAAACAAAAATAGTTTGTACAATTGGACCAGCTAGTGAAGACATAGAAATTCTAAGAAAATTAATTCAAAACGGAATGGATGTAGCTAGGCTTAATTTTTCTCATGGTTCACATGAAGAGCATGGAAAACGAATCGAAAATATTCGAGAAGCAGCTCGTTTGGAAGAGAAAACAGTTGCAATCCTTTTGGATACAAAAGGTCCTGAGATCCGGACAGGGGAGTTAAGCATTGATTCGGTTGATTTAGTCACAGGGGACGAGATCATTTTAACCACTCAACCTATCGAGGGAGATCGTCATCGAATCTCTGTGAGTTATGAGGGACTCCCTCATGATGTTGATGCGGGTTCAACGATTTTGATTGATGATGGATTGATTGGATTAACGGTTGATCGCGTGGAAGATACTGAAATTTACTGTACGATTGCCAATGGAGGAACTCTTAAAAGCCGTAAGGGAGTCAATATACCAGGAGTAAAAATTAATCTACCTGGCATTACTGAAAAGGATGCTGAAGATATCCACTTTGGCATTCAACAACAGGTAGACTTTATCGCTGCTTCATTCGTAAGGAAGCCACAAGATGTATTGGATATAAGAAAAATTCTTGAAGAAAATCAAGCTGACATCCATATCATCTCTAAAATTGAAAATCGTGAGGGAATTGAACAGGTTGAGCCCATCTTAGAAGTGTCGGATGGTCTGATGGTGGCTCGTGGTGACCTTGGTGTAGAAATCCCTGTTGAAGAAGTCCCCCTTGTGCAAAAAGAGATGATTCGTAAGTGTAATCGATTGGGGAAACCAGTGATTACAGCAACACAGATGTTGGACTCGATGCAACGAAACCCACGCCCCACCCGTGCGGAAGCGAGTGATGTAGCCAATGCGATTATGGATGGAACAGATGCGATTATGCTCTCGGGAGAAACCGCTGCGGGTAAATATCCTGTTGAAGCAGTTCATACCATGTCCCGAATTGCTCTACAGACAGAAACAGCTCTTCGTTACCGAGAGCTTTTGAAACAACAAGCAAGAGAGATTGGAGCAAGTATTACCGATTCCATTAGCCAAGCGGTTGTCTATATGTCTCATAGTATGGATTGTTCAGCCATCTTGACATCGACCGAGAGTGGATTTACAGCCCGTATGGTCTCTAAGTATCATCCTAAAGCTCCTATAATTGCTGTCACTCCCAACGAGGCAGTGATGAGAAAGTTAAGCCTTGTTCGGGGGGTTTATCCCGTTCTAGGTACAGTTGCCGAGACGACGGATGAAATGTTCCAAATAGCAATTACAACTGCAATGGCTCATGAATTTGTGAGTCAAGGAGATCTAGTGATTATTACAGCAGGTGTCCCTGTAGGGAAATCTGGAACAACTAACTTATTAAAAGCACATGTGATTGGTGGAGCGCTTGCGGAAGGACAAGGCATTGGAAAAAAAGTGATCACAGGTCCCGTTGTTATGGGGTTAACTGCTGATGAAATTCGTGAGAATATGGTTGAAGGTGGAATCATTGTCACCCATCGCACAGATAAAGATATGATCGACTGTTTCCAACAAGCAGGAGCGGTGATTACTGAAGAAGCGGGTCTTACTTCTCATGCAGCAGTAGTGGGCGTAAGCTTAGGAATTCCCGTAATTGTAGGAGTAGAAAATGCCATGTCCATCTTAAAAAGTGAGACGATGATTACCATTGATAGCAGTCGGGGTCAGATCTACTCAGGTAAGGCTAATGTACTGTAGGTTTAGCTTTTATACTCTAAAGGAATAATTATTTCTATAACGATTAGAAAAAAGGGTGCTGGATCGATATTTTCCAGCACCCTTTACTCAATATATGAAATTGTTGGGAAAAATTAAAACAGTCCGAGTCGTGGGAAAATCCACCAACGCAATTTTTTTCTTCGCTGTCTACGTTTTCGAAGTGACATAGGGAACCCTCCTTTGTGTAGATTGAGATTACATGAAGTATTATGGGGAAACCTGAGAACAACAAATCACCCGATAATCTGATTTGCTTTTATTTTACCTTGAGACGAGGAGTTTGGCTATTCACATTATGTGAGGACTTCTTCTAAAATATGTATACTCTAAGCAAAAGGTCTTATTTGCTATAATAAACTTAAGAGTGGAAATGTGGTTTCTCCTGTCAATGCCCATTTTTTCATGAAGTTAATGCGGAAAATGAGGATGAACATTCAGTAGCTCTTTGCCTGCTGGTGGATGAACAACCTCTTAAAGAAATATTTAGTGGAGGATTCAGATTCATATGTCTAATTATCATGAAACAACTTTACGGGTAAGATATCAAGAAACTGACCAGATGGGAGTTGTCTATCATAGTAACTATTTGATCTGGTTTGAAGTGGGGCGTAATGGTTTTATTCGGCAACAAGGCTATTCATACCAGGACTTTGAAAATAAGGGTTTGTTATTACCTGTGGTTGAAGCTCAGTGTAAATACCGATCGCCTGCAAAATATGACGAAGAAGTGCTTGTTCGTACCAAACTAAGCGAGCTTTCTGGAAGCAAAATGTACTTTGAATATGAAGTCGTACGTAACAATGATCAAACTCTTCTTGCCACTGGATTGACCAAACATTTGTGGGTTTCTAAAGAGATGAAACGAACAAATATGAAGAAGTACTTTCCAGAATTATATGAGCGATTGGCAAGTTTCGTTACTCTGAAATAAGAGGATGGGATACCATGTTTTGGCTAATAGTCGTGCTAATTATCTTGGTACCAACAATTGAACTATGGGGATTAATCACTGTAGGAGGTTGGATCGGAGCAGGTCCTACCATTTTACTTGTTCTTGCTACTGGTGTGTTGGGTGGATATTTAGCAAAAAGAGAAGGTTTACATACTTATCGTTTAGCGATGATTCAACTGCGTAATGGTGAAACTCCTGGCGATACTTTGATTGATGGTCTTCTCATTTTAGTTGGTGGTCTTTTGCTACTCACCCCTGGTTTTTTTTCGGATGTCATTGGATTTCTCATGATTTTCCCTTGGACTAGAGGAATGGTGAAGCTCCTTGTCATTAAATGGGTTAGTAAAAAAATAAATGAAGGTAGCGTCATTTGGATTCGCCGTAAATAAAAAAATCCAACCGATTGAATCAGTAGAATTTTGCTCACTCCTAGATGTGGGATTCATTCAGTTGGAAAAGAGGAGGCGATTCGCCTCCTCACAAAGTAAGACTTATTCATGTGGGATGTCTGTCTTTTTTTTGTCAGTGATAAATCTCCATATATCTTTAAAAACGTGTGCACGATGGAGAGCTAGTAGAATCACTGCTGTAACAGGACCGATGATTAATCCAAATACTCCAAACAACTTCAATCCCACAAATAAAGCAATGAGAGTTAACAATGGATCCAATCCCACATTGCTAGCAACTAATTTAGGCTCTAAAAATTGTCTGACAATAATAATCACGCCATAAACAATGGAAAGTCCAATGGCCAACTGATAGTTCCCTACAATCACTAAATAAATGATCCAAGGAACTAAGACTGCACCTACACCTAAGTAAGGCATAAGATCGACCAATCCAATGATTAAAGCGATCGAAAAGGCATAGGGGACCTGTATAATTAATAGTCCTGCAAACATGATCACAGCAGTGATTGAGATGAGTGTGAGTTGTGCACGAATAAAGCCGAATAAAGCTTTTTTCATGTCCAAATAGACTAAACCAGTCGTATGTATTAATCGACGTGGAAGGAGCTTTTTTATTTCTTGTTTGAGACGGGGCCAATCTAGGGAAATAAAAAAAGCAGCAAGCATGATAAAAACAAGTACTGTCAAAAAGGAAGGGAGGTTACTGATAAAGCTTCCAATCCAACTTAATATACTGGTGATGACTTCAGTACCTTTGTTGGCAATGACCCCAATATTACTTTGGATACTTGCAGAGATTCGTTGTTCTTGTTGTGGGTTTTTCTCAAGATAGGTTTGTATGGTATCTATAATCCGTTTAATACTTGTGTTCTCTTTTGTGAAAGTGTCAACAAAAATCTTTCCGACTTGGTTGAGCACAGTAGGTAGAAACTCTGCGAGTTTGGCTAGCTCTACAACAATCTCAGCGATAACAAAAATGAGAAGAGTAAATAGCATACTAACTAGTAAGACAAGGATGATCGTTACACTTAGCCATCGTGGGAAACGTCCTCGCTTTTCCAATTTAAGGACTAGAGGCTCAATCAACATAGCGATTACCCATCCAATAATGAACGGATATAGTAAAGGGAGTAGAAAATCAATTAAATAATAAGCGACGAGAATCGTCAGTAAAACAATGATTGAACGCACAATTGGTCCAATCCAATACTTAGTCGGGTAAATGATTGAATCCTCCTTTCAAGAAAAGCAGATGGGCTGAGGATTATTATACCATTCTTCATGTAAAATCTTCATGTTAATCTTTTCACGAATTGTGACTATAAATAAATGAATGAAAATACATTTAATACAAGATTTTTCTTGATGAAATATATTCAAACCATTGGTAGAATAAGATTGTATACAATGATGGAGTTGTTTTATTTTTCTGTCTCATTTTATAAATATGCATAAAAAAATGTGAGCTCACGTCGGACAACTTTCAAAAATTTGTGTAAAAGCGAACAAACACTGTCTTTTCTAGTGCATTCATTTTATAATAAATATTGAAGATTAATTGTCCATTTTATTATCTTTTTGTTATCACATGTATAAATCCATACAAACACTCGTGTATATCAACGAGTGTGATATTGCCTAAATAGGTATACTTTGGTAAAGGAGCGATCTTTATGACGATTGCAAAAGGTTTAGAAGGTGTTGTAGCACTTACATCGGAGATTAGCTCAATCGTAGATGGAGTACTAACATATCGCGGATATAATATTGACGATTTAGCTAACCAGTCTTCATTTGAAGAAGTAGCTTTTCTTTTGTGGAATGGACGTCTTCCAGTTAAAGCTGAATTGGATCAGTTAAAAAAAGAATTAGAAGAACATACAGCTATACCAGATGCTTTACTCCAACAAATGAAAGCGTATCCGAAAACGGTTCATCCGATGTCAGCACTTCGTACAGCCGTATCTTCCCTCGCTTTATTTGATGAAGATGCAGAAAACCAAAGTGAGGAAGCCAACCGTAAAAAGGCGATCAAATTAACAGCCAAAATACCAACGATTATTACAGCTTTTGCTCGTATTCGTCAAGGATTAGAGCCTGTAAGTCCAAAAGCTGGCATGGGATTTGCTGAGAACTTCCTCTATATGTTAAATGGAGAAGAACCTTCAGAAGTTGCCGTGAAAGCGTTTGATAAAGCACTCGTACTTCATGCAGACCATGAGTTAAATGCATCCACATTTGCAGCTCGGGTCACATCAGGTACATTGTCAGATATGTACTCATCAATTACGACTGCAATTGGAGCACTCAAAGGACCTCTTCATGGTGGGGCAAACGAGCAAGTAATGGCTACTCTTGAAGAAATTGGTTCGATGGATCATGTAGAATCATATATTCAACAGAAACTAGATAATAAAGAAAAAATTATGGGCTTTGGTCACCGGGTTTATAAAGATGGAGATCCACGTGCCAAACATTTACGCGAGATGTCTCGTCGTCTCGGAGAACAAAAAGGGGATACAGCCTGGTATGATATGTCTATTGTCATCGACAAATTGGTGTATGATAAGAAAGGATTAAAGCCAAATGTCGATTTTTACTCTGCCTCTGTATACACTTATCTAGGTATTCCTAGAGACTTATTTACACCTATTTTTGCAATGAGCCGTGTAACTGGCTGGACTGCGCATGTGTTGGAACAATACTCAAACAACCGACTCATTCGTCCGCGTGCAGATTATGTTGGACTGACCAATCAGTCATATGTACCAATCGACCAACGCAACTAGATCGTTTACAATAGTATGGGACGGGGTTCATCCCTGTCCCTGTTGAGCGTCTAAGACTCATCAAGAGCTTGTTGCATAAACGGAATGAAAGCTTATACAATGCAGCAACCTCCATCAAACAAAGGGGTGTTTCCATGGCACGTTTTGACAAACTTCAATCACCTACTGTTGGTGAAAAGATTACGGTTGAAAATGGGAAACTAAATGTTCCTAATCAACCCATCATCCCATTTATTGAAGGAGATGGAATTGGTCCAGATATTTGGGCTGCCGCACAACGTGTTCTCGATGCAGCTGTCGAAAAAGCGTATGCTGGAGAAAAGAAAATTGCTTGGTTTGAAATCTTTGCGGGTGAAAAAGCAAATGAAAAATATGGTGAATGGTTACCGAATGATACCTTAGAAGCGATTCGTGAATACCTCGTAGGTATTAAAGGTCCGCTAACAACTCCAGTTGGTGGTGGGATGCGTTCGCTTAACGTGGCGTTACGTCAAGAATTAGATCTTTATGTATGTTTGCGCCCTGTTCGTTACTTTGAAGGAGTTCCATCACCAGTGAAACGTCCACAAGATGTGGATATGGTTATTTTCCGTGAAAACTCTGAAGATATCTATGCTGGGATCGAATGGGAAGCAGAAACAGATGAAGCAAAAAAAGTGATCCGTTTCTTACAAGAAGAAATGGGCGTGAAGAAAATTCGTTTCCCAGAAAGCTCTGGAATTGGGATTAAGCCAGTTTCTAAAGATGGTACAGAGCGATTAGTTAAAGCGGCCATCGAGTATGCCATTGAGCATAAGCAGAAAAGTGTAACCTTAGTACATAAAGGAAACATCATGAAATTTACTGAAGGTGCTTTCAAGAACTGGGGTTATGCAGTTGCAGAACGTGACTATGCAGATTTAGTGTTTACATGGGCACAATATGATCGTATTAAAGCTGAACAAGGTAGTGCTGCTGCCAATGAAGCTCAAGCGAAAGCAGAAGCAGAAGGCAAAATTATTGTTAAAGATGTGATTGCTGATGCTTTCTTACAGCAGATCTTAACCCGTCCTGCTGAATATGATGTAATTGCAACCTTAAACCTCAATGGAGATTATGTCTCTGATGCTTTAGCTGCTCAAGTAGGTGGAATCGGTATTGCACCGGGAGCAAATATCAACTATAAAACAGGTCATGCTATTTTTGAAGCTACCCACGGTACTGCTCCTAAATATGCAGGATTAGATAAAGTAAATCCAGGTTCTGTAATTCTGTCTGGTGTATTGATGTTAGAACACCTAGGTTGGCAAGAAGCTGCGGATCTGATCTATGGTGCGATGAGTAAAACCATCACGCAAAAAACGGTCACCTATGACTTCGCTCGTCTCATGGAAGGGGCAACAGAAGTGAAGTGTTCCGAATTTGGGGACCATCTAATCAGCAACCTATAAGTGGATTTTCGATTGATGCATAAATAGTTCATAATAGCCATCCATGATTCTACGAATCGTGGTATAGGTAGGTCATGGATGGTATACATCTATCTATGTAAGTTAAATCCATTAAAGTGAGGTGAACTCCTGTTCCGAATTTACAGGAAACAGGATGACTATGTCTATTCGTCGTAAAAAAATCTCCGTTATTGGAGGCGGCTTCACAGGATCCACAACTGCCTTTCTATTAGCTCAAAAAGAATTAGGCGACGTTGTACTGGTTGACATTCCTCAAGCAGAAAATCCAACCAAAGGAAAAGCCCTTGATATGTTGGAAGCAAGCCCTGTTCAAGGTTTTGATGCACAAATCACAGGAACAGCCAACTATGAGGATACAGCTGATTCGGATGTAGTGATCATCACCGCTGGTATTGCTCGTAAACCAGGTATGAGTCGTGACGACCTAGTCAGCACCAATGCGAAAGTAATGCGTTCTGTAACTGAACAAATCGTTAAATACTCCCCTAACTGTATCATCCTTGTATTAACCAACCCAGTAGATGCTATGACCTATGAAGTGTATCGTACTTCTGGTTTCCCTAAACATCGTGTCATTGGACAATCTGGAGTCCTCGATACTGCTCGTTTCCGCACATTTGTCGCCCAAGAACTAAATGTATCTGTAGAAGATGTGACAGGGTTTGTACTTGGTGGACATGGCGATGATATGGTTCCACTCGTTCGCTACTCCTATGCAGGTGGAATTCCACTTGAAAAATTAATCCCAACTGATCGTTTAGAGGCTATTGTTGAACGTACCCGTAAAGGGGGCGGAGAAATCGTTGGTTTGCTTGGAAATGGTAGTGCCTACTATGCACCAGCAGCTTCACTCGTACAAATGGCTGAAGCAATCTTAAAAGACAAAAAACGGATCTTACCTGCTATTGCTTTACTAGAAGGTGAGTATGGTTACGAAAACTTATACTTAGGTGTTCCAACTATTCTAGGTGGAAATGGACTCGAAAAAATTGTTGAATTAGATTTAACCGATGAAGAAAAAGCAGCTTTAGATCAATCTGCTGATTCTGTACGCAAAGTTATGGCAGTATTAGGAGAATAAAATAGTATCAAGCCTTCCATGATTCGGTAGCGAAGATTTCATCCAACGTTACTGAACCATGGGTGGCAGGATTAGTGAATATTAAAAATGACTGAAGAATGACTTATTTCTTCAGTCATTTTTTTGCCAAGGGGTTTTTTATTGATTTATGTATTTGGCTCAAGTAAGATAAATGAAAGCGTATACATTATTGGGGTGATCAGCTTGCTATTTAACAGAAAATTCACAGAGAAGGATCAAGATAAATCGGTTCAAATTGGAGACTATATAGAAGTAAACAAAACAGTAACTTCCCGAGATATCTTTACCTATTTAGGGTTAACGGATGAACAGAACCCCTTATTTTTCGATGAAAATGTAGCGGCTCAAACTCCATATCAACAGTGTCTCATTCCACCTGGATTGCTGATTAATTGGCTAGGGACAATTGCTACTACCCAATTAGTGGGATCGGGGAGCATTATGAAAGGACTGACTATTCATTCTTCCGACTCCTGTATTCAAGAAAAGCCCGTCCAGTTATCCGCTCAAGTCCTTCGATTTCAAGAAGAGTTGTCTTCGATCATCTGTCATGTGGAAGTGAGCCAATCTTCTCAAATCAAACTATCAGGTGAAATGGAAATTGCAGTGGCTCCTCCTTTACGTTTACCTTTTGATGATGCCTATAATAATTTTTAATAAAACCCCGATCTCCTTGTTATCAAAGATGACAGGGGAGCGGGGTTCTTGTTGGTTTTATTTATTATTTTCTCTAGGGATATGGGTCATCAGTACTCCAAATCCCTATACATTAAATTACCGTGCAATATTAATGCGAGTAGTTTATATAGAAGATTCTTCATCTAGGAACATCTAGGAATTTATTACCTCTGATTCCCCTCAAAAAAGCATTCCAAACCATCCGCTTTTTTAACTATTTCTTAACTTGGTTATGCTATGATTTCATTTGTAAAGGAAAGATAAATAGTAACCTGACTTGAGTAAACAATATGAAGTGAATGAGGAATTACTTTGCTCAATTGATCCAATCCATCTAGGAGGGGAGAATGTTTCTCTGGCGAACGACTTTTGCGAATTCGCTACGAGAGTGAGCTAGAGACACATCGACCCGACGGGGTCTGGATCGATGTGTTACTCAAAGTACTAATTAAAAAGCACTTGGTTAATCTAAAAAATGTGTATGAACGAAAGCGAGGCAGGATGATGAGTAAAAAAATCTTAGTGGTGGATGATGAACCTTCGATTGTCAAACTCGTTCAGTTTAACTTAGAAAAAGAAGGCTTTACTGTTGAAATTGCCTATGATGGTCAAATGGCATTAGACATGTTGAAGGAACAAGCTCCTGACTTGTTAGTGCTTGACTGGATGTTGCCTAAAATGGATGGGTTGGAGGTTTGTCGGAAAGTAAGACAAGAAAAGAAACATGTACCGATTTTGATGCTAACAGCAAAAACTGATGAATTTGATAAAGTGTTAGGTCTAGAATTAGGTGCTGATGATTATATGACAAAGCCTTTTAGTCCTCGAGAATTAACTGCACGAGTCAAAGCGATCTTACGTCGTGTCGAAGCATTACAAGGTTCAGAAATAGGGGAAAATGAAAGCTTAATCAAGATCGGTGATTTGACCATAGACCCTGAAGGATATGTGGTCACAAGAGGAGATGCAGAGATCGACTTAACCCCTAAGGAATTTGAATTACTCGTTTATATGGCAAATTATCGTGGTAAGGTTTTATCCCGAGATCAACTTCTCAATGCAGTTTGGAATTATGATTATGTGGGTGACTCTCGAATTGTCGATGTGCATGTAAGCCATTTGCGGGATAAAATTGAAGGTGATTCTCGTAATCCTGTCTATATCAAAACCGTCCGTGGAATTGGATATAAATTTGAAGGTCCGAAGCAAAAATGAATTCGATCCGTGCTAAAATCACATGGTCTTTTATCATATTAATTGGCTGTTCTGTCTTAGGGACAGGCATTTTTGTTGCACTTCTTTTAAAATCTTCTCATCTCGATTCCTTGTCGGGTCGACTCATTAAAGAAGGGGAAATGTTAGCAAGAACGGTTGAATGGGAAAAACACCTGAAGTACCCCAGTTATTTTCAGCGTGAAGCAGAAGTTTATGGGCAAACTCTTGATGCTAGAGTTACCATATTCGACCGTAATGGGGAGACATTGGGTGATTCATTTCGTGATCATCACATTTTAAATGGAAAGGAATATCCCGAGGTAAAAAGGGCTTTAACAGGTGAGCAAGAAAACCTCACAGAAATTAGGGAGGATTTTGTTCATGCTGCCTTTCCAGTCATCCGAAAAGGAGAGATTGAAGGAGTCATTCGTCTCTCATTACAAGTACAGAATGTTAATCAGTCGTTAAGTCAAGTGTGGTTATCTCTCATAGGTGGATTGATTATTGCATTTTCGTTGGCTGCATTTGCTTCATCACGGATTGCATTGAGTGTAACTCGTCCATTAGAAGAGATCATTCAAGTAGCGGTCGACATTGCTCAGAAAAACATTCATCGGAGAGTTCAACAATCTGGTAAAGATGAAGTGGCACGCTTGGGGCAAGCAATTAATCGGATGGCTCATAGCTTACAAAAGCAGATGGAAGCGATTCGAAAAAGTGAACGGCGTTTAAATAGTGTGATTGAAACGATGGAAAGTGGATTAATTATGGTTGATTCCACAGGTAAAGTGAGTGTTGCTAATCGTGCTTTTGAGCGGATGTTTTCTCTTGGTGAAGGGGATATTATTGGAGGTTCCTATCAACGACTTACTTACCCCTATGACTTAAGTTCTTTGATCCAAGAATGTGCTGAATCTCATACACGCCTTCAACGGGAAATTCATTTGTTCTATCCTGTTGAGAAGGTTCTTGAAGTGAATCTAACTCCAATGTGGGTTGAAAAAAATGGTGTAGGTGTTGTCGCTGTCTTTCATGATTTAACAGCGATTCGTCGATTAGAGCAGTTACGTAAAGATTTTGTAGCCAATGTTTCACATGAATTGAAGACACCCATTACTTCGATTCGTGGTTTTTCAGAAACGCTTTTAGATGGAGCACTTAATGATCCAGATACGTGCCGTGAGTTTTTAAAAATCATTCATGAAGAAAGCTTACGATTGCAAAGGCTGATCGGAGATATTCTTGATTTGTCAGGGATTGAATCTAAACAATTACAGGTAAAAAAAGAACTCATTTCGATTAATTCATTAGTCTCATTTGTGGTTAAAACCCTTGAAGATCAAATCAAGTCTAAACAATTAACTTTACAAGTAGATATACCTGAATCATTTACGATTGAGGCAGATCCCGATCGGTTTAGGCAAATCTTCTTAAATTTACTTACGAATGCCATGACCTACACACCTGCAGGAGGATCCATCTGTTTATCGATCAAAAATGAAAAAGATTTTTGGACCTTACAAGTTTCTGATACAGGAATCGGCATTCCTGAAGCTGACTTGCCGCGAATTTTTGAACGCTTTTATCGAGTAGATAAAGCGAGATCACGTAACTCAGGGGGAACAGGGCTAGGGCTAGCAATAGTCAAACACCTCGTTGAGGGACATCAAGGGACCATTGATGTTGAAAGTCGAATCGGAAAAGGAACCACGTTTACCTTGCGCTTTCCACACGAACCTACTTTTATAGATGAGACCAATAAGTAGTGTGTTGAAGAGTCGATATTTGGGTCAAAAGAAACTAAAAGGAAAACCACCTCATTGATCGAAAATGAGGTGGTTACTATTCTTAAATGTCTTTTTTCTCTTGAGTTGGGCTGGTGATTCCTTGGATGATCTCATTAAGATCAACCCCTGAAACTTGTTTCACCATTTCGGGAGCTTGTGCCATCAATTTGGTGACATAGTTACTTACACGAGCAGCTCCGTCTCCTTCTCCGCCACCAGCATCTACCACAGTAATTTTATCAATGTTACCTAGTGGTTGAGCGATTTCTTTGGCGAGTTCTGGGAGCATGCGGGCAATGAGATCGAGTACGGCTGCTTGACCATAGCGTTCAAAAGCTTCTGCTAGTTTCTCTCGCGCTTCTGCTTCTGCTAAACCTTTGGCACGGATGACATCTGCTTCTGCAAATCCTTCGAGCTTCTCTACCTCTGCTTTAGCTGCTCCACGAGCTTTTTGAGCTTCGGCGTCTGCGAATCCTTTTGCTTTGATGGTGGTAGCTTCAGCTTGGGCGCGAGCTTCTTGTTCGAAACGTAAGGCGGATGCCGATTGCTCTTTAGCATAACGATCTGCATCTGCTTTTTTGCGGACTTCTGCATCGTATTGTTTCTCGCGGCGAATGATCTCTTTTTCCTCTAATTCAATATGTTTTTGTTTTCGGACTAGTTCAATCTTCATTTCTTCTTCTACTACTTCTTGGCGTTTTCGGTTCTCTTGGAGCTGATAGGATTGATCCGCTTCCGCCTTACGCATATCTTGTTCAATTTTGAAATCGGCGACGCGAATTTGCATATCTTTCTCCGCTTCCGCGATATTTGTTTGTGCGACTAAGTTCGCTTTAGTTCCTTCTTCGGTTGCTTTGGCGGTCTGGATTTGGGTATCACGCTTCGCATTTGCTTCTGCGATGTCAGCGTCTTTTCGAACAACTGCGATTCGGGGTCTTCCGAGTGCTTCAAGATAACCGTTTTTATCTCGTACATCTTTAATTGTAAAGGACACGATCTGTAATCCCATTTTCTTTAGGTCTATAGCGGCTACTGCTTGAACTGCTTGAGCAAATTTATCTCGGTTCTTATAAACTTCTTCCACGGTTAATGTACCTAAAATAGCGCGAAGATGTCCTTCTAGTACCTCTCGGGCTTCATCGTTCAATACTTCGTTGCTTTTGCCCATAAATTGCTCCGCAGCAGTCCCGATTTCCTCTAGTGAACTACCTATTTTAATAATGGCAACCCCATCGACAATGATCGGTACACCTTGTTCAGTGTAAACTTCTGGTGTAGTGACTGTTAATTTATGAGAGAGTAAGCTTAACTTTTCTGCTCTTTGGAAGATCGGTACGATGAATGTACCACCTCCACGGATGATTTTGATCCGTTTTCCAGCATCATCAGTTAGTACATTTTTGGATCCAAGCATGCTTCCAGTTACAATCATGGCACTTTCTGCACCAACAGTTTTATAACGTGCCCAGAAAGAAACAGCTAAGACAACTAATACCCCTAAGACAAGGAGAGAGATTTGTAAATAGGTTAGCATATAATCACCTTTCTTCTAAGAAGAGATGGAACTAACATAAAAAATTTGGTCTTGAACCTTTTGTACTTTGACTTGAGTCCCCTGAGGGATTGAGCTTCCATCTTCACTTGCTGCGATTTGTGCTGTTCGCCCCCCACTTGTAACTAGGAGGATCTCTCCATATCCATCAGATGGAATAGGAGTAATAACTTCAGCAGTTTTCCCGATGAGATCTTGATACTGGAAGCCAGTGGAGTTCTCTGCTGTTTCAGTCGTTCGTACAAAAAGTACGTATAGCAATATAAAAGAAAGAATGGCGACCCCTGAAGCGATTAGCAAAGTGTTGATGGGTGTGAGTTGATAGATTTGACTGGCAATAATTCCAGAGGCCCCAAATAAGGTGAGAGCTCCCATGATAGTAACTGGTTGAAGCATAGGGAGATCGAAGGAAAAGAGTCCGTGAAATATCTCCCCTACAAGTACAAGTAACAAAACATAACCAATTCCTATGAGAAAACAAATCCAAAACAAGGTAAGCATAATACCCTCACACCTTAGAAGTTAATAAAAAGAGTTACCAATAAGTGATTCCCCGTTTATTTGTGGGAATAGAGTTTACTCCACTATTCTTACAATAATATTCATAACTGAGAAACTTTTTACTATGGAAATTATACCATTATTTTGATGCATAAGTGCTAACTTGTTTTTGTCTATTCTCGCAAAAATAGGGCAAATCCACGAAACGAGTGCAAAAAGATTAGCCTTGAATTATGTAAAACAGAAAGGTAGCCTTAAGAAAGAAACAAAAATTATATAAAGGGGGATGAATATGTATGTTCGGAAAAGTTGCTGCTGACGTATTAGGATTAAGTGATATAGGATCAGTGATTAAACCAGTCGATTACGATAAGGTTGATGTAGACGATTATGTGTTACATGAAGATGGTGAGAAAATCTATTTCCTGATCAAGTCCAAATCTGATGAATATTGCTTTACCAATCAAGCATTTATTCATTTAGATGGTCAAAGTGCGACTAGCAAAAAACGTACCTTATACCGTTATGATTACTTTGCTCATCAGATTTCTAATGTGTCTTTAGAAACAGCTGGTAATATTGATCTGGATGTTGAAATCAAGTTTACATTAGGTTCTACTCATTTCTCCATTGATGTACACAAGAAACATCTTGAAGAACTTAAAGATTTATATAAAGCGTTATTAAAGATTGGACAAATCGCTCGAGATAATTCAACTGTTCTCGAATTTGCTAAACAAAGTTTACAAATGGCATCTTCCACATTAAGTCGTAATCATAGTGCTGAAGTCAATTTAGTGACTGAATTTAAAGGGATTAATGAAGTTGCTTTCAACTGGCTTCTCGAAAATCAAAAGAAATATAACATTAGGGACTTTGGTCATGTTTTTGAGCTTTATATAAATAATTAGAACCTGTTGCTAATATTCAAAAGGATCGTCCATGAACAAGGTTAGACACTACTTAAACAAGGCAATCAATCTTTATACAACATGCTTTTTAAAACTTATTTAAATAGTGACTAGCCTTGGACTATCAGAACGAATATGGGGATACTCGTGAATGGATTAAAGCGTCCTATTATTGGTAACAGCGAGGAGTTGTTTGCTCATTGATATTATTAAATCCTAGCTTCTGTAAAAGCTCTTCTTAATATTTCATCAACTGTCTCTTCGGGTGTTAAGTTAGATGAATCAATCCACATGCCGATCTTGGGAGTTTCAAACTGTAAGACATTTTCAAGAGAAGTAAGATCCACAGCACCATACCCTTTTTTCGAACGTGATGCTTCTCGATCAGCCACAACATCAGGACGGGGTGTTAAGACAATGACGAATAGAGGACGATGTTGAATATATTCAACCATGTCTTGGAGCATGGAGCCTATAATGACATCTTGCAAAACTACATTGAATCCTGCTTGATAATACTCATCTGATACTTTAGCCGCCAGTTTATAACGAAGTCTTAATTGCTCCAACGCTTCCATTGAAGGAGTTCCAGACATCTCAACTCGACCATTTACGATCATTTTTCTAAACAAATCTCCACGAACATGGACACTTTTTTCCATCCGTTCTGATAAGAGCTGAGCAATGGTAGACTTACCGGCCGCCATGATCCCCGTGATTAAAAAGATACCCTTCTCTTTTTTTAGGTTATTATTTGTCATAATGATCCCCTACTTTTTTATTGGACGTACAGTCACTTTTAACTCTCTATGTATATTCTATTTACTAAAATAATTTAGTTCTCTTCAGGTAGGTAGTAACCCTTTATTATTGTAAGTTTCAATTTACTTGACAATTTATTTGTGTTGATTTAATCTAGAATTCAAATAAATGAGCGGAAATTAACTTGGAAAACAGAGAAAGGAGAGTATTCAAATGAAGAAAAGATCTTTAAAGTCTTTAGCAAAGGGAATCGGATACTCAACTGCTGTTTTCTTTAATTTTTCTAATCACGGGAGAAGTGTGTCTAAAATTGGAAATGAGCGACCTTAATTCTTCTGATTAGAATGATCCAACAAGGATTCAGTGGAAAAAACACTACAGGTCGCTTTCCTGTGGTTACATATTTTAAATGATGTACACTACAGGATTTCTGTGGTGTTTTTTATTTTGTTAAAAAGGGAGAGGAAGAAGATGCAATTAACAGGTGAGAACATTTATGTAAGACCCGTTAAAGAAGAGGATGTCGATGCACTTTTAAAACTTGAATTGAAAAATAAGGACCTTTTTCAACTGTTCACCGAATTAAGAGACGAATCATTTTATACGGATCAAGGACAATTAGACCGAATAAACAATGCTGTCAAATCCATGAAAAAAGACCAGTCATATCTATTTCTAATTTACTTAAAGGGATCGAATGAAGTGATTGGAGAAGTTATGCTTTTTGAAGTTGCGAGACAAAACTTACAAAGCTGTTGGATCGGCTATTCTATAGATAAAGATCATAACGGCAAAGGATACATGACCGAAGCAGTAAAACTGGTAGTGAATTATGCTTTTAAAGAATTGGATCTCCATCGGATCGAGGCTGGTGTGATGCCACATAATACAGGTTCGATTAAGGTCCTCTTAAAAGCCGGTTTTCATAAAGAAGGCCTTGCCAAAAAGAGCGTAAAAATTAATGGACATTGGGAAGATCATGTAATGTTAGCGATTGTAAATGAAGAAACACAGGATGAAGTCAATAAAAAAGTGAAGCGTCATAATCCTAGGAGTATCGCTCCTCCAATGGGTCCCTATACTCATCTTACTACTGTTCCTAAAGGGGCGGATTTATTGGTTTTCTCTGGGCAAGTTGGGATGGACGTACATGGAAATTTGCCATCTGAAATGAATGAGCAAATTAGAAACACGTTACAAAATATAAAATGCGTTTTAGAGGAAGAGTCTGTATCCGCGGATCATATTATTAAAATCAATATCTGGGCAACAGAAGAAGTGGATTGGGATTATTTTGATAACGTTTGGGAGGAATTTCATGGAGGAACCCCACCTGCAATGACCATGTCATATGTCCCTGCGTTGGCGGTCTCTACTTTAAAAATAGAGATTGAAGCATGGGCTGCCAAATGGTAATTTAATAACTTTGATTTAAAAAGGTTGCTGATGAGGGCGATGTTACTCCCTCATCGGCAACCTTTTAATTTGACCCACTATTGGTTATTTCATTTAGGAGGCGAGATGTTTCTTGGGTAAATGACTTTTTCACATAGTCGAGAGTGAGCCAGAGAAACTCTTGTTGACTGGCTTTGAATCAAGAAGAAAATCAAGATTATTCCTCGAGATTTACATAACCTTTACAATGCATTCAATCAGCTCTAAAAGTAAAAGCTTATAGTATGAAGTGTCGAAAGGATTTATACGTAAAATTTATTCACTTAAACTTCTACCTTAGGGGGAAATGTTGATTATGTTGAAGAAAGGTCTCGTCCTAGGAAGTATCTTCACACTTGCTTTTGGGGCACTTGTGGGTTGTTCTACAGGACAAAAAGCGGACGGAAACAAAGATGAAGCCAAACTGACTGGTGAAGTGAAAATCGATGGATCAAGCACCGTTTTTCCAGTGACTCAAGCCGTTGCAGAAGAGTTCATGAAAGCAAATCCTGGTGTAAAAGTAACCTTGGCTGAATCAGGTACGGGTGGCGGATTTAAAAAATGGGCTGCTGGAGATATTGATATCAACGACGCTTCCCGGCCAATTAAGGATGAAGAGAAAGCATTAGCAGCTGAAAAGAAAATTGAACCCGTTGAGATTTCAGTCGCTTACGATGGAATCGCATTGGTTGTAAATAAAGATAATAACTTCGTTGATTCACTTACCGTTGACGAATTGAAAAAAATCTGGGAACCCAACAGCAAAGTAAAAACTTGGAAAGATGTACGCCCTAATTTCCCAGCTGAGCCGATCAAGTTGTACGGTCCAGGAACAGCTTCTGGTACTTTTGATTACTTCACGGATGAAATCGTGGGAGAAGAAGGAAAATCACGTACCGATTATACACAAAGTGAAGATGACAACGTTCTTGTTAAAGGCGTACAAAACGATAAAAGTAGCTTAGGTTATTTCGGATTCGCTTACTACCTTGAGAACCAAGATAAATTGAAAATCGTAAAGGTAGATGCCGGTAAAGGTGCGATTGAACCTACTGAGGAAACGATCAATAATGGAACCTATGCACCACTTTCTCGCCCAATCTTTATCTATCCGAGCAAACAAAGCTTAGAAAAACCAGAAGTAAAAGCATTTGTGAAATTCTACCTTGAGAATGCTAAAGACTTGGTTAAAGAAATCGGTTATGTGCCATTGCCAGATGCTGACTATCAAAAATCTCTGGAACTAGTGAAATAAAACAATCAATGATTGGAAAAAGGCTGGCCCTCTTCCTCACGGGAAGGGAGTGCCACCTTTTTCCCGTGTTTATTGAAAGGAGGAGCTTTAGCCATGGCACAGCCTACAAATTCGATCGAGTCTCATCGATTTCGCAAAAAAAACAGTTGGAGAACAACAGTTGAAAAGTTAATCCCTAAAATCCTTCTCATCTGTGCATTAATCTCTGTGCTTACGACCGTAGGAATTATTTTTACATTAATATTTGAAACGGTCTCCTTTTTTCAGGAGGTTTCATTTATAGATTTTATTACTGGAACCAAATGGACAGCTTTATTTAGTGAAGATCAACGTGCATTTGGGATTTTACCACTGATTGCGGGTACATTGCTCGTTACAGTGGGAGCTGCGATTGTGGCGATCCCAATTGGACTAGCAAGTGCGATCTACCTGAGCGAGTACGCACCCAATCGAGTACGTAAAGTGATCAAGCCGATTCTTGAAGTATTAGCAGGAATCCCTACGATTGTGTACGGATATTTTGCGATTACTTTCGTCACACCATTGTTACAGAAAATCATTCCTAACCTTAGTTTTTTCAATGCTTTAAGTGCAAGTATTGTGGTGGGAATTATGATTATTCCGATGATCGCTTCTCTAAGTGAAGATGCGATGAGCTCAGTACCTAAAAGTATGCGGGAAGCTGCTTATGGGCTAGGTTCAACCAAGCTAGAAGTAGCTTTGAAAGTCGTTGTTCCTGCTGCGTTGTCTGGAATTATTGCCTCTTTTGTTCTCGGTTTATCACGAGCGATTGGGGAAACGATGATCGTTACGATTGCTGCTGGTTCGACCCCAAACTTAACGGTAAACCCAACAGAGTCCATCCAGACAATGACTGCATTTATGGTTCAAGCAGCTACAGGGGATATCTCTTATCAAAGTTTAGTTTATAAATCCATCTATGCGGTGGGGATGAGCTTGTTTATGTTCACCTTTGTGATGAACTTATTGGCGCAATACATTTCCCGTCGGTTTAAGGAGGAGTATTGATGGCGGCAGAAGATCTATTGGCACAAAAAAAAGGTGCCATTCAACCTACATCTGGGTCCAAACAAAGTTTCTCCTCCACACCTCGGGTGACTTATCGTAGATGGAAAAATAAATTGGCCCATGCATTATTTTTTATGGCTACTACGATTGGAATCATTGTTCTTGCCTTATTACTCATCGATATTGTTCAACAGGGTTGGACTTGGATTACACCAGAATTTTTTGAGAACTTTGCTTCGCGTTTTCCAGCTCGATCAGGGATCAAAGCAGCCTTATGGGGTTCCATTTGGGTGATTGGTCTGGTTGCACCACTTACTTTTATTGTGGGAGTAGCGGCTGCGATCTATCTAGAAGAATATGCGAAGAAAAATTGGTTAAGTCGTTTAATTCAGTTGAATATTAGCAACTTGGCAGGGGTTCCATCCATTGTTTTTGGAATGCTAGGATTAACTCTTTTTGTACGGGGACTTTTATTAGGTAAAAGTGTGTTAGCTGGTGCGTTAACGATGACTTTATTAGTTCTTCCAATTGTGATTGTATCTTCTCGTGAGGCTGTCGCTAGCGTCCCTCAATCTCTTCGTCAAGCTTCTTATGCGATGGGGGCTACTCGTTGGCAAACGATTCGTCAAGTTGTTCTTCCTTACTCTTTACCTGGTATTTTAACTGGAACGATCTTAGCACTTTCCCGTGCGATTGGCGAAACAGCCCCTTTAATTATGGTGGGTGCAGCTACGTATTTAGCTTTCACTCCAGGCTCTGTGTTGGATGAATTTTCAGTTCTCCCGATTCAGATTTACAACTGGATCGGACAACCTAAAGTAGAATTCCAAGAACTTGCTGCGGCCGGAATTATGGTATTGTTAGCGGTATTGCTTTCAATGAATGCGATCGCGATCTATTTACGAAATAAGTTTCAACGTTAAACAATGATTCAGTTCTCTTTGAGAAAGGGAGATTAAGTTGAATTCACATGCCATTTCCGTTTCTAAGTTAAATTTATATTATGGTGAGAAACAAGCACTTAAAGAGATTGAGATGAATATTGAAGAAAAATCAGTGACTGCATTGATCGGTCCTTCTGGTTGTGGAAAATCAACTTTTTTACGGACGATCAATCGGATGAATGACTTGATTCCAATTGTACGGATTGATGGAACCATTTGTATTCATGATCAAGATATTTACGATCCCAATGTGGATGTGGAGATGCTTCGTAAACAGGTAGGAATGGTGTTCCAAGCACCTAATCCATTTCCAAAGAGTATCTATGACAACATTGCGTATGGTCCTCGAATCCATGGAATAAGGAGTAAAAGTCAGCTAGATGAGATTGTAGAAAAAAGCTTGCGTGGTGCAGCGCTTTGGGATGAAGTCAAAGATCGTCTCAAAGATAAAGCCACTGGATTATCGGGTGGTCAGCAACAACGTTTATGTATCGCCCGTGCCCTTGCAGTTGAACCGGAAATCCTATTAATGGACGAACCTACTTCTGCTTTGGACCCGATCTCTACATTGAAAGTAGAAGAGTTAGTTCAGGAGTTAAAGCAGAATTACACCATTGTGATTGTTACCCACAACATGCAACAAGCGGCTCGCATTTCGGATAAGACAGCTTTCTTCTTGAATGGGGATATGGTGGAGTTTAACGATACCGAAAAGCTGTTTTCTAATCCATCCAATAAACAAACGGAAGATTATATTACCGGTCGCTTCGGTTAAGGGGGAGTTACTCGTGGTGCGTCAATTTGATCAGTCTTTAAAAGATGTCAAGCAGTTGCTTTTACAAATGGGGGAGCAACTGGAGATTGCGATCGACAAAGCAGTCAAATCGATTATTCAACAAAATGCAATTCTAGCACAGGTCGTTATTGAGGATGACCAAAAAATCAATGACTTAGAAGAAAGAATCGATGATGTGGTAACCAAGTTAATTGCAACACAACAACCAGTCGCTAAAGATTTACGTAAATTGATTGCAGCGATGAAGATTGCTTCTGATATGGAAAGGATGGCAGACCTAGCTTTAAATATTGCCAAAGTAACCATTCAAATGAAGCAAAGTAACCAGAATTTATTTAAAGAGTTAGAACAAATCCCTGAAATGGCGAAAATCACTCAAAAAATGGTGAATGATGGGATCAACAGTTATATCGATGGCAACATTGAACTGGCTAAAAACTTAGCTAAAACAGATGATCAAGTGGATCAGCTATATAATGAAATCATTAAAGACATGAAGGATTATCTGCCACGTAGCAATCAATATGCAGAAGTCGCTTTACAGCTCTGCTTTGTGGCTAGATATTTAGAACGTATCGCCGATCATAGTACCAATATCGCTGAAAGTATTGTTTATATTGAAACGGGTCGCCGAGCGGATTTGAACTAATTTTGCTTGAAAAAATGATAAAGGTAGAAGCACATTTTCCCTCTAAGTGAATATATATTTGAAAAGAGTTGTTCTTGAAATCAGTTTGATGATAAAACCAAGAACAGCTCTTTTTTTACCTTGAAGAACTTCTATGGATCTTCACTTTTCTATTCATTTTAATCTGAATCATCTGATTTATCGAAAAGGGAGTGGTTCCCATGCGAAAGTTATTGCTTTTATCCTTGATTGGATTTGCAGCCCAACTCATTGATGGATCACTAGGAATGGCCTATGGCGTGACCTCTACTTCGCTGTTACTGATCTTCGGAATTGCTCCTGCTGTTGCTTCTGCTTCGGTTCATTTTGCTGAAGTCGTGACTACTGCGGCTTCGGGTGCTTCTCATATTCGCTTCGGAAATGTAGATAAAGAAACAGTTTTACGTCTGATTGTGCCTGGGTCTATTGGTGCTTTTTTGGGAGCATGTTTTTTAAGTCTGATACCAGGTGAGCTAATTAAACCATTTATCTCTATTTTTTTGTTTGGATTAGGTGTATATATTCTTTTTCGATTTGTTTTCCAGATCAAGCCAAGAGTGAATCCGTCACAGGGAAAACGAAAAAAAATATTAACTCCACTGGGCTTTGTAGCTGGCTTTCTAGATGCTACAGGTGGGGGAGGGTGGGGACCATTAGCCACCCCAGTACTCTTATCGAGGAACGACTTAGAAGCGAGAAAAGTGATTGGTTCTGTAGATACAAGCGAATTTGCCATTGCTGTTTCCGCTACACTAGGATTTATGATCTCTTTGGGTTGGGCAGAGGTTAATTGGTATTGGGTAGGAGCCCTAATGATTGGAGGGGTATTTGCGGCTCCGATCGCAGCGTGGATTGTTCGGATCATTCCACAAGTTTTATTAGGTTCTCTCGTTGGTGGCATGATTTTAGTTACGAATGCTACCAATGTGATGGAATCCGTACATGTGACAGATCGAATTCAAACTATGATCTATGTGTTTCTGATTTTGGTCTGGATCATCAGTATTTACTATGCGATTCGAAAATATAGGAAGAACCTACCAGAGCAAGGGGCAGATCACTAGTCTTAACTGAAAAGACTCCACAGGCTTTGTCATTTGCAAAGCCTTTTTAATATGATTATTAAAGTGGACAGAATACCTGTTCGTATCTTAGTTTTGATAAACTAGAAGCCACATTTTACTCGTGTTACAATAAGCATAGCTTGTATCCGTAGAGTCAATTAGGTAATATTCACCTTTTCGATCAGGCGGCTAACCTGATTTTCTCCCCTCTCTGAGCTTGTACCTAACATGGATAGAGGATTTCGTCTTTTTACATCTAATTGTAGGGTAATGTAAAAAGTATGATATAAACTCAACTTGAGTAAAAATGGAAATCAAGTAGTTTGATCCAATGAAACTAGGAGGGAGATGTTTCTCTGACGAACGACATTTGCGAATATGCTATGGGAGTGAGACAGAGAAACAGCGATCTGACGGCTTGGATCAATATGTTGCTGAATTTGCTCATTTGGAGATATAAATTTAAAAGGATGACGACTTTTGGACAAAAAACTCGTGTTGATTGATGGGAATAGTATTGCGTATCGAGCGTTTTATGCTTTACCTTTATTATCAAATTCAAATCAAGTATTCACCAATGCTGTGTATGGATTTACCTTAATGCTTTTAAAAGTGTTAGAAGAAGAAAAGCCAACACATGTCTTGGTTGCTTTTGATGCAGGGAAACAAACGTTTCGACATAAACAATATACTGAGTATAAAGGAACGAGGGATAAAACACCTGGAGAGCTCTCTGAGCAGATCCCACTCATTAAAGAGTTACTTGATGCATTTCAAATTCCATACCATGAATTATACGAATTTGAAGCAGATGATATTATTGGCACGGTCGCCAAATCTGAAATATCGAAGGGTATGGAGACCTTAATCGTAACGGGAGATAAAGACTTACTCCAGTTGGTTGAGGATCAGGTTCAGGTACTTTTGACTCGTAAAGGGGTTACAGATGCAGACCGTTATGACCTGAAAGCGATTCAAGACAAATATGGTTTAACCCCACAACAAATTATTGATTTAAAAGGATTAATGGGTGATCCTTCCGATAATATTCCTGGAATCCCAGGCGTTGGTGAAAAAACAGCCTTAAAATTGTTACATCAGTTCCCATCTGTGGAAGAAGTACTAGATCACATTGATGAGCTTCCAGGAAAAAAATTAAAGGAAAAAGTAGAAGAGCATCAAGAACAAGCCTTATTAAGTAAACAATTGGCGACGATTCGGACGGATGTTCCCCTTAACTATCGTTTGGACGAGCTGGCATTTCCTTCGATGGATCTAGATAAGGTTATCCCGTTATTTAAAAAGCTGGAGTTTAAAAGTCTGATCCAACGATTTAGTAAAGAGCAAGTGGATCAAGAAGAAGCACCCGAAAAGAAATTAGAATCTATCTCCTACGAGAGTGTAGAAGTAAGTCGGGTTAATGATTACGCTAATCTATTAACTTGTGGAGAGTTAGCTCTATTTGTGGAAACCACTGCTCCCAACCCCCATCGATCAAAGATGATTGGACTTTGCCTTTCTGATGGTGAGAAACATCTATACGTTCCAACTGAGGTAGTGAAAGAGTGGAGTGCACTCCAAGAATGGTTGGCTGATCCCCATAGGCAAAAAGTTGTCTACGACATGAAGAAAACAAAAATTGTTTTAAAAAATGAAGGGTTTTCTTGTGAGGGCATCCAGTTTGATGTATTATTAGCTGCCTATTTAATTAATCCGTCAGAATCTCAGCTGGAATTAAGTGAGATTGCTGATCGTTACCCAACTGTAAGTGCTTTGCCTTCAGATGAGCAAGTATATGGAAAAGGAGCAAAGCGCCGTTTATTGGAAGGGGAAGAGCTTGCCGAACATTTAGCAAGGAAGACGCAAGCAATTTTGGAATTACAACCTCTTTTAAAGGAGGATTTAAAAGAGGCTGAGATGGAAAAGCTGCTATTTGATTTGGAAATGCCTCTTTCAACTGTCTTAGCTAAGATGGAAAGACAGGGCGTACTGGTTGACCCTCACCGATTGGATCAGATGGGTGAAGATTTAAAGCTGAGTATGAACCAATTAACGAAAGAGATTTATCAGTTGGCTGGGGTAGAATTTAATATTAACTCGCCGAAACAGCTTGGAGAAATCCTATTTGATAAGCTAGGATTACCTGTGTTGAAGAAAACAAAAACAGGGTACTCAACCAGTGCGGATGTATTGGAAAAATTAGCTCCTCAGCATGAAATTGTCGATAAGATTCTCCATTATCGTCAAGTAGGGAAATTATATTCTACTTATGTTGAAGGCTTAATCAAAGAAATCGGTCCTGACCAAAAGATCCATACACATTTTAATCAAACGATTACAGCCACTGGACGATTGAGCAGTACCGAACCTAACCTGCAAAATATCCCCATCCGTTTGGAAGAGGGAAGACGAATTCGCCAAGTATTTATTCCCTCTCAAGAGGACTGGTATATGCTATCCGCAGACTATTCACAAGTAGAATTACGGGTGTTAGCTCATCTCTCCCAAGATCAAGCCCTTCAAGCAGCTTTTATTAAAGAGGCTGATATTCATACGCAAACAGCGATGGATGTCTTTCAAGTGGCTGAAGAGGATGTCACTCCGTTAATGAGACGACAAGCGAAAGCAGTCAACTTTGGGATTGTCTATGGGATTAGTGATTTTGGGTTAGCGCAAAACCTAAATATTACAACGAAAGAAGCGAAATATTTTATTGAACGATATTTTGAAACCTACCCAGGTGTGAAAGATTATATGGATCAAATCGTACAACAAGCGAAAAAAGATGGCTTTGTCACCACACTTCTCCATCGTCGTCGATACTTACCAGATATCAACTCTCGTTCGTTTCATGTCAGAGGGTTTGCCGAGAGAACAGCGATGAACACTCCGATTCAAGGAACCGCAGCTGATATCATTAAATTTGCGATGGTGAAACTGGATCAACAGATGATGGACAGGAATCTAAAAAGTCGTATGCTACTCCAAGTTCATGATGAACTCATCTTTGAAGTGCCTGAAGATGAATTAACAGAGATGCAACAATTAGTCCGGAAAGTGATGGAGGAAGCATTACGTCTGTCTGTACCTCTTAAAGTAGACATTAATTATGGGAAGAGTTGGTATGAAGCAAAGTAAATAAATACTGGGGGAAACATCATTGCCAGAACTACCAGAAGTAGAAACCGTGAGGCGAACATTAAAACAACTGATTCTGGGAAAAACGATTGAAGAGGTTACCATTCATCTCCCTCGTATAATCAAGCATCCAGATGATGTCGATCTTTTTCGTCAACAACTACTTGGATTAACCATTACAGATGTTCAAAGACGGGGAAAGTTTTTAAAGATTGTTTGTGACCCATTGGTCTTAGTTTCTCACCTCCGAATGGAGGGAAAATATCGAGTGGTGGATCATGGAGAACCATTGGAAAAACATACACATGTTATTTTTCATTTTACCGATGGTACTGAGCTAAGGTATCGGGACGTGCGTCAATTTGGTACGATGCACTTGTTTTCGTGGGGGAAAGAAGAAGAGGTTTTGCCACTAAAAAAATTGGGTCCTGAACCTCTATCCGATCAGTTTACGATTGATTGGTTTCAGCAAACGTTACCTAAGAGAAAAACGAGAATTAAAGCCTTGCTATTAAACCAAGAATATTTGGTAGGCTTGGGGAATATTTATGTGGACGAGGCTCTCTATTCTGCAAGGATTCACCCAGAGCGATCGGCTTCATCTTTAACAGATGAAGAGATTCAGCGACTGTATCAAGGTATAAGGCAAACACTACAAAAAGCGATTGAGCTAGGTGGTTCATCTGTTCGCTCCTATTTGGATGGACAAGGAGAGATGGGGATGTTCCAGCTCCAAATTCAAGTGTATGGAAGAAAAAATGAACCATGTAACGAGTGCGGACGACCGATTGAGCGGATTGTCGTGGCTGGACGTGGAACACATATTTGCTCTCATTGTCAACCTGTATAGGTATCACCGATTGGCCAGCTCCTCCATAAGATATAGTTACTAACTGAATCGATTGGGGAGTGGCTGCGGTGTGGCATGGATTATCCATTTTCTGGTTAGCTTTTGCAGTTAGTTTAGACAGTTTCGGTGTAGGAACTACTTATGGTTTGCGGAAAATGAAAATTCCCTTGTTGTCTACCCTCATTATCGGTATTTGTTCAGGGATTGTTATTGGGGCTTCGATGCTCTTAGGAGGATGGCTAACTCAATGGCTATCACCTAAGTTTGCGAATCAGCTTGGAGCAATGATTTTAATTGGATTAGGGATTTGGACCATAGTGAATGGAGTTCTTCATAAAAGAAACGAAGGAACTACCCATATAGAGTTGAAAAAGAGTCAACCACCCACCCAAGTATGGGCATGGGAATTTCGTTCATTAGGCTTAGTCATTTCCGTCTTACGGACTCCAATGGTAGCCGATGTGGATCGATCAGGGTCCATCTCTTCAATGGAAGCTTGTCTACTTGGAGTGGCTCTTTCCTTAGATGCTTTTGGTGCAGGACTGGGAGCTGCATTCATTGGGCTTTCACCTATGTATGTAGCTTGTACGATTACAGTCACAAGTGCACTATTTCTTCGATTGGGCATGTGGTTTGGTTTACGATGGGGTCATAAGCTTTGGGGCTTCATGCTCCCTTATCTACCAGGAATTTGTATGATACTTATAGGTGTTGTTCGCTTTTTTTAAAAGGAGTTGACCCCTTCCATGATACTAGGTTTAACAGGTGGGATCGCAACAGGGAAAAGTACTGTTTCAGCTATGTTTCGACAACAAGGGGCGATTCTGATCGATGCGGACCAAATCGCAAGAGATGTTGTTGAGCCAGGTTCCATAGGATTGGAAAGAGTGCGCCAACACTTTGGAGATCAGGTGATTGACTCTCAAGGAAGAATGGATCGCACTCAGGTTGGACAAATTATATTTAGTTCGACAAAAGCACGTGAAGAGCTGAATCAAATCCTGCATCCGTTAATCATCGCTGAAATGAATAGTAGGACCGAGCAAGCCATTGACCAAAATGCTGAGGCGATCATTATTTGGGATGTACCTTTACTGATTGAACAAGGTTTGACACACTATGTCGAAAAGGTTATCGTGGTATATGTACCCGAAGTTGTACAATTGGAACGATTAATAAAAAGAGATCAACTAACAGAAGAAGAAGCACTCCAAAGGATGAAAGCGCAACTAAGTATTGAAGAAAAGAGAAAGTTTGCAGATTTCGTCATCGATAATCGTGGACCTTTAGAGGTGACAGAAAGACAGGTTAAACAACTATGGAACTTTCTAACATTAAAAAATGGATCAAACCAGCCATAGTTGCATTGCCCTCCAAAAGGGTTCTCCTTGTTGCTTTTGTACTAGTGTTAGTGTTTATTGTATTAGCCAATACCCTTATCAATCGCTTGATGTATCCATTAGAGTATGAAGATTATATCGTTGACAGTGCGAAAGAAACAGGAGCCGATCCTTATATGATTATGGCGATCATCCGGGTAGAGACCAAGTTTGATCCCGATAAAGAGTCGCACAGGGGCGCCAGAGGTCTAATGCAATTAATGCCAGGGACTGTAGATGATGTAATCCAACGTGGTGGATTCTCCCCTGCTTCAAAAAATATGGTTGATGATCCAGCTATGAACATTCGAATGGGTAGTTGGTATATTGCTTCATTAACAAAGGAATTCAAAGGGAATAAATTTGCTGTTGCAGCGGCATATAATGCCGGCCCTGGCAACGTAAAGAAATGGTTAAGAGAAGGAGTTTGGGACGGAACTCTTCAAAATTCGAGTAAAATCCCATTTGGTGAAACCCGCCATTATGTACAGCGAGTAAACTTTTATTATGAGCAATATAAACAAATATATGGCGATTTACCTGAAATTGAACAGTAATCCGTTACCCTGTTTCGGTGAAAAACAGGGTTTTCGTTTGTTTTGGTTGCAAAATGTGCCATACTGATTATAATAAGATAAGAATAATAGTATGTACTAAATTGGAAGGAGACCATCACTATGACACTTCGTATCGCTATCAACGGATTTGGACGCATTGGGCGGATGGTTTTTAGAAAAGCAATTTTGGATCCAAGTATGGAAGTGGTGGCTGTAAATGCAAGTTATCCTGCCGAAACATTAGCTCATTTAATCAAATATGATACAATTCATGGATTCTTTGATGCTGAAGTAATACCTAATGAGAATGGTTTTACAGTGAACGGAAAGCAAGTCAAATTACTTTCCAATCGTAACCCTCAAGAGTTGCCTTGGAAGGATTTAAATGTAGATATCGTGGTTGAAGCCACTGGTAAATTCCGTGATCGGAAAGGTGCTTCTTTACACCTTGAAGCAGGTGCAAAGAAGGTTGTGATTACTGCACCTGGTCAAGATGAGGATGCGACTGTGGTAATGGGGGTTAATGAAAGCGTTTACGATCCAGCTAATCACCACATTATTTCTAATGCTTCCTGTACCACCAACTGTTTAGCTCCAGTAGTAAAAGTGCTTCATGATCAATTTGGTATTGAACATGGCTTGATGACAACCGTACATGCCTATACCAATGATCAGAAGAACCTTGATAACCCACATAAAGATTTACGCCGTGCGCGTGCTTGTGCACAGTCAATTATTCCAACTAAAACAGGTGCTGCAAAAGCATTGGGAATTGTGATTCCAGAGTTAAAAGGAAAATTAAATGGTTTTGCACTACGTGTTCCGACACCTAATGTGTCTGTAGTAGATTTAGTTGTTGATTTGAAAAAAGATGTAACAGCTGAAGAAGTAAATCAAGCACTTAAAGTAGCTTCCGAAACAGACATGAAAGGAATTCTTGGATACTGCGATGAGCCATTAGTATCTTCCGATTTTAATGGGAATGAAAATTCCTCCATTGTAGATGCACTTTCCACGATGGTGATTGGAGACCGTCAAGTGAAAGTACTTGCATGGTATGATAATGAATGGGGTTACTCTTGCCGTGTGGTTGATCTTGTAAAATTAGTCGGGAATAAACTGTTAGAAGAAGTTAGTGTATCTTAATCTGATCATAGAACAATTGTTTTTATAGACAAAGAACCGAGAGCAACTTCTTCTCTCGGTTCTTTGTGATTTGTCGAAATAAACTATTAGGAGTCGATCTTTCGCACGAAATGACTGAATCTATTTCTTTTTAATCGGAATATAAATCTCATACATATTATCAGGAGATCCAGGATCATCAATCGAAGGAATATATCGTTTGTCGAATACTTCCAAGCCGAGAGTGCTATGGTCTTTGATATATCCCATTCTCTCAATCCAAGTCCATGCTTTTCGGTAGGTTTCGGGTGTAGTCTTTATAGGCCCTTTATGAACGAAGACTGCATAGCGTTGGGTGGGAACGGTTAGAGTAAGCATTCCTTTGGGAACTTGGTTTGCCGAGTCCACTTCAACACCAATATAGCAGGTGAAATCTGTGACACGATCATGACAAGGGCTAACAAAGACACCTGGTTGCACTTGATTGGGAATCTCTTTGATCCTGCTAATGAAGTTTTCCCAAATATGTGGTATTTCACGTGACATGGTATAAGGACCCGTCCAACCGATCCCCATAAATTGAAATGATTCTTTTGTAAGAATTCGACCTTGCATAGATGACACCTCGCTATTTATGATCGGTCTATCTTTACAACAGGGGAGTAATGGCTAAAATTTTAAGATTAATAAAGGATGTTGTCCCTTTTACTACTTTTTATTTTAAGCTTCTTCCCACTATTCAATAAATATTTCTTGATATGTGAGCAATCTTCCTTCAAAACCTTCTGTTAAATTATTTTTTACCATTATTTTTTTTTGTAAAGATCTATTGCAAGGACTCCAAAAGTAAATGATGATAGAGGAAAAGAGTAGTTATTTTAAGATAGGATTTAGGAGAGAACGTCTATGCAAAAGTGGAATCGTTTAAAAGGGATTACCATGGTGATCTCTGGTGCTGCTTTATGGGGAATTTCAGGTACAGTGGCACAACAATTGTTCCAACTACAGGAGTTTTCAGTTTCCTGGATGGTTACAGTAAGGTTACTTTGCAGTGGGATTTTATTGTTAGGCTTTTCACTTTTAAGTCGTAAACAAGGTTCCATTTTTGCTATTTGGAAGCATCCCAAGGATCGAATTCGGATTATTATTTATGGAGTTGTTGGACTATTAGGAGTTCAATACACTTATCTCGCCGCTATCGAGGCTGGAAATGCAACAACGGCAACTTTATTACAATTCTTGGGACCTGCCTTGATTACTGTATATGTGACATTACAATTAAAGCGACTCCCACAGTGGAGTGAGTCTATCGCTCTCTTACTTGCTTTGATTGGAACGTTTTTTCTCGTCACTAATGGTTCAACGACAGAGCTTTCAGTGTCTACGCAAGCAATTATTTGGGGACTTGCTTCAGCTTTAGCGGCTGCCTTTTACACTCTTTATCCAACGGAATTAATCCCACGATGGGGCTCATTAGTGGTTGTGGGATGGGGGATGCTTATTGGGGGATTAGTCATGAGCTTGATCCATCCACCATGGCAGCTGGACCCGATTGATTGGAATGGGGAGATCATTTTTTATATCTGTTTTGTTATTATCTGCGGAACATTACTATCTTTTTTTCTATATATCAGTAGTTTGCGTTATCTGAAACCTGCGGAAGTAGGAATCTTAGGAAGTGCTGAACCTTTATCCGCTGCGTTTATGTCAGTACTCTGGTTGAAAGAAATATTGGGAGCTTTTGAAGTTCTTGGTGGAATACTTATTATTGTAGCAGTGGTTCTTCTTTCTTCTCGCAAACAGAAAAAGGTACAACCAGCCAAATCTTATAAAGAAGAGCTTCCCCTAGATCACTGAGGGGGAAGCTCTTCTTTATGTAAATCATCATCTGCTGGGAGAGGATATTCCGTTTCTTACTGTTCCACGATTTGAACATAGCGCAAAGAGTTAGGTATACCAAAAGGGTGACGAACGAACTTTTTAATATGAGATTTTAATAAATAGGTTTCGTTTACATAATATAATGGGATAAAAGCTTGGTCATCAACAAGTAAAAAGCGTTCTGCTTGCCGCAGATAGTTCATCTGCTGACTCACAGAGGACGAATTAATGGCTCGTTTGATAGTCTCATCGTAAGGTGAATCGCTATATTTCCCAGTGTTTTGTGGATGATGAGTTGTAAATGTTTCTAACATCGTGATTGGATCAGGATAGGTTGCTGCCCAATCGGATAATGTCATATCGAATTTTCCAGACTCTTCAAGTGTCAGCTTTTCAGAACGGGATGTCGTATTTAATAGTACGTTTAAGCCAAGGTGCTCCTTCAATTGCTTTTTTAACTCAATTGCCAGTTGTTTTCTTTCGTCTTCATAGCTGAGTAAAACTAATCGTTCGGGTGCTTTTTGTAAGCCTAACTCTGTTAGACCTTCTTGAAAGAGTTGTTTGGCTCGTTGAATATCCATAGAAGGAGCAGGCAAGGGATGCTCTTCCCGAAATGATTGATTTTCTCCCTTCATGGTGGGAGGAATCAATCCCCCTGCTGGTTCTGCCTCATTATGAATCTGTTGAACAAGGCGATGACGATCGATTGCAAGATTAATGGCTTGGCGTATTTTTTTGTTTTGTAAAAAATGATTTTGCTCATTGAAGCGTATATATTGGGTAGCGGAAGTTTGAATCCGATGAAATTCAGGCGATTGATGATAAGCTTTTGTGAATTCATCATGGATTCTCGTCATATCGATTTGATTGGCATTATACAGATTTAGGTTTCGTACTGCATTGTTAGAAACATAAAAGTAGGTCTTTTCTAGTGTGACATTTTTCTGATCCCAATAACTTCGGTTTTTATTGAGAACGATTGTTCCAGTTTCAGAAATACCACTAATGACAAAAGGCCCATTGTATACCATCTGTGTAGGATCAGTTCCAAAAGTAGCTCCATGTTTGTTTAAATGATCGGCTTTTTGTGGTAAAAAGGGTGTACAGGTAATGAGATTTAGAAATTGACGCATGGGTTGTTTCAATCGCACTTCAAATGTTTTTTCATCAATTGCATGAATTCCTACTTTGCTCTCGTCTACTTCACCATGGTGATAACTTTCCGCATTAATGATTGAAAAGAAAAGATATGCATTTGGAGATTGGGTGGACTTAGCTAGAGTTCTTTTCCATGTTTTCTCAAAATCTTGAGCAGTTACTGATGAACCGTCACTCCATTTAGCTTCACGCAGGTGAAATGTGTAGACAGTTTGATCAGAGCTCACAGTGATCTGACTTGCAATCCCTAGAACCGGTTGATGATTTTCATTTAAACGCATTAATCCTTCACCAGTATTACTTAGGATATTCATTGAAAAGGAGTCATTAGCTATAGCGCTATCGAACCGTTTAATGTGATAGGGAATCGTTAAGCGGAGTGCTTGCTGATTTCCAAATAGTGATTGACTATTCATTGTCGATGCAGTTTGACATCCATTCAAAGAGATTAGTAGTAGACAAGTACTTAGTAAAAGGAGAATCGATTTTTTCATATAGAAATACCCCCTTATCGATTCATCTTTCATATCATTGATGATAGAGAGTTTCCATTAACCTAAGATTGGCAAGTAGTAATGTTTGTTAAGAAGAAATGAAGTTTTGATAAAGCGGCGTTGATTTTAGGATAAAAAGATAGAAAATCTTCTAGATGGTTATATATCTAGGCTTGAATAAATTAGGAATCATTGAATGGGCCTAGGAGAGGAGATGTTTCTCTGATGAGAAACTTTTGTGGATCCGTTACGAGAGTGAGATAGAGAAACAGCAACCTGATGGGATCTGGATCATCATGTTACTAAAAATGCTCATTTAAAGAGACATGATAAGATGGGTTAAATATGATTAAATAGAGATTGTTGCTTGAGAGAAGAAAGATTTTAAAGGAGGTTTTTCTATTGAAATGCCCTGTATGTGGACATAACGGTAGTCGTGTTCTTGATTCGAGACCCGTTCATGATGGACGAGCTATTCGTCGTCGTCGAGAATGTGAAGAGTGCGAACAGCGTTTTACGACTTTTGAAATGATAGAGGTACAGCCATTAGTTGTCATTAAAAAAGAAGGAAGCCGTGAAGAGTTTAGTCGGGAAAAGTTGCTACGTGGTTTAATACGGGCTTGTGAAAAACGTCCTGTCCCTTTGGATCAATTAGATAGCGTGGTTATGGAGATCGAGAGATCTTTACGGCAAGGAGGAATCGCAGAGGTTCCATCCAAACAAATCGGGGAAATGGTCATGGAGCGGTTGGTTGATATTGATGAGGTTGCCTATGTCCGCTTTGCATCTGTGTATCGTCAGTTTAAAGACATTAATGTTTTTGTCAATGAGCTGGAAGATTTGTTGAATCGATCCAGAAGAGCGCTTGTTCATGAAGAAAGACCCGATTCATAGAGTGGAATGGATGAATATGAGGTTTGTCTGAGAATAGGGTTCATGTGTTACAATGAAGAAATCATAAATGAGAAGTGCGAGCAGATGTAAGGAGGCTCTGTGATGACGATGTTTAGGAAAGATCTAGGGTGGCGTTGCCGAACCCGAAGACCGATTCATAGCGCCGATTTATATGGTTTAACTCATCTATATCAGCCCATTGTAGGAGCAACTTCAGTGGCACTTTATATGACATTGATGTACCAAGCTCCATTACATCGAGCAGGGATGTCTGAGATTCACCGCCACACTTATCTTCTCAAACTGTGTTCACTTAGTTTTGAGCAGCTAGTGGAAGCGCGCCATCTTTTAGAAGGTGTAGGTTTGATTAATACATACGAGAAAAAAGATCCTGAATTAGGTCGTTTTTATGAGTATGAACTGATTCCTCCTTTATCACCGACTAAATTTTTTCACAGTGATGTTTTAAGTATCACCCTATATCATCTCTTGGGAAAAGAACGATATTTGGCAGTTCGAAATTCACTATTTGAAACGACGAGTGAAGATTTGTCGATTCAAACCCAGACGAAGAACGTGACCAAAACTTTTAAAGAGATCTTTGGTAGTTTCAAACCACAGGACTTAACTAAGGCAGAAGAATTGGTGAAAGAAATCGATTGGAATAAAGAAGAACTGGATGATAAGTTTGTGGAAGGTCAAGCTCCACAATGGTCCGATGATGATGATCTTTCGATGGTTCGTATGAGACTTGGTTCCCTTGTCGAAGATCATGTCTGGACTAAGAAACTCATCGCTGAGCTCAAAGAGATTTGTTTTCTTTATCAACTTAATGAATGGGACTTATCCACGGCACTCCTGAACCCATATGTAACTCGAAACGGGATGATTGATTTAGAGCGTCTTCGCTCCTTTGTCAAAAGTGAATACCGTTTGCGCTTTGGTGGACCCCCTGTGGTTTCCAAGCGACAACGATCTTCAGAACGAGCAACCAACCCTTCCACTCCTTCACCAAAGCCAGACCAAAAAGCTTTAACTGAAGAGGAACGACATTTTCAACAACTCGCCGAAATTTCACCAATCGAATTATTGTCTTATTATCAAAAGGGTTCGAGAATTCCTGATAGTGATATTAAATTAGTTGAATCATTGGTTCATCACTACAAATTACCGTATGGTGTCATCAATGTATTATTGGAGTATGTTCTATTAAAATATGATTATAAACTATCTCGTTCACTTGTAGAGAAAATAGCTGGTCATTGGAAGCGATCAGGGATCAAAACAGTTGAAGATGCTTTAGAACAGGCACGTAAAGAAGATTGGGATCATAAAAATCGAACAAACTCTAAATATAATCCGAATCGAAAGTACCGCTCTATAAAAAGAGAGGAAAAGCTTCCACGAGCCGTTTTAAGTCAAATTCAATCTGCACCCACTGATGAAAATTTGATCGAAGAGAAAGCAACTGCGGCGGAAGATTTAGCTGAAAAACAAGCTAGAATTAAGGCTAAGCTTCAATTGATGAATGAACGTTTTGTTTCAAATAAGCAAGAGAAGGAGAATACAACGTGAAACCTTTGGGGGAAATTGTTAGCGTTCCATTAAAAAATCAAATATCCCTGTCCCAACGTGAAAAACAGTTAAATGTTCTGTTCACTTATCCGGCTATTAGGGAGTTTGTCCGCGCTCACCCTGAAATCCCTCGATATCAGTATCTCCGTTCTTTAGGACAGTTAAATGAGTTTGTATTAGAACATGAGCGGTGTCGTCGATGTCCTGGACTTGATCAATGTCCTAATCGTATGAAAGGACATACTCCTGAGTTAGTAGAATTTGCAAGCTACTTTGATGTAGCTATGCAGCCATGTGATAAGTTGAAAGCTGTTACGGAACAACAGAAACGAAGCACTTTAATTCGTAGCCATCATATTCCTAGAGATATTTTAGAATCTTCGTTTGCTACGATTGAAGCAGATCCTGCACGGATTGATGTCTTAGAAGTTGCGATTGACTTTTGTACGAAGTTTGCCGAGGATCGCCCTGAGACAGGACTTTATTTATATGGATCATTTGGTGTAGGAAAAAGTCGTATTGCGGGTGCAATTGTGAATGAGCTAGTCAAATATGATGTGGATTCGTATATGGTTTATGTACCTGAATTTATTCGTGAGGTATTTGAATCGATCGGAGATAAAAGCTCCATTCAGCAAAAAATGAATGCTTTAAAAAAAGCTTCACTTTTAGTGCTTGATGATATAGGTGCCGAATCTGTCTCCCCATGGATTCGTGATGATGTGATTGGAGCTATTCTTCATTACAGAGCGGCCGAACGTTTACCAACGATTTTTACCTCAAATTTTGATTTGGATGAACTCGAAGAGCATCTTGCCTATTCACAAAAAGGACAGCTTGAACGAACAAAAGCGAAACGGATCATGGAGCGGATTCGTCATTATGTTCGTCCAATCCTAGTCCGGGGAGTCAATCGTCGTGTTTCACGTTAGAATTCAAAATTAAAATAAAAAAGTTGTTGCAGGCATCTGCTTATCCGTGTTATAATGTTTTTTGTCAGCAGATAATGCCTAAAAGGTTCGGTAGCTCAGTCGGTAGAGCAGAGGACTGAAAATCCTCGTGTCGGCGGTTCGATTCCGTCCCGAACCACCAGGATTGCGGAAGTGGCTCAGGGGTAGAGCATCGCCTTGCCAAGGCGAGGGTCGCGGGTTCGAATCCCGTCTTCCGCTCCATTTTGCCGGGGTGGCGGAATAGGCAGACGCACAGGACTTAAAATCCTGCGGTAGGTTTCTACCGTGTCGGTTCAAGTCCGACCCTCGGCACCATACCTAAAAACTTGATCATTACGATCAGGTTTTTTTATTTTCCAAATCAATTTGAATCCAGCTCTCGTTATTTTATAATAAAATAAACTATTGTGTGATCAAGATAAGTTGAATCTAAGAGGTACTGCTAACTGTATTGTAAGCGCTAACAATATAGTTATTTTTCGAAGATTCCTATATATTATCCAGCGATTAGGAGGGATATCGATGCCAGATGTTTGGATTACTAGTACTTTCGGAGTAGGAGCAGTCATCACTGTTTTAATAGCAATCTCTTTCTGGCTAGAGCGCCGATTTCAAGCTTTTTCATTTTTGGGGACAGCTCTTTTAGTGATTACAGGAAGTGCAGTTTTAGTGAATCTAGGAGTGATTCCATCCTCTTTAGGGGAAGAAATCCACCCTTTATATACGTTTGCTAACGATTACGGGGTGCCGATGGCCATTGTATTATTATTGTTATCAACAGATTTAAAAAATGTACTTTCGTTAGGTAAATCTGCTATGATCGCTTTTACTTTAGGGGCGATCGGGACTGCGATCGGAGCGATGATTGCTGTCAACCTTACAGCTGATGGAATCGGTCCAGAAGCTTGGAAAGTGGCTGGTCAGTTTGCGGCTAGTTACATTGGTGGGGGAATCAACTATGCGGCTGTAGGAAATGCACTACAAACTTCAGAGACGATGTTTGCAACAGGTGCAGCCGCTGATAATATTATGACCAATCTGTGGATGGTAATGACTGCTGTGATCCCTGCCCTGTTGTGGAAATATTACCCCACAATAAGGAAGAATGAAGGATCAGAGCCATCAGAGTCCAAGGAATCCTTTTGGAAACGTAAAAACATCTCCATTTATGATATGGTTACTCTATTGTCAGTCACATTTGTCATTATAGCGATCTCTGACTTTATCACGCCTTATATCGATAGTTGGATCGGTTTTTCAATCCCAACCGTCATTGTATATACATCATTGGCATTACTAGTGAGTTGGTTTACACCCATTCGCCGATTTCATGGTGGGGAAGAGATGGGTAATATTTTGCTCCACTTCTTTTTTGCTACGATGGGGGCAGGAACGATTGTTAGTACGCTGATTGATCGAGGTCCGATTGTGTTTATTTTCCTACTGATTGTGGTAACGATTCATGCACTCATCGTATTTGGAATCGGGCGTTGGTTTAAGATAGAGATTGAAATGTTAGCTGTAGCAAGTCAAGCTTGTGTGGGAGGTCCTTCAACAGCTTTAGCTTTAGCCACTTCCAAAGGATGGGTACAACTTGTAACACCCGCAGTTTTAATGGGGATCCTTGGATATGCGGTTGGGAATTATGTGGGTATTAGTTTGGGTTATCTCATGAAAACATGGATTGGTGGATGACCGATGTGTATAGATCGAGAGGAGACATAAAGTGATGGAACTTTTTGAAGCGATTACAACTCGCCGTAGTATAGGGAAAGTAAAAGAAGATCAAGTTCCGCTACCATTGATCGAGAAAGTATTAGAAGCCGCTACTTGGGCTCCTAATCATCATCGTACAGAACCTTGGCGGTTTGTAGTACTCCAAGATGATGGGAGACAGGGATTAGGTAGGGTTTATGCGGAGATTGCTTTGGAAAAGGACTCCATGCTCACTGACGAAGAACGGGACTCTATTTATGAAAAACAGATGGCAAAAGCCTTCCGTGCCCCAGTGATCATTGCGGTTATTGTCACTCCTGGCGACCAAGCTAATGTTATCAAACAAGAGGAAGTAGCAGCTGGAAATGCAGCTGTCCAAAATATGCTTTTGGCAGCACATGCACTCGGCTTAGGTGCGATTTGGCGTACAGGTAAACCCGCTTATCATAACAAAATGAAAAGTTTTTTCGGATGTCAAGAAAAAGATGAGATCGTTGGTTTGATTTATTTAGGATATTCAGATCTAAAAGTTGTTCCACCCCCACGCATCTCTTTCAGAGAAAAAACCATTTGGGTTTCTGAAGATCACAAATCGATTCGTTAAAAAATGGATCAATCAATATAAAGCGTTTAGCCCAGTATTTTCTAAAATTAACTGGGCTTTTTTATGCATTCAGGAGGCTCATTATTTACTTGAATCAACAAGGAAAACAAGCACTTTCCTTATCCATATAGATCTCAACAGTAGAAAAATCTTTGGTTGTGAGATCGAAAATGCGGATCAAATGGTTGTTGGTATCTGCAATATAAAGTTTACCCTGATGAACAGTTACATCAGAGGGTTCATATAAGGGAAGGATTAAGCAATCCTCGTCTTCGATCTGGCAAACATCGGACTGTTTTCGACTGATTAATGTATGGACTTCTTTTGACTGCAAATTGACTACACGAATGGAATGATTATAAGTGTCAGCAATATAAATTTCATGATCTACGAGATCAATCCCCACAGGATGTTGCATTAAAGAGTTAGAAAAAGGTCCATCCACTAAGCCAAATGAAAATAAGCCTGTTCCAATTAAAGTAGATAGTTCTTTCGTTTTGAATGAGTATCTTCTTAAAGCTGAACTTTCGCTATCCACAAAATAAAGGTGCTTAGCATCTATAGAAATCCCGCTTGGCTGTGCAAGGTGTGCTTCTAATGAAGGACCATCTGTTAAACCTTCCCAACCACTTCCAGTTAGTGCATGGAGCTCCTGGTTTTCTAAGTTCAAATCCCAAACTTGGTGGGAGCCTGCCATAGCGATATAGCAATGATTTCCTGAAATAGCAAGATCCCAAGGAGAGCTAAGAGGTGTTTGTAAGGCATTTCCACCTTTTTCTCCAAATGGTGCTTTTGTTCCTGTACCTGCAATCGTATGTACCTGTTGATGAATGAGATCAATTTGGCGGATGAGATGATTTCCCGTATCGCAAACATAGAGATACTGGTCTGTGGCTTCTAGTCCATGAGGGCGGTTGAAGGTAGACATTTGAAAAGAGCTGTCTCTTCGTCCTTTTTTTCCTTTCCCAATTACTTGAACGACTTGTGCTTTATCCTTGTCCAAAAATTCAAGTTCCAAAATTCGATGATGGTTGGTATCAGAAACAAATAGATGTTCATTGTTTGGATGAAAAGTGATTTTTCCTGGAAATGATAAAGTACTTCTCGGAGGGAATGTACGAGTAATTTTTACTTTTTGACGTGACAAACGATTTTGTTGACGTGCTTCTTTGAGTGATTGGGCAATAGCTTGGTCTATGTCATGTTGATGTCCTTCTCCGACCCACTGGTCGATGATCTTACCATCAGCTCCAAGTAGATATAAGGTTGGCCATGCTTTAACTGTATATTCATCCCGAATCCGATTGCTTGAGTCTACAATGATGGGGTGTTTGATCTCATAACGGGCTATGGCTTGTGCAATATTGGCCGGATCTTGCTCGTTAGTAAATTTAGCGGTGTGAACACCAATGACAATAAATGGCTCACCTCGATATTTCTCTAGATCTGAAAGCTCCTGTAAGACATGAACGCAATTAATACAGCAGTAAGTCCAAAAGTCAATTAAGACGATATGACCACGTAATTTTTTTAATGATAATGATTCCTTTGTATTTAACCATATAGCATCAGTTGGAAATTCTGGAGCTCTCACGATAACCCTTCCCTTTTACTTTTGATTTCGTATCAATAGTGTCAAAATATCCATGAATAGGAGTCGAACTTTCACTTTCGTGTGAAATGATTTTGTTATCTTTAAGTGTTACCTTGTTAAATAATATGAACCTTAATGAACATTTTCATCAGGGAGAGCTGATCATTTATTGATTCCTATTGATGATCAATCGTATTTTTCAACATCTATATCTAGTTTGTTTAAACATTTCATGGATCCTGATTGATCATTCACTATACAAGACAAGAATGAGAGATTGTGATACCATTAACATGATATTTAGCATTTGATCCGAGCGGTGTTAGTTGGGGGTAGATAGGCATGAGTAAGATTGATACGTTGCTAAAAAAAGCACTTGATGGAGAACGGCTTGGGTTGGAAGATGGAGTTGCTCTATGGGAGAGCAATGAGATTGAAAAGCTAGGATGGGCTGCTAATCAGTTAATGGAACAACGCCATCCAGAACCCATCACGACTTTTGTTATTGGTCGTAATGTAAATTATACCAATATTTGCGACACCTATTGTCGCTTTTGTGCTTTTTATCGGGCTCCAGGTTCTAAAGAAGGATATGTTTTACCTAATGAAAAAGTTTTTGAGAAAATCCAAGAGACGGTTGATGTGGGTGGAACCGAGATTTTAATGCAAGGTGGGACTAATCCAGATCTTCCATTAAGTTATTATCTAGACTTGTTACGGGAAATCAAAAAAAGATTCCCGTCAATTCATATGCATTCTTTTTCTCCTGCTGAAGTGATGAAGATCAAGGAAGTATCAGGTCTCCCACTTGAAGACGTGATTCGCCAATTAAGAGATGCAGGGCTTGATTCGATTCCAGGTGGGGGTGCTGAGATCTTAGATGATCGCATTCGAACTAAGATTAGTAAGTTAAAAGGGTCTTGGCGTGATTGGATGAATGTGATGCAAACAGCTCATCGAGTTGGAATGTCAACAACAGCCACGATGGTCATTGGCTTTGGCGAAACTCTAGAAGAGCGGGTTACACATTTATTGCGGATTCGTGAAGCTCAGGACGAAACAAAAGGATTCCTTGCCTTTATAGTTTGGACTTTCCAACCTGATAATACAAACTTAAAGAGAGAGAAACTTTCTGCAGAAGAATATCTAAAAGCAGTTGCGATTAGTCGTATTATGTTAGATAACATCCCCAATGTGCAGTCTTCTTGGGTTACCATGGGACCTGAAGTTGGTAAACAGTCACTTAGTTACGGATGTAATGACTTTGGTAGTACAATGATGGAAGAAAATGTAGTTTCTGCTGCGGGCACTACACATAAGGTCAACAATAATTTAGCGATTCGTTTGATTCGCGAGGCTGGTAAAATTCCTGCTCAGCGAAACACCAAATATGAAATCTTACGTATTTTTAAAGATGGCGAGTTTACTGAACGCGATTTTGTCATGCAGAATTAAATAAGATGATTAATTGAAAGCTGATCTCTCCACGAAAGTGGGTATGATCAGCTTTTTTTATGTTGATATTTGTTTATATCATGTAAAGATTATTATACTATTAATATACGAAATCATTTATTTATTTTAAACGAATGGGGGATTTCAAGATGCAAGGTAAAACCCATATCGCGATTGGCATTGCCACAGGTGTAGGCGTTGCTTGTACGATGGGAGAGACTGGAGATGTCTTAAATTTAAGTTTGACAATTGTAACAGCAGCTATTGCTTCGATCTTACCTGATATTGATGAAGATGGTAGTTTAATTAACAATATTATTTTTCCTTCATTAAATCGAAAGTATCGATCTTTTGCATTAGCTTTTATTGGCGTGGTTATGGTTTTAATGTATTTTGTGAAAGCTTTACCGGAATGGGTGTTACTGACTGGAATTTTTGCTGCTGGAGTAGCATATGTTCCTCATCGATCAGTGAGTCACTCATTAGCTGCATGTGCATATGTGACTGGAACGGTCTTTTTAGCTGCACCCGCTTATGCCATCCCTGTCATGGCAGGTTATCTATCTCATTTAGTGGCTGATACGTTTACTAGTGCCGGAGTCCCATACTTATGGCCTTATAAAAAAAGAATGAATTTGAAGAAACTAGGGATCAAAGTGAAAACGGGTGGCATCGGTGACCAATGGACTGGAAAAGTAGCGATTCTGATCGCAGCACTTGGTTTTGTTTATTTAATTGGGCAAGTTTTTTATGATGAAGCCGTCGCCTCTGGTTGGATTGCTTGAGTGAATACATAGGTTCTTTCTTATTTGTGATTTTCGACCCTCCATCTGTTAAAAGCTTTTCTACGTATACAGGGCTTTTATCACCCATATACTAAAAATAATCCAGCGGAAGGGAGGGGCGTAAATGGTCTTTCAAATTTCCATAGCTGAAGAAAACCGTGTTCAGGTGATTCGCTTGAGAGCAGCTTTGGAGGACGGATTTACTCAGCTACAATCAGAGGGCATCACATGGACTGTCGAGGAATTCGTGCAGGGAGATCAATATATTTTCTCATGCCAGGTTCATGCACAGAATTATGATGAAGAACGAGAAGCTAGATATCAGCTTGGTAAAGGACTTTCCATGTTTATCTGTGAATGTAAAGACCCAGAGTTGATCCGAGGGATCATCAACCGAGAGTATTCCTTTTTAAGAGAGAATGATATTATTAAAATTGAAAATCAAGTACTGAGACAGTTAGAAACCAGTGTATGGGAATATGCTCGCATCCTATTTGCCAATCGACGTGAGAAATTAGCGAAACAAATCGCCTTATTCTTGAAAGAGTTCCCGTTTTTTTCTGTCGAAGGGTTTGTTCGGTTTCGGATGAAAGCGTATCGAAAAACATTATCTAAGTGTGTGCAAGATGCTGTAGACGACTTTTTGCTTGATCAGGAGTATCAAGAGTTTATTCAGCTACTGCGCTACTTTATTTCGGTTCAGCCGTCCCGGATCTCCATCGCTCAAGTCATTCATGACCACCAAGGTCGATATCGGTTGGTTCAAGATGATGGGACACCAATCCAGTTAGATGAGATTGATCAATCTCTGTTAGAAATCCTAGAACATACCTTTTCTGATGAGGATTTTTTAGTTAGTTCATTATTATCCTTAGCACCAGAACGGGTTATTTTACACACCCAAGATCCTGAGGAAAATTTAGTTCGTACCTTGGTTCAAATTTTTGAAGGTCGGATTATGCTCTGCCACGGATGTTCACAATGTGGGTACCCGCTTAATTTTCAAGGGGATGCTTGACTAAAATCGAAAAAAGTGGTTATAATACATACAAATTTTTATTTTAAAGCGTTGACGAGGATATGACTCAAATATCATGGTTACAGAGAATGGGGATCACGGGCTGAGAATCCCTATACCCACTGGTATTTGATTTACCACCTCCGAGCTGTGCCAGAGAACCCCTTTCAATAGGCTAGTAACGGCTACCGGCTGCACACCGATACATGTGCTTGAGGATCTTTGTGGATGAATCTGACTCATGATCAATCAACAAAGGTTAAATAAGGGTGGAACCACGACACAAACACTCGTCCCTTTCGGATGGAGTGTTTTTTTATTGTCTAAAAAAGGAGAGAGTTTGAATGAGTGTAGCTGTCAAGTTACCAGACGGGTCAGTAAGAGAGTTTGATCAAGCTGTTGTTTCTGTCAATGATGTTGCTGCATCAATTAGTAAAGGTTTGGCTAAAAAAGCGGTTGCAGGCCAGATTAACGGTCAAGTTGTTGATATGTCAGCAGAGGTTCCTGATCAAGCAGAAGTTAAAATTATTACACTTGAAGATGAGCAAGGATTGGAAGTTTACCGTCATAGTACGGCTCACTTAATGGCACAAGCGATTAAGCGGTTGTACCCAGATGTAAAATTGGGGATTGGACCTGTGATTGAAGATGGTTTCTACTATGATATTGACTTACCTGTACGACTTACTCCTGAAGATCTTCCTAAGATTGAAGAAGAGATGAAAAAAATTGTAAAAGAAGATCATTCCATCACTCGAAAAGTAGTGAGTCGTGAAGAGGCGATTGCTATTTATGAAGAGGTCGGTGATTCCCTCAAGCTGGAATTAATTCGTGACCTACCTGAAGATGCTGTGATTACGATTTATGAACAAGGCGAGTTTTTCGATCTTTGTCGTGGACCCCATCTTCCATCAACAGGAAAAATTAAGGCTTTTCAACTGTTAAGTATAGCCGGCGCATATTGGCGTGGTAACTCTGATAATCAGATGTTGCAACGAATCTATGGAACTGCTTGGCCTAAGAAATCACAGTTGGATGAGTATCTTCACTTTTTAGAAGAAGCAAAAAAACGGGATCATCGTAAAATTGGTCGTGAATTAGAATTATTCATGTTTTCCGAAGAAGCACCAGGGATGCCGTTCTATCTCCCCAATGGGATGACCATTCGTAATGAATTAGAGCAATTTTCCCGTGATTTACAATTGAAAGCAGGTTATCAAGAGGTTCGAACCCCTTTAATGATGAATCAGCGTTTATGGGAACAGTCTGGGCATTGGGATCATTATCGTGATAACATGTATTTTACCGAAGTAGATGACACCAATTTTGCGATTAAACCGATGAACTGTCCAGGACACATGTTAATCTTTAAAAATGATATCCGTTCCTATCGGGATTTACCATTACGATATGCCGAGTTTGGGCAAGTTCATCGCCATGAGTTATCAGGTGCATTAAATGGAATGTTACGTGTTCGTACCTTTACACAAGACGATGCTCACATCTTTGTTCGTCCAGATCAGATTGAAGATGAGATTACGAAAGCGATTCAATTAGTGGATCAAATCTATTCTGTATTTGGATTCCCTTATACCATTGAACTTTCTACCCGCCCAGAAGATTCTATGGGATCAGATGAATTATGGGAGCAAGCGGAGAAAGCTCTACAAAATGTACTTGAACGTTCAGGTGTTTCTTATCGGATCAATGAAGGTGATGGCGCTTTTTATGGTCCGAAAATCGACTTTCACATTCAAGATGCATTGAAAAGAAGTCACCAATGTGCAACCATTCAGTTAGACTTCCAGATGCCAGAGAAGTTTGATCTATCCTATATTGGTGAAGACAATGAAAAACACCGTCCAGTCGTTATTCACCGGGCAATTTTTGGTTCTGTGGATCGTTTTATTGGGATCTTAGTCGAGCATTATGCAGGAAACTTCCCACTTTGGCTAGCTCCAGTTCAGGCAAAAGTGATCCCTATTTCGCGCTCATTTAATGAATATGCCAAACAAATGGTAGATCAGTTAAGACAAGCGGGGATTCGGGTAGAGTTGGATGCTCGTGATGAAAAAGTAGGTTACAAAATTCGTGAAGCAGAAGTGCAAAAAGTTCCTTATATGCTTGTGATTGGAGAAAAAGAAATAGAAGCCCAAGTGGTTAATGTTCGGAAAAAAGGATCGAAGAGTCAAGAAACTCTATCCTTGAATGATTTGATCTCTATGATGAAGAAAGAAATAGAAACCAAAGCGTAATGTTTCTTGGTAAAGTCCAATCCAAATGGATATTTCCTAACGAACCGTTTCCACATGGTGACAGTTGACATTGTATGTTCGATCCGATACATTTAACAAGGTACAGAACACGAACTAACAGCATCCCTTGACAGGATCTGTATCTATATGGTATTTTGTTAATATCATTGAAAGCAGGAGCGCCCGCTTCTCACCTGATTGACGCAATGGGTTGTTGTCAGGTTACCATGACCGGATCAAGCATATCTATTTGCTTAGGTTACGAAGTGTGGGCGCAATGCGCTCACACTTTATTTTTTTAACATTTTCTGGAGGTGGCAGGTTATCAGCAAGGATCAACAACAACATCTGGTCAACGAAGCAATTCGTGTCCGAGAGGTTCGTCTAATTGGTAAAGATGGGGATCAGCTTGGAATTGTTCCAACACGTGATGCTCTGAGAATGGCTCAAGAGGCTAATCTGGATCTCGTAAATGTAGCTCCGCAAGCGAAACCACCTGTTTGTCGTATTATGGACTACGGTAAATATCGCTATGAGCAAAGTAAGCGAGAGAAAGAATCTCGTAAGAATCAAAAGGTTATTCAAGTTAAAGAAGTACGTCTCAGTCCATCCATCGAAGAAAATGACATCAAGACCAAGTTGAAAAATGTGCAAAAGTTCTTAGACAAAGGCGATAAAGTTAAGTTATCGATTCGCTTCCGCGGTCGGGAAATTACTCACCAAGATCTAGGACGTAAGATTCTAAATCGCATGGCTGAAGAAGTCAAAGAGATTTCGGACATTGAACGCCAACCTCGATTAGAAGGTCGCCAGATGATCATGATTTTATCACCGAAACAGTAGTTGTAAGGAGGAACTATCATGCCAAAAATGAAAACAAAAAGGGCTGCCGCTAAGCGTTTCAAAAAGACAGGTACAGGTAAAGTGAAACGTCAACATGCATTTACCAACCATATCTTAGAAAAGAAATCAGCCAAACGTAAACGTAATCTTCGCAAAGGGGCCATTATGGCAAAAGGCGATCAAACTCGTATTAAACAGCTCATCACTTATCTATAAGATATCGAACCGTTTTAAGCTCAGGAGGGATTTTCAGTGGCAAGAGTAAAAGGCAGTACCGTCACTCGCGCACGTCGCAAAAAGGTACTTAAATTAGCAAAAGGTTACTTTGGTTCTAAACATCGACTATTCCGTACTGCAAAACAACAAGTAATGAAATCCTTGATGTACTCCTACCGTGATCGTCGTCAACGTAAACGTGATTTCCGTAGACTTTGGATCACTCGGATCAATGCAGCAGCTCGGATCAACGGTCTTTCTTACAATAAATTTATGCATGGCTTAAAAGTAGCTGGTGTCGATATTAACCGTAAAATGCTTGCAGAACTTGCTGTTTCTGATGAAAAAGCATTTGCAGACCTAGCTAATTTGGCAAAAAAACAACTAGTAAAATAAGCTTTGTTTGAATAAAGTATCCATAAAAGCCGACTTTCTTTATTAAAGAAAGTCGGCTTTTTGTAGTTTGATAAAAGTTCTTATCTCAGATTGATATTTAGTTTACCTATTGCAGTCTGTTGCGCTTGATTTCCAAAGCTATCTTTTAAGGTTACTTCAACAACGGCTCCCTCAACCTCCTTTAAGTTTGAGGGAACCGTCCAATAACCCACATAATGTCCGCTTCCAACCTCTACGAGAGGGAATTCAGTCACAGAATTAGGCGATTTGACTGGATTAACCAGAGGCATACGCACTTTAAAACTACCTTGAACCTTCTCATCACTGTCAAGCTCAATCTTTAAAGTTTGTCCAGTTTTAAGAGAAAGGTCTTGGTTAGGTTTTAGATTTTGGATCTGGGGAGGTGCGAATTTTGTATATACTGTTTCCTTTTTTACAGTACGATTACCTGCTTGATCCAAAGCGACAACAGTTAAAATATTTTTGCCTTCATTCAGTAAGGTTCGTCCTGAATAAGTTCCATCTGGATGAATGGTTGCAGATTGCCCATTTACCTTGACCGACTTTAAATGTTCGTCGGAAACTGTTCCTATAACTGAAACAGCTTCTCGATTCGTTTTCAAACCTCCGACGGGTTGTTCAATGGTCAGTTGAGGCTTAGTTTGATCCAGTGTAACCACTACTTGCTGGGAAGGAGCAGTAGTCCCTCCTTTGGATGAAGAGGTTGCTGTTAAGAGGTTTTTACCTTTCTTTAGTGAAATTGAACCTTCAAACATACCATCCTTGTTAGCTTTTATTTCTGCAATTTTTTCGCCATCATTTTGAATTTGTATAGGAGCTGAAGGTGAAGCTTTTCCTTTTAGGGTGATCGTAGATTGGTTAGTAAAAGATTTGTTTTTGGGCGAAAGAATTTCTGGTACATCCAATTCGTAGTTAACAACAGCACGAATCATGAAATTACCTAATGCATAGGGGCTTTGATACCAATCACCATCCCTATATTCCCATGTGCGCCCAGTAGGTAGACTACTTAGATCTGTGCTCAATCCAGGTACATAGGGGAAATCATTCTTTTGAATATAGGTCAAGTAAAAATCTCCTTCAACTACAATTCCCTTGTCAGATAAATCAACATAGGTCCAATCACCATTACGTAAAGCTTTTCCATCAAAAGGTCCAGCTATTTTCTTACCTGGTGAACCATTGGGACCACTTGCATCAAACACAGCTACTTGGAAAGAGTCACCTCCAGGTAGAGGCCAATCATCAGTCGAAAAATGAAATAATCCTCCTTGAACCATCGCTTTTTTCTGTCCATTTTTAAGGCTCATATGAACGCCCCAACCATCCCCATAGCTTTGAAAGGCTTGAGCATCTTCAGCTGATCCATCATCATAACTAATTTCTTCTGGATAACCGAGAAACGGTTTTAAAGAGAAATTCTGTGTAGTGTGACCATTGCCAGAAATAGTGACAGAGGCTGTTTGTGGGAAAAAGTTGGCTGAGATCACTTGGAGGGTATATTCACCTTCATAAGCGGTAAGAGTAAAGTTCCCATTTGCATCTGTTTTCACTGGTTGGATTGCAGCATCTTCGATCAAAGTGAGTGTTGCATCGGCAATAGGTTGTCCATTGGTTTGATCAGTCACTCGTCCAGAAATCGTTCCTGTGGGGATGGGTTGCATGACAAAGTTAGCGGAAGTGACTCCATTTTTAGTGATTGAAACGGTTTGTTGTGCAGATTGATAGCCATAGGTCTCTGCTAATAAGGTATAGTTGCCAACAGCGTGTTTGAATGAATAACTACCATCCATGGGATTGGTTTTAACTGAACGTCCTGTTTCCAATACTGAAACCTGTGCATCCAAAGGTAGAAGAGAAGGTTGGATCGATGTAGAGATAGCTTTGGATGGGGCTTGCAAATGAATGATTTTACTGGGTCGTAGCTTAGATGGATCAATCCTTTTTCTTTTCCCATTTTTGTCAATTGCTTGTGTTGGTGATGAAGTTTGAATCCTTTTCTTGATTGCTGAGAGTGGAGTAGCATCGATGGAAACATCATCCAAATACCAACCGTTCAGGCTCATGTGTGAATCTGAAGTCAAATGGAAACCAATATAAATCGTTTGTCCTCGATAGTCAGAAAGGTTAATCTCTTCATCTAACCAATCGACTGAATTTCCATTATATGTGGCTACTTGAGTCCAATTTTGCTTATCTGTGGAAATAACAACATGTCCGAAATCAAAGTACTCTTCTAGTTGAAAATAATTCTTGTAATGAAGGTAGGTGTTGCCTGAAAGTGGCACATGTATGGGGGGTAAAAGTAGTGTTGAGTTTTCTGATAAGTTATAAGGACCATGTAAGTTTGTTGCAAATACTTTTTCTCCAGAGTAAGCAGTTGGTCCTACAGTTGGTTTTCCCCATTCCCAGGTGCTTGAGATTCCAAAGGAAGTCCAACCAGATGGATAGTTCTCAAAATCTTGCTTATAACCGACCGTTTCTCCTGTTTTGACAGGTAGTTGATAAGGATCAGATTGAACTGAATTTCCCCCAAAGTCAGTGATTCGCCAACGATATGAAAGTTTCGGAAGCTTAATCTCATTCGCTGGGATGATCGCTTGATAATTGGCTTCTCGATGGTCTCCATTCATTCTTTTAGCAGAAATGGTTTTCCATTCTTTAGAGTTGGCTGGTAGATAGGATAGTTCTACTTTGATTACACTAATGTTGTCCTTCACATGAATGTTAAGAGGTAGTTCATGGTTTTGATAAGCGACGGAAGGTGAAGGATGTTCATACGTAGGGGGTTCAAGATCTTCCCCCTCCATGGAAACAACCCCTTTGACTTGTCCAATTCCATTTTGTAAAGCAGCAATTGCTTTAGAAGCGTCAAGGAGTCCATGACCATAGCCATTGTTAGGAGAATTAGGATATTTAGAATCCGTTAGAGGCTGTGCTGTAGCAAGTAAAATCTCCTCAATTTGATCTACAGTAAGGGAAGGATCTACTTGTTTCATTAGAGCTACTGTCGCAGAAACGTGTGGTCCTGCCATGGAGGTTCCGTCCCATCCATCTTCGTATTCACTTCCAGGAATGGCAGAGCGAATATTGACCCCAGGTGCAGAAATTTCTGGCTTGATGGCATCATCGTAAGGTGAGGAACCACGAGAAGAGAAGGAAGCTAACTTATCATCGGAGTCTGTTGCTCCTGTAGCGAACGACTCAGGATAATTGGCTGGAGTAGCTATCGTTTTGGGATCAGGACCGTCATTACCTGCCGAAAACTCAGGGAAAATTTCTGCGGATCGCCAATTTTGTACCATAGGACGATAAAATTCATCTAAGCCAGGACCGCCACCCCAAGAATTATTCACAACATCAGGAGCTTTTTCAGGATGGGGGTTTCCATTGGCATCTGTAGGAGAAAGAATCCATTCACCTGCTTTTAATAGGTCAAAGTCAGTTCCGCCTGCTTCGGAAAAGGCTTTAACTGCAATCCATTTTGCTCCAGGAGCTACTCCAATTTGATTAGAGCCATCAGGTTCGGAGCCGACCATGGTTCCCATCGTATGTGTTCCATGTTGAAGATCATCATAGGGGGTTGCTTGTCCATTCACAGCATCAAACCAGTTAAAGATATGGTCAGGTTGATCAGGTTGTGCCGAATTGTATCCCCGATATTTTTCTTTTAGTGATGGATGGTCCCACTGTACCCCTGTATCAATATTCGCTACAACGGTTCCGGTTCCATCAATTCCTTGTTCCCAAAGGGCTGGGACACCTACACGCTCAATGTTCCATTCAATGGTAGAAGGAGAGGTGTTGTTGGTCGATGTTTTTTTATTTTTCTTGACCGGAGTATGCAGTTTTCTAATTTCATTAGGTACAATTTTTTCAACTTCGGAGAACTTCGATAATTTTTCCATTGTTTCTTTGGAGCCTGTAACAGCGATCGCATTGACAATATAGAAGGAGTGGTAACTTTTTACTTTTTCAGCTTTTTTCTCTCGTTCGAGAAAATCTTTGATAGGGGCTTGTGTTTGCTCAGAGGTTGTTCTTAAGGATGAGACAACAGAGGATCGTTTAGCTATTTTGGTTTGATAGGGACTTTTGTGTTGCTTTTTGGCTTTTTTAAGTGCATCAGTAGCTACCTTTTCTGTATTTGCCTGTGTCTTAAACTTGACTAAAAAAGTGGTCTGTTTTTGTTGACTAAACTGTTTATACAGCTTTTGATCAATTTTATTTTCCTTAGAAACAGCACTTTTGCTAATTTTAGATGGTGTTTCTGCAAGAGCAACTGGTGCGTGAAAGCTACTAAGTAGCAGGAGAGAACAGAGTAGCCAACTAAGCAAATGGGAGAAACTTTTTGACTTTACCAATAGAAATGCCCCTTCCCTTTCTGAAATGAGTGTATTATCGTAAAACTCACACCACTTATTATATATGATTAGCAACTATCATTCACCATTTTATTTGTAATTTAGGTTATTTTTTCATAATTAAATTTGAACTTTTTAGGAGGTTCCCATGGGAATTAAAAAAGCACTTCCACGATCGTGGAAGTGCTTTGATTTAACCACAATGATATTAGGGTTTTACTTGCTGGAGTGCTTGTTGGTAGAGCGCAGAATTAGGTTCAAGTTGTACGGCTTTCGTGAAAGATTGAGTCGCATCTGCCTTTTTGTTGGTTGTCAGCTGAACAATACCTTTTTGATAGTGATAGAGGGCATTTTCAGGGTTTAATTGAACTGCTAGGTTAATGGCGGTTAAGGCAGAGTCATATTCTTTACAATAGTAATGGGCTACAGATCGATAATATTGAACATCAGGATCTTTAGGTGAATCATTGGCCGCTTCTTTAAATGCATCTAAAGCCTTTTGTGCCCATTGGTTCATTTGTTGTAACTTCACGTTGGCAACTAAGGAGGGGGATTTTTGAACTTCCTCCCTTTTTTCCAAATAAATAATCCCAAGAGTTAAATCGTACTTCCCTTGAGTGGGATTTTGCTGAATAGCTACCATTTCATCTTTAATGGCTTCGTCTAATTTACTATTACGGAAACTAGCAATTGCCCGTTCATGGTAGTAGTTAGGGACATCTTTTCGTAGTTCAATGGCTTTGGTTAGTGATTGGATTGCTTTATCATACTCACGCATCTGATTTTCGATCCGTCCACGAAGGTAAAAATAACCAGAAAGCTTTCCGTCACTAAGTGTGATTGCTTTTTGAATTGCGTCTTTTGCAATATCGTAATCTTTGTTAAAAAAAGCTTGTGATGATAATTCATAAAACATTGAAGGACTTTCAGGGAATTTTTCAGTTCCCTTTTTCAATGTTTCGATACTTTTATCGTTACGTTGTGTAGCTTTGTAAAGATTGGCTAAATGTAAATAATACTCTTCTTTTGGATCTGTTTGTATTGCTTTATCTGCTTTTTCAATCGCTTGGTTCAATTGTTTATCTTTTACTGCTTGCTTGGATTCTTGGTATAAAGTAGCTGCTTGTTTAGCTTGAGTAGTGTTGGCATTGACTTTGTCACCGCCAGAGAAAAAGTAAGTAACTACAAAAGCTACTGTGACTAGTAATGCAATACATCCCCCAACAGTAATGGCAAGACGCTGTTTGGTGAAGGGTTTTTTAGTTTTAACAGGCTTGGGTGAAATGGGTTGACTTTCCACCTTTTTATGCTGATCGACCTTTGTGGGTGGAGTTTCCGCAACAAGTTGTAGAGGTGTATTTGGATTAGCTTGCCGAACCCACTTCAATAGATCTTGTAGCACAGGTCGTCTGCTAGGATCTGGTGACAATGAGCGCATTAATAAATTCTCGAGTTCTAAAGGAACATCTTTTCTAAAGTTCCGTATACTTTCTACAGTTTCATCTTGCTTTACCCATTTTCCAGTAAGCATGGTATAAACGGTGGAAGCCAGTTGGTGAAGAGATTCAGATTCGTTAAGTTCTGTGGATGAGAATAATTCTACAGGTCCCCCTAAAAAAAAGCGGACTTGATGTTTGCTTCCCAAACACATATTTTCTGGATGAATAATTGTCCAATGCTTATTTTCTTTCAGTAGATACAAGTGTTCACACGTATTTCTGAGTAGCTGTAGCACTTCGCCTAATGGTAAAGGACCTGCCTTTTGTAAATAGAAAGCAAATAAGGTTCCTTCCATCTTTTCAAATACTTGATAGACTACGCCATCTTCGATGAATATTTGTTCGATAGGGAAAAATACTTGTGAATTTCGTTGAAGTAAAGATGTTATATCAGATCCTGGAGGAAAAGAACTAACATCTAAAGCAAGAATAAACCTTGTTGTACTCGAAGATGTTTCATCAGTAGAAGACTGTTCAACATAATAAAGCAATCCCTGAATGAAGGGAAAACGATTGAGTACCACATACTGTTGGATTTTTTGTCCTTTCTCTTTCATATGCATGTGTCTCATCCTTCTATTGTGTTAATCAAACAAATATGTTGCATGATTGGTTCGTCATTGATATAAAAAATTATCATGCCAGATTTTTTCAGTCCCCGATAAACGTTTCCTTTGATTTTTGGGGGATACAGAAACTTTATACAATTTTACATTTCATTTTATTCTATCATGAACTGAAAAAAATAGGGATTGTTTTCGATTAATTTCCCAATTAGACTCAAATTAGACAGATAGGAAGATGTTAAAAATTTAGTAAAATTGCATGTTCCCTTCTTGAGTGGTAAGTTTTTCTATGCTAAAATTTAATAGTTGCTGGGATATTCATTCAAAGCACGCTTTAATGAAGATTTAAAAAAGGGGGATTTTAATGAAACGGTCTACCCAAGTGGCTTTAAGAGTAAGTTCTCTCTGCCTCGGACTGTCCCTTGTGGCTGTTCCTACGGTAGGATTTGCTAATGAACCCGCTGCAGAAGCTGTCATTAACGATGTAGTAACTGTAGAGCAAGTAGCTGCTGCAGCAAAAGCATCAGTTGTAGAACAAGTACCAGTAGTCGCAAAGGCACCAGTAGTGCAGCAAGCACCAGTAGTTGCAAAGGCACCAGTGGTTGAGAAAGCGGCTCCTGTAAGTGAAGAAAAAGCCCCATTGGCTAAGTCGATCAACATGAGCTCGAAAGGTAAGCCTAAGGATCCAGTTGACCCAGATCCACCAACCGATCCAGGTCCAGTTGATCCAGGTCCAGTTGATCCAGGTCCAGTTGATCCAGGTCCAGTTGATCCAGGTCCAGTTGATCCGGGTCCAGTTGATCCAGGTCCAGTTGATCCGGGTCCAGTTGATCCGGGTCCAGTTGATCCAGGTCCAGTTGATCCAGGTCCAGTTGATCCAGGTCCAGTTGATCCAGGTCCAACGAACCCACCAGGAAAACCTGGAACTAAACCAGGAAAACCTGGGGATAAACCAAGCAAGCCGGGCAAACCTGGAACTAAACCTACTCCTCAACCACCAGGTGGGAAACCAGTTCCTACACCTCCTGTTTACGCACCTGATAATCCAACAGGAGATAAGCATGTCATTAACTTAGCCGCTGCTACAGGAACAGGGCAAACAGATACTGAAGAAGGCGGGGAACTTCCGAAAACGGCTACTTCATATCCAAATCAACTATTTAGTGGTCTTGGAGTCATGTTGTTAGGAGCATTATTGTTTGTCTTTGGTAGAAAGAAAAAAGTATCTTAAATTATTTATATTAAGATAGGTTTTTTCTATAAATAAACACCTCAGCTTTTTGATTAAGCTGAGGTGTTTTCTTGTTTCATTGGAGATTTACGATTTACCGTTTTGAGTAGGGAGTCTCGCCAGCTTAGGGCTTACTCTATATGAATTGAAAGCAATCTCTCATTATATTAACTGTGTTATTAAGCTAGCTTTTTAAGTAGATTAAGTAATTTTTCAATTTCTTCAGTAGTTAACCCCTCAAATTTCTCATGAAAGTATTTCAGCTTTTTTTGAGAGAGATCTTCAACTAGTTTTTTTCCTTCCTCGGTAATATGAAGCTCCACTACCCGTTTATCCAATTGAGAACGCTTCCTACAAGCAAGATTCTTCCGTTCTAACTGGTCAGCTACATGAGTAATATGGCTGACTGAAACTTCAAATTCCTGTGATAGTGCTGTTACAATCTGTGGACTTTTCTTTTGTAATTGTTTTAAAACACCGAATTCTGCACCTGTTAAATTATCTCCTAAAATAAAAGCTAAATCTTTTCTCATCTGTCGGATGGTATTTCGAAAAGTTTGTTCTAGATCAAGGATGAGTTCTACGCGGTCAGACATGGTCAGCTCCTTAGTTCTTCTACACTATACTTAATGGTTGATTATACCCCTGTCAGATTGGTTATGCAATACAAAGTTTTATCAGTAAGTCGTTTTTAATGTGAGGCAAAAAATAAAAGCCATCCTATTTGTGATGGCTAAAAAATGGGTATTTTAGGTTGAAGGACGATTGGGGCCTTCTAATTTTTTATTCCCAAATCCTACAGTATGTTCAACTTCCCGATTTTGAACTGATTTCTTTTGAGACTCTCGTTCTTTTCTTTTTTGTGCCAAACTTTGGTTTGGGTTGTTCATAAGTATTATGTTCTCCATAACTTTAAAATTAGTATTAATAACTAAAAATAGTATGTCTGGTTGCTTACAAGAGTATTCGACTAAGGAATCGTCTGTATAAAATATTAAATTTCCTATGGTGTGAACCTTTTTACTTTATCAATCATCTAATACGTGATTCAATCAAAAATGCTTTTTGAAGAGGAGGGGAACTGTGAATATAGTTATGGATACACGATTAGCTCTACAAGGAGATCAAGAAGCATTTATTCGCTTGATTAATCAATTTGAGCTAAGCCTATACAGAGTTGCAAAAGCTTTTCTTAAAAAAGATGAAGATTGTTCAGACGCTATTCAAGAAACCATTGTAGCTGCCTATCAGCAACTACATACCTTAAAAAAACCAGAATACATCAAAACTTGGATGATTCGAATCTGTATCAACCAATGTCAAATGATCTTGCGAAAGCAAAATCGGATTGTTACAACGGACGTAGTTGAAAACTCAATCCCATCTGATTCTAAATTTGAATCCATCGAGATTAAAGAAGCGGTGGGTCAGCTGGAGGAAACATTAAAAGTCGTTGTTGTTTTACATTATTTTGAGGATTTGACAATTAGAGAAATCGCTGAATTGTTACAAACCCCTGAGGGGACAATCAAATCTCGTTTGCATCGAGCTCGATCCGTTTTCGTTGTATGTGGATTAATCTTTGGTACTGCTTATGTATTCCCATCATGGATGCAAGCATTGCAACAAATACCTGTTGTGGGGAATATCTTTAAGTCATTGGGAGGTAAGGGAGAAAAACAGGCTGCGGAGGAGAATCTGGTTAGTGAGATCAACCAATCAGTCACTAATCAGGGGATTACACTTACCATCTCTGAAGTGCTGTTCGATGGAACACGGTTTTCAATCGGTTATATTGTAGAATTGAACCATGATCAAAAGATCAGTAAAGAAGCTACTCCATTGATAGACAATCCTGGAGAGTTCATTATATCAATTAATGGAAAAGAGATTAATTCTTCTAAATCAATGAGCAGAGAAGAAGATTTGGGCACAAAGAAAGAGTTTGGAATGATTCAATTAAATCAAGTAAATGATCTTCCAGATCAATTCGAAGCTGAAGTTCATGTACACACAATTGGAAAAATCAAAGGGGATTGGAAGTTTCGCTTTCCGGTTAGAAAGATTCCACCCAAAGTATTTGAGCCGAATCTAAGTGTAAAAGATGGGAATGTAACAATCCGTGCAGATAAAATAATTTTAGCTGCGGGCTCTACTCAAGTCAATTTAAGGGTAGAGGGGCCACTAAATAGTGTGAGAAGGAAATTTTACATTTTTGATGACCAAGGGAATAAATTGAAATCAGTAAATCAGACGAGTGATGGGAAGGCCATTGACAATGATAGATTTTCTGAAATTTATTATTTCCATTTCGATCCATTGAAGCGAAAACCCCATTACTTATTAGTTAAAGATGTGAAAAAGCATGATGAATATATTGAGCGGGTGATCGTAAACCTAAATAATCCACCTACACCTAGTCAACCGATTATACTCTCACAAGGGATTCTAGGGGAGACAAAAATAACTCAAATCGAACGATTGACAGATCGAACAGAAATCCATTACCAATCCACAGGTGCTTCCAAGGAATCACATTATATTATTGCTACATGGAAAAAACAGCTCAATGAGGAAAAAGATTATATTAAACCTTTAAAAGAGCCTCGTCTTGTGAAAGAACACCCAAACTCTTATATTTTGACACTTCTGCCTTTAAAAAAGGATACATCCATTTACTTAAATGCTCAAGCTCAAAAAGACCCAGTTTACAATGAAGATCTAACCTTAAAGATTCCATTGAAGGAGTAATTGGATAAATATCAAAAAAGCAGGTTCCGTTATGTGTGATTATGAACATCGGAACCTGCTTCTTCAGATTATTGCGATCTTTGCCGATAGGTGGCAAGGGCTCTCTTAAAGAAAAAAGATGATCAACCCAGCTCCGATTAGGATGGTTCCCAAGTGAATAAGCTGTTCTTGAATCCTTTTCTTTTTAGATTCTTTTTGAGATGTGGGTAAGTGCCTAATAGATATACGACCCAATCCCTCAACGAGCATGATGAGAATGTAACCTAACAAAACAAACGAGGCACCAATCATTTTCATGGGCGAATCTGTCGTATTGGAAGTATATGCAGAGCATCCAGCTAAAAAAGGGAAGAGGGACAGAAAGATGAAACGAGCCATTAGTGTCAATGAACTCACCACTCCCTCTGTATTAAAAGTATGGGTAACATGGGGAAATTAATAATATTCAAAATCTATTTCATATGTGTAACAAGTTCTATATCATTAGTTTAACTGATTTTGCTAGCAGATATGTTTGTTTTTTGCAATTATTTTATTTTATGATAATATTGTTAGTTGGAGAATAAAAGTAGCCTCCTTGAAGGTTCAAGGAGGCTATGTATATAAGCGATTAGGCGTTTGCTACTGGAGTTGGTTTAATTTTGCTGTTGGAGAAAGGTTGTTTTAAGGCTTCTTTTTGTCCAGATTCCCAAAGTTCCTCAACTTTTTTCATCTCATCAGCAGTTAACGGAGTTTTCTCTGGAGCAGCCGCAAATTCTTGTAAGTTCTCTTCACTTGTGATGTTTGGCAAGACTGATTTGATCGCTGGGCTTGCTAAGGAGAAGAGGATGGCGGCTTGGCCAATGGTGCGATCTGTATCTTTATACAGGAATCCCCATTCGCGAACAGCTTCCAAGCCTGCTTGCATCCATTTAACAGGACGGTGGTTACGATGATCTGTTTTATCAAAGTGCTTGTCAGGATCATAGGAGCCATCAAGGAGACCTGAAGCATGAGGAACACGTGCGACTAAGGCTCGTCCTTGTTTTTCGGCTGCTTGGATCAATTCCCGAGCAGGATCTTGTTCAATCAAGTTGTTAATAATTTGAGCCATATGTGTTTTTTCAATCGCTGCAAGTCCTTCATCTTTCCAACCCACATCAGGACCCAAGGCAACTCCATAAGAGCGGATTTTACCTTCTTCTTTGAGTCGTTCGAGAGTTTCTAAGACTTCATCACTAGTGATTGCTTCCATTCGAGCATTATGCATTTGAAAGAGATCGATGTAATCTGTTTTCAAACGTTGTAAACTTTCTTCACAAGATTTACGAATGGATGCAGCGTCCCAACGTTGTGGCAGTTCGCTATGACCACCGTGACGATCTGCTCGTTTAGCATAAATATCGTAGCCAAACTTAGTGGCAATGACAATTTTATCACGAAGATCTCCAAGTGCGTCAGCTAAGATGGTTTCACCTTTTCCTTGACCATACACATCAGCAGTATCAAAGAAATTCATCCCGTGATCTTCATACGCACTACGAAGTAGTTTTTTTGCTAGTTCGTCATCTTTGACTCCCCACCATGGAGTAGCCACAGACCAAACTCCAAATCCCACCTCTGAAATAGGTAAGTCAATCCCAGGCATAGAACGATATTTCATGGGAGGTCCTCCTTGTCCTGATCAATATTATTTGAAAACATAGAGAGAGTTACATGGTTTTTTATAACCATGTAAATGTTCTCTTAAAAGGCTAATCCTTTTAACATCGGATTTATTGTACCACTTTTCTATTCCATATATCTGTTAAGCGTTTACAAATTTGTGTAGTCAAAGTTTGTTCATAAGTCTAATCTGATATGCTACATGAAACATTGTAATTAAGTGAAGGTTATGATATATTCCCATTGTTAATCAACTATTCATTTAGTAAATATATCCAATTACATCAAAGGACAAGGGGGAGACTACGGGTGCAACAGCAAGAGATGACAGCAACTCAGAGGGATCATGGAAAATCTGCCTTTGTACTTGAAGAGCAAATCTGGAGTATGGTATCAATCGTGCTTGCAACGGTTGGTTTTATTATGTGGATTGTAGATGTATTTAGCTCAACACCAGGCACAGGAGTCGAAGGGCGGATGCATCTCTGGATTTGGACATTGATTGTGAGTCCCATTGGAATTTATCTAGGAAGGCGTGCGTGGAAACAGACGAAACACTCACTCGCTCGTGTTGCAACGATCGCTAATATTGTACACATGTTATTTATTCCTATTTTAGCCTATATTGGAATCATCGGTATTATGTTAAGAAGTATTTTCTCCTAACAGTACGTGGAATAAAAGCCTTGATCAAGGTAGTCACCTTGATTAAGGCTTTTTATGTTCTCCAGATTATACATCATATCCTTAAGTCATATCAAACAGGATAGTGAGATTCGTTGCTTAACGGTGGATGATCTGGAATGAATAGGGTTGAGAATTAAATTTTGAATTAATAATCACAGTTGTATAAGAACTGCCTTAGATGTTCTAGAAAAGGAGCCACATTTTGTTGTAACATGAGTAAAAAGGAGTGAAAAACATGGCGAAAAAGAAGAAGTCTTCGATTGATGTTGGTTCGTTAACGATTGGTACGATTTTGTTACTCATCGTTGGTTTTGGGATCTTTACCCTAGTTTCATCCTTGATGACTGATGAGGGTAATGATCCTGCTAAGGAAAAGCAAGCTGAAGTTGTTCCAAAAATTAGTGAGAGTGATTACGAGGGACAACCTACGCTGGGAGATGCTAATGCTCCAGTTAAGATTATGGAATTTGGAGACTACAGATGCCCATCATGTAAATTATTTAATGACGAGGTATATCCTCAGTTGAAAAAAGAGTATATTGACACGGGTAAAGTTCAATTTACTTTTGTGAACTTTCAATTTATGAATGATTCTTTCCAAGCAGGAGAAGCAGGGGAAGCTATTTTTAAGCAAAACCCTGAGGCGTTTTGGAAGTATCATCATCTGATGTATGCGAATCAAGAGAATCACCCAGCAGGTTCGTGGACTCATGAGTTCATTATTGACTTTGTTAAAAAAGAAATCCCAGAAGTAAATGTCGAGCAGTTGAGTAAGGATCTTAAAGATGGAACATATAAAGCTGTAGTCGAAAAAGATAATCAATTGGCACGGAAGGTTCCTGTGGAATCTGTACCAGCTGCTTACGTTAACGGAAGATTTGTGAATAATTCTATGGATTATGAGCAATTGAAAAAAGTCATTGAAGAAGAGTTAGCGAAAAAATGAGTACACAAACATCCGCTAAGTCCGAGTTATTAGAAAGGTATGGTCTCTACTTTTCATGGTTAATTGCCCTGTTTGCAACAGGGGGGAGTCTATACTTTAGTGAGATTATGGGTTTCGGACCCTGTACATTATGCTGGGTGCAGCGTATTTTTATGTATCCATTGGTGGTGATCTTAGGGATCGCCAGTTATCGTAATGATCGTCAAATCATTACATATGTATTACCTCTGACGTTGATTGGAGGTTGCATTGCACTGTTTCAATACCTACAGCAGAAAATTCCAGCTTTAGCTTCTGCAGTTCCTTGTAAAGTAGGAGTGCCTTGTAATTTTGAATATATTAATTGGTTTGGTTTTGTTACCATTCCGTTTTTATCTCTCACTGCTTTTACTCTGATAACGATTATTTTATGGCTTTCACGTGCTTCAAACCCAAATAAATAATCATTTTAGGCGAATACTCTCCGTTTTTTGTCCAACCACTCTCTTTTCAATTACATACATTGATTGTGAATGTATATTAGAAAGGAGAGTGCAGCCGTGAGCAAAGTAACCAAAGCGAGTGGTTATGGTGCTTTGGGTTTAGGTTTTGGAGGTTGTTGGTGGATCATCATCGGTATTCTTGTGATTCTGTTCCTCTTGTGTATCTGTTTCTTTGGCTTTGGGGGCTTCAGATTCGGAGGTTATTACTGGTAAGGGTTGATTTTAAACAGAGTGAGCTTAAGAAAACGAGACCTGCAATCCTACAAGGAATGCAGGCTTTCTTTTATCCTCTTTATTGTGATTCAAGTAAAAACTAGTTAGAATAGGGGAAGAGTATCAGGGATGAACACCTTTATTGAGTCGTAGATAAACGCTCTTGTAAAGTTTCAATCATTTGAGCCTGTTCTTGAGTAGAACTGTTTTGCCAGATCACTTCAAAGATGACTCCTAATCCAGGAAGTAGTTTTTCGTCTCCTTGTTGGATCGAGTCTTGGACTAATTGTTGTAATTCCTGATCATTCATTTGATGGATGTTGTGAATCACAGCACCACGGATATTAAAATTCATTGAAGAAACCTCCTTTTAGGTTTAGCTTGTACGGAAATTAGATCTTTATCCTTGAATATGGCGATAGAAGTGTGGATGAAATTTTTTAGGAAACCGAACATGAATTTAGATAATAAACGGAGGCACTAACATGAGCAAGACATTTGCCATCATAGGATTAGGGCGTTTTGGCTCAAGTGTAGCCCAAACCCTAGACACAATGGGATATGAAGTGCTTGCGATCGACCAAGATTCACAGCGTGTTCAGGACTTGTCCCAGTCTATTCCGCATGTGGTTGAGGCTGATTCTACAGACGAAAAAGCATTGAAAGCTTTAGGAATTCGAAATTTTGATGTGATCGTAGTTGGAATCGGAAATGATATTCAGTCAAGTATATTAACCACCTTGATCTTAAAAGAGATGGGAGTAAATAAAATTGTAGTGAAAGCTCAAAATGAATTACATGGGAAAGTATTATATAAAATTGGAGCAGATCGGGTTGTTTTTCCTGAACGTGATATGGGGGTTCGGGTGGTACATAATCTCATTTCCCCCAATATCTTAGACTATGTAGAGCTTTCCAATGACTACAGTATTGTTGAAATCATTGCACGAGACTTTTTTAATGAAAAAACATTACAAGAGCTAGATATTCGTGCTCGCTTTGGCTGTAACGTGATTGCGATTAAAAATGGGGATATATTTAACATTGCTCCAGCCGCTACAGATATCATCTATGAAGGTGATATGCTAGTCGTGATCGGGCATAATGATGATTTAAAGAAACTACAAGAAAAGGCATATGGAGATGGCTAATATTATTTCAATTCAATCGTCGAATAATGAGAAATTGAAACAATGGAAAAAATTACGTACTAAAAAAGGAAGACTGCAAACTCAATCGTTATTGATTGAAGGAGAACATCTATTGTTGGAGGCTACTTCGGCAGGTTTATCGTTCTCAGCGATTTTGTTGGATCAACAAAAAAGAGAGGGAGTACTCGCTTTTCTACAACGTTTCTCCATAGATGTACCCATCTATGAATTAGCTTCTGAGTTATTTAAGGGAATAGTAGAAACGGAAACTCCTCAAGGTGTAGCTGCTGTTGTTAGCATGCCACAATGGTCTTGGGAGAATCTTGTCGTATCAAATCAAGCAGAAGCTACATATATTGTTGTAGATGCTGTTCAAGATCCTGGTAATCTTGGAACGATGTTGCGAACAGCGGAAGCGGCAGGGATGTCTGGCTTTGTGTTGGGGGCAGGAACCGTAGATCCGTTCAATTCAAAAGTAGTGCGAGCTGCGATGGGATCTGTGTTTCGATTGCCTATTCTCCAATTAGATCTCAAAGTAGGTTTAAGTCGTTTGAAAGAGCATGGTGTAACGATTGTGGGAACTTCTCCTCATGCAGGAACCCCTCATTTTGCCTATTCGTTTCCACAACAGTCAGCGATTGTGCTTGGAAATGAAGGTCGGGGTGTGGATCCAAGTTTTCAGCCATGGATTGATGATGAGGTGATGATTCCGATGCCAGGTCATACAGAATCACTGAATGTGTCGATTACACATGCTATACTAGTATATGAGCGTGTCAGACAAAGCTATCCGCACTTGTAACGGTTGCAAGTTAGCTGTTCCTTGGCTATAATAAAGAATAATTTTTATATTGTATCAGCTATGAAAGAGAAGAGTAAGCAGTACGCCCTTTCAGGGAGAAGGTGTCATGACTGGAAGCGCCTTTAGGGAAACGACTGTCGAAGTTCGCTCTGGAGCTGTCCCTTGAAATCATTTATATAGTAGAGGGAACCGGTTTCGACCGTTATTTCGATGAAAGTGGAAAAGCATTGCTAGTTATAGATATGTTTTTCAAGAAGGGTGGTACCGCGAATCTCTCGTCCCTTTTCGGGCTTGAGATTTTTTTGTGTTTTTTAATACATACAAATAGAAAGGAGCGGCTTTGAATGAGAGAACGATTACAGTCATTAAAAGAGGAAGCTCTTACTGCGATTGACCAGGTATCTAGTCTAGATCATCTGCGTGAGCTTAAAGTGAAGTATCTAGGAAAAAAAGGGGAATTAACAGCTGTATTGAGAGGAATGGGCAAATTAACACCTGAAGAACGTCCATGGATCGGAAGTCTTGCCAATGAGGTTCGCACCGAATTAGAAGAAACTATTTCTCAGAAACAGACAAATCTTGAAGATCAAGCGATTGAAGAACAACTAAAATCAGAAAAAATCGATGTCACCTTGCCTGGAATCCCTATGGAGGTGGGGTCTGTTCATCCTCTTCAACTCGTCATTGAAGAGCTGGAGGACTTTTTTATCGGTATGGGATTTCAAGTGGCTGAAGGCCCTGAAGTGGAGAATGATTATTACAATTTTGAAGCACTCAACTTACCCAAAGATCATCCCGCTCGTGATATGCAGGATTCGTTTTATATCACTCCTGAGTTACTATTGCGGACACATACTTCAACCACACAGATTCATACCCTTGAAGCTAAAGAAGGAGAAGTTCCTGTTAGAATTATTAGTCCTGGAAAAGTGTACCGCCGTGATGATGATGATGCTACCCACTCCCATCAATTTACACAAATTGAGGGACTGGTCGTTGACCGTGGTGTGTCAATGAGTGAATTAAATGGGGTCTTACTGGCTCTGATTGAGAAACTTTTCGGTGAAGAGACAAAAGTGCGCTTACGACCCAGTTATTTCCCATTTACAGAGCCGAGTGTTGAAGTGGATATTTATCACCCTGTTAAGGGCTGGATTGAAATCTTAGGTGCCGGCATGGTTCATCCACGTGTTTTGGAGAGAACAGGGTACAACCCTGAGCGTTACACAGGCTTTGCATTTGGAATTGGTGTGGAACGAATCGCTATCCTAAAATACAACATTGACGATATCCGTCATTTTTATAATAACGACTTGCGTTTCTTACGCCAGTTTAAATCTGAGTGAGAGGAGTGTTTGAAGGATGCGTGTATCTTATGAGTGGTTAACCCAATATGTTGATTTGAAAGATATTTCTCCAGAAGAGATTGCTGCAAAGATGAACCAAACAGGAATTGAAGTTGAAGTAATCGATTCTCGAGATTCAGGAGTCTCTCAAGTAGTTGTAGGAGAAGTACTATCAACTCAGCAACATCCTGAAGCGGATCGTTTAAAAGTTTGTCTTGTTCATGTAGGTAAAGGGCAACAATTGCAGATCGTGTGCGGTGCTCCCAATGTGGCTAAAGGCCAACGGGTTCCAGTGGCTTTAGTAGGAGCAAAATTGCCCGGAGGAATGAAAATTAAAAAAGCCAAGCTCAGAGGGATTGAATCCAGCGGAATGATCTGCTCAGCTAAAGAGTTGGGACTTCCCGAAAAAATGATAATGAAAGAGCAATCAGAAGGGATTTTGGTTCTAGGTAATGATGCTCAAATCGGCGAAGATATTAAAGATTACTTAGGATTGAATGACCATGTGATTGAATTAGAGCTAACACCTAACCGTTCTGACTGTCTTGGAATGATCGGTGTTGCTTATGAAATAGCAGCGATTTTTGATCGGGAACTTCGTTTACCTGATGTATATATTCAAGATGTTGAAGAGGGCGAAGGATCAGAGATAAGTATTCGACTGGAATCTGAAGAGGATTGTCCCCTCTACGCGGCTCAAGTTGTACACCATTTACAATTGGGCACGTCCCCCCAATGGATGCAAAACCGCTTAATTGCTGCGGGAATTCGACCGATCAATAATATTGTCGATGTGACCAACTATGTCATGATGGAAACAGGACAACCTCTGCATGCGTTTGACTATGAGAAAATCTCATCGGGGCAAATTGTGGTTCGTCGTGCCTGTGCGAAAGAACAAGTTGTTACTCTTGATGGATTGACTCGCACCTGTGATGACGAAATGTTGCTGATCACAGATGGTACACAACCTCTAGCGATCGCGGGAGTGATGGGGGGAGAATCTTCAGAGGTTACAGAGCAAACGACCTCAGTTCTTATTGAATCCGCTTTATTTGACCCTGCTTTAGTTCGTAAAACATCACGGAAGTTAGGACTTCGATCAGAAGCGAGTAGTCGGTTTGAGAAAGGAGCAGATCCCGAACGGGTTCTCCCTGCTTTGGCTCGTGCTGTTCAATTATTGCAACAGACTGCTGAAGGTACTGTAGGCTCTAGCATTGAGTGTGAGGGTTTGGATGAAGTAGAGGACATGTGGGTGAAATTACGACATGATCGTCTGTCTCAAGTATTAGGAATCCAATTGGAGCAATCTGAAGTATTAGATGTTTTCCAACGTCTTCGTTTTGAAGTGGAGTTGGATCAAGATACTTATAAGGTACAAGTTCCCACCCGTCGTCCAGACATAACGCTTGAAGTGGATTTAATCGAGGAAGTAGCTCGTTTATATGGTTATGATAAAATACCAGTTACTTTACCTTGGGGACAGCAATTACCCGGAGGGTTGACCCAACATCAAAAACTACGTCGGGTGATCCGTAAGACACTCGGAGATTTGGGGCTTAACGAAGTTATTACGTATAGTTTGACATCCCCACATCTCGATGAAGAGATTGAGTCTTTAAATCCAGAAGTCATCCCTGTTTCACTGGCATTACCTATGAGCAATGAACATTCTGTGTTACGAACCACTTTGTTGCCTCATATGATAAAAGTGGCTGAATATAATCAGAATCACGGCCAGGAACGGGTTGCGATTTTTGAATTAGGAAAAACATTTTTAACAGATGAGACCATATTAACGAAGCAACCTGAAGAGCGTTGGGAATTAGCAGGTCTATTAACGGGTGCACAAGAGACCACCATTTGGAAAAAACCTGAGCAGGAAGCATCTCACTTTTATGAGGCGAAAGGAATTCTTGAAGCCTTATTTGCAAGGCTAGGGCTGGATCAAGTTCAGTATCGTGAAGCATTCCCAGTTGGTTATCATCCAGGTCGCACTGCAGAAATGATAGTCAAAGAAAAAGTGATCGGGGTCTTTGGACAGCTTCATCCGAAACTATGTAAAAAATATGATTTAGAAGACACAGTGACGTTTCAGATTGACTTAGCAGAGCTATTCGCAGCCATGAATGACGAATTATTATACCAACCAATTCCACGTTTCCCGGCTGTAACGAGAGATTTAGCTATGATTGTAGATAAAGAGATTCCAGTCGGTGAGATTGAAGAAGGGATTAGAGAAGCAGCTGGAGAACTATTAAAGTCTATAACTCTTTTTGATGTCTTTGTTGGCGAACAGATCGGTGAAGGTAAGAAAAGTGTAGCCTATTCTCTAATCTATCGGGCTATGGATCGAACTCTTACCGATGAAGAAATACAGGGAATACACCAAGGTGTGGTGGATCATCTAGAAAGTCAATTTAAGGCGAAATTGAGACAGTAGTCTCCACCCACATAGGATTTTTACATGGGAGGTAGGCGCTAGGTATGTATAAAGATGCTCTAACCGTCGAGATTTATGGACAGCAATATCATATTTCTGGCGCAAGCCATGGAAATATTCGACAGGTAGCAAGCCATGTCGATGAAATGATGAGAAAGATTGCTGATAAAAACTCTAAATTAGACATAAAAAGCTTAGCTGTCCTGTCAGCTGTTAATATTGCAAATGAATATTTGGAACTGAAGCAAGTTTATGATGAGATGATGCATTTAATCGAAGATGATCAACCATGAGGAGATGAAATGAATCTACTAGATATAGTGTTTATACTCTTGTTGGCAGGTTCCATTTTTCGAGGTGTTCAACGGGGATTGGTCATGCAAGCAGCTTCTCTGTTTGGATTATTGATCGGGATCTGGGTTGCTTTTCAATTTACCAATGATCTAGCCGTCGTGTTTAGCGAATGGTGGTCTTTACCAGATTCTACAAAAGAAGGATGGTTGGCACTTCTTCCAGTTGAAAAAGCAGTTTACTCCATCGTTGCGTTCTTAGTGTTGTTATTTGGAACGAAATTTGCGATTACCATTGTCTCTAATCTGCTCAATCAAGTAGCGTCCTTACCTGTACTCTCTTTGCTCAATCGAACTGGAGGAGCTTTACTCGCTGTTATTTCGTTTGTATTGTTTTCTGTGGTAATTATTAATGTATTGCATATCATGCCATGGGAAACTGGGCAACAAGCGGTTCGGGATTCAAGTATCGCACAAGGATTATTAGCGATCACACCTAATCTCAAAGAGACATTTATGTCTGTTTTCACCAAGGTGTATGAAGGAAAATAGATCCAACATATGAAAGAAGCCATCCGATTACAGGGTGGCTTTTGACTTTGAGACCTTAAGTTCTTGAATAAAATATAGCCAAATAAGCAAACTCATATTGTGATAAATCTCACCATATGGAGGATGCAAACGAATGGCTAAAGTTAAAGGATTAGGTTTTATACCATCACCTGAAGATAAACGGGATCTGATCATGTCTGCTTTTTTACCGACATTCACGATTCCTCGACAAAAAGATTATACAGATCAAATGAGCCCAGTTAGAGATCAAGGTACAGAAGGAACTTGTGTAGGATTTGCTACAGTTGTGGGTGTGAAAGAATATCAAGCAGAAAAGGATTTTCACAGCTTTATTCCACTTTCTCCAAGATTCTTGTATCAGAAATGCAAGGAAATTGACGGAAATCCTGATCAAGAAGGTACTTATCCTCGAATCGCCATGCAAGTGCTGAAAAAAACGGGCGTATGCTTGGAGGAATATTGGCCTTATATGGCCAAGCAACCAGGTCAGCCTAAACCAGGGGCTGAAGAAAATGCCAATCGATACCGAATCAAGGCTTTTGCTAAGTTAGATTCTGTTGAAACGATGAAAAGAAGTTTAGTTGCGAATGGACCATTTTTAGCTGGGGTTCCTGTTTATCAAAATTGGATGACACAGGAAGTACACGCAACGGGAAAAATACCACTTCCAGGAAATGATAACCAGATCGGAGGACATGCGATCTGTATCGTTGGTTACAATGATGATACCCAATTGTTTAAGTTTAAAAATTCTTGGGGTGATAGTTGGGGTGATCATGGTTATGGATATTTGCCTTATGAGTACTTAGAATTAAAGCTTTCAGAGGCTTGGAGTGCCACTGATTTGATTGACAACCCTGATGCTTTGGTAAATGTAAAGAAAGAAATTCTTCAAAAATTAGGGGAAGACTTTGGAGGAGCCGAACGAGGAGAAGATTTTCAAACTAAGCAACAAACTATCACCTATCACTAAGGTTGATTTCACTATGCTTATCTTGAACCAAACAGATCATGGGAAAACCATTCAATTAAAATTACAAGACCGAATTCAGTTGAAGTTAACGGAAAACCCATCCACAGGCTATACGTGGTTAGAAGAAATAACACCCCGTATAGATATTGTAAAGTTAGAACATGAGGAGATCGTGCCTAATCATTCTACAAGTGGAGGACAAAGTACCCATCAGTGGATCTTTCAAGCAGTTAAACCAGGTCGGAAAATGTTAAGGTTTGTCTATCAACGACCCTGGGTTAAGAGCGTTACTGGACAAGAAAATGTATTTGAAATAAGTATAGTAATTACTAATAGATGAAAAGACAGGTTGGAAGATACAGTACACTAAATCACATGATTGTAAAAGAGCAACTAGTTTAGTTGCTCTTTTAGGTGGCTGATATAAAGTACCAATTCTTGTCTAGCTTGTCGACTTCTATAAAGTCCACACCAAAATCATCTGGATTTGGCTCTTTGTCATTAGGTGAATACACAAAACCTGAGAAGTTGTCTATCAAACCTCTAAAAGTATAGAAGAAAATATAATAGTCATTACCATTTTTCTCTAAGACAATTTCTCCGCCACCTTTAGATAAATGTTGATATTCTTTGGGCAATCGAATTAAAGAAGGGTTATAAGAAACATTAGGCTTAATGGTCTGATTTTCCACCATTTTGATGACTTTTTCTCTTTCAGACTTGTTCATTTTGAAGTCTAAATCCAGTATGATCTGATTAAATGGAAAGAAAAGCCATAGCGAGATAGTTATTGCTTGAACCGCGATAGGTTTCCAATTTTTACTCTTAAATAAAACAATTAAAGCTATTACAGTAACAAGGATAAAAAAACCGGATAACACCATCCACAAGGGAATCATCAAAAATGGTGTTATGATGTCAACAATTGACCATTGAAATACGAGAAATAGTAGAACTAAAACACTGCTGAAGATTGATAAAATTAACGGGACTCTATATTTCATTTATATACCAACCCTAGGATTTAATGGAAAAACTATTTTGTTAACAACGAACAGATGCTGTAAGGAAACCCCATCCTCTCTTTTCTTAAACTACATAACTTTAATAATTATATACTTATTCGGAAGAGGAGTCTTTTTAATATTCTTTTTCAGAGTGATGGAATGTGCTAGTTTAATGGATAATATAAGAGAATTGTTAGAGAAAAAATTTTCAGGAGACAAAAATGAACAATAAACAAATTGCGGGTATTTTGCACTCATTAGCTAATTTGATGGAGTTAAGTGGAGAAAATCATTTTAAAGTGAATGCCTATCGAAGAGTAGCACGATCTGTGGAAAACAGCCGCCAATCAGTATCGGAGATGGAAAAGTTAGAGGAACTGCCAGGTGTGGGGAAGGGAACAGCAAGTGTCATTGAAGAGATTTTACAAACTGGACGTTCCAGTCAATTGGAGGAGCTTCAACAGAAATTACCTCCAAAGCTTCCTGATTTATTACAATTACCAGGGTTAGGACCCAAGTCTATTTACACCTTATATAAAGAGTTAAATATTACGAATCTCGAAGAGTTACAAGTAGCAGCTAAACAACAGAAGATTCGCTCCTTGTCTGGTTTTGGTGCGAAAAAAGAAGAGAAAATTTTAGAGGCGATCTCTCAATATCAGAGCAGACCTGAACGAAGGCTTTTACATGAAGCGTTAATTGTAGCCCAACGATTCACTGAGTATTTTGAAGGGAACGAGTGGATTGACCAGTTCGAGTTGGCTGGGAGTATCCGAAGACAGAAAGAGACGATCAAAGATATTGACTATGTAGTCGCTACAACAAAGCCGATCGAGGTGGGGGAATGGATTGCATCCTTGCCTGAAATCTTGGAGATTGTGAACCAAGGAGAAACGAAAGTGAGTGTGATTGTTAAAGTTGAGGGAATTGAAATATCGATCGATATTCGATTGGTAAGTCCTGAACAGTTTGCGAGTGCCCTTCATCATTTTACAGGCTCAAAAGAGCATAACGTTCGAATTCGCCAACGTGCCAAGCAGTTTGGTTGGAAAGTAAGTGAATATGGAGTTTATCATCCCGAGCAAGAGAATACAATAACTTTTCGTGATGAAGAGTCTTTTTTTGCACATCTCCAACTTCCTTTCATTCCCCCTACATTACGTGAAGACCGTGGTGAGATCGAACGAGCTGAGCATCATGAGCTCCCCATTCTCATTCAAAAGACTGATTATCGTGGTGACTTACATATGCATACTTTGTATAGTGATGGCGCAGATCGTATACAAAAAATGGCTGAAGCTGCACAACAGAAAGGCTATGAATATATTGCAATTACCGATCACTCCCAATCTTTAAAGATCGCAAATGGACTCACGATTCGGGACCTGCAAGAACAGTGGGAGGAGATAGACCGCATCAATGCAAAGATGGAAGGTTTCACTATTTTAAAAGGAACTGAAATGGATATTTTGCCTGATGGTACATTAGATTTTCCTGATGAAATTTTGCAACAGATGGATCTAGTGATCGCCTCGATTCATAGTAGTTTTAAACAAGATGAGCAAACCATGACACGACGAATTGTGAAGGCAATGGAAAATCCTTATGTCGATATTATCGCACATCCAACGGGACGTTTACTTTTACGGCGAGACGGATATCAGGTAGACATGGATCAGATCTTTCAAACAGCTACAGATACAGGAACCATTCTAGAATTAAATGCAAATCCACACCGCCTTGATTTAAACGATGAGTTGTTAAAAAGAGGAAAAGAAGAATATGGGTTAAACTTTACGATTAATTCTGATGCTCACTCCACTGAAGGGCTAGAAGTCATTCCATTTGGCATTTACACAGCACAAAGAGGATGGCTGGAAAAAGAAGATGTGATTAATACTTTGCCTTTAGTTGAATTAAAAAAGAGACTTAAATCAAAAATCTAAAGGAATAGAGGAGCAAAAACTTCGCATAATAACATCAGAATACCAACCTGAGAAAGGGTTGTTTTCCATGCGAAGAAAAAAAATGGTTCTAATCCTAACTGCTTTTACACTTGCTTGGACCGGTTTGATCAGTTCAGTTCAAGAAGGGGTGGTCGTGGCACAAACTTCATCCATGGAAGCTATCCATCCGTTTGGCAAGCAGATTCTCAAACAGGGAGCACGGGGTGGAGATGTGTATGAGTTGCAAGGAAGACTCAAATTGCTCGGTTTTTATACAGGAAAGATCGATGGTGTGTTTGGAAATCGAGTATATAAAGCGGTCCGACTTTTTCAATATCGGTTTGGATTGAAGATTGATGGTGTTGTTGGTCCAAAAACGAAGTTGAAATTATGGAAGGCGACAAAGCATTGGCGTCCTTCATCACCACCTCCCAAAAAAGCTAGCCTGATTCTAAAGCCAGGATCACAAGGTAATGATGTATTAGATCTTCAAGGGCGATTAAAGTTTCTTGGATTTTATACAGGGGAGATCGATGGAAAATACAGTCATCGTGTCTATTTAGCTGTTCGACTTTTTCAGTATCGTTTTGGATTGAAGGTAGATGGAACTGCGGGACCAGACACTTTAACTAAATTACGTAAAGCGACTCAAAATTACAACCCATATTCAAAATCAGCGGTAAAAAAGCCAGCGCCTCAAAACAAAACAACGATTCCCAAATCTTCCAAAGGATTAAGTCAAAACGATATTACCTTATTAGCACAAACGATTCATGCTGAAGCACGAGGCGAACCTTATATTGGTCAGGTCGCAGTCGGTGCAGTGATCTTGAATCGATTGCAGAGTGAAAATTTCCCAGATACAATTTCGGGGATTGTATTCCAGCCTTTAGCTTTTGAAGCAGTGGCGGATGGACAAATCTGGTTACAACCAAGTGAAAGTGCTAAAAAAGCTGCCAGAGATGCGTTGAACGGTTGGGATCCTTCGGGGGGAGCAGTTTATTACTTTAATCCAGACAGAGCGACTTCCAAATGGATCTGGAGCCGCCCGCAAATAAAGAGAATAGGCAAACATATTTTTATGAAATAAAGATAAAAAAACTCGAGCCGATCGTAAGGGAAGGCTCGAGTTTTTATTTGGCTAAATATCGTCCTTTCACAGGAACAAAAAAGTCGATGACCCCCACCCATAAAGAGGCGGTCACTATCCCTAGTAAAGTAATATTTGCTTCTTGAACCATTATAGAGGTACTGATTAACCCCAAGACCGTTAAAGTAATGGCAATGAGACCGCGAGCAAAAGGATTAAGAGTCCCACCCAGAAACACTTCAAGTAACCATCCCACTAAGGTGATAGCTATAGAAAGAATAGCGATATCTAATAAATGACCAAAAGAAAAACGTGGGATGATCTTTTCGATGAGGACAAACACTGTAAAACAAACAACAAAACGGACTAGATGTTGTCCAATCATGGTTATCCCTCTTTTTAAATGATGATCACCATCGTTATTTTGTACAAATCAATTCAACTTCATGAAAAATTCATGTACTAAAAAAGGAACATGGTATAATAGATAAGGATTTTTTATAAGAGGGGTTGTATACGTGGAACAATGGACGTTAAACACGTTGGAATTTAATCACGTGAAAGAGATGTTAAAACAACAAGCTTCCTCTTTGTTAGGAAAAGAAAAAGTAGATGAAGTGGTTCCTTCTGCTTCGCTTGAAGAAGTGAAAGAGCGATTAAAAGCAACTGCTGAAGGAATGGATCTTTTACGGCTTAAAGGTGATGTTCCTCTTGGAGGAATCAGACAAATCGGTCCATCGATTCGTAGAGCCAAAATCGGAGGGATCTTGACAGAGTCTGAGCTACTTGATATTGCCAGTACACTTGCCGCAGGTCGAAAGTTAAAATCATCATTAAGGCAAGTTGAAATAGAGCAGGCAACACTTCCTATCTTGCGAGGATATACAGAGCAAATTGAAAGCTTGGAACACCTTGAGAAGACAATTGAAAATGCGATTGATGATCAAGGAGTGGTAAAAGATCAAGCTAGTTCGATCCTTACAAAGGTTCGTCATTCAATAACTCGAATTCGTCAAAAAGTGAATCAAACATTAAATCAGATGTTACGCAGTTCTCATTATCAAAAGATGATGCAGGAAGCGATTATTACCCAACGATATGATCGTTATGTAATCCCTGTCAAACAAGAATATCGACAATCATTTGGTGGAATTGTTCATGATCAGTCAGCATCGGGAGCTACATTATTTATAGAACCAGAAGCAGTCGTGCAGTTAAATAACCAGTTACGTGAACAAGAGCTTGCAGAAGAAAAAGAATTAGAACGAATATTGGCAGAATTAACAGGGAAAGTGGCCGAGGAAACAGAATGGTTAGAGCAAAATATTGCGATCCTAGCTGAAGTTGACTTCATTATTGCTAAAGCAAGGTTTGGTTATGCTAAGAAAGCTGTTTGCCCAATCATTACTACAGATTTCTCGATGCAATTAAAAAAAGCTCGCCATCCACTAATTCCTAGTGAGCAAGTGGTTCCGATCGATGTGGAAATGGGAGAAAATCAGAAGGCGATCATCGTCACTGGACCCAATACGGGTGGAAAAACAGTTACCCTAAAAACGATTGGACTTCTTGCTTTAATGACACAATCTGGCTTTCCGATCCCTGCCGAAGAAGAGAGTATGATGCCTGTATACAGTGGCGTTTTTGCTGATATTGGTGATGAGCAGAGTATTGAACAGAATCTCAGTACTTTTTCAGGTCATTTGACAAACATTATACGAATTTTAAAGCAAATCGATGACCAAAGCTTAGTACTTTTTGATGAGTTAGGGGCAGGTACAGATCCGACAGAAGGTGCGGCTTTAGCCATAGCGATCCTTGAACATGTGATGAACAAAGGTTGTACAGTTGTTGCGACTACTCATTATAGTGAGTTAAAATTATTTGCCCACTCCCATCCAAGGGCGTTGAATGCGAGTGTAGAATTTGATGTAGAAACACTACGACCCACGTATCGCTTACTAATCGGTGTTCCAGGTCGTTCTAATGCGTTTGCTATTTCAAGTCGTCTTGGTTTACCTACACAAATTATCGATGAGGCAAAGAAACAGCTCTCAAGTGAAGAAAATCAATTAGAGGACATGATTACTTCATTAACAGCTGATCGCAAAAAATCCGAAGAAGATCGGCGTGTAGCAGAGCGACTTCACCAAGAAGCAGAGCATTTGTATAAAGAGTTACAACAACGGCTTCATCTCTGGGAAGAGGAAAAAGCTCAAATCAGAGAAAAAGCTAGAGAAGAAGCTCGACTGATTGTTTCCAAAGCACAAAGAGAAGCAGAAGAAGTGCTTAAACAATTGAGAGAATGGGCTAAAGAGAGACCACAAGCGATTAAGGAACATCAATTGATCGAAGCTAAAAAACGCTTGGGTGAGGCGGTTCCAGAATTACAAGTCCCCCGAAAGATTCAAACAGACTCTTTAAAAAAGCATAAAGTTGAGGTAGGGGACGATGTATTCGTTTTGAGAGTGAATCAAAAAGGAACCGTTGTTGAAGTGCTGGGTAAGGACGAATTTCAAGTTCAAGTTGGCTTTCTAAAAATGAAAGTGAAACGAGATGAATTAGAAAAACGAGAATCGACTCATAAGGCAACCATGCCTAAGGCCACATCCTCTGTAAAGCGTAAATCCGATGATGTAAGACCTGAACTTGATCTACGTGGACAAATGGTAGACGAAGCGATTCTAGAGATTGATAAATACTTAGATGATGCTATTCTAGCTGGATATAAACAAGTCTCTTTAATTCACGGGAAAGGTACAGGGGCATTACGTTCTGGAGTTCAAGATTTTCTTAGAAGTCATCCAAGTATTAAATCATTCCGCTTAGGTTCTCAAGGTGAGGGTGGTTCAGGAGTGACAGTAGCAGAACTACGTTAAAATAGGAATAGGCAGGGGAGTGTTATGAAATATCTTCCTAAAATTTTAGGATCCATTGCGTTGATTTTCTTTATCATTGGTGTCATTTGGTTTATGCTTAATACTTAAGCTTGGCACCCTATGCTTCCAATGGAACATAGGGTTATCTTTTTTAATGGATTGAAATCAAGTGGCTTGATCGAATGAACCTAGGAGGGGTGATGTTTCTCTGGCAAGCAACTTTTGCGGATCCGCTACGAGAGCGAGACAGAAAAACAGCGCCCCGACGGGATCTGTATCATTGTGTTACTAATGCCCATATAGAGTTAATAAATTCAATGATATTGAGTGATCTTTTTGCTTAAACAGCATGGTTGATTTGTTGAGTGAAATGGAGGGTATTTTAGATGAGAATATTCATCTGGAGCATAGCTCTTTACCTCATGATGTTCCTTGTTACTGGATGTAGTACAGAAGAAGATACACCGGAAAAAGAAAAAGGACAGGCGAAACCAACAACCGTTCAAAGTGAGACACCCGAAGATGCAAAAGGAACAACCAATCAAAGTAATACCCAAGTAGATGAAAATGAAACCAAACCACCTCAGTCTGCAAAGCCTGACGAACCCTTACCTAAACCCAAAGAAAAAAAGCTACTCAAGTTTAAACAAGTATCTGCTAACTATTACAATGTTCCTGCTCAATCAACATCAGGTGTTTGGTTCTATACGAAAGAAGCTCATCCAGGGTCTATTAATCGCTATGCCAACTGGGATCGAGAGGATCTAGTCTACATTCAATTTGCTGATCGAGAATATTATGGTTATAATATGGCCATTCTTTCTGTAGAACCTATCGATTCAAGTAAAGTACAAGTCTTGGTTAGACCTAGTAAAGATCGTTTATTTCAATATGATCAACCTGCTCGAATCATCTTAACCGTACCCAAGGGATCTTTAAATTCCAATATTCAATTTCAAGTAGAAACAGAAGGTAAGACAGAGAAGCTTCAGCTTCAATAAATAGGTTAAGTTAGAAAAATACATTTGAATTCTTTATAAAGCCGGTGGATAAAGTAGGTTATTCTTCGGTTTTGTTGTTTTCAATCGAAAAAGACTGCAGTCCTTTGACGGATGCAGTCTTTTTCATGAGTTTGTGACTTTAGAGATTAATAATTAACTGCATTGTAAGCGTTTACTCGACCGTGAGTCCAGTAAGTACCTGTTCCAGAAATATTGTCAGCACTATTTTCAATGGCTGCACGAATTTGTACGTGATTTCTACCTTGTGCTGCCAATAAACCAGCTACACCAGCAACATGAGGAGTAGCCATGGAAGTACCACTTAGAGAGGAGTAAGTGCTTGTAATGTAAGTGGAGTAGATGTTAGAACCAGGTGCAGCTACATCCACCCAGCTACCATAGTTAGAGAAATATGATCTATTATCGGAGGAATCTGTAGATGCGACAGCAATTGCTTTGTCATAGTAAGCAGGATAGGAAGGGGCACTAGTATTGGAGTTACCAGCAGCTGCAACTACAACAGAACCTTTGTTCCAAGCATAGTCAACTGCATTTTTCAAAGTGGTGCTACCTGAAGAGCCACCTAAGCTAAGGCTAATCACTTGGGCTCCTTGATCAGCAGCATAGATAATACCATTAGCAACATTGTTAAGGGTTCCACTGCCACTGTTGTTCAATACACGAACTGCAAGGATTTTAGCTTCTGGAGCTACACCTGCGATACCAATTCCATTATTGGTAGCAGCTGCGGCGATCCCAGCGCAATGAGTTCCATGTCCATTTCCATCTTGAGAAATATTATCTCCGTCTACGAAATCGTACCCATTAATAACTTTTCCAGAGAGATCAGGGTGGTTAGCTTGTACACCCGTATCGATGATCGCGATTTTTACACTGCTATTGCTTTTTGTAACATCCCAAGCTTCTGGTGCTTTGATCTTTTTGGGACCGTATTGTTGAGAGAATGAGGGATCATTGGGAACCCAAGCAGCGTGGAAGTAGTAGTTAGGCTCAGCATACTCTACATTTGGGTTGTTTTTGTAGGCCTGTAGCATTTGATTCACAGATTTATTTTTGAACTGAATAACTTCAAACCCAGTTGCAGCATTTTTACTAACAACTTGAGCTCTTTCGCTTGCGTGAATAGATTGAATATTATTCGCGGAGATACCTTTTTTAAACTTAACGATGATTTGGTCTGAAACAAATGAACTGTTAGACTCCTCAACAGCTGGTTTAGCCATAATAGTTGCAGGCATTACCAGTAATACCAGTAGCATCACGATACTAAATAATTGGAAAGCTCTTTTCACATAGATCCCTCCTACTATAATTTAAATGAATGTTGCTTTTTTACAGACGGCGGATAGAAACATTGGCATTGAATCAAGTGAATGATTAGGAATAGTTAGATATTTCTTCTAGATTTATCACATCCTTTCGATTGATGATTAAGAAGCTCTAAATCAATTATAAATTATTTATTAATTAATTAGAATACTTTTTTTAATAAAATTTTCTGTTTTATTGGATATATTCAATAATTGGTGGTTAATATTGGAATGATGACTGGTAAAAAAGAGGTTAGAAGTGTTTTATTATAGAAAAGACTACAACTCTTAGTAGAATTGTAGTCTTTTCGTAAGTTTTAAGCTTTTAGATTAATAAGTAACAGCTTTGTAAGCATTCACACGACCATGGGTCCAGTAAGTACCTGTTCCGGAAATTTTGTCAGCACTCTTTTCGATAGCTGCACGAATTTGCACATTGTTTTTACCTTGTGCTGCAAGTAGAGCAGCAACACCAGCAACACCTGGGCTAGCCATAGAAGTACCACTTAAGGAAGAGTAACCTCCTCTAAGATAGGTAGAGTAGATGTCAGAACCAGGTGCAGCTACATCTACCCAGCTGCCATAGTTGGAGAAATAAGACATACGATCCGCAGAGTCAGTAGAAGCTACAGCAATAGCATTGTTATAGTATGCTGGGTAGCTAGGAGCAGAAGTACTTTCGTTACCTGCAGCCGCTACAACAACAGCACCTTTATTCCAAGCGTAATCAACTGCATTTTTCAATGTAGTTGTACCAGAGGCACCGCCTAAGCTGAGGTTAATCACTTGAGCACCTTGATCAGCAGCGTAAATGATACCATTGGCAACATTGTCAAGAGTTCCGCTACCTCTGTTGTCTAATACACGAACAGCAAGAATTTTAGCATTTGGAGCCATACCAGCCATACCGATTCCATTGTTGGTAGCAGCAGCGGCAATTCCAGCTACGTGGGTTCCATGACCATTACCGTCTTGTGGAACATTATCTCTTTGTACAAAGTCATATCCATTGATCACTTTTCCAGAGAGATCAGGATGGCTAGCTTCTACACCTGTGTCAATCACAGCGATTTTTACAGTGCTACTACTTTTGGTTACATCCCAAGCTTGTTGGGCTTGCATTTTTTGTGGTCCATATTGTTTGGTTGAGAAAGATGGATCATTAGGAGTCCAAGTAGCATGGAAATAGTAGTTTGGTTCAACGTATTCAACATTTGGATTGTTTTGGTATTCTTTCAACATTTGGTCTACCGATTTTTTGTTATCGAACTTAACAACTTCAAAGCCAGATTTTCCTTTGCTAACAACTTGAGCCTTTTCACTTGCGTGAACAGACTGAATACTCTTTGCAGAGGTACCATTTTTAAATTTCACAATAATTTGGTTAGGAGCATAATCCTTGTTCACTTTTTGGTCGGTAGCTGGTTTAGCTAGGATTGTGGATGGAATCACTAGCAAGACAAGTAGCATTACAATGCTAAACAGACGAAATGCCTTTTTCATGTTATAAGTTCCTCCTCAATAGTTTTTGCTCCGATAAACTCGTTTACGTCAATAAAGTATGGTTAATAGGGCGTTAGAACATTACGAATTCATATGAGTTTATAGGAAATAAGTAACAGGAAAATAGAGAAAAAAGTTGAACAAACTAAAAGATATTACCTTATTTTTCTACTTCTATCACATCCCTTTATACTGATTATATATTATTTATCCATAGATTTGAATACTCTATTAATCAAAAAATAAAAAAATATTAATATTATATTTTTATTTTGACAAATACACCCAAAAAATAGATAAATTGTGACATGCTTTTAGTTGGTTTATACTTAAATAAAACGAAAATGTTCGCAATAAAGATGGATGATCGGAGGTATATGAAGATTAGGGGATATATATTTATAGGGTAAAAAGTAAAATGTAAAATAATTGCAAAGTATGTGTATGAGTAAAATATTATTGGATAAAGTACCATGAATAACAAAACTGTTTTAGTATATTTATCTATTTTTTGGTATGAATTTAGCTAATTCAGTTTAAAGATCGATTCGATGATCTTGACTAGTTCCTATTGCCTCAGCAACACAATAAAAATAATCTACTCGACTTAAGCGAAAAATATTGAAGTCATTGGGAATCATTTTATTCGATCGATCCACTTAGGAGGGATGTTTCTATGACGAACGACTTTTGCGAATGCACTACGAGAGTGAAGCAGAGAAACAAAGATCTGACGGAATTGGGATCAATTTGTTAGTGAAATTGTTCAGACTATAGAAATTGAGAGGTTCATGATGAAAATTGGATATCGTACATTAAAGACAGCGATTGGAACGGGTTTGTCGATTGCAATTGCTCAGTGGCTAGGGTTACAATTTTATACATCTGCCGGTATTATCACGATTTTATGTATTCAGCCTACGAAAAAACGGTCTTATCGAAGTGCATTTGAGCGAGTACTTGGTTGCTTGATGGCCATATTTTTGGCAGGGATTCTATTTGAAATGATTGGTTATTCTCCTTGGGCATTAAGCTTATTATTGTTGATTCATATCCCACTCAGTGTATTCTTTAATACTAAAGAGGGAATTGTGACCAGCACTGTGATTATGCTACATATTTACTTGCAAAAAAGTATCTCTATCGATTTAGTTCTCAATGAGTTAGCTTTAATAGTGATTGGAGTTGGAGTTGCTTTAATTATTAATTTGTACATGCCAAATGTAGAGAAACAACTGAAACAGTATCAACAAGATCTAGAAAGTAATTTTCGGAAAATATTAAATGAAATCTCTGTTTACCTTCGAAAAGGTGAAAGTGATTGGGACGGAAGAGAGATTACAGAAACTGCTCAATTACTAAAAGAGGCGAAACACCTAGCTCTATTGGATATCGAAAATAGTGGAATGGATGAAGAATATAGTTATTACCGTTATTTTGAGATGAGAGAGCACCAATTTGAAATATTAGAGCGAATTATGCCGATTGTTTCAAGCCTTGAACCTCGATTACAAAGTTTTATGATTGCCGATTTTTTTGATCGTGTTGCAGATGCTGTTCAACCAGGGAATACAGCCACGATCTACCTAGACGAACTGGAAGAGTTAAGAAAAAAATTTAAACAAACTCCATTGCCTTTAGACCGAGAAGAGTTTGAGACACGAGCAGCTCTTGTACAATTTGTGAATGAAATGGGAGGATATTTGATTTTGAAGCGTGATCTCATCAAAGAGGAACAAAAGGATCAAAAAAAGAAACGAGTGAGCTGGAAGCGATTTTTCCAAAAGTCTGTTGAAGACCATTAAGAATCCAACACGATTTACATATTGTTATGTAAAATAGATAGTAACGTAAGATAGATAACATAATTGATGGAAGGCGTCTTACAATCCGATGGGGGGAACGATTGTGGTAGAAAGCTTTTTACAACAAGAGAATAAAAAGTTGGATCAGCTACTAACAGCTTGGAACCATGCAGTCTGGATGGTAAATACAACGGGGGAAAAGGAATGGCAAGTAAAAGAAGCTCAAGCAGAAGCTACATATCGAGAGTATTGTGCAGATAAGGATCGCTTTTCTATGATCCAACAGTTATTGAAAGAAGTTCAACCTGGTTCACTAGAAGAACGACAATTACAAAGACTTGTTCAAGAGGCTGTCGAAAACCAGCTTCCTAAGCAATTGCTTGGTGAAATGGTCCAACTCTCGTCCAAGTTAAGCAATATTTTTAACACGTTTCGAGGCTCGGTTGATGGTAAGAAAGTGACAGAAAATGAAGTTCGCCATACCTTGATCCATAGTGATGACACGATTGAACGTAAAAAAGTATGGGAAGCAAGTAAGCAGATCGGTAATGAAGTCCAACCTGATTTACTTCGATTAGTTCGTTTGAGAAATCAAGCTGCGAAAAGTTTGGGATATGAGGATCATCATCAGATGATGTTTCAACTACAAGAGTTAGATCGGGATGAAGTTTTTCGGATATTTCAGGAGTTAAAGGAACTGACGGATGAACCTTTCCGAAAAGTAAAAGACACTATCGATCAAGAGTTATCTACTAGATTTCAGATCGATATCGAGGAGTTACGTCCTTGGCACTACATGGACCCTTTCTTTCAGGAAGCACCATCGATTGAAGGGGCTGACCTATCACCCTTTATTCAACAATATTCGGTTGAAAAGTGTACAGCTGAGACCTTTCAATCCTTGGGCATGGAGATTAAAGACTTGTTGGCAAGAAGTGATCTATATGAGCGTGAGGGTAAAAATCAACATGCTTTCTGTATCGATATGGATCGGCAGGGGGATGTGCGAGTTCTATGTAATATTCATCCCAATGAATACTGGATGGAAACGATGCTACATGAGTTTGGGCACGCTGTTTATGATAAATATATGGATTTAAATCTACCCTTTATCTTACGAACTCCTTCTCATATCTTTACGACTGAGGCCATAGCGATGTTTTTTGGTCGAATGGTTAGAAACCGAGAGTGGCTGCACAAGTTTATTGGTATGTCCAAGGAAAGTCTGGATAAGATGATGCCTAAGCTGGAGCTAATGTTACAACGGCAAATGTTAATTACAGCGCGTTGGGTGATGACATTTGTTTTCTTTGAAAAAGAGTTGTATGCCAATCCTGATCAAGACTTAAACCGTCTTTGGTGGAAACTAGTTAAAGAGATTCAATATGTACACCCTCCAGAAACGAATGATGAGCCTCACTGGGCGGCCAAAATTCATTTTACGATAGCTCCGGTTTACTATCAGAATTACTTATTAGGTGAGCTGACAGCTTCCCAGTTTGATCATTATATTCGACATCATGTTTCAGATGAGATGTTTACTAAGAAGACAGGTCAATTCTTTATGGAAAACGTATTTTTCCCAGGGGATCGGTATAATTGGCAAGAGCTAATCAACCAAGCAACTGGAGAGCCACTCAACCCTAAATACTTTGTGGAGCAATTTGTATATTAGAGTTTGCTCGTTAAAAGTTCATGGGCCGCATCCAAAATGATGATTCAAACAGGTTGTTGGCTCATGATCTACTTGATAATCTAATGATTAGGAGTTATGCTACACTTAACTATATACCCTCCCTAGGTATAAGAGAAAAGGGGGACTCTTGTTGGAACCATTTGAAAAGGATCCATCCCTAGATCAAGAAAATTGTCACCATGACTTAAAAGGACAAGTTCCCGCTGAGTTAAAAGAAAATCTAATCAAACGAATGAATCGAATTGAAGGACAAGTAAAAGGGATTAAAAATATGATTGAACGTGATGTTTATTGCGATGATATTTTAAATCAGATGTCAGCTGTTCAAGCAGCGCTTCATTCAGTGTCCAGACTGTTATTAGAAAGTCATATTAATACCTGTGTCATAGATCGTCTAAAGGAAGATGATCGGACAGTTGTCACAGAGCTTCTTAAAACGATTTCAAAGTTAACCAAGTAATATTATAAAGATACCAAGCGACTTGCAAGGTATCTTTTTGTTTTAGTTTTAAGGGTAGACTTCAAAACAAAAATGAAAAATAATTAATTAAATATAAATAATTATTAAATAAACAGACTGGTTGAATATAATAGAGTAGTAAGAACTCTATTTGATTTGAGGTGTATACATGAAGACTGATTATGATGTGATTATTGTTGGATCTCGCTGTGCAGGCTCCACCCTTGCTATTGAACTAGGAGCGGCTGGCTATGATGTACTTCTTCTTGATCAAGCTACATTTCCGAGTGATACCCTTTCAACACATGCTTTTTTTAATAATACCGTACATACATTGAAGGAGCTTGGAGTGTGGCCATACCTAGAGCAAATAGAAGCGCCTGAGGTGCGTCAGGTTCGATTTCAATTCGAAGATATCAAGATTGAGGGAGAATTACCAGTTGTACATCATGAAGAGAGAAGCTTCTGTATTCACCGCAAACATTTTGATCTAGCGATGTTTCAACGGGCGAACTCTTTTGAAACAGTAACTAGCTTGGAAGGCTTTCGAGTTAGAAAGTTATTGAAAAATGGAGAGCAAGTATTTGGTGTGGAAGGTGTAGATCGCTCTGGTAAGGAAATGAAATTTCAGGCTTCATTGGTGGTAGGGGCAGATGGGCGACTTTCTAAAATCAGACGAGAACTAGCGCTGCAACCCAAACGGGAAGTTCCTACAGATTTCGCCTTTTTTTATGGTTATCTCACTCATTTCAAGCAGGAACCACCTACTAAATTTGAAGTGTTTCGAATCTATGATCGCACCTTGGTCATTTTTCCTACTGCGGATGATCAATATGTTGTTTTTACCGCATTTCCGTTAACCAATAAAGCTTGGTTGGATGCTTTTATACAAGATCCCTCTGACGCATATTTCCGCTTTCTTCAAACGCAGTTTCAAGAAATTTCTTTTCAGCACCGGATTGAAGAGGCTAAATTGGTAGGAAAAGTAAAAGGGCTTACTGGATTTAATAATCACTGGTATTCAGGTATGGGAAAAGGTTGGGCGTTAGCTGGAGATTCCATGGTTTTTAAAGATCCTGCCCTAGCCCAAGGGATTCATGATGCCATCTTAGAAGCGCGTTCCTTAGCAGAGGTATTGAAAAAACATGAGAATTGGGATCAACATTGGGATGAGATGAAAGAAGAGTATGAAAGCCGAGTAGAGAAAAGTATCTTAGACCGCTTTGAACTAGGACTTGTCTTAACCAAAAATCAACTGATGACCTCAGAACAAAAGTTTATTCAACAGGTGATTAGTACCCATCCGGAAGCGATTAAAAAATTTCTAGGTGTTTATAACTATGCCAATAGTATAGATGAATTAAACCAAACCGTAGCTAACATTTTAAAATCGATGGAAAGCTGAGGGTTCCGTCCACCCCTTCATTTGAATGAGGGGGTGGATGGCATTTATGATTTATCCAGGTAATAAGTAGAGCAGATCTAAATGCTCAACTAAGAAAAACATAACAGCTAAAATAGGTAAAACACGTAGTCGTTGAAAACTATTTCTAGACAAAATGATAAACAGCAAAATGGCTGAAAGGGTAAATATCTTCCTGAATTATTCTGCTCTGTTGTTTGAACAATGGTAATCCTGTTTGACGATATCAAGGAATTGAAACCAACTCACATATATTAAAATAATCCTTTGAGGTCTAAATACCAGTATATCTCCAATACCAATATAGGGAAATTAAGTAGATCAATAGAAAAATTATAGAGTAAACTCTCCCGATGATTGTTAAACACCCTTTATCATTTCTAAAAATGTATAAGAAACCAGCACATGCGATCACCTTTAGAATAAATAATGGAGAAAAAGCAAGCTGTGATAATAAAAAAGAAAAACTTTGTTCCTCGATTCCTTCAGATAACATTTTCTCTCCCCCCTAATTATTAACAATCATAATTATAAAATAAAATGGAGTACTATATCTTGAGTTTTTATTATATATAATCCACTCGATGATTCTCCTCAAAGTGTTTTACCAAACACAATAATTTTCAGGGTAAATGAATATGATAAGGAAGACCCCGTTTTAGATAGAGCAAATCATTTAGTCAATAACTACTATGGATGTTTAACTTTTAAGAGTAGAAGTTATGCATGAAATAACTTTGTGATGCTATGGAGTGGAAACCTTTTGATGGGGCAAAAAATAGATAAACCTTCATTAAGGTACTAAATGTAGAAACCCTCATTCAAAATTCTTCTTGATATACAATAGGGGGGTATCGTATAATGACCTTGTAAAGGAAAGAAATTGTAATAGGGAGGATTCGATGATGAATCAGGCTACTTTAATTGTGAAAGGGATGTCCTGTGGACATTGTGTTCAAGCAGTCGAAACAAGTGTAGGGAAATTAAATGGGGTGGAGTCGGTAAAAGTTCACCTTGAAGCAGGCAAAGTGGATGTTAGCTTTGATTCCCAAACGGTTTCTTTGCAGCAAATTGAAGAGACGATTGAAGATCAAGGATACGATGTAATAAAAGCATAGAAAATAGTAATGAATCGTGCTAACTACAAAAGGAGCACGATTTCTTACGATGAATCATATACCCCTATAGGGTATATAGAGCGAGGTGAAATCTTTTGAGTGAACAAAATCATAAACAGACTTCAATCACGATTACAGGCATGACTTGTGCGGCATGTGCGAATCGGATCGAAAAAGGACTCAAGCGCACTGAAGGTGTTCAGGATGCCAATGTGAACCTAGCTGTCGAAAAAGCGAGTGTTAGTTTCGACCCCAGCAAAACGGATCTTGAAGCGTTAACCAAAAAGATCGAAGACTTGGGTTATGGAGTAGCTCAAGAGAAGGCAGAGTTTTCGATTACAGGTATGACTTGTGCGGCCTGTTCCAATCGGATTGAAAAAGGACTCAACCGATTAGAGGGGGTTTATCAAGCTCATGTCAATTTGGCTTTGGAAAGAGCTACAGTGGAATATAATCCAGCAATTCTCCAAAAATCTGACTTGATTGGGAAAGTAGAAGCATTAGGTTATGGAGCTGTTGATCAACATTCTGAGCAAGAAGAGGGAGTAGACCCAAAGAAAAAAGAATTGGATTCGCAAGTGAGAAAGTTAATTTTTTCGGCTATTTTATCTTTCCCACTCCTGTGGTCGATGGTTGCCCACTTTCAGTTTACTTCTTTCATTTGGATGCCTGATTTATTTATGAATCCGTGGTTTCAATTGGTGTTGGCAACTCCAATCCAATTTATCATTGGAAAACAGTTCTATGTTGGCGCTTATAAAGCTTTGCGAAATGGAAGTGCCAATATGGATGTGCTTGTCGCTTTAGGTACTTCAGCTGCTTATTTTTACAGTCTATATTTATCGATCCGCTCTTTGCTCAACCCTTCGATTCCGATTGAACTTTACTATGAAACCAGTGCTATTCTAATTACCTTGATCCTACTTGGAAAATGGTTAGAAGCAAGAGCTAAAGGTCATTCTTCAGATGCGATTAAAAAATTGATGGGATTACGAGCTAATACAGCCACTGTGATAAAAAACGGTACAGAACAACAGATTCCCATCGAACAAGTGGTTGTTGGAGATTGGTTAATTATTAAACCAGGTGAGAAAATTCCAGTAGATGGAGAAGTGATGGAAGGACAGTCAGCAATCGATGAATCGATGTTGACTGGGGAAAGTATTCCTGTTGAAAAAAAAGTGGGCGATGAAGTCATTGGAGCTACGATTAATAAGCATGGACGATTGAAAATCAAGGCAACAAAAGTAGGGCGTGATACGGCACTCGCACAGATTATTCGAGTGGTAGAAGAAGCACAAGGTTCCAAAGCCCCAATTCAACGAATGGCCGATCAGATCTCTGGAATTTTTGTTCCCATTGTGGTAGGAATCGCTCTTCTGACCTTTGTGATTTGGTATATATGGATTGCTCCAGCTGACTTTGCAGAAGCACTTGAAAAAATGATTGCTGTTTTGGTCATTGCCTGTCCCTGTGCATTAGGATTAGCAACACCTACTTCGATTATGGCAGGTTCCGGTCGTGCTGCAGAGATGGGGATTTTATTTAAAGGTGGAGAGCATTTGGAGTCCACTCAACAAATCGATACCGTCATCTTAGATAAAACAGGGACTGTAACCCATGGGAAGCCAGTCTTAACGGATGTGATTCCGCTTGGCGATCACGATGAAATAGATTTATTACAAATGGTGGGGACAGCAGAGAAAAACTCTGAGCATCCTTTAGCACAGGCGATTGTCAACGGAATTCAAGAAAAAGGGATTTTAATAGGAGATGCGGAGAGTTTCCAAGCTTTACCCGGTTATGGAATTGAAGCGATTGTGGAGGGGAATCAACTTCTGATCGGTACACGAAAATTGATGGCTAGCCACGGAATGATGGTGGAAGCCGTTGATCAGCAAATGAAAAAACTAGAGTCAATGGGTAAAACTGCAATGTTGATCGGAATCAATCAGCAATTGGCAGGGATCATTGCAGTGGCTGACACAATTAAAGAAAGCTCCCCCCGTGCAATCCAGCGGTTAAAAGAGCTAGGAATTCAGGTTGTGATGATTACAGGAGATAATCGACAAACTGCTGAGTCCGTGGCTAAACAGGTAGGAATCGATCAAGTAATTGCTGAAGTGTTGCCAGAAGGAAAGGCGGACGAAGTACAAAAATTGCAAGAACAGGGTCGAAAAGTAGCCATGGTTGGGGATGGAATCAATGACGCACCTGCATTGGCAACCGCAGATATTGGAATTGCGATTGGTACAGGAACCGATGTGGCTATGGAAACGGCTGATCTTACCTTGATGCGTGGAGATTTAAATAGCGTGGCTGATGCAATGATCATGAGTCAAAAAACGATGCGAAACATCAAACAAAATCTATTTTGGGCACTTGCGTATAATAGTATCGGTATTCCGATCGCAGCTTCAGGCTTGTTGGCTCCGTGGCTAGCAGGTGCTGCGATGGCGTTCAGCTCTGTCTCTGTAGTTCTCAATGCATTGCGTCTGCAAAAAGTAAATATAAAATAAGGCTGCCTCATAAAATAAAAAACCACCTCCAGTTTTTCTTGGAGATGGTTTTTTATTTAGAACGAGGGCGGAAGTTGATTTGAATAGCTGGGGTTTGTAATGAACGAGAAGTAAATGAAGAGGTGTTTGGGTTTTGCTCCTCTTCCTCTTCTTGATCAAAAAAATGTCCCATGTAAGTCCACTCAGGTGAGATCATTCCCATCGTAATCGGGGTATAAGGTAAATATTTAGGCCAATGGGAGCGTGGATTACGGTTGTCGTCACTCATCCAATCCCTCCAGTTTTTCTTTGTGTTATTTAGTATATGTAAGGGGTTGTTTGTTTCATAACCACGATAAAGCTTTACATTAGATCATTTCGTTTTTTCGTTAATCGAAATATAATAGTAGCGAAGGATAAGTAGAAAGGTATGGATGTATGACAACTAAAAAGATTTGGACGAAGGATTTTATTCTTTTATCGTTAGCTAACTTTTTTTTATTTGGTAGTTTCTTTCTTTTGTTATCTTCTCTTCCTTTATTTGCTGTTCAACAGTTACAGGCACGAGAAGAGCAAGTGGGCTTAATTATTGGAATCTTTACGATCGCGGCTATTATAGTCCGGCCCTATGCAGGGCTTTTTTTAGATCAGTGGGGTCGAAGAAAGGTAGTGGTACTTTCCCTCCTCTTCTTCGTGATCGCCACCGTGGGATATTTTTCTGCTTTTAGTTTGTTCATCTTATTGATTCTACGTCTTTTACATGGGGCTGCTTTTGGGATCTCAACGACAGCGTTAGGGACAGTTGCGGCTGACATCGTTCCTGCCGAACGTCGGGGAGAAGGACTTGGTTACTTTGGAACATTTAATATGCTTGCCATGGTAGTGGGGCCTGCGATTGGATTGTATATCATTCATCAATCATCTAGCCATTGGCTATTTTTTATTTGCTTAATATTAGCATTGATGGGTTTGGGCTTTGTGATGGTGATTCGTTACCCTCAGTCTGAACAATCTCCGACTCAGGTGAGATTCCGCTTGTCAGATTGGAAGAAAATGATTGAACCCAAAGCGATTCCTTATTCACTTCCTTTAGTAGGGCTTGGGGTTGTCTTTGGGGGAATCGTCTCTTTCATCTCCCTTTATGCGACTACATTGGGAGATCCAAACTTAGCGGGTGGCTTTTATTTTGTTTATGCGATTGCATTGATCGCTGCACGGATATTGGCGGGGAAATTATTTGACCAAAGAGGATCTGACCTAGTCGTGTATCCTGGGATTCTTGCGTATGTCCTCGGTTTATCTTGTCTAGGAGTGGCTCAGGGGCCCATTTTATTTTACTTGGCTGCTGCTTTTATCGGCTTTGGATATGGAAGTATTCAACCAAGCCTGCAAGCACTTGTCATCGAAAGTGTACCTAAACAGCGTCGGGGAGCGGCAACTGCGACCTTTTTTATCGCAATTGACCTTGGGATTGGTCTGGGTTCACTACTTCTAGGCTTTGTAGCGACTTGGATTGGCTACCCATGGATGTATATAAGTACCATTCTATTTGTGTTGCTCTCCTGCATGACTTATTGGAGAGCAAGGAGAGCTGAACTTAAGAATATCAAACATATAGATAAATTAAGTGCTTAATAAAGAGAGTTTCTAGGTCTGATGATCTAGAAACTCTTTTTTGTTTAAGATTCGACTGGAGAGAAATAACTTGAATGAATCGGGAATCATATTGCTTGATCCAATCTAGCTAGGTAGGCAGATGTTTCTCTAACGAACGACATTTGCGAACATGCTACGAGAATGAGGCAGAGAAACATCGACCCGATGGGATTTGGATCAATGTTTTAAGAAAATGATTGATATGGATCTAGGCGTATGATTTCCAACGCATCCACTTAGGATAGTGATTTTTTAATAAGCCTCCCGAAGCTTTTGCCCAGCCGAGTGGAAATTGTTCCACTGCCACTAACGTCCACCCGTTTTCTAGTTGAGTAGGGATCGCTTCGCCTTGTAGATATTGGAGTAATTGGGGGTCATTTTGAGCCAATTGTTCAGATTGAATCACTTGATCAACACGACTTGAGCAGGCGAGGGCATGAGAAGGAACAAATCTTCCTTTCTTTACTTGTCCAAGGTAACGCCCGGGTCTTTCTACACGGATTCCTTTCAGAGAAGGTAGCTCTACTGGCACTTGATAGAGATGCTCGCCGAACAAGGTTAGATTTCCTTCACTCCATTCATCTTCTCGATATGTCTCTTTTGTAAATTTCCGTAACTGCTTGACTGCATCAACAGAGACTGGAGGTAGTTTTCCTAGACGTTGTTTGCCTTGAGGGCTATCAGCTCTTTTTTCGAGACAAGCGACAAAGTGACCTTCTCCTTGCAAATAATGGGGCCATAATCGGGAAGCTTGGTTCAGATCTGATTCGGAGTTGGGAACCCAGTCGGTACGTCCAGGCTGATAATGTTTGGCTTGTGGGACGGGAATGAGTGCAAAATCAGGGTGTTGCTCTAGAAAAAGCTGAATCGTAGACTCGTTTTCGGTCGGATTAAAAGTGCAAGTGGAGTAGACAAGCCTTCCTCCAGGTCGCAACATAGGTGCGGCAGCGGCTAAAATCTCTAACTGCAAATCTGCACATTTCTCTACTGCACGTAAGCTCCACCGATCACATACGTCATGATCTTTACGAAACATTCCTTCCCCTGAACATGGGGCGTCAATTAAAATACGGTCAAAAAACCCCCGAAACCGTTTTGTTAAGTGGACCGGATTTTCATTGAGCACTACAGCATGAGTGACTCCACAACGCTCTAGATTTTCGACTAATGCTTTGATGCGAATGGGATCAATCTCATTGGCGACCAAAATTCCTTGTCCTTTCATTTTAGCTGCGATTTGCGTTGTTTTACCACCAGGAGCTGCACAGAGATCTAAAATTCGTTCACCGGGTTGTGGTTCGAGTGCCTCCGCCGGAGCCATCGCACTCGCATCCTGAATATAGTAAAGTCCTGCCGCATGGTAGACATGTTTCCCAGGGCGATCTACCTCATGTTGATAGTAGAACGCTTCGTTACACCACGGAATTGGATTTAGTTGAAAGGGGACACATTTAGTGAATTCTTCAGGAGATATTTTTAAGGTGTTGATTCGTAAGCCACGTGTGGGGCGTTGTTCATATGTTTTTATAAATACTGGATATTCGTCCCGCAATAACTCTTTCATTTGTTCAAGATAATCGTGAGGAAGAGAATTCATACATGGGCTCCTTTCATTTTGTGGATACTTGTTCTGCGGCGCTTTTACCAGCCACATACCCAGTGCAAGAGGCGGCAGTGATATTATATCCTCCTGTATATCCATGAATATCTAAAATTTCACCGCAAAAATAGAGACCTTGCATCTTTTTGGATTGCATGGTTCTAGGATCAATCTCTTTGACATGAACACCTCCACCTGTCACAAAGGCTTTTTCTAGAGGAAGGGTTCCGTTGATTGCGACTGGAAATCCTTTGATTCGTTTCACTAGTTGACGAAGTTGTTCTTTGGAGACGTGGGCATTGGTGATCTCTTCGTCCATCCCAATTTGTGAAAATAATAAGGGAATCATCCGTTCGGGTAACACTTGTTTGAGGGTATTTCGTAAAGTCTTTTTGAGGTTTTGTTTGACCCAAGGTTCCCATTTTTGTAGAAGTCCTTCTTCTGATTGATTAGGAAATAAATCAATCGCTACCGTGGTAGAAGAAACGTTAAATTTTTTGAGAGTTTTGATGACAAATTGACTACAGCGCAACGCTACTGGACCCGACAATCCGAAGTGAGTAAAAATCATATCACCACGATGTTGGATCACTTTTTTACCTTTAGGATTGTAAACAGTAAGGTGAACATCACGTAAAGATAGACCTTGAAGAGCTTTGTTTCGGATGAATGGTTCCTGTGATGTTAAAGGAACTTCCGTTGGAAAAAGTTCTGTAATGGTATGCCCTGCGGCTTCTGCCCAAGCATACCCATCGCCTGTTGAACCTGTGTAAGGAACAGATTTCCCTCCCACAGCTACAATAACAGCTGGAGCATAGAGTCGTTCACCTGTTTGTAATTCAACTCCTTGGACTTGTCCCTCTTGATATAAAACTTGTTTAACAGGTGAATCCACACGGATCTCAGTTCCGACTTGCTTGACTCTATCGATTAGGGATTGAACGACGGTTTTGGCACTATTGGAGACTGGGAACATCCGACCGTTATCTTCCTCTTTCAATAAGACACCCATGTCCTCAAAAAAGTGAACAAGATCCTGATTATTAAATATAGAAAAAACGCTATATAAAAAGCGACCATTTCCTGGAATGTGTTTAATCAGTTCATCTAATTCCTTAATGTTTGTAACATTACAGCGACCTCCACCAGAAATGGCTAATTTACGTCCAAGCTGGTGTCCCTTGTCCAAAAGAACAACACGGGCTCCATGCATACCCGCTGAAGCACTTGCCATCAATCCGGAAGGGCCTCCACCGATGACAATGACATCCTTTTTCATTTTGTAATCATCCTATCTCAATCGGAAGCTTCTAATCTCACCATTGTAGAATAAGCCACTTTTTATGAAAAAGCAAAAAAGTATCTATCTGCTTATGGAAAAATGATAAAATGAAAAACATGTATTTAAAAATAGGGTTCCGCTCAGTTACGGTATAAAATTATTTCATCTGGAAGACCGATTCCGGACTTATGGTAGGTTAAAACAAGGGTTGCTTTTTAAATAGGTCGTAGGACTAAATTTTTCTCGACTTGAGCAAAACAACTTGAATCAATTAGAAATCAGGTAGCTTGATTCAATAAACCTAGGAGGGGAGATTTTCTCTGACGAGCGACTTTTGTATATACACGACAAGAGTGAGACAGAGAAACAGCGACCCGACGGGATCTGGATTAGAATAAAGAAGTTTTATCATAGAAGGTAGGAAGATAATGAGGGAATTATCTGGAAAATGGTTTCATGACAGTATGTCGTCCGTGCAATGGTTTATTTTTTTATTAGCGAATGCACTTACTTTACCGATTGTAATTGGTCAAACGTTTCACCTCTCAGGTGATGAGATTGCTGGATTGATGCAACGAACTTTGTTCGTAGTGGGATTAGCTTCACTTTTACAAGGATGGTTAGGACATCGATTGCCCATTTCCAATGGACCTGCTGGGATCTGGCTAGGTATATTTATTATGATGGGGGAAGTGGGGAAACAACAGGGAAAAGATCTACATTCCGTTCTGCAACTTCTTGAAGGTGGCATGCTTTTAACAGGTCTAATTCTACTTGTAGTAAGTGTTTTTGGTTTGATCAATCGAATGAGTACTATTTTCACCCCTTTAGTGACAGGTTCCTACTTAATGTTACTCTCCCTTCAATTGAGCGGAGTTTTTCTTAAAGGGACGATTGGAATCAATGATCAAGGAGAATTAAGCTCAGGTATTTTTGCTATTATGGCGTTGTTCGTTTTTCTTCTCGTGCTTGCCTTGACCATTTGGGGAAAAGGATGGCTGAAAAGTTATGCAGTTTTGATCGGAATTATTTTAGGCTGGATTGGATTTTGGTTACTAGGATGGGAGTCGGGAGCATCAAATGTAGACTTTCAACCACAGCTCCCCCAAGTGTTTGCGTGGGGAATGCCACAAATCAGTGCTGATATGGTTGTTACATCTGTGCTTGTCACGATGGTACTGATTTCAAATCAGATTGGTAGTATTGTGGCAATGAACCAAGCTCTGGAAGGTTCCAAAAGTGAAAATACAGGTTCATTAAGGAGAACAGGGATTGTTGATAGTTTTGCAAATATCCTTTCATCTATTTTTTCTACTGTGGGAATGGTTCCAATCTCTTTAGCAGCAGGCTTTGTTCGGATGACTGGGCAAAAACGGATGCTCCCTTTTTTAATGGGGACTCTATTGCTAACTGGAATCTCTTTGATTCCTGCAATTACTTCTTTTTTTGCACAAATGCCTGCTCCAATCGCTAATGCAGTTTTCTTGGCTTCATTTGGACAGATGTTTGGGATCGGATTAAACAGTGTCTTACGAGAACCTCTTACTCAACGACGGTTAACGATTCTTGGATTGACCTTGACTTTGGGAGTGGGGATGATGTTTGTTCCCCCATCAGTATTTATTCCATTTCCGGCCGTTTTGCAATCAGTTTTAGGAAATGGTTTGTTAGTGGGGATGTTAATCGCTTTACTGTTTGAGCAACTATGGAAGGAAAAAGAGAGCGAGCATAAGGCGCTATAGGATATGGTTTTCATCGAGGGTTAATCCCCGTTTGCAAGTCGCTTCTTCTGGTAATAATGGAGAGATCACGGCAGAATAGGTGATTTCAGTGGAGGAAGCTCAAAACAAAGCGAATATGCAGGTTCGTTTAACAGATTCATTGGCGAATAATACTACTTTACTCAATGAAATCTTAGGGGTAAAAAAAAGCTTTGATGTGATCTGTCGGAAACTTCATTATGCAGGTCACCCATTTGCGCTTTACTTTGTGGATGGATTTGCTAAAGATGATATCTTAAATTTAATCATGGAAGACCTTGCTCATCTACGTCCTGGTGAACTAGGGAAACAACCAATTAAGAAGTTGGTTGAGAATAAAGTTGCTTATTTGGAAGTAGAGTCCACAGATAAGGTTGAAAAGATCGTGATTTCCGTGCTTTCTGGTCAACTCGCACTTCTGATGGACGGACAGTCTGAGGCCATTCTGATCGATGCTAGAAGTTATCCGGCTCGAGGACCTGAGGAGCCTGACATTGAGCGGGTCGTACGTGGGGCACGGGATGGATTTGTAGAGACACTCATTTTTAATACAGCCCTAACTCGACGGAGATTGCGGGATCCCTCCCTGCGTATGGAGCATATGCAAGTGGGGAAGCGCTCGCAAACAGATGTGGTTCTTGCTTATATTGAAGATGTGGCTGACCCCTCTTTAGTCAACCAGTTGCGAGATAAAATAAAAAAAGTGATGGTCGATGGATTACCTATGGGAGAGAAAAGCCTGGAAGAATTTTTATTTAGGCATCATTGGAACCCTTATCCAATCGTTCGATTTACAGAACGTCCTGATGTAGCCGCTGTCCATCTGTTGGAAGGACACGTTCTCATCTATGTAGATACTTCTCCGAGTGTCATGATTACGCCTACAACTTTTTTTCATCATGTACAACATGCGGAAGAATATCGACAAAAGCCAAGCGTTGGAGCTTTTCTACGGTGGGTTCGCTTTTTTGCTATGTTTACTTCTTTGTTTGTCCTGCCATTGTGGTATCTATTTGCAATCGAACCTCATCTACTACCAGAAGGATTGCAATTTCTAGGGTTGAAGAAGTCAGGAGAAGTCCCTCTGCTTGGGCAAATTGTTTTTGCCGAGATTGGCATTGAAGTTTTACGGATGGCGTCGATTCATACCCCTTCACCACTGGCGACGGCATTGGGATTGGTAGCCGCTATTTTACTAGGGGAGATTGCTGTTGATGTAGGTTTGCTTTCTTCAGAGGTTATTTTATATGTAGCAGTGGCAGTGATTGGCACCTTTGCGACTCCCAGCTACGAGATGGGATTGGCAAATAAGCTTACTCGTCTTTGGTTGATCATACTGATTGGTTTGTTTAAGTTACCGGGGCTTGTGATTGGTTTGCTCATTTGGTTCTTTTTATTGATGCGGATTAATGTGTTGGGTACGCCCTATATGTGGCCGTTACTCCCTTTCAATGCAAAAGCTCTTTGGGATGTGTTAGTTAGAACGCCAATGCCGATGAAAACGAAACGTCCTAGTGTGATTTCGCCTCAAGATCCTGACCGAAGAAGTGGGTAGAGCGATTTAAGGATTGTTAAGATGCTGAGAATCTGTCGGATTTTTGTTTCATGAATACGAAAGGCTTTAGGTTTTGTTGATAGTAATCATTCGATTATTTTCATCACTCCTAAAGCTTATTTTTATTCAAACTTGACTTAAGCAAAACAACTTAAATAAATTAGAAGTCAGGTAGCTTGATTGAATGAACCTGGAGGAGAAAAAAGATGTTTTCTAATGATTAATTGAGTTTCCTTTACAAAAAATCATATTTTTGTTCACAGAAATGAAAAAAATAGTTTGATTATGATGTGAAATTAGATAGAATGAGTTTGGGAGATAAAATAAATTTGGAATACTTTTACCTAATAATGAATGACTATTCAGTCGAAACGGGAGGGAAACCGGATGGCAACTACTGAAAAAATATGGCTTCGTCATTATCCGCCACAAGTTCCAGCGAGTCTAGAATATCCGCGGATTACACTCACACAATTTTTGATTGACGCAGCTACTGAATTCCCTGAACGGGATGCCATCGAATTCTTAGGAAAACGAATTTCCTTTCGTGAATTGCTCGATGAAGCATACCGTTTTGCTAATGTCCTTAAAAGCTTAGGTGTTCGTAAGGGTGAGCGTGTCAGCTTGATGTTACCGAACTCACCACAAGCTGTCATCGCTTACTACGGATCTTTAATCGCCGGTGCAGTGGTCGTACAGTTTAACCCTTTGTATATGGAAAGGGAATTGGAACACCAGTTGAATGACAGCGAATCGGAGACGATGGTTTGTCTTGATCTTGTGTACAATAAGGTGAGACATGTTCGAAAACAAACCCAGTTAAAGAGGGTCATTGTAACGAGCTTAAAAGAGCACTTACCGTTTCCGAAGAATTGGCTTTATTCGATAAAAACATTACTGGATGGTTCATATCAAAAAATTAGTTATGATGAGACTACACTTTCTTATTCTCAGCTCATGCAGAAAGCGCTTCCAAATGAGATAGATATCTCTGATCAGTCTCCCGAGGATTTAGCATTACTTCAATATACAGGTGGTACCACGGGTTTAGCTAAAGGTGCGATGCTAACTCATAGTAATTTAGTGGCGAATGCGATTCAGTCAGTGGCTTGGATGTATAAAGGAAAGCGAGGCCAAGAAAAGGTTTTGGGCGCATTGCCATTTTTCCATGTTTATGGAATGACTGTCGTGATGAACTTTGCCATTTCTATTGGTGCTACCATGATCTTGGTTCCTAGATTTGATCGTCACCAAATTCTTAAAATCATTAATCAGAAAAAACCAACTTATTTTCCAGGTGCTCCAACCATGTATGTATCACTGATCAATGAGCCTGACATTCGAAAATACGATCTCTCTTCTATTGTGGCTTGTTTAAGTGGATCAGCACCTCTTCCTGTGGACGTTCAAGAAAAGTTTGAGGAGTTGACAGGTGGCCTTTTGATTGAGGGCTATGGGATGACAGAGACTTCTCCAGTCACTCATGCCAACTTGATTTGGGATCGTGTTAAAAATGCCACGATTGGCTTACCTTGGCCTGATACAGATGCTCGAATTGTTGATCCAAGTACCAAAGAGGTATTAGAGATTGGCGGTGTGGGCGAATTACAAGTCAAAGGTCCACAAGTGATGAAGGGGTACTGGAATCGCCCTGATGAAACCAAAGAGATGTTACAAGAAGATGGATGGTTAAGTACAGGGGATATCGCAACCATGGATGAAGATGGGTACTTCTACATCTTAGATCGCAAAAAAGATATGATCATTGCAGGTGGGTTAAACATTTATCCACGTGAAGTTGAAGAAGTTTTATTTGAACATCCTGCTATTCAAGAAGCGGCTGTAGTGGGTGTTCCACATAAATATCGTGGGGAAACAGTAAAGGCCTTTATTGTTCTTAAGTCAGGCAAAAAAGTGACTGAAAAAGAACTAGATAAATATTGCCGAAAAAAATTAGCAGCTTATAAAATTCCTCGAATCTATGAATTTAGAACAGAGTTGCCAAAGTCGTCGATTGGTAAAGTGTTACGTCGGGTTCTACAGGATGAGTCAAATAAAGTAAATATATGATAAACACTTTTGATTTCATATACCGAGGAAAAAAACCTCGGTAATTTTATTGTCAAAAATAATGAAAATTGATATATTTGCTTTGGTTCTATTTTTATACTTTGCTGAAATCGTTGACAAAGGGTTTGTGCCATACTAAACTAATTATTGAATGAATCATCATTCAGCGCTGAATGACAGAGAGGAACATGACCCATGGCTAAACGGACTGGAGAGAAGTACAACGCTATTATTGAAGCGGCTGTACGGGTGATTGCTGAATATGGCTATCATAATGCTCAAGTGTCTAAAATCGCTCGTGAAGCCAAGGTGGCAGACGGAACCATCTACCTTTACTTTGAAAATAAAGATGATGTTCTGATTTCGCTCTTTAGTGAAAAAATGGGAACCTTTATCAGCGATGTAGAAGAAAGCATCAGCAAAGTAGAATCTCCCATTGATCAGCTCCACAAGTTGATCACTCTACATTTTCAAAACTTGGAGCGGGATCATCAGTTAGCGATTGTGACACAAATTGAATTGCGTCAATCGAATCCAGAGGTTCGCAAAGGGATTGGGAATATTTTAAAGCGATATCTAGATGTGATTGACCGTGTAATTGAGTCAGGGATCGAACAAGGATTATTCAGAAGCGACACAGATGTGCGTATTGTCCGTAGGATGATCTTTGGAACCTTGGACGAAACTGTAACATCTTGGATCATGAATAATCATAAATACAGTTTACTCAGTCAAGTAGATCAAATTCATAGCCTATTGGTCAAAGGTATGGGAAAATAAAATAGGTGAACAGTTCTGCGAAACAAGGAGGAACGACCATATGAACATCTTGGTTTGCTTAAAACAGACATTTGATACCGAAGAGCGAATCTCGATTGAAAATGGACAGATTCAAGACGAAGGTGTAGAATTTGTCATCAATCCCTACGATGAGTATGCAGTTGAAGAAGCGATTAAATTGAAAGAAGAGCATGGCGGGGAAGTGACTGTCATTACAATTGGCCCTGAACGTGCAGAACAAGCTTTACGCACTGCAATGGCTATGGGAGCAGATAAAGGTGTCATTGTTGATCTCGAAGACTTTGAAGAAGAAGTAGATGAGCATACAGTGGCACAGATTTTAGAAGCTACGATTAAAGAAGAAGATTTGGAATTTGATATCATTCTTTGCGGATATATGGCTGTGGATGATGGTTCAGCACAAGTAGGACCTCGTCTAGCAGAGCTACTTGATATTCCACATATTTCTACAGTGACTAAGTTGACTATTGATGGAGATCAAGTATCAGTGGAAAAGGATGTGGAAGGGGATACCGAATACATCGACTCGAAACTTCCAGTTCTTGTGACTGCTCAACAAGGGTTAAACGACCCACGCTATCCTTCCTTACCAGGGATTATGAAAGCTAAAAAGAAACCGCTTTCCCGCTTAGATTTAGATGATCTCGAGATCGACGAGGATGAGATCGAAGCGAAAACAGAAACTGTCGAAGTTTTCCTACCTCCCAAAAAAGAAGCAGGAAAAATTCTACAAGGAGAAATTGCGGATCAAGCCAAGGAATTGGTGCAATTGCTACGTTCTGAAGCGAAAGTGATCTAATAGCGAGGAGGATATTAAACCAATGAGCAAACATGTACTCGTGTTAGCAGACGTTCGTGATGGAAAGTTACGTAATGTTAGTATGGAAGCATTAGCTGCAGCTAAGATGGTTGCTGATGGTGGATCGATCACGGCTGCTGTATTAGGTAGCTATGGAAAAGAATTAGCAGAAACTTTAGCACATCATGGAGCAGAGCGAGTTGTCGTTGTTGAGAACAAAGAATTAGATCAATATACGACTGATGCTTACTTCCAAGTTCTCAAAAAGGTAGTTGACCATGTGAAGCCAGATGCGATTTTTACGGGTCATACTGCTGTAGGTAGGGATGTAAGTCCACGACTTGCTGCTCGCTTAGGAATCGGATTAATTTCAGATTGTACTCATATTGAAGTCGTGGATGGGAAAGTTACTTTTACTCGTCCGATCTATGCAGGAAAAGCATTTGTCAAAAAAGTAGTGAAAGATGGAATCATTTTTGCTACGCTTCGTCCTAATAATATTCCTGCTGAAGAGCCTGATCTCAGTCGTACAGCTCAAGTGGAAGAGTTAACGGTTGACTTTGCTCCAGATTCACTTCGAACCATCGTCAAAGAGGTTGTAAAAAAATCTTCAGATGGTGTTGATCTCTCCGAAGCTCGAGTAGTTGTCGCTGGAGGACGCGGTGTTAAAAGCGAAGATGGATTTAAGCCATTACAAGAACTCGCTGATCTATTGGGCGGTGCCGTAGGTGCTTCTCGTGGTGCTTGCGACTCCAATTATTGTGACTATGCATTGCAAATTGGACAAACAGGTAAAGTAGTCACTCCAGATCTTTATATTGCTTGTGGGATCTCTGGTGCGATTCAACACTTAGCTGGAATGTCTAACTCTAAAGTGATTGTTGCCGTTAATAAAGACCCTGAAGCACCCATCTTCCAAGTGGCGGATTATGGAATTGTCGGAGATTTGTTTGAGGTTGTTCCATTATTGATAGAAGAATTTAAAGCCGTATTATCTGATAAATAGAACATTGATTTTACAGGAGTATTTTTGAATGAAAAGGGGAAAGAGCACATTAGCCAGTGCTCTTTCTTAGTGTGATGATATTTTTGGAACTTTTTTTAGTACGGTGGTATACTAATCACTGTGAAAAGGGTTAAGAATTCACTGGCTGGATCTGTTACATCAATGAAAAGAGTCCTTAGGATTATGAAGGATTAAGCTCATCACTTTTTGAAAAAGTGGGTAGCATGTTGTAACAGCTTATCGAATAAGGAGGTTTATTTAGAATGGCAATTGTAGATGTTACCGACCAAACATTCGCAAAAGATGTAGAGTCTGCGGATGCAGGAACAGTACTTGTGGATTTTTGGGCACAATGGTGTGGACCTTGCCGTATGTTAGCACCAATTTTAGAAGAGGTTGACGCTGAATTGGGTGACCAATTGAAAATAGCGAAAGTGAATGTGGACCATAACCCAGAAACAGCAGGTCGCTATGGGATTATGAGCATTCCAACTCTCATGGTGTTTAAAAATGGTGAAATGGTAGCTAAAATTCCCGGCTTACAACCTAAAGAGCAATTGATTGAATGGCTAAAACAACATTTTTAACCTGAGAAAGGCGAGTATAAAAGTACTCGCCTTCTTCTATTCTAAAGATCAAGCTTAGGTGGTTGATTTGACGATGGAGGTGAATCAAAAGTAAAGGGTTGATTAAATGGTTGTTGATTGATTCTGAAGTGCATATGTCCCTCATTAGATCCATTTGACGGAGGGAAAAGGTGTTGCCGTAGTTTTTTATTATATCGGTCGGAGATCCATAAAATAGGAAAAGATATAGTTAATGGAATGAATAGTAGATAGAGGATCACTAAAAAGATTAGACCAATCACACCTGGGATCGCTTCATTGCCTGTAAGTTCAGCAACCGCTCCTAGAACAAGGACGAGACAAAGCATGATTAGATACATCACTGTAACAATGATTATGAAGGAACTTAGATAGGCGAGTGCAGATAGGATCATTTGTCCGATCGAACGAAAAAAGAGTTTCATACTTAGAGCAATTGATTTCCAAGCACCTGCACCTTCTTGGATAATGAAGATGGGAGCATGGATGGCAATGGCAATTAGAAAGATCATTGCCACAATAAAAAGGGAGATGAAGAGCAGACCAAGAACAAAACTAGGAACAATATTCACGGCATCTAAAATGATCAGTGGTAAATAAAGGACTAACATGACAGGGATGACAACCACAAAAGAAAAGATGAATGACATCCAAGTCAACTTGAACATGTATAGAAAAGCCTTTGAAAAATATGTTCCGATGGTAGAGCTGTTGTTTTGAGATGCTTCTAAACTAAAAGCATATGTACCACCCATCCAAATGGAGTTACAAAGACTCCCTATAAATATGAGCAAGATATATAAAATTACCAAAATAATCAAAAACATAAATCCAGTTGCTATACTAGACTCTAAAAGTTGAGCAGGATCTTTATAATCCGTACCAATCATAGCCCAAAATGTACCACCAGCGCCAAAGAGAAAAGCAATAGATACCAACAAGATTGCACCTATAGCAAATAGAACATGACTAATGATTAATCCAAGTAGATTAATCCAGCTCAACTTCAAACTATGGCGAAACGCAAATAGCATGCCCTCACTCCTATGTGCTTTCAAGCAAAATCTACAACATACATTATCATATAGAAAAAAGAACCCTTTGTCTACTAAAAAACAAGAATTTTTACTTTATATACAAAAAAAGAAAGTTGTAGTGAAATTGAAAAAGGCAATATCTTTAGGATAACCTAAAAATATTGCCTTCATTAGAGTTTGAAATTAATACTTTAATTTTAGGATGACTTTCCAGAATCATCATTCGTAGAGTTGTCAGATGAAGAAGAATCGCTTTTAAAGCCCCATGAGAGTTTACTTTCATGATCAGAAGAGCTTGAATGACGATCAGATTCTGAAGAAGAAGCTTCATCTTCGGGTTTTGATGTTTTTTCGGAGGAAGCTATTTCAGAGTTTGCCGTGGAACTTGAAGAGCTTTGTTGATCATTTCTGTCATCATTGGTTTGATTCTGGTGGCTTTTTAAACCAAAGTACAACTGGTTTGAACCCGTATTTTCGATCGGTGCTAAACCTAATGTAGGACGCAAGTATTTATAGTAGCGTAGGGTAACGAGTAAACTGACAATCGTTAGGAAGAAGGGTGATACCCACCATCCAATTAAGAAATTGTATAGGTTGCTTACTGTACTGAAAGTATTTAAAGAGTAGAATAAAAAATCATCCAAATTGTCGGTGGTAACCCCACTGATCAAAGCTGAAATGAGAAAAATCAGGATCAATGAACCGATACTATAAAGAAGATAGTAAATACCAAAGTAATAGAAAGAACTGCCAAACACCCGACCGAACTTACTTTTACATAATTGAATAGAGGCTTTGACTGAATCAAACACTCCTGCATTTTCTGCGACCAAAACGATAGGAGCATGGAAAAATAGCAAGTAACATAATATTGAGAGAAGGAGAGTAGCTAGAACTAGTACGATCCCAATAAACAGACCTAGACCACTTCCCATGTTAAAGGCAAATACTGTGAAAACAATCAACAAGATGATCGGGATGGAAGGCAAAAATAAGATTGTTAAGTTTAATAGGAACATTTTCCACATTTTTTTAAACCCTTGAACAAAAAATGTTCCAATACTTAAACTGCCTTCTAAGATAGGTTGAATGGTAACACTAATGGTTCCAGCTTGTAGAAAGGCTGTCAGTAGACTAACACCCACCATGAAAATCATAAAACCTAATATACCCATGATAACAAATCCAGTCGATAAACCAGTGGAGAATAGGCTATCAAGGCTATCAGGATTCGAAGGATCAAATCCTCCTAATGTTGTTGCGAAAAAGAGACCGATGAATATAAATGCGAGCAGTATAAAAACAAAATAAGCGGCAAGTGCAGTAAAAAAGACAACTAAGTTTCCTAGGAGTACACTTGCATACATTTTAAGTCCATGTTGCTTAAAAATCTCTGAAAAACTGGGCACGATTGACAACACTCCCTTTCATACATAGACCAATCATCTAGTGCCTAATTTTTGCCCTCTTTTCAAGTTGTGTCTAGCGAATAACGTTAAGAAGTTATTTGTTTGGAGCACACAAACTTATCTTACAAGAAAAATAGCCCCTCACCTGAAATGTAGGCACTACTAGAGTTAGATATATTGAATCTGCTCTGTTAAAATAACTGTATCATGTGCCTTTAGGTCATAAAGGTTGTTGTGCGATTTCTGCTCATTGTTTCAAGTGCAATCAAATGAGGAATCGATTCATGATAAGTATATTATAAAAGATTTATTACGAAAGGGGGGAAGATATATGTCTTTGATACAGAATAAATTGTCGCTTCTCCCAGAACAACCGGGCTGTTATTTGATGAAAAATAAAGATGATGAGATTATCTATGTAGGGAAAGCCAAAAGCCTACGTAATCGAGTCCGCTCTTATTTTACAGGTAGCCATGATGGTAAGACTCAACGTCTGGTAATGGATATCGTAGATTTTGAATATATTGTGACAGGAAGCAATTTAGAAGCTCTGATCTTAGAGTGTAATCTCATCAAAAAACATCGACCACACTATAATGTGATGTTAAAAGATGATAAATCATATCCTTATATTCGCTTAACGAAAGAGAAGCATCCACGATTGGAAGTAACCCGGAAGTTGAAAAAGGATGGTTCCAAGTATTTTGGACCTTATCCCCATGCTGGAGCAGCCCAACAAACTAAAAAGCTATTGGATCGCTTATTTCCACTTCGCAAGTGTCGTACAATTCCAAAGAGGGTTTGCCTCTATTATCACCTTGGACAATGTCTGGCTCCGTGTGAAATAGAAGTAAACTCTGCTGAATTAGAACAGATTACTAAACAAATCACTCGTTTTTTAAATGGGGGATCTTCAGAGTTACAACGTGAACTCAAAAAGAAAATGGAAGAGGCTGCAGAAGCTTTAGAATTTGAACGTGCGAAAGAGTATCGGGATCTCATTTCTGATATAGAGGCAACGATGGAAAAGCAAAATATTGTTTTAAATGACCACACCAACCGTGATTTCTTCGGCTATGCTGCTGATAAGGGATGGATGTGTGTTCAAGTCTTTTTTGTACGACAGGGAAAGTTGATCGAAAGAGAAGTATCGATTTTTGCCCATTACAATGAACCTGAAGAAGACTTTATCTCATATATCGCCCAGTTTTATCATGATCTACCTACCTTGCCTAAAGAAGTTGATCTCCCTGAAGGTGTAGATCAGGAATTAATCGCTGACTTGCTTCAGGGCGTGAATGTTCATGTACCACAACGAGGGATGAAAAAAAATCTAGTGAATATGGCGATGGAGAATGCAAAAATTGCTCTTCATGAGCGTTTTCAGCTGATGGAGCGAGATGAGGAAAAGACGATTCAAGCGATAGAGCAATTAGGACGCTTGATGGGGATCGGATTACCTCGGCGGATTGAGGCATTTGATAATTCCAATATTCAAGGGACAGATCCTGTCTCTGCAATGATCTGTTTGCTGGATGGAAAGCCTGCGAAAAAAGAGTACCGTAAATTTAAGATTCGCTCTGTAGAGGGACCTGATGATTACGAAACGATGCGTGAAGTAATCCGCCGCCGCTATACACGTGTACTCAAAGAAAATCTGCCTTTACCTGACTTGATTTTAGTTGATGGTGGAAAAGGACAGATGTCTGCCGCTATAGATGTACTGGAAAATGAACTGGGTTTATATGTACCCATTGGGGGCATGGTCAAAGATGATAAACATCAAACGGCCCGGTTGTTATTCGGTGATCCACCTCAAGAAGTGGATCTAAAGAGGGGAACCCAAGAATTCTATCTCCTCCAACGGATTCAAGAAGAAGTACATCGGTTTGCGATCAGCTTTCATCGACAGACCCGTGGTAAAACAATGATTCAATCACAGTTAGACGAAATTCCTGGAGTAGGTCCCAAGCGAAAACAACAACTCTTTAGACATTTTGGCACCATTGAAAACATGAAAAAAGCATCAATAGAAGAGTATCGTAAAGCAGGTATTGGGGATCACTTAGCAAAAAACATCATTGAATTACTAAATAATTAAACCGTTTCTAAGAAAAGCCTTAGAGACGGTTTTTTAAAATGATATAAAAGTTCAGGTTTTACCTACTAATGTGAATTCAAGCTTAGTCCAAGATATATGGATTGAAATGGGAAAGACAGTTGTATAAACTTTGCCTAGGCGGTACTTTAAATATCAAAATTACTCTAGCTTCTATTATGGTAATAAGCATCATTGATTTAATCCTTATTTGAATCAGAAGAGTTTGACGTAAGGATAAAATATTATTTAACAATATACTTAGTAGTATATTTATTGATCAAGGAGTAAATATGAGTGATCAACAAAAAACATAGAAGTTATCCATTGAGAAGAAATCCAGGTAGACCCAAAAGGTCTGAGCAAAAAGGTCAAGTAGATACAGAATCATTAATTTTACATCATGCAGGTCTTTTATTTATGAAGTCTGGGTATGCAGGGGTTTCGATGAGTGCGATTACCAATGAAGTTGGTATTACTAAGCCTACTCTGTATCACTACTTTCCAGACAAAGAGCATCTATATACAGCTGTACTGTGTGATTGTTTAGCTCGAATTGGTAAGGAGATTGTCACTGTCATTGATGGTGTAGGGACAGTGCGTGAAAAATTATTTGGACTTGCTTATGGTTTTTTTCGTTTTGCTCCCATGTCGATGAGTTCGCTCATGCGAGATGTAGATAGTAAATTAGATTCTACTTTGATAAAAAAAGTTTATGCTTCCTATGACCGATGGATCATAGACCCGCATGAAATGTTATTTTTAAAGGGAATGAAACAGGGAGAACTAGAAGATGATCATAATCAAGTTCGTTTACGGGTTGATATGTGGTTAGGTCTTTTAGATGCTCTTTCACAAAGAAGGACCTATGTAGGCAAAGATCATGAAAAATTAGTGGAGTTAACGCAAACAGTTGTCACTCAGTTTATGGATGGGATCGTAAAAAAATAACCCTAACACTTATGAATGACTCGTCTAGAAAAATGCTCATATCGGGTTAGTTAAAAACACACATACTGATCCCAAGTTTGTAAAGAAGTACCGAGAGATTGATCATCATTGGGAAGGGAAGAACATCTTATGAAAAAAGGTGTGGTCATCGGCGGGGGAATTGCGGGACTTGTATCTGCTTCAGTTCTCGCAGCAAAGGGTTATCAAATCACTTTGTTGGAGAGACAAGCAACATTGGGAGGGAAGCTACAGGATATTCAATTAAAGCATTATCGATTTGACTTAGGTCCTTCGACGATTACCATGCCCTGGATTTTTGAGCGCGTTTTTCGAGAAGCTGGTAAAACTATTGATCCTGCACTACGCTTTATCCCCTTAGCCGTGAATAGCCGAAATTTTTTTGCCAATGGAAGTGCGATTGACTTAACTGCTGATCCTGATTATATGGCAGAACAGTTAGTCACCTTTTCGCCTGAAAATCGAAGTGGTTTTCTTGAATATTTATCTGAAATTCAACGCATGTATGAAATTGTGGAAGACCATTTTTTTGAAAACCCAATGGTTGAGTGGAGAGATTATTTTAAACCTGAGTTAATTAAATCTCTGCTTTCTGTTCATCCACTACAATCCATGGATTCTTTTCACCGAAAATACTTCGATGATCCCCGATTGATTTCTATGATGAATCGTTATGCTACTTATGTAGGTTCCTCTCCATATGAAACACCTGCTACATTTTCATTGATCGCTTATTTGGAGATGGTTCAGGGGGTTTACTATATTGAGGGAGGGAATTACCGACTTATCGAGGCTTTAGAGCGATTGGCTCAGTCCGTAGGGGTAAAAATCGTTAAGGAATGTCCGGCGGAGATGATTTTAACTAGAAAGAATAAAGTGGTGGGGGTTCTAGCAGGAGGCGAGGATTGGGATGCTGACTTTGTCATTTCCAATGTGGATGTAAGAACAACCCAAGAGAAACTTTTATTACTTCCAAAAAGGAAGATTCGACGTGATGTACTTAGTTTCTCTAGCTTCTTATGTTTATTTGGGGTAAACAAGAAATTCCCTCATTTACATCATCATAACCACTTTTTCCCCAGAAATTATGGACGAGAGTTTATTGATATTTTTGAGCAAAAAACATGGCCCCTTTCTCCAGCTATTTATATATGTAATTCAGGATTTTCAGAGATTGATCGTGCTGGCAAAGGCTCCAATCTATATGCTTTAGTTCATGTGCCTGCGAAGGATTCAAATCAGCCTTCGACCGTAGAAGACACATACAAATACCGATCGAATATCGTGCATTGGTTAGAGAATAACTGGAAATTAGAAGGGTTATCGGATGCGATTGAGGTGGAACGTTGGTACGGACCTTCAGAAATGGAAAAGTTCACAGGTGCATGGCAGGGATCACTTTATGGTTCCGTTTCACATGGAAAAAAGGCATTTTTTCGTCCACCCATGAAAGAACATTCCTGTAAGGGGCTTTATTACACTGGAGGAACGACACATCCTGGAGGAGGCACTCCAATGACTGTTTTAAGTGGGTTGACAGTCGCCAATCTGATTCAACGAGAAGATAAAAAATAATTGGACAACTGTTTATTGTAGTGATTACTTAGAGAATCTCTGATCTTAAATCAAAAGAGTCAGGATCAATCCCATCTTTCAAGTTAAATCGAAAGACGTTGACCCTGACTCCTAAAATAAAAGCATAGCCAATTACTTAGAATCTTCTTTTTTACCCTCATCGGATTTATTACCTGAGATCGCATCACGAAATTGTTTTAAGGTCTGACCTGTAGCACGCCCAAGTTCAGGCAATTTCTTGGGACCAAACAAAAGCAGTACGACTACAAGGATGATAATCAGGCCAGGAATGCCAATATTAGTAGGCAACATATATATCACGCTCCAGTTGGAGTCACCGTTTATCTTTCACGATTTATTATAGACCCTCTATATTGAAAAGCCAAGTTAAGGTTTATTGAAAGTTATTGGGAGTGATGAAAAGAAACGATTAATTTTATCTAACCAATCAATCTAGGAGAAGAGATATTTCTCTGACGCATAACTGTTGCGAGTACGCTAAGAGAGTGCAGCAGAGAAACAACGACCTGACGGTATGTGGTTCGAGATTTGTTACTAAAATGGCTCATATAGAGGGATTAGTTATGTGTATCTTCGAGTTAGTGATAAATATAATCCGTTTTTGTATAAATTGACTCTGACTTTTACCTGTTTTCATAGTAAAATGAATATACATTCATTAGGTTGTTGATATTCCTCAAAAGATAATGACGAAACACTGTTTTCTACTTCTTTGTCATCAGCCCTATGAAAAGAACTTATATAGGAGGTACTCTTATGTCCGTAAAGGAAACTTTAGCGACATTAGCAGACAAAATCAATGGGAACCCTGAGGGAATTCAGGAACTAGATGTCACTTATCAATTAGATCTAAATGAAGTTTACCAGATTCGCTTTCACGAAGGTAAGGTGGAAGTAGCAGAGGGAACCCCTTGGGAAGCAGTATGTACATTACAACTTAGTGATGATAATTTTGTCAAATTAGTAGAAGGATCTCTAAATCCTACATCCGCGTTTATGACGGGAAAGCTGAAAATTAAAGGGGCTCTAGGACAAGCCTTAAAACTTCAATCTATTTTTAACCAATACTCTAAGTAAGGGTCAGTCATCATATGTAGATTACCGGACAAGGAGTACTTGTCCGGATTTTTATTGATTGATGGGGATTTTTTCTTTTTTCTTTGAATCGGATTTTATAATCTCATCCGGATTAGAAATGGCTTTTCCGTAGTCAAACACCTTTACTTTGACTTGAACCTTTTTCAATAAGTCAGGATGAAGTGTTAAAGAGTGACTCTTAGCCATTTGATTCCATCGACGAAAGTCTTTTCTGTACAATGTGTTAAACAAATTGTACACGTCATGATTTTTCTGAAGAGCCTTTTCGAAGGTTTGACGTATTTCTGTCTCGATCGCTTCTGCAGCACGACGTTCAATTAACTTTTCATCCATCGGAATTTCTTTACTTGTGATACTTCCTTCTACGGAAATGTTGATCTGAAAAGCTACTTTTCCATCTTGGATGATAGGGATAATTTTAGAGTTGGGTTGCTTCATCGTCATAGTGATCGCGGGTTTTCCTTTAAAAGGAATAGTGAGTAGAATGCGGTTGGCATCTTCAGAAAACCAGATGATTCCAGGTAATTCTTCTGCAAACATATTTCCTTTTAGTTGCCAATTTTGGATCAACCAGACTCCATTGATGCTTAAGGATGTATGTGACTCTTTAGGGTCTGTCCACTGTTCCTGAGAAATTGTTAGGTTAGGTAAAAAGGCTGTTCGATTGGGCTCGTAAACTTGTGACATAAATCGGTTAATTCGGATCGGTTCGATGAATGAGCTTTGTTCAAAGACCTCTTTGGGATCACCCAGTTTCGAATATACAGGTGTAGATTCCATAACTGGAGTAGTGTTTAAAATTTCCTCGATCGGTTTGTCAGTCCCATATAACCAAACGATATGCCTGACTTCATTATAACGAGTTAGTGAGTCTAGCGTTTCTTTCAATCCTTTATTTAAAGCCTCTTTACTAAAAACAATAGCACTGAGATGCCCCCAGTAAATTCTCCGTTGGGCTGTAGCATAAAGATTATGGATGGCAGAGATTAAAGTACTACCTACTCCTTTTCCTACCCAGGCACCGACTTGCTCGCCTTGTCCACCTGAACTCCCTCCACTTTCCTGTTTAGCCAGTGTAGAAAAGTTCAGGACTTGTGCATACACCTCATAACGATTATTTTTATAATCTACACCTAAAGCATGAACATAAAACATGTGTTCAAGTTCTCGCATGTCCCAACATCCCGTTAATGAAACAAGTAACATAACAATGAGAGATCGACTTAACCATTTCTTCATATTTTTTACCTCTGACGACGAGTGTCCTTGGATTTGGTCATTTGGGGTCGTTTTTTAATATAAGGAATAGGGATACGCAACACTCCCTGTATAAAGTCTTGAAACGAAAATGGTGAGATCGGTGCTAGGTATGAGACTCCAAAGGAACGCAAGTTGGATAGGTAGATCAAGACGACAAAAACCGATAGGAGAAAGCCATAAATTCCGATCAGGGAAGAGATGATGAGAATACCAAAGCGGATCACCGAAATAACCCCCTGTAGGGACTGATTGACTAAGGTGAACGTAGAAACGGCTGTGGTAGCTACGACTACTAACAGAGTGGGGCTTGTTAGTCCTGCTCGGATCGCTGCTTCTCCAATGATAAGTCCGCCTACGACGGAAAGCGTTTGCCCTACAGCACTGGGTAATCGAATCCCGGCTTCTCGAAACAGTTCAAACAGAATGAGCATGATGATTGCTTCCATGGGAGTAGATAAGGGAACTCCTTTTCGAGATAACACAAGGGTTGAGAGTAGTGAAAGTGGGATTTGGTCTGGATGATAGGTAGTGATTGCAATATATAGACCAGGTAAAAAAAAGGAGACTAGTAATCCAATGGTGCGAAAAAAACGCTCTACGGTCACGTAGAGATAGGATTGGTGTAAATCTTCAGGTGTTTTTAGTAACAAAGCTAAGTTTACTGGTGCGATCATAGCCGTTGGAATCCCATCTAGTAAAAGAATAAAGCGACCTTTTAAGAGGGCATTGGAAACATAGTCTGGACGCCCTGTATAGTCATACAATGGGAAAATGGTGAAAGGGGAATAGTCTGTAAGATAGTCGATCAGATCAGAGTAGCTACTGATGGCATCGATCCGAATCTCGGATAGTTGTTTTTTTACTTTAGTAATCACCTCAGGTCGAGCAATATCATCAATATACAGAAGTCCAACTGATGTTTTGCTTCTGACTCCCACTGTAAATTTTTCATAATAAAGGGAAGCTGTTGGCAGGCGTTTACGAATCAAAGCCACATTAACGGTAATATTTTCTGTAAAATTATCACGTGAACCCAAGAGGGCGATTTCTGTATTGGATTCTTCAGGAGTTCGTTGGGGTTGGTCAGCCACATTTAACAAAAAGGCTCCTTCTAATCCATCGATCAGTAACGCTAATTGCCCAGCAAATATCTGTCTAAGTAAAGGTTCTAATTGATCTTCTTTTTTGATGTCAGTATATAACCATTTATTTAATACATCATTCACTTGGATTTCTTTTACTGATATCGACTCAAGTAACTGTTGAAGGCAAGGGAAAACAAGTTCATTGATCTGTTTATGAGAGCTTAGTCCTTCGTTATAAATCCATAGCGTCTCAACAGGTTGATCTTTGCTTTGAAACTGTTTGGTTGCTATGATCACATCTTGACAGTGGGAGAGCTTTTCCCGTAATAACTGCTCATTTTCTTTAAAGCTTGTTTTTAAGGGTGGAGACTTATGAGACTTATTCTTTTGTCCGATCTTGTCAAGAAAATGGTTCCACTTCACTGACTTTTCATCCTTTCAGACTTGCCAAAGGTTGCGAAGAAAAATAGAAAAGAGATGGTGACTGATGTGATGAATGTATAAGGTAAATAAAATTTAGCTAAGTATGTAATGAATTGCAGATCACTGATGGGGATCTGTGAAATGATAATGATGGTGCCTGAGATGAATAAAAGTAAATAAAATCTCTTTTTCTTCGTTTGAATTAAGAGAAGATCTGGGAGTAAGAAAAGAGCAATGGAAATCCGAACAAATGATCCAACTAACCATTGATAAATGGATAAGAAATCGACATTTTCTAAATAACGACCAAAGGTAACCAGCCTCCATTCTTCAAAGGCTGGAAAGCGCAAACGACTTGCTTCGTATGGCCCAAATTCGATAATGGCTCCAATTAATGGTCCTAACATCAAGATAATTAAGGTTAGACCTGTCAGATACAAAGGGAGCAGACGGATTTTCGATTTCAGTTGATGTTGCATGATGACCAATAGTGTGATTCCTACAAATCCCGATCCTGCATAGAGCATTCCTGATAAGGGACGTTGAAGTCCTTGCTCGAAGACTGGGAATAATAAAGAGTAATCTTTATGTTGGAAATTGGCAATGGCTACGAAAAGGCCGAGAAGAATTACGACGGGTAATAAAATTCCATTGACAATGGCAATCACGCGGATGCCTGAATAGGCGGCATAAAAGCAAACCGTGATTAAGGTTATAACAAGAACAAAGTTGGGTGTTTCAGGAAGATAAGAAATATTAGCCCAATAGGTTACATCCCGTAGAGTCATGCTGATCATGAGAAATAATTCTAGGACAATAAAGCTAATGATGATGGTGGCAATTACTTTTCCCCAACGATTTTTTAACCATTGATATAAATGCTCTTGGTGCGTTCGTTTCATAATCACATAGATGATTGGTAACCAAAGGAGAAAGAGGATCGCAGAGAACAAGACGGTGATCCAAGCATCACGCCCTGATGACTCCAACAATGTGGGCATAATGATGACATGATCTAATACGCCAACAGCCGTAACCAAAATAAAAATGGCTTGAATGGAGCTGATTTTATCAGATGAGTGATTCATAAATAACTCCTTTTATATAATGAATCTGAGGATTATTCTTGCCTTTACAAGGTTTTTTATGTAACAAAATCTGTTGCATCTGGTTATCTTGTTCTCTTGACTGAAAACCTATTTTTAAGAGATGATTAAAAATAGTCCTAGATTGAATAATTTTCTACATAAACGAATGGAGGTGTCAGGTTTGGTTCGGTATATCATTCGGCGATTATTACAGATGGCGGTTACTTTATGGGTGATCGCAACGGTCACGTTTTTAATGATGAAAGCGGTACCTGGAGATCCTTTTTCTAATGATAAAGAGTTACCGGATCAGGTCTTACAAAACCTGAAAGCGTATTATCATCTAGATGAACCCCTTTCTACGCAGTATGTTATTTACATGAAAAGTTTGCTCCAGTTGGATTTAGGGCCTTCGATTAAGTATGAAACACGTACCATTAATGATATTGTTACGGAAACTTTTCCGGTCTCAGCCCAACTAGGAGCTCAGGCACTAATTGTAGCTATTGTTCTAGGGTTAATATTGGGAACGATCGCAGCTTTGAGACAGAATAAACTGTTAGACTATTCAGCCATGGTTCTGGCTGTTGTAGGGATCTCGGTTCCAAGCTTTGTACTAGCGCCCATACTACAAAAGTATTTGGCAGTGGAATGGGGTTTGTTTCCCGTGACGAGTAATGAATTATTTATATCTACCATCATGCCAACGGTTGCGTTAGCAGCTTTTCCACTTGCGACAGTCACGCGTTTGATGCGTTCAAGTATGGTGGAGGTTTTGCGACAAGATTTTATTCGAACGGCTCGTTCTAAGGGATTACCTCCTACCAAAGTAGTTTGGCGTCATACCGCCCGAAATGCGATTTTACCAATTGTGACAATCCTTGGACCTTTAATGGTAGGGATTTTAACCGGAAGTTTTGTCGTAGAAAAAATCTTTTCGGTTCCGGGGATCGGAAAGCACTTTGTTGAGAGTATTTCAAATCGTGACTATCCTCTAATAATGGGAGTAACTCTTTTTTACTCAAGCTTACTGATTTTCATGAATTTCTTGGTGGATTTGGCTTATGGAGTGATTGATCCAAGAATCAAACTAGCCAAAAAAGGAGGGAAATAAATGGAACCAGCAGTTTCCCCACGCTTTCAACCCGCTGTTCGATCACAAAAGTCAATGGAAACGATTCGCCGACCACAAACCACTTATTGGAAAGATGTTTGGCGGCGGCTACGCAAAAATAAGTTAGCGCTTACGGGTTTCATTCTGATTCTACTGATTACTACGATGTCGATCATCGGGCCTATGATTTCCCCCTATAGTTCAAAAGAACAAAACTTAGAGACAGGGATCAATCAGCCTCCTTCAAGTGATCATTGGTTTGGAACAGATGAGTTAGGAAGGGATGTCTTTGTTCGGGTATGGGAAGGCGGACGAATCTCACTGACGATCGGGATTGTAGCTGCTTTAGTCGATCTTCTCATTGGTGTGTTATATGGTGGGATTTCAGGATATCGGGGTGGACGAATCGATGAGATGATGATGCGATTGGTCGATATTTTATGGGGTCTACCTTACTTATTAACAGTTATCCTACTTCTAGTGGTACTTCCCCCTGGCTTACCAACAATTATTATTGCTTTAACTGTAACAGGATGGTTAAGCATGGCACGGCTTGTTCGTGGACAGGTATTGCAATTAAAAGAGCAAGAGTATGTTTTAGCGGCTGTAACTCTGGGAGCAAGTACTAGACGGCTCTTATTTAAACATCTTATTCCTAATTCCATGGGACCCATCATCATCATGCTTACATTGACGGTTCCATCAGCAATCTTTGCAGAAGCTTTTCTAAGTTTTCTAGGTCTTGGTGTACAAGCACCCATTGCTAGTTGGGGAACGATGATTAATGATGCATTAATCACAGTCTTATCTGGAGAATGGTGGAGACTCTTTTTCCCGGCGTTATTCCTTTGTTTGACGATGTTAGCATTCAATGCTTTTGGTGATGGTCTGCGCGATGCCTTGGACCCAAAAATGAAAAAATAGAAGGGAGAATCAGTGATGGGTTCATTGCTAAAAGTTCATGATCTCCACGTTAACTTTCAAACAGGTGGGGGGATCGTGCAAGCAGTTCGAGGTGTTTCTTTTGAGCTTCAAGAAGGCGAGTTTTTAGCGATTGTTGGTGAATCTGGAAGTGGAAAAAGTGTGACGGCTCAGGCGATTGTCCGGTTGATCCCTACCCCACCCGGAAAAATTAGTCAAGGTGAGATCCTATATCAGGGGCGAGATTTAACGCAAGTATCTGAAAGAGAAATGTTTAAAGTACGGGGAGCAGAAATTGGGATGATTTTTCAGGATCCAATGACTTCACTCAATCCAACGATGCAGGTTGGAAAACAAATTAGTGAAGGTCTCCGTTGGCATCGTGGATTGGACGCTGCTGAAGCAAAAAAGATAGCAATCGAGATGCTAAAACTTGTTGGAATCCCAAATCCCCAAAAGCGTGTTCACCAATACCCTCATGAATTTAGTGGTGGGATGCGACAAAGAGTGATGATCGCTTTGGCATTAGCCAGTGAGCCCAAAATTCTCATTGCTGATGAACCAACTACTGCTTTAGATGTAACCATCCAAGCACAGATTATGAAACTGATGAAAGCCCTGCAACAGCGTATGCAGACTTCTATTATCTTAATTACACACGATCTAGGAGTTGTAGCTGAAACGGCAGATCGCGTAGCAGTGATGTATGGAGGACGATTGGTTGAAACAGGTTCAGTCGAAGAAATCTTTAAACAACCACATCACCCATATACGTGGGGGCTACTTGCATCGATGCCACGAATGGATCAATCCAAGGATCAGGAGTTACAACCAATTCCAGGTTCTCCTCCGGATTTATTCGAACCACCTTCAGGATGTCCTTTTGCAGATCGTTGTCCATTAGCGATGCAAGTATGTCTCGAAGAAATGCCACCCATGACCTCGATTTCGGAGAAGCATCAAGTGGCTTGCTGGTTAGAAGACCCTGAAGCACCTAAAGTAGATCAAGAGCAACTAAAACATTTGTTTGCCCATAATAAGTGTTGATAAATTTTGAACAAAATATGTCATTTTAACGACGAAATAACGAATGATTTTTTTGGAATAAATAATAGAAGAAACTCCTAATATAAAAAACAACACCTTTTTTGATGAGAATGGTGTTGTTTTTTAATTATGTGAATAGGCATGTATCTAAAATCCTTGCTTAAATAAGTGGTTTTTGCAAACGTAACAAAACAATATGGCTAGATGTTTTTTTGGGATATAAAAAACCATATTATGGGTGAAGAGGGATTAGTTATAGACTGAAGGATTTGTGGCATTTCCTTGACGCTTTTATATCATTGGGAGTACAATAAAAGCGTTGATGTGAAACCCCTTTCTCTATAAATTTTGTAAAAAGGGGTTCGCGATTGCTAGTTCTATCTGAATCTGCGATTAAATCCAAGATTGGAGGCACACGATGAACATGCAGCGCAGTTTCTTTAACCGTCGGTTACACTCCTTACTAGGCGTCATACCGGTGGGCTTTTTTTTGGTTGAACACATGTTAATGAACTATTACGCTACTAAAGGGGCAGGCGCTTTTGTGGAGCAAGTAGAGTGGCTATGGGGGATCCCATTCCTGCTCGTCCTGGAAATCTTTTTTATTTTCTTGCCGTTGTTGTATCATGGTATTTATGGATTGTATATCGTGTTCCAGGCAAAGAACAATGTAGGTAATTTCGGTACATTCCGTAACTACATGTTCATGTTGCAACGTGTCACAGGAGTACTCACCTTACTATTCGTTTTTTGGCACGTTTGGGAAACTCGTATTCAAGTAGCATTGAATGACTACAATCCTGAGCAGTTGGCTAACTTAATGCATACTCTTGTTTCCAATCCCGTCGTATTGGGAATCTATATTCTTGGAGTCATTGCCGCTGTCTTCCATTTCAGTAATGGAATGTGGGCATTTTTAGTCAGCTGGGGAATCACAGTAGGTCCACGGGCACAACGCATCTCAACTTGGGTTTGGGCTGGTGTGTTCGTACTCGTTTCGTATCTAGGTGTTTCTTCCTTATTAGCTTTTGCAGATCCTGCATTTGCTCAGCAGTTGGCACAGTAGGTAGAAGGGAGCAACTTGCCAATGAATGAAAAGATTATTATCGTCGGTGGGGGGTTAGCTGGTCTAGCAGCAGCTCTTAAATCAGCAGAATCTGGCGCCGATGTTCAACTATTTTCGATTGTTCCTGTTAAACGCTCTCACTCCGTATGTGCGCAAGGTGGCATTAACGGAGCGGTTAACACCAAAGGGGAAGGCGACTCTCCTTGGGAGCACTTTGACGATTCGATTTATGGTGGGGACTTCTTAGCCAACCAACCACCGGTTAAGGCTATGTGTGAAGCCGCACCCGGAATCATTTATTTAATGGACCGGATGGGTGTTCCATTTAACCGTACACCTGAAGGGTTGATTGACTTCCGTCGTTTTGGTGGAACCCAGCATCATCGTACAGCTTATGCTGGAGCAACCACTGGTCAACAATTGCTTTACGCATTAGATGAACAAGTCCGTCGTTATGAAGTTGAAGGTAAAGTGACGAAGTTTGAGCATTGGGAGTTTCTTTCCATTATTCAAGATGATGAGGGTCGTTGTCGTGGGATTGTGGCTCAAGACCTCAGAAGTGGTAAGGTCGAATCTTTCCCAGCAGATGCAGTGGTTTTAGCAACAGGTGGTCCTGGAATTATCTTTGGTAAATCAACCAACTCCATGATTAACACCGGTACAGCTGCAGCTGCTGTTTATCAACAAGGTGCATACTACGCTAATGGTGAGTTCATTCAAGTCCACCCAACAGCGATTCCTGGGGATGACAAGCTTCGTTTGATGTCTGAATCAGCTCGTGGTGAAGGTGGTCGGGTATGGACTTATAAAGACGGAAAACCATGGTACTTCCTTGAAGAAATGTATCCAGCTTACGGAAACCTCGTACCACGGGATATTGCGACACGTGCGATCTTTAAAGTGTGTGTCGATATGAAGTTGGGAATCAACGGAGAAAACATGGTTTACCTTGATCTCTCTCATAAAGATCCTAAAGAGCTAGATATTAAATTAGGTGGAATTATTGAGATCTATGAGAAATTTATGGGTGAAGACCCACGTAAAGTCCCAATGAAGATCTTCCCAGCCGTTCACTATTCAATGGGTGGTTTATGGGTTGACTATAATCAAATGACGAATATCCCAGGTCTGTTTGCAGCAGGTGAATCAGATTACCAATACCATGGTGCAAACCGTTTGGGTGCGAACTCATTACTCTCTTGCATCTATGGTGGTTTACTAGCTGGACCAAAAGCGATCGAATATGTTCGTGGCTTGGATAAATCAGTAGATTCCTTGAGCAGTGAATTGTTTACCTCACATCAAAAAGCTGAAGAAGAAAAATACAATAACATCCTTAACATGGATGGTAATGAAAATGCGTATGTTCTTCATAAAGAGCTTGGTGAGTGGATGACAAAGAACGTAACTGTTGTTCGTTATAATGATCGTTTGCTAAAAACGGATGAGAAAATTCAAGAATTGATGGAACGCTATCAAAACATCAACATGGTTGACACCAGCCAATGGAGCAACCAAGCAGCTCCGTTTACACGTCATCTATGGAATATGTTACAACTGGCTCGTGTCATCACAATCGGTGCATACAATCGGAATGAAAGCCGTGGGGCACACTATAAACCAGATTTCCCAGATCGTGATGATGAAAACTTCTTGAAAACCACTAAAGCATTATTTAAGCCTGAAGGTCCACAATTTGAATATGAGCCTGTCGATGTATCTTTAATTAAACCACGCCCACGTCGCTATGATGTTGACAAAGAAGGGGGCGCCAAAAAATGAGTGAGCAACAATGGATTCAATTGATCGTAACACGACAAGATGGTCCTAACGAACAACCATACAAAGAAGAGTTTAAAATTCCCTATCGTAAAAATATGAACATCATCTCAGCATTGATGGAGATTCAGCGGAATCCTGTCAATGCTAAAGGTGAAAAAGTAGCACCTATTCAGTGGGAATCGAACTGTTTGGAAGAAGTATGTGGAGCTTGTTCGATGGTGATTAATGGTCGTCCACGTCAATCTTGTACCGCACTCATTGATAAATTGACACAGCCGATTCACTTAGAACCCATGAAAACATTTCCGGTCGTTCGTGACCTTGTTATCGATCGTGGTCGGATGTTTGATGCTTTAAAACGTGTAAAAGCATGGGTCCCAATCGATGGCAGCCACGATTTGGGTCCAGGTCCTCGACTTGCAGAAGTTGATCGTCAATGGCGGTATGAGCTTTCTAAATGTATGACTTGTGGTGTTTGCTTAGAGGCATGTCCAAATGTTAATAGCAAATCGGAGTTTATTGGTCCATTTGCTGTTGGACAAGTACAATTGTTTAACTCCCATCCAACAGGAGCAATGAACAAAAACGAACGGATTGAAGCCTTGCTTGCAGATGGTGGATTACAAGAATGCGGAAACTCTCAAAACTGTGTTCGTGCCTGTCCAAAAGGGATTCCACTTACTACAGCGATTGCAGCAGCTAACCGTGAAGCAAGCAAACATATGTTTAAAAAATGGCTTTCTTTCTAATGTGATTTTCGGTTACCAAAAGTACCTGTTTCAATCGAAACAGGTACTTTTTTTATCATTAAATATAAGCAAAGCCCTCCCAGACTCGGGAAGGGCTTTACTGTTACTTTTCTGTAGCTTTAGAGGAAGAAGAACTAAAGAAGTCGCCAATTGCACTGAATAATTCGCCGAGCCATTCAAGGATCGAATCAATAATTCCTTGTGTTTGTTCTGAGTTAAGTACATTGGCAAGGTCGCCTTTTAGCTTAGAGAGTTGGTCACTAAGTTGGTCCCAATCGAGATTGAGAGAGTTAAAGTTTTGAGAGAACTGAACGAGTTGGTTAATCGATTGATCACTCAAGTTGATATTAAATTCTTGTGAGATATTGATAACGATATCTCTGTATTCTTCTGGAGTGGAAGGACGCTCAGTGGCAATCTCTTTCTTGAGTTCATTCATAAACTGAGCTGCTTTATCAGGGTCGTTAATCTCTTTTGCGACTTCATTGGTTCGAACGATTTCTTCGTTGGCTACTTGCTTTTGATTTTCATCAATCTTTTTACCCGTTGCTTCTTCAAAGGCTTTAATGATCCCTGTGAGTGCAGCTGTTCCGGAAACATTGAAAGGTGCAGTGACATAGATATCTGCATCTTTAATCCCTGCGGTAATCGCTGCGTTGGCATACATACTTGGTGTAATCGCAGTAATATTTTTGGTTTTTACATCCATACCTTTGCCATCACCAGTTAAAACGATTTTAGCTGATGAAATGGCCCGAGTTCCGATTTCATTCCGGGACATATACTTACCTAAGTATTGGTATTCTTCTTCGTTTGTCACATCCAAGATTTGAACATTATTCCCATTTGGATCTACTTGCATTTCTTGTAGAAGTGCACTTCGCTCAGAATCTTTAAGGTCTTTCCCCAATGTGACTACTGTTTCTCCAGGAATCGCATCCGCAGAAGCCATCATGGTTGGGAATGCTAGGAAAACAGCAGTGACTGCAGCTAAGGCAACCGTGCCGATCTTTTTCATATTCTTGAATATCATAGAAGTAAAAACCCCCTTTATTGTATATAAAGACAATGGGTATATTTTTGTTTCAACCAATTCGAGAAATCAAAGAAAAAATCTTTAAGAATTAGGTCTGAAACGTAATAGATTTCCAGTTCTATTGTATCGTGTAATATAGATTCTGTGAACAGTAAAAAAGGTGGGAATGGATAAAAAGAGCCAAGCCTACGTGATCACTATCAACGAGGACTTAGCTCTTTGATTAAGAAATAGTTGATTAAAAGACAGGGTCTTTTAATTCGGATAGCTTCTCAAGAGAAGATTTATCTACATCAGCATGTAGACTATTTCCATGAGAGTCCATAGTGACAATGGCAGCAAATCCTTTTACTTGTAGATGCCACATAGCTTCAGGAACTCCAAACTTCATAAAGTCGACTCCATCTACTTTTTCGATGCAATTGGCGTAGTATTGAGCAGCTCCACCGATTGCATTGAGATAGACTGCACCATGTTCTTTTAAACCAGCCAATGTTTTAGGACCCATACCGCCTTTTCCAATGACTGCACGAATACCAAACTTTTTAATGATATCGGCTTGATAGGGTTCTTCTCGAATACTGGTTGTCGGACCAGCTGCTTTGACATGCCAAGTTCCTGCTTCGTCTTTTAACATCACCGGACCACAGTGGTAAATGACGCCACCGTTCAAATCAACGGGACTATCATGATCCATCAAATATTTATGCAATGCATCACGACCGGTATGCATAGGTCCGTTGATAATAACAACATCGCCTACTTTAAGATCTCGGATTTGCTCTTCTGTAATGGGGGCGGTCAATTCGATTTGTCGAGTTCCACTAGGAGTGGATTGAGCTTTCTCTTCCCCTTTTTCCGTGGTGATTTCTTCGTCTTTATAAAGCCAACTCGTAATTTGGCCATCTGTATTTAAGGTGACTCCTTGACGACGGAATGCCCAACAATTGTATGCAACGGATACGAAAAAACTAGCAGGAAGTCGATTCATGGCTCCGATTTTACAACCGAGCAAAGTAGTATTTCCACCGAAGCCCATCGTTCCGATGCTTAGGGTGTTTGCTTTTTCCATAATATAATCTTCTAGTTGGGCTAAATCTTCATTGGGATTGGTATCGGTAACTTTTCTAAATAGCTGTTTTTTAGCTAGTTCGTAACCAGTGGTGCGGTCACCACCCACACCAACTCCGATAAATCCAGCACTACATCCTTGACCTTGAGCTTGATAGACGCTATGGAGGATACATTTACGAATCCCGTCTAAGTCTCGACCAGCTCGACCTAATCCTTCTAGTTCGCAAGGAAGACTGTACTGGATATTTTTATTTTCACAACCGCCGCCTTTTAAAATGAGGCGAACTTCAATCTCATCTTTTTCCCATTGATGATAATGAATGACGGGTGTTCCTTCACCAATGTTATCCCCGCTATTTTCACCTGTTAATGAATCAACGGAGTTAGGGCGAAGCTTTCCTTGTTTGGTCGCTTCTACTACAGCAGTGTGAATCGCTTTTGACATCTCAATCTGGTTGACCCCAACTGGTACGTGGATCTCAAAAGTGAGCATTCCAGTATCTTGGCAGATGGGAGAAATATTCTCTTCAGCCACTTCGATGTTATGAGAAATGGTTGAGAGAGCCAGAGTCGCTCGTGTCCCTGCATCTTCTTTTGCTTTTGCAGCATGAATGGCTTGTCTTACATCTGGAGGTAAGTTGGTAGATGTTTCAGTGATGAGTTGTAAGATCGAATCTTTTAAAGCATCCATAGTAAACCCCTCTTTATTCCCATTTAAATTCAAAAAGATACTCTCATTATCCTATTATAGTACTTTCCTACGCATTCTTCACATCAAAGAGTCAATGAAAAGAGTCAATGAATCGAAACAGCCATCCGATTTAATTACGGATGGCTGTTCATTGTAGCTCTTATGATTGATGTATACGAGCTTGTTGAATAAATAGCCGTTCTGCTTCAACCATGCCACAAACTCCACATTGTACACGATATGGATCACCATCGTATTTAAACTGAAGAGGGTCATCAGGGTCTAAGTACTCGATAACGTCCCCTGTTTCTCGATCTTTTTTAACAGATTGTACGACTTGTTCAATGAGATTGAAGCGGCTACGGTTTGTTCCACAATGAGGACAGAGATAAGGAAATGACATCAGAAAAGCACCTCCAACTGTTACATTTCCCCATCAGATTGCTCGACATCCATCCATTCTTCGGCCCATGCTTGAATAGAGTCAAAAACAGGAGCCATCGCTTTTCCTTTTTCTGTTAACTTATATTCAATCCGGACCGGAGTCTCTGGATAGACCCGACGCTCGATAATCTTGTGTGATTCCAGCTCCTTCAGTCGTTCCGCAAGCATTCTTTCGCTCATTTGAGGGATTTGCTCGCGAATATCACGAAATCTACTTGTTTTTTCCATGAGAACACGAATGATTAAACCCGTCCATTTTTTAGTTAATATTTCAATGGCAGATTCAAACTTTGGACATATACAACGGTCCATCCGACTCACCTCCATTCTATAGTAGGTGCTTTTGAGAACTTCATATTTTTTAGTTGATTACATTTAGTATATCCTTTTCTGCAAAGAGATTCAAAAATGAGGTAGCTTCAAATATAGTCACATTGTAAAGTTGTTGCATCATTTAATCCCCATCGCTTCAATCTATGATTTTCATGCTACATGCTCTCACTGTAAAAAAGATCAATCCAATTTATTCCTCATGTGTTGACACTATATAGTTTTAGAGTTTAAATATACCTAAGGGGGTATATGGAACCTTTTTGTTTTTTTGTTTCTAATATACCCATATGGGTATTTGCGGATTCATAAATGATCAGTTGCACCAAAGTAACTCATCGGGGGTTAGATGAACCAAGATGTCAACTGTATAAATTGTAGTCACTAAGAAAAAATATAGTTAGAGAGTATGTCTAATAGAGTAAAGCCTAGTTAGAAAGAACCCCGAAATTGGCTGATAATCATTGGGGCTTGGGATCAGGAGGGGAAAGAAATGTGGAAATGGGCTGAACGGCTGTTGATTGATCGGTGTCCTGTGTGTGAACAGCGATTAGAAGTTGATTATGATCAATCAAGTTCCTTAATCACTGTAAAGGCGTGTCCTTCTAGGCATTATACAAAAGAAACATACCCTTTTCTCGAACAAACATTCGAGTTTTATCCATCGAAAAAAGAAAATATTAGAAGGGGGCGTTAGTGATTATGATACGAAAAGTAGTTCCTGCTGTTAACTGGTTAAGAAATTATAAAAAATCGGATTTGGGAGGGGACTTATCGGCAGGACTTATTGTTGCGATTATGCTTATCCCCCAAGGTATGGCTTATGCGATGTTAGCTGGGTTACCGCCTGTGATTGGTTTATATGCTTCTACGATACCGCTGATCATTTATGCACTGTTTGGTAGTTCAAGACAACTGGCGGTTGGACCTGTTGCGATGGTATCGTTACTTGTGTTTTCGGGAATCTCAACCTTAGCCAAGCCTGGAACCAATGAATATATTGCACTTGCGATTCTGCTGGCTTTTATGGTGGGAATCATTCAGTTATTTCTTGGTTTGTTTCGGCTGGGTTTTTTAGTGAATTTTTTGTCTCATGCAGTTATTAGCGGTTTTACCTCGGCGTCTGCAATTATCATCGGTTTGAGCCAGTTAAAACACTTGTTAGGAGTAAAGCTATCAGGTGGAGAGAATGTGATTCAATTACTTATAGAAGCTTTTCAAAAAATGGGACAAACGAACCTGATTACTTTAGGAATTGGTTTAGCAAGCATCTTTATTCTTGTGCTAATCAAAAAAGTAGCGCCAAAAATTCCCGGGCCTCTTTTCGTTGTTGTAGGAAGTACCCTGCTTGTCTACCTGATGAAATTAGATCAATCTGGTGTAAAAATTGTAGGTGAAGTTCCTCAGGGCATTCCATCTCTTTCTTTACCAGGCTTAGATTTAGGAGCGATCCAATCTTTATTGCCAGCGGCTCTAACCATTTCATTTATTGGATTTATGGAGTCGATTGCGATGGCTAAAGCAATTGCATCTAAAGAAAAATATAAAGTGAATTCTAATCAAGAATTAATCGGACTTGGATTAGCCAATATTGGGGGATCCTTTTTCTCTGCGTATCCGGTTACTGGAGGGTTCTCACGTTCAGCGGTTAACTATGAGGCGGGTGCTCGTACGCCTTTAGCTTCGATCATCACAGCGATTATCATCGTTTTAACATTACTCTTTTTTACTCCTTTGTTCTATTATCTTCCTCAAACCGTATTAGCTGCAATTATCATGGTTGCCGTATATGGATTAATTGATGTGAAGGAAGCGATCTATTTATTTAAAGTAAAGCCTATAGATGGGTGGACTTTGGTGCTGACGTTTGTCGCTACTTTAACCTTAGGGATTGAAGCAGGAATTTTGATTGGGATTGTGTTTTCACTTCTTGTATTCATCGGACGTAGTGCTTATCCTCATGTAGCAGAATTAGGTTTCCTACCTGAGAAAAATGTGTATCGAAATGTGAAGAGGTATCCAGAAGCTAAGACTGATCCTGAAGTTTTGATTTTTCGTGTTGATGCTTCTCTATACTTTGCCAATATGTCATTTTTAGAGGATCGATTGCGCCAGTGTTTGTCTGATCGTCCTGAAGTAAAATGGATCATTTTTGACTATTCTGGAGTCAATGCAATTGATGCAGTTGCAATTGATTCGATGGAAGAACTGATGGTAACATATCAAAGGTCAGGTCAAAAGATTATATTTGCAGGTATCAAAGGACCTGTCTTAGATCTTATGAAGAAAGCTGGTTGGGATCGAAGGTTTAAGGATCAGATTAGTTATCTATCCATTGAAGAAGCATTACAATCAATTGGAAAATGATAGGAGAGTGTTAGATGGGTCAATTAAATCTAAAGGAACAGCATGAGCGATTTGTACAAGAAGCGGTGGAGCAGAAGCCGACTTTTTTCGAGGAGCTGAGTAAAGGTCAGTCTCCCGAATATTTGATGATTGCTTGTTGTGATTCACGGGTGAGTCCATCCACGATTATGAAGGTGCCTTTGGGTCATCTTTTTATCCATCGAAATATTGCTAATCAGGTTAATCATAACGATGAGAGCTTTAGTGCAAGCCTGTATTTTGCATTGAAACACTTGGGTGTTCGGAAGGTCATTGTTAAAGGTCACACCGATTGTGGAGGAGTGAAAGCAGCTTATCAAGATAATCAGGAATCTGAATTGAAGCCTTGGCTAGATCATATTAAAAAGGGGCTTCAATTCGGCCAAAATGGCTTATCTTCACCCAATGAATTGTTTAAGAGGAACGTAGTACAACAAGTGAAAAACTTAAAAGAGCATCCCGTTTTCAAGAAGTATGGGAAAGGTGTCGAAGTAATCGGATATTTATTTCATGTGGAGTCGGGAGAGTTGGAAAAGGTAGTTTAATGTTTTTATGATGATGAATTGAGTGATCTAATTGAATATATTTTGAAAGCAGGTTCAGATCAGTGAACCTGCTTTTTGGGGTGTTGCTATATTATATGTAAACATCAATCTGCTTACTTGGGTATTTATACAAGCAGTTTGATGGGTAATAAAGGAGGCTCTATATGAAGGGTTAGTTACATTCTATGAGTGCTTTTCATATTATGTCGTTGTTATGTAGATGGTGGGGATTGATTGGTAGATAGATGTAATCTTTTTGTAATATGAATGTAATAACCTCTATATACTTTCATTCGATAACTATCTATTTTTTATGTCACTAAGAATGAGTTTTCGCAAAAAAATTTTTATTAGGTAAGGACAACTTATTATTTCTTTTGGATATTCGTAAATAGTTAGAGGGTTTTATTTTCTTTGACTTCACTACGCGGTCGAAGCCCCAACTCTAAAATTCGGAATAACTCTTCAAATTGTGTCAAAAATTGAGATTGGGATTGCTCTGGTGAATGGTCACGGAGTCCAAGAGTTAACAAAGTGAGTATGGAAGAGATTAGTTTGGGATTGTAACTGGGATCCACATCACCTCGCTTCATACCTAATCGGACTAATTGTTCCCAGGTATCTGAGATTGTTTGTCGTAAACGAGTCCTTACTTCATCATGCCATGGGTAGTCGCTAAAGGTAGCACGATAGACGACTTGATTAAGTTGAGGATGTTGATGGTGAAATTGTGTATTTTCCCGGATCGCTACTTGAACATATGAGAAAAAATCTAAGTTCGACTTATTGTTTAATAATTCAGACATAAAAACACTCTGCTCTTGACAAGCTAAGTCAACTAAGTAGAGGTGTAGATCTTGTTTATCTAAAAAATATTGATAAAAACTGCCTTTTGCAATCCCAGCTAAAGCAACGATTCTTGAAATAGAAGTATTGATCGGGTCATAGTCAGCAAATTCAGTGATGGCTGCACCAATTACTTTTTTCTGTTTTTTCTTGGGTAGGTTAAAAAATGTATCCTTAGGCATGCATGTTTCTCCCTTATAAAAAAGTGACTATATCGTCATATAACGATATAGTCACATCATAAACCCATTTAATATTTCATTTCAATAGAGTTTATTTCACAAAGGTTTAGCTCAATTAATGGGTTGATTGATCCAGTTCTTCGCTCGGAGGGGCTGGAGGATGAAAGATCGGTTCTACGCGTTGACGAACAGATTGAAAGTACTCACGAATTTGTAGTCTGCTTTTCCCCTGATCCTTTAGAAGTAAAAGATGATCGAGTAAAAGAGGGGACCATGTTAGCTTTAGGACTTGCTCTGTAAAAGTATGAGCAGCGATCTCTCGTAAACGGCGAATTGGTTTATGGCTGACAAAGGGTCCCCATATTTTTTGTTTGGCTCGAGGAAGGATTAAGTCTGTTCGTTGAATTTTTGTCTCCTCCAAATGGTGAAACCACTCATGGACCAAATGGAGCTGAATCAAATCTTTCTCCCCCACAGGTTGTTTCATCTCTCGGAAGAACGTTTCCATTTGACTGAGAGAGGAACGGTAGATCTCAATGGATGGAGGTTTGCGGATGTATTGTGCACGAATCCAAGAGTTTGCGGGTTGGTGTTGGAAAAATCGAACCCTTACTCCTTGTTTCAATAGCGTATTAATCAGGAAAGTCAGTTCAAGATTTTTAGCAAACTTTTTAGCTGCTTTTTCTCCATGCTCCATAGCCAATTGGATGAGTTGTGGGATTTTTTCATCAGGAATTTTAGAGAATAACTCATCTTGCTCCAACTCCAAGTAAGCTAAATAAGTAAAGGGCAATGTAGGCCAAATCACAGACAATGAGACTTGATGGAGTCGATTTTCGTTCATTCGATCAGAGTGTCGCTTTGTCTCAGTGACTTTCACTTGTTCTCCTCGTTTCGACAAGGTTTGATACACTTGTATGTAGAGAAGAGCTTGCCCTATTCATCTTTTTTCTGTTGCTCCTCATTGGACGATCCAACTAATTGCAGGATCCAATTTTTCAAATCGATGATGCGTGGGTGAGTGGGTTGTGAATCGGTTCCAGTCACAATCATTGGTACATACGAGTCGATGTGATGGAGAGAGCCGTGTGCCGCTCCGATATGTCTGGGAGATGCTTCAGCAATCATTTCATAACCAGGTGAACAAGTGACCACCACCATTCGTTGCGCAGCATCCATGACTCCTGATAAACGGAGTAAGACATCGGGATATAGACCATACTCCACTTGTTGATTCTCTGTCACTGTCAAATCTAGGATGGCTAAATCCCCCTCAAGATGCCAAGATTGTTGATACTGATCTTGAAAGGAACCGCCTTCTTTAAACTTCAGTCTTCCTGGGGTTTGGCCACTTTCTACTATGATTATGTCTTGTTCTTTCCAAGCGATAATGTCTAATTTAGATTCTGATTTACATTTCCCTATCACATCTTCAATCGACACATTTTCAGATACATAGATATAAGCCGAGCGTTCATTTAAGCATAAAATCAATTGATCCTTTTCTGAAGGTTTTTTTTGTCGAATTGGCATGATGGAAAAAGGCTTTAAGATCTGGCGCAAGTCTATATAGGACTGCTTTTTATCAGGGAGCAAATTGGTTTGCCCGCTATCTCCCATCACAATGAAAGTGGCTTGCTGAATCGCATCTTCCCATGATGGAAATGAATGTAGAATCGTTTGTAACTCCTGATCAGCTTGGATAATTCCCTTGATCTCAGAGGTACCTTTGAGATGAATATCCCCATCATTGTCAGGTAGATAAACAATAGAAAATGCAGGTAATTGCTTGTTGGCAATGATTGAACTCAGCTCCATTTGTGCAAATCGGTCGTTCATTCCATAGCGAAAAAAAGCACTCGCTTTTTGTGAATGTGTACTGGTCTGCACAAGTGATCCATAGGAAAAGATTTGAGGAGCCATGGTGGCTATTTTTCGTGGTAACAGATTAAACAGTACAGCGAGTCGAGGGGATCGCAATGTATGCTCAAAGGGCCCTCGATAAACAACAGCGTTGATCGAAGCTGTTGGTTGATCCAAAGCTTCATGAATTGTCGTCACATCTTTACTTAGGAAATCTTGGTTTAAGCGGGTTAGACTATCAGTCACAATTTGTTTACTGCCAAATACGATGGTTTCTCGTAATCCTGTTCCTAGGTTAACCATTCTTTTTTCCGTAGGATGCATATAACATAAACCAAAGATGTGGTGTTGATTAGGGGTTGTTCCAGTCAACAAAGTACTATCTATACAGACAGACATTGTTGGAAAAGGAGAGACAACTTGTGGAATGTATTTCCCGTGTTTTTTCAAAAATTGAAAAGCAGGAGCTTTTCCCATCGCGATGGCTTCTTTTAAAGGTTGATCCATCAACGAATCGACTATTATTAAAATAACCGGTTTTCGAGATGAAGGAGGTAAGGATGGGACCGGTTCTATATTTCGGTTTGGACTTACTAAAAGCCACAGTACGATCACGACCACAACAAAAATGAGTAACCATAATGTAATTCCCATGAACGACATCCTTTAACATGTAAGCTTTCACTGTCCAGTTACTTTACTCTATATGAGCATTTTTAGTCACATATTGATCCAGATCCTATTGGGCGCTGTTTCTCTGTCTCACTCTCGTAGCGAATCCGCCAAAGTCGTTCGCTAGAGAAATATCTCCCCTCCAAGATTCATTGAATCAAACCACTTGATTTCTTTTTGCTCAAGTTGAGTACTTTAGTAGTATCAACTTATCCAACAGTAGGGCGTCGTATCTTTTGAGCGAAACCCTCTTCAGAGAGGCCGATCATAGCCTTCATAGACCCTACTGTAGTTAACTTTTATCATTCCTCAAGATATTTTCATCTATTCAAAAGGAAAAAACAGAAATGAAAAGGGTTTCAAACGGGTGAGAGAGAATTTTTGAAGAAGACATATTTCGCTAACAGAAAGGATGAAGCTTTTATGCACTCATTGCCACTAGTCCCTGTATCTGAAATTAAGCAACGACTTCAAGATTTTCAGCAAACATTGCAACAAATGAAGTTAGATGGAGCACTCATTACTCAGAATATAGATATTTACTATTTGTCTGGTACGATGCAAAACGGAGTCTTATATGTCCCAAAGTCAGGTGATCCCTGTTTATATGTGAAAAAAAGTGTCACTCGAGCCGAATTTGAAGCCTCGATTCCTGTTGAAGAGATGGGCAGGATGAAAGAGCTAGGAGATAAGATTAGGAATCATTTTGGTGAGGTGAAACGTCTGGGAATTGAGATGGATGTTTTGCCTTACGGTCTTGCGCAACGCTATTTAAGTATGTTTCCTGGAGCGGAAGCTGTGGACGTCTCCTTTGCACTTCGTCTTCAACGAGCTGTCAAATCGTCTTATGAGTTAGAACAATTACGAGAAGCAGCGCGCAGGGTTCATGAGATTGTGGTCTCTTTACCAGAGATGATTCGTTTAGGGATGAGTGAGGTAGAACTCGCTGCCCAGATCGAATATAAGTTACGAGTTCAAGGCAATATCAGCCTATATCGGATGCGGGGCTATAATCAAGAGCTAGCTTTAGGAATGGTCGCTTCAGGGATGGCTGCTGCTACTCCTACCTACTTTGACGGGCCTGCTGGGGGATTAGGTCTAACGACGGCTAGCCCACAAGGATCAGGACATAAAACGTTTACTAGTGGGGAGCCCATCCTCGTCGATATCAGTACAGTTGTAGAAGGCTATATTATAGACCAAACACGGATGGCTGTGGTTGGTGAAATGGACGATGATCTACAACAAGCATATGAAATTACTCGCTCCATTTTACGTGAAATCGAACAGATGGGACGCCCCGGTGTGAGTTGGGAATCGTTATATCTGAAAGCGGTTGAAATGGCAGATCAAGCAGGGTTAAAAGAACATTTTATGGGGTATGGAAAAGATCAAGCTAAATTCCTCGGACATGGAGTGGGATTGGAATTAGACGAATTACCTGTCTTAGCTCGTGGATTTAGCCAAGAGTTGGTCGAAGGGATGGTCATTGCGATCGAACCTAAGTTTACTTTCCCAGGTAGAGGTGTTGTAGGGATCGAAAATACATATCTCGTCACTACACAAGGACTTCAATCATTAACGACTGCACCTGAAGAGATTGTAAAGATTGAAGCTTAAGAGTTAGGGATATCGTAAATCAACCAGCCACAGCGATCAGACAGATTCGCGGGCTGGTTGTTCTTTTTGTCTTACTTAATGGGGTATAAACGGCAAGCATGATGTTTCAATGGTCCTACGTATTGGTTGATAGGGAAAGAGTGGCGAATCGCTTCAGTAATAAAAGATTTAGCGACTTCAATCGCTTCTTTAACAGGCTTTCCTTTCGCCAACTCAGCTGTAATAGCTGCTGAATAGGTACAACCTGCTCCATGTGTATTTGTCGTTTTGATGCGATCTCCTTCTAACACATCAAACGTTTGTCCATCATAAAGAACGTCAACCGCTTTTTCGTGTTGAAGCTTGCCGCCGCCTTTGACCAATACATATTTGGCACCCAAATCATGAATTTTAGCTGCGGCCTCTTTCATGTCGTCCACAGTACGAATCGGTTTTCCTTGGCTGAGTTGTTGTGCTTCAAACAAATTGGGAGTGACTACTGTTGCTTTAGGGACGAGAACTTCTCGTAGGCTGACTGCAGTGTCAGGTTGAACAAGCTCATCTGTACCTTTACAAACCATCACAGGGTCAATGACAACATGTTCTACATCATATTTTTCAATCGTTTCGCCAACTAGTTCAATCACTTCAACAGAGCCAAGCATTCCCGTTTTTAAAGCTTGTACGCCAATGCCCTCTAAAATTGTTTTTAACTGGTCTTTTAAGGTATCCATAGGAATGGGGAATACTTGATGTGACCAGTTATCATCGGGGTTCATCGTTACGATCGTCGTTAAGGCGGTCATCCCATAAACTCCACATTCCTGAAAAGTTTTCAAGTCCGCTTGAATCCCAGCGCCACCACTGGAGTCAGAACCTGCAATCGTCAATGCTTTAAACATACCTGTACCCCTTTTCTCTCTAGCCTTGAGCGAAACCGTTCTCAAGACTTTTTTATAGTATTTAACAATGATTTTCTACTATCTTGAAAAGAGTTATGACATCATGAACTGAATCGCCTCTAGACCTAATCCAAGATATCACTCACTCTTAAAAAGAAAATAGGAACCACTTATTATAGTACTTCTTGTGAACAGAAGAGAAAAGAGAATTTTTAACTCGGAAAGTGCTGGAACCCCTTAATCTTTTTTGCATAAAATGTGAAAACAATATGAAGCAAGAATTTAAAAATAACAGAAGCAACCGCCTATTTTACCTCATTTGCCTCACCTTGATCGATTCTTGCTCATAAGATAGTTTGACTGGTCCCTGACCCTCGTGTTCTTAGTGCTCGAGCAAGGAAGGGTGGCATCATTTGAATAACCAAAAAGGTAAATCCTTATTAACCAATCGGGAGAGGGAAGTTTTCGAGCTACTCGTTCAAGACAAAACAACCAAAGAAATCGCCCAACATCTCTTCATCAGTGAAAAAACCGTCCGCAACCACATCAGCAATGTCATGCAAAAGCTCAACGTCAAAGGACGATCCCAAGCTGTTGTGGAGCTCGTGCGGTTGGGTGAATTGAAAATTTAAGAGTCGCGTAACCCTACCGAAGTCATGGAGTGGTAGGGTTTTTGTTTTGGGGTGGGTTTGGAGTGATTCATTTTAGATTCAAAAGAGTTAAAAATGACACTAATATATATTTCATTTAATATTAATTCAATTAGAAAATTATATAATAGTAATGATAAACTATAATTATACTTAGGATCAGTAGTGCTGATTAGGAAATGGGTAGGCGATGGAACAAAGTCATTTGGTCCAGAATAATTGATCCTAAATCATGGTGAATCGACACTACTGATTTACTATTTATATTTGGGAGAAGAGTTTTATGAAAGAAGTTTTTACTACTATTCTAAGAAACTATATAAGTGAAGCTAAAAGTAACTTTGGAGGAAATAAAATTGGTGAATTTGTCCGTAGTTTTGCAGTTGAAGAGGTAAAAGAAAAAGCTAGTATTGATTCAAGTCAATACTGTATAAAAGGATCAGTCGGCCAAGGGAACTGGGCAGAGATCCCTTGGATCTTGATTTCTGATAAAGGTATAACAACTACTGCCACTAAAGGTTACTACATAGTTTACCTTTTTAGAGCTGATATGAGTGGCGTTTATCTGTCTTTAAATCAAGGCTGGACCTATTATAAAGAAAAATATCGAACAACTGATGGTAGACATAAGATCGAACTTGTTTCTGATAAATGGAAGGAAATTCTGAACTCACCATTAAACGATTTTTCATTTGAACCTATTGATCTTCATTGTACAAAGTCACTGGGCAAGGGATATGAATTGGGGCATATTTGCGGTAAGTTTTATGAGACCGGTAAGATTCCTAATAATACTGTATTAGTAAACGATTTACGCAATCTAATTGGAGTTTATCGTGAAATCAAAGGATATATGGGTGGGAAGGAATTTAGCGAAATCAATGATTTAATAATCGCAAATAAATTTATTTTATCTCTTTCAGAATTTAGTTATCAAGCAAATATTGATAGATCTAAACCTAGTGTCACTCCTGAGAAGCCGCAAAAACGCCCAAAAAGAAAATTGACAAACGGTATTGAAGAGTGGGAACGTAATGAAAGAATCTCTAAGGAAGCCATACATAAGGCAGGTTATGTGTGTGAATACAATCCGGAACATAGGACATTCGTATCTAATGTAACAGGTAAGAATTTTGTTGAAGCACATCATTTGATTCCACTCGCTAAACAAGGGGAATTTCAATATAGTCTTGATGTGCCTGGAAATATAATTTCGCTGTGTCCAAATTGTCATAGAGCCATTCATTTGGCTACACCAGAACAAAATCAAAAAATCATTAAGAAACTATATCATAGTAGAAAAGATAAGTTAGTATCATACGGAATTGATATAAAGTTAAGACAACTATTAAAGTGTTATAATGACAAGCGATCATAAATGCCGGAATTTAAACGGGTTCTGTCCATACGAAGAAATGTTTTATAACTAAACTCTAGAAATAGGACAATTTGTTGATAAATAAATGAAAATGAGGTTCATATGTTGTGTTCTGACACAATGTATGGGCTTTTTTTATTCATTTTTGATTAGGGTAGACATGATTCAAGGTATCCCCATTTTGGCATACCTGATTCGATACACTTAGGATAGAAAATAAAAATCCTAATTTAGAGAAGGAAGATAAAAGATGGCAAACATCACAGAAAAAAACACCAAAGCCACCATTCTTACGGCACTTCGAGAAGCTGAGAAAAAGATTGCTGAGTTGGAAAAAGGAAAGTTGAACGCTGTTGCTGAAACTACGGCTAAAAAAGCAACTGAAACCATCACTAAAGCAGACCAGATTGTAGAAGATAATGTTGAGAAGAAAATTACTGATTTGTCTAAATCGATTTCTAGATTGTTAGGAAAAATCAATGAAGATATTGTCGTTGAGATGAATAGTTTACAAACGATCAAAGAAGCAATTGAAATTAAAGAGGCTGAACTAAAAGAATTATTCGGTATTGAAAAGCAGGCACATACACTTGCAGCACTCGTGAATGCGCACCAAGAACTGAAGCTAGAGCAAGAAAAAGAGTTAGTGGATGAAAAAGAAAAAGCTGCTGCTGAATTGGCTGAGATCGTAAGTCAAATTAAATTGAGTCGTGAAGAGTACGAGACTTTAATCAAAGAGCAAAAAGAGAAACTAGTTCAAACGAAAAAACGTGAAGAAGAAGAATTCAAATATGAATTTGCTAGACATAAAAAGCAAGCCATGGACAACCTTGAGGATGAGATTACGAGTAAACGTAAGGAATTCAATGCAGAATTAGAAAAAACAAACGCTGAACTAAGTACATATGAAAAGTCTTTAGGTGAACGTGAAGTGGCAATCGAAAAACGCGAACAAAAATTAGATGATCTTGAAGCAGAAATCGCTGCTTTTCCAGCAAAATTAGCTGAGGCAAAAGCGGAAGCAGACTCTAAAGCCTCCTCAGAAATCAAGCGAGTACTTGCCATACGTGAAGCAACTCTTAAAAAAGAAGTCGAAGCAGATCGGCGTATTCTCGAAGCTGAGCGCGAACATTTAAGATCACAACTAGAAACAGCCAACCTAACCATTAGTACACTACAAGCGAAGTTGGATGAAGCTTACAAACGTATTCAAGAAATGGGAATTCAAATGGTATCCAGTTCCAATGAATCGAAAGCATTTGATAAAATTGCAGCACTTGTTACTGAAAAGAATACAAAATAAATGATTACTAACTCATTTGAGTAAACCAGCTTGATTAAATTAGAAATCAGGTGGCTTAATTCAATGAACCTAGAAAGAGAAATAGTGACCTAATGGGATTTGGATCATCTAAAAATGCTCATATAAAGTTACTAATGTTTAAAATATAGATTTGTATTATCTCGTTGTAGTAGTGTCGATGAGGCAATATTCACCTTACATATTCGTGCATCGGAGCTCAATTTTCTCCCTCCATGAGCTTGTCCCTTGCAAAGAAGTGGAGAAGTCCATTTCACCCTTTGATTCCGGGAGGAGGCAAAAGGCAACGAAGGATCTCAAGGAAGAGTTGCCTCCTCTTTTCCTTCATCAAAGGGTTCCACTAAGGATCGGTACAAAGTCATTTCGAGCGAAATATCGTCTCCTAACTGTTGGTAAATCAACACTACTGATCTTGTTGCCCCTTAGCTTTTGAATTCACTTCTATAACTGTTAAGATTTTCATAAGTGACCCATCTCAAAAGTCAGGAGCTTTGACTTTTATATAAGCAAGGAACTATTAAATTGGTGTAATGGGTAAAATTCAAATAATTCTACAAGGAGAAAAAACAGAATGCCACACTTTAACGAAGAAAAGCTAAAAGAAATCCTTGTTAATGAACATAAACATTCATATGAGAAGGAAGTAGAAAGTTTAAAAAAGCTCGACGAATCATTACAAAAAGCATTGCAACAATGGATTGAGCGATCTCTGAAGAAATTGAAGTAGAAGGTGTCACACTCCAATATATTATGGATAAATGGGATAGTAATTATATAGATAAGGATATCGTATAAAGGTGAAAAATGTTCTTTTGTATTTATTTTTCTAATTCCTTACATATATCATGCTTAAAAAAACAACAAGATTCAAATAATAATTAAATTCCTATAATAGATAAAACTGATAAAATGCTCAAAGAGGAAAACAAAATGTCACTTTTTAACGAAGAAAAACTAAAAGAAATTTAAACCATTCGACTTATAGGGCAGAGCAGGAAATTGAAAGTTTTAAAAAGCTCAACGAACCATTACAGAAAGCTTTACAACAATGGATTGAGGATCGAACCATCTCTGAAGAAATTGAAGTGGAAGGTGTCACACTCCGATATATTATGGATAAATGGGATAGTAACTTTACTAGTGCTTTGTTTCTCATGAGTGCATTTATGAAAGAGCCCCGAAAAGCCGCAAAATTCAAATCGGTCCCTTTCTTCTTCATTAAATAAGAATGTGAAGCTAAAGTGAATAAAGAAGAATGGATTAGAAGCATTAACTGAAGAGTCACTAAAGGAAAAATTGTTTCCGGAATGTATCCAATCACAATCATCTTTTATTTTATATGATTCAAATTGACTCCTGTCTTCTTTAAATAAGGGTATTGTATAGAGTAAAGACGAAAATGTTCTTTATCTTTAGTTTGCTAATTTCTTAGATCTATCACGATCAAAAAATAACAAGATTCAAGAATAATTAAAATGCTATAATAGACAAAATGCATAAGGGGGAAAACAGAATATCGTCACTTTTTAACGAAGAGATGTTAAAAGAAATCCTTTTGAATGAATGTAACTTTTATCAATACCAGGCAGAAATGGAAATTGACGGCTTGAAGAAACTCCAAGAGCCATTACAAAGAGCATTGCAACAGTGGATTGAGGATCGAACGATCTCTGAAGAAATTGAAGTAGAAGGTATTACAATTAAATATATTATGGACAAATGTCAAAGTGATTTTACCAGTGCCCTAACTTTTATGAGTGTATTTATGGATGAACCCGAAGAGGCCATAGAGTTTAAATCAATTCCTTTTTTCTTCATTAAATAAGGATGTTTTTATAGTATAAAAGGGGGGGACAGAATGTCGTCACTTTTTAACAATGAGAAATTAAAAGAAATCCTTTTGAATGAATGTAATTTTTATAATCACCAGGCAGAGAAGGAAATTGAAGGCTTGAAGAAACTCCAAGAGCCATTACAAATAGCATTGCAACAATGGATCGAGGATCGAACCATCTCCGAAGAAATTGAAGTAGCAGGTGTTAAGCTGAAAGATATTATAGAAAAAAGGAAATGTAACTTCACCAGTGCTCTATTTCTCATGAGTGTGTTTATGGATGAACACAAATATGTAGAAGATTTTAAGTCGATTCCTGTTTTCTTCAAAAGGGATACAGGTAAAAGATGAATAAAGAGTGGATCAGACTGGTTATAAATTGGAAGTGTAGATATAAAAGATCTATAGAAGACTTATAATCAACATAATCATCCTTTATTTTCTATGATTCAAATCGATTCCTATCTTCTTTAAATGTTTTTTATCTTTATTTTTCTATTTTTTACATATATCATTCTTAAAATAACAAGATTCAATAATAATTATAATTATTTAATAGATAAAATACATAATGGGGAAAACAGAATGTCATCATTTTTTAACGAAGAGAAGCTAAAAGAAATCCTTTTGAATGAATGTAACTTTTATCAATACCAAGCAGAAAAGAAAATTGAAAGCTTAAAAAGACTGCAAGAGCCATTACAAAAAGCATTGCAACAATGGATCGAGGATCGAACAGTCTCTGAAGAAATTGAAGTGGAGGGTGTTACACTTCAATATATTATGGATAAATGGGAAAGTAATTTCACCAGTGCCTTGTTTCTTATGAGTACATTTATGGATGAGCCCCAAGATGCTATAAAGTTCAAATCAATTCCTTTCTTTTTTATTAAATAAGGATGTAATAGTATAAAGGCAAAAATGTTCTTTTTTGTTTAGTATGCTAATTATTTACATATTGTTAGTTTGCAAAAAATATAACATTATCAAGAATAATTAAAATGCTATAATAGATAAAACAAATAAAGTGCACAAGGAGGAAAACAGAATGTCACTCTTTAACGAAGAAAAATTAAAAGAAATCCTTTTGACCGAATGTAACTATTATCAACACCAAGCAGAAGATAAAATTGAAAGCTTAAAAAGACTGCAAGAGCCATTACAAAAAGCATTACAACAGTGGATTGAGGATCGGACGATCTCTGAAGAAATTGAAGTGGAGGGTGTTACACTCAAATATATTATGGATAAATGGGATAGTAACTTTACCAGTGCTCTGTTTCTCATGAGTGCATTTATGAAAGAGCCCCAAAAAGCCGCAAAATTCAAATCGGTTCCTTTCTTCTTCTATAAATAAGGATGTGGTCACAATCATACTTGAGAATGTTTCACACTTCAAATTGGGAGAAGGCTTCTCAAACTGAAAAAATGAAAGCTTTGCAATTTCTTGAATATGATTATGCTTTAAAGCAAGGAAGATATCCTTCCTATATTGAAGAAATAGCAAAATCAATTGAAAAAGAATACAATAATCAATTTGAAGAGCAGAAAAATCTTAGTTCTCCTAAAAATTCTCATGAACAAAAAATAGAACAGACCAAAGAAGCTAATGAACAAATATTGACGCATAACAGCAGTCAGTTCTCGGCGATTATGAATAGAATTAATGAACTCTATAAGCAGCAAACAGGAAAAGATTTAGTCCCTTCTCTTTCCAAAAAATCTAATAACATGGATGGTATACATAACGAGAGTCAACCATTAATAAATGTTCGAGATGTAATAACTGAGGCAGTAGAAGAAAGAAAAGAGTTATCCCAAGTGATTAATCAAAAAGAAAAAGGTATGAATTGGAAGTGCTAAGAGTCCGTTGCCTTGTCATTTCATCACGAAATTACTTAGTCAAGATTAGTAGGATGTTGAGTGAAACAGGCTTTACCTCTTCTTAGCAAAGGTACAAGTTCATGGAGGGGGAAATTGTTCCGATGCTCAGGTTCATCGACACTACTGAGTCAAAATTTAACATCAAAAGAATTATTCTCCCCCCTCTCCCACTTGACATAACCCCCATAGACAAACAATAATAGATAAAATGAAAAAATTACAAAATCATTAATTTTTCACTAAAAATGCTCATTATAGAGTATTAAAGTCATTTTATTTTCGAAAATCGAATTTTTACAACCTAGAGGAGGTACTAGGATGAATGTAATCAACTCTCCTGAGGCCGTTAGAAACTATGCAAAACAAATTCAACGATTTGTACAGCAACAAAATCAATTACTCCAAACTTTAAAATCTGCTCATTCGAATGTGGGGGGACAATGGAGAGATGCTCAACATCAAAAATTTGGCCAAGAGCTTGAGTCGATGATCAGCCAGATTAAGAATCGGTTACCTGAGTTTGAAAGTTATATTCAACACCTTAATGCGAAAGCCTCCCAATTGGATGACTATTTAAGATAAGTTTGTAAGTAATAGAAGCCTTATTTTTCATGATTTCTAAGTGAGAAGTCATTTTGAAAAATAGGCTTCTGATGTTCATATGGAGTTTTTCGTAAAGGAGGGTTGGAGTTGCTGTCGAGTATCCATGAAGAAGGGGAAATGATCGCAAGAAATGATCATAGTCATATCAATGGTGGATTTAGTGACATGTCACAGATCCACAATAAAATGCGTCTAGCTGCGCTTGAGGGAAAAGTGCTCAGTTTCAAGATCAATACCTTAGTCTGCTCTGCAATCATTTATGGGGTTTTTGGTAGCATTTTGTGGACAAGTGAATATTTTCACGTTCAGAATCTTTTTGCGGGCTTGCTCATTGGATGTGTATTTGGGACGGCGATTACCGCTTTTTATAATTATAAATGGGCGAAGACCTATGATGGAATCGAATATGGATGGACCCTACTTTTGCCATTAGGAGTAGCTGTTGGGTGTTATATCGCTATGCGGTTATTAGTCTGGTTGATCGCGATTTTTTTCATGTTAGTGATTATGATGATTGTAGGTAAGATATGTAAATTTGCAAGTGGTAGTTGAAGAGCGAGTGGCTGTACCTCATTTTGATGAAGCTAAGGATGTGAGCATGATGAGACCTTCTTCAACCATTTCTGAAATTGCTGCGAAGTGTCAGAGTTTATTTAAGACTTTAAGTTCTGATTGGCAATCCATCGAACCGCAATGGAGAGATTCGCAACGGAAAAAATTTGAACAGTCGGAGATCGCACCCGTTTTGTCTTCTGAAGGACAGCTTTTGAGTCGGATCAATCAAGTGTACTCCATCATTTGTGAAATAGAAAAGAGAGGTTATCTCCCATAAGGAGAGAGTGATTGATGAATAAATTTGCCACCAATATTCTAGACTGCGTTGATAACATTCGAACATCAATCGATAACTATACTCAAGCAATTCATAAAATCGAGAGGGATTATGAAGCAGAACAAGAGTCAATCCATGAGTCTTATCGAAGTGAAAAGAGTCGATTAGGGGCTGAGTTAGAAGCCGAAAAACGTACATATCAAGAGGAAAGTGATCAGGTTACAGCTGGGATTACAAAGTATTATTCGATTGCAATTGCACACGAAAGTGAATTTTCGATCCTTGATCCTGAGTATTACAAGAAAAGAGACCATCTTCAAATTGCTGATCATTATTTATATCCATTTGATCATATTCGAGACCCTGTTCGTGAGATGCAAGCCATTGCAGATCGAATTGAGCAGCTTGGAATTGATTTACTCAGAAAACGATCTGTGATTCATCTTCTGGTTGGAAATAGACCCAAAAAGTATGCCGAAATCAAGTATTTGGTGGAACGAGCAAATACAATTCATGATCGAATACAGAGTGAAGTTCAAGAGCATCTTTGTAAGCAAATGAGTGAAGCGGAAAGAAAGTATGCTCGTTTAATGGAAGAGCTTGAGAATAGTCAAAGAGAACAGCTTCATCAACTCAAGCTTACTGAAGCTACTATGAGGGAAAAGGCAGAAGATACATTTAAGATACAGCTTGAAGAAATGATGCCACCTTATATGTTGCAGGCAATCGCCAAGCGAATCAGTTTATATGAACCTGATTTTTCCCATTATACCCATCCTGGTGAGGAAATCCCAGTTATTCAGATCGGTACCATGAAAGTAAGACTTAATCACTTAGATTCACCAGAACGATCAAAGGAAATATTAGAAAGGTATGAAGAATTCATCAATGAAGACTACATCCTTATGCCTTATGCATTTCAATTCAATGATATATGTTCATTACTGATCCAATCCAACTTTTTGATTGAAGATCAGGTAAATCAAGGTGTCCAAGCTGTGATCGCCCGAATGCTTGCCCAGTTACCACCTACACAATTACATTGTATCTTCATAGATCCCAAAAATGCAGGCCGAATCTTCTCGCCTTATATGAAATTATCATCTAAAGATGAAAAAATAGTAGGGAAACAAGTGTTTACAAGTCAAGATGCGATTCGTCAAGCTCTGGATGATGTGTATAACCATATTGATCACATCATCCAATTTAAATTATCTTCCGGGACTGGATTTGGAGATATCTATGAATACAACACCTTCGCCAAGGAAAATGCTGAAAGCTACAAACTGTTAACTGTATTAGACTTCCCCAAAAATTTCACTGTAGAAATGATGGAAAAACTACTCTATATCATCGAAAATGGGAGCAAATGTGGTGTACATGTAATTGTTACATATAACTCGGAATTTGTTTCCCAATATCAACAGGATTCATTTGAGCAAATCATCAACCACATGGGAGCAATTTCTAATGTCATTCAAAGTGATCGTAATGATCTAATGATTGGTAACCCATCAAATGAAATTCTATTTGAATTTGTTTCTCCACCACAATCATCTCAATTGGTGGCTTTCGTCGATGAGTTAGGCGAACAAGTAGTGATTGCCAATAAGAGGGAGACTCCCTTCTCGGTGATTGCTCCTAGGCAGACCGATTGGTTTGCAAAGAGTAGCTCTGACTCATTAACGATTCCTATTGGAAAAACAGGAGCTGGTGAGATTCATCCCTTGATTTTTGGTGCAGATACTTCTCAGCATGCCATTATTGCAGGAAAGACAGGATCAGGAAAAACCTCGTTACTACACACGTTGATCACAAGTGCATGTATCAACTATAGCCCAGATGAGTTGAACCTATTCCTATTGGACTTCAAGGAAGGTGTAGAATTTAGCGAGTACGCCACCCATCGGATCCCCCATGTAAAGGTTCTCGCTCTGGAGAGTGAACAAGAATTTGGCGAAAGTATCTTGATCGAGCTCCAACAAGAACTAAGTCGTCGTGGAGATCTATTTAAAAAGCAATCTGTTCAAAATATCATGAATTACCGAGAAAAAACAGGGCAAACCATGCCAAGAATCCTTCTGGTTATTGATGAATTTCAGGTTCTTTTTGATACGCAGAAAAATCGTAAAGTGGCTCATAATTGTGCAGCGATCTTGGATGACCTGGTTAGACGGGGAAGATCATTTGGGATTCATGTGATTTTATCATCACAAACCGTCTCTACAGTGATGAATTCGTCACTTGAAACCTCAACCCTGTCTCAAATGGCAGTAAGAATTGGTTTAAAAGCAGACGAAAAAGACGCTCGTGTGTTACTAGGACAAGATAATGATGGGATTGCCAGTTTAGGACAAGAAGTGGGCGTAGCTATTTATAATAGTGATGCTGGCAATGCGACCAATGTAAAGTTTAGAATTGCCTATCTGGATCGAAAATACCAAGTAGAGATTCTCCAAAAAATCGGGGAGTATAGTTCACAACAAGGGTATGTGTATGAGGCCGAAGTTTTTTCAAGTCAAGCAGAGGCTACTATGGAGGATCCAGCTCTCCTATTTAGAAGAAGCGAAGATGATTACGGCTCTATCTTATGGTTGGGCAAATCGGTTCGAGTTGCACCTCCTTATACCACCATCCATTTACAATATCAGCATGAGGATAATGTGGTGATCTTGGGTCAGGATGAGGGACTTGCACGAAGGATGATCTATTATTCACTATGCTCAGCTTTGTGTTCGGGCTCTCATGCTTCCTCTGAAACGCGCATTATTTTCGTTGATTATCGACCGCTTCATAACCATCGAAATGATACTGTAGATCTTCTGATTGAGCAGACAGGTAGCCATATACGTAAAGTTAGTAACGATAGCGAGTTGCAAAAACAAATCACTTGGCTTTATGAAGAAATGGACCAACGCCGTTCTGGAGGGAGTCAGAATCGTTCTCCATATTATTTATTTGTTCATGGGATTCAGCGGATTCGTCTCATCATTAAGACAGCTGATGAAAATTCATTTTCCCTAGACTTCGATCAAGAGAAGCCCGTTGGGAAAATGTTTCTTGAGATCCTCAACGATGGTCCAGCACTGGGGATTTATACAATCATGTGGTGTGACACCTATGGAAACCTCAACAAATTTCCATATGGTACCCAAGATCTTTTTGGCTACAAAATCGCTCTGTTATTACGTGAAGAAGACTCTAACAAGTTTCTAGGAGAAAATATCGCTACGGATCTAAAAGGCAAGTTTGCGATTTGCCGAGACTTATCTGGCGAGTTTCGAAAGTTTCAACCTTTTCAATACCCTAGTAAAGAATGGAAATCGGAGTTTATTAGGGAGATTGTCGGTCAGGGTTAGCATCTCACAAAGTAGGTGAAGTGATGGATGCTCATGTATCCTTGGAAGTGTTAGAAAAGTTCAAGAAATCATTAACCCAATTCAATAAAGGTTTAAGTGAAGAAGCACAAAAAATGCAATGGGTTCTTAATAAAGTTTATGAGCAACTTCAACAAAAGCACAATGAACTAAGTTTCTCGAGAGCGGGCAAAGGAGAGAAGAAAGAAGAAATGAGTAAATGGCTATTAAAGATGAATCGTGCCCCTTATATTGAAAATCCAGATTGGCAATCCATCGAAGAGCATCTAGCTAAGATGAATGGACAGGATGTTTCGATGGTTTTACTGAGACGAAAAGCTAAGGGGGAATTGGTTATTCATGGTGGGAACATAATAGATAATGAAAAAATCTTCTATGTCAATTATTGGTATGAACTGACGGATCAACTATTTGATGAGGAAGAAGAGGAAGGAATTGAAGAATTTTATCCAAGTGATACCTATTTTGAATTAGTGGATGGAACAAAAAAAGAAGGAAAAGAATATTCAATTACGATTTCACAATTATCGGTGATGCCAGAAAATGTATGTGTTTCTTGGGATTATATGATCAAAGCAGTTAAATACTTTTTTGATCAAGATGCTAGTCTAAATCCTGATCAAATCTGGCGAGAGTTTGATATGTAAGAATGTCCATTTAATAAAACAACACATAGCTTCATTAACTTTTAGAAGTGTGTGTTGTTTTATATTAAAAGACAGTTATTAGTTATTGATGATAGTCGAAAGTAAATACACAATAATCGGAGGGATCATATGCAAACATTAACGAAGGAAGTAGAGAATATTCTTGCTCAATCTGGATGGCATATAGATCGGCAAGTTGATATAACAGAGATCGAAAATTTTTTGAAGTCCAAGGGATATTCATTATCTCCATTAGTAATTAAAGCTTTACAAGAATTTGGAGGAATCGAATATACATTTAGGCATCCTGATGAATCGTGCCCCTTATATTGAAAATCCAGATTGGCAATCCATCGAAGAGCATCTAGCTAAGGTGAATGGACAGGATGTTTCGATGGTTTTACTGAGACGAAAAGCTAAGGGAGAATTGGTTATACATGGCTGTAATAAAGTAAATCATGAAAAAACTTTATGTGAGCTATTGATATAAACTGACGGATCATTATTTGATGAGGAAGAAGGGGAAGGAATTGAAGAGTTTTTATTGTAACACTATTGGGGGGATGTAAATGTCTCATTGGCGAGACGTTTTTTTAGATAAAATCGTTGCAATGCCGAAACTTAAAAGGGTATTGATTGAAGTATTTAGTGATAAACAGATGGAAATCGATCCAGAAGATGTAGCTATTATTGGAGATATTACTGAATTTCCAGCGAACAAACGTATTGTCTGTGACGTTTCTTTATGTGAACATGAATTTAGATTTATGATATCTATTTATATCGTAGATGAACAACTAATGACCGAGCAAGATCATGAAGTGGTATCGAAAATTTGTTCAAAACTAAATTGCCGAGCTTTAGTTGAAGATGTAAATGTTATAGCTACTAATTTAATGTATCTTGTTCATCCGAGTGGGCACCATGAACATTTTACAGTGAAAAATTCCGAAAAGTTAGAGGGTATGCATATCGGAGCTAGTTACTTTAGTTAGTTCTAATCAGTACTCATATAGAGTAAGGGAAAAGGATTATTTATATCTAAATATTTTGGGTTATTCACAACACACAGTTCTTCCCCCATTTTGAAGAGCGTGTGTTTTTTTATGTAGAAACAATCTTCTTGCGTTAACTAATGATATTAGTTAATATAAAACTAACATAATTAGTTTTTGTGCTAATAAAAGTAGGAGAGGTGTTATCATGCGAATCATTCGTGAAAAGACGGTTTATCAACTAACTTTTTTACCACGTTTTTTTCCTGTCAATTGTTATTTAGTCGAGGAAGAAAGTAACTTAACTTTGATTGATGCTGCTCTTCCCTATAGTTCAACGGGGATTTTACGGGCGGCCAATGAGATTGGAAAACCAATTACACGGATTCTTTTAACACATGCACATGAAGATCATGTGGGAGCGCTTGATGCATTGAAGCAAGAGCTACCTGAGGTTCCTGTCTATATTTCTAGACGTGATGCCCGGTTAATGGAAGGGGACCTTACTTTAGATGTGAATGAAACAGATACTCCGATTCGAGGTGGAGTACCTAAAAAATTAAAGACAAGAGCGGATGTATTACTTCAAGATGGAGATCAGGTTGGATCGTTGCTTGTGGTGGCTACACCAGGTCATACACCAGGTTCGATGTCATTTCTTGACACTCGTAATAAAGCTTTAATCGCAGGTGATGCTTTTCAAACAAGAGGTGGAATTGCGGTTTCAGGGCAAATACGACCATGGTTTCCATTCCCAGCTTTCGGTACATGGGATAAAAAGACATCACTAGAAAGTGCATGTAAGCTATATGAGTTACAGCCTTCATTACTCGCAGTGGGGCATGGATCGATGTTAACCCAACCAGAAGTAGAGATGAAACTTGCGATCGATAAAGCCAAACAGAATTTAGAATAGATTTTTGATAGGAAAGGAATGATTGGCATGGCCCCACGAATAAGACTGGATCTCAATACAATTCTAGAAGCTGCAATTGAAATTGCTGATACACAAGGTGTTGACGAGGTAACATTAGCCTCTTTAGCAAAAAAATTAAAGATTCGTCCTCCTTCACTTTATAACCATGTAGACGGGTTACTAGGATTGCGAAAAGAGCTTGCTATTTATGGTCTGAAGCAACTTCATTTCCATTTAACTCAAGCAGTGATTGGTCGGTCGGGGGATGAGGCCGTTCATGCCCTAGCTAAAGCTTATGTGGAATTTGCTCGTGAACATCCGGGTTTATATGAAGCGACTCTACGTTCTCTGAAACCATATGATCAGGATATTCAAAGAGTTGGAGATGACATCGTAGATCTAGTCGTTCGTGTACTGAATGTTTATGGCTTGAAAGACGAAGCAGCGCTTCATACAGTACGGGGATTACGTAGTATTTTTCATGGGTTTGCTTCTCTTGAACAGCGTGGTGGATTTGGTCTTCCACTTGATCTTGACGAAAGCCTTCGTTTGCTGATCGACACCTTTCTTGCAGGTATTCACAAGATGAAATAAGCTTGAAAAGCATTTTAAATAGGTATTCATATTCATCATTTTTCTTAAATATCAACTTTAAAACTTTGACAAAATCAATACTTTTGTATGATGTTTATATAATTTCTGATAAAATTTATTTAAATTTGACTCTAAATTATTTGGTTCATTCGAATGAAAGAATATAAGAAATTAGCACCTCAGGTCATCCACATCGATGGACAGTCTGGGGTCAATTTATTTCTTAAGGGCATGACTGGATAAAGGTGGGGATTACACGACTATCAAATAGTGAACAGAGTTGTACTTTACAACGCTTTCCTCGTTTCTTCTTGATATTATTCGGAGTGAGCTTTCTTAGTTTAGCAATCTTTCTTCATTATCAATTTTAACTAAGGGGATTTATCTTAACATGATCTATACTTAGGGGGTAAAAAATGATTGCATTAAAAATCCTACCTATAGTCATGGGATTGTTCACCTTGGCCTTTGCTGCTTTTATCCCAAAAGGTGCAAGGCTACAGATGAATTTGAAGGAATATTCTAGGGAATATTTTGAGGATGATCTCAAAGGCTATAAAGATTCGATTAAAGGTACGAAAAGCATTTACTCCTTTGACTTTATTTTGACAGTACTGTTTTTTATCAAAGAAACTATCTTCGGATTTGGCACTAGTTTTTTCATACAACGTTATCCGCAAATCTTTTTGGTGTTTCTTGGAGTTTGTTTAATGAGTGTAGCTATCTTAATTCAATAATATTTCTTATGTAAGTAAGGATTAATATATATATTATAATAGGATGAATGAAGTGACCTCGATCAGGGGTCACTTTTTTTGAAAAAGGATTAATTAGAGCCATGGAGAATATGATATTGATTGAAACAAAAAATATATTATTTACATTCATAAAGGTGATTATTGGAGAACATTTGAGAATTGGTGTCAACTGATAAGGAAATCTTCCTAATTATACTGGTGCTAGTTTGTGAATTTTGCACAAAGGAGTACGAAAATGAGTCGAAAAATGGTTTTACCAGGTGGTTCGGGTTTTTTGGGGCAGGCATTGGCAAAAGACTTAGAGTCACAGGGCTATGAAGTCATCGTGTTAACTCGTGGTACGCAGAAAACAGAGGGGAACATTCGATTTGTACAGTGGGATAGTTCTACTCTAGGAGAATGGGTATATGAGATTGATGGGGCAGAGGGGATTGTTAACTTTACAGGGAGAAGTGTCAACTGCTTATACACGGCTAAGAATCGAGCAGATATTATCCATTCTCGTGTGGACTCAGTCCGGATACTTCATGAAGCTATTAAGCAGTGTGACTCTCCTCCCAAAGTGTTTGTTCAAGCTGGCTCATTAGCCATCTTTGGTGACACACGAGAAGAATGTGACGAAAACGCCCCACATGGTGAGGGATTCTCAGTGGAAGTTTGTCAACGGTGGGAGAAAGCTTTTTTTGCTGAAAATCTTCCTGAAACGAGACAAGTGGTTTTGCGGATTGGATTTGTTCTAGGGCGGAATGGTGGAGCACTTGAGCCGTTGCAAAAGTTAGCGAGATTTGGTTTAGGTGGAACCATTGGATCAGGACAACAGTATATCAGTTGGTTGCATATTGATGATCTCAATAAAATGATTCATTACGTGATTGAAAATGACTGCGAAGGTGTTTACAATGCAACAGGTCCAAATCCTGTAACGAACCAAACATTTATGGAAACTTTACGTAAAGTGATGGGAAAAGGATGGGCTCCGCCTGCTCCAGCCCCTTTGGTACGTTTGGGGGCAGTGACGGTGATGAGAGCAGATCCGGGGCTAGCGCTTACAGGTCGTAATTGTATCCCCAAGCGGTTGCTCGATGAAGGGTTTCAATTTGCATATACGGATTTAGGGGATACCTTGAAAGAGTTGGTATAAAAGCGATTTTAAAGGACTATAAAATGAAGATAAATTTTTGTTGCGATTGCTGGCAACTAAAAAATCCCCAGTGATAGGGGACTTTTTATTTCAAAAAACTTTTGTGGTCCAATGTTCACAGTTCCACACATCTGTGACTACATCACGGTAAAAGTCGGGTTCATGGCAGATCAGTAGGATACTTCCTTTATAAGTTTGAATGGCTCGCTTTAGCTCAACTTTGGCGTCAACGTCCAGGTGGTTAGTGGGCTCATCGAGGACAAGAAGGTTAGATTCGCGATTGATCAGCTTACACAAGCGAACTTTGGCTTTTTCGCCGCCACTTAGCACCTCTATTTTGCTTTCGATGTGTTTGGTGGTTAAACCACATTTGGCAAGGGCTGCACGTACTTCGAATTGTGAAAGGGAAGGAAATTCATTCCAAATTTCATCAATACAGGTGTTGTAATTGGAACCTTTGATTTCTTGTTCAAAATAGCCGATATGAAGGTATTCACCCCGCTCAACTGAACCTGACAGTGGCTTAATTTCACCTAAAATACTGCGGAGAAGTGTAGTTTTTCCAATTCCATTAGCACCTACGAGTGCGATTTTTTGCCCACGCTCCATACGAAGGTTCAGTGACTTGGAGAGTGGTTCATCATAGCCAATCACAAGCTCTTTTGCTTCAAAAATAAGCTTTCCAGAGGTTCTTGCTTCTTTGAAGTGGAACTGTGGTTGGGGCTTTTCTTTAGCTAGTTCAATTAGTTCCATTTTATCTAATTTTTTCTGACGCGACATGGCCATGTTCCGTGTAGAGACTCGAGCTTTATTTCTAGCTACAAAGTCTTTTAGATCAGCAATTTCTTGCTGTTGTTTTTTATAAGCGGCTTCAAGCTGTTGCTTTTTCACTTGGTAGACTTGTTGGAAATGGTTGTAATCTCCTACATATCGATTCAACTCTTGATTTTCCATATGATAAATTACATTGATTACATCATTTAAAAAAGCAATATCATGGGAAATGAGGATAAAAGCATTTTCATAGGCAAGAAGGTAACGCTTTAACCAATCAATGTGTTGCTCATCTAAGTAGTTGGTTGGCTCGTCTAACAGAAGAATATCCGGTTTTTCGAGGAGCAACTTGGCAAGCAAAACTTTGGTTCGTTGTCCACCACTAAGATCATGTACATCTCGATCCAGTCCAATCTCATCTAACCCAAGACCACTTGCAATTTCCGTCACTTTTGCATCAATCATGTAAAAATCATTATTGGTTAACAAATCCTGTATGATGCCGACTTCATCCATGAGCTGTTCAAGTTCAGAAGGAGAGGCTTCAGCCATTCTTTCATAGTGTTGATTCATTTCCGTTTCTAAATCAAATAGGTATTGGAATGCACTTTTTAAGACATCACGGATGGTTAAGCCTTTTTGTAGCACTGTATGTTGATCTAGATAACCGACTCGAACTTTATTAGCCCACTCAATTTTACCTTCATCGGGTTCTAATTTTCGAGTGATTATATTCATAAAAGTAGATTTACCTTCACCATTAGCACCGATCAGTCCCACATGTTCTCCTTTGAGAAGACGGAAGGAGATATCATTAAAGATCGCTCGATCGCCAAAGCCATGGCTTAAGTTTTTCACAGTTAAGATACTCATGTGGATTTACACCTTTTTCTATAATGACATGGGATAGATGTTAAATGTGATCTCGTGACCGTTTACGTAGCTGCTATCTTATTCATGTCTAGTATGCATGTTCATCCTAAAGCTCTGATGACATCAAATATTCTAATGGATCTATGGCGTAAGCTCAAGAAAACATTTATCTCAACTGTATTTATATAGTAGCTCTTGTTATAAAAAAAAGAGCCTTACTTTTACCAAGGCTCTTTCATGATGATAATATCTTAGTGAATATCAATCAATTAGTTAGGAGGCGGTATTTTGTATTATTTATTCATTTGACTTCGTTTTTGATAAAATTCTTCTTCAAATAGCTGATGTAACATTTGTTGTGAAGCCATACCATTTATTTCGATTTGACCATCGGGATTGAGGCGGACTTCAATTTTGTTGGGAATTTGCTGCAATTGATTTTCTAAATACTTATAACGATCGGTTAAAAATCGATATTGCTGGTTAGATGAACCCACCCAAGGTCGAGCCAGATCTAAAAGTTCTTGTTTAAAGGGTCCATCGATGAGCAGATCCGTGACTGTGAGTAAATCTTGCCAATCTTGACGTTGAGAGGATTGTAGGTGCTTATATTCATAACCTGAAAATGTTACCACGGATAGCCCTTTCGATTTAAGAATTTTCCCTAGAGAGGATAAAGCTTCTGCTTGCTCAAAAGGTTCCCCACCCACAAAAGTAACACCTTCAATCTCTGGTTCCTCTAAGATTTGCCGAGCAAGTTGTTCGACTTCAACTTCTTGTCCGTGATTAGGAGACCAGGTCCAAGGTACAGCACATCCTTTGCAATGAATCGGACAACCTTGTACCCAGATACAAGCTCTTACTCCTGGTCCCTCTACAGTAGTTGTAGGCAAAAAACGGTGGATTCGTAGCTTCATCAGTAGTCAACCATTCTGCCATGTGAAGAGGGCTGTTTGGGATAAATAGGAGTGACTACAACTAAAGGCCTAATTCTTTCCACAATATGAGGCTTTAACTGGAGTAAAAATGCAAACTCTTCAAGAGATTGAAATCCTCCACGGTACTGTCTGTGCTGAATCGCTGCTCGAGCCAAAACAGTGCCTATTCCAGGCAAGGAAGCGATCATTTCTTCAGAAGCAAGATTAAGATTAATAGGGCTTTGGTTTGGTGGAATCGTTGAAGATGACTCTACAGCATGATGGTTGGGTGAAAAAGATGTTGGTTCCTTTTTTTCCTCAAATAGATGTGCATGAGATTGATTAGGCTGATGAGTAGGTTGAACACGATTTCCATATTCAGCTTCTATTTTACGTTTTAATGCCTCATTTTGATTGATTTTATTTGCTTTTATCGTGCTAAGTCTTAGTAAGTATTCTTTACGAACCAGAAAGGCATGTACAATTGCAATGATCCCCAGAAACAAGGTTAAACCAGCAGTGACATTAACCATCCAATGATCATTGTTAGGATTGTTATCACCGTCCATAAATATCATGGCTAAAATAAATGGGATCGCATAAATGATTCCTGATATTATCCACTTCGTTTGTTTGGTACGAAAGCCGATATAAAAAAAAGAGATCCAACTAAAGAAACCAAATGCAAAAGTCCATAGGATCCAAATCGAATTCAACCATTCCCATTTTTGACCGCGATTAGTGATCGACATTAGTTTCACTCCTTCAAAGTCTGTTGCTGTTTGATTCTGTCGCTGTTCAATTCCTCTGCTTCAAAGTACTCAGATGTATAATTCGAATCAAAAGTTTCTGCCTCTAATAACTGCTCTAAAATCCGAATATACTCTGTACACTTTTTTCCTTTAATTCCTTCGATATGGGCAGCGATTTTTCCATCCCGTTGAATTTGAATTGTTACTTTTTGATTCATCAATATCCTTCCTTTCCAATAGAAAAGGTGAGTAATACAGACTGATCTTCTTGGACTGTTTCAGATTCTAAAAAAAGTCCATGGTTGGGAGCTTGTTGTTTTAACCGAAGATAAACTTGCTCCTGAACGACACGAAAATATTCTTCATGTAGGTTGTTTACGAAGTTTTCTGCTTGACTTTGTGAAATATCACCAGTAAATAACGCAGTAAACCCTTGCTCTTCGTCAGTGGTAAAGATAATCTGTGTCGCATCAACAGATAAACTTACTTCGTCAGAAGTAGCAATAGATTGACATCCTAATTGTACCAATGTTTTTTGTAATAGTTCCTTATTTCGAATCTGTGTTTGTATTTGGTGCGAGTTTGTAGAATAGTCGGTTGTCTTTGTGGAGAGTGCACTAGCTACAGCGATCGCAACAGGAATCAATGCCAATTCAATACTCAATCTTAAAACCTCCCTCTTAAAATTGAAGATTACTCAATCAATCTCTCGTTTTCTTCTTTTTTAAAAATCAATACTTCGTCCTCCGCGTGTTGCGGATATATCCCCAGACTCTGATGAAGATGTGCTTGAATACTCCATTCGATCTTCTTGTTTAGTGGCAGCAACTGCACGGAGATTGGCCCAATCGCGAATTTGCTTGATTTGCTCCGCTTGTGTAACAGAGAGTGGGACAGTTTGACGAATAGACTTAACGAGATCCTCGGGTTGAAGGGCTCTTTCTTCATAAAAAGCTTCAAATAATGCTGAAATAACAACTTGTTCGATTTCTGCACCGATAAAGCCTTCTGTCATTTGTGCTAAAGCTTCCAATAGAGACGGAGAGATTTCAAAATCTCCTGCCACGTCCTTATGTTGGAGTCTTTTTTGTAAGTGAATCCGGAAAATAATTTCCCGTTCCCTCCGTGTTGGTAAATCGACAAAGAAGATTTCATCAAACCGACCTTTACGAAGAAACTCAGACGGTAGGGAGTGAATCTGGTTTGCTGTTGCCACGACAAAAACAGGTTTTGTTTTTTCTTGCATCCATGTCAAGAAAGAACCAAATACACGTTTGGAGGTTCCAGAATCACCTGCATCGTTGCTAAATCCTTTTTCAATCTCATCGATCCATAAAATAGAGGGTGCGATGGCTTCTGCTACTTGGATCGCTTTTCGCATATTTTCTTCGCTACTACCGACGATCCCACTGTACACTTTACCAATATCAAGTCGAAGTAAGGGGAGTTGCCACATGGCACTGATTGCTTTGGCAATTAAACTTTTCCCGCATCCAGGAACTCCAGTGATCAAAATTCCTTTGGGTGAAGGCAAGCCATACAGCTTAGCAGAATCCAACCAAGACTTATTTCGCTTCTTTAACCAGTGTTTTAGATTTTGTAATCCACCTACATCTGCTAACTGTATATCTGTTTGAATAAATTCTAGGATTCCAGATTTTTTAATGACTTGACTCTTTTCTTCTAAAATGAGTTGGACATCTGAGATGCTTAGCGTTCCATCTTCAACAAGGGCTCGAGCAAAGGCGTTTTCAGCTTCTTGTAAAGTAAGACCTAGTGCTGCTTTAGCTAACCGCTCTTTTTCCTCATGGGTCAAACGGATTTGAATCCGTCCATTCCTACTATTCGTTGCAATCATATCATCTAAGAGATCTTGGATATTTTGATAGGAAGGTAAGGGGAAATCTAGAATGGTGATCTCTTTTTGTAAATCATCAGGAAGAACTAGACTAGGAGAAATAAAAATGACATTTTTGGGATTGGCACTATTTTTGAGTAAGATCGATAGGTCCCTGATTTTCCGAATGATTTGTGGATCAGCTTGTCTTTCATGACCCAAATAGATATGAAAGTCTTTTAAGATAAAAATAGCCGCTTCTTCAGTGTTTTCAATAATTTGAAGTGCTTTTAAGGGTGACGTTGTATTCTCTGAGTGGTTGTAATTTGTCATTCCCGTAGTGACACTCCATGTCATCACTTTTCGGGGAGTATTAATGAGTTGAAGATCATTGACAACGGTATGGATAATTTGAATGAGTCGGTCTTCTTCCCATGTAGGTATGTACAAAAAAGGAAATCGAGCTTTTAATAGATTTGCGAGTGTTTGTTCAAAGTGAGACATCAAGGATTCCCCTTTTTAGAAATATTATCTATCCTCCATATTATAGTCCAAATAATATCCTTTTTCATTGATTTATAGTGAGTGAAAAAGGGCTATGTCAAAGTGACATAGCCGGAAGAACAACGGTTATTTTAATCGGCTACCTTGACCAATTGTTTCCCGATATTATCTCCTCTAAATAGACCGAGGAAGGCTTGTGGAGCATTTTCTAATCCATCCACAATATTTTCCCGATACTTGATCTTCCCTTCATGCAGCCAAATAGAAAGTTGTTTTAACGCTTCCCCAAAGCGGGAGGCATAGTCGCTCACGATAAATCCTTGGACTAGGGCACTGTTAATGAGTAAGAGTGAAAAGTTACGGGGACCTAGCTCTGGCTTTTCAGCATTATATGATGCAATCTGCCCACAAAGGGGGATACGTGCATGTTTATTGATGTGACGTAAAACTGCATCCGTAATGCCTCCACCAACATTATCAAAGTAAATATCCACACCATTGGGGCAAGTTTCTTGGATCGCTTGGTTGAGATCAGTACAGGTTTTATAATTGATCACTGCATCAAAGCCTAGCTCATTTTTTAAATAAGCAATTTTCGCTTCGGATCCAGCGATACCTACAACATGACAACCATTCAATTTGGCGATTTGACCCACGATGCTTCCCACAGCGCCAGCAGCCCCAGAGATGACTACGGTTTCTCCTGTTTTAGGTTTTCCAATGTCTAAAAGTCCGAAGTAAGCGGTCAAACCAGGCATACCAACGACACTGAGAGCCGTTGTGAGGGGGGCTTGTTGAGGGTCTAATCGAGTTAATTGATCTCCATGACAGATAGAGTAATCCGCCCATCCAAGTGTCCCCAACACGAAATCTCCTTCTATAAAATCGGGGTGTTCAGACTCAACGACTTTTCCTACTACACCACCAGTCAGAACTTCATTTAGTTGAAAGGGAGGGATGTACGATTTGCTATCATTCATTCTACCTCTCATATAGGGATCAACCGATAAATATAACGTTTGGATAAGTACCTCATGATTTTGGAGAGAAGGGATGGGGGTTTCTATCAATTGGAAATTGCTTTCATCGGGCATTCCTTTAGGGCGACTTGTAAGCAAGATTTGACGGTTCTTCATATTTATTGATCGACTCCTTTTTTGATTTCTATAACGTCTTTTTACCCCTTTCTTAGAATCACAATCGTATAAAATGTAAGGTTAATTGTTAATTATCTATATTTAAATTTATTCAATTTAGGTATAATAAATTTAAATATGAAAAAATAACATATTTATAAAGTAGAAGCATCCAGTCTAGGAGGAAAGAAATGAGTTTTGTTCAGATTGATCCAAGCCAAACTGAGCTATTACAGAAAGATATATTGGAATTGACCCAAGTTTTAAAGGAAGTCCCAATGGAATCAAATTGGAGTGAACCATTGTTTCTTAAAGCACTCAAACATAGATATAGACCGGAAAAGGAAACAAAACTGGAGGAGGTTTCCACTTCAGAGGATTCTCTTGATGATTTTGATCGTCAACTGGAACGGATAGATATAATGATTGGAGAAATTCAACTCGATAGAATGCTTGAAAATCAAAGCGGTCATACATATAGAGGACCAATCACTTTACCACAATCAGATTCACATGCTCAGGATTTGGACGAGGTTTTAGAGCTTTCAGAGGAAATCCAGTCAGAACTGATCCAAGGCAAGGTGAATCAAGATCAATTGGCTAAATTAAATAAGAAGCTTGAAAGCCTCAAAATCAACTATGGTAATGTCGCAGGTGTAGCAGTAGCGGCAGCCGCTGTAATTAGTGGATTGACTGATTTGCTTGAACTTATTAAATCATTATCTGGACAATAATCTATAGTGATTAATTCGATCAACTCTCTTTGCGATCATAACGAGAGAGTTGACCTTTTGAGCATTTAAGATGAAAAGAAACGACGTCTTTTTCGGCGATGTTTACGACGGGATGACGATGAGTAGGAAAATGAAGATGAAGAAAAGCTACGTGATGAGAATGAAGAATGTTTGTGACGGCGTCTACGTCTTTTTTTAGAAGAGAAGGGGAAACTGAATAAATGATATTTAATATTTTCTAGCTCTTCTCTAATCTGATCTGTGTAACTTTCTTGATTAGTAGTGTAAAAGAAACGACCGACATCAATGATTTTAATATGATTGTCTTTGTCAATCATGATGTTATTGAGGTGCAGATCATGAGCAATAATCCCATCTCTATAGCAATCTTCAACATATACTTCAATTTGTCTAAAAATTTCATCATTAAGCGAATCCCCAGATTTTAATGCCTGTCCAAGAGTATAACCAGATACTTTGTCCACAACCATAAATTGCTCTTCTTTATAATGAAGATTGGGGAAACCAGAGTGATTATGTAAATGATTCAGCATAATAAAGTCATCATTTTCACTATACTTTTCTTTGAAGACTTTGACGGCGTAGTTTTCAAATTCATACACTTGACCACTTAATCCTTCACCTAGTAAGGGATGATGGTCTTGCATTTTTCCGCTTGCCACTATTTCTCTAAGATACTCAATGGTTCCTTGATCGTTGGAAAATGTATATTTCAATTATAACGCTCCTTTTTTATTTTATTTTACTAATTAATCAATCTATTTGCGAGTGTTAATCTATGTATTGGGTTATTGATTGCTGTTTGATCAATTCTATCAATCGAATAGACGACTCATTGAACTATATGTAGGATTTGAGTGGTTAATGAATAAGAAAAGGTTTGGAGGAGGGATCAAGATGAGTGAATTCCAACGTGCGATTCGATGTCGAGAAGAGGGGCGTCTTGAAGATGCCCAATCTTTATTGTTACAGTTGATCAAACAGGATCCATCTAATCCTCAAACACTGTATCAGTGTGCTTGTGTTCATGATGCATTAGGTTTGGAGAGAGAAGCGATTCCATTCTACGAAGAGGCGTTACAACTGGGATTAACGAGTGAAGAGCGCAGAGGTGCATGGTTAGGGTTGGGCAGTACGTACCGAACGTTAGGTGAATATCTCAAAGCGCAAGAAACTTTGGAAAAGGGGATACAAGAGTTTCCTGATGCTCATGAATTGTACCTCTTTTATGCCATGGTTTTATATAATCTAGGAGAGCATCAACGATCCATGGAGATCCTTTTACAAAAGATGATTGAGCTTACTCAGGATGAAGGGATTCAAAAGTACCAACGAGCTATTCTTTTTTATGCTGATCAGTTAGATCAGGTCTGGGAGTGAGCTAGAAATGAAGTCAACAAATCCGTCATATGGATGAAAAAAGAAGGCATCAACTTTTCTCGGAGAAATGTTGATGCCTCCTATACTCAAGGGGGGAGAGAACCTCCTCCTTTCATTGCAAGAGAAAAGTCGAGCTCCATCATGGATTGAGCAGGTAATTCTGTTCTCATCCACACTACTGTTGAAAGGTTAGTCTCTGTCAAAGTCTTTGGCTAATAATCCCATATGAATCACATCATGATATTGATGATTGTAAAATAGAGCTTCCCGTTTGACGCCTTCTTTTCTGAATCCTACCTTTTCATAAGTGCGAATCGCACGTTTGTTGTACTCATAAACGTCTAATGAAAGACGATGAAGATTACGGATTCCAAACGCATAATCAGCCATTAATCGCATCGCTTCTGTTCCATACCCTTTACCAAAATGTTTTTCATGGTAAAGGGCGATCCGTATATTGGCACTGCGATTGACCAGATCCATATGATTAATTTCTACGTCTCCAAGTATTTCATGAGTTTGCTTGGAAACAATCATTAAAAAGACATGATCATTGGACATCAATACATTTTTTAACCATGCTTCTATTTTTTCTCTTGTAAAAACTTGAGAAGTGCCAGTCAATCGACGGACTTCAGAATGATGAAAACTGTGGTAAAATACTTCAAAATCTTCTGGTTCAAAAGGACGTAGATAGACTTGCTTACCTTTCATGAATTGAATAGGGGATGGCTGAGTTGAACTCATAGCAAAATATCCTCATTTCTCCTGAAATTACGAAGGTTATAACTCTTTAGAGCGAAAACCATTCGTAATTTATTATACCAGTCAATAATTACTAGAACGATAGAGAGATCGTTCTAGTAAATAAAAGCTATTGTTGTACATTTCCTTGAGCAAGTTGTTCTCGTAGAAGGGGTTTGACTACTTTCCCGTAAGCATTTTTGGGTAGCTCATTGACAAATAAGACTTTGGTTACTTTATAGTTGGCTAATTTTTCTTTACATTCATCTAAAATCATTTCTTCAGTTACATGAGCTTCTGCTTTCTTAACCACACAAGCACAAGGCATTTCCCCCCAGATGGGATCAGGGATGCCAACGAGTGCCACTTCTGCCACTTCATCAATCTGACTAACCACAGACTCTACTTCTGCGGGATAAATATTTTCTCCTCCACAAATAATGATATCTTTATAGCGATCAATGACATATAAAAATCCGTTTTCATCTTTTCTTCCTGCATCCCCAGTCAAAAACCATCCATCTTTAAGTACTTTTTGCGTTTCCTCAGGTTTTTTCCAGTATCCAGCAAAAACTTGGGGACCTGTGATTGCGATTTCCCCCACTTCACCTGTAGGTAATTCCTCTCGTGTCTTGGGATGAACAATCTTTGTTTGTACATACATAATTGGTTTACCAACAGAATGTGATTTGTCTAATCCCATAGATGGAACCCAAAAGTGAATCGCTCCAGCCACTTCAGTAGCTCCATAGCCATGAAGAATCGGGTAACCAAGTAAATCATATTGTCGAATCAAACTCTCAGGAACAGTGGTTCCTCCACAAGCGATTTGTCGGAGAGAGCTCAGATCTTTTTCGGTCTTTGCAAGCTCGGGTAGTAAATAAATTAAAATGGGTGGAACAGTCATCATGGTAGCAACTCTCTCGGCTTCGATGGTATCTAAGATTTTGGACGAATCAAAACTAGTCAAAATAACTAAAGTGGTTGCAAAATAAATGGAGTTGATCAGAATGATCACACCACTAATATGAAAAAACGGAGTCATAATTAAGAAGCGATCTCCATAGTGGGGATCAGAGGCAAGGGCGCACCCGATTCCCGTTGCAATAATGTTTTTATGACTGAGTACGACTCCTTTAGGCGTTCCTGTTGTTCCTGATGTACTAATGATGATTGCTGGGTCATCTTCATAGACTTGGACATGGGGTTCTTCGGTAGAGTAACTCATCCATTGAGACTGGAAAGATGGAAGCACTTTCAATCCATGGCACACAGCGATTTTCTTAGAGAGAAAATACCACTCGTTGGACTGAGTGAGACTAGCGGAAAACTCTTCATCATAAAAAAGGATTTTGGGCTTACTGTCTAGAATCATCCCTTTTAATTCCTGAGGTTTTAATCTCCAATTTAAAGGAACAAAAATTGCTCCCACCTTGATCGTCGCCATCATGATGAACGCAAATTGGGGGCTATTTTTACACAGAGTTGTGATTCGATCCCCTTTTTGAATACCAAGCTCAATAAAATAATTGGCTAATTGATTCACTTGTTCATTATACTGCTGATATGTATATCTTTGATCACCAAAAACTAACGCTTCCAAATCGGGAGAAAAAGAAGCTCGGTTTCTAAGAATTTCCCCAATAACATTCATCTTTGATGCGCCTCCATTCCAATATTCAGGTGGTTTTGAAAAGAGATGGTAGGATGTTGCAATAGTTTCTAAGATAAAGAATAACGAGTAATGTTATAGAGAAAGTATACCATTGTTTATAGAATATAAGAAATAGATAGATTATACAGAATTTAAATTATATCATTTGTAGATAGCGTCAAAGTAGCGTTTTAGAAAATTATACATGATTATTAATTAATGATTTAATTCTTTTTATAAATGGATTTTTACTTTCATTTATGCCTTTTCTATATTAGATTCTATTTTTATTTTGTACGAGTTGAAAAAACGCCTGACTCCTTTCAGGAATCAGACGTTAAAACATTTAATGATTTGGATTTAGGTGAAGATGATCTACTTTTGAATTGAGCGAGGAGGATGAGAGGGGTTGAAAACCTTGGATGGATGCCTTGGATTGTTGCTTTTGGCTCGAAGCTGGAGGGATATAGTTGGGAAGGTGAGTTTCATCGATGAACAAGATCCCATCATATTGATCTCGAGGGAGGAGTTCTTCCTCCATGAATCCCCAATCCAGAGCTAGACGAGGGGTATACATCCAAGAAGTTCCTTTTTTATTTTTATGTTTGGCTAGATCAACAAAGATCGCAGGTGACTTCATGTGTTTACCGAGAATTGATTCCATGGTTCCGGTTGGATGAGGGTAACGAACGGGCATAGGCACTCGATTGTTAGAAGCAGATTCTCCACGGTTCATGTACAGTCCGACAGTATAGGTTTGCTTTTTGATATGGTCTGGGAGTAACTCACCCATGGTAACCAATGAACCTCGATATGGAGCTGTAATTTGTGAGTTGTTTTTACGTATATGGTAGTTGTGTCCCCAAGCAATAATTTTTTTATCAGGGTAGAGTTCGTCAGCGACCCAAGTCAAATGTTTGGCCATCGCTTTGTCACGAACGACACTGAGCCGATCCATATTTTCTCCAGCCTTTTCATAATCTTCTTCCTCTAAATACTTTTGGAGAAGGATTGAAGGCTCGATCATTTGATTGATACTGTCGATTCGATCTTGAAATGTATACTTTGTTACTTTCGTTAATTCTGGATGTTGTGGATAGATTTTTTGTAATTGTGATTCGTGTGACTCGACAAATGAAAGTAATTGTTGATACTGAGCAATCAAATGTGGTTGTTCTTTTTTAAATGCATTGATATCTGATTCCATATAGTAGTAGTGAACAAATTTATTCTCCAGTTGGAATGCGAGCTCAGCGACTTTAGGATCTACTTGCTTAAACCAATCTCGAACAAAGGGACTGTAAGTTGCCATTGGCTGATTGTCAAAGCCAGATAAGATCAAAGGATTCTTGGTGTTTTTCTGCTCTTTGATGTAATCGAATAAAGGTAAAGTTTCCTGTGAATGCCAGACACCAAAAATAGAATTTTGCATGGTTGTCAACGGAGGTTTCTGGCCTGACTCAATAAATGCAGCATGGTTTTCGGCTAATCCAGATTCGAAGGAGATCACTTCATAACCTAATTCTTTATGTAAATATTGAATCATGCGAACCTTCGAAGAGTTAAATTCCGCAGCACCATGAGAACTCTCCCCAAGCAAAACGATTCGTTTGTCTTTCAATGTCTGCTTTAGAAAATGCAAGTCTTTGTAGTGATCATTTTCTGAGGGGCTCAAGATTTTAATCGGATTCGCGTGTTTTTGAACCCAATGTTGCCAATCCTTTTCAGATCCAATCGGTTGAGCCGAAACCCAAGAAGGAAATGCCCCCACAGATAAAAAAGCAACCAAAAAGAGTGAGACCCACATCGATTTTTGCTTTGCGATGATTTATACACCCCTTTCATTAATAGGAACATATATCTATCTTAATTATAATGAAGGAATCTTAACAAGAGTTGAATAAGAGTGAAACAATAGCTTAAGAAATTTATATTTTTAACTTTTGTCAGGTTGAATCAACCAGTCCTTTTTTTGTCCTCACCTTCCAATTTTCTTAAATTGGCTTATGATAAGGATAAGGATGTTGGATTGCCACCAGCATCTTTAGGATCATAGGAGAAATGAGGGAGAGGATATGGTTCTTCCATTTATAAATGATGATCATGGCTACCAAACTTGGTGTAATGAACATCAATCGGGGTATGTGGCGACGATTAGGGAGTTTGAATTACAGGCTAGGAATAATGTGATCCATCGGGTTCGTTGTCCACAACTACGGAATCAAGGAGCTCTGAGAAGGTGGACTGTGGGGAGTACAATCGTTTGTTCTACTCAATTAGATGAATTAAAGAAGTATCTAGAAAAAACATGTGGTGAATCTTGGTCTTATTGTAACTCTTGCTTTTAAATGTAAGCCCTTTCACGAAAAGTGTATAACTGAATTTGAGTGAAATCAATCGAAGTCATTGGCATTCATTTTTATATCTAATCAGCTAAGGTGGGTCGCTGTTTCTCTGAGGGATCACTCTTGTGAATATATTACAAAAGTAAGACAGAGAAAACAGTGACCTTCCGGAATTTTGTAGATGTGTTACTAAATTTGCCGATGAAAAAGGTAGATAATAACCAGCTCCCCTGAGTGTAATGCTCAGGTTTTTTGAATTGCTTTTAGGGAGTAGCTCTAATCTTCGACTTTCTGACTACTTCAGTGTAGAATAGGAGAAGATTTCAAGTACATAAGAAGAGATAGCAAACTTTGAAATAGGTTCAGGTCGCAAGTTCAAAAAGAGTGAAAGTCAAATTCTCGTCATTGCCTGATCGAGATCTGACCGAACATAGATTCTAAGAATGTAATGAGGTTGAATCACATGAAAACTGTTTTAGCTACACTCAATGCCAAATATATTCATACCTCTCTGGCACTTCGCTATTTGAAGGCGTATAGTGGTAGAGATTTCGAGACGGAGATCGCTGAATATACGATTAAAGACCCAGTGATGAATATTGTCTCCGATGTATATCAGCGACAACCAGATCTTGTGGCGTTCTCTTGTTATATCTGGAATATCGAAGAGACGATTACAGTGATCAGTATGTTGAAGAAGGTTAAACCAGAGCTGAAAATTGTGTTAGGAGGTCCAGAGGTCTCTTATGACACGAAGTACTGGATGGAGCGTCTCCCGGAAGTAGACTTTATCATTATGGGAGAAGGAGAAGAAACTTTTCATCATTTGCTTACAGAACTCCACGGGGAACAAAAGTTTCATTTTGTGTTGGGGCTCGCTTATCGGAAGAATGAAGAGATCATCCTGAACCCACCCCGCCCGAAACTAGATTTGAACGAGATCCCTTCTCCGCATCGTTTCCCGGAAGACTTGAAAGATCTTCCGAATCGAGTGGTTTATTTTGAAACCAGTCGGGGTTGCCCGTTTAGTTGTCAATTCTGTTTATCCAGTATCGAAGTGGGAGTTCGTTATTTTGATATCGAACGAACTAAACAAGACTTGTTGTATCTCATTCATAATGGGGCGAAGTTGATCAAGTTTGTGGATCGAACCTTCAACATTAAGCGTGACTATGCGATGGAGATTTTTCAGTTTTTAATTGAAAATCATGGTGGGTGTGTGTTCCAGTTTGAGATTACTGCTGATATTATGCGTCCAGAGGTACTTGATTTTCTCGCTGAAAATGCTCCGCAGGGTATTTTTCGCTTTGAGATTGGCGTGCAATCGACCCATGATCCGACCAATGAAGCAGTGAAGCGGCGACAAAACTTCACTAAATTATCTCGTACTGTGACGAAGGTCAAAGATAGTGGTAAAATCGCTCAACATCTAGATTTGATCGCAGGATTACCCCATGAAGATTACAATACTTTTCGCAAAACATTTAATGATGTATTCGCCCTTCAACCGGAAGAACTTCAATTGGGCTTTTTGAAAATGTTGCGGGGAACGGGTATGCGACATGATGCAGAGCGTTACAACTATGTCTACATGGATCATGCTCCTTATGAAATCTTGGGTAATGATCTGCTTCCATTTTCAGATATTGTACGAATTAAGCGTGTGGAAGATGTGTTGGAGAAATATTGGAATGCCCACCGGATGGATCATACCGTCCAGTATCTGATTAAACATGAATTTGCTTCTGCCTTTGACTTCTTCCAAGAGTTTGGAGACTACTGGGAAGAGCAAGGGTGGCAACGAATTGGGCATCAATTGGCAGACTTATTTACCCGCTTATGGTCCTTCTTGCAATACCATGACACGAAACACTTAGAGCGGATTCTGGGTCTGATGAAATACGATTACTATCTCAATCATCGGCATCGCCCACGTAAAGTCTGGTGGAACTTTAGCTTATCTAAAGAGGAACAGTCTAGATTGATTCGTCAGGCAGCAGAAAAACCGGATACGGTTTCTGGGGATTTTGCCAACTGGGGACTGACTGAACGTGATTTGCACAAGCATGCGGTCGTTGAAATTCTTCCTTTTGATCTAGAAGCGTATCTGGAACATGGGAAGTGGGTGGACAAAAAGCATGTATTATTAGCTGTTTATCGTCCTGAAGAGGAAGTGCCTGTACACTGTTATACGATGGTATTGGAAACTAAAGCAGAAGAAAGAGGAAGCCTCGTGTGAGAGGCTTCCTCTTTGATGTAGAAAGATCAAATGATTCCTTTTAAAACAGAAAACGCAAAAGCATCATGGACACGACACCAACCATAACAGTGGCTAGCAAACTTCTTGTAAAGACTGCGATCAGGATTGTGGGGATGGCAGCTACAAGTCGGAGGTTTCCAGAAAAATAGGTGAATTCTTGGTTGGGTATTAATAACTCTTGTGCTAAAAGTGCAGCCATAATCGCCACTGGAATATGTTTGAGCCAGCTGATAATCCAGTTAGGCAAATGAATTTTACTTAATACGACCAAGGGAAAGACACGTGGAACGAAGGTGACCATGGCTCCACCGAAGATCATGAGTAAAATATCTAGCCTTATTTCCATTTTTCGATCACCACCCCTAAACATGCAGCCAATAAGGTAGCTACAATGAGATCTAACCCTTTAGAAAGCATAAAACTAGCTAGGATTGTTAAAATGATTGCACTGATGGCTATAAAAAAATCCAGAACTATTTTGGGGCTATCTACAAATTGTAAGACCAGTAAGCCAATAAACATCGCTGGTAAAGCAAAATCAAGTCCAAAGGAACTCGGATCTTGAATCCATTGACCTAAGTATGCTCCTGCTAAATTAGCAAATAACCAATTAAGATAAGCTGTGATATTTAAACCAAGCATCCAACTGTAGCTGGCTTCATTTCGTTTTGAGAGACGATTCGCTGCGACACCAAACGTTTCATCTGTTAACAAGAATCCATTCACGATATTTTGTAGTGTTGACATTTTTCTGAAATAGGGGGCTAAAGCCGCACTTAAAAGTAAATATCTTAGATTTACAATAAATATGGTAACAATTATAGATAACAATGGAGCCCCTGCTACGAACATGCCAGCAGCTATAAATTGAGCGGATCCCGCGTACAAAAGTGTGGACATCAGTGCAATTTCCATCATACTTAATCCTGCTGTTGCCTGAACGACTCCAGCTGCAAATCCGATACTTAAATAACCTAAAACCGTAGGTAAACAGTCTTTAACTCCTTGGAAAAAGTGATCTTCACCTTTCCACCGATCCAGATAGGAGTTGACTTTGACTTGATTTTTATCCATTCCCTTTAATCTCCTCCCAATAGTAATATTTCTCCCTAGATTTGCCACTGAACATTCCCCCAGATTAGGTGGGGGATGAAATAGATGTTATCAACCTAACTACTATAAAAGCGATAAGAAAATACGGTTCATTTCAACATGAACCGCTTTCCTGTTACCACTTGAATTAAATCTTGTTTATTGCGCCATAAAGCATCTAGTTTGTCGGAGCCAAATTCTTTGGTGATTTCTTCGATCATGATGTCATGTCTAATATATTCTGTGGCTACTAGCACCAAAGCAGGATCTTTAGTTTTTACTGCCCATGTTGTGTGATGGTTATCGAAGTTTGCGATTAGAACCTCTTCATGATCACGAGACACTACCGTTAAATGCCCACCCATACGTTCTTCGACTACTTCTGGAGGCATGTAGTTATGATGATAGGTGGAGCCAAGCTGTACGTCGGGTGCCCCAAAAAGGATTGTAAATACTTGTTTACCATTTTTGACTTGTTGCTCCACTGGTTCTCGGATCAAAGGGGCTTGTCTTTCCCAAATAGACAACCATAATTCATTTTTGGCTTTGCGGATCAGGTTTTGCATTTCGTTAATGACTAATTGCTCATTATGAATTCGCCAAATGACATCAATCTCTGGTTCTGTTCCCAACATAGATAATTCTTTTTCAAGAAAGTCAAACGAATCTTCAAATGTTTGGCGTAATCGAGCAATTAAGTCTTTAGCAGGGACAGGTAAATATTTTACTGGATCTGATGGGACCGTATAGATGGCTCCTTTGTCTAATAACTTACCTAACACTTCATAGATCATGGAGCGTGGTACACCTGTCCGTTTACTTACTTCATATCCTGTTACAGGTGAATGTTTTAAAAGACCTACATAAGCTTTGCATTCATACTGCGAAAAACCTAACCGTTGTAATTCCTTATAAATGTTGTCCATGTAACACTCCATTTTAGTAGTTATTCTTTTAACTACTATTAGAAATTAACATGGGTCTCTTGTCAATAAGGAACATACCAGAAAATATTTAATTTAAATCATACAATATTTGAAAAAGTCATATATCGTTTTTAAAAAAGTAGAGTTATAATTAATAACGCATATATTTCAAAAAAATTAGGAGGAATATCATGCTCCAATTACGAGTGAGAAAACTAATCCCTATTTTTCTGATCTGTCTGCTATTTTTCTCTTGTGTAGGCATCACTCAGGGAGTATCTGCTGAAGTAGGATCAGCTAGTACTCTCTCCATTGCTCAAGCGAAACTGAAAATAGGGCAGACCGTCACTGTGGAAGGTGTTGTTCTTGCTGACAACTCAGCCATTGGGGGTGGAAAGTTGTCTACATTTATTCAAGACGCAACAGGTGGAATCAATCTATTTGCCATAAGCCCCACTAACTATCCTCAATTAAAAGAAGGCGATCAAGTAAGAGTCACAGGCAATATTACTGAATATAAAGGTTTGACAGAAATCACTCCAGGAACAGTTGAAGTATTGGCTAACCAACAACCTTTGCCAACACCTCAGAAGATTCAACTTTCGGATTTAAAAGATGCTAAGAAAGCAGAACCACTAGAAGGTTCACTTGTCCAATTAACTGGATTTATACAAAATATTCCTTCTGCACCAGCGGGTGGCGGATACAACATCTCACTCATCGATGCTGACTTCCAAGAGACTACGTTACGTGTGATGGAAGGGTCTATGGATGTATCTCAGTTACAAAAAGGGAAATGGTATGAAATTACTGCAATTCTTAGTCAATATACATCGTATCAGTTAATTCCCCGTAAAGATAAGGATCTGTCTCTACTAAGTAACCAACCAGCTCCCCCTTCCGCAGAGGGACTCTATCCATCTGTGGTATCTAGTGTGGTGGATGGTGATACGATTCACCTGAGCAAACCCGTTCTGGGGACAACGAAAGTTCGTTTTGTTAATATGGATACAGCTGAAACCTATGCAGCACACAACAAAGATCCAAACCGTGCGACGATTAATCGCAACCAAAAGGAGTTTGGAGAAAAGGCTAAATCATATATCAACACATTGATAAAACCCGGAGATGAAGTACTCATCAAGGTTGGACCTGAACCGACAGATAATTATGGTCGCTTACTTGGGCAAGTGATTCGTAAATCAGACCAAGTCAATATCAACCTTGAAATGGTGAAGCAAGGGCATGCAGTTACTTACTTTATTTGGCCGATTGATGAAGAGGACTATCCTAAGTATCAAGAAGCTGTCAAGTCAGCGAAAGAAGCAAAATTGGGAATTTGGAATCCTGAAAATCCATTATTGGAACTTCCTTTCCTCTTCCGTGCAAATGATGACAAGAAAGGGTTAAGTAAGTATGTAGGGAATTCTGATACAAAAACTTATGTCAAACCTGAAGAATGGGAAAAGGTTCCGGTCGATAAGCGTATTTTCTTCTGGGATGAAGCTACTGCACAACAAGCGGGCTATACCGATGGTCAATTGAACTCTGTAACTCTTGCTGAAGCTCGTCAAGTATCTGTGGGTACTGAAGTAATGGTAGAGGGAGTAGTTACCTCCCCGGTCGGAGCATGGGGAAGTAAAGGGTTTTATATTCAGGATTCATCTTCTGGTGCTTATGTGCACCAAAAGGATTTAGATGTAGTCATTGGTGATGTTGTCCAGATCGTCGCTAAAACGGCTGTATTTAATGGAGAATTTCAATTAACAAATATTAGTGGAATCCAAGTAACTGGGAAATCTGATGTCCCAACACCATTAGTGGTTCGTCCAAACGAAGTAGGCCTCAGTAATGAAGGACAACTCGTTCAATTAAAAGGAGTTGTCATCGAAAACCTTAAGCAAGTCAATACACAAGGAACGTTTGAATTTGATGCTACTGTAAAGGCGACAGGTGAATCGGTGAAAGTTCGGATTGATCATCGGACAGGTCTTACATTTGACAAATTTGCTTATCAAAATGGAGATATGATCGAGTTGACTGGGGTTTCTAGTCAATTTCAAGGTGTCTCCCAAGTGAAACCACGCATGACATCTGATATTCAGGAACTCCAACTACTTAGTGATTATTTAGCAGGTAAAAAGGAGCTTCAGATAGTTTCCCAAGACTTGATCAAACTTGTCACAGTAGATGGACTAGAAGCAAAGCAAGTCAGTCGTTTGTTAGAAAAACAATTAACTCAAGCGATTGGTAAAGATCCTAAAACTAATCTACAGATCAAAATCTCAGTCAAACAGATTCAAGTTTCTCTAGAGGTGATGGAGAAAAAGTTGCAAAAAGCTTCAAAGCATAGTGAAACGACGTTGAAAATCACTGAATCTCTCATCACTCAAACTTTAGAACATCTTTTTAAAAAGGCAGAAAAACAGCAACTTATTTCATAATAAATCTAGACTTAAGAAAAGACACCTCAGCCAAGAAACATGCAGGGTGTCTTTTCTTAATGATGAATGAATTAGCACCAATCCGGTGTTTACGGACAATTTCTATATGCCAAAGACTTTATTTCCTGCTTGTCCGATAATTGGAAATGATATAAACTAAGCGTGGTTATTCTTTTCCATTACTTCTTAGTTCAAGGAAGCCTTTTATAATCGGAACTGATTCTCTTGCTCAATGGATGTAAACAGTTTCGCATAGCTGTAAAAGTTTGAGATTATCTTGGAAGCAATGCTTATTTACAAGAAAAGTATCTTTATAAAGGAAAATAGCATATCCAACGAATCGTCATGAGTTGGATGTTTGAATATGGATCTATCGATGGTGAATGAAAAACAGTCCTAGGGAGGCAGCTTTCTTGCGCAAATTGGTAGTTTTTAGTTTATTACTCACTTTCCTTGGAGTGGGTCTCTACTGGGCTTATTTAACTTATCCACTGCATGAAGTTCAAGATTTTCGAGTGCCCGGAAAACTGGCACCTGTCTATGTGAAGGTAGCTGAACAATCTGGGATCCCTTGGACTATTCTTGTAGCGATGGATGAAGTGACGAACCAATACGAAAAAGCAACTCCACAAACCATAAAGAAACAGGCTGATCAACTTCAACAAGAATTAGCTGGAAAAGAGCCAACAACACGCCATTTGACACAGGTTCTTTCACAAATCTATTCACAAGAACAGGTCACACAAATCATCGAACTTGCAGATCTTTATGCTTGGGAAGCGGGAGCTCTAGGAGAACCTTATGCTTTTCCGTTTCATACGGAAGATCGAGACAAGGTTACTTATGCCGACGGTTGGGGAGATGGTAGGGAGTATGGTGGAAAAAGAAAACATGAAGGCACAGATCTTATGGCTCCGAAAGGAACACCGATCCTTTCTGTAGGAGATGGAGAAGTAGTTCGTAAAGGATGGAATCGTCTAGGCGGTTGGCGGCTTCAGATTCAAGATCGTGAACATCCCCATATCTATTACTATTACGCTCATATGAGTCAATACGCTGATCAGATCGAAGAGGGCACTGTGGTGAAAAAGGGGCAAATCATTGGTTTCGTCGGGGATAGTGGATATGGACCTGAGGGGACTACAGGTCAATTCGCTCCACACCTACACCTAGGGATTTATGTGAAAGGTTGGCCTGTCATCAAAGAAGCGATCAATCCGTTTCCTTTTCTAAAAGTATGGGAGGAGAATAATAAATAGGTTGTGTTGGTTCTTCGTGAAGAGACGCTAGATATTCCACCTGAATGAAGTATGAAGAAGGGATTTCTTCTATATAAAAGGAATCCCTTCTTTGTGTTTAAAATCGTCTATTTTTCCACTTCGTAAAATGGAGTCAACACGACATGTTGACAGGCGGTATGTAGATCTCGCCATATTCGGTTGATGGATGTATGTTCCATCACAGCTCCCATCCCCAAATAAGGCAACAGAGAATCAGTACTAGATAAAGCTACTCGTGCTGTTTCCTTGCATTGGTAACTGATCTGATCCAGTTCCTCCTCAGAAAGTGGTGGTAGCTGGATATGCTTGTCCCAAGAAGTATCAATGATCTTGTAGAAATCCTCTACAGATCGGGTGAATACTTGTTCCAGTTGTTTCTTCTTTTGATTCACAAACTCCCACCGATCCGTTTCCCACTTGTTTTTACACTCATTTAAAATAAGCTGTGCTTCTTCAAAAAAGTGCTTACCGATTCCGATACTCACTGCGGCAAAAGAGGCTGCAGCAAACGGAATAAAGGGATATTGAAAAACAGGGTGATTGTAGTAAGAATTGGGCTCGGTAAGGTCGAATGTCATAGAATCAGGGACAAAAATATCTTCCACCTGAATCGAATGACTACCTGTAGCTTTTAAACCAAAGGCACTCCAGTCTTCAATGATTTTGACTTGATCAGGTAAAAAAATAAAGGAACGGATCGATTGTTGTTTCGGTTTGTCTGCTAGTTCAATCAAACAGTTAGCTGTAAAAAAGGTAGCATGTGGAGCACCGCTACAATATCTCCATTGTCCGCTCACCTGATACCCACCATTTACTCGCTTGGCAACTCCTGATGGAGTTCCGCTACCAGCAATCACTGCCTTTGGGTTTGAAAATAGATTTGTACACACAGACAGATCGATCAAAGCAGAGAAAAATCCACCTCCTGAGCCAATGGTAACTGTCCACCCCAAATTACCATCCACCTTAGAGGCATCAGCAAATAACCGTAAAGCTTCTGGAAGAGGAGTCATTCTTCCCCCAAGCTCTTCGGGGACAAATAATTTAAACAGCTTCTGTTCGTAAATAAAGTCCAATATTTGGTGAGAGATCACACCTGTTTGATCCATCTGATTCGATTGTTCTCTGATTTTTGCTGTGACTTCTTGACTAAACATTTCTAGAAGAATCCCCCTTTAATTGATCCATCAAAGATAACCTCTCTTGTCCAATATACCAAGAATGGTTGAATCTTGTTAAATAATTGGTTGAATGTGACAGTATTCAAGCATTTAAATGTTAGGAGTCGATGTTTCGTGCAAAATGTTTGTGCCAATTCTTAGCGGAACCCTTCGATTTTTTACATGATTTTAGTGTTTCCAAAACATTGAACCAAAGTAAAGGGATATAAAATGAAGAAGGAAGAAGATCTGTACAAGTCGTTTAAAAGCTGATATTATATTTAACTTGGTTGAATATCTACATAATAGGTGAAAAGCAGGGAGTGGCTTAACGATGAAAAGAGGTTTGGTAATCGGAAAGTTTATGCCCATGCATCAAGGACATGTTACATTACTCGAACATGCAAGTAGCCATTGCGATCTATTAACGATTGTCGTCTGTTCGATGGATGAAGAACCGATTTCGGGCGAACAACGAGTGACTTGGATCCGTCAGCAGTGTCCGCATGCTCGTATTCAATGGTTACATCGAGAGATGCCGCAAGAGCCGCAGGATGAACACGACGATCGATTTTGGGATATTTGGCGAAAAGAGCTCAAACATCTCCATCCCGAAAAAGTACACCGTGTCTTTGGTTCAGAGCCTTATATCCTCCGCTTGGCGGAAGAGATGGATGGGGCTGAGCCCTGTATTTTTGACATCAAACGGGAGCAGGTACCAATCTCAGGAAGCGCGATTCGCCGAAGCCCTTATGATTACTGGGAATTTATCCCCAAGATTGTTCGGCCTTACTATGTGAAGAGAGTCTTAATCACGGGACCTGAATCTTGTGGTAAAACAACACTTGCTCAACGCTTGGCAGAGATTTGGAATACGACCTGGACTCCTGAATATGCGAGGGAATACATTGATATTGAACTAAATCAGGTTATGGATCACCTTACTCCTGAGGATTTAACTGTTATCGCCAAGCGTCACTATGAACAAGAGCATTATGCTTGGTTGAATGGGCACCATGTCACCTTTAGCGATACCTGTGCCATTGAAACAGAAGTTTACGCCAACGAATTTTTTGGTCATGTTGACCCATTTATCAAGTCTCTGATTCAACCAGAGCGCTATCATCTTGCTCTTCTGATGAAGCCAGACATTCCGTGGGAAGCAGATCCACAACGAAACTTGGAAGACCGCAGGCAAGAATTTTATGGAAAATTCAAAGAGAAACTTGAAGAGTATAGGATTCCATATGTTGAAGTGGGTGGGCTTTGGGAAGAACGAATCGGAAACGCATCTGTGCAGATTCATCAGTTAATGCGCGAGATAAATAGTTGTGAGTAAGATAAAGTATAGGTGATGAGGAAAAGTTTATACATATATAGTTTTTAAGTTAAACAAAGACCTACTTCTTCAATGAGGTAGGTCTTTCTATTGGTTCAGCAAATGATGACATTTGTCATTTTTTTTTATGGCATTCTCTACTAAACCAGAATTCATCAGGATCATATACTAATTGATATATACGGAGGTGCTGAAGATGACAGAGGTAATAAAGGTAGAAAACGTGTCAAAGTCCTTTCAAGATAAAAAGGCAGTTGATCGTGTTTCATTCACCATTTATTCAGGAGAGATTGTAGCGATCCTCGGTCCGAATGGTGCTGGAAAGACAACTACCATTTCGATGATTTTGGGGCTTTTAAATCCTTCGCATGGAAAGATTCATGTATTTAGTCGCGAACCTAAGGAGCGAAGTGTTCGGGAAAAGTTAGGAACCATGCTTCAGGATGTCAATGTGATGCATGGTTTAAAAGTGAACGAATTATTAGATTTAGTTCGTCACTATTATCCAGATCCTCTTTCATTAGAGGAGTTGATCTCTTTGACGGCATTAAATGAACAAGATTTGAAAACACGAGTGGAAAAGCTTTCTGGTGGTCAAAAGCGGCGGTTGAGCTTTGCGTTAGCGCTTGCGGGAAATCCAGACTTGCTGGTTTTAGATGAACCTACAGTGGGTATGGACTTAAATTCACGAAAGCGCTTTTGGGAAACGATTCAACAATTGACGGAGCATGGAAAGACGATTATTTTTTCTACCCACTATTTACAAGAAGCCGATGACATTGCCAATCGAATTCTTTTATTCAAGGAAGGCAACATCATTGCTGACGGAGCACCAGCAGAAATCAAATCTAATTTTTTAACACGGACTGTCTCTTTTCAAGCAGATTCTGATCATCTGTTAACTCAGCTGAAAGGATGGTCTGAGATTAAAAATGTAACGCAAAAAAATGGTCGATTTTACATTGAAACCAATAATTCAGATGCGATCTTAGAACGGTTATTTAATGAAAAAACGGGTGCCTATGATATTCAAATTGAGCAGGGAAGATTAGAGGCGGCATTTGAACAACTGACTAATAATCAACAGGGGGTTATTTAATATGAAAGTGTTGTTCATGCAATGTAAAGCTGAAATAATCAGAGTCTTGCGTAATCCATATTTTGTTTTTTGGTCCCTCTTGATGCCGATCTTTTTTTACTTTATCTTTACCAAGGTAGTCAATACAAATGCACCTGATCAAGCTCTCTGGCAAGCACATTATTTAATGTCGATGACTTCTTTTAGCGTGATGGGGTCTTCGATTATGACACTAGGCCTTCGTATGGTGCAAGAGAGATCACTCGGTTGGTCCACCTATATGCGAGTCACCCCTCTTTCAAATACGATCTATTTTATTGCACAAATGGTAGGGCAAACATTGATTCATATAATGTCTATTTTGGTGATTTTTACAGCGGGTGCACTGATTAATGGTGTATCACTCAACTTTTCACAATGGTTACTTAGTGGGTTGTGGATTTTAATCGGTTCTATACCGTTTCTAGCATTAGGAACTCTTTTTGGAACCATGAAAAAGGTGGAGACAGCAGCTGCAGTCAGTAATGTGTTGTATATGATGTTAGCTGTGGCGGGTGGCATGTGGATGCCATTAGAAATTATGCCTAAAATTATGCAAAATATTGGTGAATGGTTACCTTCTTATCATTATGGTAGTGGGGCTTGGGAAATTGTACGTGGACATTTTCCTAGTTGGAAAAGTGTTCTGATTTTATTCTCTTATTCCATCTTATTCATGGTAGTATCGAACTATATTAGAAGAAAACAAGAAGCGGTGTGATTAATGAAAAGATGAACATTCGGATATTCCCTGAGAGATTTGGGGCATTGCCTTACGTATTTCTAGTCTATTTATTTATGCCAGCTTATATTTTGGTGAGTCCGATCAATGTCAAGAATGGGATCGGTCTTGGTATACTTTTCATGTTTCTTGTTACCTACCGCCAATTATATTTCTCCATGGGAAAACAAGCCTATTCCTATTGGTTAGCGGTTCAAATGTTGATCGTATTCATTTTTGGTTTTTTTTATCAACCTAATATGCTATTTATGGGCTTTTTTCCGGCAAACTTTATCGGTTGGTATGGGAGTGATGAGTCAGAAAAGAGGAAATTTAAAATCGCCTTTGTCTGTCTTGTCTTGATCGAACTGATTCCATTGATTAGATGGGGGGTATTCTCCTCACCATTTACATATATTTATTTTTTTCCATTTCTTCTGATCATGTTCATGTCTCCATTTGGTATTCGCTCGATGAACAAGCGGATGGAACTTGAGGAGAAATTAGATCAAGCGAATGAGCAAATTAAAGTGCTTGTGAAGCGAGAAGAGAGAGTGCGAATCGCTCGGGACTTGCATGATACGTTGGGTCATACGTTATCGCTCATTACATTAAAAAGTCAGTTAGTTGAAAAATTAATTTCTCGTGATACGAATCGGGCTGAGATCGAAGCCAAAGAAATCGAACGAATCTCACGAACTGCTCTAAAACAAGTACGCGAGCTGGTATCTAATATGCGTGCGATTACGATTGCTGAGGAATTGATTCAGATCCAAGAGATTTTAAAAGCAGCTAATATCACTTATAACTATAAAGGGGAAAGCGATCTGTCAGAGATCCCCCCTTTAACTCAAAATATTATTGGTATGTGTTTGCGTGAGGCTATTACCAATGTCGTCAAACATAGTCAAGCGAAAAATTGTACAGTCACAATCCTCCTATCCAAGGATCACATACATGTGGAAGTGAAGGATGATGGAATTGGGATTGGTGACAGGGGTTTGTATAGTAATGGCTTAAAAGGCATCAGTGAACGATTAGCATTTATTGATGGAACATGTAAACTCTCGAATCAAAATGGGACTTTGTTAGCGATTATGATCCCTATTGTTCAGAAAGAGGGTGCCTTTATATGATTCGAATATTTATCGCAGAAGATCAACGAATGCTACTTGGAGCACTGGGTGCTCTGCTCGATCTAGAAAAAGATATGGAAATCGTCGGACAGGCCATCAACGGGCAAGAGGCACTTGATTCCATTAAAAAATTACAACCGGATCTATGTCTGATGGATATTGAAATGCCACTTAAAAATGGGTTAGAAGTAGCAGAGGAATTGAAAGAAATCCTGCCTGAGTGTAAAGTTATCATTTTAACAACTTTTGCACGTCCGGGTTATTTTGAACGGGCGATTAAAATTGGCGTACAGGGCTACTTATTAAAAGATGGTTCAATTGAGGAACTGGCAGCAGCGATTCGCCAAGTCATGAAAGGGAAGCGTGCATTCTGTCCTGAGTTAATGTTTGATATTATTCACGATGAAAACCCATTAACTTCACGTGAACAAGAGATCTTATCTATTGCTGCTGAAGGTAAAACAACAAAGGAAATTGCAAAGCAACTTTTTCTGTCTTCGGGTACTGTTCGGAATTATATGTCTGAGATTATCCAAAAACTCGAGGCGAAAAATCGGATCGAGGCGATTAGTACAGCGAAAGAAAAGGGCTGGATTTAATTCGATAACGATCTAGATCGATTCAACTCGACAATGCTTTGGCGTTCAGTTATACTCAACTTAAAATAGGTCTTCATCATAGAGCATAGATCGTTTTCTTCAAAAATGATCTACGGGTATAGGAAAAGTTCTTCTCTTATTACCCTTTAGATGATGAGCCTAAATAATTGAATATGTGAACATCCTTCGGGGCTGGGTGAAAATCCCGACCGGCGGTGATGGTCAGTGCTTAAGCTTGACCTCAGTCCGTGACCCGCGTAAGCGGTGGATTCGGTGCAACTCCGAAGCCGACAGTGAAAGTCTGGATGGGAGAAGGATGGATTCGGATCTATACCCTTGGCACTTTGTTTTTAAAACAAGCTTGCATAAGGCTTATTTGCGTATGGCTGTTTAAGTTTGGCTAAGGGTACAGTTCAACTTCTTCCTGGAATAACCAAGCCCCGATTAATAAAGATTGGGGCTTTTTTATATGGATGTGAGTGGAGAAAGGAGAGGAAGATGAAAACACACGAAGACTGGATGCTTTTCGCTTGTCAGTTAGCTCAGAGTGCAGAAGGGCAAACTGCACCTAATCCCATGGTGGGTGCAGTTGTTGTAAGAGATGGTTGCTTAGTCGGTTCAGGAGCTCATTTAAAAGCGGGAACCCCCCATGCAGAAGTACATGCTTTAAATATGGCTGGTAAAAATGCAGTGGGAGCAACTATTTATGTCACTTTGGAGCCCTGTAATCATCATGGACGCACTCCACCTTGTACAGAGAGAATCATTGCTAGTGGAATCAAACGAGTGATTGTTGGTTCTCTTGACCCTGATGAGAAGGTAGCTGGGCGTGGGATTGATCAGCTCAAGCAGGCAGGATTGGAAGTCATCGTAGGTGTGCTTGAGGAACGATGTTTCAAGATGAATGAAGCTTATTTTCATCATCGGCGAACAGGGAAACCATGGGTTACTTTAAAAACGGCGACGACCTTAGATGGAAAAATTGCCACAGCCGTTGGTGACAGTCGTTGGATCACTGGAGAGAAGGCACGAGAGAAGGTTCATGAACTCCGACGCAGTTCTGATGCGATTTTGGTCGGAGTTGGGACGGTGTTGGCGGATGATCCTTTGTTAACAACACGTTTAGAAGCAGGCGGGAAGAATCCAATTCGTGTGATTATTGATAGTCAGTTACGTACACCTTTGGATGCAGCGATTACAGATGTGGAAAAAGCAGCGACTTGGATCTATACCACTGACCGACATGATCCTCAGGTTAAACAACAACTCAAAGAGAAAGGTGTTCGAGTTGTATCAACGGGTGCTGGTTCACAGGTGGATTTGGACATTGTTTTACAAGATTTAGGAAAGCAAGGGATCTTGTCATTATTGGTAGAGGGAGGTGGAAGAGTCAATGCTTCTCTTCTTCAAGAGCGAAGGGTGCAAAAAGTAGTCGCTTTTATCGCTCCGAAATTACTTGGTGGTAAGTTGAGTCCTACTTCTGTTGAGGGAGAGAGTCCTTTTTATATGAAAGATGCGATTTCGCTTCGCGACGTAACGATTACACAGATTGGGGAAGACTTTTGTATAGAAGGATTGATTTAGTGCTCTTGCTATTTTTTCAGATGAACTCCGTAAGGGGGAACATAGATGTTTACAGGTTTAGTTGAAGAAGTGGGGAGCATTCGGCACATGCATCGTTCTGGTGAGACGATGAAGTTAACGATTGCTTGTAATCATGTGTTAGAAGGAACACAGGTTGGAGATAGTATAGCCGTTAATGGGATTTGCCTAACTGTTACAGAGCTAGGTAAAGACTATTTTGTGGCTGATGTGATGCCTGAGACTGTCAAACGAACCCATTTAAGGAAACAATCTCCTCGGTCTTTGGTTAATCTGGAGAGAGCAGTGGCGGCGGGGCAACGGATGGGAGGACATTTTGTCCAAGGGCATGTCGATGGTGTGGGTGTAATCCAAAAGCGGCATCCCTATGAAAACGCTGTATTATTTCAGATTCAGGTAGCACAGGAATGGACGAACTTGATGATTGAAAAAGGCTCCATCGCAGTCAATGGGATTAGTTTAACCTTGGTGGATGTGGGTACAGACTTCTTTACTGTTTCGATCATTCCTCATACGTTACAACAAACCCAGTTACAAGTAGCTCGAGTGGGGGATGAAGTAAATATAGAATGTGATCTAATCGGAAAATATTTGGCGAAGTGGATGGGTCCATCTCAATCCGGAACAGGATTAACCCTAACCCAATTGCAACAAAATGGCTTTGCCTAAAGAAAGGGTGAGAGAATTGAGCACGTTTCATCCCATTGAAGAAGCAATTACAGCTTTAAAAAAAGGTGAGATGATCATCGTCGTTGATGATGAAGATCGTGAAAACGAAGGGGACTTGCTTGCATTAGCGGAAAAAGCGACCCCTGATGTGATTAACTTTATGATTACTCACGGCAGAGGACTTGTCTGTTTGCCAATCACAGAAGAGCGAGCGACGCAACTGGAGTTACCTATGATGGTAACCCATAACACAGATCGACACGGGACTGCGTTCACGATCTCGATTGATGGTTTTAATACAACTACAGGAATTTCTGCTTTTGAACGTTCAGCGACGATTCAACAGTTAATCGATCCACAGACAGGGCCGGAAGATTTCCGCCGTCCAGGTCACGTATTCCCTCTCATAGCAAGAGAAGGGGGAGTTCTTCGACGTGCAGGTCATACGGAAGCGGCCGTTGATTTAGCTCGAATTTGTCACTCTTACCCTGCAGCAGTGATCTGTGAAGTGTTAAAAGAAGATGGCACCATGGCACGAGTTCCTGATCTCCATGAGCTTTCTAAACAGTTTAATTTGAAGATGATTACCATCCAAGACTTGATTGAATATCGACGTCGAACAGAGAATTTAGTGGAACGTGTGGTTTCTGTTCAGATGCCTACTGGATACGGAGATTTTCGTATGGTAGGTTACACCAATCAAGTAGATGGTAAAGAACATGTTGCTTTTGTTAAAGGAGAGATTGACTCTAAGGAGCCTGTATGGGTGCGTGTCCACTCAGAATGTTTAACTGGGGATGTCTTTGGTTCGATGCGTTGTGATTGTGGTCCCCAGCTCCATGCTGCCTTACAGAGGATCGAGAAGGAAGGAAGAGGTGTTCTTCTTTATATGCGTCAAGAAGGTCGAGGGATTGGTCTCATCAATAAGTTGAAAGCATACAAGCTACAAGAAGAAGGGTTAGATACCGTTGAAGCCAACCTACAACTGGGTTTCCGTGACGACTTACGCGAATACGGGATTGGAGCTCAAATTCTGCGAGATTTAGGAGTGAGAAAGATGAGACTTCTAACCAATAACCCTCGTAAAATTACGGGACTTAAAGGATACGGACTTGAAGTTGTGGAGGTACTACCACTAGAACTTCCCTTAAACCGAAATAACCGCAAATATATGGAGACGAAAAAAGAAAAGCTAGGGCATTTTCTACATTTATAGAGCTTGTCACACAAAAATTCCTATATAGAGTATTAATAAAAAGGAGAATGGATAGATGGTTAAAACATATGAGGGTCACTTAGTAGCTACTGATTTGAAATTTGGAATTGTTGTCAGTCGTTTTAATGAGTTTATCACAAGCAAATTGCTTGGTGGTGCGATCGATGCATTGAAGCGACATGGTACAAATGAAGAACACATCGAGGTGGCTTGGGTTCCGGGAGCGTTTGAAATTCCTCTCATTGCTGACCAAATGGCTTCCTCTGGAAAGTATGATGCTGTCATTACCTTAGGTACAGTGATTCGTGGATCCACCAGTCATTATGATTATGTTTGTAATGAAGTTGCTAAAGGAGTCTCCGCGGCTAGTTCGAAGCACGGATTGCCTGTGATGTTTGGCGTGATAACAGTGGAAAATATCGAACAAGCGATTGAACGCGCAGGGACCAAAGCAGGCAATAAAGGTTGGGAAGCGGCTGTCGGAGCGATAGAAATGGCAAACTTAGCACGGATGTTTAAGTAGAATGATTTCTATTTAAAAAAGACCCTTTTGTTACTACTATGTAATCATCTAGAAGAGTTCAAAAGGAATATTTTCTAAGAAATTTGTCCCTTATATAATAAAAGGTATATCACCAAATAGGGTGGTGTACCTTTTTTAAAAGGTGGAGATTCGTATTATTTATCAAAAAAACAAAAAGGATAGATAGAGTAGAAAAATTACCTTATCTATCCTTTACTTTCATCTTGTAATTCACAAAAAATGGATTCTAGAATATGATGAAGGGCTGATTCAATCTCAGCCCAGAAAAGCGATAGATTGTTTCGTTTTCATTGCAAAAGTAATGGGGTTTTCTATCGCTTCCCAGTGGATATACATCAAACGGGGTTTTTCAAATAACCAGTGATTATGAAGTGCTGTAACAGTAATTCCACGTTTCTGAAGGTTGGCGATTAACCGGTTGGCTTGACTTTGGAAAGCCGCAGTTTCACCCAAGCAAAGGGCACGTCCAGATTTATCTAACGATTCAAAAGAAAAAAGTTGATAGCGAACTAATGGGGAAAGTGTACGTCTCCCCAAAATAGTTTCGGGTGCTCCTAGCTTATGATCACGACTAACAAAACAAACGGGTCCTTCTTCAATCTCAGATGTTCCACCTAGAATTCGACCAAATTGGTTACAAAGTCTTTTAAATTGTGGACTCGCTTTTACGTTTGCCATTCTATAACCTCCTTTAATAGTTCAATACAAACTATGTTATGTATGAGCAAGAAGAGGTGATTGGATGAATGATTAAGTTTGCATCATTTTAGACTTGGTTATAACTTAGGAGATCAAAAGATGTGTTGAAGGGAAATTGAGAGACTCGGACAGGAGTAGGGGATCAGACAAAACAATGAAGGGAAGTCAGAAATGACTCCCCTTAGTTACTTATTCCCCCCTGTTTGAAAGCAAAGTTTAATAGATGATTTTTGGAAATGAAAAATGTTATTCACTACTTGTTTGCTCTCTTAAAGCAGTTTTGATCACTTTACCCAATGAATTTTTAGGTAACTCATCCATAAAGCGTACCTGAGTTACTTTATAATTCGCTAATTTTTCTTTACAGTAACTTAGAACATCTTCTTCGGTAATCTCTGATCCTTCTTTTTTAACAATACAAGCACAAGGCATTTCGCCCCAGATTTCATTGGGAGTACCGACTAGTGAAACCTCGAGGACATCATCAAGTTCACTAATTACAGCTTCTACTTCTGCGGGATATACTTTTTCACCACCACAGATGATGACATCTTTGTAACGGTCAATTACATACAAAAAACCATCTTCATCTTTTTTTCCGGCATCCCCTGTATAGAACCAACCATCTTGGAGAGCTTTTTTGGTTTCTTCAGCATTGTTCCAATAGCCTTTAAAGACTTGTGGACCTTTAATGATGATTTCACCGATTTCTCCAGCTGGTAATTCTTTTCCGGTATCAGGATCAACGATTTTTATTTTGGCAAACATAACGGGCTTACCGACGGATTGACATTTATCCATCCCCATATAAGGAACCCAACAGGAAATGCCACCTGCTACTTCAGTTGCTCCATAAGCTTGAATGATTGGGTATCCAAAGGATTGATACTGTTCAATTAATTTTAGTGGAACCTTTGTTCCGCCGCTAGAGAAATACTTCAAAGAGCTAAGATCCCGTTCCGTTTTGGCGATCTCAGGGAGTAAATAGATTAAAATTGGGGGTACTCCCATTGTTGAAGTAATTTTTTCTTGTTCGATATACTCTAAGATACGGGAAGAATCAAACTGGGATTTCATGACTAGTGTAATCGCATAGTAAATCATATTCATAATCCCTGTCACACCACTAATATGGAACAGAGGAGTGATTAGGAGAAACCGGTCCGCATAACTAGGATTTGTGAGAAGTGTTCCTCCTGTGCCAGTGGTAAATATATTATGATGACTACACACAACGCCTTTGGGCTTACCGGTTGTTCCAGAAGTATAGACAATGACGGCTGGATCATCTTGATGAAGGTGAACCTCAGGGTTGGTGATGGGTTTGTTGGAGAATAACGCCTCATAAGTGGGATGAGGGTGGATTCCCTTGCATGTTAATATACGGTGAGTCACAAAATACCATTCATTGGAATAGGTAATCGACTGAGAATATTCTTCATCATAAAATAGAACTTTGGGTTTGCTATCTTTCATTAGTTCATGAATCTCGTCTGCTTTTAGTCTCCAGTTTAAAGGCACAAAAATAGCACCAATTTTTAATATTGCCAGCATGATAAAAGCAAAGTGTGGGCTGTTTTTACAGAGAATTGCGACTCGATCTCCTTTTTTAACCCCAATCTCTAATAAGTAGTGTGCAACTTGATTAGATGTTTCATTAAAATCTCGATATGTATATCTTTGATAATCACAGACTAAAGCTTCGAGATTTGGGGAGACATTGGCACGGTTCTCCAGAATTTCTCCAATGATACTCAACGTCTATTCCTCCATTCAAAAAACGCTTCTAAACAGAATTATAAATGACTTTGTAATAGAATCATACAATTATTTATTAAATTTAAAAACATAAAAATGGCCTAATATATATTTATTTATAAATAAACAGCTTTATATAATTAAATATTCATCTGTTCGTAAAATTAAAATATAAAAATCCTGAGATGGGAAGTTTGCTCTCCTCTTTTTTCTGGAGGTGGGAAAAGGGTTAGAAGCATTACTGTTTTTTCATAAAGTAGATTAATTACGATTTACAAACAGGGTGCTCTGCTATGTTTTATTGTTAATTACATATATTATAGCTTTTATTTTACTCCTTCTTATTTACAAATCGTAATCTTTACGATATAAAAGATAAAGATGAATCAATGAAGGAGAGATGTTACTTTATGACAACATGCAAATTACCTGTAACGGTTCTAAGCGGTTATCTTGGAGCAGGGAAGACTACGATCCTTAACCATATCCTGAACAATCGCCAAAATTTAAAGGTAGCTGTGATCGTGAATGACATGAGTGAAATTAATATTGATGCAGATCTTGTTAGTAAAGAGACCAACTTGTCACGGACTGAAGAAAAGCTGGTTGAAATGTCTAATGGCTGTATCTGTTGTACATTGCGTGAAGACTTATTGATCGAAGTGGAGAGGCTTGCTAAGGAAGGACGTTTTGACTATATTTTGATTGAATCTACTGGAATTAGTGAGCCGATTCCTGTGGCACAAACTTTTAGTTATATGGATGAAGAGATGAGGATTGATCTCACTTCCTTATGTCAAATCGATACGATGGTTACGGTTGTTGATGCCTATCGCTTCTGGAAGGATTTTTCCTCAGGCGAGTCTCTTTTAGATCGTAGTGAGGCGCTCGGTGAGAATGATACTCGCGATGTCGTTGATTTACTGATCGACCAAATTGAATTTTGTGATGTTTTAATCCTCAATAAGTGTGACTTGGTTGAACAGGAGGATCTTGACCAACTAGAAAGTATATTAAGAAAGTTGCAACCGTCAGCCAAGATCATTCGAACCTCCCACGGTCAGGTGAATCCCAAAGAAATTTTACATACAGGCTTATTTGACTTTGAAAAAGCGAGTCAATCGGCAGGTTGGATACAAGAATTAGAAAATGAAAGTCATACCCCAGAAACAGATGAATATGGAATCTCTTCTTTAGTCTATTGTCGTCGTCGACCTTTCCATCCTGAACGTCTCATGAAGTATTTTGAAGGGTGGAATGAAGAAGTCGTTCGGGCGAAAGGAATGATTTGGATCGCCACCCGTAATCAAGTCGCTTTTTCGTTTAGCCAAGCGGGTCCCTCGATTCAAGTAGGGATGATGGGATATTGGATTGCTTCTTTATCTAAAGAAGAGCAAGCTGCCATTTTCATAGAGCAACCTGAGTTGAAGGAATTATGGGATGATGTTCATGGTGATCGGATGACTGAACTAGTCTTAATTGGTATCGAGATGGATCAAGAGCAGTTAACCAAGGAACTAGATGAAGTATTGTTAACTGATGAGGAAATGAATCAAGATTGGACTACTTTTAACGATCCACTGCCACGACCATCAGCAGAAGAATCAATTTTAAATGAAGCATAATGGATCGTCCGTCGAGTTCTCATCTATCAATGAGTAGAGATTGACAGGTTGGATCTCCAGTGTTTCATGTGTACAATCAAGTGGAATAGAGTCCATTTTGATTACGAGGTGAAAGTTCGATTGGGGAAACACGTAGATCTATATATATTAAGTGGGTTTTTAGGTAGCGGAAAAACAACTTTATTACAGCGGATTCTGATGGAAGAGAGACAAAGACAACGAAAAGTAGCTGTTCTCATGAATGAACTGGGAGAAATTTCGGTAGATTCAACGATTTTACCTGATGGAGTTCCACTAAAAGAGCTTTTAAATGGATGTATTTGCTGTACGATTCAAGATCAATTGACTCAGCAATTAGTTAGTCTTTGTCAACAACATGAACCTGATGTGATCTATATTGAAGCGACAGGGGTCGCTCATCCATTGGAAGTACTAGAAGCTTGTCTCACTCCATTGATGATCCCATATTTACGAACATGTAAAACAATTTCAACTGTGGACTTGTTGCGTTGGCGAGATCGTGGTCAACATACGATTCCAGTACAACGTCTAATGGAAGATCAAATTCGGTATGCGGATTGGGTAGTAGTGAATAAAATCGATCAACTTCCTGACAAAGAGTTTGACTGGGTAGAACAACAAATGAAGCAACAAAATGAGCATGCAGAGTTTGTTTTTACCAACTACGCCCAATTTGACTTAGCGTTACTATTCGATCAACCTGCACAGTCAGCATCATTTCAACGTGAGCAGATGGAGAAACGAGCCCATGTGCATCAACATCTCCACGTTCGCTCTTTTGCTTATACTTGGGAACAACCGATCCATCGTCAAGCATTTGAAGATTGGTTAAGAAATTCACCAGATCAATTGTATCGTGCCAAGGGATATTTACGCTTTCAAGATGAGCCTCAAAAAACATATCTCTTTCAGTATTCATATGGCATGCCTATTTTTACAGAGGAGTATTTCCGATATCCTTTAACTGTGGTTTTCATTGGCGAACAACTGGATGAACAGGTACTAAAAAGAGAATTAGCTAGTTTATAACGAGAATTTATTTTCCCAACCTTTTTCTTGAAGTGAAAAGAAAAAGGTTTTTTATTTTTGGAATGAAATCTCTCCTTGCGAACATGCATAGGTGGTGGGAGTGTTCTACATACGTGTACCCAAAGAATCTAAAAACGAAATTTTGAAAGAATACCCTGGTCAATCTAGCTTCACAATTAAAGAGACACCCAAACATCTATTCTTAGGCATTTTCCCTGCTAAAGAAGAGATAGAAATGTTCCCTGAAATCAAAGATAAGATTCCCACTGAAGAAGAGGTTAAAAAATGTTTCAGTTGATTCCAAAATAAAAATCATATCTTCAATATAAAGAAACTAGTGCATATTTACTAAGGCACTAGTTTTTTGTATGTTACCTAGCTGAGGAGTCAATCTATAAAGCAATAGATTGCGGAAGTCTTTCAAAAACAATGGAAACTTATAGAGATGAATGTAAAGTAATAACAAATAATATGAATGTGTAGTTTTCCGAAAAAGAAAAGCATCATTAGTAATCATTCAAATAGATGTATTTTTCGGGGATAGCTATGGATCTCCCTTGATTTCGTTGATTGAGTTTCTGGGCTATATATGAAACAATTTCCTTTGACAAGCATAAATAAATCGAATCGATTCCTTTTGCTGTGTGATTCAGTGATGATATTGGATTTTTTCGTGAATCGAAAGATAAACCTTTTAAAAAACATCGAAATCGATTAATATATCATTTATATATTAATGAAAAATATATAAAATGATAGTAAAATTAGCATTTATAATAAGGAGAAAGGAGAAAAAGAATAGATTGATTTAAATCAAATAGGGGTATATAATCCAAGATTCCGAAGAGTTCGAAAATCCACTATTCATCTATGAGGAGGGCTTCATTTTGACTATCAATATTGGGCAGCTCTTAACACATCGTGCTCGTACATACCCACATCAGGAAGCTGCAGTTGACGCACATGGTAGGTATACATTTGACCAACTCAATGAGCGTGTAAATCAATTAGCACAGTGGCTATTAGATCAACAGGTAGGCAAAGGAGATCGGGTAGCTCTTCTATGTAAAAATAGCGCAGCAATGGTTACGATCTTTCTAGCGGCAGCTAAAATAGGTGCAGTTACGATTCCATTGAACTGGCGTTTAAGTGGTGAAGAACTCAGATACATAATTAACGATTGTGAGCCTAAGGTTATTTTCTATGACGAAAGCTTCTCTAGCCAAGTTTATCCACTTCAATATATTCCGTTTATCGAACGGTTTGTACAAATTGGAGTCGGTCAACAACCCGCTCAATACTTATTTGAATCCGTTCTTCAAGAACATGAAGGCAATGAACCTCAGATTAATGCGGGTGGCAATGACCCGATTATGATTATTTATACCTCTGGAACAACAGGACGAGCTAAAGGGGTTGTCATTAGTCACGGTAGTCTATGGACAGGAGTTAATGGAACATTATCCTTCCTCGATTGGAGAGCGGGAGATCGTTTCTTATCGGTTTCTCCATTATTCCATATTAGTGGGGTGGGTTTGGTTCTCACAGGATTGGTACGAGGGATGACGGTTGTCTATATGCATGACTTTCATCCAGATTTTGTGTGGGAATTAATTGAACGTGAACGGATTAGTCACTTTATGTCTGTGCCAGCCATGTTGAAATTAATGTTTATCAGTCCAAACTGGCTAAAAACAAATATTGATTCATTACGCTTTATCATTTGTGGTGGGTCGGCGGTTCCTCCAGATTTGATTCGCTTGTATGATTCTTATGGAATCCCACTCATCCAAGTTTATGGAATGACTGAGTTTACAGGACCAGTCAGCTTTTGGACTCCCGAAATGGGAATGGATCAATGTCAATCTATGGGGAAACCCGTTTTTCAAACCGAAGTTCTCATTGTTGATCCGGAGACCAATGAAGTTTTGCCAGAAGGGAAAGTGGGCGAGATTGTCTGTCGTGGACCACAGACTTTCTTAGGTTATTGGAAAAATGACGAAGAGACTAGAAAAGTGATTCGAAATGGTTGGTACCATACAGGTGACTTAGGAAAAATCGATGAAGATGGATTTTTAACGGTGATCGATCGGTATAAAGATATGATTATTTGTGGTGGAACGAATATTTATCCTGCAGAGGTAGAAGCGATTATCCAAAATATTGATGGTGTTGCTGAAGTAGCAGTTATTGGTGTGGCTGATGAGATCTGGGGTGAAATCCCACGTGCTTATGTGGTGAAACGTCCTAACTCTGATTTAACGGAACAAGATATTTTAGATTATTGCCGTACACGCTTGGCAGAATTCAAATTTGGAAATGATGTCCAATTTATTGACAAGCTTCCTCGCAACTCTGTCGGCAAGATTCTGAAGCATGAATTAAGAAAAATAGTGATTCATCACCCTGATCATGAAATGCATGATGAAGTTTAAATAATGAATGGATGAGTCTATGAGACTCATCCGTTTTTTTGTGAGTGTAGATAATCGCGACGTAGCTCTCTAGTTAAGAGGTCTGGTTGTCGTGTGATTTCAGGAATTCTACTTTTGTTGCCAACCCAGTGCATGGTGAAGTCGATCGTATTTTGTAAAGTTACTCGATTCCCGACAGATACATAGACGGGTTTCACATCGGTTTGTGTTCGTAGCACAGCGCCTATGATTTCGTCTTGATCATAGATCCATTCATAACTCCCTTGTACAGGTGAAGGAGTTTGATAGGTGCCAATCATTGGTGTCTTGGCGATCCCGATCGTTGGTTTATCGATCCAAAAAGAGGCATGAGTAGCAATCCCAACTCGATGAGGATGTAAAATTCCATTCCCATCAAAGAAAACAAGATCAGGACTCGATTTTAACTTTTTCCATGCTTCTAAAAAGAGTGGGAGTTCACGAAAAGCAAGAAAGCCAGGGATATAATCATTAGAAACAGTATCCATATAAGAGACCGTTTCGATTACTTTTTTCGTAGCAACATCCATAGCAACAATCACAGCAATTGCTTGATTGTCAAAGTAAGCAAGATCTACTCCAGCAACGATTTGAGGTTGACCCGAATAGGGTGTGATTTGAATCTGACTTTGTAACTGGAGTTGAAGTGCTTCCATTTCGGTTCGAGTAAGATCAAACGAGTGTAACTGTTGTTTGATATCCATGGATACCTCCAAAGTGTGAGGGAAAAGCTCACTGAGTCATAAAAGGATTCGTAAGATTTGAGAAGCTTATCCTACTCGATTGTAACAAAATATTTGCTAGGTCAATCATTTTTTTTCTTATGACTTTGAATTCCTAAGTACTTTTCATATTCTCTTAATAGTTCCAAAAAATAAACTGGAGGATCTACATTTCTTTTTTTGGTACGTACAGCAGCTAAGGCTTCACTACAGGTAAGTTTAAATCGTTGCATGTAATAGGCAGTCAACACAAACCCAAGTCGATGCATTCCTAGATGACAATGGGCTAAAACCCGATAACCTGAATCGATGAGTGTATTCATTTGATTCATCAATTGGACAAGCCATTGAAGACTCGGTGCTGGCCACATCATTAAAGGAGCCCAAATCAGCAGGATCGGATGATGGGAAAAAGGAGGCTGATCAGGAATGAGACGCAGATTGATAATCGCATCAATATGACGATCAATATAAGCCCAGTCCTTTTGGCGGATTCGACCGCTCGCATATAATTGGTCTGGAATCATTTCTATGATACTCATAGGAACCTCCTTTTAAAAATTAGGATCATATTTTTGTCTGATCTAACTACTTTATTGGAAATACATCCATTCTGTTCCGAAATTAGTTGAATGGACTAAATAAAAAAGAGGAATATCCCTGGGATATTCCTCTTTTTATATACACAAGCGGATGGAAGATAATGATCCAACGTCATCGCTATAGTAAAATATTATCCAGTTCCTTCATCAAAGAGTTTACTAAGATTCTTCTACTTACTCAGCTTTCCTTCCCAACTATTTACACCACGTTCCAAGTGAGATAAGTTTTTAAATTTACTCCTTTTTAAGATTTTGGCAGCTCGTTTACTTCTAAAGCCACTTTGACATGTAATCACGATGGCTCGGTCATGTGAAATTTCTTGTTGACGTTGAGAAAGTTGAGACATAGGGATATTTTTAATGCCTTTAATATGGCCATTTTTATATTCAAAGGGTTCACGCACATCGATAAATTGAAACTCCTGTGGTTTCTTTAGCAGATCCTTGACTTGTGTAGGTGTCAGGTTGGTTAACCAGCGGTTAGGTAAGAATGGCTTAATTAATAAAAAGAGAATGAGACCTAGAATCATCCATTGTAACCAATGCATACTGTTTCACCTCCTGATACAGGTATGGGTATTTAGCTTAAAGAGAAAATGGGGATCTTTGATTGATGATCCCCGGTTTGAAAAAACAAACTACGCTCACTTGATTAGACTAACTCGAAGGGCATAGAAGTCTGGATGAACAGAAACGACTTCAGTCCATACATCGTGTTTGTGGAATAGAGATTGAAGTTTCTCTGGAGTAATTCGATGGTGAAGGGGTGGACCTGAGTCAGTTTGTCTAGGAGACCATTCAAGAATGAGCCCTTTCCCTGTAGGTTTCATCACCCTTTTCAATTCTTGAATCGTCTGTTCAAGATCATCCACTTCATGTAACACAAGACTACAAATCCACTTATCAATTTCATGATTAGGAATTGGGATGACTCCAAGATCATTCACAATATATTTGAAGTGATCCAGACCAGCCTCGTTGACTCGTTCTTTTAATAAATCCAACATTTTTTCTTCAACATCAACGGCATAAACCAGACTTTGTGTCTGCTCAGCAAAGGGAAGGGTAAAAAAGCCATTTCCACAACCAAAATCTGCGATTACATCTGTACTATCGATCTCTAGATATTGAATGATTTGTTCAGGAGGTAATTTGCGATAGCGCTCAGGATCTAATAAACGAGCTGCTTTTTCGGGATTAAATCTTTTTTCGTGATGCAAGAGGTGTTCTCCTTTCAGCTTTTGAATGGTGGAGGAACGCTTTCTTACTGTTCCTCCACCCATTTTATCAATTAGCTGTGATGGATGGCACAACGGTTTGGACCAATTTCTAGTTCAGTTGCCTTTTCTGGAGGAACGGTCATCGATCCACGGTTAATTTGGACGATCTCCTCAAAATTTGGAGGTGTTGCTCCCACATTGCTTGCTACCATTTCTGTAAATTGTTCACGATCTTCGGTGCGCATAATTTCGTTTGCTTTACGGATTTCACCAAGTAAAGCTCCAACGTAACCAGCTTCGGTAATTTCTTTGATATCAGCATAGTGAGAAGGAAGTACAATCACATCGTCAGACAAGGTGGAAACGGTATTAAATACTGTTTCATATAGGGATTGTGCCCACTCTCGGACTTTTCCACCAAGGTCAGGACGACCCAGACCTCCCACAAAAATGGTATCACCAGAAAGTAAATATTGATCATTGACTAAGATGGAAACACTTCCAGGTGTATGACCAGGGGTTGGAACTGCAATGATTTTCACATCTGCTTGCCCAATTTTTAAGTGTTTGTTTTGCTCAAGTGGTTCATAAGGTAATGGGCTTCCTTGCATTTCACTGGAGCTAATGTAATATTTTGCACCTGTTTCTTTAGCTAAATCTATGGCACCTGAGATATGGTCTGCATGTAAATGTGTATCGACGATATGTTGAATCGTTGCATTTTTTTCTTTGGCCAGAGTCACATATTCATTCATATGACGACCTGGATCGACAACTAAGGCTTGCCCCTCAGAAATCATCATATAAGAAAGGCATCCTTTGGCTAAGCGGTTTACTTGGATGAGTTCAAAATTACCTTCTTTTACGACAGTGATTGGATGATAGAACTGGCTCCATTCTTTCATTCCACCTTCAAGATAGCTAACCTGGTATCCTCTTTCGTCCAACATTTCTGTCACCATTTGCGCACTACCGCCCTTAGCACAAATTACTACAATATCTGCTTCTTTAGGAATTTGATTAAAGGTTGCTTCGTCTTCATCAAGAAAATCGAAATAAGGGATATTGATGGATTCAATGTGTTTATGTTCGATTTTCCAGTCATCAAAATCTTCACGGTTTCTTACATCAAGAATAAGTACCGATTGCCCACTGTTCATTTTTTCATGAAGTTCTTTTGCTTTTATAGCTGTTACAGCCATTTGGCTCACCTCTTTAATTAATTTACATGAAAAAGCTCTCATTGATCAGCTCTTCTTGAATTTGTTGAATTGAGCTCCCAAAATTTTGGGTTACAGTGACATCAGATTTGGTATTTCCCAAAACCTCTTTCTCTATGAAGAGATATAAAGGTGGTGAAAAATGACCCATTGACTTACTGCTATATCTCACTATACCTATAGGGGTATATAAAAAGGGTAAAAAAATAGTCAAAACCTATTTGTATACCCGTATAGGTATAATAACCCTTCTTTTTGTTCCTGTCAACGGTGGTTTTTATGTACAATTTTAGAACTCGATTAGATCATCAGGTATAGAGATCGTCGTTCAGTAAATGATAAACACAAATCGATCTCAACCCATAACCCATGGATTAGGGAGAATTTAAAGGAGGTTGTTTTCTTGTATCGAATTGCGATTGAACCCTCACTCACTCCGATCAAGGAATACTTAGCACAAAAAGGATATCAATGTGATCTCTTAGAAAATACCAATGAGAATCTAACACAAGGAACTTATAAAGCAGTTGTCGTTACAGGAGGAGATATCAATCTGATGGGGATGCAAAATATTGAATTTGCATGTCCTGTAATCAATGCAGAAGGATTAACTCCTGAACAAGTATACGATCGATTACAGTCTATTCCTCAATAAGATCTGTAAATAACAACACCCCCGCCTTAATTGAAGGATGGGGGTGTTGTTTGGATGACGGAACGACTATATGAATAGCTCGTCCAATAATAGTAGACTCCATAGATCAAAAGGTAGATAGTGACAACTCCGATATATACAGTCCAAACGGGTTGTTGGAACATAAAACTAAACATGTTTAATGCTATAGCAGAATGGATCAGTCCAATTGCCATAGGTAAGAAAAAGAGGATTCGTATTTGAGCCTTTAGGATTCGTTTCGCATCATGTACGGTCAGACCTATTTTTTGTAAAATCCTCATTTGCTTTTGATCATAAGCCAACTCAGTAAAACATCGGAAGTAAAGCAAACTACCTGCCGCCAGGAAAAAGAGGATTCCAATAAATAAGCTGATGAACATGAGTGGAGCAAATAATTCTTTAAGTAATTGGTACAAAAGAATGGTGCCTTTGAACTGTTGGATGTTTCCTTGTTGTGAAATGATTTGTTGTTCCCACTGTTTCATTAACTCCTCAGTCTGTTTCCAATCAGTGATTACATAAGCATGCATTTGAGTTAATTGGGAAGGGGGAGCGGTTTTCTTCCATTGTTTAAACTGATGATCCTCAACGATTAGCATCATTCGTGTGGAATCGTGTTCATTAAAAGTTACATGGTTGATTCGACGTTGTAATTGTTTTTGAATGGATGAATCTGCAATTTGAATTGAGATGGTTTCTTTGGGTACTGAAATAGTTTCACTCTTGAAAAATCCACTACTTACAGCGAGAACAACTTCGTTGGGATTCAACTGAATCGCTGGATATTTTCTATTTCGTAGGAGCTGATTATAGTCAGAAAGAGAGATTAGAGTTATTTCATTCGCAAATGAAGACTGGACAGTTGCATGCAATAAAGGAAAATGAATCTCATCCTGAATGGGAACATGATGCTTTTGTAAGTCAGTTTTGATTTGTTCGGTAGTTAGTCCTGTAGGAGCCCCCTCTAAGCTAAGTGCATAGGGCATCTGTTCCTCAGCTGCTTGTTCCGCTTGGGTATAGTAAGTTACACAGACACTGATGGAAGTGATGACGACTGCGCATAAGATCGAAACAATAAATAAGATTCGAGCATGATCTGTTAACCGATAGCGTAATTGTGAAAAGAGTAGTAAACGATGTCCGTGATAGATGAATGAAGGAGACTTCTCCAACTGATTGATCACAGCTACGCTTACTTGAGTAAAGGTGAGGTAGGTGCCAATCAAGGTAAGGATAAGAATAGGGAGAATCCGATAAATGAGTGAAGACAATGGAACATCCCAAGCGAGTAGATATGCACTTGCCAAGCAGCCGATCGCTAATAAAACTAACCATATGGAGGATCGAGGGGCTGGCTTATCTTGAACCGTTTCGCGAAATAAGTCGGCAATGGATAGCTTGCGAATGGTAAATCGACTACGCCAAGATAGAAGGGAAAAAAGAACATAAAAGAAGATCATCGTAATCAGGATGGGCGAGATCGAAAAGTGAAAAGGAATCGGCTCACTTAATTGTAAAACAGCCGAAATTCCAAGAAAAAACAACTTAGAAAATAGCAATCCGAATCCAATTCCAGTTACTAATGCAAAACTTCCCATGATCATGTTTTCCCAAAAAAGGAGTCGTGTCACTTGTCGAGTTTTCATTCCTAGTAATTGTAATAACCCGAGATCTTGTTTTCGTTGCCGTAAAAAGGCAGATTGTGAGTATCCAATAAATAAAACTGAAAATACCCCAATGATGATCACCACAAAATAAAGGAGAATGATAGCTTGGTTGGGTATCGCTTCTTCCTGTAAGATCGGATGGGATAAAAGGGAAGTATAGAGAAAGAAAACCCAGATCGTAAAACAACAACTTAAGAAATATGCGGCATAGCTTCGGGCATGGAAGAGTAAGTTTTTAAGGGCGATTGAGCGAAATGTCATACTGACTTCCTCCTAAAGCAGTCATCACATTCATGAGTTGCTGAATAAATACTTGTCGTTCTTCACCACGGCGGACTTCATTGTAGATGCGACCATCCTTGATAAAGAGGACTCGGTCACAGTAGCTTGCAGTAATGGGGTCATGAGTCACCATCAAAATGGTTGCCCGTTCCGTTTGATTCAATCGAACTAAGGATTCCATTAAGGAACGGGATGATTTGGAATCGAGATTCCCTGTGGGTTCATCGGCGAGTATTAAAGCAGGTTGATGAACCAAGGCTCGTGCTGCCGCTGCTCGTTGTTTTTGGCCACCTGAAACCTCGAAAGGACGATGATCAAGGAATTTTAAAATATCTAACTGTTGAGCTAGTGTTTGAAGCCGATCTTCCATTTCGGAGAGGGGACGCTTCTCCAACACTAAGGGAAGTAAGATGTTTTCTTTTAATGAAAGGGCATCAAGTAATTGAAAGTCTTGAAAAATGAACCCTAATGTTTTGCGACGAAATGAGGCGAGCAGATCTCTGTTCATCTTTGAAACCTCTTGTCCCTCAATGATGATCTCACCTGAAGTAGGTGGGTCAATCGTGCCCATCAGTTGAAGTAGAGTGGTCTTACCACTTCCTGAGGGACCCATCAGTCCAACAAACTCTCCCCGTTCTACGGTTAAACTGACATGATCTAAGGCTTGATGAACAACGCCCCTTTGCGCATGACCATATACTTTTGTGACATCTTTAACCTCTAATACATTCATCATGAACCTCCTTGGAAAATGAATCTTGATTTGTTCTAATCTCATTGTAGCGAGACTCATCCTATTCTTGGATCGATTTGGCTTACAAATCATTTCTTAACCTTACATTTTTGCAAGAAAAAAGCCGCTAATAGGAGCGGCTTGGCTAAGATATGATACGTGATCGAAAGAAGATTATAGCTGTGCAGCAACCATATATTTAATGATGAATACACTTCCCTCTCCCACCTCTGATGTCACTTCTACTTTATGCCCCAACTCTTCAGTTACCTTTTTGACTAGATAAAGGCCCATCCCTGTGGCAGAAGCGAACTGTCTTCCATTTTCTCCTGTGAAAAACGGTTCGAAAATTCGGGGAAGATCTTGGCTTGGAATGCCAGGTCCTTGGTCTTTGATTTCCAAACGAATCCAATTGTCGTCTCTATGTAAGGAGATCATTAAGTTACTTTGTGGTTTGACTTGTGAAGTGTATTTGATGGCATTGTAGGTGATTTGTTCAAGGACAAACCGATTCCATTTGGGATCTGTATAGACAAGCCACTCCTGTTCTTCTGCTTCGATTCGTGGGAAAATATGATGACGAATCCAGGTTTTTTTATGATCATTAATTAGTTCACGTAACATACTTAGTAGATCAACAGGTTGAACTAAATAATCCATGGAGAAGTCAGAGAGACGTGCCATAGATAAAGAAAGATCTAGACCATGATTTAGTTTATCCAATTCTCCTTCAATCTCGTTCCAGCGGTCGCGCTCGGCGGCGGAGGATGGATTGGAACGTTGCATAATGAGGTGAATGGCTGAAATGGGTGTTTTCATCTGGTGCACCCACAAATTAATAAATTCCAATTGTTGTTGATGGGCTTGTTGGAACTGTTTTCTTTCTTTGATCCCCAGTTGATATAGATGTTTAATCACTTCTTCTGTGATTTGCCTTTCTCCAGAGTCTGGAGCTTGCCAGTTGTTAAACCAGTGTGAAGAATGGCTGTTTAATGCATCTCCAGTAAGCATGCGACCATAAGAAAACCAACGAATCCATTGATAAACAAGGAATAAGAGCAGACAGCCGAATGAAATGAGAAAGCCATAACCAATCACAGTATAAATGGATGAAGATTGAAATAGACCAAAATGAAGACTTAAGCCGATCCAGATATACTGGATCACCATTTGGACCAATAGGAATAAAATCCACGCCACGCGATCTTTCAAAAAGATAGATAGTGTTTTTTTCATCCATTGTTCCCCCCTTTCTTATGAAACATATACCCCATACCTCTTTGAGTCTCGATCAGTGAGTCTAATCCCCAATGCAAAAGCTTTTTTCGGACTCGGTTGATGTTGACTGTTAAGGTATTATCATCAACAAATCGAACGTCATCCCAGATCTTTTCTAAGCACTCCTCTCGACTCACTACACTTCCTGCTCGACTCATCAGTAGATATAAAATCTTCCACTCATTTTTAGTTAGAGTTTGTGTTTCGCCTTGGTAGCTCATCTCCATTTGTTTTACATGAAGAGTAAGTCCATGAAGAGTCATTTCAGGTGTTAGATCTTCCATTGCATATTTTCCATAAGCTCGCCGTATGAGGGCTTTAATTTTGGCTAATAAGACTTCGAGGTGGAAGGGCTTGGTCATATAATCATCAGCACCACTTTCCATCCCTAATACTTGTTCTATCTCCGATTGACGAGCAGACAGGAACAAGATTGGGACAGATGAGGATCGACGAATTTGTTGACAGAGAAAAAAGCCATTTTGATAAGGAAGGTTGATATCTAAGATGACAAGATGGGGTTGAACACGGATAAATTCTTCAATTACATGACTAAAATCTTGAGCGAGAATTACTGAATATCCATAGGGTTCCAGAAAAGTTTGGATCGATTTGGCGATGATGGGATCATCTTCGACCACAAATAATTTCATTTGTATTCCTTCTTTCTTTTATTGACAATACTTGTTTCAATACTCCTCCTCCAACATACTCATCACGATTAGGTTCCAATAATCATCCCCCACTCGATTTTTGATCTCTAAGGATCCCTTCTTCAACGAAGCATTTCTTTCATCATTAGTTGGGCATAACCTTAATGATGCCTCCATTAGTAAGAAAATCAGTGGCTGAAGAGAAGATCAGATTCCAATCTTGTCATATGATATGTAATACCGACCATGCTTGATTTAATTGATACTCTTTATATTATAACGAGAGTAGGGGAATGAATCATACTAAAAAAGCACTCATTCTAGAGTGCTTTCTAAAACTAAATCGTAGTTTGTTTGGAAGTCTTTTGCAATTCTCTCCGCAAAAACTCAGGAAGTTCAAAGCAATGTTGTAAAACTTCTTGATTTACAAATTGAGTTTGTTTCACTAAAGACTGCGGGTATACTTCTGTATATTTCTTAGATCCCAGTGTGAAGCTCCAGAAACCACCAGGATAAGTGGGGACTGTAGTGATATATACTTGACTATGTTCAAAGAGTTGATCGATGTGAGTTAAGGTTTGCTTGGTAACATGTTGATGGAAGAGGGGCGATTGACTTTGACAAACCATGAGTCCATCTGTTTTTAGGGCACGATGGATATTTTCATAAAAGCTCTTTTCAAAAAGTTGCACAGCAGGTCCAACAGGATCAGAAGAATCGACAATAATGACATCATAGAAATCTTCCACTTCTTTGACAAATTGGATGCCATCTTTGTAAATAAAATGAACTCGTGGATCGGAAAGATTTCCAGATACTTCTGGAAGATGTTCTTTACATAGACGAACAACAGCTTCGTCAATCTCCACCATGTCAATTTGCTCCACTTGATCATACTTAGCGACTTCACGAGCAACACCACAATCTCCGCCACCGATAATTAAGACTCGTTTGGGGTTTGGATGAATACAGAGAGGGACATGAGAAATCATTTCGTTGTAAATATGACCATCGATGGAAGTAGTCTGGACAGCTCCATCTAACACTAACATACGTCCAAAATCATATGAATCTAGGATCATCAGTTGTTGAAACGGAGATGACTCTGAGATGATCACATCTTTGATCCGGTAGCTAACTTTCATGTTTTCTCGTTCATCTTCAATTAACCACCATTCTCCGTTGATCTTTTGTAAATACTCCGGATAATTGCTCATGATTTTCCTCCTTATTTCTGTATGAGTCAATGCAATCATCTATTCTATCAAAGATCAGTCCCTTTTTGTTAATGAAGAAAGAACTGCTACTCTATATGGATCGGCTCAACATGAACATGGATGTGTGAAATGTTAAAGACTTTTTTAGTCGTGTCTTCTACAAGTTCTGTAATCGTATGGCTTTCGACAACATTTAACTTCGGACTTACCGAAATGGCTACGTCTACTAAAAGTGAGTTTCCGTGCAATCGTGCTTTAATATCATTTACAGAATGAACTCCATCTACCTGTTCAATCATCTTTTTTAATTTAAACAGGACTTCTTCATCTACTCCATCCGTTAAGGTGTGAGTTGCCTCCCAGAAAATATCCCATGCTGTTTTACAAATCATAAATCCAACAATTAATGCTGTTACAGGATCTAACCAAGGGAGTTGCCATTGGGTACCTAAAATCCCGATGGTGACTCCAATACTGACCCAAGCATCAGATAAGTTATCTTTCGCAGCAGCATCTAGAGCTTTACTTCCTACTTTTTGAGCTAAACGTTTATTGTATCGATAGACTCCATACATGACTAAAGCACTAAAAAAAGAGGTATATGCAGCGACTACATCAGGAGTTTCCGGATGATATTGCAGAAGTGATTTCACAGCTTCGAGTAGCACTTGTAAACCTACAGTCATCATAATAAATGAAGCAATCAACGAAGAGATCGTCTCAGCTCTGCGATGTCCGTAAGGATGGTCTTCGTCAGGAGGCTTTCTGGATAAACGAAGACCGATCAGAACTGCCAAAGAAGCTAAGATATCTGTAGAGTTGTTCAGCCCATCAGCAAAGAGCGCCTCAGAGTGAGCGATTGAACTCACTATCACTTTTAAGATAGATAGGCATATATAGGCAAGGATACTAATCCAAGCCCCTTTTTCACCAGACTTTAAGTTTTGTTGTTCCATTGTTGGTTAGAGCTCCTGATTATGTAATGAATGATGTTGTTCATAGACATGATGATAAAAATCATTATGTTTTAGGTTTCTCTTATTATTTGTCTTCATGCTTTGGTATGATTCAACCAAAAACAGTGAAGAGATTTCGATCGAGAAAAAAATCAATTGTATAGATCTATGATTATTAATGACAGTCGTTTTAATCATTAACATAAGGGAAAGTTGAGTGAGCTACTGATCAAAAAGATAAGACAGTCTCTTGATTATTTTTGAAAAATGGGAAATGATTCATTATGATTGGTCAAAGTAAGCAAAAGTAAGAAATCTGTAAGCTCTATGTCAGAATCACCAGATAAAATGCCTATATAGATTTAATAATCATCTGAGAATAGGAGTGATCTGAATACAGAATAAGACTGATAGATCCTAGTTAAACAGCTATTAAATTTGTATCTATTTCATCTGCTTTGTATATAAATTCACCTGAACAGGTATACGATGGATGTACAAATAATTAGTAAATAAATTTTAACAAAGTTTAAAAGAGTAGTTGATTCACTTGTTGTATGATTAAAATCTAAGTATTGTAATTAAATATGAGAGTAAATTCTCGATTTATATTGAATATTGGGGGATATAGATGGATCAGATACTATTATGGTTAAAATATCTACTTTTAGGGATTTTTCAAGGATTCACCGAACCCATTCCGGTTTCTTCAAGCGGACATTTGGTCATCGCACAGTACTTTATGGGGCTAGATATCGAGGGACTCAACTTTGAGGTGATTGTTAATTTTGCTTCGTTGTTAGCTGTTTTGATTATTTATCGTGAAGATCTCATCCGTTTAAGTAAGAATGGTGTGAAGCATTTTTCACAACCTACTGCTGAAACAAAAAGTGATTTTCACTTTATCCTATATCTCATTGTTGGAACAATTCCAGCGGGGGTTTTAGGTGTCCTCTTTAGTGACATTATTGGAAGCTATCTCAAAGGGATTCAAGTGATTGGAGTCGCCCTGATCATTACAGGAATCGCTCTCTTTTTAATTCGCAACTATAAAGGAGGGCGCTCTGAAAATAATTTAACCATTAAAGATGCGATTATTGTGGGATTGGCTCAAGCTATTGCTTTAATCCCTGGAATTAGTCGCTCGGGTGCTACCATTGTTGCAGCGATGGGATTGGGAATGAACCAACAAACCGCACTCCGCTTTTCTTTTCTATTGTATATCCCTGTCAGTTTGGGTGGGATGATTTTGGGTGTGAAAGACCTGTTTAATGATCCCAATATGAGTCAACTACTCATTCCTTATATTATTGCGTTTATTGCTTCTTTTATCATGTCCTATATTTCTCTTCGTTGGTTTATGGGGATTATGGAACGTGGTAAATTAATCTACTTCTCTATTTACTGTTTCATTGTTGGACCGACAGTCATTCTTCTTTCTTGGTTATTTTAAATGAAGTCAAAGAGACATCCACAGAGTTGGGTGTTTCTTTAATAGAAATATGTTCGGAAAATTAGCAAATTATCGAGATTATTTGAAGGATATTATATATTAATATAGAAAATAAACATACTAACAAATTAGACCCTTTGTAATTCCTGCATTTCAACAGATGTTTGTTTGTCAGATTGATGATTTTATCATATACTTTTGTACAATAAAGTTTTTAAAAGGGTCAAAGGGGAGTTCTATGAATAAACATCAACCAGTCTCCGCCCAAACAGTCAGTGATATTGAACGTCTATTACGGGAAATCAGTGTGATTGTCAAGTATAAAGGGAGAGAGATTTTGACTCACTTTCCAATTACTCCACCTCAATTTTCAGCTTTATTGTGGTTGGAAGAAGAAGGGGACTTAACCATTGGAGAGTTGAGTCAAAAGATGTATCTTGCCTGTAGTACAATGACAGATTTAATTGATCGGATGGAGAAAAATGGTGTAGTTGAAAGAGTAAGAGATGATCGGGATCGCCGTGTAGTACGTATCCACTTATTGAAAAAAGGAGTGGAGATTATTACTGAGGTGATGGAGGCGCGTTGTGAATATCTTGAAAATGTCTTGTCTCGTTTATCAGATGACGAAGCAACTGAGATTAAAAAGTACTTATCTATTTTATTTGAAGAGATGAAACGATAACACTTGTCATTATGAATCTTGTATCATGCAGAGCCGGATTTAGGCAAATGGATCAAATGAATTGTCCAAACCCCCTCTATGAAACTTAGAGGGGGTTTGGCTGTTTAGAACGCCGTTTCTTGAGGAAGGGAGGTTCATATAATAATCATAAGATGAAGCTTTAGTGGAAGTTGGATGGGACAGGAGATGAATACCAGCATGGATATAAAAAAAGAACATGCAATTGGCATTTTAGATTCAGGTGTGGGAGGGCTTACGGTAGCAAAAGAAGTCATGCGTCAACTCCCGCAAGAAGCGATTATCTATTTAGGAGATACGAAGCGCTGTCCATATGGACCCCGTACAAAAGAAGAAGTAAAGAAATTCACATTGGAAATCGTACATTTTTTATCGCAATTCCCACTAAAGGCACTTGTAATTGCCTGCAATACAGCGACAGCTGCTGCTCTGCATGAAGTCCGATTGCAAATCCCGATTCCAGTCTTAGGAGTGATTAAACCGGGAGTGAGAGCCGCAATTAAAGCAACGAAGCAACATCGAATCGGAGTGATTGGCACACAAGGAACGATTCAAAGTCAGGCATATGAGCAAGCACTCAAAAGGATTCATCCAGAGATTGAAGTTTATAGTGTCGCTTGTCCTCAATTCGCGCCTTTAGTAGAGAATGGCTTGCATCAATCGGAGCTGGCGGAAAAAGTGGTTGCCGAGGGTCTTGCCCCATTTCAAAATATCTCGATCGATACTTTAATTTTGGGCTGTACTCACTACCCTCTTCTTGCTGAGTCGATAGCCAAGGTGATGGGAGAAAAGGTTGAGATCATTAGCTCTGCGGAAGAAACAGCGGCTGAATTGAGTACCATTTTACAACATCAGTCTCTCCTCGCTTATGATTACACCCCTGACCACCATTTTTTTACTACAGGAGACCCTCATTCATTTAAAAAGATTGCTGAAACATGGTTGGGACAAACGATCAAAATAGAGCAGGCTCGTTTAGAACCTGTCCAAAAAATATCTTTTTAAAAGCATAAATTCTCCTAGGACTCGTATACATGTTACTAATCAACCTTGTCCTAGGAGGGAAATGTATGCAAAAAGTGTGGCGTACTGCGGCGATTTGTTTACTATTGCCGATCACATTAACAGGATGTTTATTTGGACCAGAGGAAAAAACATCTGGAGCTATTGATCCTCCACCTCCTCATGTGGAGAATAGTCATACTCAAGAAGTACAAGCAAAACCTGAGCCAAAACCAGTGGTCGATCAGAAGACTGAGCAGAAAAAAACGAGTGGGATCGAGCTTTACTTTCTAACAGATCATGGTTATGTCGTTCCTTACACGGTCCAAATGCCAAATGTGAAAACAGTAGCGAAAGAGTCTTTAAAGTATATGGTTCAAGGTGGACCTGGAGAAGCCTTATTACCTAAAGGATTTGTTCCCATTCTCCCCAAAGGTACTGAAATTAAGGGTTTAGATATTCAAAATGGAACAGCCAATGTTGATTTTTCTAAGAACTTTTTAAACTATGAAGCTAAAATGGAAGAAAAGGTATTGAGTGCAGTTACTTGGACATTAACAGGGCTTTCGTCAGTGAAAAAAGTGAATATTTGGGTAGATGGGAGACCTCTGGCCGTCATGCCTAAAGGTAAAAACCAGGCTCAAGGGTTAACCAAAAGTCGTGGGATCAATGTGGAAATTGCAGAAGGGGTTAATTTGACTCAAAGTATTCCAGTCACTTTATATTTTATGGGACAAACTCCTGATAATGAGGTTTACTATGTACCTGTAACTCGCATGATCAACCGAGCTGAAAATATTGCCCAAGCAGCGATGAAGGAGTTGATCCGTGGTCCATTACAAAGTAGTACGAATCTCATTGGGGCGCTAGATCAGTCTACAGCAGTTAATCGGGTACAAGTCAAAGGGGATACCGTTCTTGCAGATTTTGGTGAACAATTACTTCAATATGATAATCAACAGAAAACTTCCAAAAATGTACTTGATACGATCGTTTTCTCTCTCACCGAAAACACAGCAACCAAAAAGGTAAAGATTACAGTGAATGGGAAAGAGCAAGCTTCTACTGCAGGGAAAAAAGGTACCTTCAGTCAGCCCGTTTTACGTCCAACATCAATCAATCCAAATGGCTTATAAAAATCATTCCATTCTCTAGTAAAGTCTTGGAGGGATGATGTGCAAATCATTCCTTTTTTCTTTTTCTCATTCCGTATATTAGCCTTGGGTATGCTATACTTAAATGACTTGGTACAGGAGGGAAAACACCATTGAGAGTTGACGGTAGAACAAATGATCAGTTGAGAAATGTAACAATTGAACGCAATTATATTAAGACAGCTGAAGGCTCAGTTTACATAACGATTGGTGATACAAAGGTAATTTGTACGGCAACTGTAGAAGATCGAGTACCTCCATTTCTTCGGAACTCCGGAAAAGGTTGGATTACAGCCGAATACTCGATGCTACCACGTGCGACACAGACACGTACCATTCGCGAGGCTAGTAAAGGGAAGCTAAGCGGACGAACGATGGAAATCCAACGACTCATCGGGCGTGCTTTGAGGTCTGTCGTGGATTTAAAGGCTCTAGGTGAGAGAACATTGTGGCTCGATTGTGATGTTATTCAAGCAGATGGGGGAACACGAACAGCATCGATCACGGGAGCATTTGTGGCTTTGGTAGATGCCTTAGTTCCTCTTGTTAAGAATGGAACTCTATCCACTTTACCTATTAAAGATTTTTTAGCAGCGACAAGTGTAGGATTGATCGGTGATCAGCCTTGCTTGGACTTGTGTTATGAAGAAGATGCTTCTGCGATTGTGGATATGAATATCGTGATGACAGGTTCAGGAAACTACGTAGAGGTTCAAGGAACAGGAGAAGAAGCTCCATTTAGCCCTGACCAATTAAAAGATCTTCTAACTCTCGCCCAGCAAGGAACCAGACGTTTGATTCAACTGCAAAAAGAAGCATTAGGAGAAAACGCCAACGGGATCGGGGTGACTTCTTCTACGGAAGAGAAAACCATCTCATCCTGAACATAGAAGTGGCCCATGATGAAGAGTCATGGGCTTCTCTGTCTATTTATGGTATACAAACTCATTCGAAGATCGGAGGAAGGGTGTATCGTCACCTTATCAATATGAAACCAAAATGGCCATTCCCATATCTAATTATCGCTACAGGAAATCAGAATAAATTAAAGCAATTTGCCGATCTTTTTAGTCAAAACTTAGGTCTAGAAGTTAAAGGGCTCAAAGACTTTTCAGACTTACCAGAGATCGTTGAAGATCGGGATACTTTTGAAGGAAACGCTTGTAAAAAAGCCGAAGTCATCTCCAAGGCTTTACAGGCTCCAGTGATTTCTGACGATTCGGGGTTAGTTGTTCCTGCTTTACAAGGTGAACCAGGTGTTTATTCAGCACGTTATGCAGGTCCTCACTCCACCGATGAGCAGAACAACATAAAGTTAATAGAAAATATACGTCCCCTTCCTGAAGCGCAACGTGATGCATATTATGTATGTGTCATGGCATTAGCTCTCCCAGATGAACCGACCCAATGGGTTCGTGGAGAATGTCAGGGTCGTATCATCACAGAGCCTCAAGGGACAGAAGGATTTGGATATGATCCGATCTTTTATCTTCCAGAACAACAAAAAACAATGGCTCAACTCCCAGCTGCCCAAAAGTATCAGATCAGTCACCGAGCCAAAGCGACAGAGAAGTTAATGGAGTTGTTAACCACTCGCTATCAATTTACGACCCAGACATAGGGTTAGTGAAAGGTGGGGGCTGTGTGAAAATATTAATTGTGAGTGACTCCCATGGTAAAAAAGACCTCTTGCAGCAAATCGTTCAGCAAGTGCAAGCCGATCATGTGATCCATTGCGGAGATTTTTGTACGAGTGTCAATGAGCTTCCAGATGTTCCGATCACCGTTGTTCGTGGAAATTGTGACTTTGAAAAGGTTCCTAAAGAGCAAATCTTTATTGTTGAAGATGTACGGATCTTGGTTGCACATGGTCACACCTTACAAGTGAAGCGAACCCCTCTGCCGCTTCGTTACCGTGCAGAAGAAGTAGGGGTACAGATCGCCTGCTTTGGACACTCACACCTTCCTTTTTGTGAACAAGTGGGAAACGTTTTGTTAATCAACCCTGGCAGCATCTCAAATCCGAGAGGCTTTGCTTTCCCCACATATGCCATCTTACAAATACACGATGGGAATGCTGAAGTGAGCTATTATCAGATAGATGGAAAAGTGACTAAAGAACGCGGTGGCTCATTTCCACTTCACAAATATTGAAAAAAGAGGGGCTCGGTTTGACAGATCCATGCTCATCAAAGGAGCCAACCAGTCCCTTTGAATCCTATGAAGAATCGAGGAATTCTAATCATTAATAAAAAAAGAGATGAAATGAAAAAATGCTATTGACAACAGCAAGCTTTTTATTATATTATATTCTTGTCACTAATCACTAAGTCCCAGTAGCTCAGCTGGATAGAGCAACGGCCTTCTAAGCCGTCGGTCGGGAGTTCGAATCTCTCCTGGGACGCCAATGGAAAAAGCTGATTTACAAGTTCTGAATCAAGAGCTGGTAGATCAGCTTTTTTATTTTAGATTCATTTATCTAAAGAGAAAGTTAGTGATGTAATTGAAGATCGCATTCGTAAGTTGTACTAAATCCAAAGAAAGTATTTCATGTGAAGCAAGAAAGATGTATCAAAAGTCTATCTTGTTTAGTAAGGCAGTCAAATACATTGAGCAAAAAGATTACGATAACTGGTATATTCTATCTGCAAAATACGGGCTTCTTAGTAAGGAGCAAATTATTACCCCTTATAATCTAACATTAAACAATATGAAATTACCTGAGCGGAAAGCTTGGGCGGAACAAGTTCTTTGGCAAGTACAAGAACAAATACAAAAGAAGATAACTCAAATTGACTTTTATGCAGGAATTAATTATAGAAAATACTTAATTCCTGTTCTTGAACAACAGGGAATTGTATGTAATATTCCTCTTCAAGGGAAATCGATTGGAAAACAAATGAAGTTTTACACACAAAACACAAAATAGTATCGTAATTTAGTATAAAGTGAATGGGTTAGATTATGTAGTTATGGTGATGTGAAGCTTCAGTTTAAAGGATAATGAATTCATAAGAGTAGGGAGTAGAACTTTATTTTCGTTGCTCCCTTTTAGCTCTTTTTAATCGATCTGATTTCCATTTTGTTAATAAAAAGTCTATCAAATTGTTTATGTTGAGACTAACACCCCAAAAGCTTGGGTTTAGCTCTATTATTTTATTGAAATCAGCCAAGATGCTCATGTTTTTACTATGGCTTATATTACTATTTTCGTTGGTATTTTTAAAATCAACAGTGCGATCTGCGCGAACTTTATTAGTCCCATTAGGTTTCTTAAGTGGTGTAAGCGTAAATGATGTTAATGAGCCATCTAATGTCAAAAAATCAGTTTTTATAAGTTCTAAATACATAAATTAAATCCTTTCTATTATTATTAGATTCATTTATATCTCTCGATATTATTCGATTAAATTTTATCTTTTCCTGCTAAGATTAGCAGCATAAAAAGTTATTTCCTTTGATCTCAACCCTTTAAATAATGATAAAATAATTAAGAAGATAACATTTAAAATAATAATTGAACAACTCCAAGAAACGGTGATAACAGTGAATAGCAATTTTGCATTTTTCCGTGGGAAATGGGATGCCCTTGCTGAACTAGGATAAACGGCAGAGAAAAATGTATATCAAAACCCTCATACGACCCTTATGAAGCTCCGTTTGTTTGCGGAGACATTGGCAAAATATATTCTTGCTGCGGAAAACATTCAAGAAACGTATGGGACCAAACAAGTAGATCGCATTCATATACTTCGACGAGAAGGATTACTAGAGCCTGAGCTTGATGATATATTCGAAGCCCTTCGTCGTAAAGGAAATACAGCTGTACACGAAGCTGGCTATGGGAAAACAGAAGAGGCGAAAGCATTATTGAAATTAGCATTCCGCTTATCAATTTGGTACATGGAGGTTTATGGTGCCTGGAACTTTCAAGCTCCCGAGTATATGGAACCTCAGGATCAAGAAATTCCAGATACACAAGAGCTTCAAAGAGAATATGAGGATCGAGTTAAAGATCTAGAAGAACAATTAGAGACCATTCGTCAACAGGCTGAAGCCGAACACGATGACGTGAAAGCGAAGCGCAAAATGATTTCGAAACAATTTATCCGTCGTCAACATTTAACAGAGGCTGAAACCCGTGCTTTGATTGACCGAAAATTACGTAAGGCAGGTTGGGAAGTAGATACCCATACACTTAATCATCAAAAGAATGGTACTTTTTTAAAAAACACTTGTCTTCCATGTATTGATATGTAAATATTAGATAATATACAAATATTCATACAATATATCTAATTCTACTAACAACAATGAACACCTATCAACCCCACTTCTAAGTACCTTTACATAAGTAGGTGAAGCGATGGATGCCCATGTTTCATTGGAAGCCCTAGAAAAATTTAAACACATCCTGAACCAATTCAGTGTAGGCATGAGCGTAGAAGCACAGAAAATGCAACAACACCTTAAGAAAACCCATCAACAACTAGAACAAAAACACTATGAACTCAGACGAAAACTTCAAATGTGCCAAGATCCCATTTCTCAGGAGAGAGCGAAACAACAACTCATGGAATTTGAACGACTCTTTGCAGGGTTTTGCCAAGCCGCCCAAGAATGTATCAAAGGTTTCCAGCAACAAGAACTAATGGCAGCCAATCGAGGAAAGGCTGTTGTGAAGATTGATCAGAAGGTTGGGGTGTTAAAGGCGTATTTAGGAAGTAGGTCTACAGATAGAAGGGATCAATTGAGTCAGATTGGAGTTACTTCCAAAAGAGTCAATGATACTCCAGATAATTTTGCAGATAGACAGAAGTTAGAAGGCCATTTTGAAAAGCATGGACATGAATTTAAGGGGATCTATAAAAATGCGGATGAATATCTAGATGGTGCAAGGGATGTTATAAAAAGTGGTATAGAGGTTGAATATAGGTATAGGGAAGAAATCAGGACTGGTTATGTAAGGTTTATGGGTAACAATCGAGGTGGAAAAGCTAAATTTGAATTTGTTGGTACAAACAATGAAGGAAAAATAACTACATATCATACTCAAAGTGGAAAGAAATTTTGGAAAACTATTAATGGTAAGAATGAACCTGTTATCAATCCGGTTAATCAATAAAATAGGAGTGATCATATGAGATATAAGGCACAGGTGAAAAAGCTAAACCCTCATATTGAAGAGGAAGTGACACTAGAGATACAAGGTCATGTAATTACCGCATTTTCTTCCATTTGTCCGTATGTACTTGAAGAAGGCAAATCCTATCCGATTTCCATTGGCTTTACCATTTTGGATAAATTTGAGATTCGGGAATTAAATGAGGATGTGAAAAGCTTAGAACAAGTTGATATAGGTTATCAATATTATATAAAAGGTATTTTACACGAAGACTTTATTGATGCAGGATTAATAATATTAGATGAAGATGAATATTTTGTTGACTATACTTATCTGATTGGTAAGTATGTAGAAATAAAAGTTGACCGCTTAGATATTGAATTTATATAGTTTCAATATCATGAGCTTTTATTAACTAGCAATATAATATTTTTGTATGACTTTGAGAGATATTCTTCAATTTTTTTAAATAACATTAGTTCAGACACCGAAGATTATGCTATTGAGAAGTTACCGAATATATGAATGAAGTTAAGCAAAAAACAAAAAGGTTTATTAACGATGTTGCTTTATTAAATAAAGAACTATTAAATTCAGTAATGATGCAAGAACTCATTTTGATACATAACAAACTTTAGTATGAGTTCAACCTTGGGAGTGACTTTTCGACTTTCAAGGTTATTTTTGGGTTTGGGCACTTTTAGAATTAAAAATGTAATGTTCAATCATCCAATAAGCAGGAATTGATGAACGTGGACATCAATGGATTTGGAAAAGCTACACAAGATATGATTGATCGCTTTGAACATCATATAGGTTTCTCTCTGCCTGAAGACTACAAAGCTTTTTTACGTCAATATAATGGAGGGCTTACATCAGTAAGATACTGTAATTTCTTTGTCAATGAGTTAAATGAAGAGATCCCATTAAATGTTTTATATGGGTTGGGGGTTGATTATGAACAAGCAGACTTACAGGTATGGTATGACGAATATAAAGATGACTTACTTCCAAACAGTCTAATTATAGGTAATGATCCAGGCTCAGGGATGATTGTACTGGTTAATGACCTAGAGGGATCAGGGGTTTATTATTGGGACCATTCGTGGTATTTTGAGCAGTCAGATGAAGAACAAAACTCATATAAAATTGCAGATAGTTTCCAATCTTTTTTGGATGGTTTAAAAAAACCATAGGTAAATCTTTAAACAGTCCCTTAGACCTTTTCATGTTTAAATCATGCTTTTAAGGAATTGAAATAGTTTATAAATTTAGGATGGTTTGCTATAATGATATGTGTAGGAACATCCATGTGCGTTCCTACAAGTTTGTATTTCTTTCGACGCAAAAAAGCCTGTTTCCATTTGGGAATGGGTTTTTTTGTTTATTCCAATTATATGATGGTGTGGATCTGGTTCTTTCTATTGTTGTAAATCTGGGTCTGGAGAAGTATTTTCTAAAGGCTAAGATGTCAATCAGTCAAAATGAAGATACTTCACCACCCAGCAAGTCTGAGATAGAAGATGCTATAAAGGAAGTTGGGGAGCATATTTCAATCCATATCATAGTCTAGATCCTTAGAGACCCCTTGAAGAAGAAGTGACACTAGAGATTCAAGGTTATGAGGTGGCTGGATTTGCTTCTATTTCGTTTATATGTACTTGAGCAAGGTGTATGAAGATGGAGAGATCAGCTGGCGTTATAAGTGACAATGAAGTGCCTATGATTGTAAACAGACATATAGATGGGATTATAGTAAAATATGTAGGGAGAAAAATCAATCAAACAAGATATATCAATCTATTTAGATTTAACTGGAATATTGTTACAGGATGACGAACGTGGTAATCATATTTAAATTTGAAAAGATAAATCTTAAGATTAGGAGTAGAATGATGTCAAAGAAGAAAGTCAAAACAGATCGCTATCAAGCAAATGGGATTGATATTACTTGTATTCATTGTCAATATGATCAGTTTGATCTTGGTAAGGCACAATTAAATACTGCGGTCATGAGTTTTTTTGACCTCGACTTTCTCAATAAATCAGCACATACATTAACCTGTCATCGTTGTGGTTATGTCCATTGGTTTAATAAAGAACTTCAAAGAGTGTATGTGAAAAAATGACCTCCCATTTATGGTTTCATTTACAGTGAAGTTTTACAGTATTTTGTAGCTGTTAAAGGGTAACAATGGATCTAATTAGAATGAGCTTATATGCAAGAATCTCCAGTGAAAAAACACTTTACATTCTTGGGCTGATTTCGTTATGATTATGAGGAACGTTTAGGGAAACGAAGCCATACATATGCAATAAACCGGAACGATTTTATATCTCAAAAGTGGAATGAATAATACTTAATCCATATGGGATGAATCCATGGCATGCTATGGGCATGAAGCTATGGGGAAAATCACCTCACAACGTTTATGCAAGGTGGGGTTTTTTGACTTTATAGGTGCTTTCAACCACATCTGCTGTTTATTGCAATGTTGACACCCTGTGTTATAATGTAGTGGTTGTAATAAGCGCGGTATTTATAGGATTCATCTTCCATATGACGAGTTTGCAGGAGGTAACATAGATGAAGGCAAGTTGGGAGAAAACAGAAAAAAATGTAGGTGTACTTACGGTTGAAGCAGATGAGCAAGCCGTAGCAAGTGCTCTTGATCAAGCATTCAAAAAAGTAGTAAAAAAGGTAAGTGTACCTGGTTTCCGTAAAGGAAAAGTACCACGTTCTCTTTTTGAACAACGCTTTGGGGTAGAAGCTCTTTATCAAGATGCTGTCGATATTTTATTGCCAGAAGCGTATACGAAAGGGATTGAAGAGACTGGAATTGAGCCTGTCGATCAACCTGAGATCGAGATTGAACAGATCGAAAAAGGAAAATCCTTCATCTTTAAAGCAACAGTTACTGTTAAACCAGAAGTTGTTCTTGGAGATTACAAAGGATTAGAAGTACCAGAGAAAGATTTTTCTGTTAAAGAAGAAGCTGTCAATGAAGAATTAGATCGTATGCACAAACAACAAGGACAATGGAGCGCAGTTGAAGAGGGTGCAGTTGAGAATGACGACCGCGTGACCATTGACTTTGAAGGTTTTGTGAATGGAGAAACCTTTGAAGGCGGAAAAGCAGAAAAATATACTTTAGAAGTAGGTTCTGGTTCTTTCATCCCAGGCTTTGAAGATCAGTTGATCGGGCTTAAAGCTGGCGAAGAGAAAGATGTAGAGGTTACCTTCCCAGAAGAGTATCACGCAGAAAATTTAGCAGGTCAGCCTGCTACTTTCAAAGTGAAACTCCATGAAATTAAACGTCTTGAACTTCCTAAGTTGGATGATGATTTTGCTCAAGACGTGAGTGAGTTCGACACCTTAGATGAATTAAAACAAGACATCAAGAAGAAACTAGAAGAGCGTGCGAAAAACGATCAAGAAAGTTATGTACGGAATCAATTAGTTGAAATCGCTGCTAACAATGCAGAAATAGAGATTCCGGAAGTGATGATCAACAATGAAGCACACAACATGGTTCATCAGTTTGAAGATCAACTTCGAATGCAAGGAATGAATCTTGAGCTGTATGCACAGTTAACTGGGCAAGATCATGATGCTCTTCAAGATCAGTTTAAAGATGACGCCGAAAAACGTGTACGTGCGAACCTAGTTCTTGCAGCAATTGCCAAAGCGGAAAACGTAGAGGTAACTGCAGAAGAGATCGATGGAGAAATCAAAGAAATGGCTGAGCAAATGAATCGGGACGAAGCTGAGATCCGTCGCATTCTAGAAGCTCAAAATGCATTTGATTCTGTAAAGGAACAATTGATTGTCAAGAAAACAATCGATCTACTTGTATTGAGCAGTAAAAATGCGGCATAATGGATATAGGGAGATATAAAACGAGGCACGTGGATCACGTGCCTTCTTTTTAAAATTTTGCTAACTCCGAAACGAGGTGTTTCCTATGCCTTTAGTGCCAATGGTTGTGGAGCAGTCTAACCGTGGAGAGCGCGCCTATGACATATACTCCCGACTGTTAAAAGACCGGATTATCTTTATCGGAACTCCGATTGATGATCATGTAGCTAACTTAGTCGTTGCTCAGCTACTTTTTTTAGCAGCCGAAGACCCTGAAAAGGATATCCATTTGTACATAAACTCTCCTGGCGGTTCAGTAACTGCAGGGATGGCGATTTTTGATACTATGAACTTTATACAACCAGCCGTTTCCACCATGTGTATGGGTTTGGCTGCAAGTATGGGGGCTTTCCTACTCGCTGCCGGTGAGAAAGGAAAGAGATATGCTTTACCTAACAGTGAAGTGATGATTCATCAACCACTAGGAGGAGCACGTGGGCAAGCTTCAGACATAAAGATTCATGCGGATTGGATCTTACGAACCCGTCAACAAATCAACAAAATCCTTGCTGAGCGCACAGGACAACCGATTGAGAAAATCTCCCGAGACACGGATCGTGATTATTTCATGAGTGCGGATGAAGCCAAGACATATGGTCTTGTCGATGAGGTCATCACCCGTCCAGACCTAAGAAAGGGGTGATCTAGATGTTCAAGTTTAATGAAGAAAAGGGACAGCTAAAATGCTCTTTTTGTGGGAAATCTCAAGATCAAGTTCGTAAGCTTGTGGCTGGTCCAGGAGTATACATTTGTGATGAATGTATCGAACTGTGCAATGAGATTGTGGAAGAAGAGCTAGGCAGTGAAGAGGAAATCGATCTCAAAAATCTGCCGAAACCACAGGAGATCTGCGATATTCTTGACCAGTATGTCATCGGTCAGGAACAGGCAAAGAAATCTCTCTCTGTTGCTGTTTATAACCATTACAAACGAATCAATACTTCGCAAAAGACGGATGATGTCGAGTTGCAAAAGAGTAATATCCTGATGGTCGGACCTACCGGTTCAGGTAAAACCTTACTTGCACAGACATTGGCTAAAATCCTCAATGTACCTTTTGCGATTGCGGATGCCACTTCTCTGACAGAAGCAGGGTATGTGGGTGAGGATGTTGAAAACATTCTGCTAAAATTGATTCAAGCAGCTGATTACGATGTAGAAAAAGCGGAGCGCGGCATTATCTACATCGATGAAATTGATAAAGTGGCTCGTAAATCAGAAAATCCTTCGATTACTCGGGATGTTTCAGGTGAAGGGGTTCAACAGGCTTTACTCAAGATCTTAGAAGGTACTGTAGCGAGTGTGCCTCCTCAAGGAGGAAGAAAGCACCCACATCAAGAGTTCATCCAAATTGATACGGGCAATATTCTGTTTATTTGTGGTGGAGCTTTTGATGGCTTAGAACCAATTATTAAACGCCGGATTGGTAAAAAAGTGATTGGTTTTGGAATGGATACACAGAGTGTCACGATGAAGCCAGGTGAATACTTGAAGCTAGTTCTGCCTGAGGACTTGCTGAAGTTTGGTTTGATTCCTGAGTTTGTAGGACGTTTACCTGTGATTTCTACCTTAGAGCCTTTAGATGAAGATGCATTGATCCAGATCTTAACGGAACCCAAAAATGCACTTGTGAAACAGTACAGTAAATTGCTTGAGATGGACAATGTTGAATTGCAATTTGAGAAAGAAGCTTTAGAAGCGATCGCTGCCGAAGCAATCAAACGGAAAACAGGTGCTCGTGGATTGCGTGCGATCATCGAAACAATCATGTTGGATGTGATGTTTGATCTTCCATCCCGTGATGATGTGATTCAATGTACTGTTACAGAAGACACCGTCTTACACAATCTTGCACCTAAATTAACCACTCGTGAAGGTCAAGTCATCACTCCAAAGAAAGAAGAAAGTGCATAAGAAAGTGATGGAAAAGCATCTATCTAAACGGTGGGTGCTTTTTTCATGTCTTTGTAAATATATTTTGTGATAGAATGAAATAGTTCAAGGACGGACCCAAAGCAGTTCTACCATGTAGGACTGCTTTTTAGATAACAGCAAGACTGGGAGTGCATGGGGAATGTTAACAGTTACGTTGGTTGAACGAGATCATTATTTGAATTTTGTGGAGACCCACCCGTATAGGAACTTTATGCAATATCCTTCTTGGTCTGACTTGAAAGCCGAGTGGAAATGGCTAAGTGAATTTGTGGGTTGGTTTAACAGTCAAGGAGTGATGGTAGGGGGAGCTGTCATTCTTTACCGAAAGGTTCCAGGTTTAAATAAGTATTTAGCATACATACCGAGAGGTCCAATCATTGATTGGTTTGCGCAAATCCCTTTAAAGGAATGGTTTTATCCTTTATTTAATCATCTGAAACAAAGACATGTGTTTAGTGTGAAAATGGATCCGCCCTTGGTACACCAGACTTGGTCTATGGAAACGATCATCAACAGTTTACAAGGAATTCCAGCAGATGAATTGCGGAATATGCGCTTACATCGCCTGAAACCGGACCGAGTTGATCAGAATGTAAATCAAGTCAAACAGGGATTAGCCGAGATGGGATGGAAAGAGAATGTGGGACAAGATAGTTTCGATACTGTCCAACCGCAATATGTATTCCGTTTGAACATGAAAAATAAAACATTAGATGAAGTGTATAACGACTTTCATCCATTGTGGCAGCAAAAGATTCAACAAGCTGAACAAAATCATGTCACCATTAAGGTAGGGACAGAACAAGATCTTCCTAATTTCCACCATCTTCTAACACTGAATGCCCGACGTGAACAAAGCCAAGTCCGAGATATATCTTATTTTAAACGAATGTTTGAAGCACTGACTAGCGAAAGTCCAGACCGAGTTCGTCTTTATATGGCTTCAAGAGGAAACCATTTATTATGTGCGGCTTTAGCTATACATGTAAATGGACAAACTTGGGATTTATACAGTGCTCGCAGTGACTATGAGGATGACTCATCAGTCTATTTAATGCGTTGGAAAATGATTCAAGATAGCTATAACCAAGGGGATCGGGTCTACGATTTCCGTGGGATTAGTAATACTTTAAATGCAAGCGATCCTTTGTTTGGATATCTTCAGTTTCGAATGGGATTTGGTGGAGATGCGTGTGAACTGATGGGAGAATGGGATTTTCCTGTGATTCCCATGCTTCACTGGGCTTTTGATATGTACATGAAACGCCGGTAACTTTTAATGGATGAGTATCCCTTTTCATTGACGGTCATACTACAGTTAGAAAGAACCTTCATGAGCGATCGAAGGGAAGGGAGTCACCGTCATGAATTGGACTGTTTTTCTTATGTTTTTACAAGTTTTTTTCTCCATTATCATAGGTCTTTATTTTTGGAACCTGCTTCGTAATCAACAAACAAATAAAAGTGCAGTGGATAAAGAAGCAAAGAAAGAATTGGATAAGTTGGCGAAAATGAGGCGGATTTCTCTGACGGAGCCTCTTGCTGAAAAAACTCGTCCTTCCAAAATTGAAGAAATCATTGGGCAAAGGGAAGGAGTTCGAGCCTTACGCGCATCTTTATGTGGACCTAATCCGCAACATGTGATTATTTATGGACCACCAGGCGTTGGAAAAACGGCCGCGGCAAGGGTTATATTGGAAGAGGCAAAGAAAAATCCTTCATCGCCATTTAATCACCAGTCTAAATTTATCGAGATTGATGCCACAACTGCACGGTTTGATGAGCGAGGCATTGCAGATCCTCTGATCGGCTCTGTACATGATCCAATTTATCAAGGTGCTGGAGCCATGGGAATGGCTGGAATCCCACAGCCTAAACCTGGAGCTGTGACCAAAGCCCATGGAGGAATATTATTCATCGATGAAATTGGGGAGTTACATCCTGTACAGATGAATAAACTATTGAAGGTATTAGAAGACCGTAAAGTATTCTTGGAAAGTGCCTATTATAGTTCTGAAGATGTTCAGACACCAGGTCATATTCACGATATCTTTCAGAATGGTTTACCCGCAGATTTTCGTTTGATTGGAGCAACGACTCGTACACCTGAAGAGATTCCACCTGCAATCCGTTCGCGTTGTATGGAAATCTTTTTCCGCCCACTACTTACTAATGAAATAGAAAAAATTGCAACTCAAGCCCTTCAGCGTGTTCAGTTTGGTTATGAAACTGAAGCGATCGAAGTCATTCAGCGATTTGCCATGAATGGAAGAGATGCTGTCAACATTGTCCAGACTTCCATCGGACTAGCTATGACTGAGGAAAGACAAAAGATCAATGCGGCTGATGTGGAATGGGTTGTGCATAGTAGTCAGTTGAGTCCAAGACCTGACAAAAAAATGCCTGAAAGATCACAGGTGGGATTAGCATCAGGACTTGCGGTATATGGTCCTAATTTGGGAACAGTCCTTGAGATCGAAGTTTCTGCAACACCTTCTACCACTCCAGGGAAAGGGAGTATTCAAGTTACAGGGGTGGTAGAAGAAGAAGAGATGGGTGGAAGACAACGAACCATACGAAGGAAAAGTATGGCACGTGGCTCCTTAGAAAATGTACTTACTGTTCTTCGACAAACCGATGTAAAGCCTGAGGATTATCACCTTCATATTAATTTTCCTGGAGGGATTCCTTTGGATGGTCCATCAGCAGGGATTACGATGGCGGTGGCTATTTATTCGGCGATTAAAGAAATTCCTATCGACCATCGAATGGCAATGACAGGAGAATTAAGCATCCATGGTCATGTAAAGCCTGTTGGTGGGGTGATTGCTAAAGTGGAGGCAGCTAAACAAGCAGGTGCCACACAAGTGATCATACCTAAAGAGAATATGCAAGCTATTTTTCAAACCATGGAAGAAATCGAAGTGATTCCAGTCGATGATATTCAAGAAGTGTTAGACTTAGCACTAGTTAAAGAAGAGACAGAAGAAGAGCTATTACCATCCGTATCCTCGGTTTGGTCCACTTCTTCTGCACCGATCTAATTGGAAAAGGTTTTGGTGGGTCTATAGGTCCAACATCGGTATTCCACCTAATTTTTTGGGGATACCGATGTTGGTATGTCATAGACAAAAGGAAACGAATAAGATAAAATCGTACAAAGTTAAAGCCAACAACCAGTTCCTTTTAGAGACAGCAACGGAGGTGCATGTATGGCTGTAAAAGAAGAGGAACGTAAATTGCCTTTACTTCCTTTACGAGGACTTCTCGTTTTTCCAACCATGGTACTACATTTAGATGTGGGACGGGAGCGATCAGTTCAGGCACTCGAAAAGGCAATGATCGATGAAAACCTTATTTTATTGGCAACTCAGCGAGAAGTTCATATTGAAGAGCCAACGGTTGATGATATCTACACTGTAGGGACAATTGCGAAAGTTCGACAAATGCTAAAGCTGCCTAACGGAACCATCCGTGTACTGGTTGAAGGTGTTAAACGAGCTCGAATTTTAGAATTTATCGATACAGAAGAATATTATCAAGTACAAATTGAAGAGTTGGATGATCATGATCATGTAGGTCTAGATACAGATGCTTTGATGAGATCTGTGTTGGATCACTTTGAACAATATCTACGACTATCTAAAAAATTGTCCGCAGAAACTTACTCAGCGGTATCTGATATTGAGGAACCGGGTCGTTTGGCGGATGTGATTACCTCTCATTTACACTTGAAAATCGCTGATAAACAAGCGGTTCTAGAAACGTTAGATGTGCGTGAACGGTTAGAGAAGTTGTTAACTATTTTAAATAATGAAAGAGAAGTATTGGAACTTGAAAAAAGAATTAGCTCACGTGTTAAAAAGCAAATGGAAAAAACGCAGAAGGAGTATTATCTTCGCGAGCAAATGAAAGCTATTCAGCGTGAGCTGGGCGATAAAGAGGGTCGAACGGGTGAAGTTGAAGAGCTTCGTGAAGAGTTAGAGGAATTAAGTGCTCCTGAATCGGTCAAAGAAAGAGTGGAAAAGGAAATTGACCGCCTCGAAAAAATTCCGACTAGTTCAGCGGAAGGCGGAGTTGTTCGCACATATATCGAGTGGTTACTTGAGTTACCATGGGAAACCATCACAGAAGATGACCTTAGTTTAGAAAAAGCAGAACAAGTTCTAGATGAGGATCACTATGGTTTGGAAAAAGCAAAGGAACGGGTACTTGAATATTTAGCTGTTCAACAAATGGTGAAAAAATTAAAAGGTCCCATCCTTTGTTTAGTGGGACCTCCAGGAGTAGGAAAAACATCATTAGGTCGTTCCATTGCACGAGCACTCAATCGTAAATTTGTCCGGATTTCCCTAGGGGGAGTGCGTGATGAAGCGGAGATCCGTGGTCATCGTCGGACTTATGTTGGAGCGATGCCAGGACGGATCATTCAAGGAATGAAAACAGCAGGGTCGGCCAACCCAGTATTTTTATTGGACGAAATTGACAAGATGGCCATGGATTTTCGAGGGGACCCTGCTTCGGCATTGTTAGAAGTGCTCGATCCTAATCAAAATACAACATTTAGCGATCATTATATTGAAATTCCATATGATCTTTCCAAAGTGATGTTTATCACGACAGCTAACACGATTCATACAATTCCTAGACCACTACTAGATCGAATGGAAGTTCTTCATATCTCTGGTTATACAGAATTGGAAAAAGAAAAAATTGCAAAAAACTACCTCATCCCCAAACAATTAGAAGAGCATGGGCTAACCAAAGAAAACATGCAGATTAATACAGAAGCCCTCTTTAAGCTGATTCGTAACTATACACGTGAAGCAGGTGTCCGAACGTTAGAACGTACGATCGGAACCCTATGTCGGAAAGCAGCACGTAATATCGTTTCAGGTAAAAAGAAAAAAGTTGTTGTGACTGTGAAAAATCTGGAGCAGTATTTAGGTCCAGAAAAATTCCGCTATGGAATGGCAGAAGAAACCGACCAGGTTGGAGTTGTGACAGGTCTAGCGTGGACAGCTGCAGGTGGAGATACAATGTCCATCGAAGTTTCATTATTTCCGGGAAAAGGGAAATTGACTTTGACGGGGCAGTTAGGCGATGTCATGAAAGAGTCTGCTCAAGCTGCATTTAGTTATATCCGGTCACGGGCTGATGACCTGAACATTGACCCTGAATTCCATGAAAAAAATGATATCCATATTCACGTGCCAGAGGGAGCGATTCCTAAAGATGGTCCTTCAGCTGGGATTACCATAGCAACTGCACTCGTTTCTGCTTTAACGGGTATTCCTGTTTCTCGTCATGTAGCGATGACAGGCGAAATTACCTTACGAGGTCGAGTCTTGCCGATTGGTGGATTAAAAGAAAAATCATTAAGTGCTCATCGGGCTGGAATCAAGCATGTGATCTTACCAAGTGAAAATGAAAAAGATCTTGAGGAGATTCCAAAAAGTGTACGAAAAGATCTCACTTTTACTCCCGTGAGCCATTTGGATGAGGTGCTAAAATTGGCACTAGTGAGGGATCCTTATGATCATAAAGAAAGCTGAGTTCGTTATAAGTGCAGTAAAACCTACACAATATCCTGAAGAAGCCCTGCCGGAGTTTGCTCTGGCTGGGCGTTCTAACGTGGGGAAATCTTCTTTAATCAACACATTGATTCGACGTAAAAATTTGGCTCGCACTAGTTCAAAACCGGGGAAAACGCAAACGATTAATTTTTATCGGATCAATGATGTACTTTGTTTTGCGGATGTTCCGGGCTATGGGTTTGCTAAGGTTCCAAAAAGTGTACGTAATGCCTGGGGAAAAATGATGGAAACCTATTTGAAAAATAGAGAGCATCTAAAGGCTGTTATTCAAATCGTTGATCTTCGTCATCCTCCCACCGTAGACGATCAAAATATGTATCAATTTCTGAAACATTATGGGATTCCTGTGATCGTTGTTGCTACTAAGGCGGATAAAATTTCCAAAGGGAAGTGGCAACAACATCTTAAAGTGACTCGCAATGAATTAAATTTACATACAGGTGATCCATTAATTCTGTTTTCATCAGAAACTTCATATGGTAAAGATGAATTATGGAAAGAAATTGAACAACGCTTGGATGAGAATTCCACAGAAACAGTGAGTGACTAAAAGAAAACAGAGGAGGATGGGAGTGGATGAGTAAGAGATTACGTGTGGCTGTATTATTTGGAGGAAAATCAGGCGAACATGATGTTTCCCTATCATCGGCAGCTTCAGTGATTAAATCCATGGATTTGGATCGATATGAAGTGATTCCAATTGGGATCACTAGAGATGGTTTGTGGAAAATAGGTCAAGAATCCTTACCGATGATCGCTGCAAATCTAGATCAAAGTAAAAGGGAACAACTACAAAGCCAATTGCCTGTGTTGTCTGATTCTCATGATCTAGGTCATCCTTCAATCATGAAACCGAGTGAGATTGATGTCGTCTTTCCAGTACTTCATGGAACATTTGGAGAGGATGGAACCATTCAAGGATTTTTAGAAATTGCTAATCTTCCTTATGTGGGAGCAGGTGTCTTGGCTTCTGCGGTGGGGATGGATAAAGTGATGACTAAAAAAATCTTTGAACAAGCAGGATTACCCCAAGGTAGATATGTGTACTTTTTGAAATCGGAGTGGAACAAGGACGCCTCGCAAATTCTGCAACAGATTGAAGGCTCATTTGGATATCCATGTTTTGTTAAACCGGCTAATTTGGGATCAAGCGTAGGGATTTCCAAAGCATCGACACAAGAGGAATTGGTTGAAGCGATCGATTTCGCAGCTCAATATGATCGTAAAATTCTCGTAGAAGAGTTTATCCCTGCTCATGAGATTGAAGTAGCGGTTTTAGGTAATGATGAGCCACAAGCTTCTCAACCTGGTGAAATTGTATCTTCCAATGATTTTTACGATTATAAAGCAAAATACATTGATGGAAAATCAGAGATGAGGATCCCAGCAGAGCTGCCAGAGGAAACCAAGGAAAAAGTCCGTCAGATGGCCGTTCAAGCTTATAAAGCGATCGATGGTTCAGGTTTATCGCGGGTAGACTTTTTTATCCGTAAAGATAATGGTGAAATCCTGATCAATGAAATTAATACCATGCCTGGCTTTACGCCTTTTAGTATGTACGCAAAACTCTGGGAGCATTCGGGTATTTCATACCCTGAATTAGTGAGCAAGTTGATTCAACTAGCCTTGGATCGATTTAAAGAAAAAAATGAATTGATTACTACACACGAAATTAAGTAATCCCGTCTTTCATAAAATCGAATCACTTCGGTGATTCGATTTTTTATTTTCCCTGTATTAAAATGATTATATATTTTCTTTAAAATATAATGAGCTTGTGAATAGGGGTAGGAGACTTCACGAACGAGGTGTTTAAGAATGAAGCGCATAATGTAACCCCTTATCTGAAAACAAATATTCATCAGATTAGTTCGATGATGGTGGCAAATTTATTTATAGTCGAGACGCTTTTCAATTCTCCTGGAGTGGTCTGGATTTATGAAAATTTTTATGGTGATTTTTTACTGATTAATGTTTTGTGGATCTTTGTGATCATTTATGGATTCAATGTCTTGAGTTTGCGTTTGTTGATTGTTGCATGTGAAAGGGTGTTTGCCCATGAATAAAGAAAAAATGTTTAATTGGCCGTTGTGGATCGGAGGAATATTGACGAGTTGTTTTATCATATTGGCGATCATTGGTCCATGGATCGCTCCCTATGAGATTACATATGAAAAGATTTTGGATCATCCGCCAATGGGAGAATGGAAGGTAGCTCCCGCCCCTCCCTCAGAAGAGCATTGGTTGGGGCGAGATCGGCTTGGACGCGATATTCTCTCTTTACTATTACATGGTTTAAAATATACGGTATTCATTACTTTGCTAGTCGCTTTTGTTCGGTTGCTATTTGGATTTAGCATTGGTTTATATCAAGGGATCAATGGGAAGCCTGTGGGGTGGCGCTTCTCGCTCGGTTATTTGGGAGCGATTCCTCAGATTATTCTCTTGTACGTGATTCTCCTCCCTTTTAAATATGGAGAACTACCCATTTGGCAAGCAGTTCTTATACAAGTAATCATTATGGCTCTTTTTGGAATTCCAGCGGTTAGTGGAGCTGTGCACCAGCGTTAAAAGAAGATCTCATTATCATGTTTGTGGTTGAAATGATTCTGGTGCTTAATTTGATCGGACAGTTAAGTGTGCTTGATATTTTTTTGGGTGGTACAGAGGTTCGTGGTTATAGTGAATATTTATCAAAGACTTTTGAATGGTTAGGTTTGATTGGACAAGATCGGGCTTATATTCTCGTTTATCCGTGGCTGATGGTGATTTTAGTAGGATGTTATTTGCTTCTTCTCCTATCCTTTTATCTACTTTCAAAAGGATTAGAAAAAAAGTATCAACATCAATATAATAAATATCCTTATCTTTGATCTCGGGATTGTTGTTGGCGATCCTAAGCATAGGAGACAAGTGAGTTTTAGATAGATGAACTACGATCTGGTCGAATCACTAAAGAGGTTCGATTTTTTTTACTATAAATATAGAAAACAAAGTTAATAAGTAATAGAATTAGTTGTATAATTTTCTTTTTTTAGAGGTGAAAGAAATCGGAATTGACTGAACTTTGGAATTTGAGGATATTTTATGTGGGATTTGAGAGTGTGATGGGGGTGTTGGTTAGGTGAAATGGCTTTTGCAGACTATGTTGTTAGTCAGTTTTGTTTTTCTTGTGGCTCAATTACCTCAGTGGATTCCTTTTTTTATGAAGCTCAATGAAGGGATGACGATCTTACATCTGGTAAAAGACTGGCTGCATTTTATTCAAAGTTATCTGATAGGATTATTTTCAGGAGAAAGTTTGACCTATCATAGAGAAATTTATGGAGAAAAAGTTGAAGGTTATTCTTGGTTGACAGATGGTGTTTCATATTTTTTATTCTCACTGATTAGTTTAGTGGGGACAGGATTGTTAGCTGTGTTTAGTGGAATGTTAACCGGGATGTGGATCGCTCGTAAACAAGGTTGGATGAAAAGTGTGCTAGAGTTTACTTCGGTCGTGCCTGACTTTTTGGCCGTTATTTTGCTTCAACTACTAGTGATCTGGATCCTAGAAATGACCGATGTGCTGGTGGCTGAGGTATATACGACAGATCAGGATACAGCCATTTTGCTTCCTTTGATTATTTTATTTTATCTGCCTTTCGCCTATGTGACCCGCATAGTTTCCAAGCAAACCTATCAGGAGTTAACCGAAGACTATATTTTAACCGCGAAAGCGAAAGGATTGAGTCGTTGGTCGATTTATACAGACCATGTTTTTCGTAATGTTTCCCCTTATCTCAAAACGAATATTCATCAAATCAGTTCGATTATGATCGCCAACTTATTTATCGTGGAAACGTTATTTAATTCCCCAGGAATCATTTGGATTTATCACAATTATGCTGGTGAATTTGAACTAATTAATCTTTTGTGGATGCTCATCATCATTTATGGATTCAATGTCATCTGTTTGCGCCTGTTGATTACTGGGTGTGAAAGGGGGATTGCTCATGATTAAAGTAAAATCATTCAATCTACCTTTGTGGATCGGAGGAGTATTAACTAGCATTTTTATCGTACTAGCCATCATCGGTCCCTGGATTGCTCCCTATACAATTACAGATGCAAAGATTTTGGAACTGTCACCTACTGGAGAACTGAAATTAACTCCAGCCCCTCCATCAGAAGAGCATTGGTTGGGACGGGATCGTCTCGGACGCGATATTTTCTCTTTACTGCTACATGGTTTGAAATATACGATATTTATTACTTTGCTAGTCGCTTTGATCCGATTGTTATTTGGCTTTTTCATTGGTCTCTATCAAGGAATGAATGGGAAAGAAGTCAGTCGGGGTTTATCCATCGGTTATTTAGGAGCGATTCCTCAGATTCTTCTTTTGTACATCATTCTCCTTCCTTTTATGGAGCCTGAACAACCCATTTGGATAGCTGTTTTGATTCAATGTATCGTGATGGCTCTATTTGGAATCCCTGCCATCAGTGCATCAGTACAAGAAAAGACTTTATTACTCAAAGAGCGTTTATCTGTTCTTGTGTCGCAAACGATGGGAGCCAGTCGGGGTTGGATCATTCGTAAGCATATCCTTCCAGCCCTAAAAGAAGATCTGATCATGATGTTTGTGTTTGAAATGATTCTGGTCCTTAATCTCATCGGACAGTTAAGTGTACTCCATATTTTTTTAGGTGGTACAAATGTTCGAGAAGATCAATTTGGAATCGAGTATTTATCGAAGACTTTTGAATGGTTAGGATTGATCGGACAGGATCAGAACTATATTGTCGTTTATCCATGGTTGATGGGCATTTTGGTAGGAAGTTATTTACTCCTTCTCTTATCCTTTTATTTGCTGTCTAAGGGATTAGAAAGGAAGTACAGACAGCAGTATAGCAAATACCCTTATATGTGATAAAGATTAGCTGTTAAAGGCAAGAATGGCAAAAGATCATATAAAAAAGTAGGTTTACCCATTGAAGTGGAAACCTACTTTTTTATATGGATACTCAATTTCTGATTGGAAGGATTACTGTTCAGTCAAAATGAGTGGTCCCTCATTCGTAATGGCAATGGTGTGTTCATATTGAGCAGACCATTGATTGTCTACCGTTTTTGCTGTCCATCCATCTGAGAGGACATGGACATGGTGACTACCTAGGTTGAGCATAGGCTCGATCGTGAGAACCATACCTTCTTTGAGTAAAGGTCCTTTTCCAGGTGGTCCGTAATGAGGAACTTCTGGTTGTTCATGAATCCGTTGTCCGATCCCATGCCCGATGAAGGGACGGACGACAGATAAACCGTTTGACTCTGCGTGTGTTTGGATCGCATGTGAGATATCGCCAATCCGATTACCAGGAATCGCTTGTTCAATCCCTTTGTACAAAGCTTGATGAGTGATTTGAAGAAGTTGCTCTACTTCTGGAGATACTTTCCCTACTGCATAAGACCATGCCGAATCCGCTAACCACCCATCGAGGTTCACAACCATGTCGATGGTAACAATATCTCCATCGTTTAAGGGTTTTTTTCTGGGGAAGCCATGGCAAACTTCTTCATTGATCGAAGCACAGGTCGCATAGGGGTAACCCAGATATCCTTTTTGCTCAGGGGACGCTCCATGTTGAGCTAGATATTGTTCCACCCATTGATCAATATCCCATGTGGTAACACCGGGTTGAATTCGTTTGGCTAGTTCACGATGACAAGCAGCGAGTAATGATCCCGCTACTTTCATTTTTTGAATTTCCTCTTTGGTTTTAATTAAACTCATTTTTTGATTCTCCAATACTTTTATGGTTGACCGTCTTGCTTAATCATGTGAATGTACCATGAGGAGTCGATATTTGTCCAAATGGGTTTGTATCGTCTCCCATTATAACAATTATTTTTTTAGGAGTAAGACGGTTCCTAGTGTGACAATAAAGATCGGCCAAATAGAATGGACCATCGATGTCATGGGTGCAAGTATAGGGATGTCAGTAATACCGGGCCAAGCAAAGAGTCCAGCTAGAAGAATCATGGCACCGATGAGGGCTGTCGATTTATTTTTACTAACTCCAAATTGTAACAAAAAGGCGATCCCAAGGATCACTACGATGAAGCTCCAGTGGTCAGGCCAACCATCGATCTCGTATTTAAGTCCCCAAATATAGAGTCCACATCCACCCATAATTGTACCCAAGAAAACAAGTTGAGGTTTTTTTCGAATAAATCCGAGAAATGTTAATAAGGCTCCACCTAAAAAAAGTAGAAAAGGCCAGCTAAGAAAAGAGGTTAATGGAGCCCACTCAAATTTAACAATCAAGAGGAGGAGTCCGAAAAGAACGAGAAGTAAACCTATCACTTTCGATTGCATGGGTTGGAGTCTCTCCTTACCATATTTTTTCTATTATCTTACCATACAGTCGATGAAGGTTGATAGATTTCCTATGAAAGCTGTTCTTTTCTCGGAATCCTTAACTTAACTTATATACTTTATTAGTGTGTCGAAATACCCACAGTTAGGAGTTGATCTTTCGCACGAAATGACTTTGTACCACACCTTAGTAGAACCTTTCGATGAAGGAAATGAGGAGGCAACTCTTCTCGGAGAGACTTCGATCCTTTTGCCTCCTCCCGGAGTCGAAGGGTGGAGCGAACTTTTTTATTCTTTGCAAGATACAAGCTCATGGAGAGGGGAAATCGAGCTTTGATACTTGATTAAACAACCTTATTGACACCACCGATATTTTATTGCTTTTGGAGCAGGTACTGTTCTAACCAAGAAATGAGTTGATACATGATCGTGGCAATTAGTGCGATGACAACTAGGCTTAACATAACTAAGTTAAGGTTGAAGACTTGAAACCCGTACATAATGAGATAGCCTAATCCCCCCTTAGAGACTAGAAATTCTCCAACAATCACTCCAACCCAAGCTAACCCTACATTTACTTTCAAAGAGGCGATCATATCAGGAATACAAGCGGGAAAAATAATCATACGGAAAATCTGGGATCGAGTTGCTCCTAAAGACCTGGCAACAATCAAATAGCTTTCATCAACATTTTGATAGCTGGTGTGAATCACCAAAGTTGTGATAATAATAGTGATTGCTACTGCCATCGCTAGAATCGAACCAAAACCTGCTCCAATGGTGACAATGAAAAAAGGTCCTAAGGCTACTTTGGGCATACTATTCAGAACGACTAGATAAGGATCCAGAATTCGCGAGAAAAATGGGGAAGACCAGATCAAAGTGGCGAGTCCAATCCCGCCAGCGGTTCCTAATAAGAAGCCAATGATTGTTTCACTGGCTGTTAGGAAGATATGACTGATAAGCTCTCCTGTTTGAGCAAGTTGAACCGCTTGTTGCCAAACAAGAGTTGGACTACTAAAGAGAAAAGGATCTACCCATCCTGTTTGAGTACTCCATTCCCATAAAGAAAGAAAAATGATCAGGATCGCTAAACGGATGGTCCAAACCAACCATTGGGTTCGTTTCAAGTGACGTAAATAAGCAACATAAGCAGGGCTGTGCGCTACTGTAGGTTTTAAGGGGTTCACTTTTTTTCCACCTCCCGCCATAAATCTTCAAATAGTGGGCGAAAGAACGGATGACCTCTCGTTTTCATAGGGGGACATTGGCGAATTTCATCAGGAACTTGGATTACTTGACGAACTTCACCGGGATGTCCTCCCAAGACTACAATCCGATCTCCTAAGGCAATCGCTTCTTCTAAATCATGAGTAACTAAGACCGTTGTTTTTTGGTGATTCTGTAAGACGAGTGTCAAAAGTTCTTCAAGATGTAATTTGTTTTGGATATCTAAGGCGGAAAAGGGTTCATCGAGGAGGAGGATTTCAGGTTGAATGGCGAGGGTTCGAACTAAGGCGACCCTTTGTCTCATTCCTCCCGATAACTGGGAAGGATATTGGTGGATTACATGACTCAGACCCATCTGGGTGAGTAATTGTTGAGCATGGAGAATTCGTTCTTCTGTTGCCTGACCTTGAATCTGTAAGCCCAAAATCATATTTTGTTTGACCGTTCTCCATTCAAGTAATCCATCCTTTTGTAGCATATATCCTGTCAAAGATGAAGGATGGGTGGTTTTTTTTCCATTTAGAAGAATTTCACCATAGGTAGGCTGTAGTAATCCTGCAATCAGGGATAAAAGAGTACTTTTTCCACAGCCACTGGTTCCTACAATGACTAAGAATTCCCCGGGCAATACTTGGAGAGAAATCGATTGTAGAGCTACCCTTTCTTCTTTTGGGGTCATAAAGGTATGGGTTAAGTTGTTTACTTCTATGGCATAAGGGGAAGCCACTGGTGATCACCCCTTTATTTTTAAATGAATTGGAAATCAAGCTGTTTAATCCCATGAACCTAGGAAGGGAGATGATTCTCTGACGAACGGCTTTCTTATAGGTTACGAGAGTGAGACAGAGAAACAGCGACCCAACGAGATAAAATGCTCATATAGAGTTTTTACTGACTTTCGCTCATGATCTCTGTAGAGATCTTTGTATCAATCAGTTGCGAAAAAGGAACTCTTTTAGGTAGTTCACCTGATTGTTGCATCACATTTAATAAATGGTTATATTCAGCTTCATCGATTTGTGGATGGGTTGCGTAGGAACCTTGCTTTTTGTATCGATCCATCACACGTGCGAGAATCTCTGGATCTGTATCAGGAAAGTGTTCTTTCATCACTAGGGTGATTTCTTCTGTGGAGTGAGTCTCAACCCATTGTTGTCCTTTGTAGATGGCGCGAGTAAAACGTTTGATAAGATCGGGATTTTGATCTAGGAAGCTCTTTTTGGTTAAATAACAAGTGTAGGGAACACGACCACTATCTGTCCCGAAGGAGGCGACGATATACCCTTTGCCTTCTTTTTCTAATTTAGAGGCGACAGGTTCAAATAGTTGAGCAAAGTCTCCTGTACCTGCGGCAAAGGCTGTACCCAGATTTTTAAACTCTACATTTTGAATAATGGTGACATCTTGATGAGGAATCACTCCGTTTTTTCTTTGTACATATTCACTCACCATTTCAGGCATTCCTCCACGGCGTTGGCCTAGTAAAGTCTTTCCTTTGAGCATACTCCAATCAAAAGAATCGATGGGTGTTCGAGAGACGAGAAAGGTTCCGTCAGTTTGGGTTAATTGAGCAAAGGCGACTGTGGACTGATTTTGGGAACGAGCAGTCACATATATTCCAGCTTCTACTCCAACTAAAACGATATCCGATTGTCCAGAGACGAGGGTTGTCATGGTTTTGTCTCCACCATCTCCATTGCTTAACTCGATTTCGATGCCTTCTTCGGCAAAAAATCCTTTACTTATCGCTACATATTGAGGGGCATAAAAGAGGGAGTGGGTCACTTCGACCAGTTTCACTTTGGTAAGTCCAGTCTGCGAGTTGCTCCCCATACAGGCTACTAAACTGAAGAAAAGGCATACTATGATTGACAACCGAAGCCAACGGAATTTCTTTTTCAAATTCAACCACCTCTTCTTATGTGGTCCCAACCACAGAATGGGTATAGAGTTTTGACAGTCAGTTGCGTTTTATAACTCGACTTGAGCAAAACAACTGGAATCAATTAGAAATTGGGTAGCTTGATTCAATGAACCTAGCTAGGAGGGGAGATATTTCTCTGACGAGCGACTTTTGCGTACACGCTATGAGAGTGAGATAGAGAAACAGCGACCCGATGGGATCTAGATCCATTTGTGACTAAAAATGCTCATGTAGAGTTATAAGTGAAAGGACTGGAAGGAATTGCTTTATGGTTTCCATGAATTACTTGATTAGGTTGAGTTAGAACTCTATTTATGCGAAAACGTCATAGTATATAACAACGGGGCTTCAAAATGTGTTCACAGGTGAAGCTTGGGATTAAAAGTGCCTGTGTTATAATGAGAAATGATTATTGACTAATATATGTACCAGATCAGCCTAAAAGTGGTTAATTAAACTGGCTAATCTGTAGTTCGGGGTGAAGTTCTTATGCATACTCTCATCGTTGGATTTAACCATAAAACGGCTCCAGTGGAACTTCGAGAAAAACTTTCTTTCTCTGATGACCGGCTTCAGATGGCCTTAAGAAGTCTCAGAGATATGAAGAGTATTCTTGAGTGTGTCATTGTGAGCACTTGTAATCGGATGGAGCTTTATGTGGTATGTGACCAACTGCATACAGGTGAATATTACTCTAAATCTTTTTTAGAGAGTTGGTTCCGTATTCCGAGAGAGGAATTCGTTGATCATTTGTATATTAAACAGAACCAAGAGGCTGTTGACCATCTCTTTCATGTGGTATGTGGCTTAGATTCGTTGGTTCTTGGGGAAACCCAGATTTTAGGACAAGTAAAAACAGCCTTTTTAACCGCACAATCGACGGGGACAACAGGAACTTTGTTTAACATGTTGTTCAAACAAGCTGTAACATTAGGTAAACGCGTACATGCTGAAACGGAGATTGGTCAAAATGCGGTTTCCGTTAGTTATGCGGCTGTAGAGTTAGGCAAAAAAATGTTTGACACGTTTGCAGATAAAACGATTTTGTTGATCGGTGCTGGAAAGATGAGTGAGCTTACAGCCAAACATTTCTACTCTACAGGTGCGACTCGAGTGCTTGTGGTCAATCGGACGCTAGAAAAAGCTGAAGAGATGGCGAAAAAGTTTCATGGTGAAGCTCGTTCATGGGATCAATTGATTCCATCTTTGGCGGAAGCGGATATTGTAGTGAGTTCCACAGGTGCATCTCGAGCAGTTTTAACAAAAGAGATGGTAGAGATTGCGATTCAACAACGTCGCTCTCCAATCTTTATGATGGATATAGCGGTTCCAAGGGATATTGATCCAGGTGTTCATGAGCTAGATCAAGTATTCCTGTATGATATTGATGATTTACAGGGGATTGTTGACGCCAATATGAGTTTGCGTGAGCAAGAGGCTGAAAAAGTACGAGCTTGGATTGTGAATGAGACGAAGCAATTCCAAGATTGGTTACAAACATTGGGTGTGGTTCCATTGATTTCTGCTTTGCGCGAGAAAGCGATTTCAATTCAAGAGGAAACGATGGCTCGAATTGAGCGTAAGTTGCCTGAACTGAGTGAACAAGAAAAACGTGTGCTTCGTAAACACACCAAAAGCATTGTGAATCAGTTAATGCGTGATCCAATTGTTCGTATTAAAGAATTAGCTACTAGTTCCCAAAAAGAAGATGCCTTAGATATGTTTGTTTATATATTTGCTCTTGAGCAGCAGCTCAAAGAAAAAGAGCTTGAGAAAGAACGTAAAACTGCATCCGTAGAGCTCAAAACCTCAGCTTTTTTCGATCAAAAAGCTTTGATCCGCTCATAGTGAGGTGGAGCAACTGTGTTCGCTGAGCGATGGATCTACGACTTTACGATATATGTGTATGCTTTGAGCCTCCTTTTTGCGTGCTCTGATTTTTTACATGCAAGTAAACGAGCTCAACGCATTTCATATGGGTTACTCATGCTAGTCTGGCTTTTACAGACAACAGAATTTACTTTACGGGTGTTTGAGTTCTTCCCGATGGCGACTCGTTTTGACTCATTATTTATTTATTCGTGGATGTTGGTTAGTTTTACGCTCATTTTGAACAGATGCTCTCGGTTGATGATGTTCTCTTTAGTTGCTAATTTATTTAGCTTTACGGTACTTGCTATTCATTTCTTTTTTGCGAGGGATGTCTCACCTGTATTGGAGCAGTTGCTACTCTCTGAGTTGGTATTTATTCATATGACAATGGCTATTATGGCTTATGCTGCTTTTACGTTGGCAAGTATTTGTGCAGGACTTTATCTCATCACTACGTCTCTGTTAAAGAAACGCAAATGGAACCGTCTATTAAGACGATTGCCTAGTTTGGATCGACTTCAATTGATTCTGAAATGGTTAGTGATGTCAGGCACATTATTATTGTTAATCGCACTCATCTTGGGAGTTATTTATGCATATCAAACAGTTGGACACGATTTTTGGATGGATCTTAAGATTTTAGGATCATTAATGGTATTATTTGTTTATGGGTTTGTCCTTTATCGATCCATCATGAATAAGTGGTATGGTCGTCGCCTTGCTTGGTGGACGACTCTCTCTATTTTTGTTATCATCTGTAACTATTTGCTTTCTAAATCGAGTGTGTCGTTTCACCATTGGATCTAGAGAAGGAGTTATCGATTGAGATGAAACATTATTATCCAATGATGGTTGATCTATCGGCTCGCCGTTGTCTAGTGGTGGGTGGTGGAGTTGTCGCTGAGCGAAAAGTTCTTTCATTGGTAGAAGCAAAGGCGGATGTAATCGTCGTTAGCCCGCAAGTGACTTCTCGACTCGAACAGTTAGCTTTGGTTGGACAAATCCGGTGGATCTGCCGTCCTTATCAATCTGAAGATGGTCTAGACAGTTTCTTAGTCATTGCTGCTACTGACCGTCAAGAAGTGAATGTAGAAGTTCACCAGGATGCCAGTCAACGAAGGCAATGGATTAATGTCGTTGATCGCCCTGACTTGTGTAACTTTACCGTTCCCTCATCGGTGAAACGAGGGAAGTTACAGATCTCCATATCTACCAGTGGGGCAAGTCCTTCTCTAGCCAAAAAAATTCGACATGAACTAGAAGACGTGTATGGAGATGAATATCACCTCTATCTAGATTTAATGCAAGAGGTTCGGGAATGGATTCAACGTGAGGTACCCGATCACAAGCGACGAGCTCAATTGATGAAAGAGTTGGTATCCGATGAGTGGATCGAACGTTGTCGGACTCATCCGAATGAAGTAAGAATGATGATGTTTTATTGGATTGATCAACAAATATCAGTTCGTACGTAGAAAGGGGTTCATCATGAGACCTTTGGTAGTTGGAACTCGAAAAAGTGAATTAGCTATGACACAGACCAAATGGGTGGTGAACCAGCTTAGAGAGGCACATCCAGATCTTCAAGTGAGCCTAGAAAAGATCGTAACCAAGGGAGATCGGATCTTAAATGTCACCTTATCCAAGGTTGGAGGCAAGGGGCTATTCGTGAAGGAGATTGAACAAGCCCTATTGGACAAACGGATCGATTTTGCTGTGCACAGTATGAAGGATATGCCTGGAGAAATGCCAGAAGGTCTTGTGATTGGTGCGATTCCTCCTCGTGAAAATCCGCATGACTGTCTCTTGACTCGGAAGGGTTGTACCTTACGTGATCTACCTGAAGGGTCACTAGTGGGGACCAGTAGCTTACGCCGTCAAGCCCAATTGTTGGCGATCCGTCCAGACTTACGTGTGGAACCTGTTCGAGGGAACCTTGGAACCCGTTTACAGAAGATGAAAGATGGAGAATTTGATGCGATCATTTTAGCAGCTGCTGGCTTGTCAAGAATGGATTGGAAAGAAGAGATTCATGATGAATTGTCAGCCGAGGAGATGCTACCAGCGGTAGGTCAAGGAGCGCTAGCGATTCAGTGTCGTGCTGACGATGAAGAGTTACTTGCGGCATTGCAAAGCATTCACGATGAAGAGACAGGTCGTGCCGTTCGTGCTGAACGTGCCTTCTTACAAACTTTCCAAGGTGGATGTCATCTTCCTGTGGCCGCATATGCGCAAGTGATCGGAGAGGATGTCCAGTTGACTGGGTTGGTGGGACAACCAGATGGTAAAAAAATCATCAAAGGCTCATTGACAGGTAAAGATGAGCAATCTGTCGGTCAACAACTGGCGGAACAATTAACAGAACAAGGAGCAGGACGTTTACTTGCAGCTGTGCGAGAGGGGTTAGTTGGATGAGCGGAATCGTTTATTTGATAGGAGCTGGGCCTGGGGATCCAGGGCTCATCACTGTGAAAGGTCTTGAAGCAATAAAAAAAGCAGATGTCATTGTTTATGATCGCTTAGCAAGTCCACAATTATTAAAATATGCTCAAGAGGATGCTGAGCGGATCTACGTAGGAAAATTGCCAGACCGTCACACTTTACAACAAGAAGAAATCAATGATCTACTCGTTGAAAAAGCAAAAGAAGGAAAAATAGTCACCCGTTTAAAAGGTGGAGATCCTTATATTTTTGGACGTGGTGGTGAAGAGGCTGAAAGATGTGTAGAAGAAGGGATTCCTTTTGAAGTTGTACCTGGAATTACTTCAGCGATTGCAGTACCTGCTTATGCGGGAATTCCTGTCACCCACCGTGACTTTAACTCATCGTTTTCAATCATCACAGGTCATGAACGTCCTGAGAAGACGGAATCATCCATTCGTTGGGATCGTTTAGCTACGGCGACCGAGACGCTTATTTTCTTGATGGGTGTCAGTAATCTACCTTTTATTGTGGAGCAATTGACCCAACATGGTCGAGCTGCAGACACTCCTGTTGCTCTTGTTCGTTGGGGAACCCGAGTAGAACAACAAGCTTTGGTTGGAACATTGGCCGATATTGTGCAAAAAGTGGAGGAGAACCGTTTTCGATCTCCAGCTATTATTATTGTAGGTGAAGTCGTCAAACTGAGAGAAAAATTATCTTGGTTTGAAAAGAAACCGTTGTTTGGTAAGCGGATTTTGGTGACCCGGGCACGGAGTCAAAGTAGTGTTTTATCTGAAAAGATACAGGAATTAGGTGGTGAAGCACTTGAATTCCCTGTGATTCGGATCACACCACCTAAAGAACAAGAGAAGTTTGATGAAGCTCTCCAGCAATTACCTAAGTACGATTGGGTTGTCTTTACTAGTGCAAACGGTGTCAAACACTTTTTTAAGCGCTTAAATGAGTTGAAAGTCGATATTCGTCAGATGTCTAAGGCACGGATCGCAGCGATAGGTCCTAAAACTGCTGAAGTTTTAATGGATAAAGGGCTACTCGTAGAAGTATTACCTGAAGAATACAAGGCAGAAGCATTGGTGGAAAGTCTCAGACCATTTGTTAAGCCTGGGGAAGAGATCTTACTACCTCGTGCCGATCTTGCGAGAAAAATATTAGCGGTTGAACTAGAACAGATTGGCTGTCATGTGACTGACGTGGATGCATACGATACACGGATCGAGACTGGAGATGCAACCGAGGTTGTGGATCTATTAGAAAAAGGAGCCATTCAAGTGGTCACATTTACGAGTTCCTCAACTGTTCGCAATTTCGTAGAGGCGATTCGTACTGTTCGTGAAGATGTACAGGCTCTCCTCAGCCATTCACAAATCGTATGTATTGGACCCATTACAGCCCAAACGGCGAAAGAGCTGGGTTTACAAATAGATGCTGTTGCAGAAACTTATACAATAGATGGACTGGTAGATGCGATTCAGCAACTACCTGCGAAGTAAGGTAGGGAGGTTTCAACAAGATGTCATCATTTATTCGTCATCGTCGTTTACGATCCAATGACTCCATCCGCCGGATGGTAAGAGAACACCAAGTTCAAGTGGATGATTTAATTTATCCTCTCTTTGTTGTGGAAGGGGAGAATGTGAAAAATGAAATCCCTTCCATGCCTGGTGTTTATCATTTCTCTCTTGATCGGTTAAATGAAGAAATCGATGAAGTCGTTGAACTGGGAATTCCTTCGATTATCGTGTTTGGTGTTCCTGCAGAGAAAGATGAATGTGGATCTCAAGCAGATCATGATCATGGAATTGTTCAAAAAGCGATTCGCCAAATAAAAGAAAATCATCCATCTCTCTATGTGATTGCAGATACCTGTCTGTGCCAATTCACCTCTCATGGTCATTGTGGGATTGTAGAAAATGGAGAGATTTTAAATGATCCATCCTTAGAACGTCTGGCTTCAACAGCCATTGCACAAGCCCAAGCGGGTGCGGATATGATTGCTCCCTCCAATATGATGGATGGGTTTGTCTATGCGATTCGCCAAGGTCTGGATGAAGCAGGTTTTGAACACATTCCAATTCTTTCATATGCGGTCAAATATGCATCTGCTTTTTATGGACCTTTCCGTGATGCAGCTCATTCCACTCCGCAATTTGGAGATCGCCGTTCCTACCAAATGGACCCTGCGAACGCCAGAGAAGCTATACGGGAAGCAGCTTCTGACGTAGCAGAAGGGGCAGATCTTCTAATGGTCAAACCAGGACTTGCTTACTTGGATGTTATTTACCGAGTACGAGAGCGTTTTGATCTGCCGATTGTGGCTTATCATGTAAGTGGTGAATACTCCATGGTAAAAGCAGCCGCTCTCAATGACTGGGTGGACGAAGAGAAAGTTGTAATGGAAACAATGATCGGTTTTAAACGAGCAGGTGCCGATTTGATCTTAACCTATTATGCAAAAGAGATTGCCAAGTGGCTACAAGGAGGAAAATAGGATGGGAAAGATGACGATTGAAGAGCTAGATCAAGAGCTGTTAAACCTCTTACAAGCGGGTCTTGAGTTTGTTCCACGTCCATTTCTTACGATCGCTGAAAAGTTGGGAGTGGATGAAGAAACAGTTCTTCAGCGTGTCCAAGAACTTAAAAAAGATAAAATTCGTCAGATTTCCGCTATTTTTGATACTCGCACGCTAGGCTACAAATCAAGCTTGGTAGCAGCAAAAATTCCTGCGGACCGGTTGGATGAAGCGGCTCAAATTATTAACCAACATCCAGGTGTTACTCACAACTACAAACGTAACCATGACTTTAATCTGTGGTTTACCATTGCTGTTCCTCCTAATAGTAAGCTGGGTCTAGAAAAGACGGTTGAGCTTTTAGGTGAACTGGCAGAAGTAGAAGTGATTCGGCTGATGCCAACCTTAAAGTTGTTTAAAATTGGTGTTCAATTGGATATGACTGGTAAAGAAGATGGAACGAAAGCGAAAGCAAAACCTACTTACAATGAAGAAGATCGAAAAAATGCAGATAAAGATATCACTGACTTTGATATTCAAGTGATTCGTGAGTTACAAAAAGATCTACCGATTGTGTCACGTCCTTTTGATTCTTGGGCTGACGACTTAGGAATCACGACAGAAGAACTGCTAGAGGCTGGACGTAAGATGATCGAGCGAAAACAAATGCGTCGCTTCTCAGCTGTACTGAATCATCGTAAAGCAGGGTTCCGTTTTAATGGAATGGGAGTTTGGGCTGTCCCTAAAGATCAAGCAGATGATACCGGACAGTTGATGGGTTCCTTTAAAGCTGTGAGTCACTGTTACTTAAGACCTACTTATCCGGACTGGCCATACAATATTTTTACCATGGTACATGGTCGCTCTATGGAAGAATGTGAAAATATTCTTCAGGCGATTGAAGATGAAACAGGAGTAACTGAGCGAATCACTCTCTATTCCACAAAGGAATATAAGAAAACTCGTGTCTCCTATTTCACTCCAGAAATGGATGTATGGGAAGATAAGATTATGAAAGAACGAGGCATGAATGTCTAAAAACCTCAGCTGACAGTGAGGTTGTGAAAGCTGGAAATGGATTTGCGAGCCAATTGGGTAAAGTTATAACTAGTTATGGGACAGGCCTTTGTGATGGGTGTTGGGCAGGGTGGACCACCCACATTTGTCATCACGATGCCGTTCACTAAAGAACCGCCGACCCCATACGGCGGTTTCTTTTCGATCTGTTACACTTTGCTGTATTGATCTCATTGCTGAGCGTTCATGTGAGAAAAGTAACGTTTTGAGATAGAATAAAGTAAAAGTGATGGTGAATATTAAGCTCCAGTTCTTTTTAGAAATCGACCACCTAAATCAAAAATTGTTAGATGGTCTATACATAACTGAGTGAAAAGAGTGATGAAGATGCATCGAGGATATGAACGGTCGATTGCCAATTATCGTGAAGCTGTAAAAGTAATTCCTGGGGGAGTGAATAGCCCCGTTCGGGCCTTTAAATCTGTTCAAATGAATCCAGTTTATATTGAGCGTGGTCAGGGATCACGGATTTTTGATGTTGATGGTAATGAATATATTGATTATATCTGTTCTTGGGGGCCTTTGATTCTTGGACACTCTCATCCTAAAGTCATTCAAGCGATCCAAGAGACAGCTGAAAAAGGAACGAGCTTTGGAGCTCCTACTGAAATTGAAACGGAAATGGCTGAGATTGTCACAGAGCGAATGCCTTCAGTAGATATTGTTCGTATGGTTAACTCGGGAACTGAAGCAACGATGAGTGCATTACGCCTAGCTCGTGCCTATACTAAGCGGAACAAAATTTTAAAGTTTGAAGGAAGCTACCATGGTCATTCAGATAGTTTGCTTATCAAGGCAGGTTCCGGGGTAGCGACTTTGGGTCTGCCAGATAGCCCTGGAGTTCCTGAGCATACCGCTCAACATACTTTGACGGTCCCATACAACGATCTAGATAGCCTTCGTCTGGCATTTGAACGTTATGGTGAGGAAATTGCGGCGGTGATCGTTGAACCTGTCGCCGGTAATATGGGAGTGGTTCCACCATTGCCTGGCTTTTTAGAAGGATTACGTGAAATAACAAACCAATACGGAACAGTTCTCATTTTTGATGAAGTCATGACTGGATTTCGGGTGGGTTACCACTCAGCACAAGGTCGTTATGACATTACCCCTGATTTGACTACCATGGGAAAAGTAATTGGAGGCGGTCTTCCAGTAGGGGCCTATGGTGGAAAGCGTGAGTTGATGGAGATGGTTGCACCAGTGGGGCCTGTCTACCAAGCAGGAACACTTTCAGGTAATCCATTAGCGATGGCCGCTGGCTATGCTACTTTAAATGAAATGAGTCCCGAAGCCTACGAAAAGCTAGAGCGAAAAGGGCAACGTTTAGCAGAGGGCTTGCATGCGAATGCAGTGGAATTTGACATACCCCATCATATCAATCGAGTTGGCTCAATGGTGTGCTTATTCTTCACTGAAGAGAATGTAGTCAGTTATAATCAAGCGAAAGAGACAGATACAGCTCGGTTTGCAAAATACTTTGGTTTGATGCTTGAAGAAGGAGTTTTCCTTCCACCTTCTCAATTTGAGGGTATGTTCGTGTCAATGGCACATACCGATGAAGATATTGAACGGACGATTGAAGCGAATCGCCAAGCATTTCGTCGTTTAGTGAAATAAGTGAGTTAGTCAAATTCAAACAGGTGCAGTGATGAGCAGATCACTACACCTGTTTTTTATTCCGATGTATGTTTCTCTAGTGAATACCTAAGAGGTGAGCCGAAGAATATGACCCTCTTTTATAGAGGTGAAAATAACCGAGGCTTTCTGGCTATTCAAGTCATTTTTACTCCAGTTTAGCTATATATATAAATCGTTAAACTCAGTCAATGCTCATTCTATCATTTAGTTATAACCCTCTCTTTGATGCATATAGATGATAGTAGCATCCTGAACCTATGATCCTTTTATTTGGGGTTGTGGAAGTTCTAACATTTCGGTGTGAATAGTTGCCAAGGAGGGATTCGATGGAAAACTCGTTTAACCAACTCCGGTTCGATATTTCCGAAAAAGTCCGATTACACCCTCAGCAGGCGGGAATCGGCAACCTCTTGGAGTTGGATTTATATCCTGATGTACAGATTAAGGATGAAGGTCAGCATCTAAGGATTCAAGGCTATCTACGTTTAAATGGAACTTATTTAACTAAACAGGAAGAACCATCTTACGACGAACTAGTACATACAGACACAGATGTCTATGGAATTCAACGTCAAGAGATCGCCTATGTAATTCCAGTAGAAATTACACTTCCTGCTGAACGAGTAGAAATGGCTCATATTTCTACAGAAGTTGAAACGTTTGATTACCAAGTATTATCTCCGTTTGAGCTACAGATTGAGGCAATCCTGATGATCGATGGACTTTTACCTGACCAACAGGAGGAATGGGGAAGTCAAGAAGCGGAAAAGGAAGATGCATATCCATATCCAGTCTTTTCGGGTTCTCCGGCTCAATCTCTGTCCATATGGGGAGAAGAAGTACAGAATGAGAAAAAACAAGACTACCAAAAAGAGAAGATTGATGAGTGTAATAATGCAGAAGGATCTTCATCTCCAGAAAAAGTGACAAAACCTGTTGAGCCAATGATCGAAGAGTCGAAGGATTTAAAGGTCATTGATTCACAACCAACAGCACCACGGATGGCAAAGAAAGAAGTTTCTGTTCCCGAAGAACTCAACCAGAAAGAACTCAACCAGAAAGAACGAACACTAGTAAACCCACCCAAATCTAAGTCAGAACAATCGGAGGAAACATCACTTACGCAATCAAGTGAAAAGACTGAACAGAGTGTGGAGAAGAAAGAGTCTTTAGAATCTAATAAGAGTCAGCCTGCTTCAGAGCCAAAAGAGGTGAAGTCTGAAGTCAAAGAGCCCCACGAGAAAACAGAATCCAAAAAGTCAGAGCATCACCAAGAAGATCCTCCAAAAAAAGAGAATTCGTTTGAAAAATTAGATACAGCTCCAATGGTCGAAGAATCCATCGAAGATCAGCCTGCACAGAAGTTGAAAGAAGTGGAAACTGAAAAGAAAGCGATTGAAGATCAGACAGAACCAGAAAAACCAAATACACACTTAGGTGAGCAAAAAGAGGAAGAATCCCATTCCTCTACCCATTGGATTAACTGGTTGGTTAAGAATAAGGAAGAATCTTTTGCACCCATGCGGATGGTGATTGTCCAAAAAAATGATTCATTAGATCAAATAGCAGAGCGGTATGAAGTCTCGACAGGTCATTTATTGAGAGTCAATCACCTTCAGTCTGATCAACTTGCAGAAGGGCAAATGTTATATATTCCGAAAAATCAATCCCAATTGTAATCAATCAGAGCGAAGTGGAAGGAGGGAAAGAGTTGGAACAACATCCTGCTTATGAACAGGGAGAAGAGATTTGGGAGGTTATGGAGCAGTATGATTTGAATCCTACAGTTCTTCAATATACTGGTGGGGTTTGGAGGGTGGTTACAGATGAGGGTGTATTTGCTTTAAAAAAATCACCTTCTTCAAAAGAAAAATTGCTCCTCTTGAATGAGATGCTGACAAGTGCTCAAAAAGAAGGTTTTCCCCATTTAATTACTTGGAAATTAACGAAACAAGGAGAACCCATCGCTGAGATCCGTGAAGAGATTTGGTATGCTTCTCCATGGAAAGAGCCTGTTGGAATTGGAGAGCCAGAAACCAAACCCTCTGCGAAGGAGTTAGTTCAATCTATAGCTCAATTTCATCGGGTCTGTGAAAAGCTAGTAAAAGAGTATCCTGAATTAACACCCACATTTAACAAAGATCTAGTGGATGATTGGAAAGAATCACGTGATCATTTTATCGATTTAACTCGATTCCAAGAAGAAAGAGAATTTCGTTCCCCATTTGACCAGGTTGTGTATACGAATCAGGATCATGTGGAGCGTATGTTTAACTTTGCGATCAAAGGGATGGAGAGACTGATCGAGACAGAGCAAGGAAAGTATCCTCGAACTACACTTTGTCACCGCCGAGTTCACCCAAGTAACGTGGTTTATGATGATCAAGACTATTACTTTATTGATTTTGACCATGCTGAAGTGGATACTCCTATTCGAGATTTGGCACTCGTTTTACGAAGATATACAAAAGAGAAGGGGTATTCAGAAACCCCAGATGAGTTGATTCAGTGTTATCATGAAGTAAATCCTTTACAACCGATTGAAAAGAAATTGTTAGCTCTTTATTTGCTCTATCCAGAGCGGTTGTTGAAAGCTTTACGACATTATTACGAGTCACCACAGATTGCTCAACAGGAATCACAATGTGTTAAACATCTAGAAGCTGAATTTCGTCATTATGATGGACTACAAGATGTTGCCAGAAATCTTTGGTCTACCAAAATAACTAAACAAGAGGAAAAAAAGAAACCAACTGCGGTTCGACCCGTAACTAGAGATAGAAGAAAAGGAAAAAGAAAAACATAAACAGATGGATGTACGAATTTATGATCGTGAGTGGGAACTTTCACTATTTCAATAGGGAGATAAAAGTGAGCGTTGCTCAGTACCCCCTTTTTTAGGGGTGCTTAGAGCAACAATTTTTTGTATAATAGCTACGATTTGCAGGGTTGGTTCACTCTCTTCCGGGAATTATCCCGGTTTTTTAGATTTGTTTAGTGGGACACTCCTCTTTATAAGGAAGTTGAACGTTGTTTAGTCTCCTTTCTTATGAGAGTACTTAGAGCAATTAAATCATTTATGATATAATCCAAGATGGATTGTAAAACACAAAAAAACATTTTGAAAAATTGTTTACTTGTTTAAACGATTTGCCCGTTGTTTCATCCAACGGGTAATCTTATTCACGGGAACGGTAAGAATCACTGCCCAAATCAAAATTTCAATCATCAGGAATCTCTCCTTTTTTCAGTCAACGATGAGAGGTGCATGATGCAACTAGGTTATAGGAATCAAAGGACAATCTGAATCCCAACAAGTGTTGCTGATGGCAAAAAACTTTCCTTTGGTAAAAATATATGAAATAAGTTCCCTGATGGATTGGGATTTTGTAGTTTTCTTTTAAAACACTAGACAGATATTGACGAAAAGTGGAGAATAAGAATATGCTAAAGCGATAAGAATTTGGAGGATGTAAGGAAGGGGTTTATTATCTTGAGTTTGGTAAAAACCGTTGTCCGTAAAGCTTACCGTGGAGTATTGTTTTTGGCATTTTTAAGTATTTTACTTTTATGCTCGGTATTATTGTTAGTATTTTTGGCAGACCCTCAGGGAATGTACGAATATGTTAAACAAGTCTTTGGGATGAACTAAGTTACGCTTTGATCAGTGGGTCATAAAGGATTGTCAATATCTTTTTGTAAAATGTTAATACCCAAGATCCCCCCGCAAAAATTCGGGGGAGTGGTCAATTTACTGTGTTTTATTGACTCCTTATTCGAATCGTTGTATGATATAAAGCAAATTATCGTCTATGTTGAATGCTGTGAAAGGGAAGAGTAAACAAAACTGATCTGTCAGAGAGAGAAACCCTTGGCTGAAAGGTTTCTTCAGATTAAGTTGTTGAACGTCGCCCTTGAGCTGTCAATCTGAAATCAATGAGTAAGATTGACCGGGTACCGACCGTTATCTTGGAACTAAAGTGCACTGAACCCGAAATATGGATCAGTGAACAAAGGTGGTACCACGAAAAAACCTTTCGTCCTTTGCTGACGGAAGGTTTTTTTATTTATTTAAGTAATTGGTTTTTAATTAATAATGAACTTATGAAAGATTTAAAGGAGGATTGGAAGATGGCTGACTCAGTAAAAAGTAATTTACCTTCAGCATATGAGCCCAAACAGGCAGAGCAAAAGTGGTATGACTATTGGATCAAAGGGGATTTCTTTAAATCAGGACAACACCCTGAAAAAAAACCATTTACGATTGTGATCCCCCCTCCCAATGTGACAGGAAAATTGCATATTGGTCATGCACTGAATAGCACGTTACAAGATCTCCTCATCCGTTGGAAACGCATGCAGGGTTATGATGCTTTATGGCTGCCAGGAATGGACCATGCAGGAATTGCTACTCAAGCGAAAGTCGAGGCAAAACTACGAGAACAGGGTACAAATCGGTATGAGTTAGGAAGACCCAAGTTTTTAGAGGAAACATGGAAATGGAAAAAAGAATATGCACAAAACATTGCTCATCAGTGGAGAAAGATGGGATTATCCCTCGATTACTCCAAAGAGCGATTTACATTAGATGAAGGACTGTCTCAAGCAGTTAAAGAGGTATTTATTCGATTGTATGAAAAAGGGCTCATCTACCGTGGAAAATATATTATCAATTGGGATCCAAAGACCCAGACCGCCCTGTCTGATATTGAGGTTATTTACAAAGAGGTGAAGGGTGCCCTTTATCATATGGAGTACCCACTTAAAGATGGATCTGGAACGATTCGAATCGCAACGACACGTCCCGAAACAATGCTAGGTGATACTGCGGTTGCTGTTCATCCTGAAGACTCCCGTTACACGGATTTGATTGGCAAAACTGTGGTTCTACCCATTACAGGTCGAGAAGTACCTATTATCGCAGATGATTTTGTGGACCCTGAATTCGGAAGTGGTGCAGTGAAGATTACCCCTGCCCATGATCCAAATGATTTTGAGATGGGGCATCGTCATCACTTACCTCAAATCTTAGTGATGGACGAGACAGGAACGATGAATGAGCTCGCTGGGAAATATGAGGGTCTAGATCGTTTCGCATGCCGTAAGCAAATTGTGAAAGATTTACAAGAAGCAGGTGTGTTAGTTGAGATCGAAGAGCATGTTCATTCAGTTGGACATAGTGAGCGTTCAGGAGCAGTCGTAGAGCCTTATCTGTCCACACAGTGGTTTGTCGCGATGAAGCCTCTAGCAGAACGTGCAATCGAAGCACAAAAGAAGGGTGAAGGAGTACGCTTTGTTCCAGATCGGTTTGAAAAAACCTATCTCAACTGGATTGAAAATGTTCGTGATTGGTGTATTTCACGACAATTATGGTGGGGGCACCGAATTCCTGCTTGGCATTGTCAAGATTGTGGACACATCACAGTGGCTAGTGAAGCACCAAACGGTTGCTCTTCTTGTCAAAGTGATCATCTGAAGCAGGATGAAGATGTATTAGATACATGGTTTAGCTCTGCCTTATGGCCATTTTCTACCTTAGGCTGGCCAGATGCAGATGCTGCTGACTTCAAACGTTACTATCCGACCGATGTTCTTATAACTGGATATGATATTATATATTTTTGGGTAGCTCGGATGATTTTCACAGCGCTAGAGTTTACAGATGAGAAACCATTCCAAGATGTCATCATGACAGGGCTTATTCGTGACGCTGAAGGGAACAAGATGTCCAAATCCCTTGGTAATGGAGTAGATCCGATGGAAGTGATCGACGAGTATGGTGCGGATGCGATGCGATTCATGTTGTCAACAGGTTGTACGCCAGGAAATGATCAACGTTTTCGCTGGGAGCGAGTAGAGTCGGCGCGCCATTTTGCCAATAAAATCTGGAATGCTTCTCGATTTGCGCTGATGCATTTGGAAGGTGTAACCGCTGATGAGCTAAGTCTAGAGGGAGAACGCTCAACGGCAGATCGTTGGATTTTACATCGCTTAAATGAGACAACCGCAGATGTGACTCGTTTATTAGAGCGTTATGACTTTGGCGAGGCAGGTCGAGTGTTGTATAACTTTATTTGGGACGAACTTTGTGATTGGTACATCGAATTTGCTAAACTACCTCTATATGGTGAGATAGAGGAAGCCAAACGAATGACCCGAGCCGTTTTAGCACATGTATTGGATCAGTCTTTACGCTTATTACACCCGATGATGCCATTTATCACAGAGGAAATCTGGCAACACCTTCCGGTCACTGGAGAAAGTATTAGTATAGCAGAGTGGCCAAAGGTACATGCAGAATTTGAGGCGCCTGAAGCTGTTCATGAGATGCAGATCTTGATTGAAGCGATTCGTGCTGTGCGGAATATTCGTGCAGAGATGGAGGTAGCTCCAAAACACCAAATCGAATTGTTGGTACGACCTGATCAAGACGCGATCTCTGCCATTCGTCACAACGAAGCAGCTATTAAACGTTTATGTGGTGTCAATGAGTTAACAGTTGATCTAGACCTCAAGCGCCCAGAAAAATCGATGACCGCTGTCGTGACAGGTGCAGAACTATTTTTACCTCTCGCAGGTCTCGTTGATCTTGAGCAAACCGTTGCTCGGCTTGAAGCAGAATTGAAAAAATTAAATGCTGAAGTAGAACGTGTTGAGAAAAAACTGGCGAATCAAGGATTTGTCGCTAAAGCACCTGCTCATGTAGTCGAAGCAGAACGACAAAAAGGGGAAGAGTACAAAGAAAAAAGAGAAAAAGTACTCGCTCGCTTGCAAGAAGTTCAAGCATAAAGAATTGAAAATCACAATGAGATGCAGGGTAGGCGAGTTCTACCCTCTCATTGTTGACTCAGGTCTTAATTATATGGAAAATGATTAAAGATCTTTATTTTTAGCTTGAGGAATCAAACATCAGCAATTATAGTGATAGAGATACACTCGCTCTTTGTGAACAAACATGGAATATGATGAAGGAGACGGTTCTAATGTGTCAAACAGAGAAATTTTCCAAAGCAGAAGAGGTTTTTCACTGGATGGATGAGTATTGTACTCAAGCGATTCAACCCGGCTTACAACGGATGGAGTGGATGTTGGATCGACTCAATCATCCAGAACGACGTTGCAAATTTATACATATTGCTGGAACGAATGGTAAAGGTTCAACAGCTGCCATGGTTTCATCCGTTCTTCGTGAAGCAGGTTATCCAACCGGATTGTTTATCTCTCCTTATATTACGAAGTGGAACGAGCGAATTCAATTTGATGGAGAAGCGATCTCTGAATCTTCGTTTGTTCATTGGGCGAATGTTTTACGACCTCTGGTCGAAGAAATGAAGAAAACAGAGCAGGGGGCTCCTTCACCCTTTGAATTCTGGACTCTGATGGCCATTTGTTATTTTGCATTGGAAACGACTCCATGGTTTATCGTATGGGAAACTGGATTAGGTGGACGCTTTGATTCAACCAATGTGGTTCATCCACTTGTTTCTGTGATCACTCAGATTGGGTGGGATCATCAAGAATGGCTTGGTGAGACATTAAGTGATATAGCCAAAGAGAAAGCAGGTATTATTAAACCTGGTGTACCTGTCGTCTGTGGAAGTGGCGATGAAGAAGTGGTTCAAGTGATTCGCCGAGAGGCAGAGACTAAAAAGAGTGGGTGTTATGTATTAAATCAAGATTTTTCAGTTGAATTAGATGAAGTAAACACCACTATGCAAAGGTTTCATTTTCAAAATATCTATCACTCCCTTCGTGGATTAGAAATAGCCATGATGGGAGAGCATCAGCTTCGGAATGCAGCTACAGCTTTAATGACCTTAGATATATTAAGGCAAGGTTATGCCACCGTGCTTGAGCCTGAGCATATTTATCAAGGTATGAAAAAAGCATTTTGGCCCGGTAGAATGGAATTAGTCAGTCAACACCCCCCCATTGTACTAGATGGTGCTCATAATAAAGACGGAATTCAAGCATTAGTGTCCACCATTAAACAATTGTATACATATGATCGGCTTCTATTGTTAACTGCAATGATGAAGGAGAAAGAGATTTCTTCGATGGTCGTACCACTGGCAGAGATCGCAGATGAGGTGATCACTACAACAGTAGCAGATCAACCCCGAAGCTTGTCAGCAGAAGAATTGGCTTCGGAATTTAGGAAACAAAGCTCTACACAAGTTCATGCCATCTCTTCGGCTCGAGAAGCATGTCAATGGATAAGGGAGAGAGCTACTTCACGGGATTTATGTGTGATTGCCGGTTCGCTCTATCTGGTCTCAGAGGTTCGTTCACTTCTGTTAGATGAATTTCAAGAATAAATGTAATAAAAAGGCTGGTGATTTGTAATGAAAAAGAAACATGTACATTTTATTGGAATTGGCGGATATGGTATGAGCGCCATTGCCCGAGTATTATTAGATTTGGGATTTGAAGTATCCGGTTCAGATGTCTCTGAGAATGCATTAGTACAAAAGTTAATCGAACGTGGGGCTAAGGTAATGATTGGGCATGATGCTTCTAACATTCATGGAGCAGAGATCGTCGTCTATTCTACAAGCATCTCCGAAGATAATGTAGAGCGGGTGGCGGCCATTGAACAAGGAATTGAAACGCTCCATCGTTCGCAGATGTTGGCGAGATTATTAAATAATCGAAAAGGCATCGCTGTTGCTGGGGCTCATGGGAAAACAACCACTTCTTCGATGATTGCCCAAACCTTGGAGATTTGTGGAGTTGATCCTACTTATATTATTGGTGGAGAGGTTGTAGGACTCAAAAGCAACGCTAAAGCAGGTCAGAGTGATTATGTGGTTGCAGAAGCCGATGAAAGTGATGGAACCTTTTTAGAGTATTATCCTCATTTGGCGATTGTAACAAATATTGAACCTGACCATTTAGAGAATTATGGAGGAGATTTCGAAAATCTAAAGCAAGCCTATCGTGAGTTTTTAAGTCAAGTTCGCCCAGATGGAACAGCTATTTTAAGCTGGGACGATGCCCATGTCCGTGATATGGCAAAAGAGGTTCGTGGGAAATATATTACTTATGCGTTGAACCAACCTGCTGATTATATGGCTACTGAGATTCGAGAAAATAAACAGGAGATTTCTTTTACTGTTGTTCATAAGGATGAGAGATTAGGAGAAGTGACGATTCGAATCCCAGGACGACATAATGTATCCAATGCATTATCTGTGGTGATTGTTTGTTTACAACTGGGGCTTCCATTTGAACAAATTGCTCAAGCACTCTATCAATTCTCTGGTGCAAAAAGACGTTTTCAAATCATTGGTGAGTTGGATGATATTCTTGTTGTTGATGATTATGCACATCATCCAACAGAGATTGAGGCTACCCTTCGTGGTGCTAAAGCTCTAGGCAGACGAATGATCATTGTATTCCAACCGCAACGGTATTCACGGACGCATTTATTAATGGAAGAGTTTAGCCGTGCATTTCAGTTAGCTGATGAAGTGATTATTAACACGATTTATGCTCCTCCAGGTGAAAAGCCAATTCCAGGTGTGACAGCGGAACGTCTTACTGAACTTATTATAAAAAATAGTAATCCGCATGCACAGTTTATGGCAACCAAAGAAGAAGTGATCGATTATTTACTGACTCATACCCAATCAGGTGATTTAGTGATATCGATGGGGGCTGGGGATATCTGGAGAGTCTCCCATGGTTTAGTTTCTGAATTGGAAAAAAGAACTGTAACAGGTTAAATGAATAGAAAAAAACACAAGAATCTCAATCATATTCTTGTGTTTTTTTTATGTCATTTTTAGACCGATTTAGTGAAAACGCTTTTTTAGAATATGGAGTATGATAAATTGATATGGGAAATAGTAGAATAATGAGGAGGAGAGAAGTGTGAAACTAAGAAAGCAAAAATGGGCCTTATTTGTAGGATTTCTTACCCTGTTATTCGTGGTTTCGGCGTGTTCCACAGGTCAGCAACCAAATGATTCACAAAAACAGCCAGCTGCTAATGATGTATCTGATCTCAATTGGAAAGTTCCTGACTTTACATATACAGATCAAAATGGAAAACCATTTGGTTTAAATGATCTCAAAGGAAAAGTATGGTTAACTGACTTTATGTTTACTCGTTGTCCGGATATCTGCCCTCCGATGACTGCCAACCTGTCTAAAATTCAACAGCACCTTAAAGATGAGGGAATTGAAGCAGAAATCGTTTCCTTTTCGGTAGACCCTGAACATGATACTCCAGAAGTCTTAAAGAAGTTCAGTTCTAACTTCAAGGTAGATGAATCCCATTGGCATTTTATAACTGGTTACCCACTACCTGAAATTCAAGCAATGGTGAAAGATACCTTCAAGGGAAACGTTCAACATCAAAAAGGACCTTCCGAAGATGTTCCACTTTTAGTGAATCACCCATCTCAATTCTATTTGATTGATGGTGAAGGCAAAGTTGTAAGATTTTATGATGGTCTGCAACCTGACCCTAAACAAATAGCCAATGACATCAAAGAAGTACAAAAATAAAGAAAAACTCGATGAGAAGTTGACCTTCATCATCGAGTTTTTTTATGGGACTGTTTAAAAATTTCTCTGACTTTGTTTTTTCCATGAGTAGGGTAATAGGAATTGACTGAGTAAAAACACGGTGATCCCGTTTAGTGCCCAGCCACCCCACAGCCAAAGAGTTGGAACCCAAGGGAAGAAAAGCAAAAGGAGACTTAAAATTAATGCTTGGAAACCAAGTAAGACTTGCCCCAATTGGATCAAGGCCTCTTTTTGCTTGGATATGGGCACAGGATATAAGGTGATCCAAATAGGATAACGTCTAGAACTTGCGATTTCAGCGAGCTGAGTTGCGAACATCCATAGAGTGATGGGTGGAATCAGTAGAGCCACCCATGGATACGGCAAAAATAGTAGCATAATCACTGCCCAAAACATTAAGCGCAGATAAATGGCAAAGTTTTCGCCTCTTCGTAAAAAGGATCGCCAATAGAGATAAGAAAAAGGATCTGTTTTGAGTGGAGAGTGTTTGAATAGGAAGATGAGCCAGGTTCGCTTTTTAATCGGCTCCTCTTTGTTAGGCATATCCACAAATAAGCGAGCAAGAGAATAATAACGGGCTAAGGTACGTTGTTCTCTTTTCTGTAGGTCAGACCAAGGGTATGGGAAAGTAGGTGTCCAGTTACGAACTCCCCACCCAAAGATTAAAGGAACAATGGTAGCGACACATAAGAAAAGCCACCGTTGATCCAAGATCACTACAACCAATCCTGCATTAATCAACCATTGGAGAAGTCGAATTCCTTTCAAGCTCCATGGGTTTTGTCTTGAAGTGAGCCGAAGTTGTAGCCAGTTCATATAGAGATTCCATGCGAGTAAAACAACCAATATAAGATATGTAAGTAAAAAAGGTAGCAAACTTCCGATTCGGGCCATGTATAAGGGATAGGCAAATCCCCAAAGAAATCCTAATCGGATGGCGTCAACCACCCAGCTATATAGAAAGCTTGTCCGAAAATAAGATTTCATTTTGGCTTCCATTGGCAATAGGAAGACAAGATCAGGGACTTGAATCCAAGTTCGAACCTGACTAAAGGTTAGCAGGAAAGCCAAAAGAATCGCTAAGACCCATGTGATCGGAAAATCAGTGGGTAAGAGGTCAAGCAATTGGATATAGGCAAAGGAAATAGATAGAAACAAAATCATTGCAATGATGAGGGTGCCGCCACCTCTTAATACAGTGACAATGATTTGCAAAGCATGACTCCAAGAAGATTTCATTCGTTTTGTGAATAATTGATTGGTTTCCATGGGTTCACCCTTTCACAACCTGGATAAACAATTCTTCCAGTGTAGCGGTAGGGGCATTGCTTTGAGACCTCATCTCTGAAAGAGTTCCTTTGAGTGCAATCCGCCCTTCATGAAGCATGATGAAGCGATCTGCATATGTTTCAGCCATTCCTAAGATGTGTGTGGACATTAAAATCCCCATGCCTTGTTGTTTCCCTTGTTGTAAAATATCGAGAAGTGATTGGATGGCGATTGGGTCTAATCCAACAAAGGGTTCATCCACGATTAAATAGGCAGGTTGTACAAGAAAAGCTGACATAATCATGATTTTTTGTTGCATTCCTTTAGAAAAAGTATCAGGGAACCATTTCACTACTTTTTTCATGCGAAAGGTTTCTAAAAGCTGTTCAGCACGTTCATGAAAGGTGTCACGATTCAATCCATAAGCATGAGCAGTTAGTTCTAAATGCTCCCATAAAGTAAGCTCCTTATAAAACTGAGGAACTTCTGGAATATAAGAGATATGAGAGCGAAAGTGGACTGGATCTTCTTGTAGAGTGGTTTCGTTAACAGTAATGGTTCCTTGATGTGGAGTAAGTAAACCTAGTATATGTTTAATGGTAGTGCTTTTACCTGCACCATTGAGTCCAATGAGCCCTACGATCTCCCCAGGTTTTACGTCTAAATCAATGTCATGTATGACGGGCTGACGCAGGGAATAGCCTCCGGTTACATGTTGTAGAGAAAGCATAGCAACCTCCTTTGAAGTTCATTTACGGTTTCTCAGTAGTGTCGATGAAGTAAGAATCCCCTATACAATTGAGCGTGGAGCTAAATAGCGGTACAAAGTCATTTCACGTGAAAGATCGACTCGGATCTGTTTGGTAGATCGACACTATTGACAACGTCTTATCTATTTTAGCTTATTATATCTTTATGAGCGAGCCAACTTCTTGGATCTTATCAATAGTAAATGTCAAAAAAGTGAATAAAATGGAAATATCTACTTTGAGAACATATACTCAAAGTGTATTTTTTAAAAAAAATTTATTCCTTTCGCTTTCGACAGCTAGTTTAAAATCCAACTCTGCACATCTCGCAGCTTCTATACTTTCAGAGAAAATTCATTTCGACAGCTATAGAGAAAAGGTTTAGTTATTTTGGTTCTTTACTCCCCACTCACATAATTCTTCCAAAACGGGTAATAGTGTCTCCGCTTTATCTGTGAGACTGTACTCGACTTTAGGAGGAATTTGAGGATACTCTTTTCGTTTCACCAGACCATCTGCTTCTAATTCCTTTAGTTGTGAACTCAAAGTTTTAAAAGTAATAGTTCCTATTTGTCTTTTCAGTTCATTAAATCGTACCCGTTGGTTTTCTGCTAAAAGGTAGAGAATAACCATTTTCCATTTACCACCAATAACTGAAATTGTATAACCAAATGGTGTATCTTGAATATTTTTAACTTTCCCTTTATATTCAGTCATGCCCATATTAACACTATCCTTTCGGGTAGTACCTATCAAAAAAGTGCGTACTACTTTTTTATTTTTGCTCAGTTTATACTGAACTTACTTTAAAGTAAAGGGAGAGAAAAAATGAGTAATCCTAAAACGTACAATCACGGTGTTGATTGGGAAGAATCTTTCGGACTAACGCAAGGTTACAGCATCAACGACACGATCTACATTTCTGGTCAATTTTCCCACGATCTGCAGGGACAATTTGTTGGCGAGGGCGATTTTGAGGCACAGGCCCGACAGACACTAGAGAACCTAGATCGTGTACTAGAAGGATTTGGTGTAACAAGATCGAACATCGCTGAAATGGAGATTTTTCTAACAAACCCGCAAGAACATTTCGAACAGTGCGTCGTTCTGTTTAAAGAGTATGTGGGTGACCATCGTCCGGCTGGCACCCTCATCGGCGTGTCAGGTCTGGCGTTCCCTCACCAACTGATTGAAATTCGGGCAGTTGCACACACTAATTAAATAAAAAATCATGATGTCTATTTAAACTGCACTCCAATTGTTAGATGCACTTTAACAATTGGAGGTGCTTTTATTTTGGCTACTGTATGAGATTCAATGCCTAGTACATCATTGCTCGGTACGTCATTGCGACGAACTGCCACGTGTCACGGGTTCACCTGGCTTAAAGTTTCTGTTATCACCTAATACCATCCCTTGGTCTGCTGGCTGTGTCTTCAGGTGTAAATTTTCCTCAGTCTAGACATTAGTAAAACCCTCCCATTTTTACTATTAAGATTCTACCTATGTCTTGTTGCAACCTTCATGGGCTCAGTATAATGTAGTCAAGGTCGCCTGTCAGTAAATTAAATATCCCCTCGTCTGACATCTTTTGGGTAGAAATATAGATCAACCTCTCGTAAAATAGTAAACAATAGAGAAAAATGTAGATAGTGAGTGGTGGAGAAAGTCGTAGGAGGTTGGGTGGCGCATTGCATAAGTTATTAAATTGTGCGATTGAAAAACAGGCATCAGATTTACATGCTGTGACAGGGGAACACCCTTGGCTTCGAGTTCAAGGGAGATTAATTTCCTTACCTGATGTGTGTACTTATGAAGAGATCTTTAGTCTACTGCGTGACATTTTCACTAGAGAAGAGTTAGCGCAGTTAGAGAAAGGTAAAGAATTAGACAGAGCGATCAAGCTACAAGAGAGAAGAATCCGTGTTCATACTTATTTACAAAAAAGTAAAATAGCTTTAGCCATTCGTCTGATTCCAATCAAAATCCCCTCATCTACAGAGTTAGGTCTCCCTCCCATATTATTAGAATTAGTGGATCAGCCCCACGGTTTAGTCTTAGTCACAGGTCCAACTGGAAGTGGTAAGACAACCACTCTAGCTTCGGTCATTCACTGGTTGAATACAAATCGGTCTGTGCGTGTCATTACACTTGAAGATCCGATTGAGTTTGTCCACGTTTCTAAAAGCTCTTTGATCACTCAACGTGAGATTGGATCTGATACCGCCCATTTCACCCAAGGTATTTATACGGCTTTACGGCAAGATCCCGATGTGATTATGATTGGTGAATTACGTGATCAAGAAGCCATTCAAGCGGCCATTCGAGCAGCTGAAGCTGGACATTTGGTTGTAGCTACTTTACATACAGCGAGAGCTCTACAGGGAGTTCAACGGTTGATCGACGCATTTCCTGCAGAACAACATGCATTCATTCGTAGCCAGTTAGCTTCGATTCTTCGAGGTGTTTGTGCCCAACAATTAGTCTACAATGAACGATTGGACAAGCAAGTAGGTATTTTTGAAATGTTAGTCAATACATCAGGCGTTGCTCACTTGATCCGTTCGGATCAGGTACACCAGATTGAATCGATGATGCAGTCTGGAAATGCCCAAGGAATGCAGACTTTTGAAATGGCCTTTTTGAAAGAGAAAAATAACAGATTATGTGCTGAGACTAATGGAGAATTTACATGAACAGTTGGTGGATCGGATTGATTCATCTTTCAGTAGCTCCATGGTTGCCAAAGTTAGCATGGCTGTCTGTACGGAAACGTTCGGATTGTGTTTGGAGGAGTCAAAATTGTGGTACATGTCTGAAGGCAAAGCCACAAGGGTTGACAAAAAAATGTGTGGATTGTCGAATATATATAAGACAGATTCAATGGATTTCTACTTTTTTGATTTTGATCACTACATCAATCCTTATATTCCAACAGAGAACAGGTTTTGATTTGTTAGCTTCCCTTCTCCTTCTTGATTTTCTCCTATTAGTTTCTTGGACAGATTTGTGGACAGGCATCATTCCTAACTGTCTGACATTAGGAGGATGGTTTTCCTTCTTGGTATTTCGCATTTTTGAGCATACCCAACCTTTCTGGCAGTATTTTATGGCGGGATTGTCAATTGGAATTGGCTTAGCGCTGATCGCTTGGTTGACAAGAGGGATGGGATTGGGGGACGCTAAATTAATGGCAGTAGCGGGTTGGGTGATTGGATGGCCTCACATTTTTACTGCGTTCTGGTTGTCCACAGTCAGTTGCATGATCTATGTCATCTACCGATGGCTGACAGAAAAATCTCTGAGCAGATTGGATAAAATTCCTTTTGCCCCACATTTAGCGATGGGTCTATTTGTTGCTGATGTGTGGGGGGAAATGGGATGGAGTTGGTATCTATCATGGTTCTTTTAGAAACTGAAATGGGTGTAACTGGATTTGACAGAAGTGTATACATGATTACTCGGCTTGAGCCAAACAGCTTGATTTAATTAGAAATCAGGTGTCTTGATTGAATGAACCTAGGAGGGGGATATTTCTCTGGAAAGCGTCTTTTGCGGATTCGCTACGAGAGTGAGACAGGGAAAAAGTGGCCCGACAGGATTTGGATCAAGATGATAACAAAGCTGATAGAATATAAGGGTGTGATCGATTTGCCTCTGAGGCAGAGAAGATTAGGGCTTGAATTAAATGATACCTTATTAAAACTAGTAGAAGTATCTCAAAAGAAAAAGCAAATTCGCGTTGAGCAAGTCGTGTCTCACCCACTGCCCTCTGTATGGAATCGTGATGGAGTATTTATTGAACAAGAAGAATTAACCCAATCCGTCAAAGAGGCGTTAACAGGTCGGAGATTTTCAACTCGAAAAGTTCATGTTGCTTTAAACAGCCGCCATGTGATGATCCAACACAAGCAAGTTCCGATCATGAAAAAACGTCAACTTCCTCGATATCTAAAAGAACATATACTCCCAACATGTAATCTGCCTTTTACAGATCCCATGCTCAACTATCTTTGTCTGGAACAAGATCAAATCGCTGGGACACAAAATCTTTTACTTGTGATGGTTTCTAAAAGTTATATAGAGACCCTAATCAAGATCATTGAACAATGCGGATTACAACCAGTCTGGATTGATTTGTCTTCACTTAGTTTGTTCCGATGGTTAAGCTATGTCAACTCTAAACAACCTATGTCTACCAAATTATTAACCTTAAACTTTTCAGTGACTGGAGTAGAACTAAGTTTGTTTAAAGACGGGGATTTACAAGAGGTCTCCTATATTCCTTTACAGATGGCGGCTCATCGTCATGGTGAGGATCATCCACAGCCAGACCCTTTAAAGCCTATTTTGTTGGAATCCTCTGAAGTAGAATCATATGGAAAGGCACTTTTGCTTGAGCTACAAAAGCAATTACAAGCTTGGGAAGAAGCTTATGGTTGGAAACCTCAACATTGGCTTTGTACGGGTGAGGGGATTGACTTTTCTTTGCTACAAACGGTTTTAACTACAGAGGAAATAAAAGTAACGACAAGTGATTTACCTGAAGAGTTATTGTCTAACTCTCTGCAGGAATCTGCTTCTCGGTGGATTGGAGCTTCATTATCTGTACCCATTGGCTTACTTTTAGATGGAAAGGTGCAGATGATATGAAACTAAACTTAATGCCCAGAATTCCATGGGCGAAGCGATTTTTTGGTTGGTGGTTATGTTTCATTCTGATGATTTGGCTTGGATTAATTGTCGCAGTTGTTTGGTTTTATCAAGTTCAGTCTACACAATTGACACAACTGGACCTGCGAATGAAGCAATTGCTACCACAAGAAACCAAAGCAAAAGCTGAAATGAAAGAACGAGAAACTTTCTATAAAAATCATCGGGCGGTGCTCGACTATCAACAGACTGTACAAGCTTTAAAGTCGGACTCCTTAGATTGGTCGCAAGCGATTGCAGCGATGGAAAGTGCTACCTCAGCTGAAGGTCGTCTCTTTAATTTAAAAGTGCAAGGGAATCGGCTAGAAGCAATGGCTGCTTTTAGTACCATGGATCATGCTGCTTATTTTCAGAGTCAAATGAAAAAGAATACTTTTATTCAGAACTTCACGATTGACAAAGTAGAAGAAGCAACAGTGGTCAAGGAAGTAGAAATTAAGCCAGCTACTGCAAAAGTGGTTCATTTCCACTTTATATACCAGCCGGATCTTCAAAAAGCACCCAAACCAAATATTGGGGAGGATCCATTATGAAATCGAACTCTCCGTTCTGGTATAAATCAGGTCGCTTTTTATGGGGAACTTTCGTTGTGGGAGTTGTCATCATTACGGTTTCCACTGGTCCCCTCCTTTATAAACAATATGAGGTAGTTCAATCAAAAAAAGAGCGAGTTACTGAAATGAAACAGATCATAGCACAGCAAAAGGAATCTGTTTCTTTATCTAATCAGCCACTACGTCTTCCAACGAATGATGAACTTCTTCTATTGCAGCAAAGAGTCCCGACTGAAGTGGATACTCCGTTATTTTTAAAGCAGATTCAAGAAAAAGCGACTGCTGCAGGAGTTCAATGGAAAGGCGCTCAATTTGGCTCCTCCTCAGAACAATTGGATGAAAAGATAGAAAAGAAACAATTGGATGATCCAAAGGAAGAAAAGGTGGAGAAGAAATCGACTCTAACTTCAATTCTTGGATACCAACCACTTCGCTCTCCATATTTAAAAGAGATGTGGGTAGATCTTTATGTAGATGCGGATCTAGCCCAGCTAAAAAACTGGTTTGAACAATTAAAAGGATTGGAGCAAGTTGTTCGTATCGAGGGTTGGGAAAATCAACTTGTGTCGATCGATGGAGGAAATACCCGTGTGAGACTTTCCTTTTTAGTGTATCAGGATACAGGTTTGAAGATTGCTCCCAATCAACAAGAGATGTTGGTTCCACAACCTTCTTCAGAGTTGATTCAAGTTCTTCCTCCTTCACACAAATTGAAGACTGATCAGAAAGGTTCGCCTGATCCAGTTCCTTCTGGAAAGGATACAACTCCCCCAACAGGAACTGATCAGAAACAAGAACCCACAAATCAAAAAAATGTCACTACACCTAGCTTGTAACTTACCCTCCTATTGTGGAGGGTTTTTTTGTTCTTATTCTCTATGAATCTATTCTTTGGCTAGTGTTATGAAATGGATAAAAACGAGATGAGGCAATTACCTTCACAACAGAAAAAAGTTCTATTTCCTCTATCAAAACATAAGGTATATTAACAGATTTTAGAAGGGACGGTTTCAAGATGGAGGCAAAAAGGACTTCTCATTCCGATGAGAAAGGATTTAAGGGAATGAAAGTAGTAGTAAAATCGAAAAATCAGACAACCTCACATCAAGCCAAGAACCAGCCTCAAACTTTATATCTGGATTCAGCCCATTCAGCTTCACAGCCCAATAAAGATTCAATTCATCAATCCAAAGATAACTCAGGTGATTCTTCTCGTTTTAAGGATTTTACAGATGCCAAAGAACATTATCAATTTAAAAAGGTTTTCCAAATGGATGACTCCATGAACAAAGAGGTGATCGAGTGGGCTTCACCCCATAACCCTTTTTCCAAACAACGTAGGAAACAGCGCAAACCGAATGCGTCAGGAGCGGTCCAACTTTTGATTGCGATCGGTGGAGCGATTATTGTGGGAACTATTATGGGGTTTTCAATTTTATCTTTGTTCTTTTCAGATGACTCGAGCCACTCGGACCGATCCATTGACGCACATCTACCACCCAAACAGGTGACAAAAACAAACCAAGAGTCACCTGGAACTTCTACCCGTGTTAAAACGGGGAAGTTAGTTTTCCCAGAGTTAAAAACAGTGATGATTCAAGCTGGAAACTTTTCAGAAAAAACAGGCGCCCAAAAGACAGTACAAACTTATCGAACGCAGGGACTAGCAGCAGTCATGTCAGAGCAAAGTCCTTATCGTATTTTTTTGGGGATGGGCTTAAGCCGTGATGAAGCTTTGAAGTTGTCGGCAATCTATCAAGAGAAAGATATCCCTGTCTATTTGAAAGAGCTGAATATAAGTGGGGCGACTCCATCTTTACCGTATGAAGTCTCTGTTCAATTACCACAAGCATTACAACAGGGAAATCGCATCTTTATAGAGTTGGGGCAAGCTTCTGTGCAAGAGATTCAAGTTCGTTCACAACAAGCACAAACCCCATTTAAGTTTAAAGAGGAATGGTTAGAACAACATAAAAAGTTTGTTACAGAAATACAAATGGTAGAGAATTTACTCCCTGTTGAAGCACAAGAATCACTCACAGGGATGTCACGTGCGTTGGATCAAGCGATTCAAAGTGGTCAGGAAGCTAAAAATAATCCAAGTCAAGCTTTATTGTGGCAGATTCAAGAAGGACTGGTTAGATATGCGATTTCCTATGATCAATTGGTAAAGTCTCTGACCAAATAGAATGATCGAAGTGATGTTGATTCGTTGGAAATTCTAGAGAGAAGTTTCTAAACAAGCGCTTCGAATGTTTACAAAATGTTGAATTTTTCCTTGTTGATAGTTGGTTTATTTGCTAAACTGAAGATGTTGATACAAAGAAAACAAAGCGCCTTCACAACGTGATGGTGCTTTTTTACTTGTCGATCTTACCTAACTTCTTAGAGTGACATATTTTTGTGCAGTCGAACATATGTGCTATAATGAACCCATAGATCGTAGCTTGGTTTTTTAAAATACCATGACTGGGAAATGCATAAAACCAAGAAATCTACACTCTCCATCATGTAGTGACACAAAATGGTGATACTAATTGTAAATGGTTACCTCAAGGAAGGTGGAACTGTGAAGAAACTAGAGATTGTCCTCGCTTCTGGTTCACCACGGCGACAAGAAATGCTAACTCAACTTGGTGTTCCTTTTCGCGTACAAGTGAGTCAAGTAGATGAAAATGTAGAAGAAGAGCTTACCCCTGATTTACTTGTTGAACAGTTAGCGAATCGGAAAGCAGTGGCTGTGGCTAATCAGTGTGAAAATGCGTTAGTCATAGGTGCTGATACCATTGTGGTTCTAGATGGTAAAGTCCTTGGAAAGCCTAAAGATGAACAAGAAGCAATGGACATGCTACAACAATTACAAGGCAAGAAACACCAAGTATTTACTGGGATTTCTGTTATTCATATCAACGAAGGATTCATGCAAAATCAGCAGGTGGCCCACCGAATGACAGAGGTTACAATGCGTCCTCTTTCACAGGACAAGATCCGCAGGTATGTTGAGACTGGTGATCCTTTAGATAAAGCAGGAGCTTATGGTATTCAAGGAAAAGGGGCTGTTTTAATTGAGAAAATTAGCGGCTGTTATTTTAATGTAGTAGGAATGTCACTCTCTCTTTTAGATGAAATGCTTGAACAAATAGGATTTTCAATAACTGGTGAAAGTGCTCGTTCATCTGGAGTGTAGGACTCTTCATTGATGAAAACAACTAGTCTCCTCGTCCGGGTGAATAGAATCAGACTGGAGAGGGGAACGAGCAGTGGAAGAATATAAAGAAGGTGCAGTGTTAATCAAAGATCTTCCTGAACAAGAGCGACCTCGGGAACGAATGATTCAAGTGGGGAGAGAACAATTATCTAATGCTGAACTCATTGCAATCCTCTTACGAACAGGTCGAACAGGAGAATCTGTCATGCAACTCGCCCAGCGATTACTTCACTATACAGGTGGATTGAAGGGGCTCACCCAAACGGAAATCCAAGAATTAATAAAAATTCCTGGGATTGGTTCAGCAAAGGCGATTCAAGTGTTGGCTGGAGTAGAGTTGGGACGACGAATTTCTAGAGCTTTACCTGATGAACGCCCTGCCATTCGCCAACCAAGTGATGCAGCTCAATTGGTGATGGATGAATTAAGGTATTTACAACAAGAGCATTTTATTTGTTTGTTTTTGAATACTAAGTTTCAAGTTGTGGATAAGCAATGTATATTCAAAGGAAGCTTAAATGCGTCTGTAGTACATCCTAGAGAAGTGTTTAAAGCCGCTATTCATCGAAGTTCAGCAGGAATCATTTGTGTACATAATCATCCAAGTGGAGATCCAACCCCAAGCCGGGAGGATTTAGAAGTGACAGAACGTTTAGTGGAAGCAGGAGATCTCCTAGGGATTGAGCTCGTTGATCATCTCATTATCGGAGATCAGACATACTATAGCATGAAAGAAAAAGGGCTGATATTGGATCGATAAAACCGGTCTCATCAAAGAATAGATAATTGAAAATGACTAAAACCATGCTATTTAGCCCCTAAATTAAATTCGAGTCATCCCCTCTACCCTATACAATGTAGTTAAACACAGTGGAGGGGATTTTTAATAAAGAGACGAAACGGTTGGATAAATCAATTAAACAAAAAGAGGGGGAATCTAGTATAAATATGAATATAACAGAATTTGTAATTGCGAGAGCTAACTCTGGGCCTTATGGCATAGCTTCAGCAAAAGACGGAAATGTATGGTTTACTCAACATAAAGCAAACAAAATCAGCTGTATAGATCAAAATGGTAGGATAAAGGAGTTTACAGTTCCCACTCCTAACGCTAAAGTGATGTGCTTAACTGTTTCTTCCCGTGGTGAGATATGGTTTACAGAGAATGGCTCTAATAAAATAGGGAAACTTACAATAAAAGGTGATTTTATAGAATATTCATTGCCGCAGCCTGATTCAGGACCTTACGGAATAACTGAAGGTCTAAATGGCGAAATATGGTTTACTCAAATGAATGGAAACCGTATAGGAAAGTTGACGGCTGATGGTGCTATTCATGAATATGACCTGCCAAATAAGGGATCTTATCCTGCTTTTATTACTTTAGGTTCAGATAACGCCCTCTGGTTTACGGAGAACCAAAATAATTCAATTGGAAGGATTACGAATACAGGAAAGTTAACGGAATATCCTCTACCAACACATGCAGCAGCTCCAGTAGGTATCACTAATGGTAACGATGGTGCACTCTGGTTTGTCGAAATTTTGGGCAATAAAATAGGTCGAATCACTACTGATGGGGAGATTAGAGAGTATGATATTCCCACTCCAAATTCACGTCCACACGCTATTACTGCGGGAAAGAATGATGAAATGTGGTTTACTGAATGGGGAGCAAATAAAATTGGTCAAATTTCTGTTATTGATGGGAAAATTAATGAGTATAAAATTCCGACATCATCAGCAGAACCACATGGTATCGCATGTGACCCAAATGGGGATGTCTGGTTTGCATTAGAGTGTAATAAAATAGGTCATATTAGAAATAACTCATAAAAAGGTGTGTATTGTGCCGAATATTATAGTTGGCGAGTACCCTTATTATGATAGCAAGAATGGAGACTTTAGGGCAAAGTTCTCTTACCCTTATCAAGCAGTGAAATCCATCATTCAGCTACATGGTTTCAAAAGCAATTCCTTAAAAAAAAATTTATACAAATGTTGGGTCCATTTCGATGATTCCTTTTTCAATATGGACTCTTTTTATTTTCTATTAGTTGGGTGTTTGTCCGTTATTATTAATCAAACTGTAATTCAAAGCTATAATAACACCTTTAAAGAAAATTGGATTGGATGTAGAATAGGTGTATGGACACACGAGATAGAGTTAGTATTATTAGACCTCAAGAGAGGACGCGTCCATTTTATGAGCCTGAAACGATTTAACAAAGATTTAAACAAACAAAGAGAAAAAAGGTATTTCGAAAAAGTTTGATCAAAACATAAAAATCAAACATAATTAATCTGATCACTGAGTCGAGAAGACTTAGATATGACAGAACGTTTAATGAAAACTTAACAGTATTTAGAAATTGAACGAGTTGATCATCGAATGATCCAAGACTAGACCTACTATAGAATGAAAGAAACAGGGCTAATCTTAGACATCTTAGAGGATGGTATTTCAAATAAAATTGATTTGTTCAACTCTACACATTAGAGATTTAGCGGAAGGGGGTTTTTCATCATGTTTAAAGGTTTTACTCGAGATATGGGAATCGATCTCGGAACAGCGAATACACTTGTCTTTGTGAAAGGGCAAGGGATTGTTGTCCGGGAGCCTTCTGTTGTGGCATTTGATAAGAACACTGAAGAGATCAAAGCAGTAGGAGACGTTGCCAAACAAATGATCGGTCGAACGCCTGGAAATATCGTAGCCATCCGTCCTATGCAAGATGGTGTGATTGCTGACTTTGATACAACCCAGACGATGATCGATTATTTTATTGAGCAAGCAACTGAAAAACGTATGTATTTACCACGGCGTCCCAATGTGATGGTTTGTATCCCTTCAGGAGTTACTCAGTTGGAGAAACGAGCTGTAGAACAAGCTACTTTACGTGCTGGAGCAAAAGAAGCCTATACGATTGAAGAGCCTTTTGCAGCAGCGATTGGAGCAGGGCTTCCTGTTTGGGAACCGATGGGGAATATGATAGTTGATATTGGTGGAGGGACCACTGAAGTTGCAGTCATTTCTCTAGGAGGCATTGTACTGAGTCATTCGCTTCGAGTTGCTGGTGATAAAATGGATGAGGCAATTATTCAATACATTAAGAGAAAACATAATCTCTTGATCGGTGAACGGACATCTGAAATGCTTAAAATGGAGATTGGCTCTGCGAGTCCTCTAGAAGAAGAGATTGAGAAAGAGATTCGTGGAAGGGATTTAATTTCGGGTCTTCCTAGAAACTTAATGATCACTTCTAAAGAGATCACAGAAGCACTTGAAGAAACTGTGGATGCCATTATAGAATCAGTAAAACAAACCTTGGAACAAACTCCACCTGAGTTAGCAGCTGATATTTTAGAAAAAGGAATTGTTTTAACAGGTGGTGGTGCGTTGTTAAGGAAGTTAGATCAACGATTGAGTGATGAAACCAAGATGCCTGTCATTGTCGCCGAAAATGCACTTGATTGCGTAGCGATTGGTACAGGAATGGCCTTGGAACATATTCATCTTTTCAAACCAACCACTGAGTCATTCCTATTTAAACGGCGGAGGTTTTGGTGATTTATTATGTTTGAACGTCCGAAGTTCCAACGCCGCATCTTGTTTCTATTGTTGTCTGTAATCCTTCTATTTATTTCTGTAGGAATGACAAAAGGGAACCAAGGAGAAATGAAGGGACCTGAAGGTTGGCTGAAAAATGGATTTGTGTTTATCCAAGGTTTTTTTTACACTTCTACATATGATTTTCTATCTTTATTTTCTACAGAATCGAAAGAATTTGCTATGTCCTTGGAGCAGAAAGCGGAAAGAGATCAATTAGAAGTGAAAGTAAATAAGCTCGAACAAGAAAATGAGCAATTGAAACGACTGATTGGTTATCAAGAAGAAAAGTCGATTCAGTATATTTCGGCTCGGGTTGCATATCGGAGTCCCAACCGATGGAATAATCGGGTTGTGATAAATCGTGGAGCTAAAGATGGAGTATTGCCTAGAATGCCTATTATCACTTCACAAGGACTTATTGGTAGAGTTCAGGCAGTTACAGACCATATGGCAGATATTCAATTGTTGACGGATGCGGGAAATGGGGCGAGTAATCCGGGCATTGCAGCCGTGATTCAAAAAGACAAGCAAGAAACCTTGGGAATTATTGAAGGATTTCATGCTGAGAGTAATTCCTTAATCATGAATAAAATTCCTGCTTCCGCTCGACCTGAAAAAGGTCAGCTTGTGGTTACCTCAGGGTTATCCGATGTTTATACAGGCGATTTACTCATTGGGACAGTAGAGCGAGTAGAGATTGGAGAAACAGGTGTGGACCAGAAAGTTTTTGTAAAGCCAGCAGCTCACTTTGAACGACTCGATTATGTGTTAGTAGTGAATGATCCGACAAAGCTTCAGCTAAGCCAACATCAAAAACAGACGAAAGTCCAAACCGGAGGGGAAAAGCGATGATGCACTTTATTTTCGTCGGTTTTCTCTTCTTTCTTTTTATTTTGGAAGGATCTCTATTACAACTTATGCTTCCGCAATCGATGGGGAGTTCTTATGTAGTTGTTTCGCAACTTGTTTTTAATGGCATGATTCTTCTTTCTTTATATTTGCAGAAACGGGAAGTTTTTTTCTATAGCTTGGGATTTGGATTGTTTTATGACTTGATCTATGGTCCAGCGATCGGAATCTACACTTTCACTACGATTTGGACAGCTTTTGGAGTGTGTTGGGTCGCCAAACGATTTCCGCCAGTTCCATGGGTCATCACACTGACAACTCTTTTAGCTCAATGGATACATCTCAGCTTATATTACGGATGGTTGCGCCTTTTTGATTTGACAAATCAATCACTCTTCCCAACCTTATTTAATTCGATCATTCCATCTGTCTTTTTTAACCTGATTATGATGTATCCCATTTATTTGTTCATCCATTGGATTCTCTACAAATATCAACACAAATCTGTTCAATTATATCGTACCTGATCACAGGGGCTTTGTTTCAGAGATGAAATAGGTACATATCGTTGGTATGCGTTGACATTAGAAGGAAAAACAAGGGAAAGAGCGAAAACATTTAGTTAAGGCGGGGTGACGTACGTATGGGAAAAGCATTAAAGCCGGGCGTAACCATTAAAGGAACCAAAAATGGACTTCTCTTCTTTCTCGATGATTCGCGCCCCTTTTCTGAGGTATTAAATGAATTAAAACATAAATTGGAACACAATCAAGCTTCGCAAATCTGGGATGGTCCTAAGATGAATGTACAGGTGAAGCTGGGTCAGCGTCGAATCACTAAGCCAGAAGAGCTAGCTGTTCGAGAATGTTTTTCCATTCGTAAAAATTTGATCATCCAAGAATTTGAATCGGAAGGGGTTCCATATCTACTCGATCAGCAATTGGGCATTCAAATGCTTTCTGGAACTGTTCGCTCAGGTCAGGTACTCGACTTTCAAGGAAGCTTACTATTACTTGGTGATGTAAACCCTGGAGGGATGGTGCAAAGTACAGGAAGCATTTATATTATGGGAGCTTTACGTGGGGTAGCCCATGCGGGAAGTCAAGGAGACGAATCAGCGATGATCGCAGCCTCGATCTTCAGACCTACCCAACTACGAATTGCTGATATCATCTCTCGACCTCCTGATCGATGGGATGAATCGGAAAACTCGATGCGTTTTGCTTATTTAGTCAATAACCAAATTTCTGTTGAAAAATTGCATTGTATTACTCAAGTGCTCCCGCAAAAAGAGTGGAAAGAACATACCAAACGGGTGTAAATAGAATAGAAACCACCAGATAGAAATAGGTTCGGGAAAGGAGGAAAGGAATGGGCGAGAGTATCGTGATTACTTCTGGTAAAGGAGGAGTGGGGAAATCTACCACTTCTGCTAATATCGGAACAGCGCTTTCATTAGCAGGTAAAAAAGTATGTTTGATTGATACAGATATTGGTTTGAGAAATCTAGATGTATTAATGGGATTAGAAAACAGAATCGTGTACGATCTTGTAGATGTGATTGAAAAGACGTGTCGCATCCAACAAGCATTAATCAAAGACAAGCGGTGTGAGGAGCTATTTTTATTACCTGCCGCTCAAACTAAAGATAAATCTGCTTTGTCAAGTAACCAACTGCGATGGATTGTTGCAGAACTCAAAGAGGATTTTGACTATGTGTTGATTGATTGTCCTGCAGGGATTGAGATGGGCTTTAAGAATGCGGTTGCAGGAGCAGACCAAGCTATTATTGTGACTACTCCCGAACATACAGCAATCCGAGATGCCGACAGAGTAATTGGTCTATTAGAAAAAGAAGTCAGTGTTCCGCCTAAGCTGGTTTTGAATCGGATGAAAAAACAAATGGTGAAACAAGGCGGTATGATGGATGTTGACGAAGTCGTCTCTGTGCTCTCTATTGATTTGCTTGGAGTGGTCCCTGACGATGAACAAGTGATTCGGGCAGGAAATATAGGCGAACCAGCGGTATTTGATCATACTAGTCTTGCTGGAAAAGCATATCGGAATATCGCCAGACGGATTCAAGGTGAAATGGTTCCTTTAATGGTGTTAGACTCAGAACAAAGGTTTATCACAAAAATGAAAAAATGGCTAGGGTTTGCATAATCATAGGAAAAGGCTACATCTCTAGGTGTAGCCTTTTTATCATATAAACTTTTAAAAAGAATAACCACATCCAGTCCTACATATGTTGATAAAAAGGCTTGGACAAAGTGTGGTGAAGTAAAAGTGAAAGAAGAATGGAGCCAAAACATTAAGAAGCGGAGGGAGCAACAAGTTCGTTTAATCAAACAAGGGATTTCAACTCCGCCCCCGCCATCGGGTCCTGTGCCGTTTAAGGAAGAGAAATCTTTTGTAGATCAAACCACATCTGAACTGGCTCCTTGGAATCAAGGAATCAAACAGAAGTCAAGGCGTGAGCGTCGCTTGGTCTATCAGTTTATAGGGGCAGGATTTTTATTTGTACTTACATTCTTAGTCTTTCAATCCAATTCTCCAACGATGAGACCTGTAGAACAATTTACTGTTCAAGTGATGACCCGTGATTTTAACTTCTCAGGAATGTCCCAATGGTATCAGCAAATAGTTGGCACATCACCCTCTATTTTACCTGCTTTTTGGAGTAAGCTGGAAGCTCCGAAAGCTACTTCAATTAGCTGGGGGACACCTGTCAATGGAACAATTGTCTACCCATTTGATAACAAAAGAAAAGGGGTTGTAATCCGCTCAACTATACAGTCACCCGTGGGAGCGGCAGCAGAGGGTTGGGTGATTTTTGCAGGCCAAAAGGAAGGGTTAGGAAATACAGTGGTCATTCAACATGGGAATGGTCGGGAAACTTGGTATGGTTGGCTTCAAGAGATCACTGTCAAAGAGAAAGATTGGGTGCAAAAAGAACAACCGATCGGTAAGGTAGGAGAAAAAGAAGGACAGCCCCTTGTTTATATTGCACTAAAAAAAGATGAACAGTTTATAGATCCGACAGGTGTGATCTTTTTTGAATAGACGGATGTGGAAAGAAGTTAAGTTTCAGATTCACCCGTTATTTTGGTTATTAGTCTGTTCAGCGATTTGGACAGGCTATTTTCTTGAAGTTCTCACTTTGATGGTATTGGTAGTTATCCATGAACTCGGACATATGTCTGCAGCTTGGTCTTATGGTTGGCGAATTCATTCCATGCAACTCCTTCCTTTTGGGGGAGTTGCCAAGATGGAAGAGTGGGGAACAGTATCTGCACAGGAAGAAATGATTGTTGCATTAGCAGGTCCATTTCAACACATGTGGATGATTATAATCAGTTATTTATTTTATTTTACAGGCTTTTGGTCAAAGGGATGGACCGACTATTTTATTCTATGTAATTTTTTGATTGCTGGGTTTAACTTACTTCCGATCTATCCGTTAGATGGTGGGAGAGTGATCCAAGCTCTTCTCTCCTATCTCATGCCCTATCGTTTATGTATCATGATTACTCTATGGCTAGGAATTATCTGTTCTACTTTATTAGTGATTGGTTCTTTCATTCTTGCACTTGATGGGGTTTTACTTCATCTCTTATTTTTATCATTGTTTTTAGTCTATTCGAATGTAATCGCACTGAAGCAAAAAAACATTCAGTACATAAGGTTTCTTTTACGGCGTAGGGAACGAGGAATTTCACACAGTGCAAAGATTCAAACTCTATGTGTAAATGAACGAGACCCACTGTGGAGTGTGGTGAAGCGGTGGTATAAAGAACATTATCATGTGCTTAAGGTGGTAGATCAGAAGGGAAGGGTGATTGGATTCATCCCTGAAGAGCAAATCCTTGAACAATATTTTGACTCAGCTCGTCCTAATTGCAAAATAAAGGAGTTAATCAGTTAATAAAAAGCCAAGGGCGTAGTTCGAATCGCCTTTGGCTTTTTATCTACTCTCTATTCCTGAGTGGATCGGACTCAGTAAAGTGATGATAGGTTATTTAGTTATTTTTCAATATAATAGTAATTGACATTGGGATCTTCGACTTGACCTTGAAGGGACATGTCAAATCCAAAGTACAATTGAGCATTTTTCCCTTCATATTTAATAATATAATCTCCACCTGTATCTAGTTCTTCCGCTGGACTACCAAAAGTTTTTTCAAGTTTGGATAGAGTTAACGATTTTAGTGAAGGGTCGTAGCAAAAAATTTTGTTAACTCCGTTTGGGTCAAATGTGAATTGGGCCCCCTTCTGGGTGTAATCTAGATAACTTGCCTCTTGATTTTCTGGATCTCCCCATTGTTGAAGGATCTCATCCTTCGTTGATTTTAAACTTAACTCTTCACTGGTTAACGTTTTTCCACTCTCTGCTAATTCCTTGATTTGTTTGGCTAACTCTTGATCATTCTTTCCAGCTGAGGGATTCGAAGAGAAGCTACATCCACTCATGACTATAAGAATGCATAAAATAGAAAACCATGAAAGCCACTTTTTCATCAAAACAACTCCTTACTCCCTATGAGCAGATTTCAGTAACATCAGAGTCTAAATCTCCGATGATCCACAGTACCTACTTCACTGTCAGTCCTCAAGGATACTTGGATATCTACAGGAAGAAACTTTGAGAAATTGTGAATGGATTCATTTATTCTAGTTTATCATCTTATTTTCCTGCTATTAGAGACTTTTACTAGCTAGGCAACAGATAGATTCAAATCCCGTTGGGACGTTGTTTCTCTGGATTACTGTATTTTCCAGATTCGATCGATTGAAGATGTGCTATAATGAAATTCCTTCTTACGGTGTAAATATACTGTTTCCAAGGGCTGAAGGTGGCTCCTAAGAAACGGAAAATCTTTGACAAGAACTCCTTTATGTGCTATTATACTCGTTGTGATTGCTCACCGCACACCAATAGGATGAGTGTGAAAAAGGTTTTTTACCTTTCCTATAGTGGCGAGTCTCTATAACGAGGAGGATTGTCATGTACGCTTTAATCGAAACTGGTGGTAAACAATACCGCGTTGAAAAAGATAGTGTTTTATTCATTGAAAAACTGAATGCTCAAGAGGGTGACACGGTCACTTTCGACAAAGTTTTGCTCGTCAACAAAGACGGTGAAACCAAAGTGGGTGCACCAATCATCAATGGTGCCAAAGTGGTTGCTAAAGTAGTTAAACATGGTAAAGCTAAAAAAGTTACTGTGTTTAAATTTAAAGCAAAGAAAAACTATAAACGTACAAGAGGTCATCGTCAGCCGTTTACCAAAGTCGTGATCGAGAGCATCGAAGCTTAATGATCCGCATTCGGGTAGAGCGAAACGAGCAAGCTGAAATCGAACGTGTTCTCATTACTGGGCATGCAGATTTTGATGAATCAGGTAAGGATATTGTCTGTGCTGCTGTATCTGGTATTTCCATTGGGATGGTGAATGCCATCGAGGAAATGTTTGGAGTCCAGATGCATGCGGATGATGATGGAGACGGTAAGGTAGATTGCCGTATTCCCCTTCATTTGGACGATCCCGAAAAGCTTGCAAAGATTCGCTTATTGCTTGAGGCGATGGTGGTATCGCTTCGAAATATGGCTGATGAATTTCCTTCTTATGTTAAAATAAGAGAACGTTAGCCTGTTAATCTAATATAATATAACTTTATTGAAAAGAGGTGGAAATCATGCTAAAACTTAACCTTCAATGCTTTGCTTCTAAAAAGGGTGTAGGTTCTACAAAAAACGGTCGTGACTCCATTTCCAAACGCTTAGGTGTTAAACGTGGAGACGGTCAATTTGTATTGGCTGGCAACATTCTTGTTCGTCAACGCGGAACCAAAATCTACCCAGGTTTGAACGTAGGTAAAGGTGGAGACGACACCTTGTTTGCAACAGCTGATGGTGTAGTACGTTTTGAGCGCATGGGTCGCGACAAAAAACGTGTAAGTATCTACCCAGCAGCAGTGAAAGAAGTAGCTGCATCTGTACAAGCTTAATTGTTTTCAGGTTGGAAAAACCCCAGCAAATGTCTGGGGTTTTTCTTTTGCTGAAAAATACTGTAAAATAGAGGTCTGAACTAGCTACATAGGAGAGGTTTTTTCATGATTCGGTCGTTTGCTCCAACTATTCTTATAGGGATTGTTTGGGTGTTCCAACCTTTTGGGATGATCGGGAATATGATTTGTTTTATTGGCTCCATCGTTAGCTTATGGGGTGGTATTTATTTTTATCATCAAAGAATTCAAAAACAAGCACTCATCGAAGAAGCTGATCAGATCAAGTGGATTTTAAGTCAACAACGCCATGACTGGATGAATCACATCCAAGTATTGATGGGATACCAAACGTTAGGGAAGTCGGATAAAATAACTCCATACCTCATGAAGTTAGTCGAAACCTCTATGCAAGAACGGAATATCTCGGAGATTGGATATGCCCCACTAGCTGTTTACTTGATGACGTTGCCTCATCGTTTTCAAAATGGGAACATACAGGTAGTGGTTTCAAGTGGTTTCCAGTTACCGAACCAACAAGATGAACAGCGTCTATTAAGGATTTTAGAAGTATTATTTTCTTGGCTAGAAAAACAGGGTGAGGATCAAGCTAACTGGAGTTTGATAGAGACAAAGTTTGAGATCGATGAACAGCATCTAAATCTATGGATCACGATGAAGAGTGTAGATCATGAACTTTTGTCATGGACATTTCCTCCGCATGAGTGGGAAAAACTGCGGAATGATATGAACAAATGGAACGGAGATTTACAAATTTCTAATCAAGATCACGGTTTACAGATTCAACTTCAGCTTAGATGAACGGGAAATGTAAGGTGGGTGGAAAGTATGTTTGTAGATAAAGTGAAGGTATACGTAAAAGGTGGAGACGGAGGGAATGGGATTGTCTCATACCGCCGTGAAAAGTATGTTCCCTATGGTGGACCTGCGGGTGGAGATGGAGGTCGTGGGGGAGATGTTGTTTTTGAAGTAAATGAAGGACTTCGGACATTGATGGACTTCCGTTACCAGAGGCATTTCAAAGCGACACGTGGAGAGAATGGACGACCTAAGACTCAACATGGAGCCAATGCAGAGCATAAAGTGGTGAAGGTACCTCCTGGAACGATCGTAAGAGATGCTGATACAGGAGAGTTAATCGCAGATTTGACTGAACATGGGCAACGAGCGGTGATTGTCCGTGGCGGACGTGGGGGGCGTGGAAACACTCGTTTTGCTACGCCTGTCAATCCAGCACCCGAAATCGCAGAAAATGGGGAGCCAGGAGAAGAACGCTGGGTTGATTTGGAGTTAAAAGTATTAGCCGATGTAGGATTGGTGGGTTACCCGAGTGTGGGTAAATCGACTCTCTTGTCAGTCGTATCAGCAGCTCGTCCCAAAATTGGAGCGTATCATTTTACGACACTGGTTCCGAATCTAGGCGTGGTACAAGTGGAGGATGGGCGTAGCTTTGTGATGGCGGATCTCCCCGGTCTGATCGAAGGCGCCCACGAAGGTGTAGGTCTAGGGCATCAATTTTTACGTCATATCGAACGGACGAAAGTCCTTGTGCATGTGATAGATATGGCAGGCTCAGAGGGCAGAGATCCCTATGAAGACTGGCAACAGATCAACGAAGAGATTAAGCTTTATCGACAAGACCTTGAACAACGTCCGCAAATCGTTGTAGCTAATAAGATGGATCTACCTGATGCCGAAGAATATTTAGAGCTATTTAAGGAACAAGTGGGCCCAGACGTTCCTGTGTATCCGATCTCCGCGGCCACCCGTCAAGGACTGCGAGAGTTATTGTTTGCCATCGCTGATTTACTAGACAAAGTGGAAGAAGAGCTAGCTGAGGAGACAGTAGCTGAAGAACAATTCTCCGCTGAACGTAAAGTGTATAAAAGCGAAGCTGAAGAGGCAGCCTTTACGATTCGCCGTGAAAATGAAGTGTATGTGGTAGAGGGAGAACGGATCGAACGATTAATGCAAATGACCAATTTTAACTACCATGACAGTGTGATTCGTTTTGCCCATACAATGAAACAAATGGGAGTCGAACAAGAATTACGTGAACGGGGAGCCAAAGAAGGCGACACGATTCGAATCGGGGAAATGGAGTTTGAGTTAACTAATTCGATGTACCAAGACTAATAAAGATAGTCGGACCTAAGCGGTTCGGCTTTTTTTATGGGGGGAATAAGGTGAAATATCTTGAAAGTACAGTGAATTAATGTTAGTAGTGGCAAATGGCGGTAAAATCGAGCTTTGCTACCCCTACTCCTAATTGCGCCCGTTTGTTAAATATCTAAATTACGAATGATGATACCGCATCCCCCATTTTAGGTATGTCTCTTCATCCAATTATTTCTTGTTAATTTCATGTTAATTGAATCTACCCATTTCCCTTCAAATTCTAAATCATTTTTATCGACACTATCTATAACAAAGCCCACTTTTTCATATACTTTCTTTGCTCTTGGATTGAAGTCAAAAACACTCAAAGTTAGTTGGTTCAGTTTAGTATTTTTAAAAACATAATCGATCATTAGTTGGGTGGCTTCCGTTCCTAACTTACGATTTCTTCCCTTGGGTCCAATGAGTATTCTAAAATTCATACTTTGGATTTTTTCATTATATAAATTGACCACTACTTCTCCCACCAAGATATTTTGGAATTTATCAACAATGGCAAGATCCAAACGGTCGGTTTGTACATTTCTTGTTTTATACCAATTAATGATTACTTCTCTATCGAATTCAGATGAGCTTCCTGTAAGTTTTATTACCTCAGGATCCGTTAAACATTCTTCTAAATGGGGAAGATCTTCAACTTTAAAGGGTCTCAGAATAACTTTCTCTCCCACAATAGTCGGTTTATTTTTCAAATCTATCATTTATCTCACTCCATTCATTCAAACTACACCCATCATTTTATAACAACGCATAATAAAAAACAGGTAGCCTATGGTGAATAAGTTCCTCCATAGTATTAGATGGTTTTGGCTGTGGTTCTAAAATTCAAGCAGGTGAAGCGGGTTTAAGGGCACTTAGGAAACAATTAGAGAAGGACTTAGGAATGAAAGTAGATATTTCAATCATTAAAAGAGGAGGGGTATTTGATAATAAGCCCTTTATACAACATGTAAAAAAGGAGAGAGAGAATTTAAATATTATGATGATTTATATTGCAAGGTGTTTATAGATATAAGTATGAATGAAGAAGAGTTAATAGAATTTATTGTAAAAGCAATATCAGGATCAAAAGAGCTATGGAGAACCATTACTAACGGTGTAATGGAAATTGATGTTGTAAAAAATGAAGACTTTGATGAAAGTAAATTAGTCCATTTCTATAGGAAGGGTTTCTTGTATTCAAGATATTATCTGGACATCGAACCAAATGAGAATGTAGAGCAAAAAGACTACATAGAACACATAGGTAACCTACTAAAAAGGCTTTGGGAAACAGAATTTAAAGCAATTGCTGCCTGTGACTTTGAAGAAGAGTTGCCAAGAAAGGGAGGGCGTGAAAAAATAAGTTGATTGTAGAGCTTTCTTGATACTTGGCTTACTCATATCACGTAGTAGACAGATTATTTTGCAAGATTATGAGGGGATATCTTGAAAGCACAGCTAATTCAAGAAAAAATCAATCGTTTACACTATTGGGATGCCCGACTGTTGCAACTACATGCGGATTATTTCGGAGATGAAGTAACACTTCTATTTGAGGATTCAAATGCAAATGTAAAACTATTATTTTCTGGGTGTTCTAAAGTACACTTAACTACAAATGTTAGCGACCGAATCAAACCAATGAGAGAGCTCTCTATTCCACAAATCCCTTATTTTATTCAGGATCTAGAGATCACTGACTATATTGAAGGGGATTTAGAATTGCTGAATTGTAAAATATCGGCACCTCCACTTATGATTGAGTTGCGTTGCTATAAAATCGAGATAGTCCGAGAATAAGCTTTTTGGTTAGTTGATGGAGGTAAATAAAAATGCGAGGATTAAACATTTTGAGGATGATATTTACAGTCGAACCTAAGCGTTCGACTTTTTTATATTGAAAACTCTAGAAAGATTTAAGTCGATTCTCTATATATTTCTGGAATTAACGAATTAAATGTTAATATTTATTATAACAAACAAGAAAAGTTCGTAGTTTCGTAAATCTATCATCCATAATGGCTAAGAGGAACTATTCGAAGGACAATACGCTATGATTTGAATGAGGTGAATCTAGTGTCAGAACCCAGTATACAAACAAAAAAGAAAATAACTCGCCGCAACTTTTTGAGACTCTCGTTATTTGCAGGTTTAGCTAGTACGAGTGCTTTATCTTATTCTTTCTTTTTTGAAAGGTTAAACATCGAAATGAAACAAATAAAAATAACATCTTCACGGGTTCCACAATCATTTAGAGGCAAAAGAATCGTACATATAAGTGATATTCATTTTGGTTTTTTCTTCGACCTAGAGGAATTAAGGGAACTCACAGCAGAAATAAATAGAATAAAACCAGATCTGATTTGCTTTACAGGGGATTTTATTGACTATGAATTTACTAAAAATCAAGCCACTCAAGTATCTGAAATATTAAAGCATCTCAAAGCTCCTTTGGGTAAATTTGCTATACTTGGAAATCATGATTATTGGGGAGATGTTACTTTAGTCCAAACATGCCTACAAGAATCTGGCTTTACCCTTCTTAAAAACCAAGTGACTGAGATTAAAACGGAAACAGATCAAATCTATTTATCTGGCTTAGATGATATATTAGAAGGAACACCAGATCTCCATCCAATCATTCAGCAGACTCAAAATCATCATGATCGTTTTCATATCATGCTTGTCCATGAACCTGATTATGCTGATGCTGTTGCGAGCTATCATGTGGATCTTCAACTTTCGGGACATAGCCATGGTGGGCAGATCAGCTTCCCTGTGATTGGACCTTTGATTACCCCTCAGGGTTCAAAAAAATATATTAGTGGACTATATAAAGTGAATGAAAGACTTAATCTCTACACGAGTCGTGGTATAGGAACAACGATTCTTCCAATCCGTTTCTTGTGTAGACCGGAATTAACAGTTATTGAACTATAGTCTGAAAATTGTATAGAAGAAAGAAAACACTCGCTCATTGAATTACCTCATTGGAAAGAAGCCCTTAGAATCTGATTCGAAAGATTCTTAGGACTATCGGCTATTATCCATTATTACGATTTAGACTCCTAAATGAACATTCAGGAGTCTAAACCACGATCTTGTTTAATTTTTGCTAAGAGTCCTTTACAGCCTTGGGTGACCAATTCATAGGTTTCTTCGAAATTACCCGTAAACCAAGGATCAGGGACTTCTTTGTATTGAGTTTTGGGAATAAAGTCTACGAGGCGATACAACTTCACATGTGGGTCACCTGCGACTTCTTTTAAATTAGCGAGGTTACTTTCATCCATCCCAATCACATAGGTAAAGTCTTCAAAGTCATCAATTTTCACTTGGCGGGCATGAATTCCTTCGTATGAGATTTTGTGTTCAGCTAATTTTTTTTGTGTACCTTCATGTGGAGGCTCGCCGATATGCCAATCGCCAGTTCCTGCTGAGTCGATTCGAAAATGGCTAGACAGGCCTTCTTGATTTACGAGATGACGGAATACTGCTTCAGCCATCGGTGAACGACAAATATTACCTAAACAAACAAATAGAACTGAGATCATATGTAACTGTCGCTCCTTTTCTATAGATTTGGAGTTCGATATTCGCTCCACAAATTAGGACAAAGTCATTGGAAACGATAGTTCCACTCCTTATAGTAGTCTATCTACACTCCTCTACTTGAGCAAAATCACTTGAATGAATTGGAATTTAAGTGACTCAAGCCAAGATACCTAGAAGGGGAGATGTTTCTCTAGCGAACGACTATTGCGGATCTGCAACGGGAATGAGGCAGAGAAACATCGATCCGACATGATTTGGATAAACATGTTACTAAAATGCTCATATGGAGTACGTTATTGATATCTTACCATAATGAGCTATTGTGCATGAAATAAAGCTTGATTGACAACGCTTACAAAGTATAAAATGTCCGCAAGCATTACTCATTTGTTTTTACATGGAGGACATCGTATTGAGCCAAGAAGATCCATTTGTACTTGTGCGAGTAGAGATGCTGCCTGAGGCGATTCAGAAAACATTAGAAGTGAAACGATTGATTGAAACAGGTCAAGTATTCTCTGTTCAAGAGGCGGTTGAACAGGTTGGATTAAGTCGAAGTTCATTTTATAAATATCGAGATCATGTATTTTCTTTTCGGACGATGGTCAAGGAGAAAATTGTGACTATTTCTATGGTATTGGAGCATCGTGCAGGTGTTTTATCCAGTGTCCTTCGTTTTTTAGCAAGCTCAGATGCCAATGTGTTAACGATTCATCAAACGATTCCTCTACAAGGAGAAGCTAATGTATCGATGTCAGTCGATACCCAACAGATGGTCACAGAGATTAATCAGGTATTGGTGGGCTTACAGCAGCTAGATGGAGTTCGTAAAGCTGTAGTGGTGGCGACTGGAGAGTGAAGCTTAGTAAGTATTACTTTGTTGATTCTACTTTTGTGATCCACTTTATAACAAAACTCGACTTGAGCAAAAAACTTGAATCAATTAGAAATCATGTAGCTTGATTTAATGAGCCTAGGAGGGAAGATCGTTCTCTGACGAGCGACTTTTGCGGATCTGCTACAAGAGTGAGACAGAGAAATATCGACCTGAGAGGATCTGGTTATGTGACTAAAATGGCTTATATAGAGGACAAAAGATTGAACAATAATCTGACATTTAACTTATAAACAGACTACTGACGCTTGTCCATCAGCAGTCTGTTTTGATTTGTGATCATGAATTTAAGCTAGAATATCTCGGCGATTGAAAGAGACAAAGGCGACAATCAGAGCTATAATGGCCCATATACTTAATACACTTAGTGAGAAGGGCAGATTCATTCCTTCTACCAAAATCGGACGACCTGCGAGATAATCAGTGAGTCGGAGGTTTGTAAATGCTAAGTATTTCAATGCAGTCCAATTAGGTGCAAGTTGGGCTAATAAGCTTCCCGAAATGACCGCTGCCAACATAACGCCCATACTCGAAGCGGTACTACGTACGAGTACCGAAACCATAAATGAAATCGTTCCTACAGCGATACTAGAAAACCAAGCTAAACCATATGCCATGATAATATATTTCCATTGGGGAAGCAGGTGTACATTCTGAGTAATCAGTTGCCCTCCTTGCTCCTGAAATCCTGTTATTACAGGCAATTCCCAGCCTTTATAGCCAAATATGAGTCCTGATATCAGATAGCCAAGTACGGCAGTCATTACCACCGTTAAAGAGACACTCAAAAGTAGGGCTAGATATTTACTCATTAAAACCTTCCAGCGCCGTACGGGACGGGTGAGTAGCAGTTTCATAGACCCTGTTGAATGTTCAGAAGAGACAATGTCAGCGGCTAGAACAACGACGAGTAACGGCAAGAAAAGGGAAACCGCTTCTTCTACAAATTTTCGGATAAAAGTAGGTGCACCTGGAGCCGTTGGGTCTATATTTTGATCAAGATAATACTGTTGTTGTTGAATATTGATCTTGATCATTTGCCGCCATTCATCAGGAAGTCGGCTAGATGAGAGCCGATTTTGTTGATCAATGATTTGTTGTTGTAAAACAACACGCCAATCTGAGGTTCCCATCTGTTCAATCACATTTTGAGCTGTTCGGTATTGAGCATAAGTAAAGATCGGAATTAATACGACCAGTATTAAAGTGATGACAAGGAGCCGCTTTTTACGAACAAGCTTTAGCATTTCATTATAGACGAGATTAAACAATCGGTTTTCCTCCTGTCATTTCTAAGAAAATATCTTCAAGTGTAGGTTGGAAGGGACGGATCCCTTTTACCGAGATGTGTTCTTTGATCAAATGTTCATTAGTGTCAGCCACTTTTTCTAGGGGCATATGAACGAGAATACGGTTAGCTTCAAGTAGTTCTACATGTTTTACATCAGAAAGACTTTTTAAAATGTCAGCTCCTTTGTTTTGGGGCTCTAGAACCCACTCCACTTGGGCATGTGAACTGACAAGTTGATCAACACGACCAGTTTTAACCACACGGCCTTCACTAATAATCGAAACTCGGTCACACATGAGTTGTACTTCATGTAAGATATGGCTGGAAATAAAAACGCTTATTTTTTCTACACGTGCTAAATGACGAATAAAGGAGCGTAACTCTCGAATTCCTGCAGGGTCTAAACCGTTTGTAGGCTCATCTAGTATAAGTAGTTTAGGCTTTCCGAGTAGCGCTTGAGCGATTCCTAGGCGTTGTCTCATTCCAAGAGAGTACGTTTTAACTAGGTCATCAATCCGTGGCTCCAACTCAACTTGTCGGATGACCTCCTCAATTCTTTCAGAGGGGAGATCGTCTACCATTCTTGCGAAATGCTCCAAATTCTCGCGTCCTGTGAGATAAGGATACAGCTCTGGATTTTCGACGATACAACCCACATTGCTGATGGCTTTTAAGTAATCTTTTTTCAAGTCGTAGCCACCGATTTTAATACTTCCTTGAGTGGGACGAATTAAACCGACAAGCATGCGGATCGTAGTTGTTTTTCCTGCACCATTAGGTCCTAGAAAACCAAAAATTTCACCCTCGCCGATCTGAAATGAAATATCATGAACAATTTTGCGTTTGCCAATTGTTTTAGACAATCCTTCGACAGTTAACACATGGGAGTTACTCATGAAGGTTCCCTCCTTGAGGTGTATCATTAATGACCTGTAACAAGCGAGTGGCCATTCGACTGTAACCTTGCTCGTTGGGGTGGAAATGATCACTGTACAAGTAGGCATTCGGTTGGAGCTGGAATAAGTCAAATGTAGGTACAACGACAACTTGGTCATATTGGGCTGATATTGTATGCATGGTTTCGTTCCACTCGGCAGCGAGGCGAGAAGAGCGTTTTTCTTCGGCTAAGTCTCCAAAAGGATTATAGAGTCCAAACATATAAATACGAGCATCTGGATTGAGCTTGCGGATCTCTGATAAGATGAAAGTTAAATTTTTTTCATAGACGAGCCGACTTTGTTCTGCTGCTTGCTCATCGATTTTTTCGAGGCGTCCACTACCACGGAACAGATCATTTCCACCAATGGTAAGAGTGATCCAATCAGCTTCTTTTACGATTGTACGAACTTGAGTCTGTTGAATTTGTTTCGCTAATTCAGTGGAGGTTTGTCCACTAACAGCTAGGTTGACAGCGCTAACGGGTTGTGTGGATTTTTTTCTTAAGTCTTCTTTGACAAGACCAAAGTATCCTAAACCTTTGGAGTCACCAATCCCTTTGGTAAGTGAATCCCCTAATCCAACCAACATTCCACCCTCAGCTTTAGAAGTTTGCTTGTTTTTGGGGGCTTGAAATAATGGTTTTGCTTGAGGGGTTATTTGATCTTGAATTGCTAACACAAAGCCAGTAGCTAGTCCAATCAAAGACAGAATCGACACTATGTATACAACGAGAGAAAAAGAATACTTTCGTTTGTTCACAAGTTGACCTCCATATTTTACAATCATATAAAATCTATTGTATTGTTTTTGATGAGTAAAGAAAATTCTCCCCTTTTTCTTATTCTTGACAATTATGTGAAGCAAATAATGGGCAGTTGCTGCATAGGATAGAAAAGAAATTGTTGCTTCACGTTAAGGGGGTTGTGACATGAAAATTCATATCGTTCGAGAAGGCGATACGATGTGGGACCTTGTTCAAAAGTATAACACGCCATTGGAACGAATTCTTGAAGCCAATCCGCAGATTGATCATGCGGAGCCATTGAAGTCTGGAGTCAAAGTTCGAATTCCTACTGGACGAATTCCTGTTTTAAATCAAAGAAAAGAAGAGATGGAGCCGATCAAAAAGGTGAAGGCTGAAAAAGAAAAACCTTCACATCGGCCATCTCAGGAATCTTCATCATTGGAAGATCCATTATTTTTTCAGCCACATCCAACTTATTGGTATGACCCAGCTATGATGACTGACCATCCATATGTGATGAATGAGAATGCATATGTGGATTCATCGGTTTATGTAGGAAGCGAATCATCTTATGCATCACTTCCCAAACCTCCGATGTCCCCTTATGATCATTTATATTCGGGATATGGACCCTATTCTTATCCCATGATGGGGGGAATGGTACAGGGAATGGTTCCACCAATGGTTTATCCTCCACCTATGCCTTGTATGTCACCCATGGTTTCTCATATGTATGTACCACCTTATTATCCATTTGAACCAACAACCCCTGTGATGGGGTGGGATGAGCCTGTACCTAAAGCATATACCAAATCATCTGCCCCGTTTATTGCAAGTCCGATTCATAGTCAAAAAGAGAGTTCTTCTAGAGAAGGGTAGATGAAGAAGGGAGATTTATGAAACAACCCCATCCTTATTTAATGGAGAAGATATTACATACTTCGGTGCGTAATATGACTCCTTATCGAAAAAATTGGTGTATCGAAACTGATCAACATAAGTGGATCGCTAAACGTGTGAATAATAGTGACAACCTTCGCTGGTGGATCAAAGTGGACCAAGAGATGAGACAGCGAGGCTTTCATTCTATGCCGATTATCCGTAGCGATGGAAAGTCATGGTTATGCACTCCATTTATTGAAGGTAAAACGGGAAACTACGCAAATATGGAAGAAGTAAAGCGAATGATTGGCGTACTTGCCCATTTTCACTTAGCTGGTCGAGGGTTAACCACGCCGCCGGAGAAAGGGGCGGCTTTTCTTCTTTATCATCGATTACACGAACGATTGGTTCAATTTTATCAATTAATGAAGAAAGTAGATTCCATCCCAGGGGAGTTAGGAGTATTTTTAAAACGGTATGGACGAGATTTTTACTTAGATGGTTATCAGACGTGGCAACAAATAGAGAAGTTGCCGTTACAAAAAATAGCTCATGAGGAGCGCTTTTTACGAAATCTTACTCATCGGGATTTAGCTAGTCACAATTGGATCATATCACCTAATCATCAACCCTGGTTAATCGATTTTGAAACGGCCGACTATGATAGTCAATTGGGTGATGTATGGCAAATCTCTTCACGGATTTTGTCAGAAAATAATTGGTCTGATGAATGGAGCGAGTTTGTTCTGCTCTCTTATGAATCCTACCGCCCTTTTACATCATTAGAAAAAAGAATCATCTATAACTTGCTCTCTTTTCCTAATGAATTTTTCCGAGAAGCTATTGGTCTCGCTAAAAAGAAGCGAGGTTATCAAATGAAATATACATTTCCGTATCTACAAAAGTTAGTCAATCAGCGAAATCAATGGCAATTACAATTGAAACGCATCTTCTATTGGTAGTCCATCGGTGCTTATGGTATGATTTAAAATGATTTTACCAGCCAGATGGTGCCTGAGGAGGCGCAAATAAATGAGAGTAGGACTTGCACAGGTTAGACCCAGGTTGGGACGAGTGGAGGAAAACATTGAACAACATCAGTTGATGATCCACCGTGCCAAGGAAGAAGAGGTGGATCTTCTTGTTTTTCCTGAATTAAGTTTGACTGGTTACCAACTGTTGGATCTTACCTATGAAGTAGCGAGAAATCCTTTCAGTCCAGAGATTCAGTCTATTGTCCAATTAGCGGATGATATGGATATCGTGTTCGGCTTTGTGGAGCATAGTCCAGAGCATATGCTTTATAATTCAGCTGTTTATGCGAGCAAAGAGCAATTGCATTATTTACATCGGAAAGTATTTCTCCCTACATACGGAATGTTTGACGAGGGCCGTTATTACGGACAGGGATCCACCATTAGGAGCTTTCCAACTCAGTATGGACAGATGGGAATTGCGATTTGCGAAGACATTTGGCATCCTTCGACAGGATATTTGCTGTCACAAGATGGAGCCCAGATCATGATTGTACTCTCCAACTCACCAGCAAGGGGAGTGGAGGAGTTAGGTTTAACATCGCAACAATCATGGTATTCTCTTCTTACTTACCAAGCAATGGTTCATGGTTGTTATGTGCTCTTTGCGAATCGAGTGGGATCAGAAGATGGGTCAACATTTTTTGGAGGCTCAGCTGTTGTCAACCCATTTGGTGAAATTGAGGGACAAGCAGACTTGTTTGGAGAAGACCTACTGATTATGGATCTTGATTTAGATAAAATCAGACAAGCTCGTTTTCAAATGCCAATGCTTCGCTATGAGAGTACAGATTTAACGATTCGCGAGCTTCAACGAATTCAACGTAAACGCCGCGGGGAGGGATCTTAATATGGAATTTGTAGAAGAACAATTAGATCAAGCACCATTTTTACGGCTGGATGAACCATTAGTAACGGACCTCCTTGTTACTAGTTTGCGTGAAGAAGTTGAAAAAGCAGGCTTTCATAAAGTGATTCTGGGTCTTTCAGGTGGGATTGACTCTGCTCTATCCCTTTATTTGGCGACAGAAGCATTTGGAAAAGAAAATGTGATCGCTGTTTGTATGCCATACCATACCAGTGATCCTGCCAGCTTAGAAGATGCTCAAGTGGCGATTGAAGAATTGGGTGTCCATTCGTTAATCATTGATATTACACCGCAAATTGACCCTTATTTTGATGAACATTTTCCAGAGGCTTCTCCTCTTCGTCGTGGAAACAAAATGGCCCGGGAACGAATGAGTATCTTGTATGACTTATCCGTAGACTTTGAAGCTTTAGTCGTAGGTACCAGTAATCGAACCGAACTTCTATTGGGTTACGGAACCCAGTATGGAGATGGTGCTTCAGCGGTCAATCCCATTGGAGATCTATATAAAACACAGGTGAGACAACTTTCTGCCTTTTTGGGAGTTCCAGAGCAGATTATTATCAAACCACCCAGCGCAGATCTGTGGGAAAACCAGACAGATGAAGGGGAGTTAGGATTTACTTATTTGGATGTGGATCGTTTACTTTACTATATGATCGATAAACGTTATACACTTGAACAGTTAAGTGAACTACAATTTACAGAAGACTTTATATCACAAGTAAGTAGAAGAATTATTCGTAACCAATACAAACGGACCATGCCGATCATTTTAAAAGTAAACAATCGAACGATCGGTACTGACTTCCGATACCCACGCGACTGGGGTTTATAAGCGAATGGGGAGAGTGAAGGAAAATGGCAGGTCATTCAAAGTGGAAAAATATCCAACATCGGAAGGGACGCCAAGATGCAATTCGTGGAAAGATTTTTGCTAAGTTAGGTCGCGAAATCTATGTAGCTGCTCGCCAAGGAGATAAAAATCCAGATAATAACCAGAAGCTTCGTATGGTGATTGCAAAGGCCAAAGCACAAAATATGCCCAATGATAATATTGAACGTGCCATTAAGAAGGCGGCTGGCGGCGGAGAAGGTAAAGATTACGAAGAAATTATGTATGAAGGTTATGGACCTGATGGGATTGCTGTAATGGTAGAAGCACTAACCGATAACCGGAATCGGACTGCTGCCGATGTCCGCCATATTTTCTCTAAGCGGGGAGGAAATCTGGGCGAAACGGGTAGTGTAGGTTGGATGTTTGAACGAAAAGGAGTTCTTTTTATTTCCCGTGATGAGGAAAAGCGAGATGAAGAAGAACTGATGATGCTTGCATTGGAAAGTGGAGTCGATGATTTTGAAGTGCTTGAAAAAGGATATGAAATTACAACAGAACCAGAATCCTTTGAAGAAGTGAAGCAAAGCTTAGAGAGTGCAGGGGTCCATCTCTCATCAGCAGAGGTTACCTTTATTCCATCTAATAAAGTAAGTATTCATGGTGAGACCATTAAAAATGTATTAGATCTTATGGATGCGTTGGAAGACCATGATGATGTTCAAAATGTCTATGCGAATTTTGAAGCAGATGAAGAAGAGATAGTGAAATATACAGAATAACCGTAGTAGAAAAAGCACTTGAACTTGAGTCAAGTGCTTTTTTGTTGTTTCTGTAAAAGAGGATCTTTGATTTATATGGGATATTCGATGAATCATTTTACAGAGCCATAGAATAAGATAGGAAAAATTCGTAGGGACTCAAATGAAATCATTTGGCACGATAGAACAGCCGACTTCAAAGGGGAGATGGGGATGACCTATTTTGAACGAGTAGGCAAGCTGAGTTCGATGATTTTAGTAGTAAGTGTTATTCTGCTTTCTGTACTCTCTTATTTTTATCCAACTGTATTTGCTTGGTTAAGTCCGTTTTCCTATCCACTTTATGCGATTTCATTTTTCTTTATTGGAACACAGATTTCTTGGTCTATGGTAGGGGCTGTTCGCTTTCAATTTCGTCCATTGTTGATTGGTTTGTTGAGTCAATGCTTAATCATGCCATGTATTGCGTTTTTGATTGCACAGGGCGTTCAACTATCTCCTGAAGCTTTTCTGGGCTTTATGCTGATCGCTTGTTGTCCAGGAGGACTAGCCACTCCGCTTTGGGTTTATCTTTCTCGCGGTGATGTGCCATTAACGATGGGGCTTAAACTCGTTCACACCTTGTTAAGTCCGATTCTGATTCCAGTTCTTTTTTGGATTTTTACTTCCCAAACAGTTCCGATCCCTGTTGAAGAGATGTTCCTACTTTTTTCGCTCGTGATTCTCTTACCTTTTTTACTAGGAATTAGTGTCGGATCAGCTACTTTTAAAATAAACTTAAAAAGAGCACAGAGTAGCGTACCTCTTCTTGTCATCATCCCAGTCTGTCTCACAGTTTCTTCCTCAATGGCTCATGCAGATTTATCTGCCTTGTGGAAAATAACCTCAGACCCATTACTCCTTGCAGTCATTTTACTTCATCTCGGAGGATGGCTTTGGGGATGGGGAATAGCACGATGGTTAGGCTGTTCCTTGACACAACAGATTACTATATCTCTAGAGACCCCTTCGCGCAATACTCATTTAGCCATATGGATAGTCGTATCATCACTCTCTCCGTATGCTTTGGTTCCGATCATTGTATATCATTTATGGCAATACTTAGCTGGATCGTTTGTAACCTATCTTTTTTCTGTCCTTCTTAAGAGAAATGGGGATCTCGGAGAGAATCATTCCGCCCAAAATAAATAAACACCCGATCAAAGCACTTCCTCCTAGTGTTACCCCTTGCCACCAGTAGTCCGCCAAAGCGGCAAATACAGGCTCTGTAGCAAAGATTAAGGCCACTCGAGTAGGAGTGGTAAATCGTTGGACATAGGTTTGTCCTAGAAAAGCTAGAGCAGTAGCGAAGATCGCTGTGATTAGAAGAGCGATGAGTACAGATGGGTTTAAAATGACATCTTTTTGGAAAATTCGCTGCCAAGGTTCAAAGATGAAGGCAAACAATCCACTTAGAAAAGTTACAGTAGCCATTTGAATCGTTACAAGGTGAAAGATGGATGTTCGTGACGAATATTTACCTGTGAAAATAACTTGTAAAGCGAAGAAAATGGCACAAGTAAAAGCGAGTAGATCTCCCTGGTTAATCGCTTTAAAATCTTGAAAGGTCAATAAATAAAGTCCGATTACAGCAAAACTGACTCCTATGATGGCAGCTAACTTGATCCGTGTTTTTAGTATGAAAATAGAAAGCACAGGAACGAGTACCACAGAAACGCCTGTCAGAAATCCAGCTTTACCAGAGGTCGTGTACAAAAGACTAAATGTTTGAAAGGCATAGCCAAGAAATAGGAAAATTCCTAAAGTCATTCCGCCAATCCAAACGGTTTGTCGTGGAGTTTCTCTGGAGGGTTCTGCACGAGTGATGAGAACGAACAAAAACAGGAGTAAAGTTGCCATTCCAAAGCGAACGGTTAAAAATGAGAATGGGGGCAGGGTGTCAATGGCATCTTGCACCAACACAAAGGTAGCTCCCCAAATAAAAGAGATCAAGAGAATAATTCCATCGGCCATCCAGCGATGTTGTTGTAAAAACGGCATTTAGGTACTCCCTCCTTGGATATATGGATATTAAGCCCCACAGATGAGAGTGGCTTCCTTCATCAAGGCATATAGAAAATAGTATAATAGAGATAGTCTCATAAATCATAAAAGACTTTGCTTTCATAGATGTAAGTGAATACTTTCAAAAAGAACTCTCTGGTGTGGTTAAATGAGAGACAGAGATCATTGTTGAGTTTATAATAGCAATTAGAGTCACAAGGAGGAGAATTATGAACCGTTTTATTAAGATAATCGCAGTCATGATTTGCACTATTTTTATCATTCCTTTAGCAGGCTGTTCATCAGATCATGATGAAGACCAACAGTCTCAGACAACTGAACCTCAGATCCAGATGAGTAATGGGGATCTCCAAGAAGAAACACCGAATCTCTCTCAATTACCGACATTTTTACAACAAGTAGACCCTCAAATTGTGCGTGTCTATCAGTTAGCCGCTAAATATCCAGATGTAATTCAACATATGCCTTGTTATTGTGGATGTGGACAAAGCGTTGGGCATAAGAGTAATCAGATGTGTTTTATGAAAGAGATCAAAGAGGATGGAAAAGTAGTTTGGGATTCTCATGCGATCACCTGCTACAATTGTCAACAAATTGCTGTCGAATCGATCGCATTAAAAGAGCAGGGCAAATCATTAAAAGAGATCCGTCATTTTATTGATGAAAAATATAAAGAAGGATATGCAGAGCCTACCCCTACCCCTATGCCATAAGAACAGTATAAAATGGTAATGTTTGAAGGATGATAAGAGGGAACCACCATCCAATGTGTGAGGGATTGGATGGTTCCAGTTTTTTATTCTCTCAAAAAAATTCATAGTATTGACTTTTATGAAGTGGAATTCAATTAAAATTTCTAGTAAGATTAGTGTCGAAATATCTGGTTTGTGATAGAATGGTCGTTAGTTGCTAGATTTTACCGGTGATTGTTGATACATATGATAGCAATGTTTGTACTTAAACTCAGTTCATTTTGAAGTTTTTGTTTGTTTTCACCATGAAGGAGTGACGATGATGCAGATCTATGCGAAAGCAGGGGTTGTCATTCTTCTTACTTGGAGTCTTTTAGCTGGGTGTATGAACTCACCAGAATCAAACTTGTCTGCAGAAAAGCCGACGGAAAAGCCTCCGATGAAGGCAACACAGGAAGTTTCTTCCGATCCAGAGGCTAAAAAAGAAAATCAGGCAAGTGCCAGCAAGCAAGATGAGCCCAATACAGTCGAGAATCAAGCAAACCCAGTGTTTCAACAAAAACCTAGTCAACAGGAAGCTATAAACAAAGAACAAGAACAAATGAAAAAGCAGGTTCTTTTTTATAGAGGTTCAAAGCATAAGAAGCGTGTTGCATTAACCTTTGATGATGGACCCGATCGTAAGCATACGCTTCATGTGTTACAAGTGCTAAAAAACGAAAATGTTCCAGGCACTTTTTTTGTTGTAGGTAATATGGTTCAGAAACATCCAGATGTCTTAAAACAAATTGATCAAGAAGGTCATGTCATTGGTAATCACTCATGGAACCATCCGCAGATGACAAAACTATCAGCGAAAGCAGTGGATGCCCAGATCAATCGCACCAATCAGGAAGTATACAATCTAATTGGCAAAAAGCCTTTATTATTCCGCCCTCCTTATGGAGCAATCAATAAGCGAGTGGAAAATCAGATTGGTGGGAAAGGGATTAAAGTGGTTAACTGGAGTGTTGACACCAATGATTGGCGTGGTAGATCCTCGAAGCAAATCTTAGATACAGTAAAAAGTGAGATTGAACCAGGTGGTATTATTTTACAACATTCATCAGGTGGAGATAAACTACAAGGTTCGATGGAAGCTCTTCCTGAGATCATCAAATATTTAAAGGCACAAGGTTATGAGTTTGTAACCATTGATGAACTGATCTATGCTCCAGCGTACAAGAATGAAGGTTGACAGATAAATCATAAACAAAACCTCTAGACTTCGATCGAAGTTTAGAGGTTTTGTTTTTTTACTCATTAAAAATAATTCAACCTGATTCGAAAAAACATATGGTATAATTTTTTATTGGATTACTTTATATAATAGTTAGAGATGATTTTCATATTCTGGCAAATCTTTACTTAGATGGGTGGGTTGGAGTATGGAACAGCTCTAGTTAAGTGAATGGATGGTGAAGAACATCGAACAAACTGTACAACAACTACCTAAACAAGAACTTTCAGTGATGAAAATCTTGAAAAGAATCTTTTTTATTCTGCTAGGGTCTACCCTTGTTTCAGTTGGGTTAGAGCTATTTATGGTTCCTAACAATGTGATCGATGGGGGAATCGTTGGTATTTCCATCATCTTATCATATCAAACAGGCATAAAGTTAGGTATCTTTCTCTTCTTATTAAACTTACCCTTTTTTGTGTTTGGATATAAACAGATTGGAAAAACCTTTGCTTTATCCACCTTGCTAGGTGTTGTTGCTATGTCGATAGGAACAACACTTCTTCACCCGATCGAGCCAGTAACCCAAGACCCTATGTTAGCAGCGGTATTTGGGGGAATCATTCTAGGAATTGGCGTAGGCTTAGTTATTCGTTATGGTGGCTCCCTAGATGGGACTGAAGTGTTAGCTATTTTAATGACAAAGAAACTTCCTTTTTCAGTAGGGCAGATTGTGATGTTTTTCAACTTTTTCATCTTGGGCAGTGCGGGCTTTTTCTTCGGATGGGATCGCTCTATGTATTCATTAATTGCATACTTTGTTGCCTTTAAAATGATTGATATTACCATCGAAGGATTTGATGAAACCAAGTCTGTCTGGATTATTAGTGAAAAGCATAAGGAGCTAGGGGATGCAATTCTCCATCGTTTAGGACGTGGGGTAACTTATCTCAATGGAGAAGGTGCATATACCGGTGATATCAAAAAAGTCATCTTTTGTGTTGTTACTCGACTCGAAGAGGCTAAATTAAAATCAATTGTAGAACATATTGATCAGGACGCTTTCTTAGCAATTGGAAATATCCATGATGTACGTGGAGGACGCTTTAAAAAGAAAGATATTCATTGATTCCTTTACTTTATTAACTAGCTTTATATGAGCATTTTAGTCGCATATGGATCAGATCCCACCGAGTCGCTGTTTCTCTATCTTACTCTCGCAGTAGATTCTCAAAAGCAGTAGATTCTCAAAAGTGGCTCGTCAGAGAAACATCTCCCCTTCCAGGTACAAGCTACCTTTCATGTCGAGTGAACGAAGAATTGTTAGTAACGAATAATAATAAAAATTATACCTAGCTATCCATGACTTAGCGACATATAAAGTGAGTGGTTGCTAAATCATTGATGGCGGGTGTGATTAATATTTTTTGGAGCCTTTCTTTGTAAAGAAGGCTCTTTTATTGTGAAGGAGGAAGGTGTGTCTGCACTAAATGTAATGATATATGGTATAATCATTGTTTGAACAGAATAAATGTTCGTATTTTGGAGGGAGAGTTTTCATGCGAATCATGGGGATTGACCCTGGGATCGCCATCGTAGGGTTTGGGATTGTAGAGCAAAAAGGAAATCAACTTAAAGCTGTAGAATATGGCAGTATTCAGACTGAAGCAGGTCTTTTAACTGCGACCCGACTGAAGCAAATCTATGATGCTTCGACCTTACTCTTTCAACAACATCAGCCACGAGTCGTGGCCATTGAGAAACTTTTTTTTAACCGAAATGTTACAACTGCATTTACTGTTGCTCAGGCACGTGGAGTGGTGATGCTGGCAGCGGAAGAAGCAGGAGTTGCGATTACAGAATATACCCCTTTGCAAGTGAAAATGGGAGTTGTGGGGTATGGTCAAGCTGAAAAAAGACAGGTACAAGAGATGGTGAAAATGCTATTGGGATTGCCGAAAATACCAAAGCCAGATGATGTAGCTGATGCCTTGGCAATCGCTATTTGTGAAGCCCATTCTTCTGGTGGCTTGGAACAGCTAAGAAAACGGAGTTGAAAGGTATGATCGAATTTATAGATGGTAAGATCGCCTATCTGTGCAATGATTACATAGCCGTACAGGTGAGTGGAATGGGGTATCAGGTGTTTGTTCCCCATCCATTCCATTGGAGTGATGAAGAAGAAGTTCGGATCTTCATCCACCACATTGTTCGTGAAGATGCTCAGCATTTATATGGTTTTGCTACACAGGAAGAACGAGATTTATTTCGCTTATTACTTGAAGTATCAGGGATTGGTCCTAAGGCGGGATTGGCAATGATTGCAGGTGGAAGCCCACGTCAACTTGTTCAAGCGATTCAAATCGAAGACCTTAAGTTTTTAACGCGAATCCCTGGGATTGGGAAAAAGACCGCTCAGCGTTTGATCTTAGATTTGAAAGACAAGTTAGCTAAACAGGGCTGGCTGGATCGTTTTCCAGAGATGGTGGAGACCACTCTCCAAACGGTTCCTTCAGGTTCTCAAGGGCAAATGAGGTTGGATGTCATTGATGCCTTAGTGGGTCTTGGCTATAATGAGGAAGAAGCAGAACGAGCGGCAAATGAAGCGTTACAATCTTCAGGAGTAGAAAACATGTCTGCTGAAGATTGGATCAAGCGAGCACTTCAACAATCCATACGTACATCATGAAGGGGGTGCGAAGATGGAAGAACGCATCATCTCGGCGAAGATGACCATGGAAGATGAGATGGTAGAATATAGCCTGCGCCCTCGTTATTTGAATGAATATATCGGACAGACACGAGCGAAGGAAAACTTAAAAATATATATTGAAGCTGCTAAAATGCGTAGTGAAGCACTTGATCACGTATTGTTATATGGTCCTCCTGGCTTAGGAAAAACAACCCTTTCACATATTATCGCTAATGAATTGGGTGTAAATATCCGAACGACCTCAGGCCCAGCAATCGAGCGCCCTGGAGATTTGGCAGCAATCTTAACCAATCTTCAACCCTACGATTTATTATTTATCGACGAGATTCATCGACTCAATCGTTCCGTAGAGGAAGTTCTGTACCCAGCAATGGAAGATTATGCTCTCGATATCATGATCGGCAAGGGACCTAGTGCTCGATCGGTCCGTTTAGATCTCCCACCTTTTACTTTGGTTGGTGCAACCACACGTGCGGGCTCCCTTTCAGCACCTCTTAGGGATCGCTTTGGTGTGGTCAGCCGATTGGAATACTATACGGTGGAGGAATTATCTTTCATTGTTTTACGAGCGGCTGATCTTTTTCAGGTAGGTATTCATGAAGAAGGGGCAATGGAAATCGCATCTCGATCACGTGGCACACCACGGGTTGCTAATCGCTTGCTCAAACGAGTGAGGGACTTTGTCCAAGTACAAGGAGATGGAATTATTACAGGAGAAGCGGCCAGAGGTGCATTGGACCGGATTCAGGTGGATAAACTGGGATTAGATCATGTAGATCATCGACTTCTCATGTCCATTATTGATAAATTTCGTGGGGGACCAGTCGGCTTGGAGACCCTAGCTGCGACGATTGGTGAAGAATCCAATACAGTGGAAGATGTATATGAACCCTATTTGATGCAAATAGGCTTCTTGCAACGTACATCACGAGGGCGTATGGTGACCCTTCGCTGTTGTGAACATTTTGGAGTGGAGTGGCCCAAATGAATCCCGTAGCGAAAATGCTCATCATTGGTGGAGGTGTTCTCATTCTCTTTGGTCTCCTATGGCAAGTGGGAGGTAAGTGGATTCCACTGGGGAGATTACCTGGAGACATTGTGATTGAAAAGGAGAATGTGAAATTCTACTTCCCAATTATGACGAGCATCATTGTGAGTATTATTCTCTCCTTGCTTGTCTATCTCTTTCGCCTGTTTCGTTGAACGGGCGATTTCTTTTTGCTACAGAACTTATATTTAAAAGAGTGGTGAGTAGTTATGGATGTTTCATTATATGATTTTTTATTGCCAAAGGAACTAATTGCACAAACGCCTGCCCAAGAGCGTATATCTTCACGTTTGATGGTGGTAAACCGTGAAACGAAAGAGATTCAACACTCTCATTTCCCACAGATTCTGGAGTATGTTCAGCCAGGAGATGTACTCATTTTTAATGACAGTCGAGTAAGACCTGCACGGTTGATTGGGGTGAAAGAAGAGACAGGAGCAAGAATTGAACTCCTCTTGTTAAAACCGTTAGGCGAGGATCGTTGGGAAGCATTGGTGAAACCTGCCAAACGAGTAAAAGAAGGCACAGTCATTGATTTTGGTGAAGGGGAATTGAAAGCGATTGCGGAAGAGCAGATCGAAGTGGCTGGGGGAAGGGTTTTTCGCTTGCAATATCAGACCGACAACATCGAAGCCTTGTTTGAGAAATTAGGTGAGATGCCCTTACCTCCATATATTCATGAGCGGCTAGACGATCCTGAGCGGTATCAAACCGTATTCTCAAAAGTGGTTGGTTCAGCAGCGGCCCCTACGGCGGGGTTACATTTTAATGATGATTTATTAAACCAGTTGAAGCAAAAAGGGGTTCAACTTGGTTTTATTACGTTGCATGTAGGGCTTGGGACATTTCGCCCTGTCACCACTGAACGGATCGAAGAACATCAAATGCATGCTGAGTATTACGAGTTGAGTGTAGAAACAGTGGAAATGATTCAGCAAGCGAAAGAAAGAGGAAATCGAGTCTTTGCTGTGGGTACCACCTCTGTCCGTACTTTAGAAACGGTAGCTAAGCGATTCGCTGGTCAAATTCAACCATGCCATGGGTGGACCGATATTTTCATCTATCCTGGATACCGCTTTCAAGTGGTTGATGGCCTGTTAACAAATTTTCATTTACCACAATCGACTTTGCTCATGTTAGTAAGTGCATTCGCATCGCGAGAGCTGATTCTTAAAGCTTATGATGAAGCTGTGAAGGCACAGTATCGCTTTTTTAGCTTTGGGGATGCCATGCTTATTCTTTAGTAGCATTGGAATTTACTTTACCTAATGATAAAATATTTATTTGGCGAGACATAAACTCTGATTTAAGACTAATTCACCATCTATTTCTCAAAAAACTTGTTCTCTGATCACTTACTTATTTATAATGGTAAGCAGGGATGTAACCATTTACGTCATATTGGTACATATGTAGGAGGAAACACAGTTGGCTGTTCGTTATGAACTGATTAAAGAATGTAAGCAATCGGGTGCCCGTTTGGGGCGTTTACATACTCCGCACGGTACGATTGATACTCCCATATTTATGCCTGTTGGAACCCAAGCCACCGTTAAGACAATGAGTCCAGAGGAACTGAAAGAGATGCATGCACAGATTATTTTAAGTAATACCTATCATCTCTTTTTACGACCTGGTCATGAAGTGGTCAAGGAGGCGGGTGGGTTACACTCGTTTATGAACTGGGATCGCCCCATTCTGACAGACAGTGGAGGATTTCAAGTATTTAGTTTGAGTCAGCTACGTAACATCACTGAAGAGGGCGTCTCGTTTCGTTCGCATCTGAGTGGGGAAAAGTTATTTATTGGTCCAGAAAAAGCCATGGAGATTCAAAATGCACTGGGTGCCGATATTATCATGGCATTTGATGAATGTCCCCCTTATCCAGCTGAACGAGAATATGTCCAAGCTTCCACTGAAAGAACCTATCGCTGGTTAAAAAGGTGTATAGATGCTCATCAACGTCCGAATGATCAAGCGTTATTTGGGATCGTGCAAGGTGGAATGTATCAGGATTTACGTGAAGAAAGCGCAAAAAAACTTGTCGAATTGGACTTGCCTGGTTATTCCATTGGAGGGTTAAGTGTTGGGGAACCCAAGGACATCATGTATGAAGTTCTGGGATATACTACACCACTATTGCCTAAGCATAAACCACGCTATCTGATGGGGGTTGGATCTCCCGATGCGTTGATCCAAGGATCTATTCTTGGGATTGATATGTTTGACTGTGTGTTGCCTACAAGAATTGCCCGTAATGGGACAACCATGACGAGTCAAGGGCGGATAGTCATTCGTAATGCTAAGTATGCCCGTGACTTTACTCCATTGGATCCTGAGTGCGATTGTTATACTTGTCGTAATTATACACGTGCTTATCTTCGCCATTTGATTAAGGCAGATGAGACATTTGGCTTACGTTTAACCACTTATCACAATCTACATTTCTTACTTCAATTGATGCAACAGGTACGGCAAGCGATTCTGGAAGATCGGTTACTCGATTTTCAAGAAGAATTTATGGTTCGATATTACGGCTCAACAAACCCAGTCACGGCGTTTTAGAGCCTGATATATTATGCAAGCAAAATATAGAGGAGGTTAAGGACTTATGCCACAACAATACACATCTCTGATCATGATTGCTTTTGTGTTTATTGCATTTTATTTCTTTTTGATGCGCCCACAACAAAAACAACAGAAACAACGTGCGCAAATGCTTAGTGCCCTAAAAAAGGGAGATCGGGTGATTACGATTGGCGGGATTCACGGTTCTATTGTGGATCTGACCGAAGAGAAAGTAACTTTAAAAGTGAGTGACAATACCCGTCTAGTATTTGAACGTTCTGCCATCAATGCTGTAACCAATGCGGAAGAAACAACGACTGTGAATACCGAAAGTAAAAAAGAAGAAAAAGAAGTTAGTGAAGAGAAGTAAGACTTCAAAGAGCTCTCCAGTAAGGGGAGCTCTTGTTTGTTGAATTTAATCAATCGTTTTACTTATTGATTTCCTGTATTGACACCTAAGATGCCACCAATTGCACTAATACCAAATGAGGAAATGGCAAATAGAATGGGATTGATCACCATGGCAGTATCAAAAGCGAGAAAACCAATCAGCATGACAAGTAGGGCATAAATAATTCCTTGTAATCCCCCATAGTACCAACCACGTTGTTTCGATCTCCTCCCTGAGACAAATCCCCCAATCAATAAAGCTAATGCATTGATCATATAAGCAATAATCGGCAAAGCATCCATCCCCATGGAAGTATAACGGATCAATAAAGCAATCATGAAAGATCCTAAGAGTATGAGTGACCAGATGAATAATTGCCCAAGTAACAATGGGGACTTCCAGCTTCGTCGGGCTGAATCTAATAACATTTCTTTCATCTCATAATCATCCTCTACCCAAGTTTGGTACAGCAATGTCGAAATACCCAATAGATAGGTGCTGATGCCTTATCAGAGATGACTTGAGCTGCTTTACCGAACCCCCTCATCGACATTACTGAGTTTGGTACATGTTATGAGTCATAATTGGAATTTATTCACTATCGCCTTCGTTCATAAATGATAGGGTAATAGGTAAGATTAAAGGGGAATAGATGAACGGGGGGATTAGTCAGTGGTATGGTGGACCATTTTCTTGCGAACCGTTTTATTATATTTATTTGTGATGTTAGTGATGCGGATGATGGGAAAGAGAGAGATTGGAAAATTATCCATTCTTGATTTGATTGTTTCTTTTATGATTGCAGACATTAGCGTAATTGTTATTGAAGATGAATCAGTTTCTCTACTTAAAGGGATTATTCCGATTGCGACCTTAGTTATTTTACAGGTGATTCTATCTTATCTTTCATTAAAAAGTACTAAAATGAGAAGATTTATTGATGGAAACCCCTTTGTAGTTATAAAAAATGGGAAGATTCAAGATCGAGATATGGCACGTTCCCGCTACAATTTAGATGATTTACTAATGCAATTACGAGATAAAAATATTCCAGATGTTGCAGATGTGGAGTTTGCAATACTCGAAACATCCGGAAAATTGAGTGTTTTCCCAAAAAAGGAAAAATCCCCTCTTACGATTGGGGACTTACCTAAAAATCATTCATTAAAACCTTTTTCTATGCCCACTCCTATGATTATAGAAGGAAAAGTCCAAGAGGAAGGACTCAAAAAAATCGGCAAAACCCGATTCTGGCTTAAAAATGAAATTCAGAAAAAAGGATACAAAGATTTTAAAGAGATTTATTATGCAAGCATCAATGATGAAGGGAAGCTATTTATTGACCGCAAAGATAACAAAGAAGAGTGACTATGGAGCCTATAGAAAGATTATTTCGAAGGCGGAAGTAACTTTGCGATCCATTTGCCTACATAAGGAATTCGATTTACATCATCTTTGTGAATCAAATCTAATAGAAGTAGACAGAGTCCATAAGTTCCCATGCAGACTAAAATCGTAAGTATTACATGGATGAGTAGTGAATCTCCTTGTCGTATATACATTTGATAGGCGACAATCCCAACAATTGCAACTGCAAGTAATAGTTTGATCCAATCCATCAATTGAATAGTAAAAGGAACTGTTTTTAAAATACTAATAAAATGTAAAGCTGTCACAATAATGATGCCACAGTTAATCGCGATTGCAACTCCATCAATCCCTAGACTAGGTTGCGAGGCAAGTGCAAAGATTAATCCAGTTTTAATAAAAGCACCAAAGATAGAGTTACGCATCGCCGTTTTAGCTTGATCCAGACCTTGTAAGACAGAAGTTAATGGACCTTGTAAATAGAGAAAAACAGCAAAAGGAGCTATAATTTTCATCAGACGGGCAACATCAGGCTCGCGATAAATCAGAACGGAGACCGGTTCAGCTAAGATAAATAGTAAAACAGCACAAGGGGCACCTATAATCATGGCAAGTCGGATGGCTTGCTGAAGACGATGTTCAACCATACGCATATTATTTTGTGCAGCCGCTTCACTGATTGCAGGTACAAGTGAAACGGCTAAGGCATAAGTGATGAATGCTGGAAAGAAAATGAGTGGGATCGCCATTCCTTCGAGTTGTCCATACATCGCTGTGGAGGTAGCCGTAGTAATACCTGCAATGGCTAAACTTTGTGCAACCACAATGGGTTCAACCGCATAAGAAAGAGATCCTACCATTCGACTAGCTGTAACAGGGAGAGCGATCCGCACCAGATCTTGAATAGCTGAACTCCATTGTTTGAAAAATGGTTTTCGTTGTTGGGTTGAACTTTGAGTACTCTTAAATAATATGGGCCTTTTGGGATCTTTTTTAAACCGAAAGAGTAAAAATGACATCCCTGCAAGCTCACCAATCACCATTCCGATCATAGCTCCAGCAGATGCAAATTCAATACCGTAAGGTAACAAATAAGTGGCTAGAGAAAGAACTGTAAAAATACGAACCGTTTGTTCAATAATGGTCGAAATCGCATATGGACTCATATTTTGCCTACCTTGAAAATACCCCCGAAACACCGAAGATATAGCGATCACAGGGATAATAGGAGCAATTCCCATCAAAGAGTAGACTGTTCTTTCGTCGGTTAGTAAGGTATTGGCAATGACAGGAGCGCACAATAGGAGTAAACTTGTAAAGAAGATACTAGTGAATATAACGACCATGATTGCTACAATAAGAATGGAGCGTATTCGGTGTTCTTCATTTTTTGCTTCTGCTTCTGAGACTAGCTTTGAAATGGCAACTGGCAATCCAGCTGTAGTGATGACAACAGTAAAGATGAGGATCGGAAAAGCCATATGGAACAATCCAATCCCTTCATCACCAATAATACGAGAAAGAGCAATTCGGTAAATAAATCCGAGAACTTTTGTAATGAATCCTGCACCGACTAGAATGAGGGTGCCATAAAGAAAACCACGTTTGCCCAACCCCCGGCCCCTCCTTTGACAAGAGATCGTTGGTACAACCTATGCCTTGTCCTTCAAACTCATACCAAAAAAATATAAGCCATCTAAGAGGGAAAGATTGACATTAATAAAGAGCAGGATTCTAGGATGCTGTTGTCGAACTATATATGTTTTGGAGAAGCTGGAAAACTCTTACGAGGAGGCCCTAAATGACACGACATAAAATATTAAAGCCTGTTACACGGGCGAGGGAAAAACAATCAGGACTTTTAAGGGAACAAGAACTGAAGAAATGTATTGAAGACTTGTGTAATAGCAAAGCTGAAGAGTTTCGAATGTATGGATATGACAATGTGACAGGTGAGCAAGTCTGGGCTTGTGTTTCAGAGAAATATCATAATGGTTGGCCAAGACTCAACCGTTTGGTAAATGATATTATGTCTTTAAAGGCAAATCGTTTTATGAATTGGTTGATGCTTTCTGTATATAAAAATGAGGGTAGATAATTATTGGGGGTCATCGGCAAATGGAGTAGCTGATGACTTTTTCATTTTTAAGATAACTTAAATTGACAACCCTTTAATCTGTTGGGATAATTAAAAGCATGACGTTTGGTTGAGTTTTGAAGGAGGAGCCTAGAGAGATGAAAGTGCGAAAAGGAAAACTAACCATATTCATCCTCCTCACGGTCGCGATTTTGGCAATTGTATCCACAACAACGGTAAAGGTGTGGAACAATATTACCAAAGGGCTCGACTTACAAGGCGGATTTGAAGTGCTTTATCAAACGGATCAAAAAGTATCTGTTCAAACCTTGAATGACGCCGGGAGTGCGCTGAATAAACGTGTTAACGTACTCGGAGTGAGTGAACCAGAGATTACAGTTGAACCACCGAATCGAATTCGTGTTCAATTAGCTGGTGTTAAAGATCAACAAAAAGCAAGGGATATCCTAGGTAAACCTGCACAACTCACTTTTCGTGACCCTTCAGGTAAGCAAATTTTGCTTAATGGAAACGATTTAAAAGAAGGTGGGGCAAGCCTCACTTATGATGAACAAAATCGTCCATTGGTTGCGATTAAATTGAAAGATGCTAAAAAGTTTCAGGATATCACGACAAAATATCTTGGGCAACCCATTCCCATTTACTTAGATGAAACATTGCTAAGTGCTCCTACGGTTAATGAGCCGATTCCAGGAGGGAATGCAGTCATTCAAGGGCAAAAGACGGTAGAAGAAGCTCAGGAGCTTGTCAACTTACTGAAAGCGGGTGCTATTCCAGTTAAATTAACAGAAGTTCAAAGTTTCGCTGTTGACCCGAGCTTAGGTGAGAAATCATTAAAGGATAGTATGATTGCAGGTGGATTAGCCATTATAGCGATCTTCGTCTTTGTGATTGGTTACTATCGTCTTCCAGGATTTGTCGCTGTATTAACATTGATTGCTTACTCTTATCTTGTATTACTCACATTTATGTTATTAGGTGTTACGCTCACCCTTCCGGGGATTGCAGCTCTTATTTTAGGAATCGGGATGGCCGTTGACGCTAACATTATTATGAGTGAGCGGATTCGGGAAGAATTACGAATTGGTCGTAGTGTTCCAGCGGCAGTAAAAGCTGGTTCTAAGCGATCGTTTATGACAATTCTAGACGCTAACCTTACCACTGTCATTGCAGCTGCCGCCCTCTTCATTTTTGGGACAGCGGGTGTAAAAGGGTTCTCAGTTTCTTTGATGGTAGGAATTGCAGTCAGTTTTATCACGGCAGTGGGCTTATCTAGAATCATGATGACCTTGTTAGTAAGATCAAACTTAATTAAAAAGCCTGCTTTGTTTGGTGTCAGGGAGGATGAGATCAGTGACTTATAAATTTGATTTTGTCAAGCATCGTAAAGCATTCTTCCTGATTGTGATTATCACTTCCCTTATAGCCATTGGCTCATTATCGATCCAAGGACTTAACTTAGGGATTGACTTTGTTAGTGGTACACGCTTAGATGTTACATTTGATAAGCCTGTTGACCTTGAGAAATCACGTCAGGTGATTGAGAAGATGGGGTACAAAGACCCTAACCTTCGAGTAGGTGGCGATCAAAAAGATGTTTTGATTTTCCGCCTAGATCAAAAAATAGACAAGCCAGCTGTTGATCAAATTCGAGATCAAATGGATCAAGCTTTTCAAACCAAAGTTGTTGTTCAAGAACAAACTGTTGACCCCATTATTGGTCGAGAATTAGCCAAAAATGCGATGTACGCTCTTTTGTTAGCGTCACTGTTTATCATTATCTATATCACTTTCCGCTTTGAGTATCGTTTTGCAATCGCCGCTATTTTGGCCCTCCTATATGATGCATTATTTACCGTAGGGATGTTCTCACTATTACAAATAGAGGTGGATCTAGTCTTTATTGCAGCCATTTTGACGATCGTTGGATACTCTGTGAATGATACGATTGTTATTTTTGACCGGATTCGTGAAAACCTTAACCTGCACAACCCCAAAAATTTTGATGACTTATCCCAGTTAGTCAATGTGAGTATTAACCAAACATTAACCCGCTCAATCAATACCGTGTTGACTGTTGTTTTTGCGGCAGCGGCACTCTATATTTTGGGTGGAGAAAGTATTAGCAACTTCTCCTTTGCTTTGTTGATTGGATTAGCTTCTGGAGCCTATTCTTCGATTTTCATTGCTAGCCAGATATGGGTTTCATGGAAATGGCATTCAATGAAAAGAGATAAAGGGAAAGAGCCCATAACAGCTGAATAAATAATTAAAAACTACCGTGAGGATTGGCCTTCGGTAGTTTTTAATTTGCGAATAGAAGAGATGAAAAATGACCATTCATCTAAGATGAATGGTCATTATCATTTAGTATTAGCCACCTACAGCTTCTTCCTCCGCTATGGATTTCTCCTGAGTCACGTTTGAAATGCGTGCAGTTCGAATGTGGCGGTTCAACCAAGCTACACCACAACATCCTAAATACCAAACACCACCTGCAATGAAAAGGGGCACAACGCCCAGAAGATCTGCTAGCCATCCACCTATTAAGCTACTAACAGGAATGGCGATCACTGATAAGCTAGAGGAAATTCCCCAAACACGCCCCCGATATTCTTCAGGTACTAGTACCTGGATCACGGTTCCCATTGCAACAATACCAATAGTCATTCCAAACGAACGAAGTGCCATCAGACTTAGACTTAGTGGAGTCCAAGTGGATAAGGCCATCCCGATGATCGTCATACTTGTGATTCCAAGGGAAAATCCTAAGAGACGTCCAGCTCCAATTGAACGTTCAAGAGGTCCTGTCACAGCTCCTCCTCCAATGGCTCCTATGACAAAAGCTGATTGGAGCATTCCTAAAATAGAGGCGTCACCGTTTAACTGTTGATCTACTAAACCAGGTAATAATGGGTTCATAAAAGAAGCTACATTTACTAGAATAGTTAGAATGACCATTGATTTCACTACGGGTTGATCTGAAATCACTTGCCATCCTTCAACCAAATCACGTCGAAATTGGGGTTTCTTCTTAATCGAAGAGGGTTCTTTTCGTTTGGGGATTCGAGCAAATGTGATACAAGCGGCCGCAACTAAAAATGAAATCGAATTTCCAATGACAGCCCAAACAGAACCAACCATAGCAATCACTACGCCTGCTACTGAACTACCCACTAAAGCTGCTACTCTACTTATAGAAGTGAAGATCCCTGTGGCTGTAGTCAAATGCTCTTTACCAATTACTTCTGGCATGATTGAGTATTGGGCAGGCATCAAAAAGGTAGATAAACTATTGAGTAGTATAACTGTGATAAAAATAATAATCGAAGAGGGATGTTCCCAGCCAATCATCGTAACTGCTAGGATTCCTACGACTATGGCGGAAAAAATATTGGTGACTACCATAATCTTTTTACGATCCCAACGGTCTACCAAAGTGCCTGCGATGGGACCAAGCAAGATTCGGTCCAAATGCCAGACCACCTGGATGAGAGCTGTTTGTAGTAAGGATTGACTATGTGTATATACAATCCAAACTACTGCCATATTAAAAAAAATATCGCCAATCATTGAAATGGTTCCACCGCTCCATAACAGCATTAAGGTGCGGTTTTTTAAAAGCTGGAGGTAGATGGACCCTTTGGAATCAGGGTTAGATGGGGAACTCATGATCCACTCCTTTCTAGGAAAGCAGTTTGTTGTATCATGTTGTTCATCACGCTGCAAGGATGCTTGTAACATGCTCACAAACTTGCTTTCCGAAGATTATAAGAGTTGGTCTAGTGTAAAGTTGAAATTCCCCAACTTTTGGTCAGCATGAGCGAGTCGGTTTAAGAATAGAGCGATTCCTGATGATCCGGTAGCAAAATCGGTTGAGATTCTTAATAGTTGCTCTCCAGGAAAAGCGATTCCTTCAGGTCGCTGAATTTGATAAGGAAGAACTCCACTTGCTACTCTTTTAGCTTCTTTGAGATATTTTTCATCACCTGTGAAATCATACGCATCTAATAAAAAGTTACCTAGTCCAGATAACCCCCTAAATAAGCCTGGGAATACTGTATACTTTCTGAAAGAGTCTCTTGCCAACTTTTCAAATGTCTTGAGATACTCAGGATCTTTAGTATAAGACCCATAACGAAGTAATACTGTGGCAACCCCAGCTGAACCATCTTGCCAGTAATGAGAGAGCACATTTTCTTCAGAAGAGCCAGCTTTCCCCCGTGGCATTGTAAAATATCCATCTTTTTCGGTATAGATATGAGATAAGTCAAAAGCTAGAGCTGACTTTCCCAATTCTAGGTACTTCTCTTCCTTGGTCGCAATGCTTAAATATAGAAGAAAGAGTGCAACTCCACTTGAACCTTGCGAAAGCCCTAACCATGCATTTCCACCTGTGTCAGGCCAATAGCAATGGCCATTTTCGTTTTCTTTTTTTGTTTGAAGCAACCAATCGCCTACTTGAGTTGCTTGATTTAACCAATGCTCATCTTTTGTATTCAGATAAAAATGAAGAGTAGACATTCCATATCCTGCCATCCCGTAATAAAGATCAGCTTGTTGCCATAAAAGAGGATGGTTTTCAATGGAACGCATCGTTTTTAAAGCTAGATCTTCCATTCCAATTTCCCAGAGTGCCCATGAAATCCCAGCTAATCCTATATAAAGACCCGGTGGATAGCTGTTATGATCTACCGATTGGGTTAACAACCAGGCTTTAATTTTCGATGGAATCTCCCCATCGATTTTATTTAAAGCATAAGCAACGCCTAAAGCTCCGTTTGCCACACTGAGTGGATTCGTATAGTACACCGTTAGATCTGCAGGAAATAATCGATCCTGACGAAGAGGGTCAGCATTTTTTCGAATGTAATTAGTTACATTGTTAATGATTTCGATCATTTCTTGGCGCTCAATCATTGGAGGTAAAGAAGGTTTTTGATCAAAGTCAGGGTCTGTTTGGGTTAACATCGTAACAACCTGATGAGCTGTGGGTCGTTTCCCGGGATCCTCACTCATACATTTTTTTACGATTTGGAGCAGGTTTTTAGGGATGCCTAGGTCGGCACCAATGGAATCGATAAATAATGATTGAGATGATGGCTGTAAATCGATAAAGGTATTAATCAAGAACATGGTACCTAACATGACTGCACCAAGTGAGTATATATCATCTTCTTTGGTGTGTATTTGACCTCGGGATGGGCTCGTATAGCCGGGAGTTTTAATTTGCGTAGGAGGATGTACACCAATCTCCATCGCTGCTTCCAGGTCAATAATACGAACTTCTCCTCGATCTTCATTGCTTAAAAGTACATTTTTAATAGAAAGATCCCCACAGACAATGTTTTGATCATGCATAGATGCAAGACCCTGAGAGAGGCTTGTCCAAATTTTATGTAACTTTTTAGCATATGCTTGCTTTACATTTTCTTTGGGATGGATTTCTACAAGAGGACCTGAGGAGATCATAAAACGCGCTAAATCAGGACCGTCGATATACTCTTCAACCAAGAATAGGTGTTCCCAGTCCCAAAATAAGTCGATCGGTTGTGGACAGATTCCCAGAGGGCTTAGCTTCTCTAAAAGCTCATACTCTTTTTTGAGTCGATCTGTAGCATCATGGCCGTTAGCATCGACTTGAGTAAAAGGTCGGGCTTCTTTGATAATCACTTTTTTTCCAGTGTGTAAGTCTTGTGCTAGATAAACCCCACCAGTAACGGAAAAGTTAAGTGCACTCTCAATCTGATATCTACCTTCTTTGAGAAGAGGATCACCCTCATGGTCTTCAGGTGGAAAAGGATCTGAAACCCATGGTGGAGGGGAAAAGTATGGCATTCGATAATCGGGATAAGGCTTCTGGTCTGGGGTAGTCAATAGATAGAGTCGATCTCCTGATAAGGTGAGGTTATAAAGAGCCCGGATCGCTCCATAGCGATAATAGATGACATGTGAATCTTTATAACGACGATCTGTAAGAATATAGGGTCCTTGATATCCTTGAAGAGCAATATAAAGTGCTTCGATCAACTCACGAAAATGCTCTTCATTCAAAGGATAGATGGTAATGAATTTCCCGCTTGCTTCTCGAGTCCATCCTTTACCCCCAGTCAAAGATACTAAATGTTGGTCTAGCAAGAACTTATATGTTACGTTTCTTTCAATGCAAATTTCAGAGACTTTGCGAAGAATCTCTTCACAGTTTGATGGAGTCGCCGAGATATGAATCTTCCAACCTTGTTGGGGAAGTGAAATCCCTGGCGGAGAAACTCGAAACCATACATTATTTCGTTTCGTCTTCCATGTTGAAGGAACCATGGGGATCACAACATGAAATAGTTCATCACTAGGTTGATATTTGTCTAATGATTCATACCAATCTTTATGAACCATGCGATAAAGATAATATTGAGATATCCGTCTACTATTATCCATCTAATCACACCTCGTTTTTTATCGAATGTAATAATAGATTTAATTATATAAGTTCCCAATATTAAAAAAACAGGGCTGAGAAGGAGTAATTGGATTCAGCCCTTTAAAATATTTTTAAACTCTATGGATATTAGCAGCTTTGAACGTCACAAGAAGAAATGCTAAGTGCAGGAGCGATTTGGTCCACTGGGGAAGCTACGCTTAATTTTTGAAGATCAAGAACTCGGCTCATTCGTATGCACCTCCTTTTTTTCTCTCCTTCGTCAGCCCCTTGGTTATGATTATAAGATGATAATTTTTATATGTCAAACTATTTTATTAATATAAAATATATTTGATTTATAAATTATTAAAATATTATTTTTGAATTAAATAATATTAAAGTGAATTTAAATTCATTTACTATACTTGTTGTATCATAAGTTTTATAAATAACTTTATTTATCAATCTTTACTTCGATAAAGAAAAACCTTTTTTAATGAAATGTTGATTCATAATTTTATAATAAATTCAGATACTAGAAATAAATATAGTGAAAAAAATTTTGCTAGAGGAAGAGATTGATCCTAACTCTCGAAACTTCCACTTTGTGCTATAATGATAGCGGCAAAGCGAGGTGAACCTCTATTTATGTTACGTTCAAGGACGAGATGGGAAGTGGCGGCTTCAGATCCAGTTATCTGTTCAAATTTAATTGATCAACTAGGGATCCACCCGACGGTTGCCAAGATGTTAGTTCGTCGTGGATTGACTGAACCTAATCAAGCTAGAAGCTTTTTAAATCCTAAATTAGAAGATTTACATGATCCTTTCCTACTTGATGGAATGAAGGAAGCCGTCGAGCGGATTCAATTTGCCATACAACATAATGAAAAGATTTTAATTTATGGGGATTATGATGCAGATGGTGTAAGTAGTACAAGTTTATTAATGTATGTCTTTCGTTGGCTACAAGCAGATGTTGATTATTATATTCCTAATCGATTTCGTGAGGGGTATGGAATCAATAAAGAAGCTTTACATTTAGCGAAAGAGCGTGGCTTTCAGCTTGTTGTATCAGTGGATACAGGAATTAGTGCGGTCGAAGAGGCACAAGTTGCGAAAGAGCTTGGCTTAGATCTGATTATTACTGATCACCACGAACCACCTGAACATTTACCAGAAGCGTTAGCGGTGATTAACCCGAAAAAACCAGGCTGTCCTTATCCATGCAAACTCCTTGCCGGAGTGGGGGTTGCCTTTAAGTTAGCTACCGCTTTATTAGCTCGGGTTCCTGAGGAACTTCTGGAGATCGTTGCTTTAGGTACGATTGCTGACCTTGTTCCTCTACTTGATGAAAACCGAATCTTTGCTACCTATGGACTTAAGAAAATGAGCCAGCGTAAACAAATTGGTATAACTTCTTTGTTGGAAGTATCGGGTGTTGATGATGTTGTTTCTGCAGGTCATGTAGGATTTTCTCTTGGTCCACGCATCAATGCGAGTGGTCGATTAGATTCGGCAAACCAAGCGGTAGAGTTATTGCTTTGTGAAGATCTGGAAGAAGCCAAGCAAATAGCAGAAGAGTTAAATAGCATGAATCGAGAGCGGCAGCATTTGGTTGAAGAGATGACTCTAGAGGCAATAGCTGAAGTAGAGGCACAACCTGACCTATATCAACATGTGATTGTGGTAGCCAAACCCAATTGGAATGTAGGTGTGATTGGGATTGTGGCTTCTCGTTTGGTTGAAAAGTATTATCGACCTGTGATTGTTTTAGGAATCGATGAGGATAAAGGGATTGCAAAGGGATCTGCTCGCAGTATTGCAGGATTCGATCTATATAAAGCGTTAACCGAGTGTAAGGAATACCTTCCACATTATGGTGGGCATTATATGGCGGCTGGCATGACATTACCAATCGAGAATTTGCCACTTTTTCGTAGTAAACTTTCTCAACTAGCTCAGGAGTGGTTGAAGCCTGAGGATTATATTCCACTTACCATGGCTGAAGAGCGTCTAGTGATCGATCAAATAGATGTTAGTTTCATAGACCAGTTGCAAGCTTTAGCTCCATACGGAGTTGGAAATCCTACTCCGCTATTTATCATTGAAAACTCCCAAGTAGCTCGCATGCAAAGTATTGGACGGGAAAATAATCATCTAAAGCTTCAACTAGAAGCAAATGGGAAGAGCTTAGGTGCGATTGGTTTTCGCCTAGCAGATTTGGCTAAAGAAATAGCACCACAAGCCGACTTGGAGATCTTAGGCGAGCTCCAAATGAACGAATGGAATGGAAAACGTTCACCCCAAATGGTCTTTCGTGATATTTCAATTCCATCCATGCAAGTCTTCGATTGGCGAAGCAACCGAATTCGTATAGAAGATATAGAAACTTTGCAAGATGAGGTTTCTATTTACATGTGTTCAGAAAAAGCACGTGAGCGAGATTGGTTAATGCAAAAATCGAAAGATCAAGTGATCTTCTGGGAAAGAATAGAGGATAATGAATGGGCAGAAAGAGTTTTACTAAAAAAACATATGGTGATTGTTGATCCACCCCCTACGTTGAACCATTTAAAGCAAGGGATTCAGCAATGGGGTCAGATTGAACGGATTTATCTGCTTTTTGGAGATGCTGATTTTGATGATCTTTTAGTGAAAGCGCCTTCTAAAGAGAATTTTGCGCACACTTATCGAGTGTTACAGCGAGGTAAAGGTCCAATCTCGATCTCAAAACATTTCACATCATTGTCGAGAGCAACAGGATTGAAAAAACGTTCACTTTCTTTTATTATTCAAGTGTTTGAGGAATTGGAGTTTATTAAAATTGAACAGGGGTTTATTCATATTAATCCTACCCCAGAGAGAAAGCCTTTAACTGAATCTAAGTTTTATCAAGCCCAATTAGCTAGAGAAGAAGTGCTACAAACTTTAGTTTACTCTTCATATCGTGAGCTTTGTCAGTATTTACATTCACAGCTTCCTGTAATAGGAAACTAGGAGGAACATATTTATGGACTATAAGTCGAAGATTCGAGTCATTCCAGATTATCCCCAACCTGGTATTCGATTTAAAGATATTACAACTCTACTTCAAGATGGAACCGCATATCAAGCTGCGATTAATGAAATAGTCCAACAGCTCCAAGGAAAGGAAATCGATTTGGTCGTAGGTCCTGAGGCGCGTGGCTTCGTAGTAGGAGCCCCTCTTGCTTATGCATTAGGTGTTGGTTTTATACCTGTTCGTAAAGCAGGAAAGTTACCAGCAGAGACGATCGAAGCAAATTATAGTCTGGAATATGGGAAAGATGCTTTAACGATCCACAAAGATGCGATTCGACCAGGACAAAAAATATTAATTGCTGATGATCTTTTAGCTACAGGTGGAACCATTTCCGCAACACTTGATCTTGTTAAGCAATTGGAAGGAGATCCTGTGGGGGCAGCTTTTTTCATTGAGCTTACTTATTTAAATGGACGTAAAAAATTAGAAGATCTAGATGTGATCACGCTAGTTCAATATTAATAGCCATTATGAGTGGTTTTATCTTTAAAGAAAAGTCAACCTATGGTAGGTTGACTTTTTGTTTTATAACAGGTTGTTTCTCTCTCGAGGCTTATTAACATTTATCACTATCCTATATATAAAGGCAAGTGATTGGAAATAATTTGTTGTACTACAGTCTGTTGCATAACAGGTTTTGTTATAATATAATAAAGCCAGATGGAACGGAGGAGATCCTAATGGAAAAATTAAATCATCCGAATGAAGTCCAGCATTTTGAAGTTGGAGCTGAACCAACAGAAAGAGAAGTTCGAGAAGAAACGAAACAAGACACCATTTTGCAAATGATTCTCAAACATTATGAGTAACTGATATGTAGTAAACATAAAAAGATCATCCTCAGCACTTGGACCTGAGGATGATCTTTTTATGTTTACATGCTTATTTGTAATTAAGCTCTATGATTTGTCCCGTCAACCGATTTATTCACATTGAAAGACGCTTTCCCAATCAACAACACCAATCATTTGCAAACGCTTGAAAAGGAACAATGAAAGGAACAGCGAAAGTAAATACGAATGCCAATAGAACTGCACCTTTTTTCATGAAATCTCCTCCTAATCATGGATACAGTAATATTATACCATCCTTGACCATCACCTGTATATAGAATATTGCAAACTTTTCGCCGATAATTAGTGGTACCCTTCGATGAAGGAAAAGAGGAGGTAACTGATTTTAGAGAGACTTCGCCTCCTTTTGCCTCCACCTGGAATTGAAGGGTGGAGCGTGACATTCCTTAAATTTTCAATGTTTAATGATAAGAAACGGAAGATCATGATATATTAAAAAGGATAGATTGGTTATAGAAGGAAAAGCTTTGCGAAAGGCAGGGAGTTTTTTTGGCGGCTATACGTGTGTCTCGAAAACTGTTCGCTAAGTATCGAAGTATCCAACAAGCTATTCAAGAGGCATCAACGGGTACTGTGATCGAAGTAGAACCTGGTGTATATAAAGAAGATGTGTGGATTGATCGTTATGTGGAAATTATTGGTGTAGGTTCACGGGATGAAGTGATTATCGAGGGACAGCAACATCCAACCGTTGAGATGGGGACCGATTATGCAGTTATTAAAAATATAACTATTCGCCAATCTAAAAAAACAAGTAATCCTGCTGTTCTCATCCATCGGGGAGCATTGGTTTTGGATCAATGTCAGATCTATTCTTCATCGGGGCCTGGAATTTCAATTGTAGGTAATGAAGCAGAGCCCGTCATACGACGTACCACTTGTAGAAGTAAAGAAAATGTTGCAGTGTTGATTCGAAGCCAAGGGAAAATTTTATTTGAAGAGTGCGAGATTAATATTCAAAGTGACATTTCGGCTATTTTGATTACAGATGGAAATCCTTTGTTTCGTCAATGTACCATTACAGGCTCTCCAGGGTATGGAATTTTTATTGAGGAAAATGGTCAGGGAATGTTTGAAGACTGTAATCTCTATGGTTTTCATAAGAGCCCTGCTATTGGAGTCAGTGGAGGAAATCCATACTTTCTCAGATGTAAGGTTCATGATGGGAATGAAAGTGGAATTGTTGTTCATCGAGGAACTGGCGTGTTTGAAGAGTGTACTTTGTTTGGATTTGGTAAGGAATTTCCGGCGGTTCGTGTGACTGATCGAGCTCATCCACGTTTTAAACAGTGTACGATTAAAAATTGTGAAGGAGGAGCTTTTTTATTTGAAGAAGAAGGTCGCGGTTCAGTTGAGCAGTGTGAATTATTTGGCTTTATCGATCATGCTGCTATTACGATCCGAAGTGGAGCTCATCCTCATCTAATCAGGACACAAATTCATGATGGTGATCGGGAAGCGATTGTTTGTTATGAAGCGGGAAAAGGTATCTTGGAGAGTTGTGAATTATATGGATTTAATGGAAATATGATCACTGTTACCTATTCTGGAAAATTAGATCTGCTCCGTTGTAAGATCGAAAATGGAAATCAACATGGGCTTTATTTCGCACAAAAGGCTGAGGGAATTATTAAGGATACTGTGATCCGACATTTTTCTAAAGCTGCTGCAGTCGTGGTGAAGCAAGCGGCAGATCCGTTGTTGGTTCAATGTAAGATTGAACAGAGTCGGATCGGTGTAGAAATTATTGAAAATGGTCGTGGAACCTTTGACCATTGTATGTTTCAACAGATTGAAAAAGATGTTTGGATCATCAATGAGAGTCATCCTGTTATTCGTCATACTAAGGAGGAAGAAGGGGTTGTTGAAGTACCTGTGCAACAAAATGATGCATTGTTACTAGGAGAACCCCTCTATCGCTTATTTCAAGAGATGGATGCCATTGTGGGTCAGACTGCGGTAAAGGAAAAAATAAGAGAGATTATTGTTTATCTTGATTACTTACAAGACAGAAAACGGTTAGGCTTTCATACTGGAGAACCTTATCCTTTCCATGCACTCTTTATAGGCCCCGAGGATACTGGAAAAGGGCAAATCGCTCACCTATATGGACAAATGCTTAAGGAGTTAAGCTTGTTATCCCAAGGTCACGTTGTTTCTATCAGAGTTTCTGACTTAATTGGCGAGAATGTGGAAGAGACCAAGCAGAAATGTAGTGAAACTTTTGAAAAAGCAAAAGGAGGAATTTTGTGTTTATCTCAAGCTGATCGCCTAGTTACCTCCTTATGGTCCTCAACATCCAATCAAGTGATTATTGAACGGATTGAACAAGAACTATCGAGAAAAAGCACAGAGATTGCATTGGTATTAGAAGGACCTGAAAAGGAGTTGACGAATTGGGTTGCGAGCCATCCTCGAATTGAGAAGCAAATGAATAATCATTTAGTTTTTACCGATTATTCACCTGAAGAAATGGCTGAGCTTTTTCAACACATGGCTAACAAAGAAGATTATTTAGTTCACCCACTTGCAGAGCCTACTTTATTGACTCAAATGAAGTGGCTTTGGAGGATTCAAGAGGACCAAACACGGTTACAGCGAGTTCTAAGTTACTTACAACAAGTTAAGTTTCAACATAGCCAGCGTTGTGCAAAGCTTCCTAAAGAGGAAAGGACTCGTGAAGTATTTACCACGTTTATTAAGGAAGACTTAATCATTCAAAAAGAGGGTCATATCCAGCCCGATGATGAAGATTGGCTGAAAAAGATTAATAAATATTCGTCGTGACAAGGGTCTTAGCTAAAAATGCTAAGACCCTTTGTTTGATGTTTGATGTTTGATGTTTGATGTTTGATGTTTGATGTTTGATGTTTGATGTTTGATTTACTATTCATATAAATGAGATATTGGATCAATTCCGAGGGGGGTAATTGAAAAGTGTATTGGTTTTGGGAAGGGGCAGAATAATTCATTATTAATGGCAAATTTTATCTATTATTGACAAAAATAAAATTATAGGATTATGATTCTAAGATGTGGAAGTTTATCATTGTTGTACATTGGAGGGTTTAGATTGGCAAAAGTGTTATATATTACAGCAAATCCGAAAAAAGAAAGAGAATCTGTCTGTTTACAAGTAGGGCGAGCTTTCTTAAATACGTATGAACTAATCAATCCCTTGGACGAAATCATAGAGTTAGATTTATATCATGAGGAGATTCCGTTTTTAGATGAAGATGTATTTCAAGGTTGGCAAAAAATAGTTCGAAGAGAACAATTAACTCCAATAGAACGACATAAATTAGCGCGAATTAATCAGTTAACAGATCAATTTATTTCTGCGGATAAGTACATATTTGTCACGCCGATGTGGAACTTTGGACTCCCACCAAAGTTAAAGGCGTATGTGGATACTATTTGTATAGCAGGGAAAACATTTAAATATACTGATCATGGACCCGTAGGGCTTTTAACTGGGAAAAAAGCAATCCATATACAGGCACGGGGCGGGGTTTATTCTACAGGTCAGGCGAGAGCTATGGAGTTTGGGGATAGCTATATCCGCCTCGTTCTAGGGTTTATGGGAATTACGGATGTCCATTCGATTATTGCCGAAGGAACAGCAAATTCCGCTAATTACCATAGAGCTTTATATAGTGCAGTTCAACGAGCAAAAAAAGTAGCAGTCCACTTTGCAAGATATTAATGATGTTAAGATGTAGAGCGATTGGAGAGTTAGATGTAGATGATTGAGATGGATTTTGGAGAGAATATAGCTAATGAGAGTTAAGAGTCTTCTCACTTGAAAGGAGTATATAACTTGACAAAAGTAAGTTATAGAATTAATATACTTACATAAAGTAATTTAATTACCTATTTAATTATTGGAGGATGAAATGAATGAGTAAAGTGTTGTATATTACTGCTAATCCGAAAGCTGAATCTGAATCTTTTAGCTTGCGTTTAGGTCAAGCTTTTTTGAACCAATATAAAGAACTTAACCCACAAGATGAGATTATTGAGCTTGATTTATACAATACAGATATTCCAAACATAGATGCTGATGTATTTCAAGGCTGGGGAAAATTAGCTAGTGGTAATGAGCTAAATGAAATTGAGCAACAAAAAGTAGCTCGCCTCAATGAGTTGCTTGACCAATTTATCTCTGCAGATAAATATGTATTTGTTACACCTATGTGGAACTTTAACTTCCCTCCACGTTTTAAATCTTATATTGATACATTTTGTATCGCAGGAAAAACATTTAAGTATACACCTGAGGGACCTGTAGGGCTTATGACAGGTAAAAAAGCAGTTCATATTCATGCTCGTGGTGGCATCTATTCAGAAGGACCTAACAAAAACAGTGATTTTGCAGATAGCTACCTACGTACTATTCTACAATTTATCGGCATTACCGATATTGAATCTGTGATTGCAGAAGGAATGGCTTATACGCCTGATCAAGCTGAAGTAATCATGGAAAAAGCATTGGCTCATGCAAAAGAAGCAGCTACTCAATTTGCAAAATAAGAACATAAAAAAACCCACAAGCATTGATTTGAGTACAAGACTTGTGGGTTTTTTGTTTCTAATCAAACAATTTAACACCTAACACATGATCAATGGGTATTGGTCCAATTTGTCGACTGTCACGGCTTTTGTTACGATTATCCCCTAATACAAAGATATGACCCTCAGGAACTGTAATCTCCTTTTCAGAGGTGTATAACATCCACTCTTCTTTAATATAATTTTCCTTCAGAGCCAAACCATTACGATAAACTTTATGATTCTTGAAAACTAGCCGATCACCAGGTTTACCGATCACTCGTTTAATCAAAATATCCTCATTTTTTTTGGTTCTTACAAGTTTTTGAACCAATGGACTATCTAATAAATCTTCTTTAAAGGAACGTGGTTGATCAACTCGAGCGTCTACAATAACAATCTCTTCATATTTGGGTTTATAAGAAAAGGTACGCGGTAATTTAGAAATGAATACTCGGTTATTATTTTGTAGAGTGGGTTCCATCGAATGACCATCTACTGTAGTTGGTTGAAATATAAAGATACTTACCAAGAGAGCAACAGCGACTCCTAGTGAAATGGAAAAGAACCAAATGGCTGTATCTTTTAAAATTTTCATAAAGGATGTCACTTCCTCAAAAAAAGTTTTGTTTGCCTCATAAATTCAAAAGCCAAGGGGTAGCTCCCTTGACTTTTTCGTTAATTAAATAATTTTACACCTAACACATGGTCGATAGGAATACAGCCAATCTCTCGACTGTCCCGACTATTATTTCGATTATCTCCCATCACGAAAACTTGACCTTCAGGAACTGTAATTTCTTCCTCAGAGGTATAAGCCATCCATTCTTCTTTTGTATAGCTTTCTTGTAAAGGAACCCCATTCCGGTAGACTTTGTTATTTTTAAAAGCTAACTTGTCACCAGGCTTGCCGATCACTCGTTTTACCCAGATGGTATGATCATCTGTTCCAGCGACTAGTTGAACTAATGGACTGTCCATCAAATCATCTTTAAAAGAACGAGGACGCTCAATACGGCTATCGATGATTACGATCTCTCCATATTTGGGTTCATAAGAGAAGGTACGCGGTAATTTTGATACAAAGATTCGATTGTTGCTTTGCAACGTGGGCTCCATAGAGCTTCCCATCACCTTAGTTGGTTGGAAAATAAAGATACTGACAAAAAGAGCGACGACGACTCCGATACAAATGGAACAAAACCAGGTAAATGTTTCTTTAATCATTTTCATGAGATCGACACTTCCCTAGAATCATATTTATAGTGGTAATTGAAGAGTGTGGTGCTTGTGGAAAGTATGTGTGATAGAAATAGCAGATGTTGATTGAATTCAGCAAGCACCTAAGATGGTTACCTCTTTATATATTATCTAGTTTTTGTAGTCTAGATGTCAAAGCTCTTGTTCAGAAATCTTATCTGATATATTATTTCTTACTTTCCTGAACCACAAGCACTCACTATTTTACGTGTAAGAGAGTGTTTTTCCAAGGGTGGAGGAAGAGATCAAGTCATTACCTTCTTGAGAGTTGTCGGGATAACGGTGTTTGAATACATTTGCAATAACATATACTTTTTCTACTTTTGTCGTTCGTTTTCCTTCTGGAAAACAGATTGTCTTATTTCCCCTGATTCCTGATCTAAGATTCAAAAATCATCTTAACTTAGTTGTTCAATGACTAAAGTAAACAAGGCAAAGATTAGATGTTTGAATAGTGGGGATTTGGTAAAATAGATATGAAAACGTTTTCAGATTAGAAGGGGGATCATCATGTCATTTTACTACCGACTCGGAAAAATCCCGAATAAGCGACATATTCAGTTTAGAAGAGAAGATGGATCACTCTACTATGAGCAAGTGATGGGAACGAAAGGCTTTTCTGGAATCCAATCTATTTTGTATCATCTACATCCACCGACTCAGGTAGAGGAAGCTTACAAGATTCGTGACTGGTATCGTCCAATGGAAGAATCAGGGGCTAACCGACATCGCCATTTTGCTTCTTTTGAATCAGTAGCAGGAGGTGACCCGATTGAAGGTCGTCTACACTGGCTTGTCAATGAAGATGTAGCGATTGCTACCGTCAGCCCTACAGAGCCCATGGACTATTTTTTCCGTAATAGTGATGGGGATGAAGTAATTTTTGTACATGAGGGAGAAGGGAGTCTAGAAACCCAACTGGGAGACATTCCATACCAACCGGGGGATTATTTAGTGATTCCAGTGGGAACTACTTATCGTCTCCAAATGAAGACGAAAAATCAGCGTTTTTTAGTCATTGAGTCTTCTGGAGAGATTACTCCACCTAAGCGATACCGAAATGAGTTTGGACAATTAATGGAGCATAGTCCTTATTGTGAACGAGATGTACGTCTTCCTAGCCAACTGCAGACTCACGATGAAGGTGGTACATTCGAGGTAAGGGTAAAAGCAAGAGATCAGCTACATGCCTATATCTATCATTTTCATCCTTTTGATGTCGTTGGCTGGGATGGGTTTCTATATCCTTGGGCATTTAGTATTCATGACTTTGAACCGATTACAGGTTCGATCCATCAACCACCACCTGTACATCAAACCTTTACAGGACCCAACTTTGTGATTTGCTCATTTGTACCACGGATGTATGATTATCACCCATTGGCCATCCCGGCCCCTTATTTTCATAGTAATGTGAATAGTGATGAGGTTCTCTATTATGTGAAAGGCAACTTTATGAGTCGAAAAGGAATCTCTGAAGGCTCCATTACCCTTCATCCAAGTGGAATTCCCCATGGACCTCATCCAGGTAAAGTAGAGGACAGTATTGGAAAAAAGCGAACAGAGGAATTAGCGGTAATGGTGGATACGTTCCGTCCTTTAAGAGTAACGCAAGCAGCACTCATTTATGAAGACCCTGAGTATATGTATAGTTGGAGACAAAAGTGAGAAAGGTGACAAAATGAAAATTGATCCAAAAAATTTACAAAAAGTTGATATTTATAAGTTATTGATCGGTAGTGTATTACCTCGTCCGATTGCTTGGGTGACCTCCATGAATTCAAATGGAACGATTAATGCAGCCCCCTTTAGTTTTTATAATATCGTTGCGACAGATCCACCTATGATTAGTATTTCGTGTCTAAGAAAGCCTGGCGGAAAAATGAAAGATACCGCTTATAATATAGCAAAAGAAAAAGAATTTGTTGTTCATGTTGTAGATGAGAGTAACGTAGCAGCAGTCAACGACACATCGATCGATTTTCCGACTGAAATAAGTGAAGTAGAACAGCTAGATTTGAAGATGATCCCCAGTGAAAAAGTACGTGTTCCTCGAATTTTACACTCTAAAATACAAATGGAGTGTAAGCTATTTCAGATGCAATCATTAGGAGGAACAGAGACAGAGCCCAATACAGACTTCATTATTGGAGAGATCGTAACTTTTCATATCGATGATTCTTTGTATGACCAAGGCAAGATTAAAACCGATTTATTACAGCCTGTTGGACGATTAGCTGGTGTTTCATACAGTAAGTGGGGAGGATCATTTGCCATCCCTCGTCCTAGCTATCAAGAATGGTTAGAAGATCAGAAAGATCGCATGAAGTAAAGGAGGGCTATCCCATTCATTTGGGATAGCTCCTCTTTATTTTATGACTTTTTTTCTCTTCGCTAGGTTTCTTTTTTTCAAAAAAGGATTGTCATTTGCATACCTAATTGGATACAATGAAAGTGTATTATAACAGAGGGATAAAAATGCAAATGTGTATTAATACAATATATAGGGAGGTATGGGGAGATGGAGATCTCTTTACAAGAATGGTTTGGACAAATGGAGGAAAATCCAATCAAGAGTAGGAAGGGTGCCATTTTCCGGAACTATTCGTCTTTTCAAGTTCATTTACATGAATTGAGAAGAGACCATTGGTTGGCTACAATTAGTTTCAACCATTTCTCGCAATCATTTTTTGTAGATGATTTTTTTGTAGAGTTGGAACAAATAATGAGAGAATTCGCTGAAATACAAGAAATTAAAGTTGTGATTTTTACAGGTGAAGAAAAAGGTTTGTTACCTGTCCCTATTGATCTTAAACATGAAGTAGATCAATGGATTCAATATGGAGAACGTGTTCACTATTTTTATCAAATGGTAGAAAAATGGGATAAACCGGTTATTGCAGCTGTTCATCGAGGTGCTTTTGGGCATGCCTGTGAATTATTAGGTGCTGTACATCTGGTGGTATCTGATCAAGATGCTTTATTTACTACAATGTCGGTCGAACAAAAACCGATTAGCGTAGCAGGAGGAACACAACGTCTTCCTCGTCTTAGCCAAGCCAAGCGTGGGAAACAAGGATTAATAGGTGCTATTCAACTTCTAGCTCAGGGAAATGTAGTAAGTGCTGAAGAGGCATGGAGAATCGGTTTGGTTGATGAGATTTCACCAGAAGCAGATGCTTTGCAGTATGCAATTTCACTAGCAAAAGAATATATGATGACCCATCAAGGCTTATTACATCGGTCTTTTGTTAGAAGACGGGCATGGATGCAAGATTGGGAGTTAAAAAAGTCTTTTCCAAGTGAAGTAGTGGAAAAATTCAACTTTGACGAATATGAACAGGAGCAGATGCAGTTAATTCGGCAAGGGTTTGAGCAAGGGTTTACTAAAGGCTTACAAAAAGAACAAGAGTGGTTAAGATTAAGGGATTTCCAGCTAGAAAGTAAGGGTTGTACACTTGAAGAGGTGAAGTTCCCTAGAATTAGAAAACAGACATTTCTCAACTTGGATCAAACACAGTTGATTCCGATGGGTAAGCCTTTCTATCCTCGATTTACTGTGATTCCTCCATGGCAAGTGGGGTATGAGCTTCAGTTGGTGTCTGGCACAGTGGATCGATATCAATGGATGAAGCAGCTGATTCCTGTTGAAAAACCAAAGGCATTGGAAGTCCTGTTATATATGTTAGCAAGTGAAGTGAATGATCATGATTTAAGTCAACTACGATTAACACAAGGGATGAAAGGTAAACATGGGCAAGTGGGGATGGGATTAGTCGTTGCGATTGGAGAAGAAGTCAAACGTGAAGGAGTGGTCAATGTCGGAGAGTTGGTCACAGTAAACTTACAAATTCAGCCTGTAACCCCTTTGCGAAATGGAACAGAAAGACGACTAAAAAGCAATCCTCCTCGTTTTGAACAAGGAACTCATCAGCAATTTACCATTGCCCATGTGACCCAATTAACGAGAGGAAATGGACTATGGGAAGGGTATTGGGATCGAAAAGAGCTCAATGTGGAGCTGATTCGTTTGAACGAACTTGAAGAGAATGAAAAGTTTGTTCTAAAAAGAAATGTTGATGAACAGGATGGGGTTTTTGTCATTCAACATGCCTTACCTCGACTTAATATTAAAAATAGTGATGAATTATATCGTTCATGGTCAATGGAGTCGTAGATCAAAGTGAAATAAGAAGAGGAAGCTCTCTGATTGACAGGGCTTCCTCTTCTTATTTATAGACTTGGATGGATTAGGCTTGCGAATCTACTTTATGTTTTGCTTGTCGAGCACGAACATTTTTGGCAAGGTACTTTTTGCGTAGACGGAAGGTTTTGGGTGTAACTTCCAAGAGTTCGTCATCTTTGATATATTCTAGGGCCTCATCTAAACTCATTTTCCGAGGAGGATCTAAGCGTAAGGCTTCTTCCGCTGTGGCACGTCGAATACTTGTCAGATGTTTTTTTCGACACACATTCACTTCAAGGTCATTTTCGCGAATATGCTGACCGACGATCATTCCTTCATATACTTCTATACCTGGAGCGATAAACATTTGTCCACGCTCTTGAGCGGAGTGAATCGCATAAGTGGTAGCTACACCAGGTTCCCAAGCGATTAAAGAACCAAATTCATGGGTGTCGATCTCACCAGCATAAGGCTCATATCCTGCCAAGATTGAATTCATGATGGCTTCTCCACGAGTCGCTGTCAATAGTTGTTGTCTGAATCCAAGAAGTCCTCGAGATGGAACTTGGTATGAAAAATGGATGTTTCCATTCTCCTGTACTTTCATATCTAAAAGCTGTCCTTTTCGTTGCCCGAGAAGTTCCACCACAGAACCTTGTTCTTCGCTACTTACTTCGATCTCAACATTTTCAACTGGCTCATGTTTAACCCCGTTGATTTCTTTTAAAATAACTTGTGGTTTACTGACTTGGAACTCATATCCTTCTCGGCGCATATTTTCGATTAGAATCCCTAAGTGTAATTCTCCTCTACCCGAAACCAAAAAGTTATCTGCAGAGTCGGTATCCTCTACCCGGAGAGCCACATCTCGTTCCGCTTCTCTAAAGAGACGTTCCCGGATTTTCCGTGAGGTGAGATAAGTTCCATCTCGACCAGCAAATGGACTGGTGTTGACTCCAAATGTCATCCGTAATGTAGGCTCTTCTACTTTGATCGCTGGTAGAGCTTCAGGATGCTCTGGATCAGTCAAGGTGTCGCCAATTCCTACTTCACCTAAGCCAGTAAGCGCAATAATATCTCCAGCTGTCGCTACTTCGACTTCGGTACGTTGTAATCCACGATGAGTAAATACTTGACCGACTCGAGCGCGGCGGGAGTCACCATCATTTTGAAGTAAGAGTAAGGATTGATTGCGATAGATCTTTCCGCGATGGAGTCGTCCCACCACAATTTGTCCTTTATAGTCATCATAGCCAAGCAAAGTTGCTTGCATCTGAGTGGGCCCGTCTACATCAACTTGTGGATGTGGAAGGTAGCTGATAATTTCTTCAAAAAGCGGTTCTAAAGTGGATGTTAGTTGATGAGGATCTTTGCTAGAAGAGCCAGTAAGAGCACTCGCATAAATTACGGGAAACTCACACTGTTCATCATTAGCGCCCATATCGACAAACAGATCAAAGGTGGTGTTCACGACGTAGTCAGGGCGTGCATTTTTACGATCGATTTTATTAACGACTACAATCACTTTATGGCCTCTTTCTAAGGCTTGTCTTAACACGAACTTTGTTTGTGGCATGGGGCCTTCTACTGCATCGACGAGTAGTAAGACACCATCGACCATGTTCATGACACGCTCTACTTCACCGCCAAAATCGGCGTGACCTGGGGTATCTACAATGTTGATTTTAACCCCTTTATATTGAATGGCGGTATTTTTGGAGAGGATTGTAATCCCTCTCTCTCTTTCAATATCATTAGAATCCATGACACGTTCGTCCACTTGTTGGTTTTCACGGAAGATCTGACTCTGTCTGAGCATCGCATCAACCAGAGTCGTTTTTCCATGATCAACGTGTGCAATAATCGCTATATTACGTATATCCTGTGGTTTCATCTTGGTGAGGAGTCGTCCGACTCCCTACCCCCTTCTTTTTCCGAGTCTAATTGAGAACAAAGGTTCCAAACGCAATCGTACCACATCATTTTATCCTTGTAAAAAGGGAGTTGTTTGGAGGAAAGTTATTATCTAATTTTAAATAGCTTCGATTAATGATAGATGCTTTATACTTCTGTAGATGAGGTTCTCTTGGTACGCTTACGAAGAAGGATAGCGACCCAGATTAGAAGCCCAATCAGAATCGGATAAAAGATTGCCCAACCAACAAAAGGGAGCAGGGCTCCAGTAAAGATAAAAGAGATCCAACTGATTCCTTTTTCCCATTTATTTTGAAGAAGGCGGATTCCTGCTGCGCAACCAATCAAGTAGGTTAGAATAAATGTGGCATTAGGTAGTTGGATTAAAGTGGATAATGAGATCCACCCAGAAGAAAAAATCAGAATAACCACTGTGAAAACGAAAAATAAAAAGATTAAACCACCAGTTGGAGTTTTAGTTTGTGAAGATTGCATCCTTATCCAGCTTGGAGCAAATCCATCCCGGGCTAAAGCAAATGCAAGTCTTGATGCTGCACCTACATAGGCAATCACAGTCGCTGTACAAATGAAAAAACTCATCACGCCTATGATCCATTTGCCACTTACTCCAAAGATTGTATTCATCAAAAGAAGTAATGGAACTTCTCCAGCCCCATCCCCATAACTGTGAGTCAAAACAGTTGATAATGCTGTAAAAAAGTATAAAGTTCCTACTATGATAGCCGCAATGATGACTCCAAGGATCGAATCTCGTTTTGGTTTCTCAAATTCCTCAGACAAATGGGAGATCGCTTCCCAACCGATGAAGCACCAAAAGAGTAAAGAGACCGCTTGCCCGATGCCTTTCCAACCAGAAGGCATAAACGGTTGAAGATGATTGGAGTCCAAATGGGGGATGGAACCCACAATGAATAAGATCAAAATGCCAATAATACTGAGTACAATCCAAACTTGCAGTTGACCGCTTAACTTCATTCCGCGAAAGTTTATAAAAAGGGCTAACAATAAAATGAAGATGGAGATGACGATTCTTCCTGTTGAATTCCATTGAAAAGCACTACTTAAATAACCTGCCCCTATGAGAGCTGTCACTGGAGCACCAATGCCCACAGACATCAGAAAAAACCAACCGACATAAATGCTTGCTGTTTGACCAAACGCAAGGGAAGTAAAATGAGAAACCCCACCTGCATGAGGATGACGAGCAGTTAATAAGCCCATGACGAGAGCCATTGGAACAATGAGGAGTACCATACCTCCCCAAGCGATGAGGGAAGCGGGTCCTGCGATTTCTGCGGCCAGTCCAGGAACTAATAAGATGCCTGAGCCCATCACAGCTCCCACATAGAGTGCAATAGCTTGAGGTAAACGAATAGTTTGTTGTAGTTTGGGTTTGTGAGACATTTTTTATCCTCCCTCAGGATGTTAATCTTTGTACGGAAAAATGATTTCTTGTACATTCACCTTAATAAGGATCTTATCGAATGGACTATGAATCAGTAAAATAGATATATATGTTCGATTCGATCATTTTTTTTGATGGGAGGAAAAATCATGGAGATACGGCAATTGCAGACTTTTAAAAAGGTTGTAGAACTAGAAGGAATGACACGAGCGGCTGAGGAGATGGGATATGCACAATCCAGTGTTACGGCTCAGATCAAAGCATTAGAGGACGAATTGGGAGTTCCCTTATTTGATCGAGTGGGTAAAAAAATTATCCTCACAGTTGCTGGTGAACAATTACTCAGATATGCGAACCAATTGTTGCAAATTCATGATGAGGCTAAATCTGTACTACGATCCTCAGGAGAGCCGAGTGGGAAGTTAGTGATTGGTGCTCCTGAATCATTGGCAGCTTTTCGTCTACCACCTGTGATCCAAGAATATCGGAGTCGCTTTCCTCATGTGAAGATTGTCTTACAACCAGGAGTCTGTTGGGTGATGAGGAGAATGGTCAGTGAGGGAGAGTTAGATATCTCCTTTCTAATGGAAACGGATCAGCATGGGGAGGAAAAAGATCTAGTCATTCATGAATTAGTGAAAGAGCCCCTGGTGATAGTTGCCCCCATTGATCATCCGCTGGCTTCAGTAGAGAAGGTAACCGTTGATCATCTTCGGACAGAAACTTTTTTGCATACAGAAACAGGTTGTAGTTATCGCACGATGTTTGAACATTATCTATGTTCTCATGGGGTAAAAGTGGATCAAAGTTATGAATTTTGGAGTCTTGAGGCCATCAAAAATTGTATCTCAGCAGGATTAGGAATTGGTTTATTACCGCGAGTAACCGTACATCAAGAGATTCAAGAAGGAAAATTAGTCTGTCTTAATTGGAATGAGCAACCTTATCCAATTTCAACGAAATTATGTTATCACTCAAACAGATGGATTTCTCCAGCTCTTCAAGAGTGGATCAAATTAGTGAAAGAGTATTCTGTAAGATGGAGAAAAGATTCTGAACGAGCTCATGGGGGCTGACATGGGAGTTCAAGAAAACATGATTCGAACGGATGTTCTTGAACGATTTCTCGAACGTTCGTATAATGGAGACATCTAGCAACTATAGTATTTTCAACCTCATCCCAAGTTTGTAAATATATCTCTTTACAAATTTGAAAAAATTGTGTACGATTAGACTACCAAAAAATTAGTGAAGGGAGGTTTCGCGTCATGATTAATGTAGTGAAGAACTTACTCGTTGGCAACCGTCGTGTTCAGTCCATCCAACTAAATCAAGGCGTGGAGCATCCCTTGCATAGGTACCATTATCTCTATTTTTGGTAATTAATACCAAATCCATTTGGTGATACCTAGCCATCGGTTGCTCTGCCTATCTACATAGGCTTCTGATGGTTAGTGTTATATATTTACAGGTAGAAGCCGATCCCTTTCTAGGATGTGGCTTCTTTTTGTTTTTTTGAAAAGAGGTGGGGGAAACTGTGAGCATTTTTAAAGATTTATGGTGGTTCTTCAAGTTAGAGAAAAGAAGTTATCTTCTTGGAATTCTAGTGTTATTTGTGCTTGCTCTTTTACACTTATTTACACCGTATGCGGTACGAGTGATTGTTGATGAGATCAGTAATGGAACGTTGACAGCGAATACTTTAATGTATTGGACTGGATTATCTTTACTTGTGGCTGTACTCACATATGTGTGTGGTTATCTATGGAGAATCATGTTGTTTGGTGCATCCAAGCGATTGGGAAGGTTATTACGTAACCGTCTGTATGACCATTTTACTAAGATGTCCCCGCAATTTTTTCACAAACGTCGTACAGGAGACTTAATGGCTCACTCGACCAATGATATCGAGGCGATTACATTGACCGCTGGGGATGGTGTCTTAACCTTAGCGGACTCGATCATCTCGGGAGGAATTGTCGTCCTAACAATGGCGATTTTTATTGATTGGAAATTAACCTTAATTGCCTTAATCCCTATGCCATTCATGGCGTGGGCAACGAGTAAATATGGAAGTATGTTGCATAAACGTTTTCATAAAGCCCAAGAAGCCTTTTCGATGACCAATGATAAGGTTCAAGAGAATATCTCAGGAGTTCGAGTTGTGAAGGCTTTTGGACAAGAAGAGGATGAGAAGAAGGAATTTGAAAATCTACTGGATGATGTCGTTGAGAAAAATATCTCTGTCGCACGGATCGATTCATTATTTGATCCAACGATTATGCTAGTAGTGGGTCTTTCTTACTTTCTGACTGTAGCCTTTGGTTCGTACATTGTTTTAAATAACACGATTACAATCGGAGAGTTGACTCAATTTATACTTTACTTAGGTCATTTGATTTGGCCGATGTTGGCATTTGGATGGTTATTTAACATTGTCGAGCGTGGTAGAGCTTCCAATGATCGGGTGAAAGCATTACTCAATACGCCAGCAGATATCCAAGATCATGAGCATGCGTTAGATATGGTTCCTGTTGGAGAGATTACCTATCAATTACCTTCGTTTAGCTATCCAGAAACTACAGTTCCGTCACTTCAGGAGATTCATGTCAAGCTACTTCCCGGTCAAACATTAGGGATTGTCGGGAAAACAGGGAGCGGAAAGAGTACATTTTTACGATTATTATTGCGCGAATTTGATGCGGATTCAGACTCGGTTTTGATGGGTGGTAAACCAATCACTGATTATCGACTGAGCCGTTTAAGAGAAGCGATTGGCTATATTCCTCAAGACCACGTTTTGTTTTCTGCTACAATCGCTGAAAATATCTCGTTGGGGAAACCAGAAGCGACTCAAGCAGAGATTGAAGAGGTAGCAAGGTTAGCCTGTATTCATGAAGATATCCTTCATTTTAAAGAGGGTTATCAAACAGTTGTAGGTGAGCGAGGTGTGACTCTCTCAGGTGGTCAAAAACAGCGAATTTCGATCGCCCGTGCATTGCTCCTCGACCCAGAAGTATTGATTTTAGATGATTCGCTATCTGCGGTTGATGCCAAAACGGAACATATCATCTTAGAATCCTTACGTCAGAACCGTCAACAGAAAACAACTCTGATTTCCGCTCACCGGTTAAGTGCAGTAGAGCAAGCAGATCAGATCATTGTTTTAGAAGAAGGAAAGATCATTGAACGAGGAACACATCAACAGCTAATGCAAAAAGATGGTTGGTATAAAGGCATGTATGAGAAGCAACAGCTGGAATCGTTGGTTTTAGAAGGAGGGAGGGCATAAGTGGTTCTGAAACGACTTCTTACTTATTTAAAGCCCTATCAAAAACAATTTTGGATCGCTTTTTTTGCGTTGTTAATAGCAACAGGAGCAGATATATTTATTCCGAGGTTGGTTGGTTATTTTATTGATGACCATCTTGTACCACGGCAATTATCCCAACAAGTGATCTTCACCTATATCGGTATTTTTCTTATTTTGCTCCTTTTGTCTGTAGGCTTTCACTATTTTCAATACTTGTGGTTTCAAAAAATTGCCCAATGGGTGGTAAGACAACTTCGGATTGATGTATTTAGTCATGTACAGCATTTAGGGCTTTCTTTTTACGATCGGACACCTGATGGATCACTGGTTTCACGAATCACCAATGATACAGAAGCAGTGAAGGAGCTCTTTATTAGTGTATTATCCACATTTTTGCAAAGTGTGACCTTTATCTTGATCACTTTTGTTGCGATGTTTACGATGGATGTGGAGTTGGCACTCTGGTGCTTATTACTTCTTCCAGTCATCGGAGTGATTATGAATGCTTATCGTAAATTAAGTTCCAAAGTGTTTCATATCTCACGTTCCAAATTAAGTCAAATGAATGCAAAGTTGAATGAATCCATTCAAGGGATGAATATCATTCAAGCCTTACGCCAAGAAAGGCGGCTTCGCAAGGAGTTTGCTGATTTAAACGAGGATCATTATCGAGCAGGAATTAAAAACATAAAATTGTTTGGTCTTTTATTACGTCCTGCGATGCAGATTTTATACATTTTAGCAGTGTTCAGTGTCTTAAATTTCTTTGGCTATCAATCATTCGCAGCAGCGGTTCAAATTGGGGTAATTTATACTTTTATTAATTATATGGATCGAATTATTGAGCCGATCAATCAAGTGATGATGCGCTTACCTCAATTCCAGAACGCCATTGTTTCTGCTGAGCGGGTGTTTAAACTGTTGGATGAAGCGGATGCTGCGCCTCATAAGCAAGGAGAAGGCTCTCCAGAGATTAAAGAAGGACACATTGAATTTGATCAAGTTACCTTTTCTTACGATGGAAAGACTGATGTCTTAAAAAATATTTCATTTGTAGCAGAACCTGGGCAAACGGTCGCATTAGTGGGTCATACGGGAAGTGGTAAAAGCTCGATTATTAATTTGTTAATGAACTTTTATTCTGTAGAACGAGGACAGATTCGAATTGATGGTCAACCGCTTCAGCAATATGACAATGATGAGTTGCGTAAAAAAATAGGGCTCGTCTTACAAGATTCATTTCTATTTGTGGGAGATATTAAAAGCAACATTCGTCTCCACAATCAATCCATCACAGATGAGCAAGTGAAGGAAGCAGCTGAGTTCGTCCAAGCAGCTCCGTTTATTGAAAAACTACCTCACCAATATGATGAGCCTGTCGTTGAACGGGGAGCTACATTTTCAAGTGGGCAAAGGCAGTTAATCTCTTTTGCTCGTACCATGGCTATGCAACCCAAAATCTTAGTCTTAGACGAAGCGACAGCTAGTGTCGATACGGAAACAGAGGAAGCGATTCAAGAAGCACTTGAGAAAATGCGAAAAGGTCGCACGACGATTGCCATCGCTCACCGTCTTTCTACCATTCAAGATGCAGATCTAATCCTTGTCCTCCATCGTGGGGAGATTGTGGAAAGAGGGACTCATCAAGAGTTATTGGCCAAACAAGGACTCTATCATAAAATGTATCTGTTGCAAACATACGGTGCTGTAGTAGAAGCATCAAGCTAAATTTATTCATACAAACAGGCGACCCGACAAAGGTCGCCTGTTTTACATCATGAATCATTCATCCCTTGGCTATTTTCTTAACTGTTTTTTTGACTATTCTCCCGAGGACTCTCTTGCATCAAGTTTGTAGGATCATCTGGAATAGGGGGTGGAGAATATACGATGTTATCAGGATCATTCATTGAAAGTTCTTTAATGCCTTGATTATTTCTGATTAAGGTGTACCATAATTTCATGTCTTTTATATTTTGGGTTTCCATCTGTTCATTGGCAATATACAAATCAAAAGTTCCCTCCAGACGTTTCTCTATATAAATAGAACGTCGAAAAACGATTCCTGAAGAAGAGATGAAATAAGTTGTAAAAAACGAATAACGACTTTGATCAACTTTATCTAAGAAGAGATCTAAGGGAATGATTGTCTTAAATACATCACCATGACCAATTAACTTGGGAGAATCGGTTTGGATTTGAGGGTCGTTCATGGGTTCGTAATACAATTCTTTTCTAAACGGATGTTCACACATGTGAAAGATAAGTGACTGACTCACATAAATCGGAGCCGAATTTATATTATTTAAGATGATTTCGAGGTTTCCATCAGTTTTTAAAAAACGAATGATAGCTTTCTGTTCTTTATCTTGTTGTGCTTGTTTCTTCATTTCAAGAACTTGCCAAAGGGCAACGCTGACAGCTATGGCGGTGAATAAAGCACCCGCCCATTGCCCCAATGCACCCCACATCTCCCAGTTCGTTGATAAATAGAACAATAAAATTCTCTCCTTTAAATGAAGCCTAGGTTTTCTTTATTAATAATTTGATTTCTGTATGTTAATTCCTTTAACTTGTAATTAAAAAATCTGAGAGAGCTGTAGGTTTAGAGAATGGGAATGAAAGGAAAAGTAAGTAATACTACTACTTTTCGAGAATAAAGAGGAATGTGTGAAGTATGATAAACCAGATTCATCTAAGGAGCAGTCTATGATAATAAAAAAGCATGTAAACCCATTTTACTTACCTAGTGACCAAGAACGACAGATTTCTTCTTCTCATAAAAAATATGATGCCCGAGATCCGTTTGAAAAAGATTATGGACGGATTGTTCATAGTGCCGCCTTTCGCCGGTTGCAAGCGAAAACACAAGTGATCACCTCGGAAGTGGGAGACTTTCATCGAACCCGATTAACACACTCCATGGAAGTAGCGCAAATCGCTCGTGGGATTGGCATCTCATTGAATCACCTTCATCCTCTGTTTAAAGAGGAATATGCTCTTGATCTCTCACTGATCGAAGCAGCCGCTCTTGCGCATGACCTAGGACATCCACCTTTTGGCCATCGTGGTGAACAAGCTCTTCATCAATGTATGAGATTATTTGGGGGATTTGAAGGAAACGCACATACTTTTCGAATCCTTACTCGCTTGGAAGGGGATCGAGAAAACGGACTAAATGTGACCCGGGGATTGTTATTGTCCGTGATGAAGTATCCCATTCTATTGAATAAGGCTATGGAGAGAGTAGAAAATCAAGAGTTACCGCCTAAAGCAAGCGCATTTCAAAGTGAAAAGGAAGCTTTTCAATGGGCATTAGCCCCCTTTTCGGAGGAGGAGAAGGAATTTCTACAAGCTACATCAGCACAAGGGAGATATCGACTCACTCAACACCGAACATTTGAATGTTCCATCATTGAATTAGCTGATGATATCGCTTATGGGACTCATGACTTTGAAGATGCGATCCATCTAGGCTTGATCCGACTTACTCGACTCAAAGAGCTATTAAGTTCTTTTTCGAATCATGCTTACCCTGAATTAGAGCAAGCAATGAACGATTTAGTACAGCTCCAAGAAGATCACGATCATATTAAGTATCGTTTGAAAAAGATTTTTTCCCGGATTATCTCTACATTTATTACACATATCCAGATCAAAGAAAACATAGGACAGCTTGGATCGCCACGTTTACGTTTTGTAGCATACTTACCCGATGATCTAAATCAGCTACTTACAGAACTAAAGCAAGTAGTCGCCGATCAAGTCATCTCATCACAACCCGTTCAGATCATCGCTTGGAAAGGGAGCTATATGATCCAACAAATGTTTCAAGCCATGATGAATGAAGAAAGATTATTACCCGAACATGACCGTGAAAAGTTATCCCAAGACCCATCAGATGCCCATAAAGCACGTCTCGTCTGTGACTATATCGCAGGTATGACTGATCCGTTCGCTATGAAAATGTATACAAGACTTTTTGGGGAGAGTTGGAGTTAATCTAGTTGAATGATCGTAAAGAAACGTAAATCAACACTCATTTGATTGGAGTCGATATTTCGCACGAAATGACTTTGTGCCGCAATTTAGTGGAACCCTTCGATGGAGGAAAAGAGGAGGCAACTCTTCTTTGAGCTTCTTCGATGCCTTTTGCCTCCTCCCGGAATCGAAGGGTGGAGCGGACTTCTTCTCTTCTTTGCAAGGCACAAGCTCATGGAGGGCGAAAATCGGGCTCCGACGCCTGATCGTGCAGGTAAATATTACGTAATTGACACTACTCATATCTTTCATTTTAAAGTAAATACATAAGCTTTCATAGGCAACATTCAATATAGAGATAAAAGTCAGAAACCATCTTATCAGACTAACGAATCGAATTCGACAAAATCATCCCATCGACCATTGATTCAACAATAATTGTAAATCTCCGACACAAAACCACACACAAAAATGATCCAATAGGGAGGGTTTTGGCTGAGAAAGGGAGAAAAATGTAGTATCAAATGGAGAGATTTGGATATCGGCTTTGATTAAGCCAGAGTAGAGATTTTCTGGGGTGGTGCAGAATGGCATTGGAATTGCACACTTGTTCCAATGAGTGGGGAGAAGTATTAAGAAGAGTGGATGAAAGTGTCCATCTGTTAAACCATTTTTCTGAAGAGAACGGGCTAGAGCTTGTCCGATCCGTGTCGGAAAAGGTAGACAGTTCCATTGATCACATGTTACATGAAGACTGGATTGAAGAACATCAGCATTTGCAAGAGGTGATTTGCTTTTTAGACCTTGCTTGTTTTAGTTTATTGAGGAAAAATGGAGAATACTTTTCGGTCTATCTACAGGAATTAAACCAACGGTACCGATTGTTACTTTTTTTATATTTCTCAGATCGAAAAGAGAATCATCACAAACCATGGTTATCTTAACATGGTTTGTTTTTTTGTATGACATGTAGCCCTGCGGTAATACGGAGAGTATAGTTAATTAGCAGGGCAGTTTTCATCTAGTCCGATCATATTGAAATAATTTTGGCAAGTAGATCACCAAAGGAAAATGTAGTCGTTTTTTTTCTAGGAGTGATCTGTTTAGCCACTTCGGCGGGCATCTCATCCTCAGAAATCCATCCCTTTTTATACCAATATAAATAGACATCTCTACATTTGTCAGGGTCAGTTGCTTTTGGAGAAAAGACGTATTGTTCACCTGTGAAGGTGTCGATAATTTTTTCAACCCAGGCAAATCCCCATTCAGAATCCCAAAAAGCCCGCTTCATCACATCATCTAAGTGTTGATAAAAGACTTGTCCGCGTTTGCCGTATTGATGATAGATGTACAAGTACCTTTTCATCTGAAAAGGACCCCCTCGTTTTAATGGTAATATCTATTATTGGATAAGAATGATACAGTTACATCACAATATTGTAACTTTTTCTTTCTTTATGTTACGAACATCCAACATTAAGATGACAGAGACTCAGATGAAGGGTTCATATAAAAAATTCCTGCGTTCACCACTTCAATTTCGACACGAGGATGATACTGCCAAATCATCTCTCGTATGCGTTGTTTTTTTTCTTTTTCTTTCTCCTCATTTTGCACTTCTCCTTCTGGATAAAAACTATTTAATTGATTCATTTCCATTTGTAAACGCTCTTTAGCCGCTTCCGCCCAGCTCAAATCCTCTTGATGTAACTGATCTTGAAGATAATATTCCAACTCACCTACAGCTTCTGGAATGGAAAGTCTTTTAGATAGCAGATGGCGTTTTACGGGTATTTGGGAGGTCCATGAAAAAGTTTGAATCCATGGATAAAAGTTATCTTTGATTTCTCCTGTGTAAAGATTGATCCCCAATGAGTTGAGTCGATCTTTTTTCTGATCGCAGATGTACGAGAGTTTAAAGTTAATCAACAGCCAAGGGATATATGGTTTAGAGTGAAGGGAGAGCTCCCACCCTGGAGCCTCCTGATAAAGTCGCACAAAGCGTCCATGCTTTTGAGCAGATTGTAACATTTGAGAAAAGCGAGGTGAACCAAAAAATATATATTCGCCTCGCTGGTCAGGGGGATGATTCTCAAGATCAAAGATGAAACAAAATTGAGCAGGTTGTGGTTCTTGGTTTAATTTTTCTACATACATCCAATAAAAAGGACGATTTAATAAATCTTTATCTACTTCGATCGATAGTTGTGTCTGTAGATAGGAAGGGGTTGATTCAATCACTTGACACTGATGATGTTCCATATATCGTTCTACAAACTCTCTAACTTCCTGCTGATCCATACCATTTCACCTCCTGTTGTTTTTTTTGTTGTTCTACCTCTTGTTGAGTCTCTTTAAACGACTGACTCCAATCCTGTAAACGATCTCTTACTTGTTTCTCCTCATCTGAATCCAACATGATTTTCATCAAAGTTTGTTCAAATGACTCATTTTTTTCTATTTTTTCCAAGATTGTTTCCAGTTCGCCGATCACGGTTTCAAAGAGTTGAATTTTTTCTTGTAATAACCAGATGATATGTTCTTCAATGGTATGAAGTGTAGCAAAGTTATAAATAAATACATCTTTGGTCTGACCAAGACGATGAACCCGTCCGATCCTTTGTTCGACACGCATCGGGTTCCATGGCATATCAAAATTAATAATATGGTGACAAAATTGTAGGTTGATTCCTTCACCACCCGCTTCGGTGGCAATCATGACTTGAGCTCTCGTTTTAAATAACTCCATCATCCAATCTTTTTTATTTCGATTAAAACCGCCTCGGTATGGAACCGCATGGATGCCAACATTGGATAGTTCACGCATCAACATTTCTTGTGTCGCTCGATATTCTGTGAACAAAATGACTTTTTCAGGAGATATTTCTTTGATGAGTTGGACAGCAGCATTGACTTTGGAAGAGGAAGTCACTTTTCGCAATAGATCTGCGAGATGAGCCACTTCTGGAGAGAGTGATTCTTTTCCTTCCTCTCTACGTTGAAATAATTTAAATAACGTGTGAAAAACAGCGTCACGACTGCTACAAACCTCTTTTTGTAGAACGAGAAGGGCTAGCATGCTTTTTAAATCTCCAGCCCCGTTTTGATAACGGCTCCGCACAAATTGGGTTACACCTTCATAGAGGGCACGTTCGGCAGGAGAAAGTTCAATAGGTATGGTTTTTACGATCCGTTTGGTTAGATGAAGGTTTCCATCACGACGACGATTACGGATCAATACCCGACTTACTTCCTCACGTAATTGCTTTTCATTTTTAGCTTTCCGTTTTCCTGCAACGTAATCACTTTGAAAATGTGATTGCTTTCCAAGGTGTCCGGGCTTTAATAAGGTAACCAAGTTGTACAGTTCTTCCATTTCATTTTGAACTGGGGTTGCAGTTAGTAGAAGGCAATATTTTTTTTGTAACTCATTAATAAATTGCCAGTTTTTTGTGCGACGGTTTTTTAATTTATGAGCCTCATCAACAATTAATAGATCATAGTGGTTTTTTAGGATATACTGCCGATGTGGGTCTCGTTTGGCTGTGTCCATGGAAGCGACGATAATGTCATAGCGATCCCACATCCACTCTTTTTTTTGTGCAATAGCTGAAATCTGGAATTTCTGATTTAGTTCTCGTGTCCATTGTAAAACTAAAGAAGAGGGAACGAGGATGAGCACTTTTTTGACAAGGCCACGGATCATGTACTCTTTTAAGATTAAACCAGCTTCAATGGTTTTACCGAGTCCTACTTCATCAGCAAGAATCGCTCGCCCATTCATTTCATTGACGACTCGCTGAACAACATCGATTTGATGAGGAAGTGGTTCAAAGCCTTGAATTTGTTTTAAACTTTGGATAGAGTCAAATGTAGGAACTAATTGTTTCTCTGTAGCTTCAATAGCTAATTGAAACCGTTCCCAAGATGACCAGCCGCTATCTTGTTCTAAATTTTGTAGAAACGGGGATAACCATTGTCGATCGATATGGATCGGAAGTGAATGCATACGTGGTTTCCACCTTTCTATAGCAATGGATTGCAATTTTAGTATGAATCAATACATATGAAATCATGCATGATACATATCATTTGGCGGATGAAATGGTAGCGGTTTCATAGGTGTTGAAGCGAAAATCCGTATTTTTTCTTCAAAATAACTCGTAATGTTACGGGATTTATGGCACAATGTGAGTAGTAAGTGAGATATTGTTCGGCGGTTGAAGGCGGGAGGAGAGACCACCTGATGAGGGTGGCGCCGAAGGAGCAAACCCGATCAAGGGTGAATCTCTCAGGCAAAAGGAGGCCCGCTGGACGTCACTCTGGAGAGAGCTCGGTTGATCGAGCCACCCACGGGGCAACTCTGTATTAGGACAGAGTCAACTCTCAGGTTATAGGACAGAGAAATTTCCCAAACGATGTTTAGGGGATTTCTCTGTCTTTTTTAATGTCTTTGGAGGTGGAAGAATGTCAGATTTAAAAAGAACCCCCTTGTATGACGTTTACAAAGAACAGGCGAAATTGATTCCATTTGGTGGATGGGAGCTACCTGTTCAATTTGTTGGAATTAAGCAAGAGCATGAGGCAGTTCGTACAAAAGCGGGTCTGTTTGATGTATCTCACATGGGAGAAGTAGAGATTAGTGGACCGGATGCTCTTTCGTTTATTCAAAAAATAACAACGAATGATGCGGCGAAATTAAGAATTGGTGATGCACAATATACGATGATGTGTAATCCAGAAGGTGGCATCATTGATGATTTGCTCGTTTATCAGACAGGTGAACAAACCTATCTGCTTGTTATTAATGCAGCTAATATTGATAAAGATGTAGCGTGGATTAACAGGCATCAGACAGGTGATGTAACAGTAAAAAATATTTCCGACGAAATCGCTCAATTGGCTGTTCAAGGACCTCTGTCTGAAAAAATCTTACAAACACTGACGGATACTTCTTTATCAGAAATCCGCCCTTTCAAATTTAAACAACAAGTAGAGGTTGCAGGGGTTCAAGTACTCGTTTCACGTTCAGGGTATACGGGTGAAGATGGGTTTGAGCTTTACTTCTCAGCTAATGATGCCCCCCATCTGTGGACAGCAATTGTGGAAGCAGGACAGCCAGAAGGATTATTGCCATGTGGTTTAGGTGCTCGTGATACCTTACGTTTTGAAGCGAAGTTACCTTTATATGGTCAAGAATTGTCTGAGTCGATCACCCCGATTGAAGCTGGCTTAGGATTTGCAGTCAAACCCGAAAAAGGTGAATTTATAGGGCGTGATGTGCTAGCTCGGCAAAAAGATGAGGGTGCACCAAGAAAATTAGTTGGGGTTGAAATGATTGATCGAGGAATTCCACGTACGCATTACCCTGTATTTGTAAATGATCAACAAGTAGGGGAAATTACTACTGGAACCCAATCTCCAACATTGAAAATAAATGTGGGTCTAGCTTTACTTCAAAAGGAATATGCGCAGTTGGATCAAGAAATCGAAGTTGAGATCCGTGGGAAGCGTCTTCAGGCAAAAGTAGTGAAAACACCTTTTTATAAAAGACAAAAATAAAAGAACTTGGAACAGAGTGGGGAGGATGAATGGGCTATGAAATATCGTTATTTACCCATGACTGAGCAAGACAAGAAAGACATGTTAGATACAATTGGTGTCCAATCAGTAGAAGAACTATTTGCTGAGATCCCTGAGTCAATTCGTTATCCAAAGAGTCTCCAAATCCCAGAGTCATTACCTGAGCCACAACTACTCCGTTATATGAAGAAGTTAGCGGGTAAAAATGGTTCTTTTGATCAATATACTTCTTTTTTAGGAGCCGGAGTCTATGAGCACTATATTCCTAGTGTAGTGAATCATGTTATCTCACGGTCTGAATTTTATACCGCTTATACTCCATACCAACCTGAGATTAGTCAAGGGGAGCTACAAGCTATTTTTGAGTTTCAAACAATGATTTGTGAATTGACAGGCATGGATGTAGCCAATTCATCGATGTATGATGGTCCAACTGCACTCGCAGAAGCAGCAAGTCTTGCCGCCAGTTCCTCACGTAAAAAGAAAATTATTATTTCTCGAGCAGTTCATCCTGAAGCACGGCAAATTTTAAAAACCAATGCTCAAGGATTAGGATTAGAGATCAGAGAAGTGGCTTGTGTGGACGGAGTGACAGATCTAGAACAACTGGCTGAGATTGCTGATGAAGGAACAGCTGCGGTGATCGTGCAATCTCCTAACTTTTTCGGGAATATTGAAGATCTGGAGAAAATCGAACCACTTGCCCATGCTCATAAAGGTTTATTCATCGTAAGTAGTAATCCGCTGTCGTTAGGTCTTTTAAAACCACCTGGTGCATATCGTGCAGATATTGTGGTAGGAGATGCACAACCTTTGGGAATTCCCGCTTCATTTGGTGGACCTCATTGTGGCTTCTTTGCGACGACCAAAGCTTTGATGAGAAAAATTCCAGGGCGGATCGTTGGACAAACCGTTGATGAAGATGGAGTTCGTGGCTTTGTTCTTACATTACAAGCTCGTGAACAGCATATCCGTAGGGATAAGGCAACCTCCAATATTTGTTCAAACCAAGCGTTAAATGCACTAGCTGCATCTGTATATATGTCCGCTTTAGGTAAACAAGGGATTCAAGATGTGGCTCGTTTAAATATCAATAAAGCCCACTATGCCCAAAAACGGTTAGCAAAGGTTTCAGGTGTGACAGTTCCTTTTGCGCAGCCATTTTTCAATGAGTTCGTCATCCAACTAAACAAACCTGTGCAAGAGATCATAGACAAGCTTTTACAGTCAGGAATCATAGCAGGTTACGATTTAGGAAAAGATGATCCAGAATTAGAAGGATATTTACTTATTGCTGTTACTGAAATGCGTACAAAAGAAGAGATTGATCAACTGGCTGATGCATTGGAGGGATTACTGTGAGCAAAGAAAAAGAATTGATATTTGAGATGAGTCAACCTGGACGTGTCGCCTACAGTTTACCGTCTTGTGATGTTCCAGAGATCGACTCTTTTCCAACTGAGTTGTTCCGAGACGAACCTGCAGAACTGCCTGAAGTCTCTGAGCTAGACTTAATGAGACATTATACGGAGCTTTCACGTAGAAATCATGGTGTGGATAATGGCTTTTATCCGCTAGGTTCCTGTACGATGAAGTACAATCCAAAGATTAATGAGGATGTAGCACGATTTGCTGGATTTGCTAATATCCATCCATATCAGCCTGAAGAGACAGTTCAGGGAGCTTTACAACTTCTATATGAATTACAACAAGATTTAGCTGAAATTACAGGAATGGATCAAGTAACACTCCAACCAGCCGCAGGGGCTCAAGGTGAATGGACCGGATTGATGATGATTCGTGCTTACCATGAAAGTCGTGGAGAAGGGGGACGGGATAAAGTAATTGTACCCGACTCTGCTCATGGAACGAACCCCGCCAGTGCATCGGTTGCTGGATTTAAAACGATCACGATCCCTTCTAATGAAAAAGGACTTGTTGATGTCGAGGAATTAAAAAAAGCATTAGGGAACGATACAGCTGCCCTCATGTTGACGAACCCAAATACATTGGGATTATTTGAAGAAGATATTGCGATGATTGCTGATCTTGTGCATGAAGCTGGTGGAATGCTCTACTATGATGGTGCTAATGCCAATGCAATTTTAGGTTGGGCACGTCCTGGAGATATGGGTTTTGACGTCGTCCACTTGAATTTACACAAAACATTTACCACACCACATGGAGGTGGCGGACCGGGTGCAGGTCCTGTTGGGGTTAAGAAAGAATTAATCCCATTTCTACCGAAACCAATTGTCGAAAAGACAGAAGATGGTACCTATTATTTAGATGAAGAGCGCCCACAATCGATTGGGCGAGTCAAAGGGTACTATGGGAACTTTGGTATTTTAGTACGTGCATATACGTACATTCGGACGATGGGACCTGAAGGGTTACGCCAAGTTTCCGAATACGCGGTCTTAAATGCGAACTATATGATGAGAAGATTAGCTCCTTATTATGACCTCCCCTATCAACAACACTGTAAACATGAATTCGTTCTTGCTGGAACTCGTCAGAAAAAACAAGGGGTACGGACTTTAGATATCGCTAAACGGCTTCTGGACTTTGGTTTCCATCCACCAACCACTTATTTCCCATTAATCGTGGATGAGTGTTTGATGATTGAACCGACTGAGACAGAAAGTAAAGAGACCTTAGACCGATTTATTGATGTGATGATCCAAATTGCTAAAGAATCTGAAGAAACTCCTGAAGTTGTTCAAGATGCTCCACACCATACCGTTGTGAAACGTTTAGATGAAGTAACAGCAGCACGGAAGCCTGTTTTACGTTGGAAAAAATAGTTGAAGTGCCCCGTTATTTGCGGGGCACTTTTCATTTCTCATCTAGATCTGTAAACTGGTTCAGGAGAAGTTTGTATGGAGAGGAGAGAAATTCTAAACTATGGAACATATGAGGATTTCTGATCATAGCCCCAAAGGTCAACAAATTAGTTGCTCTCAAGTGATTCGGAAAGGTCAGTGGGTGTATATTGGTGGAACCCACGCAATGCAACGAAATGGAGAAATTGTTGGCAAGGATGACCCTTATCGTCAAACGATTCAGGTGCTTTCTAACATTGAGTATGCGTTAAAAAAAGTAGGAGCTACGTTGACAGATGTGGTTCGCACAAGAATCTATGTTACGAATCTGTCGGAATGGCCTGAAATCAGTCAAGCCTACAATGATTTCTTTGATGAAGCCCAGCCTGTTACAACAATCGTTGAAGTGAACAAGCTGATCCTCCCTGGATTGTTAGTTGAAATAGAAGCTGAGGCTGTGATTAACGAACGATATTGACAGAAAAGAAATTATACATGTAATATAATGATTGGAATATAGAAAAGTTTAAATTTTATTTACTAGAATGACAGCTGGTTGTCATTCTAATTTTATTTTCGGAAAAAGAAAGGATGTTTTCTATGATAGTCTGCTACATCAAATCCTCATCAGTTCAGTTAACTAACAAAGCTATAGAAAAAAATCATGCTGTGAAAGGAGAGCGATCTCCAAGTAGTGGCTAAAATGAAACGGAGATTCTTGCATGTCCATATCCAAACATAATATTAAATTTTTATATTGGGCCCAATTTATGGGTGGTATGAATTTTATGGAGCCTGTGATTGTTTTGTTTTATCTGTATCACGGGTTAACGCCTACAGAGATTTTTATTACGTTGCTTTGCTTTAGTGGTTCAGTCTTACTATTTGAAATTCCGACAGGTGCTTTTGCCGATCGATATGGGGCGAAAGCTGCGTTTTTGTTTGGATCGATCTTTCGTATTCTATCGATTGTTTGTCTGCTGTTTGCAAAAGATGTTTGGCTGATCTACTTGAGTCGAGTTTTATCTGGTTGTGCAGAAACTTTTTTCTCTGGGGCGGATGAAGCACTAGTTTACGAGTCTTTAAAGGAAGATGACCGGACGGCTGAAATGGGTAAAGTGATTGGGAAAATTGAATCAGCTAGCATGATTCCTATGATTTTCGGCTTAATTGCAGGAGCGTGGTTGGCCAAGGATTTAACACATACACAATTCTCCATCCTCTTACTGATCCAGCTTTTCTTTACAGGAATTCAGATGATATTTTTATCAAGATTGAAGATGCCTAGCGTTGTGTCTGCTTTTCGTGAACAATCTTGGTATCATGTTCGGCAAGGTTGGCGAGAAATCAAACAATCTCCACCACTCCTTTTTCTCTTTGCTAACTTTACCATTGTTTTTATTACCACTTATGTTTATACCACCTTTGAGCAACCCTGGTGGCAACAGTTACAAATCCCTGTAGAAAGCTTTGGCATCATCTTAGCAGTGGGCTATTTACTGTCTACAATAGCCTCCCTTCAAGTGGGAAGATTAACTAGAATAGCTTCAGAAGAAGTTTGGATGTGGGGATCAGGGCTGGCGATTATTCTGGGATATGTTGTGTTTTTGTGGTTTGATCAAAGTATAGTAGCCGCAATTTTTGCCGCTTTATTTGTACGAGTCGCACGATCCATTCGTTGGCCGATGTATGCTCATTTACGGAATCAGTATATCTCTTCAGGAAGTCGAGCTACGACATTGTCTCTGTTAAGTGTGCTAGATTCTGTATTTGATTTGATCTTGATTCTCTCATTGGTTTCCATTGCGCATTGGGGGATTCCAAGTATTTTAGTAGGATGTATTTCCTTCGCTGCTCTTGGACTCTTATTTCCAGTGAAGTCGAGAGTCCAAGCGAAATTACGATCTGAGGAAAAGAATCAAGTGATTTAATATTAGCTGTGTTTTGAGGGATCAAGGTTCTCCTGAATGGGGGAGCCTTTTTTAATTGAAAGTCATTTTAAAAATGATTTGTGTGGTTAGTTGAGGGTTCAGAGTGGGAATCATTAAGTTTATGGAGGTGGATCAACGATTGATGTGAAGAAAGAAAGATCACTCTTGAGGAGTAAGTAGTTCATAGGTACGATGGTAATGGAATAGTTGCATTCATACTTCAATACTTGATTTTTAGAGTCTAGTTTTTATTAGGCGAAGTATATATGGTTACTGTGATATTGAGATGAACCACTGGAGGTTCCTTATGTTAATTAAATGGATTGTCAGTACGGTTTCGACTCAACAAAAAGATACTTTTCATCAATGCCAACGAGGCTGGCAAGAGATGAATAAAGCTCCTGGTTTTATCATTCAATTCGGAGGATGGAATCTAAAAAATCCTGAAGAAGCATGTATCGTATCTATGTGGGAAAATCAGGATAAGTATGACCAGTTTATGAATATAATGCATGACCAGATTTACGAAAAATCGGGTCAATCGGGAACCTTTGAACATTTAGAGGTTCATTTATTTGAAAAGTGGTGTAACATTAATGGTGGGAGAGTTGAGCAGGTATTTGTTCCTTGTGTGCAAGCCGGTCAAACGATTCGGATCGCAGACTGCTTGGTAAAAGAGAATCATTTAGAACATTACCTAATGATGCAAGAAAGTGTTTGGAATCTTGGATTAGGAAATGCTCCAGGGATGGTTAAAGGAGTTTTTGCTCGTTCACTTACTTCACTTAATCGGTATCTTGTATTATCTTGTTGGCGTGACCAAGAGCGCTATCAAATTTTTGCCAAACGGCTGTTACCAGAGTTGGAACGTTGGGCACGTTCTAAAGAAGATTTGGGTTCTTTTCAAGGAAAAGTATTTGAGATTGAACAAGATTGGATTATACAGTCAACTGTTTAAAAGAATGGAAATCGTTAGGTCATTGTGTAATTTGGGAATTCCTAACGGTTTCCTTATAAAAAATAAGAAAGGAGTGTTTAAAGTATGTTGTCTTTGACAGTCGAAAATCAAAAAAAATTTAATTTTCGAGTTGCTGGGGTGATCATTCATGAAGATCATATATGCTTACATCGAGGACTAAAAGATGAATTTTGGAGTTTACCTGGTGGTCGGGTAGAGTGGAACGAGGATACACGAGATGCCATTATTCGAGAGATGAAAGAAGAGCTAACAATAGAAGTGGAGATTCAACGACTCTTATGGGTTGTAGAAGACTTTTTTAAAGTAAATGATGAGTTGCTCCATGAGTTAGGATTTTATTATTTACTTGATCCCAGTAAGTCCATATTTAAAATTGAGGAAACATTTGATAAAAAGAGCTTTGTTTCATTAGATGAAAGAGGAGTAGCTTTTTTATATCAATGGTTTCCTTTAGAAGATCTGGAAAAGACGGATTTGTATCCCTATTTTTTAAGAGAATCTCTAAATCAATTACCTACTAGGATTCAACAAAAGATTGCTTATTCAGATCATGCTTATCATACGTATTGACAAACAAATTCATCTCAGAGTATGGTGAATATATATTCATTTATAGCTATAATGAAGAATGAATGTTCCGATTACTATCTATGGGTGGTGGATAATTTGAAAGGTAAAACAGTGATTGTAACAGGTGGAAGTAATGGAATGGGTAAGGCGATCGCAGCTCGTCTCTGTCAAGAGGGTGCGAATGTTGTAATTTCGGGTCGAAATAGTGAGCGCTTACAAGCAGCTAAGGAAGAGATGGAAACCTTTGATGGACAAGTATTAACAGTCTCTATGGATGTTCGCAATCTAGAACAAGTAGAAGATTTGGTTAAACAGGCGAAAGAAAAATTTGGTCAAATCGATCATTTAGTAAATAATGCTGCAGGCAACTTTGTAGTTCCAGCTGAAAATCTGTCTCACAATGGTTGGCATTCAGTGATCGATATTGTTTTAAATGGAACCTGGTATTGTTCACAAACTGTAGCTAAAGATTGGATTGAACAAAAGCATGCAGGCTCTATTTTAAATATTGTAGCCACATATGCATGGACGGGGGCAGCAGGTGTGGTACATTCAGCATCGGCAAAGGCTGGAGTATTAGCTATGAGCCAAACACTTGCTGTTGAATGGGGAAGTAAATATGGCATTCGTGTCAATTGTATTGCTCCTGGAGCGATTGATAACACGGGTGGAACTGAAAAATTAATAGCGAATGAGAAGATGGCTCATCTATTAAAACAGTCGATTCCACTCAAACGATTTGGTCAGCCTGAAGAAATAGCTGGATTAGCTAAGTTTCTATTATCTGATGAGGCCGCATATATAAATGGAGAAGTGATTACGATGGATGGTGGTTTTTGGTTGGGTGGCACTCGTTTTTTATAGGCAGGACCGATCCTCTGCTCGGTTTGAGTAGAGGATTTTTTGTATGGGAGTGTTTTTAACTTGGTTATATATAGGAAGAAAGGTTAGATATTTAAAGTAAAGCTCGACTTGTATGGATTTACTAGTTAATCTGATGATAGGGACAAGTTTCACAGATGAAAGGAGAATACTATTGAAGATACTAATTACTGGTGGCACCGGTTTTATTGGCCGTCATCTCGTTCATCTTTTGCATCAAGAAGGTCATGAAGTAACTGTATTACATCGTGCATCTTCATGCCTAAATGGCTTACCTGAATCGATTTCTACACGGTTAGGTGATGTGACACGTGCCGAAACATTAAAGGGTTGTTGTGAGGGAATCGATTGGGTATTCCATGTAGCAGGTGATGTAACTTGGGGAAAAAAGTTAAAGAGTCGCATGTTTGAAATTAATGTGATGGGAAGTCGCAATATAGCACAAGAAGCACTAAAAAGTGGTGTGAAGCGCTTTATACATACAAGCTCTGCTGCCGCTGTAGGTTTACCACGGGAGAGGGTGATAGATGAAGATGAGCCCTTTAACGGAGATCAGCTTCAAGTTGAGTATTCGATTGCAAAGCGTCGTGGAGAAGAAGCTGTATTAGACATGGTTCCACAAGGATTGCCAGCGGTTGTGGTCAACCCTACAGTAGTGATTGGGGTTCAAGCAGCGGCTTCTAGTTTTTTCAATTCAGTGGTTGATGGAAAGCTTACACTCTCTCCTAGTGGTGGTGTAAATATTTGCGATGTGGAGGATATCGCGCAAGGACATCGGCTAGCAGCTGAATATGGGAAAATAGGAGAACGATATCTTTTAGGTGGGGAAAATCTACCAATGATTGAGTTATTTCAGCGATTAGCAGATGCTTCTGAGACTCATCAGAAGATCCGTTCTGTACCTTCAGGAGTTTTGAAAGTGGCTTCGTTACTAGCTGAGGGAATCTCGATCCTAAATGGAAAAGAGCCTATATTTGCTTGGGATTTGGCAAAACTGGCAGGGCGTAATATCTACTACTCTTCAGCTAAAGCTGAACAAGAGTTGGGATATACGATTACTCCTTTAGAACAAACCATAAAAAAAATAGTAGAAGAAAGAAAGACATTTCGATAAAACATTTTTTTGTGAAATGGGCGAGTCTTTCGACTCGCAACTTATATAAATAATTGGTTATTAAAACTGTATCGTTTAAAAAGGGATAGAAATAGTGAAATATTCAGTAAAAAATTATAAATTAGCTCTTTTTAAATAGATATTCTAGATATATTCATTAAATATATTTAAATTATATCGACTGTGATTAATGGTCTTTTTTAGATGAATAGTTATAAAATGAAATAAAAATGATAAAAAATAAACGATTATATTTTCAAAATAATAAAATTGTTGGTATATATACCTTTTTGTTGGTGGGGATTGCCATTCTCATGTTTATATATTATCATTAAAAAACTAAGAAGTTTGATTCCTATATTGAAGAAATCAATTTTAAACTTGCTTTTTTTTGTCTATAAGTTTAGCATGAAATTGCTAGTATTCATCATTGCTATAATTTCCCAGTTTTTGCTTACTATTATCTTAAGGTTAGGGGAAACAACAGTTGAAACATGAAGAAAATCATAATCATCGTCGGTATTACGAACGATTTCAGGTAGAAGATGTGATTAATTTTTTCTCTGGTCAACTTCTCCAAGCGAAATCTTCGGATGGTGCCCAAGTTTTTTTGCAGCGCATCAAATATAGCCGCCGCCCTCTGCCTGAAGGATTCTCAGATGCATTATGTAAGCTCCAACACTCTAATTTGGCTCCAGTCTTAGATGTACTTGAAGAAGAAGATCAATTAATTCTTGTACACCCTCCTTTTTCTGGAGATCCGTTACCACTTGTGGTTAATAAGGATGAACCGATGGAGTCAGAAAAAGCGATTCGAATCGCAAATAAATGTTTTCGAACTTTAATGGACTTAGAACAACTTCCATTGCCATTACAAGCTACTTTAGATCCTAAAAACATATTGCTAGATGGTAATCAACCACTTTTACTATTTTATTATATTAAAGATTCGAAGCCGAGTTCATCAGATGAAAAGTGGCGTGAACTTTTGTTTTTTTTGCTGGCAGGACAAACCCCTCAGCGTGGTCAAAAACAGCATGAGAAGCAATTGGAGGAAAAGCGTGTCCCTTCAAAAATAATGCAGATTGCTTTACGTTGCTTGGATCAAAAATTTACTATTAAACAACTTCAAGAGATGATGGAGCAATATATTAAAGCAAATGATCAGGTGAAGAGTGGGCTCAGTCGTGGAGCGAAGCAGAGAAAAAATAGGAAAAGCTTATACACAACAGTAGCTCTGGCTACTGCGGCCTTGGTTTTAGTTTCTATCACAGTTTCCCAAATCAGCAACCCAGGGAATGGAATTGCATCTAACAGCTTTTTCAATCTATTTCAAGGGGACTCGGACAAAGAAGTAAAACCGGATGAGCTTTATCAAAGCTTCCATTTTACTGATCAAGGGGAAGTATTTACCTTTGATGAAAAGATTGTGGGCAATACGAGTATCCGTGGTGAATTTGAACTTAAAACTTTGAATGGATTTCAAGGGATTGTAGAGACGGTCGACCAATCTGTTGCATTTGGTATTCAGATTGATAAAGAAGGAAAAATCAACGTATTCCAAAAGTTAGATGACAAACAACATATGATCGATCGGTCAGGAGACTTATATCGAGTTCAACCAGGTAAGAAGTACACATTTGAAATTTTTCACTTTCCCAATCAACCGTTACGACTCTATGTTAGTGAAGAGGGGCAAGTGAAAAAGTGGTTAAACATTGGAAAGTTTGTTTTTAATAAAGAATTTACGCTTCGGTTTGAAGGTGGAAGTGGCTCGATTTTGTATGTTCCTCAAATTTACAATGTTTCTAATCATACTGTGGTTGATAACTTATTAATGAATCAACAACCATGGCGACTCGATTATGGTCAAGGACTTATAGATATTGATGATCAGGGTCAAAATCATTTGTTGGTTTATTCTAAATCTAAGTTGAGGATCGATAGTTCAGCTGCCTCTAACTTTATCTTTATGCCCCCAAAAAAGGGTGATTTGTTACATATGGATTTGGAAATGATTGACGGAGCTCGTTACCGTTTGAATTTAGCTCAAAATCATTTAGCTTTAACTCGTAACGAAGAAAAGATAAAGGAACAAGAGATTAACTGGAACTTAAATAGAGATCAGCCTGTTCAAATGTCTATCATTACCTCTTATAACACGATTAAGGTGAAAGTAACGCAAGGATCATATACAACAGAAGTGGAATACAATCAAGGAGATGCATTTGGAGGATTACGTGATGCAACCCTATATAATGATCATGGTTTTACCATGATACAAAATCCCAAAGAATAATAACCTTGATCAAAAAAACGACCCTGGTGGTTTTCACCAGTGGTCGTTTTTTCTTTTTCGGTAATGTTTAACAAGAAAAATGGTAAGTGATCAGATACAATAGATGGTATATGAAATTTTTAGAAGCTGTTTATGAATGACATTGATTAGCGACTTCTTGATTAAATGCTTCCTGAAGTTTTTTCGTCACGGGGCCAGGCATCCCAGATCCGATCTGCTTTTGATCAACTTGAACGATCGGACAGATTTCCATCGTAGTGCTAGTTAAAAAACATTCATCAGCTGTATAAAGATCTTCAAGAGTGAATGGTTTTTCGTTAAAAGGAATGTTACATTGGGTCGCTAATTGCAAGGTAATCGCCCGTGTAATTCCAGGCAAAATCAAATGATTCGCTGGATGAGTCCAAATCGTACCCTCTTTTACAATATAAATATTTGTCGAACTTCCTTCAGTCACATGACCATCGCGAACGAGTATGGCTTCATGGCATTGGTGATCAATGGCTTTTTGTTTGGATAATACAGCTCCCAATAAGTTTAAGCTTTTAATATCGCAACGTAGCCAACGGATATCTGGATCGCTGATTACGCCTACTCCATACTCTAGTTCCTTAACTGGACGACTGGAAGTCTGTGTATAAGCGATGATTAGTGGTTGGAGTTGATCAGAAAAAGCATGGTTACGAGGAGACGTTCCGCGACTGATCTGAAAATACAAATTACCATCTGCTAGTTGATTTTGCTTAATTAATTGAAGTAAATGTTCTTCCAATTGTGAAATGGAATAAGGAAGTGAGATTCGAATTTCGGAAGCATTTCGTTCAAAGCGTTCGAGGTGCTCTTGAAGACAAAATGGTTTCCCTCCGTAAACCCGAACAACTTCATAAATCCCATCGCCAAACTGATAAGCTCGATCTTCAATGTCAACATTTGCTTCTTGACGCTCAATGAATCGGTCATGATATAAAATGATCATAGATTTCTCCCCCTTAAGACTTTTCGCTTCTAGTTTGCCGGAATAATTGGCAAACCTCAAGCTCTTTTTCATATGGATAACAATATTCTGTATGTTATCAAGATATAGTGGTTATATGTATTATAAGTTACAATATATAGAGGTTGTTATTTTTATGGATTTTGCTTGGTGGAGTTATCAACTACAGTCATAGGAGTAAGGAGAAGCGGAAGGAGTTACATCATGAAAATTCAACGATTTTTTACCCAACCTGGTAAAGATCCTTACCAATCGGTCGAATATACATTACGAGACTGTCGGATTACCAATCCTGATGGTTCAATTGTTTTTGAAATGAAAGGGGCAGAGATTCCTAAAGGCTGGTCTCAAGTTGCTTCTGATATTATGGTTTCAAAATATTTTCGGAAGGCTGGAGTGCCTCAAAGTAATGAAGAAGGAGCTCCACTTTTAGATGAAGAAGGTCATCCCATTACTGGACCAGAAACGAGTGTGAAACAAGTTATTCATCGCTTAGCGGATTGTTGGAGAGAATGGGGAGAAAAGTACGGATACTTTGATAGCAAAAAAGATGCACAAGCCTTTTATGATGAATTAGTGTATATGTTATTACATCAAATGGCAGCCCCTAACTCCCCTCAATGGTTTAATACCGGTCTACATTCTGCTTATGGGATTACAGGAAAATCACAAGGGCATTATTACATAGATGCCGAATCAGAAGAACTAAAAAAAGCAGAAAGTGCCTATGGTCGTCCACAACCACATGCATGTTTTATCCAATCGGTGGAAGATGATCTAGTCAATGAAAATGGAATTATGGATCTCTGGGTACGAGAAGCACGTCTTTTTAAATATGGAAGTGGAACAGGGACTAATTTTTCTAACATTCGTGGAAAAGGAGAGCCACTTTCAGGTGGAGGAACTTCGTCAGGATTGCTCTCTTTCTTGAAAATTGGAGACCGTGCAGCTGGTGCGATTAAGTCGGGAGGAACAACGCGGCGCGCAGCCAAAATGGTTTGTCTTGATCTTGATCACCCTGATGTAGAAGAGTTTATTAACTGGAAATCTCATGAAGAGAAAAAAGTAAAAGCGTTGATCGCTGCGGGTTATGACCCATCATTTAATGGAGAGGCTTATGAAACAGTCTCTGGTCAAAACTCTAACAACTCGGTACGAGCTCCTCATGAGTTTTTTCAAAAGTTAGCAGAAGATGGAGTCTGGGAGTTAAAGTGGAGAACGAATGGTCAAGTGTGTAAGCAGATTCCTGCCCGTCAATTGTGGAGGAAAATAGGAGAAGCGGCATGGGAATGTGCTGATCCTGGATTACAATATGATGGAACGATTAATGAATGGCATACTTCTCCAGCTGGTATGGATGGAAAATTAGGTGCTCGTCACAATCGGATTAACGCTTCTAATCCCTGCTCGGAATACATGTTTTTAGATAATACAGCTTGCAATCTAGCCTCTTTCAATTTGGTGAAATTTTTTGATGTAGAGAATACCCGTTTCAATATCCCTGCTTTTCGTCATGCGTGTCGTCTATGGACCATTGTTTTGGAGATCTCAGTATTAATGGCGCAATATCCATCCAAAGAGATTGCTCAACTCTCTTATGAATATCGTACTTTGGGACTTGGTTATGCCAACATTGGTACACTTCTAATGCTTTCAGGGATTCCATATGACTCAGATCATGCTTTAGCGATGACTGGAGCGATCACGGCAATCATGACAGGAGTTTCTTATACAACATCAGCTGAAATGGCTAAAGAGCTAGGAGCATTTAAAGCTTATGCCAATAACCGTGAACATATGTTGCGAGTGATTCGCAACCATCGCCGAGCCGCTTATGATGCACCAATGACAGAGTATGAAGGTTTAACAGTGAAGCCAATGGGAGTTGATCCTGATCTTTGCCCCCCTGATTTATTAGAAGCCGCACGGACCAGTTGGGATGAAGCATTAAAGTTGGGAGAAAAATATGGCTACAGAAATGCTCAAACCACATTACTTGCTCCTACTGGGACAATTGGTTTATTGATGGATTGCGATACTACGGGTGTTGAACCTGACTTCGCCTTGGTGAAATTTAAAAAATTAACGGGTGGGGGATACTTTAAAATTGCTAATCAGTCGATCCGGCCTGCCCTAAAACATCTAGGATATACTCAAGAACAGATCGAAGATATCTTGCGTTATGTGACTGGAACTCTTTCTTTGACAGATGCACCTTATGTGAATCGAAATACACTAAGACAAAAAGGGTTTATGGATGAAGAGTTGAATTGGATCGAACAAGCATTACCCTCTGTATTTGAGCTTTCATTTGCTTTTAACCGGTTTGTTTTAGGAGATGAGTGTCTAACGCGGTTAGGGTTTACTCCAGATCAATACGAAGCCTCAGATTTTGATTTGCTTCATGCTTTAGGATTTACATCTAGTCAGATTAATGAAGCCAATGATGTGGTTTGCGGAATGATGACGATCGAAGGAGCACCACACTTAAAAGAGGAACATTATCCTGTTTTTGATACAGCCAATCCTTGTGGGAAGCACGGAACTCGTTACATTCATTTTATGGGGCATCTACGTATGATGGCAGCAGCCCAACCATTCCTAAGTGGTGCGATTTCTAAAACAATTAATATGCCACATGAATCTACAGTTGAGGAGATTCAACATGCTTATGAACAAGGTTGGAGGTTAGGGCTTAAAGCAGTAGCTCTTTATCGTGATGGTTCGAAGAGTTCACAGCCTCTCAACGCACGATCAGATCAAGCAGAAGAGAAAGAACAGCAAGAAGAGATTGCTTTGGTAAATGAACATCTAGAAGAAGTAATTGCTAATGGACATATGCCAAGTGTTCGTCGTCGTCTACCTCGGAAACGGGAAGGCTTTACCCAAGAGGCAAGAGTTGCTGGGCAAAAGATCTTTGTTCGTACAGGTGAATATGAAGATGGTACACTAGGTGAAATCTTTATTGATATGCATAAAGCGGGTAGTACTATGAGAGGGATGTTAGATGCTTTTGCTGTTGCTATTTCTTTAGGTTTGCAGCATGGTGTTCCATTGCAAAAGTTTGTTGACTCACTTACCTTTACTCGTTTTGAACCATCAGGAATTGTTGAACATCCTAATATTAAAATGGCCACTTCAGTGATCGATTACGTTTTCCGTTTATTGGGGATGGAATATCTAGAGAAAACAGACTTTGTACAAATTCCTCCCAAACAGGAAGAACTACGTGCTTATCAAAACAGAGTGAAACTTGCTGATGTACCACCAACTGCTACTCATCCTATGTCTATAGATTCGATGATACAGCAGCTGACTGAACAAGAGGGTTCTCATTCTTCTACAGATAATCTGGAGGCGATTCGAGCCAGTAGTGGGGCTCCTTTATGTATTGACTGTGGAGGGATGACCAAACGTAACGGTTCTTGCTATGTTTGTTTGGACTGTGGGGCGACGACAGGTTGTTCTTAATGAAATAGTTAAATTCAATAAAGGAATTTGAAGGAATTTGAAGGAATTTGAATGTAAAAAACCGGGTCTCCACCCGGTTTTTTATTTGTCTTCATTTATAAATTGTTTGATATAAGTATCAGTAATATTAAATTTTTTCACGATTTCCTTGACTTCATTGCGTTGTAGTTCAGCGTCCTCCACATTAGGAAAATTGCCTACTCTTACTTGATATAAGGTTTGATCATCTTTTTGAGTTTGATGAACTTCTACTTTTGCTATCCCGTTATTCTCCAAGGTCGTTTTTAAATCTTTTGCGCTTGATTTGGAAGAAAAGGTGCCTACAATTATTTTAAAGTGAGCTTGAGAGGGGGACTGACCAGAAGCATTAGCAGTAGAAACAGATTGGTTTTGTGAAGGAGAAAATGGATTCCAAATGATGAGACCTCCAACTACAATGAGAAGAACAACGGCAGACACACCCCAAAGAACAATTGGCTTTTTCGAGGGATGTTGATCTTCGATTCGATCACGCCGTAAAGGAATGTTTCCTTTTTCCGTAGATCCATCTTTTGTTTCGAAAGATAAGGGGATATGGAATGTTCCCTTTTCAGTTGGTGTAAAAGTTTTTGTTTGCTTAATCTCGATCAAAGCTTCGCTCAACGCATTTTTTAACTCTTCAATGGATTGGTAACGATCTTTAGATTCTTTTTGTAAGGCTTTCATGATAATATGATAAAGTTCATTAGATAATTGCGGATTTAAATTTCTAGGGTCAGGAATAGGCTCATTGATATGTTGGATAGCGATGGAAATATATTCAGCTCCATCATACGGAGTTTGCCCTGTAACTAGTTCATAGAGAACGACTCCGACAGAATAGATATCTGATGAAAAATTTACTTCAAGTCCTCGAGCTTGTTCAGGAGACAAATAATGGACAGAGCCCATGACGGTTTCATCTTTAGATAATGTAGATTTAGAGTTAATAAGTCTTGAGATTCCAAAATCAGCAACTTTATATCGTCCATCAGACGCAGCCATAATATTGTGTGGCTTTATATCTCGATGGATAATTCCATTTTGATGGGCATTAGCCAGTCCGTCACAGATTTGTATTGTAATATTTATGGCTTCTTCATCAGAGAAAGAACCACGCTCTTTAATTTGGTTTGATAGAGGAACTCCATCAATTAACTCCATGACCATATAATAAGTTGAACCTTCACGTCCTACATCATATACACTCACAACGTTGGGATGGGATAGTTTAGCAGTTGCTTTTGCTTCACGGATAAATCTCATGATAAATCCTTCGTCATGGCAATGGGACTCATGAATCATCTTGATTGCTACATAACGTTCAAGAAATAAATCCATGGCTTTATAGACAACAGCCATTCCACCTTTTCCAACACGTTCAATAATTTGATATCTCCCGCCCAACTGCCGTTCTTCCACTCTCATCACCTTTCTTGTATAAAAAAACTCGGACGCCCATCCATATACAAGATCATTTTTAAGTAAAACGAATTCATTTCTACATGTAAATTTTGAAAAAATGAAAGAGGAGTTCTCTTTACTCAACTTGTACTAAATAAGGAGTACCTTGTCAATATTATATTCTTGAATTTCCCAATAAACAATCTACTTTTATACCATAATAAAAAATGTTCTTTTTTAATCATATCTACATATGAATCGTTTATATTGTAATAAGTAGATGTCAACATTGCTTAAATTTCTTTTAAATGATTTACTTTAAGTCCGATGAGTAATGATCCCAAAAAAGCTGGGCTATTTTATGATGTCCAAGTGTATTGGGGTGGATCGGATTTTGCTGTATAAAAGGGATAAAGTCGTTAAAGCGACCTGTACGATAGCCTGCAATATATTTTGCCTGTTGATTCATAAAAGGTTTATTTAGATCAACGACAGTAACGTTCCACCGTTTCGAGTGCTTGATAATGATTAGATTAAGGGTAGAGATGATTTGATTAGAAAGAGGTTCATTCGGAAATGGATTATAGAGAGTGAAAGAATAGATCTTTGCAGATGTATAGGTTCCTAACCATTGCAAAAGATTGTTAAATTGAAGAGAATAGATAGAGAGTGCTTTATTAATCTCAAGCTTGTTTCCTGTAATTAAATATTTAAGATATGCATGGTTAAGGTCATTTCCTCCGATTAATAATGTAATGAGTTGAGCTTGTTGAAGAAATGCTTGTAATCGAGGGTTTTGAATGATGGATGTTAGCCCTTGACTCGTTAATCCTTTTCGAGAAATATTAGTAAAATATACATATGGGTAAGTTTTTCTTAGTTGGTTAGCAATTAAAATAGCATAACCTTGTCTCATAAGAGCCCCTGTACCAAAGGTGATTGAGTCACCTAAAGCTATATAGTAAACAGAATGATTCATCGTTCTTGCACTTCCTTTTTTTTACAGAATAAAATGCTTGATGTCATTCAGATTGAAAGACTGTCTTTGAAATATAGAAATACCAAGAACGTTGTGAGCTTGCAACTACTCCTATAAATAAAATATGTAAAACCTAGTTTAAAAGGTTGGACATGATGGAACGATGATTCATTTTTATGAGTGTCTATTTTTTTCGAGCAAAATGATTATATGGATTTTGATCCAGATTGCTCATCTAGAGTTAGATCTGAAGATAGGACGTGGATGATGTTGGCTATTTATGCCTTGAGCGATTTACATTTATCTTTTAATAAACCTGTGGATTTGTATCATATAAATCCAGAAAAGGATATCAATAAACCTATGGATATATTCGGCTGGGACCGCCATTACGATCAAATTCGTGATAACTGGTTGGAGACAGTTAGATCGGACGATACTGTTTTGATCCCAGGTGACATAAGCTGGGCAATGAAATTAGAAGAAGCTCGCTATGATTTTGATTGGATTAACCAATTACCGGGTAAAAAAATACTATCCCCTGGTAACCATTGCTATTATGTTCAAAGTAAAAAAAAGGTGAGAGAAGCATTGCCACAAGGCATGGAATGGATCGATGCTGACTTCACCCTTGTGGAAGATCTAGTGATTGCAGGTACTCGTGGTTGGAATTTGCCTGGAGACCATTCTTATAAGGAAGAGGCAGATCGAAAAATCTACGAACGTCAGGTAGGGCGTCTTCGAATGGCTTTGGAAGGTTCGATGAAAAAGTATCCGGAATATGAAAAAATAGTTATGATCCACTTTCCACCTATAACAAAATATTCGACTGAGTCTGGATTTATGGATGTGATGAAGGAATTTGGAGTAAAGATGTGCATTTATGGACACATGCATGGAAAGTCAGCTGAGGAGGCCATTCAGGGGGTGATCGACGGGATTGAATTGAAATTGGTGGCTTGTGATGCCCTTCAGTTTTGCCCAGTGTTATTAAAAAATAGCGCTTTATGAGAAAAAGTGTTGGATATTTTTATGCAACCAGTAGCCTATTTAGAGAAGATAAGTGAAATTTGTTATCTTCGAGAAAAAAACTAAAAAAATGTTACACTTAATCTTTAATTAAATTGAAAACTCATATATGCTAAAATTGAGAATAATGATATCCATTCGCAGTCCAAATTTTAATAATGGAGAGAGCATCCGAGGAATATGAACAACCTGGAAACGATTAGGATTCAGATTCAAGAGTTACAGAGGCAAGGTACTGGTAAAGCTTTACACACACTATTAGAAATGTTGAATTCGGGAAATGAAGAAACTATGATTGAAGTGATTGAAGCACTTCCGTCATTTGCCCCTAATCCAACAATTAAAGCAAAGCTAATTCGATTGAGCAAACACGGGAATCAAGTGATTCGTTTCCATGCAGTCAGTTCATTATACTTTTTTAAAGATGAAGAGATTGAACAGGTAATGATCCAAGCTTTACAAGACCCTGATCCACTGGTTCAAGTTGAAGCAGTAGAAAATCTAGGTTTTTTTCGCTCTTATCGATCAATTCCTAACTTATTACCCTTATTGCTTCACCAAGATGAACTATTGCGCGGGGAAGTTGCACTAGCGATTGGACGTATGGGAGATATGCGAATTGTTCCCGTGTTAGAAAAATTATTGCTCAAGGAACAGAGTGATACAGTACGTGTACGCTATTATGCTTGTTTGTATTTATTAGATCAACAGAATTATTTTCAGCCATTATTGGGGATGTTACATAGTCCCGAATATAAAACTCGTAGAGCTACAGCCAATTTACTTAGCGAATTTGTACATGAAAAGGATGTAGAATGGGTATCTTTGGCTCTACGTGCGCGATTGAGACACGAGCGCACAGGTAAGGTTCGAACTGCATTGGAAAATGCACTTGAAGAGATTGAAAGTAAATTTGGTAAACAATATGGCTGAAGGAAACTTAAAAACAGGCAATTCCTAAAAGGAAAAGCCTGTTTTTAGTTTCTAAAAATTTGTTCGTCTATGCAAGCTTTATCTGTAGAATGATTGATTTCGATAGGGATCATGAGGGGAAGGACGTTCAAGTTGCTCACGCAGTAAACGATTTTCTTCCCGGAGTTGTTGAATATCATACATGAGCTGTTCGAGTAAATGCTCAACATGTTGAAGTTTGTCATCTTTCTGTTGTGAAGATGGATTACTCTCAAACTCTATGTAATCTTTAATAATTTGATCCAGAAAATCATTGACTTGATTGATGTCATAGCCACGCAATACCTTTTTAAATTCTTTACTATGAATTTGGTGAGCAGTTAGACGGGGCATACAAATTCCTCCTGTTTACAATATAATCAGAATTATTGAAAATGGATCATTAGAAATAGTCTGCCCTATTCAGTGGTTGGATTTCATTGTTTACAATAGTTTAAGCCGAGTGTGAATGGCTCCCATTATTTTGACTTGTCTATATATGTTTCATTTTGTACCAACTAATTCCTTCTTGATAAGAAGATTGATGTTGAAAAAGAAACATTGAGATCTTTTTGCTGACTTCCAAATGGGGATTCATTGATTCGTTTGGACAGAACTCATAACATCTATATTTTCTTTAATTATATAAGAGTAAAGTGTTTGTTTATATCTATTTTTAATACATTCCGCTAATTTTGTCTATATTTTTACAAAGATTACCCAATGCTTTTTATTTGATTAGAAAAATTTATCCATTGGTTGTGCAGATGGAAGTGAATATCACTAAAGTTTGCGTTATAAAGTTCCTATTATTTCACCAGGAAGTAAAAGAAGTTTTTGATTTAGAGAGTGTCTATACCAAAATTAGGAGCACTACATATGATGTGGAGTACAAAGGGGGATGGAGGTAGAAGAAATGACTTGTTCAAATCGAAATATATTGAAAAACAGTGATTTTAAAAAAGGAATAGCTCCTTGGACAGGAGACAATCTTCGTTGGGTTCGTAATCCATTGGATGCAGATGACCATGTTATTTTTATGAATAAGAAAAAAGGGTCTGGCTACCCAGTCTTGAAACAAACAGTCTCAGGACCGTTTGAGAATAAATGTGTATATAATTTAAATTTTCGTCTTTTTAACTTATCTGAGTCTGGTGCTACAACCCTTTTTGCAACAGTTATTTATCAGGATCGCAATAAGAAAATCATTCGTTCTACGCCCTTATGGATGAACCCTCCCAAATCAAAGAAAGATGCTTGGTTTTCCTATTTAACGATTGTCCCTCCTCCGCCTAGAAACGCAGTCTATACTTCCGTCTCATTTTTATTGATAAAAGGTACTGTTTTGGTGGATTATATCCGTTTGACATCCAGAGCCTTAGAAGAGGCTCCCTCTTAGAAAGGGGGCCTGAACATCGAGGCTTTAGATGATAAGGATGATTTGTGTAGGGGATAAATCTCACTAATATGTAGCAATAATGGGTTAAATCTTGTATACTTTTACGTGCAAAATAGTTGATGTTGATAGATATTTTGTACATAGAACTTGTTTTTAAACATGATAAGGTTCACATATTGACCGTAAAGACAGCGGAGGTTATCATGCCCCGTGTTCCATAAGGAGTGAATAAGTTGAATATTGTGGCTGTTGCTGGGAGTTTAAATGAAAAGTCTACCACGCATCAAGCAGTTGGAGTGATTGCTCAATCTGCCCAACAAGCTGGAGCAGAAGTGGAGATATTTGATTTGAGAAAAGAGCCTCTCCCCATTTATGATGGTCGTTCTGATGACTCAACTTACCCTGCTACTGTTCATCGTTTTAAAGAATTAATGTTGAAAGCAGATGGATTTATCTTGGGTTCACCTGAATACCATGGGAGTATCTCAGGAGTGTTAAAAAATGCCCTTGATTTTATTAGTGCACGTGAATTTGAAGGAAAGGTAGTTGCACTTGTAGGAACTGCTGGCGGAGCGATGGGAGCTACGAATACTTTAAATACGATGAATATCATTTGTCGAAATTTACACGCTTGGCCAATTCCCTCTATGGTTTCTGTACCTAGTTCATATATGGCGTTTCATCCAGATGGTACATTGAAAGACGAAAAGTTACAGCTTCGTTTGCAAAGTTTAGGAGAAAACTTAGTCAGCACGATTCGATTACTTAATGCTGAATTACGCACAAAATAACGACATTAGGTCGGCGCTTAGGTGTTCGTCTTTAGGATATGGTAAGATAGACAAGACTCAAATTCTACATACTTGTAGACATTGGAATCCAATTTAGGGAGGGCCTCCATGCCAACACCAAGTATGGAAGATTATTTAGAAAATATTTATAAGTTGATTGAACAAAAAGGGTATGCAAGAGTTTCTGATATTGCAGAAGCTTTGGAAGTACACCCTTCCTCTGTAACAAAAATGGTACAGAAGTTAGATCACAATAAATACCTTATATATGAAAAATATCGTGGTTTAGTTCTAACGACCAAAGGGAAAAAAATAGGTAAACGTCTAGTAGACAGACACTATTTATTGGAACAATTTTTGCGTGTCATTGGGGTTAGTGAAGAGTTGATTTATCAGGATGTGGAAGGAATCGAACATCATTTGAGTTGGGATTCCATCACCTGTATTGAAAACTTAGTTCAATATCTGGAGCAACATCCCGAGATTGTCAAACATTTACACTTATTGAAAGAAGAAGATACCACAGCAGAAGATATCGGTTCTTAAACACAAACCATGGGGGTTTCTCCGTGGTTTTTTTTCGATGTGGCACATACATTTTTATAAGGGATGTTTGCCACAAAAGGAGGAGAAGCCGGTGTGGGCTGATGCGGTGTTTGAAGGTGGTGGAGTAAAAGGAATTGGATTGGTTGGGGCATTGACTGTTGCTGAAGATAAAGGTTATCAATGGAAAAATTTAGCCGGGGCTTCAGCTGGTTCAATTATTGCGAGTTTATTGGCTGCTGGATATACAGCAAAGGAACTTCAACAAATCATGATTAAACAAAATTTTCTTGATTTCCTTTCTCCTACGTGGTTGCATAAAATTCCTTATCTAGGACCTTCGGCGAGGTTGTGGATTAAGAAAGGTTTATACTCAGGACATGTCTTAGAACAATGGCTAGAAAAATTGCTATTAGCCAAAGGAATTCATACATTTGCTGATCTAAAGGATGGAAGGGAATTACTCGTTATCGCTTCAGATATCTCTAGAGGTCAGTTGCTAGTTTTGCCTCGTGATTTAGAAGAGTATGGATATGATCCAGAGCAGCTTTCGATTGCACGGGTGGTACGTATGAGTTGTAGTATTCCTTTCTTCTTTGATCCAGTGAAAATTATGCACTATCCAACTCGTACCCCATGTTATATTGTGGATGGGGGAGTATTAAGTAATTTCCCTATTTGGCTGTTTGATGAAACAAGTCCCCACTGCCCTACATTTGGCTTTCGGTTAGTTTCTAAGGGAGATTATCAAGTTCATCAGATTGATGGACCCTTTAGTATGTTCAAATCTATATTTTTTACGATGCTAGATGCTCATGATAATCGATATATCAAGAAACAAGACCAAGTGAGAACGATACTGGTACCTACACTAGATGTGAAACTGACTGATTTTTCAATCGAAGATAAACAAAGGGAACAGTTATATCAATCAGGTGTGACAGCAGCAGAAAGCTTCTTTAAAACTTGGAACTATGATCGGTATTTAGCTGATCATAGTGATGAAACGAGAGTTCGGATCAATAAAAGGTCAGATTCTCTGGATGGAACAGCCTAACTTAAAAGCCCTTGTCTACTTCATTTGTAGACAAGGGCTTTCTGGCTACTTTTCGTGGATCACATCAGAATGGCTTTTTATTTCCGTCAATCACACGAAAAGTTCTTCGTTTTCGTTTTTTATTTAATTTCCCTTGCTCTCTTCTTGGTTGGTAAGGTGTAGAAGTTATTTTTAACAACCAACGAGGAGGATATTTATATAGAAGAAAGATGACTCCGATGATTAGTAGTGGGACTAAAACGTACAGCGGTGACTCGATCAATGTTCTAATTAAGCCCAAGGCAACGAGAGAGAGGATCAGGTAAGACCACAGATTAAAAGCGGTTGTACCTTTCACGAATCGATCCCCCTTTCAGTATGATGGTGGTGCTAATGAGCTAAGACAGATGAAGGTGAGGATGTGAGTGTTGCTGTTTGTGCATCTAATTCACGCATCCGGTTAAATGCAGCGATCGCTACTTCCACTTGGTCATCCATGGGTTCCTTTGTTGTAAGCTTTTGTAACCAAAGTCCGGGATAACCCATGTACCTAAGAATAGGAATATCACGCATAGCATTCGTAGCTTGAAGTACTTCATAGGAAAGACCAATGACGAGTGGAAGTAACATAATCCGAGTGAAGATTCGATCCCAAACATCTTCATAAGGGAAGAAGGAGTAGATGAATACACCTACTAGGATCGAGATAATGATAAAACTACTTCCACATCGATAATGAAGAGTCGATTGTTTTTGTACATTCTTTATTGTTAATTCTTCCCCAGATTCATAAGTACTAATCACTTTGTGCTCAGCCCCATGATATTGAAAAACTCGCTTGATCATAGGCGTTTGCGAAATTCCCCAAAGGTATGCGAGCAATAGTACTGTTTTAATTCCACCTTCTATTAAGTTCTGTACAATATTATTTTTAATCCAAGGAAAAAGAACGCTTGCTAAAAAAGCAGGTAGTGTAGTAAAGATTAGCTTTCCAATTATTAGAGATATAACACCCACCACGGCAACTCCTATGATTAAAGAAAGGTTTGAGCCACTTGATGTACTCTCTACTTGATTAGGAGTGGACACATCGTTCGTTCCAGACTCATCATCTTCATCCAATTCATAACGATCTGAAGCATATTGCAAGTGTTTTGCACCTGAAGCACTTGATTCAATCAAGGCGACAAGCCCGCGAATGACTGGTATTTTTTTGAAAAATCGTAATGAAGGAATTGTTTTTTTAGTTACTTCATATGTTTCAATTCGCCCGTCCTTACGACGAATTGCTGTCACTTGGGTGTAGCGGCCGCCAAACATGACTCCTTCGACGACTGCTTGCCCCCCATATGGGATGGGTTTATCAGACACTTTGGACCTGCACCACCTTCAAAGATTGATGTTGATGTTTATTTTTCAGAAATATAGCTTGAAAATTGGGGGTGTTACATTTATTTTACCATAATGAGGGTGAAGCAGTAAGGATACAAATCGGGACATAGACAAATGCAGAAACTCATGGGAAAATAATATGTTGTGTAGGCGTTTTATTTCTATGTATTATGGTACAATACGGAAAGAATAGGGAAGTGACAGTGATGAATGTACTCATTTTGCATGGCCCTAACCTGAATCGAATGGGCAAAAGGGAACCACATATATATGGACATATGACATTAGAAGAAATGAATGATCGTTTAGTTCAATTAGGGGCAAAATGGAATATGAACGTCACTTGTACACAAAGTAATATCGAAGGCGAACTCATTCATATAATTCATGAGGCAGAAGGACGTTTTGACTACATAATCTTAAATCCCGGAGCTTATACCCATTATAGTTATGCGCTTCGCGATGCAATTGCCTCTGTTGAGGTTCCAGTGATTGAAGTTCATTTGTCTAATGTTCATGCTCGTGAAACATTTCGTCACACCTCGGTCACTGCTCCCGTTTGTCAGGGGCAAATCGTGGGCTTTGGGTGGAAAAGTTACCAACTTGCACTGACAGCAATTAGGGGTTTTACAGAGGAAAAAACCAATTAAATTAAGGGGTGAAGATAGTGCAAAAGCGGATCGAAGCTCTTCGCGGAGAAATGAACAAATCGAATATGGAAGCTATTTTAATTAGCCATCCGATCAATCGTCGTTATATCACAGGATTTACAGGTTCGGCGGGATTGGCATTAATCACTCAAAATGAAGCACTTTTAATTACGGATTTTCGCTATGTCACACAGGTTCAAGAGCAAGTTCCGCATATGACACTAGTGAAACATGAAGGACCTATTTTGGAGACGGTAGCTCAATCCGCTCAACAATTGGGAATTCAAACCCTTTCTTTTGAACAAGACCATCTCACTTTTGCACAACATCACGAACTACAAGAAGCTTTAGGGAAGATCGCAACAGCTCCAGTGAGTGGTGTGATAGAAAATCTACGTATGTTTAAGGATGAAGAAGAACTTTCCTTGATTCGTAAAGCCTGTCAAATTGCTGATCAAACATTTGAACGGATTATTCAAGAAATTAAACCAGGTATGCGCGAATTAGATGTTGCTTTACGTTTAGAATTTATCATGAGAGACCTTGGGGCATCCTCTTCTTCTTTTGATATCATTGTAGCTTCTGGTAAACGAGGTGCTTTACCTCACGGTACTGCTAGTGAGAAGGTTTTGGAAAAAGGCGATTTGGTTACAATGGACTTTGGCGCATGGTATCAAGGATATGCGTCAGATATCACACGGACCATTATACTAGGTCAACCGAGTGAAAAACAGAAAGAGATTTATGACATTGTCTTAGAAGCAGGGAAAAGATCCATTGCAGTGATTCGCCCAGGTATAACCGGAATTGAAGCGGATGCTGCCGCCCGGGATTATATTACTGAACATGGGTATGGTGAGTATTTTGGACATAGCACAGGGCACGGTTTAGGTTTAGAAGTGCATGAGCTTCCACGCCTATCAGTTAAAGGTGAAGAAGAACTAAAACCGGGTATGGTTGTTACCGTAGAGCCTGGTATTTATCTATCAGAACTAGGTGGAGTTCGAATTGAAGATGATGTAGTTGTAACTGAAGATGGGTGTGAAGTATTGACTCATTGTACCAAAGATCTTATTATCATTGACTAATACGGAGGAACCTGAATGATTAGTGTAAACGATTTCCGGACAGGGCTAACCATCGAGTTGGATGGCGATGTATGGCAAGTGGTTGAGTTCCAACATGTAAAACCAGGAAAAGGCGCGGCATTTGTTCGCTCCAAATTACGTAATTTAAGAAATGGTAATATCCAAGAAAAAACTTTCCGTGCAGGAGAAAAAGTCCCCAAAGCATTGGTTGAAACTCGCCAAATGCAATACTTGTACGAATCAGGCGGAGACTATACCTTCATGGATAATGAAACATATGATCAAATCACATTAACTGAAGAGCAGTTGAAATACGAGCTGAATTTCCTACAAGAGAATATGAATGTGCAGATCGTGACCTTTAAAGGTGAAACCATTGGAGTTCAATTGCCAAATACAGTAGAATTGGAAGTAGTTGAAACAGAACCAGGAATCAAAGGAGATACAGCTACTGGTGGAAGCAAGTCCGCTAAATTAGCTACTGGATTCACGGTTCAAGTTCCATTGTTTATCAATCTAGGAGACAAACTTATCATTGATACCCGTAGTGGTGATTATGTGTCGCGTGCTTAATGATAATGCTATAACCTCTGAAGCACTAACGCTTTCAGGGGTTTTTTAGTTCATTGGAGGGAGCGAAAAAATGAAAATTGTATCGATTGAGCCTACCCCTTCTCCAAATGTAATGAAGTGTAATCTAGATGAATCATTGCCTACAGGGATTAATTATAACTTGAATCAAGAGAAGAGCATGGAAGCTCCTTTATATTTAAAGAAGTTGTTGAAGATTGAAGGTGTGACTAGTCTATTTCAAGTACTTGATTTTATTTCCATAGAACGACACCCAAAAGCAGATTGGCAGAAGATTCTGCATGAAGTGAGGGAGACGTTAGGAGAAGCAACATCCACCACATCGAATTCAGCAGTGCAATCTATTGATGATAAGTCTAATCAAGAAGGATTTGGAGAAGTAGAGGTTTGGATTCAAAAACTTAAAGAGATTCCAATGCAGATTAAGTTAGTGAAGAATGGGGAAGAGTTTCGCTTTGGCTTACCTGATCGTTTTAAAGAAGCTGTCATGGCGGCGCAAGTCGTTACTTCGAATCTGGTTTTTGAGCGGAAGTGGGAAAAACAAAGCCCTCGATATGGAGAGGTTCAGGAAGTAGCTACCCAAGTAGAAGAAGAGATTTCAGCTGCTTACCATGAAGAACGCTTACAACAGTTAGTTCATCAAATGTTACACGCAACTCAGGGGTCGACAAAACAGGTGGTTGAGGCGAAAGATGTGGTAGAGGCTTTGAAGCACTCAGATTGGAAACATCGTTTTGCGATTTTTGAACAATTTGAGCCAACCCTTGAAACCATCGAAGTGTTGGAGATTGCACTCCAAGACTCTAAAACAGCGATTCGTCGTCAAGCAGTCGTTTATCTGGGGTATCTAGAGAGTAAAGAGGCACTTCCTTACTTATATGAAGCATTACAGGATCATTCTGCGGTTGTTAGACGAACAGCAGGGGACACGATTTCTGATCTGGGATTCCCAGAAGCAATCCCAGCGATGTGTAAAGTGCTTCAGGATCAGAATAAATTAGTTCGTTGGCGGGCTGCTAGATTTTTGTATGAAGTAGGAGATGATCAAGCGATTCCTGCTTTAAAAGAAGCAATAGATGATCCTGAATTTGAAGTGAAGATGCAAGTACAAATGGCTTTGGAACGAATCGAGCGGGGCGAGGAAGCTAGCGGAACGGTTTGGCAACAAATGACCCGAAGGATGAAAGAAAAAGAGTAAAGCTAATAGTGATCGTAGTATGAAGTATGCTTATCGGATCAATGATCATTCAAAGTCAAAACCCCTTGGAAACTTTCCAAGGGGTTTTGATTATTTGTGATTTAAAGCACGGTAAGCATTTGCTAAACCAGATCCACTTTCAGCGTCTTTACCTTTTTTATAGATATCTTCAGCTGATTGTTCGATGATTGCTTTCACTTGTGCTGGTTTTAGGTTGTTTTTACCATGTTTAGCAATAATCACACCTGCAACACCTGCAACTTTAGGAGCTGCCATGGAGGTTCCTGCGTAGAAAGCATAGCCATGACCAGTCACATTACCTTTGGCATCTACTTGAGGAACAGTGCTTAAACAGAGATAACTATTGTCACGACCTAGACCTGTTTCAGGGTCGTAATTAGGACCTAAATCTCCACCTGGAGCCATTACATTAATTTTACCTACACCATAGTTGGAGTAGAAAGTGAGTTGCTTGCCTAAGTTACCAGCGGATACACGGATCAAGTTACCTGCTGGGTCGCGGTGAGTAGCTCCATTCAGATCTTCACCATAGAGTTGTTGGGTAAGTTTAGCTGGGTTATGGATATCAACGCCCGCATTACCAGCTGAACCAACTACCGTAACTCCTTTTTGATCTGCATAAGAAATAGCTTTCTTAAATAGGTTGATATCTGCTTGAATATCTTTAGGTGTAGTTTCAGGGTCTTTTTTATATTGATAGCTTCCTAAGCTCATATTTACAACATCATAGTCTTTGTCAGCAGCATATTTCAATGCTTGTGCGATGGAAGCTGTAGATGCTCCACCATCTTTGGCAAAGACTTTTAATCCAGCGATTCCAAGTTCGGGTCCAATCCCTAGAGATTGTCCGTTAGCCGCAATGCTACCAGCCACATGGCTTCCATGTCCGTCAAAGTCTTGAGGAGTGGCTTCACCAGGAACGAAGGATTTTGCATCAACGATATTTGCTTTTAAGTCTGGATGCTCTAAGTCAATTCCGGTGTCGATGACTGCAACAACGACATCTTTGGTGCCTTTGGAGATTTTATAGCTTTCTCCATTTTCCGTGACTTGTTTGATATCCCATTGGTATTGATCATAGATTGGATGGTCAGAAGAAACATTCAATTCAACTTTTTCAACAGCATCATGAGTGATCTTGACGGTGCGTCCAGCATTATCCACAGATTTTTCATTAGAAATGTTGTTTAAAAATTGTGGGTTGGAGGAGACAGCTTGTACAAACGCAAGGTCTTCATCTGCATTTATAATAGAACCGCCAGCACTTTGAATTAGTTTTTGTACATCAGCAGGAAGTTTATTTCCTTTAAAGTTGATCGTATACGTGGTAGGAGCTGTTTGTTCAACTGCTTGAACTGCTGCTGTTGGAGCAATCAGTCCGACAGAGAGAATGGCAGACAACCCCAATGTCATCAGTTTCTTCATTTGAATCCCCCTTGAAATGATATTCAGGCCGGATATCTGAATATCCAATATAGATCTATAAGCCTGATAGTTTATATTATATATATATATTGAATAGGTTTAAAGAACTAATTTAATAAAGTTGGGTATTTATTAATAATATTAAGTGTTTTTGGTTATTTTTGTATATATTTAAGCTGCTAATTCAAGAAGATCAATGGGATTAAAAAATGGGCAAAGAAAGTTTCCTTGCCCTCATTAGGATTGCCAAAGATGAAATATTTTCATTAAAAATGCGGTTATTCCCGCTGCCATTAAGGGTCCGACAGGTATTCCACGCATGAAGATAATACCAAAGATCGAGCCGATCACTAAACCTACAATGAGCTGTGGATCAATCTTTAGCAAATCAAGCCCTTTACCATTCATATAGGTGGCTAAAGCTCCTCCGGTTAATGCCAACAAACCTGGTACGGAAGTAAAGACATCCATCACATCTTTATATGTAATCCGTCCAGAGGCAAAAGGGACAAGTACCGCAATGGTCAGAAATAATAAACCAAACTCTAATCCTCGTCGTTCTACGGCAGGAAAAAAACGCTCCAAGTGAATTAACTTTAAGATGAGTAGAAGACTGGCAGCTGTAGCAATTAAGGGAGAGCGCCCAACTATTCCAATCACAATTAGGATGACCAGTAATATATCTGGATTCAATAATCCTCTCTCCAGTCCATACTAGTTTTTCTAATACTGTATGAAATGGAGTGGTGATTTAGTAGACATGCTATGAAATGTTTTTATGTCCACCAACTTAACGTGTCGGACCGTAATCCTCGACGTAACGATTCTACTGATAAAACATCATGGGGAGCGATATTACCTAGATTGGTCTGAACACCAAAGCGTTCAAATAATTCAACTTGTTGGTCTTTTTGAGGAGCTTCCCAGATCACTAAAGAAGGAGTTAAAACTTTTTGTAGTTCTGAAAGATAAGTGGTATTAATTTTTCCCTCACGATCAAACATGCCTATATTTTTCCCTGTTTCACGTCCTTCCATGATGACAAAGGAAGCCCCAGCTTGTAAATCTTGTTCATATATTTTTAGGACTTCTGACACTGAAAGAACTGAACCACTCTTTTTTTTGCCCACTTCAGTTAGTACTTGAAGACCTTCCGAGCGAGCATATTGAATACAGGAAGATCGATCCGAATCAGAGATCGAGATGGTTCCATCTGATATTTCTACCCAAGAGAAGCCCAATTTACATAAATGATTGATATATTTCGAAAAATATTTTTGCATCCAAGCAATTTCAAAAAAGGTTCCACCTGGATATAGATGTATGTAGTGTTTTTGTGCATGATTAAGTTTTTTTTGCAAAATAGGTTGAGGAGTGATGGCGGCGGTTCCGAAACCTAACTTAAGAAAGTCAATGTACTCTCCAGATAATTGACATAAATCTTCAAAAGCTGTTAGACCTAATCCTTTATCCATGACCATTGTACATCCGATTTCTCTCGGTTTACTCTTTCGTTCTTTTGATAAATCAGTTAAGTCAGGCTCCCAAGTAATAAAAGAATCTATCTTCATATAACTCGCCTCACTTCCTAAAAATGGGTTATTCTGTATTATATGCAAAAGATGAGGCGAGTGTATAGATTTTTTATTTCATTTTGAATCAGAAAGATTTCAGAACGACGATTTAAGTAGCAGGATGGAAGCGACGTTTCCGAAGTAATACACGGGAATGTCCATCTTTTCCACGAAGGTGTTGAGGACGATGAATCATTAATCCAGCTAAAACGGTTACAATTCCCATGGCAGCGGCAACACTTAAGAAGAGTACGATCGGTCGGTTGGTTAATGCTCCGAAGACAGGTGGACCTAGGGCGACTCCAAAAAAACGAACACTTCCATACAATGAGGTAATCACTCCACGTTCTTGAATGCCTACAGCGGAAGTAATTAATGTGTTTAGACAAGGGACGATTAATCCTGTTCCAGTCCCGATTAGGGAGGATAAAATAATCGTCATCACAGCACCCGAAAACCAAGGCATAGCAGCGACAGAAGCAGTAATCGTAATTAATCCAATCATAATCAAGCGTTTCATCATACGAGCATGATTTTTAATATAGGAACCTGTCCAGTACGCAGTTACAGCTAGAAAAAGAACGGGGATGGCGATGACAAATCCTTTGATTAATCCATCCAATCCATACCGTTTTTCTAGTAAGTCTGATAAATAAAACAGTACTCCAAATGTTGTAAAGAAGATAAGTAGACCTGCCAAAAAAGTAATAGAAATCCAGCGTCCTTGTCGTTTAAATGTTTTAAAAATGCGTTCTTTATACTGAACAAGGGGTAAAGGTTTTTGTTCTAAAGCGGGTTCATCAATCAATTTCCACAAAGCAATGGCAACAGGAATTGTAAAAATAGGGAAGACGAAAAACATAGCATACCAAGTAATGGCGGCGAGCAATGACCCGAAAATAGGGCTAAGTACTTTTCCCATTGCATTGGAGGATTCAATAATTCCTAAGGCTTTACTTCGCTCCCCTTTTTTAAATAGGTCACCAGCGAGAACCATGGCGATGGGAGCCGTACCAGCTGCCCCGATTCCTTGGATGATTCTTGCGATGAGTAAAAAGAGATAAGAACCTCCTTGCCAAATCGAAGCAATCCCCCCAAGTAAACCACCAATCCCATAAATAATGAGACTTACAACAATCACCCGTTTTCGTCCTAAGCGATCAGCCAAAATTCCAGCGATGGGGATGACAATGGCTGCAGGGATCGAAAATAAAGTGATTAATAAACTGACTTGAAACGTGGTAATCCCTAGCTCCTTTCCAATCGTTGGCAATACTGGAATCAACATAGAGTTTCCAAGTACCATGATGAGAGGGATTGAGCTTAGTACGATGAGCACGGCCGCGTTGGGGGTTGTCTTTTGTTTTTTATTTAAATTCGCTGTAGTCATCCAATTCACCTCAAATGTTGTCTGCTTTCATTAGAATGTCCTAAGTTCCTTTTTCTTATCAAATCCCAATAATTAGTTGCGTATGGTTCTTTAACCCTCAGGTAAAAACTAACCCTAACACCATAAGAAAGTGAGGGTGAAGAAATGTTTGAACGACTCAAAAGGGACTTATCTTATATTGAAGGGTTAATGGAGGGAAGTAATTTCTCACAAAACTCTCCTGAGCAGAAAGTAATCGAACGACTGGTCAAAGTTGTTGAAGATTTGGTTGAAACAACTCAGCATATGGATTTACGTCAGATCGAATTGGAAGATTATGTAGATGTGATTGATGAAGATCTTAACGACTTAGAATTACTTACTTATGGAGATTTGGACAACGACGATGATGAGAACGAAATGGTTGAGCTTACATGTCCAGAATGTGGTGAGGATGTATGGATCGATACTGCTGATTTAGAGGATGAATCGATTGAGCTATTATGTCCAGAGTGTCATACTACCCTGATCATGGAGGATGCTGCCCATGATGAGGATTTGGAGATTCAATTCATTCCTGAAAAAGATCCAGGTGTTCTCATTCGCAGTTAAAAGTAAAAAACGCCTACAAGCCGATCAACTTGTAGGCGTTTTTTTATGAGTTTTTATCATGCTTGTCATATTAGAAACAAGCCTACATAAGATGGGAATAAAAAGACATGTCAGGAGGTGCTCCATGTCAGTCAAACCAATTTATCAAGTCCTTCCTCCTTCAATTCGAGAACTGATTCAATCTCTTCCTCGGACTATTTTAGGCTGTCTGGAGGAAATTCGAGTGAGACAAGACCGCCCCTTAGAAGTGATCACTTCGGAGCAGTCCTGGTTTGTTAGCCAGAATTGCCAACTTACTCTACAGCCTAAAGAAAGTGTACTCCCATCTCGAGAGGATTGCCGAAAAATGCTGAATCTCATCAGTAATCATTCCTTATATACGATGGAAGAAGAGTTGCGTCGTGGCTATGTCACCGTGGAGGGTGGGCATCGCATTGGATTGGTAGGAAAGGTAGTTATGGATCAAGGGAAGGTAAAGCATCTACGAGATGTGACAGGCTTTAATGTTCGAATGGCACGTCAAGTAATTGGAGTGGGAGAACCCATTATTCCCTATCTGTTTCATGATAATCAGGTGGAAAATGTTCTGATCATTTCACCTCCTCAGTGTGGAAAGACCACATTGATTAGGGATTTGGCAAGGATCGCCAGTACAGGTCATGAACAATTTGCATCACGAAAAGTAGGTATTGTGGATGAACGCTCTGAGATTGCTGGCTGTGTTCATGGAGTTCCTCAACATGATATCGGTCCACGAACTGATGTTTTAGATGCTTGTCCAAAAGCAGAAGGAATGATGATGATGATCCGTTCGATGTCACCTGAAGTTCTGGTTGTTGATGAAATCGGAAGAAAAGAAGATAGTGATGCAGTTCATGAGGCGATTTATGCAGGGGTTCATTTATTTACAACTGTTCATGGAAAATCGATTGAGGAGATTTGTCATCGACCCATTCTCTCGGGACTAATTCGAGAAGGGGTTTTCAGACGGATGATTGTTTTAAGTAGACGTCAAGGACCTGGAACAGTCGAACTAATCGCTGACCAAAACTTAAGACCTTTGAAAAGAACGTTGGAGATTCCATCATGATTGCAAAAATCATTGGTTCCATTTTAGTAGTTGTGGCTTGCTCAGCAATCGGATTTCAAATGTCTAAACGCTTAGCGGATCGACCACGTCAAATTCGACAACTTCGCTCCTCCTTAACCTTACTTGAAACAGAGATTGGATATGGAACGCGTCACTTGAGTGAAGCTTGTACTTCTATTGCACAGAGAGAACAAGGAATCATTTCTCACCTTTTTAAGGAGTGGGGACATCGGTTATCCCAAATGGATGGATCTTCTACATATGAGTGTTTTCAAGAAGTGATTGAGCAATGTTGGAAGATAACAGCAATGGGAAAAGCGGAGAAATCGATTCTACTTAGCTTGTGTCAAACATTAGGAATGTCGGATCGCGAAAATCAACTCCATCATCTTCACCTTACTAAAACCAATTTGGAGGTTGAGGAAGATCTGGCACGGGATGAACAAGCTCGTTATGAAAAAATGTACAAATCAATGGGGTTATTAACCGGGATCTTGTTAGCTATTTTACTTATTTAGTCTGTTACTTCATGAGCGGATGGGGGGTACTTATGCCGTACCATTTAGATCAAGTTTTTCAAATTGCAGGTATCGGAATCATTGTGGCGATGATACACACGGTATTGAAGCAAATGGGGAAAGAAGATTTTGCCCATTGGGTCACCTTGTTTGGATTTGGAGTGGTGCTGTTTATGGTGGCGATGCTAATCCAAGATTTGTTTCAAACGATTAAAAATGTGTTTCTCTTTCGTTCATGATGGGAGGCGATCCGCTTGGAAATTATCCAGGTGGTGGGGATCGGACTAGTTACCACTTTTTTAGTACTTGTCATCAAAGAGCAAAAACCTGTATTCGCCTTTTTACTTGCTACTTTTGTAGGAGTGATCATTTTTATCACTTTGGCACAAAAACTAGCAGAAGTCATTGGAGTGATTTCAAATCTAGCCCAACAAGCGAAAGTAAATGAGCTCTTCTTATCTACGATTCTAAAAATTATTGGAATTGCTTATATTGCAGAGTTTGGAGCGCAAGTCACACGGGATGCAGGACAAGGTTCAATCGCTTCTAAAATCGAGTTAGCTGGAAAGGTTTTAATCATGGTGATGGCGATTCCCATTATTTCAGTGGTGATTGAAAGTGTGATGAAAATTTTGCGCGTGTGAGGATGAAAAGAATGTTGCAAAAAAGAGGAATCATTCTACTCATTGTCTTTCTTAGTCTTATTCTATCTCAATGGGCTTGGGCAGAAGGAGAGGATGAAGGTACTTCCTCTGTGAGTAATGAATTGATTCGAACCCAGTTAAACCAGTTACAGACGGAGGAAGTGGAGTCATTTTGGCAACAGTTACAAACTAATTATGGTAGTTATTTTGACGGACAAACCCCAAGTAGTTTATTTGACTTTCTGTTATCGAATGGGGACGAACTGAGTGTCGAGGAAGTACTGAAGGCATTTGCACGCTACTTCTTTCATGAGGTTTTGTACAATGGCAAACTGTTAGGGATGATCATGGTCCTTACAGTCTTTAGTATGATTTTGCAAACGCTACAGTCTGCATTTGAGCATAATCAAGTAAGTAAAGTAGCCTATGCGATTGTCTTTATGGTCATCATTGTCTTAGCTGTGAATAGCTTTAAAGTTGCGATTGATGCAGCAAAATCGGCAATTGGGGGCATGATTGACTTTATGATGGCCTTAATGCCGCTAATGTTGACATTACTAGCGACATTGGGAAATATTACTTCTGTTTCACTCTTTCATCCTTTAATTGTGTTCATGATCAACATCATTGGCACATTAATCTATACAATTGTTTTTCCTTTACTCTTTTTTGCTACGATTCTTAGCATTGTCAGTTGTATGTCTGAAAAATATAAAGTAAATCAACTTGCTGGTTTGATGAGGAAATTGAGTATTGCCATCTTAGGTGGACTTCTTACCATTTTCCTCGGAGTGATCTCAGTCCAAGGAGCCGCTACTTCTGTCACAGATGGGGTAACGGTTCGAACCGCAAAATATATCACAGGTAACTTTGTCCCTGTTGTAGGTCGATCGATTTCTGAAGCGGCAGATACCGTTGTGGGAGCATCTTTATTGGTGAAAAATACAATTGGACTGGCTGGTGTGATCATTTTACTTCTCGTTTGTGCATTTCCAGCACTTAAGATCCTTTCTCTAGCCTTTATCTATAATTTCTCGGCAGCTGTGATGCAACCATTAGGGAATAGCCCGATTATTGAAAGTCTAAGCATCATTGGACGAACAATGATTTATATTTTTGCAGCCCTAGCTACTGTAGGATTGATGTTTTTTCTAGCTATTACCATTATTATTGCGTCGGGGAATATTTCGGTGATGATGAGGTAGGTGAACAAGCATGATGGAGTGGCTTAGTGAATGGCTAAAGCAGATTGTTTTACTAGTTTTGATTGCCACCTTTATCGATTTATTATTACCTAACCATTCCATGGATCGCTATGTCAAATTAGTCATGGGTTTACTTATTACCATGGCGATTCTCTCACCGATTTTAAGCTTATTTACTGAAGAGTTAGATATCACGAAGTTAGCTTTTGAAAAACAAGGTGGTTCATCAGCCGATTCGATGTTACCACTCTCTCAAATCGAAGAAAAGAGTGAAAAGCTGAAACAACAGCAAAGCCAGCTCATTCAGAAACAGACTGAAAGTAGCATGGAGAAGATGATCTCAGATGCTCTTCAACAACAGTTTACGGTGGAGGTGATGAAAACGAATGTGATCACGGAGATAAGTCCAGAACAAGTCCAAAAAGTTAAGAGAATCGAGGTGGTTGCTAAAGTGAAGGAGAAAGAATCGATTCCTGCTACCTCTCAAGAAGTCCAATCAGCCATTCAACCTATAGAGTCGGTTCGGATTGGAGGGCAAATCATGACAAATCAGGGATCTTCCCAAGACGAAACCTCTCAAACGGCTCAATTATTAGTGGATTTTCTTACACGAACATGGCATCTAGAACCTGATCAGGTTGTCGTAAGAGTAGATCCAGCTTGGTAGAGGATGGAGGTAGACAGGGATGTTTAAAAATTTGTTTACCCAAAATAATGATGAATCAGAGAAAGGAAAAGCAAAAAACAAGCTTCCTTGGTTGTTGGTTTTGGGTGGGGCTGGGGTGATGGTGTTAATTTTTTCCTCTTTTATGGGACAGGGAGACCCGAAGCCTCTCGAAAGCAATAGTATTATCCCAGAAAACCCCTCGAAATCGGTGGAGGCAAAAGTTGTTTCATCGATGCAGTCTTATGAGGAGGAGTATGAGAAACAATTATCAGAAGTCTTAAGTAAAATTGTCGGTGTGGAAGATGTTTCAGTTGTTGTCAATCTCGACTCGACTGAAGAAGAAGTGGTTCAAGTGAATGAACGGGATTCTGAGCAAGTGACAACTGAGGTGGATAAAGCAGGAGGAAATCGTTCCATCACACAAAACACGCATGATAAACAAGCTGCTTTTTACAATGGGAAAGAAGGTCAACATCCTGTGGTGGTGAAACGGTTGAAGCCTAAAGTGAGAGGGGTTCTTGTTGTAGCAAGAGGTGTTGAAAATCTACAAGTAAAGTCGATTGTCATTGAAGCAGTTCAACGGATCTTAGATGTTCCCATGCATCGAATCTCGGTACAACCTAAAGGTTAGAAGGAGGTTATTTTATGACCATGAATAAACAAACAGTGTGGTTAGTCACGATGTTAACACTCATGATTGTTTTATCAGCATACTATATTGTCACAGGACCAGTTCAACCTGCGGATCAAGTGGTGAAGCAGACTACGGATGACAAAACAGGTAGTATGGATGTGAATATCAAAACGGTGGGACAATCCGCAGATCCCAAAACAGAACCCACCACAAGTAGCAAAGCGAATCACGACTATTTTGTCGCTTATCAGATTCAAAGAGATACATTGCGTGGGAAGTTGACAGAAGAGTATATGAAAGTGATGACCAATCCTGAGGCGACCAAACAAGAGTCCGACGAAGCGAACAAAAAGATTAACCAGTTGATGAAGGTTGATAAAGCTGAATCGGTACTAGAGGAGTTGATCCGTAAGGAAGGTTACAATGATGCTGTTGTGGTCACCACTGAATCCCATGTAGATGTCGTTGTCCAAAGCGAAAAATTATCCAATAATCAAGCGGTTAAATTAATCTCGTTGGCTAAACAACATCTACAAGTTTCTCCAGCCAATGTAACAGTTACTTTCCGTCCATAAGGTGAAAAGTAATCACTCAGCTTTAATGGTTGGATGTATGTTTTGCGTGAAATGAAATGGTATAATTAACACAATGTAAAGAGAGAGTTCGCACAAGTATGTGAACTCTCTCTTTATTTAAATTGAACTTTTTCGATCAGTCTGTGATTTATAGGGTTAAATTGCAGACGGAAAAGGGGCTTGAGTGTTATGATAGTACATATTTCCCTTAACGAGTATCTGTAAAGGTAGGCGAAGGCAATTGAAATGGAATCAGATTGAACTGGAAAAGGTGAATTATGAGTCCAAGCCAGTTTTGCAACAACTATTAGAGTTTTATCAATATGACTGTTCTGATTTTGAAAGTTATGATCTAAATCAACATGGTTGTTATGGATATAAATATTTAGATCATTACTGGACTGAAGAAGGAAGATTCCCATTTTTCATTAAAGTGGATGGTGTTTTAGCTGGCTTTGCCCTTGTCAATGACTATTGTTATACAGATGCTGACTTTAGTATGGCTGAGTTTTTTGTAGTGAAAAAATATCGGAACACTGGAGTAGGAACCTATGCAACGCAAATTTTGTTAGAACGCTTTCCAGGAGAGTGGGAAGTGGTTCAAACTCCTAATAATCTTCCAGCACAACGTTTTTGGAAAAAGGTAATCGGTCATTTTACGAACCAACAATATAAAGAGTACCCGATGGGAGTCGGTGCTTGGAGTGGTCCGATCATTAGATTTTCATCCGTTCAAGAACCTTACTATTTTGAAATTAGTATATAAACAATTCGACTATTAAAGGAAGAAAAATAAAATCATTTTCATTGGAGATCATACTCCAAATACCAATAAATAGGCTGAGAAACTCCGACTTTGGAGTTTATTCATTTTTTATATCATCAAAATGCGATATAAATAGGGCCTTTAGAGTAAATCGTTGTTGAACAAGTCATACATAAGTTTTTTTATCGTTCGAACTGGAAAAAATGGAAAAAGTCCTGTAGACTCACAGGAGAAGGGGTGGTCAAACCACTAAAAAAACATTATGATAAAACCGTTACTGTTCATTTTATATAGAATGGTTCAATAAGGAGTGAGTGAATAATGGCGTTTAAAATGCATGAAATACGTGAACTCATCCGTTTAATTGATGAATCACAAATTGAAGAGTTTGAGATTGATAATGAAGGTGCGAAAGTTATTATTAAAAAAGCAGGGGATCGTTCTGCTGCAGTGAGCAGTGTTGAAGTAACTCCTGTGGTGCAACAAGCTCCATCTGTATCAGTTGCACCTGTAGTTACAAGTGCTGTAGCTCCTGTACAGGAACCGATAGTTACAGAAGCTCCCAAAGCCACAGAAGCTACTATAGAAGATGATCAATTACATAAGATTGTTTCCCCGATGGTAGGAACATTTTATCGTGCTCCTTCCCCAGACTCTGACCCATATGTGAAAGAAGGGGATAAAATTGAGGAAACCTCAATCGTATGTATTGTTGAAGCGATGAAATTAATGAATGAATTGGAAGCTGAAACAAAAGGTACTATTGTGAAGATTCTGGTGGAAAACGGTCAGTTGGTTGAATATGGGCAACCATTGTTCTTAGTCAAAGCCAACTGAGATGCTGGAGGGAAACCAGATGTTTAAAAAAGTATTAGTTGCAAACCGTGGAGAGATCGCAGTCAGAATTATTCGTGCTTGTCAGGAGTTAGGGATTAGTACAGTAGCTGTGTATTCAGAAGCAGATCGAGAAGCTTTACATGTGACATTAGCAGATGAAGCTTATTGTATAGGTCCCGCTTCTTCAAGAGATAGTTATCTCAATATGACTAACTTAATGAGTACGGCAACTTTGGTGGAGGCTGATGCCATTCACCCAGGATATGGCTTTTTGGCAGAGAATGCTGATTTTGCTGAGCTTTGTGCTGCTTGTGGTATTACGTTTATCGGTCCGAAACCTAATGCCATTGTCCAAATGGGGGATAAAACGACGGCGAGGGAAACGATGAAGGCCGCGGGGGTTCCTGTAGTTCCTGGGACAGAAGGTGTGATTGAGGATTTAGACGAAGCTGCAAAAATTGCCAATGAGATCGGTTATCCTGTCATTGTGAAGGCAACTGCTGGTGGTGGTGGGAAAGGCATGCGTATTGTTCACTCTGAAGAGGAATTAAAGCGTGCTGTTACCCTAGCTCAAAAAGAAGCTGAAGCTAATTTTGGTAATCCAGGTGTATACTTGGAGAAGTTTTTGGTACAACCAAGACACATTGAAATCCAAGTCCTTGCAGATAACTATGGAAACGTGATTCATTTAGGCGAGCGTGATTGCTCCATTCAGCGGCGCTACCAAAAGTTAATTGAAGAGGCACCATCTCCAGCATTAAATCTTGAACTTAGGGAGCGGATGGGACAGGCAGCGATTGCCGCAGCTCAGTCCGTTCAATATTCGGGTGCAGGGACAGTAGAATTTTTATTAGATAAAGACCATAATTTTTATTTCATGGAAATGAACACTCGGATTCAGGTTGAACATCCTGTCACTGAACTCATTACTGGGATCGACTTAGTCAAAGAACAAATTCGAGTAGCGGCAGGGATTCCGCTCTCTGTGACACAGGAACAAGTTCAATTTGACGGTTGGTCTATCGAGTGTCGGATCAATGCAGAACGCCCAGAAAAAAACTTTATGCCATCTCCAGGAACGATCCAATTTTATCTCCCACCAGGTGGTATAGGAGTTCGTGTAGATAGTGCTTGTTATCAAGGCTACAAAATTAGTCCTTTTTATGATTCTATGGTTGCGAAACTGATTGTTTGGGGTAAAGATCGTCAAGAAGCGCTTGATCGTATGAATCGTGCTTTAAAAGAGTTTGCGATCGACGGGGTGCATACTACGATCCCCTTCCATCTCAAATTAATTAATCATCCTAAGTTTGTTTCTGGTGATTTTCATATTCAGTTTTTAGAAACTACAAATCTAGATGAGGAGAGTTCCCGTGATGATTGAGATGAATAAATTGGATACGGGTCAATTAGGCAGAGTTGAAATTGCCCCTGAGGTGATTCAGATCATTTCGGGTTTATCTGCTACCCAAGTAGACGGGGTGATTAGCCTTAGTGGTGGAGTTGTAGATGACCTTAATCAGTTACTTGGTAGAAAAAACTTCCGTAAAGGAATTCGTGTTGATTTTGGAGAGCAACAAACAGTCATCGATTTAGCGATCGTTGTACAATATGGTTACAACATTCCTACTGTAGGTCGGGAAGTACAGGAAAAAGTTAAGACAGCAGTAGAAACAATGACTGGGTTAAATGTCGACCAAATTATTGTTCGTGTAGAAGGAATTAAGTTCCCACAAGCGGAAAAAGGAAAAGAGCAAGAAACACCCCATCGCGTTCGTTGATGAATGAAAGATAGGGGGGAACCAAGGTGGGTTGGTTGGATCGTCTTCTTTTATTATTATACAGTCTAGGGATCGCTGCTTTAGCGGTCTTTGGCTTTTTGTTCAGTTTTCAACTTCTAGTAGGTCCAGAGGAAATACAATCGGGTCTTACACAGTTTAATGATGACCCAAGCTTACGATGGGCGATCGCAGGCGTCAGTTTGTTTGTCTTTATCATCAGTTTACGTTTTATTTTTAAAGCGGTTATCAAGCAAAAAGAGATTGATTCTGGGGTGGACCGTGAGACTGAGATTGGACATATCCGAATCTCTCTTCGCTCCATCGAAAGCATTGCGGCAAAAGCAGCACGTCGAGTTAAAGGAGTTAGAGATCTTACTGCGCGTGTTCGCCATCGTACTAATGATTCTTCTGTTGGAATTGGTCTGAAAATTGTTGTAGATGGCGAAACCCCGATTCAACACTTGTCCGAACAGCTTCAATTAGTCGTGAAAGAGCAAGTGGAACAAATCGCAGGGGTTCAAGTGGATCAGGTTTCCGTTTATGTAGCACAAACGATTCAGCCTGATAAATCCCGAGTTCGTGTAGATTGAAGGTAGGGCTTGGAGATGGACAGGAAACTTATTGAAACGATTTGGTTACAATATGGAGGAAGAATTGCGGGTACTTTGATTGGCTTTATCTTGGGGCTTGTTTTTCTATTTGTAGGTTTTTGGAAGACCCTGTTTTTTGCCCTTTTAATTGGGTTAGGATTTTACATCGGCAAACAACTGGATCGGAAAGAAGATCTGAAGCAAATTCTTGAATCCATTCAGTTTGATAAGTGGATGCGCAAATAAGGGAGAAAAGCCGGACCCTACTTTAAAAAAGTGGATCCGGCTTCTTTTTGGGGGTTTAGTTATGAGTCGTAGAACTTCAAGAGAACATGCAATACAAGCACTGTATGAATGTGAGTTTCACCAAGATCAAGAAGAACAAGTGATCCAAAGACGGGGTTCCAGTTTACAAGGAGACGACGCTCAATTTTACTTGGATCTTGTACAAGGGATACAGGAACAGCAAGCTTCTATTGATCCTGTGATTCAACGCTTTTTAAAAGAAGGATGGTCATTATCTCGAATCCCTACGGTAGATCGAGCGATTTTGCGACTAGCTGTTTATGAATTACTATATCAGCCTGAAACACCTCAAGGAGCTATTTTGAATGAAGCTGTAGATTTGGGGAAATTTTTCAGTTCTGAGGAGTCAGGTCGTTTTATCAATGGGGTATTGGGAATGGTGGTTAAAGAAATCAATCAAATTAAGGCTGAAATCGAATAAATAAAAAAGGATCCAAGGACCCAGAGATTGTTGATAAGCGAGTGAGTTTGAGGCGACTAAAACTTTTTTAGTAATAGGTCTTCATCAAAAGGACTCTATTTCATTGATCACCTCTTTTGTCATCAATCTCAGGATCCATGGGTCCTTTTTTACTCCGTACACCTTTGTTGAATCAAGGGGACTTAGCTTTACACATCTAGTTGAAAAGGATAAACTGAAAAAATATGATACCACTGTGAGGTTGAAAGACCTTATGATTGATTCAGCTAAACTATCCTTAAGGGATGGGTATCAGGCAATGTAACAATCTCTAATTGTAATGAATAAAGGGTGTGTGAAAATTGGCGTACCAAGTGATCGATGGAAAAGCGATTGCACAACAAGTACGAAACGAACTAAAGCAAGAAGTTACCCATATACAAGGGCAAGGAATCATTCCAGGCTTGGCGGTAGTTTTAGTAGGTAATCACCCAGCCTCAGAATCTTATGTAAGAGGTAAAATACGTGCCTCTGCAGAAGTAGGGATTCATTCTGAATTAATTAGATTGAGTGAAGAAATTTCTGAGAAAGAACTCCTTGATCAAGTGAGAAAGTTAAATGCCGATCCTTCTATTCATGGGATATTAATCCAATTACCTTTACCTAAACAGATTGATCCTTCGCGTGTGATTGCCACCATTTCTCCAGAGAAGGATGTAGATGGGTTTACACCGATTAATGTAGGAAATTTAGTTATTGGAGAGGAAGCTTATCTTCCTTGTACACCAGCTGGTATTATGGAAATGCTCAAACGAAAACAAATTGATGTGGCTGGAAAGTATGCTGTTGTAGTTGGACGTAGCAATATTGTGGGTAAACCCATGGCACTTTTACTTCAACAGGCGAATGCGACGGTAACGATGTGTCATTCACGTACTGTGGATCTTGCTTCCTATACTCGCCAAGCAGATATTATTATTGCTGCTGTGGGAAAAGTAGATCTCATTAAGCCTGAACATGTGAAATCAGGAGCCGTTGTCATCGATGTAGGGATGAACCGAAATGCTGAAGGGAAACTATGTGGAGATGTAGACTTTGCGAATGTAGCACCACTTACTTCAGCGATTACTCCAGTTCCAGGAGGCGTAGGTCCGATGACGATTGCCATGTTGCTTCACAATACTGTAAAATCAGCCAAATGGCATTTTGAACAGAAAGCATAGGTTAAGAAATGGGGAGATAAAATGAATCAACAGCAGAAGGATGTTTGGTCTGTTACCGATTTAGTCTCCTATGTAGTTCAAAAGCTAGACTCTGACGAGCGATTAAAGGGAGTTTGGGTTGAAGGGGAGATTTCCAACTTCTCACAACATACAAAAAGTCGTCATATGTATTTTACATTGAAAGATGAGACGGCAAAAATAAAAGCGGCTATGTTTGCTGGGAATAATCGTAGACTTCGCTTTATGCCTAAAGATGGAGACCGTGTCTTAGTCAAAGGGTACCTTTCGATGTATGAACGGGAAGGGCAAGTACAGTTTTATGTTCAGACTATGCGATCCAATGGTGAAGGAGATCTTTATCTCGCTTTCCAAAGGCTAAAAGAGAGACTCGAAGCTGAAGGTTTGTTCTCTCTCCCTAAAAAATCGATCCCTTTGTTTCCTAAAACTGTTGGAGTGATCACCTCACCTAGCGGTGCTGCGGTTCGTGATATTATCATTACGATGCGACGTCGTTATCCACTCACACAGATTCTTCTCTATCCTGTATCGGTTCAAGGAGATCAAGCACCTAGTGAAATTGTACAAGCGATTGAGCAGATGAATTTGCGACAGGAAGTGGATGTTCTGATTGTGGGTCGAGGCGGAGGTTCGATCGAAGAACTGTGGGCTTTTAATGAAGAGATCGTAGCAAGAAGTATTGCTCAGTCTGTCATTCCCGTTATTTCTGCTGTTGGTCATGAGACAGATACAACGATTAGTGATTTTATTGCTGATCAACGAGCGGCCACACCTACTGCTGCTGCGGAGATGGTTGTCCCTCATATAGAAGATCTTCGAGAGCGTGTGCGATCCCTAGAACAACGACTGCTCAACGCACAAATGACTTTACTTGATAAGTATCAACAACGAGTCAAAAAAAGTGTTGAACGTCCCATTTTTCAATATCCTGAGGCTCGCTTACTTCAATATGCTCAGCAATTAGATCATCTTGAGTCAGGATTAGAGCGAGCGATTCATCTATGGCAAACTCAGCGAACCCATCAGATTGAGCAACTAAGATATCGTTTGCAAATGGAACACCCAGCTCGTCACATCACCCAAATTCGAGAGCGGATTGGGCATCTCTATTGGGAACAACATCAGCAGATCAAGACTCAGATCAAAGATCGGAGAGCGAAATGGGAACAACTCCTATCACAATTGGATGCATTGAGTCCACTTAAAGTGATGAACAGAGGATATTCCATCGTACAACGTTATCATTCGAAAGAACTTATTAAGTCTAGCCAGCAAGTTCAGCCTGGTGACCTCGTAAATATACGATTGGCTGATGGACAAGTAAGCTGTCAAGTCTTTAAATCGGAGGGAACTACGCATGAGTGAACCAAAAGATTTATCTGCGCTCGAATCGCTGCCTTTTGAAAAAGCGCTCGAGCGGCTTGAAGAAGTGGTACGTTTGTTGGAAAAAGGGGATGCTCCACTCGAAGAGGCGATTCAACTATTTGATGAGGGCATGAAACTGGCACATCTATGCGGCAAAAAGTTAGAGTGGGCAGAACAACAGGTGGAAATGTTAGTCAAAGAAAACGGAGAGTGGATGAAAAGAACCTTTAAACCAGAGGAGGAACTAGAGTAAGTGGAGAGGATTCAAAGCTATATAAAAGAAAATGCTAAATGGGTCCATGAGACTTTGGATCAATATACCCTAAACTTGGATGGGGTTCCTGAAACCTTATTAGAGTCAATGCGTTATTCTTTGTTAGCTGGAGGAAAACGGCTTCGTCCCGTCTTGGCTCTAGCTACGACAGAAGCATGTGGAGAAGAAAAAGAAAAAGCTCTTCCATTCGCATGTGCAATTGAAATGATTCATACTTACTCCTTAATCCATGATGATCTACCTTCGATGGATAATGATGATTATCGACGGGGTAAGCTAACAAATCATAAGGTTTTTGGTGAAGCTCAAGCTATTTTGGCAGGAGATGCCTTGTTGACGGAAGCTTTTGGACTGATGGCCTCTGGAGCTAAACAAGCAAAGTTATCAGCGGAAACAGCTCTCACCATTATCGAGGAAGGCGTTCGATCTTCAGGAGCAAGGGGGATGGTTGGAGGTCAAGTGATTGATCTTCTTAGTGAAAATCGTCCTATTTCTTTGGTGGAGTTGGAAAAGATTCATCAACATAAGACAAGTGACTTAATTGCATTTTCCGTACGTACAGGAGCTCTTCTATCAGGAGTTTCAAGAGAAACGTTACAAGCACTCACTCGGTTTGCTTATGGCTTGGGACTCGCATTCCAGATCCAAGATGATATTCTTGATGTGATTGGTGATCAAGAATTAATCGGAAAGCCAGTGGGAAGCGATGAAGAAAAACATAAAGCCACTTATCCTTCCTTACTTGGACTGGATGAATCAAGAAAAAAATTAGCTGAAATTACTGAGCAGGCAAAAGCTGAATTACTCGATTCTGATGTGGTGAATCCTGAATATTTACTTGGGATTGCTGATTACTTATTATCCAGAGATCGTTAATTTGTGTGAAGTGCTAAAGAGTAAACCTTGTGCTATAATAAATATGCTAAAATAGAGTGATGCAGTATTCTAGTAAGTCCCGCATTGTGAAAGCGGTGCTGTTGAGGAAAACTTCTAGACTGTTGTCTTTGATGACATATTGATCCATGGATATTCAAGTATAAACGAAGTAGTTGTTAATCGAGTGATGGGTGCAACGTAAATAAACTTTTGCTTGGCAACCATAAGAATGCCACCTTGGGAGATTTACGTAACACCTAAAACAAATCGTTTACTTGATCGTAATTATTGTAGGGTTCGTCCAGAAAAATTATATAAGGACGGGGATTCCGTCTTTCAGTGATGAACCGGTCCGACCTTGAGACCGGCATTTTTCTGGAATACTTTGTAGTAAAGGATCTATTCCATGTCATATTTGGATTGCATCAAGAAAATCCTTGATTACATTTATTTATCCTAAATTTTGAGAAGAAAAGAAAGCGAAAGCGAGGCGTTCTTCGTGCTCCTCGAACAGATTAATTCGCCAGACAAGTTAAAGCAGTTGTCTGTAGAGGAACTTCCTATGTTGGCGAATGAAATTAGAAAATTTTTGATAGAGAGTCTTTCGGTTACAGGGGGTCATTTGTCCTCTAACCTGGGTGTTGTTGAATTAACCATTGCTCTTCACTACTTGTTTGATAGCCCCAAAGATAAGTTTTTGTGGGATGTAGGGCATCAAGCCTATGTGCATAAGATTCTAACAGGTAGAAGGGAGCAATTCCCTACATTACGTCAATATAAAGGGCTATGCGGTTTTCCAAAGATGAGAGAAAGTGAGCATGACGTTTGGGAAACAGGACATAGTAGTACATCTCTGTCTGGAGCTATGGGAATGGCTGCTGCAAGAGATCTTTTGGGAGAAAACTATAAAGTGATCCCCATCATTGGTGATGGTGCTTTAACAGGCGGAATGGCTTTAGAAGCATTAAACCATATTGGTGAAGAGAAAAAAGATATGATTGTGATCTTAAATGATAATGAGATGTCGATTAGCCCGAACGTAGGTGCTTTGCATAATCATTTAGGACGCCTTCGTACCCATAAAGGTTATAACAAAGTGAAGGAAGAGGTTGAATATCTCCTTAAAAAGATCCCGACTGTCGGACAACCTTTTGCCAAAACATTAGAACGAATTAAAGATAGTCTCAAATATTTAGTCGTTTCGGGTGTCTTTTTTGAAACACTTGGGTTTACCTATTTGGGTCCTGTTAATGGGCATCAATTGGATGAGTTAATGGAAAGCCTACGCCAAGCTTCACACACGAAAGGACCTGTTCTGGTTCATGTGGTGACTAAAAAAGGTCAGGGGTATAAACCAGCAGAAGAAGATTCCACCGTATACCATGGCGTAGGTACCTATAAGATTGAATCTGGTGCTTTTAAAAAGGGGACTGGAGGAGCTCCTGCGTATCCTGCGATGTTTGGTAAAACACTTATACGCTTAGCAGAAAAAGACCCTAAAATCGTTGCAGTTACACCTGCTATGATAACAGGCTCCAAGTTGGATCAATTCCAAGAAAAGTTTCCCGAGCGTTGTGTGGATGTGGGAATTGCTGAACAACACGCTGTAACGTATGCCGCTGGATTAGCTACTCAGGGTATGAAGCCTGTACTGGCGATTTATTCAACATTCTTGCAACGGGGCTATGATCAATTAGTCCATGATGTGGCACGACAAAATCTAAATGTAGTGTTTGCCGTAGACCGAGCTGGATTTGTTGGTGAAGATGGTGAAACGCATCATGGAGTGTATGATATCAGCTTTATGCGAAACCAACCGAATATGGTCATCATGATGCCTAAAGATGAGAATGAATTTCAACATATGTTGTATACAGCTACTCAATATAATGATGGACCTATTGCTGTTCGCTACTCCAAAAACGCTGGCTTAGGTGTCTCGTTGGATGATGAATTTAAGCTCATTCCAATTGGAAAGTCGGAAGTGATTCGTCCCGGAAATGATATCGCATTATTAGCTTTTGGAACGATGGTGGAAGTGGCCGCAAAAGCAGCCGACTTGTTAGAATGCCAAGGGATTCAAGCGCGAGTCATTAATGCACGTTTTGTAAAGCCATTGGACGAAGAAATGCTAAATCAACTTGCTGAAGAAAAAATCCCAATCATCACGATTGAAGAAGGAACATTAGTAGGTGGATTTGGTAGTGCAGTATTGGAGTACTATGCTCAACATCACCAGTTGGGTATGAATATTCGAACTTTGGGGATTCCCGATTATTATGTGGAGCATGGAAGTGTTCAACAACAGAGAGAAGAAGTTGGATTAACTCCTGAGAATGTTGCGGATACTGTTCATAAGATGCTACCATTAAAAAAACAATGAGCATGAGGGTTTATTGTGGAAAAAGAGCGGATCGATAACTTATTAGTGAGTAAGGGATTTTTTTCAAGTCGACAACAAGCCCAACGATCCATCATGGCTGGACTGGTTCTTGTGAATCAAGAACGAATTGATAAACCAGGAACTAAAGTATCTGTAGATGCCAAAATTACTCTAAAGGGACAATTACATCCCTATGTAAGTAGAGGCGGATTAAAATTAGAAGAAGCACTGCGCGTCTTTCCCATCCGAGTGGAGGGACGCGTGATGTTAGATATAGGATCATCGACAGGTGGATTTACGGATTGTGCTTTACAACAAGGTGTAAAACAAGTGTATGCGATTGATGTAGGATATGGTCAACTGGCTTGGAAACTAAGACAAGATCCTCGCGTGATTGTTATGGAACGAACCAATTTTCGTTATGTATCTACAGAACAGTTAACGGGTGATTCTCCCAATCTGGCAACCATTGATGTTTCTTTTATTTCACTCTCTCATATTCTTCCTAATTTGAAGCGGCTTTTGCTGCCTGAGGGAGAAGTGGTGGCCCTTGTTAAGCCGCAATTCGAAGCGGGACGTGATCAAGTAGGTAAAAAAGGAATCATCAGAGACCCATCTATTCATCAACGTGTATTAGAATCATTTGTTCAATTTGCACAAGAAGAAGGATATGAAGTCAGAGGATTGGTACCATCACCGATTCAAGGTGGAGAAGGGAATATAGAGTTTCTTGCTTATCTGGTCCTTCATCCTTCACAGAAAATGGCAAGTCGCATTGATGTCGCCGAGATTGTCAAACAAGCCCATCATCGTTTTGATTAAAAGGTGTTCTTTATTCTTTTTAATAAAAATAATGGTGGAAGAAGGTTTCTTTATTATGGCTGCGAATTAGTAGGATAGGTAAAGGAGGGAAGTCGGTTGTCTAAACCAGGCGATACCTTAGTACTTATCTTGCTAGTCGGAGTCATCTTCTACTTTTTATTAAGAAAATGGTTACCTGTTCGTTTTTCCCAATCATTACTCCAAGAGCCTCCCCAAGATGAAGAGGATCAAATTCAAGGAGAAGTTCCTCGGTTTCTTAGTAATTACGGTTATGAAGTTGTTCGCCGTAAAGAAAAAGTACCTATTTCGATTCAAGTTGATGAACAAGTTTATGAAAGTCGACTATTTGTCGACTATATTGCTAAATTGGGTGATGAATGGTATCTGGTCATCTTGGCAAAAGAACGAAAACCACTTCGCATTTCAGGACCTGCTCTACGTGACTTTTTTCTCTCCTACTTTCTTCTTTACCAACCTAAGGGTATATTATATGTTGACCTTGAAAAAGAAAAGTTCAAAGTGATTCGGATCGATGTGCCAGATCTAACTTTTCAAGAAAAAAAAGGATTCAATTGGTTGTATCTGATAACTTTTGTTCTGGGATTTGGACTCGCTCTGTTTATTTTTTTATAGATTCCAGAGTACACCAGATATGGTTATTCAGAATTATGTTTTATGGTTGGAGTAGATCTTCTTAAAAAAATCACGCATCTTAAGTCTATGACAAACTGGAGTGGAGATAGATGAAAAAGGTTGGTATTACTGTTAATCAGAGTAAACCCAAAGCTCGTGAGCTAGCAGGTCAATTGGTACAACTTCTTGAGTCGAGACAATGTGAAGTGATTGTTGAACCAGAAGTAGCTCAAGAATTGGGACGCTCCGAGCTAGGAGTTCAATTGGAGCAATTTCCCCATAAGGTCGATTTGGTTTTTGTATTGGGTGGTGATGGAACACTATTAGGAATCGCGCGGAAGTTTGCAGCTTATCACCTTCCTATTTTAGGGATTAATGTCGGTCATTTGGGCTTTCTCTCAGAAGCAGAACCTTCCAATTTGTCTTATGCCGTGGATCGGATTTTAACAGGAGATTTTTACATAGAAGAACGCGTAATGATTACAGCTGAACTCGTTCGTGATGGAAAAGTAATTGAGCAAGATACAGCTCTTAATGATGTTGGTGTAGCGAAAGGTTCATTTCGACGTATGATCACCTGCGAGGTGAGAATGAATGGAATGCGACTAGGGACATTTTCTGGAGATGGTGTAATCGTTTCCACACCTACAGGCTCTACTGCCTATTCTTTATCATGTGGAGGTCCCATTGTTTATCCCGGCGTACAAACTCTCTTGTTGACTCCGATCTGCCCTCATACGCTAACCTCACGCCCAATGGTTTTACCTGCTGATTCTGTATTGGAAGTGCAAGTTTCGGCTTTACACCAAGATATGGGTTTGACGATTGATGGACAACTTGGATACAGTTTGCAAGCTGGGGATGTGGTTCGAGTAAAACGTTCTCCTTATCATACACTTCTGATTAAATGGAAAGAACGCACTTTTTTTGAAGTGCTAAGAAAAAAGCTTCAGGGGGAAAGTAACTGATAATAAAGGGATGGAGGCAACTATGAAACCGCAAAGACATATAAAAATACGTGAAATTATAGCCAATCAAGATATTGAAACACAAGATGAATTAGTAGAGGAATTAAAAAAAGCAGGTTATAATGTGACTCAAGCGACTGTTTCAAGGGATATCAAAGAACTACATTTGGTAAAGGTTCCTACTAACAATGGGCTATATAAATATTCACTACCAGCGGATCGACGGTTTAATCCAGCTCAAAAGTTAAAAAGAATTTTGCAGGAATCATTTATCAGTATTGATTATAGTGAAAATCTGATCGTTTTAAAGACTCTTCCAGGTAATGCACATGCAGTAGGGGCTTTATTAGATAACTTGGATTGGAATGAAGTGATCGGTACCTTGGCTGGAGATGACACCATTTTGGTGATTTGTCGAAACAAAGAGATAGCACCGGAAATTGTAGAGCGATTTATCGAAATGCTTTAGGAGTAGATGCTGATGTTGCGGGAATTATCCATTCGCCAATTTGCGATCATTGAAGAGTTAGAACTCTCTTTTGCACAAGAAGGTTTTCATGTTTTGACTGGTGAAACAGGTGCAGGAAAGTCAATATTAATCGATGCTTTGGGGTTAGTTGCAGGTGGACGGGCTTCTTCAGAATTTGTTCGTCATGGTTCCCAAAAAGCTGAAATTGAGGCTTTATTTGAGCTCGCTCCCACTCATCCAGTTCGTCCCCTATTAGTGGAGTGGGGGTTAGATGAAGATGTGGATATTCTTTTGATTCGTAGGGAGATCACAGCGAATGGGAAAAGCACATGTCGAATCAATGGACGAATGGTCACTTTAGCCATGTTGAAGCAGATTGGAAGAAAATTAATCGATATTTCGGGTCAACATGAGCATCAGTCATTACTTCATATTGATGAACATTTGGAATGGCTAGACCAATTTGGTGGTGAGTGGATTCTTCCACTGCGACGCCAATACGAAGAAAAATATCAACAATTTCAAAAAATAGAAAAAGAAATAAAGCGATTAAGTATTGATCAAAAAGAAATCGCACAACGAATGGATCTATATCAATTCCAGTTAGAAGAGATCCAATCAGCACAGTTAGTTGCAGGTGAAGATGAGGAGTTAGAAAGAGAACAGAATCGTTTAGCTCATGCCGAAAAGTTGATGAGCCATACAGTTCGTGCATACGAACATTTGTATGCTGAACAAGGAGGCTTAGATCATTTACAAAAAGCGTTGACTCATATGGAAGAGATTGCAGAGATTGATTCTTCTTTAAACTATTTAAATGATATAGTTCAATCAGCCTATTACCAATTGGATGACGTAGCCCGTCATTTGGGAAGATATCGAGATGAGATTGAATTTGATCCAGTGCGTTTAAACCAAGTAGAAGAGCGACTTCATCTGATTAAACAGTGTAAGCGTAAATATGGAGACACGATCGAGGAGATTCTGGAATATGGCGGAAAGATTGAAGATGAGCTAGAACGACTCACCCATCGAGATGAGCAGGAAACAGAGTTACTTGATCAGTTGGAGTTGCTTCGCCCTCAACTCACTGAGCTTGCTCAGGAACTTACTATACGTCGCAAAAAAATAGCCACTCAATTACAGGCGAAAGTGGAACAAGAACTTGCTGACTTAAATATGGGGTCTACCATTTTTCATGTGGCTTTTCGTCAAGATGACCTTCGCTCTCCGCAGTTACAAGCAACAGGAATAGACCAAATTGAATTTCTCATTGCTCCCAACCCAGGTGAACCATTACGCCCACTAGCTAAAATTGCTTCAGGTGGAGAATTGTCTCGAATCATGTTGGCTTTAAAAGTCATTTTTACCGATATACAGGAAATTCATACGTTGATTTTTGATGAAGTAGATACTGGAGTCAGTGGGCGAGCCGCACAAGCAATTGCTGAAAAAATAGCTGTGCTAGCTAGGAATCATCAAGTTCTCTGCGTAACTCATTTGCCTCAAGTTGCTTGTATGGCAGATCATCACCTGTATATTTTTAAAGAAACTACATCATATTCTACAAAGACAAAAGTAGATCCTTTGGATCATGAAGGACGAACCCATGAACTAGCTCGTTTACTGGGAGGCGTAGAGGTTACTCAAAAGACCAGAGAACACGCTGAAGAAATGTTGCGTTTGGCAGACCAGGTAAAAAAGGTAATCCTTTCGTGATAACAGCTTTGATCCAAGGATCAAAGCTTATTTTTTTATACCTTATAAAATGTCGGGGTTTCGGTTAACTTAACACTACATGGTAACCTCATGGCGGAGGGAAGGCGGGATGCGCAGGAGAGTGGTGGATGTTGCAGAAGCAAAACAAGAAAAAATGGTTAGGTTTTCTTTTAGTTCTTCTTATGGTTTTAGGTACAACGACAACAGCTTTTCGTCAGTTTACCCATTTCCCTGCTGAGATCCGTTTGTTTCAGGGGCAACTGGAACAGCTTCACTTAGGTATGCCTGTATCAGCTACAGCTACGATTTCCAATCCGAATATTGTTAAGGTGAATGGATCGCCTCAATCACATGTACCCGTAGATTTACACCATCCACTTACTATTTTGTCACATCAAGCTGGGGAAACACTTCTTACCTTAAAATTATTTGGTACCTTTCCGATAAAAAAAGTGAATGTAAGTGTTTACCCGGATGTAAAAGTCATCCCAGGTGGTCAATCGATTGGAGTCAAATTAAAGTCATCTGGAGCTTTAGTCGTAGGACATCATTTGGTCCAAAGTTCTTCGGGTAACCAGTCTCCAGGAGAACGAGCTGATATTCGAGTTGGAGACTATTTAACTCATTTAAACGGAAAGAAGATTGAGAAATTAGGGGATGTGAGTCAGGCCACCCATCTGGCTGGAAGTAAAAATAAACAGTTACAAATTACTTTGTTTCGAAATGGAAAACAGAAAAATGTAATGATCCAACCAGAGCTTGACAAAAAAGAAAATGTATTTCGATTGGGGCTTTATATTCGTGATTCAGCTGCAGGAGTAGGCACTCTTACTTTTTTTGATCCCAAACATCAAGTCTATGGTGCATTAGGCCATGTCATCACTGATCTGGATACAGGACAACCGATTAGGGTTGGAAATGGGAAAATTATTCAATCCAATGTAACATCGATCCAAAAAGGGGAATCTGGAGAACCTGGGGAAAAAAGAGCAATTTTTTTCCGGGAAGATCAGGTATTAGGAAATATCACGAAGAATACTCCCTTTGGTATTTTTGGAAGTATGAAAGGTGTACCTCAAGGGGTTGAAAGAAAACCGATTCCAATTGCTTTTGCTGAACAAGTGAAAGAAGGTCCAGCGAAGATTTTAACCGTTGTTGAAGGACAAAAGGTTGAAGCTTTTGATATACAAATCAATCATGTCTTGCGTCAAAAGTTCCCTGCCACCAAAGGTTTAATCATTAAAGTGACTGATCCACGACTCTTAGACAAAACAGGGGGGATTGTCCAAGGGATGAGTGGAAGTCCTATTATTCAAGATGGTAAATTGATTGGTGCTGTCACACATGTTTTTGTTAATGACCCTACTTCAGGTTATGGAACATTTATTGAGTGGATGCTTCAAGATGCAGGTGCTTTTCAGCCAACAGCGGATACCTTACCAGGGTCCGCTGTTTTTTATAAAAAAGTGTTGACATTCATTTAATAGCGTGATAAATTATTACTTGTCGCCGCAAGATGGTGACAAAAGAAAATAGCTTCACATGAAAGTGTTCCTTGAAAACTAAAGAGTGAAACCATGACCTGTTAATTTTTTGAGAGCATAGAATCAAACAACCATTCTTGGAGAGTTTGATCCTGGCTCAGGACGAACGCTGGCGGCGTGCCTAATACATGCAAGTCGAGCGGGGAGCTTCGGCTCCTAGCGGCGAACGGGTGAGTAACACGTGGGCAACCTGCCCGCAAGCTCGGGATAACTTCGGGAAACCGGAGCTAATACCGGATACGCTTTTCCTCCGCATGGAGGAAAAGGGAAAGACTTCGGTCGCTTGCGGATGGGCCCGCGGCGCATTAGCTAGTTGGTGAGGTAACGGCTCACCAAGGCAACGATGCGTAGCCGACCTGAGAGGGTGACCGGCCACACTGGGACTGAGACACGGCCCAGACTCCTACGGGAGGCAGCAGTAGGGAATTTTCCGCAATGGGCGAAAGCCTGACGGAGCAACGCCGCGTGAGTGATGACGGCCTTCGGGTTGTAAAACTCTGTTCTGAAGGAAGAAGTCCTGACGGTACTTCAGGAGAAAGCCCCGGCTAACTACGTGCCAGCAGCCGCGGTAATACGTAGGGGGCAAGCGTTGTCCGGATTTATTGGGCGTAAAGCGCGCGCAGGCGGCTCTTTAAGTCAGGTGTGAAAGGCTGCGGCTCAACCGCAGAGCTGCACCTGAAACTGGGGAGCTTGAGTACAGGAGAGGAGAGTGGAATTCCCGGTGTAGCGGTGGAATGCGTAGAGATCGGGAGGAACACCAGTGGCGAAGGCGACTCTCTGGACTGTAACTGACGCTGAGGCGCGAAAGCGTGGGGAGCGAACAGGATTAGATACCCTGGTAGTCCACGCCGTAAACGATGAGTGCTAGGTGTTGGGGATTTCCCTCCTCAGTGCCGAAGTTAACACATTAAGCACTCCGCCTGGGGAGTACGGCCGCAAGGCTGAAACTCAAAGGAATTGACGGGGGCCCGCACAAGCGGTGGAGCATGTGGTTTAATTCGAAGCAACGCGAAGAACCTTACCAGGGCTTGACATCCCGCTGATCGGTCTAGAGATAGACCTTCCCTTCGGGGCAGCGGTGACAGGTGGTGCATGGTTGTCGTCAGCTCGTGTCGTGAGATGTTGGGTTCAGTCCCGCAACGAGCGCAACCCTTATCTTTAGTTGCCAGCATT